>CANMKS010000004.1 GCA_947498645.1 uncultured Paracoccaceae bacterium | reverse complement strand
GAGAGGCGGGAGGAACAGTTTAGTACCACATTGCCCAGCTAACTCGAACGCGACCAACTTATAAACCCGCGCGCTGTCGCTTGTGTGGCGAGCGCGGACACGAGGTGTTTTAGAGCTAGAAATAGCAAGTTAAAATAAGGCTAGTCCGTTATCAACTTGAAAAAGTGGCACCGAGTCGGTGCTTTTTTTGTCCCTTCGAAGGGCAATTCTGCAGATATCCATCACACTGGCGG
>CANMKS010000003.1 GCA_947498645.1 uncultured Paracoccaceae bacterium | reverse complement strand
CCTGATAGATGCAACACCCGCAACAAGATAGAAGTGGTTATGTCGCGAAACCAAATTTGAAGCTACCAAATTGAAAACCGGCCCTTGAAACAAATGCAATCAACGTCTGCAAAGTCCCGCGTCTCGTTTGTCGGATCAAGCTGCGGCGAAAGTACGGTCTCGGTTCCAGTCAAAACGACGCTCGCGAACGACCGGATCGGTGACGCACGCCGCGCCGCAACAATAAGTGTGCCGCGCCTGCGAACCTATGCTGCGTCAGCGAAGTTCAGAAAACGAAAGTCGGCTGTGTCCCGCAACTGAGTCTTCCGGAAATCTTCGATGCTGCACAATGCACCAACGTCAGCTTTGGTGAAGCTGCAATGCAGCGTCGAAGACTGAGACGAATGTCTCCTTTGAGCCGGAAGAGTTGGACGCATCAAGGTTGATCCTGTCTTCTTGATAAATCTCGAGACGGGTGTATCGTTGCCTTGTCGAACAACTTGCGCAGGATCAAAAACCAGTGCGCGTCATGACATAGCACCGCTGCGGTGCAAAGGGAGGACTTATGAAAAAATCAATTCTCGGCGCTCTTGCCGTATCCACAATGCTGTCGCCAGTGGCTGCGATGGCGCAAACTGAAGTGCAATTCTGGCATGCCTTCACTGGCCGTTTGGGCGAGCTCGTTGCAGCCCAAGTGGAAGAGTTTAACGCCAGCCAAAGTGACTACGTTGTCGTGCAAAGCCACAAAGGCAACTACTCAGAAACGCTTAACTCCGGCATCGCGGCATTTCGCGCAGGTGAGCATCCGCACATCTTGATGGTGTTTGAAGTGGGCACCGCGACAATGATGTCGGCTCAAGGTGCCACGCGGCCGGTCTATGAAGTCATGGCCCAAAGCGGCGCTACTTTTGATCCAAATGCCTACATCGGGTCGGTCAAGGGCTATTATACCACCACTGACGGCGACATGCTTTCACTGCCATTCAACTCATCGACTCCAGTTTTGTGGGTAAACCGCGATGCGTTTGAAGCGGCAGGTGTTGATCCGGATACTGACCTTTCCACGTGGCAAAACGTGGGTGAGACGCTGACCGCATTGCAGGCTGGCGGTTCCGAATGCCCGTTGGTCACAGCATGGCAAAGCTGGATTCACCTTGAGAATTTCTCGGCCTATCATGATGTCCCGTTTGCAAGCCAAGATAATGGATTTGCCGGATTGGACACAGAGTTGATGCTGAACGGTGAAGCGCAGGTTGCGCACCTGACAGCCATGGGCGAATGGGCGCAGGACGGCAAATTCATCTATACTGGCCGTCGCAATGAAGGTGGTGCAAACTTCCGCTCGGGCGAATGTGCGCTTTTCACCGAAAGCTCTGCTGGTTATGCCGGGATCAAGGCTGAAGCTGAGTTTGATTTCGACGTTCGTGCCCTGCCATATTGGGAAGGCGTTGGAAACGGCCCGCAAAACACGATCATTGGTGGTGCATCGCTTTGGGTAATGGAAGGCCATGAAGACGCAGAATACGCAGGTGTTGGCGAATTCCTTGCATTCCTGTCGTCCAGCGACGTGCAGGCGCAATGGCACCAGGACACGGGCTATCTGCCGATTACGGCAGAGGCCGGAGAAGCGACCCGTGCTGCTGGTTTCTATGAAGAAAATCCGGGCACCGATATCGCTGTGATCCAGATGACTGCGAATGAGCCAACGGCAAACTCCAAAGGCTTGCGCCTTGGTTCTTTCGATCAGATCCGCGGGATCATTGATGAAGAGCTAGAGGCTATTTGGGCAGGCGATAAGACCGCACAAGAAGCAATGGACAGTGCGAAAGAACGCGGTGACGCGCTTTTGCGCCGGTTCGAAGCTGCGAACGGCTAAGGCAAACGGAAAGGCGGGCCAAGCGGTCCGCCTTTTTCGCCGGTTGGGTGCATGGAAAAACGAGTGAAGTTCAAAGGCTGGCTGTTGCCGGCGCTGCTGATTGCGCCGCAAGTCGTGATCTCGGCTGTCTTCTTTTTTTATCCCGCCGGCCAAGCGATTTGGCAATCGCTGTTCATCCCTGATCCATTCGGCCTCTCTATGCAGTATGTGGGCTTGGGGAATTTCGAATTTCTTCTTTCAGATCGGTTTTATCGCGCGTCTTTTGTAACCACTGCGGTCTTCTCGATATTGGTCACGCTTTGCTCGATGATCCCGGCTCTGTTTCTCGCCGTCATCGCAGATCGTTTGATCAAAGGCTCCGGCGTCTATCGCACCTTGCTGATTTGGCCGTATGCCGTGGCGCCTGCCGTTGCTGGGGTGCTTTGGCTGTTCATGTTCAACACCCGCGTCGGAGTGGTGTCCTGGTATTTGGGCCAACTAGGCTATGACTGGAACCATGTACTGAACGGAGGTGAAGCGATGGGTCTTGTCGTCGTTGCCTCAGCTTGGGGGCGGATCAGCTACAACTTCCTGTTCTTCTTTGCGGCTTTGCAGGCAGTGCCGAAATCAGTAATCGAGGCAGCCGCAATTGATGGTGCCCATTTCTGGCGACGCTTCTGGACGATTGTGCTACCGCTCTTGTCGCCCACTACCTTCTTTTTGCTGGTTGTCAACATCGTCTATTCATTCTTTGAAACCTTTGGCGTGATCCACACGATCACTGCCGGTGGGCCGCAACAGACGACGACCATTCTTGTCTATAAGGTCTACTCGGACGGGTTCGTTAGCCAGGACCTCGGCTCATCCTCGGCGCAATCTGTGATACTGTTGGTTGTGGTCGGCCTGCTGACCGTCCTGCAATTCAAGTTCATTGAAAAGCGGGTGCACTACTGATGGCCCGTGAGACTCATGGCATGGTGGAAAAGCGCGGGTCGGGTCTGTGGCTGACGCATGTGTTCATGATCCTTGGCGTGTTGGTGATCTTCTTTCCGATTTGGTTGGCCTTTGTGGCCTCTACCGTCACGCAGGCCGATATTATTCGACCGCCCATGCCTGTCTGGCCGGGCGATCAGCTGTGGAACAACTATAAGAACGCGCTGTTTTCAGGGATCAACGTGCCTGTCGGAACCATGCTTTTGAACAGTCTGATCATGGCAATCGGTATTGCAGTCGGGAAAATCATCATCTCGCTTCTTTCGGCCTTTGCGATTGTTTACTTCAAGTTCCCCGGCCGAAACCTGTTTTTCTGGCTGATTTTCCTAACGCTGATGTTGCCCGTCGAAGTACGGATTGTGCCAACCTACGAAGTTGTTGCTGGCTTTGGGATGCTGAACTCCTACTCTGGTTTGATCTTTCCCTTGATCGCATCTGCTACAGCAACCTTCTTGTTCCGCCAGTTCTTCCTCACCATCCCAGATGAACTGGCCGAGGCCGCCCGCGTCGACGGCGCACGCCCGATGCGGTTCTTTTGGGATATCGTCGTGCCGATGAGCCGGACGAATATCGCAGCACTCTTTGTCATCCTATTTATTTACGGTTGGAACCAATACCTCTGGCCGCTTTTGATCACCACCGATCCGGAAATGAATACGATCGTCATGGGTATCAAACAGATGTTCCCAAGCGGCGATGACTTCGCCCATTGGCCCACCATCATGGCGACATCCATCTTGGCAATGATCCCGCCCGTGATCGTCGTCGTGGGTATGCAACGGCTGTTCATACGCGGCCTTGTGGATAGCGAGAAATAAACATGGCGACAGTATCCCTCAACGATATCAAGAAGAGCTTTGGGCCAACGGATGTCATCCATGGCATCACGACCGACATCGCCGATGGTGAGTTCATCGTTATTGTTGGCCCGTCCGGGTGTGGCAAATCCACGCTACTGCGGATGGTTGCTGGACTTGAAACTGTGACGGCCGGTGATGTTCTGATCGGTGGCAATCGCGCCAACGACAAAGAACCCATGGACCGCGATATTGCGATGGTGTTTCAAAACTACGCACTCTATCCGCATATGTCGGTCCGCCAGAATATGGGCTACGGCCTGAAGATCGCCAAACTGCCGAAAGATCAGATTGACGCCAAGGTGCTTGAGGCCGCCAAACTGCTGCAACTTGAGCCGCTGCTGGACCGCAAACCCCGCGAGTTGTCTGGCGGCCAGCGGCAACGCGTTGCAATGGGGCGCGCAATTGTGCGCGAACCGGCTGTCTTTCTCTTTGATGAACCTCTTTCAAACCTCGATGCTAAGCTGCGCGTTCAAATGCGCCTTGAGATCAAAGAGCTTCAATCAAAATTGGGGATCACAGCGCTGTACGTTACCCATGACCAGGTAGAGGCGATGACGATGGCTGATCGGATGATTGTCATGAACGGGGGCATCGCTGAACAAATCGGGACCCCGCTAGAGGTTTATGAAACCCCACGAACCTTGTTTGCAGCACAGTTCATCGGAAGTCCGGCAATGAATGTCATTGAAACTGAGATCAAAGATGGATGGGTCGTTTTGGGCGATCAACGCATCGTGCAGGCCGAAGGCCCCGACGGCCCGGTCAAATTCGGGATACGCCCCGAGCATTTGATCGCTGACGAAACTGGCCCAATCCACGTGAACGCCAAATTGGCAGAACCGCTTGGCGCAAACACATTGCTTCATTGTGAGCTCCTAGGCACAAACGACAGCTTCACGGCCAGTTTGCCGGGTGTCCATGTTCTGAGCGGAGAGCAGAACGCAATGCAGTTTTCCATCCAACCCATGAAGTCGCATCTTTTTGATATTGAGACGGGTTTACGTCGCACAAGCTAGCAAGATGATTTTCACCCTGTTTTCAAACGTCAACTTTTGCGCGACAGATGCACCGCGCTTGTTTTCATGACACTGGTTCTGAACGTGTAGCTTACAAGCTCCTTGGTAGGAACATCGAGACGTAGCTTTGTCCAGTAGACCGTATTTTCGACCATCGCCGGATTTTGAGCTCGCGACGAAATTCCGCTTGGCGAAGCTGCATTGCGGAGTAGTCTGACCTGATGAATGGCGGCTATGGGCCGTGTTCCTCTGTTAGTCACGGACACTCAGTCTATGGTTTCAGCGACCGCAAAGCGCAGGAAAGCATATTGCAGTGCGACCAATGTCAGAAGTCCAATAAACGTCAGTGTTAGCCAGCTGGCTAATCCAGACAAAACCAGCGTGGTTCCCACTGTGTTGAATGCGAACAGCCCTACAGCACCTGATGCCGCCATAGCAGTAAGAGTGAAAATCGTCTTCGCGATAAACTCGATAATTGCGCGACCAAGAAATTCAAAATCCGCCCGCCCCATCCCCATCAGCTTGGTCGGGAACAGAAGATGTACCGTGTTCTCAGTCGCATAAATGAGAAACGTCAACGGAAGCGCAAACGCAGCCAATATCAGCGCAACTTGTGACGTCACCCCAGTCTCAAAGACCAGTGTGCTGCCGATCATTGTCAAAGCAATAGCGTAGGCCAGAAACACTTGAACCACGAGTTGGCCTGCGCAAATGCGCCAGGGCGCGATTGGCAGTGTTTTGTAGATTTCCATCCGGCTTAAGTCACCGCGAAAGTCACAGACCAGATTGCGGGGTATGATGAATGCGAATAAGACATAGACAACCATCACTGTCTCTGGATCGGTCAGTGGCGCACCGACCGCCAAAGAAACCGGAGCAATACAGGCGGCGAGACCGGCAAATATGATGAAAATCTTGAACGAATTGCGTAATGCATTGAGGGTCTGTCGCCAGGCGATTGGCCCAAGGCCGCCAAGCATTGGTGCACGCTGTATCGAACGCAACTCGGTCTGCTGTGTCGCAAAGAAAGATCCGCCTTCTTTGATGCGCTCCCATCGGCTGCTCATGCGGGCGTTTTCCGCTAGTGCGCGGTCAATCGTGCGTGCGTCAAGCAAGACAGCAGCACGCAACAACGCCGCATTGATGACAACCGCAACAAGGGCCCAGAGGGTCAGCTGTGAGATGGTTTCAGCCACATAGAGTTCGGCGAACACAACGTAAGGGAACAAGATGATGGCCCCGATCCATGAGTGTCGAAACCCAGACAGCATGCCGAGAATACCGTAGTCGGGCGTGGCCCATGCGTATAGCACGGCTCCTACAGCAATGGCGCCAGATAGCGCAGTCGCGGGCCATCGTATCTTCGCGAGCCAATGACCCTCGATCGCGTACCCAGCCATTCCGATGACGGCACTGTTCAACTGTACGAACACAAGCGTAAGGAGCGTGGCGATAAACACGAATAGAGGCGATCCTGCTTGCGCGGGTGCCATGAGCGTGACGAACAAGCTCGTCAATATGACCCCGGCGAGATAGGCGCAGAATTTGTAGAGGATTAGATCCCTTCTGCGGAAAGGCCCAGTAAAGAGAAAATTGACCTCATTCGACGAAAAATGAAACGTAGGACCGGTCGTCATAAAGACGGTGAGGAGCGACAACCCGAGCAGGCTAAGCGGCATGAACGTGATGATCTGCGTGTTCATCGCCTGCCAGTCCAAAGTCTCAGTTCCCAATAGGCCAGAGTCTGGAGCGCCGTTGGACGCGATGATGAACCAAACGATCCCTCCGAAGGCGAGAGTAAACATCAGGCCACGCACGCTTGCCAACTGAAGCAGGCGTTCGCGCAGGCCGCCTCGCAGTCGCAAAATAAGAAGTTGGGTCAGTGCAGAATTCATGGTTCAGACGGCCACCTTGTCAGCCGTATCGTCTGAAGCCTGTGTGATTGCGAAATACACTTCTTCAAGGGCTGACGTGCTATCCGTCGTGCCGACCTCGCTTAGGAGGTCTTCCATCGTGCCAAACCGGCGGCACTCTCCAAGGTTTAGCACCATGATGTGCGTACAAAGGTTCTCGAACAGACTCAAAAGGTGCGAGCTGATAATGATGGATGCACCTGCCTGGGCACGTTCGCGGATTGCCTGCTGAATCCTCCGGATACCTTGGGGATCGAGCCCTGTCAGGGGTTCATCGAACAAGATCACTTTGGGGTTGTGCAGAAAAGCGCAGGCGATTGCCACCTTCTGGCGCATACCACGCGACAAGTCATGGACGACCGTGTTGCGCTTGTGGGTAAGTTCGAATGACGCAAGAAGCGCTTCAGCATCCTTTTCGAAGTCCGCGAGTTTGTAAGCCGCCGCAGTAAAAGCGAGGTGTTCCCAAACCGTCATCGTGTCAAAAAGTCGTGGATCGTCAGGAATATAGCCCAGGTTGGCTTTGGCTGCGATTGGCGATTGAACAACGTTATGGCCAGCAACCGACAAACTCCCCGAGCTGGGCGGGATAATCCCGCACAATGTACGCAGGGTCGTTGTCTTACCTGCCCCATTCGGCCCGAGCAATCCAAGGATTTGGCCTGGTTCGACCGAAAAACTAAGGTCCTTCACCGCCGTGAAGCCTTTGTATTGCTTGCTGAAGTTCGTGACTGTAATCATCTGCTCTTTGTCCAACACGTTCCGTTTTGCCGACATCTTGGCGGGCTGACGTGCTCTCCTACACCGCTCAACTCTTCAATGAATCGCACCGATTCATGTCAAATCTAAGTTCAAAACCGTCCCTCTAGACGATGACTGAGGCCGCATCAGAGCAAACTGGCGAAATATATGGCTGGAAGCATAGTAACTCGCCAATCTGCAGATTTAGCGGCTGCAGTGAATGTCCGGTTCAACGGGCGGCGCCGCAGCATACTGTCCTATGAGTGAATGTCCGGTTTGGGCCGTTTCATCTGAGCAAAGCTGGCGTGGCGGCAAGATGCTGCAACTGATCGAACGGCGGCTTGGAGCCCATAGTGTCGGCATACTGTATCGCGGCGAAGGTCTGCTTCCAATCTCCCGACACCCGAGGATCCTCAATGCCAGCGGGTTACTATGAATTCTCAAGGCGCGAACGTATCGCCAATATCAGCGTGCAACCACACCATGCGGTCAAGAAACCAGAGCTTTGCTCCCATGGTTAGCGTGAGGCCCGTTGTGATCCAACCGACCTTGATCTCCCACAGGCCATAAACAAGCACGATTGCACCGATGCCAGCGGTGTAGGTCAAGAACTTTGCGACCCGCAGGTGGCGGGCCGGGATTGGGTGTGAATTGCGAGCCAGCCATATACGCTCGCCTAACACCGCTTTTGTCATCCAGGCGTTGTGATGAGCCGGTGGACCAAACAGGCGCGGATTGGCCCATGTCCAAATCACGACAGCAAGCACGGGCCACAGTGCTCCCCACCCCACCCAGACACGCGACATGATAGCCAAGCACAGAAGCGGGAGGATCGTGATGCGTGACCAACCGCTCCACGGGTTTGCGTGGCGCTCCCAGGTGGCATCGTCCATGCCCATGAGGCGTTCTGATATTCTAGCGATGTCCATTCTAGGTCTTTGTCCCGTAACCAAGTTTCATCGACACCAGTTCGGCTGCAACGCCACCGCCATGTATCAGAAAGCTTAGTGGAATAGCAGAAGCGATCGGGCTGTCCATGATTGGCCCCCAAAGCATCAGCAGTGCCGAAAACGGAACGCAGTGCGCGGCTATTGCAAGCACGCTGTAGCGCTTTGCGGCTGAGCCGCGCGAACCCATCCACATGGAAACCGCGACAAGCCCCATCAATGGGTAGGCCTGAACAAGGCCCACGATGGCCATATCGTTTCCGGCAAGTCCGCCATAAGGACCGAAGCCCGTAAACCCGCCAAAGTAGGTGGCGCAGGTTAGGATCGGGGTAAGTATCATAAGAAAGGTGGCATGCCATCGAAGTATGCGACGTCCGTCAAGTCTCATCGGTCTGTCCTTTAAAGGGTTGGCAGTTTCAGAGGTCTGCTTTTGCGTCGCAGACGGTGGTATGAGGAGGGTGAGTTGTCGTGGTTGGATTTGGCCGCCGAACCGTCTCGCACCAGCGCTTTAGCCCGCGGTTCTCTTGCATCAGAGCAAGCCAGATCAGCGGGGCGAGAAAGACCGCGCAAATTATCGCAACGGGCCCGACCAGCTTGACTGTCAGGGTGCAGTTGGTCCCGTTGTCGTAACTGGCCAGCCGATGGGTTGCCCGCATGCGAAAGGCTTTGCCAGAGGTTTCCCACGCAAAGAACTGGCCATCAGTGATCTCTGTCACGGTCCAGACTGTTCTGGATTGCATCGGCTGTTTGATGATGGCTTGACTGCCAACACCAAAACCCAATTTGTCAATGCGATGTGCAGTTTGCACGGTTGGGGCCCAGTCAGTCCAACTGTTGATATCTGTTGTTGTCTTCCAGACCTGTTGGATGGGACTGGCAATGAATGTGCTGTGTGTAATCAGCATTTAGTTGTCTCCTTCTTGGCTCAGCGCTTGATGCTGGAATTCGCCGTGTGGGGTGTGCACGTTAGCGGCTAGCAAAGGTCACGCCGCCCTCCGCATTCGAGAAAAGCGTGGCATAGGCATTTGCGGGCGCGCTACCGTTTGGACGAGTCGTGCCAGGGTCAGCAGCGTTGTCACAGCCATTCCAACCAACAAACCGGTCCAGACGCCGGTGATCCCCATCTGCTGAAACTCACAAAGATAGATGCCCAAGGGCGCACCGATGACCCAGTTTCCGGCGATGGTGAACAACATGGGCGCGCGGGTGTCTTTGCGCCCGCGCAGAATGCCAGCCGCCGCAAGACAGGGGCTTTCGAACAACTCGATAACACCGAGCAAAAGCAGAAGCCCTGCAGCAAGACCGGCGGCTGCGCCGATTTGATCTGCGCCGAGAAACGCCGTCGAAAGCGGATCGGCCACCGCAGCCAAACCTGCAAACAGCAGAAATCCACTCCCCAGACCCAGAAAAATGCTGGACCGGGTGACCGCGTGTTGCAGTGCGGGATCAGCCAGCGTTTCGGCCCGCGCCATGCGCACCATCGAGGCTTGAAGCAGCGCCATCGGAATTGCATAAGCCACGCCTGCGACCCGCAGCACCAGAACATGCGCAGCGGCATCGGCGGCTCCGAGCGTGGCAGCATATATTGTAGCGCCAAGGTAAACGCCGACCTCGGCAACGGCTGTGATGCCAATTGGCAGCCCCACCCGCACAACTGCGAATAGCTCGCTCCAATCGAACTGGATGGGGTTCGACGTCCTTGTCTTGACCCGGCCAATGATCGCCAGCACGACAAGGATGGCCGTTGCCACTAGAAGAGAGGAAACGCCTGCGCCTGCAACGCCAAGCCCGGGCATCGGACCAGCGCCCATCATCAGGAAATAGTTGAATGCCGCGTTCAAGGGCAGCATCGCAAGCGTGACGCAAAGAAAAACACGCGGTCTTTCTGCAGCAGTCAGCATTGTCCGGTAGAGCACCACCCCCAACATTGGAACGAGGGTCACCGCCATCGCCTGAGTATAGCCCCGGCCATGCTCAAGGAGCGCGGGTTCGATCCCCATGGGACGCAACCAGTCCGGAGAGCTCCAGACAATCGGCACGAGAAGCGCCGCGATCAGCATGACGCAAACCTTGCCGATCCGTTGCAAGCGAATCTGAGCATCTGCGTCTGCGCGCACGACCGCGGCGGTGTAGAATGGGGCGAGACCGCTGATGATACCAACCCCGAAATAATAGAGGATCGAGTAAAGATCGCTACCCACTGCGACGGCTGCCAATGCGTCGGCACCGAACAGGAGCGCGACCATAGCCGCGTCAGTGACGCTCATCCCCATCGAGACCAGCGCGATGGCTGCGATCGGAGCAGCGAGCCGCAGGAGCGATCGCGCTTCGGAAAAGTTGGCGTTGCGCGTGGCGGCGGTGAGTGACGACTCGGTAACGAGGGAGGTCATAGTAATATCCGGTCAAAACGATGCGACGCCGGTGTTTTTTCGGCAGCGCCAAGGTGATTGCTAAGGTGATGTTCACCGTCGGCGGGCACATGCGCGCCGACGGAATGATCAATGGGTGCCCAGGGGGCGATGGTCACAGGCGGCCAGCGGTTTCGCTGACGTCTTGCGACAGGTACGCATCCTGCTGCTGTCCCAGTTCGATCTGCAGGCGCACGCCGTAGCCGTCCGTCATGCCAAGCATCACTTGTCTGATCTCCGCCGGTGCGTTTGCATAATCGCCCGTGCCGCCAGTGACAGCACGCGTGACCGAGACATCAACATCTGCCAGTTCGGGACCATGAGTGATCAAAAGATCACCGTCATTGAACTGGATGATCTGGCGTGTGATGACGATTGTGCCGGTTTCAGTGCGCATGCCATCGCCTACCAGGTAACCGTCGCAGGTCCAGATGCCGATCACCTTGTCGGGAAAGGCCGGACTGCCGTCAGCCAAGGTGCCTTCAACGCCGCCATTTAACGTACCGGCGGGATAGACGTATCCCTGAGTGATGAAGGGATTGCCGTAGGCAGGCATTCCGTCGTCGAACACCGGGGCTTCGGCGAAGGTAAAGCGGCTGAGATCTTCGGCCACGTCAAAAGACGTCAGCATGCCGTCCGCTTGCGCAGAGAATGCAGTCGAGGCCAGCGCTGCGGCCAGAATGAATTTGAGGGGTTGCATTGGGTATTCCTTTTTTCGATTCAAGTTTGGGTTTGGGTTTGGGTTTGGGTTTGGGTTTGGGTTTGGGTTTGGGTTTGGGTTTGCGGTTGTGTCGTTTTGGCACGTCGCTCCGTGTCGGTCCGCGTGGGGTGCGGGCCGGTATTCTTTGTAAATGTCGCTCCGGAGAGCCGGTTAGTAGCCGAAGACGCCTGGACTGCACCGTGGCGTGATCAGCTTTTCGTGTCCGATGTCGCGCAGAAGGTGATCGGGAAGTTCGGAGATACTCCTGATGGCTCGTCGGTGCTGTCGATGGGCCCGGAAACTTCCAGCCCAGCGGCGCAAGACCACCAGAAAGCCGGAGGGCGCGTTGCAGCGTGAATTCAATGTCAGTTCCATGGTTGGTCCTTTGATATGTGGCGGGCCCAGCGATGCCCCCGGGATTGAGCTAGTCAGTCGCGTAGTCTCGCGTTGTGCTTCGAAGCTGTGGGCAGGCGCGGCACTAGCATCGGCACGCGGAGGCGGTAGGCTGCGTAGTCATCGCCAAATTCGCGAAGCAGCGCGCGTTCTTCGAATTGCAGGCCGATCAGGATGTAGGCGAGCATGACGCAAGCAAAGAGCAGACCCCCGCCGGTCATCTCGGGCACCGAAAAGACGGCGAGCAGGATCCCCAGCTGCAATGGATGACGCACAATCCTGTAGGGCAATGGCGTGCGAAATCGTGCAGCGGAGACGGAGGTGCAATTCAAATTGCTCCAGGCCTGTCGCAATCCGGTGAATTCGAAATGGTCGAGTGCGAAAGTCGAGATGACGATCAGCACCAACCCGGAGACGAAACCGGACAGCAACACGACTTCGGCAAGGCCATCGGCGCTCCAGATCACATGCGGGATCGATTGCCAGAACAGCATGATCACCGCCAACAGCGCCGAGGATTGCAGCACATAGGTGGCGCGCTCCGCAGATCCTGGAACGATCTTTGTCCATTGCCGTTTGAACGCGGGACGCGCCATCACGCTGTGCACAAAGCCGAAAAGCGAGATCAGAAGGATGTTGATCGCGGCTGCTTGAGGCAGAGGTGTGTCGGCATTTGCGGTTCGGATCGAACCGACATCGAGCAGAAATGCCACAAGCCAAAGAAAGACGGCTAGGAAGGCGACATAAGACACGATGGCGTAGGCCATGATAAGGATGCGGAACATATTGCGCTCCTTTCTTAATAATTTCAGTAGTTTGGCTCTAAGGTTTCGGTAAAAGCCAATCGCGCAGATTGAATTTCGGTTGCGCAGGTGGAAAACCCAGCTCGGTCAAAGCTTGGGCATCCAAATACCTGGTGAGCGCCCTAAAATTGTTGCGGGCGGTCCAGCTTCCATGAATTCGGCGGAGCGTGGCACTAAACAAATGGGTCATTGCGTTTCTCCTTCGATTAGTCGGTATGCAGGGCGTCGCAGATCTTTGCGACGTGCCGATGATCGGTCCCGCAACAACCGCCGAAGACGTTCAGCTTGGGCAAGAAACGCGTGATTTCCGAATACTGCCGTGCAAGTTCGCCTGGGTTGCCGTCATCCAGTTCTTCGCAACAGTCGAGTTCCGCATGGGACATGCGCGACGCATTGCAACGCAACCCCTGGATGCGGTACACCCAATCTCCGCCCTGCTGCAACATGCCGGTGAAATGGTCCGGGTGCGCGCAATTGATCATGTAATAGGCGGGCTTGCGGGAACAGCTTGCGTCGACCTGTGCGATGGCATGCGCCAGCGTCTCGCCAGTGGGCAGACGCCCATCAGTTTCCAATGTAAAGCTGATCGCACCGGGCAGACCACGATCCCCAGCCGCACGCGCAATTCCAATCGCTTCCGGGGTGTTGGTCATGGTGAGCGCGGATACCATATCCACGCCATTGTCGGCAAAAATGCCGACCTGAAAGGCGTGGTAGTCTTCAGCCTCGGTTGCGGTCATGATACTTGACGGGTCATAGCCATCGCCGCGCGGGCCGATCACACCATTGACAATGACGTCTGCACCGCCACCAAATTCCCGGCGAAGCCCTTGGGCAAACGCCACGGCCTCTCGGTTAACCTCGACGTGATCTCGCTTGGCGTAGCCAAGCAAGTCCAGCCAGTCTGGGCTGGACCGCCACGTGTTGGTGTCGAGGATGAAACCGGCATCGTGTTGACGTGCCGTCTCCATGAACGGCGCGATATATTCCCGCATGGCAGCGCGGCCATCTTCGGTGCGCAGCATCGGGAAGAAGGCGAAATGGGGCATGTCATAGCCCTTGTGGAACAACATCGATGTTTCGAAACCAGCATCTGTCACGAATTTCTGATTGGTCTGGTGGGGCAGTTTTTGGCTTACGGTCGTTGTCATTTTGTGATCTCCAATCTGTATCGTTTGGGATCGTTTTGACGGCTGACCGTTTGCACCAGCGTTGTAGCGAGCGTTGAAATTGAGTAGATATTTCGATGTATTTTATTTTTTGAGGGAAAATGAGCCCAACTTTGTACATGGCTCTTTTGGGTGAAGTGACGGTATCTGCCGATGCGGGTGAGATCGCATTACCGGCGTCGCGAAAGGCGCGTGCGCTACTGGGTTATCTGGCAGCGACAGGACGACCCATCCGCCGCGAACGCCTTTGTGAGTTGTTTTGGGACCTGCCTGACGATCCGCGTGCATCTCTTCGCTGGGCGTTGAGCAAAATACGCAAAGTTGTAGATAAGGATGGTATCCGACGCATCATCGCTGATCGGGAACGGGTCACCTTGGCGCTAGACGATTTGCACGTTGAACTGCGACATATCTGGGTAAGATTGAATGATGACCCGCCTTTCATTCCACCACCCGAATTGCGGCACATGGCAGAATTGTTTGAACAGCCGTTTCTTGAGGGATTGGAAAGTGCGGGAACTGAAATCTTCCAACACTGGATGATCTCAGAGCGCCAAAACGTACGCTTAATGCACCTCAATGTTCTGCGGCGCCTGGCCCTTCATCCAGATATCTCCCAAGAGGAACGTATTGTTTGGGCCCGGCGGTGGCAGGAAGAGACACCTGTTGAAGAGGAAGCTGCGCGCAGCTTGATCAAGGCCCTAGCCATGTCCGGGCGGCTTGACGAAGCTCGCGCGTGCGAAGCGAGTTTTCATGAGTCCGCAAAGGAGGCAGGATTGCCAGCGTTGGGATCGCTTCTGCCTGACACGCAAGACCTTTCAGACGAGGGCCTTCTGGTAGAACGTCCCGCTGAAACCACCCCGCGCCGCATGTTGCGCAAGCAGAAAATCGGGTTCTGTCGGGCTCGTGACGGTGCGCGAATTGCCTATGCTACGGTCGGTGAGGGTCCGCCGCTGGTCAAAGCAGCCAATTGGTTAAATCACCTTGAGCTTGATTGGGACAGCCCGATCTGGGGCCCTACTTTCGCGGCCTGTGCGAACGAACGGACCTTTGTACGTTATGACGAGCGCGGCAACGGCCTTTCAGATTGGAACGTGAATGACATCGGCTTTGAGGACTTCGTCCGTGATTTGGAAACGGTCGTCGATGCACTTGGACTTGAACGGTTTCCTCTTTTGGGGATCTCGCAAGGATGCGCGGTTTCGATCGAGTATGCCGTGCGCCATCCCGAACGGGTTTCAGGGCTGATCCTTATTGGTGGATATGCGACCGGATGGCGCATTGGTGCAAGTGCCGAAGAACAAGCGCGTCGTGAAGCGGTATTGACGCTCACGCAACACGGCTGGGGGACCTCAAACCCAGCTTATAGGCATATCTTTTCGCAAACGTTCATGCCTGATTCAAATCCAGAAGATCTGGAATGGTTTGACGAGTTTCAACGCCAGACAACCTCTCCTGATAACGCCGTTCGTTTCCAGGAAGCGTTCGGGCACATCGATGTGCGTCAAAGTCTTGCGAAAGTAAGTGCGCCGACAATAGTTTTCCACGCCCGCGAGGATCAGCGGATTTCCATCGATCAGGGGCGTGAACTTGCCATCGCCATTCCCGGCGCAGAATTTGTTCCTCTGGAAAGTAAGAACCACATACTGCTTGGTCATGAGCCAGCTTGGACGCGTTGCGTCGCAGAAACCACGGCCTTTTTGGCGAAACACGGGATATAGGCTGGATGGACCTACTCAGTACAATAACATCTTCCGGAGACGATTTTGGGGGCTAACCGGAAACAGCTGTGCCGGGGTGCCATTTGCGATGAAATGGCATCAAGAACCTTAGACCATTCCCAACGCCTGAAACAGGATGATATCCGTTAGGCGTATGTTCGGCTTGCGCGAACTGCCAAGACAGCCCCTAGTGAAATAAGCACACTTGCCACAAGCAAGGCCCAGGTCATGTCGGCGATACCGGCGATCACGAGCACAAATGTCGAAAGCAATGGGGCGGCGTAGGATACGACACCCAACAATTGAAGATCGCCCTGTTTCACACCCACATCCCATACGAAAAATGCCAGTCCAACTGGACCGATGCCTAAACCAACAACGGCAAGCCAGGCGGCTATCTCAACTGGCCAAATTGTCGTCTCCAGACCAATATGGGCGATGCCAGACAAGAGAGATGTTGCCAGGCAGAATACCGCGACGCTTGATGTCGGCGTTTGACCCTGCCTGCGAGACATGACCGAGTAGCCTGACCACGTGACGGCACACAAAAGAGCTAACCCGTATCCCAGTCCTGCACTCGCCTCGAAGCGTGACTCGCCTTGCGTTACAATGACAGCGGCCCCAGCAAAACCAATCAGACCGCCAATAATGTGCCCTGATCTGAGACGCTCGCCGGGCAGAAGGCCCGACAGCAATACGATCAGGAGAGGCCAAAGATAAGCAATGAGCCCTGCTTCTGCGGCCGGGGCGAGGCGCAAAGCCGAAAAGTAGAAGAAATGATAGCCAAATAACCCAGCTGTCCCAAAGGCATAGATCTTCCAACTCACTCCCCTGAGTGAATTGACCTCGCCCATGATGATATCCCAGCAAAGGCCAAGTACGCCACCGACAGCAAATGACATGAAGGTCAGTTGAAACGGTGGAATTGGCACTGTCTTAACCGTGAGAAGCGCAAGCAGCGCCCACATCAGCACAGCACCAAATCCCATTATTGTTGCTCGTGCTTTTGTCATGTTGCTTGCCACAGTTTCCTCGTTGCGGAGTTGATTTTTTCCAATACTAAACCAACCTCAGCGGATGCGTTTCATTGAAGTCAATATGCACAGCTCCTAAACCGTTGGCGCGATATTCTGATTGAAGCGGAAGCGGTTCTGCGGATCGTACTTGGTTTTTATCTCGACAAGCCGGTGATAGTTCGCACCGAAAGTTGCTCGCGTTAGAGCCGCGCTGTCTTCACCATGTCCCGGAAAATTCAGGTAGGCACGCCCATGGTGGCCAAATCGGTCGCAATTGGACCAGCCCTCGCGTGACCATGCGATGTTTGCATCATCGTCATCAGGGTCGGTCCAGACGCCATCGAGTGAATACATCCATCCCATCGACCTGTCGCCAAAGGCAGTGGCATCGATCGCTACTTTCGCGGTTGCTCCGCCAAAATTCCAAAGTGAAGACAGCGAATTATCTGAAGGCGCTGCCAATGCGTTGGCCATAGCCAAATCAATCATCTCATCTGTCAGGTCAGTCAGATAGCGGGCTTTCCAATAACAGCGAAAGTCTCCGGCGGGCATGAGAGTATCGAATAGCTGTTGCACGTCGCAGTAGTTCATTCGCCCGGAGAAATCGGTCGACATTTCGCCGAGCTCGCGAAGGGGCTGAAGAAGCGTTTCACCTTCAGCGGCGTCACCGTTGTACACGCATGCCAGCGTGAAGACCCGCTTACCCCAATGTACCTCGGGGAAATCCTCGCCGCCTGCGGTGGAAAACTCACAAAGAGATCCAACTCTATCACCGTGTTTGGCAAGAAAGTCGCGCCACGCTCGAATAGGCTCGGGACCGTCTTCGACCAGGTAGATTGGGGCTGCGAACATGACTTCCGGACCAATAGGGTGAAGCGCAAATTCGAACCCGACCACGACACCAAAATTGCCGCCTCCACCTTGCAGGGCCCAAAGCAGTTCGGGGTTTTTCTTTGCGCTTGTGTGGATCAGCGACCCGTCAGCAGTGACAACGTCGGCCGCCAAAAGACTGTCGATTGCCAAACCATGCTTGGCCCGCAGCCAACCTATGCCACCCGAAAGCGTCAATCCGGCGACACCAGTATCGGAGATCAGCCCGCCTGGCGTCGCCAGCCCATGAACCTGAGTGGCAGAGTCAACATCGCGCCAGAGCGCGCCGCCCTGCACCTTTGCCACCCGTGCCGAAGCATCAACCGACACGCCGCGCATGAGCGAAAGGTCGATCATCACGCCGCCATCACAGACCGCATGACCCGCAACATTGTGCCCGCCGCCGCGGATCGCAATCGGCAGGTCACGATCAACCGCGAGCCTGACCGCAATCTGTACGTCGCCAACTGTTTTGCACCGAGCAATCAGCGCAGGGCGGCGATCTATCATCGCATTCCATACACCGCGCGCCGCATCAAACCGGGCGTCTTCCGGGCCGATCATCTCGCCACTAAATTCGTCTGAAAGCGTATCTAGCGTGTTTGTGAAATCATCCATTGTGGGCATCCTTGTTCCAAATTCGCGGTCACGCTATCCCAACACGCAAATCCAGCAGTGTGGCATTGAGGCCATGTACGAGGCATACTGGACACACGGCCATGGCAAATTTGCCAATACCGTGCCGAATTGGACAAGGAGCAGTCATGACCCAACCTGCAAAGCCTCAGATCGTGCTGCTCGCCGCCCCAGAATCATCAGCGTCGGTTCTCTATGGGTTGTTTGATATCTTGCAATCCGTAGGTGCAGTTCGCTGTGACATGATACCCGGATCACCGGGTGACGAGTTGTTGGACATCACGATTGCGTCGGCGGATGGAAAGCCATTCCACTGTATCGGAAATATTCCGGTTGAGCCTCATATGTCGGCAGACAATAAGGCGACGCCTGATGCCGTTGTCGTTTGCGACATGTATACGTCGATCTACGATGTGCCCAAGGGCCGATACCCCCGGGAAAGTGCTTGGTTGCGAAAGATGCACGCCAACGGCGCCATGCTCACTTCAGTCTGTTCCGGATCGCTCCTTCTTGCGGAAGCGGGATTATTGGACGGGAAGGAAGCGACAGCCCATTGGGCGTACCGTGATATGTTTCAACGCCATTTTCCGGAAGTCGCCTTTTGCAGTGAGTCCATAATGTGTCTGAAGGCCGAAGCAGACCGCATTGTAACGGTCGGTGGGGTCACCGCGTGGCATGATTTGGCGATCTACCTGATCGCCCGGTTCTGCGGATACCGGCAGGCGATCGAAACAGCGAAAGTCTTTCTGATCAGCGGCCACTCTGACGGACGGTCGCCTTATTCGGTCATGACCCGCCCAATGGAAGTCTCGGATGCGCAAATCTCCGACTGCCAGGTTTGGATCGCTGACAATTACGCTGTCACCAAGCCGGTCGAACAGATGGTTGCGCGATCCGGCCTGAACTCTCGCACGTTTTCTCGACGGTTCCGGACGGCAACCGGCTTTGCGCCCATAGATTATGTGCAGGCGCTCCGGATCGAAGAGGCAAAGCAAATGCTCGAAACAGATGTGCATTCCATAGACGATGTTGGCGCTTCAGTTGGTTACGAAGACCCTGCTTCATTCCGTCGGGTATTTAAACGAGGCGTCGGCCTTTCACCGGCAGCCTATCGAAAGAAATTCCAGCGCATCTCCCAGATTGCCAAACCTATTGCAGCAGAATGACGTCTAGCCCTTCACAAAGCGGTCATTCGTGCACACGCAGCGAAATCACACTTTGTCCCGCACTTTAGCAGTTCGCTGGTGGCTCGAATTTGCAGTTGCAGCGAATGACCACTATGCGGGCTGCGACTGCAGAAATCACTGAGAGGGCTCAACGGCAGGAATGGGCCGCAAGATCCGAAGCTACGGGTAGGGCAGCCCGGATGCTATACCACCGCCGGTGTCTGCCATGAGCCCTTTGATTGTCGCTGCAGTGTCAACCAAGGTTCTGATGCGTCAGAAAGTTCATCACTGATGGCATCAATGAAATATGATGCCTAACTTACACAAGAAATACTTTACTTCCATTGCTGACCCGTAATCCCAGAACTACCGATCCCCGCAGCAGTCACATCCACTTCAATCTTATAGTGCGGGCGACCAAGGGCGGGGACAACCACCAAAGTCCAAGGTGGCATATGCTCACCAACGACATTTTGGTGAATTTGCACATAGCTATCGATGTTTTCTTCGCCGACAATGTAGCTTGTGATTTTTACTACATTCTTTTTGCCAAATCCCCTCTCGGCAAGGATAGCGAGAGCGTTCTTCCAAGCCAGTTTCGACTGTTCAGCAACGCTTTCGGGGCAACTGCCGTCCGGACGTTCGCCCAATTGGCCTGAAACGGTCATCCACGCAGCACCCGGTTCGATGTAGAATGCGTGGTTATAGTGGCTTGCAGGTTTAGAAATTCCAGCAGGGTTTACAGGTATGTGCATGATCCGCTCCTTTGAGTCGGGTCGTAGGTGTCGGTGGGGTCCCATAATGGTAACCGTGTCCCTCAGGAAAATTTACGGTTCTACGGCGCTTCAATTCTAAAGCCGTTTGATCAGCAGCTGCACTTCACCGGTATAGTATGGTTGGCACGGATGCAGGCGCACGGGCGCACTTGCAGCAAACTCATAGCCGCGCCGGCGATACAGACGAACCGCATCGGTGTTTTGACCAAATACTTGAATGCTTACGGCATCTGCGTTGTTTTCCCGCGCAAGCATTTCAGCCGAAGCCAGAAGTTTGGACCCAAGACCTTGATTTCGGCAGCCGGGGAATACAGCAAGAGCATTGACGTACCACGTACCGACTGAAAGCTGCTCTAGAGTAACAAATGGTGCAAATGGTGCAGGAAGGTCAGCTGGATCATCCTCGGGGGCGGTATCAATTGCATAGCTCAATACCATGCCAAGGGGTTGATCGCCGCGTTCGGCTAGTAGCGCATTTGCAAAAGAAAACCCGCCCGTTGGACGCATTGCGCGTTCAAGGCCAAATTCTAAAGGTTGTTGGTCTTCAGAGCATTGCTGGGCCCAAAACCAACTGGGAATGCCTTCGCCCGCAATGTCGATGAGCTTAGCAAGAGGTTCAGCGTCGCATGCGGATGCTGAACGTATGGTCGGTAAAGAGTGCGTATTCAATGAATCGCTCCTTAGTGTTCTTTGGGATCATGAAATTGCATTGGCCAAACGAACTAACATCGCCAGCCAATGCGAGGTCAGATTAGGATGCGGGGCGGTCTGATGGGCCGACAGGCAGTCCAGCCACAGAACCAAGATGGCTGGCTTGGTTCAGTGGAAACGGCCCGTAATGTGTTCCCGAAAGAGCCACATTTTTGAGGCTGGACGCCGGAGCTGCATTGGCCTCATCAATCTGAGCTGACGTCAACCGAAACGATACGTTTACCGACATCAGTTCGCTGAAGCCCATGAGTGTTTGCGCCATAGCGCCGGAGTAATCCGCGTAGTCTCCGGTTGCGCCGGTAACAGGGCGTTGGTTTTCAACTCCGATATCCACGATTTCGGTGCCTTGCGTGATAATTGTGTCGCCATCTTCAAAGGCAAAAACCTGACGGCTGATGACCCATACGCCCGTCTTCGCATTTGCACCTTCGCCCACGAAGTAACCGTCACAGGTCCACGTACCCAAGACGAGATCTGGAAAAGCCGGGCTGCCGTCTTCCAAGACGCCCGCTGTATCCGCCTCAAGGGTGCCAGCGGGATAAATGTATCCTTGGCTGACGAAGGCATTGCCATGCGCTGGCATGCCGTTTTCATGAAGCGGGTTGTCTTCCATGAAAATGCGCGTGTGGTCTTCCGCAACATCAAAGGCCATCGGCGCATCGGCCATCGCGAAACTGCTCAGCGACAAAGCGAAAGCGGAGGAAGTGATAAGTGTTTTTAGCATCTGTGTAGTCCTTTCAAAGTAAGTGATTTTGGCTTTCGAGATTAAGCCGCAGGCCGGGCGTGGTCGTGCCCAGCGATACAGCCGACATGACGGTGATCGGTGCCACAGCAGCCACCAATGACGCGTATGTTTGGGAGAAATGTCAGAAGCTCGCTACTTAGCTGGCCAAGTTCAAACGGATCGCCAGCATCCAGTTCCTCGGCTTCATCCAATTCGGCATGGCTCATCCGCGATGCATTTGATCTGATGCCACCAATCCGCGAGGTCCACGCCGCATTCGTGTCAAGCACATCGCGGAAGTGATCCGGATGGGCGCAATTGATCATGTAGTAAATAGGGCCATTGCCTGTGGCCGCATCCACTTCGGCAATAGCATCGCCGAGCGGTTGGCCGGATGGTAGGCAACCGTCGGTTTCCAATGTGAACGCAATAACGACTGGAACGTCGATTTCCTTGGCGGCCTGCACGATGCCGATCGCCTCACCAACATGGGTCAGGGTCATTGCACTGATCATGTCGACACCGGCACGGCCCAGGGCGTGGATTTGAGGTGCGTGGATCAGTAGGGCGTCTTGCGGGGCCAGCATTGCATCCGGGGCATAGGCATCCCCTGCAGGGCCAACCAAACCGTTGATGAGAATTGGAAAGCCTTCCGTTTCATGCTGTTCGCGGATGTTAGATACAAAGGCGACAGCGCGCGTGTTGGTTTCAATGACCTCCAGCACGGTTTGCCCCAACGGTCCAGCCCACGCTGTTCCAGCACGCCATGTTGGTGCATCAAGAATAAAGCCTCTGTTCGTCTGGCGAGCGATCTCGATAAAGCGCTCAAAGTACTCTGTCAGGTCACGCCGTCCGGGTTCGCAATCAAGCAGTACTGCCGCCGAAAAACAGGGAAGCTCATACCCCTTATCAAAGATCATATATGTCTCAAGCCCTCCATCAGAAAGAAAGAAACGCCGTGTAGTGGTCAATTCCTGAATGCGCATCGAAGCTGTCCTTTGCAGTTGATGCAAATGGACTATCCCGCGATGGGTTCGGCAGATAGTTGTCGCGTGGTACAGTTGTCTGAACTGGGTTTTTACGTTATTTTCTTGAGCGAAAGCTGTACTGAGATTGAGGCTGGGCTAAGAATACTGAGTCAACTGGACTCGTAGTACAGTCAGGGTGGGTTCAATGGAACAGAAAGTGGATACGCGAAGCCGAATCCTCGACATCGCCGAGGCAGCGGTCTTGGAAAAGGGGTTTGAAGCAACCTCTATCGAAGAGATCGTAGCCGGAGCGGATATTTCTCGCGGCGGCTTCTTTTATCATTTCAAAGACAAAAACGCATTGGCACGCGCCATGCTGGAACGCTACATTGAATCCGAAAACGCCCTCTATGATGATCTTTTTGCACGAGCGCGCGAACTGAATGACGACCCTTTGCACTGTATGCTGATCGGATTGAAGCTGCTGGCGGAGATGTTGGAAGAAATGCCAACAGGTCATCCTGGTTGCGTCATCGCTTCAACCGCATATCAAGATCGGCTCTTTGATGAAGGCGTGCGTGACTTGAACAGGCAAGCTATCCTTGGATGGCGGAAGAGGTTCCGTGGGATGTTCGAAGACATTGCAAAGGTCTATGAACCAAGAGAACCCGTCAATATGGATGCGCTTGGTGACATGGTGTCAGGAGTTGTAGAAGGGGGCCTTGTTCTGCAACGGGCTTTGCGAGAGCACAACAACGCATCGGAGCAAATTATGCTATTCCGCACCTACTTAAAGCTCTTGTTCGCTAGCACTTAGATAATGCAATCGTAGCCAAAGTCCGCTCTGGTGAAGCTGCGCTGCGGCGCCTGACTGCAAGGTGAAGGTCCGGTTTGGGCCGTCCTCGTCGCGGTCATAAGCGCGCACTTTAAGTTGCTGCGACTGCTCGGATGGCGAGTGTGAGCCCATACCTCCGGATTTTTGCAATGCTGTCAATGTCGGCTTCGGCAAATTATGGCGGGAAGCTTTTCAGACAGCGACCCGCCACAGAACTCTTACGACTGGCCTTCAACCTCTGCCTTTAACTCAGCGTTGAACACTTGGTACATCGGAAGCAATTGAGCCACGAAGTTGGCCGCGTAAGGATTGCCGACGATTTCGTCTGATTGGACGAACAAGGTTTGATCACCACAAGCCATCTGGATGCTAATCCATTGCAGGGGGTCAGAGGGTTCAAACCGGCCAAGGCCCGCGAGCGCGTGCTGAGCGATCAGGAACTCAAGACAATCATGCGGCATGCTATGGCTTCGCCATTTCCCTTCGGTAGGATCGTTGAGGTGTTGATACGAACAGGGATGCGACGTGGCGAAGTCGCGAATCTAGAGTGGAGCTTTATTGATGATACGGACAACGTCTTGGTCCTGCCTGCTGATCTGGTGAAGAATAACCGCACCCACAGCATCCCTGTAGGGGAGGGGTTGGCGAAGACGCTAGCAAGCATTCCGCGCATCAACCGGTATCTGTTTCCATCAAGTCATGAGAAGGCCACCGTTTTCAACGGATGGGGAAAGGCCAAAGAACGGTTTGATCAGGAACTAGAAGGCGTCTTAGCGTACACGCTGCACGATTTAAGGCGGACGTTCGCGACGACCCATGCACGAATTGGAACGCCAATCCATGTCACCGAAAAGCTGCTGAACCATGTTTCAGGAACGATCAGCGGTGTAGCGGCGGTCTATAATCGTCACACCTACCTGGAAGAAATGCGCAAAGCAGTCACGGCTTATGACGAATATCTCGCCAAGTTGATCTCTGACTGATACGCTGAAAGCTCCTCGGGGAACTTGTCGAAACCCGAGCATCGCGATGCTCTTCTATTTAGGAGAGATCGTGATGAGGATACTTTCAAAACGCCAGGTCAAGGAGTTGGTCTTGTACTCGCCGCAACACATTGCACGTCTGGAGAAGGCAGGACTATTCCCCAAGCGGGTTCAGCTAGGCCCGAACCGCGTGGGTTGGGTTGAGAGTGAAGTGCTGGAGTGGCTTGAACAACGTCTGGCACAACGCGAAGTGCTGAACTGACACTCCTGAAAGGGAGCTGGGTGGCTGGGGTTGCAAACCTGGCCACCCGATCAAGGGGCGGATAGCAGTCGTTCGCTGCTACTGCAAAATCCGTTAATTGAGGCTCAAAAGAGCGGACATCCACGCGCTTGTATGAATACCAATAGGACTCCTGTTCGCAGCTCATGCTTGCTTATGGTAAGCGGGGAAACTGAGAGGTTGCCTGCCTGCATTCACCAAGCCTCAATATGTTCCGTGACGGCCAAGTCATACTCGTTGTATAGAACGGGCGTGGGACAGGGGGATTCTATGAACAACCGTCAAGACAGAGAGCTCAAAGACCAAATGGGGCAAAGCCCTATGGCCGATCAAATCCTACTTTGTTGGACTCGTATGCAAACTGAAGCAGGACAGCCTTTAGCTAAAA
The DNA here is from genome assembly GCA_947498645.1 of uncultured Paracoccaceae bacterium. GTDB lineage: Bacteria > Pseudomonadota > Alphaproteobacteria > Rhodobacterales > Rhodobacteraceae > Yoonia. The sequence goes on along the minus strand of CANMKS010000003.1, from coordinate 40,071 downwards.
TCGTACATCGCAAAAACTTGGAACGTGAAGGTAATGGTGGGCTGTTCTTCTGGGGCGTTGGAAACCCTCCTGCACAAGCTACAAGGTCAATTTCGGCCACCAAAGAGACTATCAAAGTCGTGTTCTCAAAGATGAAATCCAAACCCAAAGAGGTCGATACCGCACCTTCTCAAACGTTTGTGTGGAGGACCTATATTGATATGGTTGGAGCAGAACGGCCCCTACCAGACAATACACTAGTCACAAGTCGTGGGAGCCATCATGGCAAACCCAAAAAGGTCCATTATGCGCTCATGTGTCATTCTGAGAGCTCTTTAAGACTTGGTGCAGGAAAACCATTTATTCCTTCCAACTATCGAAATTGTACGCCGACTGCCGGACAGGTTGGGAACAGCCAGGTAACAGCGCTTCTGCAAATGGTTGCAAATAGGACTGAGCCAGAAGGCTATTATGAGGACATGACAGCGAACCTGACTGGAAGTTTCTGGGTTAAGCTTTCCGATCCAAGACGGCTCGATCAAGATGAAATTGAGGAGTGTAACAGGTTCGCCTCTGACAGCTTGGAGGATTGGTCAGAGCTAGTCACTCGGTTGCGCCAAGGCCCCACAGTAGATTTCTCTGAGGATAATGCGCAAAAAACGTTGGCGTTCTAGCAGATATTCCCGTTAATCATCCTGGCGTAGGCTAAATTTGGTTTCAAGGTGGATCACGACACAAAAAAGCTCTTTAAACGCCTCCGAGATTCCGGTCTCAGTGATGCTGCAATTAAGGCGGCATGGCCAACTTGGTGGACGGACGACGCTAGCGATGATCGTTCGGCTCAAGCTGATTTGAGGTTTGCGCTTTCGCGAAGGCTAGGTGTGGCACCAGAACCGCTTTTGGGTGATCGCGTTGAGTTTGTTTGGCATGATGAAGCTCGCTTCAAGAGCCTCGGACATGATGGCGACATCGAACGTTCAATACTCACTTCATTTGGAATTTCTATTGGGCGCCTGCTTATTCGTGCAACACCTAGAAACCCTGACTTCGGTGCTTGTCCCGCATCGGAGGTTAGATCAGCAATTCTTTCAAGCCGTTCATTCGTAGACCTACCGAGTCTATTGTCGTATTGTTGGAGCTTAGGGATTCCTGTCGTACACCTTCGCGTATTTCCCCTGGCAGCAAAGTACATGCATGCGATGGTTGTACAGGACGGTGGTCGGTTCGCTATCTTGCTCGGAAAAGATTCGAAGTTTCCGGCACCTATAGCATTTACTTTGGCCCACGAACTTGGACATATTGCGCTTGGCCACTTTGCTGGTTCGCCAGCGATTGTCGATATGGATGACCACGGCAAGATTGTGAATGACCCTGACGAAATAGCTGCAGACGCCTATGCTTTGGAGCTCCTTACAGGAAGCAGTGAGCCAAGAATAACGACCAGCATTGACGACTTTAGCGCTCGGAGCCTTGCAGCAGCAGTGCTTGAGGCAGGGCCCCCGAGAGGTATTGAGCCGGGCACGTTAGCACTTTGTTTGGCACATCGAACCGGGAAATGGCCTTTAGCCATGGCGGCTCTAAACCATATCTATGATAGGCAACGAGATGTATGGTCGTTTGTAAATGGGTTGGCTCTTAAGCAACTCGAAGAGGAACGCATCTCCTCTGATTCATGGTCATACCTGATGAATGTACTTCAGGATGACTGAGCGAAGTCTCGTCCTCCTAGACAACGATCTTCTACTTAAGGCGGCTGCATTCTCTCTGTCTGGTCCGGCTAAGGCCGTATTTGATAGCAAAACTTTGGATTGCCAAATCTTGAGTTCAGCAAAATATGTTCTGCTGCAATTGTTAGCAACAAAGCGTGCGTTTACCGAACAAAACAAGGTGAAATTCGAACTGGGAGCGCTGCTTGACAGTTTTATTGAGCTAGATCTAAGTGACGCAGAACTTCAAATTGCCGCCTCATTGGAGCAACTTGCAATTAGCAATAATGTTGAACTCGATGCCGGCGAAAGCCAATTATTAGCGGCGAGAATATCGAGAGACCAAGGACTCTTAGTTACCGGCGACAAACGTGCAATATCTGCAATCGAACTTCTTTCTGACCATATGAATATCCCAGAAAAATTCTTGGTGTGCTTTGAGCAGTTTATGATGTCCATTCTCCATCAGATGGAGTTTCAAGAATTGCGAGCGAGGGTATGCGCTAACGCTGTCGCAGACAAGGCTGTCGCAATTTGTTTTTCATGCAATAGCTGTTGCCAAGGTGAAGCTAACGTTATTGAGGCCCTAAACAGCTATATCTACCATTTGAGAAAGTCAGCACCAAGAGTTCTTACTGGCGGCACAAGTCTTTTAGCTACTGTTCCTTAAGAAAACAGCATAGGGCTTTCCCATCTCTGCGACCAAATTTATGTCTACGTCCTTGATATCTTCTTCATTGGACAACTCAGGTTGCTCGAGTATCTCTAAACAAGCCTTATCGACCTGCCCCCTAATGTATCTGCTGCCAAGCCGGCCAGCATTTGGGCCAACCGGAACACGGGTTTGATTGAGGGGTAGTGTGTGTTCTTCAGTTGAAAGCGACTTAAGTACCAGCGCAAAGCGCGAACCTAAAACATTGATCTCATCAGGGATTTTTTCCCAGACTATGCCGTCTGAAGAGTACTCTTCAGCTCTAACTTGTTCCGCGAAGTGTCGCGAGTTCATTTCCTCCATCACCAGGTGAATAGCTTTACCTTGCTGTTCGAAGACTTCAGCAAACGGCTGGACCATGGTACGTGGGTGACAAGTATTGCCGCCATACCCCCAGAGAGAGAAACCGGCGTCCTCGATTTCCTTCGACTTGCGGCTGATTATGTCAGCGAGGCCCTCTTTTGCGTGTGTGCCAACTTTCATGAAAAGGACGCCCGATCCGGGCCGGATGATCTTTGTCATGGCATCTTCTCCAAAAGTTCATATTCATATTCATCGTCATGAGCTCGGCCGTAATCGACCCGCTTTCGCTCCCGCACATACCGAACCCTAGGAGAGTTCGACCTTCCGTAAAAGTTCTCAAGTCTAGTCACATCGGTGATAGCCTCACTCTGATGTTTTGGTACTTCGGCGCCAGGAACCGAGCTTACAACTAGGTTGCAAGAAAATAGTTCTGGATTGTCGTCTAAATGGTACTGATGGAGTTTCGGCATCATGCGCGACACAAAAAAGTTTCGCTCTAAAGCATATTTTTGAACACTTGACAGCACTTGCTTTGGCCAAGCCAACTCATCATCGTCAGCGATAACAATCATACCATCCCCTTCGTAAGCTACTGCCTCTACACCTCGTTGAACAAAAATATTCACGCTTTCGCCATTATTGGATGCTCCCCATGGAGGGTTCGTATAGAAACAGTCGAATTTTGAAGTATCTGGAAAACTATCCAAGCAATTATAGAGTTGAGCATCCAAATTCTCCAGGCGCTCCTTATCTGCAAACCGCTTTACTGCCTTAACTACCCTCTCATCGAAATCGAAAACAGTGATCTTCGATGGGCCATAGTCCACTATTCCTCGATGCTTCAAGTAGGCCACACAAACACTGATTGCGTCTCCGTCACCAATAAATGCAAGCCTCTTGCCGTCCGCCCAATTTGATACAATTTCACTCTGCAAGACCATGTCACCGGCCTTCATATGAATTTGATCAAACTCTCGTAGTGGTCGAGGGCGATTCTGAATTACGTCTGAAATAGCATTAATAGCTTCTCTCAAGTCAACTTGGGATTTCAAAAAACCACCTCGCAAAACACATTCTTACAATCTAGGCGGGTTTTTTTCATTCCGCCAGTCCCTGAGCGATTGTTTCTAACGAAGGGTGATAACTTGAACACGTTGTTTGTCTCGACTTGCAGCCATTCCGGCTGTTGGCTGCTGCACAACTCTTCAACGTCCGCTCTGGGGAAGCTGAACTGCAGCGACTGAGGAACTGGCGAAGGGTTGGTTTGGGCCGGTTGACGAGTGATAAAATCTCAGGCAACATCACTGTGGCATTCAGTGCATGCCGGTGTGCCCGCCACGCAAAGCTACGCAGCACTTCATTATTGAATGAGCACCCAGACCAATTGCGGGATCTGGTTAGTAGCGGGCACCTAGTCGGATCCCAATTTGGGAACTGAACCATGACTAACAAGAATGAAATCGACCAATTGAAACTGTTGGCAAAGCGCTTTGCACATGCAACGCGTTCGAATCACCGCGACGCTCTCGATGCGATTGCTGCTGAGCTGAGCTTTCCGCATTGGAAGGCACTTACTGTCAAGGCCGGCCAAGGCTGGATGCCAAGCGAGGACGACCTCGCAAAGGTAGACGATTTTGTCCGAGAGTACTTTCCTTCTCTTGGGGGGAGGCCGCAATTCATTGAACAGAGTATGTCGCGGCCAGTTGGGGAGCCGATCAAGGTCGGTGAGATCGACGGCCATGCGTATCAGGTTTTTGAATTCTCCGGTGACATTCGCATGGAAGGCGAGGGGTGGCGCGTCCTCATCGGCGAGGCAGATTTCTCGCAGCCGGTAGTCGAGGTTGAAACAACGCATAAAGAGACCAGCCCAGCCAATGATCGCGGTTTTGTAGATAAGGCGCTTGAAGTTGCCGAGACACAGGCAGTGAAGGCCCGTGCTGGGATTGCTTCGGATTGGCCACGCCGTTCCACTAAGCCCAACGCCAAAGGCGAAGTAGTGCATCCTATTCATGGCGATAGCGCAGCAGAGTGGTTTTGCCTTCATTGCGACGGTAAAATGACCGGAGCTCAGATCGCCGAGAATTTGTGGCATTGTCCGAGGTGCAATGCGTCACCTCTGGATATTTTCACCTCTCCGTGGTGGCTGGAAGGCAGCGATGAGAAACCGACCGCCATTGAATGCACCAAGGATAGGAAGCGGCCAGAACCCACGGCCGAAGTGGTAGACTCTCGACCAACGCTGCGGCTCGATGACCAGAGCATTTCTTTGCTACTTCGCGTCGCCCTACTTGAAGATGCGAACACGCCAGGGGAGCGTCTCGGTGCCTTGCAGGCGGAGATCAGTGTCGATGATGAATTCGGCGCTTGGATCACTTTCGACATGGACCTTTGGCCTGAAGACAAGGACCCTGAAGCCGCGATTGCGGTTGCAGACAAGCTCGGTGTGAGCTTGGATTTAGAAGTGACTTGCATGACGTTTCCCTTCACCTGGCCAGGATTGGGACACGTCACGACGAGCACAAGCGAGTATGTTCAGATGATGCTCGATGCCTACGAAGAGCATGGAGTCGTTCTCCGTAGCAACGGCGGCGACTAAATAAGTGAGCATTGGGCTTCGCGGCAGACCACAAGCTGCGGAGCCCATTTGCGGCACCGCAGCGCCAATGGTGACGGTCAATGTCTCCTTTGGGCCGCTAAGGAATTGCCCCAAGACGTCTCAATCCCCAGATAGAGTCCGCCCATCCGGCCTCGGCACCGATTTCGTACGCCTTAGTGGCCAATTGCTCTCGCGTTGCGTCTGGCAATGATGTTCCTGAGTATGAAAATTCAAAACACCAACCATTATAGTGTTCAGCCCGCCGCCCGCCTGCTTCTATCATAATTGCACAGGCATTTTCGTAGTCCCCGCGCGACAAAAGAATCTGGCCCAGTCGATAGGCAGCAAAACTCTCCCCTTCTTCAGCTCGCGCACGGTAGCTCGCTTCGGCGTTTGCTTGCGAAGCCATTGCTTCCACACGCTCACCAATCGACTCGCAAAACCCGGCGATAACTGCGTCAATTCCTGCGCACCCTGAAACTGACGCAGCCGAAGAAACCCGGCTGACAAAGGGCGGGTGGGTCGCCCCTGACCCAACTTGTGCAGTTGACCGCCAACGCGTCAGGCCATAGACGAATTCGATCGCAAAAAGCCGCCCCGCGACATTGCGCATATCGTAGCCTCCGGCGTTTGGATACGCATTAACAAGGTCCTCATGAGCTGACGTCGCCCAAGCGTCTGCCTCTCGTTCAATCGCCCTCGCTTCAGTTGGAGGCGTTCGATCGGAATCATACCAACGATCGATGGCATGATGCCCAAGTTCGTGCAGCAAAATGTCTGTCAACGCAGCGTTGAACATCCCCAAGATTGTTGCCCGGTACTGTGTAACGAATGCATCTGCCTGATTTTCGGTCATCCCGGCGAACAAGAGTGGGCGTTTCGGCGCAGTGCCTCGGTAAAAGGGGCCATCCGAAATTCTACCAAAGATGGGAGACCTCCAAAGTGTATAGTCAAGCCACCATTCGGCGAAATGTGGTTGATTTGAAACTTCTGCGTAAACCGTCGCCTCGACATGACCTTGTAGTTGCAGAACGAAAATGTCCGGCAGCAAAATCAGTCGCTTACCGTTTGATACTCCAGCTCGAGGGCCCGGAAATGGCCCCCCCTGCTCGACGCGTATCTCTACTTGTCGAAGGACGGCGCGTTCTTGTGGGGGCCGCAATGCAACAGCTGGCACGATGATGTTCTGTACCAATTCGCGAACTATGAAAGTGGCTGGTCGGTCGGGTCCGGTTACGGTCTGCGCGGTGGCAGGAGCCCAAGCTACGGCAAGGAACGCAATCAGTAAGATGCGGATCATTAAGCCTCTCCCAGTCTATTCAAAAAACAAAAAGGTATTCACTTCATCACAATTCGACGCGGGCGAGGGTCCGAAACTGGTCAACACGTTTGGATAGCAGTCTTCGCTACTTGGAAAGCGTTCGCTCATTATTGCAAACAGCATGTTTTGCAAGCGGCCCGCGCTCTGACCCAAATCGTCGACGGCGCCATTAAAAGCACCACGCTGCGCCTCGGGTAATGCGTCTGTTGCGGCACGCAAGCTTGAAGATGCCCTTACAACCCGCAGCAAATCTCGAGCCAGCCTCTGCTGCGCTGCCTGTCCCGATCCATACCCTACGAACAAAGTGATGTTTTCTTCGATCTGCGGCCCTGGCGTTGGTGGATCTACTTGCGGATTTCCCTGCGTCGTTGACTCGATTCTGATCGGACTCATCAAGACGACATAAGTGAACAAAATAATCGTCAGCAAGATGAACACCGGCATGACGATCGATGTTGTGGTTTTCACTGATCCTGCTTCAGTACCAACGTTCAAGTCTATATTTTGTATTTTCTTTCGGTAAGCGACCATAATTACGGTCGCCGTGACGACAAAAAATAGAGTCAGAAGCACACGCTCTGCCATTCGGATAAACACCACGGCGTTATCAATTCCGAAAGCAACTTCGGACGGGCCGATTGTATCCATTTTAATTTTCCGATTAATATAATAGATCCAACCGTTACACACGTTTAGGTAAGCATCAACCCTATTTTGGCAGTTTATGCGTGCACAATCCACTCTTCGGCGTCTCATTTTTGGCCTTTCCCACACAGAATTTGCGCGACTGCGAATGTCCGCAATGCGGGCTGCAACCGCAGCATCTTGTAGAGAGGTCGAAGGTCCGGAAGGGGCCGCTTCGAAGAGCGACCCTTACTGCTCGCTGCAATTTCATTGCCGCATCCTCTAGGCTCAACCGGTGTGCATTTGCCTTGCCGGTGCCGGTGACCGTGGCAATGGGATCAGAGTTTCCACTCGAATCCGACAGCTTTTTCAGACTCATTCCAAAGCCTTGTCATGACAGCTTTGTCATGGGCGTGGGCGTTCAGTGTACCCTTGCCGACCGGGCCGACCGCTTCCATGCGGCCCGTCGGACCGTAGAGGGCGCGTTGCTCAGTCAGAGCCTCTTCGGTTGCACACATGACCTCGGGGTATGAGCCTTGTTCCGCAGTCTGGACCATCGGCGTCTTGGTCATCAGCCACCAGATGAAACGCATCGTGCGGCTGCCGCTGGTGGAGATCAGCGATGTAGCCGACGAGCCCGGATGACAAACGTAAACCTCGACATCTTTGCGCCCTGCTGCAGCCAGCCGGTCCTGCAATTCATAGGCAAACATCATCTGCGCCAGCTTGCTTTGCGAATAGGCAGTGTTCGCGCCGTAGCCATCATCCCAATTCATATCGTCGAACTTGATGGTCTTGAGACCCATGTTGTAGCCGAGGCTCGCGACCACGACGATCCGACCCTTGCTTTCCGCAATACGATCAAAGAGCAGACCATTGAGCAGAAAATGCCCGTAGTGGTTGGTGCCAAGCTGGCTTTCGAACCCATCGACAGTCAGCTTGCGCGTTGGTACCTGAGCGATGGCCGCGTTGTTGATCAGCGCGTCGATGCGGGGCACCGCCTTCAGAACTTCTTCGGCAGCCTCGCGCACGCTGTCCAAAACGGACAGGTCCATGGGGATGAAGTTCACATCGGCGCTCGCGCCAAACTCCTGTTTCAGGTCCGCGATTGCAGCTTCGGATTTCTCGGCCGAGCGGTTCAGCATCACGACCTTGGCGTTCTTCTTGAGAAGGATGCGCGCGGCCTGAAAGCCTGCGCCAGCGTTCGCGCCGGTGATGATGTAGGTCTTGCCTGACTGGTCGCCGAGGCGCTCGGGTGTCCAGCCTTTGGGTCCGAATGTCGTATCCGCCATTTTTCGTCTCCTGCCAGTCTAAACTGGCGGTTTGAGGTGGTGATGCTTGAAGGCACAGATAGAACCTGGCTGGGCGCGAAAACAGGCAATATCCTCTCGATTACTTGCCCAATCGTCTCAACCTCATTGCAAAGATGAAACTCCTCTGCCAGCTAGAGTGCATGAGCAAAGATCAGATCAAAAACCTTATCGAGCGCCGTCTGCCAGAGGCAGGCCTTGTCGATACCGCGTTGAAAGGCGTCCAGCTATTCCGGGTGACCGAGGCCATGCCCTGCGTGCCTGCGGTCTACGAGCCTACGGTTGTGGCAATTCTCAGTGGGACCAAGGAAGCTGTTCTGGACGGTGAGCACCACGTCTATGACAGCGACAAATACCTGCTCTGCCCGATGACTTTGCCGGTAGAGGCAGGCACGCCATTAGCTTCCACGGATAATCCTCTGCTCGGCGTCATGATTGCGCTGGAGCCACGGATGATGCGCGAGCTCACCATGGAGATCGAGACCGCCGCCGGTGGCAACAGACAATCGCGGGATGGCGTGCCATCGGCTTTGGCATTGGCGGCTTGGGATACGGGCTTCACGCAGGCTTTGTTACGGCTCCTTGAGTTGCTCGATAATCCAGTTGATCTGGAGGCGCTCGGACAGGGGCGACTGCGCGAATTATATTATGCAGTGCTCAGGGGTGAGGCCGGGGCCGCGGCAAGACGGGCTTTTGGCGTTGGCAACGAAATCGCGCGCACCATCGATTATCTCTCGAACCACCTGAACGAACAGGTCACCATCGACGACATGGCCGACCACGTCGGTATGAGTCGGGCGGTCTTCCATCGGCGCTTTAAGGAAGCGACGACCATGTCCCCGATACAGTTCGTGAAATCCATGCGGCTGAACCACGCCGCGATGAAGATCGCCGAAGGGAAGACCGTGTCGGAAGCAGCCTGGGACGTGGGTTATCAAAGCTCCTCTCAATTCAGCCGTGAGTTCAAACGGATGTACGGCCAGTCGCCCCGGCAATGGAGCAATGCCGCGCAGGTGCCTCAACTATTGAACTAAGGGACACCTTTCACTGCCGGCTTGCAGCGAATGTCCGGAAAGCGGGCTGCGACTGCAGCAATCCAATACATGGTTGAGTGACCGGTTTGGGCCGTCCAGGACGCTGAGCGAAGCTGGCGTTGCCCAGATGCAGGATTGCATCCGATGACCGCATTGAGCCCAACCCGGTCACTGCGATTTCATGCTGCGCGCGCACGCAGCGCGAAAAATGCGACATGAGCGAAACCTCCATGCCGCTAAGCAGCGTGAGAAAAGGCCATTGGCGCGGTTCGCAGCAAGAATCGGGCGTCAGATTCACAGTTCGCTTAGACGAAGCCGCCATTTGGCAAGAGCTACGTAAAGGCCTCCTCGGCGACGCCTTGCTGACCTTCAGAACTGCATGCCCGCGAAATGCACGCCCCGGGCACCTAGAGTCCTGGACAAGCTAACGGATTGGTCCGGTCCTCCGATAGCTTCGCGATCTCGTGATTTCTGGTGCGAACCGAGACTTCGACCGAAAGATTACTAAGGGCGCACCGACCTCCTGAAAAACTGCCAGAGATCGGCACGACCTGGTGAATGTCACGGCCGACTGCCACCGGCACAAGGTTCTGCGACCCGACGCTCCGGTTTGTGGGGTCGAAGGCGATCCACCCTGCGCCGGGCAGGTATATCTCGACCCAGGCATGGGTAGACCCAGTACCTGCGGACCCGATAAGGCTGTCTTCTGGATCGGACAGGTAGCCGGAGACGATGCGCGACCCAAGTGCAAGCTTGCGGGCTGCTTCTGCAAGTAAGACAGCGAAATCGCGGCACGAACCCCATCCCCGGTCGAGGGTCTCGATCGGCGTCTGAGTGCCTTCGTCGTCGCGGCTCTGGTAGGAAGTCTGCTTGAATACGCCATTGCTGATGTCCTTCAGAAGAGACAGCGTGTCGGTCGGGCGCGCCATGACAAAGCCCTCGATCCATCTGGCAAGTCGGCCATCGACGTCATCGTATTGCGGCACCGTCAACGCACCCAGGTCCGTCCATTCGTCGGCGGCGTAAACAAAGGGGTATTGGGCGGCCGAGGCCGCGATGGCAAAGACCGGCCAGACTGGCGCGGTCAGTTCCACGCCGGCGCGGCTTTCGATCACCAGATGATCTGTCGGACCGTCAAAGATGGCGGTGGCGATGGCGTTGCCGGCCACATCATGCGCCCAGGTAACGGCTGCCATCGGCGTAATGGACAGATCGTGCGAGAAGAGACGCAACTCACGCGTTTCGCGTGGACGCAGCATTAGCCTGTGCGGTCCGAGAGAGACCGCCTGATGGTATCGGTAGGTCGTAGTGTGAAGGATGTCGAGGCAGGCCAAAATTTGGGGGTCCAGTGTGATTCAAGCAAGACTGCAAGCATGTCGATGCGGATCAGCGGCGGCGCGATGACCCGGAGCTATCGGGCACAGCGTTTCGCCAGGCGTTCAATCCCTTGCAGCGCCGACAGATCCGCTCTCCGAACCCTTCGCTCCAGAAGACAACATCGCATCTCAGGCAAGGACGTTTTCGAGGTATGTCGCCCAAGGCCCTATCGGGCGCGATGTCCGGCGCTGCCACCTCGGCCATGGCCTTGTTCGCCGTCATATCTGTTCTGCTACGAGGCACGTCCGCGAGGCTGGCGACGTTTCCGGTCGCGAGGGCATGCCTTCGTTTTCGGCAGCCTGGATTGCGGCATTCTCGCGTGCTCCTTGGTGCGCCGGCTTCGAGTCCAAGACATCCCTGTCAGATTGGGGCGTTTGGTGCCCAGAATAGAGATGCCGCATATGTGCTGCAGAGACCCCGTCGGCCTCCATCACGAGGCGCACCATAGGATCTGCCAGCATTTCCTCGAGAAAGAGGTCGGACAACGCCTTGCCCGTCAGCTTATCTCTGGCGCGTGCGTGGTCGAGGTCGGCAAGGGAAACGGTCAGGGCCCGCGCAAGCCCGGGATGCGATATCCGGGGATGAAGCTTCACCAGGACGGAGGCCTTCCAGGCTGCTGGATCCTCTTGATCCGGGGGTGAAACCAACTCCGTCTCGATCTCGTACTCTCCCGCCGGGAGCGTCTCGTTGAAGCCGGGTACAGTGAACGGTCGGGCGAAAACAGCGACGGTCTTGCTCGTCAGATCTTCCATCGACGTGATCCTCCATGTTGCTGCTGCGGGTGGCCCGCGCCCCCTTTAAGAATGGGGCGCGTAGCTTGTGTGCGTCTCAAGATGTTTTGGACTTCGCTTGCGCGTCCTTGACGGCGGCCATGGGCTCGTTCGCCTTGGCAGGGGTCTTCGCTGTTACGGCAGGCCTCAGCTTCATCGCGGCCGCAGCCCTGGCGGTCAGGTCCTTGAAAGACATGTAATCGATCCTTTGATTGGCCGAGGCTAAATTCCTGGTCCGTGTCGGACCGGGATACTTTGCATCGGTATTACCTATATGGGGACTGGCTACCCGATTTACGATGGTGCACCGCGAAGGAAACAATGTCAGTCAGGCCAATTCATCGGTCCAGACATTGAATTCCGTCAAAGTGTTGTCGCCGAATGTCTGGGTCAAAGGCACATCGGCGGCATCGCGGCCGCGCGCGATCAGAATTCTCGCAAACCTCGGTTTGTTGTTGCGCGGGTCGAACATGTGCCATTCACCAGCGAGAAAGACCTCCATCCATGCGGCGAAGTCGCCAGGCGGATGCGGGAGAGGCTCACCAATGTCGCTCAGATATCCGGTGCAGTAACGTGCCGGAATATTCATGCAGCGACACAAACCGATAGCGAGATGGGCAAAATCGCGGCAGACGCCCTGTCGCTCAACCATCGTCTGCGATGCGGTGCGCGTCGCTTTCGCCTGCATGTAGTCGAAGCGGACATGTTCGTGCACGAAATCGCAGATCGCCTGGACGCGGGACCAACCGGGGTTCGTGGACTCGAAAAGACGCCACGCCTCCTCCGAAAGAAGATCGGTATCGCAGTACCGGCTGCCCTGCAGGAACACGAGGCTCTCGAACGGCAGATCCTGAACCGCGTGCTGCTGCGCATCAGGAAAGACAGGATCGGACCGGCCGGTATCGCGGAAGATGCCGTCTGTCGACAGGGTGAAGTCGCCCTCCGGAGCCAGCATGCGCGTACACCAGTTGCCGAAGCCATCCCGGTAGCTTTCGAGCGGCACGCTGGGGGAGGTCACGAGATAGTCCGCGCGCTCCAGGTCGCCGAAGCGCGAGTAGTGGACGTTCAGCATCGCGATCATGGGCGTCTGCTGTGGAAAGCTATAGCGCAGACGGCACCCGATGCTCACTCGCATGCCGGACGCACCGCGACGAGACACATCCGCGTCACCGACCAAAGTTACACTCGCCATCGGACAGCCGATAGCCTCGGTTGCAACTCCACCGGTTTCTGGGTCGGTCGAGATAGGCGTTCTCCGGCAGATCGATGGCGATGCAACCGTCACCATAGCTGGGCGCCTGAGCATCCTGCGGTATCAGCCCCGTGCCATCCTGCGCAAGCACAGGGAAGGCGAAAGACGCTATCACACCGGCTATAACTGCCATCCTCGCGATCAGCCTCGCAAAGGGATGTCTCATCGCCACTTGCTCCTTGGCGGACCAGATTCCGCCGGTTGCTGCGGGTGTCTTCGATAGCCCAAGTGTGAGCGTTCCGGTCAGCCGTCGGGTGCGTGCAACCGGTGTTAAGGAGGCCTTTGAGTTCGGTCCCGGCGGCATGCCTTCGTTCTCAGCCACCTGCATCGAGAAGTCCTGCGGAACTGTCGGATGAGTGGTACCGGTCATCGGGGCGACAACTTGTGCAAGGCCGCAGCGGCAAGAGCATGTTCCTTCTGGTGGTAGTCGCCGCGGAACTTGCCATCGACCTGCACCTCCCAGATGCCGTTTCTTTCGTGTACCTGAACCCTGCCTCGCTGCTTTGGCCGGTTCATGGAAGACTCCTGTGCTCCTTTGCGTCTCGGCGGCTCGGGCTGCTTGTCGGACACATCCTGCTCCTTCGCGATGGGCGCGCGCACTTCTCCGAGGAGCATCACCGCGCGAATGAATTCTTCCGCGTAGTCGTCGGTTTCGCGGTGGTCATGTTCGTGCCGGGCCATACTCATCGGTTCGACGAACCGTGCTCTCAAATGATCGATGAACCGCGGCTCCGTGCGGGCCATGTAGGCGATCAGAGGTTGCAGGACCCGTTCGTGGGCCAGCACACGCCGTTCGAGTTCGGTTGTCTCGGGTGACGCTGTTGGCATGGCGCGGTTCATCCTTCATCGACCGCGTTTTCCGCGCGCTCCGGTGATCCATCGACATCGAGGGCTGCCAGGCAAGCTTGCGCAATGTCTCGGTCAGGGGCATCGGTTCCCGGCACCGTCGCCCAACCCGCAGTCATGAGAGCGTCGCGCCGCTGGTAGGTTGAGGCGGCCCGGATCGTTGCCAGCTTGTCCGCCCGCGCCGGGTCGGATCGCGCCATGTCGAGGCAAACCGGTACCATGGAGGCGACGACGTCGTCTCGGGACATCGCCATCGCCCGGTCATTCGAAGTGCCACCTGTTACCCAGCCGCCCCACGAAAACCCGACGACGCCGACGAAGACAGCGCCGATAACGGCACCATAGATACCGGGTTTGAGCCATTCGGGAGTATTCATTTCAAGTCCTCCTGCGGGGAAAGCGCCGCATCGCTGTGATTGTTCGTTTCGGTTGTGGCCGCATCCTGGCTCAGCGCCTCTTTCAGATCACTGTCAGATGTTGCGCGTAACTCGGAGCGTCCCGCATGACGGCCCCTGCCACGAACCGTCAGGTAGGTCGCCGTCCGACGGTAAGCCTCGAAGCTCAACCCCTGGAGAAGCTCTTGTTCGACGAGAACTTCATAGTCACCGGCAGGCAATTCGCCCGGGTATCCTGACAAGGTGAACGGGTTCGCAAACGTCACCGTCGATCTGGTCGACCGCATGGTCATACTTGGTCTCCGCGATGTTGGCAGATTCGTCGCTCATCACTGCCGACGGCCCCTTGGAGTCCGGGCCCGACCTGTCGAACGCTTTCCTCTTGTGTAGCTCACGATCGTTCACCTTGCGCTGACACAGGTTAGTCCCTGGCACCAAAACCTTTGCGAACTCGCCGGGCACAGTCGAGCGCACTGACCTGTGTAAGGGCGGGGAGACCGACCCACGCGTATCCTTTGGGAAACAGGGGCGATCTGCGTTCCTGCAACCAAGGAATGGAATGACAATGGCCGACCCCAATGTACTCAACCCGCACCCACCCGAGTTTGATCGGTTTCTCTATGCGTCCGTTGGCGAGGATCGAAACGGATATGTCGTGACGGTCCTCTCCACGCTCGCGCGGCTCGGCCTCGATCCATGGAAAGAAACCGCTGACCTGGTCGCGCTGGGGCGCGACGCAGCGCAAGCGCGGTTGGGAACACGGCTTGCTCGATTTCGGGATGTTCCCACGCTCGCAAGCGATCACGGCAGGGTCGCATGGGACCTGAGCCAACTGCTCCCGGATGGCCCGGCGCCAGGTACCCTGAAACGAGCTTCCTCGACCGTTGCGGATGGCCGCCCCGGCAAAAGCGGCGCGATCTGGGCCGTGCTCGTGATCATCGTTGTTCTGTTTCTGATGTTTATGGTTGGCGGGTCGGGGTCAGGCGAATGACCGTTTCAATCGAGACCGCGAAGAGACCGGCACATGCGGCACACAAGTCCGGCACGTTATCACCGCGCGAACAGGGCGTTCTCTGGGAAATGGAGGAACACTTCTGGACCAGTGGGGCGGACAACGCGCGGGCGACAACAGCAAACAACGCCATCATGATCTTCCCTTATCCGCCCGGTATCCTCCAGGGCGACCAGATCTGGACCCATCTAAAGCAGAGCACCATCTGGCGCTCCGTCGTCATGGCCGAACGGCGCGTGATGCGGTGTCATGACATCGCCATTCTCACCTACCGTGTCTCGGCGGAGAAAGCCGGCGTACCGATCTACAAGGCACTCTGCGCCTCAACGTACCTCGACGATGACGGCACCTGGCTAAGGATCTCCCACCAGCAAACCATGGTAGCCTGAGTGCCACAGTGTCATTCGACCTGCCGCAAGCGCCGGGACTAACCTGCGTCAGTGCGGCGGGGCGTTGATATCGGCTAGATGAGATGTGCCCGCCGTATATTTGGTAAGGCATTTTTTCCGAGTACCTGAGAAGCGTGTGGGCGTGCCGAACCCCAAAAGGTCGGCATGTCGGCGCGCTTCTTATTTCTCGGAACGTCCAGAAAGGACATTCCCAATGACACCCGAACAGACAAAGACAGCCGACAAGATGAAGTCAGTGAAAGCCGCCTGGGACAAGGCACCCTCAGGCCCGAAGAAGGATTCGGCGCTGAAGCATTACCAAGCAGCTGAGAAGGCAAACACGGCGAAGAACGACGCCGAGACCAACAAGGAACTCGACGCGGCGACCCACGCCCTCGCCTGACCTTCGGCGCCTGACCTGATCACCGGGGCCGCCTGCCAAACAAGGGAGGGCGGCCCTCTTATTTTAGGAGCTGTCCGATTTGATCCAGATAGGTCGGATCGAATTCGGCAAGGTCCACCAGACGGTCATGATCATGAATCGTTACATGACCGTCCCGAAAGGTCACCAGCCCGTGCTCGCGAAGCTGTCGCAGGACGCGATTCACATGAACGGCGCTTAACCCCAACGCATCAGCGAGGTGATACTGCGTCAGCGGGCAGTCGAACCCTTGCTTGCTGCCCATGCCGACCAGCGCAAGCCTCGATCCCAGCTCCAGCAGGAAGTGCGCCATCCGGGCGTCCGCATCACGCCGACCAATCCCAACGAGATGCTCCACGACCATCGCCTCGTCCCTTGACGCCGCCCAGAGAATTGCGGTCGCCAGGCGTGGGGTCTGCGCGAACGCTTCCAGAAGGTCGCTCGTCATCACTTCGGCAGCCTCAATGTCCACGATGGGTTCGAAGCTGTGGTCCGAGGTGCGCAAAAGAACGCTCCGCAACCCCAGGAAATCCCCGGGCACCTGGAAATCCACAATCTGCCGCGTCCCGTCGGCCTGTAGCTTGTAGGAACAGACCCAACCCGAGGACAGAATATAGGCAGCCTGAGCTGTCTGGCCCTGATGCACCATATCGCGCCCCGCGACGAAGGTTCGACGACGCTGGTGCATTCGTTCAAGCACAGCCAGCTCGACATCAGACAAAGCGACAAAGGCCGAAAGCTTGCGGGTCAGAGGGCTGTGTTTAACTGATGTCATGGGGCCTCCCGGCGTGTCGTGACCCAAGAGCGGAAATCGGCCTGGACACTGCTCTGGATCAGTCCAGCATAGCGAAGTTCCTGCGAGAAGTACGGATCAATCTGAACTTCAACTTCCCCCGGTTGAGTATGCACTAGAAGGAACATGAGCATGTCCACGGCGAGCGAACATGCAGGCCAGGCCGCCCTATCGATATGCGAGGCGCTCCTGCTTGCCTTGAACGATCGCGGACTGCTGCCGGAGCACGAGATCGTGGGGGTTCTTCGCGACGCCGCAGCGACACATGAGAAAGCGGTCGGGACCGACCCCGAAACGGAAGGGCACCGAGCCGTCGCAGACTTGATCAACGCGATCATTGCTGGCGGTAACTCTGTTCGACGTTTGTGACGTCAAGCTCCAACAGAGGGTGGGAGCATTCATGGATATGTACTCATGGAAAGCAAAAAAGACATTCTTTGAAGCGCTATTGTAGAACCCCTGCTGAGCCATCATTTCAATTACATTGGCACTGAGGTACAGCGAGTGCTAAAGCACATCCCAACACCGCCATGCTCCCTTGGACATCCGAAGAAGGAGCACTTACGTGTCGTTCACTCCACCACTCCACGACCGGGTTCTCGTTCGCCGCATCGAAGGCGACACGAAGACCTCAGGCGGGCTCATCATCCCCGACACCGCAAAAGAGAAACAACAAGAAGGTGAAATCGTCGCGGTCGGGCTCAGTGCCGTCAAATACATGCGCAGAGACGGCACAACAAATTGATTTCGGGCTGCAGACCTTCACTCAGGTTGTACAATCGTGCGGTCAGCGCGGTGCTGATGTCTGGGTTTGGAGGGAGGATTGGAGGGCATATAATGCCAAGAGTCCAACTTCCTGCCGTAAACCCAAAACGCAAAGCCTGGAACAAAGGGCGAATTATCGGTCAGAAGCGTCCGTTGTTGCCGAAGCAAGTCTGGGCCATTCGTGCCCGGCTCGAACTTGCGGGCTACCTCCGCGACCTTGTGCTGTTCAACGTTGCAATTGATAGCAAGCTGCGCGGCTGTGATCTGGTCAAACTCGCCGTGACCGATTTGGTCAAAGATGACCGCGTTCGTGAGCGGGTATCGGTGATCCAGAGCAAAACCAAGAAACCAGTTCAGTTCGAACTTACTGAGAACACAAGAGATACCGTTATCGCATGGGTGCGATCACCCATGATGATCGGTTGCCGTTTCATGTTCCCGAGCCGCTTTCATGATCGTCCGCATATATCAACGCGTCAATATGGTCGACTTGTGCGAGACTGGGTCACAGCGATTGGTCTGGAACCCAGCGGATACGGCACACATTCGCTTCGCCGAACCAAAGCAGCGGAGATTTACCGCAAGACGGGCAACCTTCGCGCTGTGCAACTTCTGCTTGGCCATACGAAGGTCGATAGCACCGTGCGTTATTTAGGTGTCGAGCTGGAAGATGCGTTAAGCATTGCAGAAAGAATCGACATCTGAACGAAGTTGGCGGACGGCACTTGCCGTTCGCCAATCCAGAACGTGCCTTTGTGCTCGCCAACCCTAACCTCTTTTGGGGCCTGGGTGGTCTCAGAAATGTAGCCTGAGTCATCAACGTTGTATTTCCCACGCTAAGGGACTATGTGAGAGATACGAAAGTTGCGGTTCTCTGCGGCATAGGCGCATCAGCCTGCCAGAGCGGACCACAATCATCCATCATGAAAATTCAGCTGTCACGTCCTGTACTAGGGATCTGATGTTTGGGAAGGTTGCCGATGTCATCGCGCACGACCACGTCAGTTGTGACATTCCTTTACCCGTTCGTGGTCGCTGGATACACTGATGAATTGCCTGCGGGCGAGTATCAAGTTTTAGCGGATGATGAAGTCATGCAGAGCCACAGCTTTGCGGCATACCGACGGACTGCGACGTATCTGTTGATCAATTGGCACGCAGGAAAGTCATAGCTGCGCGCAGTGGATCACCGCGACCTGGAGTTGGCTCTGGCGCAGGATCAGGCCACCGCAAACACTAACGTAATCAAAAATAGCGCGGCGGCGCTTTCTCCGTCAGAGGATCGAAAATGACATTTCCCGAATGGACGAAACCCGGTGTCTACGGAGCCTTAGTTGGCGCAGTTGCTGTCTCTATTCTTGGCTTCACCTGGGGCGGTTGGACAACTTCAGGCGGTGCGCAGGAGATAGCTGATAGCTTTGCCGCAGAGCAAGTCACCTTGGCCATGGTGCCGGTTTGTTTAGACCTTTCAGAAGCTGATGCAGAACGCACCGCAAAGCTGGCGATACTTCAGGAGGCCTCAAGCTTTCAGCGGCGCAATGCGATGATGGAAACAGGCTGGGCCACGTTGCCGGGCACTGATGCCCCAAGCCGGGATCTAGCAAATGCGTGTCTTGCGGGGCTTGAATTGGATGGATCATAGATCAGGATCGACAGAACGTCGCCGTCCGCATTCCATCGCTTCCCAAATCCTTGCGGAAACACCAACAGCCGGGGTCCTATTTATAGGTTTGATTGTCGCTGTCTTGCTACTTGCACTCCCTGCATTTGCACAAACCGCCGGTCAGCCAATGCCTGAGAATGCCAGTGCCAAAAGTTACGGTGATGGATGGGAATGTAACATTGGCTTCCGACTAGACGAAAATGCCTGCGTCGCTGTTGTTGTGCCGCAAAACGCATACGACACGAACCGGTCATACGGGTCCGGATGGGAATGTCTGCATGGGTTTCGCAGCACCGATGAAGCTGCATGTGTTGCAGTGGAGGTGCCCGAGGGTGGGTTTTTGGACCCGTCAGGCGAACGTTGGCGTTGTTTGCGCGGCTACATCAAGGTCGACGACACATGCCAGGAGATCGTGGTGCCGGCAAATGCGTACTTAGCAGATGCCTCGTATAGCTCCATGTGGACGTGCGAACGCGGGTTTGAAGCGACTGGCGACCAGTGTACTGCCATTGCGGTTCCGGCCAACGCCTATCTGAATGGATCAGGATACGGGCCCCCGTGGACATGTGAGCGCGGCTTCTTTGAACGGGACGGTCTGTGCGAGGCCATCGTGATCCCTGCAAATGCCTATTTTGACGACGCAACTTACGGAACAGGGTGGAAGTGTGAACGTGGATACGAAGCCTCTGGCGACACTTGCGAATTGATCGACGTTCCCGAAAACGCCCATTTGGACAGATCGGGCAATCGCTGGGAATGCGACAAGAACTTCCAAAAATCAAAGGGGCTTTGCGTGCTTAACAACTAGGCGCAAAGCACGGCAACACGGACTTTAAAATGCGCAGGTGAGGACAGTTCTGTCCTTCGTGCCGACCCAAAAAAGGAACTACAATGGAAATCAAATCTGAAACTGTCGACACCATCCGTCGTCCCGTCAGAGGCGCGCAAGCGCCACCAATGACCCACAGCGAACCCAAACATGCGGCCTCAATCACGCGGGTCACAGCGCCACCATCGGCAGTCGTCTATTGCGAGGGGAACTTCGCGCAAATCGATGGCAAGACTGCGAACGGCCTAGTCCGCCACTCGCAAGCGTATCGCATCCTTTCTGTCATCGACAGCACCTATAGCGGACAAGACAGCGGATCTGTTCTCGACGATGCAACAAACCAAATCCCAATCTTTGGTGATCTGGACACAGCAGTTGCCCATGAATCCGCTCTTCCCGATACGTTGATCTATGGGATGGCCCCTTCAACAGGGCGGCTCTCACCTGCGGATCGAAGCGTTGTTCTCCAAGCGATCAAGCTTGGCATGAATATCGTGAGCGGCCTGCATGAGTATCTGAGCGACGACCATGAGATAGCCACCGCCGCATCCGAACAGAATGTCACGATCCGGGACATCCGCAAGCCGAAACCCAGCAAAGACATGCGCCTGTTCGATGGCAGTGTCAGTGATGTCAAAGCTCTGCGCATTGCAGTTCTCGGGACGGATTGCGCCATTGGCAAGCGGACAACGGCGACCGTTTTGGCCCGGGCACTGAATGCAAAGGGCATCAAGACAGTGCTTGTTGGCACGGGCCAGACCGGCCTGATGCAGGGCGCCAAATACGGTATCGCAATGGATGCCGTGCCGCCCCAGTTCTGTTGTGGCGAGCTTGAAGGCGCGATTGTTGCGGCCTCTGAAACCGAACAACCCGATATCATTTTGATCGAAGGCCAGGGCGCGTTAAGCCACCCCGCGTTTTGCACATCGGCCTTTATCCTGCGTGGTAGCCAGCCAGATGCTGTCATCCTTCAGCACGCGCCCAAACGTGCACATCGCTGCGACTTTCCCAATATGCCGATGCCCACAGTGTCAAGTGAGATCGCCCTGATCGAGGCCTTTGCAGATACAAAGGTCATCGGTGTCACGCTCAATCACGAGGCGATGTCTGACGTCGAAATTTCCGAAACCATCACGGCACAATCGCAGAAGCTCGGGTTGCCTGTAACCGATGCGTTGGCCCGACCGGCTGCACATTTGCTTGCGATGGTGGTCGCCGCATATCCCGGTTTGACGCAAAGGCCAATCATGGCCGCGATATGAGCTGCCCACGCATAGAAGTGGATCTGAGCAAGATACGGCGCAACACGCAGACAATTGTTGGGCGTTTGGGCCCACGTGGGATCGGCGTCACAGGCGTGACCAAGGCTGTTTGCGGGCAACCTGCCATCGCCCAAGCCATGCTGGATGGCGGCGCTGTGGCGCTTGCGGATGCGCGTATCAATAATGTGCAGAGGCTACGCCAAGCAGGTATCACAAGCCCAGTCACTTTGATCCGGACGCCGATGTTAAGTCAGGCCGATGAGGTCGTTCAATTATGTGAAGCGAGCTATAACACAGAGATTGCTGTCATTGCGGCCTTGGCGTCTGCCGCCATCCGCAAAGATGTGGTTCACGGTATCATACTGATGGGCGAGATGGGCGATGGACGCGAAGGTATTTCCCCCGAGAACGTGGCTGAAGTTGCGCAGGAAGTTATGACGATGCAAGGGGTGGCGCTGAAAGGCATTGGCGCAAACTTTGCCTGTCTGAGCGGGATCGCCCCCACTGCGTCTCAAATGGCCTCTCTTTGCCACCTCGCGAACGAAGTTGAGGGTGTGTGTGGCCCACTCCTGAAAACCGTGTCCGGTGGTAACTCGGCAAACTTGCCATGGGCGCTTGGAGAACGAACCACTGGCCGCATCAACGACCTAAGACTGGGGGAGGCCATACTTCTGGGCGTTGACCCAATTTCCGGCGACCAGATCGGCGGGATGCACACGGATGCCTTCACGCTTTGCGCCGAAGTTATTGAGACGGGTGCAAAACCTGCGCCTTTCCCTATCGCCATGATTGATCCAGCCTTGGCAAGACTTCGCATTGCACCCTCAAGTGGTATGTCCACGCGCATTATCCTCGCGATAGGGCATCAGGACACGGACATTTCGGGGCTTTCGTTACCTGTGGGAAGCACATTGATCGGTGCAACCAGCGATCATCTCGTCATTGGGGTGAACCGATGCACGCTGAAAACGGGTTCCGAACTGAGGTTTCAGATGAACTATAAGGCACTGATGCATGCAATGGCCGCGCCCGACATAGACGTGAAACTACTCTATGATCTGCCTGCAAAACAACCACGACAAATCCAGGGCAAGTCCGAACACCTTATGCTGGTTTGAAAAACCTCGCCTAGACGAACCAACCTCAAATCACAAAAAGGGAAACTGACAAATGGCGAAGCTCACAAAAGAGAACGTGTTTAAAGCATATGACGCTAAACCTGAGACCCCAATGGACAAGACGACGCGTATTGTCAGGAAGATGGTTGATGAAGATGCGGAAGAACGACAAGCTAAAATTACCCGACTTCGCAACGCACGCCTCGAACGAGAAGCGAACACACCACCAGAAACCACGGCCAAAGCTACGCGCAAAACTCGGCGGTCTTAGGCCGCTCCCAAACTTCCCAATCGCCCCCGGCTCCCTCGAAGGATAAATCTATGACAAGCTCAGAGCAGACCGCAGAGAAAATTCACTATATCTGCCAGACATATGTCGAAACGAAGGCTGGGCGCGATGGACCTGCTGGCGTAAAAATTGCCAAGCAACTTGAATATTCCACAGCGTCGGAGGCACAAAACAGAGCCGAGCGAGAAGCTCTATCCGAAGACTGCGCGGGTGCCGACGCCTACATCGTAAGTGAGGATCCATACAGCGGAGAGGTTGGAACGCCAAGCTTCCTTATAAGGCTCGGCAACGTTCCGGAATTTGACGATCTCTAGAAGTGTTAGAATAGCTACGGCTTACCCGAAAGCCGTGTTCCACGATCCAGATAGTTTGAACCAGACAAGCGGTGAATGTCTTGAATACAGAGAATTCACAGGTCCTCCCGCGCGTCGATATTTCTGACGCCGCGCAGCGAAAGCGCAGTCAAATTTGACGGCATAGAGCCAAGTTAAATGGCCGCATCGGCGACGCGATCTGCAACGCAGCGATGAGCATGCTGCAAGCGCGAAGCAATGCTGCGTCAGCGAAGCGCGAAAAACCGATGACCGCTCTGTCCGCAATGTGTGAATCCGAGCAAGCCCAGAGTTCGCGATCGCGGCGAATGGCGGCTATGGGGGCTGCGGCCGCAGCATCTTGAAAGTAGGCCGAAGGTCGGGAATGGGCCGTATATCCTTTGGCACCGGGAACCTGCAATCAAGACGTTTCGCTGCCTTCGAAGTCTGCAAGGAATCCAATTGTACCCAGCCTTCGTGCCCATTCATTGCCTCAAAACCGTTGGATCGACGCCGAGCGATTTTACGCTCATCTCATCGTGCCTGTTCGGTGAAGTCGCTCTAATGCGGTGCCTGCAACCCCTGTTATGCAGCTTACAACCGTTCGAGACATGCCACTGCCTGCTGCGCCGCGTCGGGATCCCACGCGCGCTCAGTTGATCTGCATTGTCCTTACGCGCAACAGGTGTCAGCCCCAATTCTGTCTTGTATCGCCCCATGAGTTCCAACTGCTTGCTTGCTACCGACAGGCAACGGAAACCGAATTGGTTTGGTGATATTCCAGAAACGATGGTTTTGGACGAACAAAGTGGTGACTGTAATTTGCACAATCCCGATGAATGAGGGTTTGGATTCTTAACCCTCCGGCCTAGCTTTCGCCAACCGCATGAAGTTTTTGTAGAGCTTGCCAGTACTGTTCAAAAATTCGCTCATATGCTGCTCTGCGCCCACAGTCAGGGAATCGACACCTTCTTCACCAAGTGCATCAATCATCGCCCTATGATATTCAGGAATTGCAGCCCAATTGCCCACGGTATCGGGCTCTATTTCAACATGGTATTGCACCGACCAAGCGTTCGCTCCTACCCGCATGGCTTGAACTGGGCAAGCCAGAGACGTCGCTAGAACAACGGCATCATCTGGAATTTGTGCGACCTGTACTCCATGCCACAGAAGGCATTTCTGGACTGCGGATACCCCTTCGAATAGTGGATCTGATTTCCCCTCATCTGTGAATTCAATTTCGAGGATACCCACTTCCAGCGGATGTTGTGGCCCACATTTGCCTCCCAAGGCGTCAGCCAATAGTTGATGCCCGAGACAAATGCCGAGATAGGGTCTTTTTAGGTCACGCACCCAGGTTCGGATTGCTCTCTTTTCTTCGATTAGCCAAGGATGTTCTACAACATCCCAAATATCCATGGGACCACCCATGACCCAGAGTGCATCAAAAGCTTCTAAGTCTGGAATTGGCTCACCTTGATCTAGCTCAACCGTGAAGCATTCAACGCCGTCGTTTTCAAGATGATCACGAAGAGACCCCGGATGCTCACAGTCGATGTGTTGAAATATCAGCAATTTCAAAGAATACTCCATTTCGTCATTCGGTTTCGGTGAATCGTTCGAAGTCAGTGCTGCGGATAGAAAGACCTAAGAAAGGAGCATCCAAACAGCGACTGCGGCCAAAATAATACCAAAAACCATGTTGAGTTTTCGGGCGCTCTCAGGGGTTCTGAAATACCCTGCGATCTTGTCTCCAATCAGCGCCCAGATTGAAAATGATATGAAGTTGTTGATGGTGAAAACAGTTGAGATCAAAACTACCGAGACAACCCATCCGCCCTCCGACTGAGCAAGGAACTGTGTGAACATTAGTGCGATAATGACATATGCTTTGGGGTTAAGAACAAGCAAAATGACCCCATCTATAAACGTCGCAGGTTTTGCGGTCTCGTGTCCCTTTAATGTCCCTGCTGTAAAAATTTTCCATGCTATCCAAAGTACGTAGAGGGAACCTGCCATTTTCAAAAACTCGAAGATTCCGGGGAACCGATCCAAAGCTGCAATGAAGCCAAAGCCAGTCGCGGCCGTCACAACCCAAGTTGCAAGGTGATAGCCCACATTCGAAGGCACGGTTGAGCGAAAGCCAAATCGTGCGCCATTGGCAGCAAAAAACATGTTGCCCGGGCCAGGGCTGTAGGCAAGCGGGAATAGAAAGATGATCAGGGCGATAGAGGTTTGAAGCATGGATCCGTTCATTGGCATTTGAACACCAACTCAATACAATCCAGTCAATAAAATCGACCCGAAACTTGCGCATTTGGCCATGACGGTATGCAGTAGCTCTGGAAGCGTTCCGAATTTTGGCTGCATCAACATAGGTTACCTAAAACGACCGATTTACAACGGTTCGCCAAACCGGACATTGATGCGCTTGCAGCGTAGGCCTGAAGAGTCCGCAGAATGCAAATTCGTCCAAGCCTAGATTTCGCTCATGCAGCGAATGGCAGCAAAGCGGGCTGCGATCGCAGCATCTCGATCAGTGGGCGGACGGCAGCTTTGGGCCGTCCTCGTCGCGGTCATAAGCGCGCACTTTAAGTTGCTGCGACTGCTCGGATGGCGAGTGTGAGCCCATACCTCCGGATTTTTGCAATGCTGTCAATGTCGGCTTCGGCAAATTATGGCGGGAAGCTTTTCAGACAGCGACCCGCCACAGAACTCTTACGACTGGCCTTCAACCTCTGCCTTTAACTCAGCGTTGAACACTTGGTACATCGGAAGCAATTGAGCCACGAAGTTGGCCGCGTAACGATTGCCGACGATTTCGTCTGATTGGACGAACAAGGTTTGATCACCACAAGCCTTAACCCGGTAGAGATGGTTGTCATGGCCGCCACCGATATCTTCTGGAAATGGGTCCGACCAACCCATAACGCTGCCTTCTTTATAAATGAGCGTATGGGGTATCTCCATCACATTGGGCGTGCCATCTTCAGTGGTGCCAAAGATGAAGGTGATCGTCACGTTTCCCCCATCTTCGATCTCTCCGGTCATCCCTTGAAGGGTGCCGGAGCTCCAACTGGCCATAGCGTCGAAATCGGTCAGCGTGGCCCAGACCTTCGCTGGGTTGGCGTTGATCAGTACGGATGTGTCCACGGTTGCATGGGTGTTGCTGAGTTGGGCGATGCTGCCGTGCATCATGGTCGCACCGCACACGGTTTCGGCTGAAAGCGGTGTAGAAATGGCGATGGCAAGGACACTTGCGGCTATGAACATAGACTGTTTCATGGTTGCTCCATTGGATTTGAGATTGGACTGTTTGAATGAGACTTGGCGACAGCGATCATTTGCTGGGATCGCCCGACGCCCAAGCCACCCCGTCGCCGCGATCCATCGTTGCCATCTGCGCCATGTCAGCGTCGTCGATAGCGAACGAGAAAAGATCGAGGTTCTGGCGCATCCGGTCTGGGTTCAAGCTTTTGGGCAGTACGGCGTAGCCATTCTGGACTCCCCATCGCAGAAGCAGTTGTGCTTCCGAGACGCCGTATTTCTCAGCCATATCTTGAAAGGCCGCACCATCTGCCTTCATTTCGTCGGTCTTTGCGCTGTCCTGACCGGGCTCAATGCGCCAGGTAGAAAGTGGGACCAGGCTGCTATAGGCAATCGGCGCGATTTCGTATCTGGCCATGTGGGCCAGCAGTTCCGGTTTCTGTGACCAGGGGTGCAATTCGATCTGGTTGGCATCGGGCATTAGCAATCCGGCTGCTGCGATCTCATCGAGATGGCTCTCGTTGAAGTTGCTCACTCCAATTGAGCGGGCCTTGCCGCTGGCCTGCAGATCGAGCAACGCCCGCCACTGTTCAAGACGCATATCGCCACCGTAAGGGGCGTGGATCAGATACAAGTCCACATAATCCAAACCAAGTCGCGACAGGCTTGCATCGCATTCCTCGATTGTTTGCGAACCGGTTTTGGGGGCATCGCCCCAGGCTGGATTGCCGGGCCATAGTTTGGCTGTGACAAACAGATCAGTGCGGGAAAGCTCTTCGACCTCAAGTCCTTTCCTGATGCCGGCACCGACGGTTTCTTCGTTGCGGTAACCCGATGCCGTATCGATATGCCGATAGCCCGCCGCAATTGCAGAATGAATGGCGTCTTCGGCGTCGTCATTCGAGATCAGATAGGTGCCAAACCCAACTGCGGGGATGGCGGTCTCCGTATTCAACGGGAAAGTGGTTTGTGCGTCAGACATGGGATGCTCCGTTCGACTTTGTGTTTGATCCGAAGCTATGGACACGAGGGCCGTCCGTCCTGCCAGATTCTCCGGCAGTTTTGTCAATTCCTCTGAAAGTCGGCGTTAATGCGTGATTTTGGCGCGCTGGTTTGTTACGGCTTAGAGAAAGGAGTTCTCGATGTCATTGGGGCGACTAAAACACCTAGCAACACATCTATCTGCCAGAGAAGCTGAGGTTTCTGGCAGAGTTCTGCCATCCGCCCACGTTTTTCAACGCACAGAAATCACTGTGTTTGAAGCCGTCGTCTATAACCCGGTCATTTGTCTGATCCTACAGGGAAAGAAAGAAATGAGCGTTGGACAGCAGTTTATCGAGCTGAACGAGGGCGACATGCTTCTGGTCAGTCATGATTTGCCGGTGGCCTCCAAAATCACGCAAGCTAGCACGGAACGTCCCTATCAGGCGCTTATTTTTTCATTGGATTTGAGCATCCTGCGCGGCTTGTACGAACAAGTTGGTGAGGCTGCAGCGAACAAGGATCACGCCAAATCGTTGTCAGCGAGCAAAGCCGATCCTGCGTGGACAGCGCCGATGGTGCGCTATTTGGAACTGATGAATGCGCCCATCGACGCACAAGTTCTTGGTCCGATGATCTTGAAGGAAATTCACTATCGCCTTCTGCTGTCACCAATAGGTGGCATGTTGCGGAACCTTTTGTCAGTGGACAGCCATGCCAGCCGGGTTGCCAAGTCGATCCAGCAGATCAGGTCGAGGTTTCGGGAACCGCTCGTCGTTGGTGACTTGGCGCAAGTCGCCGGAATGAGCCAATCCTCGTTTCACGAGCACTTCAAATCGGTGACGGGTACGACGCCACTTCAGTACCAAAAAGACTTGCGAATGATTGAGGCGCGCACCTTGTTAGAGCGCGGCGTTCCTTCCGTGTCTTTTGCCGGGTTCGAAGTAGGCTACGAAAGCCCGACCCAGTTTAGCCGGGACTATTCTCGTAAGTTTGGATGTTCGCCCAAACATCATCTTGCCCGCGCGTCGTAGGCCAACAAAATGGCCAAACCGGACATTTGATCGTAGGTGGCTAAAGGCGGCTATTTCCCGCGATGCAAGCATCTAGCCTGCCGAAATGCTGCGATCATGGGGCAATGTCCGCTATGCGGGCTGCAACCGCAGCATCTTGAGCGGTCGGTCAATGGCAGGAATGGGCCGGTGCGATCGCTCATGCACGTGAATATAGGATAGGCATCGCCGTCGTTGCATTGGCTTCAAAATTGGCAAGAACGAACGTGTGAAAGCTGCGCTTGAACAGCAATGATGGCATGATGTCGGAAAGACTATCCCATCTACAGTGATTGATAACGGTATGATCTGTCTGACCTGGGGCCGGGATCAGAAGAGTAGAGTTATCAAGCCTTGTCTGATCCTCGAACCAACCTGCTGTGTATTCCCAAATGTCGAGGTTACGCACCAATTCATCTGCAACAAAGAAGTTGAAAAGAAACACACCATCCGTGCTGTGATCAACTGGCCCAATCCGCCGGGCATTCGTTGCTTCCACAGTTAGCGTTCGACGGGCCAACTTCTCGATCTTAGTTTCGAGATCCTGCCAAGTTCGAGAAGCCTTAAGAGCAGCCGCTTTCGCGGGGGTGTCAAACTCGAGTAGGAACACCAGGTCAAATCTTGCCGGTGCAATATCTTGCCCCGCCTTGCGAATGGGTTTGCGACCCGGTGGCAACAATAGTGCCTTAAAGACCGTTGCATCACTCACGCCTGGTGCGTTCTGGAATTCACCTGCCGCAGACATGAGGATGGATTTTGCTAAGCGTTTCTTTGAGCTTGCCAAGCCAAACATGAACGGTGGTCTGTGGTCGACTTCTGCAGCAAGTAGCAGGTAACCAGACTTCGTCGGCTCAACTAAAGTCACTCTCGGGAATCGTCCTCTTTCACCGACGATGGTCAGTCCCTCAAGCGATTCCGATTGCCCTTGATGGGTCATGGGGAATGTCCTATTAATAAAGTGTATTTGCCATAATGTGTATTATACACATAAGAGTCAAGGATGCTGATGACCTTCGAGTACGAAACCAAACTGCATCACTGGGTTAATCGTGTCGCCTTTCAAATTCGCGCTCAAATGCAGAAACGGATCAAGGAAAGCGGCCTTGATATTTCAGTCGAGGAATGGGCCATGCTGATGATCCTTTGGGAAGATGGTGCTACACCGATGAACAACCTCGCGGAGAAGACCCTACGGGATCGTACAACAGTCACCAGACTAATTGACCGCCTCGTGGCCAAAGGTCTTGTCGAGCGCATTGCTGCGCCGGGGGATCGCAGGCTTGTTGTTGTTGAGGCGACCGAACAGTCGAAAGGTATTCGGGGAGCGCTTATAAGCAGCGCTCTCTCTCTTATTGACGAAACAACAGAAAGTGTTTCATCGGAAGACCTCTCCACAACGCTTCAAACACTTATGCAGATCAGTGCTAGAATAAGTGCGATCCAGGCGAACAAGTGATGTTTCGAGCCAACCAATGAAGATGAGACTACAATCCGCGATGTGTGAGTTCGAAGAAGCCTGAAGTATGCGCTTGCAGCGAATGTCGGCAATGCGGGCAGCGACCGCAGCATCCGGAGACCTGCTCAAGGTCGGCAATGGGCCGTTCTCGCCATACTAACCAATACCTCTGCAACATGAAAAACCGTTTACCGATCTACAAACATACCGCTGGGCACATCTAGTTCAAGCCCGGAAAACTTGTCGAAAGTCTCAAGTTCGATCAATGGCTCAGTTATTGGCTGTGCTGATGCACGAAGAGCCGAAGAGGTTGCAAATCCCCAAACATCGGTGTCGGAGAAACCTACCAACTCAGTGTTGTATGCTTTGAGGACGTCGATGCCTTCTAGAGTGGGGACTGGGATGCCATTCTGGTTTGAATCGAGTGCCACTAGCGGTACGGCAGTCTTGCCAGGATCAATACCCATTGCCCGAAACCCAGTATCGAAGGTTAATGCGGCATATCCAATAGCGGTTGATGAAAAGTTGCCTTGCCTTGCAAGCGCTGCATTTTCATTCGCATAGAATGTAGCTTCACCGAAGTTGTACTGGGACATCGCTGCGATCAATTTGGCCTGATTTTCAATTGCTTCAGGTCCCATTGCGGTGAGTGTTGGTGAATCAATCTCCACAACGTCCTGAATCCATGACGCGTAGGCGACCGACGTATAGTCGAGGGTGAAAGCACCTGATGGTGTCACAGGAACGGTTCCCGAGGCCATTTGAAAACTCGTCATCACGGCTGCGACTTTCATTTCGGGAGCTTCGCAAGGATGAAACTCGTCCTCGACAGTATAAAAGCCAGTTAATGTTACTTTGAATAGTGTCCCGTCGTCGCAGCCATCAAGATCAAATTCGAAGCTACCATCTTCCATTTCGGTTCGGGTGATGCCAGAGAGTTCCCTCCCATTTCTGTAAGGTTTGACATCTCCACCAGGGATGGGGAATTCAAACGCTCCAAAGACAATTGTTACTCTGATGGAGTCGCTAAAGGCTGGGCTTCCGCCCAGAAACGCTGAGATCAACAACAAACTTTTGAGGTTCACTTTCGGGTTTCTCCGGTGGTTTGAAGGCTTGAGATATGGAGTCGTAAGTCCACCAACCCAACGACGCCAGAAGTAGGATAGATGTAACTATCATGACTAACGCCATTATTGAAAAGTAATACTCCACAAAGAGTGCGGTAATGCTACCACGCCTCAAAAAGACGGGTGTCTCTTCATCGGTTGAGGGCCTTTGCAGCGCTCCGATGATGGCGTCAACAAGTGTTATGTCGTGGTTGGTGGACGATGAGACCTTGGTCTGCGGGAAATACACGAAGAGCAGATCGGAGCTATTCTCTGAGTTTGCGGCCACAGTTACCTTGATACTTGCTCCTGCGACAAGCGTTGCTCGAAACTCCAGCGACAATGGAGTTGAGTTGGGTGCGGCAACCTCGCCCGCAACTGGGGCAAACTTTGTAATTGAAACCTCGCGCTCGGTAGGTGGTGTTGGGAAACAAGTACGTTGTTCGCTGAAATCAGCGCAGCTCATACCTACGTGCAAATCCTGGAGGGCTCCATCACGAGATGCATTTTTGAGAAACAGGACGGCTTCACCATGTTTCTTTTCCACGCTGTAAATGACGGCGGACCCGGATCGGATTTCTTCGATCACAGTTGTTACGTAGAAACCAATGATCGCAGTAAAGACTGCGATGATCGCGGAGGTAAACTGGGAAGGAAACACGTACAGTCTCCAAAAAGGTACAAGTGAATTGTCTCAGAAGCTTAACACAGTGGGTATATAGTTGAAACACTATCTGATTAGTCGTTGCCATACCACTGGGTACACTGTTCTCCGAGCCAAGAAGTTGCCAGCAAACGAACTGTGCTCTCTATCTAGCAGGTCTATTCATTCACGCTCTAGATCCCGTCCCCATTTGATCCAGTATTCCTAAGAACGGATCCGGTTGGCGAAGTTTATGTCCGACTAAAAGCCAGTTGGCCTCTCAAACGGAACATCATTGAGTAAAGCTTCAGTTGGATGCCAGTCAGGAACGAGATCACTCAACCAAATGAATTCAAGTTGACTGGTCGGAAACTTGATCGACCTTCGATTGTCCCGGATGCGCTGCCAAATCGACTCAACAAACTTCCGCGCCAACTTATCAGTCAATGCATCTCGGTCTAATTCCGAGAAATACTTCGTATCTTGGATCTTTTGGTACTTTGAACAAGATGTGACCGTTAGGATGGTCGTCGGGATATCAAAGAAGAAATCATCTTTGTGTTGATCGGACCTTGTCACACCAAACTTGCGCCCCATAGAATTTTCCGCGTTGGGAAAGATCGTATAGTTGGTACCGATGTTCATCTCCTTGATGCGGCTGATCTCTCCATCGCTCACCTCGAAGGTGTCCGGTATCACGACCCGCAACTTCATGTTTTTGTGTTCATCGGGCGGCTTGGCTTCAAGGATGAACCCAAGGAAATTCCGAAAGTAGCCATCCGCTAGACCCCGCATGAACTCCGCATCAGCCGGAAACGAGCCATAATAATCAGACAAAATGGTTTCACCGGAAAGCGCATTCCCACTGAAAAAGCGCGTAAGGTGGTCGTCCAGTACACCAACCCGACCACCTTCTAGAGAGCTGGGGTCGAGATATGCATAGAGGCCGTCTTCATCAGTCTGGTTCATCAAGCTAAACTTGAAATAGTGCTTGATGTCCTCGGTTTTGCGTGTCTCTGCGGCGCTCTGGCCAAATTGCAAATAAAGGCAAGGTGTTCCAAGGGTATGTGCAAATGCAACTTCGTACACGACGTTCGCGTTGAACCCAGTCAGATCGGCGATCAGGAGATCGCAGGTATCAATCTGACCAAAGATCCAGTCATTGAACCGGTCGGCTGCCGGATTGTCGGTCGGGGTTACAACAGCTACTTCAACCTGCGGCACCTGTCGCGCAGCAAACGCCATGACATAGTTGCGGATAGCGTCGTATCTATTCTTGTTGTGTGGCCCGACCACAAATATCTTTAACGGTCTCATGGACTATCCTTGTACAAAGAATAGGAAACCGATCAGGCTGATCAGGCTGCCATAGATAAAAATGATGAGAGGGGAAAATAACGCGGAAAAAATACTCTGCTCTCTGGCAAACGGCCGAATGTCCATCGCATAGTTTATTTCATCAACAGGCTTCATGCGGATTTGCTCGTATAGGAGTCGGTACCGTCGTTCCAGAGAGAGATAGTACGCATCGACAACCCAAAACACGATGATTGGAACGCCTGCCAACGCATACGCAACCTTGATGTCGGTGTTTGAGGCTACGGCCAGCAGTGCTGTCGTCAGGGTAATGCACCAGCCACGGGCCAAGAACGAATTTTGTGCCATACGCGAGATCGCGGACAAAATGAATTCGAGGTGCTTTTCTAGATTGGCCATCAAATCACTAACCGAAAGAATCGAATAACTTTCAGTATGATGAAATAGAACTGCTAGGACTCGCAAGAGAATGTTTGTTGGTCAAGTAACAGAGAAACCCAGCGTAAAGACGTGCCATAGACTATCCAATCCTCTCGCAATCTTGTTCAGTTCACACGGTGTTTTTCCTGCCCTGCACACCCACCTGGCGTGATCTTCACTACCAGCATAGGGCCGAACTGCCAGGCGAATTTTGATCCAACCATCTCCAGGGATTTACATGCCAAACATCTTCTTGAATGCGCTCGATACCGATTTCGGCTAATCTGCAAAGAGGAAGACTCCATCAAACTTATCTGCGCGTGGCTCGATGTATGCGTTCTCCATCAGTCGTCGAGTGCCCTCGGAGTTACTCCTGAAGAGTGATTTTAGCTCGTCAAAACGCCGTACCAGCTCTGGATGCTCAGCTGAAACGCTTTGATCTGGCGTAGGCAGTAAATCCGAAACGACCCATTTCCTGGCGCGGTAGATTTCCGGAGCTTGTTTTGCAAGTAGCTGCAGGGCTTCCAGAGCTATGCCAGCGTCGCCTTCGTCAATCCGGAAATCGCTGAAAATAGTTACGTCTTTGACTAAGTGAGGGTCGGCGATCCGAACAAAAAAGCGCTTCGATGCAGTTGAAATGACTTGGACCGAATAGTCGTCAGACCGGATGGATAGCGTGGTCATCGTGATTGATACTCAGCTGCTTTTCTAGGGGTAGGGTTTGGACTCATCTGCACATCTTTCCGGCGCAATTGTCAACACGTGAGGCGAGGTGTCACCGGGCAGGCGGGAAATTGGTGTGCTTACCACCTACCAGCGGTCGCCCAATCCAGTTCTTTCTCACCGCCGGTCAGGTCAGCGACTATACTGGGGCCGCGGCCTTGTTGAGCAGTCTGCCAAATGCTGAATGGCTGCTCGCGGATCGAGGCTATGACGCTGATTGGTTCAGAGAAGCTTTGATAGACATGGGTATCACGCCCTGCATTCCTGGTCGCAAGTCACGCAGCAAGACCATCAAATACGACAAGCGTCGCTACAAACGCCGCAATCGCATCGAGAGAATGTTCGGTCGCCTCAAAGATTGGAGACGCATCTCAACGCGCTATGACCGGTGCCCCAAGGTTTTCTTGTCAGCTATCGCTCTCGCCGCAACCATCATATTCTGGTTATGAGTCTGGAGCCTAGGAAAGGTGACGCTTCATTCATCAATTGTTGGAATTTACTTTTGTTTGATCGACTGGCCTAACAGGCCGTGCGAGATCGCCGGATCCGGCGATCTCGCACGCTCAGTACTACTTGAACAGTGGCCAAGGAATTTCGCCGCCTCGCAAGGACAAGTCGTTACTATCGGCAGCAGAGCACTTGTCAGACACAAACTTATCGCAATCAGATTTGGGTGCTGGCCCGAATACTCGAGTATAGATTGCCGCTACGAGCCAATCCGACGGAACGATCTGACAACCAGTTGGATTAGTTTTTACATCGTCGGTTGAAAGTGCATGAACGGAGTACATGTCGCTCACGCTCGCGGTCGCTAACAACCCCATACTCTCGGCTTCATTGTATGCTGGCAAGATTGGGATTTCATTTTCTTCACTTGCATCAATTACCATGACGGTTTCTTGTCCATCAATGCCAGGAAATTCGGTCTTGATAGTGAATGGTTTCAGGGCTTTCCAACAAACCGGCTCAGTTAAAAACACCAAATTCCACTGTGGTGGAGATACCCGCTCTGGCCGCTGCACAAGCTCTGCGTCATAGTTATAGCAAGGCAATATTCCACTGGCGGTCAATCTGATAATGTTACTGCGCTGTACCCAGCGCGCCTCATAGGTAGCCGAGCCATACACCGCGGTTCTTTCAATAACGTCCATTTCGACGCATTTTTCCACGCCATAGAAGATACAGATGCTGTCGTACTGCAGAGGCGCAGTGTGCGTTTCAAATGACAATGGGCGATAGGCAACGTCGTCGGTTCCGGGTAACCCTGTGCTTTCTATAGTCAACTCCAAGAGCAAGATTTTCGGATTTATTCCTTGTGGTTCCCTCACTCGCAGGTGCGGGATATGGTCACCTCCGTTGGTCTCGACGCTGCCTGAAACCGTCAGTTTACTTGGCAGTACTGTATAGTTGTCAAGATAGGCTTGAAAACCCGACGTATTTGGACAAGTCATAGTTTATTCCCTCCTAAAAAAATGTTGTAAATAATTCCATTATTATTCAGGTACTGCAGCCTTGGCAATCAGAGGTGGTCGCGGAAATTCGGACCAGTGGTTAAGGTGGATCGCATTATGAAAGTGACGATCCGAGATGAAGAAACGCAAGAACCATTCGCCTGAGTTTAAAGCCAAGGTTGCGCTTGAAGCGATCCGCGAGGAGATGACGCTGGCGGAGCTGTCCAAGAAGTACGGCGTGCATCCCACGCAAATTGGGACTTGGAAACGCGCAGCGATGGAGAACATGGCGACGGCATTTACGCGCCGTGGTGCGGCCCCAGAACAGGTTAGCGCCGCCGATGTCGACAAGCTGCACTCGAAGATCGGCCAGTTGGTGGTGGAACGGGATTTTTTAGCCGAAGCCTCGCATCAACTGCTCGGGACGCGAGGCAAAAAATGGTGAGCCGGGATCATAGGTTAAGCCTTCGTAAACAGTGCGAACTGTTGCAGCTGTCGCGGTCGCGTCTTTACTATCAGCCGGTCGGCGAAAGCGCTGAGAACCTGCGGTTCATGGAGATCATAGACAAGCAGTTTTTGGAAACCCCGTGGTATGGTTCGCGCCAAATGGCTCGTTATATGAAGCGCAACAACCACCAATGTGGTCGCCATCGTGTGCGCCGTCTGATGCGTCTCATGAGGCTGGTGCCGATCTACCAGGAACCCAACACAAGCAAGAAGCATCCACAGCATAAGATCTGGCCATACCTGTTGCGCAATATGGTGATTGATCGCCCGAACCAGGTTTGGTGCGCAGACATTACCTACATCCCAATGCGGCGCGGATTCTTATAGCTTGTGGCGATCATGGATTGGCACAGCCGCAAGGTGCTGGCCTGGCGGCTGTCAAACAGTATGGACGCGGACTTTTGCGTCGAGGCTTTGAAAGAAGCGCTCGCTAAACATGGCAAGCCGGACATCTTCAACAGCGATCAGGGCAGCCAGTTTACCAGTGGCGCGTGGATTGACATGCTGACCGACGCAAAGATCAAGATCAGCATGGACGGGAAAGGCGCATGGCGCGACAACCGCATGATCGAACGGCTGTGGAGGTCGCTGAAATATGAATGCGTGTATCTAAATGCCTTTGAGACGGGATCAGAAATGCGCGCCGGGATTGGCAAGTGGCTGAATTACTATAACTCCGAACGCCCCCACTCAACGCACGGCTTGTTGACCCCCGACGAGGCCTATGCCAGCAAAAACCAACCAGTGAGAATAGCAGCCTAAATGAACCCCTGATCCATCTTAACCGGGCTGCAAACTGGTCTAAAATCTAGGACCACCTCTATCATTGTGCCTTTTGCGCCGCCTTCTCTATCTCTGCAGACAACAAAACCCAATCCACAACATAAACATACCGGACGCCGCGCGCGCTATCGGAGTTGGAGTGATCATTCTTTGCAATAAAGTTATTGAGCAGGTTGGTCTCAAAGCAGTAATCTGAACGTCGCTCAAAACGCTTCCGCTTTTGGTTAGAAGCAGAAGCGTTTTCAACATCCAAAACGGCGAAAAATAGCGTTGGCTGGTTGCCCTGCCGGATGTAACATCCGCTTTGCCTGTACAATTATACAAAAGCAGAAGCGAAATGGGCCAACATTTACCCCAGAAATCAGCTTGGAACAAAGGCAAGATCATCGGGCATAAGCTGGCTCTCAAGTCACGTCCGGTGGCTGCGACTAAGACGGTGATGGCTGCTGATCCAGCCCTCTGAAATCAGGCCACAGACGTGTTGGCAATCCATCCAAACAAAGGATGGGCTATGAAACGCAGATTTAGTGATGAACAGATCACTCCAAAAAATCTGTGTGCCTGAGTCTGCACCTTAGCTGCCATTCGAGAGCCTATTCCGAGCCTAAGAAATTGCAGATTCAGTTAAGTCTTTGATTTTATGGTGCCCGGGGGCGGAATCGAACCACCGACACGAGGATTTTCAATCCACTGCTCTACCCCTGAGCTACCCGGGCATCGGAACGATCAAGCAGTGCTCGCGTCGTTGGGTAGCGGCGTTTTAGACGTGGGGGGTGGGGGTGTCCAGAGGGAACTGTGCGAAAAACAAGTGCCTAGTGCGGTTTCTGGCTTTCTGCCTGCCGGAGTTGGTTTTCGAGGTCGTCGGCATCCTCTGGATCATCCGCCGGAATCGCGTATCCGCCCGTAAACCATTTTGCCAGGTCAAGGTCCGCGCAGCGTTTGGAACAAAAGGGCCGAAACGCCTTTTCTGTCTGTTTGTTGCAGATCGGACAGGCCATCAGATGTCCTTCAACAATGCGTGGGGGAAGGGGGGGCGTTCGCGTTTGCGCTGCAATTCGAACAGTCCCATGGGCGTCCAGCCGACCAGGGACGTCTCGATCGGGTCGGCCCTGAAAGATGCGCGCAACGACTGTTCCACCTGCTTGCGGTGCGCCTTGGACATGGAAACGAAATCAACGGTGATCTGCCCGGCAAGTCCGCGCAGGCGCAGGGCGCGGGGCAGGGCACGGGCGGCGGCCAGATTGGCCTTTAATGCGGCGGCTGGCGATGTGTCATTGCCGGTGTTCACATCCACGGCCACCAAGGCGCGGGTTGGTTCGACATACATCGTGCCTTCGCCCAGCGGCACCAATGCGCCGCCCAGCTGTGCAAGCTGATCGAGGACGCCATGCTGCCCAAAGGCGCCCGTATCCGTGACCACATCTGCCGCTGCTGTCCACTCGCGCCAGGCCAGCGTATGGGGGCCGTCGCCTTCGGTCAGCGCCTCTGGCGCGGTTCCTTCGGCATCCGCCAGCACCGCATCTGCCAGCGACAGCATCGCCAGAATATCGTCGGCAATCTCGCCTTCATCGGCCCCCTCGCAGGACGACCGCAGGATCAGCCCGTGCGGGCTGTCAAACACCTCATGCGCGATGGCCAGCAGATTGTCGCGGATATCTTCGTCGGTGATCTGGCGCGAGATATTCAGGCCGGGCTTGCCCGGTGTGACAATCGCGTAGCGGCTTTTGAACAGAACACGGTCGGTGACCGGGACCGCCTTGCCAGCCTCTGAATGGCCGGTGACCTGCACCAAAAGCGGCTGACCGGGGCGTAGCCCTTTGCCCTGCCGCAGAAAGGCGCTTTCCCCATCAGGCAGGCGCAGCATCATGCCGCCCTGGCCTTTGATGGGCCGGTCACAGATTGCGCGGAAGATCGCGCCGGGGCGCGGGCTATCGGCGTGGTCAATCAGGATATCGTCCAGCTTTCCATCGACCAGATAGGCGGCGGCTTCGACAGTGCCGATATGATCCAGAATGATCGTGCGGCCTTTCATGGGGTTTCTCCGTACAAAACGACGCCGGCGGCGGTCAGAAGGCCGGCTGTTTCGGTCAAAGGCAGACCGACGATCCCGGTATAAGAGCCGTTGATCCAGGGAATGAAGGCACCCGCAGGGCCCTGAATGGCATAGCCACCCGCCTTGCCCTGCCAATCACCAGAGGCCAGATAGGCGTTCACCTCCGTATCAGAGAGCTGTTTGAAGGCAACTGTGCTTTGCACATCCTTTGTCCAGACCTGTCCGCCGCGTTTGACGGCCAGTGCGGTAATCACCTTATGGCGACGCCCCGACAGGGCATACAGGAACTGGGCCGCCTCTGCGGCATCCGCAGGCTTGCCCATGATCCGGCGGCCAAGTGCCACAGTGGTATCCGCGCACAAGACCACCTCATCCGCGCCAGCCGGCACAGCAGCGGCCTTCTCGGCGGCGATGCGTTTGACGTAGTCGCGCGGCTGCTCGCCTTTGCGGACGTCTTCGTCAATGTCTGGGGGGCGAATGTCGCTGGGGGTGATGCCCAGTTGGGCCAACAGCTCCAACCGCCGGGGCGAGCCCGAGCCGAGCACGAGCTTCAGCGATGGATCAGGGGGGAGCGTGGTCATGTCAGTGCCCGGCACGCAAACAGGCGCAGCTGCCATTGCCTGCGGCAATCGCTTTCCTGCGCCGGTCGAAACATCCGTTTCGCCCTACTTAAAGCGGTAATTAATCCGACCTTTGGTCAGATCATAAGGTGTCATTTCCACCTGCACCTTGTCGCCTGCCAGAACCCGGATGCGGTTCTTGCGCATCTTGCCTGCCGTATGCGCGATGATCTCATGGCCGTTTTCCAGCTCGACCCGAAACGTCGCGTTTGGCAGAAGTTCTTTCACGACACCTGGGAATTCGAGCAGTTCTTCCTTGGCCATGTGATCTCCTATCTTTGGCATCCACCTGTTGTGGACGGCGCTTACATGCGCCTGATAGGTCGGTTTTTCAAGGGTTAATCGGTGCCTGGCGCGTTTTGGTGGTGAATAGGCCAGCGGAGTTTGCCCCTTCCGTCGAAGGGCCGGGCCCATGCGGACCGGTTGGGCGTCGGGCCAATGTCTGAAAAGAGCCCAAATCGACCGATGCTGCGCCGCGGACAAACGGCGGCTTTGTGATGGAAGGTCCTGTCGAATAAGTACGAACCTCTCTACCAAGATGACCCAGGCCTTTACTGATGACTTAGTTTGCAGCAGGCTGTGGGTGCGATCAACGCTCCTCTTTTCGCAAAA
>CANMKS010000002.1 GCA_947498645.1 uncultured Paracoccaceae bacterium | reverse complement strand
AAGATGACCCAGGCCTTTACTGATGACTTAGTTTGCAGCAGGCTGTGGGTGCGATCAACGCTCCTCTTTTCGCAAAACGAGGAACGTCATCATGCCCATTGGCGGCAGCGGTTTTTGCTCAATAACCGCGAGCTCTGGCTGCTTGAGAACTGTGTTGAGTTCAAAATCGGAGTGCCAGCCCAACAGATTGGCGAAAGGAGCGGTTCGCCGTTCGATCCAGGCGAGCATACCAACGTCTCTGGCGAAGTGATTGGTAATCACGATTAGACCACCCGGTTTGCAGACCCGTGCCATCTCGGACATTACTTGCTCGGGATCAGGTACGACTGAAATGATGTGCATCGCTGCAACGACATCAAAAGATGCGTCGTCAAAATCGAGATGCCGCGCATCCATCTGCCTAAGGCTTTTGACGTGGTCAAGGCGATGCAGGTCTACCTTGGCCTGCGCCTTGGCGAGCATGTCATCACTGAAGTCAATGCCGGAGACGTCAAGGTCGCTCCGATACTTCGGCAAAGCAAGACCAGTGCCAACGCCAACCTCAAGAACAGTCGCGGCATCTTGGGCGTTGATGTAATCAACGGCTTTACGCCGCCCCACATTTGTGATCGCCCCGAACGTCTTATCATAGACAGGCGCCCAACGCGCATAGGAAGTCTTAACGGCATTGAGTTCCAAAGCGTTATCCTTTTGATGTATTTGCAATGCGGTAGGTTCGGTATGCCCAAACGAGGCAACCGATGTAAGCGATGGTCAACACTGCCAGTGTCGCCCAAAGATATGTCAGTAAGGATGCCGCCAAAGTGGCAGCCACCAGAAGGGCATATTTGGCATTTGCGCGATTGATTGTTGCACCTTTGAATGAGTAGGTCGGAACCGGGCTGATCATTAGCAGCCCAACGAGACAAATATGAAGAGCGACAACGACGGGCGGAGCTAACGGCAGATCAAAAACCGCAAATGAGACAACCATTGGAAACAACACCAAAATTGCGCCTGCTGGCGAAGGCACGCCAACAAAAAATTCGCAGGTTGAACCGTCACTTTCCAAACGGCTGCTGACATTAAAACGTGCCAACCGCAAAACGCAGCATACCGCGTAGAATAAGACTGCAATCCAGCCTGCACTTCGCAAATCCTGCAATGCCCAGCTGTGCAAAATCAACACTGGAGCAACTCCAAAGTTCACGAAATCGGCGAGTGAGTCGAGCTCTGCCCCAACGGCCGTTTCGCGTTTCATCAAACGCGCCAACCGGCCGTCCAGACCATCAAGAACGCAGGCAGCCAGCACGAGCCGGACTGCCATTTCAAAGTCGCCCTCATAGCCGAACCTGATTGCAGTCAGCCCTGCGCAAATCGCCGCAATCGTAAATAGGTTGGGCAGCAGATGGAGCAGGCGAATGTCGGGTTGTTTTGCGTTGCCAGAGGGTTCGCTCATCACTTAGTCAACCCGCGCAATGCGCGCTGCTTCAGTTGCTGCAAGATCAGCGAGAACGGTTTCACCTGCGACCATGGTTTGCCCGAGACTGACCAACGGTTCTAAGCCATCGGGCAAATAGACGTCCAAGCGCGACCCAAAGCGGATCAAACCAAACCGCTCTCCTGTGCGCAGGGTATCGCCCCTGGTAGAAAAACAAACAATCCGTCGCGCTACAAGTCCCGCAATTTGCACGACGGCAAGCTGCCTGCCATCGGCCATCTGGATACACAGGCTGTTGCGCTCGTTATCAGCGCTTGCTTTGTCCAGCGACGCATTGAAGAACTTTCCGGGCCGATAGGCAATTTGCGCTATTTGACCCGCAATCGGTGCGCGGTTCACATGGCAATTAAAGACACTCATAAAAACGCTGACGCGCGTAAGGGCCATGTCGGGCATGCCAAGTTCAGCGGGCGGCACGGCCTTTTCGATAAGTGAGACGATACCATCAGCAGGGCTGACGATCAGCCCGTCACGTGTTGGAGTGACGCGCACAGGATCTCTAAAAAAGTAATAGCACCAGATCGTCAGCCCGACGCTGATCCACCCCAAGACGGACCAAATGAAAAAAAGAACGACCGTGATGGCGCCGAAGATACCGATAAACTTGCGCCCCTCGGGATGCATCGGTTTTAAAAAGGTATCGCGCATTTTCATGGATATGTCGCAATTCTATTGTGAATGGTCGTTATCTATCCTGATAGATGCAACACCCGCAACAAGATAGAAGTGGTTATGTCGCGAAACCAAATTTGAAGCTACCAAATTGAAAAACCGGCCCTTGAAACAAATGCAATCAACGTCTGCAAAGTCCGCAGTCTCAACTTTCCTCAAGCAATGCTCGCCGCATCATGCTCGACAGACCCTCTACGTCTCGGTCCCAATCCCGGGACCCCAGCGCGCAATCAAACGCTCTTTGATCTGATCACGCGCTTGTCGATACAGCGCCAGTCGCGCCTCGCGGTTGTCACCCAGCCCTGTAGGATCAAGGATCGGCCAATACTCGACCTCAAGATGATAAAATCGCGTCAGATCAAGCGCCCGGCGTTGGCTTGCAGGCGACAGGGCCAGCACCAGATCGAAGGACGACAGATCATCCCCCCAATCCTCCATTTCGTCAAAGGATCGCGAGCGGTGGCGCGACAGTTCAACCCCCAGTTCCGCACAGACGGCGATGGAAAACCCGTCAATCTCCAGGTCATTCTTCACGCCGACCGACTGAATGTAACACTCGGTCCCATAAAGCTGCTTCATGATCCCTTCGGCCATGGGCGAACGGACAGAATTGTGGTCGCAGCAAAACAGCACAGATTGGGGCAGGGCCTGATATGTGCTGTCGTCCGCCATTTTCAACCCCCGAAGTGCAGGACGCAAATCAGGGTAAAGAGGCGGCGGGCGGTGTCGATATCGACGTCTGCCTTGCCGTCCAGCCGTTCTTGCAAGACACGTGCGCCTTCGTTGTGGATGCCACGGCGGGCCATATCAATGGTCTCGATCTGGCTGGGGGGCAGGGTTTTGACGGCGTCGAAATAGCTTTCGCAGATCTGGAAATAGTCCTTTACCACTTGCCGGAACGGGCCAAGGGACAGGTGAAATTCACCGGCCGGTGCGTCATCTTCCTTTTTGATATCAAAGACAAGGCGGCGTTCCTTGATCGAAAGCCCCAGCTTGTAAGGCCCCGGCGCCACGTCGCGATCATCGCGCGCAGGCATGGCAAAGCTGTTGTCTTCCAGCAGATCAAACATCGCCACCTTGCGTTCCTGGTCAATCTCCGGCGTGGGGGGCGGCAGGTTGCGGTCGTCAATCTCGATATGGATGATTTTGCTCATCTGTCACCCCTGTTCAGCCGGTCCAGCCGGGCGCGCACTGACAGGCCGTGCGCTTCCAGGCTTTCGGAAATCGCAAGCCGCTCGGCTGACGGGCCAATAGCGGCCAATGCATCAGGTGTCATGCGTGACAGGGTGGTGCGTTTGATAAAGTCCATGACCGATAACCCGCTCGAAAACCGTGCCGAACGTGCCGTCGGCAGGACGTGATTTGGACCGCCAATGTAGTCACCGATTGCCTCGGGTGTCCAACCCCCAATAAAGATGGCACCGGCATGGGTGATCTTGTTGGAAAGGGCGTCAGCATCAGCCGTGCAAATCTCCAGGTGCTCTGGTGCGATACGGTCCGAGAGCGTGACAGCCTCGTCAAACCCGCTCACCGTGATGACAGCCCCGAAATCACGCCAGCTTGCGCCGGCAATGGCGCGCCGCTCCAGCGTTTCCAGCCGCTTCTCAACCGCCTCTGCGACAGCCCGCCCAAAATCTGCATCATCGGTGATCAGGATCGACTGGGCGCTTTCGTCATGTTCTGCCTGGCTCAGCAGATCGAGGGCGATCCAATCGGGAT
The DNA here is from genome assembly GCA_947498645.1 of uncultured Paracoccaceae bacterium. Classification (GTDB taxonomy): domain Bacteria; phylum Pseudomonadota; class Alphaproteobacteria; order Rhodobacterales; family Rhodobacteraceae; genus Yoonia. Next base: position 68,673 of record CANMKS010000002.1, on the reverse strand, counting down.
CATTGTCCTTATCGGCGATGACCAGAATCTCGGACGGCCCGGCGATCATATCTATGCCGACCTTGCCAAAAACCCGGCGCTTGGCCGCCGCGACAAAGGCATTGCCCGGCCCGGTGATCTTGTCCACCGGCGCGATCGTTTCGGTCCCATAGGCAAGTGCCGCCACGGCCTGCGCCCCGCCAATCCGGTAAATCTCATCGACGCCCGCAATCCTTGCCGCCATCAGGACCAGCGGATTGGTCACACCGTCCGGCGTTGGCACGACAATCGCCAGCCGCGCGACACCTGCCACCTTGGCGGGGATCGCGTTCATCAACACGGATGACGGATAAGACGCCAAACCGCCCGGCACATAAAGACCCGCAGCAGACACAGGCGTCCAGCGCCAGCCCAAAGTCGCACCGGCATCATCCGTCCACATGGCGTCTTCGGGCATCTGACGGGCGTGATAGGCGCGGATGCGTGCGGCGGCCATCTCCAACGCCGCGCGATCCGCATCTGATACCTTGGCGCATTCCGCGGCAATCTCTGCGGCGCTAAAGCGCATTGTCTCTGGAGTGAGTTCCAGCCGATCAAACCTGGCCGTCAGGTCAAGCAGGGCGGCATCACCGCGCGCGCGGACATCTGCGATAATCTCGGCAACCACATGATCCACATCCGGGCTATCCTCGCGCTTGGCACCCAGAAGGGCGGTAAAGCGGGCCTCAAAATCGGCGTCAGTTGTGGATAGAAACTGGGGCATGCGCGTTCTCCTTGCCGCCTTCACATAGCGGGCAGGGCGATGGGCATCAATGGGGCAAGCCGCAGGCCCGGATCACGCGAGACACCGCTTTATGCGGGATGAGAGGGGGCTTTGTTTGACGGGGCCGCATAGGGGCGCGTGACATCGCGCAAGAGCACCTCAAGCGCCTCAACCTCCAATGCAATCACACCGTCGCCCGCAAGGGTAAGCTCGACACGACCAGTGCCGTCCTCACCGGGGGTGAAAGCAATGGCGAGCAAGGAAAATACCATCTCGGGGTCGGACTTATCGACACCCTGACTTTGGACTTTCACGATATCCTCAATAGCCAATACCGATTGCACACGCTCAAAGCTGCGTTTGCGCAGGCGGGCGTTGTCGGCATCTTCCCAACGGAAACGGTTCAGCAGAATGGCAAAGCGGCGCGCCTTGCGGTCCCACTTCATTTCAGTGGCGGGAAACACGGCATCCTGCACCAAAGCAGCGATGACGCCCAGATCCTCGGCATCCAGCGCCTTCAGGCGAAGCGGCTGCTCGCCGCCATCCTCAAATGTGGCGTCCTGCGTCATGATGAAACCCGTTCAATCTTGGCGCCCACGGCGCTCAGCTTTTCCTCGATATGTTCATACCCGCGGTCAAGGTGATAGATGCGGCTGACGGTGGTTTCACCCTCTGCTGCCAACCCGGCCAGGATCAGCGAGACCGAAGCGCGCAAATCGGTCGCCATCACCGGCGCACCTTTCAGACGCTCAACGCCATTGACCGTGGCCACACCGCCGTGCACCTCGATATCTGCACCCATGCGGATCAGTTCCGGGGCATGCATAAAGCGGTTTTCAAAGATCTTCTCTTCCAGCACCGACGTGCCGTCAGCGGTACAGAGCATTGCCATCATCTGCGCCTGCAAATCGGTAGGGAAGCCGGGGAACACTTCGGTGGTAACGTCAACAGCCTTTGCGCGATCCGCGCGGCGTTTGACCTTCAAGCCATCCGGCGTCTCACTGACATCCACACCGGCGGCATCCAGCTTTTCAACAAAAGAGCCCACCAGATCAAGACGGCCCCCAAGGCATTCCACCTCACCGCCGGCAAAGACCGGGGCCAGCATATAGGTGCCCAACTCAATGCGGTCTGTCACGACAGGGTGGGTGGCCGCCCCCAGACGATCAACGCCCTGAATGGTAATGGTGCTGCTGCCGTCGCCCTCAATCTGCGCACCCATGCTGCGCAGACATGTTGCAAGGTCGACAATCTCGGGCTCGCGGGCGGCATTTTCAATGATGGTGGTGCCTTTGGCCAGCGTTGCAGCCATCAGCACATTCTCGGTCGCGCCAACAGAGGCAAAGCGTAACGGCACCTTTGCGCCCTTCAAGCCGCCGGGCGCTTTGGCGTGCAAATACCCGTCTTTCAACTCAATCTCGGCCCCCATCGCCTCAAGCGCTGTGACGTGAATATCCATCGGGCGGGCCCCAATGGCGCAGCCACCGGGCAAGGAGACAACGGCCTGATGATGGCGGGCGAGCAGTGGGCCCAGCACAAGATTTGAGGCGCGCATCTTGCGGACAATCTCATAGTCAGCCGTGGTTGATGTCATCGCATGTGAAGACAGCACCTGCACCTTGCCATCCTGCATCGAGGTCACCTCGACCCCCAATGACTGCAACAAGGCGGTCATCGTGGCGATATCCGACAGACGGGGCGCATTGGTCAGGGTCAGCGGTTCTTCTGACAGCAGCGTCGCAGGCATCAGGGTAAGGGCCGCGTTCTTGGCGCCCGCAATGGCGATCTGCCCGTTCAGGGGGGTGCCGCCTGTAACTACAATGGAATCCATGCCTGCCTACTCTTTCTCTTCTTTTTGCGCGCGTGCGCGTGCCTGCGCCTTGCGTTTCGCCATATTGGCCTTCAACGCCGCCTTAAGGCGATCTTCGCGGGTTTTGGCGGTCTTGTCTGTTTTATGCTTGGTGTCTTTGTCGCTCATGACCGCGCTCTTATCAATACGCGCAAAAACCGTCCAGAGAGGGCTTGCACCAAAGGGCGATTGCGTCTAATTCCCCGGTCCACGGATGCTGTGGTAGCTCAGTGGCAGAGCACACCCTTGGTAAGGGTGAGGTCGAGAGTTCAATCCTCTCTCACAGCACCATCTTTCACCTAGAACTGCGAACTGATGGTGAAGCCCACAGAAAACGTCGTCCGGTCAAAGCGGCTGACGTTGCTGTCAACCTTGGACAGGTCAACGCGCAGGCCGGGGGTGAAACCGGCAAAAGACACCTCGGGAAAGCCGATGTTGGCCTCGGCAAAAACGGTTTTGTCCTGACGTCCGCCGGTGACAGGGAACAAGACCCGGTAGTCTGGGTAATCGGCCCATTTGAAGCCGCCTCCGGCAGTCAGTGTCACCGGGCCAATCGGTTCAGACCAGCTATAGAGCACACGCAGGCTCTGATCCTGCGATGTATAGTTGTCCAGATCACCAACGCTATCCGTGAAAGATACGGACCCGGTGATGCGATCTCCACCTTCCAGCCCGTAAGTCAGGCTCGCCCCGATGGTGTTGCGGTTCACTTCACCAATGCCTGCGGCCTCATAATCCAGCAACTCGCGCCCATAAGACAGCGACAGATTGGTCCGTTCGCCCACAGGAAAGCGGCGATCAACACCGATGCGCCAGATATCATAGGTCAACTCTTCTGTGCTGCGGGCGCTCAAGTCCAGATCGCGATATTCGACAAGGCCGCGAGAGAACGTCAGACCAAGGGTGCCATTTTCCAATACACGATCATGGCGCAGTGATAGCTGAACGGTGCTGTTGTCAAACGCCTCGTTCGGCACGCTGGTGTCTTCGGTGATCCACACGCGGGCAGCCTGATATTGCAGGCTGGCGACGGTGCGGCTCTTGGCGGTTTCCTGAAGGCGGTATTGGGTCGTGAACCCAAGCGATGCGCGCCAGCCTTCCAGGGCGATTGCGTCCTCAGACAAAGTGCCGGTGGGGTTTCCGGGGGCGGCGGATTGGTCATCCTCAGCCCCGCCATTCACATTATTCGACGGCACAAGCGAAAACGACAGCTGCGTTGACCACGGATTGCGCCGGGTGACAGCGCGGGCATCGTTAATGGTGCGGGTCCGCTCGGCCTCATCAGGGGCAGAGATCAGCGCAAGGCGCAGCCAGAACGTGGCACGGGTAAGTTCTTCGGCATTGGCGGCGGCAAGGGCGGTGACGCGGGCGGCTTCATAGCGCTGGGCGGGGGTCTCTGACAGGTGCCAGGCGCGGGCACCGGCCACGCGACCGGCCTTTGGATCGCCCAGGCGGGGCGAGGCGACCGCCAACACAACAAGCGCATCGCGGTCGTCAGGGTTCTGGGCGAGGATCGCATTTGCGATCTGAACGGCCAGCGCAGGATCACCACCCACGGCGGCCTGCGCCATGATGACCCGCGCCTGCGCGATGGGTACATCAATCTGCGTTTGTGCATTGGCGGCGCTGCAATAAAGGGCGGCCGCCAATGCAAGAATGCCGCGTCGCATCATGCGACCGACAATCCGGACTGCGGTTCAGGGCTAGTCCCGATCCAACACGAAAATACCAAACTCACGTTCATTGCCATCGGCTCCTGCAATTGCCCCGTCCGAGAATCCGGCACCAAGGGCAACTGTTCCGGCAACGGCAGTAGCACCACTGCCACCAAAGACGCCAGAATAATTACCAACACCAACCTGATCAGTCAGTTCGACAGTGCCGGTAAAGCTGCCGTTTGCGGCAATGTCGCCAACGGTGAGCACGATTTCCGGCAAGGCGGTCCCTGTGCCGTCGGGCCCATAGGTCCGATTGTAGATATTACCGTTCACGGCGTTGTCGGAGAAGTCAGCCTTGAAGAAAACCTCGCCATTCACCTGCATCGAACGGTGCGGTGTGGAGGATTCACCGGGGCCGTCACCCGCAGCAGGGCCGAAGTTCAGCAAACCAACATAATCACCGGAATAGTTGGCGATTCCGCTCGCAGGTGCCGAGTAAGAGACCTGATTTGCAGTGGCCCCGCCAAAGAAACGGTTAAACTGCCCACCATCGGATACAACCACAGCGCTTACGCTGCCATCGGTCGATGCACCGGCAAAAGCGGTGAAAAAGCGGTCGGTCGCGCTGTTTTGCAGCGTATAGCGGTTATAATCGCCGTCGGCCGTTGGCGTACCGTAGGATTGGTTAAGGTCGTTGCCATCCAGTGTGATCTGCACGACAAGGCTGCCGTCACCGGCGCCATATGTCGCAGACTTCAGATCGCCAACCACAACATTGTCGCGTGTTACGGCACCTGGGGGCGGGTCGGTGACACCGCCGCCATTGTTGGTTGAGTCGCTGTTGCTTTGGTCTGTGCATGCGGCCAAAACGACGGCTGATACAGTTATTGCTATGAACTTGTTCATAATAAGGTCCTTGATTACCACCACAGTCGCGCGCAACTTCGTTGCGGCAATATTGCATGTCAATATGCAACCTGCGATTTAATCGCATTGACGTAGAGGGATGGAGGTTTTGTCACAGCCCCCCATTTTCTATAGTGGCGCGACTCAGACCCTGATCCCCCGGAGAAGCAGATGCCCATGACCCCCGAACAACAGGCCGAAATCGACGCATTGCGCAGCAACGCCCAGCCGACGCTACGCACGGTCGCGCCGGGGATGGAGCAGCATCTTTACACCGCCTACGACGTGCTGGACCATGGGTTCATCCGGGTCATCGACTATATGGGCGATGACGCGGCAATCTGTCAGGCGGCGCGGGTGTCCTACGGCAAAGGCACCAAATCGGTGCAGAACGACGCGGGGCTGATCCGCTACCTGATGCGGCACTGGCATTCGACACCGTTTGAGATGTGCGAGATCAAGCTGCACGTCAAACTGCCCGTCTTTGTCGCCCGCCAGTGGATCCGGCACCGGACGGCGAATGTGAACGAATATTCCGCGCGCTACTCGATCCTCGACCGCGAATTCTACATCCCCGAACCTGACAAGCTGGCCGCACAATCGGTGATCAACAATCAGGGCAGGGGTGAGGCACTGACAGGAGAGGAAGCGGCGCGGGTGCTTGAATACCTCAAAGGGGACGCCGCGCGCTGCTATGACCACTACGCCGAGATGATCGACCAGGAGGGGCAACAAGGCCTCGCCCGCGAACTGGCCCGCATGAACCTGCCCGCGAACATCTATACGCAATGGTACTGGAAAGTGGACCTGCACAACCTCTTCCACTTCCTGCGGCTGCGGGCGGACGCCCACGCGCAATACGAAATCCGGGTCTATGCGGATGCGATCTGCAAAGTGGTGGCCGACTGGGTGCCCGCAGCTTACGGCGCGTTCGAGGACTACCGGATGGGCGGGGCCACACTCTCGTCCAAGGCGATTGACTGCGTGCGGCGTATGCTTAAAGGTGAGGAGGTCACGCAGGAGAATTCGGGTATGTCGAAGGGTGAGTGGCGGGAGTTTGAGGGGATTATTGGGTAGTGGGCGATTTCACTTTTGAAGAACCTAGCAAGAGCTTGCTCTTAAAGGGCGTCGGGTGATTGAGTTCAGCTTGCGTGGAAGATAAACTTACAAAAATATTGCGGGGTTATGGCATAGTTGGCTATGCAAAGGCCTCATCGGTGAAGTTCAACAGCTTTGTTTACACCGCGCGGACAATTTCAGCTGGTCTCGCTCGCTTCTGTCGACCTCTATTTCATTCGGCAGATGGTGATCGAGAAAACGTTTCCACCAAAGGGTCTGCTACACTCCTTTCTGTTGATGATGCGCATTTCTTCGCCGTAGTGACTAAGCACCAGTATGTTCTTTTGAATCCGGAAGAGGTGTCGTTCCCGGGAAATGCCGACCGAGCAATAGCTTGTGGTGGACAGTTTTTCGTTCCGAATAAATCCGAGAGCTATGGAGACGAGTTATGTTATTTGAACCTCTCGGATCACGTGGCAGGTAGTACATTGAATAGAAGTGATTTCTTGCCCCTTGTGCCCAACAACTGCTGCACCGCAGGGGACGATGTCGGCCACGGAGTTTCCTACGGATATGCATTTGATGATCTCGAATTCGATTACGACGAAACAGGCGAATACGATTACCGCATGTTAGCGATGCATATGAAATTGCGCGAGTATAACGTTCAGTACGAAGGTGAATCTTTTGACGATACACTTTGTAAGTGGATGAGGGGAGACGGTGGAATTGCCGAACTCTCTGGTTTCAGTGGAGGTCCAACCTTCGCAATAGTCAACACGTCAGAAGGTTTTGTAGCCAAGCTGGCAGGTATTAATATGTCTTCAAATGGACAGGTGCTGCACACTGTAAAGGTTGATACCATTAAACGTTACTTGGCGGAGATTTGCTGCAACCTTTAGCAAGCCGTAGGTCGGGGCCTGCCCCGACACCCCCCAACACCTCACATCACCCACCGGATTGGCGGGCAAATCCGGGGCTCCGCCCGTTCGCGCCTGAAACGGTCCCCCGGACCGTTTCCAAGACGGCGCTCACCCCCGCCCAACGTCACCACAATCCCGATGCCACGACGAATACGGCCAATCGCGGACATCTTTCACCAACCCGTGCTTTATTGGATTAATCCAACAATAATTCACATGCGCCACGTAATCGGCGTCATCGCGGATGTGATGCTCCCAAAAACGTTTCTGCCAAATGGAAACTTCATCACGTAGGTCGGGGCCTGCCCCGACTCTTTTCCGCCCCCCGACAACCCCGTATCTGTTGTTCACCGTCGGAGTCGGGGCAGGCCCCGACCTACGCACCATCCTTGAAAACCGTCCCTTGATTTCGCCCATGCGATTGGAAAAATCCGCATCCCCTTTCGGCAACGTCCAGACACAATGCATGTGGTTGGGCAACACCACCCACTCATCAATCACAAAGGGTCGCGCCACCCGCGTCTGCCGCACCGCGTCACGCAGGATATCAATCTGCCGCACCAGCAATCCCGACGAGAGGTCGGCAAGATTGACGGTAAAGAATACGGTGGCACCGGGCTGGTGTGGACGGCGGTAATGCGACATCATCCCAGGATGCAGTTTAAAGGTTAATGAAGGGTGCAAGACGGCTCACGCTGCTATTTCAGGCGACGCCCGCCACGCGCCAAGCTAACCTGCTAAAAACACGCCGTCAGAGGATACCCCATGCGCCGCAGCCGCCCTTCATTTGTGACCTTCGCCGCCTCCGTCATTTGTGCCGTGCTGGCCATTCTGCCCGTGATCGGGATCAGCGTTCTGGCCTTGCCAGTGTCCAGCTTTGGCATGATGACCTTGGCCTGGGCGTTGATGGCCGCCGGGGTTGTCTTTCCTCGACTTTGATCACGGTCCCGACCATGGCGGAAATGGGTTAAGGGCGCGTCAACACTTGCTGCCGCGCGGTGCGTTAACCACGGTCAATCCGTACAATTGTACGTACAGGATATGTACAACTTATGTACGCAAGATATACGCGCCCAAACCTCTTGTTTTCCTATGAATTAACCACGTTTCGGCGTCCGGCGGCGCAGCACCCTGTCCCCTTGCACCGTACGTTGCGCGACCCGGCGGTCGTCCTCTGTGCCGCTTGTCTGCGCGGTGAATGACACAGTTGGCCAACAACGTGAGGTTTTGGGCTTCCCTTGCCGGTTTCGCCGCGCATAATCGGCGCAACCCAACGGCCCGGAGACTTGCATGATATTTCTGCGCGCGATTCCGTTCTCATTCTCGATCCTGTGGCGCTACGCAATAGTGTTGCCAGTGCTGATCATTGCCCTGTTTTTCTTTGGGATCGTGGCGATCATTCCGGTGCTGATCATCATGCTTGCATCCCCTTTTGTGGGTACGCTCGTGGCCGCGGCCTGTGGTGCGGCGGCTGGTGTTGTGCCGATCATGGTGGGGATGCGCGTTGGTTTGCAGGCCAAAGAACTCCGCCCGCGCAATACCTATCTTGGCCTGATGTTACCCGCCATCGGCTATGGTTTTCTTGAGGCTTTCTGCGCGCTGATCATACTTGTGGCGAGCGTGGCGGCATTTGTGCTGACAACGCCGCTGACCGCAGCGGATTTCGAGGCGATTGATCGCGATAACACCAATGCTGTCATTGGGTTGTTGTTTCAGACCAGCCCGATTTTGACGCTCGCCGTCGGCCTGATCGGTGGCGGCTTGATCATCGCGCTGCACGCTGCCCTTTTGATGCCCATGGCCGGGGCCGCCATCGGTGCAGACCCCAGCGGGCGGCCACATACCCCGTTCTATGGATTTGGAAGTGGCTTGTTTCCGTTGTTCTTTCTGGTCCTGATCTCGCAGATTGGGGCCTTGCTGGTTATCCCGATTGTTGCGTTTCTATCGATCCCGTTAGGCATCGCGGATAGTTTGGCGAAAAAGCTCGAACGGGCCGGAAACCTTGATTCATTCAATGATTTCGCGATTTTTGGCACGGAGGGCCTGATTTTCGCAGGCCTTTGCGTCTTTTTCTACTTGTTCTTCTTCAGCCTGCAATGTGCGGGTGGTGTCTTGGTCTACATGCGCCACAAGGACGCCGTCAGAGAGGCGAACAGCGCCTATGCCAAAACGGTTGAGGCCGAGCTAAGCGATAACCAGCCCACCGCCGAGGATATCGACGTGATGGCGCTGGTGCGCAGTCGGATGCAAAACAAGGATAGCTAAACGCGCGATCCGCGCGGGCGCTTACCCTGCTTTTGCGATGTTGCCGGCCATTTTGCGGCCATCGCGCCCTTCGATCAGGTCAAATGTAACCTTTTCGTCGTCGGCGAGGCCGGTCAGCCCGGATTGTTCCACCGCAGAGATATGCACGAAAATATCCGCGCCGCCCTCGTCGGGGGCAATAAAACCGTAACCTTTTGTTGTGTTGAACCACTTGACGGTGCCACTTGGCATTGTCCGCACTCCCTTTCGTGTCGTGAGGTCTTGGGTCCCGCGACAGCGGACCTTCCTTCACTTGATATTCCTAAGGTTGGGTGTTTTATGCAAAAATCAAATGACAGATGGTCGCAGTTGGCGATCCGGCGAGAGTTTGCACAATCTGGAGGCACCATGCGATTTATTGGCTTAAAAAGCTGCGACACCTGCCGGAAAGCGCTGAAATCTTTGGCAGATGCCGGACAATCGCCCGAGGTGACTGATGTACGTGCCGATGGCATCCCTGCCGCCGATATCGCGGCGATCATAAGCACCTTTGGCGATAAGGCCGTCAACCGGGCCTCAACCACATGGCGCGGCCTGTCTGATGCCGAAAAAGAGGCGGATCCTGCTACCCTTCTGGCCACCCACCCAACGCTGCTGAAACGCCCCGCGATTGAGGTTGAGGGAGAATGGACCATCGGCTGGAAAGCGGATGTGCAGGCCAAATACCTTGGCGCATAGCCTTTGGGTGCTTATGTCGGTGTCAGAGCAGTAAGGAGACCACCATGCGCAACGCCGCAATGATACTTGGCCTGATCGCAGGCATAATGGGCATTTTTGTCGGGCTGTTTGGCTTTGGCTATTCCGAGTTGTCCTTGCGGCGGCCAGAGGTGGGCGAAATCTTTGGCCTTTTCGAGAACCCTGTGTTCACCCAATTCGCGAGCTTTGTTGCACCTTTGCTGGCCATTGCCGGTGGGGCAATGGCCAAGGCGCGCGCGTTGTGGGGCGGTATTCTGATGATCCTTGCGGCACTGTGTTTCTACACAGCGTTCGGCTTTAACGTCTTCACCATGTTCCCCATTGGCTTTGCCGCGTTGGGTGGCCTATTGGCCGTGGCTGCGGGCAAACCTGATGAGCCTAAGGCGCATTTCTAAAAAGACCGCGATCAACTGAAATCGCGCCGGCCCCTTTGAACACCAGGATCAGCAGGCAAAGCACCCAAAAGGCGCGCTGATCCAGAATGGCGGCATCGGACATGCGGTCGAACCATGCGCCGACGGTGGCAGCGTGTTCGATGCCGCCGTGGCCATAAAGATCGGTCAGCGATTGCACGAAAATGAACCCAATCATGCCAAATGCGGCCAGACGGGTCAGGAGCCCGATAACAATCAGCAAAGGCAGCACAAATTCAGCAATGGTGCCTGCCACAACGACAGCCCAGTGAAAGATGTTCATTTGGCTGATGTCAAAGCCCACGGCCTCCATCGCTTTGGGAAATATCTGGGCATAGCCGCCAACAGACGGTGAGAAGACACCGAAAATGCCATCACCGATCTTTGTCAGGCCAGAATTCCAATAATAAAGCAGCAGCACCGCAGCAACGACAAAGCGGGCAAGCAGTGGCAGGATCTGGTCACCGGCACGGTTGAGTGGCTGCGCCAGATGCGCGAAAGGTGCAGTGGTCATGGGGTTGGGCCTTTCAGTAAATTTCAGTGATCGCGCCTTGGGCCAATAACAACCCCAGCACAGACCCCAGATCAAGGGTGTCATCAGCGGTGGCGATGGCCTCGCCCAGCGTTTGCCCATTTTGCAAAAGGCTGATCGCTTTGGCAGCGGCGGCATTGATGGGATGAATATCAGGATCAAACCCCGAGCGGGTAATCAGTACGGCCTCGGCCTGCATCACGGGCTTGGGGGCATCACTTTGTGTGTTGGCGCGATAAATCGCGTGTATGGGAAAGTTGGAGGTCACCGTCTGCACAGCAGGGGCGATGCGCAACCGTGTGCCCATCAATGCGTCGGGGGCGATAGCACCAAGGGCATCTGGTGGTGCAGGCGTTGCGTCGGCTGCGTGATAGGCGTGGCGCAAGGCCAGTTCCGCCGCGGCGATATCGGGCAGGTAGGGGACGGATTTGGCAGGTTCAAACCGGCGCAGGAACTGCGGCATCGCATCGCCATAGAACATCATCAGCGGTGACTTTGGTGGATGCTTGCGCAGGTAAACCCCCGCCATTGCACGGAAAAATTCGTCACCGACCAATTTGCGCACGACAGGAAAAGCCGCCTCAAGCGCATCGGACAGGCTGACGGCTACATTGTTGCGGTAGACGTTGAACCGCTTGCTTGCCTGTGCCCCATCGGGGTTGACGATACCGTCCGGCACGGCGGCATTCGGGTCCAGCATTGCGGTGCGGAACTGGGCTTGGGTGACACTCATGCCGTCACCAGCGACAGCGCCTTGTCAGCGCGGGTGATCTCTTCGGCCAGTACGGGCCATTCGGGGACGTCAGTGTCCCATTCGATCAGCAGCGGCTTGGGCCCGGATTTGGCAAGAGTATAGTCCAGCAGCGCCCAGACCGGATCAACCACCGCCTTGCCGTGGCTGTCGATCAGCAGCGGCGCGCCGGTTTCATCTTCATCCTCGTCATGGCCGCCAAGGTGAATTTCACCAACAGCGTCCAGCGCGAAGTTTTCGATATAGGCCTGGGGCGAGGTTTTGAGGTTTGTCGCGCTGACAAAGACGTTGTTGACGTCCAGCAGCAGGCCGCAGCCGGTGCGTTGGGTCAACTCACGCAGGAAATCTGTCTCGGACAGGGTGGATTCGGCGAAGGCCAGATAGCTGGAGGGGTTTTCCAGCAACATGCGCCGTCCGACAGTATCTTGGACCTCGTTGATGTGGGCGGCAACACGGTCGAGCGTTTTGGGCGTGTAGGGCAGGGGCAAAAGATCGTTGAAGAAATGGCTGTCGTGGGTCGACCAGGCCAGATGTTCGGAAAAGCTGGCGGGGTTCAGCCATGAGACAAGGTGCTTGAGGCGGGCAAGGTGATCCTTGTCCAGATCGCCTTCGGCGCCAATGGACAGGCCAACACCATGCACGGAAATAGGGAAGCGTTCGGCAAGGTGGCGCAGCTGCGCAATCGGCCGGCCGCCGTCACCCATGTAGTTTTCGGCATGGATTTCGAGCCACCCAAGAGGGCCGGGATCAGCCATGATAGCCGAATAATGCTGAGGCTTGTAACCAACGCCGGGCCGTGCGGGGAGGGAAGCAGGATGGGTCGCGTCAAGCATTGGAATAGCCCCTTGAGTAGTGTGATGTAAGGTGGATCAAGATCCACCTTACGCCATAGTTCGCTTATGCAGGGATATCACGCTCAAGCGCTTCGAGCGAGCCCATGCGCTCTGTGCCATCGTCAGAAGCTGGCAGTTCCATTGTTTCGCATGTACCGGCTGGCACGAATGTCCAGGCGTTACCCTGGTAGTCAACTGTGGATGTACCGGCGCATGTTGTGCCTGGGCCAGCAGCACAGTCGTTTTCGCCAGCGAGGGATACGCCGTAGCACTTGACGTTTTCCTGCGCGTGAGCGGCAGTTGTCAGGCCTGCAACAGCAGAGGCAACGGCGGAAGCAAGAACGAGTGTTTTTGTAGCGTTGGACATAAGTAGGGTTCCTTGGTTTGGGTCAGTTTTGGATCGTCACCTTATCTCGGCGATGCCCAGACCCTAACCGCCCGGACCGTTCATCGGCCATTCACAGACCCGTGCATCGCAAGTCCGTGAGGTGATGTGAGCAAGGCTTTGCCTGAGGTGGGGCGGCAGAGCGGAATTTGCCTTAAAAAACAAGGCATCCGCCGATGTTCCCATCGGCGGGTTTGTTACAGGTTCCAGCGCTGGAATGTTACAAAAGGTCCGGGGGCGTTGCCTCTTTTGCAAGAGCTGAAACAATTTCATCCAATGATGTTACAGATGTCTTGTTTTCACCCAGCCGTCGCACTGTGACTGTCTTCTCTTCCACTTCGCGCGCGCCCAGTGCGAGAATCACAGGCACCTTGCCAACCGAGTGTTCGCGCACCTTGAAGTTGATCTTCTCATTGCGCAGATCAGCCTCGGCCCGGACACCTGCCGCACGCAAGGCTGCAACAACCTCATGCGCATAGTCATCCGCATCCGACACAATCGTCGCGACAATCACCTGACGCGGAGCCAGCCAGAAGGGCAGTTTGCCGGCGTGTTCTTCTATCAGGATACCGATGAAACGCTCAAATGATCCCAGCAGCGCGCGGTGCAACATGACAGGGCGATGCTTTGCCCCGTCCTCGCCGATGTAGGTCGCGTCCAGCCGCTCTGGCAGGACAAAATCCACCTGATGCGTGCCACATTGCCAGTCACGGCCAATGGCGTCCGTCAGCACAAACTCCAGCTTGGGGCCGTAAAATGCCCCTTCGCCGGGGTTCAGTTCAGGCTCGATCCCTGCCGCGCGTGTCGCGGCAAGAAGCGCCTCTTCTGCCTTGTCCCAGACTTCATCTGACCCGGCCCGCATTTCGGGCCGATCCGAGAACTTCACTTTGAAGTTTTCAAACCCGAGGTCTTTATAGATGCGGCTGAGAAAGCTGATGAATTCGGCAGTCTCGGATTCAATCTGGTTCTCGCGGCAGAAGATATGCCCGTCGTCCTGCGTGAACCCGCGCACGCGCATGATGCCGTGCAAGGCACCTGAGGGTTCATAGCGGTTGCATGACCCAAACTCGGCCATGCGCAACGGCAGGTCGCGGTAGGATTTCAGGCCTTGGTTAAAGATCTGCACGTGGCAGGGGCAGTTCATCGGCTTGAGCGCGTTGACCGATTTTTCGCGCGCGTGGTCCTCGTCGACTTCGACGATAAACATATGATCCTGATATTTTTCCCAGTGCCCGGAGGCTTCCCACAGCTTGCGGTCCACAACCAGCGGTGTGTTCACCTCGACATAGCCGCCTTTGCGTTGCTGGCGGCGCATGTAGTCCTGCAATTCGGTGTAGACGGTCCAGCCATTGGGGTGCCAGAACACCTGACCGGGAGCCTCTTCCTGCATGTGGAACAGGTCCATTTCGCGGCCCAGCTTGCGGTGGTCGCGTTTGGCGGCCTCTTCCAGCATGTGCAGATGGGCCTTGAGCCCTTCCTTATTGGTAAAGGCGGCACCATAAATCCGCTGCAACATCGCGCGGTCACTGTCGCCACGCCAATAGGCGCCGGCGATGGACATCAGCTTGAACCCATCGGCAGGCACTTGCCCTGTGTGTTGCAGGTGAGGGCCACGGCAAAGGTCTTGCCAGTCGCCGTGCCAATACATGCGCAGGGGTTCATTGCCGGGTATGCTTTCGATCAACTCGACTTTGTAGGGCTCGCCCCGGTCCTTGTAGTATTGGATCGCGACATCCCGCTCCCAAATCTCGGTCCGCACAGGCTCGCGCTTGTTGATGATCTCTTTCATCTTCTTTTCGATCAGGCCGAGGTCTTCTGGTGTGAAGGGTTCTTTGCGGTCAAAGTCATAATACCAGCCGTCCTTGATCACCGGGCCGATTGTGACCTGCGTTTCGGGCCAGATTTCCTGCACCGCACGGGCCATGATATGCGCCAGATCGTGGCGCACCAGCTCAAGGGCCGGTTCTTCGTCTTTCATGGTGTTGATGGCGATGCTGCTGTCAGCCTCAATCGGCCATTGCAGATCCCAGTGCTGGCCATTGACGGTCGCGCTGATCGCCTTTTTGCGCAAGCTGGATGAGATATCGGCAGCTACATCAGCAGCGGTCACGCCCGCATCATAGTTGCGTGCATTGCCATCGGGAAAAGTAAGGGAAATCTGTGCCATATTGGCCGTCTCCTCGTCTGTTTGGCGCCTACAAAACGCCCGGTTGCGGGTTATGTGAGTGCGCTAAATGCCGGGACAGCCGGGAATGGTCAAGTGCATCATACGGGGTAGGCGCAAACAGCATACGCAGATATACGTTGACTGCGACACCTGAGCGGCTAAATACGACATCAACACCAGACGCAAGCCAACATCCAGGGGGACGACATATGCCAAGCTACAATCGTCAATTCGATCTGAGCATCCGTGATGTGGATATGATTGAAGAGGCTCTGCGCGCCCGCGGGCGTGAGCTTTCCAGTATGCGGATGGCGTTGAAAGACGACAACCCCGCCCATCTGGAATCGATCCGCGTTGTCGAGCGTGACCAGCGCAAGAACGAAGAACTGCTGGGACGGATGCACGGTCAAAAGACTTTCTATCGCCCCAAGACGGACCTCTACGTCAGCGGGTAGGCCCAACAGCGGCAACCGTCCTTTGCCCTATATCAGGGGCTTGCAGCGGATTGGCCGTTATGGTGCTTTGACGACATGGAAAACACACAAGATACGCCATCATTTGTCACGCCGCAGGGCCGCCGCATTGCCTATCATCTGAGTGATGGCACGGGGCCGGCTGTCGTCTTTCTGGGTGGGTTCAAATCGGATATGGGCGGCACAAAAGCCGTGCATCTGGAAAAATGGGCGCGCGACGCGGGCCGTGCATTTTTGCGGTTTGATTATTCAGGCCATGGCGAAAGCGGCGAAGAATTCACCGACGGCGCAATAGGTGATTGGTTCGAGGATGCCTGTGCCGCCATCGGCCTGTTGGCGGGCAAGGTCGTTTTGGTCGGCTCCAGCATGGGTGGTTGGATATCCTTGCTGGTGGCCCGCGCGATGCCTGAGCGCGTTGCAGGCATCGTGACAATTGCCGCCGCCCCCGATTTTACCGAGGACAGTATGTGGTCCGGGTTCTCGGACGCGCAGAAGCAGGAACTGATGGCCGGGCAGGTGGCGCTGCCCTCTGAATATGGCGAGCCCTACATCATTACCCGCCGCCTGATCGAAGAAGGACGGGACCGTTTGGTCTTGCGCGATCCACTGCCGCTCCCATTTCCGGTGAGGTCGCTGCAAGGCACCGCGGATGCCGATGTGGATATGTCGGTGGCCTTGCGTCTGCTTGATCATGCGCAAAGCCCAGATATGCGTCTGACGTTGGTGGATGGCGCAGATCATCGTTTTTCTGATGATGATTGTCTGGATTTGATTGTGTCCTCCGTTGAAGAGGTTTTGGAGCGCGTGGGTTAGCACCCACCCTACGGTCTGACGCGACGTTTCACTTTGGGATCAATCAGCACTCTGCGTAAGTTGCCAAAAATCCTTGGGAGGGGATCAGCATGGCATTATCGCTGAGCCAAAAGGCGGGCTGGGGTCTGGCCGATATGGGCATCGTTGTTTTTGTCATCGTCAAACAACTGTTGGTGCTGACCTATCTGACGGCCTTTCTGGGCGTGCCGGTGGCGATTGCAGGCTTTGTAACAACCGCTGTTCTGATCTTTGACATGATCACCGACCCTTTGATCGGCTATCTGAGTGACCGCACGCAAAGCCGCTGGGGACGCCGTGCCCCTTGGATGTTTGTCGGTGTCCTTGTGATGGCCGCAGGCATGGTGGGCCTGTTTGCAACCCCAGCAGGTTTGACCACAACAGGTAATTTGGTCTGGGTTGTCGGGTTCTTTGTCGTGGCCACGGTGGGCTTTACCATGGTCGCCATTCCCTATGGCGCGCAATCCGGCGAGATCACGCAAGACCCCAAGGAACGATCAGCCATGACAGGGTTTCGCATGGCGTTTGCGAGTATCGGCATATTGATCGGTGGCGCGTTGATCCCCGGTTTGGCTGGGTCGATGGGCTATGCCAGCGCCGCCCTTGTGGTGACACCACTGATGGTTGGTGCGGTCTGGATTTCGCTTTGGGCCACGCGCAAGGCACCGCGCATTGAACAAGCCGCAACGGTCAATCTATCGGGGATGTTTGGATTGGTCTTTTCCAACAAGGCATTTGTGGTGTTGGTCTTGCTCTATGGTGTGATGACGCTTGCGATTGCGATGATTACGGCCGGGCTGCCGTTTGCAGCGCTTTATCTGATTGTTGATAGTGGCGATACGGCACTGTCGGGCGCTGCTGCCGCACTCAGCACGCTGAGCCTGATGTTTGCAGCCTTTGTTATTGGTTCAATCCTGAGCCAAGCTGTTTGGGTGCTCTTGTCGCACCGGTTGGGAAAGGTTGCGGCGCTGGTCTTTGGTCTGTGCCTATATGTTGTGTTGCTTGGTGTGCTGTTTACCGTCTTGCCCTCTGTCAACGTCACGGCGATGGCGGGCATGTTTGTGCTCGCGGGTATGACAAACGGTGCCTATCAACAGATCCCATGGGCGATTTACCCTGACCTGATGGATGTGACCCGGCGCGAAAGCGGCATCGCCATCGAAGGGGCGTTTTCGGCGATTTGGTTGTTTGGGCAGAAGCTGGCCAATGCGGTGGCGCCTGCCGTTCTGGGGATCACACTGGCCGCAGCCGGCTGGCAAGAGGCGACCGAGGGCGTTGTGCAGCAGACGGATGCGGCGCTCACGTCATTACAAATGTCGATCACCTTGATCCCGGCAGGTATTCTGGTGGTGGCGATCCTTGGGCTTTGGCTGATCTACCGGCCAATGGCGGCGCGTGTCCTTGCCTGATTTGAACACAATCGAGGCCGAACTGGCCCAAGCCGAGGCGCAGGTTCCCGCGTTGCGCCCCGGCTGCGAGAAGCGGATCGTCTGGGCAGGGAGACCAGCGACCAAGACTGCTGTCTCTGTGCTATATATTCATGGCTTTTCAGCTACCGGCGAAGAGCTGCGCCCGCTGCCTGATCTGGTGGCCGAAGGGCTTGGTGCAAATCTGCATTTCACGCGGCTGTCAGGGCACGGCCAGGACGGGCCAGCAATGGGCCGCGCGACGTTCGAGGGCTGGATACGCGATGTGGCCGAGGCGATTGCCATTGCACAGACCATCGGTGATGAGGTGATCATCATGGGATGTTCAACCGGCTGCACGCTGGCGACGCTGGCCTTGGCGGGCGGCGCGCAAGCCAAGGCGATGGTGCATGTCTCGCCCAATTTCGGGTTGCGGCACGGGGCTGTGCAATTCCTGCTCGACCTGCCGGGCTCGCGCCGCTGGGCAAAATACATTGGCGGGCGCGAGCGGTGCTTTCCTGCGATCAATGATGCCCACGCTAAATACTGGACCGTCAGCTACCCGACTGAAGCCGTGCATGTGATGGCAGATGCGGTGCGGGCGGCGCGGCGTGCTGCGGTGTCACAGATCAAGACGCCCGCGCTGTTTTGCTTCAACGACGACGATCAGGTGGTCCACCCTGACAAGATACGCGCCACGATGCGGCGTTGGGGCGGCCCGGTTGAAGAGGTCAGGCTGATCCAGACCCCCGAGGACGACGCCATGGGCCATGTGATGGCCGGCGATGTGTTTTCGCCCGGCCAAACCTTGCCACTGGCCCGGCGAATTCTGGCTTGGGTCCAGGGTTTGCCTGCCAGTTGAGGGGCTTGCGCGAATGCATTTCGCGCGTCACACTCTCACAAAAGCATCAAAAAGGTGAGCAGTTGTTAGGGCATAAGCGCCATGTCGCGTGATCCGCTGGTCTTTATTCCGCCGATACTGAGTGATGCGCGTGTCTTTGCGCATCAGATGCAGGATCTGTCCCGCGACCACGCCGTGATGCTGGCCCCGCCGACTTGTGGTGAGCGGATGGAAGAAATCGCAAGCCAGATCCTGTCTTGGACGCCGTCGAGATTTGCGCTCGTTGGCATGGGGCTGGGTGGTATGGTCGCGATGGAACTGCTGCGCCGGGCGCCGGAACGCATTGCGCGGCTGGCCCTGATCAGCACCAGCCCGCAGGCTGATACCCCCGAAAACGCCGCCGCCCGCGAGCCGCATATGATCGCGGCCAAAGCTGGCCGTTGGGAGGACGTGCTGCAACATGAGATCAACTCTACCTGGATGGCGCCCAACACCGACAAGGTTGAACTGGTCAGGCTGCTGACCGATATGGGCCATGGGATCGGGCGCGACACCTATGTCAAACAGGCCCGTGCCATGCAGCGCCGCAAGGATCAGCAGGCCACGCTCAGCAAGACGCAGGCGCCAACGGCGGTGATATGCGGGCGGCACGATGGGCAGTATCACCTCAAGCGGCACGAGTTTTTGGCCGAGCTGATCCCCGATGCGAAACTGGAGATCATCGAAGGTGCAGGGTATCTGCCCACGTTGGAAGCACCTGAGGCAACAACCGATGCGCTGCGCCGCTGGCTGAAGCTGCCGCTGATGTTGCGGCAGTAACCCGACAGCCTACTTCAGCTTTACGACCTTGGCAGACTTGGACTTAGACTTGGGCGCGTCTGCGTTGGCATCAATGAAGTCCAGCACCAAAGGCCGGATGTTGTTGCGCCAGCTACGGCCCGCAAAGATGCCATAGTGACCGGCGCCCGGTTCAAGATGCGCGGCTTTCTTGTCATCGGGCAGGCCTGTCAGCAGGTCCAAAGCAGCAAGGCACTGACCGGGGGCGGAAATGTCATCTTCCTCGCCCTCGACGATTTTGACGGCCACGGTGGTGATCTTGCTCATATCGACCTTGTGACCTGCGACCATGAATTCGTTTTGCGCAATTTCGCGCCCTTTGAAGATACGTTCGACAGTTGAAAGATAGAATTCGGCCGTCATGTCCATGACCGCGAGGTATTCGTCATAGAACGCATTGTGGCGGTCATGCTCGGACGCTTCGCGTTTGGCCACGCGAATGATCTCATCGCGGAATGAATTGGTGTGGGTTTCGGCGTTCATCGAAATGAATGACGCCAGTTGCAGTAGACCGGGATAGACCATGCGGCCCACGCCATCGTATTTGAAGCCGACCCGCTGGATCATGGTTTCCTCAAGCTGGCCCATGGTCACCGAACGCCCAAAATCTGTGACCTCGGTGTGGTTCGCCTCTGGGTCGACGGGGCCGCCGATCAGCGTCAGCGAGCGCGGTTGCGCGTCTGGATCAAGCTCTGCCAGATAGGCAGTCGCGGCCAAGGCCAGGGGGACAGGCTGGCAGACAGCAATGACGTGAATATCAGAACCCAGCGCACGCATGAAATCCATCAGATAGAGCGTGTAGTCTTCGATATCGAATTTGCCTGCGCTGACGGGAATGTCGCGGGCGTTGTGCCAGTCGGTGACATAGACGTCCGCGTCCGGCAGCAGGCTGATCACGGTTTTGCGCAGCAATGTGGCGTAGTGGCCGGACATCGGCGCGACCAGCAACACACGGCGTTTGCTGGGTTTGCGCCCCGGCATGGTGAAATGGATGAGATCGCCAAACGGTCGTTCGACCTCGGTTTCCACAACGACGGGGTAATCTTTGCCTTTTTCGCCTGATACCGGGGGAATGTTCCAGTCCGGCTTGACGATCATGCGGGCGAATGTGCGTTCCGTCACTTCACCCCAGGCCTGTAGCCAATCCATGGCAGGATTGGCGCCCCAGGACATCATCGGGTAAGAGGCAAACGCGCGTGCAGTGGCGCCCAGCCATTGATTGGTGTTGCGCACGCTTTCCATCAGGTCATAGGTCATCATATACTTCATTGTACCGGTCTCCGATGGGCATGCAGGAATGCTGCGGATGCAGCATACGCATAGGAAGGTTAAGATGACAACAAACGATTTAGGTTCAGCTGACACTGATAGTGATAGTGTTGCAAAGCTGGAAACAAACCTTGCCCGAGTGGAAGTATTGACCCAGCGTTTGTTGAAAGTCATGGGGCAGGGGCGGAAGGTCGCGCCGTCGCTGCAAGGGCCCAGCCAGGAGCTCTACCTCAAGGCGGCGACCGCCTATATGACTGAAATGATGCATAATCCTGCCAAATTGATTGAGCATCAGCTGGAATTTTGGGGCAAATCGGTAAAGCACTACGTTGAGGCACAGCACCTGCTTGCCCAAGGAAAGCTGGAGCCAGCAACGGATGAAACACCCAAGGACCGCCGTTTTGCCCATGAACTGTGGGAGACCAATCCCTATTTCAACTTTATCAAGCAGCAATACCTGATGAACGCTTCTGCGGTGCAGCAAGCGGTGGAAGATATCGACACGCTCGATTCTGAGGAAAAGAAGCGGCTGCGCTATTTCAGTCAGCAATTGGTCGATATGATCAGCCCGACCAATTTTCTACCGACAAACCCTGAAGCGCTTGCGCTGGCGGCGGAAACGGAAGGCGAAAGCCTTGTTGCCGGTTTAGAGAACATGATTGCCGATCTGGAGGCCAATGATGGCGATCTGGTCGTGACACTGGCCGACAAGAAGGCGTTCAAGCTGGGAGAGAACCTTGCCACAACTCCCGGTTCGGTCGTGTTTCGCAACCATATGTTCGAGTTGATCCAATACGCGCCAAGCACAGAAAAGGTGCATGAGACGCCGCTGATCATCTTTCCGCCGTGGATCAACAAGTTCTATATTCTGGACCTCAAGCCGCAAAACAGCCTGATCAAATGGGCGGTAGAGCAGGGCTATACCGTGTTTGTTGTGTCTTGGGTGAACCCAGACGCGGGTTATCGCGATACATCAATGACCAACTACGTCGAAGACGGTTATCTGACCGCGTTCAAAGTAGTGAAGGCGATCTGCGGCGTCAAGAAGGTGAACGCGGTTGGCTATTGCATTGCGGGGACCACGCTTTCGCTGGCCCTCGCCCTGATGAAAAGGCGCAAGGATACCTCGGTGAACAGCGCCACGTTCTTTACGACGCTGACCGATTTCTCGGACAGGGGCGAGGTTGGAGTGTTTCTGGACGATGATTTCGTGGATGGGATCGAAAAGGAAGTTCAGGAAAACGGTGTGCTCGATTCCTTTTTTATGTCGCGGACGTTCTCTTATCTGCGCTCCAACGACCTGATTTATGGTCCTGCGATCAAAAGCTACATGATGGGCAAGGCGCCCCCGGCTTTTGATCTGCTGTATTGGAATGGTGACGGGACCAATCTGCCCGCCTGCATGTCTGTCGAATACCTGCGCGGGCTGTGTCAGAACGATCTGTTTGCCACCACCGGGTTCGAGATCGCGGGCGAGACGGTGCAAATCAAAGACGTGACTGTACCCCTTTGCGCCATTGCCTGCGAGACGGACCATATTGCGGCGTGGAAAAGCAGCTATGCCGGTATTCAGAAAATGGGGTCGAAGGACAAGACTTTCATCCTTTCTGAAAGTGGCCATATCGCCGGGATCGTGAACCCGCCAAGCAAGAATAAATACGGGCACTACACCAACCCGGAGTTGGGGCTGACGGCCGAAGACTGGCAAGATGCAGCAGAGCGCCATGAGGGATCATGGTGGCCGCGCTGGGATGCCTGGCTGTCCAAAAAATCCGGCAAAAAAGTCACAGCGAGAGAGCCCGGAGATGCCAAACACCCTGTTTTGGCACCAGCACCAGGCACCTATGTTGTCGCTAAGTAAGCGATTTTCCTAAATAATCCGCGTTCGCGTAAAAATTTATGCTGCAGTGCAGAAAAAACCTTGAAATGCTGCAGCGCAGCATTCATATTGGTGTCAGAACAGAAAAGCAGGCTAACCGCTTGCACCGCAAATTCACTGATACCTGAAAGGTTGATCAAATGGCTACTAAGACACAAGATTTCACAGCGATCTTCAAAGACATGACAGGCGCTTTCCCTGTCGACACCAAAGCAATGGAAGAGCAGTTCAAGAACCAGACTGCCCTGGCCGAAAAAATGTCCGCAGTTGCAATCGACGCTGCTGGCAAATCTGCTGAGCTGTCTGCAAAGTGGACACAGGACACACTTGCCAAAGTTGAAGCGATGTCCAAAGCAAAGGCAGAGCCTGCTGACTATGCAAAAGCAATGACAGACTTTGCTTCCGCATCTGCTGAGTCCGCTGCCGAGCACATGTCCGCTTTCGCTGAAATCGCGAAAAAAGTTCAGACACAGACAATGGAACTGGTTTTGGCCGCTGGCAAAGACATGTCCGAGGACATGACTGCTGCTGCGAAGAAAGCACAGACAGAAATCACAGCTGCTGCGAAAAAAGCGACTGCTTCTGCGAAGTAAGTCTAGCTAAAATCACCCTTGCCTCCCTGAGGGTTCGATTTTCGAAAACGGTCCGCATTTGCGGGCCGTTTTTTGTTGGCCGTTACGAAGTGCTTTCTTTTTGCGCAGGCGCGGCATAGGCTTCTCTGCACCGCAACATGTCTTGGGAGGGACGCCCGTGGCCGACACGAACAAACCACTGCTGATCAAGCGCTACGCGAGCCGCCGTCTGTATAACACCGAGACGAGCGACTACGTCACACTGGAAGATATCGCCGTGTTTATCCGTGAAGGGCGCGAGGTGCAGATCGTCGATCTGAAGTCCGGTGATGACCTGACCCGCCAATATCTTTTGCAGATTATCGCCGAACACGAAAGCCGCGGTGAAAGTGTGTTGCCCGTTGATGTGCTGACCGATCTGGTGCGCAGCTATACCAGCCAGGCCGCGTCTGTCGTACCGCAATTCCTGCAAGCCAGTTTCGAGATGCTGCGCGAAGGCCAATCCAAGGCGATGGAGAATATGGGCAAAGCCAACCCCATGGCCACCATGCCCGGATTTGAGGCGATGCGTGCCCAACAAGAAGCATTCTTCAAGGCCATGACAGGCGGCATGATACCCGGCGGTACTGATGGCGGCAAAGAAAGCGGCGATGATCTGGGCGAGATTAAGGAACAGCTTGCTGCGTTGCAGGAAAAACTGTCGAAGATGGGAAAATAGGGTCGGCACCCGTGCCGTCCATCTGCGTTATCCCGATAAAGATCTGATTGTTCTGGCTGCGGTTGAGAGCAACGGCAGGGCGCATTTGTCGGTAGAAACCGCGGGTGAACTTTCGTCCACCCGCGCGGGATCGTTACATCAGGTTCTGTACGTTGATACCAAAGGTCACAGCGCCGATCACTTCACCGGATTCAGGATCCTTGATCGAAAGCGACGCCTGTGACTGATAAAAGCCCGTACTGTCGTCAAATTCGACTTCACTGATGTGCAGCGCATCGGGGCCGACGCTGTAGGTTTGCTGCCATTTGGATTCGTCACCCTGCCAGTAGTCGGATGTCTCGACACTTTGGGCGACGTTCAGACCCTTGTTGTCCATCACAAAGACCTCGGTGACAAAGCCGGCAGTTGCGGTTTGCTGCGCCAAGAGCCATTTTGAAACCGGACCTTCAAGCAGTTGGGAAATCAGCGGACCACCGCCTTCACCGGCCTCTGCGCGCCACTGTTGGTCAAGGGCGATGATCTCGTCCTCTGACAAATCAGCATGGCGTGCATTCTGGGCCTTGATCGCCTCGATCAACGCCGGATTATCAAGCCAGCCTGTCAACTCATCCCGTGAATAGGCTTCCAGCGGCACACGATAAACGCCATCCTGACCAGGTGTTGCGATCAGATAAAGCGTGATCGTGTTGTTCATCGCGACCGAGAGGTCCTTCGAAAGGTCCGCTGCCGCAACGACGTCTGCTTCGGTTGGTGTGGCACCAGCCAATGCAGAATCGAACATACTGCGGTTGGCAATCCACAACTCGTAAGTTGCGGTGAGGCTGTCGGAGACAGCTTCGTTTGGTGGTGGGTTGATGCCCACGGCAGGGAAACCATCGCGCAGAGCAATCAGAGACCGTTCAAAAAGGTCAACGGTGGTTGCCAGCTCGTCCAGCGTACCATCGTTCGCCGTACCGGAGGCGAGTTCGCACATGGCACGGGCCATACGGTAACCCAGCGCGCGTTGACGCACGGCAAAGTTCAGCACTGTCGCGTCACTTTGCAACAGTTGCTGCGGGTCCGCATATTGCCCGGAAATGACAGCCGCCAGCTGCACCGTTTGCTCAAACAGATCAGCATAGGATTGCCGGATGGTTTGCGCGTCAGCACTGCTGCCGCCGCCGTTGAGCAGGTTCTGCGCCGCTGCATCCATTGGTGCCCAGCTTGCCGATGTCTGCTGGATTGTGTTGAGCGTGCGCATACGTCTTTCTTCGCCGGGCATACCAAGGATGGCGCTCCCGTTTTCCAGACCGTCCAGAATGCGAGCAAAGTCGTCGTGATATGTTGCAAGATCACGTTCTGCCGTGTCGGTGCCATAACTTGCGCCGATCCGGCAACTGGCCGAAGCGAGAGCTTCGCTGAGCGAACGCAGGCTGGCCGAGCGGTTCACGCGGGCCTTGGCGCCGTCGTAAAGAGCCTCGTCAAACTGCTGGGCGTCGGCGGGCGTTGCAGTCAGGGTGAGCGCAGCAGGGGCAAAGCCCAGTGCGGCGCAGCACGTCATGCTTTTTAGAAAATGCGTGGTCAAAGACCCGCTCTTCCTTTGGCGGAATGAATTGGATTTTCTTGTTTGCATTTCTTTTTCCATTTTCTGGGCCCGAACTTCAGGTCATCGCAAGGGGGGGCTGCGTGAACAATCTGAGTGGGCAATCCAAGTTGATGTGGGGCTTGAGAGTGCCAGGCAGCTGATGAAAGCTGCAACCGTTACGTCGACTGGAAACAAGGATAAATCGTTATTTTGCAGTAGGTTGTCTGTAACTTGAGGCTGGCTGTTTTGGCGATGCACCCGTCCGGCGTGCGCATCGCCTGAAGCCAATTAGCTCTCGATTGTGTTAGAGATCCACACTTCGACCCGACGGTTGATGGAACGGCCACGATCCGAAATGTTACAAGCGGATGGTGCGATTTCACCGTAGCCTGTGGTTGCCAACTCGACGTTGTCCAACTGGCTGCCTGCGGCTTCGATGATCAGATCGCGCACGGCGTTTGCACGCTCGTTTGCCAGACGACGGTTTGCTTCGAAAGCGCCGACGTCATCGGTGAAGCCAACGAAGGTCACCTTTGTGCCTGCTGGAACATCCTGAAGGTATTCGACCAGACGCGCCATATCGAGGCGGCCACGTTCGTCGATCCGCGAAGACCCGGTGCGGAAGCGGAATGTCGTGGACAAGCGGTCGTTGGTGTCCATTTCGCCCAGCATTTCCTGCATGACTTCACCTTCGAAACCAGCGTCGTAGCGCGCTGCTTCGTCTGTCAGCGACATGCGGCGCGTGTCGGTGGCGTCCTGGCTCCGACGTGAGATGCTCAGATCAATAAAGCCTGATTTCCCGATCACACCGTCAGCCTCTGGCGAGATAGCAAAGTCAAGAAAGGCCTGGCTGCTTGCATCAAGGTTGTCGGAACGGTTGTAGAGATACATCCGGCGGTTCAAGGTGTATTCTTCGGTTTTGGCCGAGAACGCATCAGGCGTTGTGGCGATACCGCATTCATTGACCAGTGTCATTGGCTTGGCCCCACGCTGGAAGGCGTAACCAAGGTAACCAATGGCGTTGCGGTCATGGTAGATGATGTTGGACAGATCCTGGTCATCAGCCGAAATGCCCTGCGGCAAGAAGTTTGGCCGATCTTCACCATAAAGATACGTCATGAAGAACTCATAGCTGGCAGAGTCAGGTGCACGGGCAATGACGTTGATGTCACGATCCGGACCGCCCAGTTCTGACCAATTTGTCAGTTGGCCTGCAAAAATGCGACCCAACTGGTCCTTGGTCAGTTCCTGAACCGGGTTGGATGGGTGGGTCACGACAACCATGCTGTCAACCGCAAGAATACGTTCCTGATTGGGGCTGACCATGCTGCCGGCACCATCTGCGCGCAGTGCGCGGGCTTCGTCCTGTGTGATGCGGCGTGATGACATGCCGATCTGTGCGCTGCGATCAAGCAATGACTGAAATGCGTCGTCGTCATTTGTCGCTGAAACAAGATAAGCGCCGATTTCGTCACCAAAACCACCGTCATCAATCAACGTTGCCAATGTCTCGCCCGCTGATGCGTTGGTAATCTCGGCGTCCGCATCCATTGACGAGGCAAAACCCGTCATCAAGAGGGGCATCATACCTTGGCCGATGGCCTCTGAGCCGACAATCGTGACATCCGCTGTCAGATCATCAAAGGACGGGCATGCGGCCCCTTCACAGATCATGCTGCTTGCGGCGATCCGCAGATCGCCAAGTGCGGTGCGGATCACATATGTGTCGTCTTTCAGCTCAATGAACTCGCCCGACACGTTGATCGTGCCGTCGGTCGATTTGAGCGTCACTTCTGCTGCGATACCAGCAGATGGAAGTAACATACCGGTGGCCAATGCAATGGCTGCGGCAGAGGTTTTCAGTTGTTTGTTGAGATTGAACGTCAAAGTCTTCTCTCCTATCTAAATTTCCAAGGTTGGATGGACCCGTTGCCGAAGACCAAAAAACAGACAGTCAGAAAAGCTACTCGCTAAGACTGCCCTAAATCACAACTGGAAACAAAGCGGCCAAATTAGTGTAATTTGTGTCCAAATATTGTTTCTTTCAAAGGTATTTTTTGACGGTCAAAGCCGCCTTTGTTCAGGCAGTCTGGCCGCTACTGTCAAGGTTAACACACGGACTTCGAACAGCTTTTTGTTTTTCTTGGTGAGTTGATGCGGATGCAAATGGCAAAACCAGGTGGTACAACCCCACATTGTCGCCCCGATTTCGAGGGGACTTCTGCAAGTATCGCCCATTTATTGCCTTATTGCAAAGATTCTAGTCTCAGAGACCCAGACGATCCCGCATTGCGTACCACGTCATGGCAAGCCGCAAGATCGGTGCCCGCAGTGCCGGACCGCCCGGAAAACTGGGGACGTTCAGCGCCTCCAGTGTGTCAAACCGCCCTGCCTGACCTGCAATGGCCTCGGCCATGATCTTGCCAGCCAGGCCGGACAAAGCCACGCCATGCCCCGAAAAACCCGAGGCTGACACGACATTTGGCGCCACCCTTTGCACCGCAGGCAAGCGACTGGGTGTGATCCCCAATGTGCCGCCCCAGGCGTAGTCGACCCGAACCCCGGCAAGTTGTGGAAACATGGCGATCATCCGGTCGTGCAGCACTGATGCGATGTCCTTGGGAAAGGCAATTTGATAGCTGGGTCGCCCACCAAAAAGCAGGCGTTTGTCTTCGGACATGCGGTAGTAATTGAGTACAAATTTACTGTCGCTGACGGCAATGTCCTGTGACAGCACTTTTGCTGCCAGATCGCCCAGCGGTTCGGTGGCGGCGATAAAGCTGTTTACTGGCAGGATCTTGGCGGTGACCTTGCGTTCAATATTGGGCAGGTAGCCGTTGCCTGCGAGGATCACGTGATTGGCCTTCACGCGGCCCTTGTTCGTACGCAACTCAGCGGGGTCGCCATGGGCGATGTGATGTACCTCGGCGCGTTCAAAGATGCGGGCACCTGCGGCCTCGGCCAATCGGGCCATACCAAAGACGAACCGCAGCGGATGGAAATGCCCGGCCCCCATATCCAGATGACCGCCAAAGTAATCGTCTGTCTTGATCAATCCGCGCACAGCGTCGCGGCCAAGCGCGCTGATTTTGTCATAGCCATATGTCTCTTGCAGGTATTCGGCGTTACGGTGCATGTCCGCCACTTCGCCGGGGCGGGTTGCGGCCTCGGCCAACCCGGCGCGATAGTTGGCCTCTGGCACCTCTGCTGCGCAAAGCATGCGGATGTCATCCTTCGCCTCTTCGGTCAGCGCCCAGAGTTGGGCTGCATGGTCGGCGCCGTATTTGGCGGCCAATGCCCGTTGCGGCGTGTTGTAGCCGCTACAGACCTGTCCGCCGTTCCGCCCCGACGCGCCGAACCCCACGCGGTGTGCATCAAGCACCACCACCTCCAGACCTTTGGCCGCCAGATGTCGCGCAGCGGACAGCCCGGTAAAGCCTGCGCCAATGATGCAGACGTCAGCGGTTGTATGGCCGTAAAGCGGGGGGCGTTCGGGTGGAATATCGGTGCTCGCTACATACCAGCTTTGGGGTAACTGCCCCGGCCGGTCGTTGCGGTAGAGCGGATTTGCCATCAGACGTTCAGCAACAGGTGTTCGCGCTCCCACGGGCTGATAACTTGCAGGAACTCGGTATATTCGGCGCGTTTGACGATAGAATAGACGCGGGCGAAATCGGGGCCGAGGACATCATGCAGCTCTGTGGCCTCGTCGAACAGATCCAGCGCCGTCCAGAGTGATTCTGCGATGACCGCTTCGCTGTCCTGCGCCTCTCCGCGCCAGCGCTTGTCAGGACGGATTTCATTCTTCATCCCCAGATAACCACAAGCCAGTGAGGCAGCGATGCACAGGTAAGGGTTGCAATCCATGCCGGGCAGGCGGTTTTCAATCCGACGCGCAGCAGGATCAGAGATCGGGATGCGGATACCGGTCGTGCGATTGTCGCGGCCCCATTCGAGGTTCACCGGCGCGGCCTCGTCCGGCACATACCGGCGATAACTGTTCACGTAAGGTGCGATCAGGGCGATGGCGCTGGGCATGTATTCCTGCAAACCGCCGATAAAGTGAAAAAACGCATTGGTCTCACCGCCTTCTGGCCCTGCAAAGATATTGTTGCCGCCCGCATCAATAACCGAGTGATGCACATGCATGGCAGACCCCGGTTCGCCTTCGATTGGTTTGGCCATGAAGGTGGCAAAGCAATCGTGTTTCAGGGCGGCCTCGCGGATCAGTCGTTTGAAGAAAAACACCTCATCCGCCAGTTTGATCGGATCGCCGTGGCGCAGGTTGATTTCAAGCTGGCCAGCGCCGCCTTCCTGCGTAATGCCGTCAATCTCAAACCCCTGGATTTCGGCGTATTCGTAAATGTCGTCAATCACCGGACCGTAGTCATCCACTGCCGTCATCGAATAGGCCTGTCGCCCGGCAGCGGGCCGGCCGGTACGGCCCATCATGGGGGCAATGGGTTTGGCAGGATCAGTATTGCGACCAACCAGATAGAACTCCATCTCGGGGGCCACGATGGGCGTCCAGCCTTCTTTGGCATAAAGGTCGCAGACCCGGCGCAGCACGTTGCGCGGCGCAAAGGGGATCGGCTTGCCCTTCTGGTCAAAGGCGTCATGGATGACCTGCAAGGTGCCATCATGCGCCCATGGGGCCGCCGTGGCCGTGGACAGATCAGGCTTGAGGATCATGTCAGGCTCAAGAAAGCCGTCAGGCCCTGCGGCCTCGCCCCATCCGCCGGTGATCGTCTGAAAGTAAATCGAATTGGGCAGATGCATTTTCTGCTGCTTTTCCCATTTCGCCGCAGGTACGGCCTTGCCGCGGGCAATGCCGGGAAGGTCCGCGACCACGCATTCGACCTCGTCCAGGCTGTTGGCCTCAAGATAGGCGGTGGCCGCTTCGGGGATATTCTTTGTCCAACTCATGCCAATGATCTTTCTTTGAAGAACTTTGCGATCTGGTTTGCGACCAACTGTGCGTCGATGGGGCGGGCGAGGTTATCGCGCACTTCGGCCAGTTGTTCATCAGGGACGACGCCGGGCCCGCGATGATGCGCGAGGCCCTCAACAAGTATTGCGTCGAATTCGGGGTGCGGCTGGATGGTAAACGCACGTTTTCCGTAGATCAGCGCTGCGTTTTCACAAAAATGATTGCTGGCAACAACGCGCGCGTTTTCGGGCCGCTGCGTGACCTGATCCTGATGCCACGCATTCAAGGCAATCTGCGCGCCGTTCCAGTCATATTCACGCCGACCAACGGCCCATCCTTCGGCGAATTTTTCGACCGTCCCGCCCATGGCTTGCGCGATGATCTGGTGACCAAAGCAGATGCCCACCAACGGCAGATCAGCGTCATAGATTTCGCGGATCAACGTCTCAAGCGGTGGGATGAACGGGTGGTCTTCGTAGGCGCCATGTTTTGACCCGGTGACCAGCCAGCCATCGCACTCGCTGATCGCGTCAGGAAACTGCATATCGACGACATTGTAGGTCACAAAGTCAAACCCGTGCCCGGCCAGAAGCCGCTCAAAATGCACATCGTAATCGCCCCGGTCTGACAAAAGCTCATCAGGGGCGTGGCCGGTTTGCAGGATGCCGATCTTCATGGCGACTCTCTTTGAAAAACGCGTGTTGCCTAAGACTTACACAAGATCAAGGTAGTGGTCGATTTGTTCTTCCGGTGTCATTTCGGCAAAATGCGCCATCTCTTGCCGTTTGGTGCGGATCAGATTGTCGACCAGTTGCGGATCAAAGATGCGGCGCGCCAGTTTGCTGGCCTCAAAGGCGTTGATCGCATCGTCCCAGGTGCTGGGCACTTGCGGTAGTTTTTGTTCATATGAATTGCCGGTGATTGGGGCGGGGGGTGTCATGCCATCCTCAATCCCGATCAGGGCCGATCCCAGAACGGCAGCTAGAAACAGATAGGGGTTCACGTCCCCCCCGGCCAAACGATGTTCGATTCGCCGCGCAGCAAAGCTGCCGCCGGGGATGCGGACCGAGGCCGTGCGGTTGTCATAGGCCCAGCAAATACTGGTGGGTGCATGTGCCCCCGGCACCAGCCGTTCATAGCTATTGCCATGTGGGGCAAAGATCAGCGCAAGGTCGGGGATGCCTGCAAGGCATCCGGCAATCGCGTTTTGCAGCAAAGCCGTGCCTTCATGCGTGCCATTGGCAAAGGCGTTGTTGCCGTCCTTGTCGAGCACCGAAAAATGCGTGTGCAGCCCGTTGCCTGCAAAGTCATCATAGGGCTTTGCCATGAAACTGGCGGCCATGCCGTGATTGCGGGCCAGTCCGCGCACCAGCATTTTGAACAGCCACGCATCGTCGGCGGCCCTGAGCGCGTCGGGCACATGTTCGAGGTTCACCTCGAACTGGCCTTCGCCACCTTCGGAAATCGCGGCCTCGGCGGGTATATTCATGGCGTCGCAGGCGTCGTAGAGCTCGTTAAAGAACGCATCAAACCCATCCAGCGCCCGCAGCGACAGGATTTCAGCGCCCGCGCGGCGTTTGCCAGAGCGCGGGGATTTGGGCTGACGGATTTCCTTGCCGCTGTCGTCGACCAGATAAAACTCCATCTCGGTCGCGGCCACCGGCGTCAGACCATGTTCCTTATATCTTTCCAGAACGCGGGCCAGCGCATGCCGGGGATCACCAGAGAACGGTGTGCCATCATCAAGAAAGGCCCACAGCGGCAATAGCGCCGTTGGCGCGCTGAGCCATGGCATGGGGACATAGCCCCGTTCGGTCGGCAGCAGCAGGCCATCGGCATCGCCGGTTTCAAACACCAGCGGGCTGTCGTCGATATCTTCGCCCCAGATATCAAGGTTCAGCACCGACAGCGGAAAGCGGGTGCCGTCCTTTTCCAGCTTCTGCGCAAACCGGCGCGGCACGCGTTTGCCCCGTGCTTGCCCGTTGAGATCAGCAGCACCACAGCGCAGGTTCCGAATTTCGGGATGGTCGTCAAGCCAGCTCATCGGATGATCTGCGGCCTCACCTTGAGGGATTTGCGTCTTTCTTGCGGAAGGTGCCGGTTCAGGCGGGCGTTGATCAGCCCAAACAGACCAATGACGACAAGCGTCAGGAGGATGAAATACCCTGCCAGAATCGGGTAGGGCACAAAGGGGTTGAACGTCTTGTCGGCAAAATAGTTGGCATAATAAAGCGCATCGCCGCGCTGTTGGGTCGCCGGGAAGCCCGAGAAGAAGACCAGCGTTGTAGACTGGAACAGAAAGATCGCCTCGTTGGTATAGGCGGGCCATGCGAGCCGCAGCATTGTAGGCCAGATCACCCGGCGAAAGCGCGACCAACCGGACAGGCCATAGGCGTCGGCGGCTTCGGTATCGCCTTTGGGGATGGATTGGAGCGCGCCATAGAAGATTTCACCTGTGTAGGCGGCAGTGTTCAGGAACAGCACAACCAACGCCCCGGCCCAAGCGGATGTCAGCGGGCTGAAAAACGGATAGACGCCCTTCAGGCTGAGAAACACGAAATAGGCAAAGAAGAACTGAATAAAGAGCGGCGAGCCGCGGAAAATGAAGATGAACCATTCAGACGGTTTGCGCAGAAGCGGGTTTTTCGCGGCTTTGCCCATCGCCACAGCCGTGGCCAGAAAGAACCCACAGAAAAGCGCCACAGCACCAAAATAGATATTCCAGATCATCCCAGAGCCGATCAGCGTGAACTGCTGGCACAATGTGAAATCGGTTCTTGGCAGAAGCCGTTCACCAATACCTTGGCTGCGCAATGCGTAGTCTGCGATGGTTTCCCAACAACTCATGCTGCGGCCTTTCGCTGGGCTTCGCCTGCGGCGGTCGCCTGACCATGGGTCAGCTTGGCCATGATCCGGTCAAGCGCAAATTCGGAAACCTTCGTGAAGCACAGGTAGAACACCAAGAGCGCTGCGAAATACCACATCCGCCAGTCGGGGTGGGGGTATTCGGTGAATTGCGGTTGCTTGGCCCCGCCCAATTCGCGCGCCCAATAGACGATATCTTCCACGCCCAACAAAAACAGCAGAGGGGTTGCCTTGATCAACACCATCCAGAGGTTCGATAGACCGGGCAGCGCAAAGACCCACATCTGCGGCACCAGCACCCGCCAGAATGTCTGACGGCGGCTCATTCCGTAGGCTTCGGCGGTCTCTAGCTGGCCTTTGGGAACGGCGCGCATTGCACCGAACAACACATTGGCAGCGAAGGCTCCAAAGACGATGGCAAACGTCAGCACGGCAAGCATGAAGCCGTAGGTTTCATGCACCCATTGTGGCGCATTGCCCAGCGGCAGCTTGGCCGCCGTACAGACGATAAAATCATTGCCTTGCCGCACCGGTTCTTCCCAATCGGGGCATTTGATGCGGTGCCTGATGTATTCAAACGCCTGATCCAGCGCGATAACGAAGAACAAGAAGAAGGCAATGTCGGGGATGCCACGCACCAAAGCGATATAGGTCTTGCCGATCCAGCGCAGTGGGGCAATCTGGCTGCGCGCAGCGGAGGCGCCTGCGAACCCAAAGGCCAGCGCGGTAGGCGCCGTGATCGACAACAGCAACAACACCGTGCCAACGGCATAATACATCGACATGTGTTTGACGGTGGTCAGATAGCAACTAAGCCATTTTACGCCTTCAAGGCTTGCCGGGTCGGTACAGAAACTGAACATCAATTGCCTTTTGCGCTCTTGGGGGTATCCGTCCAACAAATGGCCTTGCGTGTCAACGTATAGTCTCCAATATGGCCACGTCGTTTCCAAGCTGTGGCAATTGAGAAGAGGCTGAACATGGCGCAGTCCGTTGTGATTGTCGGGGCAGGCATCATCGGTGCGGCTACCGCATTGCGGCTTGCACAGGCAGGTCATGCTGTGCGTTTGATCAGTGCAGGCCTGCCAGAGGCGACACGCGCCGCCTTTGGCTGGGTGAATGCGAGCTTCTTCATTGATGATGATCATCACCACCTGCGGGCAGCCGGCATCGCGGCCTGGCATCGCCTGACCACCGCCGTTCCGATCAGCGTGACATGGCCCGGCTGCCTGTGCTGGGATGTCGATGTTGAGGACACGTACACCAAGCTGCGCGCCTTCGATTACCCGGTGGAAATCCTGACACAGGCACAGATCGCTGCCCGTGAACCATCGCTGAAAATCGTTCCCGCGCAGGCTTTGTTCTTTCCAACCGAAGGGGCAGCGCATTCGCCTGATTTGTCAGGGCAATTATTGAGGGCTGCGCAGGATCTGGGTGCCCAACTGATCAGCAACGTTCGGGTGAACGGGATCGCTATGCAGGGGGATCGCGCGGTTGGCGTTGAAACGGCGGAAGGGGTGATCGTGGCCGATCAGGTGATCATTGCAGCAGGGACCGGCACATCGGCATTGGCGCAGAGTGTTGGCGTGCAGGTTCCGCTGGCTTTGCGCCCCGCCTACATCATGCGCACGTCGCCGCAACCACCACTGCTGCGGCACATCTTGGCGACACCAGACGGCGAGATCAGACAAGAACCATCAGGCCAATTGCTGATGCCAGTGGCGGTAGGGCATCAGGGCGACCGCTCTGACGTTCTGACGCAAACGCCTGTCTCTGCTGCTGATGACGCGATGATGCGTCTGCGGCGTCTGATTGCGGGTCTTGAGGATGTGCAATGGTCAGAGACCCTTCGCGCCGAACGCCCCGTGCCTGCTGATGATCTCCCCGTTGTGGGTGCGCTTGCGGAGGGGGTGTATGTAGCAGTGTTGCATTCAGGGATCACGCTGGGCCCTATCATGGCAGAGCTGATTGCAGCGGATATTGATGGCAAGCTGAGCAATGCTGAAGGCGCGATGCTGGCCCCTTACCGTCCGCATCGGTTCGCCGGTGCCTAAACGAAAAAGGGCCGCCCCGTTGGGCGACCCTTTCAAAGCGGTGTTCCGGCAACTTAGAAAGTTGCGCCAACACCCCATTTTTCGATCAGCACGTTCAATGAACCGTCTGCTTTCATGGATGCAATCGCAGCGGAAAGCGCATCGCGCAGCTCACCGTCGCTTTCGCGCACACCCAGACCAACGCCGCCGCCGATCAGTTCTTCCTGATCGAGAAGCATCACTTCGCCATCGGAGTCCGCGATGGGCTGAAGGAAGGATTTGTCGGCAAGAACAGCATCCGCTTCGCCCGCTTTCACAGCGGCAACCGTTTCGTCAGGTGTTGCGAATTCCAGCAGTGTCGCACCGGTGGATGCGACAAATGCCGCCTGAATTGTGCCGGTTTGGGCCGCAACCACACCGCCTGCAAGGTCAACATCAGCGGACAGTGCAAGATAGGCGGATGGATCGGGTTGTGTGTAAGCCTCGGAGAAGTCGATGACTTCGTCACGCTCGTCGGTGATGGACATACCAGCGATGATGACATCGTAGTTGCCGGAGACCAGGTTGGGGATAATGCTGTCCCATTCGTTGGTAACCCACTCGCAGGTCAGCTCAGCGCGGGCGCAAAGCTCGTCGCCGACTTCACGCTCGAAACCGTCAACTTCGCCGTCGTCATTAAGGAAGTTATAGGGGGGGTAGGCGCCTTCGGTGCCCAGACGCACGACAGAATGTGCGTCTGCAAATGCCATGGACCCTGCAACAGCAAGTGCAGCCGTGGTGAGATAGAGGTTTTTCATCAGTTTTCTCCCGAGTTGATGCGTTTATGAAACCGTGGCGGACAGGAACCCCTGTAGCCGCTCGGTCTTTGGTTTGCCGAAAAGGTCGGCGGGTGCGCCTTCCTCCTCGATTCTGCCTTTGTGCAGAAAGACGACGTGATCGCTGACATCAGCGGCCAGTCGCATGTCGTGGGTGACAATGATCATTGTGCGCCCTTCGGCGGCCAGATCTTTGATGACTTTGACAACTTCCTGTTCAAGTTCAGGGTCCAAGGCGCTTGTCGGCTCATCAAAGAGCAGGGCCTTGGGCTCCATGCACAGCGCGCGCGCAATCGCGGCCCGTTGTTGTTGCCCACCCGAAAGCTGGGCAGGATAGGCGTCGCATTTATCGCCGATGCCAACCTTGGCGAGGTACTTGCGGGCCGCCGCTTCAACCTCTGTCTTGTCGCGGTTCAGCACGGTCACCGGCGCTTCCATGACATTTTGCAGAATGGTCATATGCGCCCAGAGGTTAAACTGCTGGAACACCATCGACAGGTTCGTGCGAATACGGATCATCTGCGCGTGGTCACCGGGATGCCGGTGCGCGCCGTTGCCTTTCCAGATCACAGGTTCACCGCAGAACAGGACGTCACCCTGCTGGCTGTCCTCTAGCAGATTGGCACAGCGCAACAGTGTTGACTTGCCCGACCCGGACGATCCGATCAGTGACACCACATGCCCGGCAGGCGCCACGATATCCACGCCCTTGAGCACCTCAAGGTCGCCATATGCTTTGTGCAGGTCGCGAATTTCGATAACGGGGGCAGCGTTTGTCACATTGAGCACTTTTGTTGTTCGGCGCGGAGTAGTGCCGATTTCTGAGATATTTGCAACGGTCAGTTAAGAGTTGACCTCAGGTTAATCAGCGATTGCCCCGACAGGGGGCGGTAAAGGCAGCGCATAGGCGCTTGGTGAAAGTGCGATGAGCCCTTTGAGGTGCAGTGTGGCGCGGTCTTGAGGCCTGAGCATTGCTATCGCCTGCGCCGTTGCATCAAAGAGTATGTCGACCGGTCCCGATTTGGCCGTGATATAGGGCAGGCCCGGCGTTGGTGACGTTTTGTGAATGATCTTGAGGTCGGTTGTTTCACCGGCAGCCTCCAGATGCCGCCAGGTGACCGCATCAATCGTTGCGAAATCCGCGTCACCCTTGCGCACCGCAAGAGCAGATTGACGGTGCCCGCCAGTGCAAAGGCGCGGCCCACGCAAAACCTCGGGGGCTTCCAGCGCCAGTGCGGCCCAACCGGATTGCGACATCGGGTCATTGTAGGCGAACGGGGCGGATGTGAAGGCCGAAAGCGTGGTGCGTGGATCATCTTCACGGGCAATCACAAAGCTGCAGTAATATCCCGGTGGGCACCCGGCGACCCCATAGTCCGGGGTGCCGATCAGCGAAACGTCATCCTTGAGAACCGCGCGAAAGGGAAAGCCGCAGGTCTGCGAAAACACCAACTGCGGATCGCGCCAATGCGCGATCAGGTCTGATGGAGGAGGGCTGAGCGTTTCGGGCGCGTCGACGCCCTGCGCGCGCAGCCCATCACGGATCAAGCCCCAGTACCGTGCATCCGCTCCCGCAGTCAGCGGGGTCGCATACATCGGCAGGCTGGCACTCATCCAGCCGCGACCCTGAGCCTTGCGCGGTGGCTGTCCTGATCAGATACCCCTAGCAGCGAAGCGGTCATGCGCATCATGCTGTCTTCTTCGTCGTCACGCACGCCGTCGGCCAGAACAACCGACCATAGCGCCTCGATCACGCTGAAACGGTTTTCGTAGGACACGGTCGCCTTGATTGCGCGGGTAAAGCGAACGGTATCGGGGGCTTCGGCCTCAAGCGTTTCGCATTCGGCGCGCAGGGCCGCAGCATCTACCGCAGACAGACCGTAGCGTTTCATCAAGGCCTGATCAATCTGGGCAATCTCAACCTCGGCATAATCGCCGTCGGTCCGGGCGATGCGCACCAGTAGCGCCCCAAGCGCCAAACGGGCGTCAAGGTCGGGAAGGGCTTGGGGTTCGGGGGCGGTCAAACGCCGGAGAAGATCTTGAAACATGACACCTACATAAGGTGGGAAAGCCGGTCTTGAAAGAGGGCAGAAATCCGCGCGCCCTCTTCGGCAAATCCGTAAGGGGCATTTACCACAAAGAGACCCGACCCCACCATACGGTGGCCGGGGCGGGCCGGCGGAAAGCGAACCTCATGCGTCAGAGCGTCGGGCAGGGCGTCCTGCAATTCGCGGATCATGGGTTTGTGGGGGGCATCGGTCAGGATCGGATACCAGAGCATGATGACACCGACGCCCCACTTGCGATGGATCTGGGCGATGGTCTTTGGAATGGTCTGGTAATCCGCTTTGACCTCGAAGGATGGATCAATCAGCAAAAGACCGCGACGCGGCTCTGGCGGGCACTGGGACAGGGCCATTTCCCAGCCGTCCTTTTGACGAAAGACACCGCCATATGGTGCCATATTGGCCTGAAGGGCAGCAAATTCCTGCGGGTGCAATTCGGACAGGTGGATGCTGTCCATCGGGCGCAAGCCTTCCGCCGCGATCAGTGGCGAGCCGGGGTAGGCAGTAGGGCCATGTGTATTTGCGACGCGCGTCAAGGTCTGGCGATAGGGGTGATCGGGCGCAAACCAGTCGCGCGCGATATTGATGCCCTTGGCGGCTTCACCGGTTTTCAGGGCGGCGTCATCGCTCAGATCATATAGGCCCCGCCCTGCGTGTGTTTCCAGATAGCTGAGCGGTTTGTCCTTGCGCGTCATATAGGACAGGGCCCATGCCAACAGGCTGTGCTTATGCACATCGGCCAGATTTCCGGCGTGGTATATGTGTTGGTAAGACAGCATGGTCAGGCAGGCCTTTGGACACGTTTCAACATGCGCCTAACCCATGGGTGCGGGGCTGTCTATCGGGCTTGCTTGCGTGATGAAGGGGACTGCCCTTATGCTTGGGACAAGGAAGGACGCAGATTTGCTTCGTGTGATTACTCTGACAGCGTTGGTTGCCTGTCCGGTCGCGGCCGTGGCGCAAGACGGCGGCAATGGCGTGACCTTCCGCTTTGGACTGGGCCCGTCGGTCAGCCCGGGATACTTCGGAGATGATGATATTGATCCCGGCGTGGCCCCTAAATTCAAGTTGGAAGAACTGCGACTGGGGGGGCTGTCGGCCGGGAATGGCCTTGATAGCTATGGTTTGGGGTTTGGCGGCTCGGTACGTTTTGTCGGTGCCCGAGATTCGGATGACTTTGAAGAACTGACCGGGCTGGATGATATTGACCCGGCGCTTGAAATCGGAGGCGGGTTGGAATTTACGACACCCGGTTACGAGCTTTTTGCCAAGGTCCGCTATGGTGTGATCGGGCATGAATCCTTTGTGGCCGTTGTTGGTGGTGATCTGTTTTACCGACCAACCGATCAACTGACATTAAGTGCGGGGCCGCGGGTTTTGCTGGGCGATGATGACTATGCGCAGACCTATTTCGGCGTCAGTGCCGCAGAGGGCGCGGCCAGTCGCTTTGATGCTTTTGACGCGCGGGGCGGTATTATCAGCGCAGGCGCCAAGGCCGAGGCGACCTATGCGATCAACGACGATTGGGAGGTGGTCGGCACCCTGCGTTACGACCAACTGCGCGAGGACGCAGCCAGCAGCCCGCTCACGCAATCGGACGAACAGTTCAGTGGCAGCATCGTGTTGACCCGGCGGATCACATTCGGCTTTTGAACTGTGTCAGACCAGCCGCGAGGTTTCCACGGCGGCCCGCACAAAATCAGCAAACAGTGGATGCGGCGCGAAGGGCTTTGACTTTAGCTCTGGATGAAACTGTACGCCGATGAACCACGGGTGGTCATTCCATTCGACGATTTCGGGCAATTTGCCATCTGGTGACATGCCCGAGAACTTCAGCCCGGCCTTTTCCAGCGTATCGCGGTACTTTACGTCAACCTCATAGCGGTGGCGATGGCGTTCTTCGATGGCGGTGCCGCCATAGACCTCGGCAACTTTCGACCCTTCGGTCAGCGTGGCGTCATAGGCACCAAGACGCATGGTGCCGCCTTTGTCGTCGTCAGCCTTGCGGGCCACCATGTGGTTGCCCTGCACCCACTCTTTGAGGTGATAGACAACCGGTTCGAACCGCTTTTTGCCAGCCTCGTGGTCAAATTCCTCTGACCCGGCTTTTTCCATGCCCGCCACATTGCGCGCAGCCTCGATCACGGCCATTTGCATGCCAAGGCAGATGCCCAGATAGGGGATTTTCTTTTCGCGGGCGAATTGTGCGGCCTTGATCTTGCCTTCGGTGCCGCGCTCGCCAAAACCGCCGGGCACCAGAATGGCGTGATAGCCTTGCAAAAAGGGGGCCGCATCTTCGCGGTCAAACAGCTCTGCATCGACCCACTCGATCTTGACCTTCACCCGATTGGCCATGCCGCCATGCGTCAACGCCTCTGCGATCGATTTGTATGCATCCTCAAGCTGGGTGTATTTGCCAACAATCGCGACCTTCACCTTGCCTTCGGGGTTGTGGATGCGGTCATAGACATCGTGCCAAACGTCCAGTTTCGGGGCAGGGGCGGGCGAGATGCCGAAGGCGTCCAGCACTGCCTGATCGAGACCCTGATCGTGATAGGCCAGCGGGGCCTCATAGATTGATTTCAGATCATAGGCCGCCACGACACATTGCTTGCGCACATTGCAAAACAGCGCGATTTTCTCGCGTTCCTTTTCCGGGATCGGATGCTCGGAGCGGCAGACAAGGATATCCGGCGCGATGCCGATGGATTGCAGTTCCTTGACCGAGTGCTGGGTGGGTTTTGTTTTCAACTCACCCGATGCGGCCAGATAGGGCAGTAACGTCAGATGCATGAAAATGCATTGCCCGCGCGGTTTGTCGTGGGCGAACTGCCGGATGGCCTCAAAGAAGGGCAGGCCTTCGATATCGCCAACGGTGCCGCCGATTTCGCAGAGCATGAAATCAACCTCGTCTTCACCAATGGCGAGAAACTCTTTGATTTCATTGGTGACATGCGGCACGACCTGGATGGTTTTGCCCAGGTAGTCGCCGCGCCGCTCTTTTTCGAGCACGTTGGAATAGATGCGGCCCGAGGACACGGAATCTGTCTTGCGCGCAGGCACTCCGGTAAAGCGTTCGTAGTGTCCAAGATCGAGATCGGTTTCCGCGCCATCATCGGTGACGAAGACCTCACCATGTTCAAACGGTGACATCGTACCGGGGTCAACGTTCAGATAAGGATCAAGCTTGCGCAGCCTTACCGAGTAACCGCGCGCTTGCAGCAAAGCACCCAGTGCGGCCGAGGCCAGCCCTTTGCCAAGCGAGGAAACCACGCCGCCGGTGATAAAAATATAGCGTGCCATCGGTAGGGGACCCCCGTGAAATCTTCCAAAAACTGTGGGAAAGCGAACCCGAAAATTCGCATCATCACGGGATTTAAGCCTTAGCGGATTCGGGCGCTTTTGGCAACCGTTGACCCAACATCATGTTGCAACAAATGCAATTGCTGCAACTACTAGTGGTTAGTCGCCAGATGGGACCAAGGGCGCATCATCCGAGGATGGCGGCAAAAGGCTATCACCCAGATCGGGTACTTCGACGCCATTTTCTGTTGGCTCAATCCCCAAGCGGTCGGCCACAGATGAACCTGCAGAGTTGCTTGCCGAAATCAGTGTCAGCGCAATGGATGTGCAGATAAACGCAATTGCGAGCAGCCAGGTGAACTTGCTCATCGCTGTGGGCGCCGGGCGTGAGTTGGTTGCACCGCCGCCGCCGCCCATACCAAGACCACCACCTTCGGACCGCTGCAATAGCACAGTACCGATCAACGCAAGCGCAAGGATCAGGTGGATAATGAGGACGACGTTTTCCATGTCAGGCCTTTCAGGGCGTTCGCGAACACGCGGTATCTAAAAGCTGCGCCGCCGTCCCGCAACCCCTTGGATGCGCCTTTATTCGTCGACATCGTCCATGTCGGCCTGTCCGGACAAGCGTCTGCGCACAATTGACCACGACAAACCGATGGCCAGCACAACCGACAGTGCAACAATCGCGATCCATGTGTTGATCGTCGGATCGTCGAGGCTGATGATTCCCTGATCAAAAAGGACCCAGAGCAAGGTGCCAACCACAGCCAGCACCAGCACCATGCCGAAAATCCCGATCGAGCGGAGCGTGGCGCGCAGGTAGATGATGTAACCAACAAGCAAGATCAGGCCAAAAAGGACGGTCAGCGACAGGCCTGTCTCGTAGTTGGCCATGCTCCAGCTGACATAGTTCCATTGTGTCGGGTTGTAAGTCGCCGCCAGCAACACAAACGCGAAAATCCACCGAATGACGAAACCCATGATTTGCCTCTTGTCCGTGACGTTGGGCAGACAATGCCGGGGCAGTTCTGGGCTGTCCAGCCCGGCGTTGGCGCAAATTTGCTGTTTCCCCGGCGTGGGGGCGGCGATATAGGGGGCACGCACCCGAGCAGAGGAACGGATTCTTATGGCGAATGTAGTGGTTGTCGGCGCCCAATGGGGTGATGAGGGCAAAGGCAAGATTGTTGACTGGTTGTCCGAGCGGGCCGATGTGATCGCCCGTTTCCAAGGTGGCCATAACGCAGGCCACACTTTGGTGATTGATGGTGAAGTCTACAAACTCCATGCGTTGCCTTCGGGTGTTGTGCGTGGTGGCAAGCTGTCGGTCATTGGCAACGGTGTTGTGCTGGACCCCTGGCACCTGCTGGGCGAGATCGAGACGCTGCGCGCCCAAGGCGTGACCATCACCCCAGAAACATTGATGATTGCCGAAAATACGCCGCTGATACTGCCGTTTCACGGTGAATTGGACCGGGCGCGCGAAAATCAGAATTCGGTCGCCAAGATCGGCACAACAGGGCGTGGCATCGGCCCTTGTTACGAAGATAAAGTCGGCCGCCGCGTGATCCGCGTCGCTGATCTGGCCGATGATGCCACGCTGGAGTTGCGTCTTGACCGGGCACTGATCCACCATGATGCGCTGCGCCGGGGTTTGGGTCTTGAACCGATTGACCGCGATGCGGTGCTGGCCAAGCTGCGCGAGATTGCGCCGGGTATTCTGGAATACGCAGCCCCTGTTTGGAAAGTTCTGAACGAAAAGCGCAAGGCGGGCAAACGCATCTTGTTCGAAGGGGCGCAGGGCGCGCTGCTTGATATTGATTTCGGCACATACCCATTTGTGACCTCTTCCAACGTCATTGCGGGTCAGGCGGCCACGGGCGTGGGTGTTGGCCCCGGTGCGATTGATTTCGTTCTGGGCATCGTAAAAGCCTACACCACGCGCGTGGGTGAAGGGCCGTTCCCGACCGAGTTGGAAGATGACGACGGCCAGCGTCTGGGCGAGCGTGGCCATGAATTTGGCACAACAACCGGGCGCAAACGCCGCTGTGGGTGGTTTGATGCCTGTCTGGTGCGTCAGACATGTGCCACTTCGGGTGTTTCGGGTATTTCGCTGACCAAACTGGATGTTCTGGACGGGTTCGAGACGCTCAAGATTTGTGTGGGCTATGAACTAGACGGCAAGACGCTAGATTATCTGCCAACGGCCGCGGATGAGCAGGCCCGTTGCACGCCGGTTTACGAGGAAATCGCCGGGTGGTCGGAATCGACCGAAGGCGCGCGATCCTGGGCGGATCTGCCAGCACAGGCGATCAAATATGTGCGCCGCATCGAAGAGTTGATTGATTGCCCAGTTGCCCTCGTTTCCACTTCGCCAGAAAGGGATGACACCATTCTGGTAACCGACCCTTTCGCGGATTGAGGACCGATGACCTATAAAGCGCGCAAACGGCTGGCATTATTTGTGCTTGTGGTAGGCTTGCCCGTCTACATTGTGGTGGCTGTCACTTTGATGGGCGGGGCATCGCGCTTTCCCAAAGGTATCGAGTTTCTGATCTATGTGGTGCTTGGCATCGGCTGGGCTTTCCCGCTGAAATGGGTGTTCAAGGGGATCGGGCAGTCAGATCCAGACCAGCGTGAGTAGACAAAAAAGGCGGGGATGACCCCGCCTTTTTGTTTTGTTGTTTCCGGTGTCTAGCCCTGTGCGGCCTGTGCATCATCCGGACGATAATCGG
The DNA here is from genome assembly GCA_947498645.1 of uncultured Paracoccaceae bacterium. GTDB lineage: Bacteria > Pseudomonadota > Alphaproteobacteria > Rhodobacterales > Rhodobacteraceae > Yoonia. Next base: position 24,318 of record CANMKS010000002.1, on the reverse strand, counting down.
AACTGTCAGAGATGCGGAACCGCCCATTGCTGAGCTTCACAATCTTGGCCAGACGCAGCAGGCGGCCAAAGGCGCGCAATCCGTCTTCGCGGCTGATTTCCTGACCGGTTGCCGCTTGCACCTTTTTCATGACCTGCGGGCGAGAAAAGTCATCCTCTGACTCCACATAGTAAAGATAGGCTGCCGCCGCTTCGATCAGGTCGATGGTGTCTACTGCCCCCTGCTTTGCTGCAAATTCGCGGAACCCGTCGCCACTTGTCACCTCTTCTGAAGTTTCCTTGCTTGCAGCAATCTGGCGCAGGCGTTGCGATGCCGCATCCATCGGCTTGGACGTTGGTGCCTCTTCCGCAGCGGCTGGGGCTGGCGTCGAGGGCTCTTCAGCAGTTTGCGCAACATAGTTGGCAATCTCTTCGGGTGTCTCTTCCAGAACAACCGTCTTGACCAGCTTCAGTGGCGGTGCCGCTGGAGGCGGTGTTTGGCTGCGTTCTTCGGCATCATGTGCGCCCAGATCATCCTTGAATGCATCGCCCGCGTCTTTGGTTCCGGCCCCTTCGTCACCCAGTTGGCGCGCGGCCTCGGTCGCGGCAACGGCGGCCTTGAGTTGGGCAAATGCATCGCGGTGACGGCGGCTTTCGGGCTGATTAAGGTGCTGATCGGTCTGCGACAGAATCCGGCTCATCGCATCGTCGACGCTGCGGGGCAGGCCGTGGCGGGCAAGCTCATTGCCTTTGCGCGCGGCCAGTTCGGCGGCGACTTTTGCCACTTCGGCTTGCAGATCAAAGTCGTCGTCATCGTCCGGGGCTTGCGTTTTCGGCGCGGCGTCCTGCGGTGTTAGAACCAACGGGCCGGTGTCAGTTGACTGCTGAACCTCTTCGGCGGCTTGCTCTGGTTCGGCCTCGGGCGCTGCGGTTTCTTCATCAGCCTCTTCGGCGTGGGCTGTGTCTTCCAGCGCCTCTATTTCATCCACATCCTCGTCAGCATCACTTTGCGCATCTTCCTGTGCGACATCATCGCTTTCTGTCGCTGCGACATCTGCTTCTACTTCAACGTCTTCTTCAAAGTCATCAGCCTCTGCCTCTTGTGCCCAGGTGTCATCCATTTCGGCTTCTGAAACGTCGTCGGTGGCATCTTCTGCAACGGCTTCGACGTCATCGGCAGTGTCTTCTGCAGTATCAGAAACATGCGCCTCTTCTGGTGCTTGCTCTACGGTCTCTGCATCAGCAAGAATAGCGGCTTCATCATCTTCAACGATTTCTGCGTCATCCTGTGGCTCGGCGGCATCCTCAGGTTCAGGTTGCGAGGCTTGTGCCGCCAGCGCGCTCAGCCGTTGGGACAGCGGATCGGTATCTGTAAGCGCCTCGTCCGGATCAACCTCATCTTCGGCATAGACCTCTTCGGTCTCTTGCACTGGTCCCTGATCAACAACTTCGCGGATACGCTTGAGTTTGTCCGCAACGCTGTCTTCGACTGCGTCTTCTTCGAGCGGATCGCTTTCATCCGCAAACTCGATCTCGTCAACTTCGATCTCATCGGCGGGTTCGCTATCGGACCAGACGTTCTGGGTGGCCTCTTCCTCTTCAGCTTCTGCCATGTCGTCATCGTCGTGCATCGCGCCCGCAGCAACAGCTGCCGCGGCAGCGCGCAGGGTGACGTTCTGGCCTTCGCCTTCAATCTCGACGGCAACGCCGGATTGCTCTTCTGTCAGACGTGCGAGCGTGTCCATGTCAGGGGCCTGCGGCTCCATATCCATAAAACGATCATGGCCAGCCAAATCATGAAAGTAAGACACAACCGTCTTCATCGTCTCAACGGAATCTTCAAACCCTTCAAGACGGCAGGAAAAGCTGCCATAGGTCACATCTAGAATCTTGTTGGCATCATCCATGCGTATTCGCTTTCCCAGTTAATCAGCAGTCACCCGCTGGACAGACATTGGTTCTTAGTCAAGAACAGCAACACGTTACATTCAGGCTCATTTTATGACCCTTTTAGGGAATGTTTGTGAATTGAGGTGCAATCCGTGTCCTTTGAACCCATTGTTTCTACATCTAAACCAGTCTGCCTCGTAGGGGGAGCCTCCGTCGAAAAAAAATCGATTTTGGCGGTTTCACCCTTGGTAGGTGGGTTTATCGGCGTTGATGGGGGTGCGGATCATCTGCTTGCGGCTAATCTGACACCCCTTTCAGTCATCGGAGATCTGGACAGTCTTTCACGCCGCGCGCGTGCCACATTTGCCGATCTGTTGTGCCAAGTGGACGATCAATCGACAACGGATTTCGAGAAAGTGCTGCAACGGGTGACGGCCCCCATGATGATTTGTCTGGGCTTTACCGGCGGGCGCATGGATCACACGCTTTCGGTGCTCAATGTCATGGCCAGATACGCCGACCGCACGATTGTTCTGCTTGACGGCGATGATGCCAGTTTCGTGGCAAACCGGGGTGAAACGCGCGTTGAACTGCCCGCCGACACACGCGTGTCGATCATGCCTTTGGGTACGGCGACGGTCTCGGTGCGCGGGTTGGTGTGGTCATTCACGGATCAGGTGATGACCCCTGATGGGTTTACCAGCCCCTCAAATGCGGCCAGTGGGAACACTGTGTGCATCACCACCGACGGCCCGATGTTGATCACGCTGCCGCAAGTGTATCTTGAGACTGCTTTGCAAGCCGCCGTTCGCGCAGGATGATGTAAAGGCCAGCGCCAACAGTGATGCAAATGCCGATGGCCGCCAGCCCATTGGGCAGGTCGGCAAAGACGAGCCAGCCAATAGCGGTGCCAAACGGGATTTCCAGATATTGCATCGGTGCGAGGGTCGAGGCAGGGGCAAACCGCAGGCTCCAGGTCATGAACAGATGGGCCAGCGTGCCGAGCACACCCAATGCTGCAAGAAGCCACAACGAAGATGCCGTCAGCGCAAAGGGTGCCGCCCCCGCCAGATCGGGCCGCAGCATTACAACGACAATGAGCAGTACCGTCGCTTGCATCCCACTGATCGCCTGCAATTTGATCGGGTCCAGCGCGCGCGCAATCTTGCGCGTCACCAGCATGAACAACGCAAAAATCACAGCAACGCCCAAAGGTAACAGGGCAGGCGCGCCGACCTCGACAAAGTTGGGCTGTATCACCAGCAACGTGCCCGCAAAACCGACGGCGCAGGCAATCATGCGGTGAATGCCAACTTCTTCGCCCATCACAAAATGCCCTAATATCAACATGATAAAGGGCATCACAAAGGCGATGGCCAAAGCATCCGCCAGCGGCAGATAGCGCAAAGCGCTGAACATCAGACCGATACCGGCAATATGCAGAAGCGTGCGCAAAAGGGTCCAGCCCAGGATGCCGGGGGGCAGGCGAAACCCTGCACCGCTCAGCGCAACAATGGGTACAAGGATTGCAGCCTGAATGCCAAAGCGGACAATCAGCAAAAGCCCCAGTGCGACACTGCCACCCAGCAGCTTTGCAATGCTGTCGCCCAAGGGTGCGAGCACACAAAAGGCCAGCATCAGCATGACACCAAGGAAAGGACGATCCGTATTCATGGCCATACCCTAGCGGTCACAACGGTCCCCCGCAATTCGCGCAGGGCCTGTCTGGTCATCCCGCCCGGAAAAATCCTCAGGTCTGCCGATTACACCCAGCTATCAACAGTTCGGCACATTCACAGCCAATCCACCCAAGGCGGTTTCCTTGTATTTCTCGCTCATGTCGGCGCCGGTCTGGCGCATCGTTTCAATGGCCACATCCAAAGCGACCAGATGCTTGCCATCGCCGCGCAACGACAATGACGCGGCTGATACAGCCTTGATTGCACCCAGGCCATTACGTTCAATACAAGGGACCTGCACCAGCCCTTTGACGGGGTCGCAGGTCATGCCCAGATGGTGTTCCAACGCGATTTCAGCGGCATTCTCGATCTGCTCGGTGGTGCCACCAAGAACGGCGGCAAGGCCTGCTGCGGCCATGGCAGATGCGCTGCCCACCTCCGCCTGACAGCCACATTCCGCCCCCGAAATCGAGGCGTTGAACTTGATCAATCCGCCAATCGCCGCCGCTGTCAGCAAGAATTCCGGCACCCGTGCCGCCGATGCACCTGGCACATGATCCAGCCAATAGCGGATGGTTGCCGGTACAACGCCCGCTGCACCATTTGTGGGTGCTGTTACAACCTGCCCACCTGCTGCATTCTCTTCATTCACGGCCATCGCATAGGTCGACATGTAGTCGTTGATGGTATGCGGTGCGGTCAGGTTCATACCGCGTTCGGCCAGTAGCGCATCATAGATGCCTTTGGCACGGCGACGCACCTGCAAGCCGCCGGGCAGAATGCCGTCGGTCTCTAGTCCGCGCGTGATGCAATTGTTCATAACCTCCCAGATCCGGGCGAGGCCTGCGTCAAGATCTGCGCCGGGCATTCGCGACAGCTCATTGGCGCGCTTCATCTGGGCAATGGATTTGCCGGACCGTTCCGCCATATCCAGCATTTCCTGGCCACTGTGAAACGGGTAGGGCACAGGCGCGCCGGTGTCGCTGTCCTTGCCTGCGGCCAGTTCGGCATCGGTCAGCACAAAGCCACCGCCGATGGAATAATAGGTGACTTGCGTAATGACATCGCCCTGCCCATCGGTGCCGCGCAGGATCATGCCATTGGCGTGGCCGGGCAGAGGCGGGCCGTAGTCAAAGACCACATCATCCTTGGGATGGAACTTCAGCGTGCCAAGCCCCTTTGGCATAACCGTCTCTTCGGTGCGAATGCGTTCCAGTTCGGCTTCTGCCTTGGCCGCGTCATAGTCATCAGCCCGAAACCCGGCCAGCCCAAGGATGACAGCGCGATCTGTGGCATGGCCAACACCGGTAAACGCAAGGCTGCCGTGCAGCGAGGCCTGCACACCGGCAACAGAGAATGGTTGTGCGCGCAGGTGGTCAAGAAACCGGGCGGCGGCAACCATCGGCCCGATGGTATGGGATGACGACGGACCGACGCCCACTTTGAACATATCGAAGACGGATAGAAACATGCTAAAGCGCACTCCCTTCAGGTGGATCGCAAGGCGATGGGGCGGAAAACGGTGTTGGGCCCAGACCTTCGGCACGTGCCACGGCAATGGTGGCCGCACGTTGTTCGGTGCGCTGGGCAAAGGCGTACAGGCGCGGCCATCGTTGCAGGTCAAACCAGGTGTTGCCGCCGCCATAAAGGGCCGCCCATCGCAGCATCGGACCCAGATAACAGCCCTGAGCGCTGGGCGCATCATGGTCAAGCCAGGGCACTGTCTGACTTGCGGCAAGCACATCAAGATGGGCAATCAGCCGCGCGCCTGCGTTCTGGCGCAGTGCTGTGCTGTCACGGTCGGTGTATTGATCGGGGTAAAACATTATTCGCAGCGTTGGATGCAGGGTATTGGCCAGCCAGACCATCCATTGCAGCGCGTTTTGCCGCTGGGGGGTATTTGTCGGGGGCATCAGATTGCCCTGCTGCTCGGCCAGCCACAAAATGATCGCGGCAGTCTCGAACATCGGACCGTGGGGCGTTTCCAGTACAGGGATCAGCCCGTTCGGGTTCAGCCGCAGAAACGCCGCCGATTTTTGGCCCTGCACCGCGCGATCAACCAGCACTGTTTCATAGGGCAGGCCAAGCTCGGCCAAGGCCAATCGCACGCAAAGCGAGGCGTTGTCAGGGGCATAGTGAAGGCGCAGCGGGGCGGTCATGCGCGGACGCTAACGGATCGGGGCCATGCCGTCGCTTCAAATCCGACCTTTCACCTCAAAAAGACGCTCAGATCAGGCACTTGTTTGTTTGTGTTGATTCTGCTCTCGCGCCCCGCTGCAATCTTGCCTATAACTTCGCTGAAGTCTTTGCCGGAGTGGGCCCCATGAGTAGCGAATTATCCCCCATTGATACCGCAAAATTCATCGCGGCCAAACAGGCGACGGAATATGTCGAAAGCGGCATGAAGGTAGGGCTGGGTACCGGGTCAACTGCCGCTTGGCTGGTGCAATGTCTGGGCGAGATGGTGCGTGATGAAGGGCTCAAGATCAAAGGCGTGCCGACCTCGGATCGCACGGCGAAACTGGCACGCGAAGTTGGCATAGATGTGGTCACACTGGACGAGGCCAAATGGCTGGATGTCACCATTGATGGCACCGATGAATATGATGATGAACTGACGCTGATCAAAGGCGGCGGCGGCGCGCACCTGCGCGAGAAAATCGTGGCAACCGCAAGCGACCGGATGATCGTGATCGCAGACGCCAGCAAAAAGGTCGATACATTGGGCGCCTTCCCGTTGCCGGTCGAAGTTGTGCCATTCGGCCTGCCCGTCACGCAGGGCCTGATTGAAGAAACGCTGATCGGGATGGATGTGCTGGGCCGCGATATCGTGCAGCGCATGGCCGGTGATGCACCCTATATCACTGACGAAGGCAACTTCATCATTGATCTGCATCTCAAGCGCATTGGCGACCCGCGCCAGTTGAGCCTGATCATTAACCAGATCCCCGGCGTTGTCGAAAACGGTTTGTTCATTGATATCTGCGATGTGGTCATTGTCGGCCATGGTGACGGCAAGGTGACCATTCGTGACATCACCAACGACACGTCGGAGGTTGTACGTTTCGATGTGCGGGACGACGATAACATCTTCGCCGACATAACAAACTGATCTTATCCCCTAACACACCTAAACCTAAATGGAGCCTGCCTGATGACTTTTGACTACGACCTCTTTGTGATCGGCGGCGGCTCGGGCGGGGTGCGCGCGGCGCGGGTTGCGGCGGCAACCGGAGCAAAGGTTGCACTGGCGGAAGAGTTCCGAATGGGCGGCACATGTGTGATCCGCGGCTGCGTTCCCAAAAAGCTGATGGTGTTCGCCTCTGGCTATTCTGAAATGTTTGACGATGCCCGCGCCTATGGCTGGGACTTGCAAGAGGGTGATTTCAACTGGCCGCGCTTTCGTGACAAACTGCACGCAGAGCTAAGCCGTCTGGAAGGCATCTATCGCAAGCTGCTGGACGGCTCGGACGTTGAGATTTTCGATGCGCGCGCGACACTCAAAGACCCACATACCGTGGCCCTGTCGAACGGCAAGGACGTGACGGCAAAGCATATTCTGGTCGCGACAGGCGGGCGGCCTGTATTGCCGGAAATTTCGGGCGCTGAGCTGGGGATCACGTCGAACGAGATCTTCCTGCTTGATGAGATGCCCAAGAATATCCTCATCGTGGGCGGTGGGTATATTGCATCAGAGTTTGCCTGCATCCTGAATGGTCTGGGCGTGAAGGTGACGCAATTCTATCGCGGGGCGCAAATCCTGCGCGGCTTTGACGATGAAGCACGCGGCCTTGTGGCCGAGGGTATGCGCGCCAAAGGCGTTGATCTGCACCTTGGCACGAACATCGTGGAAATGCGTGCGGCCACCGAGGACGACCACAAAGGCAGCGACCACGGGATGCCCATGGAAGAAGGCAGACCTGCGCAACTGCCTTCGACCGGTGGGGGCAAGGGCATTTGGGTCAAAGCGACCAATGGTCAGGAAGCAATTTATGACCAGGTGATGTTTGCCACCGGGCGCGCGCCAAATACTGATGACATGGGCCTGCAAGCCGCAGGCGTCGAAGTGGGCCGCCGGGGTGAGGTTGTGGTGGATGAATACAGTCAAACCGCTGTGCCCTCGATTTATGCCATCGGAGATGTGACAAACCGTGTGCAGTTGACGCCTGTGGCCATTCGTGAAGGCATGGCCTTTGTCGAGACCGTCTTTAAGGGCAACCCGACGCCCGTAGATCACGCCTTGATCCCATCGGCGATATTTACCCAGCCCGAAATGGGCACTGTGGGTCTGTCCGAAGAAGACGCGCGCGCGCAGGAACCGGTTGAGATATACTGCACCTCGTTCAAACCAATGAACCACGCGTTTGCAGGCCGCGACGATCGTGTCCTGATGAAGCTGGTGGTCAGCGTCGAAACCCGCAAAGTGCTGGGCTGTCATATCGTGGCAGACCATGCAGGTGAAATGATCCAACTGGCGGGGATCGCCGTCAAAATGGGTGCAACAAAAGAAGATTTTGACCGCACGGTGGCCGTTCACCCCACCATGGCGGAAGAGCTTGTGACAATGAAGGAACCGATGCGGACCGCTTGATTTCGCATCATTAAGACACACATGGCAATGCAAGGCGCGGGCATGATCTGCGCACCGTTGAAAAGGAAGCATAGGGAAACGATGGCAGGAAATAACGGTGGCCCTTGGGGTGGCGGTGGAAATAACGGCTCAGGCGGGGGCGACGACGACAATCGCCCCAGCGGTGGACGCAGGCCCGACAATGACGGCCCGAACATTCCCGAGATCGATGATCTGGTAAACAAGGGGCGCGAACAGCTGCGCGTGCTGATGGGCGGTGGCGGCGATGGCAGCCGGCGTTCCGGCGGTGGCAGCGGCGGATCAGGCGGGCCACAACTGACACGCGGGACTGTGGCGCTGGGGATTTTTGGTGCCGTGGCACTTTGGCTTTTTGCATCGTTCTATACTGTGCGCCCGGAAGAGCAGTCTGTTGAACTGCTGCTGGGTGATTTCCTGGAAATCGGCGATCCCGGTCTGAACTTTGCTCCTTGGCCGATTGTGACCCGCGAAGTGATCGCCGTCACAACCGAGCGCAACATTGACATCGGCACCAGCCGGTCGGGGATGGATGCGGGCCTGATGCTGACAGGTGATGAAAACATCGTCGATATCGACTTTCAGGTTGTCTGGAACATCAACGATCCAGAAAAGTACCTTTTTAACCTCGCTAACCCACCGCAAACGATTGAAGCCGTGGCAGAATCCGCGATGCGCGAGATTATCTCGCAATCCGACCTTGCACCGATCCTGAACCGTGACCGTGGTGCGATTGCCGATCGTTTGGCGGATTTGATCCAGTCCACGCTGGATAGCTACGATTCAGGTGTGACGATCATCCGTGTGAACTTTGACAAGGCCGACCCGCCAGAACCCGTTATCGCCTCTTTCCGCGCCGTGCAGGACGCGGAACAGGAACGTGACCGGGTGCAGAACGTGGCTGATGCCTATGCCAACCAGGTTGTGGCCGAGGCCCGTGGTCAAGCGGCCCAGATCCTTGAGCAGGCCGAAGGTTACCGTGCGCAGGTCGTGAACGAAGCGACGGGTGAAGCGAGCCGTTTCTCTGCCGTTCTGGCCGAGTATGAAAAGGCACCAGAGGTCACGCGAAAGCGTCTGTATCTGGAAACGATGGAAAGCGTTCTTGGCGGTGTTGATATTATCCTTCTCGACGAAGGTGCCGGCGGCGGACAAGGTGTTGTCCCGTATCTGCCGCTCAACGAATTGCGTCGCAATACAACCGAGGGGTCAAACTAATGCGTAAGTCAGCATTCCTACTGCCCGCAGTTGCGGTTGTCGTGATCGGCGCTTTGTCGTCGGTCTTTATCGTGGACGAACGCGAAAAGGCGCTGGTTCTCCAGTTTGGTCAGATCGTGAAAGTGCAGGAAGAACCCGGACTTGGGTTCAAAATCCCGCTCATTCAGGAGGTCGTGCGCTATGACGACCGTATCCTGAGCCGTGACCTGGAACCGCTTGAGGTCACGCCATCGGATGACCGTCGTTTGGTCGTTGATGCCTTTGCCCGCTACCGCATTGCCGATGTTGAACGGTTCCGCCGTGCTGTTGGTTCGGGTGGTGAAGAGGCAGCGGCCCGTCGTCTGGACAGCATCCTGCGCGCTGAAACGCGCGAGGTTCTGGGTTCGGTGTCCTCGAACGACATCCTTTCGGTTGATCGTGCAGCGTTGATGCTGCGCATCCGCAACTCGGCCATTGCCGAGGCCACAGCATTGGGTCTTCAGGTGATTGACGTGCGTCTCAAGCGTACTGACCTGCCGCCAGAGAACCTCAACGCCACTTACGAGCGTATGAAAGCAGAGCGTGACCGCGAAGCCGCAGACGAACGCGCGCGTGGTAACGAAGCGGCCCAGCGTATCCGTGCGCAGGCCGACCGTACCGTGATCGAGCTGGTGTCCGAGGCAGAGCGCGAAAGCCAGATCATTCAGGGTGAGGCTGACGCTGAACGGAACGAGATTTTTGCAAATGCCTTTGGCGCTGATCCTGAGTTCTTTGAATTCTACCGCTCGATGACCGCTTACCAGCGGTCGCTGCGGCCCGGAAATTCAACAATGGTTCTGTCGCCTGACAGTGAGTTCTTCAATTATCTGAAGTCCGATCAAGGTGCGGCGAGCGAGTAAGCCTGCGGTGATACGATACGAAAGGGCCGGCGTTTTGCTGGCCCTTTTTCGTTTCAATCCAAGAAAATCATACCTCACACAACCAATCACGGCCTATTGAGCAGCTGTGCAAGAAGTTTGCGTTGCACATTCTGCGCCCTACATAGAACATCATGAATTGATAGGGCAGGTTCCAGACCGCCCCGAGAAATGACAAAGGAGATTTGCCCGTGAAAGCCAAGGCAATCGCAATTCAACACCAAGAGACGCGCACGCGCCGCCTGATCATGGCGCTCGTGACGGCCATAGCCATCGCCTTTGCGATGGTGCTGGCACAGGTCACAGCCGCCGCCGCGCAATCGCGTCCTGCAACATTCGCCGATCTGGCCGAACAGGTCAGCCCATCGGTTGTCAACATTACCACCAGCACAACAATCGCAGGCCGCACCGGGCCGCAGGGGCTTGTGCCGGATGGCTCCCCTTTTGAGGATTTTTTCAATGACCTTGAGCGTGGACCGGGCGACGGAACACAGCGTTCTTCGGCGCTTGGCTCTGGTTTTGTGATCTCTGACGACGGCTATATCGTCACCAACAACCACGTTATCGAAGGTGCTGATGAGATCCTGATCGAATTCTATCCGGGCGGCGAACCCGGCGTTCCTGCTGAACTGGTTGGCACAGACCCCAACACGGATATCGCCGTGTTGAAAGTTGATCTGGAAGGCCTGCCATTTGTCGAATTTGGCGACAGCAATGCCGAAGGTGCCCGCGTGGGTGATTGGGTCATGGCCATGGGCAACCCCCTTGGTCAGGGCTTTTCGGTCTCTGCCGGGATCGTTTCTGCCCGCAACCGTGCGCTGTCCGGCACTTATGACGACTACATTCAGACTGACGCCGCGATCAACCGCGGTAACTCTGGCGGTCCGCTATTCAACATGGACGGTGACGTTGTCGGCGTGAACACCGCAATCCTGTCGCCCAATGGCGGCTCTATCGGGATCGGCTTTGCGATGTCCTCTGCTGTTGTCACCAATGTCGTGGATCAGCTGATCGAATTTGGCGAAACCCGCCGTGGTTGGCTGGGCGTGCGTATTCAGGATGTGACCCCTGATATGGTTGATGCCATCGAAGGGTTGGACCTCGCACGCGGTGCATTGGTCACGGATGTCCCTGCTGGCCCAGCAGAGAACGCAGGTATGCTGGCCGGTGACGTGATCCTGAATTTCGACGGGATCGAGATTGAAGACACCCGCGAATTGGTCCGCATCGTTGGCAACAGCCCGGTGGGTAAAGAAGTGCCCGTCGCCGTTCTGCGCGATGGTGACATGGAAGACCTGATCGTTGTTCTGGGCCGCCGTGAAACCTCGGAAGCTGTGGCATTCCCAGCCTCGACCGAGGAAAGCGAAGAGCAGGAACAGTCGGAAATCCTTGGCCTGACATTGTCCGAGATCACACCAGAGCTGACAGACCAGTTTTCCCTGTCAGTCGAAACTGGTCTTGTGATCACCGCGATCAACCCAGACTCCGAGGCCGCATCCAAAGGCCTGCTGGAAGGTGATGTGATCACTGAGGCAGGGCAGGAAGCGGTCGCAACTGTCGATGATCTGACCGCCCAGGTCGAAGCGGCATCCGAGGCGGGGCGCAAATCAATCCTGCTGTTGGTACGTCGCGGTGGTGATCCACGGTTTGTAGCGCTCGTGCTTGAAGAGTAACCTGCGCGATCAATCAAAAGACAAGGCGGTCCCAGCAGGGGCCGCCTTTTTTGTTTGCTCAGGTCTCGTTTTGCGGCAAACCATCGGCGATGTCGTAATAGTCGCCTTTTTCCGACACAAAGATGTGCCGCGCGATTTTGGTATGTGTTGGCGTATCAAAGGCCCCCATGGCCACTGCTGTCCAATCCTGAAAAACGGGATCCCAAAACAGAGTTGAGCCGCAGGTCTTGCAAAACCCGCGCCGCACTTTCGCAGACGACTGATACCACCCGATTTGTGCCTCTCCGGTGACCGACAGAGAGCTGCGGGGCACATCGACCGATGCTTCAAAATGGCCAGACTGCTTGCGGCAGGCCGTGCAATGGCAGGCATTAAGCGGGGGCAGATCGCCTTTGATTACAAAGGTGACTTTCCCGCAAAGACAGCTGCCTTGGTGTGTACTCATGCCAGCGCCCTTGCGTGCCGTTGCCGTGCGTTGATCATCAACAGACCGATAACCACAGCCGCCCCAAGGAGGTTGACCCACAGCATTCCGGGCCAAAGACATGCCATCCCGGCCAGTCCTGATACGACGCGCAGACCTGGATTCAGTAGTGTCTCCATACAGCCCTGCAACGCCCCGGCGAGCCCGTAGATACCGACAACACCAAAGCCAAAAAGGACCAGCATGACAGCCCAATCGCCCGATAGCAGCGGTGTGTAGGCCATCATCAGCGGCACGATATAAAGGCCCTTGGCCAGCTTCCAGCTTGCAATGCCTGTCGCCATTGCGGGGGCCTTGGCGATGGCCGCTGCGGTAAAGGCTGCAAGGGCCACAGGCGGTGTGACGTTGCTGTCCTGGCTCAGCCAGAAGATAATCATATGGGCCGAGAGTAATGCCGCAATCGCGATATCCTGCGGAACGACCAGATCACGCAAGGGGGCCGCGATTTCAAGCGGCAAGGCGCGGATCAGGTCACGTGCGTCTTCAAAACTCAGCGGGCCTGCAAGGACCGCAGGATCGGGGACACCAATCATCAGGATCGCGCGGGCCGTCTCGGGCAGATTGCCGCTGGCCAGTGCATCAATCACAAACCGGTCCGCGATCATGCCCGCAAGGGCAGGGGCGGATAATGTGGCCAGCACGATATAGGCCGCCGTCACAGGCAACCCCATGCCCAGCACAAGGCTGGCAATCGCCGCCATGACAATGGCGATCAGCAGGTTACCACCGGCCCAATCCGCAATCATCAGACTGAAGGTGTTTCCGATCCCCGCTGTTGCAATCACATTGACCACAAGGCCCACGGCACACAGCAGGACAGCCGTCATGATCATGCCCTTGGTGCCCATCACCAGGGCCTCGAACACGGCGCGCGGGCCCATGCGGTTTTCCGTCAACCAACTTGATCCGATCACAGCCAAAATGCCGTAAACGGCGGCATAGGCGGGCGTAAAGCCGGACACCAGCAGGGTGATCAGCAATCCGATGGGAATGACGAAACTGGCGCCGCCTTTCTTAAAGGCAGAGCCAACCGTTTCGCCATCATTGTCCATCGGTTGCAGGCCCAGGCGGCGTGCCTCGATCCGCACGAAGAAGACGACGGACAGGAAATAAAGCAGGGCGGGCAGGGCCGCGACCGCGACGATGGTTTCGTAAGGAATTTGGGTAAAGCTTGCCATGACAAAAGCACCGGCACCCATGATGGGGGGCATCAATTGGCCACCTGTGGACGACGCGGCCTCGACCCCGCCCGCGAATTTGGCAGGAAAGCCCGCCTTTTTCATCAAGGGGATGGTGATGACGCCTGTCGATGCGGTGTTGGCCACGGCAGAGCCGGAAATCGTGCCTGTGAGACCAGAGGCGATGACGGCAACAATGCCCGGCCCACCAACCAAACGGCCCGCAATCGCACGGGCAATATTGATGACGAAATCACCCGCACCAGAGCGCAGCAAGAATGCACCAAAGATGATGAAGAGAAAGACAAAGGTGGATGAAATCCGCGCGATGGTCCCGAACATGGCATCATCCCCAAAGATCGAGCGGAAGGCGATGGATTCCCAACTCAGGCCGGGGAACGAAAACACCCCGCCAATCAACTGGCCCCACCAGCCGACATAAGAGATCGCGATAACGATCAGGCAGGGGATCACCCAACCGGTCAGGCGGCGGGTCAATTCAATCGCGCCGGCAATGCAGATCACGGCCGCGATCCAGTCCAAGGCGTTGAATTTGACGCTGCGGTCGTAAATGCCTTGCTCGGCATAGGGCAGGTATATGGCTGACATTGCAATCAATGTGCCCAACGTCAGATCAAATATCAGCATCGGTTTGCTGCGCGCCTTGCCCTTGATCATCGGGTGCAGCACAGCCGCCAGAAACGCAAAGCCGGCAAAGTGAAATGCGTTGCGGTGAAACTCTGTCATGAGTTGGGGATAGAGGGCGACAACGATATGTCCGACCGCGATCAGAAAACACAAAACGGTCAGGGCGGTGTTGGGCAGCCCGGTGAATGTACGCAAACCCAGTGCGTCGGTTTGGGTTTCGTCTGACATGGGCGTCCCCTTGAATAAAATCGGCCCGCACCAGAATGGCGCGGGCCGGATCGTGCTTAGTTGGCGATCAGGCGCTCTGGGATCTCGATCCCTTGCTCCTGATAGAACCGGGCGGCACCGGGGTGCAGTGGCACTGGCAGACCGGCAATCGCGGCCTCTAGCGCCATGGCTTTTGTGGCCGGGTGGATCGCTTGCAGGAACGGCAAGTTCTCATAGATCGTCTTGGTGATCTGATAGACGTTTTCCTCTGGCAGATCAGCATGTGTCGCCAGGAAGTTTGGCTGCGCAATCGTGTTGATATCCTCAGCCTGACCCGGATAGGTGCCTGCCGGGATGACATAACGCGTCCAAAGGCCGCGACCGCCATCTGCCATGGCCACCTGTTCATCGGTGAAGTTCAGCATGGTGACGCTGTCACCGGCGGCGGCCATCAACTGGCTGACGGCACCTGTGGGCACGCCCGCCGGTGTCCCGATGCCCTTGACCTGACCGTTTTGCAACGCCTCGGCGGACGGGCCGTAGCCTGCAAAGACCAGCTCGTAATCAGCTTCGATATCAATGCCGAAACCGGACATGATCGTGGCGTTTGACCCGATCGTGCCAGAGTTCTGGCGACCCAAGGCCATGCCTTCGCCTTTCAGCGCAACCATGTCCTCGATCGTGCCGGTGGTGGCCACGTCAGAGGCTATGACAAACTGTTCTACATTCTGCCACAGCATTGTGACGGACCGCAGGTGATCTTGTGGGCCTGCATCTGCAACCGGACCAGTGCCCGAGGCTGCATAATAGCCAAAGAGGCCCTGCAGAATGCCAAACTGCGCTTCGCCTTCACGGATCAGGCGGACGTTTTCGCCGGAACCGGCAGAGCTGATCGCGGACATGCCGATCTTTTGGCGTGGTTCGAGCTTGACCTTCACAAGCGTCGAAAGGGCCACGCCGACGGGGTAGTATGTGCCGCCGGTTGAGGCCGTCGCAAGGATATAGCTTGCCTCTTCGGCGTCCTGCGCCTGTGCCGCAGGTGCAGCAATAGCGATGCTGGCCGCCAGAACGGCTTTGGATAAAAACTTCATTGATCTCTCCCTTTATTCTGGGCCTCCCCGACCCAACATAGGCAAAGGGTAAATGGAAAGTGGCGAATGTCCACAGTGCAGCGCCGCGTTCGCGCAATTGAAAGGTGCATTTGGGGGTAGCGAGCGTAAGAATCGTGCACTACTTAGGTTTTCAGATCGGTGGATTTCAGAGGAACACGAAAAATGGCCAAGATTACCTATGTTGAACACGGCGGCAAAGAACACGTCGTGGATGTCGCCAACGGGCTGACTGTGATGGAAGGCGCACGCGACAACGGCATTCCGGGAATCGAGGCTGATTGCGGCGGCGCCTGCGCCTGTTCGACTTGCCACGTCTATGTGGATGATGCCTGGGTGGAAAAGTTGCCAGCGAAGGACGCCATGGAAGAAGATATGCTCGACTTTGCCTATGAGCCTGACGCCGCCAAATCGCGCCTGACCTGCCAGTTGAAGGTGACGGACGCGCTGGACGGGCTGCGCGTGCAGATGCCAGAGAAACAGATTTGATCCGCACCCTTGCTTTGGTGGCTGTCATGGCCACTTCTGCTTGCGCCGAAACGATTCTTTCGGCGGACTATGCCACCCCTACGGACCGCTACGCCCATGGTATTCTGGGCGATGCGATTGAATGGGGTACGCTAGTTGTCACAACAGATGCGGGCACGCGCCAGTTCACGCTTGCTCAGGACCGCGTGTTCGAAGATGTGGCACCGCGTCTGGCAGATCTTGACGGTGACGGCGCACCCGAGGTTGTTGTGGTTGAAACGCTCAACACCGGCGGCGCGCAGCTTGCCGTTTATGATGAGACCGGCAAGATCGCAGCGACCCCTCATATCGGGCGCACCAACCGTTGGTTGGCCCCGATCGGCGCTGCCGATCTGGACGGGGATGGTTTTGTCGAGATCGCCTATGTCGACCGCCCGCACCTGGCCAAGACCCTGCGGGTCTGGCGGTTTCAGGGCGGCGCGTTGCACCCTGTCGCGGACTTGCCTGGCCTGACCAACCACCGGATCGGTGAAGCTGATATCGGCGGCGGTATCCGTGATTGCGGGCAGGGGCCAGAGATGATTACCGCCAACGCGGAATGGAGCCGGGTGATGGCCAGCGTACTTAACGATGGTCAACTGACCACGCGGGATATCGGGCGGCATGTGAACCGCGGGTCTTTTGCCGCGGCCTTGGCCTGCGAAGCGCTGCCTTAGGTTACCATCACGACGACTGCGATCAGCATCGCCATTTCTGTGATTTGCTGTGTTGCCCCCAGAATATCACCTGTCTGACCGCCAATCTTGGCCTTGGCAATCGCGGTGCAAACCGCGGTTGCAGCCGCGGCCACCAAAACCAGCGTCATCATCCCGCACAGCGCGGCAAACGCCACGGCAATCGCGATTGCCAGCCATACCGCGGCCTCTGGCGGGCGTCCCACGCTGCTGCTCAACCCGCTGCCGCGCGCGTTGGGCAGAACGGCCATCATCACCACCATGCTTGCCCGGCTCAGCGCGCCCACCGCGATGAAAGCCACCCAATAGCCCCCGACCGAGATGATCACCACCAATGCCAGCCAGCGGATCAGCAACGACAGTGCAACCGCACAGACGCCGTATGCGCCGATATGGCTGTCCTTCATGATTTCCAACCTGCGTGCCGTGGTCCAGCCGCCCCAGAGCCCGTCAGCGCTATCAGCCAGCCCGTCTTCGTGCATCGCGCCGGTGAGGATCACCGACAGCGCCAGAACTAGCCCCGCGATGATGCCGCCGGGCACGCCAATCCACAAAAAAAGGGGGATCACAGTGGCAAGGATCACGCCCACAACCACACCAGCCAGCGGATAGGCCCAAGCCGCAGCGGCCCCGCGCGTGGTTGCAGCCTTGCCATCCACGACAACGGGCAGCCGTGTCAAAAGCCCAAGTGCAGCTGGCAAATCGACCGGGGCAACCAGGCGCGTGTCGTGTTTGAACAAGGGGGCGTCCTATCAGGGGTTTTCTAAGGTGCGATCTGCGCTAAACAGGGCGCAAGATTTGCCGTGAACGAGGACCCGATGCAAGCGCCATTTTCGACCCTAGCCACCTTTCGTGACACGCTTGCCAAGGCCCCAGGGCCGAACACAACCGCCCTTTCAGATGCGCAAGCGCGCAATGGGCAGTTGACCAAACCGCCCGGCGCGCTGGGCCGTCTGGAGGATCTGGCGATCTGGTATGCGGGTTGGCGGGGGACGGCGCAGCCCCAGATCAACGCACCGCAGGTCATCATATTTGCAGGCAACCATGGGGTCTGTGCACAGGGTGTGTCGGCCTTCCCGCCAGAGGTTACCGCCCAAATGGTGATCAATTTTCAGCATGGCGGCGCCGCAATCAATCAACTGTCCAAGGCGTTTGGGGCCAAGATGGATGTGTATCCGCTGTCACTGGACACACCCACCGCCGATTTCACGACCGCCCCGGCCATGACCGAGGCCGAAGTTGTGGAGGCGCTGCAAACCGGCTGGAATGCCGTGGATCCGGACGCGGACCTTCTGGTCACCGGCGAAATGGGGATCGGCAATACAACGGCTGCGGCGGCGGTTGCTGCGGCAGTCCTGGGGGGCGACGCCGCCGATTGGACCGGGCGTGGCACTGGCGTGGATGATGACGGGCTGGAGCGGAAAACCGATGTGGTGGCCAGGGGCCTCGCCCTGCATGCCACGGATGACCCGTTAGAGGCGCTGCGTTGCCTTGGCGGGCGCGAACTGGCTGCGATGGCGGGTGCGATAGCGGCGGCACGGCATCACCGCATTCCCGTGATCCTTGACGGGTTTATTTGCTCTGCTGCGGCTGCCGTGCTTGAAAAAGCAGTTGAAGGCGCGCTGGATCATACCGTGGCGGGGCACCTCAGTGCTGAGGGGGCGCACCAGCGCCTGCTGACCGCCATTGACAAAGACCCGTTGCTTAGCCTCGGCTTGCGCCTTGGTGAAGGATCGGGCGCTGCATTGGCAATTGGTGTGCTCAAAGGCGCAATTGCCTGCCATTCCGGCATGGCAACCTTTGCCGAAGCGGGCGTCAGCGACGGCTAGTCTTTCTGCGACTTTGTTTCGTTGGCCTGTTGGCGGGCCGAAAGCTCCATCTCCAAGGCGCTGTTGAGTTCGCGCGCCCGCTCTACATACTCTGGCACGTCACTCATCGGGACGCCCGGTTTCCACAACTCGGCCAGTTCGCGCAGGGCCATGCGATCATGATGGTAAAAGGCGGTTTCGACCTCTGCGGCCTCAAATTCGCTAAGCCCGAGGTTTTCCAACGCATAGCGGCCAGCGCGCAGTGAGCTGTCGAACATCTCACGGACGATATCATTGGCACCTGCATCATATAGTTCGTGCACATGCACCCTGTCGCGTGCGCGGGCAATGATATGCAGGTCAGGGCGGGTCTTGCGGGCGTGGCGCACAACCTTGACCGCCGCCGGTTTGTCATCAATTGCGACAACGAGCACACGGGCGTCTTCCAGCCCGGCCGCATTCAACAGATCAGGGCGGGTCGGATCACCAAAAAAGCCCCGAAACCCGAACTTGCGCATCATCTGGACGGTGGCAAGATTGTTATCAACAACAACCGTATCGAACCCCGCACTTTGGACCAAACGGTTCACGATCTGCCCAAAGCGCCCGATACCTGCGATGATCACCGTGCCTTGCTCATCAACGACGTCATGTTCGTCGTCTTCGGCCACATGCATCTGTCGGCTAAGGATATCGTAGATGATGAACAGTAGCGGTGTGATCAGCATCGAGAGCGCGATGATCAGTAACAGCCTGCCACCAAGGCCATCGCTCAACACACCTTGTTGGAGAGAGAAAGACACCAGCACAAAGCCAAATTCACCGGCCTGCGCCAGCCCCAGTGTAAAGAGCCACCGATCCTTGCCCCGCAGCCGAAAAAGCAGGGCAAGCCCATAAAGGATCAGCCCTTTGACAACGATGACCCCCACCGCGAGGCTGACAATGAAAAAGGGGTTGCCGAAAAGCAGTTCAAAGTCGATCCCCGCACCCACAGTGATGAAAAACAGGCCCAGCAGCAGCCCCTTGAACGGTTCAAGGTCGCTTTCCAGCTCGTGCCGGAATTCCGAGTTGGCCAGCACGACACCCGCCAGAAACGTACCCAACGCCGGGGACAGGCCAACAAGGCCCATCAAGACGGCGGTGGACACCACCATCAGCAGGGCAAGGGCGGTATACATTTCGCGCAACCGTGCATGGTGGATATAACGGAACACCGGGCGGGTCAGGAAAACACCAGCAAGAATGACAAGGGCCACAGCCCCCAGTGTCACCAGCGTCACACCCCAGCCGGGCAGACCTTCAACAAGGCTCAGCGCGGCGTGCTGCGCCTTGTCATGTTCCACTGCGGGCAGGGAAAGCGATCCATCAGGTTCGGCCTGCATCAGCACCGGGACCGCCAGCAGCGGCAAGAAAGCCAGCATCGGGATGACGGCGATATCCTGTGTCAGCAGAACCGAAAACGTCGCCCGGCCGCCACCGGTTTGCATCAACCCTTTTTCGGTCAGGGTTTGCAGCACAATCGCGGTTGATGACAGCGCAAAGATCATCCCGATCGCAAGTGAAGTGTTTGGCGGATACCCCATCGCCAATGCGCAGCCGGTGATCGCAAGCATCGTCAGACCAATCTGCAAACCACCCATGCCGATCAACCTTTGGCGCATGTTCCACAGCGCCCGCGGCTCAAGCTCCAGCCCGATCAGAAACAGCATCATCACAACACCAAATTCTGCGAAATGTTGCAGATCCTTGGTTTCGGACCCAACAAGCCCGGTCAGTGGCCCGATGACAATGCCTGCAAGCAGATACCCCAGCACAGACCCAAGCCCAAGCCGTGCCGCCAACGGCACGGCGATGACCGCGGCCCCAAGATAGATCGTGGCTTGAAAGAGGAACGATTCCATATGTGCTTTATGCCCGCCTAAGCGTTAAATTGTCTCAAATGCCTCATGGCCAGTTTACCGGGTCTCAACAGACTTGAAAGAGGTGATGCAGCCCCCGGCGATCTGTCGCATGGGGCAGCGCTACAAGGGCAAAGGGGCATCCGATTTCACCCGTTCCATCACGATCTGGCTTTGCACGCGGCTGACTGCGGGGTGGGGCAGCAGCACCTGCTGCACCAGCAGGTTCAGGGCCGTCAGGTCGGCGCAGTAGATACGCAGCAGATAGTCGGCATCACCCGTCAGGGTCCATGCGCCGACGATCTCGGCGCGGGTTTTGGTCAGGCGCACAAAATCGCGGGCGTTCTGCTCTGTATGGGTGGCCATCACGATCTGGATGAAGGCCTGAACGGTCAGCCCGACCTTCTCGGGGTCCAGATAGGCGCGATACCCCGCGATGATCCCATCGCTTTCCAACCGCTGCTTGCGCCGCCCGGCCTGAGAGGCCGACATATTGAGTGCGTCACCCAGTTCCTGCGCTGTCTGGGTGGAATCGCGTTGAAGCGCCGCGAGGAGTTGAAGGTCAGCCGGGTCAAGCTGCATGCGAGAATCCTGCAAGTTTGATGTGATACATGCGTAATTTGCGCGCAATCTTGGTGTATATTCGCCGATGTTGCCCGAAATAGTCAACACATCGCGGCTATGCTGGCACAAAGCATTTCAGGAGATGAGCCATGGGACCTTTCCCTCACGACGCACCGAAAGCCACGATCAGCGAAGAAAACCCTGCCGGCACCGACGGGTTTGAGTTTGTGGAGTTCGCACATCCCGAGCCCGAGACCCTGCGCGAGTTGTTTGGCAAAATGGGTTATACCCACACCGCCACACATAAATCCAAGGACATCGAGCTTTGGCAGCAGGGCGACATCACTTACGTGATCAACAATGAGCCCGGCAGCCATGCCCGCGAATTCGTGACCGAGCACGGCCCATGTGCGCCGTCGATGGGCTGGCGCGTCGTTGATGCGCAGCATGCGTTTGATCATGCGGTCAGCAAGGGCGCCACACCCTACCACGGTGACGGCAAGACAATGGATGTTCCGGCCATTGTGGGTATCGGCGGTAGCCTGATCTATTTCATTGATCAATACTACGAGACCAATCCTTACAATGAAGAATTCAACTGGGTGTCGAATGCGCATCCCGCTGGCGTCGGGTTTCACTACCTCGATCACCTCACGCACAACGTGCACAAGGGAAACATGGACCTATGGTTCAAGTTTTACGGTGATCTGTTCAACTTCCGCGAAATCCGTTTTTTTGACATCGAAGGCAAATTCACCGGGCTGCTGTCGCGCGCGCTGACCTCGCCTTGCGGGCGCATCCGTATCCCGATCAATGAGGACCGGGGTGAGACCGGGCAGATTGTCGAATACCTCAAGCGTTACAATGGTGAAGGCATCCAGCACATCGCTGTAGGCGCGCATGACCTCTATGACGCAACTGATGAGATTGCAGACCGCGGTATCAAGTTCATGCCGAAGCCACCCAACACCTATTACGATCTCAGTTATGAGCGCGTGGTGGGTCACGATGAACCCAAGGATCGGATGATGAAACACGGTATCCTGATCGATGGGGAAGGGGTCGTTGACGGCGGTGAAACCCGTATCCTGCTGCAAATCTTTTCAAAGACAGTCATTGGCCCGATCTTCTTTGAGTTCATTCAGCGCAAGGGTGATGATGGCTTTGGCGAAGGTAACTTCAAGGCGCTCTTTGAAAGCATCGAGGCAGACCAGATTGACCGGGGTGTGTTGAAGGCCAGCTAAGGGGTGAAGCGGGCGGTTGATACCACCGGCGGCCGCCCCATTTTCACCTGCGCAGATGCTATCCGCTTGGTAGCTCTATCGCATAGGTGCGTCCGCGTTTGACATAATTCAATGCGGAATCGCCAATCGCCGTGACCTGACCACCATCCAGCGCACTGCCCACCTCTACCCGGACATAGCGCCCATTGCTCAGTCGTACCAAGGCGCGGCGGGCGTTGGGCCGCCCGTAGACACCAATCAGATTGATCTCGCGCAGGCGGATCGCGTCTTCCTGAGTGGCAGCGCGGGCCACGCCACCGGGGACGGGGGCATAGTTTTGCGGGGCTACGGTTGCTGCTGCAACTGCGGGGGCAGGGGTGGTTGACGCAGGGCGGGTCGCAGCCCGCGCAAGAGCCGAGGCGACAACTGTGTCGAAACCGCCGGGGCGGCGATCCGGGCGGATGGACTGTGCGACCGCAAGTGAGGTGCTGTTGTCAAAGCGCAGCGTGGCGGCTTCGGCCTCGATCCCGGCAATAATCGCGGTGATATCTGGCGTGGCAGGATCACTGGGCGGGGCCAGGCCGTTGGGGCGCAATTGCGGGCGCAGGTCATCAGTGGCGACAGTTTCGCCGTCCAAGGCCACCGCACCGCTGTTTTGCAATTCCAACCCGGCAAGGCCGACACTGCCCGGCGTCAGGGTGTCCTCTTGCGCGTCTGGCTGTTGCGGTGTGTCTTCTGCTGCCGCGACCTCTGCATCATCGGCGGGCGCATCTTCAGGCACTGGCAAGGCGGCGTTTGCCGGGCGCAGCGGCGGATTGACCGGTGGTGGTCCGGCAATGATCACAACCCCCTCTGGCGCGGGGGCCAAAAGCGCCATGCGATCCAGATCGGCCTGTGTCAGTTCCGGGCGCAAAGTGATCGCAAGATCCGGCAGGCCCGCGATAACCAGCGCGCCCTCGGGGGTGAGGGTGCCTTCGGGTGTTGCGAGAATAAACCCGTTCTCATCACGCGGGAAAACGGCCTCTGGTGGCGGTGGGTTTGCGGGCGTGAGAAAGCTCAGATCGGTTTCAATATTGTCGGTCGCAGGCAACGCGGGCTGCGCCACCCGTTCCGGGGCAAGCGTGCCTGCGGGTGCCGTAAAGTCAAACGGGATCACGCCGGAAGGCAGGTCGAAAAAGCGCGGTGCGCGCTGCCAGACGCCTGTGGCCGCATAAATCTGCGCTGCTTCATCCGGGCTGAGAACCTGACCCGTGGGGCGTGGCGCAGTTTCCACTTCTGCCGTCTGTTCGGCAGGAGGTTCAGGTTGCGGCCCTATGGGCCGCGGCAGCAGATCAGCTTCGGCAGCTAAGATGGGTGCAGGTGCGTCGGCGGCCGAAAAAACATCAAGTGTCGTCATCGAGGGCAGATCGGTGGCTGTGGTCGCGGTCAGGCCGAATGCGCCAACTGCAACGTCGGGAATGATTGGGGACACGTCCGGCAATTCGGGTGCTACCGCAGCGGTGGTTTCAGGTTCAGCAGGCGCAGGTGCAACCTCGCTCGGGGCCACAGCGATTTCGGTGGCCGGAGTGGTCTCGCGCTGATCCATCTGCGACCAAACCAAACCGCCCAGCAAGAGGGCAGCCGCCGCAATGCCTGCGGCGATCAGCGGTGTGCGGCTGTCACGTTTGGGCGCTGGCGTGGTTGTCCGGTTTGCGGCTGGCGCGGCAGCGGCAAGTTTCGGTGCAGCAATTGCGGTTTTGGCCTTGGGGGCGACCAGCGGTGCCTTGGCCCTTTGGGCCGGGCGTTGATGCACCTCTGGAATGATCCTGTCCAGCAAAGGCAAAGCCGCGAGCATGGGATTCGCTGGCACAAGCGGCGCTGCGGGTTTGGCGGGTGCGGGTGTTTCGGCAACAGGTTGGTAAGTTTCTGCCGGAACAGCATCGACCCAAATCTGTTGTTTGCGTTGCATTTCCTCTTGCACGTCGTCCGGTTCCGGCGATTGCTCCTCAGCAACCTCAGCAACCTCAGCAACCTCAGCAACCTCAGCAACCTCAGCAACCTCAGCAACCTCAGCAACCTCA
>CANMKS010000001.1 GCA_947498645.1 uncultured Paracoccaceae bacterium | reverse complement strand
GCAACCTCAGCAACCTCAGCAACCTCAGCAACCTCAGCAACCTCAGCAACCTCAGCAACCTCAGCAACCTCAGCAACCTCAGCAACTTCGTTTGAAGCGGGCGTGTCCTTTGGTGCCAGAAGCGTGGCTAGATCGTCGCGGTAGGCTTCCTCTTGCACCTCTTCGGGCAGGTCAAAGACCAGAAGGCGCGATTTGATCCGCGTGCCCACGATCATGACGGGCAGGTCTTCGCGCTTTGCTTCAACGTCCGGGCCCAGCACCTCGGCCATCATGGAGGTCGGACCAAAGAACACCTCTTTCTGGAAAGTGAAGGGCTCTGGTACGGCGACAAATGCCACAGGTTTGAACCCATGGGCGGCGGCGAAGGCTTCGGCCTCTTGCAGGGTTTCCTTGGCAACGGCAGCGATATGGGTGCGGCCGCCGAAACGCTCCACGTCGATGACCAGTTCATCAAGGCTGTAGGGGGTGCTACCGTCCAGTTCAGCCGCGATATCGGCGTCTGTCGTCTGGGTGCTGTCGATGGCCACATATTTGATCTGGTCAAGCGGGATGATCAGTTTGGTGCGCAACCCATCGGGGGCCAGCGCCTCGGCCTTGTCGCGCAAATCAGCCAGATCGGCGTCAAGCGTGTCACTGCTGACATCAACACGCCCAATGCGCCGCCAGCCGCGCGGCACACGGTGCAGCAGCTCTATTCCCTCAAAGGAAAGCGATAGCGCAAAATTGGTGATCATCCGCACGCTCTAGCATGTTGGTTCCGCAGGCAAAACGCGTTTTGCCCCCACGCGCGAAGCCTACAGCACAAAGCCGCCGACGCCAAGGGCGCGGGCGGCTTTGCATTGTCACGGGTTTGACATCATGCCGTGGCTTTGGCCAGGGCCTGATCCAGATCGGCGATGATGTCATCTACATCCTCGGTGCCGATGGACAGACGCACAATGCCGGGGCCTGCACCTGCGGCCTCTTGCTGCTCGGCTGTCAATTGTCGGTGGGTGGTTGACGCGGAATGGATGATCAGGCTGCGCGTATCCCCAAGGTTAGCCACATGGCTAAATATCTCAAGGCTATCAACAAGTTTGACGCAGGCGTCATAGCCGCCCTTAACCGCGACCGTGAACAAGGCGCCCGCACCCTTGGGGCAGATCTTTGGCACCAGATGGGAATAGGGCGAGCTTTCAAGGCCAGCGTAGGTCACATAGTCCGTGCGCGGATCATCTTCGAGCCATTTGGCAACTTTCATTGCGTTTTCCACATGGCGGTCCATGCGCAATGACAGGGTTTCGATGCCCATCAGCGTGTAATGTGCCGCCTGCGGGTTCATCGTCATGCCCAGATCACGCAGACCGATGGCAATGCCGTGGAACGTAAAGGCGAGGGGGCCGAAAGTTTCCGCAAACTTAAGCCCGTGGTAGGCCTGCTCTGGCTCGCTCAGCGAAGGGAATTTGTCGTTGGCGGTCCAGTCGAACTTGCCGCTGTCCACAACGCAACCGCCTGTCACGGTGCCGTTGCCAGTGAGGTATTTCGTCGTCGAATGCACAACCAAGGTCGCGCCATGTTCGATTGGGCGGCACAGGTAGGGCGTCGCAGATGTGTTATCCACGATCAGCGGAATGCCCGCCTTGTCAGAGATGGCAGAGATGGCATCAAGATCGGTGATATGCCCGCCGGGGTTGGCGATGGCTTCGCAGAAAACGGCGCGCGTGTCATCGTCAATGGCCGCCGCTACAGCGGCGTGATCGTCGAAATCCACAAACTTGGCAGACCAGCCGAAGCGTTTGATCGTCTGGCTGAACTGCGTGACAGTGCCACCGTACAAACGGCTGGACGCGATGATATTGCGCCCCGGCTGCATCAGCGGGAACAGCGCCATGATCTGCGCCGCGTGACCCGATGAACAGCACACACCGCCGACGCCGCCTTCAAGCGTGGCAATGCGTTCCTGCAATGCGGCGACCGTGGGGTTGGTCAGGCGCGAGTAGATGTAACCCACCTCTTGCAGGTTGAACAGAGCCGCCGCGTGTTCGGCATCGCGGAACACATAGGCGGTTGTCTGATAAATTGGCACCTGCCGTGCGCCGGTTGCCGGGTCGGGCCGTGCGCCTGCGTGAATCTGCAATGTGTCAAAGCCATATGTTGGGCCGTCGGTCATCTTTTATCTCCCTTAAATCTGTTGCCGGAAGGTGTAGGCGCAAATGCGCGGGCACTCAACGCCCTGCGTGATCAAAGAACAAACGCCTTATGTCGTGGGGCGATCAGCCAACCAGCGTTTCGGATTGCAGGTCGGCGCAGGAATTCCATTCCGGCCTTGATCCTAGCGCATCCAGAACCCGGCAGACTTGATCTTGTTGCGCAGTGCGCGTTCATGCCGGGGCAGGTTGTTGCGGTCGAACATCGCCCGTACCTTGTGGCCACGCCCCTGGTAAATCATGCGTTTGAATGGCTCATGCTGTTTGAGCAGCTTCTTGATCTTGTTGGGGGCTGTGACCTCTTCAAGCATGGCAATCTGCTGATCGGTTGCCTGAGCGTAAAACAACGGCAGGACGCGCCAGTGACAGGTCACGTCGCCGTCCAGCCCGTCAAGGTCACGACCGGGGCGGCCGCCGCCCAGCCCATGAATGACAAGCGGCAATGCCACCTGATCCAACCAGGGATCAAGCGGCTGGATCACCAGCTCTGGCGGGGGATCATCGCGGATGGAGATCGCGTATTCGGCAAAGCGCTTGCCGAAGGTTGCGGGGTCATTGCCAAAGAACCAACCGGCGTTGAAGTAAAGATAACGCTCCCAGTATTCATCTGGTTGCGACAGATCCAGCGAGCCTTCGAAATCCAGACCAAACCGGTCATAAAGCGATTTCCAGATCGCGGTGTATCCGGGCCAGTACAGCTCTTCCACCGGCCAAGTGGGCCCGCGCCGCATGGAGGCGGCAGGACGGTCAAAGTCAAAGGGCAGGGCGGAGATGTCACCCGTGATCAGCGTGTCGGTGTCAAAAAAGACGAAAGGCGCGCCAGCAGGCAGTACCTGCAATCCCTCAATCTTGTTGCCTTGCGGATAGTCCTGACCGAAATGCACGCTGTCAAAGGGGCGGATTTGCGCGCCCAGTTCTATCAGCGCATCCTTCACAGGTGCCGACATGCGCGGATCACCTTTCCACAGCGGACCGGGCTGCGGCTCGGCTACAAACAGCGTGCCATCAAAACCGGGGCTGAACCTGCGCAAAGAGGCGGCAAACAACAGCGCCTCGTATTCCAGCCGCCCACCTTGCCCCACGATCATGATGTTAAAGGATGAACGGCGTTTGGTCATAGGCGGTTTGTGAGGCTTGCAGGCGTGTCTGTCCAGCGCAATGCTACATGGCGACCAGCGCCAGAACGGACCGTTTCAGGATCGCAAGACGCGATTCCACGGTCCCGCGGTCGGCGGCGTCGCGTTTGGCATTGATGCTTGTGGAATAGAGAAAATCTGCGGTTGCTGCCGCGCCTTCATAGCCAGCAGAGCCCGGCTTGGTATGCTCTTTGATCAGGCGTTCGAACCGCTTTCGCCACAGGGCTGCGAACTCGCTCATCTCGTCTTTTGCGATGGTATGTATGCCGTCAATCAGATCGCCCATCTCGGGGGAGGCGACCACCATGTCGTACCAATGCAGCGGGCCAAGCTGAAGGAATGTTTCAATCTTTTCGGAAAGTTCAGTCTGGTCGGTCCACGCCGATTCAACGCTGGCATAGGTTTCCTCAGCAGACACACGTACCGCTGCGCGCAGGATGGCTTCTTTGTTGGGATAGGCGTTGTAAAGCGTTTGCCGGGCCACGCCTGCCTCGCGGGCGATGTCATTCATTGTCGTCTTGCTGATCCCATAACGGGAAAAGACGGCGTGGGCGGCAACAATTAACTTTTTATCGCGGTCATTCATTGCGGTTGTTTTCGTCCCATTGACTTTGCATGTCAAATTGGACAAATGTATGAAAAATGTCCAACCGTCAATATTGATCAACGGGAGCCCCACATGCAAATCACCGTAAACGGCAAGATACGCGATGTTGATGTCGAAGATGACATGCCCCTGTTGTGGGTGTTGCGGGATGAGTTGGGGATTACCGGCGTAAAATACGGTTGCGGGATCGCACAATGCGGGGCCTGCACGGTGCAGATGGACGGGCTGGCCGTGCGCAGCTGTCAGGTGACGGCGGCCTCGGCGGATGGGGCCGATATCACCACCATCGAAGGGCTGGGCACACCAGACGCCCTGCATGTGATGCAGGCGGCTTGGGTGGAACATCAGGTGGCGCAATGTGGCTACTGCCAGTCCGGCCAAATCATGCAGGCGGTGACGCTGCTGGATACCAATCCCGACCCTACTGATGATGATATTGATGCGGTGATGAGTGGCAACCTTTGCCGGTGCGGCACCTATCCACGTATTCGCGCCGCGATCAAAACCGCCGCCGCCAAAATGCAGGAGACCTGATCATGGGACGCCTACGCACCATTGCCCGCCGCACGTTTCTGTTTGGGTCTGTCGCCATCGCGGGTGGCGTGGCCTTTGGCACATATCTCGTCAAACGTGACATTCCGAACCCTCTTGAAGATGACCTTGCCGCTGGCGAGGCAACCTTTAACCCATGGGTCAAGATCGACGGCCAGACGATCACACTCATCACCCCGCACAGCGACAAGGGGCAGGGGGTTGTCTCGGCGCAGGCAGCGCTGATTGCCGAAGAACTGGACCTTGATTTTGGGCAATTTAAGGTGAGTTTCGGCGCGCCAAGCCCCGCATACTGGAACACGGCGATGGCGTCCGAGGGCGCGCCATTCAAATCGACGGATCAGAGCTTTGCGGCTGAAACGACCCGTTCGATGATGGGCGGGTTGATGAAGGTGATCGGGCTGCAAGGCACCGGCGGGTCAACCTCGATGGCCGATAGCTTTGACAAGCTGCGCTATGCCGGGGCTGTCGCACGCGAGACGCTGAAGCTGGCCGCGTCACAGCAACATGGCGTGCCGGTGGCCGAGCTGAAAACCAAATCAGGTGCTGTGATCCTGCCCGATGGTACCGAAATACCCTATACGGCCCTGGCCAATGCCGCAGCAGCGCTTGATCCGGTTGAGGACGTCACCCTGCGTGATCCGAGCATGTGGCGGCTCATTGGTAAGCCGATGGAACGGTTGGATATCGTCGGCAAATCCACTGGCACGTTGGATTACGGTATTGATTTGTCCGTGGATGGCATGGTCCATGCCGCAGTGCGCCTTGACCCTTGCCGCAGCGGCGAGATTGTCAGCTACGATGCCTCTGCCGCGCGCGCGATGCGCGGTGTTTCGGATGTGCTGGAGATCACAGATGGTCTGGCGGTCATTGCCGATAACACCTGGCGGGCCATTCAGGCGGCCAATGCAATCGACGTGACATGGGGCAACCCGCCTTATCCACCCGCAATGGACGGGCATTGGGACGCGCTGGCGGCATCCTTCAACCCTGACCAGTTGGACCGCCAGTGGCGTGACGATGGTGACGTTGACGGCGCGCTGGCCAGTGGGTCGGTGGTCGAGGCAGAGTATCGCTCGCCCTATGTGGCCCATGCGCCGCTTGAGCCGCTGAATGCGATTGTGGTGGTCACCGATGATACGGTTGAGATTTGGACCGGCCATCAGATGCCACGCCAGCTTTTGACGATCATCTCCGGTGTGACCGGCCATGATGAGGCGCAGATTACCTTCCACAACCAGTTTATCGGCGGCAGCTTTGGCCACAGGTTGGAGTTTGAATACATCAAACAAGCCGCTGAAATTGCGAACCAAATGCGCGGAACGCCGGTCAAACTGACCTATTCGCGCGAAGAGGATTTCGCGCAGGACTTTCCCCGCCACATCGCCATGGGACGGGCCAAGGGCACTGTATCGAATGGTCAGGTTGAAACGATTGACGTGGCGATTGCGGCACCATCAGTGATGTCGTCACAGATGGCGCGCGCCGGGATCCCTGTACCGGGTCCGGACATGCAGATCGCGGCGGGTGCGTGGAACAACCCTTACGCCATTCCCAACTACCGCATGTCGGCCTACCGGGCGCCTGAATTGGCGCCGACGTCATCTTGGCGTGCGGTTGGTGCGCCTGCTGCTGGGTTCATCTTTGACAGTTTTCTGGATGAATTGATCCATGCCGCCGGTGCCGACCCGATGGCAGAGCGTATTCGCCTGATTGATCACGATGTGTCGCGCAAGGTGCTAGAGGCCGTGGCCGACATGTCGTCCTGGGGCGGGGAGTTGGCCCCAAATCAGGGACGCGGCGTGGCGTTCGTGGAAAGTTTTGGCGTGCCCACAGCAGAGGTTGTTCAGGTCACGGCAACCGATGCCGGGATCAGACTTGATAAAGTATGGGTGGCTTGCGACGTGGGCACGGTCATTGATCCGGTGAACTTTGAAAACCTCGTGCAAGGCGGGGTCATCTTCGGCCTTGGTCACGCGATCAACTCCGAGATCACCTATGCCGATGGCATGGCAGAGCAGACCAACTATCACGCCCATGAAGCCATGCGCATGTATCAATGCCCCGAGATCATCGTGAAAGGGTTGGAAAACAACAGCCATGTGCGCGGGATCGGCGAACCGCCCGTGCCACCTGCCGCCCCGGCCTTGGCAAATGCGATCTTCGCGGCGACGGGGCAGCGGCTGCGCGAAATGCCGTTCAACAAATTCATAGATTTTGTGTGAGGTCAGGCATGTTTTTGCGCCAATTTGCAATCGGGCTGCTTGCGGCCTTCACAATGTCCTCTGTTGTTTTCGCCGATGAAACAGACGTGTCGATCGTACCACCGGCGGAAGGTTCGGTTTCCATCGAAAACGGGCTTGATGCGTTTTCGCGGATCTATGAAGTTGCCTCGCATCCGCGCTGTTCGAATTGCCATGTTGGTGCGGACAACCGCCCGATGTGGTCAGGTCCGTCCTATGGGCGCACGCGCGCGCATGGCATGAATATCAACGCAGGCGACAGCCGCATCGGGGCCGAGACTATTCAGTGCAGCACCTGTCACGCTTACCGCGAGGGGCTGAACGACACGCCCCACGCCGCCCCGCAAGTGGCAATGAACTGGCAACTGGCCCCGGTCGAGGCGGAATGGTTTGGTAAGTCATCTGATGAGATATGCAATCAGCTGCGTGATCCTGATCGCAATGGCGGGCGCACGATGCTGGAATTGGCCGAACACCTGAACCACGATCTGATCCTGCATTGGGCCTGGAACCCCGGCGGCGGCCGCGAGCCTGCCCCCTACAGCCTGCAGGAACATATTGATGACCTGCTAATCTGGGGTGTTGCCGGATTTCCCTGCGCCAACGACTGATGCTCGTGTTGCCGGGCCAGTATAGGTCCAGCGGTAGTCTGGCGGGGTTGGCCCCTTGTTGCGGCCGCCTTGTTGGGTTTG
Source organism: uncultured Paracoccaceae bacterium (assembly GCA_947498645.1). GTDB lineage: Bacteria > Pseudomonadota > Alphaproteobacteria > Rhodobacterales > Rhodobacteraceae > Yoonia. The sequence continues at coordinate 3,232,027 of CANMKS010000001.1, read as the reverse complement.
CTCCCATGTGTGGGCCAAAATACCAACCGCGCGCGACAGGCAAAACAGCCCCCGCGCGACGGGCGGAGGGCACCCGAGTTCGGCAAAGATGACAGCTGTCGCCCCATCGATATTCATCGGGACAGGTTTGCTATGCTCCGCGGCGAGATGCCCCTCAATCGCCCGCCCGATCCGGGCATAAGCGCCAGAGACATGACCGTCCTGTGCCGCATCATCGACCAGCCCAAGCAAACGGGGTGCGCGCGGATCAACCGGTTTGTGAAATCTGTGCCCAAACCCCGGCAAATACGGGCCGTGGGTATCGCGCCATGCTTTCAGGACGGTCGGCAGCCCATCCGGCGGCCCCTGAGCCACCTGATGATAAAGCGAAATTGCCTGTTCCCCAGCGCCACCATGTACATCGCCCAGCATGTTCAGGCCGGTCGCCATGGCATTGTTCAAACCAATGCCACAGGTCGCGGCCATCCGTGCGGCGGCAATTGAGGGCGCTTGCGGGCCGTGGTCTACCGCTGCGACAAGGGCTGCCTCGAGCAATGCCGCCTTGGCGGGGGTGATATCCTGTCCCATGACCATCCACCAGATCATCTGGGGAAAGCTGGTGGTGCCAATCATCTCCTCAATGGGACGCCCGCGAAAGGCGATCTTGCCCGGTGCCATGTCGATGATCGCCGTCTGCCACCAATCGGAAACGTCGTTGCGGTCCGTCATTGCGCGGCTCCTTGCTCTTTCATCGCTGCGATGTCGTCGGCACTGTAGCCCAGTTCGGACAACAGACTGTCCGTCGCGGCCCCAAGAGGCGGGGGTGGCGTATCGACGCGCGGGCGCTCTCCATCAACCATGAAGCCGGTACGCAGCACGTCGATAGGCCTGCCGACGCCGGGCACGGTTTCATAATGGGCCAACAGGTCGCGGGTCGCGATTTGGCTGTGGGAAAGGATTTCAGGCACCTGCATGACTGCGCCTGCGGGCACACCAATCGCATTTAACGCGCGCGCCCAGTCGCGGGCGTTGCCCGTGGTTAGTACGGTTTCCAGTTCCGCCTTCAGTCGCAGGCGGTTGCGCTTGCGATCCTCTCGCGTGGCATAGGCGGGATCATCCAAAAGGTCAGCGCGGCCCAAATGCCTCGCCAGCAGAACCCACTGTTCATCTTTGTTGGCCGCAATGTTCAGCAATCCATCGGCGCATTGAAATGCTCCCGAGGGTGCAGAGGTCGGGTTTTCATTGCCATTCGGGGCAGGGGCGACGCCTGCAATCAGATGGTTGGACACAACCCAGCCCATCGTGGCCAGCACCGATTCCAGCATTGACACATCAATGAATTGTCCCCGCTTGGGCGCATTGAGCGCCGCACAGATTGCCATCGCAGCGGTCAATCCACCGACAGTATCGGCCAGCGGGTAGCCAGCGCGCAATGGCCCGCTCTGGTCATCGCCGGTGATGGACATCACACCGGATGCACCCTGAATAATCTGATCATAAGCAGGGCGTTTGACCCATGGGCCGGTTTGCCCATAGCCGGAAATCGCACAATAGATCAGTTGCGGGCGGGTCTTGCGCAGGGTCTCATAACCCAGGCCCAGACGTGTCATCACGCCGGGGCGGAAATTTTCGACCAGTACATCCGCCGTAGCCACAAGCTTGAGAAACGCCGCAATACCGTCGGGATGTTTGAGGTTCAACGCAATCGACCGTTTGCCAGCGTTCTGGGCCAGAAAACTCACCCCCATGCCTTTGGCAGAAAGGGCGGGGTCTGCGCCCAGATTTCGGGCCAGATCGCCTTGGCCAACGGCCTCGACCTTGATCACCTCGGCCCCCAGATGGGCCAATTGGTGGCAGGCAAAGGGGCCCGCCAGCACATTGGTCAGATCAAGAACGCGTATTCCGTCCAGCGATCCTGCCGGGGCCATGGGTCTAATCCCCGTCAGCCACACCCTCGGCCCGCTTGCGCGCGCGGCGGGATCGGTAGCTTGGCAACAGCACCAGAAGGCCCGCCAAAACCAACAGACCCAGCGTCATGGGGCGCGCGATGATGAAATCGAGACCGCGATAAAGCTGCATGGAGCGGGCAAAGTTGTCTTCCAGCATGGTGCCAAGGATGAAGCCGATCAGCAGCGGGGCAAGCGGATAATCTGCAAAGCGGAAAATCGTTGCCATCACCCCAAGACCCACCAGCAACAACAGTTCGGTCGCATTGTTCTGCCCGATATAGGCCCCCATCAACGTAAAGAAGAGGATGAAGGGGATCAGATAGTTGCGCGGGATCGACAGGATTTTCGCGATATAGGGGATCAATGGCAGGTTCAGGATCAAAAGCACCAGATTGCCGATGAACATCGAGATGATGACGGCCCAGAAAATCTCTGGCGTGTCGATCATCAAGCGTGGGCCGGGGGTGACATTGAGCGCAATCAACGCGCCCAACAAGATGGCCGTCGTGCCCGAACCGGGGATGCCAAGCGTCAGCAGAGGTACGAATGATCCCGTGCAAGCCGCGTTGTTGGCGGTTTCCGGTGCGGCAAGGCCCTTGACCGATCCTTTGCCGAATTCGGCCTGCTCATCCCCTTTGGCGATATTGCGTTCGACCGCATAGCCAAGGAATGACGCAATCGTTGCACCCGCACCGGGCAGTACGCCAATAAAGAAGCCTTGGATCGACTGGCGCCCGATCACCGGGAGCATCGCTTTGCCTTCTGCGCGCGAAAACCGCAGGTTTGTAATCTTGCCGCTGCCTTCGCCGCTGGCACCGCGCGCAGGGTTCAGGACGAGGAACATAGCCTCGGGCAGGGCGAACATCGCCATGGCCAAGGTGATAAAGCTGATGCCGGATTGCAGGTCCATCATCCCCATGGTGAAGCGGGGCATGTTGAACAAGGCACCTTCGCCCACCGTGGCAAGGATCAGACCGAGGATTGTCATCATCAACGCCTTGGCGACCTGACCAGTGCCTGCGAAAGCCGCGATAGCTGAGAGGCCGACGACCATGAGGGCGAAATATTCGGCGGAATGGAACAGCAGGGCAACTGATGACAAAGCAGGTGCAAAGATCATCAAAAGGATCGCACCGATGGTGCCGCCAGCAAAGCTGGCAACAGCCGCAATTGTCAGCGCCTTGCCGGCCTGCCCCTTGCGCGCCATCGGGTAGCCGTCAAAGCTGGTGGCAACCGTGCCCGCCACACCCGGCGCATTCAGCAGGATTGACGAGGTTGAGCCGCCAAAGATCGCGCCATAGTAGACACCTGCCAGCAGGATCAGTGCTGCGGCAGGGTCGCCCAGGGTAATGGCAACCGGGATCATGATCGCGATGATCGACATGGGGCCCAGACCGGGCAGCATACCGATGAATGTGCCAATCAGACAGCCCGCAACAACCATGAGGATGTTCTGGACAGAGAATGCGGCCTCAAGGCCGATGAAAATACCTTCAAGCATCGCTTACATCCCCATGAAAAACGGAAAAGGGCGCAGGAAGATGCCAAGCACCTCTTGCACCAGATACCACACAAAGCCGGTGGCGATGGCAGCGACGGGGATCATGATGTGGAACTTGCGCTCTCCCAGGATTGCACTGCCTGCGACCAGAAATGTGGAGGTCGAGATAAGAAAGCCCGCAGGGCGCAGCATCAGCGCGTAAAGCACCATGAGCCCCAGAAGCATCAGCGCCTGACCGATCTTATAGTCGCCCAGACGGCGATAGTTGATCTCGGTCGCGTTTGGTTCGTCGTCTTCCTCGTCCGCCTTTTCGATACCAAGCAAGACAATCATGCCCACGATAATCCCCAGAACAGCCAGCACCTTGGGAAAGGTCGAAGGCCAGACAGGGTTACGTTGCATGAAAGGGGGCAGAAGCTGATCCATCGTAAAAAACGCGGCATATCCGTAGATGCAGCAGAATGTGACAAAGATCAGCGCGATCCAACGATCCAGCGCCATGAGCTTCACTCCCCGAAAATTCTCGTTTTGTTGGCCGCCCCGCAGGTGTACGGGACGGTCCGTTTCATTTGGCGCCCCTTAGAGGAAGCCGAGTGTTTTCATCAGATCGCCAATTTCCTGTTCCTGTGCTTCAAGGAACGTGCGGAAATCGTCGCCATTGTTGTAGATGTTCACCCAGCCATTGCGCGCACGCACTTCTTCCCACTCGGGGGTGTCGTACATCTTGGCGATGGCGTCCTGCATCATCGCCAGTTTGTCATCGGACAGACCGGGGGCTGCAAAGAAGCCACGCCAGTTGACGAATGTGGTGTCGAGGCCCTGCTCTTTCATGGTGGGTGCATCTTCGAAGGCTGGAACGCGTGCGTCAGATGTCACGCCCAGAATGCGGACTTCACCCTGCTGGGCCAGTGTTACCGCTTCTGAAAAACCTGTGGACAGCGCCTGAATTTCGCCAGACAGCAGACCGGCCATGGCAGCACCACCTGCATCATAAGGGATGTAGTTGAATGCCGTTGGATCCTCACCAGCGGCCTGCATCACGGATGCCGCGACAAGGTGGTCAAGACCACCCGGCACCGACCCGCCACCAACTGCAAAGCTCATGCCATCTGCACGATATGCGGCCAGCAGATCGTCCATGGACTGAATTTCACTGTCGGTGTTCACGACGATGGCGGCATAGTCACCGATTGTGCCAGCCACCAATGTCAGGTCGCGGAAGCTTTGAGGAAACACGCCAGTCAGCGACCGGATCACGATAGGTGTCGAGTTCACCATCATTGTGTTCTGCAACGAATCTGCGTTCTCGATCAGGTGGGCAATGGCCACACCGCCGCCGCCGCCAGACATGTTTTCGTAGGATGCGGTGCCAACAAGGCCTGCACCTGTCAGGGCTTCGCCCGTGCCGCGCGCTGTGCCATCCCAACCGCCACCGGCGCCGCCGGGGATCAGAAAGTTGATTTCGTCCATTACCTGATGCCCATCAGCGGACACAGGGTTTGCGAATGCAAGTGTGACAGCCGCAGCCGCCATCACGACCCGGCGGGTCATGGTATTTGTCATTAGATTTCCTCCCATTTGACAGGCGGTGTTTCGCCGCCCATGCTGAACTACCGCATGCCAAGCTGACACAAGCCTGACACGCCGTTTGTTTTTTGCGTGGGTTGTCACTGTGACCGCCTGTGCTGGTGGGAATGAAAGACCAATGCGCTTCTTGCTGGTTGAAGATAACGTCGAACTGGGCGAGGCCATCACCGGGCGATTGTCATTGGATGGTCATGCGGTGGATCACGCCAAGACCTTGGCCGAAGCCGAAGAATGGCTGGCGGTTGCTGAATATGATCTGATGCTGCTGGACGTGATGTTACCCGATGGGGATGGGCGTGAATTTCTGCGCAAGACCCGCACCGCCGAGCGTCTGCCGGTGATTGTGCTCACGGCGCGCAGTCAGGTGTCGGACCGGGTTGATACGCTTGATCTTGGTGCCGATGATTATCTGACAAAACCCTTTGATTTTGGCGAGTTAGAGGCGCGCTGCCGGGCCGTCCTGCGCAGGCGCGGCACGCCAATGCCTGCGGTCATCCCGTTGGGTGCCGCCTTTTTCGATCCGTCATCAGGTATGCTGACGCAGGATGGGGCAAGCCATACCCTGCGGAACCGCGAGTTGCGCCTGCTTGAGGTTTTCGCGCGCAATCAAGGGCAGATCCTGTCAAAATCACAACTGCTCGACCGGTTGTTCCCGCAGGACGCTGAGGTCAGCGAAAACGCCATCGAGGTCTATGTCGGTCGCCTGCGCCGCCGCCTGGCTGACGCCGGTGTGCAGATCGAAACCGTTCGCGGGATGGGTTACCGGATGAGCGCACCATGAGCGACGCGGCACGCGGCCCGTTCTGGTGGCGCTCCATCGGGCAACGGCTGACGGTTCTTTTGGCTGCCATTGCGGCGGTTCTGGCGGTCCTGTCCTGGTGGATGGTCACCAGTTTTGCCCGTGAAGCGGCAGAGCGCACACAGGACAATGTGTTGGTTGCTTCGGCCACCACGATTGCAGAGGCGCTGCGCAGCGAGCAGGGCACCATCCTGCTGGAGCTGCCGTATTCCGCCTTTGCCATGCTCAATGCCATCGGCGAGGATCGGGTGTTTTACCGTGTGGCGGCAGGAGGCGAGACCATCACCGGCTATGATGATCTGATCCCGCCCACCTTGCCAGAACGGCCCGGCGATGTGGCCGTCAGAACAATCAGCTACCGGGGTGATCAAGTGCGCGTTGTCTCTGTGCAGCGCACGGTGCTGGCAGGCCAGCAACCGGTGCCGGTTGTTGTCAGCGTGGGACAGACCCGCACCGGGGTCGAGGCGATTGGCACCGGTCTGTCACGCACGGCCGCGGTGCTGTCCGTGGCGTTCTTCTTGCTTGCCGTGGGGCTGGGCGCGGTTGCAGCGAACAGCTCCTTGCGGCCTTTGAATGCCTTTGCGCAGGCGGTCACCCGGCGCGGGCCATCTGACCTGCGGCCCCTGCGGCGCAAGGTTCCGGATGAGCTGTCGCCCTTGCTCATCGCGCTGAACCGCCTGATGGAACGTTTGGGCCAGTCGATCCGTCGATCCGAAGAGTTTATCGCAGAAGCGGCCCACCGGGTTCGCACGCCCTTGGCGACGGTGCGTGCGCAGGCGGAGCTGGCGTTGCATACCGTTGAAAAAGAAAATGAAAAGAAGATGTTGCGGCGCGTTATTCGTGCAGTAGATGAAAGCTCACGCTCGGCCAGTCAGTTGCTGGATCACGCCACGGTCAGCTTTCGCGCCGAAGCGCTCGCCCGTGATGAGGTCGATTTGGCCGATCTGGTGGTCCGGGTCGCCGAAAGCCTGTCACCCACCGCAGAGATGAAGGATATCAGCTTTCGGCTGGATGCCACAGCGCCCGCGCCTGTGCGCGGCGATCTGATCCTGCTGGAAAGTGCGCTGCGCAATGTGCTGGACAACTCAATCAAATACTCGCCCGGCGAAACCGAAGTGAGCGTGACGTTGTCGCAAGACGACCCCGCCCAGTGGCGGCTTACCGTGCGGGACCATGGGCGCGGGTTTTCGGCGGAGTCTCTGCCCGCGCTGACGGGCCGCTTCACGCGCGGGGGCAATGTGGACAAAATTGTCGGTTCCGGCCTTGGCCTGACCATCGCCGAGGACGTGCTGATCGCGCATGGTGGGCGGTTGGAACTGGCGACGCCAAAGGATGGAGTAGGGGCATGCGTGTCACTCATTTTGCCCGCAGCTTAGCAACTGTGATCTGGCTTGCGGCCACGGGCGCAGAGGCGTTTGAGGTCGAAGACCAAAAGCTCTATCCGGGGACCGGGGCGACAACGATCAAGGTTGTGTCCACGGCCGATCTGGATGTGTTCGAACCATTCATCCTACAGTTTCAGGCAGAGCAACCCGCGGTGGGCATTGATTACTACGTGGCATCCAGCACGGAATTACACGCGGCCATTCGGGACGGCGAAGTTTTTGATGTGGCGATATCTTCGGCCATGGATTTGCAATTCCAACTGGCCAACGACGGGGCGGCGCAAGCCTATACCTCGCCTGTGACCGATGCGTTGCCGGCTTGGGCGCGCTGGCGCGATCAGGTCTTTGCCTTTACCGCAGAACCTGCCGTGGCCGTGATCTCTCGTGAGCGCTTTGCAGGTCTGCCCCGCCCGACATCGCGGCAGGAACTGATCGCGCTCCTGCGACAGAACCCTGATGTGTTTGAGGACTCCATCGGCACCTATGACGTGCGCCAAAGCGGGTTGGGCTATCTCTTTGCTACGCAGGAGGCGCGGAACTCTGACACGTTTTGGCGCCTGTCGGAATTGATGGGGCGGCAGGGGGCGGCCCTCTATTGCTGCTCGGCCCAGATGATTGATGATGTGGGATCCGGGCGGCTGGCCTTGGCCTATAATGTGCTGGGCTCCTACGCTGCCGAACGGATCGCCCGCGATGACCGGCTCGAAGTGCTGGAGATGGAGGATTACGCGACGGTCATGCTGCGCACCGCATTGATCCCCGCAACGGCCACACAGACCGAAGGGGCCGCATTATTTCTTGACCGGTTGTTGCAAGAGGGGCTCAGGGACACACCCGAAACATGGGTGCTGCCACCACTGGGGGCCGCCGACCAACCCGAAGCACGGGCCTATGGCCCGATCCGGCTGGGGCCGGCATTGCTGGTCTATCTGGACCAGCTGAACCGAGAAGCGTTCCTGCGGGCCTGGAGCGATGCGATGGTGCAGTAACAGAGCCAGAGCGCTACCGCTCGGCTCATTGATGACATGCAATCTATGGAAAATGGTGGGCGACCCTGGAATCGAACCAGGCGTGAGTCGCCTCGAGGGAGTTACAGTCCCCTGCCACACCTTGCGGCCTGTCGCCCACTGACGGGGTGACTACCTGTGGCCCAAGGGTGCGTCAACTGCAAAAATGGTGAATATTGCGCCGCCCTTCACAGCTTGCAATTTGTCGGGTATCGCCTGCGGTGAACGAAGGATCGGAAACACCATGAAAAAGCCCAAGTGGGTCATCGCCAAGGAACAGTCCAAGCGGCAGGCGGCACAGGAAACGGTCTGGCTATTTGGCCTGCATGCCGTGCGCGATGCGCTGGAAAACCCGGCCCGTGAAAAACTGCGGCTGGTGGTCACGCGCAATGCGCTGGACCGCCTGGGCGATGCTGTGGGGCTAAGCGGGATGGAACCCGAAATCTCGGACCCGCGCAAATTTGCGGCCCCGCTTGATCCGCAATCCGTGCATCAGGGGGCCGCTTTGGAGGTCAAAGCGCTGGATTGGGGCAGCCTGGAGGATGTCGCATTGGGCGATGGCCCCATGCCGCCGCGCATTGTCCTGCTTGATCGCGTGACCGACCCGCATAATGTGGGTGCAATCCTGCGCTCTGCCGAAGTGTTCGGTGCCCGCGCCGTTGTTGCCATGAACCGCCATGCTGCACCCGAAACGGGTGCGCTGGCCAAGACCGCCAGTGGTGCTCTGGAACGTCAGCCTTATCTGCGGGTGCGCAATCTGGCTGACGCGATGGTGGCCTTGCAGGGCATGGGTTATCTGGTGCTGGGTCTGGATGGCGAGGCCGCGCAGACAATCGAACAGGCCATTGAGGGCAAGCGCGACCGGCCTGTGGCGCTTGTGATGGGGGCCGAAGGTCCGGGATTGCGCGAAAAAACCCGCGAGACCTGCGATCAGTTGGTACGGATTGACGCAGCGGCAGGGTTTGGGTCGCTGAACGTCTCCAATGCGGCCGCCGTTGCCCTATATGCAGTAAAGGCCTGACGGAGACGCGCGCTTATGGGTGCCACAAAGATTGCGACCTGCTGTTACTGCGGTACCAAGGCAGCACTGGTGCTGCGCGGGAAAGAGCGTCATGAGCTGAGTTGCAGCAACTGTGGCGCACCTTTGCGGGCGCTCAAGATGTTGCCTGCGTCGCCCGCCCGATCCTCTGCACCTGCCGCACGCCCCGCCCAAATAAAGCGCAAGCCGGAACGGCCCAAGAAGCGCCGCAAGAAACGGAGTTTCGGCAAGCGGGTATTTTCGGAGTTGTGGGACGTTCTGGAAGATGTGGTTGATGAGGTCTTTGACTGATCCGGCGCACTTCACGTTTGCCTGATCAGACCTACCGAGTCGCAAGTCCGCACCTATCTCAAAGGGTGGGAGCGCGTTTTGGAACCGACGCGTTCCAACTCACTGTCCCTCGTTCCATAACTTGCGCCCGGATAAGCTCCGGGCGCTTTTTTGTTCCGCAGAAAGGCGATAGGACGTCGGCATGGAATACTCTGACGACCATCTGCGCAAAATCCTCGACCGCACCAAAACGGTGGCGGTCGTCGGCGTGTCCGCCAATCAGGTGCGGCCCAGTTTCTATGTGGCCCGCTATCTGGGGCTGAAGGGGTATCGGGTGATCCCGGTGAACCCCGGTCTGGCCGGGCAGACATTGTTGGGCGAAACGGTCTATGCCGATGTGGCCGATATCCCTGACGATGTTGATATGGTTGATATCTTCCGGCGTTCCGATGCCGTCCCCGCCATCGTTGATGCAGCTTTGGCGCGCTGGCCCGCGCTGCAAACCGTGTGGATGCAGATCGGGGTCATGCATGCCGAAGCCGCGGCAAAGGCACAGGCGCGCGGCGTCGATGTGATACAGAATCGGTGCCCCAAGATCGAGTATCAGCGCCTCTTTGGAGAGTTGCGCATGGGCGGTTTTGCGACCGGAATCATCTCTTCAAAGCTGCCGCGCAGCTGAAATTGACAGCAGATCAGATTGCATTGCGCAGCAAGGCGATTTTGGGCGCGGGTTTGACCGTTTAAATGACTTTTGCCTTCAATTGAAAATTCTTCTTCATTGACAAGACCCTATGTACTCTACCTATAATGGTGCGTTCCATGATGAGTGAATGGTTTCCAGTCGACACCTACAGACAACGGATGACCCATGGAAGAAACCAGGATAATCGATTTTGCCGAGGCCTATGAAGTACAGGTCGAAGCGCTGCCTATGGGCGCGGATTTGCTGGGCGGCAAATTCAAAGTCGAGCGCCAGATCGGTAGTGGCGGTTTTGGAATCACTTATCTTGCACAGGACATCTATCTAGAGCGTAACGTGGTCATCAAGGAATGCTTCCCCGAGGCGTTCAGCTTCCGCTTTGGCAATATGGTCAAGGTGAATTCACCGCGCCACGAGGCTCAGTACCGCAAGACGGTCGAGATGTTCATGCGCGAGGCACGCAGTATCGCCAAGATGCGCCACCCCAATATTGTCAGCGTGCATCAGGTCTTTGAAGAAAACGAGACCGCCTATATGGTATTGGATCTGATCGAAGGTCGCGACCTTTTGGATATCATCAGCGATGACCACGATCTGCTCAAGCCCGATCAGGTCAGCGCGATGCTTGTCAAACTGCTGGATGCTGTGGAACTGGTGCATCGCCACGATCTGCTGCACCGTGATATCTCGCCCGATAATATCCTGCTCGACAAATGGGGCAGCCCGTCACTGATCGATTTTGGTGCCGCCCGCGAGGAGGCCAGCACCAAAACGAATGAGGCGTCCACCATGCTGGTCGTCAAAGACGGCTATTCTCCACATGAATTCTATGTTTCCGGCGGCAAGCAGGGCCCATCCAGCGATCTTTATGCGTTGGGTGCGACCATGTATCACCTGATTTCGGGCGAGGCCCCGCCCAACAGCCAGACCCGCGTTTCGGAGCTTACCAGCACTGGAACAGACCCCTATGAGCCGTTAGCTGGCCGCTTTCCGCAATATGAAAAGGCGTTTCTGGCAGCGATCGACACCGCCATGAGCGTGCCGCCAAAGGACCGCCACCAATCCGCCAAAGATTGGCTAAGCCTGATCGAGCAAGAGGGCAAGCAGGTCAAAATCGTGGATATCCCCGAATCCAAGAGCCTCAGCAAAACGCTGAGCGAACTGGTTTCGGAGACGAACAAACACGTGATGACCGCGCCTCGCGAACCCGTCAAGGAACAGGCGCCAAAGCCTGCTGCGGCGAACAAAACCACCACATTCAGACCTGAATGGGTGGAAGAGTTCAATCGCGAAACATCGGAAGTGGCCCGCCGCCAGCGCGAGCAAGAGCAGGCAGAAGCCGCCGCCGCCCGTATGGCCGAAGCCGCACAAGCCGCCAAAGAGGCACGCGTGGCCGAAGAGGCACGTCTTGCGCAAGAGGCAAAGCTGCAAGCAAAGCGCAAGCTGGAGGCCGAGAACGCAATCCTGCCGCGCAATCTTCTGGACTGGGTGTCGCGCAGTAAACCGGGTTAGGGTTAGTTGCCGCGCGCGGCCTTCTCTGCGATGCCAGAGGTGCCTTGACGTTTGGCAAGTTCAGCCATGACATCATCAAGCGTGACATCACGTGCTGTCAGCATGACCAACAGATGATAGAGCACGTCTGCCGCCTCTGATGTCAGTCGCGTCTTGTCACCCTTTACGGCTTCGACAATGGCCTCAATCGCCTCTTCACCAAACTTTTCGGCGCATTTCTCCGGACCCTTTGACAAAAGCTTGGCAGTCCAGCTGCTGTCTGGGTCGGCCCCTTTGCGTGAGGCAATCAAAGTAGCAAGATCATCAAGCGTCATGTCAGCCTCACGGGGATCCCGGCGGCGGCCATATGGCACTTGGCCTCGCCGATGGTGTAGGTGCCAAAGTGGAAGATCGACGCGGCCAATACGGCAGAGGCACCACCTTCGGTAACACCTTCCACGAGGTGATCCAGCGTACCAACTCCGCCAGAGGCGATCACGGGCACATCCACGGCGTCGGAAATAGCGCGGGTCAGCGGGAGGTTGAAACCTGACTTTGTGCCGTCCCGGTCCATTGAGGTAAGCAGGATTTCCCCTGCGCCTTTTTCAACCACAGTCTTTGCGAATTCCACCGCATCAATGCCCGTGGCACGTCGCCCGCCATGTGTGAAAATCTCCCACTTGCCGGGGGCAACGGTCTTGGCATCAATCGCCACAACAATGCATTGCGAACCAAAGCGCATTGCGGCCTCTGCCACGACGTCAGGATTGGCCACAGCGGCCGAGTTGAAACTGACCTTATCGGCACCTGCCAGCAGCAGGTTGCGCACATCGTGGTGGGTGCGCACACCGCCACCTATGGTCAGTGGCATAAAGCACTGCTCGGCTGTGCGTGTGGCCAGATCAAACATCGTGCCCCGGTTTTCCTCGGTCGCCATGATGTCCAGAAAACACAGCTCATCTGCGCCAGCAGCGTTATAGGCAATGGCCGCATCCACAGGATCGCCCGCATCAATCAGATCGACAAAATTCACGCCTTTGACGACGCGCCCTTCGGCGACATCAAGGCAGGGGATGATCCGGGTCTTCAACATGCCGTGATCTCTAGGCGGAATAGCGCGAAATGGGAAGGGGCAGGGTGGTCTGTTGGTGTGAAATGCGGCCTAATCAACGGTGCTGGAAATGGGAGCTATGCAATGAAAACCACAATCGCCGCCGCCCTGATCGGGCTTTGCGCCGCACCACTATGGGCTGAAAACATGATGAAACCTTCACCACTCTCTGTCGCTGAAACCATCGACGGGCTTGAGGCCGCTGTCACCGGGGCAGGGGCCACGGTCTTTGCCCGCGTCGATCATGCCGCAGGCGCTGATAGCGTCGGCAAATCGATTCCGGATGCGACGCTGCTGATTTTCGGCAACCCCGCGCTGGGCACATTGGCAATGGAGCAGGACATCCGCGCCGGTCTGATGCTGCCCTTGCGTGTGCTGGCCTATCAGGATGCCGACGGGAACACGCAGATGACATGGACACCGGCAGAAGAGTTGCTTGAAGGTTTGGATATTGCGCCCGATGCAGAGGTCGTCGGCAAGATCAACGGCGCGCTCAACATGCTGACTGACAAGGCAATCAGGGCGAATTAGGCCCGCGCCACACGCACCAATGCATTGCGAGCAATCGCAATATGAAAAGGCATGATTGCCGCAAGGTAGAGCCTGCCACCAATGTTGTGCGGCTCTACCCAGGTGGCCAGACTGATCTGCCCGTCATATGACATGACAGACACCAGAAAATTCAGGTGTTTGTCATCGAACCCGGCAATGACCTCGGTCTCGGTTTCATCTTGCACTGGAAAGGGGCCAAGCTTGTCTGCGGCCTCTGGCCCATCCGCACTCAGGCCAAATGGACCAGTGAGCGCCCCGCGTATGATCAACAGGACCTTTGCCCAGCCGGGGAAATCAGTGATGATCTCTGCTGCGCGTCGTGGCGCCATATCTTTGGCGACGCTGTAGCAATCCAGAAAATCCCCCGTGACCCTGCGCCGATGCAAGGCGCTGGACGCAGGCAGATCAATCTTGCGGACTGGTGGTGGCAATGGCTACGCCTTCAGGTGTGTCAGGGCCGCCGTAAGGTCAATCGCCCCGTCATAAAGCGCCCGCCCGGATATCGCACCAGAGATCACGCCTGTGGCCTTCAGCGCTGTCAGATCATCCATCGACGACACCCCACCAGAGGCAATCACCGGGATGTTCACAGCCCGCGCCAGATCAGCCGTTGCATCAATATTCGGCCCCTTCATCGCCCCATCCCGCAGAATATCGGTATAGATGATGGCCGCGATGCCTGCGTCTTCGAATGATTTTGCCAGATCGGTAACCATAACATCAGTCTCTTCCGCCCAGCCGCGTGTTGCAACGCGACCATTGCGCGCGTCCAGCCCTACGGCAACTTTGCCCGGAAAGGCCTTGGCGGCCTCGCGCACCAGATCAGGGTTTTCCACGGCAACAGTGCCAAGAATGACGCGGGCCAACCCTTTGTCCAGCCAACGCTCAATCGTGGCCATATCGCGGATGCCGCCGCCCAGCTGCGCCGGGACCGGGCAGGCTTTGAGGATCGCCTCGACCGGGGCGGCGTTCACCGGTTCGCCCGCAAAGGCACCGTTGAGATCCACCAGATGCAACCACTCACAGCCCGCGGCCACAAATGCCTTGGCTTGCGCCGCTGGATCATCATTGAAAACCGTCGTCTGCGCCATGTCGCCATGCACCAGCCGCACCGCGTTTCCGTCTTTGAGGTCGATAGCTGGGTAGAGGATCATATTGAGGCACCTTTTGCAGTTGCGGCGTTTATGCATGGCATGGCGGCGAATGCAACGGACCCAACGTCAGACTTGATTAGCAGCGCGTCTGAACGCCATGCTATGCGATATCTTCAGGGAGGAACTGAACCATGAAACGATTTCTAATTCTCGCGGCGGCCTTGATCGGCTTTGCGACGGGCGCCGCAGCACAGGACGCCGTTGGCGTCTGGCAAACCGAGGTGGATGACGGCGCTTATGCCCACATCACCATCGCCCCATGCGGCAATGCGGTCTGCGGCGTGATCAGCCGGACTTTTAACGCCGATGGCGAATACCAATCGGAAAACATCGGCAAGACGCTGGTGATCGATATGGTGCCACAGGGTGGCGGGGCCTATGAGGGATCGGTCTGGCGGCCGTCCAACAATAAAATCTACATCGGCAAGATGGATGTGGAAGGCAACGCCCTGCGCCTGCGTGGCTGTGTCGCTGGCGGTTTGATCTGCTCCAGCCAGAACTGGGTGCGTGTCGGGTAATGCTGACGCATCTTTAGACCTCAAAGACCCTCGCGCTGCGAGGGTCTTTTTGTTTGTTGGGTCCGATTTGGGTGAATAGGACCAATTCGCTGGACGGCCGCAGATGACCGTTTGCAGCAAGGAATGCCTGCGCTGCTACGGCAAATCATACAGCCCCAGCGCATTCCCGTCAGGGTCGGTAAACTCTGAAAACGTCACAACGCCTGGTATCTCAATCGGCTCACCGGTCGCGATGCCAGCGCTGGCGCTTTGGCGCTGCACGGTTTCAATGTCATCGACAAGGAAACGAACGATGGCACCTGCTTCCTGTTGGCCGTCTGTTTCGAAAATCTGCAACCAAACACCGGGTGCAACCATGAATTCCACAACGCCGGGAACAGGCCTGAGTACGTCTACGTCCGTGCCTAGCAGGTTGAGATACCAGGCTTCCGCTTCTGCGACAGAAGCCACAGGAACCCCGACCGTCACTTCCTGAAAGGGTTGGGCCGAGGCGATACTGGACATCAAGGCAAAGGCCATTGTCAAACGAGCCAACATGCGCATTATTCTGCCCCTCCGGTTAGATCCTGGGCAAGCATGAGTGCGTTGCCATCCAGGTCATACAGCGTTGCCGTCTTGACCATGCCTTCAACGACAACTGTTTCGCCATCGAACCTGACGTTGGCCTGTTCCAGCTTCTGTCTTGCCGCATCCAGATCAGCGATCCCGAACACTGGGACACAATTCCCCGGCGCTGGCTTGGTATGCTCACCCAGCCCGATTGTTACCCCCGGCGTGTTGGTCTGAAGCTCTGACCATCCGGCCTCGTCCGCATGGTAGATTGTCTGAAATCCCAGCATGCTTTCGTACCACGCGGCGGTGGCATGACGATCAGTGACTGAGAACGAAATATTGATGGTTTCATCCGGCGAAATCAGGGACATGGTCTTTCCTTTTTATTCAAAATATACTAACTATACTTTATGGACATAAGAACATTTGTCAACATGACCTCAAGAGCTTGGAGTATCCCGATACTATCGAGCCTGCATGCGGGCGTTGCCGGGCGTCAGGCTCCGCTGCTGGCCGCGACCGGGGCGAGCAGGACTGCTTTCGCGCAAAGCATTAATCATCTGATTGCGATAGGATTATTGGACCGAAACCCCGGTCATGGCCATCCATTGCGGCCAGAGTTTCGACTGACGCAGCTTGGCGTTGCGGCCGCTGCAATAGCCAACAAGATCAACAATGTGGCGTTGGATCACGATCACGGTCTGCTTCGCCGCTCATGGACCTTACCGGTACTGACCGCGATTCACACGCCGCGCCATTTCAACGATATCAAACGAAACCTGCACACGATTACAGATCGGGCTTTGTCGCAATCGTTGAAGTCCATGGAAGTGAAAGAGTGGGTCTGCCGCGAGGTTGACGGGGCGGCGCGCCCACCCAGATCAATTTACCGCGCAGTGAATACTGGTGCCATGATCAGCAGCGTCACTGCGCCTGAAATCGTCTTTGCCTGATACTCCGGGGTGGTATTTGCAAAACGCAACGCAACACCGCTAACGCAACCCTGTTTCTTCCAACAAGCCCAGCCGTTTGGCCTCGTAGTAGTAACCGCGCGCATACCAGCTTACAGCGTCGGCTTCGTTCCCGCCTGACACCAGCCAGGCCCCGCGCAGATACCGCCCGGCGTAGATCAGGTTGGTTTCGGCATCCAGCAAACCTTCGGGTGCGCCGCGATAACCCATGCTGCGGGCTGTCGCTGGCAGGATCTGCATCAACCCATAGTAGGGCCCGTTGCGTGCCCATGGGCGGTGTGTGCTTTCGCGGATGATCACCCGGTGCAGCAGGGTGACCGGGATGTCATGCACATCTGCGTATTTGTTGATGAGCGCGCGCAGCTCCGGCGTTTCATTGGGATAGAGGGGAATGGTCGGCGCGCTGCGGCTTGTCGGGCGGTTCCGGTCCCGGCGTCCACAAGCCGCGAGGGCGGCAGTTGCTCCGATGATCAATGTCCTGCGTGTCAGCATGATGTGTCCTGCTCTTTTGCAACGTGGGCTCTTGCGTGGCCCCGTGACGTTTGTTTTTCGCCTAAGCGCAGCATTGCAGTTAACAAATCATGCGCCAAGGGGATGGTTGGGTCCGACGCGGTGCCGATCCGCCAGCGATGGTGCGAAGAACGGGATTGCTATGCAATAACAATGGCTTGAATGTTCAGGGCGTCCAGCGCAGGAAATTGCCGATCATCCGCAGACCGGCAGACTGGCTTTTCTCGGGGTGGAATTGCGTGCCGATCATGTTGTCCCGACCGATGATTGCCGTGACGTCGCCAGCATAATCGACATGGGCCAGCCGTTCCGCGGGGTTACGCACATCCATGGCGTAGGAATGAACGAAATAGGCGTGATCGCCGGTCTTGATCCCTTCCAGCACAGGGTGCGGGTGGGAAATCACCAGATCATTCCAGCCCATATGGGGCACCTTCAGCGCCGGGTCCGATGGGGTGATCTTGCGGATATCCCCGGCCACCCAGCCAAAACCGGGTGTTTCTTCGTATTCGTGGCCCGTCGTCGCCATCATCTGCATACCGACGCAGATGCCCATGAAGGGGCGCGCGCGGGTGGTAACGGATTCAACAATCGCCTCGGCCAATCCGCTGCGTGCAAAAAGCTCTGCCCGGCAATGCGGAAACGCGCCATCGCCCGGCAATACGATCCGGTCTGCCGCCGCGACAACATCGGGATCAGACGTCACGATAATGGGGCCAGCCCCCACCTCTGCCGCCATACGCTCAAACGCTTTCTGGGCCGAATGCAGGTTGCCGCTGTCGTAATCGACAAGAGCGGTCGTCATAGGCTGCCCTTGGTCGATGGAATGGCATCGGTCTTGCGCGGATCAGTCTCGACCGCTTCGCGCAACGCGCGGGCCGTGGCCTTGAACGCGGCCTCGGCAATGTGGTGGGTGTTGAAGCCATGCAAACGGTCAATGTGCAGCGTAATGCCCCCATGGGTGCTGAGCGCCTGAAAGAATTCGCGCACCAACTCGGTATCAAACGTGCCGATCTTGCCAAACGGAAGATCAAGATTGCAGATCAGGTAGGGGCGCGCAGAAAGGTCCAGCGCGCAGCGCACCTGTGCATCGTCCATGGCAAGGTGACAGCTGCCATAACGGCGAATACCACGCTTGTCACCCAGCGCTTCGGTCAATGCCTGTCCCAGCGCAATACCGACGTCTTCGACTGTGTGGTGATCGTCAATATGCAGATCACCCGTCGCCCGGATGGTCATATCAATCAGCGCATGGCGCGACAGCTGATCCAGCATGTGGTCAAAGAAACCAACACCGGTCTGGTTGTCATATTGGCCTGTGCCATCAAGGTTGATCGTGACCGTGATATCAGTCTCGGCGGTCTTGCGCGTGATCGTGGCTGTCCGCATCATTGGCGTCCTTTGGTTTTGCACCTGCTCTATAGGCCGAAAGCGGGGCATGGGCCAAGCCTTCGGTAAACTGTCTTGTGTCTTTTCAGCAAAATTTAAGTTTTCGATTCCTATTGTGGCCGCAGCTGCCACATATCAGGAGAATCCGATGAAAGCCCTCATCCTACGTAACGATGCACAAACCGCGATCGCAACGACACGGGCGCTTGCCGACAAGGGGTTTCAGATCCTTTGCGTGGATAGCCTTACCGTTGCGCATACGTTGATTGGTATCGATACGATTGATCTGGTGGTCATGGATGAACGGGTCAAGGGGCAGCTGACCCATGCTGTCGCACTCTCTGGTGAGCGGAAAAACCCTTATCAGAGTGCAATTATGCTGACGGATCGGCCCGGTGCGGACAGTGACGATCTGTATGATCTGATCCCCAGTCTTTATGCGCTGGTGGGTATGGATGTTTCGGCAGATCTTTTGGGCAAACTTGCCCTCTCTGCGGTCAGCAATTTGGACATGATCATCGCACGTGTGGCCCGACAGACGGCCGCAGACAAGGCAGATCTTGATCTGATCCAACCTGCTGATCTTGTCACCGAAGACGCGACGTCGGACGCACTGTTCCTTGATGCGGCAATGATGGTGAACCCTGATGATGATGGCGAAAGCGGCGCACCTGCCTATGCCGATATCGCCATCGCGGCCCCTGAAATGGCAGAAATTGCTGCGGCAGACTCTGCGCCGCAGGAAACGATTGAAGGCGCCATGATGGCAGCGACGACATCGGCGGATACCGACCCGGCACCACTGGAAAAAGTCGAAGACGCTGTCATGGCTGAAGTGGCGGCACTGTTCCGTAGCCATCCACTTTCGCATCTGGCAGGCGGACACCGCGCTGCAGTAGCACAGGCCCAGGTATCATAGATTTTTGGTGGCGCTGGGCATGGGCCTTTGCGCGCTATGTTGATGGGCGCGTTTCCTGTGATCAGTGCAATGCAGATCAAAAACCAAAAGGCCGCAGCGGATGCTGCGGCCTTTTGGTTTTCGAAATGGAGCGGGCGATGAGATTCGAACTCACGACCCTAACCTTGGCAAGGTTATGCTCTACCCCTGAGCTACGCCCGCATCCGTTTCGTTGGGCTGATCTATAAAGACTCATCTAGTCTTGCAAGACCAAAATCGCCCCCAATTGCAGATTTTCCACCCTTTGCGGCACTGGCCGTCAGTCTTTCATATCATCCGCCAGGTCATAGCCGCCATAAATGCGCACATCGGGCAGGCCGACATCCTCGCTATGCAGTATCACGCCGTCGTCGGACAGCAAGGCGATGCCATATGCGCCGGGTTCATTGGATGACAGGTGGGAATTTGGTGTCTCAAGCTCAAGAACACCTTGGTGACAGGGGCTTTTGAGCATGCTCCAGGGCACACCCCGCGCATTGCCTGATATTGTGCGGTGGATATGTCCGCAAATCAGATGCAGATTGCCGTGGCGCGCCAGCAGATCAAGAAATGCCTCACCATCTGCGAGTTTGATCCGATCCATGCCCGCGATGCCGGTATCAAAGGGCGGATGGTGGATGCAGACAAGGGCGTGACGTCCCTCGCGCCCGTCAAGCGCGTCAGCCAGAAACGCGAGGCGGTCGGCACACAAACGGCCACTGTGGTGACCCGCAAGGTAAGGCGGACCATCCAGCGAATCGAGTGTGATGATCCGGTGATGGCCTACGTCCATCACGTGCTGAATATGTCCGGCAGCACTTTGTGGCGCATCGGGAAAAACCCGCAAGAAGGCATCGCGCCGGTCGTGGTTGCCCAGCATTGGAATGATCGGCACAGGGATTTCGGCCAACAGCGGTTTCAGCGCTGCATATTCGGCCACGGCGCCGTGATGGGTCAGATCCCCCAACAGAACGAGGGCTGCTGCATCCGCGTGATCAGCAAAGGCCGCGTCAAGAACAGCCTTCAGCCGCGCCGCGGGATCAAGCCCGATAATCGTTTCACCCGGCGCGCAGATATGCGTATCACTGATGAACAAGATCTTCTGCATCGGCTACCTCTTGAAAGCGATCAAATCCCAACGATTGCCAAAAGGATCAGAAAAAACTGCAACTTGTCCATAGGGCTCGTCACGTGGTGCCTCGTCAAATGTCACGCCGTTGGCGCGCATCGCCGCGTAGTCACGGCCAAAGTCATCGGTTTGCAGGAACAGCCAGACACGACCACCACCCTGATTGCCGATGGCGGCGATTTGTTGCGCTCCCACCGCCTTGGCCAGCAGGAACGCCGTTTGCGCACCCGTCGGGGCAACCCGCACCCAGCGCTTGCCGCCCCCAAGATCAGTGTCTTCCAGCAGATCAAAGCCCATCTGCCCCACAAAGAAGGCGATGCCTGCGTCATATTCAGGCACCAGAATGGACAGCAGGGCGAGGTTCTGCGTCACTCCAATTCGACCAGCAGATCCTTGGCGTCAATCTGTCCGCCCGCCTGCACATGCACAGCCTTGACCACCGCATCGCGTTCGGCGTGGATACCGGTTTCCATCTTCATGGCTTCGATGGTCAACAGCAGATCGCCTTCCTTGACCTCATTGCCAGCAATTGCTGCAACGGTCGCCACGACGCCGGGCATCGGCGCGCCGATATGGTTGGCATTGCCTGCTTCGGCCTTGGGCCGCGAGACCTTTTCTGACGCCGCCAAACGGTTCATCACGCGGATCGTGCGCGGTTGGCCGTTCAGTTCAAAAAAGACCTTCACTTCGCCGTCTTCATTCATGTCCGCGACAGCCTGCAACCGGATTTCAAGCGTCTTGCCGGGATCAATCTCTGCGACAATCTCTTCGCCCGGCTCCATCCCGTAAAAGAATGTGCGCGTGGGCAACGTCCGGACCGGGCCATAGCTCCGATGGCGGCCCATGTAATCAAGGAAAACCTTGGGGTACATCAGATATCCGTTGAGGTCTTCGTCATCGATGACCTTGCCCTCAAGCTGTGCAGACAGATCAGCGCGCGTTGCCTCAAGATCAACAGGTTCGAGCGACTTGCCGGGCCGTTCGGTGATCGGTTTGACACCTTTCAACGCCTTTTTCTGGATCGCCTTGGGCCAGCCGCCGGGCGGTTGGCCCAGATCGCCACGCAGCATATCCACAACGCTATCGGGGAAGACGACGTCGGTTGTGGGGTCTTCGACGTCTGTTCGGGTCAGGTTCTGGCTGACCATCATCAGGGCCATATCGCCAACGACTTTGGAGGATGGTGTCACCTTCACGATATCGCCGAACATCGCATTCACATCGGCATAGGTTTGGGCAACCTCATGCCAGCGCTCTTCCAGCCCCAGTGACCGCGCCTGCGCCTTGAGGTTGGTGAACTGCCCGCCGGGCATCTCGTGCAGGTACACTTCTGACGCCGGTGCTTGTAGGCCACTTTCGAATGCCGCGTAATGGGCGCGGACCTGTTCAAAGTAATTGCTGATCTCACGGATCGCGGCGATATCAAGGCCGGTGTCACGGGTGTCGCCGCGCAGCGCCTCGACGATGGAACCCAGCGTTGGTTGCGATGTGTTTCCAGACAGCGCATCCATTGCTGCATCCACGCAATCCACACCTGCGGCAGAGGCGGCAAGCACTGTCGCGATTGCTGCACCAGAGGTGTCATGCGTGTGAAAGTGGATCGGCAGGCTTGTTTCTTCTTTCAGGGCTTTGACCAGCGCAGTCGCTGCCGCTGGTTTCAGCAGGCCGGCCATATCCTTGAGCCCCAGCACATGTGCGCCTGCTGCCTCCAGTTCTTTTGCCATGCCGACATAGTATTTCAGATCGTATTTTGATCGCGCGGGGTCCAGCAGATCACCGGTGTAACAGATCGTGCCTTCGCAGACCTTCTCGGCCTGGATCACCGCGTCCATTGCGACGCGCATGTTATCTACCCAGTTGAGGCTGTCGAACACGCGGAAAACATCAACACCGGATCTGGCGGCCTGCGCGACAAAACTTTGCACCACGTTGTCAGGATAGTTGGTGTAACCAACGCCATTTGAGGCGCGCAGCAGCATCTGCGTCATGATGTTGGGCATTGCCTTGCGAATATCGCGCAGGCGCTGCCATGGGCATTCCTGCAAGAACCTGTAGGCCACATCGAACGTCGCCCCGCCCCAGCATTCGACGCTGAATAGCTGGTGCATATTGGCGGCATAGGCGGGGGCCGCCTTGATCATATCAATAGAGCGCATCCGCGTGGCCAGCAGGGACTGGTGCCCGTCGCGCATCGTGGTGTCGGTGATCAGCAGTTGCTTTTGGTCACGCATCCAATCGGCCACAGCCTCTGGCCCGAATTGGTCCAGAATGTTGCGTGTGCCGGGCGTTACGTCTGTCGTTGGTTTGACCGGCGGACGGGGCGGTTTGACATCTGCGGCGGGGCGCTGCCGTCCCGTTGTTTCCGGGTGGCCGTTCACGGTGATATCTGCGATGTACGTCAGGATTTTTGTCGCCCGGTCGCGCCGTTTGGTGAAATTGAAAAGATCCGGCGTCTCGTCAATGAATTTGGTATGGTATTCGTTGTTAAGGAAAACCGGGTGTTTGAGCAGGTTTTCGACAAAGGCGATATTGGTCGAAACACCGCGAATACGAAATTCTCGCAACGCACGGTCCATCCGCGCAATCGCCATTTCAGGCGTGGGCGCGCGGGCGGTCACTTTGGTCAGCAGGCTGTCGTAGTACCGTGTGATCACCGCACCGGAATAGGCGGTGCCCCCGTCCAGACGAATGCCCGGCCCGGTGGCAGAGCGGTACATCTGGATGCGCCCGTAATCAGGGATAAAGTTGTTCTGCGGGTCTTCGGTTGTCACCCGGCATTGCAACGCATGACCGTCGAGTTTTACGTCATATTGGCTGGCACAGCCCGTCGCCTCGACCAGTGATTTGCCTTCGGCAATCAGGATCTGGGCGCGCACGATGTCGATACCTGTGACCTCTTCGGTCACGGTATGCTCTACCTGCACACGGGGGTTCACTTCGATGAAGTAGAACGCGCCGCTGTCCATATCCATCAGGAATTCGACGGTGCCTGCACATTCGTAGTTCACATGCTGGCAGATTTTCTTGCCCAGATTACAAAGTTGCTCGCGCTGGGTGCCTGACAGATACGGGGCAGGCGCGCGCTCTACCACCTTTTGGTTGCGGCGCTGGACGGAACAGTCACGCTCCCACAGGTGGTAAATCTGGCCATGGCTGTCGCCAAGGATTTGCACCTCGACGTGACGCGCGCGCATGATCATCTTTTCCAGATAGCCTTCGCCATTGCCAAAAGCGGCCTCGGCCTCGCGGCGGCCTTCGAGAACTTTTTCTTCAAGCTCATCCTCGGACATAATCGGGCGCATACCGCGCCCACCGCCGCCCCATGACGCCTTGAGCATCAGGGGATAGCCGACCTTGGCCGCTTCGTCTTTGATGGCCCTCATATCATCGCCAAGAACTTCGGTCGCAGGGATCACTGGCACGCCAGCCTCGATCGCGACGCGGCGCGCGCTGGCCTTGTCGCCCAAGGCACGCATGGTTTCAGCCTTGGGCCCGATGAACGTGATACCGTTCGCCGCACAGGCATCCACGAAGTCGGGGTTTTCGGACAACAAGCCATAACCGGGGTGGATTGCATCGGCACCGGACATCTTTGCCACGCGGATAATCTCATCAATCGACAGATAGGCGGCAACGGGTCCAAGGTCTTCACCGATCCGGTAGGCCTCGTCCGCCTTGAACCGGTGCAGGCCCAGTTTGTCTTCCTCTGCAAAGACCGCGACCGTCTTCTTGCCCATCTCATTTGCGGCCCGCATGATGCGGATTGCAATCTCGCCGCGGTTGGCAATCAGGATTTTGTTAAACTCGGTCATGGCAGTCCCCTTCGCAGTTGCAGCATTCGTAAGGCGCAAATTCCGGGGCGTCTATAACGATTAGGGTCAGACCCCATTAATCCACACCGTCAGTTTGCCCGATTTGCCGTGTGACAAGGCGCAATGCCGCAGCAATAGTCATGCTATTTCAAGGCATTGTAACGATGCTCACACGGCTACTCTGACAAACCCGAAGGGCGCCACTTTCACTTCATCTCAGCGGCGTGGACGGCTTGGCCCTAGAACAACTAGGGTCGGCGCGCTCCAAACCACTGATATTTCGTGAAAGTGGCGCTGACGCCGTGGATTAATGGGATCTGACCCTAATGGGTAGATCGCAGGCATTTGGGCAAGTCCCGAAGGGTTTTTGCCCCCAGTTGCCCCATATTGCTGATCATGTCCTGACGCAGAATATCCAAGACATGCGCTGCTCCAGGCTCACCCAATGCGCCCAGACCATAGTGAAAGGCGCGGCCTAGCATCACGAAATCAGCGCCCAATGCCAATGCGCGCAACACATCCAGCCCGCCCTCGATCCCGCTGTCGAAGATGACGGGCAGGGGGGTGGCGGCACGGACGCGCGGCAGGACATCAATGGTGGCCGGGCCACCGTCAAACTGGCGGCCTGCGTGATTGCTGACCCAGATGGCATCTGCACCCTCATCGGTCAGGCGGGCGGCATCATCAGGATTGCAAATCCCTTTGACAATCAGTGGCCCGTCCCAGACGTCACGCAGGGATTTGAAGTAATCCCAATCGGGGGATGTGCGCAGCAGATACCCAATGTGGTGGTTCGACGGCAGCGCTGTGCGGTTGTCAGTATAGCTTTCCATCAGCCGCAGGCGCGGCATTCCGGTTTTTCGAATACCGCTTAGCCAGGCAGGGCATTGCGCGGCTTGCATCGCAAGGCGCGGGGTCAGCTTTGGGGGATTGGTCAGCCCGGCCCGCGTCTGCCGTTCGCGCCGCGAGGCAACAGGCACGTCCACCGTCAGCACGATGGTGTGAAATCCACTGTCCTTGGCGCGTTTGAGGATGTCATCGCGAATGGCAGGATCGCGCGGGGGGTAAAGCTGAAACCACCCCTGCGCGCCCGCATGTGGCCCCACATCTTCGGGCAGTTGGCTGGCCACGGTAGAGAGCGTGTAGGGTATGCCCTCGCGGGCGGCGGTACGTGCCAGCATCTGTTCGGCCCCCGGCCAGACAAGGCCGGACATGCCCACAGGGGCAATTCCGATTGGCAAAGGGTGGGTGTGACCAAGCAGCGTGGTGGACAAATCCGGCGTGAATTCTCCATGCAGAATAGATGGGTTCATCAGCACCTGATCAAGCGCTGTCCGATTGCGCCGCTGCGTGGCCTCAACCCCGGTGGCGCTGTCAAGATACTCCCACACGAAATGCGGGATACGGCGGCGCGCGCGCGCCTTGAGGTCGGAAATCGCAGGATAGCGGCTGTGCAGGGTCATGCAGCAAAGCTATGGCGAGCCTCGCGTGGTTTGCAATGGCGGACGCCGCTGGCGGGGATAATTGTGGGCCGAAAACAGCGATGAGAACGTAAGTAGAACAAGGCTTTTCACAGGTCGGTCTTGGCGCTATGTAAGGGGGATGAGCAGTTTTTCCGAAGATGACGCCTTTGAAGCGGCCGCAATGCCACTAAGCCAGCGTGCGATGGCGCGGCCGAATACGCCCTATCTAGATGGTTTGAACCCTGCGCAGCGTGAAGCTGTTGAGACACTTGATGGGCCGGTGTTGATGCTGGCGGGCGCAGGCACAGGCAAGACGAAGGCGTTGACGACCCGAATTGCCCATCTGCTGGCGACTGGGACGGCCCGCCCACAAGAGATCTTGGCGGTGACCTTCACCAACAAGGCCGCGCGCGAGATGAAGAACCGTATTGGCGGATTGATGGGCGAAGCGGTCGAGGGGATGCCCTGGCTGGGCACGTTCCACTCGGTTTGCGCGAAATTGCTCAGGCGTCATGCGGAACTGGCTGGGTTGAAATCAAGTTTCACCATCCTCGACACGGACGACCAAATCCGGCTGATGAAGCAGTTGATCGTTGCCGCTGGGATCGACGAAAAACGCTGGCCCGCGCGGATGCTGTCAGGGATCATTGATAGCTGGAAGAACAAGGCGATCACGCCCGAGAATATCCCTGTGGCCGACAGCGGGGCCTTTGATCACAAGGGGCCAGCGTTTTATGCCGCCTACCAGCGTCGCCTGTTGGAACTGAACGCCGTCGATTTTGGCGATATTCTGCTGCATATGGTGACGATCTTTCAGAAACACCCTGATATTTTGGCGCAATATCAGCGCTGGTTCCGCTATATTCTTGTGGACGAATACCAAGACACCAACGTGGCCCAATATATGTGGTTGCGCCTGCTTGCCGCCGGGCACAAGAACATCTGTTGCGTGGGCGATGACGATCAGTCCATCTATGGCTGGCGCGGTGCCGAGGTGGGCAATATCCTGCGGTTCGAGGCGGATTTTCCGGGCGCGCATGTGGTGCGACTGGAAGAGAACTACCGCTCAACCCCGCATATTCTGGCCGCAGCCTCGGGCGTGATTTCTGCCAACAAGGGGCGCTTGGGCAAGACGCTGTTCACCGCGCGCGAGGATGGCGAAAAGGTCCGCCTGATCGGCCATTGGGACGGCGAGGAGGAAGCGCGCTGGATTGGCGAAGAGATCGAGGCAATGCAGCGCGGTACGCGCGGGCTGGACCCTGTGGGGCTTGACGCCATGGCCATCCTTGTGCGTGCCAGCCATCAGATGCGCGCGTTTGAGGATCGCTTCCTGTCCATCGGTTTGCCCTATCGTGTCATAGGCGGTCCGCGGTTTTATGAGCGGATGGAGATCCGCGATGCGATGGCCTATTTCCGGCTGGCTGTCAGCCCGACCGATGATCTGGCGTTTGAGCGGATTGTGAACACGCCCAAGCGCGGGCTTGGTGACAAGGCGGTGCAGACAATCCAGCGCACCGCGCGCAGTAATGGCGTGTCATTGCATGAAGGCGCGCGGCTGGTGTGTCAGGGCAAATTGCTGGGTGGTAAGGGGCTCAAAGAGTTGACCATTCTGGTCGATGCGATTGACCGCTGGCACGGGCAAGTGCGCGCTGAGGCGGATACACATGTTGAACTGGCCGAGATGATCCTCGACGAATCCGGCTACACCGGCTTTTGGCAGAACGACAAGACCCCAGAAGCGCCGGGGCGGCTTGAGAACCTCAAGGAACTCGTCAAGGCGCTGGAGAATTTCGAGAACCTGCAAGGGTTCCTCGAACATGTCAGTCTGATCATGGACAATGAGACAGAAGAGCAGGGCGAGAAGGTCAGCATCATGACCTTACATGCCGCCAAGGGGCTGGAATTCCCGGCTGTGTTTCTGCCGGGGTGGGAGGATGGTTTGTTCCCGTCGCAGCGGTCGATGGATGAAAGCGGGCTGACGGGGTTGGAGGAAGAACGCCGTCTGGCCTACGTCGGCATCACGCGGGCGGAAGAGATCTGCACAATTTCATTTGCCGCAAACCGGCGCGTCTACGGCCAGTGGCAATCCCAGATGCCATCGCGCTTTATTGATGAACTGCCCCCTGACCATGTCGAGGTTCTGACGCCACCGGGCCTTTATGGTGGGGGCTATGGTGCGGCGGGCATGGGCGGTGCGGCCTCGCCTGCCATTGCCGGAATGGCCGGATCGGACCTGCATGAAAAGGCGCATAAGGCGGATGTCTATAACTCGCCCGGTTGGCGGCGCTTGCAGGCGCGGGGCCAGCAGCGGGGTATGACGCAGCCCTCGGAGGCGCGCAATATGACCATTGATCTGGACGCGGTCTCTGCCTTTACCGAGGGCGAACGGGTATTCCATCAGAAGTTTGGTTATGGCGAGGTGATGGGGATCGAGGGTGACAAGCTGGTCATCGAATTTGACAAGGCCGGGTCGAAACATGTGGTTTCACGCTTTGTGGTCAGCGCGGATCAGGCGGATGACGTACCGTTTTAGGACGTACCGGGCGTGGGTTCCACCCACCCTACTTCAGCATCGGATAGAGCGACACCACCAGCAGCACCGCCATTGAGACGTTGAATGTGCGCAGCCGCCGTGCTGTGCCCAGCCAGCGCCGCACCTGCACCCCCATCCATGCCCAGACGGTGACCGATGGCAGGTTGGTGGCCGAAAAGACGATGGCCACAATCAATGAACCGGCAAAGAGCCCCATTGATTGCGGCGCATAGGCGCTGATCGCTGTGATCGCCATGAACCACGCCTTGGGGTTCACCCATTGAAAGGCGGCCGCTTGCAGAAAGGTGAAGGGCTTGCCGGTGACTTCTTTTGCTTCAGGCGGCAGGGCCGTTGCGATTTTCCATGCGAGCCACAGCATGTAACTCGCACTCAGCACTTTGAGCACGATGTTGAGGACCGGATAGGTCTCAAACACTTGCAGCAGGACCACGCCGACCATCACCACCATAAAGGCATGGCCGATTGAGATCCCCAGCATATGGGGTATCGTCCGGCGCAGCCCGTAGTTCGCGCCAGAGGCCATCAGCATCAGGTTGTTGGGCCCCGGCGTAATAGAGCTGGCAAAGGCAAAACCGATGAGGGCGATAAGGATTTCGAACGTCATTGCGCAACAATACGCCTATTTCTGCGCAATGAAATTGCCAAGTTGCACGAGAATGGCGATAATCTGCAACACATGGGCAAATCCACTCAAATAACCAAGCATATATTGCGAATACTGTCGCGCGACGGGCGCATCAGTAACCTGCAACTCGCAGAAGAGGTTGGTCTTTCGCCGTCAGCCTGCCTGC
Source organism: uncultured Paracoccaceae bacterium (assembly GCA_947498645.1). Classification (GTDB taxonomy): domain Bacteria; phylum Pseudomonadota; class Alphaproteobacteria; order Rhodobacterales; family Rhodobacteraceae; genus Yoonia. The sequence continues at coordinate 3,202,877 of CANMKS010000001.1, read as the reverse complement.
GCCGCGTGCAAGAGCTTGAGCGGTCTGGCGTGATCAAGGGCTATCGTGCCCGGATTGACCCTGTGCAGACCGGGCGGGCCTATGTGGTCTATGTGGCGGTGGGATTGGCCGAGCACACCAAGGCAGCCCAAGCCGGATTTGAAAAGGCCATGGACCGCGCCGATGAGGTGACCGAATGCCACAACGTCGCGGGCGCGTTTGAATATATTCTGCGGGTCGAGGTGGCAGATCTGCCCGCCTATAAGGCGTTTCACACGGACAAACTGGGCACGGTGCCGCATGTCCGATCCATCACCAGCTATATGGTGATGGGATCACCCAAGGATGTGCGCGGCTAATCGCCGAGATGGCGGTCGACCATGCGTTGCACCATCGGCGCAAAATGCCAGAAATCCGGGGTTTGCATATCGGGGTGTTTGCCTGCGTCATCAAGATAGCGCACAGCGATGATCTGATCGAGGTTGGGGATCTTTTCAAAGGCCGCAACCTCCTCTGCGGTCATTGGACCACCTTGCAAGTTGAGCGAGTGAACAGATGCCTGCGACAGTTTGCGCAGATATGCGGGCCGCGTGGCACAGAGATAGCGTTTGGCGGCCACGTGGTAGCGCACGCAATCGGTGATGACGCTTGGAAAGAACCGCTCCAGCACTTCGGCCCCTGCGTCTTCGTGATGCCGGTCATGGGTGTCGTCCATGGTAAAAGTGCCGAACTCACTGGTGAAATGCCCGATGTCATGCAGCAATGCGCCAACGATGATTTCTTCCGGTTGGCCTGATTGCTCGGCCAGTGTGGCCCCTTGCAACATGTGCTGGCCCATGTTCACCGGTTCGCCCAGATACTCTTCGCCGCCACGGCGGTCAAAGATGGAGCCGATGAATTCGACGATTGTATCACGGCGCAATGTTTCTATGTCGGGCTTCATTCCGCAGCCTCCGGGGTGTTGCGCATCGCATCATAGGTCGAACGCAGCCCGTCCTTGTCAGCATAACATCCCTGAAGCCAGCGCGTGCCTTCACCGGAATAGCCTTTGCGGGCATGCAGAACGCGGGTGTTGTCCACGACAAATGCCTCACCCGGATCAAGCCGGAAGCTCACCTGCATCGCCGCATCATCAATGATCTCGCCCAGCCTGCGGTAGGCCGCATAATAGGTGGACATCTTGTCAAAGGGGACATCTGTGACCGCAGCCATCGACCGGTTGTTGAACCGCACGGATACCAGCGCCCCATCAGGTGCCAGTTCGATCATTGGGCGGCGCGACGTGAGGTGGACACCCTGTTCCCCCGCATATTCGAAATGGGCGCTATGGTTGGCCAGCACATCAAAATACGCGGGGTTTTCATCACGCAGGCGCTGCGCAGCAGCAAACCCGTCAACGACCATGTTGTCGCCTCCCGCAGCTGAGCTTTCGAGGCAATATAGCACCTGCACCGTTGGTACCGGATCACGGTAGGGATTGTCGGTATGTGCCTGTAGCCCAAGGCCGGTATAGGCCAGATTGGTGGGGTTCACTTCGGTGCGCACTTCAAAGTGCCGTCCGTAGTTGGTTTCACGGACATAGCCGAAAAGATCGACAATGTTGAACAACGCGCCTTCGGCCACGGGGCCGCCGACAACTTTGCCGAACCCATACCGATTGACCGACCCCAGCCATTTGCGCAAAGCGGCAGGATCATTTCTGAGCGCTGAAAAATCCGCAACCGGGACATCATCCATCAAGCGGGCATCCCAGGTGGTCACATCTGCCGCCGTCCAGCCGCGCTGTTGAGGGGCGGGTTTGTCATAGGCATGCGTGACAAGCCATGGGATGTCATAAGCGACTGTCTTGGCCTCTGGCGTGAATTGGACTTCCAATGTGTCCGCCTTGACCGCCGCATGATCTATCCGTGTGTCGGCCGGAATATCGCCCAATGTGATCAGCCGCTGCCCATTGGCAGTACTGCGTGTATCGGGATCGCTGGCGTTATCGCGCAGCCATATTGCGTGGAACCTGAATTTCGTGTTGGGGGTCTGGAGTGTCAGGAATGCACCTGACGGATCAACTGTGACTGTGTGTTTCATGCCGCCCTCTTGCGTCAGAGTGATGGTGACACTCTTGCAGCCTAAGGGCGCCAGATCAATCGGCGGATGCGACTAAACCCTGCGCTTTTTGCCTTAGGCAGTTCGCAGCTGTGGCGGCTCGTCAGTGTTGTAGGTTTCCAAACCATAACGCAGGCCGCGACCGATGCGATGTGCAAGGGCCGACCATGCATCAGCGGTCTCATTGGGGAGTTCGTCATGCAGGACCTGATCGAAAAGGTCCAGCCAGATCGCAAATTGCGGCGGTCTTACATCGCCTGCTGCCATGTGAATCTGCATAGGGTTGCCGTCATAGCCGCGCTCAAACAGGATGGCGTTGCGCCAGAACCGTGCGATCTTGGCTTCGTGGATGGGCCAATCCGCAACATGGGCGGCGAACACCGGGCCAAGGCTGGGGTCATCGCGCACCAGGCTGTAAAAGGCGGCCACAACGCGATCAATTTCGCCCGCGCTGATGGGAAATCGCGGCGGCAGGCTCATCCCATGATCAGCCACATGACGGTCAATGTGACGGTCAGATAAAAGATCATGTTGAACATTGACCGGATCAGGCCTGCGTCAGCTTCCGGGTCGACACCCATGCGTTCGCAGATCTTTGTGCCGGGCCAGAGCAGTGCTTGGGACAGTGACATGATTCACTCCTTATAATCGGAATTCTAGATGCGTATTAAATGACACTTTTAATTACGCATTGCAAATGCTAATTTGAGTCATGCAGCTTGATAAATTCACAGACTATGCGTTGCGCGTTCTGGTGGCGCTAGAAGTCCAGCGGCCGGAACGGTTGTCGGCCTCGGCGATTGCACGGACGTATCAACTGTCAGAGCATCATCTGGCCAAGGTCGCATCGCAACTGGTGCGCGAAGGGTTTGTGAAATCCGAAAGAGGGCGCGGGGGTGGGCTGACGCTTGCTCATCCAGCAGAGGCCATCAACATCGGCGCTGTGGTCCGCGCGCTCAAGGCTGATGCGCCGGTTGTTGAATGCTTTGGCAGTGATCAGTCGTGCTGCATCTTGCCCGCCTGTGGGTTGCGCAGGCCCTTGCAAGAGGCGCAAGAGGCCTTCTTTGCGGCACTGGACTGTTACACGCTGGCGGATGTGACCACATCGCGCAGCCAACTTGCGCGGCTGCTCGCACCGGTCTGAAATCCAACCCCACAAACAAAAAAACGGCCATGCCCGGGAGGAGGTGGGCATGACCGTCTTTATTGATCGGCGCCTACTCCTAAAGGGAGGAGGGGGAGTAAGCGCGTCCTCGCAGGACTCGCGCGGGAGGAGGTGCGCTTGCCTGCGGTATCATCGGTTCCAACCTGGGAGGAGGTGGGCGGTCCCGAAACTGATTTTGAAAAGTGGCGGCATCCGGGAGGAGGTGGATGCCGCCACCTTTCTGGTGACCCAAAACCACGGGAGGAGGTGCGGTATCGGGTCGTCGTTCGGATCTGTCTAAGGGGGAGGAGGCGACAGATCCAAAGTTCCAGATTTAAGCGCCGTAGGCGGCCTCAAACGCGATTGCTTTGATCGCGCTGCGGGAAATACCCAGATCGCCAAGGTCGCGATTGCTAAGGCTTTCCAACTCGGCAAGCGTTGTGCGGTAGACTTTGCGTTTCGCGGCGTTCTCCGCCAGATCAGCCCGGAATGCGGCAAAGCGCTGTCCAAGTGAGAAACCTGCAAAACCTGTGTGTGTACTATATGTCATGTGCTCGTCTCTTTTCGTGTCGGTCGGATGATGTATTTCATCCTGTTGCCGGTAACATGTATGATTATGCTGCAACTGCACAATGATCGTTTTGGCAATGCTGCTATGCAGAAAATGCATAAGCTCTGCTGACCTAACGTCATCAATCTGTTGCATTTTTGAGCATCTGTTTCCCAACCCTTGCGCTTTGCCCAAAACGTGCCAGATGGTGGTAGGAATTTAGACACTTTTGAAACTCGAGGTTCTCTCATGCCCGTCACCCGCGATGAAATTCTAGGCGCTCTGTCGCGACTCACTTTGCCCGGTGGCGATGATCTTGTGTCACGTGACATGGTTCGGGCATTGAATATCGAAGGCGGCAGCGTTCGCTTTGTGATCGAAGTCGCTGATCCCGGTGAGGCCGCCAAGATGGAAGGCATTCGCCGCGCGGCAGAAGACATGGTGCGCAGCCTTGATGGGGTCGAGACCGCATCTGTTGTGCTCACCGCCCACGGCCCCGCCCCAAAGGCGTCTGCGCCGCCATCGTTGAAGGTGGGTCGCCATCCAACCCCACAGGCCGGCCCCGCGAAAGTGGCCGGTGTGGACCGTATTATTGCAATTGGTTCGGGCAAGGGCGGTGTTGGTAAATCGACGGTATCCTCAAACCTTGCTGTGGCCCTGGCGCGTGAAGGGCGGCGCGTAGGTTTGTTGGATGCCGATATCTATGGGCCATCGCAGCCCCGGATGATGGGCGTGAACAAACGCCCCGCCAGCCCAGATGGCAAAACGATCATCCCCTTGCAGGCTCACGGTGTAACCATGATGTCCATCGGTCTGATGATGGAAGAGGGGAAGGCCGTGGTTTGGCGTGGCCCCATGCTGATGGGTGCTTTGCAGCAGATGCTGGGCCAGGTGCAATGGGGCAAATTGGATGTGCTGATCGTCGATTTGCCCCCCGGCACCGGCGATGTTCAACTGACTCTTTGCCAAAAAACCGAACTGACCGGCGCTGTCGTCGTCAGCACACCGCAGGACGTGGCCTTGATTGATGCCCGCAAAGCGCTGGATATGTTCAACTCGTTACGCACGCCGGTTTTGGGCATGATTGAAAACATGTCGAGCTTTGTTTGCCCCACATGCGGCACAGAGAGCCACATCTTCGGGCATGGCGGCGTTGTTGTCGAGGCGCAAAAGATCGACGTCCCATTCCTTGGCGCGCTGCCGATTGATCTTGATACCCGGCTGGCGGGCGACGCAGGCACGCCCATTGCCGCTGGCGACGGCCCCATGGCCGACGCCTATCGGCAGTTGGCTCGACGGTTTATAGATGGGGGCATGGCGTGATCACGATCCGAGAGGCGCAAGAGGCGGATTATGAGGCCATCTGGCCCATCATCCGCGATGTCTTTCGGCAGAGTGAAACCTACGCGGTTGATCCCCGGATCAGCAAAGAGGCCGCGCATCACTATTGGATGGCGCAGGCGGTCAAGACCTATGTTGCCGTGACAGATGCCGGGATTGTCGGGACATATTATATCAAGACAAACCAACCCGGCGGCGGTGCCCATATCTGCAACTGCGGTTATGTCGTTGATCCCGCTGCGCAAGGGCAGGGGGTAGCGCGTCAAATGTGTGAACATTCGCAAGAGGCCGCGCGCGGCCTTGGTTATCTTGCCATGCAGTTCAATTTTGTTCTGGCAAGCAATGTTGGGGCAATCGGGCTTTGGCATCGGCTTGGGTTTGCGACCATCGGAACCATCCCCGATGCGTTTGACCATCCCCGGCAGGGGATGGTTGATGCGCATGTGATGCATAAGCGGCTTTGATCCATCGCCGCAGGTGGGCATTTGAGTCACACATCCGGGAATTCATGGAATCGATGTGAGATTCGAATCGAAACTGCGTTTCCATGACGGTATTTCGCGCAGGGCAGGCCGATTTCTCCGACTCCGCAGCATGATGGTTGAAGAAATTCGAGAAAATTGGGAAATTCTGGAACAAGCCCGAATTCCGTAGAGGTATACCATATATTGTAGTGTGTTTCCTCAATCACCCCACAAATGCCGCCGTTTCAGCATTCAGTGCCCTGTACGCCGTGCAAAATATACACTGGAAACACCACAAGGTTCCATGAATTCCCAAAAAAGTGTTGCTTGGTGAGGTAAGTGATGCCACAACTGTCTCACGGTAATGACGAACAGACTTTCAAAAGGGGCATACTAAGAACCCCAACCGGCAAAAGCAGGTTTCATACAGGCTTCGCCATTACCCAATGAGATCCGGCGCGTGAGCGAGCAGACATCCCCCCAGGTGGCACGCGCAGTCGGACTTCCCAGAGATGGGACGAGGCGGCGGATTGTGCAGTGGCAGCAGCGCAATCCGCCGTTTTCACATCTAAGGCAGATTTTCGGGGGCGAGTAAGGGCCAAGGGACAGTGGGTCAGAGTTTCACAGGCGAGCACACCCAAAAGGTGGACAGCAAGGGGCGCATGTCGATCCCTGCTGATTTTCGCCGTGTGCTCGAAGCCGGTGATCCCGATTGGACACCCGGCCTGTTCCCGCGCATGTACCTTCTTTACGGCGATCACCTGAAGCACCAGTTGCACGGCTATACTGTCGATGAATTCAACAGTGTCGTGGATCAGATCAACGCCATGCCGCGCGGGTCAGCCAACAAAAAGAAACTGTCCCGCCTGATTATTGGCCAATCGATCCGCCTTGACGTCGATAAGGACGGGCGCACGGTTATGCCTATCAAGCAACGCCAAAAGCTGGGCCTGACCGATGGTGAGCTGACGTTCAGCGGTTTGGGCGATCACTTTGAGATCTGGAAAGCCGAGACATTTGCCCAAGAGGTGGCAGATGATCTGGGCGATTGGTTGGACGCACAGGAGGATGGTTTTGATCCGCTCATCCTGCTGGACGCATAGCGCCGATGATTGCTGCCGCTGACACATCCCCGCATATTCCCGTCCTGATCCGACCGCTCATCGCAGCGGTCTCGCCTGTTTCTGGGGTTTGGCTTGATGGCACCTTTGGCAATGGCGGCTATACCCGTGAATTGCTGGATGCCGGTGCGGATAAGGTGATCGGTGTGGATCGTGATCCGCTGGCGTTTGAGATGGCGGCAGAATGGATCGGCGCCTACGGCGACCGGATTGAAACGGTCGCGGGCGTGTTTTCCAGGCTGGATGAATATGGCGCTGATCTGGACGGCGTTGTGCTGGACCTAGGGGTCAGCTCTATGCAGCTTGATCTTGCAGAGCGCGGTTTTTCCTTCATGCGCGACGGCCCGCTTGATATGCGTATGTCGCAGGATGGTCCTTCTGCAGCGGACCTTTGCAACGAAGCCGATGAGGCTGAACTTGCCGATATTATCTTTCTGTATGGTGAAGAACGCGCCTCGCGCCGCATCGCCAAGGCGATTGTCGCGGCACGCCCGCTGACGACGACGCTGCAACTGGCCAGGATTGTCGAGGGTTGTTTGCCACGTGCAAAACCGGGTCAGAGCCATCCGGCAACCCGGACCTTTCAGGCGTTGCGGATTGCCGTGAACAATGAATATGGCGAGTTGGCCCATGGGCTGATGGCTGCCGAACGGGCATTGCGGCCGGGTGGCCAACTGGCCGTTGTGACCTTTCATTCGGTTGAGGACCGGATGGTCAAGCGGTTCTTGCAGGCCCGTTCCGGCAATACCGCCAACGCCAACCGCTATGCGCCGGAAGTCGCGCAGGTCACGCCTGCCTGGCGCATCGAGAAGCGCAAGGCGATTGGACCCGATGAACAGGAACTGGCCGAAAACCCAAGGTCGCGTTCGGCCAAACTGCGGGTCGCCATCCGCACGGATGCACCGGCAGAGCCGATTGATCCTGCCACATTGGGTATGCCGATGAAAAAGCAAAAGAAGGGGGGCAGGTAGATGCGTGGTTTGTTTTATGTTTTGGCCGCTCTGTCGGTCATGGGGCTGGCGTTTTGGGCCTATCAGGAAAACTACAAGACCCAAGGTGCCATCGCCGAGGTGCGTGATCTGCATCAGGATATCGGGCGGGCGCATGAACGTCTGGGCATGTTGCGCGCCGAGTGGGCCTATCTGAACCGGCCTGACCGTCTGGCTGATCTTGCTGACCTGAACTTTGACCGCCTTGGCCTGTTGCCGCTGATGCCAGATGCATTTGGCGCGGTTGATCAGGTGATCTATCCCGCCCCGCCAATCCTGCCAATCACCAACCCGATTGAGCTGTCCTCTGACGCCATGGGCGCGTTGGAGAATGACCTATGATCCGCACACCGCTCCGCCCCTTGGCCCGCGTTCTGAAGGCCCGCGCGAAGGGCGAGGATCCTGACGCCATCGAGGCCGAAAACCGGGCCCGCCGCCATGAGGCGATGGCCGACAAGCAACGCCAACGCGCCGAAGGCCGCCTGCTGGTGCTGGGCCTTGCGTTCTTTTGCGCATTTGGCGTGATCGGGATGCGAATGGCGACACTGGCCTCAGCCATTCCAGAAGAGCCGCGCGCCTCTGCTGTGGGCAATCCCATCATTGGGCAACGCTCTGATATCGTTGACAGAAACGGACGCATTCTGGCCACGAACCTTGCCACCCATTCGCTTTATGCCCATCCGCAGGATATGATTGACCCGGTGCAGGCCGCCAAGGGGTTGGTTCAGATTTTCCCCGAACTGGATGAGGAAGAGCTGCTCACTGATTTTACAGGTGACCGTCGGTTCCTTTGGATTCGCCGCCAGATCAGCCCCGAACAGATGCAAGCGGTACATGATATCGGCTCTCCCGGTTTGCTGTTTGGCCCGCGCGAAATGCGCCTGTATCCCAATGGCCCGATTGCCGCGCATATTCTGGGTGGTGCCAGCTATGGCCGCGAAGGTGTCGCCTCTGCAGAGGTGATCGGCGTGGCCGGGGTTGAACGTCAATTTGACGGTTTCCTGCGTGATCCGGCCAACGAAGGCGCGCCGCTGGCGCTGTCCCTTGATCTGACCGTGCAGGCCGCGGCCGAACAGGTGCTGGCGGGTGGCATGTCGATCATGAATGCCAAGGGTGCGGCGTCCGTTCTGATGGATATTCATACTGGCGAGATCATCTCGATGGTCTCTTTGCCTGATTTCGATCCGAACAACCGCCCTCAGGTCCTGACCTCGGGTGATCAATCGGACAGCCCCTTGTTTAACCGTGCTGTGCAGGGCGTTTATGAGCTGGGCTCGGTTTTCAAGATTTTTGCTGTGGCACAGGCCATGGAACTTGGCTTGGTCAACCCCAATACGATGATCGACACCCAGGGCCCGCTGACATGGGGCCGTTTCCGCATTCGTGATTTCCATGACTATGGGCCAGAATTGAGCACCACGGATGTGATCGTGGAATCATCGAACATCGGCACAGCGCGAATTGCGATGCAGATCGGTGCAGAACGGCAAAAGGAATTCCTCGGCTCACTTGGTTTCTTGGCCCCCACAGGGTTGGAGATGGCCGAGGCCCCAACGGGGCGTCCGCTATTGCCCCCAAACTGGTCCGAGATTTCCACCATGACGATATCATACGGCCATGGCTTATCCTCTTCGCCGGTACATCTGGCAGCGGGCTACGCATCCTTGCTGAACGGCGGCACGCGGGTTGAGCCGACCTTGCTGCGTCAAACGGACGTGGATGTTGGCCCGCGTGTTGTCAGCGAGGCCGTCAGCGCCCGCGCCCGCGACATGCTGCGTCAGGTGGTCACTCGAGGGACCGCGTCCTTTGGTGATGTGCCGGGCTATGCTGTTGGCGGGAAAACCGGAACAGCGGATAAGCCGCGCACGCAGGGTGGCGGATACTATGATGACAAGGTTATCGCGACCTTTGCTTCGGTCTTTCCGGCCAATGATCCGCAATATGTCCTGATCGTCACACTTGACGAACCTTCCGAGAATTCAGGCGCCGAGCCGCGCCGCACGGCAGGTTGGACGGCCGTGCCGATCGCGGCCGAGATGATCCGTCGCGTCGCCCCTCTTTTGGGGGTCAGACCACAAGTGGACAGGCCTCAGCAGGTCGGTGTAACACTCACCTCAAACTAGGCGAGGGCGGGCAATGAAATCACTGGCGGAACTGGGGCTGAGGGCGCAAGGCGGACGTGAGGCGCAGATCACCGGGCTGGCTGTCGACAGCCGCGAGGTCAAGCCGGGGTTCCTTTTCGCGGCCTTGCCGGGGGCGCGGGTCCACGGCGCCGAATTCATCCAATACGCCCTGCGCATGCAGGCCGGAGCTATCCTGACAGACAGTGAAGGCGCACGGATCGCTGCGGATAAGCTTGCAGACAGCGATGTCGCCCTGGTTGTGGCGCAGGATCCACGGCAGGCCCTGGCACAGACCGCATCTCTTTGGTTTGGGGCGCATCCGGGCACGGTTGTTGCGGTCACCGGAACCAACGGAAAAACCTCCGTGTCGACCTTTTGCCAGCAAATCTGGGAAGAACTGCAGATCGCAGGCGTCAACCTCGGCACCACTGGGGTTGAGGGGGCATGGACCCACCCGCTCAAACATACAACACCAGAACCGATTACCTTGCACAGGGTCATGGCCCAAGCCGCGCAAGAGGGGATCACCCATGTCGCGATGGAGGCCTCGTCCCACGGCCTTGATCAGCGGCGGTTGGATGGTGTGTTGCTGGCCGCTGCGGGGTTTTCGAATTTCACGCAGGACCACCTTGATTACCACGAAACCTTTGAGGCCTATTTCGATGCCAAAATGGGGCTGTTCACCCGCGTTCTGTCTGACGACGGTGTTGCGGTGATCAATCTGGATGATCCCAAAGGGCCCGAGGTTGCGGTCATTTGCGCCGAACGCGGGCAAGAGATCATTGGCGTGGGCCGCCACCCTGATGCGCGGCTGCGGCTGACCGGGCAGCGGTTTGATGCGACCGGGCAGGATCTGCTCTTTGAATGGCAGGGCAAGGCACGGCAAACCCGGCTTGGTCTGATTGGCGGCTTTCAGGCCGAGAATGTGCTGCTCGCGGCCGGATTGGTGATCGCGGCTGGCGCTGACCCCGCCGATGTCTTTGACGCGCTATCACACCTGAGCACCGTGCGCGGGCGCATGGAACTGGCCGCCACGCGCGAAAGCGGTGCGGCCGTGTTCGTGGACTACGCCCATACACCCGACGCGGTCGAGACCGCCCTGAAAGCCATGCGCCCGCATGTGATGGGCCGGATTGTTGTGATTGTTGGCGCAGGCGGCGACAGAGATACAGCCAAGCGGCCCTTGATGGGGGCTGCTGCGGCGCAGAACGCCGATATCGTGATTGTTACGGATGATAATCCGCGCTCGGAAGACCCGGCCAGCATCCGCGCGGCTGTTTTAGCGGGCGCGGTCGCGGCGGGCGGCACTGACAGTATTTCCGAGTTCGGCGATCGTGCCGAGGCGATCCTGCGGGGGATTGACCTGCTGGGCGCGGGTGATGCCTTGTTGATTGCAGGCAAGGGGCACGAAACGGGACAGGTTGTGGGCGATGCCGTGCTGCCCTTTGATGATGTGGAACAGGCCAGTGTCGCTGTTGCGGCCCTTGAGGGCCGGATATGACCGTGCTTTGGACCTCGACCGATGCCGCTGCTGCGACGGGTGGTCAAACCAGCGGTGATTGGCAGGCAACAGGGGTGTCGATTGATACGCGGACGCTTGCGCCCGGCGATCTTTTTGTTGCCCTGAAAGATATCCGTGACGGCCATGAGTTCGTGGCGCAGGCCCTTGATAAAGGTGCTGCGGCAGCGCTTGTCACGCACCGGCCCGCGGGTGTCGCAGAGGATGCGCCGCTGCTGTTAGTCCCCGATGTATTAAAGGGGTTAGAAGCGCTGGGGCGCGCGGCGCGCGCGCGAACTGGCGCAAGGATTGCCGCGATCACCGGGTCAGTTGGCAAGACCTCGACCAAAGAAATGCTGCGTGCGGTTTTGTCCAGACAGGGCAAATGCCATGCCGCCGAAGCCTCTTACAACAACCATTGGGGCGTGCCGCTGACGCTCGCCCGGATGCCTGCGGACACCGATTACGCCGTGATCGAAATCGGGATGAGCAACCCCGGTGAAATCACACCGCTGTCCCAAATGGCACGCCCGCATGTGGCGATGATCACCACGGTAGCCGCGGCGCATCTGGCGTCGTTTGACAATCTGGCCGGCATTGCCGTGGAAAAGGCCAGCATCATGGATGGGCTGGAGCCGGGCGGCGTGGCGGTCCTCAATAGCGATATTGAGACAACAGCGGTGCTGGGGGATCACGCCAAGGGTCTTGGCGTGGCCAAAGTGTTCTTTGGCGAAAATGCGACCGATTGGACGCTGCAAAATGTGCGGCTAAGCGGTGATGTGACGATCATCAATGCCCACCATGCCGGCGACGATTACCTCTTCAAGCTCTCTGTGCCGGGGCGGCATTTCGCGATGAACGCCTTGGGGGTTCTGGCCGTGGTGGATGCGCTTGGTGCGGACCCGGTTGCGGCCTCGCTCGATATTGCCACATGGGTGCCGCCAGCGGGGCGCGGGACGCGCGAGGTTATTGTGACCGATATGGCCAATGATGGCGAAAGCCTTGAGCTGCTGGATGATGCATTCAATGCCAATCCGACATCTCTTGTGGCCTCGCTTGAGGTTCTTGCGGCTTCACAACCTACCGATAACGTGGGGCGCATCGTCAAAGGTCGCCGGATCGCGATCCTTGGGGATATGCTTGAATTGGGGCCCGACGAGGTGCAGATGCACCGCGACATGGCCGCGAATGCAGACCTGCAAACGCTTGATCTGGTGCATTGTGCAGGGCGGTTGATGCATCACCTTTGGCAGGCGCTGCCCGAAGAACAGCGCGGACACTGGGCCGAGACGGCCAAAGACCTGATCCCCGAAACCGCACGGCTGGTTGATGCAGGCGATGTTGTGCTGGTCAAAGGGTCCAAGGGCAGCAAAGTCAGCCTGATTGTTGACGCCATTCGCAAACTGGGGCATCGGCGCCCCCAAGAAGACTAAAGGACACGCAATGCTTTATTGGCTCACGGCTCTCTCTGATGGTGGCGATTTCTATAACCTGTTTCGCTACATCACCTTTCGGGCGGGCGGGGCCTTTATGACGGCATTGCTGTTTGGGTTCATCTTTGGGCCGCCGCTGATCAACGTGCTGCGGCGCAAGCAAGGCAAGGGCCAACCCATTCGCGACGACGGCCCCGAAGGACATTTCGCCAAACAGGGCACGCCCACGATGGGTGGCTTGCTGATTGTGGGTGCATTGACCTTTTCGACGCTGTTATGGGCGCGGCTGGACAACCCCTTTGTCTGGATGGTTCTTTTTGTAACACTGTCCTTTGCGGCGATCGGCTTTGCCGATGATTATTCAAAGGTATCCAAACAAAACACTGCTGGCGTGTCGGGCAAGGTGCGTATTCTGCTGGGCATTCTGATCGCAGGCATCGCAGGCTATTGGGCGGCGGTCTATCACCCCGATGATTTGACCAACCAACTGGCGCTGCCGATCTTCAAGGACACGCTGATTAACCTTGGCATTCTGTTCATTCCTTTCGCGATTATCGTGATTGTGGGGGCGGCGAATGCGGTGAACCTCACTGATGGGCTGGACGGTTTGGCGATCATGCCGGTGATGATTGCCGCCGGTACATTTGGTGTGATTGCCTATGCCGTCGGCCGAACCGACTTTACCCAATATCTGGACGTGCATTACGTCCCGCAAACCGGTGAAATCCTGATCTTTACGATGGGTCTGATCGGCGGCGGTCTGGGGTTCTTGTGGTACAATGCGCCACCCGCTGCGGTGTTCATGGGCGATACCGGATCGCTGGCCCTTGGCGGTGCGCTGGGTGCAATTGCGGTGGCCACCAAGCACGAGATTGTGCTGGCGATTGTTGGCGGGCTTTTCGTGGTCGAGGCACTATCGGTCATTATTCAGGTGCTTTACTTCAAACGGACCGGCAAACGGGTTTTCCTGATGGCGCCGATCCACCATCACTATGAGAAAAAGGGCTGGGCAGAGCCGCAGATCGTGATCCGTTTCTGGATCATTTCGCTTATTCTGGCGATGATCGGCCTAGCGACGCTGAAGGTGCGCTAGGGTCGGGGCCTTTCATATTGCTGCCACGTTTACGCGGCACCCTCGCTTGGACACAGCAAGAGGTTGAATAATGGGATTTATCATTTTGATCCTGACGACACTTGGTGGTGCGCTGTATTGGTGGGCGCGCCAGAACCCCGGTGACGCGGTGAATATTGCACAGGATGCGATCACGACCGCACGAAATGCGCCCCGCAGGCTGGCGTTTCGTCGCCAACACAATGCCCATCCCGTGGAAGGCGTCGATGACGCCCGGATTGCGGTTTGTGCCCTCGCGCAGGCATTTATTGAGTTGGACGCACTGCCCACATTGGATCAGCGCAAACGGTTGTCCGTCCTGCTGCGCACCGAGCTGCGCTGCGGTGCGGATGAGGCCGAAGAGATGGAAGTTCTGGGCCGATGGCTGGTTGGTCAATGCCAATCGCCGGATGCGGCGGTCACGCGTTTGGCGCGCCGGCTGTTCAAGATTGACGGGGATGCGTCCTGGGAAAAGCTTCAGACCATGCTGACCTCACTGGTCGAGGGTGAGTTGAGCCCGGCACAGGTTGATGCGATCACAGATATGAAACGCGCCTTGCATATCAGGTAGCTGCGCTAATGCGGTTGCATGACCGGTCCTGAACATGTCACCTAGTGGAATGACCCTTTGAGGCAGCTGAGCAGCGTGAAGGTAAAACGATGATTCCAGTGCAGGGCTACGCAGGGCAAACCGTTGCCGTTCTTGGGCTTGGGCGGACAGGGCGCGCTGCGGCGGCGGCCTTGCAGGCCGGTGGTGCGACGGCAGTGGTCTGGGATGACAGCGCCCCGGCACGCGAAACCGCAGATGAGGCCGGGCTGGATGTGCGCGATCTGACGAAGGCGGGCGCATTTGACGGGGTTGCGGCGCTTATCGTCAGCCCCGGTATTCCGCATCTTTATCCCGTACCGCACCCGGTGATTGCAGCGGCCTGGGATGCGCAGGTGCCTGTGGACAATGATATCGGGCTTTTCTTTCGGTCTTTTGCGACCCCGGACTGGGACAATTTCGACACGACCCCAAGGGTCATTGCTGTGACCGGCTCCAACGGCAAATCGACGACTGCCGCGCTTATCCACCATATTCTGGTCGAAAACGGACGACCTGCGCAATTGGCGGGGAACATCGGGCGTGGTGTTCTGGACATTGAACCTGCCCATGACGGCGAAGTCGTGGTGCTGGAACTGTCATCCTATCAGACCGACCTTGCCCGCAGCCTGACGCCGGATGTGGCCGTGTTTACCAATCTCAGCCCCGATCATCTGGACCGACACGCGGGGCTGGGGGGGTATTTCGCGGCCAAGCGCAGGCTGTTTGCCGAAGGCGGGCCGGACCGCGCTGTGATTGGTGTGGATGAGGCCGAAGGGCGCTATATCGCCAACCAAATGATCGAAGGGGCGGGGGATGACCGGATTATCCGCGTATCGTCCGGGCAAAAGCTGACCGGGGACGGATGGGCTGTCTTTGCGCGCAAGGGGTTTTTGTCAGAGCATCGCAAGGGGCGGCAGGTGGCCTCTGTTGATCTGCGCGCCGTGGCCGGGTTGCCCGGCGCGCATAATCATCAAAATGCCTGTGCGGCCTATGCGGCCTGCCGCAGTCTGGGGCTGGGCCCCAAGGGCATCGCGCAGGCGCTGCACAGCTATCCAGGCCTGCCGCACCGCAGTCAGGTGGTGGCCGAAAAGAACGGGATCGCCTTCGTCAACGACAGCAAGGCCACCAATATTGATAGTGCGGCCAAGGCCTTGCAGGCCTATCCGAAAGTCCGCTGGATTTGCGGTGGCTTGCAAAAGGAAGGCGGGCTGGATGGGCTGTTGCCGCATCTGGGGCATGTTGTGAAAGCCTATGTGATCGGGCGCGAGGCCGCTGATTTTGCGCGTCAGTTGACAGGCGCTGACGCAGAGGTTTGCGGCACGATGGATGTGGCCGTGGCCAAGGCGGCAAAGGATGCGCAGGAGGGTGAAGTCGTCCTGCTTGCCCCGGCGGCGGCGTCCTTTGACCAGTATGACAGTTTTGAAAAACGTGGTGAGGACTTCGTGGCGCAGGTGCGCAAACTGTAAGGTGGATCAAGATCCACCTTACGTCGCAGAAATGGCCTGCCCCGCGGCCCAGCCTGATGACCAGGCCCATTGGAAGTTATAGCCGCCCAGCCAGCCGGTGACATCAACACATTCGCCAATGAAATAAAGACCGGGCACCTCTTTGACCTGCATTGTTCTGGATGACAGCGCATCGGTATCAACCCCGCCCAATGTGACCTCTGCCGTTCTGTACCCTTCGGTGCCTGCCGGTGTCAGTTGCCAATGGGCCAGCGCATCGCAGAGTGCTGTCAGGCGTGCATCGCTTTGGTCCGCGATATTGCCGGCCAGCCCCAGTTCATCTTGTAAGTAGTCAACCAGCCGGGCGGGCAGGACGTGGCCCAACACTGTCGTGAGCGCCTTTTTCCCGTCGTTTTGTCTGGCCGATTGCAGAGCGGCCAACAGCCCCGCTTGCGGTGTCAGATTCACCTCAATACTTTCGCCTTCCTGCCAATAGGACGAGGCTTGCAGGATCGCGGGGCCTGAAAGGCCGCGATGGGTGAACAGGATCGCCTCTTCAAAATGCGCACCGCCAGCCGAAACACGGGCCGGTGCGGCGACCCCTGCAAGGGGTTTGAACCGATCATCCGAAAAGGTCAGCGGCACGAGCCCCGGACGCGGCGTGATGACGGGCAGGTCAAACTGATGGGCGATCTGATAACCCAACCCGGTTGCACCCATCTTGGGGATCGATTTGCCACCACAGGCGACCACAATGTTCCGGGCGGTCACATGCGTTTCGCGCCCATCGCGGATCAGCGTCGCGGTGAACCCCGCACCATCACGCGAGATCGCCGTGACGGCGGTTTGAAGCCACAGTTGCGCCCCGGCGTTCTCCATCTCTGCGCGCAGCATCGCGATGATGTCTTTTGCAGTGTTATCGCAAAAAAGCTGTCCCAGGGTCTTTTCGTGCCAAGCGATCCCGTAGGCCCCGACCAGATCGATGAAATCCCATTGGGTGTAGCGCTTCAGCGCGGATTTGCAGAAATGCGGGTTCCGGCTGATGAAATTCTGCGGGCTGCTGTGCAGATTGGTGAAATTGCAGCGGCCGCCGCCGGAAATGCGGATCTTTTCGCCCGGTGCTTTTGCGTGATCAATGACCAGCACGCCGGGCCCTGCATGTGCTGCGCACATCATGCCAGCCGCGCCGGCCCCGATGATCAGGGTTTCAATCTGCATGGGAGCGCATATGGCGGATGTGGTGGGGGATTTCAAATGTCCGATGCCTCCGGCGGAAGTTTGATTGGACATAGAAAGTGAGCGGCCCCGTGATTTCAGTGGAATCGTGTCGCATAGAGCGTTATGCTGCACACAGACCCGGAAAACGGGCGACAGGCAGAGTGAGCGGTGATCCATGACGGAAATGGTCTATGGGACGGTCCCGGTGCAATCCGGCGACCCGGTTTTGCCACGATGGTGGCGCACAATTGATAAATGGACAATGTCCTGCATCCTGCTGTTGTTCGGGATCGGGTTATTGCTGGGTCTTGCGTCCTCGCCGCCTTTGGCGGCCAAAAACGGGCTGGAGCCGTTTCACTATGTGACACGTCAGGCGATCTTTGGCGGTGTTGCGATGATTGTGATGTTTGTGGTGTCCATGATGTCGCCTACGATGGTGCGCCGTTTGGCCGTGTTGGGGTTTCTGGGTGCTTTTGCGGCCTTGGCCATGTTGCCTGTGCTGGGTACGGATTTTGGCAAAGGGGCGACACGCTGGTACTCGCTGGGCTTTGCGGCGGTGCAACCTTCAGAGTTTTTGAAGCCGGGCTTTGTTGTTATGACGGCATGGCTGCTGGCTGCGTCCCAGCAGATTGGTGGCCCGCCGGGCAAGACATATTCCTTTGTGTTGACGATGGTCATTGTGCTGATGCTGGCGATGCAACCTGACTTTGGGCAGGCCGCATTGATCCTGTTTTCATGGGGTGTGATGTATTTCGTCGCGGGGGCGCCGATGACCCTGCTGATCATTCTGGCCGGATTTGTCATTCTTGGTGGCACGGTCGCCTATTCCAATTCAGAGCATTTTGCCCGCCGGATTGATGGCTTTCTTTCCCCCGACCTCGATCCCAATACGCAGCTTGGTTATGCGACAAACGCCATCCGCGAAGGTGGGTTTTTTGGTGTTGGTGTGGGTGAGGGGCAGGTGAAATGGTCGCTGCCTGATGCACATACGGATTTCATCATTGCTGTGGCGGCCGAGGAATACGGGCTGATCTGCGTGTTGGTTATTATCGCCCTTTATACGGTGATTGTTGTGCGGTCCTTGCTGCGTCTGATGAAAGAGCGTGACATCTTCATTCGCCTAGCGGGCACCGGGCTTGTCTGTGCTTTTGGCGTGCAGGCCATGATCAATATGGGTGTTGCTGTGCGTCTGCTGCCTGCAAAGGGCATGACGCTGCCTTTTGTTTCCTATGGCGGGTCGTCCCTGATTGCGAGCGGGATTGCCGTGGGTTTGCTTTTGGCATTCACACGCACACGTCCACAGGGTGAGATCGGCGATATCTTCTTGCGCAGGGCCAACCGATGAGCGCGCCGCTGCTGATCATCGCCGCTGGTGGCACCGGCGGGCATATGTTTCCCGCGCAGGCACTGGCCGAGGCGATGCTGGAAAAGGGCTGGCGCGTGCGTCTGTCGACTGATGCCCGTGGCGCACGCTATACCGGCGGCTTTCCTGACGCCGTTGAGGTGAATGTGGTCGGAAGCGCCACCTTTGCCCGCGGTGGGATTGCCCAAAAACTACTCGTGCCGTTTCGTATTCTGGGTGGCATCGGTGCGGCCAAATGGCGGATGCTGCGTGAGCGTCCAACAGTTGTGGTGGGATTTGGCGGTTATCCGGCGATCCCGGCGATGACAGCGGCCTGGGCGCTGCGTGTGCCGCGCATGATCCATGAACAAAACGGCGTTCTGGGCCGCGTGAACCAACTGTTTGCCAAACGTGTTGACCAGATTGCTTGCGGTACGTGGCCCACCGAATTGCCCGGCGGCGTGGAGGGCACGCATACCGGCAACCCGGTGCGGGCGGCAATTCTGGAACACGCAGGATCCCCCTATATTCCGCCGGGTGATTACCCGATGTCGTTGCTGGTTATGGGTGGATCACAGGGCGCGCGGGTCATGTCCGATGTCGTTCCGCCAGCGATTGCAGCCTTACCCGAAAACACTCGCCGCAATATCCGCGTGAGCCATCAGGCGCGGCCGGAGGATGTGGAGCGGGTCACCGCATATTACGAAAACGAGATGATCCAGGCTGAGGTGCAGACATTTTTTGATGATGTGCCGCGCCGGATGGCGGATGCGCAGCTTGTGATTTCACGCGCTGGTGCGTCCACCGTGGCCGATGTCAGTGTGATTGGGCGACCTGCGATCTGGGTGCCCTTTGCCGCGGCTGTGCGCGATGAGCAGACAGCGAATGCACGACAACTGGTCGAGGCGGGTGCGGCGGTCTTGATGCCGGAGAGTGAATTTGACGTGCAGCCATTGCGCGTCAAACTGACCACATTGCTTTCGGATGAGGCGGGCATGTTGCAAATGGCCATTGCCGCAACGGCCTGTGGCGTACCCGACGCGACGACGCGCCTTGTGCAGATGGTTGAAAATCTGGCAGAGGCAGGCAAGACATGATGGATGGGAACCCGGTTATGAATGCAGCAACAAAACTGCCCCTTGATGTGGGCCCGATCCATTTTGTGGGCATTGGCGGCATTGGTATGTCGGGCATTGCCGAGGTGCTTTTGAACCACGGCTATACGGTGCAGGGCTCTGACCTGAAGGCATCCAAAATCACGGACCGCCTGAAATCACTTGGCGCGATTATCTTTGAGGGGCAGCGGGCCGAGAACCTCGACGGGGCAGAGGTCATCGTGATCTCTTCGGCGATCAAACCCGGCAACCCTGAGCTGGACCAGGCGCGTGCGCGCGGTCTGGCTGTCGTGCGCCGGGCCGAGATGCTGGCCGAGCTGATGCGTCTGAAATCAAATGTCGCTGTCGCCGGTACACACGGCAAAACAACCACAACAACAATGGTTGCCGCATTGCTGGACGAAGGCGGCATTGATCCGACCGTGATCAATGGCGGGATCATTCACGCCTATGGCTCTAACGCGCGCATGGGGCAGGGCGAATGGATGGTGGTCGAGGCGGACGAAAGCGATGGCACCTTCAACCGCTTGCCTGCGACCATTGCCATTGTGACCAATATTGACCCCGAACATATGGAGCATTGGGGCACCGAAGAGGCGCTGCACAAGGGATTTTATGATTTCGTGTCGAACATCCCGTTTTACGGGCTGGCTGTCTGCTGCACCGATGATCCGGACGTGCAATCGCTGGTGGGCAAGATCACGGATCGGCGCGTGACGACCTATGGTTTCAATGCCCAGGCAGACATTCGCGCGACCAACCTGACCTACAAGGCAGGTGTGGCGCATTTTGATATTGCCTTGCAGGCCGAGGATGCCGTGATCGAAGGGTGCGAACTGCCGATGCCGGGGGACCATAACGTCTCAAACGCATTGTCGGCTGTTGCTGTGGCCCGACATCTGGGGATGAAAAAGGACGAAATCCGCGCCGCCCTCAAGGGTTTCAAAGGCGTTAACCGCCGCTTTACCAAGGTGGGCGAGGTGGATGGCGTGACCATCATCGACGACTATGGCCACCACCCGGTTGAAATCGCAGCCGTCCTCAAGGCAGCACGGCAAGCAACCGACGGGCGGATCATCGCGGTTCATCAGCCGCACCGGTACACCCGCCTGTCACATCACTTTGATGAGTTTTGCGCTTGCTTCAATGATGCGGATGTCATCGGCATTGCCCAGGTTTTTGCCGCAGGAGAGGAACCGATTGCGGGTGCCAGCCATATTGATCTTGTCTCGGGGTTGATCCGGCACGGGCATCGTCATGCGCGGACCGTTGAATCAGAGGATGATCTGGAACGGCTTGTGCGCGAACAGGCCAAACCGGGTGATATGGTTGTTTGCCTTGGGGCGGGTACAATCAGCGCCTGGGCCAATGCATTGCCCGCACGTCTGACCAAGTAACTTGTGATGCTGGCGCTTCTGTCTGATCCGGCCATCCTGATTGGGCTTTGGGTTCTACTGGCCTTTGTGCTTGCCGCGTTTCCATCAACCGATAACCATTGGCGGCGCGCCTACATCCTGATGGTGATCGGGTTGCCATTGCTGATCTGGATCACATGGGAACATGGTTTCACATACGGCGCTATTGGCCTGATTGCAGGTGTTTCGATTTTGCGCTGGCCGGTTTACTTTCTTTGGCAGCGGATCAAGGGAAAACGCACGAGGTAGGCAGTGGAACAGGCGATCATCATCGGGGGGATGCTGCTTTGTGCGGGCGTGCCCTTTGCGCTGCTCGCCAAGTTGGTGCGGTCAGGGCAGTCAGGTCTGGCGTTGACAATAGGGTCAATCATCGGTGCCGCCCTGGTGATCCTGATCTTTGCCAGCGGGCGGCCTATCGGGATTGATCCCATCTTTGCGATGACATTGGCGATGCTTGGCTTTCTGCCGGCATTGCTGGGTTCTGCCGCGGGTGCCTTTCTGGGGTGGCTGCTGCGCAAGCAGGACGATCGGATGGTCTAATTTGGGAAGGAAAGAGAAGGTACTTGAACATTGTTCATAAATTGCATATAGATATGAACAATGTTCATAAACGGAGAGAATCACAATGGAAGAGTATCTTTTGATCTACGGTGTGCCTGCGGTTGTTTTCTTGGCCGCGGCGTTCACATGTTTCAAGTTTGGCAAGTCAGGAAACCGCCAAGGCTTTGGCTGGTTGGCTGGTATCTGGGTTGTCTTCACTGGGGGGATGTTTTTTGGCATTGAGGCCTCGACCGGGTGGGACGGCTTGGGGTATGTGCTGGCGCTAATAGGCATCAGCGCCCCTGTCGCTGCGGGTGGCCTTATTGGCAGCATCGTAGGATGGACAAAGCGGGATGAACCAAAACTTACCTGAACTTCCAGCCGTGCGCGGCACACTGACCGCGCATCGCGCACTGGCTGATCTGACATGGCTGCGGGTTGGTGGCCCGGCTGAAGTCCTGTTTCAACCGGCTGATGTGGATGACCTTGCTGCATTTCTGGCAGCACTTGATCCGGCGGTTCCGGTGTTTCCCATGGGCGTCGGCAGCAACCTGATTGTCCGTGACGGCGGCATTCCCGGCGTTGTGATCCGTCTGGGGCGTGGCTTTAATACGATTTCCGTCGAAGAGGGCGGCGTCGTCGCTGGTGCCGCAGCCCTTGATGCGCATGTGGCGCGCAAAGCAGCGGATGCGGGTTTTGATCTGACATTCCTGCGCACGATCCCCGGCACAATCGGGGGGGCGGTGTGCATGAACGCGGGCTGTTACGGCACCTATATTGCCGACGTCCTGCAATCGGTAACGGTTGTTCTGCGCGATGGTACAGTGGCGGAACTGGAGCGCGATAACCTCAATTTAGCCTATCGCAGCAGTCAGTTGCCCGAAGGGGCGGTGATCGTCGCGGCGCGATTTGTTGCACCCAAAGCGGACCCAGAGACCCTGAAGGCGCGCATGGACGACCAGTTGCGCAAACGTGATGAAACCCAACCCACCAAGGACCGCACCGCTGGATCGACGTTCCGCAATCCGGCTGGTTTTTCCTCGACAGGGCGGGCGGATGATGTGCATGACCTCAAAGCCTGGAAGGTAATCGACAACGCAGGGATGCGTGGTGCGACCAAGGGCGGAGCGGTGATGAATACCATGCATTCGAACTTCCTGACGAATGCAGGTGGCGCAACCGCCGCCGACCTTGAGGATTTGGGCGAAGAGGTGCGGAAAAAGGTTTACGATTCCCAAGGGATTGAGCTACAATGGGAAATCATGCGGGTTGGTGTCCGAAAGGACGAAGATACCGCAGAATAAAGGGCCAAAAGGCCACGATCCAAGGCAAGGATCAAAACGAATGACGGGTCGCAAAAGGCCCGCGAATAAGGCGGTAGGGTATGTCGAGCAGGACAAACCCGAAAGTTGTTGTCCTCATGGGCGGCCCATCGGCTGAACGCGAAGTCTCGCTCAGCTCGGGCCGCGAATGTGCGGCGGCTTTGCGGGACGCAGCATGTGATGTGATCGAGGTCGATGCAGGCCCCGATGTTGCTGCGCGTCTGCAAGAGATTGCACCTGACGTTGTCTTCAACGCGCTGCACGGGCGCTGGGGCGAGGATGGGGCCATTCAGGGCCTGCTCGAATGGCTTCGGATCCCTTACACGCACTCTGGCATTCTTGCCTCTGCCCTGACCCTCGACAAACAGCGCACCAAAGACGTTTATCGCAAAGTTGGTCTGCCTGTTGTGGAAAGCATCCTGGCCTCTGCCGATGCAGTGCGTGCAGCACATGTGATGCCGCCGCCCTATGTGGTGAAACCCTATAACGAAGGATCCAGCGTCGGGATCTACATCGTCAACGAAGATGCAAACGGCCCGCCGCAGCTGGCCGATGATATGCCGGAACAGGTGATGGTCGAAACTTTCGCGCCTGGGCGCGAATTGACCACCACGGTGATGGGTGACCGCGCCCTGACTGTGACCGATATCATCACCGCTGGCTGGTACGATTATCACGCAAAATATGCGCCGGGTGGCTCTCGCCACGAACTGCCTGCCGACGTGCCGCAAGAGATTTTTGACGCCTGTATGGAATACGCCTTGCGTGCGCATCAGGCCCTGGGGTGTCGCGGCGTGTCGCGCACGGACTTCCGCTGGGATGAAACACGCGGCCTTGATGGCTTGATCCTGCTTGAAACCAATACCCAGCCCGGTATGACGCCCACGTCGTTGACCCCTGAACAGGCAGCGCATGTGGGCGTCACATTCCCTGAACTGTGTCGCTGGATGGTGGAGGACGCATCATGCGATCGCTGATCCGCCGCCGCCCCAAGACAGACAACGCACCACGTGATCCGGCGCCGTCGCGGCTGGGTTATCGCTATCAGCGGCTGATGCTGACGCCCGGTTTTCGCGCCAGTGTGCGGATTGGCGTCCCGATCATCCTGATCCTGACGATTGCCGGGTCTTGGTACTCTAAACCCGCAAATCGGGCACAGCTTGCCATGACCATCGAAGAGACCAAGCAAAGCTTTCAGCAGCGCCCGCAATTCATGGTGCAGACGATGAATATTTCAGGGGCGGATTACGCCATTGTCGCACAGGTTGCGCCATTGTTGCCGTCAGAGTTTCCAGTGTCCTCATTCGATCTCGACCTTGAAGCGATCCGTGCGCAGATTGAAGCACTTGATCCGATCCAGTCGGCCAGCGTCCGGGTAGGGCAGGCGGGGGCACTTGATGTTGCGCTGACGCCGCGCGTGCCGGTGGCGCTCTGGCGTGATGATGCTGTCTTGCGCCTGATTGATCCGGATGGCGTACAGTCGGGTGTTGTCGGGTTCCGCGCGGATCGGCTGGATCTGCCGCTGATCGCCGGTGATGGCGCAGAAGAACATATTGACGAGGCACTGGCACTTTTTGCCGCGGCGGGGCCGTTGCTGGACCGGGTGCGCGGGCTGGTTCGCATGGGCGAGCGGCGTTGGGATATGGTGTTGGACCGCGATCAGCGCATCCTGCTGCCTTCAGATGCAGCGGTGGCCGCATTGGACCGGGTGATCGCGCTGAATGATGCGCAGGACATGCTGAACCGGGACGTGGCTGTTGTGGATATGCGCAACGTGGGCCGCCCGACTTTACGCATGAATGAAGAGGCCGCAGCGGCGCTGCGCCGTGTGAATGTTCAAATTGATAATGATGATGGGGCAAGAAACTGATGGGCGACGTATACGACAGCCAAAGAACGATGCGGCAAATGCGCAAGGCCGCGATGCAGCGGGGTGTTGTCGCTATTCTGGACGTGGGCACATCCAAGATTGCCTGCCTCATCCTGCGTTTTGATGGCCCCGAGCAGTTCCGCAGCACCGATGGTGTCGGCTCTATGGCGGGGCAGTCGCAGTTCCGCGTGATTGGCGCGGCCACAACCCGGTCGCGTGGCGTGCGCTTTGGCGAGGTCGACGCGATGCAGGAAACAGAGCGGGCCATTCGGACCGCCGTTCAGGCCGCACAGAAAATGGCCAATGTGCGTGTTGATCACGTCATTGCCTGCCTGTCAGGCGCACGGCCCCGGTCATATGGGCTGGATGGATCACTGGACGTCAGCGGTGGTTTGGTGTCCGAGCAGGATATCAGTCAGGTGATGGCATCCTGCGATGTGCCTGATTACGGCATGGATCGTGAAGTGTTGCACGCACAGCCGGTGAATTTCGCGCTCGATCATCGCTCTGGCCTTGCTGATCCGCGCGGGCAGATCGGCAATACGCTGACCACCGATATGCATATGCTGACCGTCGATGCGACGGCGGTGCAGAACATCTTTTACTGCATCAAGCGCTGCGATCTGGAACTCGCCGGGATTGCGTCCTCGGCCTATGTGTCCGGCATGTCCACGCTCGTCGAGGACGAGCAGGAGTTGGGCGCGGCCTGTATTGATCTGGGGGGCGGCTCGACCGGGCTGTCCGTCTTTATGAAAAAGCACATGATCTACGCGGATTCGGTGCGCATGGGCGGCGAGCATGTCACCTCGGATATCTCGATGGGTTTGCAGATCCCTGCCGCGACGGCGGAGCGAATCAAGACATTTTACGGCGGCGTCATGGCCACAGGCATGGACGATCGCGAGATGATCGAAATCGGTGGTGATACCGGCGATTGGGAACATGACCGGCGCACCGTCAGCCGGGCAGAGTTGATCGGCATCATGCGCCCCCGCGTGGAAGAAATTCTCGAAGAAGTGCGCGCGCGTCTGGATGCTGCGGGCTTTGAACATCTGCCCAGTCAACAGATCGTCCTGACGGGTGGAGGCAGCCAGATCCCTGGCCTGGACGGGTTGGCGAGCAAGATTCTCGGCCAACAGGTTCGTTTGGGCCGGCCGTTGCGCGTTCAGGGCCTGCCACAGGCGGCAATTGGCCCGGCATTTTCCAGCGCTGTTGGGCTGACACTTTTCGCGGCAAACCCGCAGGATGAGTGGTGGGATTTTGAGATTCCTGCCGACCGTTACCCCGCCAGATCGCTAAAGCGGGCCGTAAAATGGTTTAAAGACAACTGGTAATGCGCAATATCTTGCCTACTGGCCGAAATCCGGCGGGAAGCGCACAGATTTTGTCCAGATTTGGTAGATATTTTGTGTTTTTGTCGTGACCTTTCGGCATCACTTGGTTATTGTGCTGACTAATAAGCAGTAAACGCCCGGGGGCACGGGCCAATTCAAAAAACAGGCGGATCGAGTTATGACTTTGAATCTCTCCCTTCCGGGGCATGAAGAGCTGAAACCACGTATTACGGTGTTTGGTGTTGGTGGCGCAGGCGGCAACGCTGTCAACAACATGATCGAGCAAGAGCTTGACGGCACCGAATTTGTGGTCGCCAACACAGACGCGCAGGCGCTGCAACAGTCGCGCGCTGGTGCCAAAATCCAGATGGGATTGAAAGTCACCGAAGGTCTGGGCGCTGGCGCACGGGCCACGGTTGGTGCTGCCGCCGCAGAAGAGAGCATTGAACAGATCGTAGACCACCTTGCTGGCGCGCACATGTGTTTTATTACCGCCGGTATGGGCGGTGGCACCGGGACAGGGGCCGCGCCGATCATTGCGCAGGCCGCCCGCGAATTGGGTGTTCTGACCGTCGGCGTTGTGACAAAGCCCTTCCAGTTCGAAGGCGCCAAACGCATGAAGCAAGCCGAGGATGGTGTTGAAGCGCTTCAGAAAGTTGTCGACACGCTGATCATCATTCCAAACCAGAACCTCTTCCGTCTGGCCAATGAAAACACAACTTTTACCGAAGCCTTCGCATTGGCCGATGACGTTCTTTATCAAGGCGTTAAAGGCGTAACTGACCTGATGGTCCGTCCTGGCCTGATTAACCTCGACTTTGCCGACGTTCGCGCCGTGATGGACGAGATGGGCAAGGCGATGATGGGTACGGGCGAGGCAGAAGGTGAAAACCGCGCCATTCAGGCCGCCGAAAAGGCGATTGCCAACCCGCTCCTGGATGAGATTTCGCTGGAAGGTGCCAAGGGTGTGCTGATCAACATCACCGGTGGGTATGACCTGACCCTGTTCGAACTTGATGAAGCCGCCAACAAAATCCGTGAAAAGGTTGATGGCGACGCGAATATTATCGTGGGCTCGACACTCGATACAGCGATGGACGGCAAGATGCGCGTGTCCGTCGTGGCAACCGGCATTGATGCCGTGACCCGCGAGATGGAAGCGCCGGTACCACGCCGCTCTATGGCGGCACCATTGGCACCTGTGGCCGAAGTTGCGGAAGAAGTCGAAGTCGAAGCACCTGCTTTTGCAGCTCAGACCGAAGCGCCTGCACCGGTTGCACAAGAACCCACCCTCTTTGAAGAGATGGAGACGCCTGCGCAACCGGCTGTTGCGGCCTATCAGCAACCAGCGCCCGCACCACAAGCCGCGGCGGATGATCTTCCGCCGCCCGCCTATACGCCACGCCCAGAGCCTGATCTGACACAAGCAGACAACTTTGTGGCACCGCGCGCCGCATCTGCGCCGGGTACACCTTCGCCCGAGGCGATGGCACGGCTGCAAGCTGCTGTGAACCGGGTTCCACGGGGCGATCAGGCACCCCAACAGCAACCACAGGCGGCAGCGCCAGTGGCACCTGTCGAGGCGGAAAAGCCACGCTTTGGGATCAACTCTTTGATCAACCGGATGACCGGTGCGCAGGCTGATGGGGCACCCCAGCAACCGGCCCGCACACAGCCGCAAGTGACAGCGCTGCATCAGGAGCCAGAGCAGAACGAAGACCAGGAAAAGATCGAAATCCCGGCATTTCTGCGCCGGCAAGCGAATTGATCTGAAACAATCAGGATCGCGACGCAACGTCAGATCACATCGAAAGGCCGCAGTGATGCGGCCTTTTTTGCTTTTAGCATAAAGGCTTGCTGCGCCTGCGAAATACCTGCCTCAATCTTGCCATGTCATGTTTCAGACGGTTGCAAAGAGTGAGTTGAGCCCAAGACAGTGACGTCCTAGTTGAATGAGACACTCACACAACGTCACACCACGGAAAGCCCCGCGTGCAAACAACGCTGAAATCTGATGTCGTCTTTGAAGGAACCGGTCTGCATACCGGGTCGCCTGTGCGCGTGGTCGTGCATCCTGCGGCTGCCAATGCAGGCATCGTGTTTCGGCGGACAGATTTGACCGGACGCCCTGCGTTGGCGGCCTTGTGGCATGATGTGATTGTATCGCCGTTGAACACCCGCCTGACGAACGCAGACGGCGTGACCGTTTCAACCATCGAACATCTGATGGCCGCCCTTGCAGGCTGTGGCGTGCATAATGCGCTGATCGATATCGACGGGCCCGAGGTGCCAATCCTTGACGGCAGTTCGGCTGCTTTTGTGCGTGGCATCGTGGAAACCGGATTGCGGCCATTGGCTGCGCCGCTGCGCGCAATCGAGGTGCTGGAAGATGTTTCGGTCTCTGACGGTCCGGCCTTTGCGCAGTTGAGCCCTTCAACGACGCTGCAAATTGACTTTGCGATTGATTTTGCAGATGCAGCCATCGGCCAGCAACACAAGACATTGAACATGGCGAACGGCGCTTTTGTCCGCGAGCTATGCGACAGCCGCACCTTCTGCCGTTCGGCAGATGTGGATGCGATGCGTGCAAATGGTTTGGCCTTGGGCGGGACGATCAACAATGCGGTTGTTGTCGATGGTGCAGAGGTCCTGACACCGGGCGGGCTGCGGCACGCGGATGAGGCTGTGCGCCACAAGATGCTGGATGCTTTGGGTGATTTGTACACCGCCGGCGCGCCGATCCTTGGCCGCTACACCGGGACACGTGCCGGTCATGCGTTGACGAACAAGCTGCTGCGCGCGCTTTTTGACCGTCCAGACGCTTGGCGCTGGGTAAATTGTGACGCAAAAATCGCCGCCCGCTTGCCCGGCGTGGGGATCAGCATGGCCGATCTGGACGCGGTTGCCTGATCCACATAGCGACAGTTGAACACGAAGCAGTCAAAAGGCATTTTGCCCCCGATTTTTCTATGTTAGACCGAGCCGAGAAGGACGGGCGCCTGGCGCCTTGTCCGCATAAGAAGTGTGAGTGAGGTCACAAAGAATGTCAGGCAGCAAGGTCACCAAATCCCGTTGGGTGCTGCGCAGTGTTGCCGCGATCTCGCTTGCTGTGCTTGCGGCCTGTAGTGGTGAGCGGAGCGGAGAGCCTCTTGACGATCTGACAGCACGTCAGATCTTTGAGCGGGGCGAAAGGCAGGTTGCACAGGGTAACCCTGACGATGCGGCCTTCACCTTTGGCGAGATTGAGCGCCTCTATCCTTACTCCGAATTTGCCCAACGTGCGTTGATCATGCAGGCCTTTGCCTACCACAAGGATGAGGATTATCCGAACAGCCGCGCCTCCGCGCAGCGCTATCTGGATTTCTATCCAACGCAGGAAGATGCGGCCTATGCGGCCTATCTTCTGGCCTTGTCTTATTACGATCAGATTGATGAGGTTGGCCGCGACCAGGGACTGACATTTCAGGCCTTGCAAGCCTTGCGCCGTGTGATCGAACAATATCCCGATAGTGAATATGCCAGCGCCTCGGTGCTGAAATTTGATCTGGCTTTCAATCATTTGGCAGCCAAAGAGATGGAAATCGGGCGCTATTACCTCAAGCGTGGGAACTATATTGCCGCTGCCAATCGGTTCCGCACGGTGGTCGAGGATTTCCAGACCACGACGCACACGCCAGAAGCGCTGCACCGCTTGGTTGAAAGCTATCTTTCGCTGGGATTGGTGGAAGAGGCGCAGACCGCAGGGGCGATCCTTGGTTACAACTATCAGTCGACCGAATGGTACGAATCCAGCTTTGCCTTGCTGACAGGCCGCGGCCTGACGGCGGAAGCGGCAGGCGATAACTGGCTGGCGTCGATCTATAGGCAGGTGCTGCGCGGTGAGTGGCTGTAATCAACGCGGGGGCAACCCCGCCCGTTGGGCAAACCGATGCTACGTGGTTTAGATATCCGCGACATGTTGATTATCGACCGGCTGGAACTGGCGTTTCAACCGGGGCTGAACGTGCTGACCGGGGAAACCGGGGCCGGTAAATCCATCTTGCTGGATGCTTTGGGTTTTGTGCTGGGATGGCGGGGCCGCGCAGAACTTGTGCGCCAAGGGGCCGATCAGGGCGAGGTGACGGCGTGGTTCGATCTGCCCGCTTCACACCCGGCCATGGCGGTTTTGCAAGAGGCTGGCATTGCCGTCGAGGATGAATTGATCCTGCGCCGCGTGAACGCACGCGACGGGCGCAAGACGGCCTGGGTCAACGACAGACGGGTCAGTGGAGAGGTTCTGCGCAACTTGTCAGAGACGCTTGTTGAATTGCACGGCCAACATGATGATCGTGGTCTGTTGAACCCACGTGGCCACCGGCAGTTGCTGGATACCTTTGCCGGGTTAGAGACTGAATTGGATCAGGTCCGTGACGCTTGGCGCGCGATGGCAACGGCCCGCCGTAATCTGGCGGCGACCGAGGCCAGAATTGCAGAGGCAAAGTCCGAAGAAGACTTTTTGCGGCACGCGGTGGCAGAGCTTGACGCGCTGGCCCCCGAGGCTGGGGAAGAGGCCATCCTGGATACCCAGCGCCGTCTGATGCAGGCCGCCGAGAAAATCCGTGCAGATATCGGCAAAGCAGCCGAGGCCCTTGGCATGGGGGGTGCCGAAGGTATGGCAAACGATGCGCTGCGCTGGTTGCAAGGGGTTGCCGAGCAGGCAGAGGGGCGGCTTGACGCCCCGCTGACGTCAATTGAACAGGCGATGTTGGCCCTTGATGAGGCGCAGCGCGGTGTGGCTGATTGTCTGGACGCGCTGTCGTTCAACACGTCCGAGTTGGAAGAGGTTGAAGAGCGGCTTTTTGCGATCCGTGGCTTGGCCCGCAAACACAATGTGCTGCCCGATGACCTGCGCCAGTTCGCGGATGAGTTGCGCGGGCGGCTTGCGGTGCTCGACGATGGGGCGCGGGATTTGGATGATTTACGTAAGGCGGTATCGGCGGCGCGGACATCATATGATGCCGCAGCATCGGATCTTCACAAGAAGCGGGCCAAGGCTGCCAAAGCGCTGGATGCGGCGATGGCCAGTGAGTTGGCACCGTTGAAGATGGAGCGCGCCGTTTTTGCCACGACGATGACAGCGGCTGATGCGGGACCAGAGGGTCGCGACGATGTCACCTTCACCGTGGCCACAAACCCCGGCGCGCCCGCTGGTCCGCTGAACAAGATTGCCTCGGGCGGCGAGTTGAGCCGCTTTCTTTTGGCGCTGAAGGTTTGCCTGACACAGGCGAGCCTGGGCCTGACCATGATCTTTGACGAAATTGATCGTGGGGTAGGGGGTGCCACGGCCGATGCCGTTGGGCGGCGCCTGGCAGAACTGGCGACAGACGGGCAGGTGCTGGTGGTGACCCATTCACCGCAGGTGGCAGCCCTTGGTCGGCATCACTGGCGCGTCGAGAAGCATCAGGATGCTCAATCGACGATATCAACTGTTGTGGCACTTGATGCGAATGCCCGCATTGATGAGATCGCCCGGATGCTGTCTGGTGACAAGGTGACCGATGCGGCGCGCGAAGCGGCCCGCGCACTGATCCAGACCTGAGAACGAAAATGGGCGTCGCAGCAATTGCGACGCCCTGAACTTACACCGGTTACTCAGCCCACTCTTTACTATGTATCTCGGCCACTCACCTCCTCGATACATCGTTCATTTAAGACCACCCTATTGCTAAAGTGACCTTGGTAACGGCGAGATCTGCTTGCGCATCACTCTTGATACTCGTGAAATGGGAGACAATACCCGTCTCCTTCCTCTACGTAACAGTTTGGCCCTGAATCTCGCAACCTGTCCCAAAGTATGTCACGCATGCTGACCTAACTATCAGGAGTTGTTCATGAACCCCGCGCGCTAAGGGTGCAAAATTATTTGAAAAACTCAGGACAAATATCCTAACTCCCTTATTCCACGGCACTTTCGGATTCTGGCATTGACCTTACGAAAGATCAAAAAATAGCCAAAATTTGCTCTTCTTAGGAGGTGCGGGTCAGGTGATTCGCGCAAGGGTTGTTTTTTGGGCGAATCTGGCCATCAAATGCTCACCTGCTTTTCGTCAACTCAACGGCCTGGACACGAACCAAAACGCTGTTTGCTTTGATTGGATCGCCGCAGTATTGGCTTGGATGCGCCCACGTCTTACCATAAAGACGATGCAAGCTGCACGGATCTGACAGGGTGTGCGGCCTTGTGTGTCCGAGGCGGAAAGCAAACCGAATGGGTAAGCCAGTCAAAGCGTTGCTGCAGCAAAGAGTTGCTGATGCAACGAGGGCTTGCAAAGACGCCGCTCGGGTCATGAAAACCCACGGTCCCAACCAAATCCAGTTCTGGTTCATAGCGCTTGCCATTGGCATCGGCGCGGGCCTTGCTGCCGTCCTGTTTCGCCTTGGCATCTATCTGTTGCAGACAACCGCTTACGGGACGGATGATGTTCTGACCCTGCATTCCTTTGCGGCGGGGCTTGCCTGGTATCAAATCCTGATCATTCCCATCTGTGGCGGTTTGATTGTTGGTGTCATTCTGGACCGGTTTACGGATGACGGGCGTGTGCGGTCGGTGGCGGACGTTATCGAAGGGGCCGCCCTTGCCGAAGGCCGGGTCGAGGTGCGGCGCGGTCTGGCCTCTGCTTTGGCGTCAATGATCACCCTGTCCACGGGTGGGTCCAGCGGGCGAGAGGGGCCAGTGGTCCACCTTGCCGCGGTCATTTCCACGACGGTGTGCCGTTGGATCAACGCCAATGGGATCACCGGGCGCGATTTGCTGGGGTGCGCCGTTGCGGCGGCGGTTTCCGCCAGTTTCAACGCCCCCATTGCCGGCGCGCTATTCGCGCTTGAGGTGGTGCTGCGCCATTTTGCTGTGCATGCCTTTGCGCCCATCGTGATTGCCTCTGCCGTGGGCACGGTCATCAACCGCCTTGTCTTTGGCGATGTCACGGAATTTGTATTGCCGGTGCAGAACGCCCTGCAATTCTATGTTGAGCTGCCTGCGTTTATCATCCTTGGCATGGTCTGTGGCATTGTTGCTGTTGCCTTGATGAAAGCCATCTTTCTGGCTGACGACTTTGGGTCTTATGTCCAGGATGAAACCGGCATGCCGCGCTTCCTGCGCCCCGCCATCGCAGGCGCAATGCTGGGCGGGCTGGCAATCTGGTGGCCGCATATCATCGGTGCCGGATATGAGACGACGTCAGCCGCTCTCACTGGTGGGTTGCTGCTGCACGAGGCTATCGTCTTTGTCGTTCTCAAGGTGGTGGCCGTGGCCATCACCATGGGCGGGCGTATGGGCGGCGGGGTGTTTTCGCCGTCGCTGATGGTCGGCGCGCTGACAGGGCTCGCTTTTGGCATCATCGCTACGGCGATTTTTCCCAATGTCTCGGGTGAAGGTACGCTTTATGCTTTGGCGGGCATGGGTGCGGTTGCCGCGGCGGTCTTGGGCGCGCCGATATCGACCACGCTGATTGTGTTCGAGTTGACGGGCGACTGGCAAACAGGTCTGGCCGTTATGGTGGCCGTGTCCCTGTCCTGTGCAATCTCTTCGCGCTTGGTGGATAGATCATTCTTCCTGACACAGTTGGAACGGCGAAACGTACATCTGGCCGCTGGTCCACAGGCCTATCTGCTGGCCACAATCAAAGTTGCCGGGATCATGCACCCCATCGACGGTCGCCAATCGACGCTGGAAGAAGAATGCCGCGCCCTGATCCGCGAAGGTATCTGTCTGGACCGCAACGCATCACTTGAACAAGCGATGCCGCTGTTTGAGCGTGAAAGGCCAAGACTGATCCCTGTGGTTCACGCCACCCATGACGAAAGCGGGGCGGATTTGCTGGGCGCATTGTATGAAGTTGATGCACTGCGTGCGATGAACCGGGCGCTGTCAGAGACAGCAGCAGAAGAACATTCCTAAAGCTCAGACCTGTTCGACAGCAACCTTGTCAGTGTAGAATGCAAGATGATCCTTGATCGCGGCAACGCCCTCCAAAGGGCGTTCGTAGGACCAGGCGGCATTGGCCAGCGGCCCGCTTTTGGCGACAATCGTGAAATAACTCGCCTCGCCTTTGTAAGGGCAGGTCGAGATTGTATCGGTCGGCTCAAGAAAGGCCATGGCCAGATCAGAGCGGGGGAAATAGATCACCGGCGGGTAATCCCCTTCGGTCAGTTCCAGCGCATTGGTGCTTTCGCCCAGCACAGCGCCTGCGGCACGGACAACCCATGTCCCTGTCGCCGGGCGAATTTTGATATGGTCGGCCATGGTCAATTCCTCATCACTGGCGGCTATGCCGCGGGCGCTCTCACTGACAGCCCTATGTCAAAGCGGCGCGCAGGCTGCGGTCAGCCAATTACTGGTCCCTGTGTCCAATCGCGGCGCAAGAAGGGCCAATGTATCGGCATGATAGCGATCAATCCAGTCCCGTTCCGCCTGTGTTAGCAGGTCGGTATCAATAAGCCGCCGGTCAAAGGGCACATAGGTGAGCGTGTCAAACGACAACATCTCGCGGTCATCACCGCCGGACAGGGCAGGCGCGTCAACCACCACGATCAGGTTTTCGATGCGAATGCCAAAGGCGCCTTCGCGATAGTAACCCGGTTCATTGGACAGGATCATTCCGGTTTGCAGCGCGACCTCAGCGCGTCGGGAAATGCCCTGCGGCCCCTCATGCACGCTCAGATAGCTGCCAACACCGTGGCCTGTGCCATGGTCGTAATCTTGCCCCGCCAGCCAAAGTGGCGCGCGGGCCAGCGCATCCAGATGCTGCCCGCCGACACCCTTGGGAAAGCGGATGCGGCTGATCGCGATCATGCCCTGCAACACGCGGGTGTAGCAGGCGCGATGCTCGGCGGTGGGGGCGCCGATTGCCATCGTGCGGGTGATATCCGTGGTGCCATCCACATATTGGCCGCCACTATCGACCAAGAGCAGGTCGCCTTGGGTGACAGGGCGGTTTGTCTTTTCGCTCACCCTGTAGTGCACAATGGCCCCATTGGGCCCAGCCCCGCAGATCGTCTCAAAACTGATGTCGCGCAGGGCGTTGGTCTGGCGGCGGAAATCCTCCAGCGCCTTGACCACGTCAATCTCGGTCAGCCCACCCAACGGCGCTTTGGCATCAAGCCAGGTCAGAAAGCGAACCATGGCCACAGCGTCACGTTCATGGGCGGCTTTGGCACCTGCGATTTCGGTGGGGTTTTTGCAGGCCTTGGGCAGGATGCAGGGATCCTTGCCTTTGACGATGTCACAACCCGCCTTGCGCAAAGTCGTGGCAACAATATCTGGGCAGGATTTTGCATCAACCAGCACAGTTCCTGTCAAATCCTGAAGATCGTTCAGAAAGGCCCCGATTTCCCGTATACGTATATCCTCGCCCAGATGATCGGCGACATCGGTGGCCTTACCCTCACCACAAAACAGCGACACCTTTCCGGTCTTGTCCAAAATGGCAAAAGCCTGCGGCACCGGGTTGCGGTCAATATCAGTGCCGCGGATGTTCAAAAGCCAGGCAATGCTATCCGACAGGGTCAGGACGACAGCATCCTCCGCCATCGCATCCGCCAATCGCGCGCGCTTGTCGGCATGGCTTTCGCCCGCCTGTTCCAGCGGATGTGCCGTGAACGGCGCATCCGGCGGTACTGGTTGGTCAGGCCAGATCGCATCGACCAGATTATCTGTGGGGGTCAGTGTGAAATCACTGAGTTTTTCACGCAAGCCTGCAACCTCTGACACAGTATGCAACCACGGATCATAGGCGACCACGCCGCCTGATAACTGCTCTTGCAACCAATCTGCCAGCTGTACCTCTGGCCAATGCACCG
Source organism: uncultured Paracoccaceae bacterium (assembly GCA_947498645.1). GTDB lineage: Bacteria > Pseudomonadota > Alphaproteobacteria > Rhodobacterales > Rhodobacteraceae > Yoonia. The sequence goes on along the minus strand of CANMKS010000001.1, from coordinate 3,166,997 downwards.
GCGTGAACTCACCTGCTACTTCTGCACAGACCTGTACGCGGTAGCGTCCATCGACAAAGACACCTGCCAACGCGGGCAGAACAACACAGAACCCGGCCGAACCGGAAAAACCCGTCAGCCATTCAAGCCGGGCATCGCGCGGGGCGACATATTCACCCTGATGCGCGTCGGCACGGGGAACCAGAAAGGCGTCAAAACCGCGTGCGGCCATTTCAGCGCGCAGGGCTTTCAGGCGTGGTGGGCCCTGATCGGGCGAAGATTGTGCCTCAAACGTTTGAAACAAATGAAAACTCCCTGACTTTCTATGTCCAATCAAACTTCCGCCGGAGGCATCCAACAGATGCGGCAAAGCAGAGGTCTAGCTTGCCTTGCGCATACCCAGCACACGCGCCCGTTTGCGCGGATCATTGTCAAAGAGGCTGGCGAGTTGTTCCGTCATCGCACCGGCCAGCTGTTCGACATCCGTGATGGTCACAGCGCGTTCATAGTACCGTGTCACATCATGGCCGATACCAATCGCGACCAGCTCCACCGCTTTACGTTTCTCGACCATGGCGATCACATCGCGCAGGTGCTTTTCCAAATAGTTGGCAGGGTTCACCGACAAAGTGGAATCATCCACCGGCGCACCATCCGAGATCACCATCAGGACCTTGCGTTGTTCCTGACGCGCCACCATGCGGCGGTGCGCCCATTCCAGCGCCTCGCCGTCGATGTTTTCCTTCAGCAGGCCCTCTTTCATCATCAGCCCCAAATTCGGGCGGGTGCGCCGCCATGGGGCGTCGGCGGATTTATAGATGATATGGCGCAGATCATTCAGGCGGCCGGGCGTGGCCTCGCGACCTGCGGCGAGCCATTTCTCGCGCGACTGGCCGCCCTTCCAGGCTTTGGTGGTAAAGCCCAGTATCTCGACCTTCACATCACAGCGTTCCAATGTGCGCGCCATGACATCCGCACAAATCGCAGCAATGGAAATCGGGCGTCCGCGCATGGAACCGGAGTTATCCAACAGCAGCGTCACCACGGTATCGCGGAAATCGGTGTCCTTCTCGACCTTGAATGATAGTGGTGTCGTTGGCGATGCAACGATCCGTGCCAGGCGGCCTGCATCCAGAATACCCTCTTCGCGGTCAAACTCCCACGAGCGGTTCTGCTGGGCTTGCAGGCGGCGCTGCAACTTATTGGCCAGTCGTGACACCGCCCCTTTGAGCGGTTCCAGCTGCTGGTCGAGGTAGGCGCGCAATCGTTCCAGCTCAACCGGCTCGGCCAGATCCTCGGCAGAAATCTCTTCGTCAAAATCGGTGCTGAAAACACGGTAGTCCGGGTCCGCATCCGAAACAGGCTGTGGGGCAGGTGGCTCTAGCGGGGCTTCGCCTTCGGGCATCTCTGCCTCTTCACCCATCTCTGTGTCAGCCTGATCATCCATGCTGACCTGGGCCTGACTGGCGTCCTGGCTGTCTTCCTGGCTTTGCTCTGGCGCGCCTTCGGCTTCTTCGCCGTCGCTGTCGTCCTCGCCGGTGCTGTCGGGTTCTTCCTGATCGTCGTCGCTACCCTCTTCGGCCTCGTCTTCCTGATCATCGTCAAGACTGTCAGGGTCATCGCCCAGTTGGTCACCATAGCCCATGTCGCTGATCAACTGGCGTGCGAATTTCGCGAACGCCTGTTGGTCACCCAGCGTGTCTTCCAGGCTTTCGAGCGTGCCACCGCAGTGATCCTCGATGAACCCGCGCCACAGCTCCATGACGTTTTCCGCCCCTTTGGGCAGGTCGCGGCCTGTGGCCAGATGGCGGATCAAGTAACCTGCCGCAACAGCCAAAGGCGCGTCAGAGGCCTGCGTGATCTGGTCATAGCCCTTGCGCAGCGCCTCGGTCCCGATCTTGGCATCAATGTTGCCTGCGGTGCCGGGCATATATGCGGCGCCCACGGCCTCGATCCGGGCGGTTTCCATCGCCTCATACAGATCCTGCGCCATCTGGCCTTGTGGCATGTAGCGGGCAGAGACCTTGGGATCATGGAACTTGTGACGCAGCGCAAAGGCGTCCGCAGTGCCGCGCGCCAGCAGCACTTCATCACGGGTCATGCGGCGTGATACCTGCGGCAGGCGGATGGTGTCCGCAGTCTGCCCCGCAGGATCGACAGAATAGGTGACGGACAATTCTGGGTCATCCGCCATGACTTTGGTTGCCTCCGCCAAGGCCTTTTTGAACGGGTCAGCGGGGTTATCTGATGGCTTGCTCATCTGCGCGTCCTTTGCTTGCCATCAAACTAGAACCCGCAGACGGTATTGACCAGTGCTGGCGGCTATTCTTCGACCAATTCAGGGGCTTCAAATGTGACCCCCAGATCAGGTGAGATATTGAAAGGTTCGCCGACAAGCTCGTGCATGGTGACCAGGTCGGCAGCACCGGGCAATATCTGACCGGACTCGTCAACAAAGGCGATGCGCGGCCGATATCTTTTTCCGCCTAGGGTAATCTCGCCTTCGTCAAACAGATAGGCCAGTTCTGTCACAATGCCTTCGACGTTTGCCTTTGCGATGTCTTCGCTCATGTTTTCGGCAAAAAGCGGCAGCAGGGCATGTGCAATCAGCGAGGCGGCGGTTTCGGCCAGATCCTGATGGCTGACGACGTAGTCTTCGGGCAGTTGCGTGGCGACATTCATTTTCATGGTGGACTCCGATGTTCCCTCTCTGGTTGCGGGTATCATCACTAGAAAACGGACCGGAATGTGGCAAACGCCGGAATATTCGCGAACAATGCGATTCTTTTTGCGCGATTGTGTAGGAAAACTACTGTAGGCGCGTGATTAGCCGAGGCTCAGGCTCGCCGCACTTTCCGGCAGTTCCTCATCGAAACAGCGCTGGTAGAATTCAGCAACCGTCTGACGCTCAAGCTCATCGCATTTGTTCAGGAACGACAGCCGGAAGGCATAGCCCACATCCTGAAAAATGCGTGCATTCTCGGCCCAGGCCAGAACGGTGCGTGGCGACATCACCGTAGACAGATCACCATTCATAAAGGCGGTCCGGGTCAGGTCGGCGACAGTCACCATTTGGCTGATCGTCTTGCGGCCCTTTTCTGTGTTGAAATGCGGTGACTTCGACAGGATAATCGCCGTTTCGGCGTCGTGGCTAAGGTAATTCAACGTCGCCACAAGCGACCACCGGTCCATTTGCGCCTGGTTGATCTGCTGCGTGCCGTGGTAAAGGCCCGTTGTATCACCCAAACCAACCGTGTTCGCAGTAGCAAACAAGCGGAAGTAGGGGTTTGGTGTGATGATCTCGTTCTGATCCATCAGCGTCAGCTTACCATCGGTTTCCAACACGCGCTGGATGACGAACATCACGTCAGCACGACCGGCATCATATTCGTCAAAGACAATCGCAACCGGGTTGCGCAGGGCCCATGGCAGGATGCCTTCGTGGAATTCGGTGACCTGCACGCCGTCGCGCAGCTTGATCGCATCCTTACCGATCAGATCAATCCGGCTGATGTGGCTGTCCAGGTTCACCCGAACGCAAGGCCAGTTCAAACGCGCCGCCACCTGTTCGATATGGGTCGATTTACCGGTGCCGTGATAGCCTTGGATCATCACGCGGCGGTTGTAGCCGAAACCGGCAAGGATGGCCAAAGTCGTGTCCGGGTCGAACTTGTAGGTGCTGTCGATCTCGGGCACACGCTCACCACGTTCGGCAAACCCCTTGATCTTCATATCACTATCAATGCCAAAGACTTCACGGACCGAGATATCCTCGGTTGGTTTCGCTTGCATGTCAGTCATACCGTCCGCCATCTTAGAATGCCCTTGCACTTGCTCGTTTCGTCTTGCGTCGGGATGCAACATAAACCTCGTGGCTGCAAGGGAAAGGGCGTAATTTGCCGTGTGTTAACGCGATATGACAGATGATCACATGCGCGTGGTTTTGTGCTGCAGCGCTAGGCGGCGATGCGGATGGGCTGGTATATCGGGGCAAATGCAAAGGAATGACCCATGATGAACCGCCGTACATTTACCCTCGCTGCACTTGCCAGTGCCGCAGCCCCTGCCGCCTTGCAAGCCCAGCAGTTTGAAATCACCCGTACCGAAGCGGAATGGCGTGCGCTGCTGACCGATGCCCAATACCGCGTGATGCGGGATGAGGGGACAGAGCGCGCGGGAAGTTCGCCATTGGACAAGAACTATGCCGATGGCACATATTTCTGCCGCGGCTGTGATCTGGCACTTTATCCGTCCGAGACAAAATACGACAGCGGCACAGGTTGGCCCAGCTTTTACGACAGCCTGCCGGGGTCGATCGGCACCAAACCGGACCGCAAATTGTTGAGTGTGCGGACCGAAGTACATTGCCGCCGTTGCGGCAGTCACCTTGGCCATATCTTTGACGATGGCCCTCAGCCAACTGGTAAGCGGCACTGTCTGAACGGTGTCAGCCTCGTGTTCAGGGCGGCCTAGATCATCCGCAGAGGCCATATTCATGCCTTAAAGCGATTCCTTTTGGGGTCGCTTTAAGGGGCAATTGGCGACGTGCAACGCAAAGTGATGAACCAAGCGCGAAAGCACCGTCCGCGCGACCCGCGAATTGATCATACTTAACAAGCATTTATTGCGCTGTATTTAGTGTAGGCGATTTTTCGCCGGTTTTTGCTTGTGAGGGCCCGAACAATGTGGCAAATTTATGCCAAAGAGTTTGATTGCTGCTGTGACGTTTGACACAGAACCTCGCAAGTCTTGTGCGTAAACGTTGTGAAATTAGTGAGTATTGGGGGGCATCAAAGATGCTGGATCGTTTTCTCAAGGCCTTATATCTGACGCGTGGGGAAAAGTCGTTTGTACTTGCCTATGCGGCGGTCATCGCAACCACCGCCGGCATGAGCGTCCTGATCATGTCAGGTGTCGATGGACCCGCTGCCATTGGGTCAGAACCATCGCTTTACGTCTTCTGGGTTATCTTCGCCGGTGCGCTTGGTGGTGGTGTCGCACTCTTCGCCGCACGTGGGTGGATGGGCAACCTCGGGGTGCTTGGCTTTGCACGCGCACTTGTGGGTGCAATCGCGGTTGCATTCCTCGCGTCGCTGATTGCAGGTACGATGATCTATCCGCTTTATGGAACATTCTACGCGCCGGTCATTCTCCTGACGGAAATGATCGCCAAGCCATGGTTGGCAGTTGCGTGGTTCACCATTCTGATGGGCGCACATTACATGATGATCGCAATCACCGAAGAGCGCGCCTTTGGATATGGCCGCGCGGCCAGCCATCGCCCTGCAACATCGCGGCTGAGCACGCTGTCACGCGCCCAGCTTTATCACCGCAAGTAACAAGTGATCTGTCAATGATGTGTTGGTTGAGCCGGGCCCAGTGCCCGGCTTAATCTTTTTCGCGGAAGTTTCGGCTGACCTTGATCTGGTCCCAGGCCCACACAACCTCTGACAGTTGCTCTTCCTGACTTCGGTCACCGCCGTTCATGTCCGGATGCAGCACCTTGATCAAGGCTTTGTAGGCCTTGCGGATTTCCTGCTTTGACATGTTATCCTTGGCATCCAGGATTTCGATCGCACGCCGTTCGGTTGGGGGCAATTTGCGTCCCCGCGCTGCACCACGTCCGGGATTCTGCGTCGCATTTTCGCCCAAAACCTGATGCGGATCATCAACGCCAAGCCGCGCCCAGGCCCGTTCTTCGGTGCTGCGCTTGAAAGGCTTGGTGGGGCGTTCCCAGACGCGATCACTGTCCATCTGTGCGGCCAGTTCGGCCTCTGAGGTGCTATCGAAGAAGTTCCATTTCAGATTGTACTCGCGCACGTGCTGCTGGCAGAACCAGAAGAAATCATCCAAGACGTCCGGTGACTTCGGCGCACGGTATTTGCCCGCCTCTTCGCATCCTTCATGGTCACAAATACGGGTCGAGGTTTCGGATGCACCCGACATCCCGCGCCGTCCACGCGGGTTCTTTTTCTTGGAGCTTGACACAGACATGTCAAAACCAAATGGATCATCTTTCTTCATGGTGCGCGTCTCACCTTTTAGACTCGGAGAGGAGATACTAAACAATGCAGCGAGAGATTGAAGAGGGCAGGAGCAAAATAATGTCGATTGAAGCGGAAATTCGTGATGCTCTCGGTGCGCTTGCACCCGAACGGCTGGAGGTGATCAACGAAAGTGCGCTGCACAGCGGTCATGCGGGTGATGATGGGTCAGGAGAAAGCCATTGGCGGATCGTGATCAAGGCACCATCCCTTGATAAAATGTCGCGCATCGCGCGTCATCGGGCCATCCATGCGGCACTTGGCAAGGACATTATCGGACGCATCCACGCGCTCGCAATTGATATTGCTTAGGCCAGTTTGACGGATATCTGTTCCGCCAATCGCCGCCCCTTACCTGCGACCCAAACGCAGTTGGCGACGCGCGATGTCCCAAGTCAAAGGCGAAACGCCAAAGCTATTCGGCGGCGACGTCTTTGTCAGATGGCTTGTCTGTCACCGCAGGTTCGACCTTCGGAGGCTTGGGCGATGACACCGGCTTGGGTTGGGCCAGCGCCTGTTTCTCTGCCAGACGTTCCTCGCCGGTCTTGGGTGGTGTTGCACTTACCTTTGGTGCGGAAAAAATCGGCGCGGTCTCTTTCGCAGCTTTGGCCCGGCGGAACACGAGCATGTTCTGGTAAACGGTTGTCTTGCTCATCAGACCTTCGCGCTGCTCGCAGGGCAGGGTGTCAGCGCGCACATATTCCCAGCCCTTGGCGGCCAGCGTGTTGATCTCGGTTTCAAGCGCATTGGCAAAGCGATCCTCAGACGTCTTGACGCCCTTCGCCTTCAAGCCGCGCGTTGGTGCCGGTATGACCTTGTATTCATATGACATCGTGTCATCCCTGTTTTACCCGCAGGCTTTTATCAAATCGCGCGCGATTAGGCTATTGGTAATGCCTTGGTGCCGTTATGGCCGGCGTTACAGGCCAAGTTTGCCAGCAACAATCTGATTGACCGCCGCCGGGTTGGCCTTGCCGCCTGTGGCTTTCATCACCTGCCCGACAAACCAGCCCACCAGTTTGGGGTTGGCCTGCGCCTTTTCCACCTGTGCAGGGTTGGCCGCGATAATGTCATCAACCGCCGCCTCAATCGCGCCCGTGTCAGTGACCTGTTTCATGCCTTCGGTTTCGACAATCTCGGCTGGGTCGCGACCGGTGGTGTAACAGATTTCAAAGATGTCCTTGGCGATTTTGCCGTTGATGTCGCCTGCCTTGATCAACCCGATCAGCTCGCCCAATTGGGCGGCTGACACAGGGCTGTCTTCGATGCTGTGGTCTTCTTTCTTCAGACGGCCAAACAGTTCGTTGATCACCCAGTTTGCGGCCAGCTTGCCGTCACGGCCTTCGGCGACTTTCTCAAAGTATTCGGCGTTCACAACTTCTGCTGTCAGCACAGAGGCATCGTAGTCAGACAAGCCAAAGTTGTTGATAAAGCGCGCTTTTTTCTGGTCTGGCAGTTCGGGCAAGGACGCTTTGATATCATCCACCCAATCCTGTTCAATCTCCAAAGGCAACAGATCGGGATCAGGGAAGTAGCGGTAATCATGCGCCTCTTCCTTTGACCGCATTGAACGTGTTTCATTCTTGTCGGGATCATAGAGCCGTGTTTCCTGCACAACCTCTTGCCCATCCTCGATCAGGGCGATCTGGCGCCGCGCCTCGTAGTCAATCGCCATCTGGATAAAGCGCATGGAGTTCATGTTCTTTATCTCGCAGCGGGTGCCAAGGTGGCTGAAATCTTGTGTTTCCCAGTATTTTTCATAGGCACCGGGCTTGCAGACCGACACGTTCACATCCGCCCGCAAGTTGCCGTTCTGCATGTTGCCGTCGCAGGTGCCCAGGTAACGCAGGATCTGGCGCAGCTTCAGCACATAGGCGGCTGCTTCTTCCGGTCCACGAATGTCGGGGCGGCTGACGATTTCCATCAGTGCTACGCCGGTGCGGTTCAGGTCGACGAAAGACATGGTTGGGTCCATGTCATGGATGGATTTGCCTGCATCCTGTTCAAGGTGGATGCGTTCAATGCGCACATTGCGTGCTTCACCATTGCCCATCTCGACCAGCACTTCGCCTTCGCCCACGATCGGGTGATACAGCTGCGAAATCTGATAGCCCTGCGGCAGGTCAGGGTAGAAATAGTTCTTGCGGTCAAAGGCCGAGAACAGGTTGATCTGCGCATTCAGCCCCAGCCCGGTTTTCACTGCTTGCGCGACGCATCCTTCGTTGATCACAGGCAACATGCCCGGCATACCCGCATCCACAAAAGCCACGTTGCTGTTGGGCTCTGCGCCGAATTGGGTCGAAGCGCCAGAGAACAGTTTGGCACTGGTTGCAACCTGCGCGTGGACCTCAAGACCGATGACCAATTCCCAGTCGCTGGTGGCACCGGCGATGGTTTTGGGGGCAGGGGCAGTATAGGTCAGATCAAGCATGTGCTCACGTCCTTTGGGCAGCTGTCGTTCCGGGGTGTAAAAGAACGCGCAGCCAGCTTCAAGAGAACAAGCGTGATCAGATCAGCGCGGCAGGATGGGCCGTGTTGTAGCGATCAGGTTGATGGCTGGTGCATCCTTGCCCCCAAGGGCCAGCGTGGCGCGGCGCAGCATGGCAATCCCGTCATCGGAATTGGCAGGGATAGCGGCCGCCGAAATCGGTTCCCCCACGGTGATCTTGTAAGGCTGGTGGTCCTTATTGAGCGTCTCGTGAAACAGCGTGATATCGCGCAGCGTCGGGTGGATCAGGTCGAAAAGGTAGAAAAGCGCGGAATTGCGCGCCTGAATATTCACCGGGATCACTGGTAGATCGAACTTGCGCGCCAACATCGCAGCCGAGGCCATCCAGGGGCGCTCATGCAGGCGCAAACCGCGCCGCTTGGCCAGGCGACCAGACGGGAAAATCACGCCAAGCCGTCCCTGATTGGTCGCCGCATGGATATAGCGCATCGTCTCGCGGGTTTTGGCATGGCTGCGCCGTTCGATGCGCCATTCCACCGGAGCAATCATGCTTTCCATTTGCGGAAAGACCCGCAAAATATCGCGATTGGCAAAGAAATACGCATCCGGGCGCCGTTGTGCGATCAGGCTGTTGAGGATGATCCCATCCGCGATCCCGGTGGGGTGGTTGGCGACAATCAATGCCGGGCCATGGGCCGGTATCTGATCAAAGCCGCGGGCCTCGACCATTTTGGCAAGCCGGTCGGCCATGGCGCGCATGATCTGGGCTGGCCCGGCATCTTCCAGCGATTTGGCAATGGCAATCGTTTGGTCATAGCCCAACATGCGGTGCAGGCAACGGCGGGCAATGCGGGTGCCGGGGCGATCACTGTATAGCCACGGTGCGCGTTCAGCGATCAACGGGTCAATGCGATGTTCCATAAGCCATGAATGCGCAGGCAGGCGTAACGGTTCCACGACAAATGCATGACAGTCCTGCAACGGCAAAATGTTGCAGGTTCGCGCGCAAATGATCGGCAAGGCTTAGCCCAGAATACGTGTGACCATCTCGGTTGTGTCGCGCGACAAATTGGGCGTTTGCGCGATGCGGCGCAGTGCTGCGCGCATCTTGTCCTGCCGGTCTGCATCATAGCGGCGCCAGGTATCAAAGGCCGTCGTCATCCGTGCGGTTGTTTGCGGATTGATCGGATCGAGTTTGATCAACCAGTCAGCCATCAAGTCATAAGCGCCACCATCGGGCGCATGAAACCCGGCTGTGTTGGCCTTGAGCCCGCCAAAGACAGACCGAAAGCGATTGGGGTTTCTGATCTCAAAATCAGGGTGGCGGGTCAGCCTTTCTGCGGTGCTTGCCGCCATCTGTGGTGCTGCAAGGCTGACTTGCAAGGCAAACCATTTGTCCATGACAAGGCGGTCGTGCTGCCACTGGCTGGCAAAGGCCGCAAGCGCGGCCTCGCCTTTGGCGATTTGCAGCAAGGCGCGCAATGCGCCCAGTTGTTGGGTCATGTTGTCAGCGGCGGCGAATTGTTGGGTGGCCTGACGTCCGCCGTCGATACGGCTCATCAAGGACAGAACCGCATTGCCAAGCGCCCGTTGCCCGGCGGGCCCTGCATCGGGCGTATAGGGGCCGGTCACGGTCATGTCGGCGTAGATACGGGGCAACATGTCTTGCAGATGTTGTGCGATATGCAATTTCAGCGCCTCATGCCCGCGGTTGATCGCCGAAGGGTCGGGTGTGTGTCCGGCATCAAAGAGCACCTGCGCAGTATCTTCTTCGCTGGGCAGCGAAAGCACCAGCGCGCGAAAGGCCGGATCAAGGTGGTCATCACGCAGAACGGCGGCCAGACCATCTAGGTAGGCACCCTCTGGGACGGCATCATCCCGGATCATGCCGATCAACACATCCTGCGCCAGCACCCGTCCTGCATCCCATTTGTTAAAGGGGTCGGTGTCATGTGCGAGCAGAAAGGCGCGCTCTGCATTGGATTTGTCATGGCGCAGGATCACCGGCGCCGAGAACCCCCGCAGCAAAGAGGGGATCGGCTTGCCCGCCAGCCCGTCAAAGGTGAAACTCTGCTGGCTTTGCGTCATTTCCAGAACCTGTGTGGGAAGCACCTCATCACCATTGTCATTGAGCAATCCAACAGCAACAGGGATCACCAAAGGCGCTTTATCTGCTTGGCCAGGTGTAGGCGGCGTTTCCTGGCTCAGATGCAAGCGGTATGTCCCGTCGACGTAGTCATCCGTCACCGTGATGCGCGGTGTGCCCGCTTGGGCATACCAAAGGGCAAACTGGCGCAGATCGCGGCCGGTGGTATCCTCAAACACCTGCAACCAGTCTTCGATCGTGGCCGCATCGCCGTCGTGGCGGTCAAAGTACAGATCAAGCGCCTTGGCATAAGCCGCATCGCCCACCAGACGCTTGAGCATACCGATAATCTCGGCCCCTTTTTCGTAGACAGTTGCGGTGTAGAAATTGTTGATCTCGACAAAGCTGTCAGGCCGTACCGGGTGGGCCAACGGGCCGTTGTCTTCGCGAAACTGATACGCGCGCATCACCAAAGCATCATCAATCCGTTTGACCGCATGGCTGCGCATATCGCCAGTGAACTGCTGGTCGCGAAACACGGTCAACCCTTCCTTGAGGCAAAGCTGAAACCAGTCGCGACAGGTGATGCGGTTGCCGGTCCAGTTGTGAAAGTATTCATGGGCGATGATCGCCTCAATACGCTCAAAATCGGCATCGGTCGCGGTCTCGGGTGAGGCAAGCACGGCGGAGGCATTGAAGATGTTCAGTCCCTTGTTCTCCATCGCCCCCGCATTGAAGTCATCCACCGCCACGATGTTGAAGATATCCAGATCGTATTCGCGGCCATAGACCTGTTCATCCCACACCATTGATTTCTTGAGCGCCTCCATGCCAAAGGCGCATTTCGCCTCATCCCCGCCGGGGCGGACATAGATGTTCAGCGCGACATGCCTGCCGGATTTGGTGGTGAATTGATCGGCATGGGCCACAAGATCACCCGCCACGAGGGCAAAAAGATAGGCAGGTTTGGGCCATGGATCGTGCCATTCGGCCCAACCATCACCCGCACCGGTCTGATTGCCGTTGGACAGCAGCACGGGCAGGTGACCCTCGATCCGCACGGTAAACACAGCCATTACATCGGGGCGGTCCGGATAATAGGTGATCTTTCGAAACCCCTCGGCCTCGCATTGGGTGCAATACATGCCGCCCGACATGTATAGCCCCTCCAGGGCGGTGTTGGTGCTTGGGCTGATCTCGACCTCGGCCTCAAATATGAATGGCGCGTCAGGCACATCGCAGCGCAGCTCTGATTGCGAAAGGTCGGGCCTGATGGATTTGCCGTCGATCCTGGCGCTGATCAGGGTCATGTCTTCGCCCTGCAAGACAAAGTCGCCGGCGTCCGCGTCAGGGTTGGGGCGAAACGCAATGCGCGAGGTCACACGGGTGGCAGTTGCATGGAGCTTGAAGGTCAGATGCACGCTGTCGACCAGATAGGCGGGCGGCGTGTAATCACGCAGATAGATCGTCTGAGGGGCGGCGTCTTTCATTAGGTCATCCTTGGCAGCGGTTGTTGACAGGGTAGGGCGGGTCGGGGCGATACGCCAGCACCGGGTCGCAAAATCTGTCCCAGATTTTGGGGCAAAGTTTTTGAAAAACTTTGTCGGTGCCTTAGGTTCAGCGCCATGCCCAAGATGCGCCGCAAATCTGACCTGCCCCTGAAAACCTGTGCCACCTGTGGGCGGCCGTTTGCGTGGCGCAGGAAGTGGGCGAAAGTCTGGAGCGACGTGCGTTATTGCTCGGGCCGCTGCAAATCCCGGCGCAAAGCCGCTGACGGCTAAGACCTTCGAAAAATGCCACCTGCATTTGTTGCCTAAAGGAAACTTTCGCACTAGGTCTGGCGCAAGCGACAGTGTGCCGCGGCATACAACGAAGGCAAGAAGGAAGACACCATGTCAGAACGGACCGAGAAACACGGGCTTCAGGTAGCCACAGAACTGGCTGAATTCATCGACACCAAAGCGATTGATGGCACCGGGATTGACAGTGATACCTTCTGGAAAGGCTTTGCCGATCTGGTTGCAGAGATGACCCCGCGCAACCGCGCCATCCTCAAGACCCGCGATGATATTCAGGCCAGGATCGACGCCTGGCATGTGGAACGGGCGGGGCAAGCACTTGACCGCACAGCCTATGAAAACTTCCTCAAAGAGATCGGCTATCTTGTTGACGAAGGCCCTGATTTTACGATTGAAACCAAGAATGTAGACCCCGAAATTGCAACCGTTCCCGGCCCGCAACTGGTTGTGCCCATCACCAATGCGCGTTTTGCGCTGAACGCAGCCAATGCCCGCTGGGGCAGTCTGTATGATGCATTTTATGGAACTGATGCGATGGGCGTTCAGCCCCCCAAAGGTGCCTATGATCGCGGGCACGGGTCTCGCGTCGTGGCGCGGGCGCGGGTGTTTTTGGACGAGGCGTTTCCGATCGCGGGCGCCAGCCACGCGGATGTGTCGCGCTACTACGTGCATGATGGCGCCCTGCTGATTGATGATCAGCCCCTGCGCCAGCCCGAAAAATTCGTAGGCTACCGCGGCAATCCCAAAGCCCCTGATGCGGTGCTGCTTTGCAACAACGGCTTGCACGTTGAACTGGTCTTTGACCGCGCGCATCCCATCGGCAGCCGTGATCAGGCACTGTTGGCCGATGTCCGTCTGGAAAGTGCTGTATCAGCCATCATGGACTGCGAAGACAGTGTGGCCTGCGTGGATGCCGAGGACAAGGTGGAGGCCTACGACAACTGGCTTGGCCTGATGCGGGGTGATCTGACCGCGTCTTTCCAGAAAGGGGGCAAGACAATGACCCGCCGCCTGAATGATGATCAGGTATATACTGCCCCTGACGGGTCGGCGGTGACGTTGAAAGGCCGCGCGCTGCTGTGGATCCGCAACGTGGGCCATCTGATGACAAACCCGGCCATTCTGGATGGCAATGGGGATGAGGTGTTTGAGGGGCTCATGGATGCGATGGTCACCGTGATGATCGCCCTGCATGATCTCAGGCGCGAAGGCGGCAACTCTGCGCTTGGTTCGGCCTATGTGGTCAAGCCCAAGATGCATGGGCCGGAAGAGGTCGCACTGACCAATGACATATTCAGCAAGGTCGAAGATGCGCTGGGCCTGCCCCGCGATACCGTCAAGATCGGGATCATGGACGAAGAGCGGCGCACAACCGTTAATCTCAAGGAATGTATCCGTGCTGCCAAGTCGCGGGTGGCCTTTATCAACACCGGTTTTCTGGACCGGACCGGCGATGAAATCCATACCTCGATGGAGGCAGGGCCGTTTAGCCGCAAGGACTTTATCAAGCGCAAACAATGGATTGGCGCTTATGAGGATCAGAACGTCGATATCGGTCTGGAGTGTGGTTTTTCCGGCAAGGCCCAGATCGGCAAAGGCATGTGGGCGATGCCTGACATGATGGCCGCGATGCTGGAACAAAAGATCGGGCATCCGCAATCGGGGGCAAACTGCGCGTGGGTGCCAAGCCCGACAGCGGCGACCTTGCATGCACTGCACTATCACAAGGTGGATGTGATGGCCGTACAGGCGAAACTGCGCAAAGGCGGGCGGCGGGCCTATGTGTCCTCGATTCTGGATATCCCGCTGGCGCAATATCAGCGCTGGTCGGATGCGCAGAAGATCAAGGAAATCGAGAACAACGCCCAAGGTATTCTGGGGTATGTCGTCCGCTGGATTGATCAGGGGGTCGGGTGTTCGAAAGTGCCTGATATCAATGATGTCGGTCTGATGGAAGATCGGGCAACCTGCCGGATTTCCAGTCAGGCCCTGGCCAATTGGCTGCACCACGACATCGTCACACAGGCGCAGGTCATGGAGGCGATGCGCAAGATGGCTGCTGTTGTTGATGGCCAGAACGCGGATGATCCGGCCTATCGCCCGATGGCGCCGGAATTTGACGGCATTGCTTTTCAGGCGGCATGTGATCTGGTGTTCAAGGGCCGGATCCAGCCGTCCGGCTACACCGAACCTGTGTTGCACCAGCGTCGGTTAGAGCTCAAGGCGCAGCGCAACCATTAAAGGAAAAGAACCTATGGCCGAGATTTCATCCAACAAGGCGCGGACAATAATCCGCAAAGCGCTCTCCAAAGGGAGCGAGATGGGGTTCAAACCGCTCTCGGTTGTTGTGCTTGATGCGGGTGGCCATGTGAAGGCCTTTGAACGCGCTGATGGTGCCGCACCCGGCCGGTTCGCGATTGCCCATGGCAAGGCCTACGGCGCTGTCATGTTGGGCATGGCAGGCACCGCGCAGATGGCGCGTGCCGAACAGCAGGCCTATTTTATGGCTGCTGTGAATGGCGTTTATGGTGGTCAGGTTGTGCCTGTGCCCGGTGGCGTGCTGGTGCATGACAAGCGGGGCAAGGTGATTGGTGCCGTTGGTGTCACTGGTGACACGTCCGACAACGATGTGATCGCTGCCATGGCCGGGATCGAAGCTGCGGGCCTGACCGGAGAGGCCTAGTTTAGCGCAAGCCCGATCCGTCATTGTCACCCGGCAGAGATACCCTGTGCATCAGGGCTGATCGGCTGTGCGCGCGTGATCCCTTTGCCTGCACCGCATTTGACGCTAGACAAGGACAATCGCAAAAGGAGAATCCATGTCCCGCCCTGTCGTCGGCATCATTTCAAACAGCCATATGATCAATGATGACTATCACGTCTATGGTGCCGGTGCCTTGAACGTGCAGGCCCTGTCGGATGTATCCGGCACATTGCCTTTGATCGTTCCGGTTGATCCCGAAAAGGTCAGCGTCGACGAGCTGATGAACACCTTTGACGGGTTTTTCTTTCCCGGCGGGCGGCCCAACGTCCATCCAGAGGAATACGGCGAGCAATTCACTGAGGCGCATGGCACATATGAACGCAATCGCGACCGTATCACGTTACCACTGATCCGGGCTTGTGTGACCCGCGGACAGCCCATTCTGGGCGTGTGCCTTGGGTTTCAAGAGGTCAACGTGGCAATGGGTGGGTCACTCTACCCTGAAATCCGCGATTTACCGGGCCGCGACAATCATCGTATGCCACCTGACGGCACGCTGGAAGAGAAATTCGCTCTGCGCCATGAGGTCGCACTGACCGAGGGTGGCCCGTTCCATCAGCTTTTTGGCGCATCCAGGGTCATGACCAATACATTGCATGGGCAGGGGATCAAGGTGCCCGGCCCGCGCGTCGTGATCGACGGCTACGCACCAGATGGCACGCCAGAGGCGATTTACATCAAGGACGCGCCCGGTTTCACCATGTCGGTGCAATGGCATCCTGAATGGAATGCGCAGGATGACCCGGTGTCGCGCCCGCTCTTTACTGCATTTGGCGAGGCATGCCGCGCCTGGGCGGCGGGTGCGTTACGCAAGGCCGGCTAAACCTGTCCGTTTTCAGTTGCAAATGCTGGCGAAAGCAACCAGCATCCCCGTAATCGTTTACGGATTTGGGTTATGCAGCGATCCCGCATCAATGACATCATGGCGCAAGCGGATGAGATGATCCGATCCTACGGGTTTGTCTTACCCCCATGGGCCTATTGGACGCCCGAAGAGTTCAAATCTCGCGCGGCGCAGGCGCAAGCGGTAATCGACGCACGCTGCGGCTGGGACATCACAGACTACGGTGCGGGCCGCTATGATGAAATGGGGCTGTTCCTGTTCACATTGCGCAATGGCCGCCTGGCGGATCTGCAACGCGGCGGCGGCATGTGCTATGCTGAAAAACTGTTGATCTCCAGACAGGATCAGTTGTCACCGATGCACACCCACGTGATCAAGGCCGAAGATATCATCAACCGCGGCGGTGCGACGATGGTGATTGAACTTTACGGCTCTGATCCGGATGGCAATTTCGATGAAACCGCCGGAGGCGTTGTGATGTGTGATGGCATCAGGCGGCCATTCCGACCCGGTGAAAGGCTCAAATTCGCCCCCGGCGAAAGTGTGACGCTGATGCCCGGCGATTGGCACGCATTCTGGGGTGAGGGCGGCGATGTGCTGATCGGCGAGGTTTCTACCGTCAATGATGACGAGACCGACAATATCTTCCGCGAACCCATCGGTCGCTTTGCCAATATAGAAGAGGACACAGCGCCAACACATCTGTTGGTCAGTGACTACAAGACATGGCTTGCGGGGCAGGGCTAAGCAAGCTGTGCCGAAATGTGCCGAACCATCCCTGTGTGACTTCCATTATGCATTGCCAGCTAAGGCCTGACCCTAAAGCGCGCTTTCGCCGTTTCAGGCGCGACCTTTTGGATGCGCTGTTCTTGACACTGGCGCGCCGCCGCGCCAACGCTGCGATATGTTTGACTTGCGCCCTGTGGGATATGTGATTGGTCTGCTGGTAGCGTCGCTTGGGCTGACGATGCTGGCACCGCTTGTCGCTGACCTGATTGCAGGCAACGGGCATTGGTTTGTCTTTTTCGAAAGCGCCATTGTGACCGTGTTGACTGGTGGTCTGATCGCCTTGGCCTGTTCCAACGGCGTGACCGAGGGGTTGACCCTGCGCCAGACCTTTCTGCTGACCTCGCTTGTCTGGCTGATGCTGCCGGTTTTCGGGGCGATCCCCTTTGTCTTGGGGGCGCCCGAAGCCAATTTTACAGATGCCTTCTTTGAGGCCATGTCGGGCCTGACAACCACCGGGGCGACGGTCCTGAGCGGAATTGATGCGCTGCCCGAAGGCATCAAGCTCTGGCGTGGTATGCTGCAATGGCTGGGTGGTGTGGGTATCATTGTTGTGGCAATGGTGTTCCTGCCCGAGCTGCGGGTTGGCGGTATGCAGATTTTCCGATCAGAAGCCTTTGATACCATGGGGAAAATCCTGCCGCGCGCCGGTGAGATTGCCCGCCAGATCTTTGTGGTCTACTTCGGTCTCAGCATTGCGTGCGCACTGTCCTATCTGGCGGCGGGGATGTTGCCCTTTGATGCGATGGTCCATGCCATGACAACTGTTTCGACCGGCGGCATGGCCAATACGGACCTGTCCTTTGCGGCCTATGGTGCGGCGATCCACTACATCGGTTCTGCGTTCATGGTCCTCGCGGCCTTGCCTTTTGTCCGCTACGTGCAGCTTCTGGCGGGAACAGCACAGCCGCTGTGGCGCGACCCGCAAATCCACGTATTTTTCATGATCATCGGATTCTGCGTCATGCTCATCGCGTCATGGGTCTGGGGGCGGGACGGTGTGATCAGCGAATATGCCTTCCGCGAGGCGTTGTTCAACGTCATATCGATCATCTCCGGCACCGGCTATTCAAGCGCTGACTATATGGGTTGGGGTACGTTTCCCGTTGCAATGTTCTTTTTCATCGGGCTGATCGGAGGGTGTGCGGGCTCGACCTCCTGTTCGGTCAAGGTGTTTCGCTATCAGTTGGTGTTCGCAGCGATCAAAAGCCAGATCCGGCAAATTCATTCGCCGCATGGCGTCTTTACCCCGCGCTATGACGGGCGGCCGATTGGGGATGACGTTCTGAACTCGGTCATGGCCTTTCTGGTCGCATTCTTTCTGTCGCTGGGCGCGACGGCGGTACTCTTGGGGCTGACTGGCCTCGACTTCATCACATCCGTGTCCGGCGCAAGTGCTGCTTTGGCCAATATCGGCCCCGGTCTGGGGTTGGAGATTGGCCCGGCAGGCAATTATGCCAACATCAACGACACCGCGAAATGGATTCTCTCTATCGCGATGTTCGTTGGCCGGCTCGAAATCATGGTGGTGTTGACCATCGTTTCCATCAAATTCTGGAGAAACTGATATGACGACCCGCCCGCTTGGCGCCCAAATCTCGCATATGCTGAAAGATCGCGGGGTCGATGTAATCTTTGGCATTCCCGGTGTGCATAATCAGGAAATGTATCGCGGGATCGAAGAGGCGGGGATCACTCATGTGCTGGCACGGCACGAACAGGGGGCAGGGTTCATGGCCGACGGCTATGCCCGCGCGACGGGTAAGCCAGGCGTGGCCTATGTGATTTCGGGGCCGGGGTTGTGCAACATCATGACGCCGATGGGGCAGGCCTATTCCGATAGCGTGCCGATGCTGGTGATTTCGTCGGTGTTGGATGAGACAGAGGCCACACGCGGGCAACTGCATCAGATGAAGGATCAGGAAGGGGCGGCGGCCACCGTGTGCGATTGGTCGGTGACAGCAAGGACGGCGGAGGCGGCTTATACGTTGATTGATCGAGCGTTCACTGAATTTGATACACAACGCCCTCGCCCCAAGCATGTTTGTGTCCCTATCCAAAGACTGGAGGCCGATTCTGAACCCTCGCCGTTTATGACCAGCTTTGACAGGCGACCTGCTTACAAATCCCAGCGTGACGAAAATGCTGTAACAGTTATCGCTTCGGCGCTCGAAAAGGCGTCTTACCCCGTAATCGTGTTTGGTGGCGGGGCCGTCGGCATGGGGAGGGAGCTTTCCACAAAGCTTGCGCGGGCCATTGGGGCGGTGACGTTTATGACCTACGCCGCAAGAGGGCTTGTCGATGACAGCTATCCGCTGAACTACGGGTCAATGCTTGCGCGGCCGCAATCACAGAGTGTTTTTGCGAAGGCCGATTTGGTTCTGACGATTGGATCATCCTTATCGGAAGTAGATTTGTGGAGAGAAGAACTCGGCCATGACTGTAGATCTATTCGCGTCGATATTGATGCAGAAAACCTGGCTGCGGTCACGCAAAGCCAGACAGATTCCTTTCTATGTGATGCATCCCCATGTTTTGAGGCAGTATTAGATGAGTTAGCTGGTCACATCGTCAGTACAGGTTGGTCCGAGAATGATGTTCGGCAGGACATCACAAAGTGGCGCGCTGAAATAGACGCTGAACGCCCCGGTATCCTGCCTGTCGCCGACGCCCTCAAAGCGGCGCTGCCATCCAACACAATGATCTATTCCGACATGACCCAATTCGCCTATGCGGCCAAAGAGGTCTATCCGATGGACCGTCCCGGCCATTGGCACCACCCTTACGGCTTTGGTACGTTGGGCTATGCGCTGCCTGCCGCCATCGGCGGTAAGGTCGGAGTGGGCGAAAAACCTGTGATCGCCATCGCCGGGGACTATGGATTTCAATACACCGTGCAGGAACTGGCAGTCGCAGTGGAACTGGAACTCACCCTGCCCATCATCATCTGGGACAATGGCAAGCTGGGTGAGATCGAAGATAGCATGGTCCGCGCCCAGATCGCCCCCAATGCCGTGATCCAGCGCAACCCTGATTTCCTCAAACTGGCCGAAGCCTACGGTGCCGCAGCGACCCAGCCCACGACCCTAGCGGAATTCAAGCAGGCGGTGCAGACGGCATTGCAAACCAAAGGCCCCACGGTGATCCGTGTGATCTCTGATATCGCCCTTACCAGCAGCTAACCAAGACGGCGATATCTGCGGCACGCGCGGTCAGGGCAACAGGGCTGATCGCGGGCTGAGGGCCGCTTGTCGTCGGATCAATACCCTGGGTCGCCAGAAGCGTCGCAATCTGACCGGCCTTCACTGCGAATTGCACATCCGCAGGCAAGCTTTGCCCATTGCGGTTGCTACGGGGCAACAGCATACCCAGAACGGTGCCCGATGCATCCAGCACCGGCCCCCCCGCGTCGCCATCCGAAGACGTCACGGAAAGACGCTTGATCGTCTCTTCCCCAGCCAATCCGCGAATATCGACAATATTGCCAAAGGTCAGGGTCGGGGCACCCAGAACACCGCCAAAGGGGTATCCGGCAATGGCAACGCGATCTTGCAGGCGCGGCGTTTCAATTTGCAGTGTGGCAATGCCGAGCGGGGCAAGATCCTCAAGCGGGCGCAACAGTGAAATACCAAGTGCGGCGTCGCTGACGACAACGGCTGCCTCTTGCTCGCGATCCAATGTGATGCGGTCGCAATTCTGAATGGCATCCGGTGTTGTCACCACATGCCCGGTGTCCGAGGCAAAAAAACCGGTGCGTGACAGGCGCGGCTGCCGGATGTTTAGCCCGGACACCATATCAATGGATTGCACGTCAGGCTGCTGACCCATGTTGGGGTTCAACACGCCGTCCAGCCGGGCAAAGCTGCTACGCATTTCCTCGACAATGCGGCGGCGGCGGTTTTCGTCACCTGTGGGCCAGACAAGGGTAAAACCTTTGATATCGCCGTCCTGCAAGGACACGGAGGTGAAAGAATGAATGTCGTCATCGACCCCTTCGATGAAAAAGCCGTTGGTACGGAACGATCGCTCTCCCTCAAACGGGATGACCTCAAGCGTCTGCATGACTTCATAAAGACCGCGCATCTTGCCCGCATCGCCGCGCTGCGAAATCAGCAGCAGGCGGGCCTTTGGAATTGCGCCTGTCGCATCATACTGCGCGAAGGGTGGCTGATATCTGGCAAACGACACCGCGGCAGTTGGCACCTCCAGCGCAATTCCGGCGGCATCATCGCGGATCATCTGCATGTCCACTTCGGACAAAACCGCATTATACTGTTCAAGAAGCAACGCGCGCTGACTGGTGGTCAAAACACCCGTCGCCTGTTGCAGATTGTCAAGCTGCCAGGCCTCCATTGACGCACGTGTGCCGCGGCCGAATGATCCGTCGATAGCGGCCGTGTAGTATCCACCCCAAGCAAGCGCCTTTTGCAACTCCTGACGTTCCTCGCGTGTGAGTGCAGCCTCAGAGGACCGTGCCTCGCGCAAAGTTTCCTGCGGTGTGGTGATCGGGTTCACGGCGGGGCGGACGGGTTCGACCGGCACCTCGGCCACCCGTGGGGCGCTGCCGCCAATGGGCCAGAACTGCTGTTCGAACCGTCGACCATTTTGCAGATAGCTGTCAGAGGGGATTTGGCGCGTGGCCAGCAGCCGCGACAATTCCTGCCGTGCGATGGCTTCGGAATAGGGGCCAAGCACGATGCCATAAAACCCACGGCCCAGATAATACCCCTCAACGTCATCAAACTGACGGGCATAAATGCGGGCGCGTTCCTGCGCCTGGGCGAGCGTCTGGCGCGCCTCAATCTGAACCCAGAATGTATCTTGCGCTTTGGCGGCAAGCGGCAGGACAAGAAAGACAAGAACGGTGGCAAGCGTTCTGAACATGGAAACCTCGGCAGCAAATCGAACTCTGCTAGGGTGAGTGGCGCTGTCTGCGCGCGGACGCAAGCCCAACCGCACGTCTGGCGCCCATTTGACCGCATTAAATCTGCACCCGTTGCCTAATTGACCCTTGCCGCGCAGCACCCTATTGCAGGGGCAAAGCACATGAGGGCCATGATGGCAGATAAACCACGCAGTTTTCAGGAAATCATCCTGCGGCTTCAGACCTATTGGGCGTCCAAGGGCTGCGCGATCCTGCAACCCTATGACATGGAGGTGGGGGCAGGGACATTCCATCCCGCGACAACCCTGCGCGCGCTGGGCAGCAACCATTGGGCAGCAGCCTATGTACAGCCATCGCGGCGGCCAACGGATGGGCGCTACGGTGAAAACCCCAACCGTTTGCAACATTTCTACCAGTATCAAGTGCTGATCAAACCCTCGCCCCCCGATTTTCAGGAACTGTATCTGGGGTCACTCTCCGAGATCGGCATCGACGCCGACAAACACGATATCCGCTTTGTCGAGGATGATTGGGAAAGCCCGACACTCGGCGCGTGGGGGCTGGGCTGGGAGGTCTGGTGCGATGGAATGGAAGTCAGCCAGTTCACCTATTTCCAGCAGGTCGGCGGGCATGATTGCAAACCGATTTCGGGCGAGTTGACCTATGGGTTGGAGCGTCTGGCGATGTACGTGCTTGGCGTTGATCACGTGATGGACATGCCCTTCAACGATCCACAGGCACCCATCCCGCTTAGCTATGGGGACGTGTTCCAACAGGCCGAACGGGAATATTCACGCTGGAACTTCGACGTTGCTGACACCGACAAGTTGCTTCAGCATTTTCTGGATGCAGAGGCAGAGTGCCAGCGCATTCTGGATGCGCCAGCCGACGATCCCAAGACGGGCAAGAAAATCATCATGGTCCATCCGGCCTATGACCAATGCATCAAGGCGTCCCATGTCTTTAACTTGCTGGACGCACGCGGCGTGATCTCTGTTACCGAACGGCAGGCCTATATCGGGCGGGTGCGGGCGCTGGCCAAGGCCTGCGCAGATGCCTTTGTCCAGACAGAGGCCGGCGGGGCCGCGGCCTGATGGCGAGGGTAATCATCGTGATCATGCTTCTGATGGGGGCCGCTGCGGGTGGCCTGCTCTATTATCAACAGGTCTATGCCTATTACGAAGAGGTGCAGGCAGAGACGGTGATGCTGACCTCTGTTGCCACCGGCGCGCCTGAACCGGTTGTTGTGACAGCGTTTACGGGGGTTGATGCGGATAGCAGCCCGCTGCGCTACCGCGCCTGTTTCCAGGTGCCGCTCAGCCAGGCAACGCTGACTGAAACCTTTGTGATTGTGGACGCGGCCGAACCACGTGTGGCACCGCCTTGGTTTGACTGCTTTGATGCAGGACAGATCGGGGCTGATCTGCAAACGGATGCTATCGCCTTTCTGGGCACGGAAAACATCGTCTATGGGATCGACCGGATCATCGCCGTCTACCCTGATGGGCGCGGCTATGCCTGGCACCAGATCAACGCCTGCGGCGAAGTCGTGTTCGACGGCAACCGCCCCCCTGAAAACTGCCCACCCCTTCCTGAAAGCCAGAATTGATGCCTGATCTTCTGATTGAACTTTTCTCCGAAGAAATCCCCGCACGGATGCAGACCCGCGCAGCGGATGATCTGCGCAAGCTGGTGACCGATGGTCTGGTTGAGGCAGGGCTGACCTATGCGGGCGCTGCGGCGTTTTCGACGCCGCGCCGTCTGGCATTGTCGATTGATGGGCTGACCGCAGAAAGCAAACCCGTGCGCGAAGAGCGTAAAGGCCCCAAGGTCGGCGCGCCCGACAAAGCCATCGAAGGGTTCCTGCGCGGGGCCGGTGTGGCGCGCGAAGACCTTGAAGTGCGCGATGACAAAAAAGGGCAGGTCTATTTTGCCGTCATCGAAAAGCCGGGCCGCATCGCCGCTGATATTATCGCCGAGGTGCTGGAAAAATCCGTGCGCAACTTCCCCTGGCCCAAGTCGATGCGCTGGGGCACCGGGAACCTGAAATGGGTGCGCCCGCTGCATTCCATCCTGTGCATCCTGTCGGATGAAGCCGGGACCGAAGTCGTGCCGCTTGATGTCGACGGAATCGCCTCTGGCAACACTACGCGCGGGCATCGTTTCCTTGCGTCGGATGCCTTTTCTGTTGTGTCTTTCGATGATTACGAGGCGAAATTGAAGCGCGCAAATGTGGTTCTGCGCGCTGACGAACGGGCCGAGGCGATCTGGAACGAGGCGACAACACAGGCCTTTGCGCTGGGACTTGAGGTGGTCGAAGATCGCGGATTGCTGACCGAGGTCGCAGGGCTGGTTGAATGGCCTGTTGTGTTGCTTGGGAAGATCGATGATGACTTCCTTGGCCTGCCGCCCGAGGTGCTGCAAACCTCGATGAAAGAGCACCAGAAATTCTTTTCCGTGCGCAACCCCAAAACGGGCCGCATCGAACGCTTCGTGACCGTGGCCAACATGGAAACCGCGGACAATGGTGCGACGATCCTTGCAGGCAACCAAAAGGTGCTGGCGGCGCGGCTGGCGGATGCGAAATTCTTTTGGGAAAATGATCTGCGCGTGGCCAAGGAGGGGATGGAACCTTGGTTGGACAGCCTGTCCAATGTGACCTTTCACAACAAACTGGGCAGCCAGAAAGACCGGATCGAACGGATCGCCGCACTGGCGCGCGAGATCGCGCTAAGCGTCGGCGCTGATCCTGATCTGGCTGCGCAGGCGGCACGGGTCGCCAAGGCCGATCTGTCATCTGAAATGGTCTATGAATTCCCTGAATTGCAGGGGCTGATGGGCCGGTATTACGCGGAAGCGGCGGACCTGCCTGCGGATGTGGCAGCAGCCTGTGAAGAGCATTATTCCCCACTGGGGCCGTCAGACGATGTGCCGACAGCACCTGTTTCCGTTGCCGTGGCGCTGGCCGACAAGATCGACACGCTGACAGGGTTCTGGGCGATAGATGAGAAACCAACCGGGAGCAAAGACCCGTTTGCGCTGCGTAGGGCTGCGCTGGGGGTTATTCGGTTGGTTTTGGAGAATGGGCTGACACTCAGGCTATTTGAGCGGATGTTCATGGCTTCTGCCTCCCATGTTGGACACATTGCGGCAGACGAGGACTTTGGCGAATTAGCTAGAGCCTTTGATGTACTTGCCGAGAACTTGCCCGCTGAACTGGTGGCCGCATTTGCCGAGCAGGCTGATAAAGCTGTCCGTGAGAGGAGAGGGCTTGATGAACCGGCAACCAAGGATCGCGCCGACATCAAGTTTGGAATGGCTAGAGCTTCTGATTTGGTCTCGTTCTTCCACGATCGCCTCAAAGTCTTCCTGCGTGACAAGGGCATCCGCCACGACATCATCGACGCCTGCATCAGTCCTATTCAAGGCGCGCCAGGGGGCGTGACGCCCGCCAACGACGACCTGACCCTCCTCGTCAAACGAGCCGAAGCCCTCGCCGCGACCCTCGCCACTGACGACGGTGAAAACCTGTTGCAAGGCTTCAAGCGCGCCAACAACATCCTGAGCCAAGCCGAAGAAAAGGATGGCGTGGAATACTCCTATGGCGCCGATATCAAATTCGCCGAGCATGACGCCGAAAAGGCGCTTTTCGCCGCTCTTGACGCTGCGGACGCAAAGATCGCCCCGGCGATGGAAGCGGAAGATTTCAGCACTGCAATGACGGCCATGGCGGCTCTGCGCGGGCCGATTGATGGCTTTTTCACCGATGTGCAGGTAAACGCCGACAGTCAGGTTTTGCGCCGCAACCGCCTTAACCTGCTGTCACGTATCAGAAATATCTGCCTGTCCGTCGCTGATCTGACCAAGATCGAAGGCACGTCATAAAACTGTAAACATTGCTATACACTGGCAGGGTTTCTCCCCTATGCTGCACCTGAACAATAGGTGGTGCCGCAGTGCAGCAACAGACAACATATGGTCCGCTGACCCTGATCACGACGACAGCACCCATGTCGGCGGAGGTACACGGTGGGCGGGCGAAATGCCTGCAACGGCTGATCCGTCTGGATATGCCCGTGCCGGTGACGGTCGCGCTGTCCTTTGATGCGGTGCATGAGGCGGCATTGGGCAACCTGCCTGATATGGATCAACTGCTCGCGCCATTTGGCACAGACCCGTTGTTGTCGGTACGCCCTTCCAGCCTGAACCCTGATTGGGGCGGACCAAGTGCGATTCTGAACGTCGGCATGAACGATACATGCCACGCCATCCTGTCAGATCGGATGGGGGCAGAGGCCGCCACCAAGATGTATCTGCGTTTCATCCAGTCCTACGCGATCCACGTCGCCCGTCTGGACCCCGATGAATTCTATCTGCCTGATGTCGCTGATGCCTCTAGCCTCAAGGCGATGCTGAATACCTTTGAGTTTGAAACCGACACGCCGTTTCCGCAGGACGTTTCTGTGCAATTGGCCGAGGTGCTGCGCTCTATGGCGCGGGCCTGGGACGGGACAACTGCGCGCTTGCTGCGCGAGGCCAAGGGCGCGCCGGTTGATGCCGGCCTTGGTTTGGTCGTGCAGGCCATGGCCATCGGCATGGGCGAAGACGAAAGCGGGCAGGGCGTTATTCAGTTTGTCGATAGCACCTCGGGCGAGCACAAGATTATTGGCCGCTATGTCAGCGAAGGCCAGATCAGGGGCCGCGATGTGGCCCCTGATGCTGAAGGGGCAATTTACCTGACGCGCGATCCACGCGGTCCCTCGCTCGAAGATCTTTGCCCGGCGCAATATGCGCAACTGGTGTCTTACGGTGATATCTGTCGCCGCAAACTGCGCGAAGAGATGGAAGTGAAATTCACGCTGCATGACGGTGTGGTCCAGATTTTGGACGCGATCCGGGTGCAGCGGTCTTCGCGTGCTTCGGTCGCAATCGCTGTGGCCTTGGCCAAGGATGAGGTGATCCCGCGCGAAGAGGCTGTGATGCGTGTGGAGCCTGCGGCCCTGTCAGAATTGCTGCACCGTCAGGTGGACACGGACGCCGATCGTGATGTGATCGTCAGTGGTATCGGGGCCAGCCCCGGTGCTGCGACCGGCCGCATCGTTCTGACCGCACAGGATGCCCAGGCCAGTGCCGCGCGGGGCGAGGCCTGCGTGTTGGTGCGCCGCGAAACCACGCCCGAGGATATCCGCGGTATGCATGCCGCACAGGCTGTCCTGACGATGCGCGGTGGTGTGACCAGCCATGCCGCCGTGATCGGCCGCGGGTTGGGGCTGCCGTGTGTTGTGGGTGCCTCTGATCTGGCGATTGACCTCAAGAATGGCAAGATTGTCTGCCCGGATGGGCGCGAATTCCATACAGGCGATCAGATCACCGTGGATGGCACCACCGGCCAGATCCTTGCGGGCGAGCCGCCCATGTTGGAGGCCGCACTTGACGGTGCCTTCGGCACGCTTCTGGAATGGGCTGATGAATTCCGCGACATTGGCGTGCGCGCCAATGCCGACACCCCTGCTGACGCGCAGACGGCCCGCAACTTTGCTGCCGAAGGCATCGGGCTATGCCGGACCGAACATATGTTCTTTGAGGGCGACCGTCTGGGTGTCATGCGCGAGATGATCTTTGCCGAGGAAAGCGATGATCGCCGTGCGGTTCTGGACCGTCTGTTGCCGATGCAACGGGCCGATTTTCAGGCCTTGTTCGAGATTATGGCGGGCAAGACCGTCTGCGTTCGCCTTTTTGATCCGCCGCTGCATGAATTTTTGCCATCGGATAAGGCGGGTTTGCGCGATCTGGCCGAGCAGGTGGCCCTGCCTTTGTCGGAGGTGGCCGAACGGGTAAACGCGCTGACCGAATATAACCCCATGCTGGGGATGCGCGGCGTGCGTCTGGGGATCGCCATCCCTGAAATCTACGACATGCAGGCCCGCGCCATTTTCGAGGCGATGGTGGCTGTCGGCAAGAAAGGCATCACGATCAAGGTCGAGATCATGATCCCCCTTGTCAGCGCCATGCGCGAGGTCGAGCTGATGAAGGCCCGCATCGACGGGGTGGCCAATGCTGTTTGGGCGCGCACCAAGACACAGGCCGAGTACCGCCTTGGTGTCATGGTCGAAACGCCGCGCGGGGCATTGCGTGCGCAGGACATCGCGGAACACGCGCAATTTCTGTCCTTTGGCACCAACGATCTGACCCAGATGACCTATGGGTTGTCGCGCGATGATGCGGGTCGCTTTATGTCGTCCTACGTCCAGCAGGGCGTTTATGCAGAAGACCCGTTTCACACCCTCGATATCGAAGGGGTGGGCGAATTGATCTCGCTGGGCGCAGCGCGCGGGCGTCTGGGGCGCCCTGATGTGGTTTTGGCGATTTGTGGTGAGCATGGCGGCACACGTCCGGCCATCGACTTTTGTCGGCAGCATAAGTTCGATTATGTCTCCTGTTCACCGTTTCGTGTGCCGGTTGCGCGACTCACCGCCGCCCAGTTGGCCCTCGCAGAACGGGTATGACGACGACGCAACACTAGATGTTGTGTCTTTTTGGTCGCAGATTGGCCTATTTCTACGAAATAGTCCTTTATCATCACAGGTTGTGTTGCTGCTTTGCCAACAGTCCGGGGCAGGGGGTAGACGCAAACGTCACCTTCCGCTAGAGACCACGGCGCTAGCGCGGGGCATTTCCGCGTGTTTCCTGGGTGGGAAAAATGTTGATTGTAAGGACGATTTTTGCCGCGATTTCTGCGGCCGCAATAAGTTTTGCAGCCACTGCTGCAACTGCCGATGAACTACTCGCAAGCCGTTTGGGTGCGATTTTGGGGCAGGAGCGTCAGGCGCTCTCGGTTGTTCCTGATGCCCGACTAAGCCTGCTGACAAGCCTGCCGCCAGCCAATGAACGTGGTGTCGATACGACCAATCGCCTGATCTATGATCGCGATTTTCTGGCAGACCAGCCTGCTGCGTCCGGCGGTGAGCAATGGGAATGCCTGGCTGAGGCGCTTTATTTTGAGGCACGCGGCGAAACCGTGCGCGGCATGTTTGCCGTGGGCGAGGTTATTTTGAACCGCGTCGATAGTGATGCCTATCCTGACACGCTGTGCGGCGTGATCAATCAGGGGACGGGTCGGCGGTATGCCTGCCAATTCACCTACACCTGTGATGGCCGTGCCGAGACAATTGCTGAGCCACGCTCGTGGGAACGGGTCGGCAAAGTGGCACGCATCCTGATTGATGGTGCGCCACGCGCGCTGACCGGTGGGGCGACACATTACCACACCAACGCGGTGAACCCGTCCTGGGCGCGCAGGTTCCCGCGGACCGCCTCGATTGGGTCGCATTACTTCTATCGCCAGCCAATCCGCACGGCGTCCAAGTAACGTCGCATGACGCAGGGTGGGCGTCGCGCCTGACGCTTGCCGCTTGGGCAGCGCCCTTGTATCTCGGACGGGCCTGATACAGCGACGGACTGCGCCATGACCGACGATATTCGCCTTGCTTTTGCCCATCCCAGTGAACGGGCCGCTGCCAGCAGCACGACCCCCTGCGACAGAATTTCCCTGCGCGACTATGTGGTCGAGGTCGAGATTGGTGCATTCCAGCAGGAACGTGGCACATTGCAGCGCGTGCGCTTCAACGTGGTTGTTGAGGTGCTGCCGCTGTCTGGCCCAATCGACGATGATGTGGACCGCATCCTATCCTACGACAAGGTGACCGAGGCCATCGGGGTCGAGCTTGAGGCAGAGCGCATCAATCTGCTCGAAACCCTTGCGGCACGGGTGGCAGAGCGCATCTTGCTGGAGCCACAGGCCGAACGTGTCTTTGTCCGGATCGAGAAACTGGACCGTGGCCCGTTCTCGCTTGGGGTTGAGATTGTGCGCTCCCGTGATGGTGTTGACCTTGCCGGGCAGGACCATGTTGAGGCACCGCACCCACGGGTTGTTTATCTGTCAAACGAAGCCATTGCCGCGCCGCATGTCACCACATGGATTGATCAACTTGGCGCAATGGACGCCCCTTTGATCATCTGCGTCGGGGCACCCAATGCACCTGCGCCGCAGGCCTCCAATGCGCTGGCCCAACGCCGCATTGATCTACTGGCGATCGAGCAGAACGCGTGGACACTGGCCGCGCGTGATCGGCGTTGCATGGTGGTTGGCACACGGACCGAGCTGGACTGGGCAATGAAGAATGACCAGATTTGCATCTGGGCCCCCTCCAAGATCGTACTGGATGCGGTGGATGGCCCCTCGGCCAGCCCGCGCGATGCCGTTGCCTTGGTCGCTTGGTTCGCCGCCCAGATGGACGCAAAGGAACTCTGGGTCATTGGCGCGGATGCACCCGAAAGCAAAATCAACATGCGTGTAATCGCTGCTGACCAAGCCAACTTGACATGACCAGCTATTATCGCCCCGTCGCACGGTTCGGAGAGCTGCCAACACCGCAGAGCTTTCCTTTGGCCGGGGGGCTGTGTTGGTTTGATACGGTCGCGGTTCATGAGCGGGACGGCGGTTTGCAGCAAATTGCAGCCAACGAGGTGCCCGCAGACGTGCTGGAGCGATTGACAGCGCATCGCGCACCGATCGCGGGTATGGATATGGCCGCCCCGCAGATCATGGGCATCCTGAATGTGACCCCCGACAGTTTTTCGGATGGTGGGCAATTCAACGCGCCGGAAAAGGCGCTGGCGCATGCGCTGGCCATGCACACCGAAGGTGCAGCGATCATCGACATCGGTGGCGAAAGCACGCGTCCGGGTGCTGCGGAGGTGGAGATAGAGGATGAAATCGCGCGCACAGCGCCGGTGATTGCGGCAATACGTGCGCAAAGCGCCGTGCCGCTCTCGATTGATACGCGCAAGGCAAAGGTTGGGCGCGCCGCGCTCGATGCCGGGGCAACTCTGGTCAACGATGTGGCGGCCTTCACCTATGATCCGCAATTGGCAGAGGTGGCCGCCAAAGCGGGCGCACCGGTTTGTGTGATGCACGCCCAAGGCTCGCCCGAGACGATGCAAAAGGATCCCAGCTATGACAATGTGCTGCTGGATGTGTATGATTTCCTCTCGGAACGGGTAGAGGCCGCCGTCGCAGTGGGCATTCCGCGCAACCAGATTGTCGTCGATCCCGGCATTGGGTTTGGCAAGACAGTTGCGCACAACCTCGCCCTGCTGCGTGGTATCGCGATTTTTCACGGGCTGGGTTGTCCCATCCTGCTGGGCGCATCGCGCAAGCGCTTCATCGGCACCATCGGCGGTGGCACTGATGCCAGCGACCGGGTGAGCGGATCTGTGGCAGTGGCACTTTTTGGCGCACGCAGGGGCGTGCAAATCCTGCGGGTTCACGATATCTTTGCCACCAAACAGGCGTTGGACCTGGAATGGGCAATCGGCGGGGCGGCAATAACATGACACGCAAACTTTTTGGCACAGACGGGGTGCGCGGCAAGGCAAACACCTATCCGATGACCGCCGAGATGGCGTTGAAAATTGGATCGGCGGCTGGTCGTTACTTTCGCAATGATGGATCAAACGGGCACCGTGTGGTCATCGGCAAGGATACGCGGCTGTCGGGCTATATGTTTGAGAATGCGCTGACGGCGGGCCTGACCAGCACTGGCATGAACGTGCTGCTGTTGGGGCCGGTGCCGACGCCGGCGGTGGGTCTGCTGACCACGTCGATGCGGGCCGATGTTGGCATCATGATTTCAGCCAGCCACAACCCGCACCATGACAATGGGATCAAATTCTTTGGCCCTGACGGTTTCAAACTCTCGGATGCGGCAGAGGCAGATATCGAGACGCTAATCAGCGGCGAGATCGCGCCAGTCAAGGCGCAGAACATCGGGCGGGCCAAGCGGATTGATGATGGTCGGTTCCGCTATGCCGAGCGGGTCAAATCGACGTTCCCCGCTGGTATGCGTCTTGATGGGCTGAAGGTCGTGATCGACTGCGCCAATGGCGCGGCCTACCGGGTTGCACCGGAGGTGCTGTGGGAATTGGGCGCGACAGTTATTCCTGTCGGCGTGAACCCCGACGGTTTCAACATCAACGAAGGGTGTGGATCAACCAGCACCGCCGCCGCGGCCGAGACAATCCTGCGCGAAGGCGCGCATGTGGGTATCTGTCTGGATGGTGATGCGGACCGGGTGATGATCCTCGACGAAAAGGGTCAGGTCGCGGATGGCGATCAGATCATGGCGCTGATGGCAGGCCGTTGGGCGGATCAGGAACGGCTTAACGGCAGCACACTGGTGGCGACAGTGATGTCCAATCTGGGGTTGGAGCGGTATCTCGACGGGCGCGGTTTGCGTCTTGAGCGGACCAGCGTTGGCGACCGCTATGTGGTCGAGGCGATGCGGGCCAATGGCTGGAACCTTGGGGGTGAGCAATCTGGCCACATCGTGATGACAGATTATGCCACAACCGGTGACGGGCTTTTGGCCGGGTTGCAGTTTCTGGCCGCCATGATCGAAACCGGGCAGGCCGCAAGCACACTGACCAGAAGCTTTGAAACCGTGCCGCAGATGCTCAAGAATGTGCGTTACGCGGCAGGGCAGGACCCGTTGGGTGCTGCGAAGGTGCAAAAATCAATCTCGGATGCCGAGGTCAAGCTGTCCGGCAAAGGCCGGTTGCTGATCCGCAAATCCGGGACAGAACCGCTGATCCGGGTCATGGCCGAATGCGAAGACGACGACCTGCTTGCACAGGTCGTCGATGGGATCGTGGCAGAGGTGGAAGCTGCGATTTAAGCCGGGGCCGGGGCCGCGCCACCTGCGCCGCCGCCAACAACTTCGGCCAGAAGGGCCTGCACGGTTCCGCCGTCCATGCCCATGGCCTGGGCCAGGCCACCGACAAACACCTGTTCTTTGCCGTCCAGCTTGCCGTCAGCGGCAACAACCATCAACACTCCGCGCATCATATCAAGCTGCTCTGGCTTTGTGCGGCCATTGATCAGACGCTTGTGTCCTTTCAGATCAAGGGTCTCTTCGGCGAGATCCGCCATGCGCTTGACGTCTTCCATAGCGAACGTCGTACCTGTCATCTCTTCGGCGGCTTGCTTGATCATCGCCACCTCGGATGGGGCGATATAGCCATCGGCTTTGGCGGCATGGCACATGGCATCAAGGATACTCTGGGCCGCAGGCGTGGCGTTCGACATCATCGCCATGCGCTGACTACGGCGTTTTTGGACCGCCAGCAGTTTAAACCCGGCAAAGGCGAGGACAGCAGCCAGCAGGCCAAAGCCCCAGAATCCTTCGGCCAAAGACTTCATCGACAGTTTCGGCTGCAATGAAACATCGGACGGGATCATGCCCGTGCCTTGCGCGCTTTCAAGCTCTGCTGCGCTGAACTCGTAATATTGCTCGCTCTCGCAGTTGTTCGACGCAAGCGCATAGCCATTGAGCGAGCGCCAGACATTCACGAAAATAATCGAGTGTGTCTTGACGTAATGACATAGGGCCAGCGGCCCGGTCTCGTCTTCGAATTCGGTGGGGCTGACGAAAATCAGCTGTTCGGCCGTGCCATATCCGCCGCCACGCCGGGCATCGGCCTGGGTGGCCATGGAGGTGAGAACGATGGCCATAAGAAAGCTGGCAACAAGGTGACGCATGAGAAACTCCAGAATTGCAATAACGACTCTGTGAACAGGCAATGTGTCTACATTGTGTGGAAAATTTTGTTTAACTTTGGCGTGTGAAGATTTTCCGCAGGCTCGCCCATTGGCTGATCATGAGGCCCAGCATGATAAGGCCAAGGGCCGCGAAGAAACGCAGGGGCAGGACTTCGCTCAGAATCCATGCACCAAAGATCATGGACCAAACCGGCACCTGATAATTCACCAACGTCATAAAGATCGCCCCTGCCGATCGGATCGTTGCCACCCGGATCAGTGCGGCCAAGGCGGTGGGGATGATCCCCAGCACGATGATCGCAATGGTCGGGCGGGCGGCCCCAAGTGTGGGCAGGCCTTCAAACATCAGCATGGCGGGGATCAGGGCCGCGGCACCGATGGCCAGCAGCAGCGTCGCCATCGTGATCGGATCAATCGGCGGGCACCGCCGGGTCATGATGCTGGACACCGCGTATGAAATGGACGCCGCGATGCAGGCAAGCTGACCCAAAGGCTCCATCCCGGTGCCAATCCGCATCACGCCGGGGCCGATCAGAACAATGGCACCGACAAACCCGAGAATGACGCCCAAACTGTTGCGCAGGTTCATCTTTTCATCAGTGAAGACATGCGCCAGAGGCAGGACAAAAAGCGGTAGCGCCGCCATTGAGATGCCAGCGAAGGCGGAGGGTACAAACTGTTGCCCCCAGCTGAGCAAGGCAAAGGGCAAGGCTGTGTTCAACAATCCGATCGCGATCAGGTACGTGCACATCCGGGCGTTGAAGGGTGGCAACGGGCGCTTGAGCGCGCGCATCAAGATCAGCAACGCGACCGCGCCCAATGTGGTGCGCGCGCAAGCCACGGTAAGCGGGCCATAACCTTCCAATGCGATGGCGACGACCATGAAGGTCGCGCCCCAGATCAGACCAAGGGCTGCGATAGACAGCCAGTTCGCAACGGTGGGTTGGGTGGTCATGCGTGTCCTTTTAGGCAAAAAAGGCCCGGACAGATGCCGGGCCTTTCCGTTGTGTAAGGTGGATCATGATCCACCTTACATGTCGATCAGTTCTTGGCCTTATCAACCATCTTGCCGGCCGAAATCCAAGGCATCATCCCGCGCAGCTTTTCACCGACCTGTTCGATCTGGTGTTCATCGTTGATACGGCGTGTCGCCTTGAAGTAAGGCTGGCCAACGGCGTTTTCCTGCATGAAGTCACGGACGAATTTGCCGGTCTGAATGTCTGTCAGCACCTCTTTCATGCGCTTCTTTGTCTCGTCATATGGCAGAACGCGCGGACCAGAGACATACTCACCATACTCAGCCGTGTTCGAGATAGAGTAGTTCATGTTCGCGATGCCACCTTCATAGATCAGGTCGACGATCAGCTTGGTCTCGTGCAGGCACTCAAAATAGGCCATCTCTGGTTCATACCCGGCTTCGACCAGTGTTTCAAAGCCCATGCGGATCAGTTCCACGATACCACCGCAAAGAACGGCCTGCTCACCAAAGAGGTCGGTTTCACATTCCTGACGGAAGTTGGTTTCGATAATGCCGGACCGGCCACCGCCAATGGCAGAGCAATAGGACAGGCCGATTTCCATCGCCTTACCGGATGCGTCACGGTCAACAGCCACAAGGCAAGGCACGCCGCCACCTTTGGTGTATTCGCCGCGCACAGTATGGCCGGGGCCTTTGGGGGCCATCATGATCACGTCAACGCCGGGCTTGGGTTCGATCAGGCCGAAGTGCACGTTCAGGCCGTGAGCAAAGGCAATGGCAGAGCCTTCCTTGATGTTGTCGTGGACGTATTTCTTGTAGGTTTCTGCCTGAAGCTCATCGGGCATGGTGAACATGATCACGTCGCACCAGGCGGCGGCTTCTGCGATCCCCATGACCTTGAGGCCTTCGCCTTCGGCTTTGGCAGCAGAAGGAGAGCCCTCGCGCAGTGCCACCACAAGGTTCTTTGCACCGCTGTCGCGCAGGTTCAGCGCGTGGGCGTGGCCTTGGGAGCCGTAGCCGAGGATGGCCACTTTTTTGTCTTTGATCAGGTTCACATCGCAATCGCGATCATAATAAACGCGCATAGGGCATTCCTTTGGTTGGGTTTCTGACCTGCGTTATAGCCGCTGATACGTCCGTTGCGAGTGCCAAGCTACGCAATTTTCGGTCAAGATTGCGATTGCTATTCATCATTTGGCCAAATACGAGTATTTCTATGCTTGATGATGTCGACCGCCGCCTTTTGCGCCTGTTGCAGGCTGATCCTGCGACCTCCGTCCCCGATCTGGCCGGGGCCGCAGGTTTGACCGCAGCCCGGATCACCCGCCGCCTAGATCGCCTGCGTCAGGATCGTATCATCCAAGGCAGCCATGCCATCATCAA
This sequence comes from uncultured Paracoccaceae bacterium, assembly GCA_947498645.1. Taxonomy (GTDB): domain Bacteria; phylum Pseudomonadota; class Alphaproteobacteria; order Rhodobacterales; family Rhodobacteraceae; genus Yoonia. The sequence goes on along the minus strand of CANMKS010000001.1, from coordinate 3,131,379 downwards.
CTGGCCCGCATTGGGTTACGCCGTGTCCGTCAGCCTGCGCATCACGCTTGATAAAACGGTGGCGCGCGCCTTTGACGAATTCATCGAAGCGGCGCGCGCTGTGGCCGAAGTGATCGAGATCCAGACCTTTCTGGGACGTGTTGACGTGCGCCTGTCGTTGATCGCCAAGGATTTGGCGGATTATCAACGCATCTACCGCGAACAGGTTCTGACCTTGCCCCATATCGCCGATATCGAGGCGCTGATGACGGTTGCGACTGTCAAATCTGACGAAAGCCTGCCGCTGTGAACCTTGATGCACAGGATCGGGCATTGTTGCGTGCATTGGTCGCCAATGCCGATCAATCAACGACGCAACTGGGGCAAAAGCTCGGGCTCAGTCAGCCGGCCACATGGCGCCGGATGCGGCGCTTGCAGGATGCCGGTATTATTGCAGGGCGCAGGCTGGTGCTGGATGCGGAAAAGGTGGGATTTGGGGTCACCGTGTTTCTTGGGGTGAAGCTGGCCACCAAGGGGCGGGTGAGCTTGGAAGACTTTGAACGCGCAATCGGGGCGATTCCCGAGGTGCAGACGGTGGACCATGTGCTGGGCCTCTATGATTATCGGCTGCGCGTTGTGGCCCGTGATCTTGCAGATTTTGAGCGGGTTTTGCGCCGCCGCATCATGACGATGCCGGGTGTCGGCGATGTCGAAGCCAATGTCCTGCTCAGCGAAGAACGCAGACCCGGTCCGATTTGACGGGTTTTGCCACAAAATGTGTCATGCAAATCACCAAATGGCATTTGCGTTGCGCCGCGCGAGGCAATAGCCATGGTTCATACCTTAAGGAGATGGCAATGGGCAGCGTGCATTCAGAAATTGATCCAGATGGTCTGATGGAATTCTCGGTGGTCTTCACGGACCGCTCACTCAATCATATGTCCAAGGCTTTTCAAGCCGTTATGACGGACATCTCAACCATGTTGAAAGCGGTCTACAACGCCGATCATGTGGCGCTTGTCCCCGGTGGTGGCACCTACGGGATGGAGGCTGTCGCACGCCAGTTCGGCGCCGATGCCCACGTGCTGATTGTGCGGAACGGCTGGTTTTCCTACCGCTGGACGCAGATCTTTGAGGCGGGCAATTTCACTGCCAATACAACCGTCATGAAGGCGCGCCAGTCGGGCAACGACACGCGCGCGCCATTCGCGCCTGCACCCATCGAAGATGTGACAGCCGCCATTCGTGACGCAAAACCTGACGTGGTCTTTGCGCCGCATGTCGAAACCTCTGCCGGGATCATCCTGCCCGATGACTATCTGACAGCCATGTCCGCTGCCGCCCATGAGGTCGGCGCTTTGATGGTGCTGGATTGTATCGCGTCAGGCTGCGCTTGGGTGGATATGAAAGCGACAGGTGTTGATGTCCTGATTTCGGCCCCGCAAAAAGGCTGGTCCGCGACACCCTGCGCCGGTTTGGTCATGATGTCAGAGCGGGCGGTGGCACGAATGGCAGACACGGCCTCAAATTCCTTCGCGATCGACCTCAAGAAATGGCACAGCATCATGCAGGCCTATGAAGGCGGCGGGCATGCCTATCACGCCACAATGCCCACAGACGGGCTGCGCGCCTTCCGCGATACGATGCAGGAAACCCAGGCCTTTGGCTTTGACAAGCTGCGCGATGCGCAATGGGCCTTGGGCAACGCGGTGCGCAAGGTGCTGGCAGACAAAGGCATCCGCTCTGTCGCTGCGGAAGGATTTGGCGCGCCGGGTGTCGTGGTCAGCTATACTGATGATCCTGACGTGCAGAACGGGTCCAAATTTGCCGCCTTGGGTATGCAGATCGCGGCAGGCGTGCCGTTGCAATGCGACGAGCCTGACGATTTCCGCACTTTCCGTCTGGGGCTCTTTGGGCTGGACAAACTCTATGACGTGGACGCCACTTTGAACCGCCTCGTGCCTGTGTTGGACAAGGTGCTTTAACGCGCGCCAAGCCCCATTTGCATCAACGCCTTGCGTACCGGGGCTATGCCGTAAAGCGCCTCGATCCCTTTGGTGCGCAGGCTTTGAAACGTCGGGTGACCAGCGATTGACGCGCGGTTGAGCGCGTCAATTCCCGCAACCCGCAGTTTGATATCTGCGTGCCGTTTGCGCGCGTAGCTGTCCAGCATCGCAGGTGAGCCGAGTGCGTCAGGCTGGGCCTGTGCAAGCTCAAGCAGACAGGCCAGATCCTTAAGTGACATATTCAACCCCTGCGCGCCGATCGGCGGCATGACATGGGCGGACTCTGCCACGAGGGCCGTACGCGGGCCGGTGATCTGATGCGCGATCTGGCTGATGATGGGCCAGACGCTGCGTTTTGACGCAAGCGTAAGCGGGCCATAAAGATGGGCCGACCGCTCATTGGCTGCGGCCTCAAATGCCGGCACGTCCAGCGATGCAAGGCGCGTCGCCTCTGCCCCGCTTTCCATCCAGACCACTGCGGAACAGGGTTTGCCTGCGTGATCAGGCAAGGGCACCAATGTGAAGGGGCCGCCAGTGCGGTGTATCTCGGTCGATACGTTATCATGCGGCGCGTCATGGGTGACGGCGAATGTCAGGGCTTTCTGACCATAGCGGGTGGTTTTCACGTCAATCCCGGCGGCACGACGCACCGCAGAGCCGCGCCCGTCCGCACCGATCACCAGCTTGGCGGCATATTGGGTGTCATCGCTCAGCGTCACAATCGCCTCGGCGCTGCGGGACAACATGCTGCGAAAACCAGTGCCGGGCCGGAAATCGACGTTGGGCAGTTCCTTCAGGCGCGCCACCATTTCGCGGCGCAGCAGCCAGTTGGGCAGGTTCCAACCAAAGGGGTGTTCAGAAATGTCAGCGGCGTCAAAATCGCGGGTGACATGGGTCTTTGTGCCCAGATCAACGATGCGCATGATTTGCAGCGGGGCGGCGAATGGGGCCAACCTGTCCCACAGCCCGGCCGCTTGCAGAAATTGCCGGGCAGGTTGCAGAAATGCCGTCGTCCGCAGATCGGCACCGTCCGCCTCCGCCGTCGTTACAGGTGGGGCAGGGTCCACAATCACGACCGCAAAACCGGCGGTCCCAAAGGCCGCGGCGGCGGTCAATCCCGCAACCCCGCCGCCTGCGATGACGATATCAGTCTTTTTGCGTTCCATCCCTTTGACATAAGCCGCAGGTCCGATGGCGGAAAGGGCTAGCGGACCACCTGCGACAAGAAATCCGCAAGATCGTCCGTGTGATGGTGAATGTGATCGCTGGTGTCGGGGATGGCATGCACATGTACCGTGCGCATTCCCAACGCATGCGGTATGGCGAGGTTGCGCGGTTCATCCTCGAACATGGCGCCCGTTTCAGGCCTGAGCCCATCCTTGGCAAAGACACGAGTGAAAGCGTCCTGCGTTGGTTTTGCTTTGAAATCAGCATGTTCCACACCGTAGACGGCATCAAAGGCGCGGGTCAGCCCGCGTGCGGCCAGTACCCGTTTGGCATGGGTCTGCGACCCATTGGTGTAGACAATCTTGCGCCCTGGCAGGGTTGTGATGGCGCGCTGCAAATCGGGATCAATGCGCAGGTGCGACACATCAATATCATGCACATCTGCCAGAAAATGATGCGGATCGACATCGTGATGCTCCATCAGTCCGGCCAGCGTCGATCCGTGCGAAACCCAATAGGCGTGACACAGTTCCAGCGCTTTTTCGGCATCCAGACTGGTCAGTCGCATGACATAAGCCTTGAACCGGACATCCATCTGCCCAAAAAGGTCAGCAGAGGGCGGATAGAGCGTGTTGTCGAGGTCAAACACCCAAGTGTCGACATGAGAGAAATACTGCGCAACCATGCCCCGATAGTATGAGGGCCGATTGGCCCGCGCAATTGCTTTGGCTTGTTGTTGGACGTGCAGGGGCCTATGATCCGCAAAGTTTGAAAGGTTGCCCAATGCAGGACACGCGCGCATCGCAAAAAGACGCCTATGATCTGATCCTGGAGGCGATTGACAGCCACATCTACAAGCCCGGCGACAGGCTGGTGGAAAGTGAGCTTGCGGATCGCTTTGGCGTTTCACGGACACCGATCCGCGAGGCGTTGCAACGGCTTGAAACGCAATCCTTGCTGACGCGCGACGGCCGGTCGCTGATCGTGGCCTCACTGGACCATTCGCAATTGTCCGAGCTTTACGTGGTGCGCGGTGAACTGGAAGGGTTGGCCGCCAAACTTGCCGCCCGACACGCCACACCCGAAGAGGTCAAGGTGCTGCGTGATATGCTGGATGCCGACCAGAAACTGGTGGGTGATCCATCTGCGCTTAGCCGCGCAAACCGCCGTTTTCACAAGCAAATCCACCTTGCATCGCATAACCGTTTTCTGGTCAAGCAGCTGGACCTTGTGCACCGGTCCATGGCACTTTTGGCGACAACCTCCATTGCCGCTGAAGGGCGGGGCGAGGAAACGCTCGCAGAACACGCGGCCATTGTCTCGGCGATCGAGGCGGGCGATGGCGATGCCGCCTATCAGGCGCTGCGCAACCATATCTCAGAGGCTTTTGTGACCCGTCTGAAACTGGATGCTGCCGCCGTGGAGGCCGCAGAGTAGCCTCAGGCGCTCATCGCTTCGGCAAAGCGTTCAAACAGATAGTAGCTGTCTTGCGGGCCGGGGCTGGCTTCTGGATGGTATTGTACGGAAAAGACCGGGCGACCGGCGATGCGAATCCCGCAGTTACTGCCATCAAAAAGCGACACATGAGTTTCTTCCACGCCCTCGGGCAGGGTCTGGCTGTCCACGGTAAAGCCGTGGTTCATCGAGGTAATCTCGACCTTGCCGGTTTCCATGTCCTTGACGGGGTGGTTGGCGCCGTGGTGGCCGTGGTTCATCTTGATGGTTTTTGCACCAACCGCGAGGGCCAGCATCTGGTGACCAAGGCAGATGCCAAAGACCGGCAGGTCAGCCTCAAGGACACCTTTGATCATGGGCACGGCATATTCACCTGTGGCCGCCGGATCGCCGGGACCATTGGACAGGAACACACCGTCAGGGTTCAGTGCCAACACCTCTTCCGCTGTGGCGGTCGCGGGCAGGACGGTGACATCGCAACCGGCACTGGCAAGGCAGCGCAGGATGTTGCGTTTTGCGCCAAAATCGACGGCCACCACCTTGTGCTTTGGCTTGGTCTGGGGCGCGTAACCTTCGGGCCAGGCCCACCGCATTTCATTCCATTGATAGGACTGGGCGCAGGTAACATCCTTGGCCAGGTCAAGCCCTTCCAACCCGTTGAAAGCGCGCGCTTTTTCGACCAAGGCGGCAATATCGAAATTGCCGTCCGGGTCATGCGACATCGCGACATGGGGGGCACCTTGCTGGCGAATGGCGCGGGTCAGGCGGCGGGTGTCCACGCCACCCATGCCAATGCGGTTGCGCTTGGACAGCCACGCCGTCAGCTCTTGGGTTGCGCGCCAGTTGGAGGACTGTGTAGGATCCCATTTCACAACCATGCCCGCCGCCACAGGGTCTGCGGTTTCATCATCTTCGGGGTTCACGCCGGTGTTGCCGATATGGGGGAAGGTGAAGGTCACGATCTGGCCTGCATAAGAGGGATCGGTCATGATCTCCTGATAGCCGGTCATGGCAGTGTTAAAGCAAAGCTCTGCCACGGTTTCACCCGTCGCACCAAAGCCGATCCCGTAAAAAACCGTGCCATCCGCAAGGGCCAGACAAGCCGTTGGTTTCCGCGTCATACCCGATCTCCCCTGGTGCCAAATTGTGCCGGGTTTACGCAGGCCCGCGCCCATGGTCAAGGCCGGATCACACCCTTGGAAACAAGGGCTGACGTCGGGACGGCTGCGCTTGTCAGCCTCAGCCACATTCAGTAAGGTGGCGTTTCGTTTGACGACACATGCACGGGACAAATCAATGGACATGCGCGACAAGATCAACGCGGCCCTCAAGGACGCGATGCGATCAAAAGAGGCGGACCGCCTTTCCACGTTGCGGCTGATCAACGCCGCCATCAAGGACAAGGACATCGCCCTGCGCGGCACCACCGATGAAGAAGGCGGGGTCAGCAATGATGATGTGCTTGGCATCATGGGCCGCATGGTCAAACAGCGCCAGGAAAGCGCGCGCGCCTATGAAGAAGGTGGGCGGTTGGAACTGGCCGAAAAAGAGCTTTCCGAGATCAAGATCATCGAAGAATTCCTGCCCAAACAGTTGAGCGAAGACGAAGCCGAAGCCGCCGTTGACGCGGCCATTGCCGAAGTGGGCGCCGCCAGCATCCGCGATATGGGCAAGGTGATGGGCGCGCTGAAGGCCAAATACACCGGGCGGATGGATTTTGGTAAGGCCGGTCCGATGGTGAAGGGGCGGTTGGGGTAGGCTACGGTTCCTGACCCCGACGGGTTGTGGCCAATTTGTGGCTAAGGTCCGAAAGGAGCTCATTGTGGTCACATGCGTAGGGTGGGTGAAACCCACGCGTATGATGGCATTTGTTGGTTCGACGCGTGGGTTTCACCCACCCTACGCATGATTTCACATGGCAGCAAAGTCCGCATTCCCGCCACTTACTTCACCAAATTCACCGCATCGCACGCTTCAAATCATCATAAAGCGCCAACCGTTCTGCGGCATCCAGAAACGCCCCGATCTCGACCTCGCGGTCGCCGCCGCGCAGGGTTATGTAATTCTCAACCGGCCCGCCCTTGGGGTGCAGGTGCACGGTCACCCAATAGCGGTTGGCTTTCCATTCCTGCACGTCGCCATTGGGGTTGTGGCGTGTCAGATGCGCTGTTGTTTCATCCACTTTCAGCTCTTCCAGCACTTCGCCGCGGCGGTAGCTGACGTGCAGCGCATACCAGACACCCGCGATCATCAGTGCAAAGAAGGGCAAGAGCCCCCAAAGTACGGCCTGCCCAAGCAGCGTGATCAGCGGCAGTGCCACCAGTACCGAAGTTGCCCCGACAAAGAGCACAAAATCCTTGCGCAGAAGTGACCGGTAGGGCCAGAGGCTCAGCTGCCAGACCGGTGTCTGATGCGGTGGTTCGGGGGACCATTCATAGGGCATGCTAGGGTTTTAGCGTACGTGTTACGCGGGTCAATTGGCGGATCAGACGGCGTGGGGCCTCAATGCCTCTGCATCCGGTCCGTAGGGCGTGGCACCGGCGGGCAGGGGCGGGATGATCACGGCCTCTTGATTGCGCAGTTGCTTGACCAGAACCGGAACCAGACGCCTGAATGCGGCAATGATCGACGGGTCCGGTGCAGGTGTATCGTGCCGGATCAGTGCATGCAGTTTGGGCAGATTGTAGTAGGGAACCATCGTGAACAAGTGGTGTTCAAGGTGGTAGTTCATATTGAGATAGATGAACCGGCTGATCGGGTTCATCAACACGGTGCGCGTGTTCAACCGATGGTCCGAGACGTTTTCGGCCAGACCCAGATGTTGCAACAGCCCCGTGAGCACATGATGCCATGCGCCGTAAAGTCGGGGCAGGCCGATGACCATCAATGGCAGGACCGACCCCAGCCACAGGCAGAGTGCGATAACCGCGCCATAGATACCGATCCAGATCCGGGCAACGCGATAGACGCGGGCGTGATCGGCGGGGCGCACATAGGTTGCCTCGTCAGGGTGAAGTTTACCGCTGGCGTGCAGTCCCATGCGCTTGATCAGGTGATAGGTGTCAACCAACCCAAAGAGGTTCAGCCCGATCCGTGTCAGATCAGGCGGGCGCATGGCTACAATCTCGGGGTCGCGCCCGACGATCACCGTATCTGTGTGGTGGCGCACATGGCTTGCCCGCCAGGTCACCGGATTGCGCATTAGCATGAAGCAGGCGATCTGATAGACGACCATGTTCATCCATTCGGTCTTGAACGCCGTGCGATGCCCGCATTCATGCCAGCGGGAATCAGAAGCCGAGCCATAAAGCACGCCGTAGATCAGCCAGAAAGGCGCAGACCACCAGCTTGGCCAAAGTGCGATGCCGATCCCCGAACAAAGGATCATCAGTCCGAGCCATATTATCGTGTCGCGCAGCGCGATGCTGTCGGATTTTTTCATCAGTTCGCGGATGGCCTGCGGATCAACAGGCGGGCGATACCAGCGCTGTGGTTTTTGGTCCTGTGCATGATTTGCCAGCGAATAATCTCTTGCCATGATGAAACGGTAGGACTGCGGCCTGTCCCTGTCAAATAGTGCCCCAGGAACCGGACCAGTAGTGTCAGCAGTCAAAGTGTCACTGCGAGGTGCCGCTTGTCAGCACGGCGGCGCCATGCTGTTCTGGCAGTATATCACATCGCTCCAACCGGAAGGGCCGCCCCTTGACCAAGATCATCTGGATGTCCGATCCTCACTTCCAAAGCACAGGCACGATTGACGGGTTGAACCCGCGTCTGCGTCTGGATGCGGCCATTGCCTATACAAACAAGCACCATGCAGACGCTGATTTTGCGGTGATGTCCGGTGATCTGGTGGGGGACGATACCGAGGCCGACTATGCCGCCATTGCACAGCATCTGGCGCAATCCGCCGTCAGAATCCATCCGATCATGGGCAACAACGATGAACGTGTAGCGTTTCGCAGGTATCTGGCCTTGCCCGATACTGCGATGCCAGACTTCATTCAGTACACGGTCGACCAACCAGACGCGCGGTTCATCTTTCTTGATACCCACAAGATCGGATCACATGCAGGGCAGTTTTGTGCCGCACGGCAGGCCTGGCTTGACGATGCTCTGCGTCAGCAACCACATAAATCCGCCTACATCTTTATGCATCATCCGCCGCTGACGCTTGGCCTGCCACCGCAGGATGAAATCATGCTGGAGCAGCATGACGCATTTCTGGATCTGATCAGCGGGCATGAGAATGTGAAGCATCTGTTCATGGGGCATGTGCATCGCCCGACGGCAGGGACGGTGCGCGGTATTCCATTTGCAACGATTGGGGCGCTGTCATTTCAGGCCCCGCCGCCGCGTCCTGCGTGGGATTGGGACAGTTTCAAACCACCACAGGAGGCACCGCAACTTGCCGTGCTGCATATCGGGCAGGGCAATGTTGTCGTGCAATATACGCAGTTTTGCGACTATGCGCTCGGTGTCGAAGGCGAAGCAGCGATGTCATGAAAACGACAAAGCGGGATAATTTGTGCCGCCCTGCAAATTGTCCGGGCAGGCCGGTCATCCCGCGGCTGCCTTTGTGTGTCGTGCCACATAGTTTGACCCTTGGGCATACGCTAACCCATTGATTTGCCGTCGCATAAGAACTGAATGAAGCACCTGATTGACCTTTTTTGACAGATAGATTGACCCCTGAACGCGGTTTCATTGAAACTTGCCGTTCAGAGTGGCGCTATCAAAGCTCGCAAGGCGGACAGACCGGACTTGTGCAGGTGCAGCTATTGCTGACGCAGCATTTCTTCGCAGTCACACCATAGTTGTCGCTGCGATGCAGCTGACATCATCGAAGCCGTCATTCAAACCTTCGGTTTTGAGCCGGTCGACACCAGCTTTTCGCAGCGGCTGCGCCAATAGCCGTTTTTCTAATTTACTCGGCCCATGGTGGGGGTATGTCCTTTGGGAGGCACTTTGCCAGAGGCGTGGTTCTAGAAGTCATCAGTTTCCGGAACACTCCCGAGCCTAACAAGAAAGCTTGGTGATCCAACCTCGCCGCTCTCGGGGTCTTCACTAATCATATAGGCATCGGCACCGGCACACTCCTCAGACTGGGCTTCCCGTTCCGCTCTGTTCTGAGCTTCTGCTGCCGTGGAATACTGAAACTGTTTGCCAATCTTCGGGCTCGCTTGCCCGTCGCGCCCCGGCTTTTGTTCCACGTATGTCTGACAGATATAGTGAACTTTTGTTATGCTCTCGTTTGCGTGTGTCATTGGAAAATTCCTTCTGGTGTGTCCGGTCGCTCCGGCAGGTATAAAAGCGCGGACAAAACGGGGGTCGTTGCGATGTGGTCGCCTTGGTCGAACCTTTCCTACGCCCTAGCGCGACGGCTTTTTCGGAGTGTTGGCCTCCCGTTCAAGGCGCGCGTTGCGAAGACGGTTGTTCTTGGCTTGGCGCTGCTCGGCCTCTTCTTCGACCATCTTGCGAACGATGCGGGTTGTTTTGTCCAATGGCGTTTCCGCTTTGGAGCCTTGCGCTTTGAACACGCTCGTTTTTGTGAGTTTTGCCAAGTGATTACTTCCTCTTTGATTTCTCTTTGCCGGGCCCCAACACTATCGGTCAAACCAATGCGAGGTGTTTCTTTGGACCATGCGCATCGATTTCCTGTGACCCAGGCCGGTCATTCTGTAAATTCGTTTGAATGTCAGGCGCGGCCATGGCGCGCATCAATGCGCTATAGTTCATCTGAAACCGCCTTTCCGATCCAACGCGGAGCTTCTGATCTGTCGTGCCAATGACGAGATGATCGCTTGTCGCACCGATAAGTGTACTGCCAGCAGGCATCGAAAGCCCCGCCACATCCACGTCTTGGTTTTCAAGGGCAAGAATAATCCTTGTCGTCTCGAGGGTGGCAGGAACGAGCCGAATTACTGCCGGTGCGTGATCCGCGGTGACTAAGAGCGGGCTCTCTGTCTTGGTGTCGGTTTGGCGACTGCGGCAACAATGCGATCACATTCCCACCTCATGAACGCATCGGGCACTGAGTGTACACCCATCATGCCGCCCACCATTTACAGGTCATAGTTCGCGTCTGCATCGATGCGAGAAGGGTCTGCATCAATGCACAGCCGTTTTCCCGGATCGATCCGATAGGTCTTTGAATACTTTTATGATTTCTGCTGTTTCAGCGCGATCAAGTGCGGCATTTGCGATCTCTTCTTCCGTCCAAATCCAAGTCTTCGCAGGATCATGAAGCATCGCCCAACTTGCAAACAATCGGGTTTGTATCCTGCGATTCAGGAGTTCTTTGACCCCAGCATGACGGTCATCGCGACAAATCCGGGCATAGGCTGCGCGCACTGCATCTAACGGACCTTCCAGCAGTTGAAGGTAGATGTCATGTCGACAAACAAGCGCACCGGTCACGTCGCCCCGTTTATTACAGCGTCTGGCATCGAGCAAAATGCCTGCCAGTGTCGGCTCATCGTATCCAAACTGCTGTGATGCATAAACGATCTGAATGAGATTTGTGATGAATTGGCTCCCTGCGGGATTGAGCGATTCATGAAAGTACTATGGTAGAGGCACGATCACATCACTTCAGATGAGGACCGTACGGCTTCGGCGACGCTGAGTCTCGACCAAAGTGAACGAACGGCCAATTTGGCGAAATTCCTTTCAAGATTGAGGTTCTTGCCCTGTGAACTCACAGAGTGGGCGCAATACGGCCCATCACCTCCCGAAAGACAAACAACTCCTTCAAAATGGCGAACGGCGGAGCCGCTCGCCAAGGTAGGTCAGATGTCTATACGCTCTGCAATACTAAGGGCATCTTCAAGCTCGACGCCCAGATATCGAACGGTGCTGTCCACTTTGGTTTGACCAAGCGGCAGTTGGACGGCGCGTAGGTTACCTGTCTTGCGGTAGATCTCCGCAGCTTTGGTCCGTCGCAGCGAATGGGTGCCCTAGCCACTCGGTTCCAATCCGATCGCCGTCACCCAGTCGCGAACAATCCGACCATACTGGCGGGTTGAGATGTGCGGGCGATCGTGGAAGCGGTTCGGGAACATGAAATGGCATCCGATCATCTCTGGTGATCTTACCCATGCAGTGACAGTATCTCTTGTGTTTTCAGTCAATTCGAACTGGACTGGCCTCTTGGTTTTGCTTTGCATCACCGAAACTCTTTCGCGAACGCGATCATTTTTGACCAAATCGCTCACGGCGCGTTTGACCAGATCACAGCCCCTTAGCTTGCTATCAATCGCCACGTTGAACAGTGCAAGGTCGCGAAGATAGCCCGCAAGTTCGAGCCGCACACGGATAGCCCATACCTGTCTGGGAAGCAGCGGCCGCTTCTGGCCAATGATACGCCCCTTGTTCCAGGCTTTGCGCTTTGGGGTGACTGCGGGAAGTTGGACTCTTGGCATATTTTGCCCTCCAATCCTCCCTCCATACCCAGTCATCAGCACCTCGCTGACGCAGAGAGCTTAGCATGGCGTTGAATTGCAGTTTTCGAAGAACCTGAAACATGGCCTCTCTGCAAGCGCATTGGGTGTCTCAGAGCCCTTCCGAACTTGTTGCTTCAGGACGGCGCGTTTTCGTTTTTCGTTCGACGCTTCGCCAGTTCTCGATATAGCGCAGGGGGTGTCACACCGATCCAATCCGCAACCCGTACCCATCCGCCTTCCTCAGGGGGACCGTACAGTTCGAGATAGGCGTCCAGCCGATCAGCGACTTTGCGCAAACGCATAATCTCAATGCGAGTTCGCAAGGTCTGTAACTCTCTCGCTGTTCGTTCGAACGCTTTGATCAAAAGTTGATCTGATGAAGCAGCATTTTCCAAATGCGCCATCAATTTAGCTCTGGGCAGCCAAACGACCGTCGTCGCCTTGCCCGCCATTGCATCGCAGTGATACCTGTCCGCAAAGAGGGATGCTTCGGCGACCAGATCACCAGCACCGGTGCTGTGAAGGGTCAGGAGCCCGCCATCTTGGAGCGCCCGCCGAAGGGAAATACGCCCTTCACGGACCAGGAATGCCCTGTCAACTTTATCGCCTCGCCGAAATAGCGTTTCGCCTTCCGCCAGCGTTCGCTCAGGCGCGCCGTCAAAACAATGAAGCCAATGACCATACATGATTTCTATCATGTTCTGTATTGCTCACTCTATGCAATCCCTTTGCGCCAACGCCTGATCAATCAAGGACATAAATTATGACAGCCATGCGCTTTGCACTTATCATGGTGCTCTTGCCCACCATCGCCATTGCGCAGAGTCATGGCACTTTGCCCTCGGATTACGTGGGCGAAGAAACGCGCCTGATCAAATCCTTGTCGGGACAAGACTTAGAGGAAATCGCACGGGGCGGCGGATGGGGGCTTGCGCGTGCTGCCGAACTCAATGGTGTGCCGGGGCCGACGCACCTGCTAGAGCTCGCCGAAGAGATCGCTCTAACTGAGCAGCAGCGCGACGACATTGAGGCGATCCGGGCGCAGATGCAAGCAGACGCCATAGCTGCCGGGGAGATATTCGTCGCGGCAGAACAAGCGCTAGACGCAGCTTTTCAACAAGGAGCGCCAGATGCCGAGGCACTTGAACGGTTGGTAGTAGAAGCAGGTCAAGCGAGGGCAGCCCTCCGCCTCGTCCATCTGAATGCCCATCTGTTGACTTTGCCATTGCTGACCGATGCCCAAATCAACCCGTACGCGGTGTTGCGCGGTTATTCAGAAGATCCATGCGCCTCTGTGCCAGACGGGCACGACCCGGACATGTGGCGCAGTCATAACGGATGCAACTAAGCTCGGTTGCGGCGACACACCCTCGTGACTTGTCAAAGCCATATACCCCCAGTAGGTATTGGGCATGTTTCGCTTGGTGCTGTCGATCATTCTTGTTGTTGCATTCGCCGGTGCGTCCGCTGCGTCTGTGGTGCATGGTTTGAACCATGGATTGGTTCAGGCCGATCACCACGCCCAAATGTCAGAAAGCGATCCTTTGGCTGATGTTGAGAAGGCACTCGCGGACTGCTGCGACACCACCAGCGGTATGGGATCAATGCCCTGTTTTGGCGATTTTGCAGCCACTTCTGCTATTTTGCCGGTCATTCCCACGAGCAGATCGGTTGTTAGTGTTCTGTACGCTGATTTCGAATTTGCAAACTTGACGCTCGCTGTCCCAACCGGTCCTCCGAAAGTCTAAGCGGCAACGGGCGCTAGCCCGCAGTCCATTCAACTTTCAATTCAAAGGACCGACAGACATGATCACACGTCGTCACTTCACCACCCTTTCCGCAACGGCTTTTGTCTTGGCTGCTTTGCCTGCCCGTGCAGGCACGTCAATGCGCGTTCTCGCCTCACCGGGTTGCGGATGTTGCCATGCATGGGCCGGTTTGGCCCGCGCACGCGGCTACGCTGTCACTGTCGAAGAGCTGACCGACCCCGAGGCACAGAAGTCAGAGCGCGGCATTCCTCTTGAGCTCGCATCCTGCCACACGATTGAAGCCGACGGGTACGTCTTCGAAGGGCACGTGCCTTTCGAAGCATTGGAAGCCGTGCTGCGGGATCGCCCGGACATCACTGGGCTAGCGGTTCCGGGCATGCCCATGGGCTCTCCTGGCATGGGCGACGATCCTGCGGCCCGTTACGACGTCATTGCGTTTGGCGGCGAGGCTGGCGCCGGAACGGTGTATTTCCGCGCGGGTTCCGCATTGCCGTTCGACACATGATGGCAGGTCGCAAGGCTGTTTTGATAACCGGCGGGCTTGCGCTCGCCGGTTTCGTCGCGGCTTTCGTTCTGGCCAAATCCTCCGAGGCGGCCGGTCTCTTGACACCTGACGATGCCGAAGTGGTCGCCTTGGGCCAAGATATCTACGCAACCCAATGTGCCGCCTGCCACGGCGCGCGCCTTGAAGGGCAACTGAACTGGCGCATTCGCGGACAGGATGGTTTGCTGCCTGCACCGCCGCATGACGCCACAGGGCATACCTGGCACCACGACGACGAAACGCTCTTCACCTTGACCAAATACGGGCTGGCCGGACTGATGGAGAACGCCCCGCCGTCCGGAATGCCTGCCTATGAAGGTACGCTCAGCGATGACGAGGTTATCGCGGTGTTATCCTTCATCAAATCAACATGGCCAGATGATCTTCGTGAATATCACGATGAACTGAACGCCAAGTCCGAATAGGGAAATTCAGATGATCAAACAAACGCTTCTCGGCTTGGCTGTCGCAATGGCTCCGATGCTTGCGGCGGCGCATTCCGTGTCCAAAGCAACAACACCTGCCAACGGTGCGACGGTCGCTGACGTGCCAGAGCTTTCCATGCGGTTCGATGATCCGATGCGCATTATATCGGTTACGCTGACGTCACCTGATGGCGACGTCGAAATCGAACGCGAAACCGGCATGGACCCGGCAACAGAATTCCGAGCCACGCCTTTGGAAGTGCTTGCACCCGGAAGCTACCGCTTGGACTGGCGAGGTATGGCCTCAGACGGCCACCCGATGCAGGGCGGTTTTTCTTTTACTGTCGCTGGATGACCGGATTGGCCCCCATAGATGGTCTTGCCGTTTTGGCCATTGTGGCCAAAGCCATCGGCTATGGCGCGGCGTTGCTGGCGATGGGGGGCGTGCTATTTTGCTTCATCTTTGCGAAGCACGCCGAGGCGTCTGTCTTGCGCCTTGCAAGGCAGCTTGCCGTCGGTGCGGCGGTTCTGGGGTTAGCGGTGTTGGCTCTGCGTTTCGGCATTCGAGCGGCACGCATATCCGGGATGGGGTTTGAGGGCGCAACAGATCCAATGATGCTCGGCTTCGTTTGGGACAGCCCACTTGGCACCACCGCAATTTGGCGTAGTGTTGGCGAACTTGCGATACTGACAATATTGGTCCCTCGTATCGGGCAGTGGATCGCTTTAGCGGGCTGCCTTGCAGTGGCGATATCCTTTGCACAGGTGGGGCATGCTCTTGGGGAACCCAGGGCGGCGCTGGCGGGCTTGCTGGTGCTGCACCTTTTGACTGCAGCGTTCTGGGTCGGAGCCCTCGCGCCTTTGCGGCGCGCGGCGTTCTTGCCGATGGGGGCCGATCTGCTGCACCACTTTGGCAATATTGCTGCTTTCGGAGTGGCCGTTCTGATAGCTGCGGGCCTCGCACTTTCCTGGATGCTCTCAGGATCGTTGGCGGCCCTGTTCGGAACCGCCTATGGGGTGGCACTATTGGCAAAAGTCATGATCGTTTCTGCCCTTCTGGGTGTTGCCGCGCTGAACAAGGCGAGGCTTGTTCCGGCTCTGCGAACGCAGGCATCTGGTGCGGCACGATCTCTTCGGCGGTCAATTTCACTGGAAATACTGGCTGTCGTGCTGATCCTGTTGACAACGGCAACAATCACCAGTGTGACGACACCGCCCGTCAATCTCTGACGGCCTATCCGCGCGCTTTGTCGAGAAGTTCAAGCAATTCGGTGAATTTGGCCCGTTGATCCCCTCGATCCCCCGAGGCCAGCGCGTCTTCAATACAGTGCGAGGCGTGATCGTCGATCACGAGCTTTTCGACGCCTTTGAGCGCCGCCCGTACCGCCGCGATCTGCGTCAGCACATCAACGCAATAGCGATCTTCTTCGACCATCCGGGCGATCCCTCGGACCTGCCCTTCAAGGCGCTTAAGGCGTTTCAATATGGCATCGCGGTTTTCGTGCATGGTTCTCTTTTCGCATAGAGACAAAGGCAAAGTCGAGTGTCGACAACCCAAAGAGCGCGCTCTTGATTGTATACCCTAGGGGGGTATATAGACTTACATATATCCAGCACAATTGCTGCCCTGTGGGCAAGAGCCCCTAAAATGGAGAGACCCATGCCGAAAGGTTCACACGATGTTGCCAACGTAGATACAAGTCCCGCTGATGCAGCGGTCGGCAAATCGGCTGTGCTTTATCGGATGGCTCTGCCAGACCATCTGTGCCCATCGGGGCAAAAGGCCCGCTGGCTTCTCGAACGTCAGGGGTATGACGTCGATGACCGGCTGTTCAGAACACGCGCCGAAGTGGACGCCTTCAAGGCCGAGCATGACGTCAAGACAACACCACAGGCCTGGATCGAAGGGAAGCGTGTTGGCGGCTACACTGACCTGCGGGAAAGACTGGCGGATTGGAACCCCAAGGCGACCACCTATCGACCCGTCGTGTATTTGTTCGCCGTCGCTGCGCTCACGGCGGTGGCGCTTTCCATCGGGTTTCTTGGCGCGATCACTTGGCAGACGCTGGGCTGGTTCATCTCGGTCTCCATGATCCTTCTGGGCATGCAGAAACTCCGCGATGTCGATGGCTTCTCGACAATGTTCCTGAACTACGACCTGCTTGCGCGGAAATGGGTGCCTTACGCCTATATCTATCCCTTCGTGGAAACAGGCGCGGGCATTCTAATGACCGGCATGATCCTGACTTGGGTGTCAGCTCCCGCGGCACTTTTCGTCGCTAGCATTGGAGCCGTAAGCGTCTTTAAGGCCGTCTACATCGATAAACGTGAGCTCAAATGCGCCTGCGTCGGTGGAAATTCAAACGTCCCGCTTGGGTTTGTAAGCCTCACTGAAAATTTGATGATGTTGGGAATGGCTGTTGTGATGCTCTGGTTGACGGTTTGAATGACGCAGCCTTCGATTTATGCATTCTTCAGGCCAAATGCAGACATTTGAATCGGGACTATCTTGGCAGGTTTTGCCAGCAGTCTGTCATTTCCACTTAAAAAATTCTGCACGATGCTCGAATGACCGGAGTTGCCGCTGCTTGGCAGTAGTCGAATCTTTGTAGATGCTGAGATTTTCTTGCTGCGCGCGCTCGCAGCGAGAAAACTGAATTCACAAGTTGGGCTCCTTTTTCCTCTTTCGCCGCGCACTGACCGAAGGCCCGCTTGTCACCGATGGGTCAGCTTTGCTGCCAGCAGAAGACAACCTCTGTGGCCACTCAAACTTTCGCAAGCAGAGCGGGTGCGAACCGCTCTGCTCATGGGTTAAAAACCTTCAACAACGATCTTGCCTTTGGCCTGCCCGGTCTCGACCCGCCGGTGCGCTTCGCGCATGTTGGCGGCGTTGATGGGGCTCAGAACTTCGGACACAGTCGTTTTGATTTCCCCACGGTCAATCTGCTTGGCCACGTGGGACAACAACCTGTGCTGCTCGATCATGTCGGGTGTCTTGTGCATGGACCGGGCAAACATGAATTCCCAATGAAGGCTGGCGGCTTTCGTTTTCATCCCGCCCATGGGCATCGGCAGATCGGTATCGTCAATCGAGACAATACCACCTTGCGGGCGGATCAGCTCAACCGCTGCATCCCAATGGCGCATGTCATTGAAGATGGCGATGTGATCGACATGGGTCATGCCCAGATTGCGCACCTGTGCAACCATGTCTTCACGGTGATTGACCACATGATCCGCGCCCAGTTCCTTTACCCATGCAGTAGTTTCCGCGCGCGAGGCCGTTGCGATCACCGTCAGACCCGCAGCTTTGGCAAGCTGAATGCCGATGGAGCCAACCCCACCGCCGGCGCCGATAATCAGAATGGACTGCCCTTGATCTGCGCCATCTCTGTCTATGCCCAAACGATCAAAGAATGCTTCATATGCCGTGATTGTCGTCAGTGGCAGGGCGGCTGCCTCTGCATGGCTAAGCGATTTCGGCTTGTGTCCGACAATGCGGGCATCGACAAGATGGTACTCTTGATTGGTGCCGGGGCGGGTGATGTCCCCGGCATAGTACACGTCGTCACCGATTTTGAAATTGGTCACATCCGGGCCGATTGCAGCGACAACACCAGAGGCGTCGTAACCAATGACGCGCGGTGCATCCTCGACTTTATCCTTTGGCGCGCGGACTTTCGTATCAACCGGGTTCACGGCGATTGCATGGACGTTGACAAGAATGTCGTGACCCGTTGGCATCGGCTTGTCGAGTTCAACGTCGAGAAATGCGTTGGGATCTTCAACAGGCAGGTAATGGGTGAGAGCAACAGCTTTCATGGGGTAGTTCCTTTTGTTGTGAGGTGCCGGACAGGCATTGCGACACCCGTCCGTGGGCTCAGCGCCGGGTGGTTCAGGACGACAGCATCTCAGCGTAATTCTTGCTGCATGTGCCCATCGTTGGCCGAACTGGGACGGAGATGCCCAAAACTCTGGCCAGGGCTGACGCGATGATTTCTAGGCTGTTTCGAAAGGCAAGGGCCCTTTCAATCCGTGCTTGCTTCATGCCTTCATCAATTTGGGCGCGTGTAATCTGGGTCATTGTCTTGCTTGGTCCTGTATCACTTGGGTTTGCCGTTCCATTGGTCAGGACATAAGACATGCATCCAATACGAATAATCCCATTTGTTTTTCAGTTACTATTTGGTATTTCGGGATAATGAGCTTTGACCTGAAATCACTGGAACTATTCGTTCGCGTTGCTGCAATCGGAGGCATCGCCAAAGCCGGGCAAGAGTTCGGGTTCTCTGCAACAACAGCGTCACAACGTATTCTGGCACTGGAGGCACAGCTTGGGTGCAAGCTTTTGAACAGGACAACGCGCAATGTGTCCCTTTCCGCTGACGGCGAAATTTTTCTGGCGCATGCGAAAAAGATCATCACCGCAGTCGAAGACACATTCGCCGATTTGCAGGGCAGTGACTCTGCTTTGCGCGGGGAACTCAGGGTTGCCGCTTCTGCATCTTTCGGCAGGCGTTACATTGCGCCTTTCATAGGCGAATTTCTACAGGCGCACCCGCAGGTTTCCATCAATCTTGAACTGAGTGACACACAGTTTGACATTGTGCAGCACGGGTTTGATCTGGCGCTCAGGATTGGGGAGCTCGCACCCTCAACCCTAATGGCGCGGAAAATTGCCCCTAACCCGCGCATATTGGTGGCCGCGCCAGCATATTTGGATCGTGAAGGGATACCCCTGAAAGCAGAGGATCTTTTGGACCACAATTGTATCGCCCTGAACGACAACCGCGTTTGGGGACTGCGAAATCAAGAGGGGCAGGCGGCCAAAGTCACCACGCAAGGAAATGTCACAACCAGCTACGGCGAAGCAGTCACAGAGGCTGCGGTTGCGGGCGTTGGTATCGCGCTGAAATCCAAATGGGATGTGTTGCAGCACCTCGCCTCTGGCGCACTGGTCCCCGTCCTTGCAGACCACACGATTGAACCGGAATGGAGCATCTGGGCAGTGCGGCCGCCCGGCAGACTGGTTTCGGCGCGTGTTCGGGTGTTTACAGAATTCATAGAAGCGAAACTCCGGCTGGTATTGGAGTAGATATCTGCAGGCCACAACCGGCAAGCCCGCGATGAACGGTGGCTCCGACCGCATGGCGGAATGCCGAGACTGCTCTTCGAGCCGACCCAAAAAGAGAAGGCCCCGCCGATCTGGCGAGGCCTTTTGTTGTTTCTTTCGGATGACCCGCTAGTGCGCGGGCCCTTTGTCCCAGTCAGACTGCTTTGGCAGTGTCTCGAACGTATGCTCTGGTGGAGGAGAAGGCAGTGTCCACTCCAGCGTGTCGGCATATTCATTCCATGGGTTATTCTCGGTGACGACCTTGCCGCGTGTCAGCGTCCAGACGAGGACACCGATAAAGAACACGAACGATGCGAAGGACAAAAACGCACCCCAGCTTGAAACATAGTTCCAAAAGGCAAAGGCCTCTGGGTAGTCGATATAGCGGCGTGGCATACCCTGACGACCCAGGAAGTGCTGTGGGAAGAACGTCAGGTTGGCACCAACGAACATCGCCCAGAAGTGCAGCTTGCCTGCCCATTCAGGATACATGCGGCCTGCCATTTTCGGCAGGTAGAAGTAGATACCTGCAAAGATCGCAAAGACCGCACCAAGGCTCATCACATAGTGGAAGTGCGCAACGACATAATATGTGTCGTGATAAACGCGGTCCACACCGGCCTGTGACAACACGATGCCGGTCACACCACCCACGGTGAAAAGGAACAGAAAGCCCATTGCCCACAACATCGGCGCGCGAAACTCAACCGAGCCGCCCCACATGGTCGCGATCCAGGAGAAGATTTTCACACCCGTTGGCACCGCGATTACCATCGTGGCCAGCATGAAGTAGGATTGCTGTGTCAGTGACATGCCCACGGTGTACATGTGGTGCGCCCAGACGACGAAGCCCAGAACACCGATTGCGACCATCGCATAGACCATTGGCAAGTAGCCAAAGACCGGCTTGCGCGAGAATGTCGCGATCACGTGGCTGATGATGCCAAAGCCGGGGATGATGATGATGTACACTTCGGGGTGTCCGAAGAACCACAGGATGTGCTGATAAAGGATCGGGTCACCGCCGCCTTCTGGGAAGAAGAACGTCGTGCCAAAATTCCGGTCTGTCAGCAGCATCGTAATCGCACCGGCCAGCACTGGCAGGGCCAGAAGGATCAGCCAGGCGGTCACAAAGATCGACCAAGCAAACAGCGGCACCTTGTGCAGCGTCATGCCCGGCGCGCGCATGTTCAGGAATGTCGTGATCATGTTGATCGCGCCCAGGATCGAGGATGCACCAGAGAGGTGAACCGCGAAAATCGCAAGGTCCATCGACATTCCGCCTTCGGTGGTTGAGAGCGGCGGATACAGCACCCAGCCCACACCAGAGCCCAGCTGACCATTGCCACCCGGTGCCAGCATGGAGGCCACGCCAAGCGATGCACCAGCCACAAACATCCAGTAAGACAGGTTGTTCAGGCGCGGAAACGCCATATCCGGCGCGCCGATCTGCAAAGGCATGAAGTAGTTACCAAAGCCACCAAAGAGGGCGGGAATAACGACAAAGAACATCATCAATACACCGTGGTAGGTGATCAACACGTTCCACAGGTGGCCGTTTGGCGTACATGTCCCGGCCTCAGCCGCGAACAGGCGTGCGCCCTCCAGACACATGTACTGCACACCAGGGTTCATCAGCTCCAACCGCATATAAACGGTGAATGCGACCGAAATGAACCCAAGCACACCTGCGGTGAACAGGTAAAGGATACCGATATCCTTGTGGTTTGTGGACATGAACCACCGGGTAAAGAAGCCCCGGTTGTCTTCGTGTGCGTCGCCGTGGATGGCTGCGTCTGCCATTTTTGGCTCTCCTCGTATTGGCTACTTTTCAACGCCGCCGAGTCGAAGCAAGGGACGCATTTGGGTTTCTTCTAAAGCGTTGATGCTTAAGGGGCAACAAAGGAAGCGCCGTTTAGGCTGGGTTAATTTGGCGCAGGGGTGGTTTGATCTGGAACGCTGACAGGTGGCGGGTTTGACGCTAGGCTGGGTGGCAACGGAAAGGGCTTATGATGGTTCAGGACGCGCCACCATTCACAATCGGGATCGAAGAAGAATATCTGCTGGTCGATAAAGAGAGCTATGCGCTGGCCCATGCGCCTGACGCCCTGATTGACGCCTGCAAGGCAGATTTGGCCGGCAAGGTTAGCCCCGAATTCCTGCAATGTCAGATCGAGATCGGCTCAGGCGTTTGCGCCACCATCGGTGAGGCGCGCAAAGATCTTGCCTACCTGCGCCATACCGTGGCGCGTCATGCGGATGCGTATGGGCTGGCCCCGATTGCGGCCTCTTGCCATCCGTTTGCCGATTGGAAGGATCAGCACCACACCGACAAGGCGCGCTATAACAAGCTGCGCCGTGATCTGGCGGGGGTGGCGCGGCGGATGCTGATTTGCGGGATGCATGTGCATGTGGGCATTCCGGATCAGAACATGCGCATCACATTGGTCAATCAACTCAAATACTTCCTGCCTCATCTTCATGCGCTTTCCACCTCGTCGCCCTATTGGCAGGGGGATGATACGGGCATGAATTCCTATCGGCTGACGGTCTTTGACAATCTGCCGCGCACCGGGTTGCCGCCCTATATGCGCGACTGGAATGAATTTTCGGACACCGTGCAAACGCTTGTGGATCTGGAGCTGATCGATGATGCCTCAAAGATCTGGTGGGATCTGCGTCCGTCCTCCAAATTCCCCACGATTGAATCGCGGATCTGCGATGTCGCCCCCCGGATGGAAGTGACGCTGACGCTTGCCGCGCTGACGCAATCGCTAACCCGGATGCTCTGGCGCAGGGGCGCCGAGGGCCGGCCTTGGCAGATCGTGCAGAACTTCATGATCGGTGAAAACCGCTGGCGCGCGCAGCGTTATGGCGTCTCGGAAGGGCAGGTTGATTTTGGGCGGCGCGCCCTGATCCCCTTTGCGCAAGCCGTGGAGGAGATTATCGAACTGGTTGCCGAAGATGCTGCCGCGCTCGGATGTCTTGCCGAGGTCGAAGCGGCACGCGATATTGTGCAGACCGGCACAAGTGCTGACCAGCAAAGACGCACCTATCAGGCAGCCTTTCAGGTCAGCGGGGCAAAACACGAGGCGCTGCGCGCTGTAGTCGCAGGGCTGATCACTGATTTTCAGGCGGATATACTATGACGGACGATATCTTTGACGACGCACAGGCGGACCTGCTGTTTGCCACACCTCTTGCGCGGTTCAAGGTGGCTGACCACGCGAAACTGGACAAGGCCCTGCTGGCCGAAGGCGCACGGCTGCGCACAATTGACGAAGGCGTGCAGAAATCCAATCGCGGCGGCTGGCACTCCAAGGGCAATATCTTTGACGGTCAGGCCGACTGCATCCAACAGCTGCGGGGTATCGCGGTCGAGGCCGTATTGGATCTGACCCGCAATTTCACGCAACGGATCGACCCGGAGGCAGACCTGAGCCTCAGGATCAGCGGATGGATGAACGCCAACCCAAAAGGCGGGCTGAACGCCCCACATACGCACCCCGGCGCCCATTGGTCGGGCGTCTACTATGTTTCACAGCCCGAGGTGAGCGCCGGGAATTCAGGCATGATCGAATTCCTCGACCCGCGCAGCGACCTGCCCAACTGGCGGCTGCTGAAAACCGAAACATTCCGTCCCAAGAAAAAGATACGCCCCAAAGCGGGCGAGATCGTGCTGTTTCCATCCTACCTTGTGCATTGGGTCTATCCCAACGAAAGCGATGACGAGCGGGTGACGATTGCATTTAACGCGACGTTCAAGAAAAAGCGCGGGTCGAAGGAAGGCGCGAAACCGCAATCATGAGTTGAAGATGACGGTCTGCTGCGTGATACAGTTTAGCAGTTTCAAACCAACGGATTGTTAGAAGATCATGCCAATTCTTCTTGATGGTGCCGGGGCCAGTTAACCCCCGAACCTCTCTGCAAAAGCGGTCCGCAAAGCCACGTCCAGATCCTCCATCCCTACCGGCAATCCCAGATCAACCAGCGACGTCACCCCATGATCACTGATCCCGCAGGGGACGATCCCGTCAAAGTGGCTCAGGTCCGGTTCCACGTTGATCGAGATCCCGTGAAACGACACCCATTTGCGCAGCCGGATACCGATTGCGGCGATTTTGTCTTCTGCGGGCTGACCGTCAGGTTGCGCGGGTTTTTCGGGCCGCTGCACCCAGACACCCACGCGCCCCTCGCGGATTTCACCCTTGATGTTGAAACTGTCCAGCGTGGCGATGACCCAGCCCTCAAGATCTTTAACAAACCGGCGGACATCATGGCCCCGTTTGCCCACATTCAGCATCACGTAAATCACCCGTTGGCCGGGGCCGTGATAGGTGTATTCACCGCCCCGCCGCGCCTCATGAACCGGAAAGCGGTCGGGGTCGATCAGATCAGCGGATCTGGCCGAGGTGCCAGCGGTGTAAAGCGGGGGGTGTTCGAGCAACCAGATGCATTCATCGGCAGTGCCATCAATAATGCCCTTCACCCGGCGCTCCATAAAGGCCAGCGCCGCGTCGTAATCGGTCAGCCCGTCGGTTGTGATCCATTCCACCATGTTGTTGAGGTAACCGGGCCCATGACAGTTGAAAAGGGGGTGTTTTCCCTCTTGGCATCACAAATCCGCTCGTCTATGAGTGCCGCACTTACCAGCCTATGGACTTGCGGTCGTGGCGGAATTGGTAGACGCGCAGCGTTGAGGTCGCTGTGAGGTAACACTCGTGGGGGTTCGAGTCCCCCCGACCGCACCAGATCACTGGCACAATTCCAACCACAGTTGACTTGCCACTTGCAAACCGCGCCGCCGGGCGTAGGTTTCCGGTATGACGGATAATCATGACAGTATCTTGAATGCTCTGCCATTGCGGCTCAAACAGGCGCGTAAGGCGCAGGGCTTGTCGCTGGATGCAATCGCGAACCTCAGCGGGGTGTCGCGCTCTATGGTGAGCCAGATCGAGCGTGGTGAAAGCAGTCCCACCATTGCGACGCTTTGGAATCTCACCCGTGCCTTAAATGTCGATTTTGCAGGCTTGTTAGATCAGACCGATCAGGGCGACCGTATTGACGTGCTGAAGGCCTCAGAAGTGCCAACCATCGACAACATGGGGCAGGGCTGCCGCATCGCGATCCTTTCCCCACCAGAAGAGGCGGGCGGGCATGAGGTGTATGACATCACCTTTCAGACCGCAGGCGTGCTGACCAGCCAGCCTCATGCCCGCGGCGCGGTTGAGCAGCTGGCGGTCCTGGAAGGTCGCGTCAAAGTCACATCCGGCACTGCAACATCGGAAATCGCAGCGGGAGACACAGCGCGCTATGCGGCAGACGTGCCCCATGAGATTGCCGCAATTGGCGGGCCTGCGCGGGTGTTCCTGATCGTGAAATCGACGATTTAACGGAAACACGTGCGCCATCACGGAATTTGTCATTGCGGATTTACGTCCGTTATGGCAGATATTGTGCATTGAAGGAGCCACCTTATGCCAACTGCATTCCTCGACGATGTTCAGAACACGCTGACCCAGATCGAAAGCGAGGGTCTATATAAACGCGAGCGTCTGATCACATCACCGCAAGCCGGCACCGTCGCCGTTCAGGACCGGGATGTGATTAACCTATGTGCCAACAATTATCTTGGCCTTGCCAATCATCCCGATCTGATTGCCGCGGCCCGGACCGCGATGCAGACGCATGGGTTTGGCATGGCAAGCGTGCGGTTCATCTGCGGGACGCAGGCCATTCACCGCAGTTTGGAACAGCGCCTTGCCACGTTCCTTGGCAAGGATGATTCCATCCTTTTCGCGGCTTGTTTTGATGCCAATGGCGGGTTGTTCGAACCGCTTTTGGGGGCTGGTGATGCGATCATCTCTGACAGCCTGAACCATGCGTCGATTATTGATGGCATTCGCCTGTGCAAGGCGAAACGCTATCGCTATGCCAACAACGATATGTCCGATCTGGAAGCCAAGCTGAAAGAGGCAAGGGCAGACGGCGCGCGTCATATCATGATCGCCACGGATGGGGTGTTCTCCATGGACGGCACCCTTGCCAACCTGCCCGGCATTCGTGCGCTGGCTGATACATATGATGCCATCGTGATGGTGGATGATTGCCATGCAACGGGGTTCATGGGGTCGCGCGGGGCGGGCACCCCAGATCATTTCGGGGTTGATGTTGATATCCTGACGGGGACATTGGGCAAGGCATTGGGCGGCGCCATTGGCGGCTATATTGCGGGGCCACAACCGGTGATCGACCTGCTGCGGCAACGGGCGCGGCCGTATCTGTTTTCCAATTCATTGCCACCTGCCATTGTCGCTGCGGGCAACGTGGCCATCGACCTTGTCGAAGGTGGTGCCGATCTGCGCGCGCAGCTTTTTGCAAATGCATCCCATTGGCGCGCCGGTCTGACTGCGTTGGGGTTTGACCTGTTGCCCGGTGAGCATCCGATCATTCCCGTCATGCTGGGCGACGCCCAACTGGCGCAGGATATGGCGGCACGTTTGTTTGACGAAGGTGTCTATGTCTCTGGTTTCTTCTTCCCTGTGGTCCCGCGGGGGCAGGCCCGGATCCGCACCCAGATGAACGCCAGCCTCACCACCGCCGAGCTTGACCGCGCACTTGCTGCATTTGGCAAGGTTGGCCGCGCCCTGGGAGTGATCCAATGACAGCCAACACAATGAAAGCGCTGGCAAAATCCAAGCCAGAGCCGGGACTTTGGATGATCGAGGCCCAGGTGCCCGAGATTGGCCCCGATGAGGTTTTGATCCGCATCAACAAGACAGGCATTTGCGGTACGGATATTCACATCTGGAACTGGGATGAATGGGCGGCGGCAACTGTGCCTGTTCCCATGATCACAGGCCACGAATTTGCCGGTGAAATCGTCGAGATCGGTCGCAACGTGACGGGGCTCAAGCTGGGGCAGCGCTGCTCTGGCGAAGGGCATCTGATCGGAACGGATAGCCGTCAATCACGCGCGGGCAAGTTCCACCTAGATCCCGGCACGCGCGGGATTGGTGTGAATGAACAAGGCGCCTTTGCGCAATACCTCAAGCTGCCTGCTTTCAATGTCGTCCCGTTGCCTGATGACATCCCCGATGAAATCGGGGCCATTCTCGACCCGCTTGGCAATGCGGTTCACACAGCACTCAGCTTCGATCTGCTGGGCGAGGACGTGCTGATCACCGGGGCCGGTCCGATTGGCATCATGGCCGCCGCCGTGGCCCGGCACGCAGGCGCACGCAACGTGGTCCTGACCGATATCAATGCGGACCGTCTGACGCTTGCCTCACATGTTGTGCCGTCGGTGCGCACGGTCAATGTGACCAAAGAGGATCTGCATGACGTGGCCCATGAACTGGGCCTGACGGAAGGCTTTGATGTGGGGCTTGAGATGTCAGGCAGTCAGGCGGCCCTTGATCAGGTGGTCGAGGCTTTGGTGATGGGGGGCAAGATTGCCCTGTTGGGTATTCCTCCGGGGAAATCACCCGTCAACTGGAGCCGCATCGTCTTTAAGGCGATCACCATCAAAGGTGTCTATGGCCGCGAAATGTTTGAAACATGGTACAAGATGATTGCGATGCTCCAAAACGGATTGGACGTCAGCCGGGTGATTACGCATCGCTTTGATGTGTCAGACTTCGCCAAGGGCTTTGCCGAGATGAAATCGGGCCGGTCCGGCAAGGTTGTGCTGGACTGGCGATAGCAGCGCAAAAAGATAAGAGGCCGTGACTGCATGCGCTAAGGGACATTTGCTGCGCAGCGTCACGGCCTCAAACACTCGTTAACCAGAACACTCGTCCCAACAACACGGATCAATGCTCTGCACGCTGCAACATGCGTCATTGCATCCCTTGTCACAGCCACAGGCTGATTTTGACCCCGCACTGCTGGTGTATGCCAGCAGGCGCAGCTTCTTCACCGGCGTCTTGGGATCATCGCTCTTGATGATCAGCTTGTTGGGCGTCGGGCACTTCTGATCCGCCCGGTAGCGGATCAACACGTTGAGGCATGAACCGGGATGCAGCACTGCGGGGAAGGGGTTGCCTACCAGCTTCCAATACTTGCTTGGCTTCTTGAACGCGACGCTTGCGACCTTCAGCTTGCAATCGCCGGTATTGCAGATCGTGATTGTCGTCTCGCCCAGACACCCGGCTTGAACGCCGCCGATACAGGTTGATCCGGTGACCGCGATCTTGCCCCAGAGGACTTTGCCCGACACCCTGGCGCTCTTTGGTCCTGTCGGGTCATCGCTTGTTACCGTGATCACGGCTGATTTTGCGCCGATGCTGTTTGGTGCAAAGCGAATGGGCACCTCTACAGCCGTGCCGGGAGCGATCCGAATGGGAAAGCTTTGCACGTCCGCCACCACAAAATCCGCAGAGGATGACGTGATATTGGCCACGGTCAGCGGACAGGGGCCGCTGTTGACCAAACTCAGCGTCTGGTCGACGTGATCGTCCACGCATGTCTTGCCGAAATCCCCGCCCGCGGCGATGATCAGATCCAGCTCTGGCGCAGGTGCCTTGCCGGTTACCTTGATGGTGCGTGTCTGGAACGGCCCGCTTTCAACCGAGATTGTCGCGGACTTGTTGCCCAATGACGCCGGATCAAACCGGATCGGCACTTGCAGGGCATTCCCCGGTTCAATGAACAGCGGATAGTCCAGCACATTCGGCACGACGAACTCGGCATTTGACGACACGATATTGGTGATCGGCACAGTGTTGACGCCACTGTTGCTGAGGGTCAGCATCATGTCCTTGAAACTGCCAAGGCAGGTATGCCCGTAATCGCCATTGTCAGCCAGAAACAGCGACAAACGCCACCCGGCCCGTTCCACAGCGGCAGAGACATTCAGCCGCCCAAACCCGTAGAACTGGGAAAAGTTGGGGCCGGCATAGGCCGGGTTGGTCGAGATCAGGTTGTTCACATCGCGCCAGCGCCCCGTGGCATTGGCGTTGTTGACGTCAATCTTGACCGCCGTGTCGCGCAGGATCGCGCGCACCTCTTCCAGACGCAGGCCTGGGTTGGCTGACAGGATCAGCGCACAGGCGGCAGCAACGGTAGGGGCAGCGGCTGATGTGCCGCCAAAGGTCTGCTCGCCACCAGAGGCATTCAGCGACGGCGCACCTGCACCTTGGGCACAGATGTCGATTTCCGGGCCGAAGTTGGATGATCCCACCTTACGCTCAACCCCGCCGCCATCGGGCAGGTTGGAGTTGGCGATTGCCAGCGTATCAGGGTGTGCAGCCCAGGTCCGAAAACCGGTGATCAGCGTATTGGCGTTACCTGCCGAGTAGACGACAATAGTGCCCAAACCCCCACGACCGCTATTGGCCAAAAGCTGGAACGTATCATCCATGATGCCAGACAGGGCGACACCGCTGTCACCATGCGAACAACTGATGATATCAGCACCATCGGCAAGTGGTTCGGCGGGCCAGCCGGCACTTGGGTTGCCAGTGGTAAAGCCCGCCGCCCACAGCAGAACGTCAGGGTAATTGGCGCTAGAGAGGGAGGGGCGCTCCATCACGATCTGCCGGGTGTTGGGGGCAATGCCAGACACGTCATCACCATTGTTGGTCAAAGCGGCGATGATACCGTAAACGCCCATGCCGTGGCTGGTGTCTGGCTGATATCCGGGCACCGTGCATTCGCGCAGGCCAGAGAAATCATAGCAGCGCAGCACCTGTGCCGATCCATCCGACAGATTACCGCCGATGTCGGGGTGATCGGTGTCCAGCCCGCGATCAAGCGAGGCGACAACCACATCAGGATCGCCCAGTGTCTTTTGCGGTGCCGCCACGTCCAGCATCCGCCAGGCCACATCCACGTTTTGCAGTGTCAGATTGGCCTGTGCTGCAAAAGTGGGATCGTTTGGCGGGTCTTCAGGGAAGGCATCATCGGACAGTTCCGCCATGATATCAGGCTCGCCATAGATCAGCAGCCCGGCGTCATGCAGGTCTTCAACGGCTCTGAGGTGATCCATCAGATCGCCCGGTGGCAAAGCCACAAGCCGCGCATTGCGTGCTTGCCGGAAACTGCGCAAGGACGTGCCTTTCACGCGCGCGATATATGCATCAATCTCATCCTCGGTGGTGCCATCCACAAAGCGCAATACAAACTGATTATCGATGACCTTGATCTGATCGGCATTCAGATCGACAGGCACACCCACACGTCCGCGGTTGTCGGTGATGCGCAGGATTTTCCTGTGCAGATCGGCGCGCAGCTTGGGCGTGTCCTTTTGGGTGATCCGAAACAGCCAGATCGCCCCGTCGGCCTGCATGAATGCGTCTTTGTCTTTGCTGTATTCCGGTACTGCCGGGGCCAGCGGAAGCTCTTTGGTGATCTGATCACACAGCTTTTTCGCCTCACCCTGGTCAGGGTGAACGTCAGGAAAAGCCACTGCCAGCATCGGGCCGGGCGGTGGAAAGGGCACGGCACTTTGGCCAAGTCGATAAAACGGCCAGTCCTTTGCACCCACGAAGAGTGTCACAGATGTTGGGTCCGCCGCGACTGAATGTGTCTGCGGTGGTGCTACGCCTGCCTTGCCATCGGCCTTGACCGTGTAGGTGCCTTGCGGGACCGCGCCAGTATAGACGGCGGTTGATCCCTCACGCTTTAGCTTGTGGGTCTTTTTGCCATCCACCAATGCCACGTTCATGGCCGTGTCAACGGGTTGCCCGATGTGGTCACAGACCGTCACAATCACTGTGACGTGGTCCGGCGCTGGGCGTTCATTTTTCTGAGACTTTGCCATTGGAAAATTCCTTTTCATGAAATTCGTTGAAAGATGCCGGTCACGCGAAGTCAGGGCGCGTGTGACGCAGCTGTTTGAAAATTGCGGTGCGGCCTTTGGCTCTTACTGCGGGTGAAACGGGCCTGCCCTTGCGGATCAGATCAACGGTTGTCGCAATGACGGTCCGGTTGTTGCAAAGCATCCCATGAGCACAGCGAATGAAATACCGGGGCAGGTCGCCGTGCTCTGCCGAGCAGCGGGCGACAACCCCGTCGCCATCGTCGGACCTGTCGAACCGGAAACCGTCGCCCGCGGCCTTTGCGCCGACAATGGTGCTGTGGCCCGTGCCGATGATCTGGTGAAACCGGGCGTCCGGCGCGGGCAAAGCGGCAACTTTGGATCTGGCATCGCCAAGCAGCGCAGCACAGGGCCGGACGGTACTTTCTGGCCAATCGGATGTATCAAAGTGGTCCGCATCAGCGCCTTCGCCGGATGGCAACATCGCCAGCAGGCCCGGAAAATCGCGCAGGTAATCCTGCACCAATGCCCGGCGGTCATGCACCGTGTCGATGCGCGCCAATGTGGCCAGCGTCGGATGGCTCAGATCAAACATCTGAAGCGGCGCATAGGAGCCGCGATTTGGCGTGCCAATGGTGATGACCCGTGCGATCACCTTGCCGTCCGGGTCGGCTGCGGCCATCTGCCGGGCAACCAATCCACCCATTGAGTGACACACCAGGGTGACGCCGGAAAGGTGTCGTGTGCGCAGCTGCGCAATCAATTCATCGCCGATGGTGTCGGGGGACTGCCGCCAATCATATGGCAGAAACTCCGCATCAAAACCGGCCATCCGCAGCCGCATCAGAAGCTGACCATAAGAGGCCGCAAGCGCACCTGTCGCTTTGACAGGTGCGGGCCACTTCAGCCGGGCAATACCGCCTGCGGCAATCTGGGCGGGATGCAGCCACGCTGTCTCGAACTGATCGCCATTCAGGACACTCAGCCGCGAGCCCATCATGCCGGGCAGCACCAGAACCTTGCCGTCGTTGATGTTTTGGGTGGCGATGGCGGGGCAGGGTGTTGCGGCATTGGCGCAGCGGGCCGCACCAAGTTGCGCCATAACTGTTTTCACCCACCCGATTGGGTTTGGTGCCAGTGACGGACGGGCCGTCCATGTCAGCGATGCTGTTGTCATTGTCCTACCCCCAATTGCGAGACACAATCAAAGGGTAGGAGTTGTCGTTACGTCAGTGTGAGTGAGATCAGTGTGAAGGTTTTATGCACAATAATTCACACCCCTGCGCCGCCGCCGTTCACAGCCGGTACGGGCAGCTTTGATCCGCAGACAGGTGGCGCACGGTAAGAGCCTGAGCGCGCTTTGTTTTTTGCCTCTTCCAGCGTCGCGTTTGCGCCCGGCACCGGCAATGGTTCAAAGCCCTGCTTTGGGTCCTGATCTGCGGCGATATTGGCCACCATCAGACGGCTTGCCGCTGCCGCTGCCGCACTGGTGCCCACGATCCGTGCGCCCGAACCAGACAGCACCCCAATTGAGGGTAATCCGGGCCGAAAAGCCCCCTGATCGGACACAGCAGAGATGACTGGAACCTCGGGGCCCATAATCACCTCACCCCCCGGCAAAGCGGCGAGCGCGCTGCTGCCGCTGTAGGACGACGGCATTTTGGTGGCCTGATTGTACCCTGCCACCCGAATGGTTGAGGGTGCCGTGCCGATCCCGTTGATGCAGCCAAAGCCGCGGATTGGCGGCAGTGGTGCGGCGGCGGCGTTGCCTGCCAGATCAACCAAGTGGCTTTGCTGCCCGCCTGTGCCCAATTGCGTAGGGTCATCATCACGCTGCACCCAGACATCAAGCGCCTGCGCGCCCGTCAATGGCGCACCACCCGTGTCCACCTTAATCGTCCAGTTGCCTACCGGCGCGCGCCTGCTGTGCTCTGGCCCCGGCACGGTTGGCACGAGGGCGATCATGATCCGCCAGCGGTTGTCCTGGTGCTTGTCCACAGACAATTGGCCGATGTTTTCTCCGTTGCGTTCAAGCTCGATAAAGCGGCGCGGGTCACCGCCCGCAAGGTCCGGATCAGGCACGACAGGGATGAAGCCGGGCTGGTCCAGATCAGTGCCCTCAGGTGGGGTCACGACCACTTCCCAGCTTTCCGGATTGAATTCAGGCGGCAACCACATCTCCAGATAACTTGAGGTGCGGTCATCGGGCATGATTTTCCAGCCAAACTCGATGATCCCCCCGATCAGATCGGGTGCCATAAAGCGTGCGTGCATGTCATTGGCAAAGTTGTTGCCTGTGGGCATGACAAGCTCTGTCAGGGGCTGTACGGCCTTGCGCGCGGTCACCAGATCTTCGACGGCAATCTCAAAGCTGGAGCCCCCGTCATGGCGGTTCGCACTCCAGCCGTAGCTGAAGTTGAGGATCAGCGGGATTTCGGGGACGTTAAAGTGGTCGGCAATCGCGCGTGCGCGGTGCATGATGTACTCAATCGCGCTGAGCATCATCATTTCCTTGCCAATACCAGAGGTATCCCAGGCGATGGTGTTGGGCAGTTGCACCGCCAGTATCTGCACATCGTCGGGCAAGGCCTCTGCACCGACATAGCAATCATTGCCCGCCGCGATCCCTGCGATATGGCCGCCATGGGTGGCATGATGGTTCAGCACGGTGCCAAGCTCGGGCAAAGCGCGGTCAATCGCACCGCTGGCGCGATACATGGCCATTTCATTGCGGCCATGTTGGGTGCGCAGGGCGTCAATCTCTGTATTGGTCACCTCGCGCCCAAAGGGCACGGCTGCGCTGGCTTCGGCACGTGCGGCTTGCAACCAGCACAGGTTGATGCGGCTTTTGCCGGTGCTGTCCAGAAAGGCGCGATGCACAAAAGGAATACCATCATCAATCACCCCAATGATGGCCTTTGGCGGGGCAGGTGGTGGCGTCCAGCCGTTCAGTACAGTGTCCGGGTTATAAGTATCAGGCCAGGTTGCCGGATTGATCGGCAAATTCAGGCGAAACCGCGGGCCGTCAAGTTCGTGCAGGATCTTGGACAGTTTGGTGTCCTGCGTATCATCGTCCGTCAGGGTCGGTGCCGTCCCTTTGTCAAAGATCGCAAATGGGGTCACTTGCGGATTGCCGGACCACAAAGGCGGCACACGGATGTCGATACCGGGCTTTTGCTCCAGCATCCCTTGCCCTTCCATCAGGGCGGAAAAATGCGTGCCCGCTCCGTTCTTGATGGCTGGAAACGCAAAGGGAAAGCCCAGCTCGGGCGCATAGATCCATCGCTCGTAGGGGCCGGTATAGCGGTCGATTTGCTCAGTGGGTGCGCGCTGCTGAAACATCGATCAGATCCCTTGCAGCTCGGCAGCAGCTTGACCATAAAGCCACGTGAAGGCGGGTTTGGCGGCAACCGTATGCGACGGGTTGGCCACCGTCATGCCCGCCGCTGTCGCCGCAGCATCATCGCGGAAATCAAGATCGAAGAAGTCGACGTTAGTGGGCACATAAAGCGTATGATGGATATCTGTCGGCTTACCTGCCCGGTTAAGCACGGTTTGAGCCACCAGACGCCCCAATGCAGCGCCCGCCCAACTGTCGATTGGATAATGCACACCCGCCACAGTGCGGTTGACGGCAATACGTTCGGCCAAACCACGCATGGCGGCAACGCGCTCTGCACCCTCGGCCAATGTGCCCCAATCCGCGATCAGTGCCTCCAGCACCGTCAACACGGCATAGGCCTCGGTTGCATGTGCCGATGGAAAGCTGCCGTGTCCCGGTGTGGGGATCATGGGCATGATACGGGCATCAAGCTGATCTGGGCGGCGGATGGCCAGATGATGCTTTGCTATCATCGCCGTATGGGCCGCAGCCACCTGGGTCGCTGTGATCAGCTCAAAGGTTTTGCTGTGATGGGCCTCATGCAAGCCAAGGATCATCGCAAAATAGGGCGTTGGAAAGCCCAGTTGCGATGTGATCTCGGCGCTGCGTTCGGCGCGCAGATTGGCATATTCGGTCACTAAGGTGCATTGATCCCGCAACAGATCGCTTGCCGGGCGGGCGAACGTCAGGCTGTTTTCGGTATCAACAGCCAGGATGACCTTTGCAGGGTCGTCATCGGTTGCGGCAAACGTCGTTGCCGAAATACCAGAAAGGTATTCGCTGACATAAAGCGAGCCGCGCACCCAAGTGGCCAGCCCCGCAAGGTTCGCGCTGTCAGAGAATGGCAGTTCTTTGTCCGTTGGGGTCGTGCCGCCTTCGGTCAGGTGCCGCAGCCCCTCGGCGGTCGTCTGCAATCCATGTGTTGTTGCAGCATCGTATCCACCGGGATCCTGCGCGCCCAGAAAGCTGCCAAGCCCGGTAAAGTTGGTGCCACCACCAAAGCCACCGAAGCCGCCAAACCCACCGAAACCTCCAAAGCCGCCGAAGCCGCCAAATCCACCATATTGTGCCATTCCCATTCTCCCTTTGTCGTGCGTCTTATGTAATGCCTGCCGAAGACAGAGCCTTGATCACCAGTTTTCCGGTCTTGTTTTCGGACGACGGGTGCGTGTTGCGATATTCCGACAGGCTGAACTCAGGGAACCTGCGTTGCAGATCCCGTGCGGTGTCTTGCGCCTCAGACCCGCGATCAAGCGCGTGCAATGCTGCAATGCGCGTGCGCAGGGTCGAGATATGCCGGTCGTTGGACGCCAGCGATTTGTTGGCCAGCACCAGTGCTTGTTCATAATCCTCTGCCGCCAGATGGGCGGAACTGGCAAGGCTGTCGAAATAATACCCAAAGGGGTCAATCGGCGACAGGCGCCGTGCCGTTTCGGTGGCGCGAATGGCGGATTTGCCTTCGTCACGAAATGCCATCAACGAACCGCGCAGCAGCCACGACATGCTCTCATTGGGGTTGATGTCCTGGGCGGCGGTATAACGCGCCTCGGCCACGTCGAGGTTTTTCAGAATATTGCCGTTCACGAACCCGTCAATGGTCAGGCCAAAACTATATTGCGGGTCCAGGTCAAGCGACCGGGCAGTGCAGTCCAACGCTCTTTGTGTATCGCTGGCACGATCCGTGGTGTAATTCTTGATGATGCTGAGCACATACCATTTGCCCAGCCATGCATGGACCTGCGCGCTATAGGGCGCGCGGGCGACGGCTTCGTCCAGAAACTGTCGGGCGCGCAGAAAGTCGCGCAAGGTCGGGTGATGCATCGCTGTTGCACCTGCGATCAGCAGCTTGTGATCCGGCAGTTGCGGCAAAGGTGTCTGCCGCCCCATTTGCAGGGCGCTTTCGGCGATTGAGCGGCCAGCGGTCTGCACCACATTCACCAGCCAATCCATCACATGTTCAGCGAACCGATCCTTGGGGCAACATAAGTTGCGGTTCCATAGTAACGCACCGGTGCGCGTATCAATGAAATCAATATCCGCGATCCAGTCATCGCCCTGCGGGCGCATCGATCCCGTCAGCAGATAGTCAACACCCAACGTGTCACGCACGCCCTTCACATCAATGAATTGCTGCGACATCTCGCGGCCCGACAGATGCGAGATGACAGAGATCAGTGAAGAGCGCGACATCATGCGGCAGGCCTCTTCGGCGATCCAGTCCGCAGCAATGGCCAGATCGGGCGGGCTGCCGGGAAGGACGGCCAAGGGCAGGGCGCAGACGCGCGGTTGCACCCGGCGCGGGCCGCGCGACTGCGACAGATGGCAAAGTGCGGCCACTGCGGACGGCTCGTCACGGATGGCATCGCGCCAGGCCACAAACTCGGCCTCTTTGACGTTGAGGTCCGCCAGAAACGGCCCGTCGGAAGGGTGGCCCATGACCCTGATCCGGGTCATGTCAATTTCAATCTCTGTCGTTGTGACATTCAGGATGTCGTCAAAGCCGGTGCCTATCAGCTTGCGCAGGTCCGACAATGCGCGGCGCAAATTCTGATGGCCGCTTTCGTAATCGGCCAACCCCCAAAGGGTCTCTTGCAGATAAGAGCGGGTGCGCCGCCCCAAGGGCGCCGTCACCAAAAGGGCAAACAAGGCACGGTGCTTCGCCCCGGTGACCTCAGTCCGCGGGGTTTGCGTGCTGCGCAGCACGCATGTGCCAAACAAGGCAATCTCGAAATCGACCGACACCCACACTCTCCTGTTTTCCCAAGCATAGCTTACGCAGGGGAAATTGGATTGGACAACCGTTTCACACTGAATTCACGCCGTGCAAAGCATTGGAATTGCTAGGGTTGGGGTGCAACTCGTCAACACGGACTTACCATGACAGATACAGAACCAGTGCTACCGATCAAAGATGTCGTCGATTTCTACGCCCGTTGGCCAGAGTTGCGACCCCGCATTGTTGCGATCACCGAAAACGGGTCGATGACCGAAGGTGACGTGGACATCCTCAATTGGCTGGTTGCCGTTGTCGATATGGTCGGCCCCACTGACATCGCGTCTTAGCGGCGCTCTGAGGGTCTGAAACAACGATTGAACTGTTTCGAAATTTCAGACGGCATCTATGGTCAGATGTTTGCCACTTTCGATCCCATCCAGCGTCCAGCTTCCCACCCGCCAGCGCACAAGGCGCAAAGTCGGAAAGCCGATATGCGCGGTCATGCGCCGCACCTGGCGGTTGCGGCCTTCGCTGATCGTGATTTCCAGCCAGCGGTCGGGGACAGACTTGCGGAAACGGACCGGCGGATCCCGCTCCCAAAGCGTTGGTGGATCGATCAGCCTGACCTTTGCAGGCCGTGTCGGCCCGTCCTTGAGCGTGACGCCATTACGCAGCGGCGCAAGATCACTGTCTGTCGGCGCGCCTTCAACCTGCACAAGATAGGTCTTGCTCAGCTTATGTTTCGGATCGGCGATCCGGGCCTGCAACTTGCCATCATCGGTCAGAACCAAAAGCCCCTCGCTGTCGCGGTCCAGACGTCCCGCAGGATAGACCCCCGGTACATCAACAAAGCCTGACAGGGTTGGGCGGGGTGTGGGGCTTTTGGCATCCGTAAACTGGGACAGAACACCAAAGGGTTTGTTGAAAAGGATCACGCGGGCCATGCCCCCGACATGCCGCAGATATGCAGTCTCGTCCATCCACTTATGCAATTTCGCGCGACGTCATTTTCCCTCTTGCAACGAATCTGAAACTGGCGCAAATGCGCGGCATAGACGCCAACGCACGCGCCTCTGGCCGGTGATAGTCGACACACATGTGTTTACGTAGCGACGGTAACGTCTCCCTTGGAACTGAGCGGTCTTCGATGGGTCTTTCCCATTATGGCCGGGTCTTTTGGAGATGACCCATGACGATGTATTTCGCGCCCGCAGTGGCGTCTTTCCCTGTTGCAGGCCAATCGCGCCTTGATGCCTTTGTCGCGGAGCGGTCCTTTGACCGCCCTACGCTGGTGATGGATCTTGATCGCGTGTCCGCCCAATACACTGCCCTGAAGGCCGGTCTTGGCCGCGCCGATATCCACTACGCGGTCAAGGCGAACCCGGCCCGCCAGATCATTGCCCGCCTTGTTGATCTGGGATCGCATTTTGACGCGGCCTCCAAGGCTGAAATCGCCCTGTGTCTGGAAGAGGGGGCGGCACCATCCGAAATCTCATTCGGCAACACCATCAAGCGTGCATCTGACATTGCATGGGCCTGGGATCAGGGCATCACATTGTTCTCTGCCGATGCCGAGGAAGAGCTGCAAAAGATTGCCATCAATGCGCCCGGCGCATCCGTGTACATCCGCCTGATTGTGGAAACATCGCTGGCAGACTGGCCGCTGAGCCGCAAGTTTGGTTGTGATCGCGATATGGCGCTGCACCTGCTGGACATGGCAAAATCACTGGGTCTGAACCCTGTTGGGTTTTCCTTTCACGTCGGTTCACAAACCCGCCGTTCGGATATGTGGGTGCCCGCCCTGGACGCGCTTGCCCAGATCTGGAACGCGGCATTGGACGCCGGGCATGACCTGCATCTGCTGAACATCGGAGGTGGTTTCCCGGCATTCTACGGCGAAGAGATCGAGGCCCCCACCGCCTATGCTGCACAGGTGATTGCATTGGTCGAAGCGCGGTTTCCCAATGTTCAAAAGATCATGGCAGAGCCGGGCCGGGGCATGGTCGCCGAGGCAGGCGTCATCGTGGCCGAGGTGTTGCTGGTGTCACGCAAGTCAGAACGTGATCTGCATCGCTGGGTCTATCTCGATATCGGCCGTTTTTCCGGCCTGGCCGAAACCGAAGGCGAGGCGATCCGCTATCAGTTTGAAACCGCACGTGATGCGGACCCGATGGGCCCATGCATCCTTGCTGGTCCAAGCTGCGACAGCGCGGACGTGCTTTATGAAAAACGCCCGTTGGCGATGCCGCTGACGCTGAAATCCGGCGACCGCGTCCTGATCCGCAATACAGGCGCCTATACGTCGACGTATTCCTCGGTGTGTTTCAACGGCTTCCCACCACTGGATGTCGTTGTGATCTAAGCAGACTTACCGGCACACGGTATGCCATTGTGTGCCGGTAACCATTTATAAAATAACATAATTTTTGTTTACAGGCTGTAAAACTCCGCTAGGTTGCCGCAAAGGTGACCAAGGAAAGATCGGCCAAATGCCACCCATTGAAGACCATCCATTGCGCTATGCAATGGCCAATGAACTGCACGCCCGTCCGTTCCCATCGGTCGTGGCCCCCAGCCGCGCCGCCTATCTTGCGATGAAGCCTGCTGAAAACGCGGCCGGTCGTGACCGCGCGTTAGAGCGCGCGCATCTGATCAATCTTCTGGACCGCTTTGGTGCGCCGCACCCGCAGCCGGACGCCACGCATTACTTTGGCACCATCGGCAGGCATCAGTTGAAATGGGAAAGCCATACAGAGTTTGTGACCTTCACGATCTTTGGCGATGGGCTTGCAACGCCGCCCTTCGACGCCAGCACATTTGCGGTATTCCCGGATGATTGGCTGGCGGCAGCACCTGGCACCCGCGTGACCTCTGCCCTGATCCGCATTGAACAGGCGGACGGCGATGAGGGGATCGCCGAGAAGGCGCGTGACTGGTTTGTGCCCGAAAGCCTTGCCATCAGCCGCGTGTTGGAAAATGAACTGGTGGTCGCGGCCGATTTTCGCATCGATCACGCTGGCCACATGCGCTTTGCTGTCTTCGTGCGCCCGGAGGTCGGCAAGCGTCGCATCGGCCGCGTTGTGCAGCGCTTGTGCGAGATTGAAACCTACAAGGCGATGTCCATGATGGGCCTGTCGCGGGCTCGTGCGCTAAGCGCGAAAATGGCGGGTTTCGACACGGAACTGACCGGGCTTGTGGACAGGATGCGCGGCCGTGATGATGATCCTGCCGATGTCCTGCAATCCTTGCTTGAGGTCTCTGCCGAGATTGAAAACACGATCGCGCAAACCTCATTTCGTTTTGGTGCGACAGGGGCTTACGAGACGATTGTAAACCAAAGAATTGAGGTGCTGCGCGAGGAACGCTTTCTTGGGCGTCAAACATTTGCCGAGTTTATGATGCGCCGGTTTGATCCCGCAATGCGCACCGTCAAAGCAACGCAAACCCGGCTTCAGACAATGTCGGATCGCGCCTTGCGCGCCGGTGATCTGCTGCGCACGCGGGTTGATGTGGAACGCTCTGCCCAGAACCAGGAATTGCTGACCAGCATGGACAGGCGCGCTGATTTGCAGCTGCGGTTGCAGCGCACTGTCGAAGGGCTGTCGGTTGTCGCCATCAGCTATTACGCGGTCAATCTGGTGCTGAACATGACAGGGCCGTTGCAAGCGTCTTTCGGGGCGGAGAAGGTCACGATGGCAGCAATTGTAACGCCCATCGTGCTGGCGCTCGTCTGGATGATGGTGAACCGCATCCGCAAGCATATGGAATAGCGCCACAGGCTTGCGCCGCTGTCCCACCGTGCTAACCAGTGGTGGTAGCCGGGGAGGACAGGAATGCGGATCATCACAAGTGCGATTTTGATGATGTGGGGCGGCGGTGCTGTGGCAGAAGGACTGCCTGCGCCACTCACCGATGCCGATTTCGCACCCGTTGACGCCGCCGAAGCGCGCTTGGGTCAGTTGTTGTTCTTTGATCCGATCCTGTCGGGCAATCGCAACGTGTCATGTGCAACCTGTCATCACCCTGCATTCGGCACGAGCGATGGCCTGTCGCTGGGGTTGGGTGATGGTGGCATCGGGCTGGGCCCAGAGCGGGTTGCCGATCCGCAAAACATGCCCGAGCAGCGCATTCCGCGCAATGCCCCCGCACTCTTTAACCTTGGCGCAAATGAATTCACTGTGCTGTTCCATGATGGCCGGATCGAGGTGGACCCGGATCGTCCGGGCGGTCTGCGCACCCCATTGGATGCCGATATGGTCACCGGGTTTGCCTCGCTTTTGTCGGCGCAAACAATGTTCCCGGTGCTGAGCGCGGATGAGATGGCCGGGCATTATTCCGAAAATGACGTGTCGCAGGCCGTGCGCCGTGGTGTGATCACCGGGCCGGGCGGGG
Organism: uncultured Paracoccaceae bacterium; assembly: GCA_947498645.1. Lineage (GTDB taxonomy): Bacteria > Pseudomonadota > Alphaproteobacteria > Rhodobacterales > Rhodobacteraceae > Yoonia. Next base: position 3,090,224 of record CANMKS010000001.1, on the reverse strand, counting down.
CGTGGGATATCATCGCCCGCCGCGTTGCGGCTATTCCGGTCTATGCCGATGATTTTGCAGTGGTTTATGACCATATCGACGCGCCTGATCAGATCAGTTTTGCGGATATCTCAAACGCGATTGCGGCCTTCATGGCCTTTGAATGGCGCTCCGACAGCGCGCCGTTTGATGCCGTGCTGCGCGGCGAGGCCAGCCTGCCAGAGCCTGCTGCCACTGGGATGGCGCTGTTTTACGGGGCGGCGGACTGTGCCAGTTGCCACAGCGGTCCATTCCTGACCGATCATCAGTTTCATGCAATGGGCGCACCCCAGATTGGCCCCGGCAAGGCGGCGCGTTTCGAAAGCCACGCCCGCGATGAAGGGCGGTTTCGGGTTTCAGGCGATGTCGCTGACCTTTATGCCTTTCGCACCCCATCACTGCGCAATGTGACGCTGACCGCGCCCTATGGCCACGCCGGGGCGCAAAGTGACCTGCGCGCCTTTGTCGCCGCACATGTTGATCCGCAAGCGGGTTTGGCCGGTTACGGCATTGATGCGGCCACCTTGCCGGATTTGCCGGTGGACGATTTGCGCGGGATGGACGATGCAGCCGCAATTGCACAGGCCGTCAGCTACCGCGCCCCGCAGATCGGCGCTGATGAAATTGATGCATTGGTGGCATTTCTGGCGTCGCTGACTGATCCCGTAGCACGCAAAGGGCGCCTGGGTGTGCCTGACACTGTGCCAAGCGGCCTGCCCGTGGATCGGCTGCGTTAGCGGGTTACACGCAACACGCCATTCGCCTGCACCTGCTGTTCCGACACGGTGCCATCCGGCCATGTCACCGTCACCTGCGCTGTCACCGCGTCACCCAGACCGAAATGCAAAGGCAGCGCCGTACCGCCCGTATGACCACCGCCAACGGTCAGCTGCTGGCTCTGTGACTGCGCATCAGTTGCAACCGTCACGATTGCGCCAACGCCCAGGCGGTTCCCGCCCGGCTGTGCCAGCGTGACTGACAGCCAATTGCCGACATCTCGCGTGACATTGCGATAAAGCTCCATGGGCGCGCGCCGGTTCATCACCACCAGGTCAAGCCGCCCGTCACCGTCAAAATCGGCCAGGGCTGCGCCGCGCGACCGGTCGGTTGTCGCAACGCCAGCGGTCAGTGCTACCTCAACAAATGTGCCGTCGGGTTGCTGCATCAGCAGATTGTTGGGGTCTTTCATCGCCAGCCCCGGCATCTGGTCCACATTGCCCTTGGCAATGAACAGATCCGCGCGCCCGTCATTGTTGATATCGGCAAACTCGGCATGCCAGCCTGTTGACGGCCTGCCATCGTCGCCCGTATGGGGCCGCTGTGCATAGGTGCCGATGGTAAAGGGGGCGGCGGCATAGGTGCCATCTGCACCTGCAATCTGCATCAGCTGATCACCCATTGAGGTCAGCATCACCTCATCCCGGCCATCGCCGGTCAGATCGCGGCTGGCGATACCCATGCCCCAGAGCGACACGTTCTGCCAGCCATCCTCGGCCCCCAGAAAGCGCTGGTCTTCGATGTCCCACATCTGCTCATATCCGCCCCGCACATAGTAGTGGCGATCGTTGGAAATACGCAGCGTCGGACGGCCGCGCGCGTCATGGGCCGCCAGCATCGACAGCGGACAGAAACCGGGGGTCAGTGGGGTTTTGAGATAGCCATTGGGGCCAGCACGCAGGATGTAATTGTCATCACAGGCCTCAAACGGGCCTTCGGGGTCTGCGCGGTCCACATAATTGCCAATGGCCATGACAGGGCTGCCATTGTCCTCCCACCAGGCGGAAAAGGCGGTGGTCCAATCATCAGCAGGGGGCAACGCGCTGCCCGCATCAAATGTGCAGTCGCCGCGCCCCATCAGCATTTCGTTCTGACCGACGCGCATGACAAAAAGATCCAGTTCACCATCGCCATTCAAATCCAGCGGATAGGCCCCGGTCACGCCGGTCAGCGGGGGCAGCGCAACCGCCTCAAACCTGAAATCACCCATGTTCTGCATCATCTGGGCAGGGTTGGCGCCACCTGCGGCATAGATATCGGGCATCGTGTCGCCGTTACAGTCAAACACGGCAACGCCGCCGCCCACGAAATGCTCCCACCCGCCGCCATAGATATGCTCTGGCAGGCCGGAAGAGCGGTTTTCAAACAGAGGATCAGCAGCGGCAGGCGCGGCCAACAGCAAAGTGACAGCCAGACGGATCATGTGCGGGCATCACCCAGCGCGTCATCCGTGACCGCCGCAAGGGCCAGCGCCGTGGCACCGCGCGCCCAAGCAAGCCCGCCCCATGCGTGAATCTCGACACGGCAGGGCGTGCGCCCGTCGCTGAGGGTCAGGGTCTGCATCTCGGCCAGCACCTCTTCGGCATAAAGGTAATCATATTGCATCCGCTCTCCCGACAGGATGATCAAACCCGGATCGAAAAGTTGAATGACGTTGGACAGGCCCACCGACAGATAACGCCCGGCGCGGCGAAAGATCGTGCGGGCCGCACTATGGCCCGCTTTGGCCTGCGCAAAAAGCGCATCCAGCATCGCATTGGGGCTTTGCAGGTTGCGGGGATTGCGATGCAGGGCGGTCGCCGCCTCGCGGGCAAGGGCATAATCGGCAAGATAGGCCTCAAGACAGCCGCGTTGCCCGCAGCGGCACAGCGCGCCATCCAGTTGCACCTTTGTGTGGCCCAGTTCCAACCCCATGCCGCGCGCACCCCGGAACAGGCGATTGTCCAGCACAACGCCCATGCCGACACCGTTTTCGATCGTCACAACGGCAAAGGCGGACATGCCCCGGCCCGCGCCGAACCACAGTTCAGCAAGGGTCAGCACATTGGCGTCATTGTCGACGTGCAGCGGCAACCCAAACCGCTCCGCAAATGCGCCGCGCAGATCGACGTTTCGTTCGGTCAGCAGCGGCGACCAGGCGACAGCGCCCATGTCATTGTCGATGATCCCCGACATCCCGATGCCCACGGCAGAGACATCACTGCGCGATTTGCCAGCACTCTTCAGGACCAGACTTATCAGTACGTCGATCTCGTCAAGCACCTCATCAAGTGACTTGCGCGTTGGTGTGGTGGGCAATGTGGCATCGGCCTGCATTTCGCCCGCAAAATCGGTCAGCACGGCCGAATGGTTTTCGTCTGAGAGCTTGATCCCGATCACATGGCGCGCCGATGGGACCACCTCAAGTGCGACAGGGGGGCGGCCACGCCCGGTTTCACGCGGCAGGCCTTCGACTTCGCGCAAGAGCCCGCCTGTAATCAGATCCGCTGTCAAGGTCGTGGCAGAGCCTGCACTGATTCCCAATGCGCGGGTCACATCGGTGCGGGCGGCCCGGCCCGCAGCGCGCACATGTTCGAAAATCTGCTGGCGCAGGGGGCGGTTGTCACCGCTGGCAGTCGGCAAAAGCGGACCGCACCCCGCGGGCTGCTCTGATTCGTTGTCTTGGTCCGTCAGTACGTCATACATAGTTCAAGGCCTGAATTATTAAGGCGTCACCGATCCCAAAAACCAGCGATTTTCACTAGACTGCCCAATGTTCATGCAAAGACAAAGGAATATTTTTCGAAAATCGCGTAATTTTTATTTTGACAACTGAAATTAATAGGTCATGCTGAACGGCGTAGGGCCCAAAGGCCCGCGCCTCAGTGCATGGGGCACACTATGGGAGGAAAACATGCATAAATCCGTTATTATGGCGGCCGTTGTGGCTGCCGGTTTCAGCACAGCTGCTTTTGCTGATGGCCACGGCGTCACTGTTGGCGTCAGCTGGTCCGACTTTCAGGAAGAGCGTTGGAAAACTGACGAAGCAGCCATGCTTGGCGCACTTGAGGCAGCTGGCGCGACATACCTGTCCGCAGATGCGCAGTCATCTGCAACCAAGCAGTTGGCAGACGTTGAAAGCCTGATCACACAAGGCGTAGATGCGCTGATCATTCTCGCCCAGGATGGCGCATCCATCGGCCCGGCACTTGATGCCGCAGAAGCCGCTGGCATCCCGGTTATCGGCTATGACCGCCTGATCGAAGATCCTCGCGCGTTCTATCTGACATTCGACAACGTCGAAGTTGGCCGGATGCAGGCCGCAGCCGTGTTCGCAGAACAGCCCGAAGGCAATTACGTCTTCATCAAAGGCTCGCCCACTGACCCGAACTCTGACTTCCTGCGTGGCGGTCAGCAAGAGGTGCTGCAGGCAGCCATCGATTCCGGTGCGATTACCGTTGTGGGCGAAGCCTACACGGACGGCTGGCAGCCAGCCAACGCCCAACGCAACATGGAGCAGATCCTGACACAGACCAACAACGAAGTTGATGCTGTTGTGGCATCCAACGACGGTACGGCCGGTGGTGTTGTGGCAGCACTTGCTGCACAGGGCATGGACGGTATCCCCGTTTCTGGTCAGGATGGCGACCACGCCGCGCTGAACCGTGTCGCACTGGGTACACAGACTGTGTCTGTCTGGAAAGACAGCCGCGAGCTGGGCCGCAACGCTGGTGAGATCGCTGTCGCATTGGCCGGTGGTTCCATGATGAAAGAGGTTGCAGGCGCTGGTGAATTCACATCACCCGGTGGCGTGACCGTGACGTCCATGCTGCTGGCACCACAGCCGATCACACAGGACAACCTGAACCTTGTTCTGGAAGCTGGCTGGATCGAAAAAGACGTCCTTTGCCAGGGTGTCACAGGTCTCGCAGTCTGCGAGTAATCTGAACGACGACAAAATGGCCCCATCCGCGCTGGCGGGTGGGGCTTTCTATTAGCCAACCCAGCCAGGGGTTGAAGGGGAGGGATCCAATGTCGGGCGGACTTGGAAAATTAATCAGAACACTTCAGATTGATACGCGATTGCTGGGCATGATCGGTGCCTTCATCGTGATCTCTTTGGTGTTTCACGTTGCAACCGGGGGCACGTTTCTGACACCCCGCAACCTGTTTACGCTGACCTTGCAGACCGCTTCGGTGGCTGTGATGGCCACGGGCATGGTCTTTGTCATTGTCACCCGGAATATCGACCTGTCGATTGGCTCCATGCTTGGCATCATCGGGATGCTGATGGGCGTGATCCAGGTGCAGATCCTGCCCGACTTCCTTGGCTTCGGAAACCCTGCGATCTGGGTCATTACTGTTGTGATTGGCCTGCTGTTGGGTGCGGCGATCGGCGCGTTTCAGGGCTGGCTGATCGGTTATCTGGTGATCCCGTCCTTTATTGTCACCTTGGGTGGCCTGTTGATCTGGCGCGGCGGCGCCTGGTGGGTGTCCAAGGGCACGACAATTTCGCCGCTTGATCCAAATTTTGTCATGCTTGGCGGGGCCTCTGGCACCATCGGTGTGACAGCAAGCTGGGTGCTGGCGATTGTCGGCTCCATCCTGACGGTGGTGTTCCTGATCAATACACGGCGCAAGCACATCAGCCACGACTTCGCGGTAAAACCACTTTGGGCGGAATACGCGCTGGGGGCGATCCTTGTCGCCGCAATCTGCGGGATTACCGCGATCATGAATGCCTATCTGGTGCCAACGCGCATTCTGCAACGCCGCTTTGCCGCCGAAGGTCTGGAAATGCCCGAAGGCTATACCGAGGCCTACGGTTTCCCGATCTCGGTTCTGATCGTTCTCTTCGTGACAATCGCAATGACGGTGGTTGCCAAGAAAACCCGCTTTGGCCGCTACATCTTTGCGATGGGCGGCAACCCGGATGCGGCAGAATTGTCGGGGATCAACACCCGTATGCTGACCGTAAAGGTCTTTGCGCTGATGGGCGCGCTGACGGCCATCGCCGCCGTGATTGCTTCGGCGCGTTTGGGATCGGCCGGTTCGTCTTTGGGCGAATTGGATGAACTGCGTGTTATCGCAGCCGCCGTTATTGGCGGCACGGCCTTGGCCGGGGGCGTGGGGACGATCTACGGGGCCATCCTTGGCGCGTTGATCATGCAGGCGCTGGTGTCCGGCATGGGCATGGTGGGCGTCGATAGTCCGCTGCAAAACATGATCGTCGGGGGCGTGCTGATCCTCGCTGTCTGGATCGACATTATCTACCGCCGCAAAACAGGAGACGCATGATGAGCACCCCACTTTTGGAAATGCGCAATATCTCGATCCACTTTGGCGGGATCAAGGCGGTTGATGATGTGTCCATCGACGTGATGCCGGGCGAAGTTGTGGGCCTCCTGGGCCACAACGGGGCAGGCAAATCGACGCTGATCAAGATCCTGTCAGGCGCCTACAAAAAGGACGCAGGCGAGATTTTCGTGGATGGTCAGAAGGTTGAAATCAACAGCCCCATCGACGCCCGCGCCCACAACATCGAGACGATTTACCAGACGCTAGCCTTGTCCGATAACCTTGATGCGGCCTCGAACCTGTTTTTGGGGCGCGAGATCACAACCAGGTTTGGTCTGGTTGATGACACGGCGATGGAAGCGGAATCGCGCAAGATCATGGCGCGGCTGAACCCCAATTTCCAACGCTTCTCGGAGCCTGTGCGTTCGCTGTCAGGCGGTCAGCGCCAGTCGGTTGCGATTGCACGTGCGGTCTATTTCAACGCCCGCATCCTGATCATGGATGAACCCACGGCGGCCTTGGGTGTGCATGAAACCGCGATGGTGGCGGATCTGATCAAAGAGCTGAAGGCCCAAGGGCTTGGCATCTTCCTGATCAGCCACGACACCCGCGAAATGATGGACCTCTGCGACCGCGTGTCGGTGATGAAGAACGGCCAGTTGATCGGAACAGAGCGGGTCGAAGACGTGACCGAAGATGACATCCTGTCGATGATCATCATGGGCAAGAACCCCAAAAAGGCCGCGTAATGTTCATCGGTCTTGATCTGGGCACATCCGGTCTCAAGGCTGTTTTGATTGATGATGGGCAGGCGATTGTCGCGGAAGCGACATCGCCGTTAGAGGCTGTGCGCCCCGCACCCGGTTGGTCAGAGCAAGCCCCTGCGGCATGGCTGGATGCGGCTGATGCAGCGATGCGGACACTGGCGGCGCAGACCTCGCTGGAAGCTGTCAAAGGGATTGGCCTGTCAGGTCAGATGCATGGGGCAACGCTGCTTGACGCCAATGACGAGGTGCTGCGCCCCTGTATCCTGTGGAATGACACGCGATCAGCCGTTGAGGCGGCCATGTTGGACGCCGATCCGCAGTTCCGCGCGCTGACCGGGAACATTGTCTTTCCGGGGTTTACTGCGCCAAAACTAGTCTGGGTTGCGCGGCATGAGCCACAGGTCTTTGCCAGAACCGCCCGCGTGCTGCTGCCCAAAGATTACCTGCGCCTGTGGCTGACCGGCGAAGCCGTGGCAGAGATGTCAGACGCCGCGGGGACAAGCTGGTTGGACACAGGCAAGCGCGATTGGTCTGACGATCTGCTTGCGGCAACGGGGATGACCCGCGCCCAGATGCCAAGATTGGTGGAAGGGTCCGAAATTTCTGGCGAACTCAGGGGTGAACTGGCCGCGCGCTGGGGTCTGCCCAAGGGCGTGGTCGTGGCCGGTGGGGGCGGTGACAATGCCGCGAGCGCGGTTGGCGTTGGTGTGGTGAAAGCTGGCGATGCCTTTGTCTCGCTTGGCACCTCTGGCGTATTGTTTGCTGCCTCTGACGCCTATCAACCTGATGCCGCGACGGCGGTACATACGTTCTGCCATGCCTTGCCCGATACATGGCACCAGATGGGTGTGATCCTTGCTGCTGCTGATGCGTTGAATTGGTTTGCCGGTATCGCGGACAAGCCAGCGGCCACCCTGACGGATGCTCTGGGCCCCTTGCAAGCGCCCGGTCGCCCGTTGTTTCTGCCGTATCTTGGGGGCGAGAGGACGCCGCATAATGACGCCAGCATTCGCGGATCATTCCTGCATCTGGATCACGGCACCGATCAGGCGGCACTGACCCGCGCAGTGCTCGAAGGCGTGACCCATGCCATACGTGACAGCTATGACGCGCTATTGGCTACCGGCACCAGGATTAACCGTTTGATTGCGGTCGGCGGCGGCTCCAAATCCGACTACTGGGTGCAGGCGATTGCCACCTCATTGAACATGGCAATCGAACTGCCGGTTGCGGGCGATTTCGGCGGTGCCTTTGGGGCCGCCCGCCTTGGCATGATGGCCGCGACCGGGGCCGGGGTCGAGATTGCGACCGCCCCGCAGATTGCCCGCACGATTGACCCTGACACGTCGCTCACCACTGCCTTTTCCGAGGCGCATGCAAGATACCGCGCCAGTTATGGCGTGTTGAAAGGACTGACATGACCGATTTCTTCAAAGGCATCGCGGCCATCAAATATGAGGGTGCAGACAGCGATAATGATTTTGCCTTCCGTCACTACAACCCCGACGAAATCGTCATGGGAAAGGCGATGAAAGATCACCTGCGTTTCGCGGCGGCCTATTGGCATTCCTTTGCATGGCCCGGCGGTGATCCTTTTGGCGGACAGACCTTTGATCGCCCATGGTTCGGCGACAGCATGGATGCAGCGAGGCTCAAGGCCGATGTGGCGTTTGAGATGTTCCAGATCTTGGGTGTGCCCTATTTTTGTTTTCACGACGCGGACGTGCGGCCAGAGGGTGCGACATTCGCGGAAAGCACGAAGAACCTATCGCAGATCGTTGATTACTTTGGTGAAAAGATGGAAGCGACCGGCGTGAAACTGCTTTGGGGAACGGCCAACCTGTTCTCGCACAAGCGCTTTATGTCCGGTGCCGCGACCAACCCAGACCCTGATGTTTTTGCCTATTCCGCCGCGACCATCAAAACCTGCATGGATGCAACCATGAAGCTGGGTGGCGAAAACTATGTCCTTTGGGGCGGTCGTGAAGGATACGAGACGCTGCTGAACACCGACATGGGCCGCGAGCGTCAGCAGGCGGGCCGCATGTTGCAGATGGTGGTGGATTACAAGCACAAGATGGGGTTCAAAGGTGCGATCCTGATCGAACCCAAACCGCAGGAACCAACCAAGCATCAGTATGACTACGATGTGGCGACGGTTTATGGCTTTCTCAAGGACTTTGGCCTCGAGGGCGAAGTGAAGATGAATATCGAACAGGGTCACGCCATTCTGGCGGGCCATTCGTTTGAGCATGAACTGGCCCTTGCGCGCGAGCTGGGCATCTTTGGGTCCATTGATATGAACCGCAATGACTATCAATCTGGTTGGGATACCGATCAGTTCCCCAATAATGTGCCTGAAATGGCGCTGGCCTATTACGAGGTTCTGCGCGCAGGTGGTTTCACGACAGGGGGCACCAACTTTGATGCCAAACTGCGCCGTCAATCGCTCGATCCCGAAGATCTGATCCTTGCCCATGTTGGCGGGATGGATGCCTGTGCCGCAGGGTTGAAGGCCGCTGCCGCAATGCTGGAAGACGGCAAACTGGAGGCCGCGCGCAACGCTCGCTACGCCGGATGGGACACGCCCGATGCGCAGGGGTTGTTGACGCAGGCGACGCTGGATCACTGCTTTGACTGCGTTGTACGTGACAACATCAACCCCGAACCTCGCTCTGGCCGTCAGGAGCGGTTGGAAAATCTGGTAAACCGCTACCTCTGATCCGGCGATTTCTCCGTGACCTTGTGCCTTTGCCGTCCCGCCAATAACGTGGGCGACAAAGGGACAGGTCCAGCGCGTTGATCGGCACGGTATTCAAGACATTCGGGCGTAAATACATGGATGTGACCTTGCGGTCTGGTCCCGATTACAGCGTGCGCATTATCGAACGTCCGGGGCTGTGGATGGAACCGGACGCGCTTGCAGCACTTTGTGCCGATTTGCGTCAGGTTGCGGGGCGAACCCTGGATGCGGGCAGCCTGACCTACGGTGTGTTCTCGGGCGATCAGGCCCGGATGGGTGCGGTCATCATCACGTTGGTGTCGCGTCGTGACGGCACCCCTGTGGCATTCAACGCGCTGGCTGTCATGCAGCTTGAGACAGAGCCGCGCGCCACGGAAGTGCTGCATCTGGGGCTGGTCATGGTGGACCCTGATGAACGATCCAGAAACCTGTCATGGGTGCTTTATGGTCTGACCTGCTTTCTGATCTTCTTTCGGCGCCAGTTCCGCCCTGTCTGGGTGTCCAATGTCACGCAGGTGCCCGCCGTTGTGGGGATGGTCAGCCAGATGTTTTCATCCGTCTGGCCATCGCCGGACGGCGGGCGGCGCACGTTGAACCATCGGCTTTTGGCACGTCAAATCATGGCGACGCATCGCGATGTCTTTGGTGTGGGCGATGAGGCCGGGTTTGATGAAGACCGGTTTGTGATCACCGACGCCTATACCGGCGGGTCTGATGATCTGAAAAAGACGTGGGAGGCAGCACCCAAGCACCGCGAGGCGCGCTACAACAAGTTTTGTAAGGAACAACTGGATTACACCCGTGGCGACGACCTGTTGCAACTGGGGCAGATGGATGTGGCAGCAATGCGCGGCTATCTGGCGCGCGAGGTGCCGAAATCTGCGGTGCTGGCGTTGATCTTGACGGGCGCGCTGGTGGCACTGCGTCGGATCATTCTACCGGCGGTGCATTGGTTTGACGCAAGGCAAAGCTGGTCGATCCTGCGCCCTTACCGAGGCGGCAAGCCATGATCTCGGCGGCGACAATTCTGACACAGCTTTATTTGTCATGTGCTGCACTGCTGGGGCTTTATGTGTTGCAGCGGGTGCTGATCCGCCGCGACCCATGGGACCCGATCAACCGGCGGTTCCTGTTTGGAGTACGCATCACCATGGCCCTTTTTCTGGGGCGCGTGCTGATGATCATGACCGCGATCGAGGCGTTTCGCGTCCTTGTCCTTTTTGCCGCAGCAGTGATCCCTCTTGCGGTGCTGATCCTGACCGAAGGCTTGTTGCGCCGCCATGCGCCGCCGCCTGTCAAAGTGCTGATCGGTGGTGGTGCCATCCTCTTTGCGCTGTCTTCTGTGTGGTATTCTGACAGTATTGACCCCGCGCGTCTGTTCAGCCTGCTGGGGTTTCAGTTGCTGGGGTTTCTGGTATCGGGCTGGTTGATCACCACGCGCGACCGCGCATCGCTTTCAGCCAATGAAAACGCGATGGTGGTGCGCCTTGGCTTGTCGCTGTTCTTGTTTATCCCGCTCGCCGCAGGGGATTTTCTGTTACTTTACAGCGGCCTACCTATCCAGTTCTCGGCCCTTGGAGTGTTGATCCTGTGTTGGCTGGCGATCGGGTTGGGGCGCGCGCATTTGGGGCATCGCGCCACATTGGTCAATCTTGCCATGATGATCGGGGCCGCGGTCATCGTGGGGGCGATGATCAGTCTTTTTGCGCAATTGGGCCGTGACGGGGTGTTGATGAGTATCGCCGCCATCATGACAACCTTGTTTGTTGTCGCGATCCTGACTGACGCGCGGTCCTTGCGCCTGGAAGAGCAAAGCATGGGGTTGCTGCGCCATCTGGCAACGGCCAAAACCGACCACCCAATGGCCTTTCTGCGGGATTTGCAGGATCACCCTTTGGTGGAAGGCGCCGTTGTGGTCAGCGAGGCCAGTCTGGCAGGTCTTGATGATGCGGTGCTGGACCGCATCTTTTCCGCCGCCCCTGTGTTGCGCCGCGCAGACCCGCCCCGGCTGGGCCCGGTTGCGGATGATCATATTACCCACCTGTTTGACAGCTATGCAGCCACACATGTCATGCTGGGTATGACAGCCCCGCGCGTGTTGATCGCCTTGTCCATGCCCTCGCTCAGCGCGTCACCCTCTGCTGAATTGGAGTTGCAGGTCGTGCAAAAGATGGCGGCGTTGATGTCAGAAAAGCGGGCAAAGACAGATGAATGACCTGCGCGCCGAGGCTGTGCGGATTTTCGGGGCGGGCGTTGCCGCTGCTGATCCCATTGCCGCTGTCACGGCCCATCTGGGTGATGTGCCGGATCCGGCCCTGATCATTGCCGTTGGCAAAGCTGCGCGCCTGATGGCCAAGGCGGCGCAGGCGCGCTTTGCTGGTGTGCGCTGTATCGTCGTGACCAATTATGAAAACGCCGCTGATCTGGATGGGGCAGAGATTTTTGCAGCAGGGCATCCGGTGCCGGATGCGAACGGGGCAGCAGCGGCGCAGGCTGTGATCGCTGCTTTGCAAGATGCAACCGGTCCGGTGTTGGCGTTGATCTCGGGCGGCGGGTCTGCGCTGTTGCTTGCGCCTGCCGGTCAGTTGGGCCTTGCGGAGAAGGCCGCGGTGAACGCGCTGTTGTTGGCGGCTGGATTGGATATTACTGCGATGAACCTCGTGCGTCAGCAGCTCTCTGACCTGAAGGGCGGAGGGTTCCTGCGCCATGCAGCCCCGCAGCCTGTTACGGCGCTGATCCTGTCGGATGTTATCGGTGACGATCTGGCCGCGATTGCGAGCGGGCCAACGGTGGGGCCAATCGGAACGCCTGAGGATGCGATTGACCTGCTGAAAGGGGCAGGGCTGTGGGGTAATGTCCCGGCTGTGGTGCGTGCGCATCTGAGGGCAGCAAAACCCGCGCCCACACTGCCTAAGGCGCGCAATATTCTTGTGGGATCAAATGCCAAAAGCGTGGCGGCGATGGCCGCGGCGGCAAGGGACGCCCATGTGATCCTTGACCCGGTTGAGGGTGACGTGGCGGATGCCGCGCAGAGGATTTGCAACGAGGCCCGGATTGGCACAACGATCTGGGGCGGCGAAACGACGGTGGTTTTGAAAGGCAACGGGCGCGGCGGGCGCAATCAGGAACTGGCCCTGCGGATCGCAGTTGAAGCGGCGCGCCGGGGCTGGACCGACTGGACCTGCTTGCAAGGCGGCAGCGACGGGCGCGACGGGCCGACAGATGCCGCCGGTGGGCTGGTGGATCAGGGCACGCTTGGCCGGATCACCGATCTGGATGGGCTGCTGGCCAACAATGACAGCTATGCCGCCTTGGCTGAGGCCGGTGATTTACTGGTGACGGGTGCCACAGGAACGAATGTGGCCGATCTTGGTGTGATGATCCGGCGCGAGTGAGTTAATCCACGGGCAGGCCGCTTGGCACCTCTTGGGGTCGCCCCAAGGGACGTGTGAGGGCGGTTTCGCCGGTAAGCGCGTGCAGAAAGGCAACCAGGTCGCTGATGTCCTGATCGGAGAGCGTCATCGGCTGCAATGTAATCGCCGCGGCCTGTCGGGCCATTTCGGCGGCGTCCGCGCGGATCGCGAAATCAGCCGCGGCGAGCCATGGCACGTCGGGAAGATGTGCCATTTCCGGCGTCCAGAAAGGGGCGCTTGGATTGGCGTGGTGGCGGATCATCCCCTCAAGCGTCGGATAGGCGCCATTGTGCCCGTAGGGCGCGGTGAGCGCCACATTGCGCAATGAAGGTGTTCTGAACTTATAGGCATCCTCCAGCAGGTCAGTTTCGGCCATACGCCCCACATCGCGCGAGATCTGATCCCAGCGCCGGGTACGTCCGGGGCCAAAGGCAGGCAGACCAAGCGCATGAAAGCCTTGATCGGTGAAAAGCGGCCCTGCGTGGCATGATGCACAGCGACCCGTAAAGAAAAGCTGACGGCCCCGCTCGGCAGCGTCAGGCAGCGGTGTGCCTGTCAGCCATGCATCATAGGGGCTGTCATGGGATTGCCATTCGCTGATGATGAATGCGCCAAGCGCATTGCCGATGTCGACGATAGTGACGTCGCCCGGTTCTTCAATGTGATCAAAGGCTTGCACGAACATCTGCCCATATGCGGGGATGGTGCGCACACGTTTGGCGATGATCGGCCAGCCCCGGTCAATCCGATTGTGGACCGGGCCCACGATGTCGTTTTCGCCAAGGTTTCCCATCATCTCGAATTGGGCGGCCATGGGAAAAAGCGCCTGTGCCGCAACCAGATTGTCGAGCCCTTGGGGCAGCCATTCTTCGGCCGGTGAATCAAAGCCGTTGCCGTAGATATCAGACGCGGTCAGGCGGCCGTCGTGAAACATCACTTCGACAGAATTATGCCCCAGATTCCAAAGGCTTGGCGCGTTGCGCGGGATGCGTTTGCGGATCGCATCCGCCCCTGTGCCTGCCGTCCGTTCAGGGCCGACACCAACGCCGCCTTCGCCAATGCCAAGCGACAGCCCGTCGCCACCTGCGTGATCGTGGTGATGGCAGGTTCCGCAAGAGATATTTCTGTTTCCCGACAGTATCTTATCATAAAAAAGCAGCTGCCCGATGCGGGCTTGATCCGCATCGGTGGGGATGTAATCATCCGGTGAAATCCCCTGTGCGGCGGCAGCGCCCGCGCTGAAAATCACCCCAAGGAGGGCTGTATGGATCGCGTACATACAGCGTACATACACTGTACGTACATCTGTATTGCTTTGCTGTGCCTCGCGGCCCCTGCGCGGGCCGATATGGAAGCGGCGCGCGATCTGATGGAGGCGGGAGAATATGAGCAGGCGCGCAGCCTTTTTGAGGTCTACGCCCGCTCTGGCAATGCGGAAGCGGAAGAGTTGATCGGGGTCATGTACGCCCTTGGATTGGGCGTGGCGCGCGACGACGAACGGGCGTTTGACTGGTATCTGCGCGCGTCGTTGAAGGGGCATCCTGGGGCACAATCCGGGTTAGGGTGGTACTATGAGGTCGGGCGCGGCATTCCGGCCCCCGACATGGTAAGAGCGTATCTTTGGTATGCCTTGTCGGCAATAGGCGGGGATCCGGACGCGCTGGAGTCGCTTGAGCTGATCACGCCACGGCTGACGGCAGAAGAGCGGGCACGGGCGGAGGTGCTGGTGGATGACTACAAGGCGTGGATGTATCCGTTTCGCTAGATATCGGGCCTGTGGCCATGACAATGCGCACAGTAAAATCTAACAAACTGACGGTGCCGCCCATCGGGCTCTGACATCAGGTCGTGGTGCTGAGCTTATTCACCCTCGATGATATCAATTGGGTCTTCGACCGGCTCAGCTGCGCCAAGTAGGGTGCATGTATCCTGATCAAAGGCACCTTGTGCGTTGAGCAAATCCCGCCCCGTAAACAGCGCCGCCTCACAGCCGCGCCGAATAACCAGACCTTTCAGCCGCACACCGCGGGACAAGGTCCACCGCGGGAACTGCGCGGCTGCGCCGTTGAAATCATTCGCATTCACCAGCTTTAGCAGTGTCGAACTGGCGAAATTGCCCTCTCCGACGTTAAATACAAAAGAGGATAACGCACCAAATTGATGATCGGTCAGATTGACGGAAACCAGGCGCTCGACAGCATGTCGCGCATGTCCTGTGTCGTTCAGCAACAGATCCTGCCCGGATTGATCCGTTAAGGGGATATCGAACCCGGAAAGATCGGTCGTAGAACACCGTTTGAGCGCCACCAGATGCCCATATCCGATCGTGCAATACCCCACAGGATCGTCATAAGGCATCGCAGACCAGCCTTCAAAGTGCTTGATCAACTCGATCGCAGATTTCAGGATTGTTCTGTCACCCGGTGCCGGCGCAGCGGTCAGACCGCCTTTGAGGATCTCAATCTGAATGCCTGACGCTGTGCGCTCGAACTCAAATTCCTGCGCGCTGACGCTGCTGCCACAGGTCAATGAGATGCTGATCAAGGCTGCTTTGAGCGTCGTGTACGTCATTCAGATCAATCCAATTGGCCCCGGTTCAACGCCAGCCTACTGTGATGTGCAGGATTTAATCAACCCGTGGTGGCAGGTGGGCCCTTTGGGTTGCCCCGTGGTTTTGCCTGCCGCGCCGAAATCCTGACCTTGGCCATCTATCCCATCGCCGCGCTGATCACGTAAAAGATCACCGCTGACAGAACCGCCGCTGCGGGCACCGTAATCACCCAAGCGGCGATGATCGTCATGAAGTGCGACCGACGGACAAGTTTGCGCCTGCGCCGTTCTTCGGGCGCGTAATGTGGCCGGTCCGGCATTGAAAGCCGCGCCTTCTTGATCCGCCGCTCTGCATCCCATTCGCGGAAGAAACCAACGCCAAAAACACCGCCCACGGCGATATGTGTGGAACTGACGGGCAGGCCGAGCCAGCTGGCCACGATCACGGTGATCGCCGCAGAAAGTGCGACGCAATAGGCGCGCATCGGGTTGAGTTTGGTGATCTGGCCACCGACCATGCGGATCAGCTTGGGCCCAAAGAGGAACAGCCCGAATGAAATACCAAAAGCGCCAATCACCATGACCCAGAAGGGGATGGATACCGCCTGGGTGAAATCACCTGATTGCGAGGCTTGCACAATGGCGGCCAGTGGTCCGACCGCATTGGCCACATCATTGGCCCCATGCGCAAAGCTGAGAAGGGCGGCGGACACCACCAGCGGGATGCCGAACAGCACCTTGAGCGATTTGTTCCGGTTCTCAAGCCCTTGGGATTGCTTGCGGATCATGGGGATCATCGCCATCCAGACCAACCCGCCGATGGCGGCACCGATCATCAGGGCCGTTGGCATGTCGATCTTGATGATCTTCTTGAGCCCTTTCAGCGCCAGATAGGCGGCAAAGGCCCCGGCCATGATGCCCACCAGGATCGGCACCCATGTGCGGGCCGCTGCGATCTTGTCCTCGCGGTAGATGATCCGCGATTTGATGATCCACAGAAAGAACGCAGCAATCGCCCCGCCCAAGACGGGGGAGATCACCCAGCTTGCGGCAATCGCGCTCATCGTGGACCAGTTGACGGCGGCGAAACCGGCCGCGGCAATGCCCGCGCCCATCACACCACCCACAACCGAATGGGTCGTTGAAACCGGTGCGCCGATCCACGTGGCGAGGTTCACCCACAAGGCCGCCGACAATAGCGCCGCCATCATCGCCCAGATGAAAATCGAAGAGGTGTCCAGGCTTTCGGGGGCGATAATCCCCTTGGCAATGGTCGAGACCACATCGCCGCCAGCAATCAGCGCGCCCGCGCTCTCAAAGACCACAGCGATGCCAATCGCAGCCCCCATGGACAAGGCATTCGCCCCCACTGCCGGTCCCATATTATTGGCCACGTCATTGGCGCCGATGTTCAGCGCCATATAGGCCCCCAGACAGGCGGCGATGACCACGATCAATGTGTTGTTTTCCTGGCCGAAGAACAGCATCGCGGCGATACCGGCCAGCACCACGAACACAAAGGAAATGCCCACCCCGACCATTGGCCGCGAGACGTAGTTTGTCGCATTCTCAAGGTTGGAAAAGCGGTCCAGATCCCGGTCTAGCGTTTCCAGGTGGCGTGCATCGCCCTGTTCGTCTGTCATTGCTGTCCCCCCGACGTTTCAACAGGACTATCGCCCGGACAGGGGCAAAAGCAACACTTCTGTGCGCCATATGGGACGGTGCCGCTTACTGACGCAGAAAAAGTGACTTCAGTTCGGCCTCATTCACCAATTCGGCTGCTGCATCGGCATCAACCCAGCGGCGTTTGCGTTCGTGCGCTTCGGGGAAATCCTCTGACAGGTCATTGACGGCGACCGAATAGACCAGTGTTTCGACCGGAACCTCGACCCCATTGGCCTGCTTTTTGTTGTAGGTGTAGCTGCCCACAGGATCGGTATCTGTTGTGCTGCCTTTGACGCCTGCCTCTTCCCAGGCTTCGCGCAGGGCGGTTTCATCGGATTTCAGGCCGCGGATTGGCCAGCCTTTGGGAATGACCCAGCGGCCGGTGTTACGGCTGGTGACCAGCAGGTATTCTTTGGCGTCGCCTTCACCACGATGGCAAAGCGCGGCCATTTGCAGCCTTTTGGGCCGTTGAAGCAGCGGCCCCAGGACAGAGTCCCAGACCGTTCTTAAGGGGGCGTACATATGAAACCACTCAATGCGTATTTTTGCTTTTGTGGGTTTATAGGCTGTTTTTCAATGGGTTGCAAATTTGGGGGTTGGGGCTGAACCGACGCTTTTGAGGCGCAGCAACCCTGCGTTGCCATTGTGACCCCAACTTAAGCAGGGGTGTGTAAATAAAAAGGGCCGCCCTTTCGGACGGCCCTTTGTCTTTCATTGCGCCAAGAACGCTTAGTTCAGATCGCGCGCATAAGCTGCGTCCAGCTCTGCCTCAGCCTCACCAACCGCTTCGATCAGCGCGTCCAGAATAGCGTCGCCGCCATCCACGTTTGCGCGGAACCAAGCCTGAACAGGCGCGGCCGCTTCCGCAAATGCTGCTTTCTCTTCGGGTGTTGGCACGTAGAGGTCACCACCGCCTGCGACGAAGGCTTCGTAAGCCTCGATCGACTTGCGCTTGGGCGAGGCGAATGTCGCCTGCTGTAGCTGGCTGAAGCCATCCACAACAACCCGGCGCAGGTCTTCTGGCATGGCCATGAAGTTGGTGTTGCTCATCCACCAGAGCGCACCCATGTAGGCGTGACCGTCAAGTGTGACGTATTGCAGGCCTGCATCGGGGAACTTCATGCCCATGATGTCGGTGATCCCGTTCTTGGAGCCTTCAACAACGCCCGTCTGGAACGATGTAAAGAGCTCTGGCCATGGGATTGGTGTTGGTGACGCACCCAGGGCGCGGACCAGTTCCTGTGGCAGGTCGGCGACCACGGTACGGATTTTCAGCCCTTCCATATCCGATGGCATCGCCACACGGCGCTGGGTGTTGGCAAAATTGCGCCAGCCGCCGGTGTTGCCGACAGTCATCAGACGAATGGTGTCGTCGCTGTCAGCCAGCGCCATATCACGCATGGTGCGGACGAAATCGCCGGTCAGCACGTGTTCTGCCACCCGGTCGTTGGCCATCAGATAGGGCAGGTCAAGCACCTGCACGTAAGGGAAAATCCCCGCCGCGCCGCCAGAGGTGGAAATATAGACATCAATGGAGCCTTCAGAGACACCTTCCAGGCATTCTGCGCCTGTTGCGCAAAGCTGCGTGCCGATGAACAGCTCAACCGCGATGCGCCCGTTCGAGGCCGCTTCGACGTAGTTCTTGAACACCACCAGACCGTCATAGTCTTCGTCGTTTTCGTTGGAGTTGGCAGTTGCGCGGATCGTGAACTCTGTGTGCCCATCTGCCCAAGCGGCAAATGGTGCCGCCACAAGGGCCGCAGTGGCCGCGATTTTCGAGAGTCTTTTCAGCATTATCTTCTCCCTGATTGCTGTTTAGTTGATGCCCGGCGTCGGGCTGATGCAAGCGCCAAAGCCGACGTCCGGGGCACAGCCCAGGAAACCCGTCAGATACGGCACTGTCATGGAAATGGCGGGGATGTAGGTGATCAGGAAGATCACCGCGATCTCGACCGCGAGGAAAGGCAGGATGGCCCTGGCGATGGTTTCGACCTTTTCGCCAGAGACGGTACTGGCCACGAATAACACAAGCCCCATGGGCGGCGTTGCCAACCCCACTGTCAGGTTCACGCTCATGATGATGGCGAAATGTACGGGGTGCACGCCGAGGTCGACAAAGATCGGCCCCAGGATCGGCCCAAGGATGATGATGGCCGGCCCTGCGTCGAGGAACATGCCGACGATGAACAGCAGAATGTTGATCAGGAACAGCAGCATCAGCGGGTTTTCAGAAAGCGACAGGATATAGTCGCTCATGATCTGGGGGGCATATGACAACGATACGACAGTTTTGAAGGCCACCGCCGCGCCAACCAGCAAGAGCACCGCCGCAGTGGCCAAGGCCGAACGCGACAGCACGTCTGTGAGGTCTTTGAAGGTCATGGACCGCAGCACAAGGAAGCTGACGATGAGCGCGTAGAACACCGCGACCGCAGAAGCCTCGGTCGGTGTCATGACCCCGATCAGAATACCGCCAAGAATGATGATCGGGGTTTGCAGCGGTGCCACCGCCTTTTTGCAGATCATGCGGAAATCATGGCTGACCCGTCCGCGATAACCCATCAGCAGGAAATGTGCCGCCAGAAGGCAAACAGCGAAGGTGCCTAGCACGACTGGCCACCCCGCAGCGACCGTTTCGCCCGCTGCATTCACATTTTCACCCGCGATGCCGGTGGTGCCGCGGAAAATGGCAAAGAAGATATAGCCGACGTTCAGACGCAGCAGCAGGAAGCTGACCCAGTATTCCACGGGGCTGATTGTCTGGTTCTTGTTGACGATCCGTTCGGCCTTGGGCAGGTCGTAGCGGTCGGCCATCAGGCGGACCATGACCATCAGGCCCACGCCCACCATGATCCCCGGCACGATGCCCGCAAGAAACAGCGCGGCAACGCTTTCGCCCATCACATAGGCGTAGATGATCATGATGCCGGATGGCGGGATGATTGGCCCGATGACCGAAGACGCGGCCGTGATTGCGGCTGCGAATTTGCGGGTGTAGCCGTTCTTCTCCATCGCGGGGATCAGGGTTGACCCGAGCGCAGATGTGTCAGCCACCGCAGAGCCGGAGAGGCCCGCAAAAAGGATCGACGACAGGATATTCACATGCGCCAGACCGCCCCGCAGGTGGCCCATGAAGGCCTGGGAAAATTCAACAAGGCGCATCGTGATGCCGCCCCGGTTCATGACCTCGCCCGCCAGCATGAAAAACGGCAGCGCCA
Organism: uncultured Paracoccaceae bacterium; assembly: GCA_947498645.1. Lineage (GTDB taxonomy): Bacteria > Pseudomonadota > Alphaproteobacteria > Rhodobacterales > Rhodobacteraceae > Yoonia. Next base: position 3,069,796 of record CANMKS010000001.1, on the reverse strand, counting down.
TCAGTGGAAAGCTGTCCATGCCGTTGTAAAGGTTGCGATAAAGGCCTGCGACGACATTGCGGGTGTCACCTTCGTAAAGGATCAGCGCGATGGGCGAGGCGAGCAGTGCAAAGACAATCGGCAGGCCGATCATGATCAAGACAAGGAAGAGTGGCAGGAACCAGAGTAACATCAGTCGGCCCCCTGAAAATCATCAGCGCCAAGGGGGCGCAATCTGTCGCCCATGCCGGCCAGTTTGATGATCTGCCGGATCATCAGTTCGGCGTTGACGAGGATCAGCAGGTTCACCCCGACCCAGAGCGAGGCATATTGGTATTGGTTGGAGAACTTCGCGCCGCATTTTCCGATCTCGATCCCGAAAGGCCAGCGCAGGGATGACGAACAGCCGCGCCCGGAAATCGTATCGACGTGGTTGTTCAGGCCCCGGTCCCAGGCGATCAGCAGCACCCACATGACAATGCACATCAGCAAAAGTGTTAGAATGCCCGACACCAGACGGGGCAGGGCGCGTTCCAGCATATCAATGGAGACGAACCCGCCCATCCGATAGGCCAGCGGGGCCATCAGCCCGGTCATCCACAGCATTCCAAAGCGTGCGCCTTCTTCGGTCCAGTTTGGTGCCGCGCTGAGCGCATAGCGGAAGAAGACCTGACCCAGGATCAGGCAGACCATGATGGCCAATGCGGCGACCGCTATCGCCTTGCCAATGGCAAGGACGGCGGTGTTGAACCGTTCAAGTGGCCACAAAAGGCCAAACAGGACCGACATCGGCTCCTCCCCTGTTTATGTTCGGGCTTTGTTGCCCGCCTTGTTGGGGGCTTTGCCCCCTTGCCCCCCAAGATATTTCTGAACAAAAGAAGCGGGGGTCAGGCTTCTGTCGAAAACGTCCCGTATTTGCCCGCATGAAAGACGAGCGGATCGCCTCCGCGGTGATGAGCTTTGGTGACAAGGCCCACGACGATCACGTGATCGCCAGCGTCATGGGTGGCTTGCAGATTGCATTCAAAGGTGGCCAGCGCCCCTTCGATAATCGGCATTCCGCAGTGCGACAGGTGCGTCGGTATGTCGTTGATCGCCGTTTTGGATTGCACGACCGCTGCGCAGACATCGCGTTGATCGGCGGCAAGCACATGCACCGCAAAGCGGCGCGAGCCTGCAAAATGTTCAAACCGTTTGGACGCTTTGGCGGGCGACCACAGCACCAGCGGCGGGTCAAGCGACACGCTGGCAAAGCTGTTGGCCACGATGGCGACGGGCCCTTCGGGGCTGTCGGTTGTCACCACGGTCACGCCTGTAACGAAAGTGCCCAGAGCGCCGCGAAAGCTGTCGCTGTCAGCGCTGGGATCGAATGTCGCGATTGTGCCTGCGTCCATCATGGGACCTCCGTACCGAGCGCTGCTGTGTAGAGTGCGAACCATGTTTCGCGGTCCATATTTACCTTCAAAGCATCTGATAGTGCTTTGATACGGTTGATATTATTGGTGCCCATTACCGGCATGATATTGGCCGGATGTGCCAGCAGCCAGGCGACCGCTACCGCGCTGATGTCAACGCCATTGGCCTGTGCAACGCTGGTCATGGCTGTGCGCAGCTCTGCGTTGCCTTCACCCGATACCAATGTGCCGCCGCCAAGGGGCGACCAGGCCATGATCGGCACGCCGCGCTCCTGCAAATAGGCAACGTCACCGTTGGTAAAGCCCGCATGCGCGGTCAGCGACAGTTCAATCTGGTTGGTGATGAGCGGCGTTTTCATCGCTGATTGCAGCAATGTCCAGTCGTGCAGTTTGAAGTTCGACACACCGACAGAGCGGACTTTGCCCGAGGCCACAACCTCATCCAGTGCGGCGCCCGTTTCATGGTGGTCCATCATGGGATCGGGGCGGTGGACCAGCAGCGTGTCGATCTTGTCGATGTTCATCAGGCGCAAGGAGTGATCGACCGAGGCCATGATATGCGCGCGGCTGGTGTCGTAGTATTTCACGCGGGCGTCCGCATAGCGCCCGGCGGGGGCCACGATATCGCATTTGGTCACGATCTCGATCTGGTCTTTCAGCGCGGGCGCGGCCCTTAGCGCATTGCCCAGCACTTCTTCTGCTTCGTAGCCGCCGTAGATATCGGCCTGATCCATCGTTGTAATGCCCTGTTGCAGGCAGGCCTCGATCTTGGCCTGCACATGCGCGGGCGAGGTATCGCTGTCGTCTGACAGCCGCCACATGCCGTAGATGATGCGGCTGAACGAAAGGTCTTTGGTGATGTCTATGCGGTTCATTAGCGGCGTGGTCCGGTGCCCAATGGCGTTGCTGGTGTTTCAGGAGGAACGCGCCCGTATGCATGGGGCAGCGAGCATGTTTTCAGGTGGTGCATCACGTGTTTGCCGAAGTGTTCAGCTTCGTTGATGTGCGGATAGCCTGAGAAGATGAAAGCACGGATGCCCATCTTTTGATAGGCCTCTATCTTGGTCATGATCTGGTCGGCAGAACCAACCAACGCCGCCCCGCAACCAGAGCGCGCGCGCCCGACGCCGGTCCAAAGGCCCGGTTCGACGTAGCCGTATTTATCGGCCAGTTCGCGCGCTTTTGCCTGATGGGCGACGCCAAGCGAGATGCTGTCATGCGCTCGGTCGCGGATCAGTTTGCCGTATTCGTCATCCAGTTTGGAAGCGATGTAATCGGCGTATTCCTTGGCCTCTTGTTCGGTGTCACGCACGATCATGTGGACGCGCAGGCCGTAGTCGAGCGTCCGGTTATGCGCTTGGGCGCGGGCGTTCACGTCCTTCATGCGCTGTTGCAATTGGTCCATCGGCTCTGGCCACATCAGATAGACGTCACATTGCGCGCCACAGAGTTCGAGTGCTGCCGGGGAATAGCCGCCAAAGTACAGCAATGGCCCGCCATTTTGCTGGTAGGGGCGCGCGGGGTCGGTCGAGAGCTTTGAGATCTGGTAGATGTCACCGTCATAGCTGACCTCTTCCTGCGTCCAGCATTGGCGCAGGATTTCGACAACCTCGTGGCTGCGCTTGTAGCGATAGGCGCTGTCAGCGACTTCACCCGGAAAATCAGAGCTGATGACGTTGAGCGTCAGCCGCCCCTTCAGCATGTGATCGAGTGTGGCGATGGTCCGGGCCAGCATGATGGGCTGCACTTCGCCACAGCGGATTGCGGCCAGGAAATTGATCTTTTCCGTCAGTGGCGCCATGCCAGCAACGAAGGACAGCGTGTCTTGGCCCACCTGATAGGAGGAGGGGGCGAGGATGTTGCGGAAGCCCTGCCGTTCTGCTGTCAGCGTGATGTCGCGACAGTGTTCCCAAGAGGAGCGCAGATCGCCGTCGGGAACGCCAAGGAATTGATAATCATCAGAACAAAGTGCGGAAAACCAGGAGACTTCAGCCGCGTCCAGATCGGCGCTGGTGACCGGAACGATGGTCATTGATTCTCCTCCCCAGAAGTATGTCTTTCCACTTGCCTAGCATGCAAATTTCTATGTAACAATAGTGTATCAATTTTCATGGACCGGCTCGGGGAGGTGCTGCCATGGCGAAAACCTCTGCTTTGCCCAAGTTTGTGCAGCTAAGTGAAATGCTGATCCGCGAGATTGCGGCGGGCCATTTGGCAGATGGTGCGCGGTTGCCGCCAGAGCGGGATATGGCGGATGAATTGGGTGTGGCGGTGGGCACGCTGCGCAAGGCGCTGGCAGATGTCGAAAGCAAAGGGCTGCTGGACCGGGTGCAGGGGTCGGGCAACTATGTGCGGCACCGCCCTGCGGTGGATTCCGTTTATGCGTTCTTTCGGCTGGAACTGCTCAAAGGGGGTGGTCTGCCCACGGCAGAGGTGCTGTCGGTGGATCGTCTGGCCAAACCGCCGCGCTTTGCGCGCTTGGGGGGCGACGCCGAGGGGCACCGGATTATTCGTTTGCGATCACTGGATGGTGTCATGATTGCGTTGGAGGAAATCTGGCTGGATGGCGGGCACCGTGATGCCATCGCGGTCGCTGATCTGTCGGATTCGCTTTACCATTTTTACCGTCATGAACTGGGCGTGGTGATCGCCTCGGTCGAGGACCGGATTGGCGTTGATGTCATGCCCGGCTGGACGCCTGAGGCGTTTCACCTCAAGGCGGGGCAGACTGCGGGCTATATCGAGCGGGTCAGTTGGACCGCGGCCAAGGAACCGGCTGAATTTTCGCGCACCTGGTATGACGCCGAGCGCGCCAGTTACATCTCTCGTATGGGAAAAGGTTAGAACGACGTGGACAGGGTGAATTATGGCCTGATCGGCTGCGGCATGATGGGTCGCGAACATATTCAGAATATCAATCTGCTGCCCAAAGGGCGTGTGTCCGTTGTCTATGACCCGGTTGCAGAACTGGCAGAGGCGGCGGCGACTTTGGCGGGGGATGCCCATGTGTCCGGTTCGCTGGAGGCGTTGTTGGCGTTTGAGAAACTGGATGCTGTGGTGATCGTCAGCCCCAATTATCTGCATGTGCAGCAGCTTCGGCAGATTGTGGCGACGCGGCCCATGCCGATCCTATGCGAGAAACCGCTATATACCGATCCTGCCGATGCACCTGCGCTGGACGCATTGTTCAAGGATTATGCCCACCCCGTTTGGGTCGCGATGGAGTACCGCTATATGCCGCCCGTTGCCGCGTTGATTGCGCAGGCCGAGCAGGCCACGGGTGGTATCAAGATGCTGACCGTCCGCGAGCATCGCTTTCCGTTCCTGCCCAAGATTGGCGACTGGAACCGTTTTAACGCGAAAACGGGCGGAACGCTGGTCGAGAAATGCTGCCATTTCTTTGATCTGATGCGGTTGATTTTGCAGGATGAACCGGTCCGCGTCATGGCCAGTGCTGGCCAGTCGCTGAACCATATTGACGAGCGTTATGATGGCGCGGTCCCGGATATCTGGGACAATGGCTATGTGATCCTGGATTTTGCAAAGGGTAGCCGGGCGATGCTGGAGCTTTGCATGTTTGCGGAAGGGTCGAAGTATCAAGAAGAGATCAGCGCGGTTGGCCCAAAGGGCAAGATCGAGGCACTTGTGCCCGGACCAGGGCGGTTCTGGCCGAAGCTGTTGGGTGATCCACCGGTGCCGCAGATGATCATCAGTCCACGTGCGCCCAAGGGGCCTTATGTGTCAGAAATTCCGGTTGATCCCGCACTGTTGGAGGCTGGCGACCACAACGGATCGACCTTTTACCAGCACCAGCGTTTCAACGCGGTTGTCCGCGGTGAAGGCACGGTAGAGGTCACCTTGGCCGATGGGGCCAAGGCGATTGCCATGGGGTTGGCCGCGCAGGAAAGCGCGCGCACCGGGCAGGCCGTGCTGCTTTAACCGCTGACTGTGTTGGTCGCCACAACCTCGATACAATCGGGGCCTTCACATGTGACCATTTCCGCCGGCACCGTTATTGTGCCGTACTCGGTCTGGATCAGGTAGGAATTGTCTACGAAGTCCTGAAACTGACCTGTGATGGTAAAGTCTTGTCCCGTGAGGGTGAGTGCAATTTCATTTGCACTGCCGATTGTCGGAATGCTCATTGCGATCACTGTCGCAATGAGCGCACCAAATTTACCGCTTACATTATTCATTCTATTACTCGCTACACAAACGTTACTACCCACCCACATACGTCTTAAATCAAAAGAGTATGAATATTTCGTTAAAATATTCACAAGTTTTACTAAAGTATAGGGATATTTGAATGCAAGCGTAAATTTACGCGCGGAAATTTTGAATCAGTGGCTCAGCAGCTGCAATTTTGGGGCACTTGCGGGGAATTCTGGCGAAGTGATTCGCCACAGATCCTCCAGCAATGCGGCATAGACACTGCGATAATCCGTTGTATGCACCAGATCGTCTTCAACCAGACTGGTCAGCGATGGGGCCTGTCCGCTTAGCCCGCCACGCACCTTGCCGCCCGCGACAAAAAGTGGGGCAGCGGTCCCATGGTCCGTGCCGCCGGATCCGTTTTCACGTGCTGTGCGCCCAAACTCGGAAAATGTGACGATGCTGATCTGATCCCAGAGCCCGATTTGCTTCATCGCTTCGCTGAACGCGCCGATGGATCGCGACAGATCGGTGAGCAGGTCCGTGTGCTGCTCGGGTTGGTCTTCATGCGTGTCATAGCCGTCTTGCACGACCTTGAGCACGGACACCTCAACCCCGGCATCCAGCAGCCGGGCCGCAGTGCGCAGTTGTTGCCCCAGTGACGTGCCGGGGAAATCAAATGCGGTGGCGGGGCTGGTATTCAACCGCTTGAAGATCGCATCACCCGTGATCCGCGCGCTTTCATAGGTATCCAGCACGTGTTCAAGAGGCGACACTGCCGCCTGAGGACGGACCGCGTGCATCGCGTCTGGCAGGTTTTGCTGCATTTCGACAAAGACCTCTTCGTCCCGCATCGCCGAGAACCGCCCGTTGCCGGCCAGTGGACCCATGTTACCGCCAAGCACAAGCCCATCGGCATCGCGGGCCTGCGGTGCCTGATCGGCGAATGCGGTAGAGACCCAGCCTTGTTGGGTTTGGCTTTGCGCACCTAACCCTGCGTTCCAGATCTCGATCGAACGGAAGTGCGATCTGTTGGGGTCAGGGTAACCCACGCCTTGCACGATTTGCAGCGCGCCATCTTCCCAGAGGTTTCCAAGCGCGCGCATACCGCCGTGTAGGCCGGTGTCAGTGTCGAGGCCGATCATCTCCTCTGGGGCAATGCCGATACGGGGCCGCAGATGGCGGTAGGCGTCATCAGTGCGGGGGATGACAGTGTTCAAACCATCGTTGCCGCCCGCCAGCTCGATCAGGATCAGGATGTTCCCCGGTTTGGGGTCTTGGCCTGCGGCGGCCACAAAGCCGGGCAGGGTAATCAAGGGCAGGCTCGCGCCAAGTGTTTGCAGCAAGCGACGGCGGTTGATGTTGCGATGATGGGTCATGGGCATGGCCTCAGTTCAACTGGTAGTAGGGAGACAGTACGATATGACGGATCAATGCCTCTGGATCGCTGGAGTAACGCTCCATGCGCTGCCCCTCGGTTGGCAAGGGCAGGGCCAGCAAAGCCGATTGCGCGCGCAGGCTGTCATAACCGCCCGCCTTAACCGCATTCAGCCATGCGGCAGCGTCCTGGTACTGGTAGCGTGGCGTTGCACTGATGTTGAGTGCGGCCTCGCGTTCCTCAACATAGCGGTCGACCTCATCCGCTGACATGCCCGATACATTGATCCCGCCAAGCCCAAGGGCGGCGGGTGGGGCCGCTGCCAGCAAAAGCTGCCCCTGCGGTGTGCCCAATGTTTCGGCGCCGAAACTGGCGACCGATTGGGCCGCAATCTGTGCCTCTTGTAAAGAGAACCCGCTGCCACTGCCGGTGCCTTCGGTCCAGGCGCGCTGCCCTGTGGTGCTGGCGATGATGTCGGGGAAGTGGCCCATGAGTGCAGAAAGCAACACCCGGTCGGCGTCGGTCATCCAGTCGGTGGTGTTTTGCTGAATTTGCCGGGAATGGAACCAGAGCCAGCCAAATGGGTCTGGCGTTTGCTGATGCCAGCGGGTGAAACAGTCTGGCACACAATCAGAGACATGCAGCGAAAATTCCATCTCATCGGGTGCCTGGATTTCGGCCCCGAATGTGATGGAACGCCAGCGGTGCGACCCAAAACTGACATCAAAGAGCGTGACCGCGAGGCTGCCAGAGCCCTCGCCCCATTTCGACGCCTCAATAACGAGGGTTTGCCCGATGGCCAGATCCTTGGGCGCTGGCGTGGCCAGAGCAGAGGCGGCTTGCGGCTGCATCATCATCAGGCCGGCCGCGTCGCGTGGTTCGGAATCATATCCCAGCATGTAGGTCAGCATGGTGGCGCGCGCGCTTGCGGTGGCATCATTGACCCAATCGGTTCCTTCCGGCCAGCCGCCCACATTGGGCGGAAAGAACAGCTCTTGCCCCAGATCGCCAAGCGCCCAGTTCAGATCATCCAGATAGGGCACTGTGATCCCCAGCGAGCGCACGCTGCCGACCATCAGATCAACGGGTGATTTGACCAATGTGCCCCGGTTCTCGGCTTCCCAGAATGCCTCAGAAAGGAACATGGCCTGCAAAAGCGGATTCATCTCCCAATCGGCGGCGCGCCAGATGTCCGTCAGGCGTGACACCTCATCAGGGTCGGGCGCGTTGGAGACAAAGGTTTGCCAAAGCCTTTCAACGATGAAAGGGCCAAATGCGGGATCCTGCATGACGATGCGTGGCAGATCATCAGCGTTGTGGCGACCGGTGTCGCCCAGGATCGTCTTGATCCCGTGATCATGCGCTTCTGGATCAAAGATGTAATTCCGTGCGCCAAAGTGGTCGACCGTGTGCCCGGTCAGTGCGCGGGCGGCCTGAACGACGTCATCTTCGGTGTAGCTGCGGCCTTCGCCGAGGGTGAACAGTTCCAGGAATTCGCGCGCGAGGTTTTCGTTTGGGGCCACGCGATCATTTTCGGTATTGGTCAGAAAGACCAGCATACCGGGGTCTTCTAGAATGCCCGCGGCCAGATCAGCAAAATTGCCAACGGCATGGGTGCGGAAAAGCCGGTTTTGGTGGGCGGCCCATTGTGGGTCTTCATGACGCCCTGCATTGGTTGCAAAGTGATCGTGCCAGAACAACACCAGCTTTTCGGTCAGGGGCGACGGCGTTTCGATCATCTCGCGCAGCCACCATTTCTGCATGGTCGCGATGTCCATCCAGCGGTTGGCAAAAAAGAGATCGGATGCAGTATTTCCAAGCGCCCAGATCTGATCGGTTGGATAGGCCCAGTCATCGACCCAGGCGGGCATCGGATGCTGTGGTGTGGTCTGCACAGCTGCCAGAATTTCCGCAACGCCATCGGCGTAGGATTTGCCCACCATGGCCGATATTTCATCAGGTGCTGCGCCAAACCCGGTGCGGGACACAAGATGGCGTGCCTCTTCATAGGTCATCGCCTCTGGGCCTGCCCACAAGGGCAATGGCGTAAGCAGTGTCAGCAGGGCCAAAGTGGTGCGTGCGATCTGGCGCATGTCATCCTCGTGCGAATTGAGCTGTGCGCAGGATACCACATCTTTTTGCTTTGGTGGGTCACATCTGCCGGTAAGGGCAGATAGGATTTTTTGACGTCTGATCTGTCGGCGGGTTACCGCAAATCCGCAATCACCACCCCATCGCGCGGGAGCGAACCGGGGGAGACCAGTTCGATCGTGCCATTCAGCTTGAGCAGGTCGCGCACAGAGGCGTTGAAAGGGGCCTCATCGGTGGCTTGCGTTTCCAGTTTCACGACCATTTCATCACGCTGCCCGTCATGGCTGACCTCAACGCGGGCGCGGGTGACTTCAGGGTGACGGGCGACGAGGCTCGCAACCTGTTCAGGCCGCACGAACATGCCCTTGATCTTGGTCGCCTGATCGGCGCGGCCTTTCCAGCCTGCCAACCGCATGTTGGTGCGCCCGCAGGGGGAGGTGCCCGGAACAACTGCCGACAGATCGCCCGTTGCAAAGCGGATCAAAGGATATGACGGGTTGAGGGGCGTCACGACAACTTCGCCGATGTCACCCATGGCCACAGGATTGCCGGTGCCCGGTGTGACGATTTCGACCACTGCGCCTTCGTCTACGATCATTGGCGCGTCAGCGACGGTTTCATAGGCGATGTTGCCCACATCGGCTGTGCCGTAGCACTGCAGGCAGGTGATCCCGCGCGCGGCGTAAGCCTGCCGCACCGCGGGGAAGAGGGGACCGCCAGAGACCAGTGCCTTGGTCAGGTGGGGCAGATCAACCTTCATCTCATCGGCTTTGGCAAGGATCGCGCCAAGGTAATCCGGCGTGCCTGCGTAGGCTGTGACGGCGAGGTCTTTTGCTGCGCGCACCTGCAACTCCGTCTGGCCCGGTCCGGCGGCAAAGACCTGTGCGCCTACAGCAATGGCGGCACTTTCGAACATCGCACCGGCGGGGGTGAAGTGATAGGAAAACGTGTTCTGCACCACATCGCCAGCACCGATGCCTGCCGCGCGCAAGGCGCTGGCGAAACGCCACCAGTCGGCACCCTCGCCACCGGGTTCGTAAATCGGGCCGGGTGACTGAAACAGCCGGGTGATCCCATCTGTCGCGATGCCGCCAAATGGTGGATTGGCGGCCTGCGCCTTGCTGAGTTCCGATTTGCGCAGGACGGGCAGGGCGGTCAGATCACTGAGCGATGAGAGCTGACTTGCGGCCTCGGGCGGCAATTGTTGCTTGAGTTGCGCAAGCTGATCCGCTTCACGCGCATCGGCAGAGCGGGTCTCGCGGGGGTCGGGGGTGCTCATGCCAGCCACCTCTTGCGGCGGCGGTAACTTCGCACATCACGGAAGGACTTGCGGCCTTCGTCGGACATTCCCAGATAGAATTCCTTGACATCGGGGTTGTCGCGCAGCTCTGCTGCTGGCCCTTCCATCACGACGCGGCCGCTTTCCAGAATATAGCCGTGGTGGGCAAAGCGCAGGGCCACATTGGTGTTCTGTTCGGCCAGCAGGAATGACACGCCCTCTTGTTCGTTCAAATTCTTGACGATGGTGAAAATCTCTTCGACCAGTTGCGGGGCAAGGCCCATCGAAGGTTCATCCAGCAGGATTGTTTCGGGTCGCGACATCAACGCGCGGCCAATGGCGCACATCTGTTGTTCGCCGCCGGAGGTATAGCCTGCCTGGCTTTTGCGCCGCTCTTTGAGGCGCGGGAAATAATTGTAGACCAGATCAAGGTCATCACTGACCTTGGATGCGCCGTCGCGCCGTGTGTAGGCGCCGGTCATCAGGTTTTCTTCGATCGTCAGGTGCTCAAAGCAATGGCGGCCTTCCATCACCTGAATGACACCGCGTTTGACCAGATCGGATGGCGAGCTGCTTTGCACAGTGTCACCGCGATAGGTGATTGATCCTTTGGTGACCTCGCCGCGTTCGGAATGCAGCAGGTTCGAGATCGCCTTGAGTGTCGTTGTCTTGCCCGCGCCATTGCCGCCCAACAGGGCCGTAATCCCGCCTTTTGGCACGGTCAGTGACACGCCCTTCAGCACAAGGATCACATGGTTGTAGATCACTTCGATGTTGTTGACCTCTAGCAGGGTCTCAACCTTCGTATCATCCAGCATGGCGCGTTGATCCATTTTTCATGTTTCGGTTGGTTGGGGGTGGGTGGCCCAAGAGAGGGCCACCCGATTGGTGTTTAGAGACAGCCGGGCTCGATCCCGTTTTCAGCTGCGAAAGCAGCGGAATCTTCGGCAATCAGCGGGTCAATCACGCTGTCGTCAGGCGCGATGTAATCCGTCAAGGCAACCCATTGGCCATCAGCGGCATTCCACTGCTGGACGATGCCAAGGCCCGATCCACCATGGTTTTCGCAGGACACGCTGAATTCTGGCCCGATCTGGGACATGCCCAGTTCGGCCATGCGCGCCTCTGTGATTTCCAATGCGGCCATGCCGTCACGCACCATCGCCGCTGTCACGTCGGTGACACCGTGGATTTCCTGCGCATTGGCAATCGCCTCGGCCGCCAACATCGCGGCATACATGCCGCGTGTGTAAAGCACCGAACCCATGTTTGACCCGTCGCCGGCAGCATTGCCTGCCTCATGCACAAGCGTGCGGATTTCGTCAAAGACGGGCAGGCTTGCGTCAACGCGGTTCATGTTGAGCGATTTGTAGCCATCCGCACCGGCACCCGCAGGGGTGACGTCATGTTCGGCCCCGGCCCACCAGTTGCCGATGAAGTTTTCCATGGGAAAGCCGATGTTCGCGGCTTCCTGTACGGCAACCTGGTTCATCACGCCCCAGCCCCACATCAGGACATAGTCAGGACGCTCACGGCGGATTTGCAGCCACTGTGATTTCTGTTCCTGACCGGGGTGGTCAACGGCCAGTTGGCTCAGCTCGAACCCGTGCATCGCGGACAGCTCTTCCAACGTGCGGATGGGTTCCTTGCCATAGGCCGAGTTGTGATAGACCAGCGCGATCTTTTTGCCTGACAGATCACCACCGTTTTCCTCTAGCAGGTAGTTGACCATCACGGACGCAGCATCCCAGTAGTTCGCAGGATAGTTGAAGACCCAGTTGAACACTTCACCATTGGCAGCAGAGGTGCGGCCATAACCCATTGTGTGGATCGGAATCTCATCCACTGTTGCTTTGGGGATCAACTGGTAGGTGATGCCGGTGGACAGCGGTTGATAGATCAACGCGCCTTCGCCCTTGGTGCTTTCATAGCATTCCACGCCTTTTTCGGTGTTATAGCCGGTCTCGCATTCAACGATGCGGATCGCCTCACCACCAATGCCGCCATCACGGGCGTTCAGCAGGTTGAAGTAATCCTGATAACCGTCCGAAAACGGCGTGCCGCCTGCCGCATAAGGGCCGGTGCGATATGACAGGTCAGGAATGACAAGCTCTGCCATCGCCGGTGCGGCGGCCATCGTGCCCGCCAAGGCCATTGCGGCCAGTTTCTTCATCTTCATCGGTTTTTTCCTCCCATAGGTTTTCCGATCATCGTGTGGGTGTTTGCACCCGTTAATAAGGGAACGGCCAAAGCCGCAGTTTCTCTTTCGCCAGCCGCCAAAGCTGGGCCAATCCGTGTGGTTCCTTGATCAGAAAGAACATGATCAGCGCGCCAACAATAACCAGTTGGAAATGTGCGACCAAATCTGTGGGCCAGCCCATCACGTCAACGCCCAGCCATTTCAGGGCGACAGGCAGCAGCACAAGAAACGCCGCTCCGGCGAAACTGCCAAAGATTGATCCAAGTCCGCCGATGATGATCATGAACAGAACCAGGAATGATTTCTGGATGCCAAATGCCTCGCCCACTTCGACAGCGCCCAGGTAGACGGAAAAGAACAGCGCACCGGCGATGCCGACAAAGAACGAACTGACGGCAAATGCGGTCAACTTGGCTTTCAACGGATTCACGCCGATGATTTCCGCGGCGATATCCATGTCGCGGATGGCCATCCATGATCTGCCGATGGTGCCGCGTGTGAGGTTGCGGGCGATCAATGCACAGACCGTCACAAAAAACAGGCAGATCAGATATTGCGCCCAGGCAGGTGTGCTGGGGCCGGTGACGGCAACCCCTGCCACCAGCCGCTCTGGCGCGTTGATTTGACCAGAGGCGGAGTAGTTGTAGAACCACGCGACCTTGTTGAACAACCAAACCAAGAAGAACTGTGCGGCCAGTGTTGCCACCGCCAGATAGAACCCCTTGATCCGCAGGCTGGGCAGGCCAAAGGCCGCCCCCACCATCGCGGTGATCCCACCGGCGAGGACGATATGGATCATGATGTTCACGTCGGGAAAGGACGTCATCAGCTTGTAGCAGGCATAAGCCCCAACTGCCATGAAGCCACCTGTGCCCAACGACACCTGACCGCAATAGCCCGTCAGGATGTTCAACCCGATTGCTGCAATGGCGTAGATAAGGAAGGGAACCAGCAGAGAGCTTGCCCAATAGTCATTGATCACGAAAGGGATCACCAGCCAGGCCACGGCCATCGTGACCCAGAACCCGATACGGTCGAGTTTCAGCGGAAAGGTCTGACTATCCGCAACATAGGTCGTTTTGAAATCACCGGCTTCACGATAGAGCATTACACTAGCCCCTTCTTATTGTTCTTAGTCGCCAGATACCCCAAGCAATCAAGCCCACCGCAATTGAAACGAAGACGGCTGGCCCTAACCAATGTGGTGACACGTAGTAGGTGTCGTGAAAGGCTGTGTGCGAGCGCAAGAGCATCCAAAACGATACAAACATTCCAGCAAAATAGAGTAACATGAGTATGCCAAGGCAAATTGCGCCAATTGCTAGCTTTTGCATCAAACCCTCTCAATAATCCGCTCCCCAAATAGCCCTTGCGGGCGGAACACCAGAAACAGCAGCGCCAGCACATAGGCGAACCAGTTCTCTGTCGCGCCCCCAAGGAATGGTGCGCCGATCAGATATTCGAACAGCTTTTCACCCACGCCGATAATCAGCCCGCCGACAATCGCGCCGGGGATCGACGTAAACCCGCCCAGCATCAGCACTGGCAAGGCCTTGAGCGCGATCAGGGACAGCGAAAACTGCACACCGGACTTCGCCCCCCACATGATGCCCGCGACAAGGGCGACAAGCCCGGCGAGCGACCAGACCAGCACCCAGATGAAGTTCAGCGAGATACCGACCGAAAGCGCCGCCTGGTGATCATCTGCCACAGCACGCATCGCGCGCCCTTGCTTGGTGTACTGGCTGAAGGCAATCAGCCCGGCGACGAGGATGATCGCCACCACAGTCGCCACCATGTCCAGCTTATCAATAAAGAAGCCGTAGAAATCATCGCCGCCCAAGCCGCTGGTGGCGTCTTCCACCCAAAGCGACCCGCCTTGTGGCAGACCAACGGCGAGCGTCTTGATGTCCGACCCCCACATCAGATCGCCCACACCTTCGAGGAAATAGGCAAGCCCGATGGTGGCCATGAACAGGATGATCGGCTCTTGCCCGACCAGATGCCGGAATACGAACCGCTGCACACACCACGCGAAGATGACCATGACGATCAGCGTGAGGATGATGGCGGCGAGGACCGGGACGTTCCAGCCGAAGTGGTGGATTTCAGTGCCAAAAATGGCGTTGATCAGATGCGCAAAAGGCACCTGACCGGACATGATGCCAGCCAATGTAAGCGCCGAGAAAAGCGCCATCACACCCTGCGCATAGTTAAAAATGCCCGATGCCTTGTAGATCAGCACGAACCCCAGGGCGACCAGCGCATAGAGCACGCCCGCCATCAACCCGTTGATGATCACTTCGATACCATAGAGGAAATCAGCGGACATTTGCGTCTCCTGCGTGCTTAGTCATGGGCCACCCCCAGATAGGCATCAATCACCTCTTGATTGTTGCGCACCTCATCAGGGGTGCCGTCGCCGATCTTGCGGCCGTAATCCATCACGACCACACGGTCTGACAGATCCATCACAACACCCATGTCATGTTCGATAAGTGCAATGGTGGTGCCGAATTCATCATTCACATCAAGGATAAAGCGGCTCATATCTTCTTTTTCTTCAACATTCATGCCTGCCATGGGTTCGTCCAACAGCAGCAAATCAGGCTCTGCCGCCAAGGCGCGCGCCAGTTCCACACGCTTTTTCAAACCATAGGGCAGGCGGCCCACGGGCGTTTTGCGGATCGCCTGAATTTCCAGAAAATCAATGATCCGCTCGACCGCTTCGCGGTTCTCGTTCTCTTCGCGCTGGGCTTTGCCCGACCAGATCGCCTGCGCGAGCATGTTGCTTTTGATATGCCCCATGCGGCCGGTCATGATGTTGTCGAGAACGGACATCCCTTCGAACAATGCGATGTTCTGAAAGGTCCGCGCGACACCCTGGCGGGCCACTTGATAGGGTTTCATTGGCGGGCGCTTTTTGCCGCGGAAATGCACCTCGCCTTCTTGCGGTTTGTAGAAACCGGAAATGACGTTCAGCATCGAGGATTTGCCCGCGCCGTTTGGCCCGATAATCGCGCGGATTTCGCCTTCGCGGATATCAAAGCTGATGGATTTGATCGCCTCGACACCGCCAAAGCGCAGCGTGATGTCGCGCAGGTCCATCATGACACCGCCAATCTGGCGGCCGTCCTCTGTTACATAAGGGGTCGCGTCTGTTGTCATGCTGCCACCTGCGTCTTGGCAACAACTGCTGCGTCGCGAATATCAAGTGTCGCCTTGATGCGGCCCTTGCGCCCGTCCTCATAGGTTACTTCGGTTTCGGTGTAGATCTCGCCTGATCCATCATAAAGCGCATCAATCAGATCGTTGAATTTCTCGGCAATGACGGCGCGGCGCACCTTGCGGGTGCGGGTCATTTCGCCATCGTCGGCGTCCAGTTCCTTGTGCAGCACGAGGAAGCGGTGGATCTGGCAGGCGGCCAGCATTTCGTCCTGGGCGACACTTTCATTGACCGCATTGATGTGCGCCTGAACGGTATCAAGCACCTGCGGGTGCTGCGACAATTCCTGATAGCTGGAATAGGCGATGTTATTGCGTTCCGCCCAGTTGCCCACGGCGGTCAGGTCGATGTTGATAAAGGCCATGCAGCGATCGCGGCCTGCGCCAAAGACCACGGCCTCCAGGATATTGGGGTAAAACTTCAGCTTATTCTCGATGTATTTTGGCGCGAACAGGCTGCCATCGGCCATTTTGGATACATCCTTGATCCGGTCGATGATGCGCAGATGGCCGGATGATTCCTCGATAAAGCCGGCGTCACCTGTTGCCACCCAGCCCTCGGGGTCTTTGGTGGATGCGGTGCTTTCGGGGTTGCCGTAGTATTCGACGAAGGTGCCGGGCGAGCGGTAGAAAACCTCTCCACTTTCGGCGATCTTCAATTCAACGCCCGGTGAGGGGACACCGACGGTGTCTGACCGGACCTCGCCATCGGGTTGCTGGGTGATAAAGACTGTCGCCTCGGTTTGGCCGTAAAGTTGTTTCAGGTTGATCCCAAGGCTGCGATAGAAATCGAACAGCTCCGGCCCGATGGCCTCGCCCGCGGTATAGCCCACGCGCACCCGGCTCATGCCCAGCCGGTTCTTCAGCGGGCCATAAACAAGGTATTTGCCCAATCCGTAGCGCAGCCTGTCGCCAAACCCGATGGTTTCACCATCAAGCAGCTTGGGCCCAACCTTTTTCGCGTGCTCCATGAAATGCGCAAACATCCAGCGCTTGAACCGGCTGGCGTCTTCCATACGGATCATGACTTGCGTCAGGTGTCCTTCGAAAATCGCAGGAGGCGCAAAGAAATATGTCGGGCCAATCTCGCGCAGATCGGCGTTCATGGTCTCGGCGCTTTCGGGGCAGTTCACGCAGAATGCCGACCAATAGGCCTGACCGATGGAAAAGATGAAATCGCCGACCCATGCCATTGGCAGATAGGCCAATGTTTCTTCACCGGCGCTGAGGTGATCGAAGTCAGAGGAATTCTTGGACGTTTCAATCACATTGCGGTTGGACAGCACCACGCCTTTCGGGCGGCCGGTGGTGCCGGATGTATAAAGCATCACGCAGGTGTCGTCATAACCCAGCGCATCGCGGCGGGTGTTCAGCTCTTTGGACAGGCTCGGCGCGTTTGCGCGCCCGGCATTCTGGATATCGGCAAAGGCGGTGATTTCGCTATGGTCGTATTTGCGCATCCCGCGCGTGTCGTAATAGATGACGTGGTCAATGCCATGCACGGTCTGCTGGGCTTCGATGATCTTGTCGACCTGTTCCTGATCGCCAGCAATCGCAAAGCGCGCGCCGCAGTTTTCCAGAACGTAGGTCATCTCTTCCACGACCGCGTCCTGATAAAGGGGGACGGGAACCGCACCAACCGATTGCACAGCGACCATCGACCAATAAAGGGCAGGGCGGTTGCGCCCAATGATGGCGATGTGATCGCCGCGTTGCACGCCCAGATCCAAAAGGCCAAGCGCAAGCGCCTCGACCTCATCCGCGGTTTCGGCCCATGTCCAGCTTTGCCAGATTCCGAATTCCTTTTCGCGATACGCTGCCTTGTCCCCGTGCAGACGCGCATTGCGCGCCAGCAAATGCGGCACAGAGACCAGTTGATCCGGCTGGTTTTGATCCGACATGCATCCTCCCAAACGCAAATCTGAATGACCCCGAATGTTTTCCCCCGGAGGTCGCTTGTTGCCTGTGTGACAGACAAGTTTTTCAGAAGTTTATCCGAAATGTTGCGAAATCTTGCAAGCGTCGCGCGCTCTTGTGACGCGCCGCCGAACTGCTACAGATGTGCCATGACCCGCATGTCCGCGACCCATGAAAGCCTGACACAGGCCGGTTTGAACCTGATCAAACAGGCGATCTCGATCTATGATCAGGACCTGCGGCTTGTGCTGGCCAACCTGCAATTTCAGCGCATGTTTGACCTGCCCAACGAACTGGTCGAACCCGGCGGGTCGTTTGAGCAAACACTGCGTGTGCTGGCCGAGCGCGGTGACTACGGCGAATTGGACGATGTTGACAGCTTTCTGGCCGAAAGAGTGGCGCAGGCCAAAGCATTTGAGCCGCATTACTTTGAACGGACCCGCGCCAATGGCACAACCATTTCGGTTGAAGGCAGTCCCTTGCAGGATGGCGGCTGGGTCGCGGTCTATTCGGATATTACAGAGCTCAAGACGCAGGAAGCGCTGTTGCGATCCCGCTCGGCGGATTTGTCGGAAGAGTTGATTTCACGCTCAGAAGAGCTTGCCCGTGCCAACCGCACATTGACGGCGACGGTCACGGCGCTGGAAGAGGCCAAGCATCAGTTATTGGCGTCACAGGCCCGGTTGAACCTGACCAATTCAATGATTCCCGCCCATATCGCGCGGGTCAATCGCGAGGGCGTCTATACGTATACGAACCATAAGTTGAATTCGATTGTGCCGGGGCGATCCAACAACATCGTCGGCATGCATATGTCCGAGGCGCTGGGTGCCGCGGTTTATGCCAAGATATCAGAAGGTTTTGCCGCGACCTTGCGCGGTGAGGCTCCGGTCGTCGAATTTGAACATAAAGAAGTCGGGCGGCATAACCGCGTGGCCTTTACCCCCGATATCAATGACGCGGGCGAAGTGATTGGCGCCTATCTGCTGTCTGCCAATGTGACCGAACAGGTGCGCGCCCGGCAGGCGCTTGCCCATACCCGACGCCGAGAGTTGGCGGCACAACTGACCAGCGGGTTGGCGCATGACTTTGGCAATCTGCTGACGATCATTCTGGGCGAGCAGGACAGGCTGGCCCGCCTGGAGGGTATGCCCAAGGAAGCAAAACAGTACATCGAGACGATCAAATCCGCCGCGCGGCGGGGCGGGGAATTGATCGGCGGCCTTGGTGAGTTGGACGCACAGCGGTCCATCAATATTCGGCTGACGGATTTTGCGGGCTTTCTGAAACAGACAACCCTTTTGGCAAAGGCGGCAACGCCAGAGCGCATTTCGCTATCGCTGGCCAGTGAGGTCACCGCCTCGCATCTGATGATTGACGCGGGGTTTGCGCAGGATGCCTTGTTGAACCTTGTTTTGAACGCCATTGACGCGATCGAAGGCGAGGGCAAGGTGATGGTCGCCGTGTCGGTGGATGCGGCAGACTATCTGGTGTTTTGCGTAGAGGACACCGGATCGGGCTTTTCGCCGGATGCGCTGGTCAATGCGCTGGCACCGTTCTTTACGTCGAAATCTGACAGGGCCGGGCGGGGGCTGGGCCTGTCGACAACCTTTGATTTTGCACGCTCGAGCGGTGGCACGGTCAGGCTGGCCAATCGCCCCGAAGGTGGCGCGCAGGTGTCCATCCTGATCCCCTATCAGCCCGCCAAACCTGTTGTCCCCGGCGTGGTCCTGCTGGTCGAGGACAATGTCGATATCCGGCAAACCGTGCGCGGTTACCTGCAACGCATGGGACATGCGGTGATTGAAACGGACAACGTGGAAGAAGCCCGTAAGCTGGCACTGGTCGGCGATGTCACCTTTGTTGTGACAGATCTGATGCTGAAGGATGGCGGCACTGGGTTTGCCTTGGCAGAGCATCTTACCCAGCGCCGGCCGGATCTTCCGGTTTTGATCATCACCGGCTTGCCATCACATGATCCGCAGCATCAGGTGGCGGCGGGCGCATACCCGGTCTTGAACAAACCTTTCGAATTTGATGCCTTGGCCACAAAAATGAATGAGGCGACACGCAAATGAAACCAGCCCCGCTGATCACGGTTCTTGATGATACACCGGAAATTCGCAGCATTCTGTCGGACGCGCTGGAACAGGCTGGGTTCCGGGTCCGGTCATTCGGGCGGGCGGCAGAATTTGAGCAGGCCTGCAAGACCATCGCCCCTGACGCCTGCATCATTGATCTGGGACTGCCCGATAGTGACGGGCTTGCACTGGTGCATCGCTTTGCCAGTCAATCAGACGTGCCGATCCTGATCATTTCGGGGCGATCACGCACACAAGACAAGATTGTCGGGTTGGAATTGGGTGCCGATGATTACATCATCAAACCCTTTGAAGTCGAAGAAGTCATTGCGCGGCTGCGTGTGATCTTGCGGCGCGCAAACGCCGAGCCCACAAGACCCGACGCCAAGACGGTGCGATTTGGCGGCTGGACGGCGGACCTGAACCTGCTTCAGTTGACGAAAGATACCGGTGCTACCCAAAATCTTACTTTCGCGGAAAACGAGATCTTGAAAATGTTTCTGGCCTCACCCAACCGGTTGATCCGGCGCGAACAGATCCTCGATTACCTGGGCAGCAAAGCGGATGATGCTTTTGACCGTTCCATTGACGTGAAGGTTTCGCGGCTGCGCACCAAGCTGGATGACGATGCCCAAAACCCGCAGATCATCAAGACTGTCTATGGGGCAGGCTATATCTTCATTGCCGAGACGCATGATGGATAAAGCAGCGGCCAATGGCCATACGACGGATGTGGCCGAGGCATATGCAGTCTGCCAACACAGCGGGTTCAGCAGGCCTTGATGCGTTCCAGAAGGGCGTCGCTGTCTTGATCGCCATCAAGTACGACAAGGCAAACACCTTCAAGATTCTGAGAGGCTTGCGCCGCAGGTGTCAGCAGAAACAGCGGACCTTCGGCACGGTCAAAACGCAGTGCATCCCGGTCAATGACCCGGCCGTCATACCCAGCACGTATCAGGGCAAGCTGAAGATGTCGCCATGCTATTCCACCTGACGAGAACACGTCCTGATCGCCAACAAAGGCAATCGGTCCCGCCGACTTGGCGGCGTCCAGCATGGCCTCGGCTTGGGCGACCTGCAGTCCCCAATGGGTCGAGACCCGGTCGAAATGAAATAGATAAGCCCCCCATGATCTTGGCCCGTCATGGGTATTGATTATCCTGCTTTCCTTTGCGGAGATATCAATGAATGGGGCTTCGCGTTGGGGTTCGATGGCGAGGAAAAAATAGAAGATCGTTGCGCCGACCCACAAGCCCGCCAGCATATTTTTCAGGCGCGGTTGCAGTTGCGCTGTGGCTGCGACCCAGATCATTGCGGCAATAACCGGCAGGAGCGCAAACGCCGGTATCATGTATTTCGGAGTGAGCATGTTGCGCGCAGCAAAAAGCATCGGCGCCAAACAGATCAAACCGATGAATGCAGGCAGCCATGTACGCCGGTTTCGTAGCGAATAGAGAGCGGCCCAGAAAAGGAAAAGCCAGCCAAGCGGGCTGAAGACCACTGTGGCAACAAATGCCTTGGCATATGTGTCCCAACCGGGTTGGTTGGCTCTGGCAACTATTTCATCTCTGGCACCTTGGTAGGTGCTGATCACCCCTTGGGGGTCCAACAGATGTGTTGCCAGCGCCAATCCGAACACAATCCCGGACCCGATCCCGATCATGATGATATCAACGACCTCTCGGCGGGACCAAATCCGGTAGGCCATGATCGCCGGGACGATCAGCACAAAATCGAGGCGCATCAGGACAGACATTGCCAGAATGGCGCCAAGCGCGATGGCCCAAGGCCGCGTTTGGGCCGTAGGTGCAAGCAGAACAGCCAGACAAACGAAAGGAAAGCCAAGAGCGGACGAATTGAAGTAGAGCCCCGTATACAGGATTTCGGGGAACAACATCAGCAGTGGGACAAACATCAGCGGCGCCAGCCCAATCCGCCGTGTTGCCAGATAAAGCAAAGCAATCCCAATCGCGACACCAAGCGCCGGCAATGCAAAGATGGCATCGATACTGCCGGTCAGCGCATATGTTGCGGCGCCAGTGGCGTAGCTGAGCGGCTGCCAGTCTGGCCGATAAATCTCAAGATCGCCCGCCAGAGCGTCCCCAAGATGCAGCATTGGCAAGACGCTGTTGAGATCATCGCCTTCAAAACCCGAGCTGTTCGAAAACACCAGCAAGACGGCAAAGGCGAGACCAAAGACCAAAACCGCCTCAAGACCCGTGCGGGTGCGGCCCGGATCGCTGTCAGACATTTGCGGATACCAAAGTGATCCCGACGATCACCATAACAAGGCCGACACCCTTCCAGACCCCTATGTGGACACCCTGAAACCACCATTCCATTCCGGCCATCACAACAATGGCGATGGCTGTGAGAACCGGATAGGCAACACTTAGCGGCAGGAGCCGGATTGCCGCCATGAAAGAGCCGAGAAGCACAAACCCGCTGAGCCCGCCAATCCATGCCCAGGGCGAGCTTAGCAATCCGAGGACCACTGACCCGACAGAGCTTGTATCCAGTGAACGCACTGCCGCCTTCAGGCTGAAGTTGGTGACGAGGTTTGCGACAACAGCCACAATCAGAAAGGCAAAGCCTTTGATCATCCGGGCGTCTCCTATACCAAATTGCCAATGACGGCCGCTGCAAAGATAACTGCCGCACAGACATGGCTGACTTTGTCCTTGGCGGCAAAGACAACAGGGTCGTCGTGCATTTCGCCGCGATGGGCGATCAAGACCGCACGCATAAGCCAGTACAGCAGCACGACACAGATGACCCACAATGTTTCAGGTGTCTTGTAGAGCAGCTGCACCGCATCAGAATTTATGTAAAGCGCCGTGATCAGGACCGACACCATACCAGCGGAAAGTGCTACCATGGAAACGAAGGGCAAATCCTCGGCCCGGTAGTCCCTGCCATAGGCACTTGACCCGGCTTTGGCATCCACAAGTTCTGCCTGCCGCTTTACCGCTGCAAGCGACAGAAAGAAGAACATCGACAAAGCCAGCAGCCATTCGGACAGCATAATGCCTGTCGCGGCACCACCTGCAACAATGCGCACCGTATAAAGCCCCGCAAGCACACAGATGTCGATCAGTACCAACCGCTTGAGCCACAAGGAATAAGCTGTTGTCAGTATGAAATAGACACACAAAACGGCAGCAAAGACCGGGCCCACGATCAGTGCAAACAGCAACCCCGCGCCGCAAAGACCCATCGCCATGATGCCACCATGGGCGATTGGCACAGCGCCAGAGGCGAAGGGGCGCGAACGCTTGCGGGGATGTGCCCGGTCAACTGACAAATCCAGCAGGTCGTTGAGCACATAAACACCTGACGCGACGAGGCTGAACGCGATAAAGCCCAGAAGTGTCGCCGTAAAGGTCACTATGTCAAGTTGATGTGCCACGAACATTGGCAGAAAAATCAAGATGTTCTTCAGCCACTGGTGGGGCCGCAGTGCTTTCAGATGAGCCCATCCAAGACGAGGGCGTGCCCCAAGGTTTTCAACATGCTCCGCCACCTTTCCGGCCCTTTTGCTGAGGGCAGGCGACACGTTCACGGTGATCGCTTTTTGCGCCATGGCCCAGACCGGAAGATCGGCCGCAGAGTCGCCCATGTAAGCAAATGCACCGGCCTCATAACGCGCGCTGAGCAGTTCAGCTTTGGGTTTTCCTGTCAGATTGGTGGTGCCATCAGAGCCAAACACATCGTCAAATACGCCCAAATGGGCAGCGATTTCATTCGCAAGCACCTCGTTGGTGCCGGTGGCCAGAATAACCTGCCCACCATCCGCCTGCCAGTTTCTGACGAAGGCAAGTACCTCTTCGTTGTATGGCAATATGCTGATTTCAGGGCGCTTCATCTGTGCAAGACGTGCCTTGAGACCTGCGCGTCCCTTTTGCAAAAGCGCCCGCAACGCTATGAATGGTGTTCGCCAATCACTGGCAAATGCTGACCAGAAATTTTCATGAAGCATATCACTCTGAAGAAGGGTTCCGTCGAGATCTACAACGAGTATTTTCGCTTCATCTGCCAATTGGTGCTCCAAAAAAATCTTTACTAAAACAAACGTATATACTGCTTTTATAGCGGCGTCGCTTATGAAGTATACCCGGCAGTCGTACGTAGTCAAAACAAGTCGTGCAGAGCGGCCAAGCCGCACCGATCAGGTGTCCGCAACCCTTGCGGAAGCCACGCAATTTTGACCGTCACCACCGTTGTCACAGGCAAAATGATCTGGTGCCGTTGGCGTGACTACCCGGCGATCAGATCAGCCTAATTCGACGGTGTTGTGACGGGCACCCACGCTTGAGAATTTACGTAGGGAACGAATTGCCCCGCCGCCGCGTTGGTGTGGTCATAGAGCGTTTGCCAGGTAAGGCGGCACGCGACAGTTTCAAAGGAGAGTTCAATGAACCGCATCATCTATATCGTCGGCCTGATCGTCGTCGTCATCGCCGTTCTGTCTTTTCTCGGGCTGGCCTGATCGTTGTCAAAACCGGTGAACGCATTCAAATCCAATGGAGGACAAACCATGTCTTTTACAAAAATCACCGCTCTGCTTCTGACTTCAATCATCCTTTCTGCATGTGAGACTGTGCAGGGCGCGGGGCAGGACATTTCAAACGCGGGTGACGCTATTTCAGAGGAAAGCCGCGAGGTTCAAGCGGACCTTTAACCAATCGGTTTTCAGCACTAAAGAAGCAGGCCGGAATGGCCTGCTTTTTCAATCTGCCCCCGCATTTGCCCATTCACTTGATGCAGCAAACCCAGTGGGCGTTTTGATCCGGTCTGCAGGTCTCTCATTCTGTCGTGAACTTTTTGGCTGTCCGCGCGTTGATGGTGACAGCAAATAAGGGGACGTCGTTTTGGAGCCGGTTCAGATACTTACCGATCAACTGCGTGAAATAGCACGGTCGGCAATACATCAAACCGGATGCAATGGTGCTGGACCACGCGCTGTCACTGCTCAAGGATCTGTCGGGGGTGGTGCGTGAAGAGGATCAGGCCATCGTGAAGTCCGAGATCAGGGCACTTTCCGCCGATACATAATAGCAATCCTTTTCTTGCAGGCATCAAAGGAGGGACTTCACAAATAAGTACGTATTTTCAATGGTTTACTTGTAATTTTGCAAGTAATGCTCGCACCTTGGCGACGGATCTTCCAAGGTTTCGCCAATACGGAACCCTGACAAAGATTGCGTGATCCAGTTGCGGAGCCAGCTTATGGCCTTCATTCACCTGCCTTCGCACCCCAGGGGGCTGGACTGCCGCAATTTATGTGCAGTATGTGTCCAACATGGCCCCGAAGACCGGATCGCGGACCACAGGAGACCCAAGAATGCCCAACAACGCAGCCACCACAGCAGCGCGTTTATCCGTTGCGCCTATGATGGACTGGACCGACCGCCATTGCCGGTATCTGCACCGTTTGATGTCGCGGCATGCGTTGCTTTACACCGAGATGGTGACCGCACCGGCCATCGTTCATGGGGATCGGGATCGTTTGCTGGGCTTCGATGCGGCCGAGCACCCGGTCGCCTTGCAGCTTGGTGGCTCTGATCCGGCCCAACTGGCCGAGGCCGCCCGGATCGCCGAAGGCTACGGTTATGTTGAGATCAATCTTAACTGTGGCTGCCCGTCGGACCGCGTGCAGTCTGGCAGCTTTGGCGCGGTGTTGATGGAGACTCCCGCAGTGGTCGCCGAATGTGTTGCGGCGATGCGTGCGGCGGTTGATGTGCCGGTCACTGTGAAATGCCGCATTGGTGTGGACGATCAGGATCCGCAGGCCGTTTTGCCGGACTTTCTGTCGCGTGTTTCTGCCGCAGGGGTGGATCGGTTTTCAGTCCACGCCCGCAAGGCGTGGTTGCAGGGCTTGAGCCCGAAAGAAAACCGCGATGTGCCACCTTTGGATTACGATTTAGTGTTGCAGATGAAGGGCTTGTTCCCTCATCTTCATCTTTCTATCAATGGCGGCATTGAATCGCTCGATCAGGCAGAGGCGTTCCTGGCCAAAGGTATGGATGGTGTGATGATCGGACGCGCGGCCTATCATACGCCCAGTGCGATCCTATTGGACGCGGATGCGCGCATCTTTGGTGATCCGATGGGCCGCAGCGCCGAAGACGTTGTGCATCTGATGCTGCCCTACATCGCCGATCACATTGCGGGGGGCGGCCGCTTGGGCCAGATCACGCGCCACATGCTGGGCCTGTTTCAGGGCCGCCCCGGCGCGCGCGGGTGGCGGCGGCATTTGTCAGAGAACGCACATATAGATGGTGCCGGCCCAGAGGTGGTATTGGCGGCGCTTGCGCATGTCACGCGATTGGCGGCCTAGCGTGCGCGTCAGGCAAAGGTTGGCACAGGACGGCTATGCCGTTTTTCCCTATGCGCCTGAGGTGGCTGCCTGGGCTGAGGCAGCACAGGTTGCAGGAAACGCCGTGCTGAAACAGGGTGGCGATTTCCGGCATGGTCGCACCTGGTTTGTCGGTGTGGATGCTTTGCCCAATGCCCCGGATGGTGGCATTGCAGGGGTGCCTCTGGCGGGCCCGTTCCAGGATCATGTGACAGCGCCCGCCCAGTGGCATCGTGCGCAGCTTTCCGTCGTGTTTCCGGGGTATCCCCAGCAGGACCAAGGCGAGAGTGACGCAGCACACCGCTATCGCCGCATTCGTGACGCCGCCCATGTTGACGGGTTGTTGCCGGAAGGGCCGGACAAGCGACGGCATCTGCGCGAACCACATGGCTTTATTCTGGGATTGCCCTTGGATGATGTTGCCGCCAGTCCGTTGGTGGTTTGGCCGGGTAGTCATCTGATGATGCGAGAGACCTTTGCGACGGCCTATGCGGGGATCCCGCCAGCGCGATGGGGTGATCTGGATGTCACAGAGGTCTATCAGACGGCACGTCGCAAGGTATTCGACAGCTGCGTGCGGGTTGAGGTGCAGGCCAAGCCCGGTCAGGCCATCCTGCTGGACCGGCATCTTTTGCATGGTGTGGCCCCTTGGGCAGCGGGTGCGCCTGGTGAAATGCGTATGATTGCCTATTTCCGCCCACAGGTGGATGTGGCGGAATGGCTTTAGCCCTTCAGCCGGTTGAAATCGCGTAAGGATTTTCCAGGCTCATCCACAAAAAGACTGGGCAGGATGCGCAGGCTTTCAATCTGATCGACGCGGATCTCGTCAAAACCCCTGCGCGCCTCGCACCAGACAACGCAGGTCCACAACCGCCCCCAATAGTCAAGCTGGAGCGGGCGCACCGTGCGCGTTTCGTTTTGCATCAGCAGTTCCAGCTTTTGGCGTGTGCGCACGGCCTGACGCAGGCTGGGCAAATGCTGAAACCCCCGCGCGGCATCGGCAAAAGGGTAGATGGCAAAGCCGCCGCTGGGGGCGCGGCTGCGATCCTCGGGCATGACGCCGTCGATCTTTGTCGAAAGCGTACGTGCGGCGGCGGACAGTTCGGTGTCATCGCTGTGGCTGACAGCGCTTAGCCCGATGTGCAGTGCCTCCATCTCGGTCATGGTCAGGTTCAGCGGGGGCAGGGTGATGGCGGCGGTGACGCGGTAACCGATGCCGCGTTCACCGGCGATGGGCACGCCGGACGCGGCCAGCGTTTCCATGTCGCGATAAATCGTGCGCAGGGACACCTGCGCGGCCTCGGCCAGATCCTGGGCGCGGTGCAGGGTGCCATCCCGCAGGATCTGGACCAGTTGCATCAGACGGTCGGCGCGGCGCATGTGATTCCCTCTTTCTGCGGGTCAGTTTTGTCAATTTTCTGGCAACTGACAAGTTTTTGTCACAAAAACATGAAAACCCTTGTGAAAAAGGGGCTTAACCGCAGGCTTGAAGTCGATTTGACCTTCCCTTGCTGGCAAACCGCACCTATTTGTCAGCTTAGGAATGAAAACCGAATGTGGGCAGATGGCCCGCGCAAGGAGAGAAAGATGCTCAACAATATTGGTCTTCCCGGCCTGCTTTTGATCGCTGTCGTCGTGCTGGTGCTGTTTGGCCGTGGCAAAATTTCCAGCCTGATGGGTGAAGTTGGCAAAGGCATCACCGCGTTCAAGAAGGGCGTGGATGACGGCAAGCAAGAGATCGAAGACAGCATGGCAGAGGCGAAAGACGTCACGCCCGAAGAAGAAAAAGACAAAGTATAACCCGGTTGCCTGACAAGAAGGATCACGCCTGATGTTTGGCCTTGGTTGGAGCGAAATGCTGGTCGTCGGTGTCGTGGCACTGATTGTGATCGGCCCAAAGGATCTGCCCGGATTGTTTCGGCAGCTTGGGCAGTTCACAGGCAAGGCGCGCATGATGGCGCGTGAGTTTTCGCGCGCAATGGAGCAGGCAGCGGATGAAAGCGGGGTCAAGGATGTGTCCAAAACCCTGCGCGCCGCCAGCAATCCGGCCAAATTCGGCACTGACAAGATCAAGGAAGCGACGGGCATGACCAAAGGGCCCGCGACGCAGGCCCTGTCCGAGGAACGTCAGGCCGCCAAGGAAAAGATGAGCAAAGCCATGGCGGATGCCGCGATTGAGCGTAAAGCCCGCGAAGCCGAAGACGCCGCCTTTGAGGCCGCAGCGGCCGCCAAAGCGGCCAAACCCGAGGCCAAGGAATGAGCCCCCAGGACGAGATTGAAGACAGCGCCGCCCCGTTGCTGGAGCATCTGAGCGAGCTGCGCTCGCGGCTGATCTATTCGGTCATGGCGTTTCTGGTTGGCATGATCATTTGTTTCTCTTTCGGGGGGATGCTGCTGGATTTCCTGCTGCAACCGATTGAGCGCACGATGCGCAATCTGGGCAATCCCAACCCGGTCATGCAGTATACCGCTCCGCAAGAGTACTTCTTTACCCTGATCCGTATTTCCGTTGTGGGTGGTCTGACGATCTCATTCCCGGTCATTGCCTATCAGATGTGGCGCTTTGTGGCGCCGGGCCTTTACCGCAATGAAAAGAATGCGTTTTTTCCGTTCATCATTGCCTCGCCGGTGCTGTTCATCATTGGTGCTGCCTTTGCGCATTACGTCGTTGTGCCGCTGGCGATGGCGTTCTTTCTGGGTTTTGCGGATTTGCCATCCTTCGTTTCCGCGATCATGGCCGACGCGCTGCCACCGCCAGCGGGATCAGAGCTGTTGCCGGGGGCCGCGGATGGCCTGGCGCTGCCGGACAAGGGTGTTGATATCGTCTTTAACGGCAAGGTGAATGAAACGCTGGATATCACGCTCAAGATGATCGTGGCCTTTGGGGTGTGTTTCCAATTGCCTGTGTTGCTGACCCTTATGGGCTCTGCGGGACTGGCCAGTTCGCGCGGTCTGCGCGGAACGCGGAAATACGCGGTTGTTGGCATCCTGATCGTGGCCGCATTGGTCACACCGCCGGATGTGACCACCCAGATCATTCTGTTTGTGGTGGTCTACGGTCTCTATGAGGTGTCGATCCATCTGGTGGCAGCGGTAGAACGCAAGAAAGATCGCGCCGCCCGTGCGGAAGGGATCATCGGCGAAGACGAAAGCCTGTTTGATATCCCCGAGGATGACGACTTGGAAGAGCCAGAGGCAACCCAAGAGGAGCCCAAGGCGTGAGCAAGAAGGCGCTGCACCGCATCGCTGAGGCGCTGGAGAGGATGAGCCCGGCACCTGCTGCGGCCCCGGATTTTGCCTCGGCTGCGGCCTTTGTCTGGCATCCTGATCCCGACCGGCTTGCCCCCGTCGCGCAGGTCAATCGCGTCAGTGTTGATCTGCTGGTTGGTGTGGACCGGTCGCGCGATACGTTGATTGCCAATACGGTGCAATTTGCCAAGGGATTGCCTGCCAACAACGCCCTGCTGTGGGGCGCGCGCGGGATGGGAAAATCAAGCCTTGTCAAAGCTGTACACGGCGCAGTTCATGTCAATTATCCCGCCCTGAAGGTGGTTGAGGTGCAGCGCGAGGATTTGCCAAGCATTGGCCGCTGTCTGAACCTGCTGCGCGGCGCAAAGGAACGGTTTATTCTCTTTTGTGACGATCTGTCCTTTGGCCATGATGATGCGCATTACAAATCGCTCAAGGCGGTGCTGGATGGCGGGATCGAGGGGCGCCCTGACAACGTGGTCCTTTATGCCACATCAAACCGCAGGCACCTGATGCCGCGTGACATGATCGAGAATGAACGCTCAACCGCGATTTCGCCGTCCGAGGCGGTGGAAGAGAAAGTGTCGCTTTCTGATCGTTTTGGGCTGTGGCTGGGTTTTCACCCCTGCGATCAGGACGCATATCTGGCGATGATCCGGGGCTATTGTGATGCCTATGGCGTCACAATTGATGACGACACGCTGCGCGCTGAGGCGATCGAATGGCAGGCCACACGCGGTAGCCGCTCTGGCCGCGTGGCCTGGCAGTATTTCACGGATTTGGCCGGCAGACGGGGTGTGACGCTGGTGTAAGGTGGATCATGATCCACCTTACATTGCAGGTCCGTTATTGCAGGAAATCAACCGGGTCGAGGCTTTGCAGGCCGCGCCGTACCTCAAAGTGCAGGAAGCTCGGATCGGCTGCGCGCACTTTGCCGATGGTCTGCCCGCGCGAGACACTTGCGTTCTTTTCGACCGTCAGCGCATCCATCTGCGTATAGACGGTCAGCAAGCCGTCGGCGTGCTTGATTACCACAATGGATCCGCCGCTTGTGTCTGTCGTCACAGCCGCGACAGTGCCGCTGTCTGCTGCTTTGACGTCTGTGCCTGCCGCCGCGCCAATGTCGATGCCCTCATTTGATCCCGGCGCATAGGCGCGGATGATCGAACCCTGGACGGGCATTTGCAGACGTGCGCTGCTGGCGGCCGGGGCCGTTGGCGTGCCAAGATCGGGTGCCTCTGGCGTTGCTGTCTCGGGCAGGGGGGCTGCCGGTGTCGCTGCCGGCAATGGCGTTGCGGCACTTGGCGGCAGCGGCGTTGGCGTGCCAACGCCCGGCTCTGTCACATCGGTGGCCGGGGTGGGGGCAGGTGCCGCACCGCTTTGCGGGATCAACAGGAATTGGCCTTCGCGGATTGTGAATTCCGCATCCAGACCATTCCATTCGGCAATGTTGGTCACCGGAACACTATAAAGCCGCGAGATAGAAAAGACGGTCTCGCCGCGTTTGACCTGATGGCGGATCGGTTCTGTGCCTGTCACCGCCGGGGCCGGGGCAGCAGGCGTGGCCGCTGGGGCCAATGGCGTCGCCGCCACCGTACCGGTGCCAGAGGCATCCGCGCGATCAAGCGCAGTTGTTGCAACAGCCGCCACATCCAGCGGCTGGATGGGGCCGGTCGTTAGTGCACCTGTCGCAGGTGACGGTTCGGTCACGCGGGTGGGCAGGGCGATAATCTCATCCCGTCGCAGGATCACGTCAGGCTCGATCCCGTTGTATTCTGCCAGCTCATTGGCATTCAGCCCAAGCCGGATGGCGATGGCGCGGATGGTGTCATCGCGCCGGGCCACAACAACCTGATAATTCGGATAAGAGATCACGCCGCGATCATCGGGGCGGGGACGACCGGGAAGTTCCTGCACCGCCGCACTGGTATCAAACCCGTTGCCGATGTCGCGCAGATCAGGATCAAAGCCCTCGCAGGCCACAAGCGCCGTCACAGCGACTCCTGCCATCATCATGCGCCGAATTGGCATTTGCCCGTTTGCCATCTGTACCGCTCCTTGTTTTTAGTTGCCCCTTATCTATGGGGTCATACCATATTTTGTGTTAGTTTACTCTTGTCCGAGCCCTTCTAGCAAGGGGACAAAGCGCACGGCACGTAATTCATCATAGTCATAGCCATGTTCCAGCCGTGTCACCCGGATCAGACTTTGCACCGCATCGGACTGTCCAACCGGCAAAACCATGATCCCGCCAACACGCAGTTGCGCGAGCAGTGGCCCCGGTGGGTCTTCTGCCGCAGCCGTTAGCAGGATGCGGTCAAACGGGGCCTGTTCGGCAAACCCGTGGCTGCCGTCGGCGGTGAATGTGGTGATATTGGTGATATCATTGGCCTCAAACACAGCGCGGGCCGCGTGGACCAACCGCCGATAGCGGTCGACGGTATAGACCCGGCGCGCCAGTTTGCTGAGGATCGCGGCCTGATAGCCGGAGCCGGTGCCGATTTCGAGGACCTTGTCACGCGCGCTGACCTGCAACGCCTGCGTCATCAAGCCAACAACTGACGGTTGGCTGATCGTCTGGCCGCAGGCAATGGGCAGGGGCATATCCTCATAGGCGCGGTCGGCGAAGGTCCCCTTGACGTAATCGGCGCGGTCAACTTTTTCCATCGCGGTCAGCACGTTGGTATCAGTCACGCCCTTGCTGCGCAGCGCGTAGAGGAATTGCATCTTGGTGGCTGCGTCAAAACTCACTTGAGGGCATCCTCAAGCGTGGCGACCATATCATAGTCGGTCAGATCAGCGCGCATTGGCGTCACAGAGATATAACCATCCAGATTTGCGGCGGCATCTGTGCCGGGGGCCGTGGGTTCGTGCTGCGGTCCACCACGCACCCAAAGGAATCGGCGGCCCGTGGGCGAGGTCTGCGCCTCGGCCCGAAAGCGTGTGTTCAGGCGGAACCCTTGGGTTGTTGCGGCCATTCCTTTGACGTCCTGCGCCGGAACGGGTGGGAAATTCACGTTGTAGAACAGTTTGTAATCGGCACTGTCCCACAGTGCATCTGCAAGCAGTGCGCGCACGGTTGCCGCACCATGGGCGGCGGCAGCCTCAAACGGATTATCCAGCTTGGCATTGTCGGGGCCAAAGAACTGCGACAGGGCGATCGACCGCACGCCTTGCAGCGCGCCTTCGATACAGGCCCCGATTGTGCCCGAATAAAGCGTGTTTTCGGCGGCATTGTTCCCGCGATTGACGCCAGAGAGGATCAGATCCGGCGGCGTGTCTTGCAGCACATCGTAAAGGCCCGCAATCACGCAATCTGCGGGCGATCCTTCGGCAGCAAAACGGCGGTCTTCAAGCTGGGCAATCATTGTGGGATGGGTGTAGCTGATGCAGTGCCCGACACCGGATTGTTCAAAAGCGGGGGCCACGGTCCAGACCTCGCCATCCACACCGGCAATCTCCTGCGCGATATCGGTCAGAACCTGCAAGCCGGGGGCGTTGATGCCGTCGTCGTTGGTGATGAGAATACGCATAAGCTGCCCCTGATTGCTTGGGTTTGTTCCTATGCGAGCAAGGCGGTTACGGCAAGCGTCTGCGCACTTGCCGTGGAGGAGCGAACAATTTTCGCGAAAATTTTTCTGTCAGAAGATTTTTTGACAAAAAATCTTTGGTTGCCTGCGCTACGCCAAGATGGCGGGCAACAAACGCGCGGCTTCCGCGACAGGATCGGCCAGAGTGCTGCGGTCCTCACCGGGGAAGAACCGGGCGCGGGTGGCTGTGGGCATGGGCGCGGGCGTCACGATCTCGACCCGCGGTCCGGTTTTCGCACTTTCCGCCTGCCAGCTTTGTGCCAGCGCGATCTGTGCGGCCTTGGTGGCCCCGTAAGAGCCAAAGAACTGTTCGCCCCCGCGCGGGTCGTCAAAGAACACGGCTTTGCCCTCGGTGCCCAGCAAAGGGCTGACATAGGCGATCAGCCGAGCTGTGGCCTCGATATTAACGGCCATGGACTTGGCCAGATCCTTGGGGCCGATATGGCCTGCGGGGGTCAGGGGGGCTGCATGGACGGCTGTGTGCAGCCACAGATCAAGACGACCCCAGCGGTCATAGATGCCACGGCAAAGCTGCTGCATGGCCGCATCAACGCCGATGTCCATCGGGGCCAGCGTGGCATGTCCGCCAGACGCCTGAATGGCATCGTCCAATTCTTCCAATGCACCGACGGTTTTGCCGACGGCGATGATGTGATGTGTGGGGGCGAGGGCCTTGGCCAGGGCCGCACCCAGGCCGCGTGACGCGCCAGTGATCAGAACGGTTTTTGTCATGACAGCCTCATGTGCTGAACCGCGCCAGACGTCAAGTATCAGCCGCCAGGCAATTCCAAAGCAAGGGTGCGCCCCCAGCGATCTGTGACGATCACCTGCGCCTCGCCAATCGCTGTGATCTGTGCGCCAAATGCCTCTTGCCCGACGGTGACGCGCGCAATGCCGCCCCGCGCAGAGCGCAAAAGGGCCGCAGGCCCGTCATACGCATCCATCACCCCAATCAGGGCGAGGCTGCGCAAATCCAATGCATCAGGCATTGTGGCTTTGGCGGCCGCGAGGGCCGGGTCTGGTTCTGGCATGGGTGATACTGCGTCGCTTTTGATTTTGCGCGCTTCTGGCAGACAACACGGCCAGACAAAAGAGGGGTAGGGCGAGATGACGCAGGGTTTATTGCCGACCCGAGGTCACATCACCGCGATCAAGGGGCGACGATAAGGGCGCCGTCCTCTTTGTAGACCGGTTTGGTCAGCGGAATTTCCAGCAGGGGCAGCACGGCCTCGGACGGGCGGCAGAGTGCGACGCCCTTGGGCGTACAGACGATGGGGCGGTTCACAAGGATGGGGTGAGCAACCATGGCGTCAAGCAAGGCATCGTCGCTGACAGTGGGGTCAAGCAGGCCCAACTCTTCTGCAGGGGATTTGGATGTGCGCAATGCATCACGAGGCGAAAGACCGGCGGCGGCAAAAAGCGCCTGTAGCTGCGGCCGGGTCCAGCCGGTTTGCAGGTAGTCGATCACAACCGGTTCAGTTCCGCTGGCGCGAATGACAGCAAGGACGTTGCGCGAGGTACCGCAGGCGGGGTTGTGGTGGATGACGGTGGCCATTTGATTCACTCCGCCGCCGTTTTTGCCTCGAACCCCTGTTCGATCATATCCGAAGGTGCGACCGGGTATTCGCCCGAGAAGCAGGCGTCGCAGTATGCAGGTGCGTTCTTGTCCCGTCCCTTTGCCTCGCCCACGGCGCGGTAAAGACCATCCAGAGAGATGAATTTGAGGCTATCCACACCCAGATGATCGCGCATTTCGTCTTCGCTCATCGTCGCGGCAAGCAGCTTTTCGCGTTTGGGCGTATCCACACCATAAAAACAAGGCCAGGCAGTGGGCGGTGATGCAATACGGAAATGCACCTCGGCCGCACCCGCATCAAGGATCATGTCCTTGATCTTGCGACTGGTTGTGCCGCGCACCACGCTGTCATCCACCAGAATGACCCGTTTGCCTTTGATCAGCGCGCGGTTGACGTTGAGCTTCAGGCGCACACCCATGTTGCGGATGCTTTCGGTCGGCTCGATAAACGTGCGGCCCATGTATTGGTTGCGGATGATGCCCATTGCATAGGGAATCCCCGATTGCAGGGAATACCCAATGGCCGCAGGCGTCCCGCTGTCGGGTACAGGGCAGACCAGATCGGCATCCACGGGGTTTTCCTTGGCCAGTTCACGGCCGATGTTTTCACGGGTTTCATAGACCGAGCGGCCACCAAGGATACTGTCAGGGCGGCTGAAGTAGACATGCTCGAAAATGCAGAACCGGGCGCGGTTGGGGCGGAACGGGAAGTGGCTTGCGACGCCATTTTCTGTCACGACAACCATCTCTCCGGGTGCGATTTCGCGCACGAATTCCGCGCCGATGATGTCAAAGGCGCAGGTTTCAGACGCCAGCGCCCAGCCATCCCCGATCTTGCCCAGCACCAGTGGGCGCACACCCAGCGGGTCGCGGCAGCCGATCAGTTTGGTGCGGGTCATGGCCACGATAGAGAAGGCGCCTTCGACCTTGCGCAGTGCTTCTTCCATGCGGTCGGGAATGTTGCGGCCCATGGAGCGCGCCATCAGATGAATGATGCATTCGCTGTCGGATGAGCTTTGGAAGATCGAGCCACGCTCGATCAATTCGCGCCGCAGAGACATGGCGTTGGTGATATTGCCATTATGAGCGATCGCAGCGCCGCCCATGGAAAATTCGCCAAAGAACGGCTGCACGTCCCGCATCGCGGTCTGGCCTTTGGACCCGGCGGTGGAATAGCGCACGTGGCCAATCCCAATTGTGCCGGGCAGGCGTTCCATCATGGAGGCAGAGGTGAAGTTGTCGCGTACCAGCCCCATGCGGCGCTGTTGGTTAAAGCCGGTTTCGGCGTCATGGGTGACGATCCCGCCCGCCTCTTGCCCGCGGTGTTGCAGGGCGTGCAGGCCAAGGGCGACAAAATTCGATGCGTCGGTCACGCCGACAACGCCAAAGACGCCACATTCCTCCCGCAGTTTGTCATCGTCAAAGGGATGGGCGGGGGGCATCGCGGTGGACAAGGGGGCAGCTCCGAATCCGTTTCAACAGGTATGACCCTGTCTTAGTGGCTGAACGGCACGGTGTCACGAAACGATCATGTTTCTGTGCTGGAAAGTCTGTTTCGCTTCGGTTGATCCAGCGTCACCGACAAAAAGGCCGCCCACGCGCAGCGTCGGCGGCCCCAAAAATGTTTGTTGTCCGTTATTGCTGCGCGGCAGGTGCGCCGCAGTTTCCGACCAGTTGCTGATACTGTTCTGTGATCCAGCCCAGGGCCTGCTCTGGGTTTTGCTCTTCGATCTGGCCTGTCAGCTGGACAAAGACCTCAGCCGCGCGGCTATCGTCGATGATGGCAAACTGCTGGCTGGCAAAGATCGTGTCGTAGACAAAGAATGCCACCGCAACCAGAAGGATGCCGCGTAGTACACCAAAGAAGAAACCAAGCGCCTGATCGACGCCGCCAAGGGCGGAACGCTGAACGACCGATGAAAAGAGCGGCGTGAAGATCGAGACGACCACAAGGGCCACCGCAAAAACCGCTGCGAAGGCTGCAATAATCGCCAGCTCACAGCTGTCACCGATAAATTCACCGACGACCGGGATTTGCCGCACGAGCGGTTCAACCTGATCGGCAAAGATAAACGCCACGATCGTGGCACCGATCCAGCCCAGGATCGCCATCGTTTCGCGGACAAAGCCGCGGCTGTAGGCAAGAACCCCCGACAGCAATACGATGATGGCGACGCCTGCGTCGACGAGTGTGAAACCTTCCATGGTCCGTCTCCTGCGGTGACGCTACCTTGCGCCAAAAACTTCTTGTACAAAACCGACAAGGTCGCGGGACTGCCGCAGGCCGATGCCGGACACACCGGGCTGTTTACCCTGATGCGGTATGATCGCCGTTGTAAAACCAAGTTTCTGGGCTTCTTTCAATCTATTTTCGGTCTGAACCACAGGACGGAGCGCGCCAGATAGGCTGATTTCGCCGAAAACCACGGCCTCGGCCGGCAAAGCGGCGTCTTCTCGCGCAGAGACGAGGGCCGCTGCCACGGCCAGGTCGGCGCCGGGCTCTGAGATGCGCAAACCCCCTGCTACGTTGAGGTATACGTCCAATCCGGTGAAGGGCACGTCACAGCGGGATTCGAGCACTGCGAGGATCATAGCAAGCCTGCCACCGTCCCATCCGACCACGGATCGGCGGGGTTGGCTGTGTGGCGAAGGTGCCACAAGTGCCTGGATCTCGCATAGCACCGGTCGCGACCCTTCGATGCCTGCAAAGACGACAGAACCGGGGGCAGGGTCACCCCGTTCGGACAGGAACAAGGCCGAAGGATTCTTGACTTCGGCCAGTCCTTTACCTGTCATTTCAAAGACGCCGATTTCATCCGCAGGGCCAAAACGGTTCTTGACCGAGCGCAGAATGCGGAACTGATGCCCGCGCTCTCCTTCAAAATACAGCACCGTATCGACCATATGTTCGACAACCCGCGGACCTGCGATAGCACCTTCCTTGGTGACATGGCCCACCATGATGACGGCCATGCCGTTGCGTTTGGCGAATGTGGTCAGTTCATGGGCGGACGCGCGGACCTGCGACACGCTGCCCGGTGCGCTATCGACGTTGTCGGCCCACATCGTTTGAATGGAATCGATAATGGCAAGGTCGGGTTTTTCCGCCTCAAGCGTGGTCAGGATATCGCGCAGGTTTGTTTCAGCGGCGAGCATGACCGGGCTTTTCTCAAGCCCAAGTCGGCGCGCGCGCATTTGAACCTGGGCATTCGACTCCTCGCCCGAAATATAGATAACTTTCAGCCCGTTACGGGCAAATCTTGCAGCAGCTTGCAGCAGCAGGGTGGATTTGCCGATACCCGGATCACCGCCGACGAGAAGCGCGGAGGCCTTGACCAGACCGCCCCCCAACACACGGTCCAGTTCGCCGACACCGGCTTCGGTCCGTGGCGGTTCTGCCTCTTGGGTTTCAAGATCGGTCAGCGGTATCGTCTTGCCACGGACAGCCCCCAGCGATTTGCCTTTGGGGCCGCTTGAAAGCGCCTTGGATTCCGTGATGGTGTTCCATGCCTGACAGGCATCACATTGACCGGACCACTTGCGAAAGGCGGCGCCGCATTCAGAGCAGGAAAAGTTCAAATCTTTGGCCATGTTCACCTTTTGGCCCAGAAAGCGCAGCGCGGCAATGGGGCATTGCCACGCTGGAAGGTGAAAGAGGCGCTGCTACGATGTTATGCTGCGTCCAGTTTCCCGGATTTGAACAGCAAGCCCGCGGCCACTGCGCCAATAATCGGAGCCACGATGAAGAGCCACAATTGTGCCAATGCTGTCCCGCCGACAAAGAGTGCGGGACCAATCGAGCGGGCGGGGTTCACCGAGACGCCAGTGACATTGATGCCAACCAGATGGATGACAACGAGGGCCAGACCGATGGCCAGTCCTGCAAACTGCGCCGGTGCGCCAGCGCCTGTGGCACCCAGAATGACAACCATGAAGAGGAAGGTTGCAACAACTTCGAACAAGAATGCCGCGATCAGGGTGTATTCACCCAGGTAACCCGCGCCCCATCCATTTTGGCCCAACCCGTTTTCGGCCAATGTGTAATCTGCTTTCCCGCTCGCGATGAGTAACAAGACACCGGCGGCAACGATCGCCCCTGCGACTTGAGCCACGATATAGCGGAAGGCCTCGTTCATCGGCATCCGACCGGCGGCAACGGCCCCGAGAGAAACAGCGGGGTTGATGTGGCAACCAGACACCGGTCCAATGCCGTAAGCCATCGCGATGAGCGCCAGCCCAAATGCAAAGCTGATACCAACCAAGCCGATGTCGCCACCGGCAATGACCGCAGACCCACAACCAAGCAAGACTAGCGTAAAGGTTCCGATAAATTCGGCGATTTCTTTCTTCATGGTCGTTCTCCCTTTCTATTTGCGCCATGAACCCAGTTTCATGGTGTTATGCCAAGGGGAAAAAACGACAAGACTTGTCAGGTTGCGATCGTTTGGGCCTTTGCCTTGGGGGTCAGCGCAGAAATCACGATGGAGGTCAGAATGCAGGCAGTGAACATGTAAAGGCCCCAGCCGGTTTCGACCTTCCCGATGCCGACGCCCTTGAAAACAACGATATAAAGTGCGATCAGGAACACATCGGCCATGGCGAGTTTTCCGATCCACGACAGTACCGGCAAGGTCTTGTCTTTCAGCAGGTTGAAATGCACCAGCGCCAGGCCGATTGTCTTAAGGTAGGGGGCAAAAAGCGCAAACGCCGTGACCAGAAGCGCCAAGGCAATATCGCTTTCCCACAATGCCTGCATACCGGAGATGACGCTGATCTCGCTGAGCCCGAAGATAGGCAACAGCCCGGCGCGCATCAGCGGCGCGAACCATGCAATCGGAAACAGAACAAGCAAGGCAAGATTGGCGATACGCAGGATGTTAAGCATGAAAAACCAAAATTATTTCTGAATGTTAGATATGCGATGGGCCAGCCGAAACAAGCCTATTTGCCAAAGGTCTTGCGATCATAGCGCCCGCCCAACTGCGTCAGCACCTCATATCCGATGGTGTTTGCGGTCCGCGCAAGATCATCCACGGATTGTTGCGGCCCGATCAGGGTCAGCTTGGTTGGCGTGTCGGGCAGATCGGTCACATCGACTGTCAGCAGGTCCATCGAAACCCGGCCCACAAGCGGGCAAACGACGTCGCCATAGTACAGTTTTGCCCGGTCGGACAGAATACGCGTGATCCCATCGGCGTAACCGCCAGACACAGTTGCAATCCGCGACGGGCGCGGGGCCTGCCAGGCATTGCCGTAGCCCACCACCTCACCCTCGGCCACATCGCGCACCTGGATCACTGGCAGGTCCAGTTCGATCACCGGCGCGGCCTTTTCAAACGGGAACCCGCCATACATGCCGATGCCGGGGCGGGTCAGGTCAAAATGATATTCTGGTCCCAACAGGATGCCGCCCGTCGCGGCCAGCGAGCGTGGCGCGGTGATCCCGTCGGTCATCTTCTTGAATTGGTCAAGCTGATAGGGGTTCATCGGGTGATCAGGCTCATCCGCGCAAGCCAGATGAGACATCACCAGCCGTGGTTTCTGTGCCAGCACCAGTTCTGCCACAGCCGCCCATTCCTGCAACTCCAACCCCAGACGGTTCATCCCGGTGTCAAGCTGAATGCCAAATGGATGATCAGGAAGCGTTTCCAGATGGTGGGTCAACTGCTCAACCGAATTGAGCATGGGCGTAAGGCCCAGTTCGCGGATCAGATCGGTATCGCCCTTCATATGGCCTGAAAACACGCAGATCTCTGGCTTGGGGCCCAGTTCCTCGCGGACGGCGACGGCCTCTTGCGGGATCGCGACGAAAAACTGCCGCACCCCGGCCTTGAACAGGGCCTTGGCAACATTTGCAGCGCCCAGCCCATAGCCATTGGCCTTGACCACCGCAGCGGTCTTGCATTGCGTCATCGCATCCAGCGCGCGCCAATTGGCGACGAGGGCATCAAGGTCAATGATCAGGCGTCCGGTGCTCATGCCCCGCCTTTTGGCAGGGGTGCGCGGAGGGGGCAAGGGATTTGCACAAGATTGGGGGCGGGTGTCGTCCTGCCATTCTCTTGTCAAATTTCTACGGCTATGGTGCCGCAATCATATTATGAGGTTTACCGTGGGCATTTTGAAGAAAGTTATCACGCAGTTGGAAACACCCCGCGGCGAGCGGCCATTGGGCAGCGGATGGCTGTCGGGTGCGCTGGCGCTGCTGGCGTCACTGGCCGGATTGCTGATCGTGTTGCTGCGGTGGTTCCCTGAAACGCTATCCTATCCAGAGATCGCGTTCATTCAGGACAGCGGTATTGTGACAGTGTTCCTGCGTTTCACGCTGTTGGCAGGCTATGCATTGTCGCTGCTCAGCCTGATCCTGAGCACACGCAAGTCGCTGGGCTGGACGGCTTTGGCGGTGTCTGTTGTCGCCTCACTGATGGCCACGACACAGCCGCAAATCGGGTCAGAAGCCGCGCAGAGTTTTTACTTTGGCCTTGATTACTTTATCATCAACGTGCTGGTCGTTGGTTTTCTTTTTGTCCCGTTGGAGCGTTTCTTTCCCGCCCGCGCCGAACAAACCGTATTCCGGCAGGAATGGCAGGAGGATATGTTCTATTACCTTGTCAGCTCCATGCTGGTGCAGGTTCTGGGTTTTATCACGTTGGCCCCATCGAACTATGTGAACGCGCAAATTCCGCTGGATGATCTGCGCATCTACATCGTCACGCTGCCGTTCTTTGTGCAAGTTATCATCATCATGATGGCCACGGATTTCGTGCAATATTGGGTGCATCGCGCCTTCCACACCTTTCCGGTGCTCTGGCGTTTTCATGCGATCCACCACTCGACCAAAAAGATGGATTGGCTGGCCGGTGCGCGGATGCATTTCGTTGAAATCGCCGTGCTCCGCAGCCTGACAGCGGTGCCGATGTTCACGCTTGGGTTCAAACCAGAGGCCATTCAGGCCTATCTGCTGATCGTCTATTTCTACTCCAGCTTTATCCACGCCAATATCGGTTGGAAACTAGGCTTTTTGGAGCGGTTCTTCGTGACGCCGCGCTTTCACCACTGGCATCACGGATCGGACAGGGCTGCGATTGATATCAATTACGCCAGCCACTTCCCGATCTATGACTGGCTCTTTGGCACGCATCATTTGCCTGAGAAAGAGTGGCCCGAGGCCTACGGCGTGGTCGGGGACACGGTGCCCAAAGGGTACTGGCGGCAGTTTGTGCATCCGTTTCTGAAGGACAAACCGAAAGAACCGGCAGAGTAGGGCGGTTAGAACGACTGATCCTCACCCTGCTGCCACGGCTTTACCAGATTGCCAAAGCGGGTGAACTCGGCCGTGAACGACAGCTCAACCGTCCCAATGGGACCATGGCGCTGCTTGCCCACGATGACCTCGGCCTTGCCATGCAGCGATGACATCTTTTCCTGCCAGGCGGCCATGGCCTCCATGTTGTGGTCTTCGGGCTTTTCACGTTCGACGTAATATTCGCCACGGTAGACAAACATGACGACATCGGCGTCCTGCTCGATCGAGCCGGATTCGCGCAGGTCCGACAGCTGCGGGCGCTTGTCTTCGCGGTTTTCCACCTGGCGCGATAGCTGTGACAGTGCGATGACCGGGATATTCAACTCCTTGGCGATGGCCTTCAGGCCCATCGAAATTTCACCAATTTCCTGCACGCGGTTTTCGGATGTTCCGCGCACCAGTTGCAGATAGTCGACAATCAGCAGGTCCAGCCCATGTGTTCGTTTCAAACGACGCGCGCGGGCGGCAAGTTGCGAAATCGGGATTGCCGCAGTGTCATCAATATAAAGCGGGCAGGATTCCAACTGCTTGGCAGCATCAACAAACCGGCGGAACTCACCTTCTGTCATGTCGCCTTGACGGATTTTGTGCGACGAAATCTCTGAGGCTTCGGCAAGGATGCGGCCCGCCAGTTGTTCCGCACTCATCTCAAGCGAAAAGAACCCCACAACGCCGCCGTCGACGGCACCCTCGCTGCCGTCCTGCAAGATGCCCTTCTTGTAGGATTTGGCGATGTTATAGGCGATATTAGTGGCAAGCGACGTTTTACCCATGGATGGGCGCCCGGCCAGAATCAGAAGGTCAGATTTGTGTAGCCCCCCCAGTTTGCGATCCAGATCGGCCAGATCCGTCGCGATACCGGCCAGACCTCCTTCGCGCTGATAGGCAGAGTTGGCGACATTCACCGCCTCTGTCACCGCCGCCAGAAATGACTGGAACCCCTGTTCGGATACGCCCTGTTCGGCCAGCGAATAAAGCGCCTGTTCCGCCTCAACAATCTGCGCCTTGGGGTCGTGGTCCACGTCCACCTTGGCGGCTTTGTCGGTGATTTCGCGGCCCAACTGGATCAGCTGACGCCGCGTCGCCAGGTCATAGATCATTTCCGCATAGTCGCGCGCCGCAAAGGCAGAGATTGCCGCACCCGCAAGGCGGGCAAGGTAGGGCGGGCCACCCAGCTCTTTCAGGCCCTCATCTTCTTCCATGAAGGTCTTGATCGTCACAGGGCTGGCCAGCATATTGCGGCCAATGCGGGATGCTGCGGTTTCAAATATCCGCGCATGAACAGGATCGTAGAAATGTTTTGGCCCGATGATCGAGGCCACGCGGTCAAACACATCGTTGTTGGTCAGAATAGCGCCCAAAAGCTGCTGTTCGGCCTCGATTGAATGGGGCATCAGATCAGCAGCGGTTTCTTCGGCACCTGTTGCGTTAAACGCGGCAATCTCGTTCATGGTCTACCCTCTTGATCCCTCGGGTTCTCCTATCAGTCGCCCCGCCGCACTGACCATCTGGAAATGATCGGGGATAATCGGCGGGATAACTCTGTGGACAACAGGCGACAGGCTGTCACCCTACCGCAATTAGTGGCTGCGCGCAAAGAAAACACCATATAGGCGCGGCACATGCGATTCTTTGCATGCCGTTCGCCCGGCATGGTGGATAAGTATTTTAGGCGGGCGTCCAGCCAGCAGGGTCATTGAGGTAGGCCTCAACCGC
This sequence comes from uncultured Paracoccaceae bacterium, assembly GCA_947498645.1. Classification (GTDB taxonomy): domain Bacteria; phylum Pseudomonadota; class Alphaproteobacteria; order Rhodobacterales; family Rhodobacteraceae; genus Yoonia. The sequence continues at coordinate 3,026,284 of CANMKS010000001.1, read as the reverse complement.
CGCCAATGTCGCCGTATCATAAGCGCCACGCGCTTTGGCTTCGGCCAGGACGTCCCACCAGGTACATAGCGAAATCAGCTGCACACCGTGGTCGCCCAAGGTCTTTTCGACGCCGTCAAAAATGCCATAGTAAAAGATCACAGCAGTTGCGCTGCATGTCGCGCCGGTTTCACGGATCGCATCCACGAAAGACAGCTTTGACCCGCCATCGGTTGTCAGGTCCTCGACCAGAACAACACGCTGCCCTTCGGTCATCACACCTTCAATACGGGCATTGCGTCCGTAGCCTTTGGGTTTTTTGCGCACATAGGTCATGGGCAAGGCCATCCGTTCGGCCACCATCGCCCCAAAGGGGATGCCTGCGGTCTCTCCGCCTGCGACATTGTCAAAGGCTTCAAACCCGGCCTCGCGCATGATCGTGACCGTCAGGAAATCCATCACAACCGCCCGGACGCGCGGGAACGATATCAGTTTGCGACAATCCACATATGTTGGCGCCTGCTTGCCAGAGGCCAGTGTGAACGGTTCTTTCGCGTTGAAGTTCACCGCGCCGATCTCGATCAACATACCGGCGGTCAGCCGCGCGATTTCTTCTTTTGCCGGGAAAGAGGTGGGGATCATGTGGTCGTCCTGTCTTCTTTTGTTCTTAAATATCTCCGCCGGAGGCTCCGATGCCCTCAGCAGGTGACACGCCAGTGAAGGTCGAAACCGGGGTCAAACACCGTCACCGGTCCATCGGCGGTCTCGATTTGTGCGGGGTAGCTGACAGGGTCGCCCTTGGTCAGCGTAATCGTCTGCTCACTCACCGGCAGGCCGTAGAATTTGGGCCCATTGCGCGAGGCGAAATCTTCCAATTTGCTGATGCGGGCCGCGGCGTCAAACACCTCGGCCAGGCAGGACATCGTGTTTGTCGCAGTGAAAATACCGGCGCAGCCACAGGCCTGTAACTTCAGCGGATCCAGATGCGGCGCGCTGTCTGTCCCCAGAAAGAACCGTTTGTCACCGGACACAGCCGCCTGCACCAGCGCCACACGATGCGCATCGCGCTTGGCCACTGGCAGGCAGTAGTAATGCGGCTTGATCCCACCGGCCAGAATATGATTGCGGTTGATGATCAGGTGATGGGTGGTGATGGTGGCGGCAAGGTTCTTGACACTATCGCGCACATAATCGACGGCATCCTGCGTCGTCACATGCTCCATCACGATCTTGAGGTCTGGCACCTTCTTGCGCAGCGGCTTGAGGATCTTTTCGATGAACACAGCCTCGCGGTCAAAGATGTCCACAGTGCTGTCGGTCACCTCGCCGTGTACGCACAGCGGCATGCCAATCTCGGCCATCACGTCCAGAACCGGGCGCACCTTCTCAAAATCGCGCACGCCAGAGGCAGAGTTGGTCGTCGCCCCAGCAGGATAGAGCTTCACCGCCGTGGCAATTCCGGCCTCGTGGGCGTGGCGCACATCTGCGGGGTCTGTCGCCTCGGTCAGGTAAAGTGTCATCAGTGGCGTAAACTGCGCGCCCTCAGGCAGGGCATCCATGATCCGCCCCCGATAGGCCTTGGCCTGTTCTGCGGTTACGACAGGTGGCACAAGGTTGGGCATGATGATTGCGCGGCCGAAATGGCGCGTGGTTTCGGGCAGCACGGCTTGCAGCATCACCCCGTCACGCAGGTGCAGATGCCAGTCGTCAGGGCGGGGGATGGTCAGGCTTGTCACATGTCTATCGGGCATCTTTTCCGATTACACCGTCACGCGCGCGGATGCCATAGCCCATGTGATAGCACTTGCAGGTCCGGCGCCGATTTCGGATAGTCGGTCAACCGGGACCATAAGGAGAGTTTGCCGATGCTAGGGTTTCTGATTGCCGCCGCTGCGGGGTTTCTGACGCCACAGATAGAAAGTGCCGTGGCCAAGCCCCTCATGAGCGCGCTTGAAAAGCATATTCCGGTGACAGCCAATGAATCCCGCGCAATCGCCTTTATGGTCGCGCTTCTTGGGGCCGCGGTGCTGAGCGCGCTGGTGGACAGCGGATCTGTCTTTGGCGTGATCTTTGGTGCAATCCTGGGCTATTTTGGTTTGCGCATTTTCAACGCGGTCAAAACAGTGATCGAAGGGCGCACGGGCGACTGAATACGGTGAGGCGGGCTATGCGGCGCGCGCAATGCGGCAATGCAGCATTGGCAGTTCCCGCAGCTATTGTGATGGCTATATAAGCATCAACAACAGCTTACCGCATCAGGAATACGCACATGGCCTTCTACACCAACACATTGACATCCCGCCCTGCAACCACCGGACCAATGGCGTTTTTTGGCGCGGTTGCCGCGTTCTTTGAAAACCTGACCGACGCGCGCAGCCGCTCTGTCGAAGTCGAGCGTATGCAGCACCTGTCCGACCGCGAACTGTCCAAGATGGGCGTGTCCCGCGAAAGCATCGTGCGCTGCGTCTACGGCGACATCTATAACTGCTAAGGCAATTCGAAACGCCCTAGAAAAACGCCTGCAACCCGGTTTGCGCGCGCCCGAGGATCAAGGCATGCACATCATGTGTGCCTTCATAGGTGTTCACCGTTTCAAGGTTCACCATATGGCGCATGATCTGGAAATCTTCGCTGATCCCGTTGCCGCCATGCATGTCGCGTGACACCCGCGCGATATCAAGCGCCTTGCCGCAGTTGTTCCGCTTCATAAGGCTGATCATTTCGGGGGCTGCCTGCCCCTGATCCATAAGACGGCCCAATTGCAGCGCAGACTGCAATCCCAGCGTAATTTCGGTCTGCATATCCGCCAGCTTTTTCTGAAACAGTTGTGTCTGCGCCAGTGGCCTGCCGAATTGTTTGCGATCCAATCCGTATTGCCGTGCAGCGTGCCAGCAGGCCTCTGCAGCCCCCATCACACCCCATGCAATGCCATAGCGCGCGCGGTTCAGGCACCCAAACGGCCCTTTGAGGCCTTGCACACCGGGCAGCAGCGCATCTTCGCTGACTTCGACATCCTCCATCACGATCTCGCCGGTCACAGAGGCACGCAGGCTCAGCTTGCCGCCAATCTTGGGCGCGCTCAGCCCCTTAGTGCCCTTTTCAAGTACAAAGCCGCGTATCTTGCCGCCATGCGCCTCGGATTTTGCCCAGACAACAAAGACATCGGCAATCGGCGCGTTGCTGATCCACATTTTGGACCCGTTCAGCACATAACCTGTATCGGTTTTCCTGGCGGTGGTTTTCATACCCGCAGGATCACTGCCCGCATCAGCTTCGGTCAGACCAAAGCAACCAATCAGGGTGCCCGCAGCCAGCCCCGGCAGATATTTCCGGCGTTGCGCGTCAGAGCCATAGGCGTGGATCGGATACATCACCAGCGAGGATTGCACCGACATCATCGACCGATACCCGCTGTCCACACGCTCAATCTCGCGCGCGACAAGGCCATAGGTCACATAAGACGCGCCAAGCCCGCCGTATTCTTCGGGGATTGTAACGCCCAATAGCCCGGCTTCGCCCATCATCACAAAAACCGAAGGGTCAACGATTTCGTCGCGGTAGGCATCGGTGACGCGCGGTTGCAGGGACGATTGTGCAAATGCGGCGGCCGCATCACGCAGCATCCGTTCATCTTCGCTCAATTGCCCTTCTAGGCGCAGCGGGTCAGCCCAGTCAAAAGGGCCCAGATCGGGGCCAAAGCCGGCGGCGTTGATCGGTGTGGACTCATTCATCGCAAATTCTCCCTTCGCGCAGGTCGTAGGCTATGCCCTTGCGGCGAAAGGGGCAATGGATGGCTTGACGCGGGCCATGCGGAATGCAGCTATGGCGGCGGAGGATGCCGGATGACATTTGCGACAATTGATGAGGTGCAGGCAGGTTTGGCCGCGCAGGACTATGTCTGCGGGCGTGCGCTGGCGACGGTTGTGTTTCTGAGCCTGAAACTGGGTCGCCCGCTCTTCCTGGAAGGCGAGGCCGGGACCGGCAAGACCGAAATCGCCAAGGTGATCGCTGCGGCCTTGGGGCGCCGGCTGATCCGGCTGCAATGCTACGAAGGGCTTGATGCCTCATCCGCCGTATATGAATGGAACTTTGCCGAGCAGATGATCGCCATTCGTGCCGCCGAAGCCGCAGGCGGTGCCGATCGCGATGAGCTCAAAACAGAGCTATTCACCGAAAAATACCTGATCGCCCGCCCCCTGTTAGAGGCGATGCGCCCGCAACCGGGCGGTGCGCCTGTCCTACTGATTGACGAATTGGATCGCACCGATACCCCGTTTGAGGCATTCCTGCTCGAAGCGCTCTCTGATTTTCAGGTCACGATCCCCGAACTGGGAACGATCGCAGCACCAGAACCGCCTATCGTGATTCTGACGTCCAACCGCACGCGCGAGGTTCATGATGCGCTCAAGCGACGTTGCCTCTATCACTGGGTGGACTACCCCGATTTCGACCGCGAAATCGCCATCCTGCAAGCCCGCGCGCCCGAGGCCGCCGCCGCGCTGTCGCGTGAAATCGTGGCCTTTGTTCAACGGTTGCGCGGTGAAGACCTGTTCAAGAAACCGGGGGTTGCCGAAACCATCGACTGGGCAAAATGTCTGCTTGCGCTGGATGTGATCAACCTCTCGCCTGCCACCATTGCCGATACGCTGGGTGCGATCCTTAAATACCAGGACGATATCCAGAAACTACAGGGGTCCGAAGCAAAACGCATTCTCGATGAAGCCAAAGCCGATCTTGAAACGGCATAATGTCCCTTCTTTTGTTCAAAAATATCTCACAGGGGTCCGGGGATGTGAAATCCCCGGTCCGGCACCTCCGCCATGGTTAACTTCCCCGAAATGGCGGTGCCGGACGATCCCAAGCTGGCCCAGAATATCACCCATTTCGCGCGGGCCCTGCGCAAGGCGGGGCTTGCGGTTGGGCCGGGGCGGGTCATTGATGCCATCCGCGCGGTAGAGGCCGTGGGCTTTACCCGGAAGGCCGATTTTTACTGGACCTTGCATGCCTGTTTTGTGACCAAACCCGAGGATCGCCCGCTTTTTGCGCAGCTTTTCCGCCTCTACTGGCGTGATCCGCAATATCTGGAACACATGATGGCGTTCCTGCGGCCCGCCGTGCATGGGGTGCAAGAAGACCGCGCCGCCCAACCGGCAGAGAAACGCGCCGCAGAAGCCTTGCTGGATGGACAAGACCGCCCCATGCCGCCGCAGGACGAGAGCGAAGATGCGGTCGAAATCGACATCGACGCATCACAAACGGCCTCTGCCGAGGAACGCCTGCGCAGGCTTGATTTCGAATTGATGAGCACCGCCGAGATGGCAGCAGCCAAGCGGATGTTGGCCACATTGTCCTTGCCTGTGCCGCCTGTCCTCAGCCGCCGCACCCAAGGCGGCCACGGCCTGTTGCCTGATTGGCCCGGCACCATGCGGCAGGCCATGCGCCGGGGTGGTGAGGTCATGGATTTTGCGACCAAGCGGCGGCGAAAGCGTTACCCCAATCTGGTGGTGCTTTGCGATATCTCGGGGTCCATGGCGCATTACTCGCGCGCAGTTTTGCATTTCGTGCATGCGGTGGCCAATCGCGAAGGGCAAGGCTGGGCGCAGGTTCATGCTTTCACCTTTGGCACCCGGCTGACAAACATCACCCGACATCTGCGGCAACGCGATGTGGATGCCGCCCTGGCCGCCGCGGGGGCAGAGGCGCAGGATTGGGAAGGTGGCACCCGCATCGGCGCGTGCCTGCACAGCTTTAACCGGGACTGGTCGCGCCGTGTAACAGGGCAGGGTGCTGTGGTGTTGCTGATCACCGACGGGCTTGACCGCGCGGATGACGGTCAGTTGGGCCGCGAGATGGAGCGGCTGAACCTCAGCGCGCGACAGTTGATCTGGCTGAACCCGCTGCTGCGCTGGGACGGTTTTGCGCCACGTGCCAAGGGGATCATGCAGATGCTGCCGCATTGTTCGAGCTTTCGCGCCGGGCACAATATCGCATCACTTCAAGGTTTGGCTGATGCGCTGTCGCGTCCTGCTGAAACCGGTGAAAAGACGCGGCTGCTTGCGATGTTGCGTGATGCGTGAACGCTTTGGCAAAGCGGGTGTGCTGCGTTATCGTGGACTTATTGCTTTGAAGGGGGGCTTTGCACATGACTGATCAAATCACGGATCTACCGAAGCTGGCCCTCGACTGGCACCGGGCGGGACGGGGTGTTGTGATGGCCACGGTGGTGCAGACATGGGGCTCTGCCCCGCGCCCGGTGGGTAGCCAACTGGTGATTGATGCCGATGGCGCGATGGAAGGCTCGGTTTCGGGGGGCTGCGTGGAAGGTGCGGTGATCACCGAAGCGCTTGATGCTGTGGCGGACGGCAAACACCGCGTCTTGGAGTTTGGGGTCAGCGATGACGAAGCCTTTGCCGTGGGTCTTGCCTGTGGCGGAGAGATCAAGGTCTTGCTGGAACCGGTAGGGCCGGTCCTGCCTGTCGAATTGCTGGAAAAACTGGTTGAGGCCAGAGAGCAGAACACACCCGTGGCCTATGTCACTGACTTGCAGACGGGTGGGCCACGACTGGTCCCAGCTTCGCAGTACGCAGAGCGGTTTCGTCTGGACCGCTCCGGCGTGGAAGAGGATGGGCGTACCTTTGTTGCGATCCACAATCCGCCGCTGCGGATGATCATTATCGGCGCTGTCCACATTGCCCAGCATCTGGTGGCGATGGCGCGGGCTTGCGGATATCAGCCCACCATCATCGACCCGCGCCCGGCATTTGCATCAGAAGCGCGGTTTCCAGGCGAGGTGATCGTCGATGACTGGCCAGATGAGGCGCTGCGCGCGCTCAAACCCGATGCGCGCACCGCGGTGGTGACCCTGACCCATGATCCCAAGCTGGACGACCCGGCAATTGTCACCGTGCTGGAATCGCCCGCCTTCTATCTGGGCTGTCTTGGGTCCAGACGCACCCATGCCAAACGCGAGGAACGCCTGAGGGCTGTTGGATTTGGCGATGAAGAAATCGCGCGCATTCACGCCCCGGTCGGCCTTGACCTTGGCGGACGGCAACCCGCCGAGATTGCGGTGAGTATCATCGCAGAAATCACGCAAGTGCTGCGGCAAGCGACGTGAAATTCGGACCTGTTCCCGTAGGGGCCGCCAAAGGGGCTGTGCTGGCCCATGCGGTGCTGGTTGCAGGCGGGCGTTTGCGCAAGGGGCGTGTTCTGAATGCTGATGACATTGCAGCCCTCCAAAATGCGGGGCTGCAAGAGGTCATGGTCGCGCAATATGAGCCCGACGATCTGGATGAAGATACCGCGGCCGCCCGTTTGGCAACCGCCCTGGCGGGATCGGGGCTGCGGATGTCGCATGCGGCAACGGGCCGGGTGAACCTTTTCGCCGAAGGGCCGGGGATTGCACATATCGACGTTGCTGCCATCAACGCTTTCAACGGGGTGAACCCGATGATCACGGTGGCGACAGTCCCGCCGCATCATCGGGCGGATGCAGGAACAATGATCGCCACGATCAAGATCATCGCTTACGCGGTGCCCGAGGCTGATGTTGCGACAGCTTGCACCGTGGGGGCAGGGGCGCTGGCCTGTCGTGCGCCGCGATATCGTTCCGCCACGTTGATCGAAACCGACATCGGGACAGAGCCATCGCCCAAGGGGCGGGAGGCCCTGCAAGGGCGATTGGACCGTTTTGGTGTCAACCTCACCCCGCGCGTAATTGTATCGCATACCGAAGGGGCGCTTTGTGCTGCGATTGCAAAGGCCGCAGGTGAGGTGATTTTTATCCTGACGGCCTCTGCCACATCCGATGCCAATGATGTTGGTCCTGCGGCCCTGCGGCAGGCGGGCGGCGCGCTTATGCAATTTGGGATGCCGGTTGATCCCGGCAACCTTCTTTTCCTTGGTGCGCTGGGCGATAAGCCCGTGATCGGCCTGCCGGGTTGTGCCCGGTCACCGGCGCTGAATGGGGCGGATTGGGTGCTGGAAAGGGTGCTTTGCGGGTTGGCCCTGACGCCTGTGGATTTTGCACAAATGGGGGTAGGCGGGCTGCTCAAGGAAATCCCGACGCGGCCCAAACCGCGCGCGGACATCTGACTAACCGTGCAGTTGCAGCGTAAGTTATGTGTTCTCAACTGCCGTTCTGCGTGTTTAACTCCCACCAAAGCATAACATTTCTGGGAGGAAGTAATGGCATCGGTAACTATGACCGTGAACGGGAAATCCGTGTCGGGTGACGTGGAGGGGCGCACGTTGATGTCGGACTTCCTGCGCAATGACCTGCGGCTGACGGGAACACATATCGGGTGTGACACATCGCAATGCGGTGCCTGCGTCATTCATGTGAACGGGGAAGCGGTGAAATCCTGCACCATGTTCGCTGTCGAGGCCGATGGCGCCGAGGTTGCGACCATCGAAGGGCAGGCCAATACGGATGGTTCGCTCAACGTCATTCAGCAGGCGTTTCAAGATCACCATGGTTTGCAATGTGGCTTCTGCACGCCTGGCATGGTGATGTCGGCGGCAGCGCTGCTTAAGGACAACCCGAAACCGAGTGAGGCCGAGGTGCGTGAGTATCTGGAAGGCAATATCTGCCGCTGCACCGGCTACCACAACATCGTCAAGGCGATCATGGCGGCATCCGGTCAGGATGTTCCAGCCGTCGCAGCCGAATAAGTAAATTTTCGAGGAAAATTTGGGGTCAATTTTTCTTTGAAAAATTGCTGCTCCGACAGGGAGGAATAACAATGCCAAAAGATGGTGGAATTGGAGCCAGCACAACGCGCCGCGAAGACGTGCGCTTTCTGACTGGGAAGGGCAAGTATACCGCTGACATCAACACCTTTGGGCAGGCGGCGGCGACTTTCGTGCGCTCGACCGTGGCCAATGGTGTGATCAAATCAATCGACACATCCGCCGCCGCAGAGATGCCCGGTGTGCTGGCGATCTTCACGGGCGAAGACTTTGTCGATGTCGGGGGCAACCCGGCAGGCTGGCTGATCAACAGCCGCGACGGCGAGCCGATGAAAGAACCCAAGCGGCCTGTGCTGGCCCATGGCAAGGTGCGTCATGTGGGGGATGCCTACGCCGCTGTCATCGCAGAAACCGAACAGCAGGCCCGCGATGCCGCCGAAGAGATCATCGCCGATATCGAAGAACTGCCAGCGATTATCGACATGGCGGCAGCCCTTGCGGGTGACGCTTATGTGCATGATGAAATCGGAACCAACCAATGCTTTGACTGGGGCTGGATCGAAGACAACCGTGCCGCCACTGATGAGGCGATCAAGAATGCACCGCATGTCACCACGCTTGAACTGATCAACAACCGTCTGGTGCCCAACGCGATGGAGCCGCGCGCCTCTATCGGCACCTATGATGCGGCGGGCGATAGCTATCTGTTGCAGACCACATCGCAGAACCCGCATCTGACGCGATTGCTTATCTCGGCCTTTGTCATGGGTATCCCCGAGAACAAGCTGACGGTGATTGCACCGGATGTGGGTGGCGGCTTTGGTTCCAAGATCTATCACTATGGTGAAGAAGCATTGGTGCTGGCTGCGGCCAAAAAGGTAGGTCGCCCTGTCAAATGGGTGGCTGATCGCACTGAATCCTTCCTGACGGACGCGCATGGCCGTGACCACGTCACCAAGATTGAGCTGGCGTGTGAAAAGGACGGCACATTCATCGCCTTCCGCACCGAAACGCTTGCCAATGTCGGCGCCTATCTGTCGAATTTCTCGACCGCGACGCCAACCTTTCTGCATGGTACGCTGATGGCGGGCAATTACACGGTGCCCAACGTCTATGTGAACCTCAAGGCGGTATTCACAAACACAGCACCGGTCGACGCCTACCGTGGCGCCGGGCGACCCGAGGCCACCTATTCCATTGAGCGTGTCATCGACATGGCTGCGCGCGAGTTGAACATTGATCCGGTCGAGATCAGGCGCAAGAACTTCATCAAGCCTGACCAGTTTCCCTTCGGCACTGCCGCAGGGCTGGAATATGACAGCGGCAACTATGATGCGCTGATGGACAAGATGGAGGCGATTGTTGACCGCAAAGCCTTTGAAGAACGCCGCAAGCAAAGCGAAGCCAATGGCAAAATGCGCGGTCTTGGTATCAACGCCTATGTAGAGGCTTGCGGCATTGCGCCCTCAAACCTTGTGGGTGTGCTGGGTAGCCGGGTTGGCCTTTATGACGCGGCCACCGTGCGTGTGAACGCCACGGGCAACCTCAGCGTCATGGTTGGTGCGCACAGCCACGGGCAAGGGCACGAAACGGTGTTCCCACAGATTGTGGGCGAGATGCTGGGGATTGATCCTCAGTCCGTTGATATTGTGCATGGCGACACGTCCAAGATCCCCTTCGGGATGGGCACCTATGGATCGCGTTCATTGGCAGTCTGCGGATCTGCTGTGGTGCGCGCCACGGAAAAGATTATCGCAAAGGCCAAGAAGATCGCAGCACATATGCTGGAAGCCTCTGCCGATGATCTGGAGTTCACAGATGGGCAATTCACTGTCAAAGGCACCGATAAATCGGTAAGCTTTGGTGAGGTGGCGCTCAAGGCCTATATCCCGCATGAATTCCCGATCGAGGATATCGAGCCGGGGCTGGAAGAAACGGCCTTTTATGATCCGGCCAACTTTACCTATCCGTCAGGTGCCTATGCCTGCGAGGTCGAGGTTGACCCGGAGACTGGCAAGGTCACCATCGAACGCTTCACGGCGTGTGACGACTTTGGCAATGTGATGAACCCGATGATTGTCAGCGGTCAGGTGCAGGGCGGTGTTGTCCAAGGGATTGGGCAGGCCTTGCTGGAAAACACCACCTATGACGAAAACGGTCAGCTTTTGTCGGCCAGTTACATGGACTACGTCATGCCGCGCGCGGATGATCTGCCGTTCATCGCGGTGGATCATTCCGACGGCACACCCTGTACGCATAACCCGCTGGGGGCCAAAGGCTGTGGCGAAGGGGGCGCGATCGGATCGCCGCCCACGGTGGTCAACGCGGTCATCGACGCGCTGCAATCGGGCGGCAAGAACGTCACCCATATCGACATGCCTTTGACGCCCGCGCGCGTCTGGGCTGCCATGAACAACGCGTAAGGGAGAACGCTCATGTATGCTTTTGAAATTGAACGGCCTTCCACGATTGCGGATGCGATCAAGGCGCTGTCGGAGGAGGACGCGCAGGCGCTGGGCGGGGGGCAGACATTGATCCCGACGCTGAAACAACGTCTGGCCATGCCTGCCACATTGGTCAGCCTGACCGGCATTGGCGAAATGCAGGGCGTTTGCATTGGTGACAACGGCGAGGTCTGTGTGGGTGGTGCAACCAACCACGCGACGGTGGCGGCTGAAACAGCCGCGTCCTATCCCGGCCTGTCGGGTCTTGCAGGGAACATCGGCGATCCTGCGGTGCGCAACCGGGGCACGGTTGGCGGATCGCTTGCCAACAACGACCCGTCAGCATGCTATCCAGCGGCGGCGCTTGGATCAGGTGCCACAATCATCACCAATACGCGCCAGATCGCGGCGGATGACTATTTCCAGGGGATGTTTGAAACCGCCCTCGAGGAAGGCGAAGTGATCACCGAAGTGCGCTTTCCGGTTCCCGAAAAGTCGCACTACGAAAAGTTCGTGCAACCGGCCTCGCGCTTTGCGCTGGTGGGTGTGTTTGTCGCCAAATACGCTGATGGCGTGCGTGTGGCCGTGACCGGCGCGTCAGAAAACGGCGTCTACCGCTGGTCAGAGGCAGAGACGGCCTTGTCTTCCGACTTTTCCAAGGATGCTTTGGACGGCCTCACAGTGCCTGCAGACGGTATGATCGCTGATCTGCACGGGTCGTCAGACTATCGTGCGCATCTGGTGAAAGTAATGACCGGCAGGGCGGTGACAGCCGCCGCCTAGGGGCCGGCCCCCAATTTTTGGCTATAATCCGCGCAGCGTGAAGTTGCGCGGAACGATTGCGATATCTCAGGTGTTAAACCGTAATAGCCCGTTCGCGGGCATGAAAATTGCGAGGACGCCATGCGTAAATCGACACTGAGATCCACCACATCGTTGGTCGTCAGCTTTAGCCTGATTGCCAGCCCCATTTTTGCACAAACAGTTGCCGTAGAAGCGGAAGGTGAACCGACGCTTTGCGTCGGACTTGATCCTTTGGATGATGCCGACATCGCCGTTGATACTGAGGTCGACCCCGACGCAGAACCCGTATTGCCCTGCTTTGATACTGATGGTGCGCTGATCACCGATCAGGCCGCGCTGGACGCTGCATTGGCCGCACAGGTTGAGGCGGTGAATACCCCTGCGCCAGCCGAAGACGATGCACCGGCCGCGACTGATGTTGCTGAAGGGGACGCTGCCGAGGTTGCGGTTGAAGAACCCGCAGAACCCGCAGAACCAGTCGAGACCGAAGAGGCAGAGGTTGAAGGGACTGAAGAACCTGTTGTCATGGAAAGTGAAACTGCCGAAGGCGAAATCCAAGCGGAGGTTGCGACCAGCAACGAAGCAGAGGTCACCGTGCAGGACGAAACAACTGCCGAGGCTGACACCGCTGCCGAAGCTGAGGCCAATGATGTGATCGTCAGCGAAGGCGTGCCAGAGGGTGACGACACAGATGTCGTGGTGACGGAAGGCCTACCAGAAGGCGAAAGCCCGGTCGTGACCGACGAGGCTGCGACCGCAGAAAACACGATTGTCGTGGACGACACCCCGGCAGCAGCCGCCGCCGCAGAGGATGATGATGAGAACGCGGCGGGGGCAGAGGTTGTTGTCGAAGAACTGACCGAAGAAGACGTGCGCACCAGTGACGAAGATTTTGCGACAGCCGCAACCGGTGACACAGAGGCCGCATCGTCCAGTGATGGCAGCCGCGGGATGAGCGATTTCGAGCGCGCATTGCTGATCGGCCTTGGCGCTGTTGTCGTTGGGTCCGTGATGAACAATGGCGACGAAGTTGTTTCTAACAGTGGGGACCGGGTTGTGGTCCGGCGCAACGATGAATTGGTTGTCCTCAAGGACGATGATGTGCTGTTGCGCCAGCCCGGTTCGCAGGTTGAGACGCGATCGTTCGATGATGGATCGACCCGCACGGTTGTGACCCGCGCCGATGGCACGCAGATCATCACGATCCGCGCTGGTGATGGCCGGGTGCTGCGCCGTACACGGATTATGAACGACGGCAGCGAATTTGTGTTGTTCGACGACACACAGCAGGCAGAGCCTATTGATGTGACGGAATTACCCGCCAATGATCGCGCCAGTGTTCAAATGCAGGCCTCGCAAAGTGATGTCGATACGTTGCGGCTTGCGCTGCTTGCCAACCAGACGGCGCAGTTTGATCGCAGCTACTCATTGCGCCAAATCCGCCAAATCGAAGAAGTACGCGCGCTCGCACCAGAGGTGGAGCTGGACGTTGTGACCTTCGCGACGGGATCGGCGGCCATTCAACCAAGCCAGGCTGAGGAACTGACCAACCTTGGCCTCGCCATTGCCAACATCATCGAGGAAGACCCGTCGCAGGTGTTCCTGATCGAAGGGCACACTGATGCAGTGGGTGATGCTGGATACAATCTTTCATTGTCTGACAGGCGCGCTGAGACTGTGGCGCTGGCAATGACAGAGTATTTTGGTATTCCGCCAGAGAACCTGATCACGCAGGGCTACGGTGAAAGCACACTGAAAGTGCAGACGCTGCGAGCCGAGCGGGCAAACCGGCGGGCATCCGTGCGCAATATTACATCGCTTTTGCGCTAGGGGCCTGACCTTAGGCTGCACGAAAAAGCCCCGGCAAATGCCGGGGCCTTGAGCGTTCTATCGTTGCTGTTCCTATTTCGGCAGGGGCCCGATCAGCATGACCATCTGGCGGCCTTCCATCTTGGGGAAGTTTTCGACCTTGCCAGTTTCCTTGGTATCCTCGGCGACACGCTCCAACAGTTCACGTCCCAATTGTTGGTGTGCCATTTCGCGACCACGAAAGCGCAGGGTAATCTTTACCTTGTCGCCGTTTTCAAGAAACTTGAACACGTTGCGCATTTTCACATCATAATCGTGATTGTCCGTATTGGGGCGGAACTTCACTTCTTTGATCTCGATGATCTTTTGCTTTTTGCGCGCCTCAGCCTCTTTTTTCTGAGTCTCGTATTTGAACTTGCCATAGTCCATGATTTTGCAAACCGGCGGGTTGGCGTTTGGTGAGATTTCCACCAAATCAAGGCCAGCGTCATCGGCCATTTCCATTGCGCGTGCGGGCGTGACAACACCGACGTTTTCGCCGTCGGCCCCGATCAGGCGAATCTGGTCCGAGCGAATACGGTCGTTGACCCGTGGGCCGGTGTCACGTTGTGGTGGCGCGTTATGTGGTCTGCGTCCTATGGTCTTTATCCTTTGATTGTTCAGGTTTGGTAGGGTGAAACTAAACACCCACAGGTGCAGCTTCAACCCGCAAAAGATGCGGTTTTTCGCCGAAAGTTCCCCCTCGGTGAGGCTTTCCCTTTCCCGCGCCTTCTGACATATCGACGGCAGAGCGGGTCGATGGGGGCCCAAATGACGTAATTTGGAAGGAACTGACCAATGCGTGCAATTATTATTCTCGTAGTTTTGGCTGTGCTGGGATTTTTTGGCTATCAATATGCGGCCGAAGGCCGTGGCCCAGGTGAAGCAATCGGCGTGCTGACCGGTGCAACGCAAGAGGCCGAGCGTGTGGCCGCAGAGGCGGCTGCCGCTGCCCAGGCAGAGGCTGAAGCCGCCGCCGTCGCTGAGGCCGAGGCTGCCGCCGCTGAAGCTGCTGCTGCCGCTGAAGAAGCCGCCGCCGCTGCTGCCGCTGAAGCAGAAGAAGCTGCCGCCGCCGCTGCCGCAGAAGCGGAAGAAGCCGCCGCCGCCGCTGCCGCCGCCGCTGAAGAAGCCGCCGCAGCTGCTGCCGCCGAAGCTGAGGAAGCGGCCGCTGTCGCGGAAGAAGCTGTTGAAGAAGCGGCTGAAGCCGTGGAAGAGGCCGGTGAAGATCTGATGACGATGGCAGATGATCTGCTGACACTTGATGGTTTTGATGCCGAGAAAGTCACCCAGCTTCTTGCCGGGTCCGATATTCCGGACGATCAGAAAACCACGCTGACCAGCGCGCTGGATTTTGCCAAGGACAACCCTGCACTGTTGCAACCTGTTCTGGATAACATCCGCAACCTGCTTGGCCTCTAAGCCTTTACATATAAAACAAAAAAGGCCGCGTCAGAAATGACGCGGCCTTTTCTATTCCAAGGACATGCTTCCTAGTCGAGAAACGCCTTCTCGACCACATAATGCTGCGGATTTGAGTTGGCACCCTCAACCAATCCATACGCCTCAAACATCTCTTTGAGCTCCAGGTTGAAGGCAAGATTGCCGCAAATCATCGCGCGATCCGTCTCGGGCGACAGCGGTGGTACGCCCAGATCGGCAAAAGCCTCGCCCGAGCGCATCAGATCAGTGATCCGGCCCATCTTGGGGCTCTCTTCGCGGGTGGTTGTCGGGTAGTATTTGATTTTCTTCCAGAAGCCTTCGCCGATGACCTCGTTAAGCAATTCGTCGTCCTTGAGCGCTTCAATCAGATCACGTCCATAGGTCAGCTCACCGACTTCGCGGCATGTATGGGTGATAATCACCTCGTCATAGTCTTCATAGGTCTGCGGCTCGCGCAGCAGCGATGCGAAAGGCGCAAAACCAGTGCCAGTGGCAAAGAACCAGATCCGCTTGCCGGGCAGCAGGGCGTCATGGACCAGTGTGCCAACGGGTTTCGGGCGTAGGATCAGTTCGTCACCGGGCTGGATGTGTTGCAGTCTGGAGGTCAGTGGACCGTCCTGCACTTTGATCGAATAAAACTCCAACTCCTCATCCCAGGACGGAGAGGCAATGGAATAGGCACGCAACAGCGGTTTTTGCTTGCCTGTTTCGGGGTGTGGATCGCCCATCAGGCCGATCATCACAAACTCACCAGACCGGAAACGCAGGGACGCAGGGCGCGTCACGCGAAACGAAAAAAGCCGGTCAGTGTAATGCTTCACGTCTGTTACGGTCTGCGCATCGGGCAGGGTGGGGACGGCTTTGGCGGTGTCTAGGGTCACGGGTGATTGCTCGGTCATATGTGTCATGGCAGCCTGATAGGGCCGCCCTCCGGTTTAGTCATTGATCTGGATCAGGGAAAGGGGCTTAACCGCGCAAGCGGGCCTGATAGTGGTGGTTTTGCCAGTCGGCCCGGAACTGCCACTGCTCTTCGGGCTGCCGCGCGGCAAGAGCGTGGTCAATCTCCACCTCGTCAAAACCCGACCGGCGCGCCATTGCGTATTGATCCGCCAGCACATGGCCTTTGGCCCGCAACCGGCCCTTGTAGCCTGCGCGGCGCAGCATGGCGGCCAGTGTGAACCCGCGCCCGTCAGCAGATGACGGGAAATCTATGCGGATCATCGCGGCATTGTTCAACCCGGCCAGTGCTGCGGGCGCTGTGTCAGACGGCAGATCAATGCCGTAGTCACAATCGTTTGCCGCGGCTTCATCCAAGGCGACAAAACCGCAGGCGAAATCATCTGGGGCAAACCCTGCATCAGTCACAATCACGCTCATCATGCTGCTTGTCCTTCTCGGGTCGCTTTGCCATCCGCAAAATGGATGCCACATTCGGTTTTTTCACTGTTGCGCCAACGGCCTGCACGTGGATCTTCATGGTCGCCAACCCGCGTGGTGCAGGGCATACAGCCCACCGAAGGATAGCCCTTTGCCACGAGTGGATGGCGCGGCAGATCGTGCTGATCCATGTACGATTTCAGATCATCCGCGCTCCATTTTGCCAGCGGGTTGATCTTAATCTTGCGATTTTCCTTTTCAAACAGTGGAAGTTGGGCACGCTGACCACCCTGAAACTGCTTGCGGCCTGTGATCCATCCGTCGAAGTCCTGCAAGGCGGCGTTCAGGGGGCGGGTCTTGCGCAGATCACAGCACGCATCTGTGTCCGCCAAATGAAGGATGCCGTCCACGTCCTCGACCAGAACATCGTTGCGATTTGGGGTAATCACCCGCAGATCGGTCAGCCCCAGCATTGCGGCGACTTCGCGCTGATAGGTCAGCGTTTCGGGAAACAGCATTTCGGTGTCCAGAAAGATCACCGGTGTGGCCTTGTCGATCTGCGCAACCATATGCAGCAGCACAACGCTTTCGGCACCAAAGGACGACACAAGGGCCACCGGCCCGATTAGCACATCGCTCAGGGCGTGCCGCAGCACGGTTTGCGCGTCAGATTTACGATGCAGGATATTGCGGCGCTCGGCCATTTCCTTAAGCGGCATTTGCTTTGTCCTCTGCTGGGTACAGGATGGCTTTGAAGGGTTCCATGCCAAGACGGCGATAGGTTTGCAGGAAGGTTTCTTGGGGGTCGCTGCGCAGATCAAGGTAACCTGTCACCAACCGCTCGATCGCGGGCACGATCTCTTCGGCGCTAAAGCCGGGGCCAGCGCGTTCGCCGATTGTGGTGGTCTCGGTCCCGTCACCGCCCAGCGTGATCTGGTAGTTTTCAACGCCAGCCCGATCCAGGCCAAGGATACCGATGTGTCCCACATGGTGGTGCCCACAGGCGTTGATGCAGCCCGAGATCTTGATTTTCAGCGCGCCAATCTCATGCTCGATCTTCAGCTCATCAAACCGCGTGGCGATTTCCTGTGCGATGGGGATCGACCGGGCCGTGGCCAGCGCGCAATAGTCCATGCCGGGGCAGGCGATGATGTCGGATGCAAGGCCAATATTCGCCGTCGCCAGGTCCGCTTCGCGCAGGGCTGCGTAAACCTTGGCAAGATCCGCCTTATGCACATGCGGCAGGATGACGTTCTGTTCGTGGCTGATGCGCAATTCACCATGGCAGTATTGTTCGGCCAGATCGGCCATCACGCGCATCTGGTCAGATGTTGCATCACCCGGCGTCGCACCGTGTTTCTTGATGCTGATCGACACGATGGCATACCCATCGGCCTTATGTTGGGCGAGGTTTGTATCGGTCCACGACCGGAACGCCGGGTTGGCGAGGCGCGCCGCCTCATATCCGGCGGTTGGCTTGACCGCGAAGGCAGGCGGAGCGAAAGCCGCTTCGATTTCCGCCAGCAATTCCTGATCAACGCCAGAGAAACCAGCGCGGACAGCTGCAAAACGCTCTTCTACAAGCTCCTGGATTTTCTCCAGCCCGTTCTCATGCACGGTGATCTTGATCCGCGCCTTGTATTTGTTGTCGCGGCGGCCCAGCAGGTTGTAGACGCTGACAATCGCCTCGCAATAGGGCAGCAGGTCGGCCTTGGGCAGGAAGGCACGCAGCACTTTGCCCACCATTGGCGTGCGGCCTAGGCCACCGCCGACGATCACCTCAAAGCCGGGCTCGCCCGCGTCATTGCGCACCATGCGCAAGCCGATGTCATGCGCCTTGGTGACCGCACGGTCATGGGCGGCACCTGTCACCGCAATTTTGAATTTGCGCGGCAGGAACTGGAATTCAGGGTGGTCGGTGGACCATTGGCGCAGCAGCTCTGCCACGGGGCGGGGATCTTCGATTTCATCGGCAGCAGCCCCGGCGAAATGATCGGCGGTCACGTTGCGGATGGTGTTGCCGGATGTCTGGATGGCGTGCATCCCCACATCGGCCAAAGCGTCCAGCATATCCGGCACGTCCGGCAGCTTGGGCCAGTTGTATTGGATGTTCTGCCGCGTGGTGAAATGGCCATAGCCCTTGTCCCACTTGTCGGCGATAAACGCCAACTGGCGCATCTGGCTGGGGTTCAGCGTGCCATAAGGGACCGCCACGCGCAGCATATAGGCGTGCAGTTGCAGATAGAGGCCATTCATCAGGCGCAGTGGCTTGAACTCGTCTTCGGTCAGCGAGCCATCAATGCGGCGTTCCACCTGACCACGGAACTGGGCCACGCGCGAACGGACAAACGCCTCATCAAAATCATTGTAGGTGTACATTATGAAAGCTCCACTTGCTTGCCATGAGCGTAGTTGGATGGGCCGCGTGTGCGGAAATCTTCCCGGAAATGTGTGGGTTCGGGGCCGTTGTCGCCCGGCTTGGCATCGGCCAGATAGGCACCGGCGATTTCACCGGCGCGGGCTTGTGCCTCGAGCAGGCGCAGGTCGGCGTGGGCCTCATCTGTCAGCAGTTCGGCTTTGCGGATGTCGCGGGTCCATGTGTTGGCTTCGGTCAACCAGACCGCATCACCTTCCAACAATGCGTTGGCGGTCACGACCTTGGGTGTGAATGTGCGGGCCATTATGCAAACTCCCTGAGATTTTCTGCGTGGGCTTGGGCGTCGCGCGGGGCAAGGCCATAGAATGTTATCGTGGGGCCTTTCAGATCGGCCTGCGTCATCGTCGGTTCCATCTCGGCCAATGTGGTCGCTATAATGCGCTGGTCGGCGCGGCTGACGTTTTCGATGATGGTGACCGGGGTGCCGGGATCGGCGCCATGCATCAGCAAGCGGCCTTGGATGAACCGCGCGGATTTCTTGCCCATGTAGATCGCGGCGACTTCGCCCGGCGCGGCAAGCGCTTTCCAATCGTGATCGGCATAGCCCTTGGTGTCATGCCCGGTAATCAGGCGCACGGCAGAGTTCCGGTGCCGCTTGGTCAGGCTTTGCCCGATGTTGGCCACCGCAGCAGAGGCGGCGGTGATGCCGGGAATGACGCGATAGGGGATGTCGTGGGCTTCGATCGCCTCAATCTCTTCGTCCAGACGGCCAAACACCGTTGGATCACCGGCCTTCAGGCGCACAACATGATGCCCCTCCAGCGCGTGGCTGACGATCAGCGCGTCGATGTCCGATTGCTGCATCGCTTTGCCGAAACCTTCTTTGCCTGCATCAATGATGATTGCCTCGCGACGGGCCAGTTCAAGGATTTCACCTGTGACCAGACGGTCATGGATCACCACATCAGCCTTATCCAGCGCATTGCGGGCCTTGAGCGTCAGCAATTCGGGATCACCGGGGCCCGCGCCAACCAGATCGACAGACCCTTGCTTGTCGGCCGCCATCACATGAGCGTCGAGTAGGGTTTCGAGCGCTGGGATCACGGCACCTTCGCCCGCGTCCAGCGCCTTGGGGCCCGTGTTGAAATAGAACGATGTCCAGAAATCACGGCGCTTGCAGCCCATAGGCAGGATATCAACCGCATGGCGGAATGTCTTGCCGATGCGGGCAAGAACGCCGAGCGATGTTGGCAGGCGTTCCTCAAGATCGGCCTTGATTGCACGGGCCAGAACAGGGGCGGCGCCTTCGGTGCCGATAGCAACCGTCACCGGGTCGCGGTCCACGATGGCGGGCGTGATGAACTGGCTGTCGGCAAGGTTATCGACGATATTGACCAACACGCCTTCGGCATGCGCAATGGCGGATACGCGCGCGTCTTCTGCGTCATCTTCGTTGGCGGCATAGAACAATGCGGCGCCAACAGTGTCACCGGGCTCCATTGCGCGCTCAATAATCCGCAGCTTGCCCTGGGCCGCCCATTTGCGGATGTCATCTGCCACTTCCGCGGCGATCACGGTCAGCTGCGCCTCGGTCTTCATCAGCAGCCGCAGCTTGGCCATGGCGGCATCGCCACCGCCCGACAGAACGATGTGGCGGCCTTCGACGGCAAGGAAGATGGGAAAGTGCTTCATGGCGGACCTCAATTTCTTGGGTTTTATATAGAATATTGTTCTGCTATTTGCCTCCCCCAGGCGGCAGTTAAGGACGTGTGTTCTGCACTGACCGCATTTCGGACCGTGTGTCCTATGATTTTGGAGAATTGAGAATGTCAGTGCGGATCGACGCCACAGACCGGAAGATTTTGGCAGCATTGCAAGCGGATGCAGCGCAATCATTGGACGAAATTGCCAAATCTGTCGGCTCGTCCAAGACCCCAGTATGGAATCGCATCCGCAAAATGCGCGAGGCGGGGATCATTGGGCAGCAGACGGTCATGCTGGATGCCGAGGCGTTGGGGTTCGAGGCCTGTTTCTTTGTTCTGATCCGCACGTCAGAGCATGATGCCGAGTGGCAAAAGCGGTTTCTCAAGGCGCTCAAGGCGCGGCCGGAGGTGCAGGAAGCACATCGTCTGGCGGGTGATATCGACTATATTTTGAAGGTCCGGGTGCAGAATGCGCGTGCCTATGACACATTTTATCAGGCGCTGATATCCGAGGTGAAAGTACACAATGTGACGGCACTTTTGTCGATGGAAGAGATTAAATCGACGGTGGCCTTGCCGTTATAAATCACTTTTGCTGAACGACGTTCAATTTTTTCCTTGACGCAGGCGCTGTGCGATCTCTATTGATATGAACAATGTTCACAATGGAGAAACCCATGCATCGTCTTATCATCTCAGGAAGCGTGACAGCGCTCATTCTCACCTCGGCCTGTGCGTCCCCCAGTGCGCAACACGCTGCGGCCTCTGCCGAGCATAGTGCCCAGGCGGCAGGGCATAGTGTTGCGGCCGGGGCCACCAGCGTTGCAACTGTCTCAGCCGTGCCAGTGGTTGCGGCGGGGTCCGTTCTTGCCGTGACGGGTGCCGCCCTTGAAAGCGTCGGAACAACCTCGGTCGATGCGGGTGCTGCGGTGTTGAACGCCGGGCTAGGGACCACGCCGCAGCAGATATGTGCGGGCACTCCGACGCCGGAATGTGTTGTGCCGCAAGCCGCACCAAGCTTGGAGTAAGATTATGAAACGAAAAAGTATTTTAGCTGCGTTGGCTTTGGGCATCGTAACGCTTGCCCCGCTGGACGCAACAGCAGGCAGTTCGGCTGCTGCAAATCCTGTCCTGCCTGCCGCTGATGTGGCGGCCTTTGCAAACCGCGTGCAGCACGACCTTGCATCGCGGGGGGCCAATGTTGCTATCGTATCGCGGGTGGGCCGCGATCCATCCGTTCTGCCTGACGGGATCAACTACACCCATGTGGCGTTCTGGGTCTATTCGCGGATTACCCAAGCCGATGGCAGCACAGGCATGGGATACCGGGTTTATAACCTTTATCAGCAAGAGGGGGATCTGACGCGCAGCGATCTTGTGCAGGATACGCCCGGCGATTTCTTTGCCGGCGCGCATAGTCTGGATGCAGGTGTCATCATCCCCGACCCGCGTTTGCAGAGAAAGCTGATAGATGTGATCTCCAGCCCGACCTATGCGGCGCTGCATAATGCCAATTATTCGGTCTTGGCCAATCCGCGATCTGGGCAGTTCCAGAATTGCACCGAACATACGCTCGATGTGCTGATGGCGGCCCTTTATGACACGAACGACCGGCAACAGATCAAGGCGAATATTGCCGCGCATTTCACGCCGCAGCCGGTGGCCTTGAACGGCCTGCAACGGCTGTTTGCACCCGCCGCATCGGGGGCTTTGACGACGGCAGATCACGGTCAATCCGTGGGGACCGCGACATTCGGGTCGATTGCACGCTTTATGCAGGCACACGACTTGAGTGATGAGACCTACCGCATCACACCCGACCGATTGGTCAGGTTCTAGGTCTCGGGAGCGGTTGAGACCATCAACCGCTCCAACCCGTGAAAGTGGTAGACGTCGCCGTATTGCGGGGTGTCTGTCAGGCGCAGGTTCGGGCAGCGCGTGAACAGGATTTCAAGTGCAATTCGCAGTTCCAGCCGTGCCAGCGGGGCGCCCACGCAGAAATGGATACCACCACCAAAGCTGGTGTTCTGCGGGCCGGTGCGGGCCGGATCAAACGTGTTGGGCGTGTCATAAGCCGCCGGATCACGGTTTGCCGCCCCAAGAAGGCAGGCAATCTGATCACCGCGTTTGAAGCTGTGATCGCCCAGCGTGACATCCTCGTAAACCCAGCGGGTAAACATGTGCAGCGGGGGATCGTAGCGAATGACCTCTTCAACCGCAGCTTCTGTAATCTCGCTGATCCCATGTTCCAGCAGGGTTTTGGCGCCATTGCCAAGGGTATGCACTGTCGCTTCATGCCCGGCGTTCAGCAGCAGAATGCATGTGGTGATCAACTCATCCTCGCTTAGCCGCGCGCCATCTTCTTCGGCGGCGATCAAGGTCGAGATCAGATCATCAGTCGGCGTCTTGCGGCGCTTTGCGATGTAGCTGCGCATGAAATCGACGAAATCATTGGTGGCGGCCACGGCGGCGGCCTCGATCTGGGGCGTGCGGCGGGCCTGATACATCGCCACCATGGCGTTGGACCAACGCAGCAGGTCATCCGCGCGCTCCTCTGGCACACCAAGCAGACGGGAGATGATGATCACCGGCACGGGCTGGGCGTAGTGGGTCAGCAGATCAAAGGGGGTATCGGGGAAGCTATCAATCAGGCCGTGGCAGAGCGCCGCGATGTCGGGGCCAAGTGCGGCAATGGTGCGGCTGGTGAAGGCCCGCAGCACAAGCCCGCGCAGACGCTTGTGACGGGGCGGTTCCAGTTCCAGCATCGAATGGGCCTCGACGTCATAGAATGGCTGTAAATGCGCCGGAATGTCGGGTGCCAGTTCGGGTGGGCATTCGCGGCCCATCCGTCTGTCGCGCAGCACCGCATGCACCATCTTGTGCGAGACGGCACAGGCCATGTTGTAATCGTCCCACCAAAAGAAATCACCCGCAGCGCGGGCCTGATCATAAAACGGGTAGGGGTTTTGAATAAACTGCGGGTCGTTCGGGGACTGTTGGAATCTTTGCATGATGCAGCTTTGGATCAGCCCTTTGCCCGATGCAAGTGGGCAAGGACCGTCGCCTGTTGCCGGATCGCGATTTTTGGGCGCTAGGCGCGCTCAAGCGCAGTGATGATGGGTGAAAAATCATCTGCCTTCAGGCTGGCACCACCGACGAGGGCCCCATCGACATTGGCAACGCCAAAGATATCAGCCGCGTTGCTGCCTTTGACAGAACCGCCATAAAGCAGCGTGAACGCATCCCCATCGGCAAACCGGGCATTCAGGCGCGCGCGGATATGGGCGTGGACTTCTGCGATCTGTTCAAGGGTTGGGACTTTGCCCGTCCCGATCGCCCAGACCGGCTCATAGGCAATGACGCAATCCTGCGCGTTTGCGCTGTCGGGCAGTGATCCCGCAAGCTGGGTATCGATTACGTCCAGGGTCTTGCCGTTTTCGCGTTCATCCAGCGTTTCACCGATACAAATCACGGCGATCAGGCCGGCATCAATGGCAGCCACGGATTTTGCGGCAACCATTGCATCGGTCTCGCCATGATCGGCGCGGCGTTCGGAATGACCGGTCAGCACATAGCTGGCACCCGCATCTGCCAGCATATCCGCGCTGATGTCGCCGGTATGCGCGCCCGACATGGCGCTGTGACAGTCTTGCCCACCAATATCAAATGGGGTGTCCTCGCATGCGCTGATCAACGTGGCGGGGGGGCAGATCAGGATCGCGATGTCGGCATCGCCATGCAGATCCTCAAGCCGTTTCAGCTCCTTCAGATCCTCGCGCTGCCCGTTCATCTTCCAGTTACCGGCGGCGATCTTACGGGGCATATTGGCGTCCTTCACAAAGTGGCAAGTGTTGTACGTGCCAATGTGCAGGCCTCCTCGGGATCGTCAAGGGCCGAGGGTGGCAAAGACCAATAGGGCATATTGTGAAACTGCGACGATCCTGCTGCCTTGAGCGTTGCCAGAAGATCATCTTTCACCTTGAGGTAGATCCGGCCTTCGCTGCTGACCAGCGCAAAGACCACGCCTTGGTGATAAAGGCATATGCCGCCAAACATCTTGCGGCTGGTCACTTGACCAAGATCAGAGAACAGATCGGTTGCGAAGGCGATATCCGCGTCCGAAACAGCCATCAGCTTGCGCTGATGTTTTCGTCGAACTTGATCGACTCGCCGCAGCCGCAGGCATCCACCACATTGGGGTTGCGGAACTTGAAGCCGGATTCCAGCAGCGAGACCTCATAATCAATCTCGGTCCCGAAAAGAAACATCTGCGCCATCGGTGCGATCATCACCCGCGCGCCGTCCTGTTCGACAACTTCGTCCAGTGGATCAACCTCGGTCACATAGTCCATCGTGTATTCCATACCCGCACAGCCGCCTTTCTTGACGCCAATGCGCAGGCCCTGATGGCCGTCCTTGTTCATCAGCTTGGCGATCTGCGCCGCTGCCTTGTCGGTGATGCTGACCGCTTGTTTGCCTGGGATGCCGAACATTGTGGTGCTCCTTTGTCCCTTATGTAGGGCAGCGGGGGCCGTCGCTCAAGACGGTGTGGGATCAATGCCGTAGAATGTGATGAGTGAAAGCGTCGCAAAGCTGACCAGCAAGGCCCACCCGAAAGAGGCCAGCGTGCCGATAATGACATACTCGCTGGCGCGTTGATCCTTGGATGCGGTGTCAAACCTCAGCACCGATTTGGCGGCGATCAGAAATCCGATACCTGTCGGTTGCCCGGCAAGCACCATCAGAAAGATCAGCGCGCGTTCCAGAATGCCGATCATGCGCCCGGCCTGGGGCAGGCCTTGGGGCTGGTTTTCCTCAAACCCCTGCATGAGCAGGCCAACAGCGGGCCCACCGGCATGCACGCACAGGATCAGCCCCGTGGCGATTGCAAGAAGATACTGAATAAATGGCGTGGCCTCTGGCCAGAGATCGCCCAGCGCGGGCGAGAACCAGAGAACGGCCGCGATTGTGGCAAAATGTGCCAGTTGGTCAGTGACATAAGCCCAAAGTGTTTCCGGCGCGAAATGGGTCTTGATCAGGTCAATCCCCAAATGCGCAGCCGCGATTGTCAGGGCCGGGGCGATCTGGCCACGCAGTGCCAGCATCGTCAGCAGAAACACCACACCAATATGCGCCGCCATTGCGGCAGGTTTTTTCTTGTTGTTGATAATCCAGCTGTTTTGCAGCGGATAATCAGCCAGCACATGGGCCAGCATCAGGGCAAGGGCAGTTGTTAACATGGGATGGCCTGTGGTTGTTTTGTCAAAATACAACCAAATGAGGTTGTAGTAACAAAATACAACCTTCTAAGGCTGTATTGCATCGAAACCCCCAAATCCGATTGTATCTTACCCATCCAGCGCCTCGCACACGTCGATCAACGCATCCACACCTGACGCTTCAATATGTTTTTGCACACCTTGCTGCGACAGCTCCAGGGCTGCGGCGATAGTCTCTTGCGTTGGCCCCAGCGGGTCAAGCGCCCGCAGCGCCACCGCGGCCTGGGCTTCGGTCCAGCGTTTGATGATCTCTTCGGACAGACGCAGGGCAATCGCGAGGGTGCCTTGATCCCCGGCCACAACCATATCGCGGCGGCGGGGCATGGCCTCAAGCGCTTGTCCGGAGGCGGTGAACACCGGGCCACGGGCATCTGCCAGCGTAGGTCCGGGTATGGTACCATCGCCAATGGCCAGCGCAATGCGGGTATCAAAGCGCTTGTCCGCCATCCGCACCGCCGCACGGGCGGCAAAAACGGCCCGCAAGGCAAAGCGTGGTGCAACAGCCATTTGCCAGCCGTCACCCCGGTTGCGGGTCAGATAGGTTGGGGCATCCTGCCAGCCTGCGATCACATCCGCGGCATGTTGCAGGTTGGCAAAAATCCGATCCAGCCCGCCCTCGGGCAGCTGGGAAGATTTGACGATATCGCCTGTCAGAACGGCATAATTGGTCATCGGCCCCTCGCGTTTTGTCGCCATGCTGGCGCGGGGCGGGGGCAAGTGCAAGACGCAATACCCCGATCGCGCAAGGGATCAGGGCGATGGTACGTTTTAGCGGCAGCGCATCGCAGTTTACATAAAGCCCAGTTCAAGGCGGGCTTCGTCCGACATCATGTCCATGCCCCATTGCGGTTCAAACGTCATTTCAACGTCAACCTGTTTGACGCCGGGCAAAGGCTCAATAGCGTCAGCCACCCAACCGGGCATCTCGCCGGCGACAGGACAGCCGGGGGCAGTGAGGGTCATGATGACATTCACAGCATTATCGTCTTTGATATCAATGGTATAGATCAGACCAAGATCATAGATGTTCACCGGGATCTCTGGATCATAGACAGACTGACAGGCCTTGACGACATCGTCGTACAAAGGGTGGTCGGTGGTGGAGGGGGCGATCATTGGTGCGCCTTCCAGCTGAGCGTTTGCGTCGGTCATGGTCGATGAGCCTCTTATTCCTGAGCAAACATATAGGGATTGGGCGCGCGGGCGTAAAGGGGGGCAGGGGGCGGTAAATTGGCAGGTGTCACCGTGCCGGCAAACCGCCGGGCCCATCACGCGGGTGGGTGAGGGGGTCTTAGGATCCGGGTGACAATCGGGCCAAATCAGCCATTGCGCACCAGATTTTGATGCCGCAGCCACAGCCCGCATTGCTGACATTGGGGGTGATGACTGCTGACCGCGGTCAATCCGCCTGATCAGCGCTTCCAAAGGCGCTTGGGCTGTGGTTTTTGGGTCTTGAGGTATTTCTTTAGATCGGTAAAGCCACCAATTTTTACGCCGTCAATAAAGATCAGCGGTGTTGTCGTGATATGGTGCTTGTCCTTGAACGCATCTGTTTCCCGCCGCGTCCGCAAGATGTTTTCTTCGATCTCGTAGTTTTCTTTCCGCAACAGGTCGCGTGCTGCCGTCCCATAGCCACATGTATAGTTCGGTAGGTCCATGCGATAAAGAATAGCCTTGGGCATTTGAACGACTCCTTTTGTCTTTTGCCGATGTCAGGTTTTGTAGTCCGCCACACAAGATGAAATCGTTAAATTCACCGTTGAAGCAACCGGCCCGTAGCGGAGTTTGGCAAGCACCGCAACGAAAGAGCATTTTTGAGGCCAAATTGACCACATCGCAGAAGTCTGACGAATGTCAGCTTCCTTACTGATGGCCAAGTTGGTCGGTGCCTCGCCACAAGGCAGGCCAATGGCGAATATCGTCGCGCCAACGACCGTACTGGTCAGCGTGACCTCGAAGGATTTCCATTGCACGGGCATTGATCTAAACACCGCCCATGTTTCGGCGGAAGAAAGCCAAGGCGACAATCACAGAGTAACCTAAACTGGCCACTGGATTTTCGCGTGCGATCCGGCGCGGAATGGGGTTGCTGACATTTGCGATGGGCTGAGTTAACCGGCTCAGCCCTCGATGTCCGGCCCTGCCAATCGCCTGGATGTATCTTCCTTCATTTGACCTGCCGCCATCTTCGCAAAGGCGATCCGCCATCCATTGGCAAGCTCTGGCATGCACGCCAATTGTGCCGCATCCTCGGGCGTGATGCGTTTGGTCAGGCGTGCTTGGGTCACTTTTCGGACTGTCCAGTTCGGTTGGGGTCGCTCGACAAGGCTAACCTTGTCACCCACAGCAACTGAGCCAACTTCAAGCACCCGATAGTACCACCCGGTCCGGCCAGTCTTTTGAAACAGATAGGGCATTTTTTCTTGGCCTGTGTGGCGTCCCAGTTTCCAACAGGGCTGGCGCCCTTGCGAAATCTGGACCGTTGCACTTCCAAGGCTCAGAATATCACCTACACAAAGCGTGTCTTCTGTTAGGCCGCTGGTCGAGATATTCTCACCAAATGCCGCAGGCTGAGCCCCGTCGGGGATCAGCCCCTCAGCCTGCCACGCGGCGTAGTGGTCGAATGCGTAGTGGTGAATGGCCTTTTCTACCCCGCCGTGAACTTCAAGGTCGGCCTGCGAATCCTGAACAAACCCGCAGACTCCGATTTCCTGCGCCCCGGTTGCGGGGTCCTTTTGGATGGCAGACGGTGGTTTGCCGGGCCAGCGATCCGCCACCTTCCCAACAAACAGACCATCAATTTTGGACGACAGTTTCTGGGTCAAACGATTGCCGCCTCTTTGTGTTCGACACAGATTTTTCCGCCGTCATCAGTTGACAATCGCAAAGACAAAAGCTGGCAGTACGGTGCGCCAGTCGTGGTGTCGTGATACCGGCATGTGTTGCATTGGCCAAACGATTTCCCTCCGTTCAACTTTAGGGCCTGTCGCAAGGCTAAGTGTAGCCCGCTTTCCAACTCAACCGCGTCTTGGTCGTTGAGTTTCGTCAGCGCCAAGGCGATGATGCCTTCTTCATCCAGCACCGCGGATCCTACCCGCGTCAGCGCATAAGAGATCGACCGCTTGTCGATTTCCGAGCGCACTTCCTCGACAAATCCTTTGCGCAAAAGCGCCTTGAGAGTTTGCGACATGGTTCCGCGTGTTGTGCCCAGGAACTCTGCGACATGCGACGGAGATCGGGAAAATCGGTTCGCATCGCGCAGGTACTCAAGCGCAGACCGCTGCACCGGATTCAAGTCGCCGGACCAGCTGCTGGCGTTATCCAACCTTGCCAACCTGTTCATCAGGGCGCGGATTTTTCGTTCTGAAGTCATGACAATTAAGTATCGAGTCGAAATTATCATTGCAATCCTTATCTGTCATATGATAGCGAGTCGCTAGTAAATTAATCCCAAGGAGACTTACAATGTCCATCAAAACCTCTCTTACGACATCCGCAATTCTGCTCGCTGCCAGCGCTGCATTTGCTGACGGAGATCACGCAGCGGAAATGCGCGACGCAGTTCATTCTCCCGCGGTTGCAGACAAAGTCGCAGCCTTTGACATTCTGGCTGCACACGCACATCGCGAAGGCAACACCGTGACCTTCCACATGACCACCAATGGGGTCGCGGGGTCCGACATTCCGGCGGCCATTGGTGCGGTTGGTGGTTCTGACGTGTGGTCCTATGTCTGGCCTACATCGCTTGATCCTTCCGCCGTAGGCTTCGAAGGCGGTACGGGCATTTTGGCAATGGCCGCCACTAGCCATCCTGACTTTGACGACACACCGCTGTTCGATGAAAACGGCGATGGTGACCCATCTAACGATGGGGTGGAATGGCACAGCCACTGGGTTGTTCTAACTCCGACCGAAGGCTGCGGCCCCGGTGCATTGGCGGTCCGCGACATTCCTGAAGGCAGTTCCCCGAAACTACCCGCGACCTGGCCTGGCTTTCCGATCTTTCTGGATAGCCCCGGATTTACCCCATTGTTTGATGGCGCCGAAATCAGCGTCAATGCTGGCTTTTCCAGCGATGTGGAGCTGGCCCGGGTCGCCTATGACGGCGTGACAGCGGCTTTGCGGGTGAACGCCAATATCCACTCACCGCTCTTGTGCGTGACGGACGTGTTTGACATCGCCTCCGGCGATTTGAGCCTACCGGGCGTTCTGAAGTAATTTTCTGGGCTGCGGAGCTGTGTAGTTCGCCGCCCGCAATCACATCGGAGTAATCACATGCAAGCCCCCGACCTCTTCATATCGCAATGGTTCAATACAGATCAGGACATTTCATTGGTCAGTTTGCGCGGCAAAGTCGTAGTCATTGAGGCATTTCAGATGCTTTGTCCGGGCTGCGTGCTTCACGGCATACCCTTGGCACAAACCGTTCGCAGAACCTTTCCAGAAGACAAAGTCGCGGTCATTGGGATTCACACGGTGTTTGAACATCATGACGCGATGACCCCTGTGTCGCTCAAAGCGTTTTTGCACGAATACCGCATCCAGTTTCCGGTCGGTGTCGATAACCGGGGGGCTGGCCCGCTGCCAGAAACCATGGCCGCATATGCCATGCGAGGCACGCCGAGCCTGATCGTGCTGGATCAGGTGGGGCAGATTGCCGCCCATCACTTTGGTCAGGTTTCCGAGATGCATGTTGGCGCCCAGATCGCGACTTTGTTGGCAAGGGCTGAGCAGGACTAAGGGTAAGGGCGAAATTCCCTTGACACATCGATCATCGAGGCATAAGCCGCCCTCATGAAAAATAAGTTACACTCTCCCGATCTGCTCGACCCCAACTATTGGGGCAATACGATCAAGATGAGTCTGTCGAAATTCTTCATTCTCTGCGTGCTGCAGGATGAAGAACTGCATGGCTATGATATTGCCAAGACTGTTGAGCGCCGCACCGATGGGTGTTGTGCGCCGCGTGAAGGAACCATCTATCCGGTCCTGAAACAGTTTACCGAAGGCGGCTATGTCACCTATATCTCCGAAACCGTGTCGGGGCGGGAACGGAAGATCTATTCCGTCACCGACAAAGGGCGTCAGGCCTTTCAGGTGGCCCTTGCGGAATGGATGAAGATCACGCGCTGCCTACAGGATTGTTCTTGCAGCACGGCAACCTAGGAAAAATTTTGACCGCAAGCATCGATGATCAATGCATCGATCCATAAAATTAGTAAGGAAATCCAACATGAAAATCGTCAGCTTCAAAATCTGCCCATTTGTTCAACGCGTCACTTCCCTTTTGGAAGCCAAGGGCGTTGCCTATGATCTTGAATTTATCAGTCTCAGCAACAAACCTCAGTGGTTCCTGGACATCTCGCCCAATGCGCAGGTGCCCCTGTTGATCACCGATGAGGGCGAAGCGCTGTTTGAGAGCGATGCCATCGTCGAATACATCGAAGAAGCATATCCCCCTCTGCGCCCCAACCTGACGCCGGTTGAGAAGGCACGCGAGCGAGCATGGAGCTATCTGGCCACCAAACACTACCTGACCCAATGTGGCGCGCAGCGTAGTGCTGATCGGGATGTTTTGACTGAGCGGAGCCAGAAGTTGAATAAAGCCTTCGACACTATAGAAGCGCAGCTGAGCGACACCAAGTTCTTTGCGGGGGACGAGATCGGCATGGTCGATGTGGCCTGGCTGGTGTTGCTGCACCGCGCCTGCATCATCGAGCAAAAAAGCGGTCATGACTTTCTTGGAGGCCGTCCAAAGCTGAAAGCATGGCAGACCAACATCATGCAATCCGGCCTGCCCGCCAAGTCAGTCACCCCTGACTTCGTCGGTGATTTCTCGGATTTCTACTTGTCCGATCAGACGTTTCTGGGCCGAGGCGCCGCCGCCAAGAATCGAGAGTTTAGTGACAGCACTCCGTTGGAAATGTGTTGCTAGGCGCGGATGAGGACCAAAGACATGAGCAAATTTGACACCGCACCGGCCAAAACAGGCGATACCTTTGTTCGGCACAATCCGAACTACCTGAAGATGTTCTATGGCACCGATCAGGTCACCCCATTCTGGGTGGCCGATATGGACCTGCCGATTGCCGATCCGATCAAGGACGCCCTGCGATATGTCGCAGAGCGCGGGCAATTTGCCTATGAATTCAATTCCGACGGCATATTTGCCGCGATCTCGGCTTGGTTTGCCCGTCGCCACGATCTAACCCTCAAACCTGAGAATTTTGTGCCGTTCCCCGGCGTGCTGACGGCAATCTCGCTCTTGATCCGTGAGTTGTCTAACGATGGCGACGGTGTGCTCATACAGGTCCCGGCTTACCACCAGTTTGGCAAGATCATCACCGCTGCGGGGCGCAAGGCGGTCAAGTCTTCGCTGATCAACGACGCTGGTCGCTACCGAATGGACTATGCTGATCTGGAGGCCAAACTGACCCCGGATCACGTCAAGCTGATGCTGTTGTGCAATCCACACAACCCGGTCGGGCGCGTCTGGACTATGGACGAACTTACAAAGGTCGTTGAGATCGCCGAACGCCAAGGCGTGACCATCATCAGTGACGAAATTCATGCCGATATCGTCTATGGCGATGCCCGGTTTACCAGCCTGTCGTCGCTGGACAACGAACAGCATGTCTCGGTGTTGGGTTCGCCTGCGAAGACCTTTGGCATGCAGAGCATCTCGAACGGTTACATCTACACCGAAAACGATGCCATCCTGAAACGGATGAACCATGTCGAGGATTCCATGTATCTGGGCCACGGCAATGCGTTCACAACTTTTGCGACAATTGCCGCATATGAAAAGGGCGATGCATGGGTTGATGAGCTGCTGTCCTATTTGCAAGGCACCATCGAATGGATCGATGATTTTCTGTCGGATGAATTGCCAAAGGTGAAAATGTCGCCCGCCGAGGGCACCTATCAACTCTGGCTGGATTGCTCCGACACCGGATTGGAGGGCGACGCTCTGAAAGCAAAGCTTGGCGAGGCGGGGTTCGGCGCAACTCCTGGCACCTGGTTTGATCAGGACGCAACCCGCTTCATTCGCATCAACATTGCAGCCCCGCGCGCGGATCTTCAGGACGCGCTTCGGCGGTTCAAGAACGTGTTGGACTAAGGCATCGCGCGCATCGCAATCACCGGAAGAGACACCGCCAAACTTGAAGCGACCCAAGAGAGATTGGGTGGCGACAGCAACGCGATCACGGCGGACATCAGCAAGTTCGATCAGTTGGATCGGATGCAAAACGAGGTGGCCCATTGGCGCAGTCGCAGCGAATTCACGCCCACTCCAGTACAGCAAGCCTTCGCACACCAAGCAGCAAAAGTTGACCGAGAGGCCAAGGTAACGAGTGCGGCTCACTTGTGAAAGGTGGCGAAGCGCCGAGAGGCGGGATCGAAAATGGATGTCAGATGCGGCAGTTGCAGCCAGCAACACCGTCATTTGCCGCATGGCGACACCGGTTTTGGCGATCATGCATTGCGCTGGATGATTGCGGCGGCTGACCTGTGTGCGTGTCGCACCCCGCCGTTACGGGTGAAGAATGTCGCAGATTTCCGCGATCCGCTTTCGGGCCGCAAGGCGGTCCTTGTCGCCGGGGAACAGTGCATTCAGATGTGCTTCAATCAACGCCAAAGCCGTTTCGCGACTGATCCCTTCGCTTTGTAGCCCGCTCCTCATCCAGAGTCCGTCAATCATGACAGAGATCGAAAGGGCAACCCGTTCGGAGGTCTCGCCGTCGGTGATCTTTGACAGCGCGTCCACCAGGTTGGAGCGCATGCGGCGGTGGATGGCGGTCTGAATGCGCTGGTAGGCTTTTTGATGCGGCACCTCGGCACAAAGCGACATCCACGCATGGGCAAGTTTCGGGGTGAAGTATTGTTTTGAGAAGTTGGCGAAGATGACGGAATAGACACGCTCCCAAGGCGTATGGGAACGCCTTAGAAGGGCGCGGACCTCTCCGGCGAGGTCCGCATTGCCGTACCGCAGCGCCATTTCGAGAAGCTTCGTCTTGTTGCCGAAATAGTGCAGCACATTCGTTTTTGACACGCCCGCCACAGTGGCGACCTTGTCCACCGTTGTCCCGCTCACGCCGTGTTCGCACAGCAATTCAAATGCTGTCCGTGAATATTCTTCGGTTCTGACAGACTTCAGATTTTTGCGCGGCACGCAGGTCTCCTTTACCGGTAGGGCTATTTTTTGTTGACTGAGTTGTCAACATAGACCAAGCATACAATTTATAAGTTATACGATCTAAAATGAAAGGCTGGCCGACCATGAAAAACCCAAACTTTGTTCTTTCTCTTGTCGTCACATTTGCGGGTACAACCTCTGCCTTGGCGAACTGCGACTCGGTCCGCATGGCTGAACCCGGCTGGACCGACCTTGCGCTGACAACCGGCATTGCCTCGGTTGTGGTCGAGGGTCTGGGCTATGAAGCGCGCTCCAATGTTCTTGGGCCCTCGGTGATTTATGAATCCCTTGCCAACGATGACCTCGACGTCTTTCTTGGTTACTGGGATCCGGCGATGGCGGAGTTTTTCTCCTCCTATGTGGAGGATGAGAAAGTTGATGTGCTCAGGCAAAACCTGAGCGGCGCAAAATATACGCTTGCTGTGCCGCAATATGTTTACGACGCTGGTGTCCACGACTTTGCAGACCTGGCCGCCCACGCGGACAAGTTTGGCAGCACCTTCTACGGGATCGAACCAGGCTCCAACGTTCAAACCATGGCGATGATTGAAAGCAATGACTTCGATCTGGGCGGCTGGAATGTGGTCGAAAGCTCTGAGCAGGGGATGCTGGCGCAGGTACGCCGCGCGGTTTCGCGCGAGGATTGGGTCGTCTTTCTGGCATGGGCACCGCATCCGATGAATGTCGAGTTCGACATTGCCTATCTGTCGGGGGGTGACGCCTATTTCGGACCGGAATTTGGTGCCGCCACTGTCCATACGCACAGCCGCGTCGGTTACTCTGATGAATGCCCCAATCTGGGAAAGCTCTTTTCGCAGATCGCATTCGACGTCGACATGGAAAACGAAGGAATGGGGTACATCCTGAACGATGGTGACGATCCAACCGATGCGGGTACCCGCGTTCTGCAGAACAATCCCGGCTATCTTGAAAGCTGGCTGGAGGGCGTCGAAACCAAGGATGGCCAGAATGGGTTGGCCGCGGTGCGCGCCCATCTTGATCTGGACTCGTAAGAATGCAGGGTGCTCACGCACATCAATCCGACCGGTGGCGGCGCCCCTTGTCGCTGGATTTTGACGAATTCGGCGATCCGTCTGCGCCACCGGTGATCCTCCTGGTTGGGTTGGGGATGCAGCGGTTTGAATGGCCCGAGCATCTTATCAGGGAGTTATCCCGTACCCATCGTGTCATCTGTCCGGACAATCGTGATGCAGGTCGTTCACCGATCTGCGGGCCGGAAAGCGAACCGACATTTGGGGATGTCTGGCTCCGCCGGGACCAAGACGCCGCAAGGCAAATCGCACCGTATCTGCTGGAAGACATGCGCGACGATGTCGTGGCGTTGGTTGATCGGCTGGGGATCGACAAATTCGATATCGTCGGTTTTTCGATGGGGGGAATGATTTCGCAAACGGTTGCGATTGCGCTGTCCGACCGGGTGAAGAATTTTGTTCAACTTGCCAGCAATGATGGCAGCGCAGAGGTGGACAGCGATGAAGAAAGCAAGCGACGCATGGCGCGGCTTTTCTCGAAACCATCCACGCCGGAAAGCACATTTGACCATATCCTGAGCGATGCCCTGTACTATGGGGCAGGGCAGTTGCAAGACACGGCAGAGCTGCGCGCAGAAATCAACGAAATCGTCGCGCAGGGCTACCAATTCGGCGGGGCCGCCCGCCACGGCATGGCCGTGCTCGCCTCTCCGGACCGTCGCAACCTTTTGCCCGGCATCCGCGCCCGGACCCTGGTGATCCACGGTGACCATGACCCTTGTATTTCTGTGGAGCGGGGCCGAGGCGCTGCCGCCCTTATCCCCGATGCACAGCTGAGCATCCTGTCAGGTGCGGGACACATCATCACTGGCGAGATGTGCCGACAAACGTTGGATTGGCTGACAGCGTCGCCATCCTGAGAACTCTATCGGAGGGCTGGCCAATGGAATGGCTTGAAGACAACAAACTGCCGATTGGCGCCTGGGCAAAATCCGGCGTGGATTGGCTGACTGCGAACATGGGCGGCTTTTTCGATGCGGTTTCCGCCGTTATCGAGGCGACGGTCGGGGCGTTCTTGTGGGTGCTGCAACTTCCGCATCCTCTTGTGTTGATCGCGTTGGTTGCAGCACTTGCCTATGCGTTGCATCGTTCGATCGCGCTGGTGGTGTTCTGTGTGCTGGGGTTGTTTCTGGTAATCAACCTTGGTTTCTGGGACGAAACGCTTGAAACGCTTGCACTGGTGCTTGCCGCAACAGCGACCAGCATGGTGATCGGTGTGCCGATTGGCATCTATGCGGCCGACCACCCTGTCTTTTACCGCGTTTTGCAACCGATCCTGGATTTGATGCAAACCATACCGACCTTCGTGTATCTTATCCCTGCGCTGATCCTGTTCGGTCTGGGCGCTGTCCCTGCGCTGATTGCAACTGTCGTCTTTACGATCCCGGCACCGATCCGGCTGACCTATCTGGGGGTGTCGTCAACACCACGCGCCCTGATCGAGACGGCAGATGCGTTCGGCGCGTCCCGGCAGATGATCCTGTGGAAAGTGAAATTCCCCTGGGCCATGCCGCAGATTTTGGCCGGGCTGACACAGACGATCATGCTGTCGCTCTCCATGGTGGTGATTGCCGCGCTTGTCGGGGCGAACGGACTGGGTGTTCCGACACTTCGGGCGCTGAACCAGGTGAACATCGCAAAGGGTTTCGAGGTGGGCATTGCCATTGTGATTGTGGCGATCCTGCTGGACCGGATCCTTAGGCTGAAGGGTGTTAGGAATGACTGATACGATCCTGAAAATCACGGATGCGAGCATCGTTTTCGGCGATAAGCCCAACGCAGCCTTGCCGTTGATGGATGCCGGTGAAAACCGCGAGGCCATCCGCGGGAAGACCGGCCAGATACTGGGCGTACACAACTGCTCGCTTGAAGTGAACTCTGGCGAGATTGTTGTGCTGATGGGGCTTTCCGGGTCCGGCAAATCGACCTTGCTGCGGGCCGCAAACCGGTTGAACCCGCTGACACGCGGGCAGATCGAACTGCGCACCGCAGACGGCATGGTTGATCTTGCAAAGCTTACGGGTAAATCTCTGCGGGACGTGCGCCGCACCAGTGTCTCGATGGTGTTTCAACAGTTCGGGCTATTGCCCTGGCGAACCGTCCTTGAAAACACCGCTTTCGGGCTTGAGGCGGGTGGCATGGAAAAGGCGCAACGGCTCGAAAAGGCGATGGCGCAGCTTGAAACAGTCCATCTGCATCAATGGGCCCATATGAAAATTTCGGAGCTGTCAGGTGGTATGCAGCAGCGGGTCGGCCTTGCGCGGGCACTTGCGACCGATGCACCGCTTTTGTTGATGGACGAACCGTTTTCGGCCCTGGACCCGCTGATACGCCATGAATTGCAGGAAGAATTGCTTGATCTGTTGAAAGGTCTGAACAAATCCATCTTGTTCGTCAGCCACGACCTTGATGAAGCGATGAAGCTGGGCAACCGCATTGCCATCATGGAAGGTGGCCGGATCGTTCAGATGGGCACGCCGCAGGACATCGTCCTTAGCCCCAAAACGGATTATGTCTCCAAGTTTGTGGCGCAGATGAACCCCTTGGGTATCCTGCGCGCTGTCGAGATCATGCGACCCTATGACGGGCCGGTCCCGGAGGGCGCGATCACGCATGGTCTGGACACGCCGGTCAAGGATCTGTTGCGGTCCCACCTTGAAACCGACGCCGAAAGCTTTGTCACGGACGGCGCGGCCATTGTCGGCAGGTTGGACCGATCCGACATCATGAAATCCCTATTGCTATAGGGTTCGCAGGTCTGGAACGGCTGCAATACCGGAGTCTGGACGCCTGAGACCGCCGCTGGATGTAGCGGGGTCATATCTCGTCAGGAAAGTAGTCCGCGCGCGATGATTGTGCGTTGAATCTCGGATGATCCCTCGTAGATGCGGAAAATGCGAAGGTCGCGCAGGTAGCGTTCCAGTGGGAAATCGCGGGTGTATCCATAGCCACCGTGTATTTGCAGGGCCCTGTCAGCGATGCGCCATGCGGCTTCAGTTGCGTATAGTTTGGCGAGTGCTGACTCGGTTGCGTAGCGTTCGCCGGTGCCGCGTTTGACGGCTGCCTGCATTGACAGCGCCCGCGCTGCCGCCAATTCGGTGGCGCAATCAGCCAGCATGAATTGCAGACCTTGAAAGTCACCAATTGGATGGCCTCCAACTTTGCGCTCTTTGGCGTAAGAAACCGCGGCATCAAGCGCCGCAGCGGCGATGCCCGTTGCCTGTGCCGCAACTTCGATGCGCCCGTTGTCCAGCACCTTCATAGCAGTGCGGAACCCTGTGCCCTCATCGCCAAGCCGGTTTTCCTCTGGCACCCAGCAGTCGAAGGTAATGCCAAAGACATGTCCGCCGTTCAGCCCCATTGTCCGCTCGTTCGGGGCGATATCGACGCCCGTGATGGCCTTGGGTTCGACGATAAAGGCGCTGACACCGCGCGCGCCGGCTGTTCTGTCTGTCTTCGCAAAAACAACGATAAAGTCAGCCGCACCGGCGTTCGAAATGAAACACTTGCTGCCCTTGATCCGGTATCCGTCGCCGTCCCGCACGGCATAAGTGGTCATATCTGCGGGGTTGGATCCGGCCTGGGGCTCTGTCAGAGCGAATGCACCCAGGGCGCTGCCTGCGGCGGCATCCGGCAACAGCCGGGCCCTGAGCGCAGCATCCCCGCCCAACAATATCGAATCCGTCGCCAGAAAATGCGCGGTCAGCATCGACGCGGTCGAGCCGCAAGCCCCCGCAACAGCCTCGACCGCCGCATAAAGCGCCGGACCGGACAGGCCCAGACCGCCCGCATCTTCGGGAAGGTTCATGCCCATCAGGCCCATCTCGGCCATGGCGGGCAAATGACAGGTCGCAAACAGCGCCTCTTCATCCAGTTGCGCAGCCTTGGGGGCCAATACCTCTTGCGAGAACCGCTCGATCTGGCGGATCACGGCATGTTCATCTTCAAGCATGGGGTAGGTCATTTGTTGTCTCCTTGGGCCAGTGTGGCCAGAATTTCTACGGCGTCCGCGTTCAACCCCGGCGCGGCAGTGCGGCCGCCACGGGCGACTCCACTGAAATGCACCGGTTGCTCTGGCACGTTCAGACGACCCAAAACAGGGTGCTCTACCTCCGACGCAAGACCACGCTCAACCGCTTGTGACGAGGCCCAGGCCTGAGCAACTGATTGAATTTCGGATGCTGGAATCCCGCTTGCGGACAGGCTGGCAACGACCTCAGCCGCCGTGCGCGCGCCCGCCCAGAGCGCGATCTGCTCGGCGAGGGCGGGTTCGTTTTCCCGGCGCAGCGGGTCTGTAAGAAAGCGCGGATCACTGGCCAATTCAGGCTGTTGGATGACTTCGCAGAAGCTTGCGAACAAACGATCGTTCAGGACCGCGACGGCGAAATGCCCATCCGCTGCGGGATAGGTGCCAAAAGGGGCAGACAGCGCGTGCCGATTGCCGGTTCGGCTGGGGGTTTCCGCGCCCATCAGGGTGCGGCAGGCCAACAGTGGCATCATCGACGTCAGCGCGTCAAAAAGCGCAAC
This sequence comes from uncultured Paracoccaceae bacterium, assembly GCA_947498645.1. Classification (GTDB taxonomy): domain Bacteria; phylum Pseudomonadota; class Alphaproteobacteria; order Rhodobacterales; family Rhodobacteraceae; genus Yoonia. The sequence goes on along the minus strand of CANMKS010000001.1, from coordinate 2,986,566 downwards.
GTCCACGTGCCGGCCCTTGCCGGTGCGGCTGCGGTCAAACAAGGCCACCATCGTGCCCCAGGCCGCGAAAAGCCCGCCCGCCACATCACCCAGGGCTTCGCCGATCATTGTCGGTGTGCCGTCCGGCTCTCCTGTCACATCCATCAGGCCGCTCATGGCCTGGATAATGATGTCATATGCCGGTCTGGCCGTGTTGCTGCCTGTCTGCCCAAAGCCGGACACTGACACATAGACCAGCTTGGGAAATGCGGCGGACAATTCCTGAAACCCAAGACCCAGCTTTTCCATCACACCTGGGCGGAAGTTCTCAACTAGGACATCCGTATCTGCCAGCAGTTGTCTGATCTTTGCGATATCCTCGTCAGACTTCAGGTTCAGCGTAATTGATCGTTTGCCTCTGTTTATTGATTGAAACAACAGGCTTTCGCCATCCCTGAACGGGCCGATATGGCGGTAGTCATCCCCTTGTGTGGCTTCCACCTTGATCACGTCAGCGCCCAGATCGGCCATGAGCGCGGTGCAGTAAGGGCCGGCCAGCACGCGGGTGAAGTCGAGAACGCGCACCCCGTCAAGCGGTCTGGCATTTGTCGTGGCTGATGTCTGTTGCATGTCGTTCCTCTGACCTGAATGGTTGGAGGTTAAGACAAGAAATGGTATATATAGAAACATTGAATCATCATAGGGCAATAGATGAAAGCTATACCGGTAAGTTTACGGCAAATTGACTACGTCATTGCGACGGCTGACGGGGGCAGCACAGCTGCCGCCGCACGGATATTGAACGTCTCACAGCCCTCTGTATCTTTGGCGATTGCGAAGGTTGAGGAACATTTTGGCCGTCCCCTTTTTGCGCGTACTGCGGGTCAGGGTGTTGTTCCAACGCATTATGGGCGCCAAAAGCTTGGCGAATTCAGGCGCTTGCGTGCGGACGCCGAGGGCGTATTGCATGCCGACATTGCCGATAAAGCCATCTTGAACCTTGGCGTTTTCTCCACCCTTGGCCCGCGTTATGCGCCAAAGCTGGTGCGCGGATTTCAGGATGAAGCCCCAAGCATTCAGGTGCGGCTGCATGAAGCAAATCTGGAAACCCTCACCGGATGGCTGGAAACCGGACAGATAGATGTCGCCCTCATCTATGATCTGGGCCTTCCCTCAAGCCTCAAAATCACGCCGGTTGCAGATATACGGCCCTACGGCCTGTTGCCGGGCGGGCATCCGTTGGCGGGCCGAAAGGCCATAAGCATCGCCGAGCTGCTGCAAGACCCGTTGATCCTGGTGAACCTGCCGCATAGCCGCGGCTATTTCCTGTCTTTGGCACAAATGCATGGGATCAGCCCAAGGATTGCCCACGAAACCGCGTCTATCGAAATGCTGCGTTCCATGGTCGCGAACGGCCTTGGGGTTGGGCTTTTGGCAACCGATATTCCGCATGATACCGCCTATGACCAACAACCCATCGTGCGGATGCCGCTTACCGGGAAACTGGCGCCTCACCGCATTGCTTTGGCCCGGCCAGAGCGATTGCGGTCAAGTTCTTTGGTGGATCAATTCCATGCATATGTGCATAGATCCTTTGCTGCGGAGTCCGCGCCGTCACAGGAACGTTGACCAAGAAACCGACAGCGAGGGTGCTTCAAACCCCATCCGCAGGAAATACACAGAAATGTCGTCATCATTTCGCTGCCTTCTCGCCGTCTTGACGCTCAGCATTCAGGCAGTCTCGACGCCGTGACCAGGAACCTGATCCAAACCGGATGAGTGGAAAAGCCGCTGCAGAGCAGGGTCGCCGTGGTCAAGGCGCGAGACTGGCAAGGCAAAGACTGAAAATCCACGGTCGGTTTTGCCCGCAGAGTAGACCTCTGCGCACAGCGCAGGAAAAGTCGGCTAAGAGCCCAAAGTGCGTGATGCTGCACCGTGCCAGAACGGCAGCGGCGCGCTAAAGGCGGTTGCTGCAAAATTGCAAACTCGGACCAGTCTATTGCGTTCGTACTGCATGATGGTCTCAGCGATAAGGCTGATCCGGTGTACTGCCAGTGATATGAATTGCTGACCCGTGACCCGCTCGCAGCATGTCGATGGGGGGCCATCGACTGTGGTGGGTTTCAATCCGCCTCGGCTGCAGGGGCGTTGTGTGCCTTGGGGCACCGCAACATCAACCACGAGGAAAAGTGCCCATTGTGGCGGCCAGTGACGCGCTGTACCCTGCCGTTGTGTCGCGGCCGCGCAAGATGTAAGTTGACAGGTCAAAAGCCGTTTTTTGGGAGATTACTCAAGGCACTTTGTTTAGCCGCGCTGTTGCAGGCAGATATGCGTCTTTGTGTTATTTAACCCTAGCACATCTTTCGGGAGGCTCCAGCGAGCCACAAAAATAGGATGACATCATGGACGGTACACTTGGTCTGATCTGGCTACTTACGAGTTTGACAGATATGACGTTGAATGATTGCCCTAACGGTTGCCTTGTTACCGAGAAGCAAGAGCCACAGATATTTTATCAGTTAGGACGACTGCAATCTGATGAATTTCAGAGTGCGAATGAGTTCTACCTTGGCTACGACAGCCATCGTCGACGCGGTCCCTTTCGCCCAACTTATGGTCTTTCACTCACAACCGATCGGGCTGCGTGGTTCGGGATCGGCGGTAAATGGAGCAGCCAATACGTTTACGATACTCCACTGTTTGTCGAAACCTCGCTGATGCCTGGTTTTTATAGGCAAGGTGACGGCGCTGATCTTGATGGGACTCTGCAATTTCGAGCGGCAATTGGAATTGGCTATACGTTTGACAACGGCAGTAACCTGACTGTCATCTACGACAGTATGTCCAATGCAGATTTTTTCGATGACAGTCCGAGCCGCGAAACGCTTGCCATCCGTTGGACGACCAACTGGGAGGGCTAGAGCCTTCTTTCAAAAGTGGTTTGATGAGAGCGACACCTGAGAAAGGTAGCCTTGTCTTTCGACAGACATGCCAGACGCACTGGGTCGCGATTTCAATCATATCGGCAGTCTTTGCATTTCATTCGGACCCTGGCCCGTAACGCACATGGTGGCCGATAGGTCCATCTGTAGGATCTTTTGGGCTGGTTTTAGCCATTGTCGGAAAACGCGCGAATGACTGACATGTCAGCGAAGCCGCCACACCCGATGCATGGCGGCTTTGGCTGTTTCACCCGTACCAAGCACCCATTTTCACTTCGATATCCCCTTCCAGCATCCCCGCAAACTCTGCCGGGTCCTGTGTGCCGTTGTCCCGCCCGCGGTAGTGGTAGGGGTAGACATAGGTGGGTGCGAATTCGCTGACCGCTGATGCCGCTGCTGTGGCGTCCATTGTGAACGGCAGGTTCATGCAGACGAAGGCGATGTCGATATCCTGCAAGCTGCGCATTTCGGGGATGTCTTCGGTATCGCCGGAAATATAGATGCGCAGCCCGTCCACCGTGACCACATAGCCGTTGTCGCGCCCCTGTGGGTGGAAGTTCAGCCGCTCTTGGGTGGTGTTATAGGCGGGGATCGCCGCGACCATGATCTGATCGGCGGCGGCGACATCACCGTTGCCCACGGCTGAGGCGCGGCCCTGCATCTCGGCGGGCAGCATGGCGTAGACGGCGGGGTTGGTGATCATTTGGGTTGTTTCGCCCATGATGGCCGCAAGTGTGTCCGCGTTGTAGTGATCCCCATGCTCATGTGTGATCAGGATCAGATCGGGCGCGGGCATATCCGCATAGAGCGCGGCTTCGCCCACCGGGTCGACGTAGATCACGCCCAGAGGCGTCTCCATCACGAAAGAGGCGTGGCTTTTGGGTGTCACGATCACCTCGCCTGTAGCAGAGGCAAAGCTGTCATGCGCGCCGTGGCCGGCAGCATTGAGCCGGTAAGGCAGAAGTGTGATCCCGCCTGCGACGGCGGCTGAAGTCAGGAACGTGCGACGGGTCTGCATAGATGTCATCCTTTCGTTGTCCATTTGTTAAGATAGTGCGCATCGCGTCCCCGTCCATTGCGCATTGACCTTCCCCCTTTGTCGCGGGCACACAGGGGCCAAGAAACATGAGGCAGCAGATGCGACACTCAACACGCGGCGATGTTGATCCGTTCATCGTCATGGACGTGATGGAGGCAGCCCGGCAGGCCGAGGCCGCTGGCCGCCACATTATCCATATGGAAGTAGGCCAACCCGGCACCGGTGCGCCGGAGGCCGCAAAATCCGCGTTGATTGCCGAGATGTCTGATCCGTTGGGCTATACCGTAGGTCTTGGCCTGCCAGAGCTGCGCGCCCGGATCGCACGCCATTACGCCGATTGGTACGGTGTTGATCTGGACCCGGCCCGTGTTGTGATCACCAGCGGGGCCTCTGGTGCCTTTCTGCTGGCGTTCTCTGCACTTTTTGACAACGACGCGCACGTTGGGCTGGGGACGCCGTGCTATCCCTCTTACCGGCAGATTTTGAAAGCTGTCGGCCTGACCCCTGTGGATATTCCCACAACCTTCGCCCAGCGGTTTCAGCCGCGCCCCCAGGATGTGACGGCACACGATCTGGACGGGCTGATTGTGGCCTCGCCTGCCAACCCCACGGGCACGATGCTGGACCAGGCTGAGCTGGCCGCTTTGGCGCAGGCGTGTGCCGCGCGCGGTGCGGCGCTGATCTCGGACGAGATTTATCACGGGATTGACTATGATACCGCCCCGGTGACCGCTTTGCAGGTCACGGATGACGTTTATGTCGTGAACTCCTTCTCAAAGTATTTTTCCATGACGGGCTGGCGGGTCGGCTGGATGATTGTGCCGCAGGATCATGTGCGCCGGGTCGAGCGTCTGGCGCAGAACATGTTCATCTGCGCGCCTCATGCGGCCCAGCGGCTGGCGCTGCACGCAATGGATTGCACAGCAGAATTAGAGGCCAACAAGGCCGTTTATGCCGCCAACCGTGCCTTGATGATGGAAGGCCTGCAAGCTGCTGGATTAACGCGCTTTGCCCCGCCGGATGGGGCGTTTTATGTCTATGTGGATGTGTCAGAATACACCGACGATGCGTTGGGCTTTGCGGCTAAAATCCTTGAGAAAGCGGGCGTTGCTGTCACGCCCGGCCTCGATTTTGATGCAGCGCGTGGTCATCATTGGCTCCGCTTTTCCTATGCCCGCGCCACCGAGGATATCCGCGAGGGCCTTGCCCGTCTGACCCGCTTCATGCAAGAGCGCGCGTCATGATCCGTTGGGTTTTGGCATTGCTTTGCCTGGCCACAATGGGGCAAGCCCAGGTCAGTTTTGATCCAGAACGCAGTGCTGTGCGTGACGGCTGGTGGAAGCTGGAGGTCACATTGGGGCTGAGCGAGATTGTCCCCTACCGTGTCTTCACGCTGGATGCGCCGCGCCGTCTGGTCCTTGATTTTGAGGTGGCGGATATCGCGGGCCTTGATCCTGATGCGATGCTGTCGGGTGATCGTGCGACGGCTGTACGCTTTGGCCCCTTGCGCCCCGGCTGGTCACGTATGGTGATTGATCTGGCAGAACCGCTGATCATCGCAGAGGCGGGAATGGCGGCGCACCCCGATGGTGCCGCCCTGTCGCTGGTGCTTGAACAGGCCTCAGAGGTGGAATTTGCCGCCGCCAGCGGTGCGCCGCCTGATCCGGGGTGGGAGGTCGTGACCGGCTTTGACAGCCAGGAGGCCGCGCAGATTGCCCGCAGCGAGGATTTCGTGGTGGTCATTGATCCCGGCCATGGCGGGATTGACCCCGGTGCCAATCAAGGCGGCATCAAAGAGGCCGATCTGATGTTGTTGCTTGCCGCGGAACTGGCCGTCAGTCTGAACGAAGTGCCGAAAGTGCGGGCGGTTCTGACCCGCAGCGGTGATGTTTTTGTGCCCCTTTCTGCCCGGCTGACCATTGCCCGGCAGGTTGGTGCGGATCTGATGATTTCGCTGCATGCGGATGCGCTGGAAACCGACGCGGCGCGGGGGGCTTCTGTCTACACTTTGGCCCCTGACGGCGGCAATGCGGCGTCTCAGCGGATTGTGGAGCGCCATGAGCGGGGCGATTTGCTGGCAGGGGTTGATCTGGACGCAGCAGAGGATCGTGTGGCCACCGCCTTGATGGATCTGGCCCGTGCCCAGACAGGCCCTGCGGCGCGGCGCTTTGCCGATGCGCTGGCGACGGCGATGGCAACCCAAGGGGTGCCGATGAATTCACGCCCGCGCCGCGAAGGGCAGTTTGCCGTACTGACGGCGGCGGATTTTCCCAGCGTCCTTGTCGAGGTGGGCTTTCTGTCCAATGCTGACGACCGGGCTTTTCTGGCCAACCCTGAGGGTCGTCAGAAAATCATCGCGGCAATGACAAGCACGGTCGCATTATTGGCGCGTTAGGGCCGATACTGCGCAAGCCAGACCGTATGCTGCCCGCAGTTGGGGTCTTCCGGTGTGTAGCGCAGAACTTTGAAACCTGCGTCATCCAGCAGTTGCCGGTATTCATCGGGATCAAGTGATGCGTGATAGATCGGGGCGTCCACCACTGTGCCAATAGCCTCGCCCGCGATATGGCCAGAGGTGAACATCAGTGCGGCACGCGGTGCCGCGTGGGCCGCGAAAGTCGCGAACATCGGGCGCTGATCGGCAGCGGAGAGGTGAAAGAAACTATCCCACGCGAGGATTGCATCAAACCTCTGATCCAGTGCCAGCCCGCGCATATCAGCCTGCACAACCTTGGCCGTGGGCAGGTTGGTCGCATAAAGCTCTGTCATTGTCCTGGTGGCATCCACCCCGGTCAGCCGCACACCGCGCTCTGACAGATACGCAGCAATGGGTTGGCCGGACCCGCAGCCGATATCCAGGACATGGCTTGGCCCCGCATTGCGCGGGGCAGCGGCCAGAAACCTGTCCAGCCAGTGCTTTTCCATCAGGTTGCGGTTGCGCTGCTTGGCCCATGTCTGGCCAAGGCGTTCATAGGTGGGGATCACATCATCTGCTTGCATGGCGCCTGCATGGCGTCTGACCGGAACCTGCACAAGACCTCTTTGAAATGTGACTGACATGGCGGCACGTTATGGCCGAACGGGACAATTGGTCTTTTGACCATTGGGCCACGTCCAAGTATATAGAGACAAAACAAACAGGACTGTATCACCGCCCATGTTGCGCTTTATTTCTTCGTTTATTGGCGGTTTGTTCACGCTGCTGACCCTTGGCCTTGTCATGGGCGCGCTTGTCGTGGGTGGTGTCCTTTACATGTATGGGCGCGATCTGCCCAGCTATGAGACGCTGTCGCAATACACCCCCAAGACCATCAGCCGGATCTATTCGGGCGAAGGGCGCATAATCGACGAATTCGCGGTGGAGCGGCGTCTGTTCACCCCCGCCGAGGAAATCCCCGATATCGTCAAACAGGCGTTTATTTCCGCTGAGGACAAGAATTTCTACGAACACTCCGGCTATGACGCCATGGGTATGGTGTCGGCATTTGTGGATGCGGTGGAATCACGTGGTGAGAACGTCCGCGGTGCCTCGACCATCACCCAGCAGGTGATGAAGAACTTCCTGCTGGATGGTTCGCGATCCGTCGAGCGCAAGATCAAAGAGATCATCCTGGCGGTCCGCATTGAGGGTGCAATGCCCAAGGAACGCATTCTTGAGCTGTATCTGAATGAAATTTTTCTGGGGCAGAACAGCTTTGGCGTGACCGCTGCCGCTTTGACCTATTTCAACAAACCGCTGACGGAACTGACACCGGGAGAGGCGGCCTATCTGGCGTCCTTGCCGAAGTCCCCCAGCAACCGCCACCCGGTCCGCGACCGTGATGCGGCGATCTTCTGGCGCAACAACACGCTGCGCGAGATGTTTGAGAACGGCTATATTGATCAGGCGACCTATGATGCGGAGCGCGAGGCGCCTTTGCTGTCCGTTCAGGGCGGTGACTATGATGATTTCCGCGACAGCCTGCCGGAACGTGACTATTTCACTGATGAAATCCGCCGCCAGCTGAGCCAGAACTTTGGTGAAGAGGAATTCTTTTCCGGTGGTCTGTCGATCCGGGCGACAATTGATCCAGAGTTGCAGGTCACGGCGGCTCATGCCTTGCAGCGCGCGCTAGAAGAATACGACCGCGAAAGCGGTGAATGGCGTGGGACGGGTGAGACCATCCCCGAGGACGCGCTTGCTGATGAAACCTTGTGGCGCGCCGCGCTGGCCAATGTAAATGTGCCTCGTGATGTGGATTACGGTGGGCAGTGGTATCCGGCGGTTATTCTGGATGTCGCCGAGAACACGCTGACCCTCGGGATCGAGGGGGTTGAGGCGACCCAGGCCGAACCCTCGACCGTGCCACGCGCCGATATCCGTTGGCTGATTGGCGATTTCTTTGACAACTTTACCCCCGGTGACGTGGTCCATGTGCGCCGCGCTGTGGACGGCGATGGAAACTTCCAGAACTGGTCCTTGCGGCAAGTACCGGAAGTGCAGGGCGGGTTCATGGCAATGGACGTCAACACCGGTCGCGTGATCGCAATGCAGGGTGGCTTTAGTTACCAGCATTCGGTCTTCAACCGTGCGACACAGGCGCAGCGTCAGCCGGGATCGTCGTTCAAGCCGTTTGTCTATGCTGCGGCCCTCGACAGTGGCTATTCGCCCGCGACGATCATTGTGGATGCGCCGATCACGATCAACACGCCGCAGGGCACGTGGCGTCCGCGTAACTCTTCCAACCAATTCTATGGCCCGACGCCCATGCGCACCGGCATTGAACGGTCGCGGAACCTGATGACCATTCGTCTGGCGCAGGAAATCGGGATTGATACGGTTGGGCGCTATGCCGAACGCTTTGGCGTTTATGAAGACATGAACCGGGTGCTTGCGGCCTCACTCGGATCGGACGAGACGACGCTGTTCAAGATGGTTGCCGCCTACGCGATGTTCGCAAATGGCGGTGAACGGGTAGAGCCGACACTGGTGGACCGTGTGCAGGACCGTTACGGCAACACTGTCTATCGCCACGACCAGCGCACTTGCGTGGATTGCAACAATGCGGTGCTGGCCGAGGGTGAGGGACCGCGGATCGTGACCAACCGGGACCGCGTGATGAATGAAATCACTGCCTATCAACTGACATCAATGATGCGCGGCGTTGTGCAGCGCGGCACGGCCAGTGGCACGGTGAATCTGCCGGTGCCGATTGCGGGCAAGACGGGCACAACCAATGAAGCCAAGGATGTTTGGTTCATCGGCTTTTCATCGAACATCGTTGCCGGTTGCTATATCGGCTATGACACGCCGCGCACTCTGGGGCGTGGTGCCTCTGGTGGCGGTATCTGTGGCCCGGTCTTTAACCGTTTCATGGGTGAGGCGATTGAAAAACTGGGCTCTGGCCCGTTTGCCGTGCCTGCCGATTGTCAATTCATCAACATTGACCGCTTTAGCGGTGCCCGCCTGCCCATTGATGCGACGGGCGACAATGTGATCGGTGAATGTTTCCGCCCCGGCGAAGAGCCGCTGTTTGGCATCATGTTTGACGGTGGTTTTGCGATGGCGGCAGATTTGCCATTGTTTGATGAGGTGCCGCGCACGCAGCGTCAGGTCACGACATCAACAGGTGAAACGGCAACAGTTGGCGACAAGGCGACCTTTGGCACGCTGTCCACAGGCGGTCTTTACTGACCTTGCGCTTGTCGCCCGCGTGACCGCGCGGTAAGACCAACCGACAATCAGATTGACCCATCCCTGAATAGGTGCCCCATGCGCGCGGAAATCCAAAATACTGTGGAGGCGATTGAAAAGTCGCTGGCCCTGCTTGCACAGCGGATGGATGCGGAAACAGCACCCCATCGGCTGGAAGAGTTCAACGCCCGCGTTGAAGACCCGACCCTGTGGGATGATCCCGAGGCGGCGCAGAAACTGATGCGTGAGCGTCAGTTGCTTGTTGACGCCATGGCGAACCATGACAGCATCAAACAAGAGCTGTCCGACAACATCGAGCTGATTGAACTGGGCGAGATGGAAGAAGACGCCGAAGTCGTGGCAGAGGCCGAAGCCGCGATGCTGAAGCTCGCTGACAAGGCCGCCAAGAAAGAGCTGGAAGCCCTGCTGGACGGTGAGGCTGACGGCAACGATACCTTCCTTGAAATCAACGCCGGTGCCGGTGGCACGGAAAGCTGTGACTGGGCCAATATGCTGGCGCGTATGTATGTCCGCTGGGCCGAAAAGAAGGGCTATAAGGTCGAGTTGCAATCCGAACAGGCCGGTGATGAGGCGGGCATCAAATCGGCCTCTTACAAGATCAGCGGCCATAACGCCTATGGCTGGTTGAAATCGGAAAGCGGCGTGCACCGGTTGGTGCGCATCTCGCCCTTTGACAGTGCCGCCAAGCGGCACACGTCGTTCACGTCGGTGAAAGTCTATCCGGTTGTGGATGACAACATCGAGATCGAGGTGAACCCCGCTGATATTCGTCTTGATACCTACCGGTCATCAGGTGCAGGTGGTCAGCACGTGAACACCACGGATTCGGCGGTGCGGATCACGCACCATCCCACCGGGATCGTTGTGACCAGTTCGGAAAAGTCACAGCACCAGAACCGCGATATCGCCATGAAGGCGCTGAAATCGCGGCTTTACCAGATGGAGTTGGACAAACGCTCAACGCTGGTCAACGAGGCGCATGAAAACGCGGGCGACGCGGGCTGGGGCAACCAAATCCGGTCTTATGTGTTGCAGCCTTATCAGATGGTCAAAGACCTGCGCACCAATTTTGAGACCTCCGACACCAAGGGCGTTCTGGACGGTGACCTGGATGGGCTGATGGCTGCGACATTGGCGATGGATGTGTCTGGCAAAAGCCGGGCAGAGGCCAACGCAGAGTAGCCTTGCCAAGTCCGCCGTCCCGCGTTTGGATGGCGTATGGCTGAGTTTATGACATGGACGGCGCACCAACTGACGGCTGCTTTGGCAGCCCGGCAGGTGTCGGCGGTAGAGGTGATGCAGACGACGCTGGATCAGATCGCCGCAGAGAACCCTGCGATGAATGCGATTGTGTCACTGCGCGACGGGGATGACCTGCTTGCAGCGGCCCGTGCGGCTGACGACCAAAGCACACGCGGCCCGCTACATGGTATCCCGATTGCGGTGAAGGATTTGGCCAATGCTGCCGGTCTGCCGACCTCGCAGGGATCGCCTTTGTTTGCAGGCTCTGTCGCTGCGCAAAGCGATATCATGGTGCAGCGGATGCAGGATGCCGGTGCCATTATCATTGGCAAGACGAATACACCTGAGTTCGGATTGGGCAGTCATACTTTCAACCCGGTGTTTGGTGCCACACAGAATGCGCTGCTGCCGGGCACCAGTGCGGGTGGATCCTCGGGCGGTGCGGCGGTGGCACTGGCGCGCCATATGGTTTGCCTTGCGGATGGCTCCGACATGATGGGCAGTCTGCGTAATCCGGCGGGATGGAACGGAGTCTACGGGCTGCGCCCGACATGGGGACGTGTGCCGTCAGAGCCGCTGGGGGATGTCTTCATGCATCACCTGTCAACGGGCGGCCCGATGGCACGCTGCCCGCGTGACATTGCGATGTTGCTGGATGTGCAGTCAGGGCCTGACCCGCGTCAGCCCCTTGGTTTACCCAAGGAGTATTTTGCAGATCGGATTGCGGGCGACGTCAAAGGGTGCCGGATTGCCTGGCTGGGGGACTGGGGCAGTGCCTATCCGATGGAAGCGGGCGTGCGCGACGTGGCAGAGACCGCCGTGGCCCGCTTTGCCGAGATAGGATGCACCGTTGAGGCCGTGAAACCACCCTTTGCTGCCGAGGCGATTTGGGAGGCGTGGATCACCCTGCGTTCCTTCGCTGTCGCGGCATCGCTGGGGCCAATCTACGATCAGCCGGATTTACGCAACGCGCTGAAGCCCGAGGCGATCTGGGAGGTTGAGCGCGGGCTTGCCCTGAGCGGGCCGCAGATCCAGCGGGCAAGTGCCCTGCGGTCGGATTGGTATCGTGCGGCGGCGGCCCTGTTTCAGTCCTATGATGCCTTTGTTTTGCCTACGGCCCAATGCTGGCCGTTTCCGATTGACTGGCATTGGCCGCGGCAGATCGTAGGCGTTGACATGGATAGCTATCATCGCTGGATGGAAGTGGTTGTGCCTGTCAGCCTGATTGGACTGCCGTGTTTGGCCGTGCCCATTGACGGGCCGCGACCGATGGGGTTGCAGATTGCCGGGCCGCGCGGGGCGGATCTGGCGGTACTACAATTGGGGCAGGCATGGGAGGAGGCGAGACAGTGACAAGTGCCATTCAGTCAAAGGTCAAACAGGTGACGTTTGCCGATATCGGGGCAGTGCTGCGCGCCGGTGTGCAGGATTTCCGGCAGGCGCCTCAGTTCGGGCTGTTTTTCAGCGCGGTCTATGTCGTTGGCGGATTTGCAATGATCTGGCTGGGGGCAGGGCATGTGACATGGACCCTGGCCACATCGCTGGGCTTTCCCTTGATCGCGCCCTTTGCCGCGGCAGGGTTGTACGAGGTAAGCCGCCGCCTGGAGAAGGGCGACCCGCTGAATTGGCGCGGTGTGCTGGGCATTGTCTGGCAAGAGCGGACACGGCAGTTGCCTTGGCTGGGTGCGTTGATCGTGGTCTATTTTCTGTTCTGGACGTTTCTGGCGCATATGATCTTTGCATTGTTCATGGGGCTTTCGACCATGACCAATATCTCGCAAAGTTTTGATGTGTTCCTGACACCCAACGGGCTGACGATGATCGCGGTCGAGCTTGGCGTGGGGGCTGTGCTGGCGTTTCTGCTGTTCTCGCTCACAGTGATGAGCCTGCCGATGGTGCTGGATCGCGAGGTGGACTTTGTCACGGCCATGTTGACCAGCCTTGCGGCAGTGCGGGCCAATCTGCCGGTCATGCTGGTCTGGGCGGCTGTGATCGCGGTGCTGTCGGTTGTGGCGCTGATCCCCTGGTTTCTGGGGTTGATCGTCGTGCTGCCGGTTCTGGGCCATGCCACTTGGCATCTTTATCGGCGTGCATTGTACGCCCAATAAAAAAGGCGCCCTCTGATGGGGCGCCTTTTCAATTTCGCTATGCTGAGCCGCTTATGGCTTTGCAGCAGGCTTTGCCTCGGCAGCGGGGGTCGTTGGCATCTTCTTGGCACCGGTGGACAGTGGATCGTCCTGACGCTGCACAGAGCCTTCGAAATGCGCTCCGGATTCGATGGCAATCGTCTTGTGGATGATGTCACCTTCAACCCGTGCGGTTGATGTCAGGCGCACTTTCAAACCACGCACGCGGCCCACAACACGGCCGTTGACCACAACATCATCGGCAACCACTTCGCCTTTGACGGTGGCGCCTTCGCCGACGGTCAGCAAGTGGGCGCGCACGTCGCCTTCGACCTGACCTTCGACCTTGATGTCGCCGCTTGTCTTGAGGTTCCCGGTGATCAGCAAATCAGAGGACAGCACGGACGCCGCCGGCTTGGCTTTCGGCGTCGCGGGCGCGCTGTCGGACCCGGCAGGCTTGGACGCCTGGGGTGAGGTGCTTGTGTCGGTTTCGGACGTTTTTGGTCCGGGCTCATTGATTTTGGATTTAGAAAACATTCTGTCCAGCTCTTATATAGGTCATGGGGTTGACGGGGTTGCCGTTCACACGGACCTCGTAGTGAAGGTGGGGGCCAGTCGAGCGACCAGAATTCCCCATAGCACCGATACGTTCGCCGCGCGAGACCCTTTGGCCGACGCGAACATCAATCGCATTAAGGTGCGCATAGCGTGTTTCAATGCCAAAGTCATGCCGGATTTTGATCAATCGGCCATATCCCGACGACCAGCCAGCATGGGTGACAACGCCATCGGCCGTTGTATAGATCGGCGTGCCGATCGGCCCGGCGAAATCCGTGCCATTGTGCATCCGCCCCCAGCGCGGCCCAAAGCCAGAGGTGTAACGGAAGTTCGACTTGACCGGGATCGAGAAGGGCGCTTTCTCGGCCGCAATCCGGTAGAGGTTGATCCGGTCCATCGCGGTCAGGATGGCATTGGCGCGCAGGGCGTCAGGGTCGGGTTCGCCGCCACGGGTCGAGAACTGGATGGGGGTCAAAGGGCCGCCGGTGCCTGAATAGCCGCGCCGCACCTGTTCAATCAGCGTGTCAGGGTTCATGCCAGCCGCGCGAAACATGTCATCCAGCGGTTCGACCGAGACCAGCATCGCCTCTTCCAGCTGTCGGAAAATCTGGTCGTTACGTTCCTGCAAAAGTCGCAGTTCCAGCTGCATTTCCTGTGCGACGGTGATTGCAGATTCCGCATCCGCCGCGATCTGGTCACGCTCTGATGCGGTTTCGGCCAGTGCTGTGGCCAGCAGATCGACCGTACCAGCGGCATCTTCACTGATCGAGGCGTTAGGCTGGTCATCCTCATCGGCGGTGAGTGCGGCAACCTGTTGGCGGGCTGCTTCGCGTGCGCGCATGGCGTCGCGCAATGTGGCCTGCACAACCTCAAGCCCCGTTTCAAGCTCGCGCCGCTTTTCTTCGGTGGCCAGCAGTTCGGTTTGCATGACCGAGATTTGCTGCAAGGCCGAGGTAAAGCGTTCCTGCGCGGCCAGTGCTTCCATCGCGCGGGCGTCCCGTTCCGTCGACAGGGCGTTCAGGCGTTGTTCATAGGTGAACTGATCACGCTGGGCCTGTGCGCGAAAGTTCCCCGCACCGATGCTGTCCATCAGCAGAATTGCCGTGGCAATGATGGTCCAGGCGACAACGATGATACTGCCGGTCCAGGCGACCAACTGCGTTTCCGGCTTAAGCCGGATAAACCGCGTTTCAGTATCCGAGCGCAGGAAAAGCCGCCGTTCGGGAAAGACCCGTTCGAGCATTCCATGAATGCGTGCTGTCAGTCGTGATCTCACGATTGTGCCTGTCCTGTCCCGTTCAAATGCCAATGCCTCTTTTTGGCGGTCCCACCTCGTTTACGCAGACGGGGCCGATCCTGCAAGATTTTTGCGCTTGTTTTTATGCAAGTGCCATAGCGTAAAGGCGTTCTGCGCAAGGTCTCGCCGATCCATCGGCTCACTTTCGGGTGATGTGCCCGGTCCCCGCGAGGGGCCAGTAGAAATCTGGGGGGATCCCGGCCTCGGCCCGCTTTTCTTCGTTGAAGGGCGGTTTGAGGTTTCCGTGGAAATACTTGCGCACCAGATTATGGAACACACCTGTCGGGTCCAGATCGTGCCTGCCGCAGAGGAAATGAAACCATTTCGATCCGTAGGCCACATGATGCACCTCTTCGGCATAGATCACTTCCAATGCCTCGACCGCTTGCGTCAGCTTGGCCTGTTTGAAGATCTTGATCATGCCCGGTGTCACGTCCAGCCCGCGCGCCTCGAGCACCATCGGCACCACGGCCAGCCGCCCCATCAGATCGTCAACTGTATCTTCTGCCGCGCGCCACATGCCTGCGTGCGCTGGTAGCGCGCCATAGTGGCTGTCCATCGCTTCAAGACAGTCGCACATCAGATTGAAATGTTTGGATTCTTCATCGGCAGCCTTGACCCAGTCATCATAGTAGCCAAGCGGCAGTGGCGTGGCCGCAAACCGCGCAATGATGTCCCAATGCAGATCAACCGCGTTCAATTCGATATGCGCGACAGCATGCAGCAGGGCGATGCGCCCGGCCTCTGATCCGGGTTTGCGTTGGGGCACATCGCGGGGGTCCAGCAGTTCCGGCCTGTCCGGGCGCGCCGGAAAGAGTGGAGGTTTGGCGTTGCCGATTGCGATCTCTTGGCCGGCCTTGCGGGCCTCTTGCCAGGTTTTGGCATATTGACGCGAAAGCGCCGTCTTGGCGCGCCCGTCAGCGGTGTTCAGCACCGCAACGGCCATTTCCGTGAGCGTCACGCCGCACGCACCGCGTCCAGCACCGCATCGACATGGCCGGGCACGCGCACCTTGCGCCAGACCTGCACGATCTTGCCGTCAGCCCCGATCAGATAGGTCGCCCGTTCAATCCCCATATATGTCTTGCCATACATGTTTTTTTCGACCCATGTGCCGTAACGCTCGCAGACGTCACCGTCCTCATCCGACAGAAGGGCGATTTTCAGATCGTGTTTGGCAACGAATTTGTCGTGCTTTTTCACGCTGTCCTTGGAAACACCAAGGATCACCGTATCAAGCGCCGCAAATTCATCGACCACATCGGTAAATCCGATGGCCTCTTTGGTGCAGCCGGGGGTGTCATCCTTTGGGTAGAAATAAAGAACCACCTTTTTGCCTGCAAAATCGGACAGGTTGACGATCTCGCCCCCGTCGCGGGGCAGGCTGATGGCAGGCGCTTGATCGCCGACGGCGGGCTGGGTCATGAGGGTGTCCTTGGGTTAGTGGCGTTTCTTGGTTTTGTTTTAGCCCCGATCCGTGAAAGATAAAGGGGTGGCCTGAACAGAAGAGCCGATGACCGAAGACAGCGAATCCGAAAAGCCGGAAAAACCGAACCCCAAGCGCAAGCGGGCAAAAGCAATGCCAAAGTGGCTGTTCTGGCTGCGCGCGGGTTTTGTGGTGTGTTTGCTGCCGCTGGTTTTTCTGGCGGCCGCTGCGGTGATGATCATTGATCGCGAGATCACAGCCCCCAGTTGGATCACCGAACGGATCGAGGCTCGCGCCGGTGATTTGCTGGAGGGGGCGACGCTTGATTTTGGCGCGATCACCTTGCGCATTGGCCGCGATCTACATCCCACGGTGCGCCTTGTGGATACGCGTTTGGTGGATCAGGGCGGGCTGACCCTGACCCGCGTGCCTGTTGTTGAAGGGCTGATGTCACCACGCGGGTTGATCCTGCGGCAAGAGGTGCTGATGCAAGAGGTGCGCCTGATCGGGGCACAGGTGAACCTGCGGCGCAGCGCGCTGGGGGACGTATCATTTGCGCTGACCACCGGCGGGTCTGATCTGGGCAGTGCCCGCAGCTTGCCGGAATTGCTGGACCAGTTTGATCAGATGTTCGAGCGCCCCGCATTGGAGGCGCTTGAGGTCGTGCGCGCCGACGGGATGGTCGTCAACTTTGATGATGCCCGCGCAGGCCGCAGCTGGATCGTGGATGGCGGCACGGTCGCACTTGATCTGCGCAATGCACAGACCTCATTGCGGGGGAACTTTTCGGTTTTGTCGGGGCGGGCGGGGGTGACGAATGTGAACCTGTCCTATCTCAGCCCGCGTGGCAGCCGCGCGGCACAGATCGGGATGAACCTGACCGATGCCGTGGCCAGCGATATTGCGGCGCAATCCCCCGCGCTGAGTTGGTTGCGCGATGTGGATGCGCCGATTTCGGCCTCTTTGCGCACAGAACTGGATGAAGAGGGCGCGCTTGGCCCGTTGAATGCATCGCTTGATATCGGGCAGGGTGTTTTGCAACCCAATCCCGCCACCCGGCCTGTCGCCTTTGATGCCGCCCGCGCCTATTTCAGCTATGATCCGGTGCGCGACCGTATTTCCTTTAGCGAGATCAGCCTAGAGACGGAATGGGGCAGCCTTGCTGCCGATGGTGATGCCTATTTGCGCGAATTCCGTGCAGGTCTGCCGCGCGCCCTGCTGGCGCAGTTTCAATTCCGTGACGTTGCCATTAATCCGCCCGGTTTCTTTGACGTAGCCCCGCAAGTGCCGCAGGCCGCTGTTGACCTGCGCTTTCGCTTTGACCCTTTTGCGGTAGAGGTAGGACAGGCCGTCATCATCGACGGCGACACCCGCATGATAGCCAAAGGCGAGGCGGCGGCGACGGATGCGGGCTGGCGCGTTGCGGTTGACGCGGAAATCGACCAGATCGCGCCGGAGCGCTTGTTGGACTTCTGGCCGCTCACCATGAAACCAAGCACGCGCCAGTGGTTTTCGGCCAATGTCAGCGAAGGACGTTTGTTCAATCTTTACACTGGGGTCCGGGCCGCGCCCGAACAAGAGGTCCGCACCGCCTTCGGGTTTGAATTTGACGACACAACGATCAAATTCCTGCGCCATGTGCCCCCGTTCAGGGGCGCAAAAGGTGTGGCCAGCATTGCGGACCATCAGTTTGTGGCCAGCATTGACGCTGGCACGGTACTGGCCCCAGAGGGGGGACCGCTGCAAATGGCGGGATCGCATTTCACGGTTGTGGACCTGCGCCAGCGCCCGTCCCCCGCTGTTCTGGACCTTCAGGTGGATGGATCGATCACCGCGTCTTTGTCGGTGCTCAACCAACCGCCCTTCGCATTCCTCGACAAGGCGAACCTGCCTGTCAGCCTTGCCGAAGGGCGGGCGCTGACCGACGGGCAGATCATCTGGCCGCTGGAGCCGCGCCCGGCAGTTGACGACATCGCAGTTGATATCGCCTCTGTGTTGGTTGGGGTGCGCAGTGCCACGCTGTTGCCTGACAGGCAATTCATTGCGCCCCGGCTGGATGTGACGGCAACACGTGAAGGCGTGCGCGTGTCCGGCCCGGTGCGCGTCGGCGCGGTCTCTGCCAATGGCGCATGGGAACAGCGGTTCGGCGATCCGCAAAGGCCCGGCAGCCGGGTAGAGGCAGATGTGAGCCTGTCGCAGGATTTTCTGGATGAGTTTGGCATAGCGTTGCCCCCCGGCACCGTTGGTGGGCGGGGCCGTGGTGCGTTGCAGATTGATCTTTTACCCGCGCTGGCGCCTCAATTCAGTCTCAGCTCTGATCTGGTTGGCATGAGCGTGGGCATACCCGCCGTTGGCTGGTCAAAACCGCCTGATGCCTCTGGCCGTCTTTTGGTTGCCGGTGCGTTGGGGCCAGTCCCGTCGATTGGCACGCTGGAGATCGCGGGCGGCGGGCTTGAGGCCTCTGGACAGATCAACCTTGATGACAGTGGTCAGCTCGAGAGTGCTGTCTTTTCGCGTGTCCGTTTGGATAACTGGCTGAACGCGGCAATCACGCTTTCGGGACGCGGGGCGGGCCTGCCGGTCGGTGTCACCATTGGCGGTGGGACGCTTGATTTGCGCGGCGCACGATTTGGGGCCGGGCAGGGCGAAAGTGGGCCGGTAACAATCGCGCTGGATCGGTTGCAGATCAGCGAAGGCATTGCCCTGACGGATTTCAGGGGTGATTTTCGCGGGCAAGGCGGCTTTCGGGGCGAGTTCAGTGGTCAGCTGAATGGCGCAGCGCCGGTGCGCGGGGCCGTGGCACCGCGCGATGGGCGCTCTGCCGTGCGGTTGCGCAGTGATGATGCGGGGGCGGTGTTGCGCGCGGCGGGGCTGACGCGGAATGCCCGCGGCGGGGCCCTGGACCTGACCCTTTTGCCCGCTGTCGCGGCCGGAACCTTTGATGGTTTTCTGGGTATTCGCGATATCCGCGTGACTGACGCGCCAGCGATGGCGGCCCTTCTCAACGCGATCAGCGGCGTTGGGCTGTTGCAGCAACTGGATGGTCAGGGCCTTGTTTTTGATGAGGTTGATGCGCGTTTCCGCCTGACCCCGCAGCAAGTGATTGTCTCCGAGGCCAGTGCCGTGGGGCCGGGGCTTGGCATTTCGGTCGACGGGATTTACACGCTCGCCAACAAACAGATTGATCTGCAGGGCGTCGTGTCACCATTTTATTTTGTCAACAGCATCGGGTCTTTTCTGACCCGTCGCGGCGAGGGGCTGATCGGGTTCAACTTCACCATTGGCGGCACCTCGGATGCGCCGCGCGTTGCGGTGAACCCGCTGTCGATCCTGACGCCGGGGATGTTCCGCGAAATCTTTCGCAGACCGGCACCAGAGCTGTCGCAATGAAGCTGAGTACCTTTGATTTTGACCTGCCCGAGCATCTGATTGCGACGCGCCCTGCGCGCCCGCGCTCTTCGGCGCGGCTGTTGCTGGCGCAGGCCGATCAGATTGCGGATCGGATCGTGCATGAGTTGCCGGATATTCTGCAACCGGGCGATCGCCTGATCCTGAATGACACAAAGGTGATCCCAGCGCGGCTGACCGGGGCCAGACACCGATCTGGTGGCGCAGGTAAAACCAGCGCGCGCATGGATGTGACACTGCTGGAACCGCAGGCGGATGGCACATGGACTGCGCTGATCAAGCCCTTGAAGAAGGTGCGCGATGGCGAAGTGATCGTATTCTCGGATGTGCTGTCCGCTGAAGTGACTGGCCGCGCAGATGGGCAGGGGCGATTGCGGTTCAACCTGACAGGGGATGATTTTGATGCGGCATTGGCCGATGTGGGTGCAATGCCTTTGCCACCTTACATTGCCGCAAAACGTCCGGCCGACGAGGCCGACAAGGAAGATTACCAGACCTATTGGGCGCATCATGCTGGTGCGGTGGCTGCGCCTACAGCGTCATTGCATTTCGATGGACCCTTGCTGGAGGCTTTGCGCGCGCGCGGTGTGCAGTTCACGCATGTGACGTTGCATGTAGGGGCCGGGACATTCCTGCCGGTCAAGGTCGATGATGTCACGGACCACAAGATGCACGCGGAATGGGGCGAGGTTACCGCACAGGCCGCCGCCGAGATCAACGCCACCAAGGCCGCTGGCGGGCGCATCATTCCGGTTGGCACAACGGCGTTGCGGTTGATTGAGAGTGCAGCCGAGGGTGGCGTCATGCAACCTTGGACGGGGCCGACGGACATCTTCATTGTGCCGGGGTTCCGGTTTCAGATGGCGGATGGGTTGATGACCAATTTTCATCTGCCGAAATCGACCCTGATGATGCTGGTGTCGGCGCTGATGGGGGTCGATACGATCAAGGCCATTTACGCCCATGCAATTGGCCAGGAGTACCGCTTTTTCTCTTATGGGGATGCCTCGCTTTTGCTGCCCCATGGATAGGGCGTAAACAGACGCGAAGTGGTCGCTGAAACATGGTGTAGTCGGATTCGAATCGTGACATAGGCGGTTCATATTATCCGTGAAAGGGCAGGCTATGATTCAGGTGTTTACAGGCTCGTGGGCGCTGTTTCTTGGCATGTTCCTGTTGATGGTCGGCAACGGCTTGCAGGGCACACTTCTTGGCCTGCGCGGTGGCATTGAAGGGTTCAGCACCCTGTCGCTCTCCATCGTCATGTCCGCCTATTTTCTGGGCTTTTTGTTCAGTTCGCGGTTCACGCCAGAGCTGATCCGCCGGGTTGGCCATGTGCGGGTCTTTGCGGCACTGGGGTCGCTTGTTTCTGCGGTGTTGATCTCTTACCCCGTTTTGATCGAGCCCTGGGCCTGGGCCATTGGCCGCGTCATCATCGGGTTTTGTTTCTGTGGGGTCTATATCACCGCCGAAAGCTGGCTGAACGATGCTTCCAGCAATGAAAACCGTGGCAAGTCGCTGTCGCTTTACATGATCGTGCAGATGGCGGGCATCGTCTTTGCGCAGTGGATCGTCAGCCGGGGTGATGTGTCGGGTTATGTGCTGTTCATTATTCCGTCGATCCTTGTCTCGCTGGCGTTTGCGCCGGTGTTGCTCTCCGCGCGCCCGATGCCCGCGTTTGAGACAACCAAACCGATGAAGATGAGAGACCTGATTGCCGCGTCGCCGCTGGCTTGTGTCGGCATGTTCTTGCTGGGCGGTGTCTTCTCGGCACAGTTTGGCATGTCGGCCGTTTACGGCAGCCAGGCAGGGCTGACGGTGGGCGAGATTTCGTTCTTTGTCTCGGCGATCTATGTGTCGGCGCTTGTCCTGCAATACCCGATCGGGTGGCTGTCTGACCGGATGGACCGCCGCGTCCTGATCGTTTGGGTTGCCATGATTGGCGGAGCGGGATCAATGCTCGCGTTTTTCCTGCCAGGCAGCCTTTATATTATCATCATCAGCGGCGCGATTGTCGGCGGAACCTCGAACCCGCTTTATGCGCTGCTTCTGGCTTATGCCAATGACCGGCTTGATCGTGATGATATGGCCTCGGCCTCTGGCGGGCTGCTGTTTATCAATGGGGTTGGCGCGATTGCCGGGCCTTTGACGGTTGGTGTGATGATGGATGTCATCGGGGTGAACGGGTTCTGGCTTTTCACGGCGTCTTTGTTGTTTGGGGTTGGTTTTTACGGTTTGTATCGCACAACGCAGCGCACCAGCACTGATTGGGAAGACGAGCAAAGCAGCTATGTGCCGGTGTCGGCTGCATCCTCGACCGTTGCCGTTGAGTTGGCGCAAGAGATTTATCTGGATGGTGCAGAGGACGAAGAATAGCCAGTTCAGGCGCAATAAGTGCCGCAAGGTCACTCAAGATGTCACACCGAAAGAAAGGGTGAATGATTTGCGAAACTTACCCCTTGTCAGGGCAGGGGTTCTCTGCTTCGAATTGTAACAGGTTGATGAACCATCAAGGAGTGGTGCCGTGGTAACCCCCGACGAGGTGTTGGCGTTCTGGCTGGACGAATGTTCGCCGGCGGATTGGTATAAATCGGACCCGGCGTTTGACGCCAGGATTTCAGAGAAATTCAAAAGCACGTGGAAACTGGCCGCAGAAGGGGCATTGGGCCTTTGGCTGACTTATCCATCCGGCACCCTTGCTTACATCATCCTGACAGATCAATTCCCCCGCAATATGTTCCGCGACAATTGCGATGCGTTTTCGACCGATGCGCTGGCGCGGGCGGCGGCAAAGATGGCGATTGATCGCAATTGGGATCTCAAGATTGATGAACCTGCGCGGCAGTTCTTCTATCTGCCTTTGATGCATGCCGAAAATCTTTGCGATCAGGATCGGGCCGTCCGGTTGATCCACACCCGTATGCCTGAATACGGCGATAGCAACCGCGACCATGCCTGTGCGCATCGCGCTGTCATCCGCGACTTTGGCCGGTTCCCCTATCGCAATGATGTCTTGGGTCGCAAGACGACTGCGGCCGAACAGGCCTTTCTGGATGCAGGTGGCTATGGTGCGGCTATTCGGGCCCAGCAAGCCGCAGAATAGCCCCTTTGCGCCCATCGGGTAGCTGATATGCCCCGAGGTCACTAGAGGTCTTTTCAAAAATAGTTTAGTGTTCAACTAAATTTGGATTTGGAGGGCCGTCTGATGGCAGCGCAGAACTTTGACCTGATTGTAATTGGTGCCGGACCGGGCGGCTATGTGGCCGCGATCCGTGGCGCGCAGCTGGGGATGAAAGTCGCCATTGTGGAGCGCGAGCATCTGGGCGGCATTTGCCTGAACTGGGGATGTATCCCGACCAAGGCAATGCTGCGGTCATCCGAAGTATTCCATCTGATGCAACGGGCCAAGGAATTCGGCCTCAAGGCGACGGGCGTAGACTATGATCTGGGCGCGGTGGTCAAACGCAGCCGCGCTGTTGCGGGTCAATTGTCGGGTGGCATCGGGCACCTGATGAAGAAGAACAAGGTCACGGTTTTCATGGGTGAGGCCACGATCCCAGCCAAGGGCAAGGTCTCTGTCAAAGGCGAGAAGGGCGCAGAGGCGCTGACGGCCAAGAATATCGTGCTGGCCACTGGCGCCCGCGCCCGCGAATTGCCGGGGCTGGAGGCGGATGGCGATCTGGTCTGGACCTACAAGCACGCGCTTGAGCCCAAGAAGATGCCCAAAAAGCTGTTGGTGATTGGGTCCGGTGCCATCGGGATCGAGTTTGCGAGCTTCTACAATACGCTGGGCGCCGATACGACAGTGGTTGAGGTGATGGACCGTGTGTTGCCGGTTGAGGATGCCGAGATTTCAGCCTTTGCCAAGAAGCAGTTTGTGAAACAGGGCATGAAGATCATGGAGAAATCCATGGTCAAGCAGTTGGATCGCGGCAAGGGCAAGGTCACCGCGCATATTGAGGCGGGTGGCAAGGTCGAGAAGATGGATTTTGACACCGTTATCTCGGCCGTTGGCATTGTCGGCAACGTCGAAGGTCTGGGCCTTGAGGAACTGGGCGTGAAGGTTGATCGCACCCATGTTGTAACCGATGAATTCTGCCGCACGGGTGTTGAAGGCCTTTATGCCATTGGCGATATCGCCGGTGCGCCGTGGTTGGCCCATAAGGCCAGCCATGAAGGTGTTATGGTGGCCGATCTGATCGCAGGCAAACACGCCCACCCGGTCAAGCCAGAAAGCATTGCAGGCTGCACCTATTGCCATCCGCAGGTGGCATCGGTCGGCTATTCCGAGGCGAAAGCCAAGGAGCTGGGCTACGACATCAAAGTTGGCCGTTTCCCCTTTATCGGCAACGGCAAGGCGATTGCATTGGGCGAGCCTGAGGGCATGATCAAGACGGTATTCGACGCCAAGACGGGCGAATTGCTGGGTGCGCATATGGTGGGTGCCGAGGTGACGGAGTTGATTCAAGGCTATGTTGTGGGTCGCCAGTTGGAGACAACGGAAGAGGATTTGATGAACACGGTCTTCCCGCATCCAACCTTGTCAGAGATGATGCATGAGAGTGTCCTCGATGCATATGACCGTGTGATCCATATGTAGAGGTGGATTGAAATCCACCTTACTGTTTGCACAGGTCCGCCATCTTGGCGGGCCTGTTCGCTTTTGGCTGGTAGCGGAATATTAATTTGTATATGTTCCCGAAACGTTCCGTTATTGGGGTGGCGTTCTCGCATCGCGCCGCTATCTGATAGCTGTCCTCTGAGGAGACCGTCATGGCAGAGCTGAAGAACATCGAAGTACGCGGCGCGCGCGAGCATAATCTGAAGAATATAGATGTTGATATTCCGCGCGATCAGCTTGTTGTGATCACCGGCCTTTCGGGATCGGGGAAATCATCGCTGGCCTTTGATACGATCTATGCCGAAGGGCAGCGCCGCTACGTGGAATCGCTGTCCGCCTATGCCCGCCAGTTCCTTGATATGATGGAAAAGCCGGATGTGGATCACATTTCCGGCCTGTCGCCCGCGATTTCGATTGAGCAGAAAACGACCTCCAAGAACCCGCGATCGACTGTGGGCACGATCACCGAGATTTACGATTATCTGCGTCTGCTGTTCGCCCGTGCGGGCACACCGTTCAGCCCGACCACCGGCCTGCCGATTGAAGCGCAGCAAGTGCAGGACATGGTCGACCGTGTCATGGCGCTGGAGGAGGGCACGCGCGGCTATCTGCTGGCCCCGATCATTCGCGACCGCAAGGGCGAGTACCGCAAGGAGTTTCTGGAACTCCGCAAGCAGGGTTTTCAGCGAGTCAAGGTTGACGGTGAATTCTACGAATTGGACGAGCCGCCGACGCTGGACAAGAAGTTTCGCCATGACATTGATGTGGTTGTGGACCGTATCGTGGTGCGCGAAGGGCTGGAGACCCGATTGGCCGACAGTTTCCGTACCGCCCTCGATCTGGCTGACGGGATCGCGATATTGGAGACTGCCCCAAAAGAGGGCGACCCAGAGCGCCTGACGTTTTCCGAAAATTTCGCCTGCCCCGTGTCTGGTTTCACGATCCCCGAGATCGAGCCGCGCCTGTTTTCCTTCAACGCGCCTTTTGGTGCTTGCCCGTCCTGTGACGGCCTGGGCGTTGAGCTGTTCTTTGACGAACAACTGGTCGTCCCCGATGTGACACTGAAAATCGCAGATGGTGCCTTGGCGCCCTGGCGCAAGGGTAAGAGCCCGTATTTTCTGCAAACCATTGAAGCCATCGCCAAGCACTATGGCTTCAACAAGAATGCCCGCTGGAAGGATCTTGATCCGAAGGTACAGCAGGTGTTCCTGCGTGGCTCTGGCACGGAGGAGATCAAGTTCCGCTATGATGAAGGCGGCCGGGTCTATCAGGTCGAACGCGCCTTTGAGGGTGTGATCCCGAACATGGAACGCCGCTATCGCGAAACCGACAGCAATTGGATTCGTGAAGAATTCGAGAACTACCAGAACAACCGCAATTGCGGCACCTGTGGCGGCTATCGTCTGCGCGAGGAAGCGCTGGCAGTGAAGATTGGAGGTCTGCATGTGGGGCAGGTTGTGCAGATGTCGATCAAGGAAGCCTATGATTGGTGCAAAGATGTTCCTGAGGCGCTGAGCAAGCAGAAGAATGAGATTGCGGTTGCGATTCTAAAGGAAATCCGTGAACGGCTTGGGTTCCTCAATAACGTGGGCCTTGAATATCTGACGCTCTCGCGCAACTCCGGCACGCTGTCAGGCGGCGAGAGCCAGCGTATTCGGCTGGCAAGCCAGATCGGATCGGGCTTGCAGGGGGTGCTTTACGTGCTGGATGAGCCGTCCATTGGTTTGCACCAGCGTGACAATGACCGCCTGCTGACCACGCTCAAGAACCTGCGCGATCAGGGCAATACCGTGATCGTTGTTGAACACGATGAAGAGGCCATCCGCGAGGCCGATTATGTCTTTGATATCGGTCCCGGCGCTGGCGTGCACGGGGGTGAGGTCGTGGCCAAAGGCACCCCGCAAGAGATTATGGCCAATGAAGCCTCTGTCACCGGTCAATATCTGATTGGCGCCAGAGAAATTGCCGTGCCGGCAAAGCGCCGCAAAGGGAAAGGCAAGAAGCTGACCGTGGTGAAGGCCACGGGCAACAACCTGCAAAATGTCACCACCGACTTTCCACTGGGTCAGTTCGTCTGTGTCACCGGCGTATCGGGCGGCGGGAAATCCACGCTGACGATTGAGACATTGTTCAAGAATGCCTCGATGAAATTGAATGGCGCGCGCCAGACGCCGGGGCCTTGTGAGACCATCAAGGGGTTTGAGCATCTGGACAAGGTGATCGACATCGACCAGCGCCCGATCGGACGCACGCCCCGGTCCAACCCTGCGACCTATACCGGGGCCTTTACCCCGATCCGTGAATGGTTCGCCGGCATGCCAGAGGCGAAGGCGCGCGGCTACAAGCCGGGCCGCTTCAGTTTCAACGTCAAGGGCGGCCGCTGTGAGGCCTGTCAGGGTGACGGTGTCATCAAGATCGAGATGCACTTTCTGCCAGACGTCTATGTGACCTGCGAGACCTGCAAGGGTGCGCGCTATAACCGCGAAACGCTTGAGATCAAATTCAAGGGCAAGAGCATTGCCGATGTGCTTGATATGACTGTCGAGGATGCGCAGACGTTCTTTACCGCTGTGCCCTCGATCCGCGAAAAGATGGATGCGCTGATGCGGGTGGGCCTTGGTTATATCAAGGTGGGCCAGCAGGCGACAACGCTGTCGGGCGGCGAAGCCCAGCGGGTGAAACTGTCCAAGGAATTGTCCAGACGCTCAACCGGGCGCACACTGTATATTCTTGATGAGCCAACCACGGGTCTGCATTTCGAAGATGTGCGTAAGCTATTGGAAGTGCTGCATGAATTGGTAGATCAGGGGAACTCTGTCATTGTGATCGAGCATAATCTGGATGTTGTCAAAACCGCCGATCACATCATTGATATCGGCCCTGAGGGCGGCGATGGCGGTGGCAAGATCGTGGCCACAGGCACGCCCGAGAAAGTGGCGGAAGTGGCCGAGAGCCACACCGGGCGTTATCTGAAAGAGATGCTTGCGGCGAAATCGGTCGCTGCTGAGTAGTCCCCATAATTCAAGAAATTATGGGGATGCCTCCGGCGGAAGTTTGACTGGACATGGAAAGTCAGGCGCGGCGCCTGCATTCGAACCGTGGCAGCATGGCTGAGAAGTCTTTGCCTTTGCCGTCCTCATCCTCGACGAATTGCGCATAGAGGGCGGTTGCAGCCTTGCCCATGGGCGTGTCGGCGTCTGCGGCTTCGGCGGCCATTTGTGACAGGTTGAGGTCTTTGAGCATGAGTTCCGCTGCGAAACCCGGCGTGTAATCATTGTCCGCCGGGCTGACCGGCCCGACACCGGGGGCGGGGCAGTAGGCGTTCATGGTCCAGGAATAGCCCGATGAGGTGCTGACCACATCAAACATCGCCTGACGGTCGAGACCAAGTTTGTCGGCCAGCACGAACGCCTCGCAGGTGGCGATCATCGTGACCCCGAGGATCATGTTGTTGCAGATTTTGGCCGCTTGCCCGTTGCCCGCGTCGCCACAATGCACGGCCTTTTGCCCCATGATGTCAAAAAGAGGCTCCACGGTGGCGAAAGCCGCAGCAGGCCCGCCCGCCATAAAGGTCAGCGTCCCGTTGGTTGCCCCGCCGATTCCGCCGGAAACAGGGGCGTCAACCGCTGCAAGCCCTTTGTCCTGTGCTGCCGCGGCAACGGCACGCGCGCTTTCCACGTCAACGGTAGAGCAGTCCAGATGTACCGCACCGGGCTTCATCACCGCGTGAATGTCGGCGGCGACAGCCCGCAGGATATCCCCGTTTGGGAGCATGGTGATCACAACGTCGGCGTCTTTGGCGGCAGCAGCGGCACTATCCGCCAGCGTGATCCCAGCGGGTTTGGCCACGGTATCAAATCCGGTGACCTCATGCGTCTTGGCAAGGTTGGCCGCCATCGGCGCGCCCATGTTGCCCAATCCGATAAATCCGATTTTCATGTCTCTTCCTTCCATTGCAGCGCATCTTTGCCCAAGGGTGCTGTCATCTGTGCGACGTCTGTGTCCTTCACATCGGCCCAACTGTCGTGTTGCCATTGCGGGTTCCGGTCCCGGTCGATGATGGCCGCCCTGATCCCTTCGATAAAGTCGCCCTGAGCGACACAGCGGAATGTGTAGCGAAACTCGCAATCAAGCGCGGTTCTGATCTGCGGGTCATGGCGCACGGCATCAATGATCTGGGCTGAGACGGCCATGCTCAGCGGGCAGTTGCGGTCCATCAGCTTGCGCGCCTGTGTCATGGCCGGGCCTGCGTCGGCGGGCATGGCCTGATACACCGCGGCGAGGGTCGGCCCCGCAAAGCATGTGTCGATCTCTGACTGCCATTCCGCAAGGCGGCTGTCGGGGGCTGCGTGTTTTGCCGATGCGATGGCATCGGTCGTGCCAGTGGTGGCGAGCGTGTGTTTCAGGTCTTCCCATGCGGTCTTTGGCACAAAGTGATCCGCAAACCCTGCGAAGATCGCGTCGCCCGCATCCATACGGTCGCCGGTCAGCCCCAGATAGCTGCCCACATAGCCCGGTGCCTGCGCCAGCAACAGCGATCCACCGACGTCAGGCACCAACCCGATCGCGCATTCGGGCATGGCAATCTGGCTGCTGTCACAGACGATCCGATGGGACGCATGGCATCCGACACCAACCCCACCGCCCATGGTGAACCCTTGCAGGAAGGCCGCAATTGGCTTGCCGTAGCTGTGGATCTTGGCGTTGAGCCGGTATTCATCCCGCCAGAACCGCCGCCCGTAGTCCAGATCACCACGCTGGCCTGCGGCGTACATCTCGGCGATGTCGCCGCCAGAACAAAAGGCCCGGTCACCTGTGGCGTCGATGATCACAAGTGCCACCTCCGCGTCGTCACGCCAGTCGTCCAGTGCTGTCTCAATCGCCAGACACATATCCCAGGTCAGCGCATTCAGCGCCTTGGGCCGGTTCAGTGTGATCCATCCGGCACGCCCGGATTTTCGAATGATGATATCGGTCATTTGTGAATTAGGTGGCGTGCGGTGATTACGCGCATGATCTCGTTTGTGCCTTCAAGGATCTGATGCACCCGCAGGTCGCGAACGATCTTTTCGATCCCGTAATCCGCAAGGTAACCATAGCCGCCGTGCAGTTGCAGGCATTGGTCGGCGACTTGGCTGCCGGTTTCTGTGCATAGCTTCTTGGCCATCGCGCAGAACTTCGTCGCATCGGGCGCGCCGTTGTCCAGTTTCCAGGCCGCCTGACGCAGGAAGGTGCGGGCGGCTTGCAGGTTGATTTCCATATCCGCCAGCCGGAATTGCAGCCCTTGGAACTGGTCAATGGATTTGCCGAAGGCTTGGCGCTCGGCCATGTAGCCCAGCGTTTGATCAAGGGCCGATTGGGCCGCCCCGATTGAACAGGCCGCGATGTTCAGTCGCCCGCCATCAAGGCCCGCCATTGCGTATTTGAAACCGGACCCTTCTTCACCCAGCAGATTTTCGGCCGGGGCCAGCGCTGCATCCAGTTGCACCTGTCGCGTTGGTTGCGACTTCCAGCCCATCTTGTCCTCGAGCCCACCGAAGGAGAGGCCCTGCGCGCCGTCTTCCACAACGATGGCGCTGACGCCCTTGGGGCCGTCGGCACCGGTGCGGGACATCACGATATAGGCGTCCGAGTATCCGCCGCCGGAAATGAATGCCTTGGTTCCTGTCAGGCTGTAGCCGTCGTTGGTGCGATCTGCCTTGGTTTTCAGCGCAGCAGCGTCAGAGCCGGAACCGGGTTCTGTCAGGCAGTAGGCCAGGATCGTCTCCATCGCGAGTGCTTTGGGCAAAACACGATCCTTCAGCGACTCCGTGCCGTAGCTTTCGATCATTTTGGCACACATATTGTGGATCGAAAGGAATGCGGCAACCGATGCGCAGGACTGCGCGAGCGCTTCAAACACCAGCGTTGCATCAAGCCGCGACAGGCCAGAGCCGCCATTGTCAGGCGACACATAAAGACCACCAAAACCAAGTGCGGCCAGTTCTGGCCAAAGTGATTTGGGGATCTCGCCCTCTGCTTCCCAGGTGCGGGCATGGGGTGCGATATGCTCTTGGCCAAAAGCAAGCGCCATATCGAAAATGGCTGGTTGTTCCTCGGTGAGTGCAAAATCCATCGGGAGCTCCTGCAAGAATTGAACGCTTGTTCATATTTTGTCGCGAACGGGCGATAAGCGCAAGCCTGCCACAAAAGAGCCCCGCCCGAGCGATCGGGCGAGGCGCGGAATTGTGTTACTCCATAAGTGGGATGGAAAACTCGCCACCTTCCTTGATGCCAGAGGGCCAGCGCGAGGTGATCGTCTTGGTCCGTGTGTAGAACTTGAACGCATCCGGCCCGTGCTGGTTGAGGTCACCAAACATGGATTTCTTCCAGCCACCAAAGGTGTGATAGGCAAGCGGCACAGGGATTGGCACGTTCACACCGACCATGCCGATGTTGATCCGGCTGGCAAAATCGCGGGCCGTGTCGCCGTCACGGGTAAAGATCGCGGTGCCATTGCCGTATTCATGGTCCATGGCAAGGCCGATGGCCTCTTCATAGGACTGCGCGCGGACAGTTGACAGGACAGGGCCGAAGATCTCTTTCTTGTAGATGTCCATATCCTTGGTGACGTTGTCGAAAAGATGCGCGCCGACGAAGAAACCATCTTCATAGCCTTGCAGATTGAAGTTGCGCCCATCGACGACCAGTTTCGCGCCTTGATCGATTCCGGATTGCACAAGGCGACCGATGTTTTCCTTGGCTGCCGCCGTGACGACAGGGCCATAATCCACGTCGTTGCCAGCGGTGTAAGGGCCGACCTTTAGCGCCTCGACCTTGGGCACCAGTTTTTCCAACAGGCGGTCTGCGGTCTCATCACCCACAGGCACGGCGACGGAAATCGCCATGCAACGCTCGCCCGCTGCGCCGTAGCCTGCGCCAACCAGCGCGTCGGCGGCTTGATCCATATCCGCGTCAGGCATGATAATCATGTGGTTCTTGGCACCGCCAAAGCATTGCACGCGTTTGCCCTGCGCGCAGCCTGTGCCGTAGATGTATTCGGCGATTGGGGTTGATCCGACAAAACCCACCGATTGGATCGTGTCGTCATAGAGGATCGCATCAACCGCTTCTTTGTCGCCGTTCACGACTTGCAGGATGCCCTTGGGCAGACCTGCTTCTTCCATCAGTTCGGCCAACATCAGTGGCACCGATGGATCACGTTCCGATGGTTTCAGGATAAAGGCATTGCCGCAAACGATGGCTGGGGCGAACATCCACATGGGGATCATGGCAGGAAAGTTGAAAGGCGTGATACCGGCGGTGACGCCCAGTGCCTGCTTCATGGAGTACATGTCGATGCCGGGGCCTGCGCTGTCGGTGAATTCACCCTTCAGCAGCTGTGGGGCGCCGATGCAGTATTCGACCACCTCAAGGCCACGGATCACGTCGCCCTTGGCGTCGGGCAGCGTCTTGCCGTGTTCGCGGCTGAGCGCCTCGGCCAGTTTGTCCATATCGCGGTTGAGCAGGCCAACAAAGGCCATCATCACCCGCGCGCGGCGCTGTGGGTTCACGGCAGCCCATGCTGGCTGCGCCTCGGCGGCGATCGCCACGGCCTTGGCCATTTCGTCCGCATTTGCCAGCGGCACCTTGGCCTGCACTTCGCCTGTGGCGGGGTTAAAGACGTCTGCGAAACGGCCAGATGTGCCTTTGACATGTGCGCCGCCGATGTAATGAGTCAGTTCTTGCATGGGAGCCTCCTTGGTTTGCCCAAGTCTAGCCTTGCATTTTTTGCCGTAAAAGAGCCAATATCCCAAAATCATTTTGCAAAAATGCAAGGTAGAGATGAACCATTGGGATGACATGCGGGTGTTTTTGGCCGTGGCGCGGGCCGAAGGGCTGTCTGCTGCTGCACCGGGGTTGAAAATGGACCCCTCAACGCTGGGTCGCCGCGTGGCGCGGTTGGAACGCGCCATGGGTGGTGCGCTTTTTGTGAAATCGCCGCAAGGGTATCAACTGACCGATCTGGGCGTGCGCATCCGCGACAGCGCTGCACAGGCCGAAGTGCATCTGACCCGCGCGTTGCATGAGGGGCAGGAGGCATCAGCCGCCTTGACCGGCCAAATTCGGATTGGTGCGCCCGATGGGGCGGCGAATTTCCTGCTGCCGCAGGTTTGTGCGGCCATCCAAAGGGACAACCCGGATTTGGAAGTGCAGATTCTGGCCTTGCCGCGTGTCGTCAACCTGTCGCGACGCGAGGCAGATATGGCCATCACGGTCAGCCCGCCGCAGGCCGGCCAACTGACAGTGCAGAAAATCGTGGATTACCAGTTGCACCTCGCGATGCGCGCCGACCAGCCCGAACCGCGGTCCGTGGCGGACCTCAAGACCCATCAGATTGTGGGTTACATCCCCGATATGATTTTTGACAAGGAACTGGACTATCTTGGTGCGATTGGGGCTGGCGGCGTGCAGCTTGCATCAAATTCGGTTGCTGTGCAGTTGCAGATGATCCGGCAGGCCGGGGTTGGGATTGTGCATGATTTTGCGCTGCCTTTTGCGCCTGAATTGCGGCGCGTGCTGACCGAACATGTGTCATTGCAGCGCGCGTTCTACCTTGTGCGCCACACCACCGACCGACACTCTGACCGGCTGAACCGCTTTGCGGACGCCCTGCGTCGGGGCCTGCAAGAGGAAGTTGTGCGACTTGAGCGCACTGCGCGCTTGACAGCCAGCCCATTGATTTGAGACGCTGAACACCCGGAGCCGTGTCAAGGAGCCCGTTATGATTGTTTCCCAAATTCTCAAGTCCAAGCCTGATGTGGGCGTGATCTCGGTCAAGCCGACGTCCACAATATCGGATGCGGCGAAACTATTGTCAGAGCATCGGATCGGTACTGTTGTGGTTTCTGCCGATGGCGAAAGCCTTGATGGTATCCTGTCAGAACGCGACATCGTCCGCGAACTGGGCAAACGTGGGGCGGGGTGCCTGACCGATCAGGTCAAGGATTTGATGACCGCCAAGCTGGTGACATGCTCCCCTTCAAACAGCGCCATCGAGGTGCTTGAAATGATGACCGAGGGGCGGTTCCGCCACGTGCCGGTCATGGATGGTGACAAGATGGTCGGTCTGATTTCCATCGGGGATGCCGTCAAGGCGCGTCTTGCTGAACTGTCGATGGAAAAAGACGCACTCGAAGGTATGATTATGGGGCACTAGCCCGATATTGCATTTGCCCGCGCAATCATGTTGCTTGGCCGAAACGCATAATAGACGAGGACGGCCATGCGCGTAGGACTTTACCCCGGTACATTTGATCCGGTCACGTATGGGCATATCGACATCATTCGCCGGGCCTGTTCATTGGTGGATCGACTGGTTATCGGTGTGGCGATCAATCGCGACAAGGGCCCCTTGTTTGGGCTGGAAGAACGGGTCGCCATGGTCGCGGCAGAGGCGATACCTCTGGGCGCTGCCGTGGGGTGCGAGATCGAAGTCCATCCCTTTGAAAATCTGCTGATTGATTGCGCCCGCGATGTCGGGGCGAGTGTCATCATTCGCGGTCTGCGTGCCGTTGCCGATTTTGAGTATGAATATCAGATGGTTGGCATGAACCGCGTGTTGGATGACAGTATCGAGACGGTGTTTCTGATGGCCGAAGCACAGCATCAGGCCATTGCATCGAAACTGGTCAAGGAAATCGCGCGACTTGGCGGTGATGTGTCCAAATTCGTGTCGCCGTCGGTGAATACCGCCTTGCTGGAGCGCTTTGGCGTGTGAACTGGCTTTGGATGCTGATTGGCGCTTATTTGCTTTACGCGATTGCGATGGTCTTTGCCCATCCCCAGTTCATCTATCCCTTTGGTGCGGACCCCTTTGACAATCCCCGCTATGCACAAGAGGTCGTGACCGACCGCGAGGTCGCAATGGCATGGCGCGATGGGGACGACGCAACAGCAGTTCTGTTTTTCATGGGTAACGGCGGTGCGCTGGCCTATTTCACCTATACGCTGGATGCACATGAACGGGCAGGGCGCCCGATTGCGGCGATGGAATACCCCGGCGGTGGCGGCATCCCCGGCACCCCGTCAGAGGTGCAGTTGAAGGCCGATGCGCTGGCCGCTTACGACTGGCTCGCGGCCCGGCACACGGGGCCGATTGTGGTGCATGGCTATTCGATGGGGACCGGGCTGGCGCTGCATGTGGCTGCAGCGCGCCCTGTTGAAGCTGTCCTGCTTGATGCGCCGTTTGTGAAGATGTGCGAGCTGATGACCAAAGCGTCGTGGTTGCCTGCTTGCTATATGCCGGGTGTGCAACGATGGGATTCCGCCGCTTTGATTCCTGACGTCACAGCGCCCGTTTTGATCCAGCACGGGACGGCCGATCAGATGATCCCGATATCCAACGGTACTCGCTTGCGCGATGTGATGCAGGCGGCGGGGCTGGCGGTCACGTTTCATGCGGTTGAGGGGGCAACGCATAACAATCTGGCCGGGCAGGTGGGTTATGCCGGGCGGATTGATCAGTTTCTGGCCGACTTACAGAGATGACAAAGCCGCACCCTTGGGCGCGGCTGGGTTTCTCATATTACCGATGTTTAGCCGTAGATGGCTTTTGCGGCAGTCTTGGCTGCGTCTTCGCGGAACAGCCCCAAATCAATGGCGGTTTCCAACGGCATGTTGGCAAGTTCATACTTGAGGTTGCTGTATGCCACGCGTTTTTGCACGGCGGTGCGGACTGAATTGAATACGGTCATATGCGTGCTCCTTGATAAGTCATCGCGTTGTTGTTTCGTGATTCACATCTAGCAACGCTGCGGTGCAGCGCAACTGGCACAAAACCCAAAGCACCCTTGCGCAAAATGCATGGCGGCGTTTGCGGTTTGCGCAAAAAATAGCCGGCCCCAAATGGGACCGGCAAAATCACTCTAACATATTGAATATGTTCAGATAAGTTTACCCACTGCGACAGCGGTATCGCCCATGCGGTTGGAGAAACCCCATTCGTTGTCATACCAGGTCAGAATGCGCACCATATTGCCACCCAGCACTTTGGTTTGATCCAGATGGAAGATGGATGAATGCGGATCGTGGTTGAAGTCGGTGCTGACCATCGGCAGATCCGTATAGCCCAACACGCCTTTCAGCGGACCGTCAGCAGCGGCGATGATCGCGTTGTTCACTTCTTCAACCGTTGTGGGCCGCTTGGATTCGAACGTCAGATCGACGCAGGACACATTCGGTGTAGGCACGCGGATTGCGACACCGTCCAGAATACCGTCCAGCTCTGGTAGAACCAGACCCACGGCTTTGGCCGCTCCGGTGGAGGTTGGGATCATCGACAAGGCAGCTGCGCGGGCGCGGTAGAGGTCCTTGTGCAATGTGTCCAGCGTCGGCTGGTCGCCGGTGTAACTGTGCACCGTCGTCATAAAGCCTTTGTTGATGCCGAGCGCATCGTTCAGGACTTTGGCCACAGGTGCCAGACAGTTGGTTGTGCATGAGGCATTGGAGACGACGATATCATCCTTGGTCAGCAATTCATGGTTCACGCCGTAGACAATCGTCTTGTCAGCACCTTTGCCGGGGGCAGAGATCAGCACGCGGCTGGCGCCGTTATCAAGGTGTGCCTGACAGGCCTCTTTGCTGGTAAAGATGCCGGTGCATTCCAGCACAACATCCACATGCCCCCATGGCAGGTCTGCGGGGTTGCGGATCGCGGTGACGTCCATCGGGCCGCGCCCCACGTCGATTGTGGTTTCTGTTGTGGTCACGGTGGCGGGAAACCGTCCATGCACACTGTCAAAGCGCAGCAGGTGGGCGTTTGTTTCAACCGGGCCGAGATCATTGATTGCAACCACGTCGATATCTGTGCGGCCACTTTCGATGATCGCGCGCAGCACGTTACGGCCGATCCGGCCAAATCCATTAATAGCTACTTTGACGGCCATGGTCGTATTCTCCTCAATGGGGCAATGTTGGCGCTAACATTGCCATTTCCGCGCAAAGGTCAACACCGCCTAGCGCCAGAAAGCCAGCCACTCGATCAATTCCATGAATTTGCGCAACAGAAAGAGCGTATTGGCCCAATCATACAGAACATAGTCCGTGGCCAACAGGGCGGTGATGATCAGGCCCAGCCAAATCGCAATGGTATTTGTCATGGTGATCGGTCTAACGGCCTGCTGCACAAATGGCAAAGGTCAGCAGACGTTCGTCGAAAGTCTGCGTCAAATCCTCAAAGAGGATTTGTGTCGCCGCTTAGTGCAGCCGTCCCATCGTTGCCGCAACATCTGCCATGCGTGCCGAAAAGCCCCATTCGTTGTCGTACCAGGCAAGGACGCGCACGGTCTTGCCACCGACAACCTTGGTCTGATCCGGGGCAAAGATGCTGCTTTCGGTGGTGTGGTTGAAATCAATGCTGACCTTCGCCTCGTCATCATATGACATCACCATACCCATATAGCCTGCGGCGGCTTCTGCCACGATGGCGTTCACATCAGCGACAGTCACCGATTTTCCCGCCTCAAAGGTCAGATCGACGGCGCTGACGTTTGGGGTGGGCACGCGCATTGCCGTGCCGTCCAGCTTGCCCGCCAGTTCCGGGAGCACCTCTCCCAGCGCCTTCGCGGCGCCGGTGGACGTGGGGATCATCGCCATGGCCGCAGCGCGCGCGCGATAGAGGTCATTGTGGCGACGGTCCAGTGTCGGCTGATCGCCGGTATAGCTGTGGATCGTTGTCATGATCCCGCGTTCAATCCCGATGGCGTCGTTCAGCACTTTGGCAAGCGGAGCAAGGCAGTTGGTGGTACATGATCCGTTGGACACCATCCGCTCTGCCGCATCCAGCGCGCGGTGGTTGACGCCGTAAACGACCGTCCGGTCCACGTTCTTGGCGGGGGCAGAGATCAGAACCTTTTTTGCGCCACGCGCCAGATGCACATCTGCCTTTTGCCCGTCGTTGAATTTGCCGGTGCATTCCAAGACCACATCAACGCCGTCCCAGTTCAACTCACTTGGGTCATAAGTGGACATCACGTCAATCGGGCCACGTCCCAGATCCATTGTGTTGCCCTTCACCGTGATCGGGCTGCCAAAGCGGCCGTGGACGCTGTCGTATTTCAGCAGGTGGGCGTTTGTCTCGATCGGGCCGGTTGCATTGATCTTGACCACCTGAACGTCGTTGCGTGCGGCCTCGGTGATATGTGCCAGCGTGCAGCGACCGATGCGGCCAAAGCCATTGATTCCGATTGTGACTGTCATGGGATATCCTTGGGCCGCAGTTATTGTTGCCCAAGGTATAGGGGGTGGCACGGGTGTGCGGAAGGAAAAAACGTTTTACGCCAGTATGTTAACGGTAACACGGACTGTTAGCGATAACACTGTGCGGTCCGGGCCGCGTTGTTATCGCAAACATGTCAGGCGTGTCGAATCACGCATCTATTCGAATCGCGCGCGCAGTTCGTCCAGTGTAAAACTTTGCGGCACAAAACCCGCGTTCTCTGGATCATTCGTTGGATCAGACGTGATGCAGGTCTCGCTGCAAAGTTGCCGCGCGATCTGCGCGTCGAAATCAACCAGCCAAACCCGACCGCCGGGTGTGCCGATGTAGCCGTCGATCCCGGCTTCAAAGTCGCCAATGACGTCATCTGTCGAGGGCACTTCGTTGTCGTAATCCTCTGAATAGCCGCCGTGTGTGTGGTAAGAGGCGATGACGTTGTTGTCGGGTTCCGGCAGGTCGCAATAGTCTTCGCTGCCGCGCCTTGGCGCTGTTGCCGCCAGCCCGCCGGCCTCGCCTCTAAAGATATAGCCGCAGTATTCGCGGCTTTCCGCGATGGATGTCGGCTGGATGCCGTTCAGCACGGTTGTTGCAAAGGCATCAACATCACTGGTTGTTGCAAGGATTGGTGGTTGCACATCTTCTGTGCAACTTACCAATACGACGAGGCCCAGTGCGGCCAATGCGCCGCCGATTTTGATGTATGTCATCGTTGATGCCTTCACGGGTTACTTGATCAGGGATTTGACTTTGGCAACGGTGTCTTTTGCCGTGATGCCGAACTCTTCATAAAGCCGGTCGGCCGGCGCAGAAGCCCCAAAGCCCTGCATGCCGACGAATTCTGACTTCTCGCGCTTGCCGCGCTCACCAAAGAGCCAGCGATCCCAGCCAAAGCGGACACCTGCCTCGATCGCGACCCGCACAGGGCCGCCGGGCAGGACGCGCTTGCGATAGCTTTCGTCCTGTTCCTCGAAAAGCTCCCAACATGGCATGGAAACAACGCGCGTGCCGATCCCTTCGGCGTGCAGCATCTCGCGTGCTTCCATCGCGATGCTGACCTCAGAACCGGTGGCCATCAGGATCGCCTGCCGCTTGCCTTCGGCATCCGCCAGCACATAAGCGCCCTGTGCAACCATGTTCTTGTTCTTGTGTTCGGTCCGTACGGTTGGCACCCCTTGGCGGGTCAGTGCCAGAACGCTGGGTGTTTTCTGCGATGTCAGCGCGATTTCCCAGGCCTCGGCGGTTTCAACCGTGTCGGCAGGGCGGAAGACGTTCATGTTGGGCGTCGCGCGCAGCATCGCCAGATGTTCAACCGGCTGGTGCGTTGGGCCATCTTCGCCAAGCCCGATGCTGTCGTGGGTCATCACATATGTTGTGGGCACGCCCATCAGCGCAGACAGACGCATCGCGCCACGGGCATAGTCAGTGAAACACATGAAAGTGCCGCCATAGGGCCGGGCCCCGCCGTGCAGCGCCATACCGTTCATTGCCGCTGCCATGCCGTGCTCGCGGATACCGTAGTAGATGTAACGGCCCTTGCGGTTGTCAGGGTGGAACGTACCCATGTCAGAGGTCAGCGTGTTGTTGGACCCGGTCAGGTCAGCCGAACCACCAATGGTTTCACGCATGATCGGATTGATCACTTCCAGCGTCATCTCGGAGGACTTGCGGGTTGCCACCTTGGGCGCACCCTCGGTGATCTGCTTTTTCAAGGCACGGATTGTGGCAGACAGGCGTTTGGGCGGCTCGCCTGCGTAAGTGCGGTTGAAATCGGCCTGTTTGTTGGCGGAGAGGGTTTCAAACCGGCCCTGCCAGTCCTTGTGGGCCTGTGTTCCGCGTGCGGCCATGGCTTCCCATTGGGCTTTGACGTCCGCGGCAACTTCAAAGTCACCCATAGGCGCGCCATAAGCCTCTTTCGCGGCCTTGAGCTGATCTGCATTGGTCAGCGCGCCGTGACCTTTAGAGGTGTCTTGGGCTGCGTGTCCCAAGGCGATATGGGTTTTGCAGGCAATCATGGATGGCTTGCCGGACTTCTTGGCGGCTGTGATTGCGGCATCAATGGCGTCGGGGTCGTGGCCGTCGATTTCCTGCACATGCCAGCCGGAGGCTTTGAAGCGCATCGGCTGATCGGTGATGTCGGCGATATCAACGGTGCCATCGATGGTGATGTTGTTGTTGTCCCAGAAGACGATGAGGTTTGACAGCTTCTGCATCCCCGCCAGTGCAATCGCTTCCTGGCTGACGCCTTCCATCAGGCAACCGTCACCGGCCATCACATAGGTGTGGTGGTTGATAACCTTCTTGCCCCAGTTGGCGCGCTGGATTTCTTCGGCAATGGCAAGGCCGACCGCATTCGCAATGCCCTGACCAAGCGGGCCTGTCGTCGTCTCAATACCGCGCGCATGGCCAAATTCAGGGTGCCCGGCGGTTTTGGCGCCCCATTGGCGGAAATTCTTGATCTCGGACAGGGGCATGTCGTCGTAGCCCGTCAGATACATCAGGGAATACAGCAGCATGGAGCCGTGACCGGCGGACAGGATAAACCGGTCGCGGTCGGGCCAGTGCGGCGCCTTGGGATCAAAGTTCAGGTGTTTCTCAAACAGGACCGTCGCCACATCAGCCATGCCCATGGGCATGCCAGAGTGGCCGGAGTTTGCAGCCGCAACCGCGTCAAGCGTCAATGTGCGGATTGCTGTGGCTTTCTTCCAGTGATCAGGGTGGGCGGTGCGCAGGGCTGCAATATCCAAGGTGTTCAGGTCCTATTGGCAAGAGAAACATCAGGCTCGACAGCGTCATAGCAGGCCCAAGACGGAGTTCAAGCATGACGGCTAAGTTCCTCTTATTGTGGGCATCGTTGGTTTGCGAGGGGGCGGGGGATGGCATACGCTTGGGCTCAGCGGCACGATTCGGCCCGCTTTGGCGCGCGGAAAACTATGTGTGACGCAACAGAGGATCGGTGAATGAGTGATATCAGTGCATTGGAAAGCCGCATTACAGCGGCGCTTGAGCGGATCAGGCAAGGGCTTGACCGGCAAGAGGGCGGTGGCGGGGGCGATGATGTCCTGCAAGATGCCCTGAGCGCCGAACGCGCCAGCAATGCCGCGTTGGAAACCCGTGTCGCCCAGCTTCAGGAGCGTCAGGACACGCAGGTGGCCAAACTGACCGGGCGGATCGAGACCTATCAGACACAGATTTTGAAACTGGATGAGGAATTGCAGCAGCTGCGAGCCTCAAACCAGCAATTGCGCACGTTGAACACCCAGCTGCGCGAGACGGTGACAACCGGTCTGGCCCCAGAGCTGCACGACGCCGCCGTCGCCGCCGAGATCGAGGCCCTGGCAACGCAGCGTTCCGCTGATGCCGCCGAGATTGACGCTATTCTGGCCGAGTTGAAGCCGCTGATCGAGGAGACATCCAATGCCGCAGGTTGAGATCAGCATCGGAGGCCGCACCTTTGAGGTGGCCTGCCAGGAAGGCGAAGAGCATTTTCTGCAATCCGCCGCAGGGATGCTGGACGCAGAAGCCGCCCATCTGGCGGATCAGTTGGGGCGCCTGACCGAAGCACGCATGTTGTTGATGGCAGGGCTGATGTTGGCGGATAAAACCGCGGGACTGGAAGACAAGGTGCGCCAGCTTGAGACCGAAGCAGCTGAAATGCGCGCGGCGGTGGAGCAACTGCAATCCCGCCCGGCACCAGAACCGCAGCGGGTTGAGGTGCCGGTTGTGCCTGCATCAATCACAGAGGCGATGGCAGAAATAGCAGCGCAGGCCGAAGCGATCGCGGATCAGATCGAGACCCGCTGACCGCGGCCTTTAGGCGTTTGCTTCGCGGATCTTGTCGGCGGCGTCTTTGTCGTAGGCCACGCCGTTTTCAGTGAACAATGTATCAAGCTCACCTGAGAGCGTCATTTCAGTGATGATATCGCAGCCACCCACAAATTCGCCTTTGACATAAAGCTGCGGGATGGTGGGCCAGTCGGAATAATCCTTGATACCCTGGCGGATTGCATCATCGGCCAGCACGTTCACGTCGTTGAATTCAACGCCCATGAAGTTCAGCACACCCGCCACGCGGGACGAGAAGCCGCATTGCGGCATGCTCTTGGTGCCCTTCATGAAAAGCACAACATCGTTGCTGGTGACGGTTTCTTTGATTTGGTCTTGGGCTGTCATGATTTCTTGTCTCCAGATTTTTCGAATCGCGGGGTAATTGCGTTCAAAGCGTTGCTTGGTTTGTTTCGCCATTTCCGGCCCGTTTTTGCAGCAAGCCTTCTGTTTTCGTTCTCGGCCTTGTCAACGGCGTCCATATCGATCGCCTCCATACCCAGTTCCCGTCGCACGGTCGGTCTCAATTCTGATCTCGTTTGTGAGAGGGGGCGGCGCTTTCGGGGTTTAAACAGCAATGTCAGGCCGTAACCAATACAGCAGAGCCCAATAACAATCGCTGGAAACTGCAGTTCACTCACTCAGGCACCTTTGTTGTCAGCGCCAGCGCGTGCAACTCGCCGTTGTTCCCATCCATCTTGCCCTTGAGCGCCGCATAGACGGCCCGCTGTTGCTGCACCCGGTTTTTGCCGCGAAAGCTTTCGTCGATCACCTCTGCTGCAAAATGTGCGCCGTCATCGCCCTGCACATTGATTTGTGCATCGGGGAAGCTGTCGCGCAGCAGCGTTTCAATCTCATGGG
Source organism: uncultured Paracoccaceae bacterium (assembly GCA_947498645.1). Lineage (GTDB taxonomy): Bacteria > Pseudomonadota > Alphaproteobacteria > Rhodobacterales > Rhodobacteraceae > Yoonia. The sequence goes on along the minus strand of CANMKS010000001.1, from coordinate 2,944,292 downwards.
CAGTGATCGGCATGATGGGGTCCTTTGGGTCGGTTGCGCTTAAACTAGGTGCGCTTGCTTGCGCGGACAAGTGGGATGCCTTCGGCGAAAGTTTGATTGGACATGGAAAGTCTAGGCGACGGCACTCTCAAATGACGTGCGGAAGATATGGCGAAGCTCGGCCAAGGGGGCGCTTTGACTGCCGAAGGTGATGTCTTCGCCGCCGACCTTGCCAACAGTGGTCAGGGTGACCCCGGCCTTGTTGGCCGCGATCATCAAGGCCTCGGCCTGATCAAAGTTGCAGCCGATCAGATAGCGTGCCTGATCTTCGCCAAAGAGGGTTGGCGTGTCTTCGACATCAAGGGTGATGCCAATGCCAGCGCCCTCTGCCATCTCGAAGGCCGCCAGTGCCAGACCGCCATCGGCCAGATCCGTGCAGGCTTTGATATAGGCGTGGTTGGCGCGGATGAAATCGCCATGTGCTTTCTCGGCCGTCAGATTGACCTGTGGCGCGTCGCCTTCGGCGCGGCCATAGACCTCGGCCAGCAAGGCTGATTGCCCAAGGTGCCCCGCAGTTTCCCCCAGCAGCAGGAGCACATGACCATCGCGCAGCTGACCTGTGATCATATGATCGGGATGGGCAATCAGACCAACCGCACCGATGGTTGGCGTGGGCAGGATGCCTGTGCCGTCTGTTTCATTGTAAAGGGACACATTGCCGGACACGATTGGCATATCAAGGGCGCTGACCGCTTCGCCGATCCCTTGGATGGCGCCGACGAACTGCCCCATGATTTCGGGTTTTTCGGGGTTGCCGAAGTTCATGTTGTCGGTTGTCGCCAGCGGCGTCGCCCCGACAGATGTGAGGTTGCGGTAGGCTTCGGCGACCGCCTGCTTGCCCCCTTCAACCGGGTTGGCCTTGACATAGCGCGGGGTCACGTCGCTGGTGAAGGCCAGCGCCTTGTCTGTGCCATGCACGCGCACAATGCCAGCACCAGCACCCGGCGTGCGGGCCGTGTCGCCCATGACCTGCTGGTCATATTGTTCATAAACCCATTGCTTGCCTGCGTAGTTCGGGCTGCTGATCAGCGCCTTGAGGCCATCAATGGCATGCACACCGACCACATCGTCAAGCGGCGCGGGGGCAGGGGTTGGCACCCAGGGACGGTCGTACTCCGGGGCAGAGCCAGAGAGTGTGGCCAATGGCAGGTCCGCCATGACCGTGCCGTTATGCTCTACGATGAAGCGGTCTTCGGCGATGGTTTCACCCACGATCGCGAAATCGAGATCCCATTTTTCGAACACGGCGCGGGCTTCGGCCTCTAGTTCTGGCTTGAGCACCATCAACATGCGTTCTTGAGACTCTGACAGCATCATCTCATAGGCGGTCATGTTCTCTTCGCGCTGTGGGACGGCGTTGAGGTTCAGCCTGACCCCAAGCCCGCCTTTGTCGCCCATTTCCACCGCAGAGCAGGTGAGACCAGCAGCACCCATATCCTGAATCGAGATCACGGCGCCGGTTGCCATCAGTTCAAGCGTTGCTTCCATCAGGCGCTTTTCGGTGAAGGGGTCACCAACCTGTACCGTGGGGCGCTTTTCCTCAATCGTGTCGTCAAACTCGGCCGATGCCATGGTTGCACCACCAACGCCGTCACGGCCTGTTTTTGCACCAAGGTAGACCACGGGCATACCGATGCCGGAGGCTGCCGAGTAGAAGATTTTGTCCGCGTCGGCGAGGCCTGCGGCAAAGGCATTCACAAGGCAGTTGCCGCTATAGGCGGGGTCAAAGCGGACTTCGCCGCCGACTGTTGGCACGCCAAAACAATTCCCGTAACCGCCGACACCGGCCACCACACCGTTGACCAGTTGTTTGGTTTTGGGGTGCGCAGGTTCACCAAAGCTGAGCGAGTTCATCGCCGCAATCGGGCGCGCGCCCATGGTAAAGACGTCGCGCAGGATGCCGCCCACGCCTGTTGCCGCACCTTGGTAGGGTTCGATGTATGACGGGTGATTGTGGCTTTCCATCTTGAAAACCACCGCCTGACCATCACCGATATCGACAACGCCTGCGTTTTCGCCGGGGCCGCAAATGACCTGGGGCCCCTCCGTCGGCAGGGTGCGTAGCCATTTCTTGGATGATTTATAGGAACAATGTTCGTTCCACATCGCCGAAAAGATACCCAGTTCCGTGAAACTTGGGGTGCGGCCAATAATCTCAAGAATACGCTGGTATTCGTCGGCCGACAGCCCGTGCGCGGCGATCAGATCTTCGGTGATGGTTGGTTCAGTCATGGCAGTCCCCAGAAAGTTTGGGGCTGTCATAGCGGTGCAGGGCGGGGGGATAAAGCCGCAATACGTGCACTCACGATATGTGAGTGCACGTTGCGCGTGGTGGACGGTCACGAAACTGGCCGTGTCCGCACTGGGTTGAAGTGATGAAGGGTCCCGATCATGGATCGAAAATGCGCCCTCAGACGGGGTGGTCCATCTGAGGGGAGAGGTCTCAGTTCAGAAGCTGCAAAAGACGATTGCGGTCGTGGGACAGTCGCAATTGCCCGTCCTGAAAGGCGGAGCGCCGGATCTGGAGTTGCACGCGGTCGCGTGACAGGCCGAATTCATCCGCTGTCTGCACATTGATGATCACCATGCCAACGCTACTAGCAGGTTGATGTGATGTCACAACGCCGATGAGGACGTTATCAACGGTCCAGACTGCGGTGCCGACGATTGTGCCGGCAGGCGCGGGAGGGATTTGGTTGATCCGGCTGGGATCGCCACCATCAGCACCTGCCAAGGTGGGGCCGCCGTTGGGGTTGGATGGATCGGATGGCGTATGGCCAGCAGAACCGCCCCCGATGCTGACGCTGGCTCCGGTGAATGATTCGTGCTTGACCGTTGATGGCAGTCAAAAAAAATGCCGGGCGCAAGGCCCGGCAAGTCCAACAGGGAGGTGAAGAGGATGAGCGCGAAGCATCATCGCCTTCGAGATTTCAGATAGTGCGCAATATTTGACCGTTCAAGAAGAATAGGGGTTCTTTTCCGCAAAGCCGCTATGCTCTGGGCGCATGGCTGGGTCAGGTTGCTGCTTGCGTCTCGCGGATTTTGCGCCGATGCGCGAAAATTTCCTCTTGCACGAAATCGCGGAATGCACTGATCCGTTTGGATTGTCGCAGCTCTTCTGGATAGGCCAAGAACACGGGCACCTCACCGCTTTCCAGATCAGGCAGCACGCGCACCAGATCGGGGAAATCCTCGGTGACGTAGTCAGGCAGCACGCCGATACCGATGTTGTTAAGCACCCCTTGCAGGACGCCAAAGTAGTTGTTGACCGTGAAAACATTGGGAATGTCATAGGTCATCAAATGCTGCACAAGTGTTGCACCTGCCGCCACCTGAATGGAATTCAGGCTTTGGCAAAGCAACCGATGGGTGCCAAGTTCCTCGGGCGTTTGCGGCGTGCCGTGCTGTTTGAGATAGGAACTCGTCGCATAAAGCCGCATACGCACGGACATCAGCCGTTTGCGGATCAGGTCCGCCTGACTGGGTTCTTTCATGCGGATCGCCACGTCTGCCTCGCGCATGGGCAGATCAAGGACACGTTCTTCCAGCATCAGGTCGATCTTGAGGTCGGGGTATTGTTCATAAAGCTTGGGCAGTCGCGGCGCGAGCCAGAGCGTGCCGAATCCGGTTGTCGTGGTGATCCGCAATTCGCCAAAGACTTCTTCTTCGCTGTCGCGGATACGCGCGGCTGCGGCCTCAAGCCGTTTGTTCATGCTGCGGGTCGCGTCAAACAGCAGCTCACCCTGTTCGGTCAGAATCAAGCCGCGCGCGTGGCGATGAAAAAGGGTGGTGTTGAGTGATTCTTCGAGTGCTCTGATCTGGCGGCTGACAGCAGATTGCGACAGATGCAGCGCATCACCCGCATGTGTGAGCGAGCCAGCATCAGCAACGGCGTGGAATATTCTTAGCTTGTCCCAGTCCATTTCGCCCCTTGCCCAATCATTTTGCTGCTCGAATTGGCAGAACATTACGCGCTTAACCCGTTTCGATGCAAACACCCATACCGATTATTTTCCACTTTGTAGGTCAGCAATTTTGACCTATAGTTGATGCAGGTGTTTGACGCGCAGGGAGGTGCGAAATGAGCCATCAGGACGTATCGCTGAATGATCGCTATGACTTGTCAAAATCCCAAATCCTGCTGAATGGCACGCAGGCGCTGGTCCGGCTGATGCTGATGCAGCGTGCCCGTGATGCGCAGGCGGGGCTGAATACCGCAGGCTACTGCACCGGCTATCGCGGATCGCCGCTGGGTGCTGTTGATATGCAGATGACCCGCGCACAAAAGGTGCTGGAGCCCGCGCAGATTGCCTTTCAACCCGGACTGAACGAAGATTTGGCCGCCACGGCCCTTTGGGGCAGTCAGCAAGCAGAACTGCGCGGCGAGGGCAAGCACGACGGTGTCTTTGGCCTGTGGTACGGCAAAGGCCCCGGTGTGGACCGCTCTGGTGATGTGATGCGCCACGCCAATATGGCAGGCACATCGCCCAATGGCGGTGTGATCATGGCCATGGGTGATGATCATACCGGCGAAAGCTCCACCACACTGCATCAATCTGACTGGGCGATGATTGATGCCTATATGCCAATTGTCTCACCTGCCGGTGTGCAGGAAATCCTCGATTTCGGCCTCTATGCCTGGGAACTGTCGCGGTATGCGGGCGTCTGGGTTGGTCTGAAGACGATGAAGGACACGATTGAGGTGACGTCCGTGGTGGATGGTGATCCGCATCGGTTGTCATTCGTGCGTCCCGCACTTGAACTGCCCGAGGGCGGGCTGAATATCCGTTTGGTTGACACGCCGCAGCTGCAAGAGGCGCGGATGATTGATCACAAACGCTTTGCTGCCGAGGCCTTCAGCCGTGCCAACAAGATGGACCAGCGCAAATGGGGCAAACCGGGTGCAAAGATCGGCTTTGTGGCGGCGGGCAAGAACTGGCTGGATTTGCAGCACGCGCTGTCCCTGCTGAACATTGATGAAGGAGAGGCAGAGCGCCTCGGCATCACAACCTATAAAGTTGGGCAGGTGTGGCCGCTGGATATGGCGTCGTTCCATGAGTGGGCCGAAGGCCTCGATCTGATTGTTGTTGTCGAGGAAAAGCGCAAGTTGATCGAAGTGCAGGTCAAAGAGGCACTGTTTGATGACCGCCGCGGCCGCCGTGTGTACGGCTGGCACAAGGGTGATGAGCATTCCGAAGGCCGGCGCGAAGAGATTTTCCAGACCAAGGCCGATCTGAGCCCGATTGTGATCGCCGAACAATTGGGTGGTATTCTGGTGGAAGAGGGCTGTGGCTCTGACGGGATCAGCGCCGGTCTGGCGCAACTGTCGGAAGCGCGCCGCGCCGACAACGCCCCTGAAATCGCGGCCCGTTTGCCCTATTTCTGTTCGGGCTGTCCGCATAATTCCTCGACCAAGGTTCCAGAAGGATCGCGCGCCTACGCAGGCATCGGTTGCCACTACATGGTGCAATGGATGGACCGTGACACTGTAGGCTTTACCCAGATGGGCGGCGAGGGTGCCAATTGGGTGGGTGAAGCCCCGTTTTCGACCCGTGACCACGTGTTCCAGAACCTTGGTGACGGGACCTACAACCACTCTGGCGTGCAGGCGATCCGCTTTGCACTGATGGCGGGCACCAATATCACCTATAAGATCCTCTATAATGATGCCGTCGCCATGACCGGTGGCCAGCACAATGATGGTGATCTGAAAGCAGACCAGATATGCCGCGAATTGCAGGCAATGGGCGTGCGCAACATCGCCTTGGTCTATGACGACAAAGAGGATATTGATCTAAATCTGTTCCCCAAAGGGCTTGACGTCAACGAACGCTCCGAAATGCCTGCCGTGCAGGGGAAATTCAGCAAATACAAAGGCGTATCCGCCATTGTGTATGTGCAAACCTGTGCTGCTGAAAAGCGCCGCCGCCGCAAACGTGGCCAGTTCCCCGACCCGGACAAGCGCGTGTTCATCAACACCGACGTTTGCGAAGGCTGTGGCGATTGCGGCGTGCAATCAAACTGTGTGTCCATCGTGCCGGTCGAAACGGAACTGGGGCGCAAGCGGGCGATTGACCAATCCTCCTGCAACAAGGATTTTTCCTGCGTCAGTGGGTTCTGCCCGTCATTTGTGACCATTGAGGGCGCAGAAATCCGCAAGGAAGCCACGGCAGAGATCGATTTGCCCGACTTGCCTGACCCTGAACTGCCCACGATCACCGGCACTTATAACGTCGTGATCACCGGGGTTGGCGGTACCGGCGTTGTGACCATTGGCGCCGTTATGGCCATGGCCGCGCATATGGACGGCAAGGGCGCTGGCATGATGGAGATGGCCGGCCTCGCCCAAAAAGGCGGTGCTGTGCACATTCACTGTCGCATTGCCAACGCGCCCGAAGACATCAACGCGATCCGCGTGGCAACAGGTGAGTGCGACGCGCTGATCGGGGGCGATCTGGTGGTCTCGGCGGGGTCCAAAACCCTGGGGTTGATGAAGACCGGGCGCACCAAAGGGGTGGTGAACAGTCACGAGATCATCACCGGTGACTTTACCCGCGATACCGAATTCAAACTGCCTGCGGATCAGTTGCAACTGTCGCTAGAGGCGCGTCTGGCGGAGGGGCTGGCGATGTTTGATGCCTCTGATCTGGCCAAGGCGCTGCTGGGTGACAGCATCTATTCCAACATGATGATTTTTGGTGCTGTATGGCAAATGGGCGCAATTCCAATCAGTTACGAGGCGATCCTTGGTGCGATTGAACTGAATGGCGCGGCCATCAATCGCAATATTCGTGCGTTTGAATTGGGGCGGTGGGCCTATCTGCACCCACAAGACGCAGCAGCGCTGCTGACGCCCAACGTCGTTGCCTTGCCAAAGACGCTGGATGAAAAAATCACCTACCGGGCCGAGAAACTTGTGGCTTATCAGGGCAAACGCCTGGCCAAACGCTATCGCCGTTTTGTCGATCAGTTTATGGATGCACCTTTGCAAGAGGCCGTGGCAGAGGGTTATCACAAGTTGCTTGCCTATAAGGACGAGTATGAAGTTGCGCGCCTTCTGACCCAGACCAAGGAAAAGGCGGCGGCAGAATTCGATGGTGATTTGAACCTGACCTACCATCTGGCACCGCCGATACTGACAAAAACGGGTGCGGACGGGCGTCCGGTCAAAAAGGAATATGGCGCGCGCATGGCGTGGGCATTCCCGAAATTGGCCCGGTTGAAATGGCTGCGGGGCACGCCCTTTGATCCTTTCGGACGCACAGCCGAGCGCCGGATGGAACGCGCCTTGATCAAGGAATATGAGGCGGACATGCGCGAGGTTCTGCAAATCCTGCGCCCAGATACCCGCGAGGCGGCGATTGCGCTGGCCCGGTTGCCCTTGGACATTCGCGGTTTTGGGCCGGTGAAAGAGGCAAACGCCCGCAAGGCGGCAAAACGGCGTGAGGAGCTTTTGGCGGTGCTGCGCGCACAGCCGATGCAGCAAGCGGCGGAATAGTCATGACACTGTCGTAATTCTGTGACAACCAGTCCGCGTGATGAAGAAACCCAAACGCAAAGCCATGGCCACCGACAGGCAAGTGGCCCGCGATATTACCTATGCCTCCTCTGCGAAGGGGCGCAGCGGGCGGGCGATGATCCGTGTGATGGAGAACGCGACCGGACGGTTGCGGCTGATCCACAGGGCCAAAGGCTATGACGCTGACGTCGCTGCCGGTCAGGACTTTTGGAAGGTGATGTCGGATCGCTACAATATCGATCTGGAAGTGATCGGCGGCTCTCTCGACAGCATCCCGCGCACTGGCCCCCTGATTGTAGTGGCAAATCATCCTTACGGCATTCTGGACGGGCTGATGATGGGGCGCATCCTGTCAGAGCGCCGTTCCGGTGACTTTCGTGTGCTGGCGCACCGCATTTTTCGCCGCGCACCGGATCTGGAGCGGGTTATCCTGCCGATCTCTTTTGATGAAACCAAAGAGGCCGCGAAACTGAACCTTGAGACACGCCAGGCTGCTGTTGACTACCTTAATCAAGGTGGGGCGATCGGCATCTTTCCCGGCGGAACCGTGTCAACATCTGCCACGCCACTGTCAGAGCCGATGGACCCCAATTGGCGGACATTCACGGCCAAGATGATTGCCAAATCCGGTGCTACTGTCGTCCCGATCTATTTTGAGGGACGCAACAGCCGCCTGTTCCAACTCGCCAGCCATCTGCACAGTACGCTGCGCACAGGCATGTTCATTCGAGAGTTCAAGGCCAGGATCAATAAACCCGTGCGGATTGTAGTTGGTGCGCCGATCCCCGCTGTCGATCTTGATGCCTACAAAAAAGACCCCAAAGGGTGCATGGATTTCCTGCGCAAAGCGACGTATGAGTTGAGCCCAAACCCGATTGACGCAAGCCACATCGGGCAAGAGTTCGAAGAGAAATACAAGGCGCGACGCAATGGCGGTAGGCATATTCGATAGCGGGCTGGGCGGCCTGACGGTGTTGGACGCGGTGGCCAAGCGCCTGCCTGACCTGCCGCTGGTCTACATGGGCGACAGCGCAAATGCGCCCTATGGCGTGCGGACCCCGGACGATATCTACAACCTGACGACCGTTGCAACACGGCGCCTGTTTGATGCCGGCTGCGATCTGGTGATCCTTGCCTGCAATACCGCCTCTGCCGCCGCTTTGCGCCGGATGCAGGAAGGCTGGGTGCCTGAAGGCAAGCGTGTGCTGGGCGTTTTTGTCCCCTTGATCGAGGCCCTGACCGAACGGCAGTGGGGCGACAACTCGCCCCCGCGCGAGGTCAAGACGAAACATGTGGCGCTTTTCGCGACACCTGCGACGGTGTCCAGCCGCGCGTTTCAGCGGGAACTGGCGTTCCGGGCAATTGGCGTGGATGTAGAGGCGCAAGCCTGTGGCGGCGTTGTGGATGCCATCGAAGACGGTGATATGATTTTGGCAGAGGCCTTGGTGAACAGCCATGTCGATGCATTGAAACGCAAGATGCCGGAGCCGGATGCCGCCGTTTTGGGCTGTACCCATTATCCGCTGATGGCGCAGGCGTTTCAAAAGGCGCTCGGGCCGGATGTGAAGGTTTTTAGTCAGGCGGAGTTGGTGGCCGAAAGCCTTGCCGACTATCTTGAGCGGCGGCCAGAGATGATCGGGCCGGGTACTGCATCCGGTTTTCTGACGACGGGTGATCCTGCACAGGTGTCCAGCCGCGCAACACAGTTTTTGCGACGACAGATCACCTTTGACGCTGCATAAACCCATACCAAGACATTCATCCCAAGGGATAAAGACATGACCTACAACGTCGCCATTCTTGGCGCTTCTGGTTACACCGGTGCCGAACTTGTGCGCCTGATCGCAACACACCCGCACCTGAACATCACTGGCCTGTCAGGCAATTCCAAAGCCGGCATGGCCATGGCCGATGTGTTTCCGCATTTGCGCCATCTGGACCTGCCTGTGCTGACCACCATCGAAGACATGGACCTTACTGGCGTTGATCTGGTGTTCTGCGCCTTGCCACACGCCACATCGCAGGCGGTGATTTCGCAACTGCCCAAGACGCTGAAAATTGTGGATTTGTCCGCAGATTTCCGGCTACGCGATCCGGCAGCCTATGAAAAATGGTACGGCAAAGGCCACGCGGCGACCGAAATGCAGGGCGAGGCTGTGTACGGCCTGACCGAATTCTATCGCGAACAGATCAAATCGGCGCGTCTGGTCGCTGGCACGGGCTGCAACGCGGCGACCGGGCAATATGCGCTGCGTCCATTGATCGAAGCCGGCGTGATTGATCTGGATCATATCATCATTGATCTGAAAGCGGCAGTATCAGGGGCAGGGCGCAGCCTGAAGGAGAACCTATTGCACGCGGAACTGTCAGAAGGGGCGCACGGCTATGCCGTTGGCGGCACACACCGGCATCTGGGAGAGTTCGATCAGGAATTCTCGGCCATTGCCGGGCGGCCCGTCCATGTGCAGTTCACCCCGCATCTGATCCCGGCCAACCGCGGCATATTGGCCACCACCTATGTGCAGGGCGATGCGCAGACCATATATGATACATTGAACGCCGCATATGCGGCCGAGCCGTTCATAGAGGTGCTCCCGATGGGACAAACGCCATCAATGAAACATGTGCGTGCATCGAATTTCTGCCATATCGGTGTGGTCGCCGACCGTGTGCCGGGGAGGGCGATTGTGATTGCAGCCTTGGATAACCTGACCAAGGGGTCGTCGGGTCAAGCGTTGCAGAACGCCAACCTGATGCTGGGCCTGTCCGAAACCGAGGGGCTGATGCTGGCCCCTGTCTTCCCATGAGCGGGGGGCTCAAAAGCCTCAAGAAGCGGCGCCGCATTCAGGTGATTTCCATGGCGGGGGTCAGTATTGCGCTGGTCCTCGTGCTTTTGTGGTTCCTGCCTGACGACAGCTTTCAGTTCTTCCGTTCGCCATCGGAAGTGGCCGAAGCGCCACCGCCGCCCAATGAACGCTTCCGCATTGGCGGGTTGGTACAAGAGGGCTCACTCGTGCGCGGTCAGGGTGAGCAGGTCAGTTTTTCTGTCACCGATGGCGGTGCTGTGGTGGCAGTTGTTTATACCGGCATCCTCCCCGATCTTTTTGAGGAAGGTCAGGGCATGGTAGCGCAGGGAAATTACATTAACGGTCGCTTTGAAGCTGTTGAAATTCTTGCGAAACACGATGAAACCTATATGCCATCCGAGGTGATTGACGCGCTCAAGGAACAAGGTACCTATGTTGATCCGGACGGTGCTGTCGTCACCAATTAACTATTAAGCGGCACCTTTGCCCCCGACCTGACGGAAGGGGCAAAGATGCAAACAGTGACCCAAATCGCGCAAGATATCGTCGCCCGCGAAGGCGGCTATGTGAACGATCCCGATGATCCCGGCGGGGCCACGAAATACGGGGTGACCATTCACACAATGCGCCGCCTTGGCCTTGATCTGGATGGGGATGGCGACATTGACAATGATGATGTGCGGGTGCTGACCCGTGCCCATGCGGTCTCGATCTTTGTAGAGCATTATTTTCGCCGTCCCAGGATTGATCAATTGCCGCAAGCGCTGCAAGCGACAGTCTTTGACATGTATGTCAACGCGGGTGCGAATGCGGTGAAAATCCTGCAACGCCTGTTTGTCCAGATGCGGATATCGGTCACCGTGGATGGTGTGATTGGGCCGCAGACGATCAATGCGGCCAAACAGGCCTTTGCGGCCGCGCCGGACCATCTGGTTGATGCCTATGGCATCGCACGGCGGAATTATTACTATGATCTTGCCGACAAGCGCGCCCAAAGCCGCAAATACGCCCGCCGCCGTGATGGCGGCAAAGGGGGCTGGATCATCCGCGCCGAAGCGTTCATCGCGCCGCGCTTTCATCTGACCGACGCACAGCACCGCGAAAGGACAGCGCAATGGGTTTGATCTCGGGTGTGATGAGTTTTCTGTTTGGCGATGGGCGCAATGTCGTGGCTGAAACGGCGCAAGTGTTTCGCGAGAATGCCGAGAATGGGGCTGTACGTGCTGCCAACGCCAAAGCCGACAGCCTGCAACAGTTTGCAGCTGAATTCGTGCATCCCCGGCGGGGTCTGTTTGACCGTCTGGTTGATGCACTCAACCGTTTGCCGCGCCCGGCACTGGCGCTTGGCACGATCTGGCTGTTTGTCATGGCGATGATTGACCCTGACCGCTTTACCGCGGGGATGCAGGGGCTGGCCTTGGTGCCAGAGCCTTTGTGGTGGCTGATGGGTGCCATCGTGAGCTTTTACTTTGGGGCGCGGCATCAGGCAAAAGCGCAGGATTTTCAACGCGCTGTCGCGATGAGCCTTGCTGGGACAAAGATGAGCCTTGCTGGGACAAAGCCAGTGTCTGCGCAGGAAACATCTGCATCGCAGAACCCCGCCCTACAGGAATGGCAGGCCCGCCATGGAGGGTGATCGTATTGACCATCTGACCCGGCGGATCGGCGCGCTTGAGACGCGCAATGCCGTCGATGAGGTGCATCGGTTGAATGTCTCTGACCGCCTGAGCGCAATTGAAGACACGCTGAAGTGGCTGGTGCGGCTGATCATTGGCGGGCTGCTGATGGCGGGGGTCACTTATGTGATGCAAGGAGGGCTTGCCATCGCTTGAGGTGCGGCAATAACGCCCTCAAAAGTGATCCGCCTTCTATGTTGTCCGGTCAGGGTTTGGGGTATGCATTGCCCATGTTGATCGAACTTGGACATTTCGCGCTGATTCTCGCCTTTGGCGTTGCGATTGTGCAGATGATTGTGCCGTTGGTTGGCGCACATCGGGGCAACGCAAGCTGGATGGCCGTGGCCGAACCTGCGGCCATTGCGCAGTTTCTGCTGACGGGTTTTGCCTTTGCGGTGCTGACCTGGGGCTTTGTCACCTCTGATTTCTCGCTCCAACTGGTTTACCTCAATTCCCATACCGACAAGCCGATGATCTACAAGATCACCGGCGTTTGGGGAAACCACGAAGGCTCTATGCTGCTCTGGATGTTGATCCTGACCTTGTTCGGGGCCCTTGCTGCATGGTTCGGCGATGGGTTGCCCGCACGGTTGCGGGCGCGTGTTCTGGCGGTACAGGGGTCCATCGCCGTTGCATTCTTTGCCTTTGTGATCTTCACCTCCAACCCCTTCCTGCGCCTTGAAGTGCCCCCCCTGAACGGGCGTGACCTAAACCCGCTGCTGCAAGACCCCGGCTTGGCCTTTCACCCACCGTTCCTTTACCTCGGCTATGTCGGCCTGAGCATGTCCTTTTCCTTTGCTGTCGCGGCGCTGATCGAAGGCCGGGTCGATGCGGCCTGGGGCCGCTGGGTGCGCCCGTGGACACTTGCGGCCTGGATGTTCCTGACCGTCGGCATCGCGCTGGGGTCCTGGTGGGCCTATTATGAGCTGGGTTGGGGCGGTTTCTGGTTCTGGGACCCGGTTGAAAACGCATCCTTCATGCCGTGGCTGATCGCTGCTGCCTTGCTGCATTCGGCCATTGTGGTGGAAAAGCGCGAGGCGTTGAAAAGCTGGACGATCCTGCTTGCCATTCTGGCCTTCGGCTTTTCGCTGCTGGGGGCTTTTATCGTGCGGTCCGGTGTGCTGACCTCGGTTCATGCCTTTGCCAATGACCCTGCGCGCGGTATGCTGATCCTGATCATTCTGGCGATCTTCCTTGGCGGCGCGCTGACGCTTTTTGCCTTCCGGGCCAGCGCGATGGAATCCAAAGGTGTCTTTTCGACCGTAAGCCGGGAAAGTGCGCTGATCCTCAACAATATCCTGTTGGCTGTCAGCAGCTTTGTGGTGTTCATCGGCACGATCTGGCCTTTGGTGGCAGAGCTGCTTTTTGATCGTACCTTGTCGGTTGGACCACCATTTTTTGACGCAGCCTTTACACCCTTCATGGTGGCGCTGGCGATTGTCCTGCCGCTGGGGTCGATCCTTGCCTGGAAGCGTGGGACGCTGGGCCGCGCGGCAAAGCCCTTGCTGGGGTGGTTGATCCTTGCTGTGGCATTGGCGGGGCTGGCTTATGCGGTCCAAAGCGGCAACTCTGCCCTTGGCCCCATCGGGGTGGCACTTGGTGTCTGGGTGGTTGGCGGTGCTGTTGCTGATCTCTGGATGCGCAGCGGGCGCGACGGACTGGCAGACCGTATGCGCCGTATGCGCCGTCTGCCGCGCGCGGATTGGGGCAAGGCCACCGCCCATATCGGTATGGGTGTGACGATTTTCGGGATAGCCGCGATGCTGGCCTGGCAAAAGGAAGACATCCGCGTCGCTGACGTGGGCGACCGTTGGGACGTGGGGCAATTCAGCTTTCAGCTTGATAATGTGCGCCAAGAAAGAGGGCCAAACTATCTGACCACGCTGGCCGAGATCTCAATCTGGCGCGGCACCCGCGAAGTGACAACGCTGGAACCGGAAAAGCGGTTCTACCAAGTGGCCAATATGCCCACAACAGAGGCCGCAATTGCCAATGGCATATTGCGCGACCTTTATGTCGTTATTGGGGATCCGCAAGAAGGCGGCGGCTGGGCCGTGCGCGTCTATGTCAAACCCTTTGCCAATTGGATCTGGGGTGGCGCGATCCTGATGGCCTTGGGCGGGTGTCTTTCGCTTTCTGACCGGCGTTTGCGGGTTGGGGCGGCGGCAGCCAAGAAACCGACCCCAAAAGCTGTGCCCGCAGAATGAGACGGCTGGCGCTGATCCTGTGCATGTTGGCGGCCCCGCTCTGGGCGGTCGAGCCGGATGAAATGCTGGATGATCCGGTTTTGGAGGAACGCGCGCGGACCATCTCGCAAGGGCTGCGCTGCCCTGTCTGCCAGAATGAAAGCATCGACGAAAGCAATGCAGCACTTGCCAAAGAGTTGCGGATCGTGCTGCGCGAACGGATCGTTGCAGGTGATACGGACGCCGAGGCCGTCAATTTCATGGTGTCGCGATATGGCGAATTTGTCCTGTTGCGGCCCGATACAAGCGGCGCAAACCTGATCCTGTGGTTTGCCGCACCAGCGTTGTTTCTGGTTGCCCTGGGCGTTGGCTGGACAGCGATCCGGCGCAAACCCGTGGCCGATGAGGGGCTGAGCGACGCAGAAAAAGCGGAATTAGAGAAAATATTACGCTCGTGACGCTGCGAAGGGCTTTCCTGAACCGATCAGTTCACTAAGTTAGCCCATAGAGGCCCGCAATTTGCGCAAAAGGATATCGCATGGACTATCAGGCAATCAAACTCATGATCCGCAACTCGGTTGGGGTCATCACATTGAACCGTCCCGATATGATGAATGCGTTGAATACGCAGATGCGCGCCGAGATCACACATGCGGTGAAGGCTGCGGAAAAAGACGCCCGCGTGTTGGTGATCACCGGGGCGGGCAAGGCGTTTTGTTCGGGTCAAGACCTTGGCGATGGTGGCAACGCGGCATCCATGGATCTGGAGCGCACGTTGCGCGACGAATATGTGCCCATGCTCAAGGCGATCTTTGATTGCCGTATTCCGACAATCTCTGCTGTGAATGGGCCCGCAGCCGGGGCAGGGGCCAACCTGGCACTTGCGGCGGATGTGGTGATCGCGTCAGAGGATGCATATTTCATTCAGGCATTCACCCGGATTGGCCTGATCCCCGACGCGGGCGGCACCTATTGGTTGCCCCGCCAGATGGGGGCAGCCAAAGCGATGGGTGCGGCGCTGTTTGCAGACAAGATCAGCGCCAAACAGGCCAGCGACTGGGGCATGATCTATGAGACCAGCCCCGCTGACACCTTCCGCGATCACGTGCAAAACCGTGCCGCACAGCTGGCGCAGGGGCCAACGGTTGCCTATCGCCAGCTCAAGACTGCGATCCGGGGGTCGTTCGAGAATTCACTGGACGAACAGCTGGCACTTGAGGCGAAACTGCAAGGGCGCTGCGGGACAACACGCGATTTTCAGGAAGGCGTGGTGGCGTTCCTAGAAAAGCGCAAGGCGGTGTTTGAGGGGCGCTAGGGCGGCGCTTAACTTGATGTTAACCCAGCTTATGCCTACCTTGAGGATATCGATGTTTCGAGGAATGACGACCAATGACGCAGGAAGAACAGAGCCTCGCTGACGACAAGATGCGTGCAGAAATCGCCAAGATGTTCGCTGAGACAAAGCAGATCAGCGTGAACACTTTTCTGGCCCCGGCGTTGGCTGCTGCGGCTTTGATGGGCGGCACGGCGGCAATCATTAAGCTATTTTTCTGACCCGTCGCAACCGGCCACGGTCGAACCGCAACGCGGCAGTGCAAAATACACGCTGTCTGACCATTCGCCATTGATGCAAAACGTCCTTTCCGCACGTCCGGTTTCCGTGAAGCCAAGTGATTTCAACATGCCAATCGATGCTGCATTGCGTGGATCGGCGTCGGCAGTCAGTTGCGCGTGGCTCGTCGTTTCAAACAAATGCCGAATGATCGCGTTCATCGCTTCTGTCACGATACCCTGCCGCCAATAATCAGGATGCAGCAGGAATCCCACCTCATCCTCTTTATGCATGCCGGCGGTTCCAATCGCGCGCCCATCCATTTCGATTACGAAATAGGTAAGCTGCTTTTCGGCAGAGGCAATCAGCCGGTCCAGATTTTGCTGGGTCCGCTCTGGGCTGTCATGGGGTGCGGTGGACCAATATCGCATGGCGCGGCGGTCACTGAAGATCGCATAGAGATCCATCAGATCGTTCTGGACCGCAGCCCGCAAAATCAAGCGTTCGGTTTTCAGCATGGCAAAGAAAAGGGCCGCCCAATGACGACCCCCAACCCTTTAGCGTTTTTCGATATCGACGTAATCGCGCGCCATTTCGCCCAGGTACAACTGGCGCGGGCGACCGATTTTCAGCTGTGGATCGGCAAGCTGTTCTTTCCATTGCGAAATCCAGCCCACGGTGCGCGCCAGCGCAAAGATCGGCGTGAACATCGAGGTGGGAAAGCCCATCGCCTCCAGGATGATACCGGAATAGAAATCGACGTTCGGGAACAGCTTTTTCTCTGCGAAATACGGATCGGCAAGCGCTTGTTTCTCAAGCTCTTTCGCGACCTGCAAGATGGGGTTGTTTTCAACGCCCAGCAGATCAAGCACCTCATCGGCGCTTTCCTTCATTACCGTCGCGCGCGGATCGAAGTTTTTGTAAACGCGGTGGCCAAAGCCCATCAGGCGATAGCTGTCGTTCTTGTCCTTCGCGCGGGCGATAAATTCCGGAATGCGGTCAACGGTGCCAATTTCCTTGAGCATTTCAAGGCAGGCTTGATTCGCGCCACCGTGAGCAGGGCCCCAAAGGCAGGCGATACCCGCAGCAATACAGGCGAATGGGTTCGCCCCCGAAGAGGACGCCAGGCGCACAGTCGAGGTCGATGCGTTTTGTTCGTGATCCGCATGCAGGGTGAAAATCCGGTCCATTGCACGGCTCAGGATCGGGTTCACATGGTACTCCTGCGCAGGCACAGAGAAACACATGTGCAGGAAGTTCGCCGCATAATCGAGATCATTGCGCGGATACACAAATGGCTGACCGATGGAATATTTGTAGGCCATTGCCGCAACAGTCGGCATCTTGGCGATCAGGCGGATGGTCGCGACCTCGCGCTGGTGCTCATCAGTGATGTCGGTGCTGTCGTGATAGAAGGCAGACATCGCCCCCACGACCCCAACCATGGTGGCCATCGGGTGTGCATCGCGACGGAACCCACGGAAAAAGTTGTGCATCTGCTCGTGAATCATCGTGTGGTTGGTGACCAGCGATTCAAACTCTTCGAGCTTTTCTGCCGACGGCAATTCACCATAAAGCAGCAAATAGCACACTTCGAGATAGTGGGATTTGCTGGCCAGCTGGTCGATAGGATAACCGCGGTGCAGCAGTTCGCCCTTGTCGCCATCAATGAACGTGATCGTGCTGTCGCAGGCCGCTGTTGAGGTAAAGCCGGGGTCATAGGTAAACACATCAGCCTGCGCATAAAGCTTGCGAATGTCGATGACATCAGGGCCGCCATTTGGGGAATGCATCGGCAATTCATATGTCTTGCCCTTGATTGTCAGCGTCGCGGTATCTGTATTTTCTGCCATATCTTTCCCCTCTCGGGCCTGGGCAAGCGGGAGCATTGCCAGGCATCTTGTGATGTCTTGTTGCCGTCTACCATCCGTGTGTTACGAACAGGTTTCAGGCGCTGGCATCTTTCAGTCGGGCGATGGTTTCATCTTGCCCAAGCACCAGCATCATGTCGAACACACTTGGTGAAACCGCGCGCCCCGCCAGTGCCGCCCGTAACGGACCGGCCAGCTTGCCAAGTTTCATGTCGTGAGCTTCGGCAGTGGATGCGACGATCCCCTCAAGGGCGTCTCGTGACCAGCTAGCATTTTGCAGCTGCGGCGTCAATTCCGACAGTATACCACGGGATACATCTGTCAGGTGGTCGGCCGCTTTCTCTTCCGGCGTAATGGGGCGGGATGTCAAAATAAAGTATGCTTTTTCAATCATTTCCGGGAATGTCTTTGCGCGCTCTTTCAGGCAATACATTGCCATCACCATGCCGTCAGCCTGTGTTTCAGTCAGCGCAGGCTGATCGGTTGCCGCAAGGTAATTCTGCAATTCTTGCAGCAGTGCAGCATCGTCGGCCACGGCAATATGTTGTCCGCAGATGTTTTCCAGTTTCTTGAAATCAAACCGCGCCGGAGATTTCCCGATTCCCGGCAGATCGAACCACTCTTTCGCTTGCGCGTCAGAAAAGAATTCGTCGTCTCCATGGCTCCACCCCAGTCGCGCAAGGTAGTTGCGCATACCAGCCGCCGGATAACCCAGTGCCTGATACTCTGCCGCCCCCGTGGCCCCGTGCCGTTTGGATAGTTTCTTGCCGTCGGGTCCGTAGATCAGCGGGATATGCGCCAGCGTGGGCTTGTCCCAGCCCATGGCCGCGTAGATCAGGTTTTGCCGAAAGGCATTGGCCAGATGGTCATCACCCCGGATCACATGGGTCACGCCCATGTCGTGATCATCCACCACCACGGCAAGCATATACACCGGTGAGCCGTCAGAGCGCAGCAAGATCATGTCGTCGAGTTGATCATTGGACCATGTCACATCGCCCTGTACCTCATCATGCAGCGTTGTCTGCCCTTCGCGGGGGGCTTTCACGCGCACCACAAATGGTGCGTCCGGGTGATCGGCGTCGGGGACGTCGCGCCAAGGCGAGCGGAACAAGGTTGATGTTTTCTCGGCACGCGCCTTTTCGCGGAAGGCCTCGATTTCTTCTTGCGTGCTGAAGCATTTGTAGGCCGTGCCTGCGGCCAGCATCTCATGCGCCACGGCGGCATGACGGTCGGCGTTTGCCGCCTGGCTTGACGGTTCACCATCCCAGTCAAGGCCCAGCCAGGTCAGCCCATCAAGGATTGCCTGGCGGTTTTCATCGGTAGAGCGCGCCTTGTCCGTATCCTCGATCCGCAGCAGAAACTTGCCGCCCTTGCCACGCGCATAAAGCCAGTTGAACAACGCCGTGCGCGCGCCCCCAATATGCAAGGCGCCAGTGGGGGAAGGGGCAAAGCGTGTGACTACGGACATGGGAAATTAACCTTTCGCTAACCAGGATTCCGGTAAGTTCCGGCTTGCAGGTGGGATACGAAACTGCGGGGTGAAGGACAAGTGCGTGCGCTCATCGAGAACGCAGCGTTGGCGCAGCGCGGTGCGTTGATCGGCTGGGTGCCTGTCTGTCTGGGCATCGGGATCGGAACCTATTTCGCCTTGAGGCAAGAGCCGGGATTGATTGGCTTGGCGACGCTTGCGGTTGTGGCGTTTGTCCTGATTGTCGTCGCGCGACTGGTACGCGTGGCCTATGCGCCCCTTGTGATGGCAGTGGTCCTGATTATCGCGGGGCTTGGTCTGGCCAAATACCGGACCGAGGTGATGGCCGCGCCTGTGCTGAGCTTTCGCTACTATGGCCCGATCCAAGGCCGCATCGTGAAGATTGACCGCTCTGCCACTGATGCGCTGCGACTGACGCTTGATCAGGTTGTGCTGGCCCGCATGGCGCCTGACCGCACGCCAGAGCGCGTGCGCGTGTCTTTGCACGGCGATCAGCCCGCGGCGCCCTTTGCACCGGGCGCGGTGATCATCCTGACAGGGCATCTGTCGCCACCGGCAGGACCGGCAGAGCCTGGCGGTTTTGATTTCCAGCGCCACGCCTGGTTTTTGAAGCTGGGTGGTGTCGGATACACCCGCACGCCGGCCCTGCGTCTGGCGGTGCCGGACCAGGCCAGCATCGCGATGCGGGTATTTGCCATGCGCATGGCAATTTCATCCGCCGTCCAGGCGGCGATGCCCGGCGAGACCGGCGCATTTGCCGCCGCGATCATGACCGGGGACCGCTCTGGCATGGACCAAGGCACGTTGGCCGACCTGCGCGCGTCGAATCTTGCGCATTTGTTGGCAATCTCCGGGCTGCATATGGGGCTGTTGACCGGGTTTATCTTTGCGACATTACGGTACGGGCTGGTCCTTGTGCCGGGGGTCGGGTTGCGTTGGCCGGTCAAGAAAATCGCGGCTGTTTGCGCAATGCTGGTTGGCGCATTCTATCTGGTGTTGTCAGGGGGCAATGTCGCAACCGAAAGGGCCTATATCATGGTTGCGGTGATGTTTGTGGCGGTCCTTTTGGACCGGCGCGCGCTGACCCTGCGCGCGGTCGCGATTGCCGCTATCATCGTGCTGGTTTGGCAACCGGAGGCCCTGATCGGGCCGGGGTTTCAGATGTCCTTTGCGGCCACAACCGCCCTTGTGGCGGTGTTTGGGGCCTTGCGCCGGTTTGATCAATCCAGACTGCCAGCGTGGTCGCGCCCGATCTTGTCGGTTGCGTTGTCGTCCTTTGTGGCGGGGCTTGCCACGGCACCTTTTGCGGCGGCGCATTTCAATCAGATCGCGCATTACGGTTTCATCGCGAACCTGTTGAGCGTGCCTTTGATGGGGGTGTTGGTCATGCCTGCGGCGGTGCTTGCGGTCTGTCTGGCGCCACTTGGCCTGTGGGAGGTCGGGCTGTGGTTGATGGAACTGGGCCTGCGCTGGATCCTACTTGTGGCCCATACCGTGTCGGCACAGCCGGGCGCGCTGAGCCATGTTCCCGCACCGGATTGGACGGTGCTGCCAGTTCTGGCTTTGGGCCTGCTTTGGGTGATCCTGATCCAAGGGAGGCTGCGTCATGCCGGGTTAGCGGCGGTGATCCTTGCAGGCGTGCTGTGGCAGCAGTCAGAGCGACCGGCACTATTGATCGCTGACAACGGGTCTTTGATGGGCCTGCTTGGGCCAGAAGGCAGGGCGTTGTCCAAACCCACGGGCAGCAGTTTTGTTGCTGGAATCTGGATGGAGAATGACGGTGCGCCGACCGCACAGGCAGATGCAGCAGCGCGGGAGGGGTTGTTGAAAGAGGGCCGGATCACTGAGGCCCCGATTGGCGCATGGCGGGTCTTGCAGGTGTCGGGCAAGACTTCACTTGCGGCCCTTGAGGGGTGCGATGGAGCAGATGTGCTGATCAGCAATCAGGCTGCGGGCGACCCGCGCCCTTGCGAAGTGTTTGATATCACGCGCCTGCGGCGCACGGGGGCGTTGGCCATTGATGTCTCGACCGCGGGTGATCTTGTTATTTCCACCGCCCATGGTCTGGCCGGAGAGCGGCCCTGGAACGCGCAGCAAGGTGCGGCGCTGGCACCACTGGTGATCATGGCCGCAGACGGCAAAAGGGCCGCTGCGGCGGCCCTTTTGTCTGAAAATCAAGCGGCTGATCAGTAAGTGCGGATCAATCCCACCAGACGGCCCTGCACCTTGACCTGATCGTCGCGGAACACGCGGGTTTCATAGGCGGGGTTGGCGGCTTCCAAAGCGATTGCATTGCCATTCTGGCGGAACCGTTTGAGTGTGGCCTCCTGTCCTTCGATCAGGGCAACGACGATATCGCCGTTGTCGGCAACTTCGGTTTCACGAATGACAACCACATCACCATCGTTAATTCCGGCCTCAATCATCGAATCGCCTTTGACCTCAAGGGCATAGTGATCACCGGCCCCGACCATCGACTGCGGAACATGCACATTGTGCGATACTTCACTGATTGCCGAAATAGGCACACCGGCAGCGATCCGGCCCATCACCGAAAGCTCAACAGATCCGGTTGACACTGGCAGCGCGCGGGCGGGCGTGCTGTCTGGTTTGTCACCATTGATCACACGCGGGGTGAACCCAGTCTTGGTTTGCATGGCATCGGGCAGTTTCACAATCTCCAGCGCGCGGGCGCGGTGGGCGAGGCGACGGATAAAGCCGCGCTCTTCCAATGCTGTAATCAGGCGGTGAATCCCGGATTTGGAGCGCAGATCAAGCGCCTCTTTCATCTCATCAAAGCTGGGGGGAACGCCATCGCGCTGTACCCGCTTGTGAATGAACTCCAGAAGGTCGAGCTGTTTTTTGGTCAGCATTGTCTGCTCCATGTCCAGGTTTTGCTTATGTTCTATGCATGTTCTTGTTTTGTGTCAACTCTGGCCTCTGCGCAGGGGGCAAGGGCGGATGCCTCCGGCGGAAGTTTGAAGGGACATGGAAAGGCAAGGGGCGGCGTTAAAGCCGTATAATCTCGATCATTTCACCGGCTTTACGGGGGCCATCGTCAGGCGGGCGAACAGCAAGGCAGTTGGCATCAGCCAGCACACTCAGCAGGGCGCTGTCCTGATGGGTGTGGACAGTGACACCGTCCATGTTGACCTGTGCCCGCATATAGTGTTCGCGCGGCCCATTTGGGCCGATGTCGGCAGCAAGCGGTGCGGTGTCGCGCGGTGCGGCGCTTTCACCCAGGCCCTGCATCTTGCGGATCACCGGCGCCAGAAACACATGCCCGCAAACCATCGCTGAGACCGGATTACCGGGCAGCCCGATCATTGCTGCCTGTCCCATGCGCCCGGCCATCAGGGGTTTACCGGGGCGCATGGCGACCTTGTAGAAGGATTGTTCCATGCCTTTGGCCTGGGCCACATCACCAACAAGATCATGGTCCCCGACCGAGGCCCCGCCGATAGTCACGATCAGATCGGCGCCAGCGGCAAGGTCAAATGCCAAGGACAACGAGGCCTGATCGTCGCGCGCAATCGGCAAAAGCCGCGGGTGCGCGCCGAGATTGTCAACCAAGGCGGCAAGCCCGTAGCTGTTGGAGGCAATGATCTGGTCGTCACCCGGCGCCTCGCCGGGTTGGACCAATTCGTCGCCTGTTGCGATGATGGCGACAGTGGGCCGGCGGCGTACCGGCACCTGCGCGATATTCATGGAGGCCAGAAGCGCGATATCGGAGGGAGAGAGCAGGCGCGGGGCCTTGATCTGATCCCCGATCCGGAAATCCGCCCCTGCCGGGCGCACATGCGGTTTGTCATTGGCGCTGTTGTCCAGCGTAATCATGCAGCCGTCGCGGCTGATGTTTTCCTGAATAATCACATGGTCGGTGCCATCAGGCAGCGGTGCGCCGGTGAAAATGCGCAAGGCCTCCCCAGTGCCAACGGTGCCGTCCCAGCGGTGCCCTGCTGCCGCTTCACCGATCACCTTGAAGGTTTGCCCGGCTTTCACGGTCGCACCAGCCACGGCATAGCCATCCATCGCGGAGGCAGCAAAGGGCGGTTGGCTGCGTGTGGCTTGGAGATCAGCCGCAAGAACCCGCCCATTGGCGCGGATGAGCGGTACGGTTTCCACCGCAACCGGATCGAGCAGCGCAAAAAGATTTGCCAGCGCCTGCGCGACCGTGATCATGGGTTTTCGAACCGCCCGGATTTCCCACCATCCTTGAAGGTCAGGCGGATGCCGCTGATCTCCATATCCTTTTGCACGGCCTTGACCATGTCATAGACCGTCAGGGCGGCGGTGCTGACGGCGGTCAGCGCCTCCATCTCGACCCCGGTTTGTCCGCCGGTCTTGACCGTCGCAGTGATGCGCACACCCGGCAGGTCAGTGTCGGGCACCAGATCAAGGGCGACCTTGGTGATGGGCAGCGGATGGCAGAGCGGGATCAGATCGGCGGTTTTCTTGGCCCCGGTGATGCCTGCGATCCGGGCGATGCCCAGCACGTCACCCTTTTTGGCACGGCCTTGCGTGATCAGGGCCAGTGTTTCGGACGACATTTTGATGTGTCCTTCTGCAACGGCGGTGCGGGCGGTGATGGGCTTGTCCGAGACATCAACCATATGCGCCTGACCATCCTGATCGAAATGCGTCAACCCGGCCATTACATCGCACCGACGGCGGGATTGGCGAGCAGGGTGCGCGTTGCCGCAGCCACATCATCCTGCCGCATCAGGCTTTCGCCAATCAGGAAGCTGCGCGCGCCATAGCGCGCCATATCGGCCAGTTCTTCGGGGGTATTCAGCCCGCTTTCGCAAACGATCATCCTGTCGGCCGGCACCATCTTGGACAGGGTGCGCGTGGTGTCCAGTGTTGTCTCAAATGTCTTGAGATTGCGGTTGTTGATGCCCATCAGCGGTGATTTGAGTTGCGAGGCACGCTCTAATTCGTCGGCGTCATGTACCTCCAGCAACACATCCATACCCCAGCCAAAGGCGGCCTCTTCCAGCTCTTGCGCCTGTGCGTCACTGACAGAGGCCAGAATGATCAGGATGCAATCGGCATGCAGCGCGCGCGCCTCGGCGACCTGATAGGTGTCATACATGAAATCCTTGCGCAAAGCGGGCAGATCAACGGCTGACCGCGCCGCTGTCAGATAGCTGTCATCGCCTTGAAAGGACGGTGTGTCGGTCAGAACGGACAGGCAAGTGGCCCCACCGTCGGCATAGGCCTGCGCCAAGGCGGGCGGATCAAAATCCGCACGGATCAGCCCTTTGGACGGGCTGGCCTTCTTGATCTCTGCAATCAGTCCATAGCCGGAGCGCGCCGCGGTCGCCAAAGCCGCGGCAAACCCGCGCGTCTGTGGTGCGCTGCGCGCCTGATCTTCGACCTCTGACAGGGGCACGGCGGCCTTGCGGCTTGCCACCTCTTCCAGCTTGTAGGTTTTGATCTTGTCGAGGATATCGCTCATCTGTTTGCCCAGTTGATTGGCTGTTGGCCTTGATCAATAAGCCACTGGTTCACCTTTGAAAATGGGCGGGAGCCGAAAAACCCGCGATATGCCGAGAGCGGGGAAGGATGTGCCGCGTTCAGGATCAGGTGATGAGAGGCCAGAGACGTGCCATAGGCCTGTGCCGTGCCACCCCAAAGGATGAACGCGCGCGGGGTGTCATCGAGCCGCGCAATGACCTGCTGAACGAGCTTTGCCCATCCCAGTTTGGCGTGCGCCTTGGGTTTTCCCGGCGGGACGGTAAGGGCGGTGTTGAGCAGCAGCACACCTTGATCTGCCCAATCATCCAATGATGTCTTTGTTCGGATCTGCCCGGTATCGCTTTGAATTTCCTTGAATATATTGCCCAAGCTATCGAGCCTTCCGCCAAAACCGTCGGGGATCGAAAACGCCAGCCCATCGGCCTTGCCCGGTGTATGGTAAGGGTCCTGACCCAGGATCACGACGCGGGTGTCTGCCCTTTGGCACCGATTGAGCGCGGCAAAGGTCAACGCAGGCGGAGGCAGAAAACCCGCGTCGATCTTTTTCGCGATCTGCGGCAGGTCTGTGTCAAAGAAGGGCAGGTCGGCCCAATCCCCCAGCGCGCTGAGATCAAACATCACGCCGCAGAGGTGATCCGCGCCAAGGCGGCCAAGGATGCCTTGGCCTTGCCGCTGTCGATGCTTTCGGCGGCCAAGGCGGCGCCATCTTTCAGCGTTTCGGCCTTGTCGGCCACGACCAGCGCCGCCGCCGCGTTCAGCAGCACAGCGTCGCGATAGGCCCCGTTTTCACCCTCCAGAAGGGCCGTCAGAGCGGCTGCGTTTTCTTCTGGCGTGCCGCCAAGGATATCGCGGAAATTATGGACAGGCAGGCCTGCGTCTTCGGGGTGGATTTCGCGCGAGGTGATCTTGCCGTCTTCCAGCGCGGCAACCGCCGTGGGGCCGCAGATTGTGATCTCATCCGTGCCATCGCTGCCGTGGACCAGCCATGCCTTTTCGGTGCCCAACTGTTGAAGCGTCTCTGCCATCGGGAAAATCAGATCCGGGGCGAAGGCACCGGTCAATTGACGTTTGACTCCTGCGGGATTTGTCAGCGGTCCCAATATGTTAAAGATCGTTTTTGTCCCAAGCTCTACACGGACCGGCCCCACATGTTTCATCGCCGGGTGGTGCATCGGGGCCATCATGAAACCGATACCAGCCTCTGCAATGGCCTGTTCCACGACCTCTGGCCCGACCATGACGTTGATGCCCAGCGCCCCTTGCACATCAGCGGTGCCTGACTTGGACGACAGGTTGCGGTTGCCGTGTTTGGCCACCGGCACGCCAGCGCCTGCCACGACAAAGGCCGTGGCAGTGGAGATATTCAGCGTATGCATGCCGTCGCCGCCAGTGCCGACAATATCCATGGCCCCTTCGGGCGCTTTGACAGGGATGCAATGCGCACGCATCACAGCCGCCGCCGCCGCATATTCAGAGACTGATTCACCACGCGCCCGCAGCGCCATCAAAAGCCCGCCGATCTGGGCGGGGGTCGCGAGTCCTTCAAAAAGATAGCCAAATGCCTCTTCCGCCTGCGCGCGCGACAATGGCCCCTCGGAGGCTGCGAAAATCAGGGGCTTCATTGCGTCGCTCATGCGGGCACCTTTGTGATCTTGAGGAAATTTTGCAGCAATTGATGCCCATGTTCGGACCGGATGCTTTCAGGGTGAAACTGGACGCCGTGGATCGGCAGATCCCGGTGTTGCAGGCCCATAATGGTGCCATCATCCAGTTCCGCAGTGATTTCTAGACTGTCGGGCAGGCTTTCGCGCTCAACGATCAGCGAATGATAGCGGGTCGCGTCAAAGGGGCTGGGCAACCCTTCAAACAGGCCTTTGCCGTTGTGTTTCATCACGCCCATCTTGCCATGCACGATCTCATGGCAGCGCACGACCTTGCCGCCAAAGGCCTCGCCAATTGCCTGATGCCCCAGGCAGACACCCATCAGCGGTGTCTTTGTTTCGGCAGCGGCGTGGACAAGAGCAAGGCAAATTCCGGCTTGTGACGGGTCACAGGGCCCCGGCGACAGCATGATTGCTTCGGGGTGCATCGCCATCGCCTCTTGCACATCAAGGGCGTCATTACGCTTGACCACAACATCTGCCCCCAACTCACCCAGATAGTGAACTAGGTTGTAGGTAAAGCTGTCGTAGTTATCGATCAAAAGCAGCATGGTAAAATCCCGCGCAGGTAGAAAATAGGGGCTACCGTTCAATGGGATTTGGACGGTATAAGCCCTGCCATACATGGGCCGTGTCGCGTGGTGGCGTCAAGGTCGAACTCAAGGGTGTGGGCAAGATGCGAGGCAGCACAAAAGGCAGTCTTTGGGCGCTGGCGTTGGGCAGCGTGGGCCTGAGCATTGCGTCACTGGTGGCGACGCCACCAATGCAGGGCGATGCGCCGATCACGCCGCAGCTTCAGATACCGCAGCCGATTGTTGCAGCCCCGGCACCTGCGGGGTTGGCGTTGCTGGCATCAGAGAGCGAAAACAATTTGGCACAAACCGGACCGCAAATCACACCACCCGCGGTACAGGACGCGGGCCCTTTGGTGGACACGACACCGGCAGTGGCCCCAGAGGAACCGCAGGCGGTTGCCGAGGTTGAAACACCTGCCGAACAGCCTGAGGAAACAGTTGCCGCGATCGAGGAACAGCCCGCGCCAGTCCAAGAGGTCATCGTGACCGAAGAGGTGTTGGATGCGCCTGACCCCATCGTGACCGCTCAACCGGACACCGCAGAACCAGAAGCGGATATGGCCGAAGCGCCCATGTCTGACGATGACACGATGACCGCCGAAACGGTCGAGCAGCCCGAAACCGATTTGGTTGTTGTTCTGCCGACAGAGACCCAGCAAGAGGCAGAGACGCCTTTGGTCTCGACCACCGAACCACAGGCGACCGCTGCACCGTTGATCGTGCAGGCCCCGGTAGAGCCTGAGGCGGGCACCGAAGACGTTGCGCCAGTGGCCGAGGTCGCAATAGAGGCGCCAACCCTGGAAGAGCCAGTATCAACGGAAGAAGAGGCCTCGGCAGCTACGGTTCAGGAAGACACCCCTGCCCAGGCAGATGAAATCGAGGTTGCCGAAGCCGCGCCCGAACCAGCCCGCAGCGGGCCAGTCCGCGTGAACCGCATCGGCGCGGTCCCCAGCAGCGAACCTGCGGGCGAGGAGGCAGCGATCGTCGAAGCAGAAGAGGCAGCAGAAGATCTTCCGGCACTCCGCCAGTTTGCGGCGCCCTTTGAGAATACCGAAGATCTGCCCCTGATGTCCTTGATTCTGGTCGACAACGGGGCGGTCGCGGACGCTGCGGCGAAAATCGCCGCATTGGGCATTGCCCCCACGATTGTCATCGATGCATTGGCAGTGGATGCCGCTGACAAGATGACGGAATATCGGGCGGCTGGGCTAGAGGTTGCGATGCAAATCAGCCTGCCCGATGGTGCGCAGCCGACCGATGTGGAAATCGCCTTTGCTGCGGCCCTCGATATTCTGCCGGAGGCGGTGCTGTTGTTCTCCGATGGCTCCGGTTTCCTGCAAGGCAATCGCAACGTGACCGCGCAGACGATGGCCGTGCTTGCCGCCGAAGGGCGGGGCTTTGTTGCAGTGCAACGTGGGCTTGGCAGTGCGGTGCGCGATGCAGAGGATGCTGGTGTGCCGGCAGCGGCTGTTGAGCGTCAGATTGATGGCGATGGCGCTGCGCAGACTGCAATCGTCAGATCGCTGGATCAGGCCGCGTTCCGGGCGCGGCAGTCGGGCGGTGCGGTGCTTGCGGGAACTGTCACGCCGGACACACTGGCCGCGTTGCAGGAATGGGTAGGAACGATTGACCGTGATCAGTTGCTGATCGCGCCTGCCTCGGCGCTTTTGCTGGCGCAATCAGAGTAAGATCGGCGCGAACAATTTTCGGCGAAAATTGTTCTGCGCGCAAAAGATTTTTAGCTAAAAATCTTTGCTTCTGGCCGTCTAGTTGCCGCCGCCGCGAAACATTGCGGCATCGGCAGCAGCTTTGCGGATCGCGTTGGATTTATGCACGGTCTCTTGGTACTCGGCCTCTGGATCGCTATCGTAGACAACGCCACCACCGGCCTGAATATAAAGCTTTTCGTCCTTCAGCACCGCGGTGCGCAGCGCGATACACATATCCATGTCGCCATTGGCGCTGAAGTACCCGCAACCGCCACCGTAGACGCCGCGCTTTTCCGGCTCCAACTCATCAATGATTTCCATTGCGCGCACCTTGGGCGCGCCGGACACTGTCCCCGCAGGCATACCTGCAAAGAAGGCGCTCAATGCGTCCTGATCATCGGCCAATTCACCGACCACATTGGAGACGATGTGCATCACATGGCTGTAACGCTCGACGATGAACTGTTCAGTAGGGCGGACGGTGCCGATCTTGCTGACCTTGCCGGTGTCGTTGCGCCCCAAATCCAGCAGCATCAGATGCTCTGCCAGCTCTTTCTGGTCGGCCATCAGGTCGGCCTCATTGGCATTGTCTTCGGCCAGCGTTGCGCCACGCGGGCGGGTGCCCGCGATGGGGCGGATGGTGACCTCTTTGCCAAAGACACGGACAAGGATTTCGGGACTGGCCCCGATGACCTGGAAACCGCCGAAGTTGAAGAAAAACATGAATGGCGAAGGGTTCGTGCGCCGCAGTGAGCGATAAAGCGAAAACGGCGGTTCGCGGAAATCCTGCGTCCAGCGTTGCGACGGAACAACCTGAAAGATGTCACCGGCTTTGATATAGTCTTTGGCCTTCTCGACAGCGGCAAGATATTCATCATGGCCAAAGTTCGAGACGGGTGCGGCGGTTGGTGCAGGTTCTGCAAGGGCGCGGTCTTCGCTGGGCATGGGGCGTTCCAGCGCGCGTTGCGCGTCCATCACCCGCTCTGCCGCCTGCGCATAGGCGGCACGCGCCGACAGGCCGGAGTTCACGTAGGCCGGGGCCACAAGAATCACATCCCCCTTGACCCCATCCAGAACCGCAACAACCGACGGGCGCAGCATCACGGCATCCGGCAGACCCAACGGATCAGGGTTGATGTCAGGCAAATGTTCCACCAACCGGATTGTGTCATAGCCCAGATACCCAAACAGCCCCGCAGAGGCTGCAGGCAGGTCGGCAGGCAGATCAATGCGCGATTCGGCGAGCAGACCGCGCAACGCCGTCAGCGGATCCTCGGATTGATCGACAAATGCAGTGTCATCAAAACGGGCCGTGCGATTGACCCGTGATGATGTGCCCCGGCATTCCCAGATCAGATCAGGGTTCATGCCCACAATCGAATAGCGCCCGCGGACCTCGCCGCCTGTCACGCTTTCCAGCATGAAGGCATTGCGACCAGCCCCCGATAGCTTGAGCATCAGGGACACGGGCGTGTCCAGATCAGCGGCGATCCGTGTATAGACGATCTGGTTTGCACCTGCGTCATAGCCGCTGGCGAATTGGTCATAGTCGGGCAGGAGGGCCATAGATACTGCCTATTGGAACTGCGCGTTGACCGCGTTGATCGTCGCTTGGTTAAGGTTTTGCCCGGTCTCTTGCTGAAGGCGGGTCACATAGGCATCAAAGATATCCTGCGCGATGCCAGAGCCTGCATTGGTGCCCACAGCATCACGTTGGGCAATGTTGCTTTCGTCGGTCAGATCAGGGGCAGAGATACCGTCGAGCCGCACGATAATGGCGCGGTTTTCGGCGTCGAGCACTTCGACATCACCCACGGACATGGCAAAAATGGTGTCATTGAATTCAGGTGGTGTGCCTTCGACAAAGCTGCGCCGTGTCAGCCCTTCTTCGGTTTGTGCGATCAGGCCAAGCGTGTCAAACCCGGTGAAAGGCAGGATATCGGCGGCAATTTCTGCGGCCTTTTCCATAACGGCCTGCTGCCGACGCTGGACCTGCCAGGCGGCGGACACATCTTCGCGGACCGCATCAAGCGGTTGCAGGGTCGGTGGCGTGACACTGTCGAGGCTCAGGGCAAAGATGCCACCGTCCGAGAGGTCGTATAGCTCGGGGAACTGGCCGTTCTCCACGATGGCCGCCTGATCGCGGAAATTATCATAGGCGGCAATGCCTTCGGCGTTATCCGGCGTCCATGCGATTGTGCCCAGTTCCATATCCGTGCGCTCAGCGAGGTCGGCCATGCTTGCCCCGCCAGCAATCAAATCGATCATGCTATCGGCCTGATCGTTGATGAACTCGCGTGCGGCCTCGGTGGCCAGTTCATCGCGCAGCATTGGTGCTGCGTCGTCCAACGGTGTTTCCTGAGCGGCCAGCACGGCATTCACGCGGAAAAGCGCGGGGCCGAGCGAGGCATTGAACGGCCCCACCACATCACCGGGGTCAGCGGCAAAGGCTGCTTCGCCCGCCGCACCAAGATCGGCTTGATCGACGTCGCCCAGATCAACATCGGCGAGGGTCAATCCACGCTCTGCGACGAGATCTTCGAATGTCACTTCACCTGCGTCCAGCCGGGCCATCGCCTCGGCAGCGCGGTCCTGATTGAGGTAGACCAGACGTTCAACAAGCCGGCGTTCAGGCTGCATGAATTCATCAATACGCTGCTCATAAAGCTGGACTACGGCCTCGTCCGAGACGGTCATTTGGTCGCGGATCATCGCAGGTGTCAGCCAGACATAGGTGATGTTACGGGTCTCGGGCAGGGTGAATTCTGCCGGGTTTTCGTCGTAGTAGGTCTGAATAGCCTCATCTGTCGCGCCGGGAACGGGTGCTGTCAGCGCTGCATCGTCTACGGTGGCCCAGGTGATGCTGCGACCTTCGCCAATGTATTGCACCAGTGCGTCGGCATAGGCGTCGGGTGTTGGCACGCCACTGACGACGGCACCTTGCAGCAAGGTACGGGCCGTTTCTTCGCGAATGCTGGTTTCGTATTCCGCCGCGGATTGGCCGGATTGTTGCAACGCCAGACGATAGGTTTCGCGATTGAAACCACCAGCCCCTTGAAAGGCTGGTGTGGACCGGAGCTGTTCAAAGACACGTTCGTCGCCCACCGACAGGCCCAATGTGCTGGCTTCATTGTCGAGGGTGCGCAAGAGAACCACCTGGCTCAGCGCCATTTGATCAATACCAAAGGCCTGCGCCTGCTGAAATGAAATCTGCTGCCCGAATTGCGCTGAAAGCGCCCGGATCTGCTCGTTCAAAGCACGTTGATAAGCGGTGACCGAAACCTCTTTTTCGCCCACGGTGCCGATGTTGCGAATATTCCCGCTCAGCCCGCCTGAGCCAAAGCCTGCAAGACCCACGAGGATCACGCCCACGATGATCCATGCGCCGTAACGTTTGTTGCTTTTCTGTGCCATGTCCCTGCCTGCATTCATCGCTGGTTTGCGCATGAATAAGGGGCGGGGATCAGGGGCGCAAGGGTCAGAGCGTGAGCGATGACAGACGGTTGAACAAGGTCGCTACGCCAGCCCGGTCGATGTTGGCAAAAGCGATGCGCAACTGGGTGTCGCCACCGGGCATATCATCGGGCATGAACATGGTGCCGGGCAGGGTTAGAACGCCGGCCTCTTTCACCAGAAGGGGTGCCAGATCAGCCGACGACATCGCAAAGGGGTGTGTGACGTAGGCGAAATATGCGCCGCAGCCCAGAAGATCCCAACCTTTGGCGGCAAGCTGCGGGAAATATTCCGTGATCGCGGCACGGCGATCAAGGATTTCCAACCGTTCCCCGGCCAGCCAGTCCGTTAGGTTCTGCATCCCCCACAGGGCCGCGCGTTGGCCCAGTTGGTTGGGGCAGATAGTTACCGTGTCGAGGAATTTTTCAATCTCTGCCAGTCGCGCGGGTCCCGCAATCACGGCGCCAACACGATGGCCGGTCAAGCGGTAAGCCTTTGAAAAAGAATAGAGATGTATGAGCGTGTCGTCCCAATGCGTATCCGTGAACAGCGGATGCGGCGCGCCGCTGCGGCTGTCAAAATCGCGATAGGTTTCATCCACGATAAGTGCAATGCCGTGCTCGCGGGCGAGCGCCATGAAGGCCGAGAGCACCGCGGCGGGGTACTCTACACCGCAAGGGTTGTTTGGGCTGACCAGGGCAATCGCGCGGGTGCGGAGCGTGATCAGTTTTTGGGCCTCTACGGCATCGGGAATCATCCCGTCACCGACCATCAGGGGCACTGTTTTGACGCCCGACATGTCCAGCCACATCCGATGGTTGAAGTAGTAGGGGACCGGCAGGATCACCTCATCGCCTTCGCCGCAAAGTGTGGCAATCGCCGCCGCGAACGCCTGATTGCAGCCTGAGGTGATGGCGACCTGGTCCGGCGAGACCGCCCCGCCATATGCTGTGGTCCATTGTGCGGCAACCTCGGCCCGTAAGGCAGGCAAGCCCAGAACCGGCCCATACAGATGGGCGTCGGCATCGTTGCGGATGATGTCGGCCATCGCATCGCGCATGGCGGCGGGCGGCGGATCAACCGGTGCGGCCTGACTGACGTTGAGCAGGGGGCGCTCTGCCGGGTGGCGGACGCCTTCCAGCCAGCGTCGCGCTTCCATGACCGGCGGGGCAAAGGTGGTTGCTGTGCGGGATCGGGTCATAGCGATTTCCAATGAGCGGCGGAGCGCACGGTAAGTTCAGATGCCTCCGGCGGAGATATTTATGAACAAAAGAAGCGAGAGGTCAGTCTTTGCCGCGATAGGGTTCGACATATTGCAGCGCCATGTCCCAGGGGAAGAAAATCCAGGTATCCTGGCTGACTTCGGTGATGAAGGTGTTGACCTGCGGTCGCCCCTTCGGTTTGGCGTAGACTGTCGCGAAATGGGCCTTGGGATAGAGCGCGCGGACCAGTTCAAGCGTTTTGCCGCTGTCGACCAGATCGTCGATGATCAAGATGCCGGTGCCATCGCCCATCAGTGCCGCATCAGGTGCCTTGAGTATTTTTGCCTCTGACTGGTCCTGGTGGTCATAGCTTTTGACGCTGATCGTATCGACCGTGCGGATGTCCAGTTCGCGGGCTGCAATCATCGCCGGCGCCATGCCGCCACGGGTGACGGCGACAACTGCGCGCCACGCACCATCATCCGGCCCATGCCCGTCAAGCCGCCAAGCCAAGGCGCGGCTGTCGCGGTGGATTTGATCCCAGCTGATGTGGAAGCCTTTTTCATGGGGCAGGCGGTCTGTCATAGTGGTGTCCTATTCCTTAGTGATATCTGGCGCGTCGACCGCTTTCATGCCGACAACATGGTAACCCGCATCCACATGCAGGACCTCGCCCGTCACGGCGCTTCCCAAGTCGGACAGAAGGTAGAGCGCCGATTTTCCGACCTCTTCCTGCGTCACTGTACGGCGCAGGGGAGAGTTGTATTCGTTCCACTTCATGATCAGGCGGAAATCACCGATGCCGGAGGCGGCCAGCGTCTTGATGGTGCCGGCACTGATGGCGTTGACGCGAATGTTGTTCTTGCCCAGATCCTCGGCCAGATAACGCACCGAGGCCTCGAGTGCGGCTTTGGCCACGCCCATGACGTTATAATGCGGCATGACCTTTTCGGCGCCGTAATATGTGAGTGTCAGACAAGACCCACCATCGGTCATCATCTTTTCGGCGCGTTGGACAACGGCGGTGAAAGAATAGACCGAGATATCCATCGACGTCAGGAAATTGCCGCGGCTTGTGTCAACGTATCGTCCGCGCAGCTCGCCTTTGTCGGAGAAGCCGATGGCATGCACAATAAAGTCCAACTTGCCCCAGCGTTCTTCGAGCGCCTCAAAGAGCGCATCAATCGAAGCCTCATCACCAACGTCACATGGCAGCACGATGTCCGACCCAACAGATGCGGCCAAGGGCGCAACCCGCTTTTTCAGCGCATCCCCCTGATAGGAAAACGCGAGTTCAGCCCCTGCATCGGCGCAGGCCTTGGCGATTCCCCATGCAATCGACTTGTCGTTGGCAAGCCCCATGATTAGGCCGCGTTGGCCCTGCATCAACTGTGATGTCATCGCGATTTTCCTTTGCACTTTCTGATGTGGCTCGCATTTCGTTTAGGCGATTGCAATGGATGCAGCAAGCATCTGAACAATCGTTCAAAAAGGTTGCCACTGTCTCCAAATCAACTTAAGCCTAGTAGCGGGGGTTTTGTTAAGGATCAGCGATGTCTGACCGTGATGGCATTTTTGCGGGACCAAACCCGTTCGCAATTGCTCAGCAATGGCTTGATGCTGCAAGCGAAACAGAACCCAATGACCCCAATGCAATTGCGCTTTCAACGGTGGACGAAAATGGTCTGCCGAATGTGCGGATGGTGCTGCTCAAAGATATCGAACTGGACGCTTTTGTGTTCTACACGAACTACGACAGCCAGAAAGGGCAAGAAATTGCCCAGTCCGGTAAGGCGGCGTTTGTGATGCATTGGAAGTCTCTGGCGCGCCAGATTCGTGTGCGTGGCACTGTGGAAAAAGAAGATGGGCCCGCCGCAGATGCCTATTACCAGTCGCGTTCACTGAAGAGTAAATTGGGGGCCTGGGCCTCTCATCAATCTCAGCCCTTGACGTCACGTGCATCTTTGATGACTGAGGTTGCTAAAGTAACGATGCAAAAAGGCGCGGACCCGGAACGCCCGCCCTTTTGGGGCGGTTTCCGGATTAAGCCACTGGAAATCGAATTTTGGTCAGACGGGGCTTTTCGTTTGCATGACCGGTTTCGGTGGTCGCGCAGCTACGTCGATCAAGACTGGGAGGTCACGCGCCTCTCGCCGTAACCAGTTTCGCGTCACGTATGAATGGATGGCCGTGTTTTCGGTCATGAACAGTTGAAGATATGAAAAGATGGATGTCGGCCAGAACCAATGGCCGGGATTCAAGAGGAATTATAGATGGAAACGCAGGACACCGCGCCGCAACGGCAGGTGAACGGGCTAGTCAAGTGGTTTGATCCCACGAAAGGCTTTGGCTTTGTTGTCGCCAATGACGGCGGCCGGGATATTTTGTTGCACGCCAATGTGTTGCGTAATTTTGGACAGGGGTCTGTCGTAGACGGCTCTGCTATCGAAATTATCGTACAGGACACGCAGCGGGGCCTTCAGGCGACAGAGGTACTTTCTATTGTGCCGCCTGTGACTGATGAGGCTTTGCCATTACGCGACATGGTGGAATTTTCGCCAGAGGATATTGCCCAAAAACCGATTGAGCCCGCTCGGGTAAAGTGGTTCGACAAGGCGAAGGGCTTTGGCTTTGCCAATGTCTTTGGCAACAACGATGATGTTTTTGTGCATGTCGAGGTGTTACGCCGCTCTGGATTGTCAGATCTGCAATCAGGCGAAGCTGTGGGGCTGCGCATGGTTGATGGTGAACGTGGTCGCATGGCGATCGAAATCATTGGCTGGGAAGCGGCTGCAAAGTGAAGGCGCTGCCGCTGGCAATGCTGCTTTGCTGCGCCGCACAGCCGCTGCTGGCCGTCTGTGTCGATGACAAGCTGACGATCTCGGGTGATTTCGGGCAGGCGACCTTTGGTATCGAAATCGCGGACGACCCGCAAGAGCGAGCGCAGGGTTTGATGTTCGTCGAAGACATGCCGTTGCTGGAAGGTATGTTGTTTGTCTACGAGGAGCCGCAGTTTGTCAGCTTCTGGATGAAGAACACGTTGATTCCACTCGATATGCTGTTTGCTGCACCCAATGGCGAGATTCTGTCGATCCATGCAAATGCCGTGCCCGGTGATCTGACCCCGATCCGTGGTGGTGATGGGATCCAGATGGTGTTGGAGATCAATGGTGGTCTGGCCGCCCGTTTGGGGATCGCGGAAGGGGATGTTATGCAGCATCCCAGCTTTGGAGCCGATGCTATTTTGCCTTGTGATGAAAAGACTGACGGTTAGGGCTTTTCAAATCGTTTTTGTGGGGCTAAAGAACCGCACATGGTTCGGGGCGTAGCGCAGCCTGGTAGCGCATCTGTTTTGGGAACAGAGGGTCGGGAGTTCGAATCTCTCCGCCCCGACCACATCACCACAATCAACAATCCTGTCTAGAATCGCCTATTGTTGATTGGCCTGCCGTGACATTGGAAGCACGGTTAACGCCCCAAAATCACAGTTTAACTTGCGTTAATGAGACCGCCGGGCGTGAGCGCTAACTTCAACTTTTGGCTGAGTTTCCGGGCGTAAGCCTGCCGACTGAAAGGCTTTCTGCGGCTGACCACACAGGCGCCCCTTGTGGACAAATCTGTGAGTGAATCACCGTGCCGGACCCGGACCATTTTGAACTGAAGCAGTCAACTCAATAAATCTGTATTTTGTGTTAAAAATCCGTTGACCCACTAGGGCTAGATGCGTCAGGTTGTGCGAGCCGGCAGCCACAGCACAAGATGTGGTAGCGGCGCGGGGATTTAGACATTGGCGGGTGCAGAATATCAGGCACCGTTCTGGCTTTGACCTGATCAATGATCGGGACGGGACGTATTTGCCAAAATGAATTGAACCCCGGTGTGTTTGTGTCGCTTGGGCGGCCAGTTTTCAATGATCGCCGCAACGACGGCAAAAAGCATGGGGCAGAATAGATGAAAATCGACCGCAATTTCACCAAGGCCAAGTCAGGCGCTTACGGCGAGCTGGAATTCAAGACAACGACGTCTGAGATTCGCAACCCCGATGGCACCGTCGTTTTCAAACTTGATGACTGTGAAATTCCGGCGGGTTGGAGCCAGGTGGCCTCTGACGTTATCGCGCAAAAATACTTCCGCAAGGCAGGCGTTCCGTCCGAAGTGAAGCGCGTCAAGGAAAAGGGCGTGCCAGAGTTCCTGTGGCGCTCGGTGCCTGCGAAAGATGCGACCTTTGGTGGTGAAACCTCGGCCAAGCAGGTATTCGACCGCCTGGCAGGCGCATGGGCGTACTGGGGCTGGAAAGGCGGATACTTTTCGTCCGAGGACGATGCACGCACATATTTCGACGAAATGCGCTATATGCTGGCCACTCAACGTGCGGCGCCAAACAGCCCGCAGTGGTTTAACACCGGCCTGCACTGGGCATACGGTATCGACGGCCCGGCACAGGGCCATTTCTATGTGGACTACCAGACAGGCGAGTTGACCAAATCCACCTCGTCCTACGAACACCCACAGCCGCACGCCTGCTTTATTCAATCCGTAGGCGATGATCTGGTGAACGACGGCGGCATCATGGACCTGTGGGTGCGTGAAGCGCGTCTGTTCAAGTACGGCTCTGGCACTGGCACGAACTTTTCGTCCTTGCGTGGCGACGGAGAGCCGTTGTCAGGTGGTGGTAAGTCCTCTGGCCTTATGGGTTTCCTCAAAATCGGCGACCGCGCTGCCGGGGCGATCAAATCGGGCGGCACAACGCGCCGCGCGGCCAAGATGGTGATCGTTGATGCGGACCACCCTGACATCGAGGAATTCATCAACTGGAAAGTCATTGAAGAGCAGAAAGTGGCGTCAATCGTTGCGGGCTCCAAAATGCACGCCCGCTACCTGAACGCGATCTTCGCGGCGATCAAGTCCTGGGACGGGGAAGAGGTGTCAGCCTATGATCCCAAGACCAACGACACGCTGGCTGCTGCTGTAAAGGATGCCAAAAAGTCTGCTATTCCAGAAACTTACATCAAGCGCGTGTTGGATTATGCAAAGCAGGGTTATTCCAGCATTGAGTTCCCGACTTATGACACAGACTGGGATTCGGAGGCTTATTCTTCTGTCTCCGGTCAGAACTCCAACAACTCTATTCGCGTCACTGACGCATTCCTCAAGGCCGTCGAAGATGATGCCGACTGGAAACTGATCAACCGCCGCAATGGTGAAGTTGCCAAGATCATCAAAGCCCGCGAATTGTGGGAACAGGTGGGTCACGCCGCATGGGCCTGTGCCGATCCCGGCATCCAGTACCACGACACCGTCAACGCATGGCACACATGCCCCGAGGATGGCGAAATCCGTGGTTCAAACCCCTGTTCTGAATATATGTTCCTTGACGATACGGCCTGTAACCTGGCGTCGATGAACCTGCTGACCTTCTACAAGGATGGCGCGTTCCAAGCCGAAGATTACATGCACGCCACGCGCCTGTGGACGGTCACCTTGGAAATCTCCGTCATGATGGCGCAGTTCCCTTCCAAAGAGATCGCACAGCGGTCCTATGACTTCCGGACGTTGGGTCTTGGCTATGCCAACATCGGCGGCCTGCTGATGAACATGGGCTACGGCTATGACAGCGACGAAGGCCGCGCGATGGGCGCTGCCCTGACCGCGATCATGACAGGCGTGTCCTACGCGACCTCTGCTGAAATGGCGGGCGAGTTGGGGGCATTTCCGGGCTACAAGAAAAACAGCAAGCACATGCTGCGCGTCATCAAGAACCACCGGCAGGCGGCGTTGGGCAAGGCTGACGGCTATGACCAGCTGGACGTCAAGCCTGTGCCGCTCGACCACGCCAACTGCCCCGACCAGCGCCTGATCGAACTGGCCATCGGCAGCTGGGACGAAGCACTGAAGCTGGGCAAAAAGCACGGCTACCGCAACGCGCAGGTGTCTGTCATCGCACCAACCGGTACGATCGGTCTGGTCATGGATTGCGATACCACAGGGATCGAGCCTGACTTTGCACTGGTGAAGTTCAAAAAGCTGGCCGGTGGTGGTTACTTCAAGATCATCAACCAGTCGGTGCCAGCCGCACTTGAAAAACTGGGCTATGGCTCTGCCCAGATTGAAGAGATCATCGCCTATGCCGTCGGCCACGGGTCCATCGGGCAGGCGCCAGCGATCAACCATACCTCGCTGATCGGTCATGGCTTTGGTCAGGCAGAGCTGGACAAGATCGAGGCGGCACTTGCTTCGGCCTTTGACATTCGCTTTGTGTTCAACCAATGGACGCTGGGCGAAGCCTTCTGTACCAAGACGCTGGGCATTCCTGCTGAAAAGCTGAATGATCCGACCTTCGAC
Organism: uncultured Paracoccaceae bacterium; assembly: GCA_947498645.1. Taxonomy (GTDB): domain Bacteria; phylum Pseudomonadota; class Alphaproteobacteria; order Rhodobacterales; family Rhodobacteraceae; genus Yoonia. The sequence continues at coordinate 2,904,727 of CANMKS010000001.1, read as the reverse complement.
CTGCTGCGCCACCTGGGCTATTCCAAGCAGGATATTGACGCAGCCAACGATCACGTCTGCGGAACCATGACGCTGGAAGACGCGCCGCACCTGAAGAAAGAGCACTACACTGTCTTCGACTGCGCCAACCCTTGCGGTAAAAAAGGTAAGCGTTATCTGAGCGTTGACAGCCACATCCACATGATGGCAGCGGCGCAGTCCTTCATCTCTGGTGCGATCTCTAAGACGATCAACATGCCCAATGATGCGACCATCGAGGATTGTCAGAAAGCCTATGAGCTGAGCTGGTCCTTGGGTGTGAAGGCCAACGCGCTCTATCGCGACGGCTCCAAACTGTCCCAGCCATTGGCGGCCGCCTTGGTCGAGGATGACGAAGACGCACAGGAAACGCTGGAAAGCGGCAACCACCACGAAAAGGCCGCTGTGCTGGCTGAAAAGATCGTCGAAAAGATCATCGTGCAGGAAGTGCGCAACCGTGAGCGTGAAAAGATGCCCCAGCGGCGCAAAGGGTACACGCAGAAAGCCATCGTTGGGGGCCACAAGGTCTATCTGCGCACGGGTGAGTATGAAGACGGCCAATTGGGCGAGATTTTCATCGACATGCACAAAGAAGGTGCCGGGTTCCGGGCGATGATGAACAACTTCGCCATCGCGGTGTCGGTCGGCCTGCAATACGGCGTGCCGCTGGAGGAATTCGTGGATGCCTTCACATTCACCAAATTCGAACCGGCCGGCATGGTTCAGGGCAACGACAGCATCAAGAACGCGACATCCGTGCTCGACTATATCTTCCGCGAACTTGCTGTCAGCTACCTCGACCGCACCGATCTGGCGCATGTAAAGCCGGAAGGCGCGTCCTTTGATGACATCGGCCGTGGCGAGGAAGAGGGTGTGTCCAACATTCAGGCCCCGACCGAGAACGCCGCCTCGCGGTCGTTGGAGGTGCTCAAGCAGATCTCGTCCACAGGGTACCTGCGTAAGCGGATGCCGCAGGATCTGGTTGTGTTGCAGGGCGGCGCCGGGGCCACAGCACTGGCCACGGGCACTGATCCTTCGGTTGCGCAGCAAACGCTGGTCCCAGAAGCGAGCGAGAGCATCGTCGCAACAGGTGCGGCCACGACAATCTCGGCCCGCGACAAGGCCAAGATGCAGGGTTACGAAGGCGAGGCTTGCGGGGAATGCGGAAACTATACGCTGGTGCGCAATGGCACCTGCATGAAATGCAATACATGCGGCGGAACGTCTGGGTGTAGCTAAGATTTTTCGGCGAAAAAACTTATGCGCATAGAAGGAATTTAGACGAAATTCCTTCGCTGATAACAGAGCTTCGAAGCGGGTGCGCTCGCTCCGGCGCGGATTGGGCCGCAGGCAAACAAACCGAGCGGTACATAATGAGTGAGCCTGATCAGCGAAACTTGGGGGAACCTTCGGGTTCCCCTTTTTTATGTCCCATGCGTAGATGGGCAGACTCCGCCATTGGCTTTGCCAATCGCTCTGTCTGCGGTGGGTGAATGCGTGCATTCCCCCTTGATCAGCGAAACTCAGGGAGGGCTTCGACCCTCCCTTTTTTTATTTCGCTCTTTCCATGACCGAACGCTATGTGCATGATTTTCTTAACGAGGGGACATATCCATGACCGATTTTCTGCTGCTGGCCTTTATCTTTCTGATCGCGGGCGTGATCGCCGTGCCGATTGCCACGCGGCTGGGGCTGGGGTCGGTGCTTGGCTATCTGATCGCGGGCATCGTGATCAGCCCGATCCTTGGCTGGCTCAATGTCGATGTGATTTCGATCCAGCATTTTGCGGAATTCGGCGTTGTGATGATGCTGTTTCTGGTAGGGCTTGAGCTAGAGCCCAAGCGCCTGTGGCAGATGCGGGGCAAGCTGCTGGGGCTGGGCGGTGGCCAGATCGGGATTACGACTGTCGCGATTATGGGGATAGGTCTGTTGTTTGGGTTGAGTTGGACCTTGGCGCTCGCCGTCGGCCTGATCGCTGCCTTAAGCTCGACCGCCATCGTCTTGCAAACATTGAACGAAAAAGGCCTGATGAAAAGCGACGGCGGGCAGTCAAGTTTTTCTGTCCTTCTGGCGCAAGACATTGCCGTCATTCCGATGCTGGCCTTGATGCCGCTGCTGGCCATGCCTGAGTTGATGGATATTGCTGGTGAAGTTGCGCATGGCGCAGACGCTGGGCATGGCGCCGATGCGGCCCATGGCGGCGATGATCTCGGCGGCGGTGATCATGGTGGGGGCATGAGCCTTGTTGCGGGGCTCAATGGCTGGCAGACCGCATTGATCAATGTCATCGCAATCGCCGCTGTGATCGGGGCGGGCAGTTTTCTGACCCGGCCGATTTTCCGCTTCATCGCCGGGGCCAACCTGCGCGAACTCTTTACGGCGACAGCGCTGATGATGGTGATCGGCATAGCCCTTTTGATGTCCTTGGTTGGGTTGTCGCCTGCCTTGGGGACGTTCCTGGCCGGTGTGGTGTTGGCCAACAGTGAATACCGGCATGAGCTGGAATCAGACATTGACCCGTTCAAGGGGCTGCTTTTGGGGCTGTTTTTCATGACGGTTGGTGCGGCGATAAACTTTGCGCTGCTGTCCGAGAATCTGCTGCTGATCCTTGGGCTGACCGTTCTGTTGATCGCGGTGAAGGCGGCTGTTCTGGCTGTGCTTGCGCTGGTTTTCAAACTGCGGGGCGCGGATCGTTGGCTCTTGGCGCTAAGCCTTGCGCAGGCGGGTGAATTTGGATTTGTGCTGCTGTCCTTTTCGGTCACAAACGCCATTCTGCCGCAGATGCTCGCCGATCAGTTGCTGCTCGTTGTTGCGATTTCGATGATGCTGACCCCGCTGCTGTTCATCTTTTACGACCGCGTAATTGTGCCGCGCCACAATGCCTCTGATATGGGCGAGGCCGACGATATCGAAGAACAGGGTGAGGTGATTATCGCAGGCGGTGGCCGGGTTGGCGGCATTGTCCGGCGGATACTAAGTGCGGCGGGCTATAGTCTGACCGTCATCGACTATAACGCCCAACATCTTGAAAACATGCGGCGTTTCGGGGCGCGTATCTACTATGGTGATGCGACGCGCCCTGATCTTTTGCATGCCGCAGGGCTGCACAATGCCAAGGTGTTTGTGGCCTCAATCGACGATAAGCAAAAGCTGACCGAACTTGTGCATTACGTTCACACAACCGCGCCGCATGTCCATATCATTGCCCGCGCCGTTGACCGCCACCATGTGTACGAACTGTGGGCCGCCGGGTGCCGCGACATCATTCGCGAAAACTATGACAGCTCATTGCGGATGGGCCGTTCCGCGTTAGAGGCGCTCAATATTCCGAAGGATCGCGCTCAGATGATGGTGGATGCTTTCAATCGTGCTGATCGGTCTTCGATGATCTCGCTTGCGGATGCCTACGACCCCAACATCCCCGTAATGGAGAATGAGGTCTATATCGCCCGCGTGCAGGACATCCTCGGCCCGCGCGAAGTGGCAATGAACGCCGAGATGATGCACATCCTTGAGACTGGCGAAATGCCGGATGAAGACGTGTTCTTTGACGGCTCCACCGGCTAGCGCGGGATATCCACGCCCGGTTCAGCGAGGGTAAAGCCCGCGAATTGAAATCCGGGCGAGACGGTACAGCCCACAAGCGTCCAATCGCCGGTCGTCGCGGCCTTTTGCCAGTGCCCTTTCGGCACGATTGCCTGGGGCAGTTCACCCTGCGCAAGGTCCGGGCCAAGCAGGTGATCTGTGGCGGGCCCTTCTAGCGACGGGGCAAGCGACAGGATCAGCGGAGCACCGGCGTAAAAGTGCCAGATTTCAACAGCATCGACAGCGTGCCAGTGACTTTCTTGCCCCGCTTTCAGCAGGAAATAGATGCAAGTGCCCGTCGCACGACCCGCGTTTTCCGCGATCCATGTCTGGCGGTAATACCCGCCCTCAGGATGCGGGGCGAGGTCAAGCTGCGTGATGATCTGATCGGCGGTTATGTCAGGCATGGGATTTGCGGTGCTGTTTCCGGGTCATGTGGACCACCCAGGCGCGGGTCGGCGAACATCTCAACCCCGCGTTTGACCGGGGTAAAGCCTGCCTTTTGGTAAAAGGTTAGCGCGCGCGGATCGTCAAGGCTGCATGTGTGCACTGTCATCAGGTTTGCGCTCCGGCTGAAGGCACGGTCCTGGGCAAGGGCCATCATCGGACCGCCTAGGCCGTGACCCGTTGCCGATTTGACCAAGCCGAAAAAGGCCAGTTCGCAAACCTCAGGCACGCTGAAATCAAGTTCGATAAACCCGACCGCCTGTTCCGCGTTGCGGACCACCCAAAGCTCCGTGTCATCGCTTTCCAATATCGCGCGCAGGGCGCCGTCTTGCGTGGTCAGCCGCGAGGTCCATAGCCATGGCGCACCAACCGCTCGGAACAATGCCCGGTAGCTTTCCACGTCCATCTGCTCTTGCGTGATCGTGAACTCCACTGGCATGGGCTTGGCGGGCATCTGCGCCTCCGCCGTCATCTCCAAATAGGTGACAACCGCCGCAACGTGACCCGCAGGAACCTCGTGCAGACCCTCTGTCAGGATCATCCTTTCAGGACGCTCCGCCCAGCATAGATTGCGGTTTCCCCCAGCAGTTCTTCGATGCGGATCAATTGGTTATACTTCGCCAGACGGTCAGAGCGGGACAGCGACCCTGTTTTGATCTGTCCGCAGTTTGTGGCCACAGCAAGGTCCGCAATGGTGGTGTCCTCTGTCTCACCCGACCGGTGCGACATCACGTTGGTGAACTGTGCGCGGTGCGCCATGTCAACGGCCTGCAAAGTCTCGGTCAGTGACCCGATCTGGTTGACTTTGACCAGCATGGAATTGGCGGAGCCTTTGGCGATGCCGTCGGCCAGACGGGCGGGGTTGGTCACGAACAGGTCGTCGCCAACCAGCTGTACCTTGTCGCCGATCATGTCGGTCAGGGCTTTCCAGCCGTCCCAGTCATCTTCTGACATGCCGTCTTCGATGCTGATGATGGGGTAATCTTCGGCCAGTTTCGCAAGGTAGGCGGCATTTTCGGCCGACGTGAGCGACACGCCTTCGCCAACCATCTCGTATTTGCCGTCCTTGTAGTATTCGGTCGCGGCACAATCGAGGGCCAGATAGATGTCCTTGCCCGGCTCATAACCGGCCTTCTTGATCGACGTCATGATAAAATCAAGCGCGTCGCGGGTGCTGGCCAGATTGGGGGCAAAGCCGCCTTCGTCGCCGATGCCTGTGTTGTGGCCAGCGGCAGAGAGTTCCTTTTTCAGTGTGTGGAACACTTCAGAGCCCATGCGCACCGCCTCGCGGATGTTTTCCGCAGAAACGGGCATGATCATGAATTCCTGAATGTCGATCGGGTTATCTGCATGCTCGCCGCCATTGATGATATTCATCATGGGCACAGGCAGGGTACGCGCAGAGGTGCCACCGATATAGCGGAACAAGGGCTGACCGCTGTAGTCAGCCGCGGCCTTGGCCACGGCCATCGACACACCAAGGATCGCGTTTGCACCAAGGCGGCTTTTGTTTGGTGTGCCATCCAGTTCAATCATCGCCATGTCGATGGCAACCTGTTCGGTCGCGTCAAAGCCAAGGATCGCTTCGGCAATCTCTCCGTTCACGGCTGCAACTGCTTCCAGCACACCTTTGCCCAGATAGCGGCCCTTGTCGCCGTCGCGCTTTTCCACCGCCTCATGCGCGCCGGTCGATGCACCCGAAGGGACAGCGGCGCGGCCCATTGTGCCGTCTTCAAGGATCACATCAACCTCAACAGTTGGGTTGCCCCGGCTATCAAGAATTTCGCGGGCGTGGATGTCGATGATCGTGCTCATTGGCGCGGCTCCTAAAGACAGATGTTAGCGGTATCATGCGCTCTATAGCGCGGGGGTTTCCTTAAGTGAAGCGCGGTGCAACTGCGTTTCGCGCCAAAGCGTATAGATGCCAGAGGCGATGATGATCGCTGCGCCAACCAAGGTGGCGGCATCAGGGATTTCGGTGAACATCACATAGCCAATGATCAGCGCAAAGACCATCCGGCTATACCGAAAGGACGAGATGATCCCGGCATTGCCGCCACGGGTCGCGGCCACGATGGCCAGATAGGCAACCATGCCAACAACGATACTGGCAAGCAGCAACAGGGATTGATGCCCGTCGGGAAGCACGACCTCCTGGCCCTGAAACAACATGAGAAGAAAACCGGCCGGCACAATCATCGTAAACGTATGGGTGGCAAGCTGCGGACCGCTGAGCCTGACCGTCAGACTGCGCGTGAACAGATCACGTGCGGCAAGCCCAAGCATACCGCCCACCGCCAGCAGCGTGGCAGGGGTAAACCCCTCCATCCCCGGCCGGATGATGATCAGCACGCCGACAAAGCCCACGATAATCGCCAGCCACCGCCGCCATCCGACGGCCTGACCCAGAAAAACAGCCGCGCCCATCGTGACCACCAAGGGTGTCGCCTGAATGACAGCAGACGCCGTGGTCAAAGGGACCAGCGAGAGTGCTGTCACAAAAAGCAGTGACCCAACTGTGTCGCAGATACTGCGCAGCAAGACCTTGCGGTCAAGATAGGCGGGCTGCCAGAGCCTTTCTTTCTTGATCATGGACCAGCCCAGAAATGCAATCAGCCCGCCAAGGCAGGTGACCGCAATGATCTGGCCCACGGGCATACGGTCGGCCAGAAGCTTGATGATCCCGTCCTCTACCGCAAAACAGAACATCGCAAAGACCATGAAGGCCGCGCCACGGATATTGTCCAAGTTCAGGTGTCCTTGTCATCCAGTGGTACGGCATAAAGCTCCAGCCGGTGACCCATGAGCCGATAACCGAGCTTTTCCGCAATCTTTTCCTGCAAGGCCTCGATCTCGGCGTCGACAAATTCAATCACCTTGCCGGAATGCACGTCAATCAGGTGATCATGGTGTTCGCGATCTGCTGCCTCATAGCGGGCGCGACCGTCGCCGAATTCATGCTTTTCCAGAATGCCGGTTTCCTCAAACAGTTTAACGGTGCGATAGACGGTCGCGAGTGAGATACGCGGATCAGCGGCAGAGGCGCGGTTATAAAGCTCTTCGACATCAGGATGATCGGCGGCCGCTTGCAGCACAGCGGCAATCGTCCGGCGCTGGTCGGTCATGCGCAACCCGTTTGCTTCGCAGCGCTCTAGAATTGTGTTGGACATTGCGGCCTCATCTTGGTCCCCCCAGTGATAGCGGGCAGGGCGCAGGGTTTCCAGTGCTGTCAGAGCGTCAGCGTGCCCTGCATCGTGCGCACGGCGGCACCGCTGATGGTCACCGGGATCGGATCAGCAGGGGTGGTCTGCGCGGTGATGTAAGAGGGGCGCCCCATCGCCTCGCCCTGCAGGATGTTCAGCGACTGCGCGCGCCCTGATATATCCGTCAGCAGGGCAGCCAGGGCCGCAGCCGCGCTGCCGGTTGCGGGATCTTCGGGGATGTTATCAAGCGGGGCGAACATGCGGGCGTCGATTTGGTTGCCGTCGCGCGCGTAAGCATAGATCGCAAAATCCATATCCGAAGGGTAGCGCGCCGCGGCTGTGCGGAAGTGATCGGTGACAGGTTGGCATTGCGTCAGAGCAGCGCGGTCTTGCAGTTCGACAATGGCGAAGGGCAGGCCGACGCTGGCTTGAACGGGCGCATGTGTGCTTGTCTTGATGACGTCCGCATTCAGGCCCAGTGCCGCTGCGATCAGTGCCGGGTCGGGTGTGCTGAGACGCTGCAAAGGGGCGGTCACGGTAAAAGCGGCCTTATTACCCAGATAGGTGCAGGGGATCGGACCAATCCCAAGTTCAAGGATGATATTGCCCGCCGCGCCAGCATCCCTGAGTGCGATGGCCGTGCCAACGGTCGGGTGGCCTGCAAAGGGCACCTCCATGGTTGGCGTGAATATCCGCACCTTGGCGGTATTGGCGGGATCTTCGGGCGGGTAGACAAAGGTTGTCTCGGAAAAGTTGAATTCACGCGCGATGCGCTGCAATTGGTCCTCGGCCAGCGCGGTGGCGTCGGGGATCACGGCCAGTTGGTTACCGCCAAAGGCGGTGTCAGTGAAAACGTCGTAAACTACATAGTCGGTCATCGAATTACCCTTCGGTCGATGTCACGTGTTTGGCCAGGCTTGCCACGCTCAGACCCTGCACAACAATTGAGAAGATCACCACCATATAGGTCGCGGTCAGGATCAGAGGTTTCCATTCACCCTCGGGCAATGACAAGGCAAGTGCCACGGAAATACCGCCCTTAAGCCCGCCCCATGTCATCACCGGAATCACCCCTTCAGAGAACCCACGGAACGGGCGCAGCATCAGGACGGGCACAGCGACAGCCGCCAGTCGTGCCACCAGCGCCAGTGCGATCGAGGCAACGCCTGCGACAAGGAAATCGAACTCAAATGCAATGGCGAAAACCTCGATCCCGATCAGCAGGAACAGCACCGCGTTGAGGATTTCATCAATCAGCATCCAGAAGGCATCGACATACTCGCGGGTCTCGTCTGACATGCCGTATTTCGCACCCACATCGCCGATCAGCAGCCCCGCACAGACCGCCATGATGGGTGCAGAGACGTGCAGATAGACGGCCAGTTCGTAGCCGCCAAATGCCAGACCAAGGGTGATAAGCACCTCAAGCGAATAATCATCAATCCGGCGCATGACGCGGAAGGTCAGCCAGCCCAGCACAAGGCCAAGCACGGCACCGCCCACGGCCTCTTGAAAGAACAGTTGCACAGCACCTGCCATGCCTTCGCTGTGGCTGTCGCCATGTGGAAAGGCCAGCCCGACAAGCACCAGAAAGACAACATAGCCTACGCCATCATTAAACAGGCTTTCGCCTGCGATCTTGGTTTCGAGCGATTTGGGCAGGTTCGCCTGCCGCAATACGCCCAGAACCGCCACCGGATCAGTGGGCGAGATCAGCGCACCAAAGACCAGTGCGACCAGAATTGGCATCCCGGTCAGCCATGAGAACCCGTAGCCGACGATGGTCGTCGACAGGGCGATGCCAATCGTGGCCATCAAGGCTACGACAACCCATTCGCGTTTCAGGTCGGACAGTTTGACGTGCAAAGCACCGGCAAACAGCAACAGCCCCAACATGCCTTCCAGCAAGGCATCCGAAAATTCGATATCCAACACCGCCTCGCGCACAACAGCGGCAACACCCAGCGTCGGCACCACGATATCCAGCAGCATCACCCCAAAGGATGCCGCGAGCGAGACGATCAGAATTCCAATCGCTGTGGGTAACTTCAGATACAGGTAGTTTATCGTGCCAAACGCCCCTGCGAGAACGATCAGAAGTGACGTGATCTGTAGCAGGGTCATGGCATTCCTTAATCGGTTGGGCCGTCCTCAGCCCAGTTGAACCAGCGCGTGGCGTTTCTTGCCCGCGCTCAGCTTGATGGGGGTGGCAAGTGCTGCCGCGTCAACCATCGTGCCCGCATCCGTTAGCGGCGCATCGTTCATCCGGGCTCCGTTTTCGGCAATCAGGCGCTTGGCCTCTTTGCCGCTTTTGGCCAGTCCGGATTTGACGATCAACTGCACGATGGACATCCCGTCACCCAGTTCATCCGCGCTGAGCGTCAGCGTCGGCAAATCATCCCCAACGCCGCCCTTTTCAAAGACTTCGCGCGCGGTTGCCTCTGCCGCCTGTGCGGCCTCGGCCCCGTGCAGCAGCGTTGTCACCTCATTGGCGAGGATGATCTTGGCGGCGTTGTTCTCGGACCCTTCGAGCGCACCCAGGCGGTCGCATTCGTCCAGTGGCAGCTCGGTGTAGAGCTTAAGGAACCGGCCGGTGTCGGCATCCGTGGTATTGCGCCAGAATTGCCAGAATTCATAAGGGCTGCACATATCCGGGTTCAGCCAGACCGCCCCGGCCTGAGACTTGCCCATCTTCTTGCCATCGCTGGTGGTCAGCAGGGGCGAGGTAAGGCCATAAATCTCTTGATCCAGCACACGGCGGGTCAGGTCGATCCCGTTGACGATATTGCCCCATTGATCAGACCCGCCCATCTGCAACAGACAGCCATGGCGGCGGTTCAATTCCAGAAAGTCATAGGCCTGCAAAATCATGTAGTTGAATTCGAGGAAGGACAGCGATTGTTCGCGGTCCAGCCGCGATTTCACGCTTTCGAACGACAGCATCCGGTTGATGGAAAAATGCCGCCCGATATCGCGCAGGAAATCAAGGTAGTTCAGATCATCCAGCCATTCGGCATTGTTGATCATCAGCGCATCGGTTGGCGCATCGCCATAGGTCAAATAGGCCGAGAATACCTGTTTGATGCCCGCGATATTGGCATCAATCTGCTCTGGTCCCAGCAAGGGCCGTTCATCGGCGCGGAATGATGGATCACCCACTTTCGTGGTGCCGCCACCCATCAGCGTGATCGGCTTGTGGCCCGTCTTTTGCAGCCAGCGCAGCATCATGATCTGAATAAGCGATCCGACATGCAGCGACTTCGCCGTTGCATCAAAGCCGATATAGGCCGGCACAACCCCATTGCTCAGCGCCTCATCGAGGCCCTGATAATCTGTGCAATCGGCCAGAAAGCCGCGCGTCATCATCACATTGATGAAGTCAGATTTGGGATGGTAGGTCATAGGCTTGTTCCTGCTTGCGTCACGATGCACTCTATAGTGATCAGCCGGGGCAAGGGAAAGCGGATGTTTGAAGGTGAAACCGTCAGGGCACTGGGCACGATGTCGGGAACATCGCTGGACGGTGTGGATGCCGCCGTGATCGAGACGGACGGCATTGCGATCCACAGCTTTGGCCCGACCGCTTACAGGGCCTATACGCCACAAGAGCAGGCAATTCTCAAGGCGCATCTGGGTCGATGGCAAACGGATGATGTGGCGGCAGCGCAGAGTGTGGTTGAGGATGCACATGTTGCGCTGATGTCTGGTTTTGACGGTATCGCATTGGCGGGATTTCACGGGCAGACGCTGGCCCATGACCCCGGCGGGCGCGGCACTCATCAATGTGGTGATGGCGGGCGCCTGGCGGAACAGCTTGGCGTGCCTGTCGCATGGGATTTTCGCACGGCTGATGTGGCGGCAGGCGGGCAGGGCGCGCCCCTGGCCCCGTTTTATCACTTTGCCTTGGCGAAATGGATGAAGGCGGATGCGCCGATTGCATTTCTGAACCTCGGTGGTGTGGGCAATATCACCTGGGTTGATCCATCCTGCGATGATCCCGCAGACCCTGCGGCGCTTTTGGCATTTGATACCGGTCCGGCGAATGCACCGATGAACGATCTGATGATGCAGCGCAGCGGGTTATCCTACGATCTGGATGGGGCGCTTGCGGCAATGGGGACCGCAGATCAGCAGATTGTGGATGATTTCCTGTCGCATCCATTTTTCACGCGACCCGCGCCAAAGTCGCTGGATCGGGGTGCTTTCACCGGGCTGTCAGATGCGGTGAGCGCTTTGCCGGACGCCGATGCGCTTGCCACCCTTGCCAAAGCTGTGACCGCCAGTGTCGAAAAGGCGGTGAAGGTCTGCCCGGCATCGCCCGCCAAACTATTTGTCACTGGCGGCGGACGGCAAAACAAGACGCTGATGACGGGGCTGGCCGCGGCTCTTGCTTGCCCGGTTTCACCGGTCGAGGACGCAGGTTTGGACGGTGACATGATCGAGGCACAGGCCTTTGGATATCTTGCCGTGCGGGTGGCGCGCGGCTTGCCGCTCTCCAGCCCTCAAACCACTGGCGTTGCCGCTCCGATGACCGGTGGGACGATCAGCGGCAACTTCAATATCACCGGCTAAATTCCCCAATTTCCGCGCTAAATCCCGCTGATCGCGACACAATCACGCCGAAATGATGAAACTGTTTCATTTTTGGGCGGTGTTTGGCCGATCTTTCCGACCGCACTCCGCCAGTTTTGGCCGACCAAATTCACAGGCCCGTGAGGCTGGTTGAACCTGCCTCAGACGTTGTCAGATATGCCGCACACGACAACCGAAAAATCGGAGACAACAAATGAAAACGACATCGACACTCATCCGCACGAGCATGCTAGCAGCCCCTCTCGCAATGGCTGCAGGGATGGCGTCAGCAGGCGGCATGGCAGAGCCGGTAATTGCGCCTGCACCAGCACCGGCCCCGGTTATGGCGCCACCCCCTGTGCGCATGGGATCAGACTGGACCGGCTTTTATGCGGGTGGTCAGGTTGGTTACGGCCAGCTCGACAGCGACGCCCTGGATGACGACACAAACGGTCTGACATACGGTGTGCACGCCGGTTACCTTTATGACCTCGGCACAATCGTTCTGGGCGCAGAACTGGACGTTGACGGCACGCAGATCGAAGACGATGCCGCCGACATCGCACTGGACAGCGTTGCACGTGCAAAGCTGCGGGTTGGGTATGACGCAGGCGTCTGGATGCCCTATCTGACAGCTGGTGTGGCACGGGCTACAACCTCTGGCGCATTGGATGAAACCGATGACGGTTCATTCGGTGGTATCGGTCTGGATTATCAGCTGTCCAACAACATCCGCGTTGGTGGTGAAGTGTTGCAGCACCAGTTCGAAGACTTTGGCGGTGCCTCAGATATCGACGCGACAACAGCCTCCGCACGTGTGTCCTTCAGCTTCTAAGCTAACGGATAAAGCAAAGCATCCGGGCGCACTGTCCCTTCCCAAACCCTGTCGTTCTGGATGTTGACTTGAGACCCGCCGCTTCGCCGGTGGGTCTCTTTTTATGTCAGCAGATCGTCGATGACATCGCTGCTGATTGAATTTTGCAAAGCGTTGAAATCACCAGCACCGAACATTTGGGTTGCCGCGTCATGCATTGCCCGTTGGGTGATGCGCGCCAGCGTGGAGCCAAGCGAAAGCCGGGCCACGCCGATCTTGGCGAAATCCGCGCGGGTTTGCCGGGTAAATCGCCCGGCAACAAGCGCATTCACCGGCAGGTCCGTGGCGGCACAGATTCTGGCCAGCGCATCCATATCGGGGGGCAAGGGTGCATAAAGACAGTCCGCACCTGCCTGTGCAAAGGCGCGCAGGCGGCGGATGGCCTCATCAGTGTCATATTGCCCGCGCAAAATCCCGTCGGCGCGCGCTGTCAGCACGAAATCATGCGGCAGCGCCCGCGCGGCAGCACTTGCCGCGGCAATCCGCTCGACCGCCAGATCAAAGGCATAGGCAGTGTCTGCGGGCAGGGCGATATCCTCGATACAGATCCCGGCAAGGCCCAGTTCGGCCGACAGGCGCACGGTTTCGGCGCAAGTGTCCGGATCGTCGCCAAAGCCGTTTTCAAAGTCGCCCTGCACAGGGACTGTGACAACCGAAAGGATCTCGGCCGCGTGGGCCAGCGCCTCATCCCGCGTGACAGTGCCGCCGTCCGGCTTGCCCATGGTAAACGCATGTGCCGCAGAAGAGGTCGCCAAGGCCTTGGCCCCCATACTCTGCATCATCTTGGCAGAGCCGCGATCCCAGACGTTGATCATCAGGCAAGGGTCGCCGGGCACATGCAGGGAACGGAAGGTTTCGCCGATAGTGGTCATTGTGCAGCTACCTTTGCATGGTTTTGCGCAAAACGGACCAAACGTTTCAGCGCGTCAGTAAACGCCTCATCCGCGACCGTCATCGCCACGCGGATATGACCGGCAGCCGCCTGGCCAAAACTTTCGCCCGGCATCACGGCAATCAATTCTTCGTCCAACAGGGCCTCTGCAAAGGCCTCGCCCGACAGCCCGGTGGCGCGAATATCCAGCATCACATACATCGCCCCTTGGGCCGGAACAGCGCGCACGACGTTTTGCCCTTTCAGGGCGTCCAACGCCAATGCGCGACGGCGACGGAACGGGGCGGCGACGGTTTCTTCAACCTCAGTACCCTGACCCAGCGCAAAATGGGCCGCGTCCTGCACAAACCCCGCCACACCGTAGGTCGTATTGGTGGCCAGATCGATCAATCGCGCTATTACATCGCTTGGGCCGCACACCCATCCCACGCGGCTGCCGGTCATGGCGTGGCTTTTGGACATGGACCCCACAACCAGCGTGCGCTCTGCCATGCCGGGCAGGCTGCGCGGGCTGATGTGTGCGCCTTCCCAGACTTGCGTGTCATAAACCTCATCCGAAATAAGCCAAAGATCATTGGCGATGCAGGTGTCGGCAATCGCCTCCATCGTGGCCATGGAATAAACCGCGCCGGTTGGGTTGTTGGGCGAGTTAACCAAAAGAGAGGTAGCGCCCTTTGCCGCCGCGGCCAATGCCGCGCCTGTTGGCTGGAATGCGGTGTCGGGGGATGTCACGACCGCTTTGGGTATCGCACCAACACCGCGCAGGGTGCTGGGGTAGGTGGCGTAATAGGGGTCAATGAAAAGGGCTGTGTCGCCGGGATTGCAAACGGCCATATGTGTGGCAAACAACGCCGCCTGACCGCCCGGTGTAATCAGGATGTTATCCTTGGTGGTTGGTACTGCGGTGCGGGCCGCAATCCGGTCCGCCACGATGCGGCGCAAATCATCAGTACCGGGCACCATGGCATAGCCGGTGTGGCCGCCCCTGGCAGAGGCATTCATTGCCGCGAGGATATCCTGACTGGTACGGATGTCATGTTCACCGATGGTCAGTTCTGTCACAGGAACGCCCTTGGCGACCATTTGCCGGGCCCGGTAAAAAACGCCCCAGCCGTCAGAGCCGCCGCCGTTAATCTGTGTGATACGTTGTGATAGTTTCATGGGGCTAGGGGAACGGCCTCTGTGAGGCTAAGTCAAGGGGCGACAGCGTGCAGATTGCGCGGACCGGTGCCTTCTTTTCCTTTTACATCAGCAGGGTTGTAAAGCGCGCAGCTTTTCAGACTAAGGCACCCGCAGCCGATGCAGCCATCCAGCTTGTCGCGCAACTCTTCCAGGCCGGCAATGCGGGCATCAATATCCTTGCGGAATTTCCGGCTGATGCGGGTCCAATCGGCCTTTGAAGGGGCCTTGTGGTCAGGCAGGCTGCGCAGATGTGGGGCGATCTCGGACAGGCTGAACCCAAGTTTCTGTGCCGCCATCACAAATGACAAACGCCTGATATCGGCGCGCCCATAGCGTCGGTGGCCGCCCTTGTTACGCAGGGGTTTGACGATGTCATGGGTCTCGTAAAACCGGATCGCCGAGACTGCCAGACCCGTGCGCGCGGACAGGTCGCCAATGGTCAATCCGTCGGCCATGAAAAACTCCTTGATCTCAAGTTAACTTGAGAAATTACAACAGATTCGCAGAGGCTTGAACAGAGGAGACAACAATGACCCATCGCCCGACAACGCGTTACTGCGCGGACCCAGAGGCGCTCAGCGCCATGAAACATGATGGGCTTGGCTGGGGCCACGATCTGGATTGTGGCTGTTTTCACGATGTCAGCCGTCAGACGAAACCCGGGCGCGTTGCCCGCATTATCGCATCATTCAAAAGGAGAACCTGACCATGGCGCATTTGGAACATGTGAATATCACCGTCTCGGACCCCAAAAAGACCGCAGCGATGTTGTCGGACCTGTTTGGCTGGCACACCCGCTGGGAAGGGTCAGCGATGAATGGTGCAGGATATACCGTGCATGTGGGCAACGGCACCAGTTACATCGCAGTCTATTCGGGGTCCGACCCCGCCCAAACCGTTCCCAAGGCCGACGCCAGCTATCAAATGCGCGGCGGATTGAACCATGTGGGCGTCGTCGTCGATGACCTTGACGCGGTTGAGGCCAAGGTCAAAGCCTTGGGTTTCAAGGCACATAGCCATGCCGACTATGAACCCGGACGCCGGTTCTATTTTCATGATAGTGATGGCGTCGAGATCGAGGTGGTCAGCTACGCTTGAGCGTCCGAAATCGCCGCCTGCGTTTTCTTTGGCAGCCCCTTGACGATGATGTCGTAGGACACAGCAATCCTGTGCTGCAACTCATCCTTGGGGCTGTCAAACGGAACCAGAACCCAGCTTTTGTGGAAATAGGGGGCTTTGGTGGCCGCGCCCGCATCAATCAGCATCTGCGCTGTTTCCACGCTGTCGGTTTTCAGGGCGACACCGTCGATACGTTCCCCAAAACAGGCAAACATCTTGCCCCCGACTTTCCAACTGTCCAATTCGGTGGTTGGATCAGAGGCGGTTGCGCCGGGGTGGGCCGCACAGAGCATGTTGACCAGATCACGTGACATGAGGCTAGGATGACGGATGACAAGCGACGTGACAAGATGGGCGATGTTCCTGCGCGGGATCAATGTGGGTGGGCATCGCAAGATACCAATGGCCGATTTGCGGACCGTGGTTGCAGAGGTCACTGGTGATGCCGGCGTGAAAAGTTACATCGCCTCTGGCAATGTCGTTTTTGTGGCCGATCAGCCTGAGGCACACCTGCGGACCGCGCTAAGTTCACGGATTGCGGATGTGTTTGGCTTTGATGTGCCGATCCTGCTGCAAAGCGCCGCCCAGATGCGCGCGGTATTGGCCGCTTGTCCTTGCCCCGAAGAAAAAGGGAACCTCGCCTATGCCTATCTTTGCTTTGATGATCCGGTGATTGATGAGGCGGGGGTCAATGCATTGCGCGCTTCGTCAGAGAGTGTCACGGCCAAAGGGCGCGTCGTCTGGCTGCACGCACCCGACGGGGTGGGGCGGTCGAAACTTGGTGCCAAGTTGGAACAGTTGATCGGGGTCAAGGCCACGGCGCGGAATTTGAATACGGTTCGCAAGATGGTTGAAATGCTGGATGGGTGACTGAACCAGCCTCAGGCGTTTGCTTATGCGCATATGGCGTACCAATTGAGCGCACACCGTCCATACATCAGACCCCTCCAGGCGATAGCCTCAGACATTCCTTAATGCGCCTGCAACAGTTTGCATCCTGCCGCTGGACGTGACGGCCCATCATCTGCTATGCATCCGATATGAAGAGCAACTGCATCATTTCCTGCTGCATTATTATCTGCTGACATCTGTCGCGGGTTACTCTTTGTCGTTTCACATCAGAACTGATCTTGATAAGCCCGCGGCGTAACGCTGTGCGAGGCACTTATGACGACTATCCGGCTAAACAATTCAAAGACCCGCAAACGCGAGGACTTTGTGCCTATCGACCCTGCAAATGTGCGTTTGTACCTCTGCGGGCCGACGGTCTATGACCGCGCGCATATCGGGAACCTGCGCCCTTCGTTGGTCTTTGATGTGCTGTTTCGACTGCTCAAAGAGGTCTATGGCCCAGAGCACGTGACCTATGTGCGCAATTTCACGGATGTGGATGATAAGATCAACGCGCGCGCCGCCCAGACAGGGCGGGAGATTGGCGATATCACTGCCGAGACAATCCAGTGGTATCACGATGATCTGGATGCGGTCGGCTTGCAGCGCCCGACGCATGAGCCCCGCGCGACGGCCCATATCCCGCAGATGATTGCCATGATCGAGGATTTGATCGCCAAGGATCATGCCTATGCGGCAGAGGGGCATGTCCTTTTTGCCGTTGATAGCTATGCCGAATACGGTGCGCTGTCCGGCCGCTCGATCGACGATATGATCGCCGGTGCGCGGGTCGAGGTGGCCCCCTACAAACGCAATCCCATGGATTTTGTGTTGTGGAAGCCCTCAGCTGATGGTGTGCCAGGGTGGGATAGCCCTTGGGGCTATGGACGGCCCGGCTGGCACATCGAATGCTCGGCCATGTCGCTGGAACTGCTGGGCGAAAGTTTTGACATTCATGGCGGCGGCAACGATCTGCTATTCCCGCATCATGAGAATGAGATCGCGCAATCGGCCTGCGCGCATCCGACCGGAGAGTTTGCACGCTATTGGGTCCATAATGAGATGCTTCAGGTCGAGGGTAAGAAGATGTCCAAGTCCTTGGGCAACTTCTTTACCATCCGCGACCTGCTGGATCAGGGTGTGCCGGGCGAGGTGATCCGGCTGGTGATGCTGGGCACCCATTACGGCAAGACGATGGACTGGACCGACACCCGCCGCGCCGAGGCCGAAGGCACGCTGCGCAAATGGTATGGCATCCTGCATGGGCATGGCTTTGGCCCTGATCTGATTGCAGCCCTCAAAGGTGACGGCAAATGGCAGGCGGATGCCGAGTTTCTGGGTGTACTGGCCAATGATCTGAACACCTCGGGGGCCTTGTCGCGCCTGCATGTGCTGTCCAAAGGCAAAACGCCGGTTGCACTGGCCGGGTTTGCTCATGGGTTAGAGATGCTGGGGCTGGTCAATGACTGGGCTGCCATCCCGCAGTTCGACGGGGGCGAGGCCGGTGCCGGTGTCGCCCCGGCGATAGCAGAGCGTGTTGATGCGCTTCTGGCGGACCGGGCGGCGGCACGGGCGGCCAAGGATTGGGCGCGCGCGGACGAGGTGCGCGACATCCTCAATGCCGCAGGTGTGCAGGTCACAGACGTCGGCGGGCAGGCCACCTGGACGCCTGGGCCTGGGTTTGACGCGGCCAAGCTGGAGGGGCTGTGATGGCAAGCTTTCAAGGAAAGTTTGAGGCCAAAGTCTCGATGAGACTTTGTTGCGGAGCGCGCGCTGATGACTAAAGAACGCCTCTACCTTTTCGACACAACGCTGCGCGATGGGGCGCAGACGCAGGGTGTGCAATTCTCTGCGGATGAAAAGCACCAGATCGCGGCTGTGCTGGATGGGCTGGGGCTCGATTACATCGAAGGCGGCTGGCCCGGTGCCAACCCGACCGATACGGCGTTCTTTGCCACACCGCCCAAGACCCGCGCGACCTTTACCGCCTTTGGCATGACCAAACGCGCGGGCCGCTCGGCAGAAAACGACGATGTTCTTTCTGCGGTGATGAATGCGGGCACCTCTGCTGTTTGTCTGGTGGGCAAGGCGCATGATTTCCATGTTACGACCGCCCTTGGCATTTCGTTGGAGGAAAACACCGAAAACCTGCGCGCCAGTTTTGCGCATATCAAGGCGCAGGGCCGCGAAGGATTGTTTGACGCAGAACATTTCTTTGATGGCTACAAGGCGAACCCTGATTATGCGCTGGAGGCGATCCACGCGGCCTATGAGGCCGGTGCGCGCTGGATCGTGCTGTGCGATACCAACGGCGGGGTGCTGCCCCATGAGGTGTCCGAGATTGTCAGCGCGGTGATTGCCAGTGGCATTCCGGGCGATCATCTGGCGATCCACACCCACAATGACACAGAGAATGCCGTGGCGAACACTTTGGCCGCAGTGCTTGCCGGCGCGCGACAGGTGCAAGGCACGTTGAACGGGCTGGGAGAGCGTTGCGGGAATGCGAACCTCACCACACTTATACCGACGTTGTTGCTGAAAGAACCTTACGCCAGCCGGTTCGAAACCGGTGTGTCATTGGACGCCCTCAAAGGGCTGCGCCGCGCGTCGCGGCTGCTGGATGACATCCTCAATCGTGTGCCCGCCAAGCAGGCGCCTTATGTCGGTGCCTCGGCCTTTGCGCATAAATCGGGGCTGCATGCCAGTGCGATTGCCAAAGATCCCAGCACCTACGAACACATTGACCCAGGCGCGGTTGGCAACAGCCGCATTGTGCCGATGTCCAATCAGGCCGGTCAGTCCAATCTGCGCGCACGGCTGTTGGACGCCGGGCTGGAGGTGGCGGCGGACGATCCCGCCTTGCCGCGTATTGTCGAACGTATCAAGGAACGCGAGGCGCAGGGCTATTCCTACGACACAGCACAGGCCAGTTTTGAGCTGCTCGCCCGTGACGAGCTGGGCACTCTCCCGCAGTTCTTTGAGGTCAAGCGCTACCGCGTGACCGTGGAGCGGCGCAAGAACAAGCGCAACCAGATGGTCTCGATCTCGGAGGCTGTCGTGGTCACCAAGGTCGGCGGCAAGAAGATGCTGAACGTCAGCGAAAGCCAGGGGCCGGATGGGTCGGACCAAGGCCCGGTGAACGCGCTCAGCCGGGCGTTGGCCAAGGATCTTGGCCCCTATCAGGCGATCATCGACGACATGCAACTTGTCGACTTCAAGGTGCGTATCACCAATGGCGGAACCGAGGCCGTCACCCGTGTCATCATCGACAGCGAAGACGGGCAGGGCCGGAGCTGGTCCACCGTCGGTGTCAGCGCCAACATCGTGGATGCATCCTTTGACGCGCTGATTGATACGATCAACTGGAAACTGATCCGCGATGGGGCAAAGGTCAGCACATGAGCTTTGAGGCTTGTGCTGCCCTGGTTGAACGCGCCGATCCGCTGCGCTTTCGTGCGTCCATGGCCGCCCCCGTGCCCGCGCGCCAGATACTGTTCCCGCTTTATGCCTTCAACGTCGAGGTCGCCCGCGCGCCCTGGGTGACCGAAGAGGCGATGATCGCCGAGATGCGCCTGCAATGGTGGCGCGACGCGCTGGAAGAGATTGCCGAAGGCAAGACAGTGCGCAAGCACGAGGTGGTTGATGCGCTTGCCGGTGTTCTGGATGCAGAAGGCGCGCGTTGTCTGGATGGGTTGATCGCGGCGCGACGCTGGGATGTCTACAAGGATGCCTTTGAAGATCAGGGACACTTTGATGAATACATCGACGCAACGTCCGGCCATTTGATGTGGACAGCCGCCCGTCTGCTTGGCCCCGCAGAGGCAGGCACCGTGCGCGATTTTGCCTATGCGGTGGGCATAGCAAACATGTTTCAGGCGATCCCCGCGCTTGAAGCGCAAGGGCGCAAGCCTTTGGTTGCGGGATCAACCGAGGCCGTAAAGGCGTTGGCACAGGGTGCTTTGGCGCGGCTGGGGCGGGCGAAGGCAGCGCACAAGGACGTCTCGGAAAAATCCGGTGCTGCCTTGATTGCGGGGTATCATGCCCGGCCTGTTCTGAACGCCGTGGTCAAGTCACCGCGCCTTGTGGCCCAAGACGCCCTGAGCCCCAATCCAGCACGCGACAGCCTGCGCTTTGCCAATGTCAGCCTGCGCGGCTGGTGGCGGTAACAGCAAAGGATTTTCGCGAAAATCCTTTTATACAGAAGATTTTTAGCCAAAAATCTTCGCGCGTCCTTAATCGGCGGCGTGTTCTGCTATTGCGCGTTTCAACGCCTTGGCCCCGCGTGGGTTGAGGCGCCGCACCGCTTCATCAGGATCAATGCCATGGCGGGCCAGAAACTCTGCCAATGCATAGGCGCGCGATTCTTGCGTCATATAGCCTGACCAACCGGCCTGTGCCGGACCTTCGATCGCGAAAAGGCCAAAGCCATGGGTGATACAGTGCAGGTCTGTGGACAGCTCATGCACGGCTTCGCCGCCCGGCATCAGCGCCACATAATTGGCGAGCCGCGCATGCATCAATTCATGGGTCATCGTGTTGATGAAGGCCACGGGCTGGCGCATCAATGCCGGATCATAATTGATCAGCGGGTTGTCCCAGTCGTGATGATATAGGCCCGCAACCGAGGCGGTATCCTGATAATTGTGCCGGTATTCGGGATCGAGCATGTTCAGCGGCGCAACGGGGATGGTCTGCACCGGGATCAGGCGGGCGATATCATCGGCAATCTGTTGGGCTATTTGCGGCGTGTCACCTGCACCTGCGGTAAAGAATGTGCGGCTTGCAGTGATAAACTGGCGCGATTGCGCCCAATCCTGTCCGAATGTTTCTTCCGCCCACTCGAAACTCTCAAATATCCAGCCTTTGAGGTCATCGCTGATACTGGCGCGTTTGCGAAAGAACATCTGCTAATGGGCGACTTTCGGCTGACGGATCAGCCAGATCAGCGATCCACCGGCCAGCACAAGGAAGGGGATCATCGCCAGGTTAACGGCATTCCAGCCTTCAACCGGTGTCCCGCCAGAACAGTTCATCAAGCCACCCGATGCCAGTGATGCAACAGTGACCATACCAAAGACGATCATGTCATTCAGACCCTGAACCGCCCCGCGTTCCTGGGGTTTATGTGCGCCTGCCAGCATGGTGGTGGCACCGATAAATCCGAAGTTCCAGCCAAAACCCAAAAGCACAAGAGCCACAAAGAAGTTGCCGAGCGTCACCCCGGACAAGGCCACAATGCCCGCTGCCATGAGGATCAAAAGCCCCGTACCGATGATCCGTTCAACCCCAAACCGGGCAATCAGATGGCCGGTGACAAACGATGGCGCAAACATCGCCAGCACATGGGCCGAGACGATGTCATTGGCGTTGTTGCTTGTGAAACCGCATCCGACAACGGCCAATGGCGTTGACGTCATCACCAGGTTCATCAGTGAATAAGAGACCATCGCACAAATCACGGCAACCAGGATGCGCGGCTCGCGCAGCAGTTCCAGTTTGGAACGGCTTGTTGCAGGCGCGGCTGTTGGTTCGGATCTGCTGCCCTTGGGCAGATCGAGCCAGAGAAACAGCATCATGCCAACAAGATTGAGAATGATAATGGCCAGATAAGTCCCCAGAAACGGGATCACAAAGGCATCGGCCACAAGTTTGTTCAGTTGCGGGCCGACAATGGCCGACAGCAATCCCCCGGCCATGACATAGGAAATGGCCTTGGGCCGAAACGCATCAGACGCGGTGTCGGTCGCAGCAAAGCGGTAAAAACCCTGCGCTGACATGTAGATACCCGTCAGGTAGGAGCCGATCAGAAGGATGGCAAATGAGCTGGTATATAGCCCGTAGGCCGAAACAGCAGCACCCATGGCCCCCGCAAACGCCCCCAGAAAAAAACCGAACTGCCGCCCGTTGCGCTGCATCAGCGGGCTGAGCCAGGGCGCGGTTGTCATGGAACCGAAGACGATGAAGGAAATCGGCAGGGTGGCCAGACATGGGTTAGACGCCAACTGCCCACCGGCCAAACCGCCCACCACAAAGATCATGGGCAGCTGCGCGCCAAGGATCGCCTGCGCCAAAACCAAAACGGTCACATTGCGCCGGGCGCGGGTGTCGTCAACTCCTGTCATATCCGCATCGGTATGCCTGTCGCGGGCCGCTGACAAGGGTCAAGCGACATCAATGATATGGGCAAAGCTGCCGCTCACGTTATTCTGCATCAGCCCCATGGGTGCGAGGGTCTGCCCCTCGGCGTCTTTGGCGGCGAAAAGGGGTTCGCCATCCGCCCGAATTGTGCTGGCGTAGTGGAACTCATGGCCGTTCCAGTTTCCCGCCAGTGGGCCGCGCGTTGCCGTCAGGTTGCGGTAGCCCAGATGCAGCTTGCGCGCCGCAAAGGATGTTTCAAGTTTGAGCAACCCGGCCATTTGATGCGCGTCTCCGTTTGCATCAATCAGCACCTCGCCCAAGGTCATATACCCGCCGCATTCGCCATAGATCGTGGCCGTGCTCTTGCGCAGGCTGTCAAGGAAACGGGTGTTGGCAGCCAGACGCCCGGCGTGCAATTCGGGGTAACCTCCGGGCAGATAAATGAAATCCGCTTCTGGCGCGGGCGCATCTGCCAGCGGTGAGAAGACGTGCAACTCTGCACCTGCCGCCCGCCAATCGGCCAGCAGATGCGGATAGTGAAACGCGAATGCAGCATCATCTGCGATGGCGATGCGCTGCCCCGGTGGCGGCATTCTGTTTGCTGAAGGGGCGGGGTCGATGGGGCGCAGCACCGCCTCGATCGCTTTCAGGTCGCAATGTGTTCCCACCAGATCAGCCGCTTGATCCAGAAACAGCTCAAGATCATCGCGTTCCTGTGCCTGCACCAGCCCGAGATGCCGTGACGGCTGGGTCAGTGCCGTGCTGCGTGGTAGGGTGCCAAACACTGAGACACCCCGCAAGGCGCGCCGCAGCATCGCCTCGTGGCGGGCAGAGCCTACGTTGTTCAGGATCACGCCAGCCACATTGACGCTGGCATCAAACCCCGCAAAACCCTGTACCAGCGGCGCGACTGAACCTGCCATGCGGCCTGCATCGACAACCAGAATGACGGGGATATCCAGAATGCGCGCCAGATCCGCCGCCGCCCCTTTGCCGTCAGGCGGCGCGCCATCAAAAAGGCCCATCGCCCCTTCGATGATCAGCGGGATTTGCCCTGCGGCCAGTGCCTTGATCCTGTCGGCACCCATAGCCCAGGCATCAAGATTGGGGCAGGGGTGCCCGCAGGCTGCCTCGTGAAAGCGCGGGTCAATGTAGTCCGGCCCTGATTTGGCGGCCCTGACGGCCACGTTGCGCCGTCGAAGCGCGCGCAGCAGGCCCAGTGTAACCGTCGTCTTGCCGCTGCCGGAACTGGGGGCGGCAATCAGGAAACTCATCGCTGTAGGAGGCGTGTAGATGCCTCTGGCAGCTGTTTCTTGGGCAAGATGGTCTGCATAGGGTCAGGCAGTTTCGGCAGGGCGTCCGCGCCCCAGCGGGTCGAGGTTGCGCGGTGCGTCCCCTGCGGCCATGCCTTGCCAGTCGAGGACCTGTCGCATCAGGACGGATTGTCCGACGCAGATGATTGCAGGCGGGGCAAGCCCCGCTTTTGCGATATCGTCGACGATGGTGCCAAGGGTGGTTTCAAGCACCTGTTGGTCGTCCGTCGTCGCTGTGGTAACCACGGCGACCGGTTCGGACATGCTGCGCCCGGCGTCGATCAATGACTGACTGATTTGGGCGATATGCTTCATGCCCATGTAGATCACCAACACCTGACTGCCTTTGGATATGCTGACCCAATCCAGCGAACTTGGCGTGTTCCCCGACTGGTCGTGCCCGGTCACAAAGGTCACCGACTGGTTCACGTCCCGGTGGGTGACTGGGATGCCCGCATAGGCCAATCCGCCGATCCCGGCGGAAATGCCGGGAATAATACGCACGGGTATGTCATGTTGCACCAGCGTCTGCGCTTCTTCGCCGCCGCGCCCAAAGACAAAGGGATCACCGCCCTTGAGCCGCAGCACACGTTTGCCTGCCCGCGCCAGATCAACCAGCCGCAACGAGATATCACGCTGTTTGGCCGAGGGTTTGCCGCCGCGTTTGCCTGCGTAGATATGCTCGGCTTGCGGTGCCCACTCTAGGATCGCCTCTTGCACCAGCGCGTCATAGATCACCACATCCGCCTGCCGCAGCGCATTGACGGCATGTAACGTCAAAAGCCCCGGATCGCCGGGACCGGCACCGCAAAGCCAGACCCAACCGGGTTCCAGAACGGGCCACGTATGGGCCGGGAGTGAGAGTGTGTTGCTCATGCCTTCTTTATGGCTGTGATCGCCAGCCTTGGAAAGGTGGCAAACGACGCGGGATTGCCCGTTGCCGTCATCGTCGCGCCTGCCTATCGTCGCGGCCAGATGACTGATGCTGAACCAACAGAATTGCGCCGTGGCTGGACCACGGGCGCCTGTGCAACCGCCGCCACCAAAGCTGCCCTTTGGCGGTTCTGGGGCGGGGCATTTGCACGTGACGTGCAGATCACCTTGCCCAAGGGTGAAACGCCGGTCTTTCCGCTTGCATTGGCAGAGGCGGGCGATGGTTGGGCGCGTGTCGGGATCACGAAGGATGCGGGCGATGATCCCGATGTGACCCATGGTGCGATGATTGTGGTGACTGTGATGTCGTCCGACGGCGGCATCCAGTTTGCAGCGGGCGAGGGCGTGGGCGTCGTGACCAAGCCGGGCTTGCCGATTGACGTGGGCGAGCCTGCGATCAACCCTGTCCCGCGCCAGATGATGCAAGAGGTTGTCATGGCACTGGCAGCAGAGTTTGGCGCCCCGCCCGACGTCACCATCAAGGTATCCATCCCCGGCGGTCAGGCGCTTGCCCAAAAGACGTGGAACCCGCGCTTGGGCATCACCGGGGGCCTGTCGATCCTGGGCACGACAGGTATTGTGCGCCCCTTTAGCTGTGCTGCATGGATTGCTTCGATCCATCGCGGGATAGATGTGGCCCGCGCTGACGGGGTGACGCATGTGGCCGGTTGTACCGGGGCCACCTCGGAAAAGACGGTGCAGGCGCTCTATGCGCTCCCGGATCATGCGATGTTGGATATGGGGGATTTTGCAGGGGGGATGCTGAAATATCTTGCAAAGCACCCCGTTGCGCGCGTCACCATTGGCGGTGGGATCGGGAAGATCACCAAACTTGCCCAAGGGGCCGTGGACCTGCACTCAGGACGCTCTCAGGTAGATTTCGAGGCTCTGGCCGCGATGGCTGATCTGCCGGCACTGGCACAGGCCAATACGGCGCTAGAAGCCTATGAGATGGCTGGACCTGCATTGGCTGATGCGGTCGCAAAGGATGCCCTGCGTCAGGTGAACGCGCGTTTCGGGGGGGCGGGCATCGCCTATGACATTGTCATCATTGATCGCGCTGGCACGATCATTGCAAGGGCCGGCGCATGACGCTTTTGATTTTGGGAGGGACGGGCGAGGGACGTCAGATTGCCGCTGCATTGCAAGGGCAGGACGCAGTTATCTCGCTCGCCGGTGCGACCCGCGCGCCTGAGGCACAGCCGTTACCCACGCGGATTGGCGGCTTTGGCGGGGGTGATGGGTTCAAGGCCTACCTCGCGGAGGCGGGCATCACGGCCGTGCTGGATGCCACGCATCCGTTTGCCCGCCAGATCACAGCCCGCACAGCCAGAATTTGCGTCGAAATGGACCTGCCCTATGTGCAGTTCCTGCGCCCACCCTGGCAACCTGTTGCCGGTGATCAATGGACCGAGATTACCGATGAAGCAGAGGCAGCGCAGCATATTCCGCTTGGGGCAACGGTGTTTTTGGGCACCGGACGACAGACGCTGCCGCGCTTTGCCAATTTGGAAGGGCGCGACGTGATCTGCCGCCAGATCGATCCGCCCGACGGCCCGTTTCCTTTTCCCAACGGGCGGTTTCTGGTGGGGCGCCCGCCGTTTTCTGTCGCCGATGAAGTGGCGCTGTTTGCCAAGCTGGGCGTGGATTGGCTGGTCGTCAAAAACGCAGGCGGCGCTGCAAGCGGGACCAAGCTGACGGCGGCGCGCCAATTGGGCATACCGGTCCTGATGATCGCACGGCCACGGCAGGGCGATTGGCCGATGGTGGATACCATTGATGCCGCACTGCGTTGGGTGGCGCGCCTGTGAAAGAACGGGTGATCAAAGGGGATGCCTGCGTGCGCGAAGGGGCAGAATGGCTTTGTGCGGCAGAGCCGCTTTTTGACAAAGCCATGCAGGTTTTGCCGCCCTTGCCGCTGCGGCTAAAGCCAGAGGGCTTTGCCGAATTGCTCAGCGCGATTGTCAGTCAGCAGGTCAGCGTTGCCTCGGCCAATGCTATCTGGGGCAAGCTGCAAAGGGCGGGGATGATTTCGGCGCAGGCGGTATCGGGCGTTGATGAAACGACACTGCGTGATCTGGGATTAAGCCGCCAAAAGGCGCGCTATGCACATGCGCTGGCATCGGCGGACATCGACTATGACGCATTACGGCAGATGCCAGCAGCGAAAGTCATCAAGACCTTGACCGCGGTGCCGGGTATCGGCACTTGGACTGCGGAAATTTACGCGATGTTCTCACTCGGACGGGCGGATGTCTTTGCGCCCGGTGATCTGGCACTTCAGGAAGCGGCCAGGTTGATCTTTGATCTGCCAGAACGGCCTAGGGAAAAAGAGCTGCGCCTAATGGCAGAACAATGGACGCCATGGCGATCGGTTGCAGCGCGGATCATGTGGGCCTACTACAAGTATCACAAACAGCGGGAAGGCATCAGATGACACGGGCATTGGAAGCACAGCGGCGCGAGCCGCTCTCGGGCGAGACACGCTCTTGCGTTATATTCCTGCATGGCTACGGGGCCAATGCCGCGGACCTGATGGGGTTGGCAGATCCGCTGGCCGAACATCTGCCCGACACATTGTTTATTGCACCTGACGCGCCAGAGGCCTGTGCCGGTGCGCCGATGGGGTATCAGTGGTTTCCGATTCCCTGGATTGATGGATCAAGCGAAGAAGAAAGCCGTGCCGGTCTGGACCGGGCAGCGGCTGATCTGGATGCGTTTCTTGACGGGATCATGGTGGATGAAGACCTGTTGCCAGAGCAGGTGATGGTGTTGGGCTTTTCCCAGGGCACGATGATGGCGCTGCATGTCATTCCACGGCGCGAAGATCCAATCGCGGGGATCACGGCGTTTTCCGGGCGTTTGCTGGAGCCAGAATCACTGGCCGATGATACCGTCAGCCGGCCGCCAATCCTGTTGATCCATGGCGATCAGGATGACGTGGTGCCGCCGCAATCCTTGCCGCAGGCCGCCGAGGCGTTGCAAGAGGCAGGCTGGAAAGAGGTCTATGCCCACATCATGAAAGGCACAGGCCACGGAATTGCGCCCGATGGGCTTTCTGTTGCGTTGGCGTTCATGCGGGACCGCCTGGGGTTGAGTTAAACAGCGATTGCGTTAAACAATCAGCCACACTTGTTTGCGAAGCTGGGTTGGGGCGTCGCACAAACTGTAAGTATTATTTCATATGGTCCATAGTCCGATTGTCTCACTTCTGGGGCCGCGAAACCGTGTGGGTTGGGCGGCGCGCTATGTTGTCCTCGCACTTGGTGTGGTGGGCACCGTCTTTGCGCATGACGTGCTGGATGATCGTGCGTTCCACGGCAATTGGGCGGAATATCTGGGGGCGATGGTGATGATCGGTCTGCCGCTCTACGCCGTGGCAACGGGGATCATGGCCGATATGGGACGTCTCCGCCGACAGCTGATTGCGGCGGCTGAAACCGATCCAATGACAGGGCTTCTGCAACGGCAGGGGTTTATCAATGCGGTGAACCGGCGCTTGTCGCAAACCGGTGTGTTGCTGATGCTTGATATCGACCGCTTGGGTGAGGTGAATACCAAACATGACCACCACGCTGGCGATCTTTGTCTGATGGCCTTGGCGATCCGCTTGCGCGATGTCACCCGCAAAACCGACATTGCCGGGCGCATTGATGGGGCGACAATTGCCGTCTACCTGCCCGGCGCCACCCGTGACGCAGGGTATGATACAGCCACGCGTCTGGCGGATAGCATTCAGGTCCATGCAGGGCGTGTGCAGCTGGAAGTGACGGTTTCGGTTGGGATGGTGGTGGCCGATGGCGAAACATCACTGGCGCATCTGCTCAAACGGGCAGAAGCGGCCATGCTGCGGGCCAAGGCGCGCGGTCCAGCGCAGGTGCAGGTGTCCGATGCGCAGCTTGCCGCCTGACGGCGCAGCGCCGGTTTTTGACCACATAATCTGGGGCTTGTCACAAAACTGACGCCATATATAGTCACAGTTAAGAAGAATGCGGGACTGCCGCTTTGACTGTTCCCGCACTGCCGATCCTGGGGTGTGAGCTATGACGCAAACGGAATTCAGAACTGACTTTGTACGCGCGCCCGGTGCGCTCAAGCACTTTCCTGCGTTGGTTTTGAATGCGGATTATCGCCCCTTGTCCTACTACCCGCTGTCGCTCTGGCCCTGGCAAGAGGCGATCAAGGCCGCATGGCTGGACCGGGTCGATATTGTCAGCGAATACGATGAGGTTGCGCGCAGCCCCTCGACCGTGATCAGAATCCCGTCTGTGGTGGTGCTCAAGGACTATGTAAAACCGCAAAAACAGGTGGCCTTCACTCGCTTCAACCTGTTTCTGCGTGATGAATTCAGCTGCCAGTATTGCGGTGCAATGGGGGATCTGACCTTTGACCACGTGGTGCCGCGGGCCAGTGGTGGGATCACAAGCTGGGAAAATGTTGTGGCAGCCTGTTCGCCCTGCAATTTGCGCAAGGGATCACGGTCCTTGCGCCAATCCGGCATGAGCCTTGGTAAACCGCCGCGCCGTCCTGTACCAGAGCAACTGCATAACGCCGGGCGCAAGTTCCCGCCCAACCATCTGCATGAAAGCTGGATGGATTTCCTCTATTGGGATGCGGAACTCGAAGCATAGGTGTTTGGGGTGCTAGACTTGCTCGTGACCTCAGGGTAGGAAGCACACGTTAGCGCTAACGCTTATCCATAGGGGAGTGTGCTTATGGTCTCTCGCGTCATTCCGGTCGAAGAATTCGACCTTGTTATTTTTGGCGGCACAGGTGATCTGGCCCGCCGCAAAATCCTGCCGGGCCTGTTCCGCCGCTTCCTGTCCGGGCAGATGCCTGCGGGATCAAGAATAATCGGTGCGGCACGGTCAGAGTTGGACAACGCGGGTTACCGCAAGATGATTTCCGAGGCGATTGCGGAATTCGGCGGCAAAGAATCAAGCAATACCAAAGGGTTGGAGGGCTTTCTTCAACAACTTGAATACGTCGCCATTGACGCAAGGGGCGAAGGCGGCTGGCGTGACCTGGCCCAGCTGGTTCGCGATGATGTGGTGCAGGCGTTCTACTTTTCTGTGGCGCCTTCGCTGTTTGGTGATCTGGCCGAACGGCTGCATACCAATAAGATCGCCAATAAAAACAGCCGGATCGTCGTTGAAAAACCCTTCGGGCGTGATCTTGAATCGGCGCGCGCGCTAAATGAAACGCTCGCCGCACATTTCCACGAGCGTCAGATTTACCGGATTGACCATTATCTGGGCAAGGAAACCGTTCAAAACCTGATGGCCGTACGCTTTGGCAATATGCTGTTCGAGCCGCTGTGGAACAATCACTACGTCGATCATATCCAGATCACGGTTGCGGAAACCGTTGGGGTCGGTGGGCGTGGGGCCTATTATGACAAATCCGGTGCGATGCGGGACATGGTGCAGAACCACCTGATGCAGCTTCTGTGCCTGATCGCCATGGAACCACCCGGCCAGTTCGAGGCTGATGCCGTGCGTGACGAAAAGCTCAAGGTCATTCGCGCGCTGCAACCGATTGATCACCACCACATCGTGCGCGGCCAGTATGATGCAGGCCCGGATGGGCCAAGCTACCGCGAAGATGCTGAAAACGAACGCAGTTTTACGGAAAGCTTTATTGCGATGCGCTGCCATATCGCCAATTGGCGGTGGGCCGGTGTGCCGTTCTACATACGCACAGGCAAGCGGATGAAGGCGCGGTCCTCGGAGATCACGGTCGTGTTCAAAGATCTTGGTCACACGATCTTTGAAGGGGATGAGGCGCGCCATCGCAATATCCTGTCGATCCGCCTGCAACCCAATGAAGGCATGGATTTGCAAGTGACTATCAAGGAACCGGGACCGGGTGGTATGCGCCTGATCGACGTGCCGCTTGATATGACATTTGCCGATGCTTTGGGTGACACGGTCGAGGACGTAGCCGATGCTTACGAACGGCTCATCATGGATGTGATCCGGGGCAACCAGACATTGTTCATGCGCGGCGACGAGGTCGAGGCCGCGTGGCGCTGGACGGATCCGCTGATTGAAGGATGGGAGGCGCGCAACGACGTGCCCAAGATCTATGATGCGGGCTCTTCGGGGCCTGACGATGCGCTGATGCTGATGCACCGGGATGGTCGCAAATGGCGTGATATCAAAGGCTGAAGCACGATAGAGAACCTTGGACAGACACCAGCCGTACCAACAAAGGGGCCGAAGCGATGAAACTGGTCGAATATCCCGATGCGGAAATGATGATGATGGATCTGGCCGACACATTGGCCGGCGAACTCAAGACCTGCCTGCTGATGCATGACCATGCATCTTTCGCGGTGCCCGGTGGCACAACGCCGGGGCCCATTTTTGACAGCCTTTGCGCTGTTGATTTGGATTGGTCGCGCGTGCATGTGATGCTGACCGATGAACGCTGGGTGCCCGAAACTTCGGATCGCTCAAACACCAAACTATTGCGCGAGCGGCTTTTGGTGAACCACGCCGCTGCCGCAAAATATGTGCCGCTTTATGCAGAAGCCGAGACGCCGGAAGAAAAACTGCCGGAACTGGCAGAGGCGCTAACGCCGGAGCTGCCAATCTCTGTCATGCTCTTGGGGATGGGGGCGGATATGCACACTGCGTCAATCTTTCCCGGTGCCGATCAGTTGGAACGGGCCCTGCACGGGGATGACCGGCTGGTCGCCATGCGTGCCCCCGGCGCGCCAGAGCCGCGCATTACCTTGTCGGCCAATGTTCTGCGCGCGGCGATGAGCCGCCACCTGGTGATTGTCGGTGCGGCAAAACGCGAGGCATTGGAACGTGCCCGCACGTTGACCCCGGATGAGGCGCCGGTCGCGGCCATCCTGAAAGATACTGTTGTTCATTGGGCAGAAAGCTGAGCCATGTGGGAAAAACTACGCGCGCACCACGCAAAAGTTGCAGATCGGCGCTTTGAAACGCTGGTCGATGAGGCCCGCGCCGCGGATTTCGTCGCACAAACCGGTGATATGCGCTTTGACTACGCCAAAACCAATATCGACGCCGAGGGGCGTGCGCTGTTGATTGACCTGCTGGCGCAAACGGACGTCGCAGCCAAACGCGATGCGATGTTCAGCGGTGCCTCGATCAATGAAACCGAAGGGCGCGCTGTGCTGCACACGGCGCTGCGCAATCTGGATGGTGGGCCTGTCATGGTCAACGGTCAGAATGTCATGCCAGAGGTGCTGGACACGCTGGCCCGGATGGAACGCTTTGCAAATGACGTGCGCGAAGGGCGGTTCACAGGGCAGGGTGGCAAGATCACCGATGTTGTGAATATCGGCATTGGCGGGTCTGACCTTGGCCCGGCAATGGCGGTGCAGGCGATGGCACCCTATCACGATGGGCCGCGGTGCCATTTTGTCTCAAACGTGGACCCTGCCGATATTGCAGGCGTGCTGCGCAGTTGCGATCCGGCGACGACACTGGTGATTGTGGCCTCCAAGACCTTCACCACGATTGAGACGATGACAAACGCGCGGACGGCACAGGCGTGGATGGGCCAAACGGTCAGCGACACCGGGGCGCAGTTTGCTGCATTGTCTACAGCAGCTGACAAGACTGCTGACTTTGGCATTGATCCGTCCCGCGTCTTTGGTTTTGAGGATTGGGTCGGCGGGCGCTATTCGATGTGGGGGCCGATTGGTCTGTCCTTGATGATGGCGATCGGGCCCGATGCCTTTCGGGCGTTCCTGCGCGGCGGGCAGATGATGGACCGGCATTTTCAGGCCGCCGACTGGCAGGATAACCTGCCTGCGATGCTGGCGCTGGTGGGAATCTGGCACAATCAGATTTGCGGTTATGCGACCCGCGCAGTGTTGCCTTATGATAACCTTCTCAATCGCTTACCGGCCTATCTTCAACAACTTGAAATGGAGAGTAACGGCAAGGGGGTGAGCATGGACGGTGCTGATCTACCTGTGAACAGCGGCCCCGTTGTCTGGGGGGAGCCGGGTACCAACGGACAGCACGCCTTTTATCAGTTGATCCATCAGGGCACGCGGGTGATCCCTTGCGAGTTTTTGGTTGCGGCCCGTGGGCATGAAGATGACCTGCACCACCAGCATCAACTGCTTGTGGCCAACTGTCTGGCGCAATCAGAGGCTCTGATGCGCGGCCGCACCCTGGATGAAGCGCGTGCAAAAATCGCGGACAAGTTTGACGGGGATGAATTGGAACGGCAGGCACGCCACCGCGTTTTCAGCGGCAACCGCCCTTCGACGACGCTGGCCTATCCGCAGCTGACCCCAGAGGTTCTGGGCCAGATCATCGCCCTTTATGAGCACAGGGTGTTTGTGGAAGGTGTGATCCTTGGTATCAATTCCTACGATCAATGGGGCGTGGAACTGGGCAAGGAACTGGCCACGGCGCTGCAACCGATTGTTGAAGGCAAACAGGATGTGGCAGGCAAGGATGGTGCAACTGC
Source organism: uncultured Paracoccaceae bacterium (assembly GCA_947498645.1). GTDB lineage: Bacteria > Pseudomonadota > Alphaproteobacteria > Rhodobacterales > Rhodobacteraceae > Yoonia. The sequence continues at coordinate 2,871,097 of CANMKS010000001.1, read as the reverse complement.
CGCACTTGTCGGATTTCTGCAAAGCCATGGGGTGTCCTGAGCCGCGCCATTTGCCATAAGCGGATCAAACATTTGGATGGATGACACGATGATTACGCAACTTGTGCCTTTCGCGATGGCCGCGATCCTTCTTGCTGCGATGGCTATTGAGGTGCGCAAAGGGCGCATTCCCAACTGGCTGACGTTGCTGCCATTTGTGGTGTTCGCTGTCGTGCTGCTGACAGGGGGCGATATCTGGGCGCTGATGCCGCAAATCTATCTTGCCCTTGCTGTCTTTGCGGCCGGTTTGCTGCTTTTCGCCGTTGCGGGGATTGGGGCAGGGGCGGTCAAGCTGATGACGGGTCTTGCGCTTTTCGTACCGGTGGGTGAAGCGTTCTTTACGCTGATTGTCTTCATTTCGGCCTTGTTTGCCAGTGCGGTCATCATCGTCCAGCTGCGCAAGTTTGCAGGGTCCGAGCAGAGCAAATGGCACGTGATGGCCAATGCCGTCTTGCCGATGAGCATCCCGATTGGCATTGCCGGATTGGCGTCACTGTTTTGGCTGTAAGCTGGAGCGGGTAACGTACTCCAGAACCCCGTATCAATCAATTACAATAAGTAGCAGAAATCCTTTATAAATATGGGTTTATGCATCTTGGCTTGTATCATTCAGTTGCATACGGTAGCGCATAATTACATATTTTTGGGCGGGTTGTATGGGGGGCTGTCATGCCAAAACGGGCAAAAGAACTTTCATCGTTGGAGGTTAGGCGACTTCGGAGCGGCGTCCATACAGTCGGTGGTGTCGCTGGGTTACTGATACAGGTTACAACCAATGGAGCGCGATCTTGGCTGCTTAGGGTCCGCGTCGGCGATAGACGGCGTGAGATTGGCCTAGGTCCGTTTCCTGAGGTGAGCCTTGCCAGAGCGCGTGAAAAGGCCTCAGAGACCAAAGACGCCATCCGCAACGGTATTGACCCTGTCGAAGCGCGCAAGGCCGCAAAGTCGGCTCTGTTAGCTGCACAGCGGAAAGGACTGACTTTTACAGAGGCTTTCGAGAAGTATGCCGAAAAGAAGTTACCAGAACTTAGGACAGATCGTTACCGCAGTCAGTGGCGGGCCACGGTCGAAAATACGCTTTTCCAGAACTTGGCGATATGCTGGTGCAAGACATCTCTCGCGACGATATATTGCGTGTTTTGCATCCGATTTGGGAAATTCGGACTGAAACAGCGACGAAAGTCCGACAACGCGTCGAAAAGACACTGGACTATGCAAAGGCGGCAGGTCATCGGACAGGAGACAATCCCGCAGCTTGGCGTGGCAACCTTGAACTGGCCCTCTCCGCGCCCGGCAAGATTGCACCAAAAGAGAATTACCCAGCGTTGCAAGTTGAAGAAGCTGCAAGGTGGTGGGCCGATCTTCTTGGCCGAGAGGGTATGGGCGCAACGGCGCTAAGGTTTCAGGCTTTAACCGCATCGCGGACAGGTGCGGTGCGTTTCGCCAGTTGGGGTGAGATAGACTTCGATGCGCGATTATGGACGATCCAACCGGGAAGGACTGCTAGCAAGATATCGCCAACAGGCAAGCCACATCGCGTTCCTTTAACCGACACAATGATTGCTTTATTGAATGAGCTGCCGCGTATGGGTGACCTACTGTTTACATCGTTACGCGGTGGCCCTTTGTCGGATGCTACAATGGGAAAGGTTATGCGCAGCATACACGAGGCAGACGTGAAGCGTGGGGGTGTTGGATATGTCGATGCAAAGACAAAGGATCAAGCCGTCCCTCACGGTCTGCGCAGTTGCTTTAGGGTGTGGGTGACAGAGCGCACTAGCTTCGATGGCGATATGGCTGAAATTGCACTCGCCCACAATGTAGGCAGCAAAGTCCGTCAGGCTTATGACAGATCAGACATGGTCGAAAAGAGGCGTGCAATGATGGATGATTGGGGGATGTTCCTTGGCCATGAGTGATGTCAAAAAAGACTATGAGGCGTTGCGCGACGAGTATGAACGCTTAGCGCGTGAGGCCGAACGACAGATGGTGTCACCAGATTTGTCAGAATCAGAGCGTGTGGATGCTTCGGACCGTGCGAAGGTCTACTGGCAGTTGCGGGGTGGCGCTGCAGGCACGATTGCAAATGCGTCTGCCGCTCAGTTGGCAAAGATCAGAAAACCAAAAGGCGAAACGCAGATCACTAAGGATCGGCGGACCTTTCTACAGGGGATCGCTGTGGAAATCGGAACCGACAACAGGGAAGCTATCGCCGCAACTGCGCTACAGAGCCATAGCTATATGGCGAAAAAGCTTTGGTCAGTCACGGGCGAGAAGGCGCGTGGCAAAATATTGAATTTTATGAAGAATCAAGGATTAGAGTAGCGGTCTAGAATAGCCAAACTACACCCTTACAGATGTTCCAACGAGTGAGATTCTGTCCATATTAGGTAGTATCTTCAATAACGAGGTGCTCCATGTATCTTTCAGACAAGCAAGTTGCGGGCAGGTTCAACGTCAGTCGCCAGACAGTTTGGCGGTGGTGCCGTGACGAAGGCTTCCCCGAACCTATCAATCTAAGCCCCGGCTGTACGCGGTGGAAATTATCCACCGTTGAAGCTTGGGAGTCTGCCAAAGAAGCGGCGGTTCAACGGCGCGCTCATCTGGACGAGTGGAAGATTTCCAAGACTGTCGTTGATCACTCTATCAAAAGGGTGCGCTCATGACAGATTGTGTGCAGGGTCTCTTCCAAAAGCCTGTAAAGATTAGCGATGTTCCAAAGGGGTCAACTTCAGGAAAAGAAGCTGTCCGCGCCGCGTTCGCAAATGCAGAGACTATTCCGGCGGAACCTGCTGTTGCCATTGTGAAAGTGGGTGACCCAATTACTCCTCTGGGTCACAACGCTGGAAACTACTACCTCATTCCTCCAAGCGGACAGCTGCGGAAGTTCAGCGCTGAATCTCTGGAGAGTGGAAGAGGTGTCAAATCGCTTCTTGTAGGCCAAGGTTCTGACGTTGAAGCTTGGTGTCTAGAACGATTTTCTACGGGCGACGGCAACTGGAACCCAAAAACAGCGGGTCTCTGGATCATTGAGAGATGCAATGAGAGCGGAGTGTTCGATCCTGATCGCGCGGACCTCCGCAATATTGGGGTGTGGCGGGATCGACTTGGCAACGCCGTCGCTCATTGCGGTAACTGCCAGGTCGTACCCGATGGCTCCGTCAGCATGTTACAAAGCGCATCGATCGGGGCAATCATGATCGGCGCAGGAGCAATAGAATCGCCAAGCTTTGCGAGTATTCCGGCAAACTTGCGGCTCAACCTACTTAACCGAATTCGCGAGCTCTGGGGCTGGAAGCGAAGCGTCGATGCAGACATTTGGTTGGGTTGGGTCGCCGCGGCTTGCTTGGGAGGTTTTCCGGAGTGGCGCTCGCACCTCTACGTGCATGGAAGTCGTGGAAGCGGAAAGTCAAAGTTGCTCGAATTGGCCGCAGCGCTCCTCGGCGAATTGGCTGGCGAAATTGTCAATGATGCAACCGAAGCGGGATTGCGGCAATCCAGAAACAATGAGGCGCGACCATTGCTCATCGATGAGTTCGAGCCAGACGATAACCCCCGCAATGCCAGCCGACAGGATAGCATGCTGGCTTTGTTCCGACGTATGTCAGGCAGCGGAGGCGGTCGAATATCAAGAGGCGGCGCTGATCATACGTCGAAGTCGTTCCGAATGATTGGGGCCGCCTATGTGAGTTCGATCAATCATATCCAATTCGAACCGCAGGACAGCTCACGGATTGTCGTACTGGGATTGTTGCCAATACCTCGACCGACGGCACCCTCAGGTGGCACTGACAAACTGACCGAAGTGTTCGAGATTTGTCGGAAGTTGTCTTCACAGTTTCGCGGAAGGATGCTTTCTCAAAGTGAGCGTTGGGACAGAACGCATGCGGCGATTTCAGCAAAGGCAAAATCGATGGGTGCTGATAGCCGTCAAGCAGACACCGCTTCCACAATCCTAGCGGGACTAGACCTCTTCCTTTTCGATGGTGAAATCGATGAACTCCGTCTTGAGGATCTTGTTGAGCCGATGAAGGCAATGATAGCGGCCGGTGGCGATGATGACGAGTACTCAGAGGGCCTGGATGCTTTGGACTATTTGTTTTGCTCAACCCTAGTTCTGGATCACGGTCTAAAGCGAACAGTTGGAGAGTTGCTGCCAGCCGCTCTTGGCAAGTGTGATATCGCAGACGTCGTCGACCCAGAGGCTGCCCTAGCGCGCCACGGGATCTACATTTGCGCTAAGAAGGAAGGCTTCGCAGTTCGATCCGGTCAGCAATCCCCTGTCGCTATGCTTTATGCAAATACGAAATGGCGTAAAGGCGCACATACATCAGCGTTGCTTAAGATCGTCGGTGTTGAGAAGCCCGCATCAGCATTGCGGTTTGGTCGACGAGGGCAGCATAGGGTCGTGACTGTTCCTGCATCGTACGTCACTGGCGAGGATTGAGTTCGCGGAGTCTGTGTCCCAACCTTGGGCTGCTGTCACATCTAACGCTTTGAAAATAATGATAGATGATTAAACCAGCGGGTGTGACAGACAAATGGGCAGCCCCCACCTCCTTTTTGGACGCTCTGTCCATCAACTGAATATACTAATCGTAAATAGTGTAACAGTTTTGGAAGTGCATAGATAACAACACGCTAGCTGGGACACTGGGCTGTCCCAGCGGTGTCACGCTTGAGACATCTGTCACACTTCGATCAAGCTGTGGGGCAGAGCTGACGGGAGGGGTGGGTTAAATCTCTCAAACCTAAGTATTGTCAGACCCACTACCACCCTAACGCGCAGATTTTATTTCCCTGAAACGGCGAGAATTCGTCCAACTATCTTTCAGACAGCGTAGATTTTGCGGGCCGCAGAAAGTGCAGCGTATTGCAATAATTAGCTCAAATAAATCAATGCATTATGCCTCGACTTGTTAAAGGTGGGTGGGCGCTTTCTGGAGTTTGCCAATGTCAATTCATTATTCCCGAATGCGTCTTTAGTATCATGCCGCGACGGGCTGTAAGCCCCTAGAGGATAATGTGCGGTGTAGCTCCTTCAGTTCAACCGCCATGAATGCGCCGTGACAAGAAGTACAAGAGCTCTTGGGTCCTTCCTGGAAAATTCTGACACAGGGGTTATTCTCACCCCGTTGGACCTGAGACTGCCAATTTTTTCGGAGTTGCTGATATGGTTGCTGTTGTTGTTCATGCAAACAGGTCTCTGACGACAGTGTACAATTTTGATAGAAGGGTGGGCTTGGGTCCAATTTCGAACTTTGGTAATGTTCATCTTTTTGGCGAGGCAAGCGATTTCTGTTCCCAACATGGGGTAGCCCTTTCTCATCAGGTTGGTGACTAGCCTCTATCCGAATTGCTTCAAGACCGTCGTTCGCCAATAGTCAGCATAGCTTCGTAGCAATGAGGCATTCTCAACATCAACGCGCGTGCTGGAAGTTAGGTTTGCAGCGTCTTTCTTGATAGCAAGCAAGGACGCTCCTGCACTTGTACCTGTCGTTCCCGAAGCGCGATGTATCGCGGAGCCAGTCGCGACTCCCAACATATGAAGGTATGTTCGATTTCCCGCGAAAGGACCTTCTACTATGATTTGACCGCTATGTCCGATGTTGCCCAAGCACTCTGCCGTGACGAGCGCGAGGTAAAGTGATACCGCTGCACCGCGCTTTGATGTCCCCACGCCAGGCTCTTCGCCAATCCAATGAGAACGACGGTTCTTGAACGGCCCCGTATTCTCAACGACCGCTGGCATCAGCATGATTTGGTTTGCAATCACGTCCTCTACGTCTAACGCAGTTGGGGCTGGGTACGTTCCACCTGTTGCAAGGTCATGTTCGCGTCCGCCCATAAAACGTGCTGATGGGGCCGGGTCGCCTAGTGCGGTGACGTTCATCAACGTATCGAGATTTGGATCCAGTCGGATATCTTTGCCGCCGAGTGACATCGCAATCACCCAGGTGCCCGTTGACACAACGCTGAATGGTTTCTGCTCACTCAAAACGTAAGGTAGCAGAGACGCGTTGGAGTCGTGGATGCCGCAATACACCGGTGTGTTTTCGGGCAGCCCTGTACGTGTTGCGACACCGGGCAATATAGACCCTAGCAGATCGGAGGGCTTCCGTACTGGCGGGAGCTTGTCGGCAATCCCAAGTTTGTCGACCAATGATGAAAACGTGCCGGTGTGCGGGTTCCACAGGTCGGTATGACAGCCGAGTGATGTGACATCCATGGCGGTGTGTCCGGTGAGCTTTGCGACCCAGTACTGTGGATAGGTGACAATACAGTTGGTGCGATCTTTGAGTTCCGGATCTTCGTGAAACTGCCAAAAAAGCTGCGCCCCGATGTTGAGACCACCGGCCAGAGGCGGTGAGCCTGTCTCTGAGAACGGAGGTCGGATCGTGTTGTAGCGATCAACAACTTCATCTGGGCCAGAGTGCTCGTAGTCTAGGATGGGCGCGGCAAGCTCTCCATGCTTATCCAAAAGAGCGGCACAAGCTCCGTGAGTGGTGATCGATATCGCATCTACACCGTGCTTTGCGTGGAAATCCCGCAAACTTTCGAGCAGAAAAGCCCAATGGCCCTCGACATCAAAATGCGGCCAAGGCGGCCCGGCCAAGACTGTGTTCGAGCGTGTTACAACCTCGATCTCGGATAGGTCCGATGTATCGACCAATGCGAATTTGGCGTTCGTTTTTCCAATATCGATGACGGCGACATGCTGTGGTGTCATGGCAAGTGGAAAACTGTTTCGAGCGGTGTTGCCACGGGCTCGTTGCTTGGGTGTGTCTCCATGATATCGGCCATGTGTGCCCACCACCTCTGCATCACTGGGTGATTTGGCAGGCTAGTCATTCCATGGTCCGTCTCGCGCCATAACACACCAAACAAGATGTTTGTTTCTGCATCCAAGTGGATCGAATAGTCAGACACTCCTGCCTCTTTTAGCAGTGCCGAAAGCTCTGGCCAAATCTCATCATGGCGTTTGATGTATTCGTCGCGGCAATCGGGGTTCAGTTGCATTTTGAAGGCGTATTTTTCCATTAGCGTGACCGCCACATTGTCCAAAGCCGTGGCAAGGCGATGACGCCGATCAAGAGGCCGCCGATGACAATCGACATTACGATGCCTGGTACGTTAAGCAGACCGAGGCCAAAGGTCACAAGGCCCATGACAAAGGCGGCGATAACAACGCCAACGATTGTGCCTGAACCGCCTAGGATACTTACGCCACCTAGGACAACCATGGTAACGATCTCAAGTTCCCAGCCGGTTGCAATCGAAGGTCGCGTCGATCCCAGTCTCGCCGTGAGGCAAACGGCGGCAATACCGGACATCAGACCTGTCAAAAGAAACAGGATGAACTTGACCCGTTGAACCCGGATGCCAGAGAACATTGCACCCGTTGGATTGTTCCCAATCGCATAGACGGCGCGACCAAAGTTTGCCTTGCGCAACAAGACTGCATAAATCACTGCGATGATCGCAAAGAGCACGAACTCAAACGAGATCACCCACCACACATAGCCCTGACCGAAATACGAGAAACTGGCAGGATACCCGCCATAGGCCTGATCGCCCAAGACGATAAAGCTGATGCCGCGGAACAAGCTCATGGTGCCGATGGTCACAACGATAGACGGCAAGCCCATGCCTGTCACCAGAATGCCGTTAAAGGCCCCGCAAAGTAGCCCGACGCTCAGGCCAATGAATACCAAACCGGGTGTGCCAACGCCCATCTGAACAGCAGCGCCCATCGCCGTTGACGCCAGTGCAATGATGGCTGCAACGGATAGATCAATCTCGCCTGAGATAATCAAAAGGGCCATCGCAAAGGCGATCATTGCCTTTTCAGTGAAGTTGAAGGTCGCGTCGGACAGATTCCACGCATTTAGAAAGTAGGGTGAGGCAAAGCTGTTCGCGACAAAGATCGCGATGGCGACCAGCAACAGGAGGGACTCCCAGCTCTTGAGCCGCTGTTCGAAAGGTGAGCGTAAACGGTCAGGTATAGAACGGACTGTTGTGTTCATGATGCCTGCTCCGCTTGTTTGAGGATAATTCTGCCCTTCTTGCGATTGGCCTGAGCGTTCAGAATAACTGCGATGATGATCGCACCACCCGAAATTGCCAGCTGCCAGAACGGCGAGATGTCGACGACAGGAAGCGCATTCTTGATGATGCCGAGGAACAAAGCCCCGAGCAAGGCACCTGCGACGGTTCCAATGCCGCCCATGATTGACACACCGCCAATGACGCAGGCGGCGACGACATCCAGTTCAAACCCACTGGCAATATCGACATAGGCCACTGCAAAACGTGACACCCAAAGGTAGCCAGTAAGACCTGCCAATGCACCGGAGATAGTAAATGCCCAAAACTGCGTTTTTCCAACATTGATACCTGCATAAGTCGCAGCATGCGGATTGCCGCCAGCGGCATAAAAGGCCCGCCCCAAAGTTGTCCGGGTCATCACTATGCCGAACACGATAACCGCGAATATTGCGATCCAACTCAACACAGGGAGGCCTAGAATTTCAGCGCGCGGGAAGGCTTTGAAAGCCGGGCTCATTTCATGACTGTTGACCCATTTACCGTCAGAAAGCAGAAAGATGATCCCGCGGAAAATGGTCATGGTGCCGAGTGTGACAACAATTGGCGGGATCTGCAGTTTCCAGACAAGAATGCCGTTAAACATGCCCAGCAACGCGCCCAACCCAATAGCAATTGCGACGATAAATATGATCGGCAGACCTGGCATTGCGACGTTGACCATCGACACAACCATCCCCGTAAGGGCGAGGTTGGCGGCAACGCTCAGGTCGATGCATTTGGTCAGGATCACGATCATCTGACCGATGGCGAGCAATATCAGTGGTGACGTGTCATTGAAGACATTTGCAAGATTGGAAGGGGCTGCGAAGCCTGAAAACCGGGTTGAGATCAAGATCAACAACAGGCCAATGGCACCTACCAGAAGCGCCTCTCGTGATGTTATCAATCGCTTTAGCATCACATGGTTTCCTTATATTCCGGCTGCATGGCGCACGAGGGTTTCGGGTTTCAGGTCATCATCGGCCAATTCAGCGACGATACGTCCTTCGCGCATGACGATCACGCGGTCGGACATGCCAAGCACCTCGGGGATTTCGGAACTGACCATGATGACAGCCAAACCTTCGGCTGCCAGTTCTGCCATAAATTCATGGACCGCTGCTTTTGATCCGATATCCACGCCCTTTGTCGGTTCATCAAGGATGATGACTTTGGGTTGTGTTGCCAGCCATTTGGCGATGACAACCTTTTGCTGGTTGCCGCCTGACAAATTGCCAACATGGGTATCGAGAGAGGCCGCACGTAGGTCCAGTCGCTCGGCATAGCTACGCGCAAGCGCGAATTCCTCAGCCAGTTTCAAGAAACCCTTGCTGGAAATGCGTCCCAAGGAGGGCAGCGAGACGTTTTGAAAAATGGGGAGATCAAGGATCGCACCCTGCTTGCCGCGATCTTCGGGGACGTAGACGATCCCATTGTCGACAGCATCTGCTGGTGACTTAATCTGCACGGGGGCGCCGTCAATTTCAGCCGCGCCTGCAGAGGTTCGTGTAATCCCGAACAAGGCTTGCATGAATTCCGATCTGCCCGCGCCAACCAAGCCGTAAAAACCCAAAATCTCGCCTTTGCGAAGTTCAAAGCTGATGTCTTCAAACTCGGTAGGGTGTGAATAGCCGGCAACCGACAAAACAGTGTCGGCGACATTTGGAGTGCGCTGCGGGAAAATCTGGCTGACATCGCGGCCAACCATCATCTTGACCAACGCGGCTTCTGTCACTTCTGCGATTGCGCCGTCGCCTATCAATTGGCCGTCACGGAACACAGTGAAGTTATCTGCGATCCGGAAAATCTCATCGAATTTGTGGCTGATAAAGAGGATGGCTTTGCCTTGTGCCTTAAGGCTTTCGACCAGCTCATGAAGTTCTTCGATTTCTTTGTGCGATAGGGCTGCCGTTGGCTCATCCATGATGACAACTCGGGCATCGATTGAAAGCGCACGGCCGATTGCGACCAGGTGCTTGCTGGCGATGCCGAGGTCTTTCAATTTGGTAGCCGGATCAATGTCCGCGCCAATGCCGGACAAAAGTGCACGAGCTTTCTCGGTCATTGCCGCCAGATCAATAAGACCGAACTTGTTGCGGGGCGCATGACCGAGAAAAATGTTCTCAGCAACGGACAACTCATCGAACAAGACGGTTTCTTGATGGATGGCTGTTACACCGTGAGTGGCGGCTGCTTGAGGGACTGGAAATGGTGTTGGCTTGTCATCAACCAAAATCTGCCCGCCATCGGGCTGGTAAATACCGGTCAGGATTTTGACAACTGTTGACTTGCCCGCGCCATTTTCGCCAATCAACGCAGTGACTTTGCCAGGATAAAGTGAGAGCGAGACTTCAGACAGCGCCTTCACACCCGGAAAAGTCTTGGTGACCTTGTCCAAGGCCAGAACCGCCACCGCTTTGGTCGTGTCGACGTCAGTTGTGGTTATGCCGGGATGTTGCAGCATCATTTTACCTGCGCTTTGTGAAAGATGTCTTGGCACGGCGTATTTGCATGCCGCGCCAAGACGGGGAGGTGCGTTTAGAAGATCGACTTGAACTGTTCGATGTTTGACGCGTCATAGACAAACGGATCGGCCATCGCGGCGGAGTTTGTCTCATCCAGCGTGATCGTGCCAACACGACCAATCGAGATTTCTGCACCGGGTTCTGCCGTCGCTGCTCCAGAGGCCAAAGCGTGTGCAATCATCGTGGCAGAGTAACCAAGATCGATCGGGTTCCAGATCGCAAATGACTGTGATGCACCGCTTTCGATTGCGCCCGCCATCTCGGATGGAAGGCCCAGACCGGTCACGTTAACCTCACCAATCTTGCCAGCATCTGCAACGGCTTGAGCCGCGGCAACGATACCAACGGAAGTCGGTGCGATGATTGCATCAAGGTCAGGATAGGACTGCATGAGGCCTTGCGCTTCGCGGTAGGACTTATCGGCGAGGTCATCACCGTAAACTGTGCCAACAACGTTGATGCCGGGATAGTTGCCCATCACCTTGTTCATTTCTTCGATCCAGATGTTCTGGTTCGTTGATGTTGTCGTCGCTGAAAGCACTGCAACGTCACCGCCATCTGGCAGGTGGTCTGCGGCCAGCTTGATGATCATGTTACCGATCAGCGCGTTTGATGATGGGTTCAGGTGAACCTGACGGCCATCTTCTGCCACGCCAGAGTCCCATGAGATGACAGTGATCCCGCGCTGCATTGCACGCTTGAGTGTTGGTACAAGAGCGTCTGTGTCATTCGCAGAAACCGCAATCGCATCAACGTTTTGCGCGATCAGTGCGTTGATCACTTCAATCTGGCCTTCTGCAGTCGTGTCTGTTGGGCCAGTGTAGATGATTTCGACACCACCCAATTCTGCTGCAGCCTCTTCAGCGCCCTCTGCGGCGGCTTCAAAAAAGCCGATACCCAGCGCCTTAACGACGATGGCAATGCGCATATCGTCTTGCGCCATTGCTGTTGTGCCAAAAAGGCTTGCTGCCAGGCTGAGGCCTGCGGTGAGTTTCGTAAACGTGCGACGTTGCATTTGGTTTCCTCCCTAAAATACGTTCGCTGATGTGGCGCCTTATGACGCCACTGTTCTCTGTGCGCCCCCTGCATGGGTGACGATCAGTTTCACTTCGACGGCCTCAAGCATAGCGGCCGCTTTGTCTGTAATCTGGTCATCGGTGATGACTGTTGTGATGCGCCTCAGCGGGCACAGCACGAGGCTGGAGCGCTGTTCAAACTTGGTACTGTCGACCAGGACAACCAGCTCATCTGCCTGTCCGATCAGCTTTTGTTCGGCTTGGATCAGCAGTGGATCGGCCTCCATCAATCCCAAAGGACCAAGACCTTGTGCGCCCATGAACACGCGGCGCGCACAGAAATTGCGCGTCACATCGTTATCGAATGGGGAGAGGATGATGTTCTGTTCACGGTAAATCGTGCCACCCGACAGCATGACGGTGTTCTTGGAATGCTTCAGAAGATGTTCGGCAATCGGAAATGAGTTGGTGAAGACCTGCATGCGGCGGCTGGCAAGCGGGTGCACCATCTGGAATGTGGTGGTTCCGCCATTGATGATGATGGCATCGCCTTCGTCACACAAGTCGACCGCTGCAGCAGCAATAGCTTGCTTCTCTTCAATCCGCAGCACTTCGTTGACAGAAAACGGGCGACCGGCAAGGCCCACGAACTGGGGCGGAGCAATCGCTTCAGCACCGCCACGCACACGCCGCAACTGTCCATCCTGATCAAGGGTCGCGATGTCGCGACGCACTGTCGCCTCGGACGCGCCAGTCAAATTGCAAAGTTCTGCAACAGTGGCAACTGGCCGTTCCTCGACGGCGGACAGAATAATTGTGTGGCGTTCTTTCTCGTGCATGTCGACCTCCCTTGACGCCTTACGCTGTCTAGATTCGCATCATCTGTCAATCAAAAACAATCATAACTGATCATCTTTCGCTGCAGCATGATCGTTTATGATTGAAAATGATTGACATTTTACCCTGACATGCTCAGCGTAAGGATAACGAGGATGACGGGTGAACAGCGCCCACCGGGAGGAAACATGTTGAAATCATTGGAAACTCAGCTCCTAGAGAGCCGTTGGGACACAGCAGCCGCAGAAGGTATGAGCGAATCAGCGCTGCTTTTGTATCGCTCAAACATTTTGGGCTCAGACAAACGCGTCACCAACTACGGAGGCGGTAATACGTCAGCGAAAGTAATGGAAACGGACCCACTTACTGGGGACCAAGTAGAAGTCCTGTGGGTCAAGGGATCTGGCGGTGACATTGGCTCCATCAAAATGGATGGGTTCTCGACCCTCTATATGGATAAGCTGCACGCCCTAAAGTCGCTATACCGCGGCGTCGACTTCGAAGATGAGATGGTTGGCTACCTTCCGCACTGTACTTTCAAGCTGAACCCTCGCGCGGCTTCAATCGACACGCCTTTGCATGCCTATGTGCCACGCAAGCATGTTGACCACGTGCATGCTGATGCAATCATTGCCATTGCGGCGTCCAAGAATTCAAAAAAGCTGACACAGGAGATTTTCGGCACCCGCATTGGTTGGTTGCCATGGAAAAAGCCAGGTTATGAATTGGGTTTGTGGCTCGAAAAGTTCTGCCTCGATAATCCTGATGCGGATGGGGTCGTTTTGGAAAGCCATGGATTGTTCACATGGGGCGACACAGCCAAAGAGTGTTATGATCAGACGATTGACGTCATCAACACTGCAACGAAATGGCTCGCAGAACGCAGCGATGGCGTGCCAGCCTTTGGCGGTCAAAAACACAATAGCCTGTCCGCAGATGAACGCCGCGCCGTTGCAGCCCGCCTGATGCCTGCGATCCGTGGCTTTGTTTCTGGCAACCAGCATATGGTCGGGCACTTCAATGACAGTGACACTGTGTTGGAGTTCGTGAACGCCAACGACATGGAGCCGCTCGCAGCACTAGGCACATCATGCCCTGACCATTTTCTACGGACCAAGATCCGCCCCTTAGTGGTGCAATTTGACCCTGCCAATGGGAACATCGAAGACGTGTTGGACGGCTTGCCAGAGCAGGTAGAGGCGTATCGCAAGGATTACGCAGCTTACTATGATCGTTGTAAACACGCCGATAGCCCTGCCATTCGTGACCCGAATGCAGTCGTCTATCTGATCCCGGGCGTCGGTATGATCACTTTTGCCAAAGATAAAGCAACGGCCCGCATTTCGGGCGAGTTTTACGTCAATGCGATCAACGTGATGCGGGGGGCTTCTGCTGTCAGTGAATACCAAGGACTGCCCGAACAAGAGGCCTTTGACATTGAATACTGGCTGCTCGAAGAGGCCAAACTTCAGCGGATGCCGAAACCCAAATCCTTGGCTGGCCGTGTTGCATTGGTCACCGGTGGTGCAGGCGGTATTGGTGCAGCAACAGCAGAACGCTATTTGGCTGAGGGCGCTTGTGTCGTACTAGCCGATATCAATGAAGAGAGCCTGTCGGCCACGCAAGCCAACCTGACAAGCCGCTATGGAAACGATGTCGTTCGATCGGTCGTCATGAATGTCACGCGCGAAGATGCCGTTGCGGCAGCTTTCTCCGATACAGCGGTTGAATTCGGAGGCGTCGATGTTCTGGTGTCCAATGCTGGTATTGCCTCCTCTGCACCCATTGAGGAAACGTCCTTGGCGCTGTGGAATAAGAACATGGATATCTTGTCCACTGGCTACTTCTTGGTCAGCCGCGAGGCGTTCAAGATGATGCGGGTCCAAGACATGGGCGGGTCAGTGGTATTTGTTGCGTCAAAGAATGGTTTGGCCGCGTCACCAAACGCTGCCGCGTACTGCACAGCAAAGGCATCTGAAATCCACTTGGCGCGTTGTCTGGCATTGGAAGGCGCAGAGGCAGGCATTCGCGTGAATGTCGTAAACCCTGATGCGGTGCTGAAGGGGTCCAAAATCTGGGAAGGCGATTGGCTGGAACAGCGTGCTGGCACCTATGGAACAGACAAAGATGGGCTTGAAGAAATGTACCGTCAGCGCTCAATGCTCAAACGGTCGGTTTTGCCAGAGGACATCGCAGAGGCATGCTACTTCTTCGCGGCAGATACCTCCGCCAAGTCGACAGGTAACATTATCAACGTCGACGCTGGCAACGTCCAAGCGTTCACGCGGTAGGGCAAAATCATGAGCTATGAAACAGCGAAAGCAGCCTTTGCCGATTGGGGCGTTGATTCCGAAGCCGCACTGGAAAAACTAAGAACGATCCCGATTTCTATGCATTGCTGGCAAGGCGATGATGTGGTCGGGTTTGAGCAGAAGACCGGTGCCTCCGGTGGAGGCATTCAGGCAACTGGCAATCACCCTGGTCGCGCACGGACCCCGGACGAACTTCGTGCTGATCTGGACTTTGCCTATTCCCTGATCCCGGGTCAGCATCGGCTGAACCTGCATGCCATGTATCTGGATACAGATGCCGCGCCTGACCGCGATGAGATCGAGTTTGCGCATTTCGCGCCATGGGTTGATTGGGCCAAGGATCAGGATATCGGCTTGGATTTCAATCCAACATTTTTTGCCCATGCCAAGGCTGACGATAACCTGACCCTCAGCCATCCGGACCAAGGTATTCGCGATTTCTGGATCGAACACGGCAAACGATCGCGCGATATTGCGGCACAAATGGGTGCTGCATTGGGATCACCTTGTGTGAACAATATCTGGGTGCCGGATGGCTACAAAGATACGCCAATTGACCGGATGTCGGCGCGCGCGCGGTTAGAAGGGTCGCTCGACGCAATGCTTGCGCCAGTGCAGGATAAGGCCCAGATGCTGGACGCGGTTGAGAGCAAGCTTTTTGGCATCGGTGTCGAGGCTTGCACCGTTGGTAGCCACGAATTCTACATGGGTTATGCCATTCGCAAGGGGACGTTGCTGTGCCTTGATATGGGGCATTTCCATCCGACCGAAAACATTGCTGACAAGCTTAGTGCGGTAGCGTTGTCGCTGGATGAATTTCTGTTGCATGTTTCGCGCCCGATGCGCTGGGATAGCGATCATGTCATCCTTTTGAATGATGACATCCTGCAAATGGCGCAGGAACTCGTCAGCGCTGATCTGTTGGGGCGCACCCATATCGGGCTCGACTTCTTCGATGCCACCATTAGCCGAACCGCTGCGTGGGTCATTGGAACGCGCAACATGCAGAAAGCGTTGCTGCGGGCACTGTTGATGCCAGTCGATCAGTTGCGTGCGGCTGAGAATGCGCTGGACTTCACGACGCGGTTTTCTGTGACGGAAGAGTTCAAAGACATGCCGTTCGGAACAGTCTGGGCTGAGTTCTCAGCACGCGCCGACGTCCCGAATGGTCGGAGATTGATTGGCGAATTGGACCGCTATCAGAGCGAAGTCTCAGATCGCGACTGAGTCATGAAAAGCCGCTAAGTGTGCAGAGTGAACCGCATCCTGAACAAGAAATCCGACATGGATATTGCCCTGATGTAAGTCAAAACTCATGAGCGCTTGTTCGGTATCAATTTGCAGAAATCTAAATACAGAATTTCTGATATGACTCATGAATTATCCCAAGGCAGGCTTTCGCTGACGCTTATCTTGCACACCTAGGGATGTGCGTCGGTGCAGCGCGCCTATGCCAAGCCTCGTCGCATCTGTGTCGATGGGGATCAAATTAGCTTTGGATTGGTTTCGTTACTTCAAAGCCGCAACAAGAAGATCGCCTTGGTGCCAAGAACTCTGATTACTGCAGTCTTGATTGCGCGGAAAGCCTTTCTGACGAAGCTATTTGGCCTCAAAAACCAACTCTGGAATAATAACCTCCCAGGCATCGCGCTTAAGCATATGATGGAAAGATTCGTCGCCATCTTCTTTGCGCCACCGAAGAACTGCAGATACCATCCCGGAGACAAATCGCGTGTTCGGAGGAGGAGCAAAGCTCTTCGCCGTACGTCCAAGACTGCGTCCTCGAGAGTCCTTTAGGTGCCACTGATCCTTGTCCAAAACTAAAGCAATAGGATCACCAATGCGGGCATCACAAATTGCGCTTAGGGCAGGGTGACCTTGTCTTTGGCGACCAGCGAACGACAAATCTACCATCCTTGCTTCAGCTGACTGGAAGTAGCGTCGTGGACCTGGGAACGCATCCATGTTCGGGATCACATTGCGATTGATAACCGATGTGGAGTCCTTGGGCAGATATTCGTGGTTGTCGTTGCTCATCACAATGAGGTTGCGCCTTGCACGGGTCATCGCGACGTAGAACAATCGTCGAGGAGCATCCTGATCTTCGTTGCGTGACGGCCGTTCCCAACCACCGTCGAGAATAATCACGTCATCAAACTCAAGGCCCTTAGCGCGGTGCGCTGTTAGGAGCTTAAGTCCCGTTTGCTCGCCCCATGTCTCGCGTGCCCACTCCGCGAACCACTCGATGACATCCGGTACTGGAATGTTTCGACCGTCGATTTCTCTGGCAAGGAGGCCGATCCCCACACCTATCTGATCGGTCCACCGAGAGGACGGAATGGCATTCAACATCGCCGTCATGTCTGCCACTGAAACGACCCGACTCTGATCTTTCCTTAGAGCCTCGACGAACATTTGCATTTCGCGCATCCGCCAGAGACCAGGTAGGCGTTCGTTCGCAACATCTACTGGAATGCCCAGAGTGTCAGCAAAGTCCCGCACTGGCATCAGCTTTTGCCAATCGCGCGAAATGATCGCAGTTCGGGACCAGTTCCAATCAGGTATCAGGCGCGAAAGCCGAAGCATCTCCTCAAGTGCGGCCATGGCCTGTGCATCATTACCGGCCGGACAGCCAAGGATTTGGACCCGGCCCTGTGCAACGGGATCTAGCGCTTCCATTTCCCCACCAAGAGGCTCCTTGGTTCTGGCGCGGTCCACAGCAATGTCGTGCCCAATCTTCAGCCGGTCTGCGGACTCCTCGATCACGGCGTTAGCAGTGGTGACGATGTTGCCTACAGATCGGTAGTTCTCAGTCAGGAAGACAGGCTTGGCTGCATAGTCCTCTTCGAATTGTCGGATGTGCCGAACGGAGGCTCCCGCGAAGGAGTAGATGTTTTGATCATCATCGCCGACCGCAAAGAGGCTAATGCGGAGTTCTGGATCATCTAGGCTGCGGCCCGCCACAGCAGCAATGAGCGCATATTCTTCAGGTCCGACGTCTTGGTATTCATCTACTAACATCCAACGGTAGCCCTGAACGAGTGTTTCTCGCAGAGCCTCCGCTGCAGCTTTGTCCATCCCGTCACCGCGCAGAAGCCGGACGGCATCCATCAGCAAACTGCTAAAGTCTTGGGTCTCGGCCTTAGTGCCTCCAGCAAAACTTGCACCTACCAAGCGCATCGCGAGGGCATGGATCGTTGAGACGGTCACAAATCGCGCTTCATCCCCAATCAAGCGGCGCAGGCGTTCTCTGATTTCTGCGGCAGCATGCCGATTATAGGCAAGTACGAGAATACCGTTGGGATCTTCGCGCTTGATCTTCACCAGATAGGCGATGCGGTGCACTAGGACGCGTGTTTTTCCAGAGCCAGGGCCAGCCAGAACGAGAACATTGGTCTGTTCGCGATCATCACGGACAATTTTCTCCTGGATCGGATTGCCAAGGGAGTCGACGATTTCTTCCCACGCTTTACCTGTTGCTTGGCGCCGGAACTCTGTTCCGCGACCCGGCATCCACCGTCGCATGAATGCCTCCTGATCCAAAACAAAGTAATCTGCGGAAAGCTTTTCGGCCTCACCAATGCTCTTCAGGCCCTTTTCGGCATATGCGGCCATGACATGGGTTTGGATTGTCGTTTCTGTGTAGTGCTCTTCAAGCGGTGCAAAGTTTTCGGTAGTAAAGTTCCCACCTTTGGGGGCGAGATGAAGCGTGATGGCGGGCCGGAACACCGATAGGCCTTTGCCAAGTGTTATGACTTGCTGCTCGTGATGCCAGAGCAGCGCGCGGTCCATGAGTTTGTTGGGATCGTTAACGGACCCTCTGAGTACGGCGTCGCCATTGATCGCTGCAAGGAGGCCGCCAAGTGTTGTCTCAACTGAGATGTCTTTACCGCGTGTTCCCTTTGGTACGCGGTCGACAAGGTGTCCAAGGAGTCTTTCCGCTCCCAGCCTGCGGAGTTCTGCTGTCTGTTCAACAACTGACCAAGAACGCTGCAGTCGGACAAAAAGGCTTCCGCGGGATGCTTTGCGCAAATGAAGATTTCCGCGCCCACCTTCCATATCACGGCCATCCTGCGCCATGCCGCGTAAGAGACCTTCAACGATGTCAGGGCGGACCGAACTATAGCCTCTTTCCCTGAGCATTTGGCTTGTTGTAGCAAGGTTGAAGGGTGTGGGTTTCCCGTTTTCAGCGTCTGGCGCTTCCTCGCGCATAAGGGCGACAAGATCAGCTTCAAGCCGCGCCGCTGTCTCGAACCGTGCGCGTGATGCGTTCTCTACTCCAACATGCACGAAAACCGTTATGTTGGTGTCGTCGTTGGCGATGCCGAGGGCTTCTAGGTCAGTAAGTGCCTTTCGCAGTGCTGGCGCGGTGAGTCCACTCGCTCCACACAAAGCATCGGTCGTTACGCCTTCTTCAGGAGGGGCATTGATGATGTGTTGGACAACACTCAGCAGTTGACGCTTTCGAACCTCAGAAATCTCAACGCGCTCCAAGATTTCTTTTACTTTTGCGATGTCACGGACGAGTAAAGAGGCAGGGTATACCTGAACACTGTTTTCCTCGCGCCTGAGAAGCTTTGCTTCTTCAAGCCAGGCTACCGCTGTCTTTACACGGGTGTCGTCGGTCGCGCTGTCGCGCTGGAAGTCATGATCCTTCTCCTCTTTGACGATCTCTCCAGCAGTCGCGACGACCTCACCATTCTTGCGCAATCTACTGTCTAAACGGCGGATGGATTTTAGGATTGCACCGATCTCATGGCGGGCCAACCTGGAGCGTGCACTCAAACTAAATTGCCGGTCAACATCTTCGGTATTGAACAACAAGACGCATTGGGCCGGATCTCTATCGCGTCCAGCGCGCCCGGCTTCTTGCAGGTAATTTTCAAGTGAGCCTGGAACATCAGCATGAACGACAAGCCGGATGTCAGGCTTATCGATTCCCATACCGAATGCATTCGTTGCCGCAATGATACGAAGTTCACCGACGCGGAATGCTTCTTGAATGTCGCGCTTCTCTTCAACGGTGAGGCCTGCATGATAGCGCTCAGCAGCTAGCCCTTGTTGTTTGAGAAATTCTGCAACCCGCTCAGTGGCGCTCCGTGTGGCGCAATAGACGACGGCCCCTGAGACGCCTTCCGCTGGAAGGTCGGTTTCCAGAGTATCGAGAATGTCGGCCATCTTGGTGGTGCCCTGCGTGGGAAGAACCTTGAAGTTGAGGTTCGTTCGGGAAGCACCACCGTCAAGGAGTGTGAGATCTAGTCCAAGGCGTTCACTGAAGTGACTGCAAATATCCTGAACGACATCGGGCTTTGCAGTTGCAGTCAGGCACAAAATAGGTGCCACTTCATCGCCTGAACTTTCTTTGATGAACCGGCTCACATAGCGGTAATCTGGGCGGAAATCGTGCCCCCATTTTGAGACGCAATGGGCTTCGTCCAAAACCCACATTCCAACCTCGCGTTGGGCAAGCACAGATCGAACCGATGTACTTCGCAGTTGCTCCGGTGAAATCAACAGGATCGCGGCATCACCGAGACGCACTTTGTCGAGCGCATCGTGGCGTTCAGGAAGCGACAGCAGTCCGTTGATGGTGACTGCTGTGGATATGCCAGCACGCGCCAATCCCTGCACCTGATCGGCCATCAATGCAACGAGAGGGGAAATCACGACAGTCAGATTGCCAGTTTTGTCAAAGCGCGAAAGGGCAGGGATCTGATAGCAAACAGACTTGCCAGTCCCTGTCGGGAGGATGCCGAGCACACTTTCGCGCTCCATCGCGCATTCGACAATCCGTTCTTGGAGCGGTCTGCCCAATTCGTCTGCAGGCTCCGGACGAAAGCTCTCAAACCCGAACCAACGGGACAAGGCGCGCTTTGGATCGTTGTGCGTCTTGCAGTAAGTGCACCAAGGGCTTCTGCAACTGGTGTCTCTTAGGTCTCTCACAATCCTTGCTGCGTCTCTGAATTGGGCACGCACCCAAGGCGGCATGACAGAGTCGCCCCCAGCGACCGAAATCCAGGACAGCGCATAGGCCATGGGCCAGGACAAGCTTGTATCATCAAGCTGCTCGAGGGTTTGGTTTAGCGTTGCAGAACAGGCCGCGTCTTTGAGCATTCTGCGGATTGCGGCGTGCGCCTCGTCGCGATCAGGCTTTGCACTGCCGCGGATCTCTTCGAAGAGCCTGTCGAACCCGCCGCTCTGCGGAGAACGACAGCAAAGGTAGTGATAAGCTACCAACGCATCCGGTGACCGCTCGTTAAGCTCCGAGAATGCTGCGATCTGATTTTCCAAGACTTCAAAGACAAGACGCGCATCGAACGTAGGATCGTTGACACGACCAGACTGAAGGCGACCGTCTTGATAGTGCTTCACAAGATGATGGTAGGGGTTCCGTGGGAATGCCAGAGGGTTCAGCCAAAGCGTATCGATTGGAGCATCAGCGAGAGCGACAAACCGCGACGAGGCGGCAGCGAGATGGGGAAGGTCATGCGCGAGGATGTTGTGCCCAATGACGTGATCAAACCCAAAGCAGTATTCATCCAGTTTCTCAAAACCTGCCGCGATATCGGACTTCACGGTGAGGTCGGGCAATGCCGGATCATGCGTCACCGCAGCAAGCGCGAATATCTCCGCCTGCTCCGGATTGACCTCCAGGTCAATTGAAACGCAGCGACCCAATATCGCAGGTGTCGCAGAGGTTGTATCAGAGTTAGTGCTCAAAATGCCCGCAGTCTTTGTTTGCCCTTATGTCGAGCTTAGTTTTTGTGCGGAGAAAGGGAAGGTGGGCCATGGCCGAACAGGTCCAAAGTGGTTCATTGTCGCCACTATAGGTTGCCATGAGCGATCCGTGATTGGTGGGGTCAATGAGCGCTAGGTGCAAAGATATGTTGCTTCAAAAACTACGTGATTTCGCGACAAGAAAGATCCACTCAGTGCCCCGACTTTGAATCAATGAGTTTCATGAATTCGCTTTCACCGACAATTTTAATATCGTGACCTTGTTCCTTCAGCTCTTCTGCTCGTCGATGTTTGCTGCTTTTGTCATGTCCAGCCAGCAAAGTCATATCCTGATCACCGACAACAAGAAGGGTCACCTTCTTCGACACACCAATCTTTACCGTTATCCCTGCACCAGCGGCGAAGGTTGCGGCTTCAACGCGAGACATGGTCAGCTGCCCTGTAAAACAAGCGACGTGCCCATAGAGTGGGCCCTGTTGGTTGCCCTCGACAGCAAGGGACGGCTGGTACATGTGCTGCCTTTTCTTGGACTCAGACAACTCAGAAAATGACTGACCGGTCTTCTCTTCAGCCAATAGGGTTACCTCTGCTGCCGCTCGCGCATCTTCTTTCGCATCGTGGTGTTCAAAGTTTAGATTCAGATGGTCCTTAAGGCTGCCAAGCCCATGCCCGCCATTACCCTTCAGTTCTGGCCAAGCTCGGCGAGCAATCTGAACACTGTCGAGCCACTTCGTCCGCAATGCTGGGATACGATAAGCTGAGCAGGCTGCGTTGAAGGCTTGTTTGTCGAAATTGCTGTGTTGGATCAGGATATGTCGTTCAAGGAATGGCCTCAGCGATTGCAGGGCCATCTCAAAAGTCAGGGCGCCTTGGACGGTTTCTTCGTCAATCCCATGCAGATCTACGTTGAAACTTTCGAAATCCTGTTCTGGGTCTATCAAGATGCCAATCGTATCGATCGTTCCATCTGCTGAAACGAGTGCCATGCCGATCTGACATACCTCAGTGTCGAACATCGAAGGAAACTTTTGCGACGAATAGTCACTATAAGAGCATCTTTCAGTAATAGGACTTACGCAATCTGATGAAACTAGCCAATCGTCCAGCTCCGACGCTACTATCTGCCACGGGTTGCATAAGGGCGCTTATGCGCCTTTCGGTGTCTTCGCCGAGAGGTCGGGAGTTCGAGCCCTTCATCCCTTACTGCTAGATACATGAAAATATCATATAATTTCAGGCACTTGCGGCCACACCACATTCCAATTCGTGGTAACCTATGGATGCTTTCGTGGTATTCCATGGTCTTTTTTGGAGACGTGATTCAGTCTAGTCGTTTTCTATGTTAGCCAGTTCTTCTCGTTCGATCCTATTGGCTGTTTTAGTACAGTGCTTGGTGACTTTGTCGCGTAGGATTATGAGACTTTTGACTTGAGTCGAAATTTCAAGATCGTAGGGCTCCTTGAACATTAACGATGTAATTTGGAGGAGGGTTTGCGCGGTCATGATTGCAGGTGTATCCAGACCGTAATTGGATGCGCCAGCATGAAGCGTTTGGCCTTTACCTAAAAGGCCAAGAGACCGGAATGTCCCAACTGCCCCTGCGTGAACCTTATAGCTCGAGGTTTTGTATTCAGGAGGTAACGAGCCCCAATCCACAGCATTCTCTAGGTTCTGAAAAGTCGGCTTCCTAATGTTCAAAGCATCAGCGGCCCAACCGTAAGGTGAACTAATCGCGTTGCCAAATTTGCTTATGACTCGTTGATAGTCTTGTTCGATTTCTAAAGCTTCATCAGTAAGATTTTCGACGTCATATGTCTCGCCGTTAAACCTGAACTCGTTCTTTGAATTTTCGCGTAAGCTGACGGAATCATGCGCAAAATATCGCTCCGCTAGATCATCGCCATATTTGTTGATAACGAACGCTACTACGGTTAGCTCATAAAGTGTTCGCCACCTCGCATAAGCACCATCTGGCAAGCCATTGTCGATCAACGTCAATATTTCAAGCGTTGTTTGGCAGGCTCGAATGTGAAGGGCTAGGAGTGCTTGCCGTTTCAGAATCCCTTTTTTTGCCTTCGATCTGTCTAGACGTGCCGCGAACTCATTGCCGATTTCGCGAGACGCGGTGAGTAATATCCGAAGGGGATCCAATCCCTTCGACCAAGTTAAGTCAACCCTGTCCTTGAAATGCGCAAGCTCATGCTTGCTGTCTATCTTAGTAGAAGGCCAACGCCTCATGAATAGTTTGACGATGCTCTTTCCAGTGTCGTCGATAGAAGTGTCTATCACTGCCTTTAGATCGTCTCGGACGAATTTTTCTAGCTTTTCGATGATTTCTTTGCCGTCATCCTCGGTGAATTTGATGCTAATAGTTTTTAGCGGCCCTTCTTCGCCCTCATCCCAAGTAAATGGCTTGTCACTATCGCTCATTACGTGATCTGCGAAAGCGTCTATAGCTTGCTTGTCTGTGACTCCGGCCTCTCTCAATTTCTCCTTTACACGTTTCTTCAATAGCTTGCGCGGCATTGCCTCGATCAGCTCTTCGAGCACTTTTTCTAATTTACCCAATTAGTACCCCCCCGCAGACCACATCCATCGGTCTATTGTCTGCCTGTTTTAGAAACATTGCATAGGCCCGATTAAGATGCCGCGGTTGCAGCCAGAATTGCCAACATTCGCAACCGCCGCGCGGCGCAACCTAGTACTCATCGTCAAAATCCATATCTGGTTCTTGACCTGCTTCGTCTTCATCGAACTCGAGCAAATCGATATCAAAGTCCTCGAGGAAATCTTGGCGAAGAATTCTCGCTCTTGTGTTCTCAGCTCTGCGAAGACGAAGTGCTGACCCCATTGAGGCGAAACCGCGCTCGGGATCAAAGAACTTAACGTTTCGGTTCAATAATGCTGAAAAGAACGGATCCTGTTCAATAAAGGTTCTATCTGTGGATGGGTTTGTTCCATTGCGAATACTCTCATAGGCATACAACCACATCGACCCCTTTAAGCCTTGGCTAGATAAGTGTTGTTGCCAAGTACTGTGATCTACCACTCCCAAGACAGTGCCGCTATTGGAGGCGTAGGTTAGCATCAAAGCAACCATTGAGTTCTCAAGCTGAAATAGTCGCGAAAGCTTGTTGGAAGGTAACTCAACCCCGAGCCTAATTACCAAGAACAGCAGCCAAATAATCTCTCCCGTCCTGTTTTCCTGAGCAAGTTCCGGGAGACGACGTTCGAGGAATCCGGCAAGTTTTGCCTTATCCACATCTCCGTGTTCGATTTCGCGCAAGACTAGCACTTCCACGAGAAAGGAAATCAATGTGGAGTTTCGTCGATACGCATTGGTGAGATGACTTTGCAAGACGCTCCATTCATCTGCGTTGACGAACGCTGACCTCGCATTCTGGAATGCAAATTTCTCCACATTCAGCTCTGGGTGATCGTTGCAGACTCTCCCGACTTCGTAAAAGAAACGGAGGAATGAGTTTGTCGTTTTGTCGCTTCGAGGGACGTGCGCGATTGCGGCTTGCTTCCAGCCGGTCGAGGGACGCTTAGACGTTAGGTCCACCGCAGATTTATCGTTGTTGAGCTCTAGTTCATAGAATGCAGCAGCTTGCCTTACCGCTGCGATTAGGCTGTCTCCTGACAGTCCACTAGCGACCGCAATGGTGTAGTCATCGATGTACCGCGAGGCGTCCAGATCTTCGATTTGGATAATCTCAGAAAGCTTCTCGTCCAATGCAGAAGCAATGACTTCAGCAACGAGTCGAGACGTATCAGGGCCAACAGGCAATCCAATTGTTTGACCATCTTGCGCGTTTCGGCAAAACAAGTCCAAGAGGTTCCCATAATGTGTGATCTGACGATTTTGTTTTGACCACGCTTTGCCATAGATCGCCCACGGGATCGAATGTGTGTATATTGAATGGAAGAACGCTCTAATGTCGGCGGCAACGTATCTTTCGTGGCGTGTAGCAAGGTTGATTCGAAAGTCATCTCGAAGATCGATGCTGGGTCTGAAGACTGCACGGCTGCCGACCCAATCAAATACTAATGGTGAGGCGCTAAATCTTGATTTTCTAGAAGCCGATCTGAGTTGGACGAAATGGTCTGCGAGTACCTTCGATATCGCGAGATAGGAAATCGGATTGATTGCGGCATGTTTTCGGTCATCCCGCCCGTATCTTGGAAAGTAAAACCAAGCCGGCTCCGAAATGAACTGTTTGGCGCCTGGGTATCGTGCATTGCTCAATTTTGGAACACTCTCAACGGCATTCCACAGACTCTCTCTATAGCGGGCAAGGTCATCCGAAATGAAGCACGGGGGAAGTTCGGGGGCAAAAAAGCCATGTGAGATAAGACGCTTGAATCGCAGTGTCTTAGTCTTAGCGGTCATAGGGCCGTTCCAAGATTTCAAAGTTCTCTAACACAGTCTCAGGACGAGCAAGTCCGTGCAACTAAAAAGTGTGACCGTGCTTGAACTTATTGCGGTTTACATGACTTAGTTTCTTGATGCAAAAATTCACCTTTTGGCCCTATGCGGACCTTCGTCTGCTAATACAGTGCTGCGGTGCGGCGTCTCCAGAGCAGACGTTTAATTGTGAAAAGTCAGTCTCGGTCAAGTCCAGCACGGCGCGCGGCCACTAGCTGCGGTCAGTTCGACTGTGGCTACCAGATTTGATTGCTGGCATAAGTAAATTCAAAGACCGCACAAAAGAAACAGTAACAATGATGACGGTAGAAGCATGATCAAAAAGCCAGAAAAATCACGCGTTGGCGGTGGTGGAGCAGCAACTAGCGCCGGTGTTTTTTTCCAACAACGGTTGGGTTCCGTCATCGGAGCATGGATGCTTTCTGACCAAAGTTTTGATCGTGTGTTCAATTTGGGCGAAGCAAGACCCTCTTGGATTCGTTTTGAGACCGAAGCCCCAGTCGATGACATTCTCGTTGCAACCGATGCAGGGGGATTCGTTGCAATACAAGCAAAGACTTCCGCGTCCCTTTCGGCCGAACTCAAGAGTCCTTTTGGCAAGACAATCTCCCAATTTGTAAAGCACTGGCTGGTTTGCCGAGATGGTGATGGACAACAGAAATGGAACCGCCCTCTTTCAGCTGAATTAGATCGCCTTGTACTTTCTGTGGGGCCTGAAGCGCCTGCCAGTATTAGGGTAGATTTACCTCGCGCGCTTCGCCTAAAATCCCAGCCGGGTGGCGGTGAACTTACAGTTGCTCAACAGAAAGCCTTTGATATTTTCTCAACTTGCGTCGAGAACGCCTGGTTAGCCGCGACTGTTGAGCCATTCGACACTGCACTCCCAAGTCATCTCGCATCACTCATTGTCATTTTTATCTTCAACCCGGAAGAAGCTGGCCAACAGGCGATAGTTCAAAATCTACGGCAAATCGTTGTCGCTGAGGCTGAAGCAGCAATTGTGCTGACAACACTCGAGTCTTTAAGCGCCGAAATGATGTCGCAGCGAGGCGGCGCAGATAGTTCAAAACTGAGGCAAGCGCTTATTAGTCGCGGCGTAGCATTGTCCGTGCCTCCAAATTACGCAGACGATATCGCGAAACTGCGTGCTCATAGCGAGGCCACTGCTGATGCCTTAAGCCGTTATGAGGTAATTGAAGCGGCTGAGGGAAACAGTGTGTCACTTGTGCGCGAGTGCCAGCCTCAAATTGAAGCGGCCGCACGTGAAGGGTCATTGTTGATAATCGGAGAGCCAGGGTCCGGTAAGAGCGGCGTCCTGAACTCGCTTGCCAGAACTCTGCGTGACGAGGGAAACGATGTCTTGGAGCTAGCGGTGGATCGATTTTCGGTCGAGACACTCGAAGGATTGGGCCGGGAACTAGAGATCAAACATGCACTTCTAGGTGTTATCGGTTCATGGGACGGAGAGAAACCTGCCTGGCTGGTTATTGACGCTCTTGATGCAACACGTGGTGGCGTTGGTGAAGGGGTATTTCGCAACCTAATCGAGCAAGTTCTGGAACGCCGCGGGCGATGGCGAGTTGTTGCCTCCATCCGGACGTTTGACTTGCGAGTGGGCCAGAAGTTCCGTTCACTCTTTGCTGGGAAACCACCTATTGAGGACCTAATGGAACATGGGTTTTCGAACGTCAGGCATGTACGTGTTCCTGAGTGGTCTGACACAGAATTTCAGCGGCTGTTAGTTGCAGCACCGGCATTGGACGCCGCGCTTCAAAACGCTCCCCGCACCTTAAGAGATATTGCTTCCGTTCCCTTTAATACGAGACTCTTAAGTGACCTTGTAAAGGATGGCTTAGTAGCCAAGGATTTTTCGCACGTTTCGTCCCAAGCTCAGCTGCTGCAGCTTTATTGGAGCAATCGCATTGAGAGCCATGGAAATCGAGCTCGATCCTGCATTTCGCGTATTGCAAAGGCAATGGTTTCGGCGCGTGCCTTACGGGCTCCAGTTGAGGATGCAGAGGGGGCAGACCCTGAGATCATTGACACTCTCACCAGTGAAGGCGTCATTATTTCGGTCGAAAATGGCCGTTGGCTACAGTTTCGACATCATCTACTTTTTGACTTTGCTGCAGCTCGTGTACTCATTGACCCCGCAGCTTTGGTTGACGGAAGTTTGCGATTTCCGAAAGATCAGGCACAAGGCCTCATGCTCGCGCCCGCCCTTTCTTTCGTTTTGAGAGAGATTTGGGAAAGCGATGAAAGTAGGTCACGCTTTTGGAGCGCTGCCGCAAAGATACTGGCCGACAATGAAGCTGACCCAGTAATACGAGGTGCAACTGGTCGGATATGTGCCGAATATCCAGAAAAGCTAACGGACACAGCTGTTCTTGCTATGCGCATCGTGGCAGACGACGCAAATGCTGCTCAGGCATTTTCCCATACCTGCGGAGCCTTTGCTGTACGGCTTGAGGATTATCCTAATGCTCCGACAGCACCTTGGACAGGCCTGCTCAGGGACATATCTGAAAACTTGGTGCCGGTTGCCAGTACTGTTCGCTTTCTTTTATTCAATCTTGTTAAACTCGATCTAGATCAAAATGGGCAGGATCGGCTGGGCATCGCCGCACGTGCTCTGCTACGGCATGCATTGACGTTAGACGTGCCGCACAACTTGGCTACATCGGCAATTGATCTTGTTGCGGCAACTTTCATCACGGATCCGGTGGAATCACACCGGCTGCTTTTAAGACTGTTTGAGCCTCAAAGGTTGCAAGCACATGGTTGGGAAGAAGTTCCAGCGTTGTGTCGCAAAATTGAAAAATTTGCTCCTGCCGACCCAGACCTCGCAATAGTCGTTTATAGAGAAACGTTCGGATTTGCGGTGACAGAAGAGCGTGAAACTCGAATGGGTGACAGTCAGATAATGCCGCTAACATCTACCGCTCGGCAAGACTACGACATGGCCCGCTATTCGCTGACAGAATTTGCGCCGAAATTCCTAGTAATGCATCCAAAGGAAGCAGTTGTCGCAATTGTGGCAGCGACAGAAGGCTTTGTTGCACGTGAGCATCCACCTTCACCTAACCAGCAATATTTTGAGTTGGATATCAGCGGCCGAACAGTCCGTCTGCAAGAAGACTGGAGTTATGTTTGGGCACATAGTCCTGACAAAACTTATGGTCATGATGCAGACGCTTTGATCCTAGAGTTACTCAAGTTCCTCCGTTCAGCCGAGCAAAGTATGGCAAAAATTGTGGTTGAACAAATCATTGCAGATGCCGGTTTAGCAATATTCTGGTCACGTATTTTTCTAGCCGCCGCTGAGCGCAACGATGGTCTGGTTGACCTGTTGTTACCAATTGCAATGGCTGAGCCATTCCTAATGGTCGCTGACACAAGGAAAGATGCGATAGACCTCGTTGCGGTTGGTTACGACCGCCTGTCGATGGAAGAACGAACCACCTTCGAGACAGCCATAGGGGTATTCGAGTTCAGTCGTTTTGATGAGCCAGAGGCTGCGCGTGCACATTTTCTCCATCGAGTCTTTAGTGCAATTGGAAAAAGCCGGTTAGCAACAGAAGCCGCCAAAAGCACAATGGTTGAAAACAAGGGAGCAGACGTCAGCGATCAAGGCAACAATAGACGTTTGTTTACGTTAACCACCTCAACGGGCGAACCCGAGCCTTTTCACTGGATTGAGGACTTGGATCACGATTCCTTAGTGGATCAAGTGCTAATGCAGGCAATTAATGACGCAAAGAAAGCTCTTGGGCTAGAGGCGTCCTCCGAAGACGCCCCCAAACTTACAACGTCCAAAGCTATTGCGGCACTTACCGATTTAGAAACAGCTATCGACCGAACTCGCCAAAACACAGGACTTGTCGCTTACGCCGAAGGTGTCATTGGGCAAGGCATAACTAAAATAATTTCACTCAAGATTACTCCAAGTGTGAACGCTCAAGAAGAAAGCAGCTGCTTTCTTGGGCTAATGTCGACAGCTTTAGAGTCCCTTAACCCGGTTGTGGATGACGATACGGAAGCGAGCTTCGAACGCTCCGCTTCGTGGGGCTCTCCAGCCGCGCGGGTAGAAATTGCTAGTGCAGTCCTAGACCTCACACTTCAGAGACCTGATCTCTACCCTGAACTAGCAAACTCAATCGACGGACTGATCTCCGATCCTCATCCTGCCGTAAGGCTGCAGTCGGGTCTTCATCTTGTTCGCATCTGGGACCTAGACCGAACAGGATTTTGGACCAGATTAGAACGTCGTCTTGAAAGAGAGACCAACCTCAGTATTCTAAAGAGCCTCGTCAACGGCGTTGTTGGACGCCTTCTACATTCTGATCCCGATCGAATAACGGCTCTCGCCGTCTCAATGAACGAGCGGTTTTCCGAACATCCAAAACGCCAAGCGGAACTCGATGAAGCGCTGTCTAGCATTTACACCGTTCTTTGGATCACTCACGAAAAGGCGGCGGCGTATGAGATCATCTCGAGTTGGATCAACAATCGAGAGAGTAGAGGTGAGGAATTAACCCAAATCCTTCAAACGATGAGAGGAGCACTTGTCTTAGGATTGAAAGAAGACTCGAAGAACAGCGATAACCAAATTCGTCATCGAGCTATCGACCTTACTTCGCAGATTGTCAGAAAATCGAGCGAAGGATTGAATGCACACTTTGCAACTGTAGAGCCAACTTCCGAGCAAATTGAAGTAGTGCGTGAAGACGCAAAGCTGCTCGACACAGCGTGTATGCAAATCTATTTTTCGGTGGGTGCATCGGATAGCAAAACGGCGCAAGATCAGCCCATCAGTGAAAAGGATTTGGGGCTCTTTTTTGAAGAAATTACACCGGTGCTTGAACAAATTGGCGACCACGCGACACCGCACACGATCTACTATTTGTTACAGCTTCTAGAGTATTTACTACCGATCGATCCAGCCCGTTCATTTGACCTTATCGCACGTGCGCTAAAGGGTGGAGGACAACAAAGTGGCTATCAATATGAATCCATGGGCGCGGACCTACTGGTTCGCCTGCTTGGGATATTTCTTGCCGATCACAAAGAACTATTCGAAAGCGACGTCCGTCGAGCCGCGCTTGTCGACTGTCTGGAAATATTCATGGATGCAGGTTGGCCTTCTGCGCGTCGTCTTCTCTATCGCCTGCCTGAACTTATCCAATGAACGCTGGTGTCGATGAGAACGATTTTCGTGGGGGCTTGCAGCAGCTACTCGAAGGAGTTGTCAGGGCTCAAGGGCCGGATGCTCCAAATCCCTATGCTGGTGCCGGAACACAAGCTCTGCATGAGCACGATACTCGGATTTTTTTCTTTGATCAGTTTTTGACTCTCCTTGGGTGGCAGCTTGGTCCTGATGGGGACGTCGCGGAAGAGGCCCGCATCAAAGCGAACACTACAAGGTTCATCGATTACCTCGGACTGAACGCCGAGACGCATGCGCCCCTCTTAATATTTGAGGCAAAGGCTTGGGATAAACCTTTCATTAGCGGCAGGGGCGCAAGCCGGAAAAAGGCAGCTGCTGAGCTCGTAGTTGAAGCAATCAAACACATGAACGAGGCAGGTAGCAAAGAAAAGGCTCCGGTTGTCGGGGATTGGCACGATTACCTAAGCCAATTGGCCGGATACGTGAAAACCTCCCAAGAGAAATATGGGCATCAAGTTCGTCGTGCCGTGCTCGCAAGCGGTAGCTGGTTGATAATTTTCACTGATCCAACTGTGACATTTTGCGATGGGACCGTTGACGAAAGCAAATTCCAGATATTCTTTGATAATCAGTATGTCTCTGACGCGCATCTCATCTACAAACTTCTCGCTCGAAGGCATCTTGGCAGAGACATTCCAGCTAGACTCCGATCCTCGCAGTTGGGCAATTACATTGCGCAAGGAAACACTATGGCAGCTTTCCACTCCGTCCTTGTCAATTATGAAAAGTCGGGTAGTGCGATTTTTTCCCCTAGGCCACGGGTTCAAATCTACCCAGCGCTTCTTGTTCAGCGTGATGACGGCGCTCTGTTGACCGTCATTGACCAAGAGGAACCCTTCGAAATGGGTCTAAATGAAGACGATGCAGGAAATGACAGTCTCTTAGCACACATTTCTCAGGTCACAGAGGCGTCCGATGAGTTACTTCGTCGATGTTCTGAAGAACTAGGTGAAGAACTCGTAGGCTTCAGCCTCAAAGATTTTCCGGGGTTTCCGACCGCTCCCGTTCTTGAAGATGCAACAACCTCAAGCCAACTGGGCGAGCCAAGCACTCTCTTTGTTAAACCTGTCAGAGCAAGAGCAGATGAATGGCTAGTCGCCACGGGAAACATCGCACATTTCATGTTGGAACAACCCCAGGTCGAGTGCAGCTTCCATAAATGGTCGGAGTGTCGTGCCGTTGGTCGCCAAATTGGAGACTTCTCAATAAATACGAGGATCACAGACACCCCGCGTTCTTTTTTTACGGACGAGCAGGTTTATCACTGCGCACATCAGACAATTCAAGATCGGAGACAAGACCGCTGTCACATCGCGCCAATCGACATGAGAACATGCTGTCGTGCTTGCGGCTTTCAAAATATTTGCTGGCCCGCAGACGAACTGGCTGGGTTGCCTTGCGGTGGAGCAGAATAACCACCCGCAATCTCAGCCTTTAGACACAATACTAGCTTATGAAGTAAATGTCTGCTTGTCGCGGAGCTGTCCCACAATATCGCGCTCGCAGCGAAAGTCCGGAATCAGCCCGACGTGCTCACTTTGCCTCAAAAAAGCTAGTGATCCAAAACGTACTTCTTGACCTCTTATCGTGGGTGAAATAACCGTCAAATCGGTCGCGGGCGTTGTGTAATGGTTAAGACCTCAGTTTTCCAAGCAAGTGATCTAAAGCGCTGGGACAATCCTTTCAATTTGTGTCAATTAACGCGCATACTGCGAAACAATATTTCGTGCAAACCACCTACCAATCCGGAGTGTCTCTGTTAGGAGGCTTGTACTTAGGCTCCACAATTTAGGCCTCTCCAAAGGCGGCCAGGATAACTGCGCGAATGACATTTTTTGTAATAACAGTAACTTATCGAGCCATATGGCGGAGCGGCTGGCAGCAAAGACAAGATTCAATTTTTTGGGCGGGTTTTTGGGTGGGTAACCTTAGGCGTCTTTAAAAAATTACATTATAAACAATAACTTGAGATTTAAGGTGGAGCGGGTAACGGGAATCGAACCCGTAACTGAAGCTTGGGAAGCTTTCGTGATACCTTTTCACCATACCCGCGCGCGCAATCTGGATACGCCGCACCCCGGCTGTCGTCAACGGGGCAATTGCCCCTCCACCCTCAGAGGACTGTGCGCACCCGCCAGAGTTCGGGGAAGAGTTCAACCGCCAGCATCCGCCGCAGATAATCGACCCCGCCGGTACCACCTGTCCCCCGTTTGAAGCCGATCACACGCTCAACGGTTGTTACGTGGTTAAAGCGCCAGCGGCGGAAATAGTCCTCGATATCGACCAGTGTTTCGGCCAATTCATAGAGTGACCAGTGTTGGTGCGGATCGCGGTAGATCTGTTCCCACACGCTCATCAGGTCGGCGTCATAGCTGTGCGGGCGGGTGATGTCGCGCTCCAGTACCGATTGCGGTACGTCCAGCCCGCTGCGGGCCAGTGCCTGCACGGCCACATCATAAAGCGAGGGTTTTGCCAATTCGGTGGTCAGTTTCTCGGTGATGTCAGGCCTGTGGGCGTGCGGCTGCAACAGCGCCTGATTGCGATTGCCAAGGCAGAATTCGATCAGCCGGTATTGCCACGACTGGAATCCCGACGACTGACCAAGATCATCGCGAAAGGCGGTGTAATCGCTGGGCGTCATTGTCCGCAGCACATCCCATGCGTTGTTCAGTTGCTCGAATATTCGCGCGACCCGCGCCAGCATCTTGAACGCCGGTTGCAGCGCATCCCCAGCGATCAGATCGCGGGCGGCGTTGATTTCATGAAGCGCCAGCGTCATCCAAAGCTCTGACGTCTGGTGCTGGATGATGAACAGCAGCTCATCATGGGTGTTGGTCTGCGGCTTTTGCGCGCCAAGCACGAGATCAAGTTGCAGGTAGTCAGTGTAGGACATCCGCCCGTCAAAGCGCATCTGTGCGCCCTCTTTGGCCGGATCATATGCGTCATTATCCGATGTCATGACGGGGTGTCTGTCCGTGCCCCACGCCGCCGCCTGCGCCCGCCTTCACCACCGCCCCCTTGATTGTGGTTCACCTGCGGGATTGTCACGATACTTTCAAGGATCGGGAAGGGTTCCACCGCGTTGGGGATGTTGGAGGCATTCACGAAATGCTCTTGAAAGCGCGGTTCAATCGCGGTTTCGATCTTGTGGATGTTATGCACCGTCTCTTCGATTTCCCTGCGTGCATCCGTGTTCAGCAGCGCGATCCGCGCGCCAGTGCCAGCGGCGTTGCCTGCGCTTGTCACCTTGTCCAGTGGGGCGTCGGGGATCATGCCCAGCACCATTGCATGCTTGGGGCTGATATGTGCGCCAAAAGCACCTGCCAGCACGATCCGGTCCACCTTATCCACACCGAATTTGTCCATCAGCAGCCGCGCTCCAGAGTAGAGTGCTGCCTTGGCCATCTGGATTTGCCGAATGTCGGTATTGGTGACGGTGATCTTTGGTCCGCCGTTTTCTGAGCCATCGTAAAGCAGGTAGGAATTGGTCCGCCCATCCTGAAAACAGTTGGGCGAGCCTGTCTGCTCTGCCGAGCCGATCAGGCCGGGGCCATCGACGATGCCCACCATGCGCATTTCCGCAATGACCTCGATGATGCCGGACCCGCAGATGCCGGTGATACCGGTTTGCGCGATGGCCGCGTCAAAGCCGTCCTCATCGGACCAAATCTCGGACCCGATCACTTGAAAGCGGGGGAGCTTGGTCACGGGGTCAATCTCGACATGCTCGATTGCACCGGGGGCGGCGCGTTGTCCGCTGGTGATCTGCGCGCCTTCAAAGGCGGGGCCGGTGGGGGAGGAGCAGGCAAGAACCTTTTCCTTGTTCCCCAGCAAAATCTCGGCGTTTGTGCCCACATCCACGACCAACACAAGGTCTTCGGATTTGTCGGGGGCTTCTGAGAGCGCCACCGCGGCGGCGTCTGCCCCCACATGCCCCGCGATGCAGGGCAGCAGGTAAACCCGAGAAGCAGGGTGCAGGTTCAGGTCCAGTTCCGAGGCGCGCAGCGAGATACTTTCGGAGGTTGCCAGCGCAAAGGGCGCTTGCCCCAATTCATAGGCGTCAATGCCAAGAAAGAGGTGGTGCATCACCGGGTTGCAGACAAAGACCGCATCGACGATCAGATCACGGTCAATTGCTGCCTCTGCTGCGATCTGCACGAAAAGCGCGTTCATGCCTTCGCGCACCGCTGTTGTCATCTCGTCTGATCCGGTGGTGTTCATCATGCCATAGCTGACACGGCTCATCAGGTCCTCGCCAAAGCGGATTTGCGGATTCATGATCCCGGAAGAGGCGACAACCTCGCCTGATTGCAGGTCGCAGAGGTGGGCGGCGATCGTGGTGGAGCCAAGATCGACGGCAAGGCCGTAGAGCGTGCCGTCATAGAACCCCGGCCAGATGTGAATGATGCGGGGGCTAAAGACGGCGTCCCCCAGGTGCACGGCAACCGTCACCTTCCATTCGCCTTTGCGCAGCGCGCTTTGCAGTGATTTGAGCACACCAAGGTCCGCTTCCAGTTCCGGCAGCGCCCAGTCGCGGCGCAGTGCCGCCACCAACCGTTCAAGATCACCGGAGGGGTCATGCATGTCAGGTTCTGCCACTTCGACGTAGTAAAGTTTGGTCGAAGGGTTCATTGTGATTTCGCGCGCCTCGGCCCGTTTGCGCACAACTTGTTTGTGCACCTGGCTTTCGGCAGGCACGTCGATCACGACATCGCTTTGGATCGTGGCCTGACATCCCAGACGGCGGCCCTTTTTAAGGCCGCGTTTATCGTCATAGCGTTGTTCGACGCTGTTCCATTCAGACAGGGCCGTGTCAGCGACCGTTACGCCGTGTTTGGAAAACTCACCGTAAGAGGGCGTGATCTGGCATTTTGAGCAGATACCCCGCCCGCCGCAAACACTATCAAGGTCAACGCCCAGCTGTCGGGCGGCGGTCAGCACGGGTGTGCCGACGGGAAAGTTTCCCCGTTTGCCGGAGGGGGTGAAAATCACAAGGGGATCATTCGACATTTGGTGCGCCTGTTTTGTCTTGGCACGACTGTATCTTTTGCCCCGCCAATGGAAAGGCCCGTATCCGTCATATTAAACATGAGCAGCGGCATGTTATTGCAGGATATCTGCCCCCAGCAGCCAAACGGCCAAAGGTATTGGCAAGGTCGCGATAAGGATGGTGATGACCATAAACCGTGTTTGAAACAGGCGGCTCAGCCCGCCGGCCATCATGATCCCGCCACCGCCACCAAGGGCAATATTGCCGGGCAGGTTCACAGCAAACCCAAGCGTCACGTAACGGTAATTGCAAAAGAGTGGGGCCAGCCAGCGTGGCAAGCGGTCGTGCATGGCATCCAGCCGGTCGTTGCGCGGCGTCAAACTGATCCGCTCTAGCAGACCAGAGATCCTGTAGAGATAGAGGTCATTGGCAAACTGGATCAATCGCGGCAAGGGCGCGTATTGTCCGATAAGAAATGCCAGCAACAGCCCCGCCACGGTTGCCAGATAAACCATTGGTGCGGCGGGCGCACCTTCAAGCAGCAGGATTGCGATCCCGATCTCGACCCCGGGTATGAACGGAATGGCAAGCAGGATAGCATAGCCGATCATGACCGTTATCAGCAGCCCCGTCATGGCCCGCGCGGCGGCATCGCTTTCGAACAGGATGATCTTGGCCATCAGCGTATCGATCCCCAGTTTCATCACGAAAACAAGGGCAAAGACGGCCAGCAGTTTGAACGCGATGCGCCAAATCCGATGCGTGGCTGGCTGATCGTTTCCGCTTTCACTTATCATGCAGATCACCATGGGCGCATAACCATGCCCCCACAAGTGCGGATTACCCCACTTAACTCTTTCGGTCTTCAAACATCCGTGCGATAGGGACGTGCCAACGATACCACGACAAAGGAGACTGGTTGATGGAGATTCGCGAGGCACTCACCTTTGATGATGTATTGCTGGTGCCGGGGGCATCTTCCGTGCTGCCCTCTACGGCGGACACCAGCACACGGGTGACCAAATCAATCGCCATGAATATCCCGCTGTTGTCCAGTGCGATGGACACAGTCACCGAAGGCCGCATGGCGATCACCATGGCCCAGGCCGGTGGCATTGGCGTGGTTCACAAGAACCTCAACGTCGAGGAACAGGCCAAGGAAATCCGCCGGGTCAAACGCTTTGTCTCTGGTACGGTTTATAACCCTGTCACCCTGCGCGCAGATCAGACATTGGCCGACGCCAAGGCGTTGATGGAACGCTATCGCATCACGGGTTTCCCCGTTGTTGGTCCTGACGGCCATGTTGTGGGTATCGTCACCAACCGTGACATGCGCTTTGCGCAGGATGATAAAACCCCCGTCAGCGTGATGATGACCACCGACAATCTGGCAATGCTGCAAGAGCCCGCCGATCTGGACGAGGCACGTTCCCTGATGCAATCGCGCCGGATCGAAAAGCTGTTGATTACAGATGGCGAAGGTAAGCTCACAGGTCTTTTGACCCTCAAGGACAGTGAACAAGCCGTGCTGAACCCGATGGCCTGCAAGGATGCTTTGGGCCGTCTGCGTGTTGCAGCGGCTTCGGGCGTTGGCGATGCGGGGTTTGAGCGTAGTCAGGCATTGGTTGATGCGGGCGTTGATATGATCGTCATTGATACCGCTCACGGCCATTCCGAAGGGGTCGCCCAAGCCGTAGAGCGCGCCAAGAAACTGTCGAATGAAGTGCAGATCGTGGCGGGCAACATTGCCACGGCCGAAGCGGCGAAAGCCTTGATCGGTGCCGGCGCAGACGCGGTGAAAGTGGGCATTGGCCCCGGTTCCATCTGCACCACTCGTATGGTCGCAGGCGTCGGCGTCCCGCAACTGACCGCGATCATGGACTGTGCGGCCGGTGCGGGCGATGTGCCGGTGATTGCGGATGGGGGCATCAAATTCTCGGGTGATTTTGCCAAGGCGATTGCGGCCGGTGCGTCCTGTGCGATGGTCGGCTCGATGATTGCTGGGACTGATGAAAGCCCCGGTGAGGTGATCCTCTATCAGGGCCGTTCCTTCAAATCCTATCGTGGCATGGGCAGCCTTGGCGCCATGGCCCGCGGCTCTGCCGACCGGTATTTCCAGAAAGATGCCGCCAGTGACAAGCTGGTGCCAGAAGGGATCGAGGGCCAGGTGCCCTACAAGGGCTCTGCCAGTGCGGTGGTGCATCAATTGGTGGGCGGTTTGCGTGCTGCAATGGGCTATACCGGTTGCGCCACGATTGATGAGATGCGCCGGAACTGCAATTTCGTCAAGATCACCGGCGCTGGCCTGAAAGAAAGCCATGTGCATGATGTGCAGATCACCCGTGAGAGCCCTAACTACCGCGTTGGCTAGACCATGACCCCCGGTGCCCGTATCGCCGCCGCGATTGCCGTGCTTGATCAGATCGGCAATGGCCAACCCGCCGAGCAGGCGCTGACCGCCTGGGCGCGGGCCAGCCGGTATGCCGGGTCCAAGGACAGGGCAGCGGTGCGCGATCATGTGTTTGATGTTCTGCGCAGCAAACGGTCATTGGGTGATGGTACGGGGCGCAGTCTGATGCGGCGTCTGGCATTGCGCGAAGGCTGGGATGTGGATGCCCTGTTTTTGGGCGAAGGCCATGCGCCGGCACCTTTGACAAAAGCGGAACAGGATGCCTTGGCTACGCCCTTTGACCTGACCGCCGCGGCCCGCTGTGATGTGCCGGATTGGCTTTGGCCGCACTGGCAGGACAGTCTGGGGGACAAGGCAGAAAGTGCCGCCTTGGCGCAACAAGCCCGCGCCGAGGTGTTCTTGCGGGTCAATCGCCGGAGGGGCACGCCGGATGATGCGCAAAGCGCACTGGCTGATGAGGGCATCACAACGACCGCCCATGATACCGTTGCAGGTTGCCTGCGCATTCAGAGCAATCCACGCAGGCTCAAAACCGCCGCCGCATATCTTGGGGGGCTGGTTGATTTGCAAGACGCATCATCGCAACACGCCGTCCGGCAGGTGCCGGTTCCCGCTGGCGCGCGCCTGCTCGACTATTGCGCAGGCGGTGGCGGCAAGGCTCTGGCCTTTGCCGATCTGACCGACGCACAGGTTTTTGCCCATGACATAGCGCCCCAACGGATGTTGGACTTGCCTGTGCGGGCAGGGCGGGCCGGGGTGTCGATCACGCAGTTGCCAACAGCGCAGTTGGCAGATCACGCGCCCTTTGACATCGTCTTTTGCGACGCCCCATGCAGCGGCAGTGGGACTTGGCGGCGCACACCGGATGCAAAATGGCGGCTGACCGAAACCCGCCTGAGCGAGCTTCAACAGATGCAGCGTGCTGTCTTGCGTGACGCGGCACCTTTGGTGGGTGCCAAGGGGCGGTTGGTTTATGCAACCTGTTCGGTTCTTGAGCGCGAGAATGATGACACAGTCGCGGCGTTTCTGGCAGCCAACACTGGCTGGGCCTGCGACAGCCGTATGCAGCTGTTGCCGGACCACGACGGCGATGGTTTTTATATGGCAATATTGTCGCGCAGTTAAGCAACCTGCGATTGTTTTCGCAGATATGCTACATCGCCCTTAACAATTACTTAAGACCTCGCCCATTATGGTGCCACGGGGTGCAGTAAAGGGTGCAATCTTGCCTACCGATCAGATGTCGACGATGGATAAACTATCGTTCCCTATTGGGTTCCCGCCCGTGTTGCAGATTCTGATCGCGGGTCTGGTTTGCATCGCCTTATCTGTCATTGTGGATCTGCGCCCCCTACAACTTGGGCTTGCGGTATTTGGCGGAACCCTATGCGCCGTCTCCGCCTGGATCGGAATTGCGGTACTGTGGCGCAGGGTGATCGGGCGGTGGCAGCGGGCCAACGCGCGACGCATGATCGCCCATGATCTTGGGGCCGGTTTTGTCACCAGCGGCGCCTGCTATGTCGATTATGCCAATGCGGCGGCAAAGGATCGTTTTGAAACGGCTGAAGGCGTCTGTATTCCCGATGTGTTTCGACATATGTGGGCGAAACCACATGCGCTCTTGGAACAGCTTGTCCGCAAGGCGGCACAATCGGGCGCCAGCGCCGAAGATATCGTGACCCGCGCGGGTCATTTCCGGCTGAGGGTCTTGTGGATGGGGCCGGAATGTCAGGTCTGGTGGCTTGATGATCTGACCGAGGGCATTCAGTCCGCTGTCAGGGGCGCGGATGCGGTGCCACTGCCGATGCTGTCGGTTGATCATGATGGCACCATTCTGCAAACCAACAAAGGTGCGCGCGGCCTCTTGGGCGACAGATGCCAGCATATCACCGATGTTTTTGCCGAACTGCCCATCAGACCGGGCCAAGGCAATATGCTGCACGGGGCGGACGGGCCGGTTTGCCGGTTTGTGGTGGAGGTGCCGGGCAGGGACGATGCAACAGACATCTATCTTTTGCCTGAGGTGAAGGCGCCCAAGGCGCCCCCGCAACTTGAAGGGGGATGGGATGCGGTTGATGATTTGCCGGTGCCCCTGTTGAAAGTCGCCAATGACGGGCAATTGCTGGCCGCCAATAGCGAGGCACGCGTCTTGTTGCGCATTCCAACGGCGCAAGGGCGAAAATTGTCCGATGTGCTGGATGGTCCGGGCCGTCTGATCACCGATTGGCTGGACGAAGCACTAAACGGGCGCAGTGCTCATGTGTCGCAATTCCTGCGCGTGCGCGGGGCCAGCGAAGATACCTTCATTCAGGTGACGCTGTCGATCGCCGGTGAAAAGAGTGATCCGCATCTGATTGCGGTGCTCAACGATGTAACCGAGCTCAAGACCCTGGAATCGCAATTTGTCCAAAGCCAGAAAATGCAGGCCATTGGCCAGCTTGCCGGTGGCGTGGCCCATGATTTCAACAATC
The DNA here is from genome assembly GCA_947498645.1 of uncultured Paracoccaceae bacterium. Lineage (GTDB taxonomy): Bacteria > Pseudomonadota > Alphaproteobacteria > Rhodobacterales > Rhodobacteraceae > Yoonia. The sequence continues at coordinate 2,830,015 of CANMKS010000001.1, read as the reverse complement.
TGCTGACGGCCATATCGGGCCATTGCGATCTGTTGCTGCTGCGCCATGACGAAGGCGACCAGAACTATGGTGATTTGATCCAGATCCACCAGAACGCAAATCGTGCCGCCAGTCTGGTGGGCCAGCTTCTGGCATTTTCGCGCAAGCAAAACCTGTTGCCCGAGGAAATCGACCTGCGTGACACGTTGTCGGACCTGACCCATTTGCTGAACCGGCTTGTGGGTGAAAAGGTGACCCTGACGCTGGAACACGACAGCGATCTGCTGCGCATTAAGGCTGACAAGCGCCAACTGGAACAGGTGATGATGAACCTTGTCGTCAACGCACGTGATGCGATGGCCGGCACGGGCGAGATCAAGATCGTGACCAAGAACCTGTCTTTGTCGTCCGAGATGACCCGCGACAGGGCCACCGTGCCCAAGGGCAGCTATGTGATGGTGAAGGTCAAGGATGATGGCCATGGCATCCCCCCTGAAACCCTCGACAAGATATTTGAGCCGTTCTGGACCACCAAAGGCCAGGGCGAAGGCACAGGTCTGGGCCTCTCCACGGCTTACGGCATCGTCAAACAGACGGGCGGCTACATCTTCGTGGAAAGCGAGAAAGGGCGCGGGACAACCTTTACCTTGCTCTTTCCCAGCATGCGGGCAAGTGCTGCGGTCCCGATGAAGCTTGCCAACCCCGCGCCTGTGCCGGTGGCTGGCCGCGCAGAGGGTGTTGTTTTGCTGGTCGAGGACGAAGCGCCCGTGCGTGCGTTTGCGTCCCGCGCGTTGCGCTTGCGCGGATATACCGTGCTGGAGGCTGACTGCGCTGAAGCAGCCCTTGAAATGCTAAGTGATCCTGATCTTGTGGTTGATATCTTTGTGACCGACGTGATCATGCCCGGCATGGATGGCCCGACCTGGGTACGCAAGGCGCGCAAGTACCGCCCAACAACAAAAGTTGTCTTTGTTTCCGGCTATCCTGAGGATGCCTTTGACGATGGTGAAGCGATGATCGAGAACGCGGTCTTTTTGCCCAAACCTTTCTCGTTGACCGCATTGACGCAGACAGTACAGGGGCAGTTGGCCAAGGCGCCTGAACCAGCCTGAGGCGCCGCGCTTTAGTTGCTTTGTCCCAGCGCCACCAGATGTGCCGCAGAGCCGGTCAGGGCGGCATAATCATCCTCGATCACATGCACCGCAAAGTTGCTCATGAACCCTGCAAAGCGGCCTTTGTCGCGGAAGGCTCCGCCAAAACCAAAACGGGTCAGATGCGGTGCAAATGCACGCGAGACGCCGCCGACAAGGTAAACCCCGCCAAAGGGCAGTTGGATCAGCGACAGGTTGCCGCAAACTGTGCCCAGAATGCGGGTAAAGAGCGCGGCCGCTTCTTCGGCGCGCGGGTCGCTGCCATCATCGCAAGCTGCCATAATATCTTTGGCCGCGCATTCGCGCGGGTCATCGGCTTCTTGCCCCAGAAACGCGTAAACCCGTTCCAGCCCGCGGCCGGACAGGACGTCTTCAACCGCCGGAAACCCATGTGCGGTCGAGACGAATTGGCACAGGCGCAACTCCATCTCGTTGCGGATCGGCAGATTGGCGTGGCCGCTTTCGGATGGGGTGACGATGCGGCCCTGATCAAGGTCAAAGACAGGTGCTGCGTTAAAGCCGGTCCCGACCCCCACGACGAGTTTCGCGGCATTCACGCTGCCTTCCGGGCCCGGCAGGATGGTGCGGATATTGGCTGGATCAAGATGGCCAAGCGCATGGCCCTGCGCTTGCAGATCATTGAGGATCGCAACCGTTTCGGCCTTGGTGGCACGCGCCAGCGTGTCCTTGTCGATGGTCCAGTCAAGGTTGGTCATCGTGGCGCGCCCGTCACGCACGGGGCCTGCGACGGCGACACAGGCGGCTATCGGATCAACGCCGCTTTCGTCTTCGATGTAGCGGCGCAGCACTGATTCCAACCCCGGAAAATCGACGTTGCGATAGCGGCGGATGGTCCCACCAACAATCTTGCGCCCATCAGCCAAGGCGACACGGGTGTTGGTGCCACCGATATCGGCAACCAAAGAGTAGGTGTTTTCGGGATGTCCCATAGGTCTTGTCCTAACGCGCGATGGCGGTTTTGAGCGCGTGATAAGACGCTTTCGGCGTGCGCTTCAAGGTCTCAAAATCCACATGGATCATGCCAAACCGTTTTTCATAGCCGAAGGCCCATTCATAATTGTCGAGCAGGGACCAGTAAAAGAACCCTTTCACATTGGCCCCCTCAGCAATGGCGCGTTTGGTGGCCAGCATGTGATCTGAGATGAATTTCATGCGCACCGGATCATAGACCGCGCCGTTTTCGACAGTGTCATCCCAGGCCATGCCATTTTCGGTGACGTAGATCGGCAACTCACCCACGTAATCACGGGCAAGTCGCGTGAGGAACCCATAAAGCCCATCTGGATAAATCTCCCAGCCCATTTGGGTTTTCTCACCGGGGCCCTCTTCGGACGCAATATGCGGCCAGACTGCGCTGGCGTCATGTGTGACCTTATGTCGGGTGTAATAGTTGACGCCCAGAAAATCGATGGGTTGGCTGATCTCGGCCATATCATCCTGCCACCCATCGGGCATATGCGGACCAAGCCCGGCGAGCGCCTCTTGAGGGTAGGTGCCTTTGGTCACGGCCTCCACAAACCAGCGGTTCATGATGGCGTCCCATGTGGTCGCGGCCTGTGCGGCCTCTGTGCTGTCGTTCTTTGGATCAGTGTGGTCAAAGTTGATGACGATACCGCAGTTTTTCATACCCTTGGCCCGCAGCCGGGACATGGCGACCCCATGGGCAAGGTTGATGTGGTGCATGGCACGGGCCGTGGCGCGGATGTCTTTCAGGCCGGGCGCGTGATGCCCCAGAAAATGCGACAGGAAAGAGATGCACCACGGTTCGTTGATGGTGGCAATCGCATCCACGCGATCCCCGATCCGGTCGGTGATCACATCGGTAAAATCAGCGAAACGGGCACAGGTGTCGCGGTTCATCCAGCCGCCTTTGTCGGCCAGGGCAGAGGGCAATTCCCAATGATACAGCGTCTGAAACGGCTTCAATCCGCGCTCCAGCATCGCGTCAACCAAGCGGTCATAGTAATCCAGCCCCTCTGGATTGACCGATCGCCCATCCGGCATCACCCGCGCCCATGATGTCGAGAACCGATAGGCGTCCATCCCTGCGTCTTCTAGCAGATCAAGATCCTCGCCAAACCGATGATAGTGATCACAGGCCACAGCCCCGTCTTCGGCGCGCACCACATTTCCCGGTCCTGCGGCGAAGCTATCCCAATGGGTCGGGCCTGCGCCGCCGAACTGATGCCCTTCGATCTGATATGCCGCTGTTGCGGCCCCAAAGAGAAACCCCTGGGGAAAATCCGCGCGTTTGAAATCCATGTCAATCCTTTCGGGGGGCAGGGCCGGTCGAGGCACCTACAATCAACTCTGCTTCGAGCAATACAGTTTGTGGTGGTGCTTCCGGATTGGCGATGGCATCCAGCAGCATTTCGGCCAGTTTGCGGCCTGCATCGCGCACCGACGACCGTGTGGCGGTAAAGATCGGCACGTCGTCCCCGTTCTTGAGGTAGGACAGCACGTCATCATGGGTGATGACCGACACGTCCTTGCCCATCACCAGCCCTTTTTCTTCAATCGCCCGCCGCACGCCAAGCGCGCTGATCAGGGATGAACACAAAATCGCTGTGGGAGCATCGGGCAGCGCCAGCATTTCGCGGGTGGCCCCGTAACCCGACAATTCTGTCATTTCGCCAGAGCGCATCAGGGCCGTGTCGGGTGACAGGTCATGCGCTGCGAGCGATGACAAATAACCATCGCGGCGGCGGTGGGCGAAATCCATGTCCTCCAGCCCGTTCAACAGGGCAATCCTGCGGTGGCCAAGATCGTAAAGGTAGTTCGTTGCCCGCTCAAAGGCGCTGCGGTTGTTCACGTCAAGCCATGCGTATGGCACGGTACAGCCAGAGGCACGGCCATGGACGGCAAATGGCAAGCCAAGCTGGTCAAGCAGCGGGATGCGCATGTCGTTCATCCGTGGCCCGTGAACGATCACCCCATCAACAGCGCGGCGTGATTTGAGGCCCTGGTACACGTTCGCCTCATTCTTGTCGTCCACGATTGACAGGATCATCTCGTACCCGTGGCGGGCATAGGTTTCGCCTGCTCCGGCGATAAAGTCACCAAAGATCGGGTTTACCATCTCGTGTTTGCTGGACATCGGGATGACGTGGCCAATGGCCAGCGCCTGCCCGGTGGCCAGCCCCTTGGCGCGTGTGCTGGGACGATAATTGAACGCTCTTGCGGCCTCTTCAACACGCGCGCGTGTTGCAGGGCTCACCTCTGGATAGCCGTTCAGCGCGCGGCTGACGGTTGTCTGGCTCAATCCGAGGTTCTGAGAGAGTTGCTTGAGGTTCATGGTCCGAAAGCTGTATCCAAAGCGCTATCAGTTGTCACGGGGCGAGGTCGCAAACTACATCGTTTTGATGCCGTAATCGTTTCAGTAACATGAATCGAAGAGAATCCAAGCAATTTTTCACATGGGCAATGGCCAGTTGACAGCGGCGTCAACTTGCCTGAGGGTAGAGATATCCAAAGCGCTTTGGAAAATTGATTCCGTTGCGCTTGTTTGGACGTCGCGCAGGTTTGCGCCAAAATGAGTACCGCGTCGGAGGGTGGCGCGATTGGGAGGAAAAACCATGAAGACAAAGTTTTATTCAGGGGTTGCAGCAGCTGCCATGCTTGCCAGCGCCGCACATGCGGGTGGCCACCTGCCGTTTACACCGGGTGAGGGTGATTTCAGCTGGGACGCCTACAACGAATGGGCGGCCAACGCGCCTGACCTTACCGGTCAGCAGGTGACGGTCTTTGGTCCTTGGCTGTCACCGGAGGACGACATTTTCCGGTCTGCCATCGCCTACTTCGCAGAAGCCACAGGTGCTGAAATCACCTACACAGGCTCTGATGGGTTTGAGCAGCAGATCGTGATCGACACCGAAGCAGGTTCCGCACCCAATGTTGCTGTGTTCCCGCAGCCGGGCCTTGCTGCTGATCTTGCGTCGCGTGGTCTGTTGACACCGCTTGGCGATGATATGGCGGCCTGGGTCAATGACAACTACGCTGCTGGCTCTTCCTGGGTTGATCTGGGCACATATGCTGACGCATCCGGCGATGATCAGTTCTACGGCTTTTTCTACAATGTGAACGTCAAATCACTGGTCTGGTACGTGCCTGAGAACTTTGAAGACGCCGGCTATGACATTCCTGAAACCATGGAAGAGCTGATCGCATTGTCCGAGCAGATCATCGAAGACGGCGAAACACCATGGTGCATCGGTCTGGGGTCCGGTCCGGCAACAGGTTGGCCCGCGACGGACTGGGTTGAGGACATCATGCTGCGGACGCAGACTCCAGAAGTCTATGACCAGTGGGTATCCAACGAGATTCCGTTCAACGATCCCAAAGTGGTCGAAGCGATCGAGACATTCGGCATGTTTGCCAAGAATGACGATATGGTTGCTGGCGGCTCTGCCGCGGTTGGTTCGACGGACTTCCGCGACAGCCCTGCGGGTCTGTTTACCTCGCCTGCGCAGTGCTACATGCACAAGCAAGCGTCTTTTATCCCGGCCTTCATGCCTGATGATGTTGTGATTGGCGAAGACGCCGATTTCTTCTATTTCCCATCATTTGCTGAAAAAGACCTTGGTAACCCGGTTCTGGGCGGTGGTACGTTGATGGCGATCACAAACCCATCAGATGCGACAATGGCCTTTGTTGAATATCTTCAGCAGCCCATCGCGCATGAGGTCATGATGGCGCAAACGGGCTTCCTGACACCACACTCTGGCGTGAACCTTGATACATACAAGGATGCAACGCTGCGTGGTCAGGGTGAAATCCTGCAGAACGCGACAACATTCCGCTTTGACGCATCGGACCTGATGCCGGGCGCTGTTGGTCAGGGGTCGTTCTGGACGGGCATGGTTGACTATGTCGGCGGCGATTCCGCCGAAGACGTAACCAGCGCGATCCAGGATAGCTGGGACGCAGCCAAGTAAGGTGCTGTGCGCCCCGCGCCACGCGGGGCGGCAGATGTGTTACCGGTTCGGGCGGTGTGCCGCCCGAACCGCCCGCGGCAGGGAGAGGCCGCTTAGATACATCGCGAAGGGGAGGGCGCAATGCATCCAGCACTGCAAGGACTACTGACGATTGTCATCGGTGTCGGTGGCTGTATCGGCTACTTTTACGGCGCAAACCTTTTGCTAGATAAGGTGTTGTTCAAGCCCACAGGGCCGAACGCGGGACGCAATATTAACCTCGCCAACCAGATTAGACCCTGGGTCTTTTTGATGCCGGCACTTCTGGCGCTTGGTCTTTACCTCGCATATCCGGTTGTTGCGACGCTGCGGTTGAGCTTTCTCGAAAGGCTCCCCGGCAATGAATTCGCCTTTGTCGGTTTCGACAATTACACCAAGATGTTCGCTGAGCCGAAGTTTCTAGAGGCGATGAAGAACAATGTGCTTTGGCTTGTGGTGGTGCCGGCGGCATCAACGGCCTTTGGTCTGCTTGCCGCACAGCTGACGGATCGCTTGGCATGGGGCAATATCGCCAAATCGATCATCTTTATGCCGATGGCAATTTCCTTTGTCGGTGCGGCCGTGATCTTTAAGCTGGTCTATGAGGCCCGCCCAGAGGACGTGGCGCAGATTGGCGTACTGAACCATCTGTATATGCTGTTTGGCGGGACAGAGCCGCAGCAATGGTTGCAAATTCCGTTCTGGAATAACTTTTTCCTGATGATCGTGTTGATCTGGATCCAGACCGGCTTTGCCATGGTGATCCTGTCGGCCGCCCTGCGCGGCATCCCCGAGGAAACCGTAGAAGCAGCGATTGTGGATGGGGCGAACCCTTTCCAGATATTCTTCAAGATCAAGATACCGCAGATCGTATCGACCATTGTGGTGGTCTGGACGACGATCACGATTGCCACGCTCAAGGTCTTTGACATCGTCTTTGCAATGACCAACGGCCAATGGGAAACGCAAGTGTTGGCAAATTATATGTACGACAAGCTGTTTCGCGCGAACGACTGGGGCATGGGATCGGCGTCTGCCATGATCATCATGCTGATGGTCACGCCGATCCTTGTCTGGAACGTGTATAACGCCCGTAAGGAGATGCGCTGATGGATGCGATGGCTGGAAGAAAGCCCGTTGTTGTATGGGCGCTGAATATCTCGGTTGTGCTGCTGGTCTTGCTGTGGCTGTTTCCGACGCTTGGTTTGTTTGTGTCGTCCTTCCGCACCGGTGATCAGATCACCGCGTCGGGCTGGTGGTCGGCCATGTTCCCGGCAGAGCAGACGCTTCAAATTCGTGCAGCCGACCCTGATGACAATCGGGTTGATCTGGGCGGTGGGCGCTTCATGGTGGAAGGTAACATCTTTGGTGATGAAGCCTTTGACGGCAAAATGTCGGCCTGGGCCACATCAAGCCGCCGTCTGGGTGAGAACGCGCCAGGCGCCACCGCCGATCTGGGCGATGGCGAGACGTTCACACTGAACGCGGACGGCAGCTATGTCTGGGAAGGTGATAATGATCAGATCAGTGGCCGTGCCCAGCGTGTGTTCATTGATGCCACAACGCCGCCTGACTTTACCTTGCAGAACTATAACTTCGTGCTGTTTGACGAAAACAACTCTGAAGGGATGGCCAAAGCGTTCTTTAACACGCTGACTGTTGTGATCCCGGCGACCATTATCCCGATCCTTGTGGCGGCCTTTGCGGCCTATGCGCTGGCATGGATGGATTTTCCGGGCAGGGCGCTTTTGATTGCTGCCGTGGTTGGCCTGTTGGTGGTGCCGCTGCAACTGGCGTTGATCCCGCTGTTGTCTTTCCACAACGCGATCGGGATCGGGAAAGGGTATCTGGGTGTCTGGCTTGCCCATACCGGCTTTGGCCTGCCGCTCGCGATCTATCTTTTGCGCAACTACATGGTCGGTTTGCCGCGCGACATCATAGAAAACGCCAAGGTGGACGGGGCGACAGATTTCCAGATCTTCACCAAGATCATTCTACCGCTGTCGTTCCCCGCACTGGCATCCTTTGCGATCTTCCAGTTCCTTTGGACATGGAATGACCTGCTGGTCGCACTGGTGTTCCTGATTGATGCATCGGGCCAGACCACTGTGATGACCAAGCAGATTGTCGAATTGCTGGGCACACGTGGCGGCGACTGGGAAATCCTTGCGACCTCTGCATTTGTGTCGATTGCGGTGCCGCTCGCGGTGTTCTTTGCAATGCAGAAATACCTCGTGCGCGGTCTGCTTGCAGGCTCGGTCAAGTAACAACACACGTCCCGGACCAGCATCCGGGGCGTCGCCAGAATAACAGGAAAAACGGCAATGAATACGGCGCTGGCCACAAAAACGGATATGGCGATCGACAAGGATTGGTGGCGCGGTGCGGTGATCTATCAGATCTATCCGCGCAGCTATCAGGACAGCAATGGCGATGGCATCGGTGACCTGTTGGGCATTGTCCAGCGCTTGCCTTACATCGCCTCGCTTGGTGTGGATGCGATCTGGATTTCGCCGTTCTTCATGTCGCCCATGAAGGACTTTGGCTATGACGTCAGCGACTATTGCGACGTTGATCCGATGTTTGGAACTTTGGCTGATTTTGACGCCGTGGTTGAAACCGCGCACCGCTTGGGCATCCGCGTGATGATTGATCTGGTGCTGAGCCACACCAGCGACCAGCACCCGTGGTTTGGCGAAAGCCGTGCCAACCGCACCAATGACAAATCCAACTGGTATGTCTGGGCTAATCCCAAACCTGACGGCACGCCACCCAATAACTGGTTGTCGATCTTTGGTGGTTCCGGCTGGCAGTGGGATGCGCGGCGCGAGCAGTATTATCTGCACAATTTCCTTGTGTCACAGCCCGACCTGAACTTTCACGAACCCGCCGTGCAGGATGCATTGCTGGATGTGGCACGGTTCTGGCTAAACCGGGGTTGTGATGGCTTCCGGCTGGATACCATCAATTTCTATATGCATGACGCGCAACTGCGCGATAACCCCGCATTGCCGCCTGAACAGCGCAATGCGACGATTGCACCTTCGGTGAACCCCTATAATCATCAGGAACACCTCTATTCCAAGAACCAGCCGGAAAACCTGGCGTTTTTGCGCAAGCTGCGCGCCGTGATGGAGCCCTATGGTGCCGCCGCAGTGGGCGAGGTGGGGGATGCCCAAAAGGGGCTTGAGATCATGGGCGAATACACCGCCGGCGATGATCTGATGCAGATGTGCTATGCCTTTGAATTTCTGGCGAAAGACCAGCCAACCGCAGCCCGTATCGTCGAGGTGATGAACCGCGTGGATGAGGTGGCCGCTGACGGCTGGGCTTGCTGGGCCTTTTCCAACCACGATGTGATGCGCCACGCCAGCCGCTGGGACTTGCCGCCTGCGGCACAGCGCATGTTTGCCACGCTGATCATGTGCCTGCGCGGATCGGTTTGCCTGTATCAAGGCGAAGAATTGGGCCTGCCAGAGGCGGATGTTGCCTTTGAAGACTTGCAAGACCCCTACGGGATCGAGTTCTGGCCAGAGTATAAAGGCCGCGATGGTTGTCGCACGCCGATGGTCTGGCAGCGTGACAATCAGAACGCGGGATTTACCGTTGGCAACCCATGGCTGCCGGTGGTGTCTGAACATCTGGCGCTGTCTGTTGCAGCGCAAGAGGATGAGCCCGGCGCGCTTTTGCACCATTATCGCCGCGCAATTGCGTTCCGGCGCACCCATGCCGCCCTCAGCGTCGGTGAACATGACAAAATCCGCAGCGAAGGCGACGTTGTCTATTTCACCCGCACCCACGGCGACCAGACGATTTTTTGCGCCTTCAACGTAAGCGAAACGCCATCCGATTTCGATCTGCCTGCCGGCAACTGGACCCCGATCGGGGCCGAGCTGGGCAGCGCACATACATCCGCAGACGGCAGACTGCACCTTGGGCCCTGGCAGGTTAGCCTTGCGCTTAAGTCATGAATTAAGGGGAGTGAGACATGGCTGATCTGAAACTTACGGACGTCGCCAAGACCTATGGCGGCACCGTCGATGTTCTCAAAAACATCAATCTGGATATCAAACAGGGCGAGTTGATTGTGTTCGTTGGCCCGTCAGGGTGCGGTAAATCCACCTTGCTGCGCATGATTGCGGGTCTGGAAAAGATCACCGGGGGAGAGCTGCAAATTGACGGGCAGGTGGTCAACGATGTGCCACCGGCACAGCGCGGCATCGCGATGGTGTTCCAATCCTACGCGCTCTATCCGCATATGACGGTGCGCGATAACATGTCCTTTGCCCTCAAACTGGCCAAGAAATCACAAGCCGAAATTGACGAGGCGGTGGGCCGCGCGGCCAAGATCTTGCAACTGGATGAATATCTGGATCGCCTGCCGAAGGCCCTGTCGGGTGGTCAGCGGCAGCGTGTTGCGATTGGTCGGTCGATTGTACGCGATCCAAAGGTTTACCTGTTCGATGAACCGCTTTCCAACCTTGACGCGGCATTGCGCGTGGCGACCCGGATCGAGATTGCACAGCTCAAGGAATCCATGCCGAACAGCACGATGATCTATGTCACGCACGATCAGGTTGAGGCGATGACCTTGGCCAGCCGGATTGTGGTTCTAGCCAACAAGGGCATTGCGCAGGTTGGTACGCCGCTCGAACTTTATGAGCGTCCAGAGAACGAGTTTGTGGCGCAGTTTATTGGCTCTCCGTCGATGAACCTGCTGTCGGGTGAGATTGTCGGCACCGGGGCCGAAACCACGATAAAGCTGCATGGCGGCGGTACGGTGAAATCCGCCGCGCCAACCGAAAGCAGCGATATGGGACAAACGGTCAACGTCGGCATCCGGCCGGAAGATATGCTTGAATCCAGCGGCGATGACTACGCGTTTGAAGGCAAGGTGAACTTTACCGAGGCTCTGGGCGAGGTCACATTGCTGTATTTTGACAAGGTCGGCGACAATGACGCGGTGATTGGCAAACTGCCCGGCATCCATGCTGACCTGCGTGGTAAGTCGGTACGGATGGCCGCCGCGCCAGAAAAGGTGCAAGTTTTCCTGAACGAGCAGTCGCTTTACTACCGCTAGGGCCGACAGGCAAAAAACGAAAAAGCGCCGATGAGAGATCATCGGCGCTTTTTCGTTGCAAAAGAGTAGTTTAGCCGCGCCGGCGGCGCCCGGTACGCGCGCGCCCTTCACCTTCTTTGGCGGGCACACGGTTGAACTTGATCCATTCGTTGCCTGACGGATCATTGTCGGTCAGGAAGTTGGCGGCGCGGATCGCTTCCATTTCCTTGCCTGCGCGTGGCTTGGTAGAGCCGATCCCGAACATCTGAACGAATGCCTCATCATCCATGCCTTCTGGCAGGATGATACCGGCGGCTTCGATCTCTGCTTTTTTCTCGGCAATCTTCTTGGGGCCGACGGGCAAGGCAACCGGGTTCATGATGGCAGAGGTCATACCCGCGGTCATGGCCATCGGCAGGAAGGCGTTGTTGATACCGTGGCGGTTGGGCAGGCCAAAGCTGATGTTGGAGGCACCGCAGGTGGTGTTCACACCCAGTTCTTCGCGCAGGCGGCGCACCAAGGTGAAAACCTGCAATCCGGCCGTACCCATCGCGCCAATTGGCATGACCAGCGGGTCAACAACAATGTCATGGGCGGGGATGCCGAAATCGGCGGCGCGTTCGACGATCTTTTTGGCGACGGCAAAGCGCACGTCAGGGTCTTCGGAAATCCCGGTGTCGTCGTTCGAGATGGCAACGACCGGTACGTTGTATTTCTTCACCAATGGCAGGACGAGTTCGAGACGCTCTTCCTCGCCGGTGACAGAGTTCAGCAGCGGGCGGCCTTCTGCCGCTGCCAGACCGTTTTCCAATGCGCCGGGCACAGAGCTGTCGATGCAAAGCGGTACATCGACGATAGCCTGCACGCGCTCGACCATTTCCTTCATCAGTGGCGGCTCAACAAAGTTGTTGTCCGCGTAGCGCGGATCTTCGGCCATCTTGTTCGAGAAGACAGCACCAGAGTTGATATCAAGGATATTCGCGCCTGCCGCGACCTGCGCCAGCGCGTCCGCTTCGACGCGGCTGAAATCACCGCGCTCCAACTCTTCTGCAAGGATCTTGCGGCCGGTTGGGTTGATCCGTTCACCGATCACGCAAAAGGGTTGGTCGAACCCGATGATGGCAGTCTTGGTTTTGGATTCGACAATCGTGCGTGTCATAAAGCGGTCCTTAGGATTGAGAAGCAGGCACAGCGGAGGATCCGCCGTTTGCGATGGCCCAGTTGGCGTTGGTCTTGATGCCACCAAGTGGGAAGAAATGGACGTGCGTGATGTTGAAATCAGGGTTCGCAGCCTTGTGGGCGGCAAGTTCGGTCAACACCTCTGTTGGCTCGTACGGCAGTAGCAGCTTGGTGACGTCCATCGCGCGCTTTTGCAGCACCTTCAGGGACGGGCCAACGCCGCAGGCAATGGCGAATTTGATCAGCGTTTGCAGTTTGGCCGGACCGGCGATGCCGATGTGAACGGGGATTGTGATCCCGGCCTCTTTCAGCGCGTCAGCCCATGCGATGATCGGACCTGCTTCAAAGGCGAATTGTGTGGCCAACGCCATTTCTGCGTCCGATGTCTCGCTGAACTTTTGCTTCCAGCGCAGCGCCTCCATGACGTTGGTGTCACTGCCATCCTTGTCGATGTCACGGTTGCCTTCGGGGTGACCTGCGACATGCAGGTGTTTGAACCCTGCCTTGCCGAACAGACCGCTTTCCAAAAGCTGCATCGACGAATGATAATCGCCATGCGGCTGTGCGACGCCACCTGCAAGCAACAGCGCCTGATCCACGCCGGCCTCGCCCTGATAGCGCGCAATCCAGTCAGCCAGGGTCGCCTCATCCTTGATGATGCGGGCAGGGAAGTGCGGCATGACCTTGTAGCCATCCCCTGCAAGGCGTTTGGCTGTGGCAACCATGTCCTCAATCGGGGTGCCCTCGATATGGGCGATATAGACGCGGGTGCCAGCGGGCAGCAGGGCTGTAAAGTCTTCGACCTTCTCTGCAGTGCGCGGCATCACCTCGATAGAGTAATCCTTGAGGAATGCCTCCATCTGCGGATTGACGATCGTCTCTTCGAGTTCTTTGTTTTTGCGGAAAGACAGCAAGGACATGAGGGCCTCCGTTAGGCGCGTGGTGAAAGGGGGCAGGGGCGTCAAGCCCAGCCATCATTGGCGATAAGGGTCTTGATCCGGTCAAGGTCATATTCGGCATCGATGCGGGCGACAGTGGCCTCTGCGGCCTCTTGGTCGGTGCCATCAACCGGGATCGGATCAGCCTTGCGAAAGCCAGACATATAGTCATCGGATTCAGCCGCACCAGATTTCATCGCAGCGCGATCAATGGCCTGCTCAAACCGTTCAGGCAAAGGCAGTTTCGTGCCACGGCGCCCACGGCCCACAATGACCTGTGCGGGCATATCGCGCCAATAGACAACAGTAACGTCAGCCATTTGATTCTCCCTTACCTCTCTTGCCCTCGTTCTATCATCCGCGTGGGTCGCCCAATGTCGGTTTTCGACATGACGGAAGCGCACAGCGACCGCAGTAGCCCTATCGCACTGGCCGCATGGCAGGCCAGCCCTGCTGATCCTCATTCCGTTCAACTTGGTCTTGCGTTTCGTTCACAAGGCTTGTGCAAAAGGCAATCAGGACATAGCTTGGAGGTAACTTGAAAATGGAGGGCGTAAGTTATGGCGCCCAAGCGTCCCAAAGGTGCGGGCGCGTTCCCCAAAGCGGTTGTAACCCCCGCGCCAACCCCGCCTGATCCGGCGCAGCTTTATGCAGCATTGGATTTGGGCACAAATAGCTGTCGGATGTTGATTGCCCAACCCAAGGGCAGTCAATTCCATGTCGTTGATAGCTTTTCGAAGTCCGTGCAACTGGGCCAAGGTCTGGAAAGCACCGGGCGGCTGTCGCGCGCCTCTATGAACCGCACGATTTCGGCCATGCGTATCTGCCGTGACAAGCTCAGACGCCACGGGGTCGAGCATATGCGGCTGGTCGCGACCGAGGCCTGCCGCCGTGCGCTGAATGGCGATCATTTCATCAGCCAGGTCAAACGCGAAACAGGCCTGAACCTTGAGATTATCAAACCAGAGGAAGAAGCGCGGCTTGCCGTGATTTCCTGCGCCCCTTTGGTCAGCGTCAATACCGAACAATTGCTGGTTGTCGATATCGGGGGCGGATCGACCGAACTGGTCTGGATCGATCTGACCAACGTGCCCAAACGCGAGCGCCCGCGCGCCATCATGCGCCTGCATGCCGGGTTCAAATCTGATCCGGGCCCGTTTGCCGCCGCCAAGGTGGTTGACTGGATTTCTGTCCCGCTGGGTGTGGCCACGCTGCGCGATCAGTTCTCGGATGTAGAGGACGACTCTGCCCGCTTTGCATTGATGTCGTGGTTTTTCGAAGAAAACCTTGAAGAGTTTTCGCCCTATGCGGCCACGCAGGCCCGCGAAGGATTTCAGATCATCGGAACAAGCGGCACTGTCACGACCGTCGCGGCGAGCCATCTGGGCCTGAAACGCTATGACCGGACCAAGGTGGATGGGCTGCGCATGACCTCGGACCAGATTGATACGGTGATCCGGGATTATCTGTCGCTTGGCCCTGCGGGGCGTCGGTCCGACCCGCGCATCGGCAAGGACCGGCAGGCGCTGATCATGTCAGGTTCCGCTATTTTGCAGGCGCTGATGCGGCTTTGGCCGACGGACCGTCTGTCAGTGGCCGACCGTGGCCTGCGTGAGGGTCTGCTTTATGCGCAGATGTCGGCGCATGGGGTCTTGGAAGACCGGCCGTTTTAGGGGATAGGCTGCGGCATGGCTAAGAAACCAACAAAGAACGCCTCGGGACGTGGGTATCGTGACCTGACGGTAAAGGTGAAAACCGCCAAGGGGCGCAAGATCAGTTCGACCAACTGGTTGCAGCGTCAGTTGAATGATCCCTATGTGAAGCGCGCCCAAACCGATGGGTATCGGGGCAGGGCGGCTTATAAGATATTGGAACTGGACGATAAGTTCCGGTTCTTGGTGCCGGGTGCGCGCATCGTTGATCTGGGCTGCGCGCCTGGAGGGTGGCTGCAGGTCGCCGTCAAACGGGCCAACACGCTGGGAGAGCGCAAAAGCAAGGCGCAGGGTTATATTCTGGGCATTGATCTGCAAGAGGTCGAGCCTGTGGCGGGCGCCGAAATCCACCAGTTGGATTTCATGGAAGATGATGCGGACCTTAAGGTGCGCGAATGGCTGGGCGGCAAGGCCGATGTGGTGATGTCGGATATGGCGGCTTCGGCTTCGGGCCATAAGCAAACCGATCACTTGCGGATCATCGCACTGTGCGAGGCTGCGGCTTACTTTGCTTTTGATGTGCTGGAAGAGGGCGGCACATTTGTCGCCAAGGTTCTGGCTGGCGGGGCAGAGGGTGATTTGCAGAAACTGCTGAAGACGCGGTTCAAGAAGGTGGCAAATGTGAAGCCTCCCGCATCGCGGTCGGATAGTTCAGAGAAGTTTGTTGTGGCGACGGGGTTTAAGGGGTGATGGGGCAGATGCGGTAAGGTCTGCTTGGCGGGACAAAGCGGCCGCCCGATTTCTCTAAAGCTATGACTGCTTTTCGTGCAACGCCTCTTGCTCACTCTTGGGGACGGAGCGTTACAAAAACGCGGTGGGAACCCAACAAGAGCACGCCTTGGTCTGGTTGCCCGACAATTGATAGTTTCGGCCAGTCGGGTTCCGGACATTCGATGAGCCAAGTGTAGACTTCGAAAGTCTGTGAGGCTGACATTTGCAGACCCAGTTGCGACCAATCGCCTCCGAAAGAGCCAAAAGTACGCATGTCATTTACCCAGATTTCCAAGACCGGGGCCGCTATCATGCAAGTAAGCTCTTGCGATATCTGAATGTTCTGGCCTTCGCTGACTACAGCACTTCCCAGCAACTGCGAAACCCGCTCTATGTATCTCTCCCCAACCACCCCGGTTGAAACGATAGATGTTGCAAGCCATTTGCCCTCTAGCTGCACGGATTGTGCGACAGACGTTTTAGGATCTCCGGCGCAAAGCAAGAGAGCAAACAGTAACCTTCTGGCAACAACAAAGAGGGGTGTTGGCATAATGATCTACATTTCTTTAGCGACGGTCTAGCATGGCACGAACCTTCGATAGCAGACCTTTGTTCATCGCGCAGCATCGGTCATTCTGGCCTCAAACCAGACACTCGTCTTTTCACACCCTAAACCAAAGCCACGCGCGTCCCCCAATCCGCACACCGATTGATCAACGCCTCTGACGGCACCCGGTCCGTCACGAAATGATCCACCTGCGCCAGTGACGCGATCTTGACCGGCGCTTTGCGTGTGAACTTGCTGCTGTCGGCCACCAACACCGTTGCCCGTGCCGCTTTGATCACTTGCTGGCTGACCCGCACTTCTTCGGGATCGAAGTCGAGCAGGTCGCCGCTGAGATCAATCGCGGAAGCGCCGATCACGGCAAAATCCACTTTGAAGCGGTCGATGGCCAGGGCGGCAAGATCGCCCACCAATCCGCCATCTGACCGCCGAAGGCTGCCGCCGGCCACCACCACATCACAACTGGGGTTACTAGCAAGGATATTGGCGACGTTCAGGTTATTCGTCACCACCATAAGATTGCGGTGGGCGTGCAGGGCGTGGGCCACCGCCTCTGTCGTGGTGCCGATGTTGAGGAAGAGCGAGGCGCTATCGGGGATCAATGCCGCCGCGCGCCGTGCGATCCTGATCTTGGTATCGCGGTTCAGGGCGCGCCTGTCGCCATAACCAATATTGCTGACGCCAGAGGGCAGGACGGCACCGCCATGGATGCGTTCCAACAATCCGGCGGCGCAAAGCTGGCGCAGATCGCGGCGGATCGTTTGCACGGCGACGCCAAGGTCAGCAGCGAGGTCTGTCGCCATGACCTTACCTTGCGCTTGCGCGCGCGTGCGAATGTGGGTGAGGCGGGCGTTGGTATCCATATGTTCGTTTATGAATTTAAGCGAACATGATGCAATGAAAATATTAAGAATACTTGGCGTTTTGCGGTTTCGGGTGGTTTTCGTATAGGCCCGTGCGAACTTCGACGGCATTGTGACTTGCACCTGCCTGCCGCAGGTCTAAACCGCTCGCAAACACATGAGGCATAAGATGAAACCGGATTTTGACGTCTTTATCATTGGTGGTGGGATCAACGGCTGTGGCATCGCGCGGGATGCGGCGGGGCGTGGGCTCAAGGTGGGATTGGCCGAAATGAACGATCTGGCGTCGGCGACGTCCTCGGCCTCGACCAAACTGTTTCATGGCGGGCTGCGCTATCTGGAATTTTTCGAGTTCGGACTGGTCCGCAAGGCGCTGGTGGAACGCGAGGTTCTGCTGCGAAATATGCCGCACATCTCTTGGCCCATGCGCTTTGTGTTGCCTTATCACAAGGATATGCGATTCGAGAATGACACGCCGACGTCCAAGCTGCTGTCCACTGTGATGCCATGGATGAAGGGCAGGCGGCCTGCGTGGCTGATCCGGCTTGGGTTGTTCATGTACGACAATCTGGGTGGGCGCAAAATCCTGCCGGGCACAAGTGTCGTTGATCTTGAAAAACGGCCGACCGGCGCGCCGTTAAAGAACAAATTCCAGACCGCCTATGAATATTCCGACTGCTGGGTCGAGGATGCGCGGCTGGTCGTGCTGAACGCTCGCGATGCCGAGGAACGCGGTGCGGCGATCATGGTGCAAACCAAAGTGATCAGTGCCGATCGTGTGAATGATCACTGGCAAATCGTGACGGAAGATGCGGGCGTGCGGCAGACCCATACCGCCCGCGCGCTGGTCAATGCCGGTGGTCCCTGGGTGGAAAACATCGTGCGTGGTGTGGCGCGGCTGAACACATCCGAGGGTGTGCGTCTGGTGCGCGGCAGCCATATCGTGACAAAAAAGCTGTTTGATCACGACAAGGCATATTTCTTTCAAGGCGAAGACGGACGGATCATTTTTGCCATTCCCTACGAGACGGATTTCACCCTGATCGGCACAACAGATGCAGAGCACGAAGATCTGTCAGAGAAACCCTATGCGACGGATGCGGAACAGGATTACCTTTGCGCCTTTGCCTCGCAATATTTCGAGAAACCGGTAACGCGGGATGATATCGTCTGGACCTATTCCGGAGTTCGCCCGCTTTATGATGACGGGGCGAAATCGGCGACGGCGGCGACACGCGACTATGTGCTGTCGCTGGATGAAAATGGCGCGCCACTGCTGAATATCTTTGGCGGCAAGATCACGACCTATCGCAAGCTGGCCGAGAATGCGCTGCAAAAGCTGACACCGCTATTGGGCGGCACACACCCGTGGACCGAAGATGCCGCCCTGCCGGGGGGCGATTTCAAAGTGCAGGATCGGGATCAACTGGTTGCAGAGCTTGCTGCGGATTACCCGTTTCTGGGCGACCGCTGGGCGCTGCGCATGATCAAAGGCTACGGGACCGAAGCGCGCGAGATTTTGCGCGATGCAAAGACGGCGGGCGATCTGGGCCGCGATTTTGGCGCGACCCTGACCGAGGCCGAAGTCAAATGGCTGATGTCACGCGAATACGCGCGCAATGCCGAAGATATCGTCTGGCGCCGCTCAAAACTGGGCTTGCATCTGACCAAGGCACAGGTTGCAGACCTTGACGCCTTCATGGCGGCTTGAAACAAAAAGACAAAACCGGGGGACACCATGACCTATATTCTGGCCATCGACCAAGGCACGACATCCAGCCGCGCCATTCTCTTTGATGCCGATATGCGCGTGAAAGCGACCGCGCAGGAAGAATTCACCCAGCATTTCCCACAGTCCGGCTGGGTTGAACATGACCCATCCGATATCTGGTCCTCGGTTGCCTCGACCTGTCGTGGTGCCATTGAAAAGGCTGGCATCACGGCCGGCGATGTGGCTGCGATCGGCATCACCAATCAGCGCGAAACCACGCTGATCTGGGACAAGGTGACGGGTGAGCCCATTCACAACGCCATCGTTTGGCAAGACCGCCGTACCGCGCCCTTCTGCGAAGAACTGCGCCGCGAAGGGTTTGAGGCGACGATCACCCGGAAAACCGGCCTGCTGGCCGATCCCTATTTTTCGGGCACCAAGGTGCATCATATTCTGGACAAGGTTGATGGCGCGCGTGCACGCGCCGAGGCCGGAGAACTGCTGTTTGGTACCGTCGACTGTTATCTCATCTGGAAGCTGACAGGCGGTAAACGCCATGTAACGGATGCCACCAATGCGGCCCGCACGATGCTCTATGATATCCGCAAGGGGCGGTGGAGCAGCACGATTTGCGACCGTTTTGGTATTCCGATGGCGATGCTGCCAGAGGTGCTTGATTGTGCTGCGGATTTCGGCATGACCCGTGCCGATTTGTTTGGGAAAGAGCTGCCCATTCTGGGCGTTGCCGGTGATCAGCAGGCGGCAACCATAGGGCAGGCGTGTTTTGCGCCGGGTATGCTGAAATCCACCTACGGGACCGGCTGTTTTGCCCTGCTCAACACCGGCGACACGCTGGTGGAAAGCAAGAAACGCCTCTTGGGCACAATCGCCTATCAGTTTGATGGCAAGCCGACCTATGCGCTGGAAGGGTCGATCTTTATCGCAGGCGCGGTTGTGCAATGGCTGCGCGATGGGCTCAAGATCATCCGCGACGCGAAAGAGACGCAACCCTTGGCGGAAACCGCGGATGCGGGGCAAGAGCTTTACATGGTGCCTGCCTTTACCGGGCTTGGCGCGCCCTATTGGGACGCTGACGCGCGGGGCGCGATCTATGGGTTGACCCGCAATTCCGGCCCGGCAGAGTTTGCCAAGGCAGCGCTGGAAAGCGTCGGTTTCCAGACGCGCGATCTGCTGGAGGCGATGAAGAGCGACTGGCAAACCTCTGACGCAGATGGTGTTTTACGGGTTGACGGGGGCATGAGTGCATCCGATTACGCAATGCAGTTCCTGTCCGACATCATCGGTGCGCCCGTTGACCGGCCAACGGTGCTAGAGACAACGGCATTGGGTGTCGCATGGCTCGCGGGGATGCGTGCAGGTGTCTACCCGGATCAGGAAGGCTTTGCCGCGAATTGGGCACTGGACCAAAGGTTTGAACCGCAGATGGACGCGGCAACGCGGGAACGGCGCTATGCGGGGTGGCAGGATGCGGTGCAGCGGACGTTGACGAAAACGTAGGGTGGGTGAAACCCACAGTGCGTATTGGGAATATTCATAGCGTGAATTTCACCCACCATACGTCGGACTGGGCTCTACTGATCGCCCAAAACGTCCCCAAGATCCACTAGCGTCAGTGTTTGCATTTCGCAGGTCATGACAACGATACCGCGTGATGCGTCAATATCGATACCCTTGATACCGCCTTCTTGGGTATTGTGCCGTCCGTGCCAATAGGTGGTATCAGTCAAGACACGCACATATCTGGCCGTTTCATGCTTGCCCTGCCAATCGTTGTCTGTCCGAAAAACGTGCAGGAAGGGTTGACCCGCATCAGCAACGATCAACGATTTGGAATCCGGCGCAAATCGGAGCCCATGAGGATAGTCAATGCCGTTTAGCACACCAATTTTCGTGGCCTTGCCCGGTTTGTCGATTGCGCAAATGAATACTTGATGAGTGTCGTGGTTGGAGATTGCCAAATACGCATTGTCATGGCTGACAGCAACGCCGTCCGGCGTTTTCAAACCTTTGGTTATTGCGCTTTTGTTGCGCCCGATACGTAGCTTGGGTCCGGCACCCTTGAGCGTATGATAAGACATTGTGTTGATATAGTTGTTGCAGACCCAAAGCCCCCGCTTATCCTTCTTCGTCGCAACGGCAAGGGATCCAGGCGATTTCATCGGTTTGCGAAGGCCAATTTTGTCTATGAACTGCCGCAGTTCCGCGTCAGCTGCATGCACGCCCGATTGCGGTGCTTGGACCGCAATAATCATCACGCCACCACCGCGATTGGCAATCGCCAGTTGGGTGTTGTCCAACCACTCAAGCCCATGTGGCATGTCGATCTGTGGATGTTTCAGTTCAAGGCTGCCGGTAACCTCGCGCGATGGTGCAGCGGCAAGTTCGAGAATCATGATGTTATTGGCTGCAAAGCCTGCGATTGCCAGGCGGCGACCATCGTGGGAAAACCGGATATCCTCGGTACGGGCAAGTCGGTCAACCACGTCCCGAAGGGCGGCGGGCGTGTCAAATCCCCTAACGCGGTCAAGTAGGGACACCATTTCGAAACTCTTGTGGGAGGTCATGATACAATAGTTATGCAGGGCGGTATTGCGCAAACGTATAGGATGGAAATCATACCAAGGCTAAGGTTTCTTTGGGTATCTCGATGTTACTTGCGCCGCCCCATTTCCCAAACCTCAAATTCTACCGCCCGTTTCTCGCGCAGCTTCGCCTCGACCGCTGGAGACAATGACAAAGCCATTACCGGCGACACATTCTTCTGTTTCAGCGTAATTGTCATCTCAAGCCGCTCTTCCAGATATCCAATCACTTTGTCCCATTGTTCATACTGAAACAGATGCTGGGCGCCGATCTCGCCGTCGTTGATCCGCAGGAATTTGTTTTGGGAGCCGACGTTGGCAAAGGGGGCGGGCTGTCCCTTGCAATACTCTGTGACGAAGTCATCGAAACTGACGTCCGCTGTGCTGTTTTCGTGTCCGATCAGGTCGGGCCGCGTGCGGTAGCGGTACCAACTGCCCAGCCAGTCAATTGGGTTGCGCACGACGGCCATCAGTTCGGGTTTCTGCCCACCCGCCTGCACGAAAAACGGCTTGAGGAATCGTTTGTAGCGATAGCAAGGCGCATGTTTCAGATGCGGTGGGTCGCGTAGAACCATGGACGCGCGTGGTGCCAATGCGCCCTCTAACGCGGTTGATCCTGTCTTTGGTACTGCCAGCAGCACCAGATTTTCCTTCCAGAAAACAAGCATTTATCTGTCGTCTTTCGTGTTGCTTGACGGCGATGCTAGGCCATAAACCATTCCTTAACCACCTTTCAAGCAAGGTTATCCATGAAAATTTATGTTGCAATGTTCTGGTTTTGATCTCATTAAGGGTGAGAACACAAAGAGAACAAAAGCAGTGATTGCCGCCCCGCAGGGCGCGTGAAATAAGGACAGGACACATGGCAACGGCAGAACTCCTCAAAATGACTGACAAGAAGACCGCGGATAAGGAAAAGGCGCTGGAAAGCGCACTGGCGCAGATCGAACGACAGTTCGGCAAAGGCTCGATCATGAAGCTGGGCGGCCAGAATCAGATGGCCGACATCGAGGCGACATCGACAGGGTCACTGGGTCTGGACATCGCACTTGGCATTGGCGGTTTGCCGAAGGGCCGTGTGATTGAAATTTACGGTCCGGAATCGTCGGGTAAGACAACGCTGACCCTGCATGCGATTGCCGAAGAGCAGAAAAAAGGCGGCGTTTGCGCCTTTGTCGATGCGGAACATGCGCTGGACCCGCAATATGCCAAGAAACTTGGCGTGAACCTTGACGAGCTGCTGATTTCGCAACCCGACACGGGCGAGCAGGCCTTGGAGATCGTGGATACATTGGTCCGGTCCGGTGCTGTGAACATGGTGATCGTGGATTCGGTGGCGGCGCTGACGCCCAAGTCAGAGCTTGAGGGCGACATGGGCGACAGTTCCGTGGGCGTGCATGCGCGCCTGATGTCTCAGGCGATGCGCAAGCTGACCGGGTCGATCAACCGGTCCGGTTGCATGGTGATTTTCATCAACCAAATCCGCATGAAGATTGGTGTGATGTTTGGATCGCCAGAGACGACCACCGGTGGTAACGCGCTGAAATTCTATGCCTCTGTCCGTCTGGATATCCGCCGGATTGGCGCGATCAAGGACCGGGATGAGGTTGTCGGCAATGCGACCCGCGTGAAAGTCGTCAAGAACAAGGTGGCGCCGCCGTTCAAGCAGGTCGAATTCGACATCATGTATGGCGAAGGCATCTCGAAGATGGGTGAGCTGCTTGATCTGGGTGTGAAAGCCGGCGTGGTTGAAAAGTCAGGCGCGTGGTTCTCTTACGGGGATGAGCGGATTGGTCAGGGGCGCGAGAACTCCAAGATTTTCCTCAAGGAAAACCCAAACGTTGCCCTAGAGATCGAGGATAAGATCCGCGCCGCACATGGTCTGGATTTTGATCTGCCCGAAGGCAGCGCAGATGATGGTGACGACGACCTTGTAGAGGTCTGAGCCCGCAGAAGGTGGTCTACGCCGTAGACCTGTGGTGGAGTATACTCCGGGAGGGGGTGTTGCGGAACGCGGCACCCTTCTTCGTTGCGTGGTGCCAGGTTGAAAGCTGCCTCCGGCGGAAGTTTGATTGGACATGGAAAGACGAGGGCCTGTTTGCCTGTGGACAGTATGTAGGCGCAGGTCTATTTCTGCAGTCTAACGCAATTCACCTGCCGAAAGCCTGCCATGACCAGCCTTGCTGACATTCGTTCAACCTTTCTGAACTACTTTGACAAACAAGGGCATGAGGTTGTGGCCTCAAGCCCGCTTGTCCCGCGCAATGATCCAACGCTGATGTTTGCCAACTCTGGCATGGTGCAGTTCAAGAACCTGTTCACCGGGGTTGAGACGCGCGATTACACCCGCGCGACAACCAGCCAGAAATGCGTGCGGGCCGGTGGCAAGCACAATGATCTGGACAATGTGGGTTACACCGCACGGCACCACACATTTTTTGAAATGCTGGGCAACTTCAGCTTTGGCGATTACTTCAAATCTGACGCGATCCCCTATGCATGGGAACTGCTGACCAAGGAATTTGGCATCAACAAGGACAAGCTGCTGGTCACGGTCTATCACACCGATGATGAGGCGGCGGAAATCTGGAAGAAGGTTGCGGGCCTGTCGGATGACAGGATCATCCGCATTCCGACCGATGATAACTTCTGGCGTATGGGTCCAACCGGCCCTTGCGGGCCCTGCACCGAGATATTTTATGACCACGGCGATCACATCTGGGGTGGACCGCCGGGATCGCCGGAGGAAGACGGCGACCGGTTCATCGAGATCTGGAATGTTGTTTTCATGCAGAACGAACAGTTCGAAGACGGCAGTATGAAGCCGCTTGAGATGCAGTCAATTGACACTGGTATGGGGCTGGAACGGATCGGGGCATTGCTGCAAGGCAAGCACGACAACTATGACACCGATCTGATGCGTGCCCTGATCGAGGCATCAGCCGATGCAACCTCAAGCGATCCTGACGGCCCCGGCAATACCCATCACCGCGTGATCGCGGACCACCTGCGTTCGACGTCATTCCTGATTGCCGAAGGTGTTTTGCCGTCAAACGAGGGCCGTGGTTATGTGCTGCGCCGGATCATGCGTCGGGCCATGCGCCATGCGCATCAATTGGGCGGCAAAGACCCGGTGATGCACAAACTGGTGCCCGCATTGGTGCAGCAGATGGGAGCGGCTTATCCGGAATTGGGTCAGGGCCAAAAGCTGATCGAAGAAACGCTGCTGAACGAAGAGTTGCGGTTCAAGCAAACGCTGGATCGTGGGTTGAAGCTGCTGGATGATGAATTGTCCGGGCTGGCGGAGGATGCCGCATTGCCGGGCGAAGCGGCGTTCAAGCTATATGATACCTATGGCTTCCCGCTTGACCTGACGCAGGATGCCCTGCGTGAAAAGGGCCGCACGGTTGACACTGACGGTTTTGATGCGGCCATGGCGGCGCAAAAGGCCAAGGCGCGCGCGGCATGGTCTGGCACGGGCGAGGCTGCTGATATTGCGGTGTGGTTCGATATTGCCGACACCAGCGGCGCGACCGATTTTCTGGGTTACGACACGCTGAAGGCAGAAGGTCAGATTGCGGCTTTGGTTGTGGATGGGGCTGCGGTGCAAGACGCTGACGGGACGGTGCAAATCGTGCTGAACCAGACGCCCTTTTATGCGGAATCCGGTGGTCAGGTTGGCGATGCAGGCACTTTGGTTACGGAGACTGGCAAGGCTGAAATTACCGACACCAAGAAGGTGGCGGGCGTTTATGTGCATTTCGCGAGAGTGACCGAAGGGTCGCTGTCCAAAGGGCAGGGTGCAGAGCTTGCCGTTGATCCGACCCGCCGCGCGCATATTCAGGCCAACCACTCTGCCACGCACCTGCTGAACGAGGCACTGCGCGAGGTGCTGGGCGACCATATCGCGCAGCGCGGGTCGCTGAATGCGCCGGACCGTTTGCGCTTTGACTTTAGCCATACCAAGGCGCTGACCGCTGAAGAGCTGGCGCAGGTCGAACGCGATGTGAACGCGATCATTCGCCAGAACGGCACGGTTGAGACGCGGATCATGACGCCCGATGATGCCCGCGCGATGGGTGCGCAGGCGCTCTTTGGCGAAAAATATGGTGATGAGGTCCGCGTGGTGTCGATGGGCCGTCAGGACGGCTCTGGCAAGGGCGCGTCTGGCGATACTTATTCGCTGGAATTGTGCGGTGGTACCCATGTGCGGCAGTTGGGCGAAATCGGGGCCTTTGTCACCTTGGGCGATGCCGCCTCCAGTGCGGGTGTGCGCCGGATCGAGGCGTTGACCGGGCAGGCGGCGCTGGACTATTTGCGCGAACAGGATGGGCGTCTGGCCCAGGCTGCGGCTGCGCTGAAGGCACCAAGCACCGAAGTGGCCGAACGTGTCAAGGCGCTGCTGGATGAGCGCAAGGCGCTGTCCAATGAGGTGGCGCAATTGCGCCGTGAACTGGCCATGAGCGGTGGCGCAAAAGAAGCATCCCCGTCAGAGGTGATCAACGGCGTGGCATTTCAGGCGCAGGTTTTGTCCGGTGTGACGGGTAAGGATTTGCCCGCCCTGATTGACGAGATGAAGTCGGCAATGGAAAGTGGCGCTGTGTTGCTGATCGCCGATACTGGCGGCAAGGCCGCCGTCGCGGTTGGCGTGACAGATGATATGGTGGGCCGCGTGTCTGCTGTCGATATTCTGCGGGCCGTGACGCCGGAACTGGGCGGCAAGGGTGGCGGTGGCCGCCCGGATATGGCGCAGGGCGGTGGTGCCTCGGCAGAGAATGCAGAGGCGGGGATCGCCGCAGCCAGGGCTGTTTTGGAGGGATTGAAATGAGTGCATTGTGGATTGCCCATGTGACCGTCACGGACGAGGCCGCCTATGGCGAGTATGCCAAACGCGCAACCGGTGCGATTGCCGATCATGGCGGTGTGTTTCTGGCGCGCGGTGGCGCGTATGAGCAGTTGGAAGGCCCCGACAGGCCACGCAATGTTGTCGCCCGTTTCCCCAGCTTGCAAGCTGCGCACGACTGCTACCATTCGGACGCATATCAAGAGGCGTTGGGTTTTGCCAAAGGCGCCAGCCAGCGCGAGCTGAGCATCGTCGAAGAGATCGCGTGAAGGGCCAACTTGGCGAGATGATGGCGCGCCATGCCAAGGTGGGGCGGCTTGACTGGATCGGGCTGCGGGCCGAACGCTATGCCGAGATTGATGTTGTGGATCGGGCAGAGGTGACCGAGGCTGGCCTGATTGGTGATCATGGCCGCGCCGGCAAACGGGCGGTGACATTGATGCAGGCCGAACATTTGCCGGTTATTGCCGCACTTTCGGACAACGCCGACGTCACCCTGGAGATGTTGCGCCGTAACCTTGTGGTGTCTGGTCTAAATCTGCTGGCCCTGCGCAAGGGGCTTGTGCGGATAGGTGATGTTGTTTTGGAAATCCACGGCCCATGTCCGCCATGTTCTCGCATGGAAAAGGCGTTGGGGCCGGGTGGCTACAACGCGATGCGCGGGCATGGCGGCTGGTATGCCAGCGTCGCCATGCCCGGCGCGATCAGCGTAGGTGATGTGGTGGCCCCGGCCTAGCTTGCGCGTGCCTGGCGCTTGCGTTCATGCGGGTCCAGATAGCGCTTGCGCAGCCGGATCGCGTTTGGCGTGACCTCGACCAATTCATCATCGTCGATATAGGCGATCGCCTGTTCCAGCGACATGGTCACCGGTGTGGTCAGGCGCACTGCTTCGTCTGTGCCAGAGGCGCGGACGTTGGTCAGTTTCTTGCCTTTGAGGGGGTTCACTTCAAGGTCGTTTTCACGGCTGTGTTCGCCGATGATCATACCTTGATAAACAGCTTCCTGCGCGCCAATGAACATTTTGCCCCGATCTTCGAGGTTCCACAGCGCAAAGGCCACCGAGGTGCCGTTTTCCATGGAAATCAACACACCCTGACGGCGGCCTTCGATCTTGCCTTTGTAGGGTGTGGAGCCATGGAACAGGCGGTTCAACACGCCAGAGCCGCGCGTGTCAGTCAAAAACTCACCATGATAACCAATCAAACCGCGCGATGGCACATGCGCGATGATGCGGGTTTTGCCAGCACCTGCGGGTTTCATCTCGGTCAGCTCACCTTTGCGCGGGCCGGTCAGTTTCTCGACGACAGTGCCGGTGTATTCATCATCCACGTCGATGGTGACTTCCTCGACGGGTTCATGGCGCACGCCATCAACCTCGGTGAAAATCACCTGCGGGCGTGAAATCGACAGCTCAAACCCTTCGCGGCGCATGTTTTCGATCAACACGCCCATCTGCAATTCGCCACGGCCTGACACCTCAAACGCATCGCCGCCAGGTGTGTCGGCGATCTTGATTGCGACGTTCACCTCGGCCTCTTTCATCAGACGGTCACGGATGACGCGCGATTGCACTTTCTTGCCGTCCTTGCCCGCCAGCGGGCTGTCATTGATGCCAAATGTGACCGTGATGGTTGGCGGATCAATGGGTTGCGCCGGGATCGCGTCATCGACGGACAGATCGCAGATGGTATCGGCAACCGTTGCCTTGGTCATGCCCGCAAGGGTGACGATATCGCCGGCCTCTGCCACATCAATGGCGGTCTGTGACAGGCCACGGAAGGCCAGCACTTTGGAGACACGGAACTGCTCGATCTTTTCGCCATCGCGTGACAATGCCTTGACGGTCTCACCGGCCTTCAGCGTGCCAGATTCAACCCGGCCCGTCAGGATGCGCCCGATAAATGGATCCGCAGACAGCGTGGTGGCCAACATGCGGAAAGGTTCGCTCTTATGCGCGATTTGGGCAGGGGCAGGGACGTGATCAACGATCAGATCAAAAAGCGCATCGAGGTTTTCGCGTGGCCCGTCCAATTCTGCATCACACCAGCCGGATCGGCCAGAGGCAAACATTGTTGGAAAATCCAATTGATCGTCATTGGCTTCCAGTGCCGCGAACAGATCAAAACAATCGTCAACGGCGCGGTCAGGTTCGCCATCTGCCTTATCGACCTTGTTCACCACAACGATAGGACGCAGACCAAGCGCCAGTGCCTTGGATGTCACGAATTTCGTTTGCGGCATCGGGCCTTCGGCGGCATCCACCAGCAACACAACCCCGTCGACCATGGACAGGATACGCTCAACCTCACCACCGAAATCGGCGTGGCCGGGGGTGTCCACGATGTTGATGCGGGTGCCTTTCCATTCGACGGACGTACATTTCGCCAGAATGGTGATGCCACGCTCGCGCTCAATGTCGTTGCTGTCCATGGCGCGTTCCTGGGTCGCCTCGTTCTCGCGGTAGATGCCGGATTGCTTGAGGAGTTCATCAACAAGTGTCGTCTTGCCGTGGTCAACGTGCGCGATGATCGCGATATTGCGGATATCCATAGGTCTGCCTTTGTCTGGAGTTGTCGCGCGGATAGCCTGCCGCGCCGCCAAAGGCCAGCCCTTTGTGACGCTTTCACGCAACGAAAAGGGCGGCCCGCACGGGGCCGCTCAGTTCACATAATTTAATGTGCCGACTTACATCGCGGCGTTCAGGTTCTCGTCGATTTTCTCAAGGAACCCTTCCGTCGTCAGCCATCCCTGATCGGGGCCGACCAACAGGGCGAGGTCCTTGGTCATGAACCCGCTTTCAACCGTGTCCACGATCACCTTCTCCAGCGTTTCGGCAAAGCCCATCAATTGCGCATTGTCATCCAGCTTGGCGCGGTGCTTGAGCCCGCCTGTCCATGCAAAGATCGACGCGATGGAGTTGGTCGAGGTGGCTTGCCCTGCCTGATGCTGGCGGTAGTGGCGGGTGACGGTGCCGTGTGCTGCTTCTGATTCGACGATTTTGCCGTCGGGTGTCATCAACTGGCTGGTCATCAACCCAAGTGAGCCGAAGCCCTGTGCGACCGTATCGGACTGCACATCGCCATCGTAGTTCTTGCAGGCCCAGACGAATTTGCCCGACCATTTCATCGCAGAGGCCACCATGTCATCAATCAGGCGGTGCTGGTATTCGATGCCAGCCGCGTCGAATTGCTCTTTGAACTCAGTCTCGAACACTTCCTGAAAGATATCCTTGAACCGCCCGTCATAGGCTTTGAGGATCGTGTTCTTGGTGGACAGATACACCGGCCAGCCAAGGTTCAGGCCATAGTTGAAAGAGGCGCGCGCAAAATCATAGATGGAGGCATCAAGATTATACATGCCCATCGCCACACCGGCAGAGGGGCTGTCAAACACCTCTTTTTCGATCACTTGCCCGTCTTCGCCGACGAACTTCATGGTCAGCTTACCGGGGCCGGGCATCAGGAAATCGGTGGCCTTGTACTGGTCCCCAAAGGCATGGCGCCCGATCACAATCGGGTCCGTCCAGCCGGGAACAAGGCGCGGCACGTTTTTGCAGATGATGGGTGCGCGGAAGACAACGCCGCCAAGGATATTGCGGATCGTGCCGTTGGGGCTGCGCCACATCTCTTTCAGGCCAAATTCCTCAACACGGCCTTCATCCGGCGTGATGGTCGCGCATTTCACGCCAACGCCGATTTCTTTTATCTTTTCCGCCGCATCAATCGTGATCTGGTCATTGGTTTCGTCGCGGACCTCCATGCCAAGGTCATAATAGAGCAGATCAATATCAAGGTAGGGAAGGATCAGCTTTTTCTTGATGAAGTCCCAGATGATACGGGTCATTTCATCGCCATCGAGTTCGACGATGGGGTTTTCTACCTTGATTTTCGACATGGGTGTGCTCCGCAGCTATGAGGGTTGCCCTGCCATAGCGTACTTCTGCGGGAACGAAAAGACTGTATACATTTGTATACAAAAGTAATGTAGGGGAGGTGGTAGGCCCGGCAGGACTTGAACCCGCAACCAAAGCGTTATGAGCGCTCTGCTCTAACCAGTTGAGCTACAGGCCCCCTGAGAACCGAGTTATCAGATCATCGTGGGGCGTCAAGTTGCACCAGTTGATTTCCTGCGTTGATTGGGGCGGTGCAGGCATCAGGCCGGGGCGTGTTCGCAGGCACTGGGGCTTCGTAATAGTGGATTGACAGAAAAACAGCCCAAGCCTGCTCCCGCAGTGTCAAGTTCGCGCGCTGAACATCGCAGCATCGCAAAGAACTCATACCGGACCCGTTGCTTCGAGGGGGCACATAAGTTATCGCCCATTTAATCAATGAATGGACGACATGATGACAAAAAATGGCCTGACCTACGCGGATGCTGGGGTGGATATTGACGCCGGAAACACGTTGGTAGAACGGATCAAACCGGCAGCCAAGCGCACGTCACGTCCGGGTGTCATGGCCGGGTTGGGTGGCTTTGGCGCACTGTTTGATCTGAAAGCTGCGGGATACGCCGATCCGGTTCTGGTTGCGGCGACGGATGGTGTCGGCACCAAACTGCGGATCGCGATTGATACCGGCAATGTGGACACCATCGGCGTTGATCTGGTGGCGATGTGCGTCAACGATCTGGTCTGTCAGGGGGCAGAGCCATTGTTTTTACTGGATTATTTTGCGACCGGTAAACTGGAACTGGATCAGGCCACCCGCATCATCGAAGGCATTGCCGCAGGCTGTGAGGCCTCTGGCTGTGCCTTGATTGGCGGTGAGACAGCAGAGATGCCGGGGATGTATGAAGCCGGTGATTTTGATCTGGCTGGTTTTGCAGTAGGTGCGATGGAACGCGGGGCCGAGCTGCCGACGGATGTCACCGAAGGTGATGTGCTGCTCGGGCTTGCCTCTGACGGGGTGCATTCGAACGGGTATTCGCTGGTGCGCCGCGTTGTCGATATGTCGGGCCTTGCGTGGGGTGACAAGGCCCCCTTTGCGGGTGGCACTTTGGGCGAGGCATTGCTGGCGCCAACCCGTCTTTATGTCAAACAGGCCTTGGCCGCCGTGCGGGCAGGCGGCGTTCATGCGCTTGCCCATATCACCGGTGGCGGTTTGACGGAAAACCTGCCGCGTGTCTTGCCGGAAGGGCTGGGCGCAGAGATTGACCTGAATGCCTGGGATTTGCCGCCAGTCTTTCAGTGGCTGGCACAGACGGGTGGCATGGCTGAAGCCGAGTTGCTGAAGACCTTCAACGCAGGCATCGGCATGGTTCTGGCCGTTGATGCCGCGCGTGCAGATGCATTGACGGCCCTGCTGTCGGAGCAAGGCGAGACGGTTCACAAACTGGGCCATGTCACCGCGGGCGAGGGCGTGCGCTATTCTGGCGCGCTTTTGTGACGAAGCGCGTTGCGATCCTGATTTCGGGTGGCGGGTCCAATATGGTGGCGCTGGCGGAATCGATGCGCGGCGATCATCCGGCAAGGCCGGTTCTGGTGCTGTCCAATGACCCGGACGCAGGCGGGTTGGCCAAGGCGCGCAAGCTGAACATTCCCACGCTGGCCATCGACCACAAACCTTTTGGCAAGGACCGGGTCGGGTTTGAGGCTGCGTTGCAAACCGCACTTGAGACGGCAAAGCCTGATATCATCTGTCTTGCCGGGTTCATGCGCATTCTGACCGCTGATTTCACTGGGAAATGGGCAGGCAAGATGCTGAATATTCACCCCTCTTTGCTGCCCAAATACAAGGGGTTGCACACCCATGCGCGCGCGTTGGAAGCCGGAGACGCCGAGCATGGCTGCTCTGTGCATGAGGTTACGGCCGCGCTGGATGATGGGCCTGTTCTGGGACAGGCGCGCATTGCTGTTCGACCTGACGATACGGCAGAAACCCTTGCCGCCCGGCTTTTGCCGCTTGAACATCAGCTTTATCCGGCTGTTTTGCGCCGCTTCGCGCAGGGCGATAATCGCCCGGTAAATTTGCCGGGCTGACGGGCGCTTTTCATCACGCAGCCAATCGCCTATCGTCGCCGCAACCAAAGATAAACGGACCAAAAATGAAGAAAATCACGACGACCGATGCGTTGGCGGCATTCTGTGCTGAGGCCGCCAAACGGCCCTATGTCACCGTCGATACAGAGTTTCTGCGCGAGCGAACCTATTATTCCAAGCTGTGCCTTGTGCAGTTGGCCTATCAGGATGAAAACGGTGCCGATGCCGTTCTGGTTGACCCGCTGGTTGATGGTTTGTCACTTGATCCGCTTTATGCGCTGTTCAAAGACCACGGTTGCGTAAAGGTGTTTCACGCAGCACGGCAGGATCTTGAGATTTTCTATGTTGATGCGTGCGTGATCCCGGAGCCGCTGTTTGACACCCAGGTGGCCGCGATGGTCTGCGGCTTTGGTGAACAGGTTGGCTATGAAACCCTTGTGCGCAAGATCGCCAAGGCGGATCTGGATAAGTCGTCGCGTTTCACCGATTGGTCGCGCCGTCCGCTGACGGATGCGCAGGCAACATATGCTTTGGCCGATGTCACGCATCTGCGCGATATTTATGAATACCTCTCTGCCCGTCTGGCGCAGTCCGGCCGCGCCAAATGGGTGGCCGAGGAAATGGCCGTTCTGGAAGACCCCGCCACATATCAGGCCGATCCGGATGATGCCTGGAAGCGGGTGAAGACGCGCACGCAATCGGGCAAGTTTCTGGCCATCGTCCGCGAATTGGCCCGGTTCCGCGAGGCCCATGCACAAGAACGCAACGTGCCACGCAACCGGGTGTTCAAGGACGATGCGCTGGTGGAACTGGCATCAACCAAACCACAATCCGAACAGGACCTGGGCCGTTCGCGCCTTTTGTTGCGCGAAGCCCGAAAGGGCGACATCGCAGCCGGTATCATTGCCAGCGTCAAAGCTGGATTGGCGGTTAAACCTGAAGATATGCCCAAAGCCGACAACAGCCGCGCCAAGTTGCAGGTGAACCCTGCACTGGCTGATATGCTGCGTGTCCTGCTCAAAGCCAAGACCGACGATGCCGAGGTCGCGCCCAAACTGATCGCAACCTCTGCCGATCTTGATGCTTTGGCGGCAGGGCGGCGCGATGTTGCCGCACTCAAAGGTTGGCGGCGCGAAGTGTTTGGCAATGACGCCTTGCAGCTATGTGAAGGGCAGGTGGGGCTGGCTGTGAAGGGCCAAAAGGTGGTCACTGTCAGTCTTTGATCTGGACCTCGCAGCGCCGCGCACCTACATCAATGCAAGACCCAGCAGCAAGAGTATCCCATGGCCAACCCTGACTTCGAAGATTTGGTAGAAACCTTTGAATTCCTTGATGATTGGGAAGACCGCTATCGCCATGTGATCGACATGGGCAAGGCGATGGACCCGCTGGAAGACGCGCTGCGCGTGCCTGCCACCAAGGTTGACGGCTGTGCCAGTCAGGTCTGGCTGGTGCCCAAGATCGAAAATGGCATTTTCACCTTCCGCGGTGAAAGCGACGCCATGATCGTGCGCGGTCTGATTGCCGTGCTTTTGGCGCTTTATGATGGGCAACCGGTTGAAGAGGTCGGCAAAATTGATGCGGCGGCTGAACTGGGGCGCCTGGGGTTGAACGATCACCTTTCGGCGCAACGGTCCAACGGGCTGCGCGCGATGGTCGAACGTATCCGGCAAACCGCGGCGGCGGTAGCCTAGCGCGCAACGTCAGGTTAGCCCTACTTTTGTAGCGGAGAATAGCTTGGGCTTGAGAGCCGGACCTGCATGTATTGTGGGGTGGACGGCTTAAAAGGGCCGCCAAATAGACAGGATGCTGCGCGATGCAGCAACGTCCGCTTCCGAGATACGATAAACAATGTGGCTGCTATTTGTGATGCTTGGCACCACGCGCACTTGCGGATAACCATGCAGACATGGATGCAAAAGCAGAAAAAAGAAAATCGCGTCATTTCACTGTGGTTGTTCGGCGTGAGTTTCGCGGTGCAGCAGAAGAAATCTTCGCGGCTTGGACTGATCCTGCAGTACGAGGGAATGTCCTGGGCCGTGGGCGATCAAAGAACGACGTCAAAGAAGTAAGTGTGATGGAGGGCGGCCTTGAACGATACGAGGACCGCTGGAAAAATCGCCTATACGGTAGGACCACTCGAAAGTATTTGGTTGTCCGCCCAGCAAGACTGATTGTCGCGCATTCTGAGATCACCATGGAAGGCGAAATGTTCGACCAGCACTTCGCAAAGCAAGAGCTGTTGTTGTTCAAGCCCAAAGGCGACACTTGCGAAATCGTTGCTTCCGACCAATGCGTCTCAATCGAACCATCCTACGTCCATGCTGCTGAAGACAGTCTAAACGAGATATTCGACGCTTTTGAATCTTTGTTGTAAGCGGACATTGAGACACAGAAGCGGAAGGCACACTTCGTCCCGCATAGCCCCCATTTGCTGTTAGGTTCTGAATGTCTGCTGTCGGGACTGCACCTAAGGCAGCTCGACCAAGACTGTCGTCAGATCACCGTAGCCGGTAAAGCGTCGCTCAAATGCGAGCCCCAGCCTGTCAGCACAGGTTTGCGCCTTCTGGGTCAGAGCAGCGTCATCGGTCTGGGCCTGATAGACCAGCTTTTCGTAGTTGCCAAAGTACATGTCGCGCAGTTCGGGGTGACGGCCCAATCCCAAGGGTTCCCATACAAAGGCATCAAACTGACGGACAAGAAAATCGGTCAGGTAGAAGGCGGTCATTTCATCTTGTGCCGCAAAGGCCTCATTGCCTTCAAAGAATGAATAGCAATGGGGACCGGCAACCATTTCAACACCCATTTCGGCGCAGGCCGCTTGCAACTGCCCTCCGGTGCCGCAGTCGGCATAAACGAT
Organism: uncultured Paracoccaceae bacterium; assembly: GCA_947498645.1. Classification (GTDB taxonomy): domain Bacteria; phylum Pseudomonadota; class Alphaproteobacteria; order Rhodobacterales; family Rhodobacteraceae; genus Yoonia. The sequence continues at coordinate 2,794,891 of CANMKS010000001.1, read as the reverse complement.
AAAGATCGTCTTGTAGGCATCGCGATGCTTTGCCACGGCCGCTTGCACGGCAGGTACAATGCGGTCGGGGTGATTGTGCAGGATTGCGGGAAGGCATTGCAGGTCTAGATGGTCCAGCCCGGAGCCTTGTTTGATGGCCAGAATCTCGCGGGCCAGTGCGCCACAGGCAATCAGCAACACACGACCTTGCCCTTCAGGGGGCAGGCCATCATGTGTCAGGATTGCATCTGTGGTCACGTGCCTGTCCTAGTTCTTTGTGTTGCTTTGCCGGTCCGCCCAGCGGCGCACCGCAAATGATGCGCAAAGGGCCAGCACGCTGAGCGCGGCAATCCCTAGCAGCGGCGGCAGTTGCAACGCCCCCGCAAACGACACTGCGACAAATACCGTGCCGGCAGCAGCGCAGATCACAAAGACGAGCAGAATGATAAGACGGTTAAAAGGCATGTCGTCCTCCTCTGATTTGCAGATAAGGACGACATGGCCAATTTGTAAGATCAGACTGCCGCGGCACCCTGATTGTGCTTGCGTGCCATGAAGGTCTTGGCGGTTTCCACCGCAACAGCGGCATCACGGCAGTAGGCGTCTGCGCCAATGGCTTTACCGAATTCTTCGTTAAGAGGCGCGCCACCAACCAGCACGACGTAATCTTCGCGCAGGCCTTTTTCGACCATCGTGTCGATGACAACCTTCATGTAAGGCATCGTCGTGGTCAGCAGGGCGGACATGCCAAGGATGTCGGGCTGTTCGGTTTCAAGCGCCTCAAGATAGGCCTCGACCGCATTGTTGATACCCAGATCAACCACTTCAAAGCCTGCACCTTCCATCATCATCGAAACAAGGTTCTTGCCGATGTCATGGATGTCGCCCTTGACGGTGCCAATCACCATCTTGCCCACGCGAGGGGCACCGGTTTCGGCCAGCAGTGGCTTGAGGATGAACATGCCACCCTTCATCGCATTGGCTGCCAACAGAACCTCTGGCACAAACAGGATGCCATCGCGAAAGTCGTGACCCACGATCGTCATGCCGCCGACAAGCGCCTCGGTCAGGATGCGATAGGGCGGCCAATCGCGGCTGAGAAGGATGTTCACCCCTTCTTCGATTTCTTCCTTCATGCCGTCATAAAGGTCGTCGAACATCTGCGCGACGAGGTCTTCGTCGTTCAGTTCGGACAGGATGATGTCATCTTCTTCGTCGGACATGGGCCAACCCTTTGCAAAATAGTCTGAAAACAGTAGTGCGCCTGTTTGCCACAATCTACCTGCTGAAATCCGACATGTCCAAGAACATGACCGACCTGTGCTTGAAGATGTTCTTGATATGTTCTAATATTCATTATGAACGATCTTCCACTTCAGAAATCCCACCGAACGCCGGGGCGGGCGGCAACGTCGAATCCTGATATCCGGTTTGACCGCTTCCATGCAGAGGCGGTGGATGATGGCTGGGGCAGAGAAGACGAACTGCCGGTGCTGCGCACAGAGGTGCGTGACGAAGTGGCCCGCAAGGTGATCAGCCGCAATACCTCGCCTGATTTGTCTTTTGATCGGTCAATCAACCCGTATCGCGGGTGTGAGCATGGATGTATTTATTGCTTTGCCCGGCCAAGCCATGCGTTTCTGGGGCTGTCACCAGGTCTGGATTTCGAAACCAGGCTGATCGCCCGGCCAAATGCGGCGGCGCAATTGCGCAAAGAGCTCAGCAATCCACGCTACGTCCCCAAGACACTTGCCATTGGTACCAATACCGACCCTTATCAACCGATTGAAAAACCGCGGAAAATCATGCGCGAGCTGTTACAGGTGCTAAGCGATTTCAACCATCCCGTGGGGATCGTGACCAAAGGGACATTGATCGAACGCGATATTGATATTCTCGCGCCCATGGCTGCCAAAGGGCTGTTGCGTGTGGGCATGTCTGTCACCACACTTGATCCCGCAACCGCCCGCGCGATGGAACCGCGCGTCCCTGCGCCCGCCGCGCGGTTGCGCAGCATAAGGCGCCTGACGGATGCAGGTATTCCTGTGCGGGTGATGGTGTCGCCTGTTATTCCTGCGCTGACCGATCACGAACTTGAGGCGATCCTGCAAGCCGCCCAAAAGGCCGGGGCGGTTGCGGCCTCGTCCATTGTGCTGCGGTTGCCACGCGAGGTGGCGGGCCTGTTTCAGGACTGGGTGGAAGACACCTATCCCGACCGCGCGGCGCGCATCATGGGGCGCGTGCGCGAATTGCACGGCGGCAAGACCTACGATCCTGCCTTTGGCAGACGGATGACCGGGCAGGGGGAATGGGCTGCGATCATGCGTCAGCGGTTCAAGCTCGCCGCGCGCAAGCTGGGGCTTGATCGCAGCCTGCCGCCCTTGCGGACCGATCTTTTTGCGCGGCCACAGCAGGTAGGGGACCAGCTTTCATTGCTGTGATGCCGTGTGTGAGGGGCGGGCAGATGCCTCCGGCGGAGATATTTAAGAACAAAAGAAGATGGGACCGGGCGGTCAACCCCGCGACAATCAGCGATCGCGCGGGGCTTCTTCCGTTACGGTCATCGGCTTCTCAGCCTGTACCGCATTTCTGAAAATAGCCGTGCAGTGTTAACCAAAGATTACCCTTGCTTCTTTTGTTCAAAAATATCTCGGGGGGCCGCCCCTGGGCGGCGGGGGCAGCGCCCCCTCTGGGCGTGCCGCTATGTCCGGCGCCGCCGTCCGCGCCGCGGCGCCGCAGTTGGGCCTGCACCATCGGTCCCGTCAGAGGTGGATGAGAATGCACCCAATGCATCCGTGATGGTGTCCAATGTGGGGGCCGCACCTTTTGGACGGGTCTCAAGCGCCTCGCGCATGGCGCGCAAATGATCCGGCGTTGTGCCACAGCAGCCCCCGATGATCGTCGCCCCGCAATCACGCGCGAGCACAGCGTAGTCGGCCATCAGTGCGGGTGTGCCGTCATAGTGGATATGGCCATCGTGGTATTTGGGAATACCAGCGTTGCCTTTGGCGATGATCGGCAGGTCGCTGCCCGCAGCAGAGAACCCCAGAACCGTGCGCAGCAGATCCGATGCGCCAGTCCCACAATTGGCCCCGAAAGCAAGGGGTTGGTGGGCGATCTTGCCAATTTTCTTGACCAGATCTGTAGAGGTGATTCCCATCATCGTGCGTCCGGCTGTGTCAAAGCTCATCGTGCCACACCAGGGCATATCGGCCAGTGCAAAGGCTTCGGCAGCGGCGATATATTCTTCGACCGCACTGATGGTTTCGACCCAAAGCACATCCGCGCCGCCCGCTTTCAGCCCTTCGGCCTGTTCGTGGAACATCTCAACGGCGATCTCATGTGTCAGGCTGCCCATGGGGGCCATGATCTCGCCCGTTGGGCCAACCGACCCCGCAACAACGATTGTCCGCCCTGACGCATCTGCCACGTCGCGCCCGAGGTTTGCCGCGGCTTCGTTAAGTTCCCTGACCCGTCCTTCCGCACCATGCAGTTTGAGGCGGGATGCATTTGCACCAAAGCTGTTCGTCAGAAAAATGTCGCTGCCTGCGTCCGCGGCCCCTTTGTAGAGCGCTTTGATTTTGGCGGTCTCGTCGATGTTCCACATCTCCGGCGCGTCGCCTGACATCAGCCCCATGTTGAACAGGTTCGTGCCCGTGGCACCATCGGCCATGAGCCAATCGCGTGTTTCAAGCAATGTGGAAAGGGCGTTTGTCATAGGTCGTAGGCTCCGCTGTCGTTGATAGTGCGGTGTCACGTCCCGCGATCCGGTGCAAATGCAAACAATTCATGTTCTTTATGCACAAATTAACAAAACCGCGCCGATCCCGGCGCGGTTCCAAGACGTCGTTGTGTGTGGCTCAGACTTCGTTGAGTAGCTGCGCCTTGGCCTCGCTCATGCATTCGGCCATTTTTGCGCGGATCGTGGCCTCGTCGGCCTTATCGCCAAGATCGCCTGCAAGCTTGCGATAGACATCTTCGTCGCCGGCTTCTTCAAAATCGGCCTTGATGACTTCCTTGGCGTAGGCGTCGGCATCATCACCGGTTTTACCCAACAAATCCGCGGCCCAAAGGCCGACTAGCTTGTTGCGACGCGCCTCTGCCTTGAATTGCATCTGCGCGTCATGGGCGAATTTGTTTTCAAATGCATTTTCGCGGTCGTCAAAGCTGCTCATGGCTGGGCCTCATGGTTTGGATCACTGTTGGTATTGATATGCCCCCTGAGGTGCTTGCCCGCAAGGGGGGCTTGCACTATGACGCGCACATGACATGGCCCGACGGGGGTGCATGCAGGGGCAAGGGGTGAATATGGCACGCCGCAAGAAGATTTACGAAGGCAAGGCAAAGATTTTGTATGAAGGCCCGGAGCCGGGCACGTTGGTCCAGTATTTCAAGGACGATGCCACCGCCTTCAACGCCGAAAAGAAAGACGTGATCGAAGGCAAGGGTGTGCTCAACAACCGCCTGTCCGAGTTTTTCATGACCGGCCTTGGCCAGATTGGCATCCCCACCCATTTCATCAAACGCCTGAACATGCGCGAGCAGTTGATCCGCCAGGTCGAGATTATCCCGCTTGAGGTGATCGTGCGCAACTTTGCCGCCGGCACCATGGCCAAGCGTCTGGGCATGGAAGAGGGCACAGCCCTGCCGCGCCCGATTGTCGAGTTTTCCTACAAGGACGACAGCCTTGGCGATCCACTCGTGCCCGAGGAGTATATCATCGCCTTCGGTTGGGCGACCCAGCAGGATATGGATGATATTGTCAGTCTTGCCCTGCGCGTGAACGACTGGATGTCCGGTGTGATGTATGGTGTCGGGATCAAGCTGGTTGATTTCAAGATCGAGATTGGCCGGGTCTGGGACAATGAATTCATGCGTCTGATGCTCGCCGATGAGATCAGCCCTGACAGCTGCCGTTTGTGGGACATCGAGACAGGTCAAAAACTGGACAAGGATGTCTTCCGCCGGGATCTGGGCAATCTGACTGACGCCTACACAGAGGTGGCCCGCCGTTTGGGCGTGATGCCATCAAATGTGACCCATGCCCCCAGCAAACCTACTTTGATCAACTAAAGGACGACCCGATGAAAGCCCGCGTATATGTCATGTTGAAAAATGGCGTTCTTGATCCGCAAGGCGAGGCTGTGCGCCATGCGCTTGGCAGTCTGGGATTTGATGGCGTTGAAGGTGTGCGCCAAGGCAAGGTGATCGAGCTTGATCTGGCTGATGGCACCTCCGAGGCTTTGATCGAGCAGATGTGTGAAAAACTGCTGGCCAATACGGTCATCGAAAGCTACCGGATCGAGGTGCTGTGATGCGCGCCGCTGTCATCGTTTTCCCCGGATCGAACTGTGATCGCGACATGGCTGTCGCTTTGCGTGCGGCCGGTGCGGATGTGCAGATGGTCTGGCACAAGGATGCCAGCCTGCCGGAAGGCATTGATCTTGTGGCTGTGCCCGGCGGGTTCTCGTTTGGTGATTATCTGCGTTGTGGTGCGATTGCGGCGCAATCTCCGATTTGTCAGGCGGTTGTCGGTCATGCGGCGCGCGGTGGCTATGTTCTGGGTGTCTGCAACGGTTTTCAGGTCTTGACGGAAACAGGCTTGCTGCCCGGTGCGCTGATGCGCAATGCGAACCTGAAGTTCATCTGCAAAACCACTGATCTTAAAGTAGAAACCTCTGCCAGCGCCTTTACCGAGGGGTATAACGCAGGCGATACCGTTGGCTTTCCCGTGGCCCATCACGATGGAAACTATACCGTCGATGACGCCACGCTGGCGGAATTGCGCGGCGAGGATCGCATCGCATTCACCTATGGTGATAATCCCAACGGATCGGTTGCCGATATCGCTGGCGTTCTGTCGGAAAACCGCCGCGTGCTTGGCATGATGCCGCACCCTGAACGCGCCGTTGACAATGGCCATGGCGGGACGGACGGGCAGGCGCTTTTCCGCGGGCTGATCGGGCAATTCGCCACGGCTTAGCCTGATGCGCTTGCTGGAATGCACTGGGACGCATAGACTCTGTCTATGTTTGGCCGATTGAATACAATGACGCGGGGGCGTGGCCGGGGACGCTGGTATCTGCGCCTGACTGTGCTGGTGATCTGCTTGTTTGCGGTCATCGTCATCTATGTTTCAAATCAGGTGCTGACCAAGCGGTTTACAGAGACGATCAGCGACCGCTCTGAGGTTCGGCTGGCGCTTTATGTCACCAATCTGATGAACGAGTTGCAGCGCAACTCGGTCGTGCCACAGCTGTTGTCGCGTGATCCTGAGTTGATTTTGGCGCTGGAAGGGCAGGATTATTCGCGTTCGACCGCGCGGCTATTGTCCTTTGTTGATGAAATCGGCGCTGCATCGCTGACATTGCTGGACCGCGACGGACGCACAGTGGCGGCCACTGATCGCAATGAAATCGGCGAGATGCACCGCAATCAGGCCTATTTCGTGGATGCCGTGCGCACCAACCAGACGATTTACACCACCTATGAGACTGACGAAGGCGGCTATTCCTTCATCTACTCGCGCCGGATTGAAAGCAGCCTTGGATTCTTGGGTGTTTTGTTGGTTGAGGTGGACACCGCCCGCCTTGAACGCGGCTGGGTGGGGGTTGCTGATGCGGTGCTGGTCACCGACAGCGATGGCACGATCATCATGGCAACAGAGCCGCGCTGGCGCGGTCTGGTGGAAGAAGAGGCGCTGGCGCGCCAATCCGCTCCTTCCGCGATTGAGCGGGCGATCCGCGTGACCCAAGGCTGGGCGGCATTGCCCGCTGACGCATATCTGGCGGGCAAGGCCGTGTTGCGCCGCGAAACCCGCGTGCCGCATCAGGGCTGGACGCTGGTCAGTTTCACGACCTATGCGTCGGTCAGAGAGCGGGTAAATGGCATTCTGGCGCTTGAGGTGATGGGATTCGCGATCCTGCTGGCGCTGGTATTCTGGACGACCTCGCGCAAGACTGCGTCGCGCCTGCTTTTCTTCCAGCGCGAGTCAGCAGAGCTTCGCGCACTGAACCGACGCCTACAGCGGGAAATCGCCGAACGCGAGAAGGTCGAAAAGACCCTTCAAGTGGCCGAGCAGACGATTGCGCAATCCTCAAAACTGGCCGCGTTGGGCGAGATGTCAGCGGCGGTGAGCCACGAGTTGAACCAACCGCTTGCCGCGATGAAGACCTATCTGGCCGGTGCCCGTCTGCTGCTCCAACGCGAACGCACCGAAGAGGCGCTGTCGTCCTTCCAGCGTATTGACGATCTGCTGGGGCGGATGGGGGCGATTACACGGCAACTCAAATCCTACGCCCGCAAGGGTGGAGAGGCCTTTGAACCCGTAGATACAAGGGCTGCGGTGTCTACAGCCCTGGCCTTGATGGAACCGCAACTGAAAACCCGCGCTGTCAATATCATCCGCACATTGCCGAATGAGCCGGTGATGATCCTTGGCGACCGGCTGCGTCTGGAACAGGTGATTATCAACCTTTTGCGCAATGCGCTGGACGCGACGAAAACGGCGGCGAACCCCACGGTTGAGATACTCTTGGCAGCCGGTGACACGGTCAGCATCCAGATCCGGGACAACGGCGAAGGCATCGAAAACCTCGATGAACTGTTTGAGCCGTTTTACACCACCAAACAACCTGGTGATGGGGTCGGTCTGGGGCTTGCTATCTCCTCTGGCATCGTAAACGATTTGGGTGGGCGCCTGACCGCACGCAATGCGGTTGATGGCGGGGCTATATTCGAGGTGCAACTGCCGATCATCCGGCAGGACGTCGCCGCGGCAGAGTAAGGAAGAAGATCATGAGTAAGGTCATGAAAATCGCGATTGTCGATGACGAGAAAGATATGCGTCAGTCGATTTCACAGTGGCTGGCCCTGTCGGGCTTTGACACTGAAACCTTTGCCTCGGCCGAGGATGCGCTGAAGGGGCTGGGGAGTGACTATCCCGGCATCGTGGTCAGCGACATCAAGATGCCCGGTATGGATGGCATGCAATTTCTCAAAAAGCTCAAGGGCCTTGATAGCAGCCTGCCAGTGATCATGATCACTGGCCACGGCGATGTGCCGATGGCGGTTGAGGCGATGCGCGTTGGCGCATTCGATTTTCTGGAAAAGCCGTTCAACCCTGATCGCATGACCGAACTGGCCAAAAAGGCCACGCAGGCCCGCCGTCTGACCTTGGACAACCGCGCGCTGCGGCGCGAGTTGTCGGACGGTTCCGCCATCATCAAGAAACTTATCGGGCAGTCACAGCCCATGGAACGGCTCAAGGAAGATATCCTTGATCTGGGGCAGGCTGACGGCCACGTGCTTGTGGAAGGTGAAACCGGGACCGGCAAGACGCTTGTTGCACATGCCCTGCATGCGGTGGGTGCGCGCGCCAACAAGAAATTCGTCCTGCTCAGTTGCTCTGCCTATGATGAGGAAACACTGGGCCGCATCATCTTTGGCCCGGCCAGGGACGACGAGCCGATCCCGGCAATGGAAGAGGCCCGCGGTGGTACGCTGGTACTGGAAGATATCGAAGCTCTCAGCCACGCGTTGCAGGCCCGTCTGCTGACCGCCATCAATGAGCAGGGCACCCCCGCCGAAACCCGGATTGTGGCGATCTGTAACTTGCAGGAGCAGAACAAGACCTGCGAAAGCGTCCTGCGTCCTGATCTGTTCTATCGTCTGGCCGCTTTGCGCATCACCGTTCCGCCATTGCGCCAGCGCGGCGAGGATATTCTGTCGCTCTTTACCCGTCTGGGCGAACAGTTCTCTGAGGAATATGGCTGCGAGGCGCCTGAGGTGAATGCGCAGGAAGCAGCACAGTTGTTGCAGGCCCCATGGCCGGGCAATGTGCGTCAGTTGATCAACGTGGCAGAGCGTGCCGTATTGCAAAACCGCCGGGGCACAGGCTCTATCGCGTCGCTGCTGATGGCTGACACCGAAGAATCCAAGCCCGCAATGACAACCGAAGGCAAGCCGTTGAAAGAGTTCGTCGAAGCCTTTGAGCGGATGCTGATCGACAACACGATGCGCCGCCATAAAGGGTCAATCGTTTCGGTGATGGAAGAGCTTTGCCTGCCGCGCCGGACCCTGAACGAGAAAATGGCGAAATACGGGTTGCAGCGGTCTGACTACCTTTAGGGGGCGTCCAATCGGCAACCCTCCACTGTGACCCGGTGCATATAGCGCCTGTGCCCTTGGTAGTCGTTGATGGCCTTGTGCCATGTTGCGCGGTTGTCCCACATGGTGACGTCGCCGGGTTGCCATCTGACCCGGCATTGGAACTCTGGCTTTTGGCAATGGGTATAGAGCATCTGTAGCAGGGCATCGGATTCGGTCTTGGCCAATCCGTCAATATGGGTCGTGAACTGCGGATTGACGTAAAGACCAAGCCGCCCTGACAGGGGATGTTTGATCACGACAGGATGCAGCGCGTCTTGGATGGCAAGCTCCGCATTGCCGACACGCCCCGAGGTGACACTTTCCGCATCCGCCTGGCTTGCCCCGAAAACATGGCGCGATGAGTGCCAGGCCGAAAGGCCTTCGATCATGGATTTGAAACGCACACTTAGCGCGTCATAGGCCGCACCCATGGAACAAAAGACCGTATCGCCACCCGATGGCGGCGTTTCAATCGCATGCAGGATCGACCCCATGGCAGGGATCTGATCGTAGGCATGATCGGTGTGCCAGTCTTCGCCGATGGCCCCTTGCTGATCGGGTTCCTTGAGGACGATAGCGATCTCTGGATGGCTGGTGAGGGGGGTGAAGAAACGGTTGACGTTGATGGGGCCAAAGCGACGGGCGAAGCCAAGCAGGTTGTCCGGGGTGAGATCCTGCGCGCGCAATGTGATGACCGAGAACTGTGTGAAAGCTGCTTTGATCTCAGCGAATTGCGCAGGGTCTTTGAGGTCCGCATCAAATATCTCGGCACCAAGGCAACCGGTGAGGGGTATAATTTTCACGGACTTCTCCTGTAGAACGCCTGGCAATTATCAGGCAAACGGGCTTTGCCTTTTGTTGGCATGTGCTTGATCGGCGTCAAGCCCGCAATGCGGCAGCGTCCGATCACTGACCACATATCAAATTGGCATTGTAATAGAGTACCAACCTCCCTTATGTAGGTCATACGGATGCTCGCGCAGCAGTTGCGCGGTGACATTCGATAGAGATTCTCTGTTGCGTGATTGGTCATAAACCAGAACCCAACAGCTGATTTGATCCTTCGGGATCAGGAGAACGCCCTGCGTCGCGCATACAACGCCGACCGGGCCATGAACGGGCCCCACATAAGCCGGGGTCGGAGCAGAAACGCGATGCAACGCGCGCTAAACATGAGGCAAGATGCAGCCGCCCCAAGGGGCGCTGGCACTGTCCGCGCGCAGCAGATCGCCTTAATCAGACATATAACACGGACAACAGCACCCCCAGGGGCGCCGCCGGGGTTATATGCGAACGGACAACATGCCAAAGAAAATGCTAATCGATGCCACACACGCGGAAGAAACCCGCGTTGTTGTGGTCGACGGAAACAAAGTCGAAGAATTTGATTTTGAAAGCCAGTTCAAGCGTCAGCTTGCAGGCAATATCTACCTTGCAAAGGTAACACGGGTTGAACCATCGCTACAGGCGGCGTTTGTCGACTATGGCGGCAATCGCCACGGTTTCCTTGCTTTCTCGGAAATCCACCCGGACTACTATCAGATCCCGGTCGCCGATCGCGAAGCGCTGATCGCCGAAGAAAAAGCCTATGCCGAAAGCCTGAAGGCCGAAGCCGACGCCGAAGAAGAAAAGCCCAAACCAAAACGCCGCCGCCGCAGTAAGGCGAAAGCCGCCGATGTTGCGACCGATGATGCGGTCGTCACCGAAGAGGTGGAAACGCCAGAGGAAGAGACCTCGGGCGATATCGCGGGTATGGAAACCATTGATATTGACGACAGCGAAGAGGGCAGCTCGCCCATGGAGCTGGTTGCCGAAACCCCCGTGGAAACACCTGCGGCTGGTGAGGAAGACGAGGATGACGATGATGACGATGATCGTCCGCAGTCTGACCCCAAAAGCAAAGATGACAGCATCGAAAGTGTCGCCGAAGAAGACGACACCGATGAGGTCCGCCCAGTGCGCAAACCGCGCCCCAAGCGCTACAAGATTCAGGAAGTCATCAAGGTTCGCCAGATCCTGCTGATCCAGGTTGTGAAAGAGGAACGCGGCAACAAGGGTGCAGCCCTGACCACATATCTTTCGCTGGCCGGTCGTTACTGCGTCTTGATGCCAAACACCGCGCGCGGTGGTGGCATCAGCCGCAAGATCACAAATGCCGCCGACCGCAAGAAGCTTAAGGAAATTGCAGGATCAATGACCGTGCCGGATGGCGCCGGTCTGATTATCCGCACCGCCGGATCGCAACGTACCAAGGCCGAGATCAAGCGCGACTATGAATACCTGCAACGCATGTGGGAACAAATTCGCGAGTTGACGCTGAAATCAACGGCGCCGGCCAAGATCTATGAAGAAGGTGACCTGATCAAACGCTCGATCCGTGACCTTTACTCCAAAGAGATCGACGAGGTGATCGTCGCGGGCGAGGCGGGCTATCGCACCGCCAAGGACTTCATGAAGATGATCATGCCGTCCCACGCCAAGAACGTGAAATACTACAGCGAGCAGCTGCCGCTTTATGCCCGCTATCAGGTTGAGGGCTACCTGAACGGTATGTTCAACCCAACGGTCCAACTGCCATCCGGCGGTTACATCGTGATCGGCATCACCGAGGCGCTTGTGGCGATCGACGTGAACTCTGGCCGTGCAACCAAGGAAGGCTCGATCGAGCAGACAGCAACCAAGACCAACCTTGAGGCCGCCGATGAAGTTGCGCGCCAATTACGCCTGCGTGACCTTGCAGGCCTGATCGTCATCGACTTTATCGACATGGACGAGCGCCGGAACAACATCGCCGTTGAAAAGCGCTTCAAGGACAAGCTGAAAACTGACCGCGCCCGCATTCAGGTGGGTCGCATTTCCGGCTTTGGCCTGATGGAAATGTCGCGTCAGCGTCTGCGCCCCGGCATGTTGGAAGCCACGACGCAAATGTGTTCGCATTGTCACGGTACAGGCCTGCTGCGCTCTGACGACAATGTTGCCCTGTCGATCCTGCGTGCCTTGGAAGAAGAAGGCGTGCGTGGCCGGTCTAAAGAAGTGCTGGTCAAGGCGCCGATCTCTATCGCCAACTTCCTGATGAACGGCAAGCGCGAGCATATCGCCGATATCGAGGCGCGTTATGGCATGTCCGTGCGGATTGAATGTGATCCGACGCTGGTGTCACCTGACTATGCGATTGAAAAGTTCAAGACAGCGACGCGCGCAGTGCCCGAAGCCGCTGCCATAGATAGCACATCGGTTATCATGGATGATGTGGACGCAGGCGTGATCATTGATCCGATTGAGGATGAAGCTGAACCGCAGGATGCAGAAGCCAACGATGGTGAAGAACGGCCCAAGCGCAAACGCCGCCGTCGGCGTCGTCGCCGGGGTGGCGGTGGCAATGGTGAAAACCAGCAGCAGATCGAGGGTGATGACGCACAATCTGGCGAGGCCGCGCAAGAGGCGCAGCCAGCAGAGGCTCAAGCGGATAACGCGGTAGAAGCCAAATCTGACGAGGATGCAGCACCCAAGGCAGAAGAAAAGCCCAAGCGCACAAGGTCGCGCCGCAAAAAGGCAGATGATGCAGGAGCCGTGGACGCAGCGCCACAGGCAGAGGAACCCGCAGCAGAGGAAGCACCCGCACCAAAGAAGCGGACCCGCAGCCGTAAAAAACCTGTTGCGGCGGATACGGCAAGTGATGAGGCTCCAGCGGCAGAGCCTGCTGCAGAGGCCGAAGCCCCGGCAGCCGAGGAAAAGCCAAAGCCCAAACGCCGCAGCCGCGCCAAGCCAAAGGTCGAGGATGTGATGGCGGCTGTTACAGCGCCAGCGGCCGAGGCTACCAAGGCAGAGCCTGCCCCTGAAGCAGCGCCAGAACCGACACCGGAGCCTGCGGCGCCGCAGGCATCAGAGACACCGGCGGAAAAACCAGCCGCTGACGATAAGCCCAAGCGCAAGGGCTGGTGGTCGCTGGGCCGCTAGATCAGAGCATAGGCCATGAAACAAAGACGCCGCCCCGTTTGGGGCGGCGTCTTTCGTTGAGGGTCAGCCCTTGCGGATAAAATAATACTGACCGTCCGGGCCGTCTTCGCTGGCCAGCAAGACATGCCCCGCCTCGGCGCAGAAATGCGGCACATCAATTACGGCCGCCGGATCATCCGCCAGCATCCGCAGTACCTGTCCAGACTGCAACGCCTGCAAACGCTTGCGGGCTTTGAGAACGGGCAGGGGGCATAACAGCCCCTTCGCATCAAGATCAGTGTCAAATGTCATACCGGCGAGGTAAAGCATTTCACGTGGCAAGTGAAACCCAATTCGCGGCCTTCCTTGGACGGTTCAACTGGTGGCCGTCATGGGGTTGGGGGGCCTTTGATCAGGAAACCAATCAATCTAAAGGTCGGCCATGCATGGCAGCGCATTTTGCCTTACGAACCTTGCCACTGTGGTAACGGGTCATAACCCAGTTGCAGCAAGACATGGGGGACATCAACAAATACCCAGTTCTCGACAAGAAGATCATTTTCCCGCCGCCACCAGTCACAGACACGCATGAACACCCGCTCTTGCGTGGGGCCTTGCCCCAAAAACGGCTTCACGTTGACACCGGTCAGAGATGGCCAACCGCCCGAGCAGGTATAATTTCCGTCTCCGTATCTTGTGAAATGCTTGGTCATCCCATTGTTCTTCGTTCCGCCGGACCATCCTTCAAACTGCGATTCAAAGGGGACTTGGAATGATGCAAATTCCTCAATGCCTACAAAGCTTCCAAAGGCGCCCGGACCATACCACATCATGTTGTCATGCCAGTAAGGGCGCCAGGCCTCATCTTCGGTCGCCAGTTCAAAAAGCATATCCGTTACAGTCTGATAACTGCGTTGGCTCTCGGCAGGATCGGTAGCGCTCGTGATGACGCCGTCCCTGCTCGCCGGTCCTTGGATCAACCCCGTATAGCCGCGCGACAGACCTGGCCCCATGGGCAGGGGCCATTGATTGCAGGCGATCATCAGTTCCGGAATGTCGAGGTAGACATAGCTTTCGACGGCTTTGCCGTCTTCAATGCGGTGAAACTCTCCATACCGCAGATAGCTCAGCGTGCCTGTGGCTTTGATACCGATCCAGTCTTGGGCAAAACGACCGACGTAGTAGCCTGTGGAACTGACCCAGTCCTGTCCTTCAAATTGCCCGGCCATGAAAATGTCATCGCGTCTGTACAGCCCTTCGAAGGCTTGCTGCAACGGGTGCAGGAATTTGTCAAAATATGCGTTTGCCCCCTGCATTTCATTGAATGGGTGGACCACGTTGATGTTGGCGTCAGCGGCAAAGAACGCGGTAACGGCGCCCAAAAAATTGGATGGGTGTTTTAGTGCATCTGCGTACCGCAGATAGAGTGAACGGTCATGTGATGACATGATGTTTCCTTTTGAATGCGTCGATTTTGATGTGGTGGGTCCGGTTACCGGGAACCTGGACCCGCACGCATTCTGGAAAAAGGAATGCGACCCGGTCGCCTTGACCGCACTGTCAGCAAACGCATGGTCGCGTTCTCGGCAGATGATCGCATGGATTGAAGGCTCTTTTGTCCCATTTGGCGACAGTAACGGCTGCGGCGAAACAGACAAGGGAATGTTAGATGTATGAGCAACATGCGGGCCCGCCATTGGTCGTTGGTCGCGAGCGCCGCCGCGGGATGTTTCAACCCGTCCACCAACTTGTGACAAGATGACCCGTGACGCGGGTCGCATGCGTGGTTAGGTAGGGCGGGAAGGAACACCATATGCTCGACACCACTCTGATCTTTGATGCCGGTTTGCTGCCTGCAATGCTGGTTGCCATGCTGGCCGGCATTCTGTCATTCCTCAGTCCCTGTGTGCTACCCGTCGTGCCGCCTTATCTGGCGTATATGGGGGGTGTATCCGTCAGTGAGATGGAGCAAACCACACAGGCACGGCGCCGGGTGTTCCTGTCGGCTGTGTTCTTTGTTCTTGGGCTATCGACGGTTTTCCTGCTGCTGGGCCTCGCCTTTTCGCAGATGGGGCGGATGCTGTTGCAGGTGCAGGACTGGTTTATCGTTGTGGCCGGGGCGGTGATCATGATCCTTGGTGCGCATTTTGTGGGTGTCTTTCGGATCGGCTTTCTGGATCGCGAGTTGCGCGTTGACGCAGGTGACAAGGGTGGGTCGGCATTTGGTGCTTACCTTTTGGGGCTTGCCTTTGCCTTTGGCTGGACGCCGTGCCTAGGCCCGATCCTTGGGGCGATCCTCAGCCTTGCCGCCTCAGAGGGTGATGTGTCGCGCGGCACCGTGCTTTTGGCGGTTTATGCGCTTGGCCTTGGTATTCCGTTTCTGCTGGTTGCAGCGTTCTTTCCACGCCTCAAAGGTGTCATGGGCTGGATGAAGCGCCACATGGACCGGATCGAGAAAGCCTCTGGTCTGCTGCTCTGGACCGTTGGCCTGATGATGATCACGGGCCAATTTGCCGCATTCAGCTATTGGCTGCTTGAGCAATTCCCCGCCCTTGCTCTGGTGGGCTGATCATAGTGTCGCTAACCTAGACCCGGCATCAGTATGGGGCAGGGATGAGCGCAACCAATCAACAGGTCACAAGACGCCGGGTTTTTCATATTCCCGGCTATGATCCGATGCATCCCAGACGTTACCGCGAGCTGTACCGCAAAGAGGCGGCGGCACAGGCGGACATCAGCGGCTATGAGATCGCCGTGAAGGCAGAAACTGCCGAGGACAGCTTTCGCTGGTCAGTGGCCGCACGGATAGATGGGCAGCCAGCGCTGGCGCAGGTCGATGTGCTGGTCTGGTCGGATATCGTGCGCGACAGCATGGCACAATCAATTCCGGCAACATATTGGCAGCTTCTTCACACCACGTGGATATACATCCGCACCGGCACGCTGCGGCGCCTGATGTGGATGCGCAAAGGGCCGGTGATTGCGGCGCTTTATCCGGTGCTGATGCTTCTGGCACAGCTTGCTGTGGCCGTTCTGGCGGGGGCGCTGATTGGCGGGCTTGTCTATTGGTTGATCATGGGCGCGCTGGGGCTTGTGGGGCTGACAGAGGGTGCGATCTTTGATTTTGTCGGATGGGTGGCGTGGGGCCTTTACTGGGCGTTGTTTGTGGCCTGCCTGACCGTGCTGCTGCGCTGGTTCAAGGCCAAGGACAACAAGCTTTTCGCCTACTACCTGATGCATGACTATGCGTTCTCTGCCCGGTTGCGCGGTGAAAACCCGCCAGAGCTGGAAAAGCGGATGGACCAATTCGCGCAAACCATCGCGGCAGCACTTGCCGATGAGGTGGATGAGGTGCTGGTGGTGGGGCATTCGTCGGGCGCGCATCTGGCGGTGTCGATCCTTGCCGATGTGATCCGGGATGGGCATGTGAGACCTGACGGCGCGCGTTTGGCGTTCCTGTCGCTTGGGCACGTCGTGCCGATGATGTCTTTCCTGCCGCGCGCGCGACGTTTGCGCCGCGATCTTGCGTTTCTGGCCACGCAGGAGAATTTCACTTGGGTTGATGTTTCGGCACCGGGGGACGGCTGCTGCTTTGCGCTGTGCGATCCTGTCGGCGTCAGTGGCGTCACACCGCCGGGCAAACGCTGGCCCTTGGTGATTTCCGCAGCCTTCACCCAAAGCCTGTCGCCGGAAAAGTGGAAATCACTGCGGTGGCGGTTTTTCCGGCTGCATTTTCAGTATCTCTGCGCGTTCGACCAGCCCAAGGATTACGACTACTTTCAGATCACTGCGGGGCCGCTTTACCTGAGTGAGCGGTTTCGGGGGCGCGACCCCTCGAAATCCCGGATTGATACGCCTGTGTCGAAATACACATCGATGCTACCGTGACGGTGCTGCCCCCAAAACCGGAGCCGCGCGCAGAGAGCGTTTCGCTTTGGCGGTATCTGCGGTTGTTCAGGCAGGATATCCTGTCAGCCCAACCTGCCAGGCTATACCGCGCCTGGATGGCCGAGTTTCGCACCCCCTTCTTTCGCAGCTATCTGGTGAATGATCCTGCATTGGTCAAAGAGGTCTTGCGCGGCAATCCTGACGCCTATCCAAAATCAGATCGGATAGGGGCGGGCTTGCGGCCCTTATTGGGGAACAGTGTCTTTCTGACCAATGGCGCAGTCTGGAAGCGCCAGCGCCGGATTATTGACCCGGCCTTCGAAGGGGGGCGGCTGCGCGATACCTATCCCGGTATTCTTGCGGCGACGGAGGCCGGCGTTGCCCGACTTGCTGCCGCTGCCAATGACAAACCGCAGGAGGTTGAGGCGCTCACGAGCCACATTGCGGCGGATGTGATTTTTCGCACGCTGTTCTCGATCCCGATCGAGGATGAGATCGCGCAAGAGGTCTTTACCGCCTTTCGCGATTATCAACGCAGTCAGCCGATCCTGAACCTTGCGGCATTCATTCCCGGCCCCAATTGGATGCCCCGGTTCTTCAAGCGGGAGACGCGGCAGACGGCGCAGCATATTCGTCAGCTGATCACGCAACTTGTGGACCGGCGGTTGGGTTTGATCGCCGCAGGTACTGCCCCCGATGATCTGGCCACAAAGATACTGACGACAGCTGACCCTGAAACAGGCGAAACCTTTACACGTGACGAGATGGTCGATCAGGTCGCGATCTTCTTTCTTGCGGGCCATGAAACCAGTGCGTCAGCGATTGCTTGGGCGCTGCACCTTCTGGCAACACATCCGACATGGCAGGATCACTTGGCCGCAGAGGCAGCGGTGTTCACTGGCGATTTTGCGGACCTCTCGCAGCTAAAGCAAACGCGCGATGTGTTTCGCGAGACACTCCGCCTTTATCCACCTGTGCCGATGATGGTGCGCGAGGCACAGGAAGAGACAACATTCCGCGAACGGCAGATAAGGCGGGGCGCGCAGGTTGTCTTGTCACCTTGGCATCAGCACCGGCATAGCCGTCTGTGGGCGGATCCTGATGCCTTTGACCCGGCGCGCTGGAACACAGAGGCCGGCAGGCAAAGCGCGCGCGACGCTTACATGCCGTTTTCTGCCGGACCAAGGGTTTGTACCGGGGCAGGGTTTGCGATGATCGAGGGCGTGGTGGTTCTGGCGGGGCTGCTACGGGCCTATCGGTTCACACCTGTTGATGGGCAGGTTCCGGTTCCGGTTGCGCATCTGACGGTGCGCGCGCGCCACGGAATCATACTGCGAATCGGGCGACGTGAGGCCTCATCTGTTTCCATTGGGGATACAGAATAAGAAAATCACCGTGATCACGAATTAGTCAGAAACGCATCGGCAATCTTCCACTCATTCGTTAACTTTTAGAAAATATATTAATATCAGCATGTTAAGGCGGGTACTTGTGGTGTCGGGCGCGATTTGGGCCCGTTGTTGAATTGTGCTGTTAATCTTTTCATGACACAAATGTGGCACTGTTATGTTAGTTCTTTTTTGTCAGTTATTCGGGGGTCACAATGACAATCTCTCTTCCAGGATCTTCTCGTAGTGGATTGTTCGGGCGCAAGAAGAAGAAAGCGCTTGATCTGAATATCGCCAGAACGAAAACACCTCTCGCGGGTGAACAATTGGCGCGTCTGTTTGACAAGTCGGCGCCAAAGGCAAAAGCGGTCAAGCCCGCCAAGATGAACGCATCCGAGACGCGCGACCGCGATCGTTTGTCATCTCTGCGCGGTGCGCTTTACGCCAAGGACTGATTGCGGTCCAAGGCGCGTTCCAAAACATAAATCCTGATTGCAGACGCGAGGCCGATATCGCCGCGCGTCGCGTCTATTTCAGCGGCCAAGCCGTTGATCGTCTTTTCATCAGATTCCGCGATCTGACGAAATACATCCCAAAAAATATCTTCTAATGACACGCTTGTGCGGTGACCGCGCAGGGTGAGTGAGCGTTTGACTGGGCGACTGTGGGTCATTCGTCGTCAAACTTCAGCTGTGATAAACGCTTGCTGGCCTGTTCGGCCTGCGCGGCCTCAAGCACTTGTTGGGCTTTGCTGCGGCCAAAGCGAACAGCATTCTGATCTGCCTTGGCCTTTGCTTCGGCCCGCGTCTTGGCCTTGCGTGCTTTGTTAAGGTTGACCGGTTTCATTTGGGCCCGATCATATCCTCAGGGCGCACGACGTCGTCAAATGTGGCCTCATCCACGAACCCCAGTTTGATCGCCTCTTCCTTGAGGGTGGTGCCGTTCTTATGCGCGGTCTTGGCGACGGTTGTTGCGTTGTCATAGCCGATGGTGGGGGCAAGTGCCGTCACCAGCATCAGCGATTCCCGCATCAGTTTCTCAATTCGGGTCCGGTCGGCCTGAATACCGGTGACGCAATTATCAGTAAAGGTGACAGAGGCATCGCCAATTAATTGCATGGATTGCAACACGTTATAGGCCATCATTGGTTTCATCACGTTCAATTCGAAATGGCCCTGGCTACCGGCAAACCCCACCGCGGCATCATTGCCCATGACATGGGCGCACACCTGCGTCATCGCCTCAACCTGTGTTGGATTGACCTTGCCTGGCATGATCGACGATCCGGGTTCATTCTCTGGCAACATCAATTCGCCCAAACCACACCGCGGGCCGGAACCCAACATGCGAATGTCGGCGGCGATCTTGTAAAGGCTGGCCGCCACCGTCTTGAGTGCGCCTGACATTTCGACCAGCGCGTCATGGGCGGCGAGCGCTTCGAACTTGTTGGGTGCTGTCACAAAGGGCAGGCCGGTGATTTCGGCCATATTGGCCGCAACCGTTTCGCCCCAGCCTTTGGGCGTGTTCAACCCGGTGCCCACAGCTGTGCCGCCTTGAGCCAATTCATAAATCGCGGGCAGGGCGGCCTTGATCCGCCGAATGCCCATGGCAACCTGATGGGTGTAGCCAGAAAATTCCTGCCCAAGCGTCAGCGGTGTCGCGTCCATTGTGTGGGTGCGGCCGATCTTGATGATATCGTCGAAATCCTTGGTCTTTTGGGCCAGGGCGCTGTGCAGTTTCTCAAGCCCCGGCAGCAGCACGTTATGCGCGGTTGTGGCCACAGCGATATGCATGGCCGTCGGGAAGGTATCGTTCGAAGATTGCCCCATATTGCAGTGATCATTGGGGTGAACAGGGTCTTTGGACCCAATCGTGCCGCCCAGCATCTCAATCGCGCGGTTCGAGATCACCTCATTGGCGTTCATGTTTGACTGCGTACCAGATCCGGTCTGCCAGACGACCAGCGGAAAATGATCATCAAGCTTGCCCGCGACAACCTCTGCGGCGGCGGCGATCATGGCGTCAGCCAGTGCCGGATCAAGCTTGCCGCGTGCCTTATTAGCCATCGCACAGGCCTGTTTGATCACACCAAGCCCGCGCACAATCGCGACCGGCTGCTTTTCCCAGCCGATGGGAAAGTTCATGATCGAGCGCTGCGTCTGCGCGCCCCAGTACCGATCCGAGGGAACCTCCAAAGGGCCAAAGCTGTCGGTTTCAGTGCGTGTATCGGTCATGGGAGTACCCTGTCGTTGCTGGTTATGCGCAGGGATATCCAATCGGGCTGGCGAAGGCAAATAATGACAGGCTGGGCGCTTCGTGGTGAAATAGCGGCATTTAAGAAAGGAGATTTATCATGCTTGGATTGGACCCTGATAAGGAAAAACCCTTTGATCCCAACTGGGTGAGCCCATCCGTCGCCGAGGCACTGCGCAATCAGCGCACCGTGATTTCCGTCATTGGTCTGACGGCGATTCTGTTGCCGCCAGCGCTCATCATTGTTGATCGTTATTCGGCACATTCATGCTTTCGCAACAGCCTCAGCCACTATTACTACAGCCAGCTGGCCGGCGTTGTCTTTGTGATGACCCTGGCGTTTATCGGCACGCTCTTGGCCTCTTACCGGGCGGAAGGGCCGGTTGTTCGCTATCTTGCAATGGTCGCAGGCATCGCCGGGTTGCTGGTTGCCGTTTTTCCGACAGAGAAATCGGGTTGCTCTGAAACCATCTTCAATGCACGCATGTTTGGGGCGATTGATGCAGAGCAACCAACCGTCGTCTTCAAAACAGCATTCGAGCTATTCCCCGGCGTGGGCATGATCCACTATGGTGCTGCGTTTGTGCTGTTTGCGATCATGTTCTATTTCTGTGCAGTCATCTTTCGACGCCCCGGAGAGAACGACAAAGATCCGCAAACGCAAAAGCCCACGCAGGTCAAATTGCAACGCAATCGCATCTATGCGGCCTGCGCGCTGGTGATCGCCGTGGCTATGATCGTGATGGGGCTAAGCCAGCTGGAGGCGTTGCGCGGGTTCTTTTCGCAGCGGGTCATTCTTTATGGCGAATGGGCCGCCCTGTTCGCATTTGGTGTGGCATGGCTGGTCAAGGGCCGCGTGTTCAATACGTCTTTGCGATCCTAGGACTTGCGAAACTGATCGAGGCTGACAACTTCCGCCTCTTTCGGCGCATCTTCGGGGTCGTCATCCGGTTCGACCATCTCTTCCATGGGGGCTTCTTCGGCGACGGCAACGGGTTCGGCCGCATCGTCGTCCTGTGTTTCAAAACGCAGGCCGAATTCAACCGAAGGATCAACAAAAGTCTTGATCGCATCATAAGGCACGTAGAGCGTTTCGGGGTTATCCCCGAAATTCAGCGTGATGGTGAACCCTTCGTTGGTGACCTCAAGATCGGCAAACCAGTGCTGCACAACGATGGTCATCTCGCCGGGATAGCGATCCGACAGCCAATCGGCGATTTCGACATCCGGGTGCATGGTGTCGAAGGTGATAAAGAAGTGATGTGCGCCGGGCAGCCCGTCTTTTTGCACATCCGTCAACACGTTCTGGATCAGGCCGCGCATCGCGCTGTGCATCAGATTTCCATAGTCGATCGTGCTGGTCACAGTGCATATCCCCTTCGCTTGCCATTACCATAGGGGATTCCTTGGGCGTGAAAAGGGGCGGATTACACCAAAGCCGAACCAAGACCTGCAAACAGGCTCAGTGCCGCCGAAATGAGCAGAACCAAAGGCAGCGGCCAATGCCGCCAAAGCAAAAGCAAGGCCGCTATCGTGGCCAGCACCAAGGCGAGCGGGTTCAATGTGCTCAGCTCAGGCAGCACCGTTTTGATAGGGCCTGCGGTGACAGGATTGACCGTCTCAAAAAGCACATGCAGCGCGAACCACAGTGACAGATTGGCGATCACGCCCACTACGGCTGCGGTGATCGCCGCCAGGGCGGCCCGCAATCGCGGTTTGCCGTCCAGCCAATCGATCAACGGCGCGCCTGCAAATATCCAGATAAAGCAGGGCACAAAGGTCACCCAAAGCGTCAAGAGCCCCGCAAGCACGGCCATGCCGGGCCCGGATTCGGCCAATCCCGCGACCATTCCTACGAATTGCGTCACAAGGATCAACGGCCCCGGCGTTGTTTCTGCCAATCCCAAGGCATCCATCATCTGGGGCGTGCTCAGCCAGCCAAACCCAACCACAACCTCTTGGGTCATATAGGCCAGCACCGCATAGGCACCGCCGAACGTGACCACCGCAAGGGTCGAAAAGAAGACACCGACATCGATCAGAAAGGTGTTGCCAGCGGCAATGATGGGCGCGAAAGGAGCGGCCCAGATCACAAGGCCGATCAGCAGAACACGCAGGCTGCTGCGCAAGTTACCGGATGCCGGGGAAGCGGCTGCGCCTTCATCAGCCGCGCCAATGGCCCCGACAACAGCGGCAAGCGCGATCACAAGCGGGAAGGGCAGCGCAAAGACAAAGAGTGCGACAAAGGCGCAGGCCGCAATCAGGACGTGTTTCTGTGACGTCAACGCCCGCCTGCCGATTTTGATCAATGCTTCGATCACGATAATCACGACGGTGGCTTTTACGCCCAGAAACAGGGCCTGAACCAGGGGCAGATTGCCGTAGGCGCCATAGGCCAGCGCCAGCGCAAAGATGACCACGGCGCCGGGCAGCACAAACAACCCGCCACCGATCAACCCCCCGACAATGCCCTGCCGTTTCCAACCGGCGTAGGTGGCCAGTTGCATGGCCTCCGGCCCCGGCAAGAGCATACAAAAGGACAATGCGCGCAAGAATTGCTGCTCTGAGAGCCAGTCGCGGCTTTCGACCAGTTCCTTGTGCATCAGGGCGATTTGCGCCGCCGGGCCACCGAAGGATAAAAGGCCGATGCGCCCGAAAACACGGATCAGTTCAGCAGTCATGCACCGCAACCTGCTGGCCAATCGTGGCCTTCGTCCTGCCCATCTCGGGCCCAGCGGTAAAGCGCGTCGTAGATCACCATGCCCGCCTCAAGCTGCGTTTGGTCGTCGCGGTACATGCGCGACAGCCCCACCGAAACCGCAAGCAGACCAGCCGCTTGGGGTGCAAGATCATGCTGATCGGTATCAGCCGCACGTACCACGGTTGCAAGCGTATCAAGGGCAGGGTGGCTTAGTCCAAAATCCCGCACCATCACATCGAAGGTGCAGAGCGCACCATCATGCGTCCAAGGTGCCTGATCGCCATCAAAAGGTGTTGCGTCAAACTTGACCGCCACATCCGCAACAGTGGCGGGCGGCACGAACAGGAACCTGGCCGCAGGATCAACAAATCGCCGGATCAGCCAAGGGCAGGCGATGCGGTCAATCTTGGGCCGGTGGCGTGTGACCCAGAGCGTTCCGGGGATCGTGGCGGCTGGAACGCGCGGCAAACCGGCATCGCGCCATGCATGATTGCCGCCCGCCAAAACCTGCGCGTCAATACCGTGGCTTCGCAACATTGCGGCGACGCCATGCGACAGTTTTAGCCCCTTCTGGCAAATAATAACGCATGGGCGACCCGACAGCAGGGCAAGCAACCCATCGCTGTCACGATGCGCGTGACGATATGCTGTGGGAACCAGATGCGGATCCTCTGCGAAGTCTTCATCGACGCAGACATCAACGATCACAGGGCAGGCTGGCGTGCCAATCAGGCGCATCAGCTGGGCGGGTGAAATTTCATTGAAAGCAGCCATGGGTGCATCCTTTCTGAAGTGGTCAGTGGATGCGATGCTTTGGCCGTGGCCTTACGGGGTGTTCGCGGACCTCATGCATCATTCATGCGAGATCGGTCTGATGACGTCAAGCCTATCCAAAGATCTGGCTGATCTCGCGCAGGATCTTGGCGCGGATCGTGGCGGGGTACTCGCGGTGGGTGCGGGCGGTCATGACAAAACCATTTCGCGTGATCACGGCACTGCGGTAAAAATTGGTAATGGCCAACCCCATGGATTCAATGGCGATCCCGTTGATGGTGACGCCTGCGCGCTCGGCTGCGTTGCGCGCGGCGCGTACATCCGTTCCGCCGTTGGGTGTGCCATCGCCCGAGACATCAATCACCCGGCGCGCACAGTTTGAGACCTCATCAAAAAGCTCCAGTGAAAAATAGATCGCCTCGGCCGGGGCTGTATCTGACAGCACAAAAGCGCGGGTCATCAGGCGCGCCTGATCAGAGAGCGACTGCGCATCCAATGCCGTCCGCACTTGCGTCCATGGGATCGAAACGGTCTGCCTGTCGGCGCCCGACCATTGCACCACAGCGATAGTCGTGCCGCCCGCCACCATTGTATCAACGATTTCAGGATCTTGCAGGGCATCCGCCAAGCCATCCGTCTGTAGGCGAAATTCGGCGGAATCAATGGAATTGGACACATCGATTGTCAGGATCAGCGCCGTATCGCAGGCCTCAGCGACAATCGGGGCCGCAGACAGCAGGGCGGCACATGCAAACCGTAGAATTCTCATCGGTTTATGGTGCGCAGAGTGACGGCGCATTGCAAGTCACAATGGCTTTGGTCAGGCAATTCAAAAGGGGTGAAAGTGCAGGTTTCTGTTGCCAGGTACCTGCGAACCCCGCCTTAGGTCGCAAAACCCAAGGAGTTAATTTTCGATATTAGGCACAGCTTACGCTGCGACTGCCATCGGTGCATTGTTGTCATTTGCAACTATACAATTTGAACCGATAACGGTGGTATCTCACCGAGACAAAGCATACCCCTTTAGACGTTCGTCGATCCTATTTCGTCCCCTCGCTGGCCAAATGAGCCGTGATGGTGGAGACGCCGGGTACCGCCCCCGGGTCCGATCCGCTTATTACGAGCGCGTTTATGTCCATAGTCCCGAAGGACACCTTATAGATAGGCAAGCCTGCGGGCTGGCGCAAGGGCAAGTGACAACCGTTCCATTTCAACGCGGCGGGGCGGGCAGCATTCCGTCTACAACTTGCGTATCTTCAGCGTTGCCAGCCGGTTTTCTTCCTTTGTCAGCACCTCGAACCGGAACCCGTAGAACGAAAACACCTGTCCCTCGACCGGGATCATCTGTGCCTCATGGATCACCAGACCGGCCACTGTGTTGGCTTCGTCATCAGGCAGGTTCCAGTCATGCGCGCGGTTCAGATCGCGGATCGTCATGCCGCCGTCGACCAAATAGGCGCCATCCTCGGTTGCCGCGATCTGGTTTTCTTCGTGGTCGTCGAATTCATCGGCGATCTCGCCCACGATTTCCTCAAGAATGTCTTCAAGCGTGATCAGGCCCTGCAATGCGCCGTATTCATCAACCACCAGCGCAAAATGCGTCTTGCGTTTGAGAAAGCTGCGCATCTGATCGTCCAGCGTTGTGGTTTCCGGCACGAAATACGCGGGCATCGACACTTTCATCACGTCAAAAGCGGCCAGGCCTTTGGCGGCGCCACTGCCGCCGTCCAGCAGTTTGTGCATTGCGCGCAGCAGATCCTTGGCGTGAACCATGCCGACGATGTTTTCGGGCTCGTCACGATAAAGCGGCAAGCGGGTGTAGGGGCTTTGCAGGATCTGGTCGAGGATTTCGCGAGGCGGCAAGGCCGCATCCAGCATCTCAATCCCGGAACGGTGCAGCATGATTTCTTCGACCGTGCGTTCGTTCAGATCAAGCGCACCCAGAATACGGTCGCGGTCTTCCTTCTGCACGATCCCTTCGGAATGGCCCAGTTGCAGCGCGCCAGCGATTTCCTCGCGCACGGCCAGAATATTGCTGTCGGGGTCAGTGCGGACGCCAAAGACAAACAGCACACCGCGCACCAAATAGCGCACGGCAGCAACGAGCGGAGAGAAGATGAAGACGATCAGCGCAATTGGGCGGGCAACCCGTGACGCAACAGCCTCAGGGTAGGTAATCGCCAGCGTTTTTGGCAGCACCTCGGCAAAGATCAGCACCAGCAGCGTCATGATCAGGGTTGCAGCGGCAACGCCGTTCTGGCCAAAAAGCTTTGTCAGTACGGCCGTAGCCAGCGACGTGGCAAGAATGTTCACCACATTGTTGCCCAGCAGGACTGAACCGATCAGCCGCTCATTGTCCTCGGTCACGACAAGAGCGCGTTCTGCCCCTTTGGACCCTTTATCAGCCGCTGTGCGTAGCTTGCCGCGCGAGGCAGCCGTCAACGCGGTTTCGGACCCCGAAAAGAAGGCCGAGAGGATCAAGAGGACCATAATTGCGCCGGCGGTAACCCAGAATGCGGCGTCGAGTGAAGCGATTTCCATCAGTGGCTTTCAAGCAAAAACATGGGTGTTATGTAGGCTCTGTCAGATGTCTTCAAGCCTTGCTGGCCTTGGACAGTGGATGATGGTCCAGCACAAGCTCTTTCAGGCGCGCGTCCAGCACATGGGTGTAGATTTCGGTTGTGGCCACGTCGGCGTGTCCCAGCATCGTTTGAATCGACCGCAGATCCGCACCGCCCGCAAGAAGATGCGTTGCAAAGGCGTGGCGCAATGTGTGTGGTGTGACCTTGGCAGGAGAAACCCCTCCGTCGCGCGCGAATTCCTTGATCAGCCCAAAGAACCGATGGCGTGTCAGGTGGCCCGCCTTGCCGTGCGATGGGAACAGGAATTTGGACGGTGGTTTGCCTTCCGCGCGGGCCTCTTGCTCAAGATTGTCGCGGTGGGTCAGATAGTCGGCCAACGCCGCACGGGCAGGGGGCGAGAGTGGCACCAGCCGTTCCTTGTCACCTTTGCCGCGCACCAGCAACATGCGCGGATCACCCCGTGCTGCGGAAACAGGCAGGCTGACCAGTTCGGTCACGCGCATTCCTGTGGCATAAAGCAGATCCATCAGGCAGGCGTTGCGCAACGCATCACGTTTGGTGTTGCGTGCGGCATCCAGCAGGCGGTCGACCTCGGCAACATCAAGCGTCTTTGGCAGCCGCTGCGCGCGTCCGGGGCCTTTGATCTGGATGGCGGGGTTGTCGTCGCGCCAGCCTTCTTCAAAGGCGAAGCGGTAAAGCTGTTTGATGGCAGAAAGCCTGCGTGCACGGGTCGATTTGGCAAGGCCCTCGGCCTCGCAATCTATCAGATAGCCTTCGACATGGTCGCGGCTTGCGGTGCTGAAGTGCACTGATTTGTCCTGCAACCATTCTGCAAAAGACTGCAAATCACGCGCGTAGGCCAGTTGCGTGTTGGTGGCGGCATCCAATTCGGCGGCTTGCGCCTCTAGAAACACCTGCACCCAACGGGCCATCGGTTGGTCGGCAGGTGTCATGCGCTGCGATCCAGGATCATCAGTTGCAGTGCGGCCCTGCGCGCCACATCTTCGAGCCCTACGGCACGCAGCAAAGCCAATGCATCTGTCACCGATCGCAGGTCGCCGTCCGCGCCAGCATCGAACAGGGCCAGCGCGCGCAGCAGCGCCTCGCCCAGCTTGCCCTCATCCACAAGGGTTTGCAGGCGTGCAGGTGGTGGCGTGCCGGTAAAGGCCGCCTGTATAGCCCGCGCGCGGGGCGTTGAGGCGCGGATATCTTGCATCTGACCGCGGGCGATGCTGATCAGGAAAGGGTCAAACCCGGCATCTGCGGCAGCGATGGCCACGGTTTCATAGTCGGCCGACAGCAGACCAATCCGAAAGGCGGTGCGCGCCGCATCGCCGCTAAGAGGGAGGTCCTGCAAGGTTGCGCCGTAGAGTTTGGCGAACTGGACTTCGGCGCGCGCCTCTTGTGCGGCGTCCCATGCTGCAGGCAGATTGCGGGCCACGCTTTGCGGATCACGGGCCGTCATGGCCACGTCAAAGCGCTGAATCGCATCTGCCCGATCCCAAATCCCGCCAGAGGCGGCGGGAGTGCGCGCGGTATAGTGCTTCAGCAGGACGTTCTCGGACACCGCACCATGACGTGCAAGTCGCTCTGCCGCTTCCAGTTGCGATTTCCAGGCGGTCGTGGCGCGCAGATCAGCGTGAGAAAAAGCCAGCGGCAGATTTGCGGTGATCAGCGGC
The DNA here is from genome assembly GCA_947498645.1 of uncultured Paracoccaceae bacterium. GTDB lineage: Bacteria > Pseudomonadota > Alphaproteobacteria > Rhodobacterales > Rhodobacteraceae > Yoonia. The sequence goes on along the minus strand of CANMKS010000001.1, from coordinate 2,766,561 downwards.
TCGCCAATCGCCTCATGCATCCGGAAAGTCAGAGGGCTGACCCGCGCGGGCGCCGTCAGCGGCGGCTCACCTTCATAAAGCTCGGGATCAAGAAAGCGCGACAACAGCGCCTCTTCCTGTTCGGTGATGTCGCCCAGAATGCGGTGGGTGTTCAGTGTCAGCGCCGCAGCGGGCCAATCACCATTGCGCGCAAGACAGAAGATGCGGGCAGGATATGTTGGCGCAATCGACGGGGTTTTGCCCATTGCGGTGCAGGCGTCATCTTCGGTGCCGGTCAGCAAGGCGACATCAAACCAGCGACGAAATAACTGCGGTGTATCAGGGGTCGCCTGTTCGATCATGGATTTGGCAGGTTCCAGCGCGCCAAGATCCAGAAGCTTGTCAACGCGGGCCAGAAACAGCGCACCCTCGCTGCCGGCATCCTGCGGCGGATCGGCTTCGGCCAGCAGCAGGACTTTCAGAAAGTCCTGCAACGCAGGCAACATTTCCACGCTTTCGGCGCGGACAAGATCAACCAGCACGGCCTCATCGCTGCCCGACCAGATCGTGCGTGGCAGACCTGTCACGGCATTGGGCAACAGGCCCACAGGGTCTTTGGAAGGGGCATCAAGGGCGCTGACCGTCACGCCGGGCGTTTGTGCGTTGTCAGTGACGGGGGGTTCGTAAAGCGGGGCCTCTTCAACGCTGCGCGACAGCCATTCGATGGCCGACATAGGTTCGCCCTGTGCCGCGTTTTGGGCGGGCAGGGCAGTGCCTGTCAGGCAAAGGGCGGCAACAAGTGCCTTACTCTGTTTCAAGTGTAACAGGGCGGGTTACCTCTTGGGTGGGGGCTGCAAAATCACCTGGGAAAAACAGCGGGCCAACATAGGCATAGGCAATCAGCCCGACGCCGCCGAGCACAATTAGAAAGAATAGAACCTTGATCAGTCGCCACATTGCCTGCCCCAATTCGTGTTTTCTGCCTCGATATGTGGTCTGAGTGCCACCTTTTGAAGGGATTATATATGGCCTTTCGCCCAAGATCACGGCATTGATTCATTAATTTTTGCACATGGCGTTCACACGCCGATGGCTGAGGGGCAAATGAATGGCTGTAGGGCCGCATTACAAGTTGCAACACACGGTGGTTTTGGTGGGGATGATGGGCTCTGGCAAAACTGCGATCGGGCGTGCTTTGGCGGCGCGGCTGGACGTGCCCTTTGTCGATAGTGATGCCGCGATCGAAGAGGCCGCAGCGGCCAGTATCGCGGAAATTTTTGAGCGCGATGGCGAGGCCTTCTTTCGGGATCGGGAGGCGGAAGTGATTAAACGGCTGCTCTCTGGTCCGCCGGGCATTGTCTCGACCGGGGGCGGTGCGTTTCTGTCAGAAGCCAATCGCGATGCGATCGCAAAGATGGGCATTGCTGTGTGGTTGGACGCTGATCTTTCGACGTTGTGGGACCGCGTGCGCCACAAGGACACACGCCCCTTGCTCCGCACGGCCGATCCCAAGGCAACATTGGCCAGGATATTTGCTGACCGCACGCCGATCTACGCCTTGGCGGGGCTGCGCATCCCGGTCTGCGCGGATGCAAGTATTGACCAAACCACCCAAACCGTGATCGACACCCTGTCGACCCGCCCCGATATTCTGGAGAGCTAGGCAATGAACGCGACTGTGCATGTGGACCTGCCCGGCCGGGCTTATGATATCGAGATCGGCCCCGGTGTTCTGGCGACGGCTGGCGCGCGCATTTCTGGCATGGGCGGGCGCAAGCATATCTGCATTGTGACGGATGAGACGGTGGCGGGGCTGCATCTGGCGGCGTTGCAAACGGCCCTGGCTGATGCGGGATTGACCTCCGAAGCTTTGGCGCTGCCCCCCGGTGAGGCCACGAAGTGCTGGGCGCAGTTGGAACGAACGGTGGAATGGCTGTTAGCGCAAAAGGTCGAGCGCGGAGATATCGTGGTCGCCTTCGGCGGCGGCGTGATCGGTGATCTGGCGGGTTTTGCGGCGGCGGTGCTGCGTCGGGGTGTGCGCTTTGTGCAAATTCCAACGTCGCTGCTGGCGCAGGTGGATAGCTCTGTCGGGGGCAAGACCGGGATCAACTCGCCTGTGGGCAAGAACCTGATTGGGGCCTTTCACCAGCCCAGCCTTGTGTTGGCCGACACGGCCTTGCTGGGCACGCTGACGCCGCGCGATTTTCTGGCCGGTTATGGAGAGGTCGTGAAATACGGGCTGTTGGGGGATGCGGCATTCTTTGACTGGCTAGAGGCCCAAGGGCCGACCTTGGCGGCGGGCGATATGGCGGCGCGGGTGCGTGCCGTGACGCGATCCTGCCAGATGAAGGCCGATATCGTGCAGCGGGATGAGACAGAGCAAGGTGACCGCGCGCTGCTGAACCTTGGCCATACCTTTTGTCACGCGCTTGAGGCCGCAACAGGGTATTCTGATCGTCTGTTGCATGGCGAAGGTGTGGCGATTGGCTGTGCGTTGGCGTTTGAACTGTCAGCGCGGATGGGCCTGTGCAGTCAGGAAGAGCCAAGCCGCGTGCGAGCGCATCTACGCGACATGGGCATGAAGGTGGATATCCGCGATATTCCCGGCGATTTGCCTGATGCGGCCGGCCTGCTGGGCCTGATGGGGCAGGACAAGAAAGTACTTGATGGCAAGCTGCGCTTTATTCTGGCGCGCGGGATTGGGGATGCGTTTATCACCTCCGACGTGCCCCGCGCTGCGGTGCTGGGCGTGTTGGAAGACGCGTTGAAATGAGGTCGCCCGCGTTTGGGTGCAAAAGGCAAGACAACTGCCGATGCATCGGCGCGGCAATCCACATCCATGGCGGGATAGGTCTATAGGTTAAAGATGATCGCAGGCACACCCACCGCGGCCTCGACGACAAAGTAGACCCACTTTTTTTGGCTTTGCCCATCAAAGATGACAGAGGTCAGCCGCCCGGCAGCAGCCCCGCACCAGCAAAACCCAAGCATCACATAGGCCTCTGGTGTGCCAAGGATTAGTGCGCCAAGCCCCATGCCGACAAATAGGCACCCGACCGAGGCGCGGATTTCGGACATGCCCATGGTTGTCTGACCCATGTTCAGATCAAGCGCGCCAAGCGTGTAGCGCGGGGCCAGCCAGCCAAAGCAACCCAAGCCAATGCTCAGCACTGCAAAGATGATGTTGATGATGTCCATTGCGCCCGCCCCATTGCTGTTAAGAGGCAATGTGGCCCAATGGGCGGCGGGATCAAGTGTGTTGTTAACTCAACTGGTCGATAAAGCAGGCCGAGATGGATGCCACTTCCTCGGCCGTTGAATCGCGTCTGAAGAATGTCGCGAGGCCAGTGTCCGGGAACATCAGATAGGTCTGCGTCGAATGGTCCACCAGATAATAATCTGGGTCATCATCCTGTGCGCGATAATAGGTCTTGTAGGCTTGTGACGCCGCCCTGACCTGCTCGGGAGAGCCGGTAAGCCCGATCATGTCGTCATGGAAGTTGTCGGTGTAGTCGCGCACAACTTCTACTGTATCGCGCCGCGGGTCGACTGAGATAAAGACCATGCCGATATCCTGCCCGTCTTCGGCCAGCAATTCAGCGGCATAGGCATTGCGTGCGCTGTCGATCGGGCAGACATCGGGGCAGAAGGTATACCCGAAATAGACCAATGTCGGTTTGGTGATGACGTCCCTGTCGGTGACAGTCTCACCTGTCTCCGAGATCAGCTCAAACGGGCCGCCGATGCTGCTGCCTGCAACGGCGGTGTTGCCGCAGGGATCGTCAGCGGTGTTTTGAGATTGCCAGACGTAAAGCCCCAAAGCTGCTGCTGCGGCAAGGGTGGTTGTGCCAAAGATGACGGCTTTCATCACGCGCTCCTGCTGATCGGATTCGGACGCACTTTATGCCGATTGCCACGGGCCGCAATGCAAAGATGCGTGACGGATTGCCGCTATTGCGCGGCCTTGTCGCGCGCCGCGATCACGCCTTGGGCAAGCTCTTGGGTATAGGTTGCCAGCGCGGCGAGCGTCGCATCTGCGGCAACGGCATCCTGGGCCTCTATCGCGTCGGCGATCATCTGGTGCAGTCCGATGATTTTCTCGCGGGACCGCGCGCTGAAGGTAATCATATTCATCAACGGTTGCATGGCCTCAACCGCGCCCGCCAATTGATAGGACAGAACCGGATTGCCGGCCGCATCCACCAACGCCCTGTGGAATGCCACGTCAGAGGCGCAAAATGCCTCATCCGTCAGGCCGGGCTGTGATTGGCGGTGGGCCTCGGCCCGCATGGTGGCAAGGTGATCAGCGCTGCGGCGTTCGGCTGACAGCGGGGCACAGGCGCGCTCCAGCGCATAACGGGCCTCGCAGGCTGTGGCAAAGCTGACGGCGTTCATGGACAGCAAAAGGGTGGAGGTCGTGATCTGCTGGCCGTAGGCATCTTCGAATTTCAACCGGTTCACAAAAGCCCCGCCGGTGGCGCCGCGTTGGGTGCGTATCAGCGACTGCGCAGCAAGTCGTTTCAGCGCCTCTCTCACCGTGGGGCGCGAGACGTCAAAGTGTTCGGCCAGTTCAGCCTCGGACGGGAGCCGCTCATCAACGGGCAGAGCGCCTGAGATGATGGCATCACGGATCGCCTTGGCGATTTGTGCCGACAGGTCGGCAGGGCTGGATGGGTCAATTTTCATTTGTCAGACAATTAAACGTCTGACATATGATTGTGCAAGTCCTGAGTCGCCTATCATGCATCGTTTGGGAGGATGGTCATGCCACATCTGATCCGGTCAACCCTCTGGCTGTCGTTCTTCGGGGCGATCCTTGTGGCGTGGTGGATCATGTATGTAATGGCGATGAATATGGACCTTGATCTGCTGGGCCGTCCGGGGCCGATGGGCCAGGCGATGGCCGCGATGGACCCGCGTATGCCAATGGATATGCCGATGGCGCGGTTTGGCCCGCTGTTTGCCATGTGGGCGATCATGATGGCGGCAATGATGCTGCCGACCATGGTGCCAACGCTGACAACTTACGAGCGGCTGATGGTCAGTGCCGATGGCACAAGGGCAGGGTGGCTGGGCGTGCTGTTGGGCTACTTCATCGTTTGGGTGGCCTTTGCGGCGCTGATTGCGGCTGTGCAGCTGGCGCTGCTGTTTGGCGGTGTCATTGATATGCTTGGGGTTGCGCCGGTGGGGCTTTCGGCCCTCCTGCTTGTCGTGGTCGGGGCGTTTCAGTTCACCCGCGCCAAAGAGGTGTGCCATGGCGTCTGCCACGCGCCAATGAACTATTTTCTGGGGCATTGGAAAACCGGTTTTGGTGGTGGTTTGCGCATGGGTCTTGGTTTGGGCGCATTTTGCGTGGCCTGTTGCTGGGGCTTTATGGCACTGGGGTTTGTTGGTGGTGTGATGAGTCTGGCCTGGATGGGCCTTGCCACGCTGCTGATGGTCTTTGAAAAACTGCCCGATATCGGGCATCGCATCATAAAACCAACCGGGGTTGTGCTGATTGGCGCAGGCCTGGGTCTGACATTTTTCATATAGAAGGGACGAGATATGGCTGAGAAAAAACGCGCACCCGCAGATCGGTTGCCGATCTCGCAGCGCATTGACCAGCGGATGGAAAGCAACCCGCTGCGCCGCAAGATGAAACCGACCGACTGGGCGATCAAGGGCGAGCTGTTTCTGAACTGTTCCTGCACGGTGTTCTGCCCATGCGTCGTCAGCCTTGGCGCACACCCGCCGACCGAAGGCCATTGCCACGCTTGGATGGCGATTGCCATTGATGAGGGTCATTTTGAGGGTGAGGACTTGTCCGGCCTGAATGTCGGTTTGTTGGTCGATATTCCGGGGCGTATGGCCGAAGGCAACTGGAAGGTTGCGGCTTACGTGGATGAGCGCTCTACCCAGAAAGCCTATAACGGTATCCTGAAGATCTTCAGCGGTGCTGCGGGTGGCACCACTGGTCTGTTCACCATGCTGGTGTCCGAAATCATCGGGGCCGAGCGTGAAAAAGTCGAGATTGTCCGTGAAGGCAGCAAGCGCGGGATCTACATCGGCCGCAAAATTCAGGGTGAGATCGAGCTGATGAAGGGTGCGGACCCGGATCATCCGGTCATGATCTCAAACTCCAAATACTGGATGGGTCCTGATATTGTCGCTGCCGCCGGCACACGCTCCAAGGTGCGTGATTATGGCCGCGTCTGGGATTTTGGCGGCAAATCGGCAGAGGTCTGCGCGATTGATTGGAAAGGCCCCAAGCCGTGATCAGCCCGGAGTATTGCCGGACCATGGCGCGCTACAATGCGTGGCAAAACGATGGGCTGCGCAAGATGGTGAGTGAGATGCCGCTTGAAGACCTGACCAAGGATCGCGGTGCGTTCTTTGGGTCGATCTTTGCGACGCTGAACCATTTGCTTTGGGGGGATACGCTGTGGATCAGCCGGTTTGATGGCGGGGCAGGCCCCGCCGTTCCGGCGGTGGAGCATCGCGAAATAACGCCGACACCCGCAGTTTGGGCCGCTGAAAGGTTTCAGATGGATGCGCGGATCACGCTCTGGGCTGCAAGCGTCAATGCCATTGATCTGGTGGGCGATCTGACGTGGTTTTCCGATGCCGCACAACGCGAGATCACGAAACCAAAGGCGCTTTGCGTCATGCAGTTGTTCAATCACCAGACACACCATCGCGGCCAAATCCACGCGATGCTGACGTCGCTGGGCCTAAAGCCCAACGACACCGATTTGCCATTCATGCCGGAGTAACGCCCATGGCTTTCATCGCCCCCTCGCGCCGGATCCGGCGGACCCCTTTTACACCCGGCGTCGAAGCGGCGGGGGTAAAAGGCTATACTGTCTATAATCACATGCTGTTGCCCACCGTATTTCGCAGTGTTGAGGAGGACTATCGCCATCTCAAATCTGCGGTGCAGGTCTGGGATGTTGCGGTCGAGCGGCAGGTGGAACTGCGCGGCCCGGATGCGGCCCGCCTGATGCAGATGCTGACGCCCCGCGACCTGCGTGGGATGATGCCGGGGCAGTGTTTCTACGTGCCGATCGTCGATGAAACCGGCGGGATGCTGAATGATCCCGTTGCGCTGAAATTGGCCGAAGATCGTTGGTGGATTTCGATTGCCGACAGTGATTTGCTGTTCTGGGTCAAAGGGTTGGCCTATGGCTATCGGTTGGATGTGTTGGTGGATGAGCCTGATATCTCGCCGCTGGCTGTGCAGGGGCCCTTGGCAGACGATTTGATGGCGCGCGTCTTTGGGGACGCGGTCCGTGCGATCAAGTTTTTCCGCTTTGGCTGGTTTGATTTTGACGGTGTCAGCATGGCCGTGGCCAGATCGGGCTATTCCAAACAGGGTGGCTTTGAAATCTATGTTGATGGAACCAGGAACGGCATGCCGCTTTGGAATGCGTTGATGGAGGCGGGCAAGGATCTGGATGTCTATGCCGGTTGCCCCAACCTGATCGAGCGGATCGAAGCGGGGCTTTTGTCCTATGGCAACGATATGACCCGCGAAAACACGCCGCATGAATGTGGGTTGGGCCGGTTTTGCTCGACCCAGACGGCGATTGGTTGTGTGGGCCGTGATGCGCTGTTGCGTGTCGCCAAGGAAGGGCCGACCCAGCAAATCCGGGCGATTGCGATTGATGGGGATATCCCGCCATGTGATGCGGCCTGGCCGCTGATGGCCAAGGGCAAACGGGTGGGGCAGGTCACATCTGCGGCGAAATCACCTGACTATGAAACCAATGTGGCCATCGGCATGGTCCGCATGACCCATTGGGACGACGGCACAGTGCTCCAGGTGGAAACACCGGAAGGGGCGCGCGTTGCGACGGTAAAAGAAGACTTCTGGCTATAGCGCGTGATGCGCCGTCGGAGCCTCCGGCGGAAGTTTGATTGGACATGGAAAAGAGATGGGCCCAGCGCCCGGACGGAGAGGAATGAAGATGTTTAACGCTTTGGTGGTTGAGAAGAACGATGAGGGCAAGACCAGCGCTGCCGTGCAGGAGATCAGCCTTGATCGGCTGCCTGAAGGTGATGTGACCGTTGCCGTCGAATATTCGACAGTGAATTACAAGGATGGGCTGTGCATTGGTCCCGGCGGCGGTTTGGTGCGCAATTATCCACATGTTCCCGGCATTGACTTTGCAGGCACGGTCGAGGCATCCGATGACGCCCGCTATAAACCCGGTGACAAGGTTGTTCTGACCGGTTGGCGCGTGGGTGAAGCTTATTGGGGTGGTTATGCCCAGAAGGCGCGGGTCAAGGCCGATTGGTTGGTGCCGCTGCGCTCGGGTCTTGATACCCGGCAGGCGATGGCTGTCGGCACGGCCGGTTTCACCGCAATGCTGGCGGTGATGGCACTGGAAGATCACGGCATCAAGGACGGCCCGGTGCTGGTGACAGGCGCCGCGGGTGGCGTTGGCTCTGTTGCGACCGCCATTCTGGCCAATCTGGGCCATGAGGTTGCCGCAGTGACCGGACGCCCCGAAACGGCAGACTATCTGGCATCGCTTGGTGCGACGCAGATTGTGCCGCGTGAAGATATCAATGAGACTACAAAGCGCCCGCTTGAGGCCGAAACATGGGGTGGTTGCGTTGATGCGGTGGGTGGAGAGATGCTCGCCCGTGTGCTGGGACAGATGAAATATGGGGCCTCTGTCTCTGCTGTAGGTCTGGCCGGTGGTGCGGGCTTGCCTGCGACTGTCATCCCGTTCCTGCTGCGCGGTGTGAACCTGCTGGGGATCGATAGTGTGATGCAGCCATATGACAACCGGGTCCGGGCCTGGGAACGGATCGCCAAGGATCTGCCGATGGACAAGCTTGAGGCGATGATCCAGCCCGCGACACTGACCGATCTGCCTGATCTTGGGCGTGGTATCCTGAAGGGCCAGGTGAAAGGCCGCGTTGTGGTTGACGTGAACAGCTAGCCACGGCCTGCACGGCAAAAGAAAAAGGGGCGCCCGAACCGGGCGCCCCTTCTTTTTGTCGAGGACAATTTATTCGGCTGGTTGCGCCTGTCCGGCATCAACTGCAACACCGGCCTTGTCGCGACGGTGGTCGTTCCACATCGCCTTGGCCAGTGACAGCATCATGCCAACCATGATGATACAGAACGGCAAGGCGCCGATGATCATTGCGTTTTGCAGGGCCGACAGCCCGCCACCGCCAGCGACCAGCAAGGTGCCGATCAGCAACATCATGATCACACCCCAGATGATGCGGTGGAACACGCCTGTTTCCTCGGCACCGCCGGACATGATGGTGTTCATCACCAGAATGCCGGAGTCGGCGGATGTCACAAGGAACGTCATGATCAGGATCACGCACATCACGACCAGAATGCCATAGAGCGCATCCGGCAGCATTGCCTCCATGGTGACAAACAGCTTGGCAGAGTTGGATGCAGCAATGATTGCCCCATCAGCCACGCCTGACAGCTCCAGATCAATCGCGGTGCCACCAAGGATGGTCATCCATGCCCAGCAGACGAGGCTGGGTGCGATCACAGCGCCCAGTACGAATTCACGCACTGTACGGCCGCGCGAGATGCGCGCAAGGAACAGACCCACAAATGGCGAGAATGCAATCCACCAGGCCCAGTAGAACGTTGTCCACCCTGCCTGCCATGCGAACAAACGCCCTTCGGTGCCTGCGGCATAGATTGCGGTGAGTGTTTCCTCACTCAATCCCTGTGCAGCCGCTGGTGCACCTTCGCGGAAGCTTGCAAATGATCCCCATGGATTGCCGCTTGCTGATGAATAGAGTGCAGACAGATCCTCGGCTGAGAGAGCTGATGCCGCTTCTGGCAACGCAGCTGTGAAGGCCGCCAAGTCTTGTGGCGATTGCGCCCCAAAGCTGAGCGAGAGGAAGTTGAGCACGTAGTCAGCGAAAGCAGTCGCATAGGTCGTCATCGCGAACAGGAAGCTGCCGAAGATGATAAATGTCAGCAGCAGGATGACCGAGAGGACAAGGTTAAGGTTCGACAGGTATTTCACCCCGCGACCCACACCCGACACCGCCGAGATGATGGAGAGCCCCATGATGATCGCCAGTGCAACCAAAAGACCAACAGTCGATGGGGCGGGTGCGTCACCTGTTGTATCCTGCAACCATTCCATGCCGGTGACCTGATAGACACCATCCACAAACTGCGCGACGCCGAAACCAATGGTTACCGAAACACCAAGGATTGTCGCGACAACGCCCAGAACATCAATCAGATGGCCCAGCGGGCTGTTGGCCCATTTGCCGATCAGTGGTGTCAAGGCGGTACGGATCGTCAGTGGCATACCACGTGTATAAGCGTAGTAGGCCAGCGAAAGACCGGTCACCACATAGATGGCCCAAGCGTGGAAGCCGTAATGTGCAAAGGTATAGCGGTAGGCACCTGTCAGCGCCTCTTCGGAATTCGGCGCAACAGATTCTGTGACCGTCAGCGGGTTTGACCCCCAAAGCCCAACAGGTTCTGCGGTGGCAAAGGTCATCAGACCAACGCCCAGACCGGCACCAAACATCATCGCAAACCAAGAGAAGTTTGAAAACTCTGGCGTGTCCCCCGGCTGGCCAAGCAGACGCTTGCCTGTGGCCGGTATCAACGCCACGGCAAACAAAAAGACTGCAAAGCAGCCTACGGCGATGACATAGAAGCCGTTGAAGCCATTCAACAAACTGGCATTCCAACTGGACAGTGCTGTTCCGGCGCCCAATGGCCAAATCAGTGCCCAAAGCACCAAGACAACCATCGATATCTTTGAAATCAGCGCGATTGGAAGGGAATACCCTTCGTAGAACCCGCTGTCCTGTGTATTAATGTCCACGTCAGTGAACGGTGGTTTGACCGCCATTAGTTTCCCTCCTGTTGTAGGCGCATTTTTTGGCACGCCCATCAATTTGATCAGGCGTGGCGCGCCTGATTGCAGATTAGTTTAGCACAATAAACCCCCAAGTGACGCGTAAACCAACGTTTCATGTGTTGAATGCGTCATTTCGGGCTGATGGTGGGGGAAAAAGCCTGTGGTTTTGACACCCACGGCCCCTGAAATTGCCCTGTTTGTTCACTCATTGGGGGCGCCGCAACCGCGATCGCCGTCATTTTTTGAAATGCGCAAGAAACGACGGTGCCGGTGCTTGCGCATCGGGGCGTTTTTCGTATCCATGGCGGTATGACTTTGGATATCGACTGGGTCCGTGCCCAATTCCCCGCCTTTGAACAGCCTGCGTTGCAGGGTCAGGCATTTTTCGAGAACGCTGGCGGGTCTTACACCTGCCGCCATGTGATAGATCGGCTACATCGCTTCTATACGCAGCGAAAGGTGCAGCCCTATGCGCCTTATGACGCCTCACGTCTGGGTGGCGCGGAAATGGATGAGGCGCGCAGGCGGCTGGCCGCCATGCTGGGTGTGAAAACCCCTGAGGTGTCTTTTGGTCCCTCGACCACACAGAACGCCTATGTCTTGGCACAGGCCGTCCGGAAATGGATCAAGCCCGGCCAAAGCATCGTTGTGACGAATCAGGACCATGAGGCGAACAGCGGCCCCTGGCGCCGCCTGGCGGATGAAGGCGTCTCTATCCTTGAATGGCGGATTGACCCTGAAACCGGTGAGTTGCAGTTGGATGATCTGGCGAAATTGCTGGAACAGGATGTGGCGCTGGTCTGTTTTCCGCATTGTTCCAATGTGGTGGGTGCCATCAATGATGTGGCCGCCATCACGCGGCTTGCCAAATCGGCTGGTGCGCGCATCTGCGTTGATGGTGTCAGCTATGCACCGCACGGGTTTCCTGATGTCGGCGCACTTGGCTGTGACGTGTATTTGTTTAGCGCTTACAAGACCTTTGGCCCGCATCAGGGCATCATGGTGATCCGCGAGGCGTGGGGCAGGGAACTGCCCAATCAGGGACATCATTTCAACGGAGACAGTCTTTACAAACGGTTTACGCCTGCCGGGCCTGATCATGCCCAAGTCGCCGCAAGCGCAGGGATGGCAGACTATTTTGAAGATATGTCGGCCCATCATGGGGGCGGGGCGGGCGCTGCTGCCGCCCGCTTGTCACATGATCTGATGCGTGATCATGAGGTTACGCTTCTGCAACCGCTATTGGACTATGTGTCTGCAAAGAACTCGGTACGGCTTGTCGGCCCTGCAGAGGCTTCGCGTCGGGCGCCCACCGTGGCCTTGGTCTTGGAAACAGATGCAGAGGATGCGGCAGCAGCTTTGGCACCACTTGGTGTTATGGCAGGCGGTGGCGATTTCTACGCCCAGCGTCCGTTGTCTGCGATGGGCATTGATACGGACAAGGGCGTCTTGCGTATCAGTTTTGTGCATTACACGACAAAGGCCGAGGTTGACGCCGCCATGGGGGCGCTAGATCAGGTCTTGTAAGCAGGCCCAAAGGCCCTGCGCGGAGAACTGATGAGCAAATCCCCAATTCTGATGTGGTTCCGGCGCGATCTGCGACTTGGCGATCATGAGGCGCTGACAGCGGCCTGCGACAGCGGGCACCCGGTTATTCCGGTCTTCATTCACGACCCATTGGTCGCAAGTTTGGGGGCTGCACCCAAAATGCGGCTGGGCTTGTCCATCGCAGAATTGTCCAAATCCCTTGCAGACAAAGGGTGTCGCCTGATCCTGCGCCGTGGCGATGCATTGCCTGAACTGCGCAAGCTGATCGCGGAAACGGGGGCAGGGGCGGTTTACTGGTCGCGTCAATATGATCCCGACAGTGTGGCCCGCGACAAGGCGGTAAAGTCCGCACTGAAAGAGGATGGTATTACAGCGGAGAGTTTCAAAGGCCACCTGCTGTTTGAGCCCTGGACGGTCGAGACCAAGACCGGCGGTTTTTACAAGGTTTACACACCAATGTGGAAATCCGTGCGTGGCATTGATGTACCCAGTGCCTTGCCAACACCGGGGACAATCCCCGCGCCTGACGCATGGCCAAAGTCCGAAAGCCTTGATAGCTGGCAGATGGGGGCCGCGATGCAACGCGGCGCTGACATTCTGACCAGCCATTGCATGGTTGGCGAGGTGTCGGCATCAAGCAGGCTCGGCGCGTTCATCGCCAACAACGTCAGCACTTACGCCAAAAATCGGGACATACCGGGTGTCAAAGGCACCTCTGGCCTGTCCGAAAACCTGACTTACGGTGAAATCAGCCCACGCATATGCTGGCATGCGGGGTGGAAGGCGCTGCATGATGGCAAATCGGATGCGGAAGTATTCCTCAAGGAACTGGTCTGGCGCGAGTTCGCCTACCATCTGGCCTATCACACACCGCGCATCACCTCTCAGAACTGGAAAGAGGATTGGGATGCCTTCCCCTGGAACACCGATGAACGTCTGGCCGAGGTGAAAGCATGGAAACAAGGACGCACGGGGATACGTTTCGTTGATGCCGCCATGCGCGAGATGTATGTCACCGGCACCATGCATAACCGCGGGCGCATGATTGTCGCCTCTTACTTGACGAAACATCTGCTGTGTCATTGGAAAATCGGGATGAACTGGTTTGCCGACTGCCTGATCGACTGGGACCCGGCCAGCAATGCAATGGGCTGGCAGTGGTCGGCGGGGTCGGGCCCGGATGCCACACCCTATTTCCGGGTGTTCAATCCGGTCACCCAGCTTGATAAATTTGACAAGGACCGCTCATATGTCAACCGCTGGATCGCCGAGGGCACCAAGACCCCCAGCACGACAGCATTGTCGTTTTATGATATGATTCCGCGCAGTTGGAATATGGAGCCGGGCGACCGTTACCCAGATCCCGTTGTGCCGGCAGACGTTGGGCGTCAGCGCGCCCTTGATGCGTATCAAAACCGTGGGTTCTAGGTAGCGTCAGATCAACCTAGGGGAATTTTGAACGTTTTCCGTGACTTCATCGTATCGCGGATTAACTTCACCTTTAACAATGCGACCGTGGACAGGCCGCATACAAGAAACGACGACAGGAAGCTGCATGATCTTAACCAGTACTCAGGGCCAGACCGGTCTGCCACGCTACTTCGCTCGGGTGTTTGATCAGATTAAGAACCTCAACAAAGGCCGCGTTGATATCATCCTCCCTGACGGCCGCCGTTTTCGGGCAGAGGGGCCAGAGCCGGGCCATGTGGCCGAGGTGCATATTCATAACGATGATACCTTTGCCCGGACCGTGCGCGAAGGGGATATGGGCTTTTCTGAAGCCTACCTTGACGGTTGGTGGACAACCCCTGACCTGATGGCGGTGATGGATTTCATGCATGATGACGCGGACCACATCTATGATGGGTTTCCCGCGCAAAAACTGATCCGCTTTTACGAGCGCGTCCGCTTTTGGATGCAGCGCAACTCCAAGACACAAGCGCGCAAGAACATCAGCTATCACTATGATTTGGGGAATGAATTTTACGGCCTCTGGCTGGATGACACGATGACCTATTCATCGGCGATTTTTGAGACGGGTCAGGAAAGCACCGAAGCAGCCCAGACGGCAAAATACGCCAGCATGGTCGATCAGATGGGGGCGAAAGCGGGCGATCACGTGCTTGAGATCGGCTGCGGCTGGGGTGGTTTTGCCGAATATGCCGCCAAGGAACGCGGGATCAAGGTCACAGGCCTGACGATCAGCAAGGAACAACACGCATATGCCGTGGCGCGCATGGCCAAGGCCGGTCTTTCCGACATGGTTGAAATCAAGATGCAGGATTACCGCGACGAAAAAGGCATCTATGACGGGATTGCCAGCATCGAGATGTTTGAAGCGGTGGGCGAACAATATTGGCCCGCATACTTTGAAACCGTGCGCGAACGGCTCAAACCGGGTAAACACGCAACACTTCAAATCATTACGGTAAAGGACGAACGCTGGGAAAGTTATCGCCGCGGCGTGGACTATATCCAGAAATACATCTTCCCCGGTGGCATGCTTCCCAGCCCGAAGATACTGCGGCAAGAGATTGAAAAGGCTGGATTAAACGTCTCTGGTTCAATCGAATTTGGCAAAAGCTATGCGCTGACACTGCGCCGCTGGCACGAGACCTTCAACGAAAAATGGGATCAAGTGGCGGCCCTTGGGTTTGACGCGCGCTTCAAGCGGATGTGGGATTTTTATCTGACCTCTTGTGCCGCGACATTTGATAGCCGAAACTGTGATGTAACGCAGATTACCGTGACGCGCTCTGCTTAGGTCGGATCGCGCGCGCCAATACGAGGACGCAGTTACATGCCTACAGCCGGACGTCTTGCCGGAGCCGTGATTTTCGGCCTTTTCGGGTGGTATTTGGCAGGGCTGACAATCCCGTTCTTTCCTGAGTCGAATGCGCCAGACTACTGGATACCCGCCAGCGCGGGGATCAGTTTGATCATCGGGTGGCGTGTGTGTGGATCACGTGCAGGTCAGGGTTACAATCAGGCGGTGGCAACAGGGATTACCGCTGCGGGATCAATGGCCTTTTGTCTGATCTTTGTTTTGGCCTTCAACCAGATGATCTCGAACGCGATGCGCTTGTTTTACAATGGTCCAATCGAAGCAGTGATGGATGTTTTCAGCCAGATGCTCGACTTTGGCCTGTACTTTTACGACTGGGGTTTGATTGCGACGCTGTTTATTGGTGGGATTGTCTGCGCCTTTGTCACAGAGTTCTTCGGCCAGCGTTTCCCCTGATCTCATGGATATTTTTGTTTACGGCACGTTGCGGTCGCACGCCCTGATGGCCGCGGTGGCCGGGCAGGGGTCGATGGTTCCTGTCGCGGCAAACCTGCCCGATTTTGCCGTTTATCCCTTGTCCGGCAATGTGGTGCCTTTCATCCAGCCCAAGGACGGTGCAATGGCACCCGGCCTTATCTGGGAAAATCTGACTGCAACGCAGGTTGCCCGCCTTGACGCCTATGAGGGCGCGTTTGGGTACACATTGCAAGACGTGTCCGTCAGCACATCTGACGGCACACGCACCGCGCAATGCTACATGCCACCTGCGGGGCTGGGTGCGGGCGCGGGTGCTTGGTCGCTAGACGTTTGGGAGGCCGACCATCTTGCGCCCGCATTGCTTGGCGCGCAGGAAGTGTTTTCCCTCGATCCTCTGCCCGATCATGCCACCTTGCGGCGCATGTGGCCAATGATCGAAGCACGCGCATGGTCGAAACACCGGGCCGCCGGGGCCCCGGCCACGCGGCGGTTTGCGCCATCAAAGGGTGATTTCGAGATCGCAGATGCCGATCCCCCAGTGGGCCGGTTTTTCAGCTTCCAGAGCATGAACGTGCGCCACCGCAAATTCTCGGGCGCACAGACCGATGTGCTGCGCCGCGAAGGCTTCTTTGGCATCGATGCCGCCATTGTTCTGCCCTATGATCCGCAACGCGACCGTGTCTTGCTGGTCGAACAGGCCCGCATGGGCCCCGCCTTACGGCGTGATCCCAACCCGTGGATGCTTGAGCCGGTTGCGGGGATCGTCGATGCGCGCGAGACACCAGAAGAGGCCGCAAGACGCGAGGGCCGCGAAGAAGCGGGGCTGACGTTCAGGGTGTTAGAGCCTGCGGGGCAGTTCTATGTGTCGCCCGGTGCATCAACAGATTATTTCTACACTTACGTTGGCCTGTGTGACCTGCCGCAGACGGACCCTTACTTGGGTGGGCTGCCTGACGAGGCGGAAGATCTGCGGCTGCATCCGATGTCCCTGAACGAGGCGATGGCACTGGCCGACAGTGGTGAAATCGCAACCGGTCCGGCACTGTTCCTGCTCTATTGGCTTTTGCGGCACCGCGCGCGCCTTGCGGCCCTGTGATTATCGCTGACGGCTTGATGTTGGAAGGGTGCAGTCCTACACAGTGAAGAACGAATAAAGGGGCCTTGCCATGCACATCAAAAAGAACCTTGCGGATGCCGTTGGAAACACACCGCTGATCAAGCTGCGTGCCGCATCAGAGGCGACGGGATGTACCATCCTGGGCAAGGCTGAATTCCTTAATCCCGGCCAATCGGTCAAGGACCGTGCGGCGTTGTTCATGATCAAGGATGCAATTGCGCGTGGCGATCTGAAACCGGGCGGCACGATTGTCGAAGGCACCGCGGGTAACACAGGCATTGGTTTGGCGCTTGTGGGGGCCTCCATGGGGTTCAAGACGGTGATTGTGATCCCCGAGACCCAAAGCGAAGAGAAAAAAGAGATGATCCGCGTCGCTGGTGCGCATCTGGTGCAGGTGCCTGCGGTGCCCTACGCCAACCCCAACAACTACGTGAAATACTCTGGCCGTCTGGCCGCCGCGCTGAACAAGACAGAGCCACACGGTGCGATCTGGGCCAATCAGTTTGACAACACCGCCAACCGGCAGGCCCATATCGAGACGACAGGCCCCGAGATTTGGGAACAAACCGATGGCAAGGTGGATGGTTTCACCTGTGCCTGCGGGTCAGGCGGGACGCTGGCGGGCGTCGGACAGGTCTTGCAGCCCAAAGGCGTGAAAGTCGGTATTTCCGACCCCGATGGTTCGGGCCTTTACAAGTTATACACCGATCAGGTGCCGCCTGCGGGGAACTCGATCACTGAAGGGATCGGGCAGGGGCGTATCACCGCGAACCTCGAAGGTTTCACGCCTGATTTCGCCTATAAAATACCCGATGCAGAGGCGCTGCCGATCATCTTTGATCTTTTGCAGCATGAGGGCCTGTGTATGGGTGGGTCGACCGGCATCAACATTGCCGGTGCGATCCGGTTGGCCCGCGAGATGGGGCCGGGCCACACCATCGTGACGATCCTGTGTGATTATGGCACGCGCTATCAGTCAAAGATTTTCAACCCTGATTTCCTGCGCAGCAAGGATCTGCCAGTACCAGCCTGGCTTGAGGCTGACATCGACGTGCCCACAGTGTTTGAGGACGCATGATTCAACGCGTCAACGCCTGTCTGCTCATCGCTGTTTTTGCGATGTTGTTGCCTTTTGGCGTGTTGGCACAAGGGGCCGACGGCCCGGCTGAGGTCGTCGCCGAACAAGACGGCTGGGAAAGACTTGCCCGTCGGGCAGAGGCATTGGCTGGCTCAGACGACCCGTCACTGTTCACTATCCAACGGTTGCGGGCAGAGCTTGCCAGTTGGCGCGATCGGTTTCTGGCGGATACTTCCGTGAATGCGGGCCGCATTCAAACGGTTCGGGCGCAGATTGCTGCTTTGGGTGACGTACCAGAAAGCGGTGAAGAGCCTCAGGCCGTTGCCGCGCGTCGTGCCGCACTGCAAACGCAACTTGCCGACCTGATCGCGCCGCGCCTGCTTGCGCAGGAATCCTATGCGCGGGCCGATGGGATCATCGCAGAGTTTGACGCCTTGGTTCTGCGTGAGCAGACAGCCCAGCTTGGCCAGCGCGGACCATCGCCGCTGAACCCGACGCATCTTGCAGCCGCGGCAGCAGCCCTGTGGCAGATCATCGGGTTCATTGGGGCCGAAACAATGTCCGAGGTTGGTGTTCGCTTTGGGTCCGGTGCGTTGCTGTCGGTGTTGCCACGCGCCTTGGCCCTGTTTGTTTTGGGCGTTGCTCTGATTTGGGGTGGGCGCCGTTATGTGACCGGCTTGCGCGCCAATCTGGCAGAGCGCGGGGGCCGTTGGCTGACCTTGCGGCTTTTTGTGCTGTCCTTGGTGCAGATCGTGGTCCCGCTTTTGGGGTTGATCCTGCTGACCGCTGGTTTGCAGCGGCTGGATATTTTCGGATTGCGCGGAACCCTCGTGGTTGACGCCATTCCGGTTGCTGGCCTGACGGTGATCTTTGGCTGGTGGCTGGCAAGGTATCTTTTCCCGATTGGCGCGGCCAACGGATATCTGGGCTATGACGCCACGGTTCGGGCGTCGGGCCGCCGCTATGCGCTGGCACTTGCCTGGGTCATGGCCATCATTGCGCTGCTTGAGGTGGTGTTGACGACAATGGATGTGGCTGAGGCCACCATGGCAGCGATCAGGTGGCCCATCATGTTGCTGCTTGGCATTTTGCTTTGGCGGTTGGGACGTGCTGTCAAGACAAAGCCAGAGGAGATTGAAGGCAAGACCGTCTCTGCTGGCCGGATGCGTAACCTGGTTGGGCGCTCTTGTACGATTGTTGCAATTGCTGGCCCTGTGCTGGCGGCGATGGGGTATTCAGTCGCGGGTCAGACGTTGATGCTCGCGTTTATTCTGTCGTTGACGCTGGTTGGGGTGATTTTGCTGCTACAGCATATCGTGCACGACCTC
The DNA here is from genome assembly GCA_947498645.1 of uncultured Paracoccaceae bacterium. GTDB lineage: Bacteria > Pseudomonadota > Alphaproteobacteria > Rhodobacterales > Rhodobacteraceae > Yoonia. The sequence continues at coordinate 2,747,390 of CANMKS010000001.1, read as the reverse complement.
AGCCGGTCAGAGGATACAGAAAAGGCGCAGGGCCTGCGCGCCTTGCTTCCTGTCTTTGCCAGCTTTGTGATTTACCTGCTAAGCCTGCCGGTCTTTGCCCTGATTTGGGGTGCCCGCATTGATGACCTGCGCGAGGTTTGGACGCAATTCCGCGAAGGATTTTCGATTGGTGATACACAGATATCACCCACGGATTTCCTGACCTTCGCCCTCGTCTTTGCTCTGGGCTATCTTCTGACACGCTTCATTCAAGGCACGTTGCGAAAATCGGTCCTGCCACGTACCCGGCTTGATCTGGGTGGGCAAAACGCCATTGTCGCAGGTTTCGGCTATGTCGGTATTATTCTGGCGGCCATCGTGGCCATCACCAGCGCGGGCATTGATCTGTCCAATCTGGCGATTGTAGCGGGTGCGCTATCGGTTGGTATCGGTTTTGGTCTGCAAAACATCGTCTCGAATTTCGTGTCCGGGATCATCCTGCTGATCGAACGGCCGGTCAGCGAAGGTGACTGGATCGAGGTCGGCAGTCAGATGGGCTACGTCAAGTCAATCTCGGTGCGTTCCACGCGGATCGAAACATTTGACCGCACCGATGTGATTATTCCCAATGCTGATCTGGTCAGCGGGCAGGTCACGAACTGGACCCGTGGCAACCTTGTGGGCCGGGTGATTGTGCCGGTTGGTGTGGCTTATGGCAGTGATATTGAGAAAGTCACCGAAATCCTGCGCGGCATTGCCGAAGCGCATCCGCTGGTGATCATGACGCCGCCGCCATCGGTCTTGTTCCGTGGGTTCGGTGCGGATTCACTTGATTTCGAAATTCGGGCGATCCTGCGGGATGTGAATTATGTTCTGGTCACCCATTCGGAAATGAATGTCGAGATTGCCAAACAATTTGCCGAAGCCGGGATCGAAATCCCATTTGCCCAGCGCGACATCTGGTTGCGCAATCCCGAAGTTCTCAAGGAGCAACCTGAATGAGTGTACTTTTGTTCCGCGATGATGCCTATCTGCGCGAGGCCACGGCAACAGTGACGGCCATCACCTCGGAAGGGGGGATCGTGCTGGATCGGACGATTTTCTATCCTACATCCGGCGGCCAGCCCGGCGATAGTGGCTGGTTGCGCTGGGGCAACAAAGAGGTTGAAATTGCGACGGCCCAGAAAGGTGAGGGCGATGATGTGGTGCTGCTCTGTGCGGAACCTGCGGGTATGCCAGCTGTCGGTGACGATGTCGTGCAACTGATCAATTGGGACCGCCGCTACCGACACATGCGCGTGCATACAGCGCTGCACCTGCTGTCGGTCGTGATCCCGCTGCCGGTCTCTGGCGGCTCTATCAGTGCCGAGAAGGGGCGGTTGGATTTCGACATGCCCGACGCGCCAGAGGATAAAGCCGCCCTCGAAGATGACCTGAATCGTCTGATTGCCTGCAACATGGGCGTAACCGAAGAATGGATTACCGATGCCGAACTGGACGCGCAGCCGGATTTAGTGAAAACTACGTCCGTGCAGCCACCGCGCGGCAGCGGGCAAATCCGCCTGATCCGCATTGGTGTTGGCGATGAAACCGCCGATCTGCAGCCATGTGGTGGAACCCATGTGGCCAATACCGAAGAGATCGGCCGTGTCCGTCTTGGGAAAGTCGAAAAGAAAGGCCGCCAGAACCGGCGTGTCTATCTTCATTTGGAGTAGGATCTTGCGGTCACTTGCGTTGTCACTATTGCTGCTTTGGGGATTGGCTGCGCCAGCTACGGCGCAATCATTTCAAGGATGCAGCGCAGGCGAGACCCGGATCATTGCGCAGTCACTTCGCTCGGCCAAAGACCTGACCCTCAAGGCCGCAGCAGTCGTCGGAGACACCCCCGATTATCGCCGCTGGTTCGGCGCCTATTCACAAGCCAACGCAGAAGAGGTGCGTGCGAACCTCAAGGCCATCGTGACCGCGATCAGAGGCGGCGGCGTGACAGCCCAATGTGATGAGGTGGCCCAGGACGGTTGCTCAGCGGGGGAATATGCTTGGGTTTACTCGGATGAACCCTATCTGATGCATCTTTGCCCGCCGTTTTTTGCCTTGCCACCGCTGGAGCGGCTGCAACCCGGTTCCCGCCGTAGCGAAAACGGCACCCGCGAAGGCACCCTTGTGCACGAGATTTCACATTTCCTACGTGTCGCCCGGACCGACGATCACTGCTATTCGCGCCCGGCCTGTCAGCAAATGGCGCGCGAGGACGCTGTGCGCGCCATCGATAACGCGGACAGTTACCAGTACTTCACCGAAGATGTGACCTATTTTGCCCGTCAGCCGCTGACAAATAAACCACCGCCTGCGCCGCGTGCTGATCGTTAATCCGGCTTGATGTCCTGGCCGAACAGATCGCGCTCGAGCGGTTGGCTCAGCATCTTTTCGGTTTCCGGTAGCCCTTCGCGCGACAACAAGACCGCAAACGGACGCAGTTGGGGCACGTAGCTGCATACAACCAGCATCATCACCATGATGGGGACGGACAGGAACATGCCCGGCACGCCCCAGACGGCGCCCCAGAAGGCCAGAAACAGGATGATCCCAAAGGACGACAGGCGCAGCGCGCGGCCCATCAGCATCGGATCAATGATACTGCCGTTGACGAACTGAATGACCCCCGCAATGACAAAGATCAGACCCGTCGTTGTCGGATCACCAATCTGGACATGGGCGATCAGGGCAATCAGTGCGGTGGCGACAATCGACCCGATATTGGGGATGAAGTTCAGCACAAATGTGATGATCCCAATTGATGTGGCAAGCTCCAGATCAAAGGCGCGGGCCAGCACATAGATCATCGCGCCAGTGATCGCGCTGATCAGCGTCTTGACCAGCAGGTAATAGTTCACCCGGTGAATGATCGACTGAATGATTTTGCCGACCCGTTCGGCCTGTTCCTCATCGCCCAGAAAGCTCAGCAACTTGGTTTCGAACCAGATCCGCTCAACAAATAGGAAACCCACAAACAGGATGATCAGAACGGTGGCCTGTGTGATACCGCTGGCCTGTCCTGCGGCAGATCGCAGGTAGCTGGACACATCAACCGACCGCAGCGCGTTTGAAATGGCAAGCTGGCTGTCATCGCCGGCCCAGCTGAACAGCGATGCCACAGCAGAAGGTGCGCGTTCAGTATAGGACAGCGTTGTCACCAGCACGGTATTCACCTGCGCCAGCAAGATCGAGGTAAGCGTCAGCAAAGCCGCCGAGATCAGCACAAGTGCGGCAATACTGGCGACGGCATTGGGAATACGGATCATCCCGATGCGCTGGCGCGCGATAAAGTTGATCACATCGCTGGTCAGGCTGAACAGAATAATGGCCGTGGCCAGTGAGATCAGCACAAACCGCGCCTGTACCAACAAAAACAGCACCACCGCAAAGGCAATGATCAGTAGCGCACCGGTTTGCAGACGTGTGGTGTCATTGGACCTTTCGGCGGAGGTCGTCTTGGGCGGATCGTGTCGCATCAATGTGGAATCTCGTGATCTGGAAGCCTGATGTATAGGCCGCAAGAGCCCGGCGCACAAACATAACCGTGGGGTCTTGCAATCAATGCCCGGATGGGGCTAAACCGCCGCCACGGACAGGTGGCCGAGTGGTCGAAGGCGCACGCCTGGAAAGTGTGTAGGCGGGAGACCGTCTCCAGGGTTCGAATCCCTGTCTGTCCGCCACATTCCCTCACTGATCGCGCACAAACCACACCAGCCAGTGGGCCGCGCGAGTCCAGAAAAATCGACAATGATGGCATTTGCACGATATTGGTGCGTGGTCGTGTCAAGTCTTGGAAGAAAGACTTGATCGTGTCGCGAAATCGGGCAATCTGTGCATCCATAGTGAGGCATCTAGGGGCATGTCTTGCACCGTGTCGCCCGCAACGCCGGTTGGAGCCCTGAAGTGTTTGTTTATTGTTGTTTTGATTACCCATGTTGCACGGCACCCCTGCAAAGATGATTTATCCTGACCCAAGAGCGCGCGAGACCGCATACCCCGCTCGTGTGACAAAGGATGCCATTCTATGAAGTATCGTCCGGATATTGACGGATTGCGCGCCGTTGCCGTGATCACGATCATCTTCTTTCACCTCGGTATTCCGGGTTTTGGTGGGGCATTCACAGGGCCAGAGGTGTTTTTTGTCCTCTCTGGTTTCCTGATCGCATCTCGGATTTTCGATCAGGTGGAAAAGGGCAAGTTTGTCTTTTCAGAGTTCTACTATCGCCGTGTGCGCCGCCTGTTCCCGGCGTATTTCCTGATGCTGATCGTATCGTTGATCCTGTCGTATATGTTCCTGCTGCCCGCCGATTTTCGGGAATTCGCCAAGAGCTTTGCGTCGGCGACCGTCTATCTGTCCAATGTGCAGTTCTACCGTGAAACCGGTTACTTCGACACGGCCGCACATTTCAAACCGCTGCTGCACACATGGTCGCTGTCTGTGGAAGAGCAGTTCTATCTCTTCTTTCCGGTGGTCGTGGGCTTATTGGCATGGATGAGCAGGCGCCAGTTCTTCTTTACCTTCCTTATGATGAGCATTGCGTCCTTTGTGGCCGCGGTCATCTGGATTGAGTTCGACAAGAGCTTTGCCTTCTACATGTTCCCGCTGCGTATCTGGGAATTGGGTCTTGGCATCATGATCGCGACGGGCTGCTACAACATGCCCAAGTTCAAGGCGACCTTGCCACGCGAAGTGCTGGCCTGGGCGGGTATCCTGCTGATCCTTGTGCCGATGTTCATCTATGAACCATCTATGAAGTTCCCAGGTATTGCAGCCGTTCCTGCTTGTGTCGGCACATGGTTGATTATCCAGCTTGATGGCGATCGCATGACCTCTGCTCAGAAATTGCTGGCCCTTAAACCGATGGTCTATATCGGCACCCTCTCTTACGCGCTCTACCTGTGGCACTGGCCGCTTTACGTGATCTACAGTTATACAGACACCAACGGGACAGGTGCGTTTGAAGTCACCGTGATCCTGACGGTCACTTTGGTGATTTCCCATCTCACCTATCGCTTTGTCGAAACACCCTTCCGAACCGGCGCGATAGGGTTCTACACCACCAAATGGGCGGTGTTTGGGTCAACTGCTGCGCTGTCGGCCGTGTTGATGGCGGCTGGCGTTGCGATCTTCCTGCAAAACGGGATGCCGAACCGCTTTGACGAACGCACGCAGGCGGCCATTTCGGCGACGGATCTATTTGGGGATATTGCGCAGGATTGTGTGCTCGACGCGGCCAACTCGCGGCTGGCAGACATCGAATATTGCGAGATCGGCGCACCGTTTGAGGCGGACAGCTACACGCTGATCTGGGGCGACTCCCATTCGCCGACCTATCGCTTTGCCTTTCAGGATGCGCTGCCAGATGCTGACGCCCTCATGGTCTGGAGCGGTGGCTGCCCTGCGCTATTCGACGCGCGGGTGGATGAATATGTCGCCACTGCCGCGACCGATCTGGCCTGTGAGCGCAGGAACGCGGCGGTCAAACGTCTGGTTGCTGACGATGATCGCATTGACGCGGTGATCATCCTTGGCCGCTGGTCCTACTATGGGCGTGGCACGGGCACCGGCGTGGATATCCAGAATGAAATCAAAGTCTGGCCGGTGGGCGGCGATTATGATCCGGCGGCTGACCAATATGCCATCTATATGGAGCGGTTTGAGAGCACCGTTGCCGCATTGCGCGGCAAGGGCCTCAAGGTCTTTGTGATCGAACAACCGCCCGAGTTCCCGGAGTTCAACGCGCGTATCTTTGTGATGAACCAACTGACGGGCCGATTGTCTGATGATGTGTTGGCCCAGATCGGGACAATTGAGAAGGACGTGCTGGAGGCCCGCCAAGGTCCGATGATCGCGCTGCTTGATCGGCTTGAGCAGGAGGGTGCGATCACGCTTTTGCGCACGCATGACCGGCTTTGTGATGCGGATGCCTGTTCGCTGATGCTGGATGGTGTGCCGCTGTTTTTCGACAATAACCATATGGCTGCTGCAATGGTCCGGCGGATATCTGACCTCTTTGGCCCGGTCGCGATGTATCACAACGGCGGCTAGCTGCATCCGCCGCCCACTTGTGTCAGGGATTGATCTGCCCGTTCAAATGACACGCTTCAGTCGAAGTATTGTTCGCGGTCCATCAGGTAATGCCACAGGTCAACCTTGTCGTAGAACTGCTCGTAAAGTTCGGGCAATCGTGCCTTGGCCGCATGCCGTGCGGGGCTGTTCACACCAATTTCCATCGCGGCCCTGTCGGCATAAGTGATGGCCAGGATCAGCGGTATAACCGGCCCGTCGGGGTCTTGATCAATGCCATAAAGCACGCGGACCTCTTCAGCACAGGCAAACTTGCGCCATAGCGGGGTCAGGTTTTCGCTGACCCATGCGCGCATCTCGGCCTCTTTGCCCTCTTTTAACTTGCCGCCAAACAGTGCGTAACGTGTGATCATCTTAGCCACCCCTGTGTTTGAAGCTGTCGCGCCGGAAAGAATAAAGCGCGTCGGGATCGACGGCGACATCAACAACCGCTGGTTTGCCGCAGGCAAGGGCCGCTTCGATGGCCGGGGCGACCTCGGCCAACGTATCCGCGCGATACCCTTTTGCGCCATAGAGCCGGGCCAGTTCATCAAAGCGCGGGCTTGAGATATCCGCGCCGATATAGCGCCCGTTGAAGAAATCCCGTTGATAGGCCTTCTCGGCACCCCAACACTGGTTGTTCATCACCACCGTCACAGTATTGATGCCGTGATCAACGGCAGTGCTCAATTCGCTGACTGTCATGCCAAAGCCGCCGTCGCCCATCAGGCTGACAACAGGGCGGTCCGGCTGCGCGCATTTCACGCCAAGTCCGCAGGCAAATGAAAACCCGACAAGGCCAAAATCAAGCGGTGTGAACAGGCTGCCCGGCGTCCAGTAGTTCAGCGCATCGGTTGCTTGCAGGCAAAGCGTGCCTGCGTCCATCGTGATCGCCGCATCGTGTGGCAGCACAGCGCGCAACGCTTTGAAAAGCCCCGATGGCTGGGTCGGGTTGGTCTTAATAGCGTCCTTGTCGCGCTTGGCAAGGAAAGCAGCGCGCTCTGCTTGAAACGCAGCGGTCCATGCGTTAGCGCGTTGCCGGTCCTGCAAACCGGCAAGAGTAGCAGTCAGTTGCTTTGCGGTTGTCGGGGCGTCGGCCCAGATACCAAGTGTCACCGGAAAGAACCGCCCGATGGCCGTGGGTTCAAGTTCAACCTGGATGATCTGCGCGTCCTTGTTGATGTTGTCATAGGTATAGAACGTCGCGTTAAAGCCCAGCCGCGTGCCCAAGGCGAGGATCACATCCGCCTCTTTCACCAAACGCGAGGCGACAGCATTGCCGCGCGGCCCCATTTGGCCCGCATTCAGCGGATGACCAAAGGGGATGGCATCGCCATGCCCCGGCGAGGTAACGACGGGGCAGTTCAGCGCTTCAGCCAGCCCCAATGCTGCCTCATGCCCGCGGGTGTTTTTGATGCCGCCACCTGCGATGATCACGGGCTGGGCGGCACCTGCAAGCAGTTTCGCGGCCTTCGCTATCTGATCGGGATGCCCTGCCGGCACCGACATGTTCCGATATCCTTCTGGCATCTGCATCGGAGTGATTTCTGCCTGCCCAGAAAGCACATCGCGCGGCAGGTTCAACTGTACAGGCCCCATGCGCGGCGAAAGGGCCGTGCGAAAGGCTTCGCGAAACAGCTCTGGCACGCGATCTGCCGAAGGGGCGGTCCATGTTTTCTTGGTTACAGGTGTAAAGAGGGATTGTTGATCGACCTCCTGGAACGCATCGCGGTAGATGTGCCCTTGCGCCAGCATCCCAGCGATTGAGACGACGGGCGAAAACGCGGCTTTCGCCTGCGACAAGCCCGTCACCAGATTGGTTGCACCGGGCCCGTTTTGCCCGGCCAGCACAACGCCCGCCTTGCCCGAGGCACGCGCAAACCCGTCCGCCATATGGGTGCCGGTGCGTTCATCATGCACGCCGATGAAATTGATATCCTTGGCGTCATAAAGCGCGTCGAACATCTCCATCGTGGCTGATCCGATCAGGCCAAAGACGTGGCTTGTCTTTTCGGCTTTCAGCGCTTCAATGGCGGCTTGCCCGCCGCTCATCGGGGTTGTCATGTCGGCACCTTTTGCAGGAAGTTCAGAATTGGGTTTGTGAAGGCAGCGGGGTCTTCCATGAGACCCAGATGCTTTAGGCGCGGGACGATGATTGTCTCGGCCCCGGCAATCTCAGAGGCTATGTCATGGCTCATCCGCGGGGTTGATCCGCTGTCGTTCTCGCAGGTCACCACGAGGGTTGGCAGGGTGATGGGGGGATCGGGCGCGATCAGTTCACGCACCCCATGCGCCAAGACCCAAGCCGTTTGGGCGTAGGTATCCGCATCTACTATTTCGCGCCATGCGCGCACCAGGGCGGGGCCGTCACCGCTGGCCAGATGGCCCGGCGTGAACCACCGTTGCAGTGCGGCATCAAAGGTTGCAAAAGCACCTTGATCACGCACGGATCTGGCCCGTTCTTCCACGGCCAGTTGGGCCGCCTCACCGCGATCATGGGGGGAATTGAGGATGGCCAGCGACGCAACTTTTTCCGGGTAATCCATCGCAAACCGGCGGTTGATCATCCCACCAATGGAAAACCCTACAATATGCGCCCGCGCGATATCCTCTTGGGCCAAAAGCCCCGCAATCTGACGGGCAAAAAGCGTGAGTGTCGCCTCGGCAGGGGCAGGGGCGCTGTCACCGTGACCATAAAGGTCATAGCGCAGCACCCGGTAGTTGGTGAGCGCTGTTAGGTGCTGATCCCACAACCGCCGCGACAGGCCCAGCCCATGGATCAACACCACGCAGGGTGCGTCATCTGGGCCGCACAGATCGTAGGCTGTGCCATCTGGCGCGATCTTAGACACCGGCGGGGTTATCCACGTCATGCCCCATTTCGCGCAGGTCCTCATAGCGGTTGCCGATGCGGTGGTTGGGGTGGCCACCGATCGAAGCCCCAAGGGCGATGATGATCTCATCCTCTGCCGGGGCGTCCTGCACAGACGTGTGGATCGTCTGGTAGTGCGAGCGCAGCCCGCCATCGTCCTTGTGCATCAGCGGGATCATCAGTGACGTGCCCGCAGCACCACGTGTATTGGCAAAGACCAGATAGGATTGCGCGTTAACCGCCTCGCGGTATTTGTTGCCGAACCACAATGTGTGGGTCAGGGCCTGCGCGTGTTCAATCTCGCCGCCCATGCCGACAACAGAGGCCTTGCCGTAACCTTCGAGTTTGTCGCCGGTGACATCAAGGATCATCTTGGTCAGCAGCGCGCCGATCTCCGGGCCGACATCGCGGATTTCAGGCCGCAGGTTCTCTACATGGCCGCGCCCGAACCAAGGGTTCTTGATGATGGCCATGGCACTGATCAGCCGTGTCGGCGTCTCAACCTTCTTCCAGCCTTCGATATGTGTGTCCTGTATATTCAGGATGGTGCGGCGAATTTCGGCAGGCATCAGGCAAACTCCGGCATGACTTCATTGATAAACAGGTCCATGGAGCGTTGCTGCGTCGCCATATCCAACCCCATGGAGGCGTAATAGATAAAGGCATCAACGCCCAAGGCTTCATAGGCTTTCAGCTTGCCGATCACCTGCTCGGGTGATCCCAGGGCAAGGTTCTCTTCCAGCATGGCAGGGTCAACGCGCACGTTGCCTTCCAGTTCTTCTAGCGGCACCACCTCGGGAAAGCCGTTGATAACATCGCCTTTTTGCATCATCAGATTGCCGAAACGGCCCAAGGCGCTGCGCACAGCATTCAACACGCGGGCGCGGTCGTCCTCATTGTCGTAGACTGCCGTATGCCGCATCAGGGCAAATGTGCCGTTCCAGCCGCCTGCCTTGGCGATGCTTTCATCCAACTGCCCCTTGTACTTTTCAGCCTCGGACATGGGCATGGTGAGTGGCCAGCACATGACATTGCAGCCGTTGGCAACGGCGTAGTCAAAGGTAATGGGCGAGCGGGCAGCAACCCACATGGGCACCTCTTCTTGCAAAGGTTTGGGGCAAGAGGTGGACTTGGGAAATTGCCATTTTGCGCCGTTATGTTCCACGTCGCCTTTCCAAAGCTCGCGCACCAGTGGCAGCATCTCCTGCATGAAATGATGGCTGTCTTTTTGTGCCAAACCGGGGTGCATTCGGTCAAACTCCCGCTGATAAGCGCCTGATCCCAAACCCAATTCCAGACGCCCCCCTGACAAGACATCAACCAAGGCCGCTTCGCCTGCCAGGTTGATCGGGTGCCAATAGGCCGCATTTGCCACACCGCATCCCATACGGATGTTTTCAGTATGATCGGCCCACCATGTCAGCAACTGAAACGGATTGGGGGCGATTGTCATTTCCAGCGCGTGATGTTCGGCGGCCCAGACAATCTCGAACCCGGCGCGATCGGCCTTTTTGACCATCTCAATTGTATGGTCGCGAACGTCGGTCATCGACGTTGTGTCGTCCATGCGCTCCAGGTTGATGGCAAGGTGGAATTTCATGGGGTTACCTCGGCTTGAAAGGGTTCGCGATAGGATCGTCGGACAGGTTCATCCAGACGGTTTTGGGGCGGGTGTAGTCATAAACGGCCTGCATCCCGGCCTCGCGCCCATAGCCGCTGGATTTCATACCGCCGAAGGCTGCAACAGGGCTGATGGCGCGGTAGGTGTTGACCCAGATGATCCCGGCCTTGACCCGCTTGGACATTCGCACCGAGCGCGCGCTGTCGCGGGTAAAGATACCTGCCGCCAGCCCGTGTTTGCTGTCATTGGCCATGGCCACGACCTCATCTTCGGTGCGGAAACGCTGAACGGCCAGAACGGGGCCAAACAGTTCGGTATCGACAATCGTCATGTCCTGACGCGGGCAGGTGATGATTGTGGGCTCATAATACAGTCCACCAAGGGCAGGGCGCCCACCACCGCAAAGCACCTCGCCGCCTTCCTCGCGCGCGCGTGCGACCTGCTGTGCGATATGATCCAGTTGGCCTTGGGTGCAAAGCGGCCCCATTTCGGTCTCATCCGCTTGCGGGTCGCCAATGCGGATGTTTTTGGCAATCGCGACCATCTTTTCCAAAAACGCATCGGCGATGTCGTCGTGCAGGTAAAGCCGCGATCCCGCCACGCAGCTTTGCCCGGTGGCCGCGAAAATTCCTGCGACTGATCCATTGACCGCACTGTCCAGATCCGCGTCATCAAAGACGATGAAGGGGGACTTGCCGCCTAATTCCAGTGAAACTTCGGCAAAGTTCTCGGCTGAGTTGCGCACGATATGCCGCGCCGTCGCCGGACCGCCGGTAAATGCGATCTTGGCCACCAGTGGATGGGTTGTCAGTGTCTTACCGCAAGGGTCTGCATGTCCGGTGACGATATTCACAACGCCGTCCGGGATGCCCGCATCAGCGATCAGTTTGCCAAATTCCAGCAGCGGGGCAGAGGCATGTTCAGAGGCCTTCAGTACAATCGTGTTGCCTGCGGCCAAAGCCGGGCCGATCTTGACGGCGCTCAGGAACATCTGGCTGTTCCACGGAATCACGGCGGCAACAACGCCAACCGGTTCGCGGTCGGTAAAGACAAACATGTCGGGCTTGTCGATTGGCAGGGTCTCACCGTGGATTTTGTCGGCGGCCCCGGCATAGAAATGCAGATACTCGGCGATGTATGTGGCCTGCCATGCGGTTTCCTTGAACATCTTGCCAGTGTCGGTTGTCTCGATCCGGCCAATCGCTTCAGAGTTTGCGGCCAGCAGATCACCCAAGGCACGCAGGCATTTGCCCCGCGCGGTAGGCGTCATCTGGCCCCACGGCCCGTCCAAGGCGGCGTCGGCCGCTTTCACTGCGCGATCCACATCTGTGGCTGTGGCTTCGGGGACGGTCGCCCATACCTTGTTCGTTGCAGGATTGACGCTGTCAAACCTTCCACCATCGGCGGCATCAACCCAGGCCCCGTCAATCAGCATTTGATAGGTTTCGGTACTCATTGTGGCACGTCCAATCTGGGTGTGGGGCAGTATTGGCCTGCCAAATAGGTCAGCGGGATGTCCTGGCCCAAGGTCACATCCGTCACCCGGCCAAAGCAGATCAGATGGCTGCCCTCGGTCACCGTTTGCGTGACCGTGCATTTCAGCGACGTGGCCCCGGTAATCTCGGGGACATCGCCCGAGGCTGCGATCCCGTCAAACCGGTCCGTGACGTCGGCATCATCCTTGCCAGCAAAGCGGTCAGCGATCTCTGCGGCTTCCGCGGGCAGGATGTTCACCCGAAAGATACCATTGTCGCCCACAAGCGCGGCAATCCGCGACCCGCCATGCAGGCACACCAGCACCGTGGGCGGATCAGCGGAGACAGAGCAGAAGGCAGAAACCGTGGTTCCGTGACGTCCCGCAGGGCCATCGGTTGTGACAACGCTCACGCTGCTGGCAACCCGGCGCATCGCGGCAATGAATGTTTCACGGTCAATGGATTCCATGTTGGGCCTCTTTTCTTGTTGTTACGATACGCCAAGAAATGAAACCAACAAATCAAATAATAATGGACATTAAATGCGGTTTACTCGAATTTAAAGAAATGAACCTGCAAGAACTCAGTACCTTTCTGACGATCATTGAAACCGGCAGCCTTGTGCGCGCCTCAGAGATATTGAACGTCACCCAATCCACCGTCACGGCCCGGTTGAAATCGCTGGAGGATGAGCTGGGTCAAACCCTGCTGATCCGCAACAAATCCGGCGCCACGCTGACTGCGGCAGGGGTCAAGCTGCGCCGCTACGCCAATTCCATCAGCAGCCTGTGGCGGCAGGCCCGCCAGGACGTTGCGTTGGCTCAGAGCACCGCTGGTTTCTGCAATCTTGCCTGCGAATATGATCTTTGGGGCGGCTTGGGCGAGCATTTCGTGCAGCGGTTGATGGAACTTTGTCCAGAGATTCACCTGTCCATCTGGCTCGGTAACCAGTCAGAGGTCATGCGTTGGCTGGATGAAGGCAAGTCCGATCTGGCCTTTACCTATCGCCCGGCACAATCGCCGCAACACGGGCAGATTGCGTTGCAGCCGGATCAATTGTTGCTGGTGTCGACCTCAGCCGATGGTCCGATCCGCTTTGATCCTGACTATGTGTTTGTCGAGGCCGGCGAACGGTTTGAGAGGGACCACACCCTTGCGTTTGCCGATGCAGGCACGGCGCGCGTCAGTATCGGCAACGCCGCAATCGGGTTGGACCATCTGCTGCGCTATGGGGGCAGCGCCTATCTGCCTGCGCGTGTGGCGGACCAAGCGCTTGCCGCTGGTGATTTGTTTCACCTGACAGACGCTCCACAGTTTGACCGCGCGATCTATGTGATGTTTGACAAGGGCAGGTTAGACGGGTGGTCGTGGTTTGACGATGCTTTGGCGCAGTTTCTGCCGTCAGCGTAAGCGCCGGACGCATGTTAGCTTAAGGCGCTATGACTGCATGTCCTGTCTGTGATCGGCAATTGGGCAGAAGGCGTCGCGCAGGGTGGTAACCATCGCTTCAATCGCGGGGGACGTGCCGCCGGGATTGCGGTGCAACACGACGCGGGCATTATCAATTGTGATAAAGCCGTCCTCAGCCGTCAATTCCCGGCACCCAGCCGGGATGGAACTGCGGGCCAGGGGTGCAACGGCGATGCCATTGATAACCGCGCTGCGCATGCTGGCTGATGTGTCGCATTCGAAGGCGGGGTAATAGTCCATTCCGATCTGCTCTAACGAATGAAGGGCATAGTCGCGGCACCAGTCAGAGCTGAAATAGATCGATATGGGCAAGGGGCGCTGCAAATGCTGCGCATGAGAGATGGAGGTGACCCAGACAGTGGGATCAACCGCCAGCACCTCGACCTCATCCTCGCTGTAGCCTTCATAGACCACGGCAAGATCAATCTTATCAGCCTTCAGCGCGGCCAGTTGTGGCGCGCTAAAGTCGCAGCGCGCGGTCACCTGGGTGTCCGGGTGCCGTTGCGAAAAGGAGGCCAGAACAGAGGGTAAGATGCTTTGCACATACTCATCAGGAATCCCGACGCGCACCGGCCCTGACAAAGGCTTTTCACGGAGTGCTGTTGCCGTTTCGTCCAGTAGTCCGACGACACGGCGGGCATAGGGCAGCAGTTGCCTGCCGCGGTCGGTCAGGCTGACACCGCGCGGTTCGCGCACAAAGATACCCTGACCAAGGCTTTCTTCGAGTTTGCGGATTTGCATGGACACCGCCGATTGCGTCCGGCCGATCTGATCCGCCGCGCGGGTCACGGAACCTGCGTCAACAACTGCCAGAAAGCTGCGCATCAGGTCGCTATCAAGAGGTGGCCGCATGTCATTTATCCATTCGCAAGACAGATGTCATGCATCATTACTATTTGTTTGATTGATGTCAACAATACGGTGAATCCTGCTGCCAGTATTGGACTGGAGGGCAGAGATGATTTGGAAATTATTGAAGAACTGGAAGACCCTGCATGATCAACGGCGCGCGACAGGCTGGATGCTGTTGCGCAAAGACGACCGGTGGCTAAGGGACATCGGGGTGACGCGGCACGAGTTGCGCAGGTTGTTGCAGGATTGGAAGGAATGAGGCGTCCCCCCCCTCAAGGGGTTTGATCAGCCGCAGCATGGGTGTGCTGCGCCTAAATTTTGCTAGCCAACCACGTTGAAGTCCGGCCCATAGGGATAGCCCGTGATGTTTTCATTCCCATCATCAGTGATGACCAGAATGTCATGCTCGCGGTAGCCACCCGCACCGGGTGTACCCTCTGGGATCGTCAGCATCGGCTCCATCGAGATGACCATGCCCGGCTCAAGTACCGTGTCGATGTCTTCGCGCAGTTCCAGCCCCGCTTCACGGCCATAGTAATGCGACAGCACACCAAAAGAGTGGCCATAGCCGAAGGTCCGGTATTGCAGCAGGTCACGCTCGGCGAAGAAGGTGTTGATTTTTTCGGTCACCTCCGCACAGCTTGCACCGGGTTGCAGCAGGCTCATCCCGTATTCATGTGCTGCGACATTGGCCTTCCAGATATTGAGGCTGTCAGGGGCTACCGTTTCCACAAACAAGGTGCGCTCCAGCGCTGTGTAATAGCCACTGATCATCGGGAAAGTGTTAAGGCTGAGAATATCCCCGACCTCCAGCTTGCGCGCGGTGACAGGGTTGTGGGCGCCATCTGTGTTGATGCCGGACTGGAACCAGACCCAGGTGTCACGATATTCGGCATCTGGGAAACGCTTGGCAATCTCCAGCTCCATCGCGTCACGGCCTGCCATGGCCACGTCAATCTCGCGCGTACCGGCCTTGATTGCGTCCTTGACGGCATAACCGCCGACATCGGCCACCTGCGCGCCTGCCTTGATCAGATCAATCTCCGCGGCTGATTTATGCATCCGTTGGCGCATGGATGCCGGGGCCACATCAATGGTCGCCTTGGGCGACAGGAAGTCGTCCAGCAGCGCCTTTTGCGCCAATGTCAGGTGATCACCTTCATAGCCGATGGTCTTGCCCGTGCCAGTAACAGAACGGATGGCCCGCCAGTAGTTGTTCCGCGCCCAGTCGGTATATGTGATGTTGTCGCCATAGCAGCGCCGCCACGGCTGTGCGGCATCAATGCCCGCGCTGAAGGTGACATTCTCGGATGTGGTGACCACAAGCGCATAGGGTCTGCCGAATGAGCAGTACAAGAAGCCGCTGTAGTAGGCGACGCAATGCATCGACGTGAAAACGCAAGCGTCGATCCCCTCAGCGGCCATATGCGCGCGCAGCTTGGCAAGGCGCGCCTCGTATTCGGCATTTGCGAAGGGCAGGGTCTTTTGCCCCTGATGAAAGCGGTAAAACTCTGGACGATCCATCGAATGGCTCCTTTGGTCCGAAGCCGCATCGGTCTGAGGCGTAAGGCTCCTCAGAACCGCGAAAGCGGCAAAGAAAAGTCCCGGCGTTCAGGAAGATGATGTCAGGAGGTGCATGTCATATGCTGGCGACGCCATCGCCTGTCCTGTGCCCCATGTTCTAAAAGAACCGGGGCACAGATCAAGACAAATATTGGGCAGGTTTAGCCGGGGGTCATGCCCCGCAAACGCTCGGACCGGCGTCGCAGCAACTCCAGCGTGACCAAGAGCACAACCGAGATAGAGATCAGCACGGTCGCCGCTGCCAGAATGGTTGGGCTGATCTGTTCGCGCAGGCCGGTGAACATCTGCCAAGGCAGGGTTTGCTGGCCGACCGAGCCGACAAAGAGCACAACAACAACCTCATCAAAAGAGGTGATAAAGGCGAAAAGTCCGCCAGAAATCACGCCCGGCAGGATCAGCGGCATTTGCACCCGAAAGAAGGTGGTCACCGGGTTTGCGCCCAGATTGGCCGCCGCGCGCGTCAGTGACTTGTCAAAGCCCACCAGCGTTGCCGTCACGGTGATAATTACAAAAGGCACGCCCAAGGCCGCGTGCGAGAGCACAACGCCCCAATAGGTGCCTTGCAATCCGATCCGCGAATAAAAGAAATACATGCCTGCCGCAGAGATAATCAGCGGCACAATCATGGGCGAGATCAGGATTGCCATGATCGCCCTGCGAAATGGCACATGCGCCTGACTTAGCCCGATGGCCGCCAACGTGCCCAGTGACACAGAAATAAGCGTCGCAACAGGCGCGATCTTGAGTGAGTTCTTGAGCGGTGTCATCCACTCTGTCCCCTCAATCCCCCACATCTTGCCGATAACCAAACCAAGCGCCGCACCCACGATGATTGGCAGCACGTTCCTGGAGCCGCGCCAGAAATAGAGTGCGGCAAACACAGCAAGACCAAGCAACGCCCCCACAATCAGCCCGGTGCCGGGCGACCCTTCGGTGCCAAAGAATGCGCGGTAGTGTTTGAGCGAATATCCCGCCGGATCAAGCCGCAGCATCTCTGGCGTGAAGGTAAAGAAGTCCTGCGCGTTGAAACTGAGCGGGATGATCGTGATGATCGGCGCGATCAGAAAGAAAAGGATCAATCCGCAGATCACGCGAAAGCTGTAGTACCAGATCCGCTGACCGGTTGTTGCATATGGTGGCAATCCCATGATCCTAGCCCCCCAACTTGACGTTATCGATGCCGACGATCCGGTCATACGCCCAATAAAGTGCGAGAACCACGACCAGCAATATGGTGCCCAGCGCCGCCGCCAGACCCCAGTTCAAGGAACTGGAGATGTGATAGGCAATTCGGTTAGAGATAAAGACACCCTTGGTGCCGCCGACAATCTCGGGCGTGATGTAGTAACCAATCGACAGGATAAAGACGAGGATCGACCCCGCGCCGATACCCGGCACTGACTGCGGGAAATAGACCCGCCAGAAGGCTGTCCAATTGGTGGCCCCAAGTGATTTGGCAGCACGCAGATAGCTGGGGGGGATGCCTTTCATCACCGAATAGAGCGGCAGAATCATGAAGGGCAGCAGGATATGCGTCATTGCAATGATCGTGCCTGTCGCGTTGTTGATCAGCGCCAGTCGTGACCCGTCGCCGACAAGGCCGATCCAGACCAGCGTATCATTGATAACCCCTTGTTGTTGCAACAGCACTTTCCAGGCGGATGTCCGCACCAGCAGTGATGTCCAGAAGGGCAGCAGGACAAGGATCATGATCAGGTTCGCGCTGCGATCGGGTAGGTTCGCCATCAGCCACGCAATGGGATAGCCAAGCAGGATGCAGGAGAATGTGATCGTCATCGACATCCACAGCGTGCGCCAGAACAGGGTGATGTAGATGGCCACATCGTCCTCAACGGCCTGCGCACCATCGGGCGTCAGTTCAAGGTCAATCGCCGTCAGGAAATAACCTGCCGTATAGGGGGATGAGAATGTCTGGATCGTGCCCCAGACACTTGCCTCGCCCCAATCGTCATCCTGTGCAAGGAAAGCATCGGTAAAGGTGAAATCAGCCATCGGTCCGGCCACAGCAGCCTGCACGGCGCGCAGTTCTGCCGCCTCCGGGCCGTCATAGGCCAGTTCGCCTGCTGTAAGGTCTTGCGCCAATGCGATCCAGACAGCCTCCCAAGGGTCTTCTTCGGCGGGGACGTCTTCGTCGACCGTATGGGTGAACATCGCGAATGCCGCATATTGGCGGGCTGCATTGGGCAGTGCCGCTTCAGCAGCGTTTGCAAGGTAGACGTCCGCAGGCAGGCTAAGGGCCTGATCGGAAACGGTTGACGCCCAGGCGCGCGCGGATGCAGCCTTGTCACCAGCGCTGCGATCATCGGTCAGGAACAGACCGGCCCAAAAGGCGCTATCGTCCAATGCGGCGCTGGCATCTTCCATGGCCTCGATCACGTCTTCACCAACGTCATCCAACCCGCGACCCGTTTGGCGGAAAAGCGATGAAATCCCTGTGGTTTCATAGTTGAGGCGGCTGCCCAAGGCAGTGTGCTTTTTGGCCTCGGCCGCCATGAACATATCGAAATAAAGCGCCTCGTAAGTCTGCTCGGACGGGCGCGCGTCGCCTGTGTAATCCCAATCGTTCAAGGCCACGACGGTTTGGGGCAGGGTGCGCGAGGTGATGTCATCCTGCACCGAGCGGAACAGCATATCAAAAATGGGTGCGATAAAAGAGATCACAACAAATGCCAGCAACGGCAGGATCAAAAGGAATGCGCGCAGTTTTTCGCGGCGCAGGGCGCGGCTGAGGCTTGCCTTGAGGGGGCGGCCATCCGCAGCAACAATCGGGCCTGTGGCATCTGTCATGATAAAACGTATCCTAAATGTCGAGGGCGCGCCGCAGCGCGCCCCCGGTCAAGAACTTACTGCGCGAGCCATGCCTGGAATTTTGCATCCAGATCATCACGGTAGTCTGCCCACCATTCGTAGTTGAACAGGAAGGTATTCACCGAGTTGGCAGGATCGGTTGGCATATGTGGTGCCATTTCGATGCCCAGTGTTTCATGTGTGCTGACCAGCGGTGCAGACGACTGACGGGCAGGGCCGTAGCTGATGTATTTGGCCTGATCTGCCAGACGCTGCGTGTCTGTGGCAAAGCGGACAAAGTCCAGCGCGCGTGCTTCACGCTCCGGGCTCAGGCCGGCCGGGATGATCCAGCCGTCAAGGTCAAACATCTGCCAGTCCCACAACATCGACACAGGCTGATCCTGCTCTTCGATCAGGCTGAACAGGCGGCCGTTGTAGGTAGAGCCCATGACGATTTCACCATCAGCAAGCAACTGCGGTGTATCCGCACCGGCAGACCACCAGATCACGTTGTCTTTGATGGTGTCCATCTTGGCGAAAGCGCGGTCTTGACCTTCTTCGGTCTCAAGCACGTCGTAGACATCTGCAATATCAACACCGTCACAGATCAAAGCCCACTCAAGGTTGGCAATTGGATTACGCTCAAGCGACCGCATGCCGGGGTAGGCTTCCAGGTCGTAGACGTCACAGACGCTTGTGGGTGGTGTGTCGCCAACCAGATCGTCGCGATAGCCGAACGTGGTCGAGTACACGATCTGTGGGATAAAGCAGTCTGATACGATCAGATCACCAAAATCATCAGAGGCGGATGATCCGTCATCGCCGTCTGCCAGCATCTCGTCATGGTCGATTTCAAGTGCCAGACCTTCATCGCACAGGCGGATCGCATCAGCCGCAACAACGTCCACAACATCCCATGTGACATTGCCCGCTTCGTTCATTGCGCGCAGCTTTGCCACAGCCTCGGACGAGCTTTCGTCCCAAACGGCGGTCACACCTTCGTTGTTGGCGATATATGGTGCCACATAGGCGTTTTGCTGGCTGGCTTGATAGGCGCCACCCCAGCTGACCAGTGTCATGTCACTGGCCATGTGGCCATCCGCATAGGCGATGCCAGCAACTGCAACAATCGCTGATGTGCCTAGAATTATTGATTTTTTCATTTGTTTCTCCCGTTAGATGCGCCTGATTTTCTGTCAGAATGGTGACTGCCAGGCGCAGCAGCCAACACTTTGCAATCGCGCCTTAGGCGTCCAAGGCGCGGCAATCCTCTGGCAACCAACCGATCTCGATCTGCTCACCCGGTGTCAGGCGGCGTTGATCGGGTGCGTTGCGTGTCTTGACGATAAAATCATCAGTTCCGGCAACCCGCAGGCGGGTGCGGAAAATATCGCCCATATAGATGAATTCGAGCACTTCCGCCTTCAGCGTATGCGCATCTGCGTGCAGGCGCTCGCGGTTGAACTCAACACGCTCTGGCCGGATCGAAACTTTGGTCCGCTCTCCGACGCTTGAGACATTCACCGGCTTGGCGTCAATGATATCACCACTGTCAAGTTTCACCGTGCAGGTGTCACCCTGGATTGCTGTAATAACGCCTTCCAACGTATTGTTTTCACCTATAAATTGCGCAACAAAGCTATTGATGGGCGCCTCATAAAGCTCATCCGGTGGGGCCAATTGCTGAATACGGCCAGCCTCGAAGACGGCAACGCGGTCGCTCATTGTCAGGGCTTCGGTCTGATCGTGGGTCACGTAGACAACGGTAATCCCCAGATCATGTGCAAGGCGCGTGATCTCAAACTGGAGCGTTTCACGCAGTTGCTTGTCAAGCGCGCCCAAAGGTTCGTCCATCAACACCAGTTCGGGTTCAAACACCAATGCGCGGGCCAGTGCGATCCGCTGCTGCTGGCCGCCCGATAGCTGCGCCGGACGCCTGCCACCAAATGCGCCCATCTGCACCATATCAAGCGCGCGCTTGACCTTTGCCTCGCGGTCCGACTTACCCATTTTGCGCACTTCAAGCGGGAAGGACAGGTTTTCGGCCACCGTCATGTGCGGGAACAGGGCGTAGTTCTGAAAGACCATGCCAATGCCACGTTTATGGGGCGGGATATTATTGATCGGGTTGCCATCAAGGCGGATATCGCCATGGGTGGCGGTCTCAAACCCGGCCAGCATCATCAGGCAGGTGGTTTTGCCAGAACCCGACGGCCCGAGCATTGTCAGAAACTCGCCTTTGGGCATGGAAAGGTTAAGATCTTTTACAACAAGCGTCTCGCCGTCATAACTTTTTTGCACACGTTCGAACTCGACAAATGCTCTCTCATCACTGGCGGTGGCCAAATCGGCATCTCCTTGACGGCGCGGCTGCGTAACCGCTATTTTGCTTAACACACTAAAACGACCTGAGGTTCATGACGCAACCCCCAAGCGGTCCGGCTCTTTCGATGGCCCAAATAACAGGCCGAATTTGGGGTCGATGATCTCGACCCCGGCGAGGTGTAGCATGTGCCAGGCCAGCGCCTGATTGCTTGTGATCACAGGTACACCGGTTTTTTCTTCCGCCTCTGCAATAATATCCAGACAGCGCAGGTTTGTGCAGGACACAACAACCGCATCACAGGGTGCGGTGGCCGCAACCCTTTCGATGCCTGCCAGAATGGAGGCTGGCGTGATCCGCGCAACAACCGGGTCACTGCCTTCTTCGAAAGACCCAAATGCAGCGATTTCAAATCCCGCATCTTCAAGTCTTTCGCGCATCTGCGCGGATACTTCGGCGACATAAGGCGTTACGAACCCCAATTTCTGCGCAACCAGCGCCTGTCCTGCGGCAATAATTGCAGATAGCGGGTTGGACACCTTGGCGTCTGGACAGACCGTGTTGACGGCCTCTGCAACCTTGCCCGGCCCGATCACCGTTGCCGCTGAGGTGCAACCGAACCCAATCGCATCAAAGGAAAGTGCCGGCGGCAACAGCCGTGCAGAGCCGGGAATATGGCTCAACATCTGCACAAGCGTATCGGGCCGCACCTGTGCCGCCATCGGAATGCGGCTGACGTAAAGTCCGATCCCGTCACCGGCAAATATCTGGCGGAATTCATGTTCAATCGTTTCATCGGTCTCAAGCACGATCACGCCAAAATTGGCCCGCGTCCCAATTCCATCATCCGTCTGAAAAGAAAGTTTCATACCAAGGCCCTCAGATCACCGGCAGTTCTGGCGCGGCGCGCGTTGTCAACAGCTCTGCGCCGGATGCCCGCACAAGGATGTTCTCCTCATGCACCATGATCCGCCCATCACCATAAGACAACGAAGGCTCAATCGTCAGAACCATGTTTTCCGTGATGATGGTGTTGTCCCAGGCAGCGTGCGATGGCCATTCGGTCAGTTGTATGCCCAACCCATGCCCAAGCCGCCCGACATCGCCGCCTGTATCGTCAAACCTTGAAATCACCCTCGTCATGGCATGATAAAGATCGCTGCATGTGGCACCGGGCTTTGCTGCCGCAATCCCGGCTTCCGTCGCCTGCCAGAGTACATCATACGCGCGGCGTGAGGCGTCATCAGCTGCCCCCACGGCCCAGTTGCGATCAAAATCACAGAAATACCCATCCCATATCGCACCAGTATCCAGCATCAGGATATCCCCGGATTGCAGTGGGCGGTCTGTTGGGGGCGAAATGACGTCGCTATAGCCGCCCTGATCGGCACCACCCACAAGATAGGGCACATCATCAGCGCCTTGTGCCAGCGCTGCGCGACGAAACGCGCGAAAGACATCCTCTAGCGGCGTGCCTGCATCCGCAAATGAAGGGACTGTGGCGAAAGTGGCAGAGCCGATTGCACAGATATGCCGCAGCTTTGCGATTTCGGCCTGCGATTTCACCATACGAAGCCCGCGCACGATATCCGTGCAGTCGTCCCAGCGCAGGCCCTCAAGGCCCGCAGACAAACGCTCAAAATCACCCAGCGGCATCCTGAGATGCGTTTCATGCCCTTTCATCAGCCCAATGGACGCACCAGCCGCCGCGAAGGGTGAAAGAAGGTCTATCAGCAGGCTGATCCCATCGTCCTGCGGGGCAGGGGCGGCCCAGGTGCGGACATCATCCAGCCACGTCTTGCCCATCAGATCGGCGCCAATCTCGGGAATAATCGCAATCGGCTTGCCATCGGCCGGCAGGAACACGAACCACGGGCGGGTCGGGCTTTGCCAGAACAGCGTGTGAAAACCCGTGAAGTATCGCACCTCTGCTTCGGTCGTCAGCAACATGCCAGCAAGCCCGGATTTGGCCATGGCGGCCTGTGCCCTGGTGGTACGTGCTGCAAATTCTTCGATTGCAAAGCCGCGCGCAGGAGCGTTGGTCATGCGACACCCCCATGAAAGGGCAGACGATCTTTGACCAGCGCCACCCAAAACGCGCGGCCTATCGGCAGCAAGGCATCATTGAAATCATAATCCGAGGCATGGAGCGGCTGGCCGTGCGCACCATCCTTGCCATTGCCAAGCAATAGAAAACAGGCCGGAACCTCGGCTGCGAATTGCGCGAAATCCTCTGAAAAGCTCATCGGCGGGCGATCACGGATCAAAGGGCAGTTTGCGGCCTCAGCGGCGCGATAGACGGCCTGCGCCGGGCCAGCCGCATTGATCGTCTCGACAAATTGCGTGTCAAAGGACACCTCTGTCCTGACGTTATGCGCGGACCCAATCCCCGTCGCGATTTGGTGCATGAAGCGTTCAATTTCGGCCCTGTCGTGTGGGGAGCGTGCGCGAAAATCACCTTTGAGCACAGCATGACCTGGCAGGACATTGCGTTGACCATCCGTGACAAACTCCGTCACTGACACAACGGCACCGCAGGCAGGGGGCAGCTTGCGTGCGACAATCGTTTGCAATGCCGATACGATCTCTGCGCCGACGGTGATCGCATCGACACCGGTTTGCGGCATCGAGGCGTGGCCACCGTGCCCGTGAACGGCAATCTCAAACAATGTCTCGCTGTT
Source organism: uncultured Paracoccaceae bacterium (assembly GCA_947498645.1). GTDB lineage: Bacteria > Pseudomonadota > Alphaproteobacteria > Rhodobacterales > Rhodobacteraceae > Yoonia. Next base: position 2,723,622 of record CANMKS010000001.1, on the reverse strand, counting down.
GCAGATGATCCCGGCGCGGGTCGAAACCTCGCCCAAGGGCGCGCCGGGCAGGTTGTGAATGGCGTAAATCTCATCCAGTGGGAATTGGGCCAGCAGGCCCTCATCAAGCATTGCGCGCGCGCCAAGCCCATGTTCCTCATTCGGTTGGAAAATGAACACGACGGTGCCCTGAAAGGACGGATCGCCCGCCAATTGCGCGGCCGCGCCCAGCAGCATTGCCGTATGCCCATCGTGACCGCAGGCGTGCATCACGCCGGGGGATTGCGAAACGTGGTCATGCACCGAGGTTTCGGTGATTGGCAGGGCGTCCATATCGGCGCGCAGGCCAATTGCCCGGTTTCCGTCACCAGACCGCAGAACACCAACAACGCCCGCGCCTTCGTGGACGTCCAGCCCAAGTTCGCGCAGGCGGGTCGCGACAATGGTCTTGGTGCGGGCTTCTTGAAAGCCAAGCTCGGGGTGCCTGTGCAGGTCGCGGCGCAGCTCTACCAATCTGCCGTCAAAATCCAGCATTATGCATCCCGGTTGCTTCTTTCGAGGGATGCTATCGCGGTCAAAGTGACAGCGCATATCGTCTCTGTCACGTTTGTGCATAAATTTTCTCGTATCGGGGTGGTTTGGTGCAAGTTTCGATCACATGCTTGCAATCGTCCTAAATTGGTATGCTGAGGCCCACCTTGGTCCGATCCATCGTCACAGAGGTCCGAAACCGGCGCACGTTGGAGTTTTCAAAGAACAGCCGATGCGTCAACTCTTCGAAATCCTGCATATCCTTGGCACAGCACACCAGAATGAAATCCGCGTCTCCGGTCACATAGTAACATTGCTGAACCTGCGGTTCGGCCTTGGCGCGTTTGCGGAAAAGATCCAGCTGTTGCAGGGTTTCCCGGTCAAGTTCGACCATGACAACAAAGGTCATCTTGTAATCGAACTGGGTCGGGTCAAGGACCGCGATTTCCTTCTCGATCAGTTTTGACTGACGTAACCGCTTCAGCCGACGTTGCACCGATGGCACCGACAAGGCGCATTCATGGGCCAGCTGCTCCAGACCGATCTTGCAGTCTTCTTGTAGCGTGCGCAGAATCGTCAGGTCCGTGTCATCAAGTTGTGTAGTCATGCGTATTTCCGTGTTTGCTACTGGGGTGCTGTGCAAAAGATTATCGCCAAATCTAGAAACGCTGCAATTAAATTTCACACAGGCACTTTAGTGTTCAGGACTATGGAAAATACAGATGACCTCAGCTTCGCCCCGGATTTCGCCGCAGCGCGCGCCTATTTTCAGACGCGCCCGGACTATCAATCGACACCTCTTGTTACGCTGAAGGGGCTGGGCGGGTGTGATGTGCTGGCAAAGGATGAAACCAACCGTCTGGGGTTGGGCGCATTCAAGGCGCTTGGCGCACCCTATGCGGTTGCCCGTATTCTTGATCACAAATGGCATGCCAAGACCGGCGCAAACCTGACGCCCGAGGCGATGCAAACCCCGGATGCGCAGGCATTTATTGCCGCACAAACCTTTGTCTGTGCCAGTGCGGGCAATCACGGGATTGGCGTGGCCTCGGGTGCCCGTGCGGCGGGGGCAAAGGCGCGCATTCATCTGGCCGATACCGTACCAGAGAGCTTTGCCGACCGTTTACGCGCGATTGGCGCGCGCGTCGTGCGATCCGGTGCGATCTATGAGGATTGCGTTGCGGCAGCGACCAAAGATGCGGAGGAAGCGGGTGACATCCTGCTCGCCGATGGTACGTGGCCCGGCTACACGACGTACCCCAAATGGGTCATGGAAGGCTATTGCGTTATCCCCGAGGAACTGCGCGAGGCGTTTGAGGCGTCCGGCCAATGGCCGACTCACGTTTACCTGCAAGCCGGTGTTGGCGGTTTGGCTGCGGCTATGGCGCATATGATCCGCCTGAACTGGGCCGAACAACCCGAAATGATCGTGGTTGAGCCGGATGCAGCGGCCTGTCTGCAAGCAAGCCATCTTGCGGGCAAACCAAGCCGTGGAGAAGGCCCGGAATCAATCATGGGCCGCCTTGACTGCAAGGAGCCGTCGATTGTTGCGTGGGGGGCTCTTGAACGCTGCGGTGTGCGCTATGCAACACTGACCGAGGCCGAGGGCATTGACGCGGCTGAACAGGTGACGGCCCTGGGCATCCCCACAACCCCGTCAGGGGCGGCAGGCTTTGGTGCGCTTTTGCAGGACGACGCAAATCGGTCGCAGGACAAAGCGTTCCGCCCCTTGGTTGTAATCTCCGAGCGACCTGCCTAGCGCGATTGACGGCTGTCTATTTGGCCTGTCAAATGTCGCTCTCCGACAGTTCGGCAGGGGACCGGCAGCTTAGTCTGCAACGGATCAAGACGGTTCAGTTCAAAAGGGGCAGCACATGGCGCAGATCAAACCATATTGGCAAAACTATATTGATGGTGCCTGGGTCGATGGCGGGGCTGGCCGGATCGACGTGAACGATCCGGCCACCGGTGAAAAACTGGCCGAACATGCATTGGCCAATGCCGCAGACGTGGACCGCGCCGTGCAGGCCGCGCGGCGGGTGCATCATTCGGGTGTTTTGACCGACATGCGCCCGATTGAACGGGGGCGCATGGTGCAGGCCATGGGGCGCTATCTGCTGGACCATAAGGACGAGATTGCCGAAGCCCTGACACGCGAGCAGGGCAAACCCCTGTGGGAGGCCCATATCGAGGTCGCCGGTGCCGCGCTTTATTTTGAATATTACGGCAATCAGGCCAGCACCGTCGAGGGCCGCTCGATCCCCTTGGGCAAGGGCTACTTCGATTTTACCGAAAACGCGCCCTTTGGTGTTTCGGCCCAGATCATCCCGTGGAACTACCCCATCGAGATGAGTGCGCGATCCTTGTCCGCAGGTCTGACCACGGGCAACGCCTGCGTCATCAAATCCCCCGAAATGACACCGCTGACCAATGCCTATCTGGCCAAAGCCGCCGAAGCGGCAGGTTTCCCCGCTGGTGCGGTGAACATCCTCTGCGGGTTGGGGCATGAGGCAGGGGCGGCCCTTGCGGAGCATCAGGACGTCAATCAGGTCGTCTTTACCGGCTCTGTGCCAACCGGCATTGCGATTGCAAAAGCGGCGGCAGGCAACGTGGTGCCTTGCGTGCTGGAATTGGGCGGAAAATCGGCGGCAATCGTGCATGACGATGCCGATCTTGACGCATTTGAGCGTGATATCCGCTGGGGCATCTACTTTAATGCCGGGCAGGTCTGCTCGGCGATGTCGCGGGTGATCGTGCATGAAAGCCGGCATGATGAAGTGGTGGAACGTGCGATAGGCATCGCCAAATCACTCTCGGTCGGGCCGGGGATCGAACGGGATGAGACAGGTGCGACTATGGGGGCGATGGTCTCTGACGCGCAGCGTGATCGTGCCATTGGGATCATCCAGAATGCGCAACGTGAAGGTGCCAAGATCGCCACCGGGGGGCGTAAGCTCAACCGTCCCGGCGCGTTTCTGGAGCCTACCGTGATGACAGAAGTGACCCCGGATATGGACATTGCCAGCAATGAGATTTTCGGGCCTGTCCTGTCAGTGATGAAGTTCCGCGATGAGGCAGAAGCGATCGGCATTGCCAATGGCACGCCTTACGGTCTGGTGGGTGGCGTGTTTACCCGTGACCTTGACCGGGCCACACGCTCTGCGCGCCAGATCAGGGCGGGGCAGGTGTTTGTGAACGAATGGTTCGCGGGCGGGGTCGAAACCCCCTTTGGCGGCTTTGGAAAATCCGGCTACGGACGCGAAAAAGGGCGCGAGGCACTGTGGAACTACGTGCAAACCAAAAACATCGCGATCCGGCTGTCATAGCGCGCAAGGCGGCCAATTTCGGTCTGTTTTGAGAAATTGGCTCCGACGGTAGGGATCATCGCCCGCCACTTCGAAACTTGTACCCTATTGAAATTAGCGACTAGGGTGAATTTGGAACGACCGTGTATCCTCAAACACCAAATCGAAGGGAACATGAAGGCATTTGTCGATGCGGTCAGCAAAGTCAAGACAACTGGTGCCAAGGGCAGATACACAAAGAAGATGCCCTCAACTCAACCATGGGCACAGGTGTTTCAATCTACGCGACATCGGCGACTGGCGACGACTAAGCCGCTTATATGCGACCCATTTCAAAGGTGGCCGTTCGGGATTGCCTATTTTTTCTGAGCAGCTCTTCCACGTGCCAAGCCTGCGCCGAACTTTGCAAGCGGCGTCAATCAGCCGGTACATGGCGACATGCTCAAGCCAAGCTTGTGTCGCTTTCGTCAAATTCATAACGGGCTCGCCACACGCCGCCGCATCTTTTGATGCAGTGTGCGGCATCTGAGCGATTGCCTTCCAGTGCCGCGCTGATCAGTGGCCCGATCGCCTCGTTTGCTTTGAGCATCGGGCCAAGCTCGGAGTGGCCAAGCTTGGGAAAAACAAAATGATCTCTGTTTCGCCGCTTGGCAAAGGCGCTTAAATGCTGGCTGTCATCGACGGCACCATGAAGGATGAAGCTGTGCCGCGGTGTTGGCGTCGCCAAGTCAACATTGGCCAAGCGATGATGTTGGATTTGTTTGCGCCAGTAAGCCCACCGTCTTTCTGCGGGCACCAGCCGTTGCGAAACAGTAAACTGCGGAGAAATTGCTATAGCAACATCAACGGGAAACAGAGCGGCACATACGAGGGCAGAAAAACCGCCCATGCTGAGACCCAATGTGATCGTTCGGGATATCCGTCGGTCGGTCTGAATCCCCTTGACCGCAGTTTGCAACCCGCGGCACAGCGCATCATCATTCAACCACGATCTGTTGATGTCACTAACAAACAGGCAATGAGCTTGATCGTTTTGTAGAACCGAACCAACAAACTCATCTGGTGGCATCTGCGCGCGTCTGCGCCCGATGCTCGCAAAAGAAATGATGAGATCTTTGCCCGTGCCGGGGGCGTAACGAAAACGCGCCGTATCGGGGCTGGGAAGCGTTAGAAATCTTCGGTGATTGCGGTGTTTGGCGGCAGCGTTCATGGCAAATTGCTACATTGAAGGTCGCTGCATAGTAAAGACTGGCAACTGACGAATTGATTGCCTCGGGCAGCTGACCCGCTGGCTCTTGCTTTGAGAGGGATCGCCTTACACAACATTGTTCCAGCGATTGACTTGTCTGTGCCCTTATCCGTCAGTCACGGTGGATTGGCCCTAGGCCGCTAGATCCTGCCAGAGGCAGAATGGTCGGAAATACCAACGCTCGCGCTTTGGCCCAGTCTCGCTCAACACCCGCATATGTGGCATCGACTGTCGCCGCATTCGCGTGGGGCAAATTTGTTCCAGAATTTTGAAAGCTTGGTCAGTATGGCCATTGCCAAAAGTAACCCCAATGTTGCCTGCAAATCAACTATCAGAGGAGCAAACTCTATAAACAAGAGTTTCAGTGGGCAAGTAATGAAATTTGGCTCCGACGGTAGGGATCGAACCTACGACCAATTGATTAACAGTCAACTGCTCTACCGCTGAGCTACGTCGGAACACTCGGGCACCCTATAGCAATGCGATTCAGGGACGTCTAGTGGGTTTTGCGCAGATTTTCGGAAACTTATGCAGGCGGGGTTTTATCGGCGGGAATGCTGAATTCTGCCAGTGCCGACAGGGCAGGGTGTGCCGTGATCTTGCCGCGGGTATGCAGGTCGATCAGATGCGCCAGCACGTTGCGTTCGGCGGCGGGTAACAGGGCCGGTAGTACGTCATAATAGACGGCCTGTGTAGTCTGTCTGACGCCCATCAGTCCGTTCTGCAGAACCTCAATAATTTGTGCCTCGCGCGCCCTGCGGTGGGTGATCAACCATTGCAACCGTTCCATCGGTTTGTGAATTGGTGCGCCATGGCCGGGGTAGTAAACTTCGCTTTGAATGGTTGCGAGTGTGTCGCATGACGCCATGAAATCGGTCAGATCACCATCCGGCGGTGACACCAAAGAGCTGGCCCAACCCATCACATGGTCGCCCGTGAACATTGCGTCACCCCAAGCAAAGCATAAGTGGTTGCCAATGTGGCCTGGCGTGTGACGCGCTGTCACTTGCCCCCAGTTTCCAGCAATAACGGCGCCATCGGCTATCGTTTCATCGGGTTGGAATTCATGGTCGATCCCTTCGCCGCCGCCAACCAATCCACCCTTGGCAAGTTGCGCCATGACGGGGCTGCGCCCTGCGTTGCTGTCACCAAAGGCAAGGATTGGCGCGCCGGTGGCGGCGGCCAGCGGGCCGGCCAGGGGCGAATGATCCAGATGGCTGTGGGTCAGCAGGATATGTTCCACGGGCCGGCCATCAATTGCCTGCAAGAGCGATGCAAGATGGCTCTCATCTGCCGGGCCGGGATCAATCACCGCCAGCGCATCGCGGCCAATCAGATAGGTATTGGTACCCAGATAGGTCATCGGCGACGGGTTTGGGGCCAGAACAACAGCCAGATCAGCGGCCAGCGCCAGCGGCTGGCCCGCGATTGGGGCAAATTCATTCCTATGGGTCATGATCTGTGCTTTGCCTTTGGGCCGGTCGCAGATAGCGTGGGGGCATGTTGTTTCGATGGCTCAAAAACTACATGCCGCGCGGGATTTATGCGCGCGCCGCGCTTATTCTGGTTTTGCCGGTGTTGCTGCTGCAATTGCTGGTCTCTGTGGTGTTCATTCAGCGCCACTTTGACGGGGTCACGCGGCTGATGACAAGTGCGGTGAACATCGAACTGCGGTTTTTGGTAGCAACGGTCAACGAAGCGGAAACCTTGCAAGAGGCGCAATTGGCGATTGCAAAGCTGGGTGGCCCGCTGGAAATTGGCACCGAATTGCCCTCTGGTGACGTTATCGCAGAGGATATCGTCCCGTTTCAGGATCTCACCGGGGATACTGTCATTGCAATCCTGCGCGAAGGGTTGTCGGGCATTCAGGCGGTCTCGCTCGCCGATCGCCGCCGCGTCCTTGTCTGGGTCGAGACGCGCCATGGCAACCTCAAGATGGACCTGAGCCGCAAGCGTGTGTCCGCCTCCAACCCGCATCAGCTTTTGGTGATTATGGTTGTGCTTGGGGCGCTGATGACGGCGATTGCCTATGTGTTCCTGCGCAATCAGCTGCGGCCGATCAAACGCATGGCGCGGGCGGCTGCGGATTACGGCAAAGGGCGGATCACGCCGTTCACGCCAACCGGTGCTGTTGAGGTGCGTGCCGCGGGCATGGCGTTTCTGGACATGCGCAACCGGATCGAGCGCCAGTCCCAAAGCCGGACCATGATGCTATCTGGCGTCAGCCATGATCTGCGCACCCCGTTGACGCGGATGCGTTTGGGGCTGTCGATGCTGGACGAAGCGGACGCCGCACCGCTGGAGCGCGATGTGGATGACATGGAGCATCTGCTGAACGCCTTTCTCGATTTTGCCCGCAGCGACGCAGGCGACAGTCTGGAGGAAACTGTCCCGGCGGATCTGCTGCAAGCGGTCTATGATGATGCGCGGCGAATGAAACAGAATGTGACCTTGGGAGATGTGCAAGGCCCGCGTGATCCGGTCAATCTGCGCCCGATGGCTATTCGACGTGCGCTGGATAACCTGATTGGCAACGCATTGCGCTATGGCACCAAGGCGGAAATCGGGGTCAGCGTGACCGACCGTGCCGTCCGTTTCTGGGTCGAGGATGACGGGCCGGGCATCCCGCCTGACCGCTATGACGAGGCGCTGAGCCCCTTTGTGCGCCTTGATCCGGCACGCAATCAGGACAAGGGCAGCGGTGTTGGGTTGGGTCTGTCAATTGTGGCGGATATCGCGCGCACCCATGGGGGTGTTTTGCGTCTGGGCGAAAGTGACAGGCTGGGTGGCCTGAAAGCTGAACTGGTTCTCGCGCGCTGAATTCCGCCTCAAAAACAGGCAGCTACCTTGCTGAAAATCGGGAAAGCCGATCCTTGGCCGCCAAGACGTTGCGGTCTCAAGGCTTTGCTGTAGTGTTAAGAAATGAGCAAGACTTTGAAGTTCTTTGACGAAATGCTGTCAGCCGACGGCGCACGCCCCCCATATCAGGATTACCAAACTTGGTTCGACGGACAGGACAACCTGCGTCTGGCCAACAAGGCGCAGGAGGCAGAGGCCTTTTTTCGCCGCAGCGGGATTACCTTCAATGTCTACGGCCAAGAAGATGCAGAAGAACGGCTGATCCCCTTTGATCTGGTCCCGCGTATTCTGTCGGCCCGCGAATGGACCAAACTGTCCAAGGGTATTGATCAACGGGTGCGGGCGATCAATTCCTTCTTGCATGATATCTACAACCGTCAGGAAATCCTGCGGGCGGGTGTTGTGCCGCTAGAACTGATTGCACAGAACGAGGCGTTCCTGCCGCAGATGATGGGGTTCAGCCCGCCGGGTGATGTCTACACCCATATTGTGGGCACCGATATCGTGCGCACCGGGCCGGAAGAGTTCTACGTGCTCGAAGACAATGCCCGTACACCGTCCGGGGTGAGCTATATGCTCGAAAACCGCGAGACGATGCTGCAAATGTTCCCGGAGTTGTTCAGCAAGATCAAAGTACAGTCGGTCAGCGACTACCCTAAAAGCTTGCGTCAGTCTTTGGCCGCTTGTGCGCCAAAGTCGGCAGGCAGCAAGCCTTGTGTTGCGGTACTGACGCCCGGAATTTTCAATTCAGCCTATTTTGAGCACAGCTTTCTGGCAGATCAGATGGGTGTGGAACTGGTCGAAGGGCACGATCTGCGCGTTGTTGACGGCCATATCGCAATGCGCACGACGACGGGCTACAAGCGCATTGATGTGCTTTACCGCCGTGTTGATGATGAATTTCTTGATCCGCTGACCTTCAACCCAAATTCCATGCTGGGTGTGCCGGGGATCATGGATGTCTACCGCGCGGGCAATATCACCATTGCAAACGCACCGGGCACGGGCATTGCTGACGATAAGGCAATTTATAGCTATATCCCTGATATCGTAGAGTTCTATACTGGCGAAGCGTCAATCCTGAAGAACGTGCAGACGTTCCGCTGTTCTGAACCTGATACATTGGCTTATGTCCTCGAACATCTGGCAGAACTGGTGGTCAAAGAGGTGCATGGCTCTGGCGGTTACGGCATGTTGGTTGGTCCTGCCTCCAGCAAGAAGGAAATCGAAGCCTTCCGCGACAAACTCAAAGCACGGCCAAGCAACTACATTGCCCAGCCGACGCTGGCGCTGTCGACGGTTCCGATCTTCACTGACAGCGGTCTTGCCCCACGGCATGTCGATCTGCGGCCCTTTGCGCTGATGTCGCCGCAGGGGGTGAATATCACTCCGGGCGGGCTGACCCGTGTGGCCCTGACCGAAGGTAGTCTTGTGGTGAACTCAAGCCAGGGCGGCGGCACAAAAGACACTTGGATATTGGAAGACTAGGATGCTGGGAAAAACCGCAGGTGGTCTTTATTGGATGTTCCGGTCGTTGGAGCGCGCGGAAAACACGGCGCGTCTGCTGGAAGCGGGGTTTCGTATTGCGCTCACACGTTCCAGCGGGACGGCATCGGAATGGAAATCGGTGATTGCGACCTCGGCCGCGCAAGCGGCCTATACGGCAAAACATGACACTTATGATGCGGAACGTGTTGTTGATTTCCTGTTACGCGATCAGGACAACGCCAGTTCTGTTTTGTCGGTGATCAAATCAGCGCGAGACAATGCGCGGCTGACACGCACAGGGCTGACAACCGAAGTCTGGGCTGCGGTCAACGAAACCTGGATGGTGCTGACGGATGTGCTCAAAGAGCCTGTGTTGCAGACGGAATTGCCCGCCGTCCTGACCACAATCCGGCATCAATCGGCGGTCGTGCGGGGCGCGTTGCATGGTACGATGCTGCGCAATGACATCTATGATTTCTGCCGCTTGGGCACCTTTGTTGAGCGGATGGACAGCACCGCACGGATCATCGACGTGAAGTATTACGCGCTGTTGCCCTCACCATCTTTTGTCGGCAGCCGGCTGGACAATGTGCAGTGGGAAACAATCCTGCGATCTGTTTCGGCGCATCGGTCCTTTCGTTGGGCGGCTGACAGCGACTTTACGGCGCCTGCCATCGCAGAGTTCCTCATTCTGGACGGGCGCATGCCCCGGTCGCTGCGGTTTTGTGCCAGCAAGCTGGTCGATAATCTGGGCTATCTCGGTATGCATGACAGTGACCCGAAACCGTCGTTGCTGATGGCGCGGAAGTTGAATGATCGCCTGATAAACCGGGATATTGGTTCTATTTTCGAGGAAGGCCTGCACGAGTTTTTATTGAGCCTGATCAATGACAACGCAGAGCTGGGCCGTCAGATCGAGCAAGATTACAGGTTCAACAGTTAAATGCAGCTACAGATCCGCCATACCACGACATACGGCTATGACCGCCCCGTCGACTATGCCTTGCAAAAGGTGCGCTTGCGCCCGCAAAAGGTTGCCGTGCAGTCCATCGTTGATTGGGACATTTCTGTCAGTGGGGGACAGATCGAAACCCATTACGAGGATCATTACGGCAATCATGTTGACCTCGTGAACGTCGACCCCGGCGCGACCAAGGTCCAGATTACCGCCCAAGGCACCGTGCAGACCCATGATGCAACGGGGGTATTGGGCAAGGTCTATGGCTGCGCGCCGCTTTGGCATTTCAAGCAGGACACCCCGGCGACGGTTGCTGGTCCCGCCATCCTTGACATGGCCGGTGGGGTTGCCGCCCAATCTGACAGAATTGCTGCATTGCATGATTTGTCAGCACGTATCCTGTCGGCCGCACCGTACAGGATTGGTGCGACCGACAGTGGCACAGCGGCCGAAAAGGCGCTGACCCTAGGGGCCGGTGTCTGTCAGGACCATGCCCAGATTTTCGTGGCCGCAGCCCGGTCAGAGGGGATTCCGGCCCGTTATGTCAGTGGCTATCTGATGATGAATGACCGTGTGGACCAGGACGCAACCCACGCATGGGCCGAGGCCCATGTCGATGGATTGGGCTGGATCGGCTTTGACGTCTCCAATGGGGTGTCACCGGACGAAAAATATGTGCGCATCGCCGTTGGCCGTGACGCACGCGACGCTGCGCCCACGGAAGGGATGCGTCTGGGCGACGCGGCCGAGCATCTCATTGTGTCGGTGCAGGTTCAGCAGTAGGTTGCCGCCAAGACCCCTAAGGTAAGATTCGATGACCTATTGCATTGGCCTGCGGCTGAATAACGGGCTTGTTTTCATGTCCGACACACGGACAAGCGCCGGCGTAGACAACTTTGCAGTCAGCAAGAAGATGTTCACATGGTCTGTGCCGGGCGAGCGGGTGATCACGATCATGACCGCAGGCAATCTGGCCACCACCCAATCAATGATCAGCCTGCTTGAGGAACGCTCAAAAGCTGCCGAAGACCGTGATCCCAGTATCCTCAGGCAAGACACCATGTTTCAGGTGGCCCGCTTGGTCGGTGCAACCCTGAAAGAGGTGATCGCAGAAAGCACCGGCGACGACGGGCAGGAGGCCGCAGACCAGTTTTCGGCCTCTGTGATCGTTGGCGGCCAGATCGGCGAGGGCAAGCCCACGATTTTCCTGATCTACCCGCAGGGAAACTTCATCGAGATCACAGGGGATACGCCGTTCTTTCAGATCGGCGAGACGAAGTATGGCAAACCCATTCTGGTGCGCGCCTATGACCCCGACATGAGCTTTGAAGACGCGGTAAAGTTGCTTTTAGTATCGTTTGATTCCACGGTAAAATCAAATCTTTCCGTAGGCTTGCCGTTTGATCTTCAAGTCTACCAGACCGACAGTTTTGACCCCGATCGCACCCGTCGCATCGAAGACAACGATCCGATTTATCAGGCCATTTCGGATGGCTGGGGTGATGCGTTGAAATCGGCGTTTCAACAATTGCCAGCCTACAAGCTTTAGCGCAGATCATTCTCTGCGATATAGGCAAAGAAATCGTCTATAGCCTGCTGGTCGGGTTCCTGCCCCAAAAAACCGCGCATATACGGCACCATGCGTGACATGCGCTCTGCCATCGGTTCGGTCGCTTCCAGCGCGTGATAGCCCAACTGCATGAAATAGAGGATGCGCCCGCGCGCATCAGCATCCACGGGATCAAATCCGTGCCGTGCATACATCGCCACAACCGCAGCGATCCGCGTGCCATCGGCCCCGTCAATCCGTTCGCGCAAACCGGGATCGCGCCGCGCCCATTCGCGCACTGCAAAATCAAGCCGCGTATCAAAGATTGCAGGGTTCACAAAGCACTGAAAGAAGTTGCACAGCGCCGCGGAAATGTTTTTGGCATCGCGCCCGCAATGGGCCACGAGCCGGGCCGTGTTTCGGTTGCTCCATTCATCCAGAAGGGCGTTCAGCAGATCCTTGCGGTTCTTGAAATACCAGTAAAAGCTGGACCGCGAGACCCCCAGAAGTTCGGCCATCCTGAGGACTTTGATCTCTGCGACGCCATCATTGACCAGAATATCACGTGCAATGTTCAACCAGTCATCGCGCGTCACCTTGGTATGCCCGCCAAGGGGTTCCTTTTCAGGGTTGTTCCGGTCCAAAACTGGGGTGGTGCGGTTCATCCTAACTCTCCGGCGGTGCGCCACCTGCGGCGGTGCGTTTGGCGATATAGGCATGAAGTGCGGCAACCTTGTCGGGGTCCACGTCCGGCCGCTCGTCGTCTTCCAGTATCTTTTCCCAGACGGCCGTGGCGCGGGTCGAGGTGTCGATGCTGCCCCGTTCCGTCCATGTGCCGAAGTTGGCGTAGTCATGCACGATCGGTTCATAGAATTCGGTGTTGTAGCGTGCCATTGTCTGGGTTGTGGCAAAGAAATGCTCGCTTGGGTCAACTTCGGCCATGGCATCAAAGCCGATCTCGTCCGCACCTGCCGCACGCCCTGCGCACAACTCGGCCACCATGTTCAGCACTTCCGCATCGCAGATCAGCTTTTCGTAGGACACCGACAAACCGCCTTCGAGCCAACCTGCGGAGTGGATGATCACGGACGCCCCGGCCATCAGGCAACCCCATAACCCGAACTGGTTTTCGTTGGCCGCCTGAACATCGTTTGCATTAGAGGCCGACCCCGCCGCGCTGCGCCATGGCAACCCGAGAAACCGTGCCATCTGGCCTGCCGCCAAGGATGCCTGAAAATGCGCCGGCGTGCCAAAGGCGGGTGCGCCTGATTTCATGTCCACATTCGATGTAAACGTGCCATAGCAAACCGGTGCGCCGGGATTGACGAGTTGCGTCAGGGTGAGGGCGGCCAGCACTTCGGCATGGCTCAGCGTGATGGCCCCGGCGACTGTGATAGGCGCCATCGCTCCCATGAGGGTGAACGGCGTGATGATGGACAACTGCCGCGCCTTGGCAAAATCAATAAGGCCTTGCGCCATCGGAATGTCCAAGGTGCGCGGGCTGTTGGTGTTGATGATCGTATAACTATGTGGCTCAGCGGCAAAAGCTTCGTCCGATAAGCCACGGAAATCCTGTAGCATTTCGAAACTGTCCATCACCTGCGGTGTGCCGCGCGAGAAAAAGAAGGGGAACTTGTCAGTGAGGGTCAGCTGCGCCTCGACCGTGAAGTAATGGCGCAGATTGGTCGCGATATCCTGCGGTTCAACAAGAGGTGATACCATCTGGAACACATCAAAATGATGAGTCAGCTGGATCAATTCGCGGAAATCACTGCCCGAACCCGCCCGCCGTCCGCGTTTGAGGTCGGTGCAATTTGGTGCGCCTGCGCCGGGTTGAAAGGTCAACGCGCCCAATTCCATCTGAAAATCGCGATGGGAGGCACCGGCCTTGCAGGTGAATGATTTTGGCGCAGAGGCAAGTGCTGCTTCGATCAGGTCGCGCCCGATATAGACCATTTCATCGTCTACCCGTGCGCCAGCCGTGGCAAAGACCGCGCGTGCCGAGGGCAGCAGGACTTTCATCCCCAGCTCTTCCAGCGTCCGCAGCGCGGTCTGATGCATATTCGCGATCTCATCGGCAGAGAACACGTTCATCGGTGGAAACGGATTGCGCAATTGCCGGTAGTTGACCGCGCGGTGTGAGGCAGGCGCGTTCCCGCGCCCGCGTCGCCCTTTGCGTTTGGTGTGTTCGGTCACGCCCGGCCCCGCATCGCCAGACCTTGCGGGTCATAGGGTGAGGGGGCAATGACCGTGCATTGACGCGCGACACCGACGATATGGACGGTCAGTTCGGTGCCTTCCCTGGCCAGGTCACGATCGACCATCGCCATGGCCAGTGACATATCTGTCGTGTGCCCGTAGCCGCCAGAGGTCACAAATCCAACGCGCTTGCCGTCTTTCCAGATCGGCTCGTACCCGCTTGCATCCGCGTCTTCTGCCGCCACATGGAGTGTGACAAGTTGCTGTGCGGGACCATTGCCGTCGCGCTCTTTCATGGCCGCGTCTTTCCCGACGAAATCGCCCTTGTCCCAGGCAATCCAGCGGTCCATGCCGGTTTGTGCGGCAGTATAGGCTTGTGTGAATTCCGCGCTCCAGATGCCAAAGCTCTTTTCAAGGCGCAGCGACAGCAATGCGTTAAAGCCATATTCGCCAATGCCAAGGTCTGCACCGGCCTCAAGCAGCAACTTGCGCAGGGCGATGTGATGGACCGCCGGGCAATGGATTTCGTAGCCCAATTCACCGGCCACAGACAGGCGCCCGATCTTGACCTTGTGCAGACCAATATCAAAATCACCACACCCCATGAAGGGCAGGGCGCCGATATCCCCATCTGTCAGCTTTTCCAGCACCTTGCGGCTGTTCGGCCCGGCAAGCGAGAAACCCACAATCGCGTCAGAGATGTCCTGCACCTGCACGTCATCGCCGATGTCGTCGTGGAACCAGCGCATGTGCCACTCGCGCAGGTAATACGACCCCATGATCCAATAAGTTCCGTTCCCCCAGTTGAACAGGGTCAGATCGCCTTTCAGGCGGCCCTCTGGCGACAGCATCGGCGCCAGTTTTGCACGCCCCGGCTTTGGCAGCGCAGAGGCCATGACGCGATCCAACCACGCCTCTGCTCCGGCGCCGGATACCTCAAATCTGGAAAAACCGGAGATGTCCAAAAGCCCTACATTTTCGCGGACATTCTTGCATTCTGCCGCGACAAACTCGTGCGCATTGGAGCGTTTGAGCGATGGTTTTTCCTCAAAGTCAGGCGTTGGCGCAAAGTAGAGCGGCACTTCCAGCCCCCAGCTTGCCCCCCACTGACACCCTGCCGCCGTCATGTCAGCATAGGCCGGCGCCATCTTCATCGGACGGCCTGCGGGAAGCTGTTCGTTGGGATAGGTCATTACGAAACGGCGGGTGTAGAACTGGCCAGTGGTTTCCTTGATGAACTGCTTGTTTTCGGCAAAATCGCCGTAGCGGGCAACATCCATGCCAAAAACATCGGCCTCGGGCTCACCATGGATCATCCATTCGGCCAGCGATTTGCCTACACCGCCCCCCTGAAGGAAACCCGCCATGACAGCGCAGGCGCACCAGTAACCGGGCTTGCCGCGTACCGGGCCAACCAATGGGTTGCCATCAGGTGAGAATGTGAAGGCACCATTCACCCATGTCTTGACGCCGACCTCTTGCAGGGCAGGGTAGCGTTCGAACCCCAGGATCAGTTCCTTTTCGATCCTGTCAGGGTCTTCCTGTTGCAACTCAAACCCATAATCCCACGGCGCGCCGTCCATGTTCCAATGCTGGTGATCAATCTCATAGATCCCAAGCAGGATACCTTTCTGATCCTGCCGCATGTAGGTGAACCCTTCGAGGTCCACGGTCATCGGCACTTCAAAATCCAACTCTTCCAGCTCAGGGATGGTATCGGAAATAAGGTAATGGTGGTTGAGCGGGCTGACCGGCAACTCGATGCCTGCCATGCGACCGACCTGCTTGGCCCAAAGGCCTGCCGCGTTGACAACATGTTCGGTATGGATCGTGCCCTTTTCGGTAACAACGTCCCAGCCACCCGCCGTCTGGCGCAGTTCCAATACGCGATTATGCTCGATAATCTCGGCCCCGCGTTTCTTGGCCGCACCGGCATAGGCGTGCACAGTGCCCGTGGTGTCGATATAGCCTTCGCGGTCCGCCCACATGCCGCCCAGAATGCCGTCCGTTGACATGATCGGGCACAGCTCTTTGGCTTCCGCGGGGGTGATCAGGCGGCAATCGTCAATCCCGATTGATTGGAAGGTGCGATAGGCCGATTGCAGCCATTCCCAGCGGTCAGGCGTGCCAGCCAAGGTGATGCCCCCGGTCATATGCAGGCCGATGTTCTGGCCCGATTCTTCCTCAATCTGGCTGAGCAGATCAATGGTATAGGCCTGTAGGCTGGCGATATTCGGGTCCGCGTTCAGCGCGTGTATGCCACCAGCTGCGTGCCAACTGGACCCCGCCGTCAGGACCGAGCGTTCAATCAGGCAGACATCTTTCCAGCCGAATTTCGCAAGGTGATAGAGAACAGACGTGCCCACCACACCACCACCAATCACCACAGCCTGATAATGTGACTTCATGTCCTGTTCCTTCATCCGCCATTCTGTACAGTATTGTCCAGAAGGTTGCTTTTATTGGGACAGGTCTGTCTAGACCGAATTCACGACGCAAGATGTCGGTTTTGGACCTGGGTGCAAGTCAGAGGTAGCAGCCTATCGGGATCATGGCGGAGAGACAGGGATTCGAACCCTGGGTAGGCTTGCACCCACAACGGTTTTCGAGACCGCCCCGTTCGACCACTCCGGCACCTCTCCGCGGTGCGCGCGTGGTACTGTGCTGTGATCCGCGGCGCAAGGCAAAATCATCCGGTCTGCCAATCGTGTGACTGGCCTTGGCATTGGGGCGGCGGCAACTTAGCTTTGTAAGGTAGATGATCGCAAGGCAGCCCCGATGTTACGCACTCTGACCGCTATCACGGCAACGTTTCTGATGTCGTCCACCCCGCTTTGGGCGCAAGGGGCGGGTGATGAACGTGTCGACGCACTTTTTGATGCGCTGGCTCTGGCAGAGACGCTTCATATTATGCGCGAGGAAGGGCTGGATTACGGCGACACGCTGGCCGCTGATATGCTGCCGGGTGGGGCATCCCCTGAATGGGCAGCGGCCGTGTCCCAGATCTATGACACCGAGATGATGCACGAAGAAGTGCGCGGTGCGTTGGGCGAAGCGCTTGATGGTGCTGACGTGGATGCGATGCTGGCGTTTTTTACGTCAGAGCCGGGGCGGACCATCATCAACCTTGAGGTCAGCGCACGCCGCGCGATGTTGGATGACGCGGTTGAGCAGGCAAGCAATGACTATGCTGCCCTTGCTGCGATGGATGAAACGCCCCGGTATGCCATGGTGACCGAGTTCATCGCGGTCAATGACCTGATCGACGGCAATGTCGTTGGCGCGCTGAACTCCAGCTATGCCTTTTATGTTGGCCTGATCGACGGTGGGGCGATGCCGGCGGGTGTCACAGCAGAAACCGCATTGCAGGATGTCTGGGCGCAAGAGGCCGATATCCGCAATTCGACAACCGAATGGGCCTATTCGTTCTTGCTGCTGGCCTATCAGCCGCTGTCTGACGCGGATCTTCAGACATACATCGCGTTTTCAAAGTCTGAGGCAGGCAAAGAGATGACGGATGCCCTGTTTATTGCGTTCAACGGGATGTTTGATGATATCTCGCGCGCGCTTGGTCTGGCTGCATCACGTTTCATGATCAGTCAGGAACTTTAGGTCGGGTCTTGGCAAGCGTGACCGGCACGGTATTCTGCCGCTGAAATTACAGACCACAAGGATTTCTCCCGGTGCCTTCTATCAAACATGCTATTCTCGCCCTTGGCCTGCTCGCGGCCTGTGATCAGACAGCTGCAATCCCGCCGCAGCCTGACTTGCCAGCGGATGATCCGCGACAGGCCCAGCTTTTGGCCGCTGAATGCACGATTTATTTCGCAGCCCAGCTAAAGCTAGAGGCGGACGGGCGTGCCTTGAGCGGCAGCCCCACACGCGGATGCCCGCCAGAGGCCGCAAGCATCCCGGCTGACATCAATGCCATGGTCAGCGTGCCACCTGTGACGCCCGGCTATCCGCAGACTTTGTATGATCGGATGATTGCACGCGGTATTCCGGCTGATGTTGCTGATGAAATCTCGAAGTCCAAGGCGTTCTGGGATCTGGTTGCGAAGCGTGATTCACTGCTGGCAGGGTTCTAGCCGCCGTAGACCATCAAAGCCGTCACAAGCGCGCCGGGGCTGGCATTGTAGATGCCAATGTCCGATTGCAGTTGGATAATGCGGGCAGGGCGCTCAGACAGCGGAATGCCTGCGGCATCCATGGCCTTGGTCAATGCGGGCCCTCCACCGGCGCTGATCTCTTTGCGGATCGTGTCGTAGTTGGATTTGACGATAAGTTCGACCTGACCGCGCCGTTTTTCATAGACGGCATTCCCGATCACGGTGCTGATCCCGGACACAGGCAGCATCAGCGGGTTGCCAAGGTGATTGGCCTCATTGGAACAGGCGGCGAGCAGGAGGACAGCAGTCACGGGCCAGCGCATGGGTTTTCTAACCTTCTTTTGGGTTGACTTATAAAGGCATTGGTCAGATATAGCGCCATCTCTGCAAGGGTCTTGCGGGGACATATGCGAAATTACGCCCAAGGGCGCGCAGTCCACAGGTAACAAACGCCGGAACGATCCGGGGCCTCAGAGACGCGGAAAACAAAGGAAGATCAAATGTTTGCGGTTCTCAAAACCGGCGGCAAGCAGTACAAAGTGGCCTCTGGCGACGTCTTGCGTGTCGAAAAGCTGGCAGCAAATGCTGGCGACAAAATCCAATTCAACGAGATTCTCATGGTCGGCTCCACAGTGGGCACACCTTTGGTTGCGGGCGCTGGCGTCCAGGCCGAAGTGATTGACCAGATCAAAGGCGAAAAGACGATCAACTTCGTCAAGCGTCGCCGTAAGCACGGCAGCCAGCGCAAGAAAGGCCACCGTCAGCAACTGACATTGGTGCGTATTGCGGACATCCTTGAAAAAGGCGCTGACAAATCCGGCGTGATGGCAGCGGTATCCGGTGCGGGCGTTGTTGCTGCACCATCTGCAAAGCCTGCCGCGAAAAAGGCAGCGCCAAAGAAAGCGGCACCCAAGGCAGACGCAGCGCCGAAAGCTGAAAAGCCAAAGGCAGCACCAAAGGCGAAAGCGGCACCAAAAACCGACGCAGCTGACGATCTGAGCAAGATCAGCGGTGTTGGCCCCGTCATCGTCAAGAAGCTGCACGCCGAAGGTGTGACAACATTCGCGCAGATCGCCGCATGGACGCCGGAAGATGTGGCTGATATGGACGAGAAACTGAATTTCAAGGGTCGTATCGACCGCGATGAGTGGCTCAAGCAAGCTGCTGAACTCGCTAAAGGTTAAGGAGAGACCAGATGGCACATAAAAAAGCAGGCGGTTCATCCCGTAACGGACGCGACTCAGCCGGTCGTCGTCTTGGCGTCAAAAAATTCGGCGGCGAAGAAGTTATCGCCGGTAACATCATCATGCGTCAGCGCGGCACAAAGATGTGGCCGGGCATGGGCGTTGGCATGGGTAAGGATCACACGATCTTTGCAACTGTTGATGGCAACGTGAAATTCCACAAAGGCCTCAAAGGCCGCACCTTTATTTCGGTTCTCCCAGTGGCGGAGGCCGCTGAATAAGCCGAAAATTCCAAGGTAACAGAATTGGGGGGATCGGTGATAACCGGTCCCCCTTTTTTATTCATATTTCTGCCACCATGTAGATTTAAAGGGTGGACAAGACCGAGTTGTTTTCGAGGAGGGAAGCAATGCGCCATGAAGAGATCACCGTGCAGGACACGATAGAAGCAGGCCGTTTCGTGCTGCGCCCGTGCCGCAAATCTGACGCTGGCCTGATTGCCATGTACGCCGGTGATGATCGCGTGGCGCGTGGCACCCGCGCGATGCCGCATCCGCTGCCCCCCGGTTCTGTTGAAGCGATGATCGAACGCGCCAGTCAGGTTGACCGGACAGAGGATGTCTGGGTCATTGATGGCTCTGCCCATGGCCATGCCGAGGCCCTTGGCCTGATTAGCCTGGAGCGGATGGACCGCGCGCAATCAGAAATCTTCTATTGGATCGCGCCCGCGTTCTGGAACACTGGTTTCGCGACCGAGGCCGTGCGCACACTGATTGCGGCCAACCCGCATCGCTCTGACCGCATCTTTGCAGAGGTGTTTCAGGACAACCCCGGCTCGGCTCGTGTGCTTACCAATTGCGGGTTCGACTATCTTGGCGATGCAGAGGCGTTTTCCGTCTCGCGCAAGGCCACCATGCCCACATGGACCTACACGCTCAAACTGGGGTCATGACCGTCCCGACATTGCGGACCGCCCGGCTGACATTGCGGGCGCCGCAACTGCGTGATGCGCGGGTGATCACAAAGGCGCTCAATAATATTGAGGTCAGCCGTTGGCTGACGCTGGTGCCATTCCCGTATGGCATCACCGACGCGGAGTGGTTCATCAGGGAAAACCAGAAGGGCCGCTTTGGCGCATGGCTGATCTGGGCCGATGACCGATTTATCGGCACCATCGGGCTGGATGGTGATCTGGGGTATTGGCTGTCACAGGACGCATGGGGCCAAGGTTATACCACAGAGGCCGGCAAGGCTGTGCTTGCGCATCACTTTGCGCAAGCGGCGGCAGATACGGTGAAATCCAGCCATTTTGTGGAAAACGCAGCCTCGCGCCGCGTCTTGCAAAAACTGGGTTTTGTTGATGTGGGTAGCGATGTGCATCACTCAAAAGCACGCGGCGAAGAAGTGCCAGTGCGGAGCATGGAACTGACCCGCGACAGATGGGAGGCCGCGCGCGATGATTGATCTGACATACCGCGCACTGCGCGCGGATGATTTTGATGACGTGCATGCGATGGTGTCACATTGGTCCGTCGCACGGCAATTGGGCCGCTGGCCATGGCCACCTCAGCCCGCGTTCACGCGCGGGCGGTGTAAACCTTATGAAGGTAACGGGTTTGTCTGGGCTGTGTGCATCGACGACCGTGTTATCGGCTCGATGGCTGTCACCAACCGCGAGCTTGGCTATACCTTCGCGCCAGAGGTGCATGGCAAGGGCATCGGCACACGAGTTGCACGCGATGCGATTGCCAAGGCTTTCGCAGATTATGACTGGCCGGTTCTTTATGCCTCGGTCTGGCATGATAATCCGGCCTCTGCCGCGATCTTGCGCAAACTTGGATTTGTTCATTGGCAGACCCATTACACACGCAGCCCCGCGCGTTTGCCGACGCTGGTGCATCAATACCGCCTGCCGCGTCCCACATGGGACCGCTTGAGAACCGCCGCGCAGTAGTTTATCGGCTGCTTAACCCAGCCCAAGAAAGCCAACAGAATGAAATTCCTCGATCTCGCCAAGGTCTATATCCGCTCTGGTGGCGGTGGTGCGGGCTGCATCTCGTTCCGGCGCGAGAAGTTCATGGAATATGGCGGCCCTGACGGCGGTGATGGCGGCAAGGGCGGTGACGTGATTGTCGAGGCGGTTGAAGGCCTGAACACGCTGATCGATTTTCGCTACCAGCAGCATTTCTTTGCAGGCAACGGCCAGCACGGCATGGGCAGTCAGCGCACCGGCAAAGATGGCGACGACAAGGTGCTGCGTGTGCCCGTCGGGACCGAGATTATTGACGAAGACGAAGAAACCGTCATCGCCGATCTGACCGAAGTGGGCCAGAAAATCGTGATTGCCAAAGGCGGCAACGGCGGCTGGGGTAACCTGCGGTTCAAATCTGCCACCAACCAAGCACCGCGCCGTGCCAATCCGGGGCAGGAATGCATTGAGCGCACGATCTGGTTGCGCCTGAAACTGATTGCCGATGTGGGCCTGCTGGGGATGCCCAACGCAGGCAAGTCCACGTTTCTGGCGGCGACCTCCAACGCGCGGCCCAAGGTGGCCGACTACCCTTTCACGACGCTTATCCCCAACCTTGGCGTTGTGGGCATTGATGATGTGGAATTTGTCGTCGCGGATATTCCGGGCCTGATCGCAGGGGCCAGCGAAGGCCGTGGCCTTGGCGATATGTTCCTTGGTCATGTCGAACGCTGTGCAGTGTTGCTGCACCTGATTGATGGCACGTCGGGGGATCCTGCCAGTGATCTGACCACGATCATCGGAGAATTAGAGGCCTACGGCGGGGAGCTCGCCGAAAAGCCACGTATCACCGTGCTCAACAAGATCGACACGCTCGACGATGAAGAACGTGAATTTCTGCGCGATGAAATTGCCGCCGTTGCCAATGGCCCGGTGTTGATGATGTCCGGCGTCAGTCGCGAAGGTATCCCCGAGGTGCTGCGCGCCTTGCGGGCCGAGATTGACGACAACAGGTTGCGCCACCGCAAAGCGGAGCAGGAGGAGCAGGGCGAGGTAGAACCATGGCAGCCCTGACAGACGCCAAGCGCCTTGTTGTCAAAATCGGCTCTGCCTTGCTGGTGGACAGCGAAACGGGTGCCCTGCGTCAGGACTGGCTGACCTCACTTGCCGCCGACGTGGCCCACATTCGGGCGCGCGGGACGGATGTGATCATTGTCTCGTCAGGGTCCATCGCACTGGGGCGGGGTATTCTGGGCCTGCCGCTCAGCTCGCTTGCCTTGGAACAGTCACAGGCCGCTGCCGCCGTGGGCCAGATCCGCCTTGCGCGGGCCTATCAAGAGGCCCTTGGCCCACATGACATTGTCACGGGTCAGGTGCTTGTCACACTTGAAGATTCGCAGGATCGCCGCCGCTATCTGAACAGCCGCGCGACGATGGAAACGATGCTTGGTCTGGGTGTCACGCCGATTGTGAATGAAAACGACACGATCGCCACCGATGAAATCCGCTATGGTGACAATGATCGTCTGGCGGCGCAGGTTGCCGTCACGGTTGGTGCCGACCAGTTGATCCTTCTTTCGGATGTGGATGGGCTATACACCGCCAACCCAAAGATCAAAAGCACGGCAAAACATCTTGATATCGTAGAGAAAATCACACCTGAGATCGAGGCCATGGCCGGCGATGCGGGTTCTGGTCTGTCAAAGGGCGGGATGATTACCAAGATCATGGCCGCGCGTATCGCGACCGAGGCAGGATGCGCCATGGCAATTGCTCTGGGCACGGCGCTTAATCCGCTGGGGCAGTTGGAACGCGGCGCCAAGGCCACATGGTTTATCGCGCAAACTGATCCGCAAGCGGCGCGCAAACGCTGGATTGCGGCGATGAAGCCCAAGGGGACCGTGATGGTCGATGCAGGGGCCCGTGATGCCTTGCAGCGCGGCAAAAGCCTGTTGCCTGCCGGGGTGACGCAGATTCACGGCAGTTTCGGACGTGGTGATCTGGTGGCGATTGCTGATGCGGATGGTGCGCAACTGGGCCAGGGGTTGATCCGATACACTAGTGCCGAGGCGCGTCAGATCATGGGCCGCAGGTCGGCTGACATTGTGGCAGTGCTGGGCTATGAAGGCCGCGCTGCCTTGGTACACCGTGATGACATGGTGCTTTGAATGGATGATGCGATGAACGATCAAGATGCAATCGGGCCAATGATGGCCAGGATCGGCGCTGACGCCCGTGCCGCTGCGACCGTGCTGGCGACAGCAGGCTCTGAACGTAAATATGCCGCCCTGATTGGTGGCGCAGATGCAATCTGGGACCACCGGCAAGAGATCATGGACGCCAACGCCGAAGATCAGGTGTATGGCGAAGTAAAGGGCCTCAGCCCTGCCATGATGGACCGTCTGATGCTGGATGAGCCGCGCATCCGCGCCATGGCCGATGGGCTGCGCAATGTGGCCGCACAGCATGATCCGATTGGTGAGGTGATGACCGAGTGGGATATGCCCACCGGCCTGCACATCCAGCGCGTGCGCACGCCATTGGGCGTGATTGGCGTGATCTACGAAAGCCGCCCGAATGTGACCGCTGACGCCGGTGCGCTGTGTCTGCAATCTGGCAATGCGGTGATTTTGCGGGGCGGGTCAGAAAGTTTTCATTCCTCAACCATGATCCACAAATGCCTGCAAATCGGGCTGAAACAGGCAGGCCTTCCAGAAGCAGCGATCCAGCTGGTGCCTACCCGCGACAGGGCGGCAGTGTCGGCGATGCTGACGGCCACTGATCATATCGACGTCATCGTGCCACGCGGCGGAAAGGGCCTTGTGGGGCTGGTCCAGCGCGAGGCGCGCGTGCCGGTCTTTGCCCATCTGGAAGGGATTTGTCACATCTACGTGGGTGCGACCGCTGACCCTGCCATGGCCTTGGAGATTGTGCTGAACGCCAAGACCCGCCGCACAGGAATTTGCGGGGCGATGGAATGCCTGCTGATTGATTGGCGTTTTTACACCCAGCATGGGTCGATCCTGATTGATGCTTTGCTCAAAGCGGGTGTCGAGGTGCGCGCAGATGGTGATCTGGCCAAGATTGCGGGCACGACACCGGCCAATCCTGATGATTTCGGCAAGGAATTCCTTGATATGATCTGTGCCGCCAAACTGGTGGATGGCGTAGATCCGGCGATTGATCATATCCGCACATATGGGTCAAACCATACCGATGCGATCATCACATCCGATGATCAGGCGGCCGCGCATTTCTTCAAGGAACTCGACAGTGCGATTCTGATGCGCAATGCCTCGACCCAATTCGCCGATGGCGGAGAGTTTGGAATGGGCGCCGAGATCGGCATCGCCACGGGCAAGTTGCATGCCCGTGGGCCTGTGGGCGCGGTTCAATTGACCAGCTTCAAATATCTGGTGACGGGCGAGGGGACAGTGCGCGCTTAAAACCGGGCAACCAACCGGTCTGAATGCTCGACAAATTCCAGAGTGCGGCCCGCCTGCGCCAAGACACCCGGCAGAAGGGCGAATTGCACCTGCGCGGCTGTGTGGTGATAGCACAGCTGCGGTGACAGCAGATTGTCCCATAATGGCTGGTCAATGCTGATCCGCGGCCCTTGCGCGCGCGCAATCCAACTGTCGCCGTCTTGGAGCACCTGAAGATCGCCGCCAAGTGGCAGTGCCGTTTCAAGTGCCTGCAATATCAAAAGAGCGCAGCGAACGCGGCGGCGGGGCTGCTCGCCTTCGATCTGCCAGATATAGTTGAACCGTCCACCCCGCGCCGAAGCCGACAGGATCGACAGCACTTCGGAGCGGCTGACATGTTGTTCTTCGCTGGCCGCACCATAGGCGATGCGAAAATACCTGATCCGGGCAGAGGCGTTCTGGACGCTTTCGTTGATTAGGTCCATTTCAGCACCAGTGTCGCCATCAGTGAGTGATAAGAGTTCGACACCGTTGCCAATGGCGCCAATCGGACTGATCAGATCATGGCAAATGCGCGAGCCGACAAGTGCTGCTAAATCAGGTTGCATCGCAAAACCTCCGCTCTAAGAAGGGAACATGAAAGAAGTATACGATTTTCTTGAGCCAGGCATGCTGGTGCGCCATCCGGGCCAACCCGCGTGGGGGATTGGGCAGATCCAGTCGAACGTAAATGGCAGAGTTACCGTCAACTTTCGGGAGATGGGGAAGGTTGTGATAGATAGCAAATCTGTAACGCTCGAAATCGTAAGGTGAGTAACTACAACCTATGCGGGTATATCAAGTCGCCGTCAATAACTGTCTTTTGTTGGGGAAAAATTGCCTAAGGAATGGTTAAATTGGGAAACAATCCATTAAGCAACCCATCGAATGTTGCGGTCGGCGGGCAAGAATCACAGCTCCGCACCCAATTGGCCAGCAGCGCCGAAGACATCGCCGCTGCCCAAAGATTGCGCTATCAGGTTTTTGTCAAAGAACTGGGCGGCGATGGCCCGATGGTGGATCATCAGGCGGGACTTGAGCGCGACGCCTTTGATGCGCATGCCGATCATCTGATGCTGTTGGACGCGGCGCGCCCGATCGGGGATCAGGTGGTTGGTGTTTACCGGTTGATGACCACGCAACTGGCTGAAAAGGCTGGACGATTCTACTGCGAGGAAGAATATGACCTTGGCCCTTTGCGCCAAAGCGGGCGGCAACTGTTGGAGCTGGGACGGTCCTGCCTGCATCCCGACTATCGTGGCGGCGCAGGCATGTTGCATCTCTGGGCGGGCCTAGCAAATTATGTTGCAAGCCACGGCATTGAAGTGCTGTTTGGCGTGGCCTCATTTCATGGCACTGACGTGGATGCGCTGGCAGGCCCTCTCAGCCTTTTGCATCATCGGCATAGCGCACCTGATGCTTTGCGCGTCCGGGCTATTGGCCCAACGGCGCTGGACATGAACATGCAGGATAATGACGCACTTGACCGTTTGGCCGCCGTCCGCGCCATGCCGCCCCTAATCAAAGGTTATCTGCGTTTGGGTGCTACGGTGGGCGAGGGGGCCTTTGTTGATCACGCCTTCAACACGGTCGATGTCTGTTTGATTCTGGAACACGAGGCGATCAACGCTCTGCAACGGTCCATCTACACCAAAGGGGCGATACGTGGCTGAGACATGGTACGGCGAAAACGGCCCGCAACCTGCACAATTCGGGTTTGGCGGGTGGATGCGGGTGATCGTGCGCGCCGTGCCGTTGGTTGTGCTGGTATTTGGCGGGCTGGTGGTGCTGTTGCTGGTGCGGCTGTTGGAACGGCCGTTGTGCGGCCTGCGCCGCCCGGTCACACCTTACATTACACAGTTTGTCTGTCGGTCGTCCCTGGCACTGCTGGGGATCCGCTACCGCACGCAAGGCGCCCCGATGGTTGGCGCAGGGGCGGTTGTGGCGAACCACTCTTCCTGGTTGGATATTTTTGCACTGAACGCGCGCAAACGGATCTACTTTGTCTCGAAATCCGAGGTGGCCGGCTGGCCGGGGATCGGCTGGCTGGCGCGGGCAACGGGCACCGTCTTTATCAAACGCGACCGGTCCGAGGTGGGCGATCAGATTACCTTGTTCCGCAATCGTCTGTCAGCCGGGCACAAGCTGCTGTTCTTTCCCGAGGGCACCTCGACCGATGGGTTGCAGGTCCTGCCCTTCAAGCCTGCGCTGTTTGCGGCCTTTTTTGATCCTGCGCTGCGTGACACTTTGCAGATTCAGCCTGTCACACTGAATTACGCAGCCCCCGACGGCGCGGACCCAAGGTTCTATGGCTGGTGGGGGGATATGGACTTCGGGCCGCATCTGTTGGCGACATTGGCGACCCGAAAGCAGGGCAGTGTCACGGTTGTCTATCACCCGCCCGTCAGGGTGGCCGATTTTGCGAACCGCAAGGTGCTGGCGAAAGCGACAGAAGAAGCCGTGCGCAGCAGCCTAGCCCAGCATGGCGTGGCGCAGCTCTGACAGTGCCTTGGCAGGGGTGTCGGCCCCCCAGATCTCATCGCCGATCCCGAAAAAATCGGTATGTGGGGACAAGCTGCGGATCAGGTCAGTGGTCAAGGCACCTTCGGCAACAACGGGCACTTCGATCATCATTGACCACCATTCAAAAAGCTCAAGCTCGGCCTGTCGACCGTCGCCCAGGGGGCTGTCTCCAACCGGGCCAAAACTGACGTAATCGGCACCCAACTCTCCGGCGGTCATGCCGTCATGGCGGGAATTGCCGCAGAAACTGCCGACAATCGCGTCGTCGCCAAGATCCTTGCGGGTTTTCTTGATCGTGCGCGCGCCATCATTGAGGTGGACACCGTCCAGCCCCAGACGTTCGACCAGCATGATGTGGCTGTCGATTACAAGGGCCACGTCGCGGGCGTGGGTGACTTCGCGCAGGGCATCTGCCGCCTTGGCGATGCGGGCCTCGTCCTTGGTGGCAAGCGCAAGGCGCACGCAGGCAACTTCGGTGCTGTCCAGACAGGCGGCCAGCTGGGCGGGGTAGGTGGACAAGTCAAACTCTGATGGGCTGATCAGGTAGATTTGCGGGTGGTCCTGAGCGTCCGACATGAGGGCATTCCGAATTTATGCAGTGTTCTGGGGCTTCTAGCGGGGTTTTCTGGGCTTGGCTATGCCTTGGGTGGCAAGCTGCGCGCATATTCCAGCGCCATGGCGACGATTTCTGCGCGCCGCCCATCATCACCCAGAACATCCTCTGAGACATCAACCATGCCGCCCATCTTGCGGCCCGTGAAGGAAAGCGGGGTAATCCCCTCCAACCTGAGTGCGGCAGGTTCTGCCGCTTTGCCAACGCGGGCCATGCCGCCGCCCTGATGCACACCGCAGATCATGTTGCCATCCTTCAGAAAGCAAAGCCCGCCAAACATCTTCTTCTCAGACAGACCCGGTTCATCACCCAGTGTTTCGCGCATCAAGGTTGCGTATCCTTCATCATAGGCCATCGGGTACTCTCCTTGCTTTGGGATATCTGGCAGCGTATCACGCCACGAACCGCCAAAGGAAGCCCGATGCCCAGCCCGACATTGCAACCCGCCTATGTTCTGATCCGCCCGCAAATGGGCGAGAATATTGGGGCGGCCGCACGGGGCATGTGGAACTTTGGGCTGGACCGGATGCGCATTGTGGCGCCGCGTGATGGTTGGCCAAACCAAAAGGCCGTGGCGATGGCCAGTGGTGCCGGGCGGTTGCTGGATGAGGCGCAGATTTTCGATGACACCGGCGGGGCGGTGGCCGATTGTGACTATGTCTATGCCACCACGGCCCGGCCCCGCGGGCTGACCAAACTGGTGCTGACGCCAGAGGCCGCCATGGCTGATGCCCGCAAGCGGATCGCCGAAGGGCAGAAGGTTGCGGTGATGTTCGGCCCCGAGCGCGCGGGCATGGAAAACGATGATATCGCGCGGGCCAATGCGATTATCTCGGTGCCGGTGAACCCGGCGTTTCCGTCGCTCAACCTTGCGCAATGCGTGTTGCTGACAGGCTATGAATGGCAACGCGAAGCGGTTGAGGTTGATGCGGCGCGTATGGATGCCGTGGGTGACTGGGCCGAGCAGGTCGAGATCGAGAAACTCAGCGAGCATTATGAGCAACGGTTGGACGACGCAGGCTTTTTCTTTCCCGAACATAAGGCCGAGAACATGAAGATGAACCTGCGCAATTTGTGGTCACGGATGCCGATGACACGTGCCGATGTGCAGATGCTGCATGGGATCATGCGCCAGATGGTGCGCTGGAAAGAACGCGGCTGATGTGGCGTAAGGTGGATCATGATCCACCTTACCTGTGGCACCCTGCCGCTTGCAGCATACCGCGCGCGGGCATAGGTTCCGCGCAAGACAATTCGGAGGCCTGAGATGGCAGAAAAACGCAGCATCTTTGAAGAGGTGGGCGACACCCCAAAACAGGTCGCGGCCCCTGGCGGGATTGACCGCGCAGGCCATGGTGCCCGTGGGCTGATCCGGGGCTGGTTGATGATCCTGTTCGGCTTGGTGGTTGTCATGATTGTGGTGGGCGGGTTGACCCGCCTGACCGACAGTGGCCTTTCCATCACCGAATGGAAGCCCGTGACCGGTGCCATGCCACCCATGTCCGAGGCCGCGTGGACCGAAGAATTCGACAAATACCGCGCGATCCCCGAATATCAATTGCAAAACAAGGGCATGACCCTGTCTGAATTCAAGACGATCTATTGGTGGGAATGGGGTCACCGGCAATTGGGCCGCGTGATCGGCCTTGTCTGGGCTGCCGGTTTCATCTTCTTTGCGGCGACGCGCAAGATCCCCACCGGTTGGACACCGAAGCTGCTTCTCATTGGTGCCTTGGGTGGGTTGCAGGGCTTTATCGGCTGGTGGATGGTGTCCTCTGGGCTCGAGGAAGGGATGCTTGATGTGGCGTCTTACCGTTTGGCCACGCATCTTGGGCTTGCCTTTGTGATCTTCGGTTTCATCGCCTGGTACATCATTCAGTTTGGGCGCAGTCAGGCCGACCTTTTGCAGGCCCGGCGCAATGGAGATGCGGGGCTGGCACGGCTGACCGGCATTCTGGTTGGGTTTGCCTTCTTGCAGATCATTCTGGGCGCCTTGGTCGCGGGCATCGACGCAGGCCGCGCATACCCTGACTGGCCATTGATGGCCGGTGGTTTCCTGCCGCCTGAACCCTTTGGTCTGTCGCCGATCTGGCGCAATTTCTTTGAGGACGCAGGCCTTGTGCAATTCATGCATCGGATGGCAGGCTATTTCCTTTTTGCCTTCACGATCTTCGTCTGGCTGCGCGCGCGCAAACTGGCCAATGGGCATACGCGCCTGGCCTTTCATGCGGTCATGGCGGCGATGCTTTTGCAGCTGGTGCTCGGCATTGTCACCGTCATCTATTCGGCCCCCTGGCAGGTTGCCATTGTGCATCAACTGGGTGCCGTTGCCCTGTGGGCCTTGATCCTGCGCGGCCGTTTTCTGGCGCAATATCCCATTCCCCAATCAGTGCGAGGCTAAGACATGACCGCTTATGATGAATTGATGGCCTTCCAGCGCGAAACCGAAGCGCTTGGCCAGATCGCTGGTCGTCTGGGCTGGGATCAGGAAACCGTGATGCCTGAACGTGCGACCCCGCAGCGCGCAGAGGAACATGGCGCCATGGCAAATATCCTGCATGCGCGGCGCATTGATCCGCGCGTGGGCGCGTGGCTGGAGAAGGCCGACGCCACAGATGACGTTGCAGCCGCAAACCTGCGCCACATCCGGCGCAGCTTTGAGCGGACAGCCAAGGTTCCCGCCGCACTGGCGGCGGAACTGGCCAGAACCACATCGCTCGCCCATCGTGTCTGGGCACAGGCGCGCGCGGATGAGGACGTGGCCGCCTTCCTGCCGATCCTGGGCAAGGTGGTTGATCTGCGCCGCGAGGAAGCCGCGGCAATTGCGGGCAATGCTGATCCCTATGACGCGTTGCTGGACGATTACGAGCCCGGCGCCACAGGTGCCAGCCTGAGCGCGATGTTTGACGCATTGCGCCCAAGGCTGGTGGCCTTGCGCGCCGCGATCCTTGACCGGCCTGCGCCCGCGCAATTGTCGGGCACCTATGATGACGCGACCCAACTTGCCCTGTCCGAGAAACTGGCGGCGGTTTTTGGCTACAGCCTTGACCATGGCCGCATTGATAAGGCCGTGCATCCGTTTTCATCCGGGTCGGGCCTTGATGTGCGGATCACGACGCGGACCAACCCGACCGATCCATTCAACTGTTTCTATTCGACCATTCACGAGGTCGGCCACGCGACCTATGAACAGGGGATTGATGCTGCCCATTTGCTGACGCCAGTGGGGCAGGGTGTGTCGATGGGCGTTCACGAAAGCCAAAGCCGCATTTACGAAAACCAATTGGGGCGCAGCCGTGCGTTTACCGGCTGGCTATATGGTCAGATGCGCGATCAGTTCGGCGACTTCGGGATTGCGGACGAGAATGCCTTCTACGCCACGGTCAATCGGGTCAGTGACGGGTTCATTCGCACCGAGGCCGATGAGGTGCAGTATAACCTGCACGTGCTGCTGCGCTTTGATCTTGAGCGGGCCTTGATGGCGGGCGATCTGGCTGTGGCTGACCTTGAGGCGGCATGGAACGACCGCTTCAAAGCTGATTTTGGCTATGCGGTGGACAAACCCTCTAACGGTGTGCTGCAAGACGTGCATTGGTCCGAAGGGCTGTTTGGGTATTTCCCGACTTACACTTTGGGCAACGTCTATGCCGGGTGTCTGCATGAGGCGCTGCGCAAGGCGCTGCCTGATCTGGATGATCAACTGGCCAAGGGCGACGCCGGACCGGCGACCGCCTGGCTGCGCGAGAATGTCCAGCAATTTGGCGGGTTGCGCACACCGGTAGCGACCATCGCCCATGCAACAGGGGCCGCGCCGGACGAAGGGCCGCTTTTGGCTTATCTTGAGGATAAATTCAGCGGTATCTACGGGTTGTGAGGGCGGATGCCTCCGGCGGAAGTTTGATTGGACATAGAAAGTTCACGACCAGTTGGGGTCACGCTTTTCGAGAAACGCGTTGATCCCTTCATTGGTTTGCGCATCAAGCATGTTTTGCACCATGACATCGCCTGTATAGGCATAGGCCTCTGCCGTGTTCATCTGCGCCTGATTGTAGAATGCCTGTTTGCCGATTTTCACCGCCACCGGCAGCTTTGCCGCGATGGTGGTTGCCAGTTCGCGCGTCGTGCTGTCCAGATCGCTGGCGGCAACGGCACGGTTGATCAGGCCCATGTCCTGCGCTTCGCGGGTGTTGATAAATCGCCCGGTGGTCAGCATTTCAAAGGCTGCTTTGCGCGGGATGTTCCGGGTGAGGGCAACCATGGGCGTGGAACAGAACAGGCCGATGTTGACGCCATTGACGCCAAAGCGGGTTTCATCCGCGGCGATGGCCAGATCGCAGGTCGCAACCAACTGGCAGCCCGCAGCGGTGGCGATACCATGCACCTGGGCAATCACCGGCTGGGGCAGGGATTGGATCCGCTGCATCATCGTCGCACACCGCCCAAAAAGATCAGCAAAATAGGCAGCGCCGCCATCTGCGGCCTGCCGTCCGGCTTGCATTTCTTTCAGGTCATGCCCCGCACAAAACGCCTTGCCTGTGCCGCGCAGAATAACGGCGCGCACATCGCGGTCATCCGCAATCGCGTCAAAATTGCCTTGCAGTTCTGCCAGCATCGCATCTGACAGCGCATTGAGCCGGTCGGGTGCATCCATCGTAAGTGTGGCAATACCGTCAGTGTCGTCGCGATGCAGGATTGTCATTTCAGCTCTCTTCTGTTGGTTTGGCTGTAAGGTAATGCAGGGTGAAGACAGATGAAACCACAGATGGATATTCCGGCGCTACAGGCGTTTGTGTCGCGTGAGTTCCCGCAGCTTGGCGATGATTTTCTGATCGAAGAGCTGACCGAGGATGGGGTGCGTGTGCGCTTGCAGGTTGCCACACGGCATTTGCGGCCGGGTGGGACGGTCTCGGGTCCGTCGATGTTTTCCTTGGCCGATGTGGGAATGTATCTGGCGATCCTTGCGCAGATTGGCCCGGTGGCGCTGGCCGTCACAACAAATTGTTCCATCGATTTCATGCGCAAGCCTGTGGCCGACACTGATCTGATTTGTGAGGTGCGGTTACTGAAACTGGGGCGGGTGTTGGCCGTGGGTGATGCGTTGATCACCAGCGCCGGGCAGACGGCACCAGTCGCACGCGCCAGCCTGACCTATTCGATTCCACCTAAGTAGACATGGGCAGACATGCCTGTCAGAGCCGCGTTATTTGCAGGCATTTGATGATATGACGACGACCCTGGCAAATCCTGTGGGCATAGTGGAAAGTAAGTGGGGTAAATAGATACCTAATTCATAATACATTGATATTGCTACTTTTTTGCGACCATTAGGCGCTTGACTGCATCCGCGCACCCTCTATAACACCCCAATCTGAATGACGGTGGCCCTAACGGCCGCCCCAAACCATTGGTGAGATATGAAAACCTTTACCGCAACACCTGCGGATATCGACAAGAAATGGATCCTGATCGACGCTGAAGGCGTTGTTCTGGGTCGTCTTGCCTCGATCATCGCAATGCGCTTGCGCGGCAAGCACAAGCCATCCTTCACGCCGCACATGGATATGGGCGACAACGTGATTGTCATCAACGCTGAGAAAATCCAGATGACTGGTAACAAGCGTGATGAAAAGTATTACTGGCACACAGGCCACCCCGGCGGGATCAAAGAAAAGACCAAAGCCGATATTCTTGAAGGTGCGCACCCAGAGCGCGTCATCATGAAAGCCGTGCAGCGGATGCTGCCCGGTGGCAAGCTTAGCCGTCAGCAAATGACTCACCTGCGTGTCTTCGCGGGCACAGAGCATGGCATGGACGCCCAGAAGCCCGAAGTTCTGGATGTCAAATCCATGAACAAAAAGAACACGAGGACTGCATAATGGCCGATCAAGTCAATTCGCTCGAAGACCTGGGTCAAGTCGCTGAAGGTGTGGAAGCTGCACCCGAAGCTGTGGTCGAGACCGCCATCACCCGCGAGCCCGTCCGTGACGCGCTGGGTCGGTCCTATGCCACTGGCAAGCGTAAGGACGCGGTTGCCCGTGTCTGGATCAAGCCAGGTTCCGGCAAGGTTACTGTGAACGGCAAAGAGATGGACAAGTATTTCGCCCGTCCCGTTCTGCAAATGATCCTGCGTCAGCCGTTTCAGGTTGCCGGTGTTGTCGATCAGTTCGACGTCATGGCAACTGTTGCTGGTGGTGGCCTTTCTGGTCAGGCCGGTGCGGTGAAGCACGGTGTGTCCAAAGCACTGCAACTTTATGATCCAACACTACGCGCCGCGTTGAAAGCTGCAGGCTTTCTCACACGCGACAGCCGTGTGGTTGAGCGTAAGAAGTACGGTAAGCGCAAGGCGCGTCGTAGCTTCCAGTTCTCCAAGCGTTAATCGCTGGTTTCAGAATTGCGAAAGGGCGGTCCGGTTGGGCCGCCCTTTTTCGTTTCAGGATCGTCGGTTCAGTCCAGTTGATACGACAGCCTGATCCCCAGCGTTTCAATTCCTGGGTTTACCTCGCTTGCGTTGGCGTTGGAGCGGTGATCGAAGAACACTGACAGGCTGCCGGTATCCCCGAAATTCACACCGGCCCCCAGTGAACCGCGCCACTGCACCGGAAAGCCAAGGTCGGGGCCGTCACCTTGCAGATAGACACCCGGCATCAGAGACAGTTCGATAAAGATCGGGCTGTCAGAGATACGTTCGCTGGACCATTTGCCCCCCGCACCAATCCAGAGATCGTTCTCATTCGTCAGGCTTGCGCCAACGGTGGGCTGCACGGCGCCATAGCGTCTGGGCAGATCGTAGCTGACAAAAACCTCGTCACCGATGACGTCTTCCTGAAAATAGGTGTCACCATATTGGATATGGAACCGCTCTGGTGCCTGTGTTTCCTGAAGGCACTCTGTAGGACAATCATTCAGGTAGGTGTCCGACCAGCCGACCATAAAGAAGAACACCGCAAACCGACTATCCATTTGTTATCTCTTAATTATCAGGTTCAATCAGGCCCAACCCGCGCAGATAGATCCCGATCCCTGACTCGAGCAGATCCTCGGGGGGAAACGGGCTTTGTGTGCCGGGGTTGGAACGGGCGAAAAGTTCGACCACACCATGCGACAAGGCCCAGATATGGGCGCTGAACATTTGTGGTGGGGGGCGTTTGTCTGCCGGGATGTGCTGTGAAAGCTCTTCTGCCGCCTTTTCAAGCACGCCCATGGCTTTGGTCGCGACGGCGTTCAGCTCTGGTGTGCGATTGATTGAAATGCCTGATTCAAACATCGCGATGTAGTAGCCGGGATGCTTGCGCGCGAAGGCCAGATAGGCACGGCCTGTGGCCTCAAACGCTGCAAGTGCCGATGGCTGCCCATTGCCGTAAGCGTGCTCCATCAAATCCCCAAAGAGCATATAGCCCTGATGGGCCGCCGCCGCGATCAGGTCTTCGCGGCCTTCAAAATGCCGGTAAACGGCAGCGGGGGTGACACCTGCCTCGCGCGCGGCCTCCGACAGGGTGAACCCGGTTGGTCCACGCTTTTCGATCAGCGTCAGACAGCCAGAGATCAGCGCCTCGCGCAGATTGCCATGATGATAACCGCGTTTAGGCATTCCAGAGGTCCGGGCCTCCGACGATTTGGCGGTCAATTGCGGCCAATGCCTGCGGGTTCTTGTGAGTGTAATCCAACTGGCTCAGCACGTGGCGGATCACCTGCACGCGGGCACGGCGTTTGTCGTCCGAACGCACGATGGTCCATGGGGCGTGATCTGTATGGGTCCGTTCCAGTGTTTCACTAATGGCATCGGTGTATTCGTCCCATTTGCCAAGCCCTTCGACGTCGATCCAGCTGAGTTTCCACTGCTTGAGCGGGTCGCTTTCCCGGTCCAGAAACCGTTTGAGCTGCGTGGCGCGGCCCACATTCAGCCAGATCTTGAAAACCTTGATGCCTTCCTTGACCAGCATGTCCTCGAACTCTGGCACCTGGGCAAACCAGCGTTCGCGCTGCTCGGGCGTGCAGAACCCAAAAACATGTTCAACAACGCCGCGATTGTACCAGCTGCGGTCAAAGACGGTGACTTCACCTTTGGCCGGCAAGTGTGCGATATAGCGTTGAAAATACCATTGCGCCGCTTCAACATCCGTCGGTTTCGACAATGCCACAATCTTGGCCCCACGCGGGTTGAGGTTTTCGCGGAACCGCTTGATCGTACCACCTTTGCCCGCTGCATCACGGCCTTCAAAGACAATCGCGATGCGTTGTCCGGTTTCGCGCGCCCAGGATTGCATACGGACCAGTTCAATCTGCAACGCGGCCAGCGCCTCTTCGTATGCGCTGCGCTTCCAGCGTTTGTCGTAGGGGTAGCTCGCATTGATGATCTTGCCTTTTTTGGCAGATTTCACGGCCTGACGCACGTCATCGGGGGCATTTTCAGCGTAATAGCGGCTGATCCCGCCATCAAAAGGTAAATCCATGAAAACTCTCCCAAACGTCTTGAAACATATATGGGGGTTTGTGATGCGAAGCGCAATTATGGTTTGTAGCGTGAGAGCGGCGCTGTTAGGCGCCGGCTATTTCGGGGCACGTATTTGTCGCTAGACCCACAGTGATTAGAGATCGACCTTTAGCCCAGTATGCTGTTCCAGCTTTTGCTTGATGAATCCTTTTGCCAAGGCAATCAGAACATCCCCGGTAAACCCACCGACATCTACGGCTGCCGATTTGGTTTTTGCCCAGATTTTATCGTCACGGATCATATCAAGAAGGTCGTAGCCCTTATTCGAAGGGGCCAGACCATGCCCCCAATCGAACAAAAGGTCATCCTGCTGCATCAGCGTGACATGGAATTCGATGGATGCGGCGTTGGGGATATCGTGACTGACCAGATCTGTGACGGAAAGATAGGGCGTGGTTGCCGCCTCAAACCGCAGCAGCAGCTCTCTAATAAGATCCATATCGCGTTTCATCTAAAACCCTCCGATACCGCAGACGATAACACGGAAAACCGGTGGGAATGCGCGTTGATCGCGTATTTTAACGCAGGCCCGCATCCGCGGCTGCCCGGTCAATCGCATCCACCACAACATCGGGCTCTGCGTGATGGGGCATATGACCCACACCGGGCAGGCGGGTTGTGTTCACCTGCGGGATGATCTTGGCAACCTCTTCGGCGTGAACGTGAATGGGCACGGTCTTATCCTCTTCGCCATGCACAATTTCAATCGGC
Organism: uncultured Paracoccaceae bacterium; assembly: GCA_947498645.1. GTDB lineage: Bacteria > Pseudomonadota > Alphaproteobacteria > Rhodobacterales > Rhodobacteraceae > Yoonia. The sequence goes on along the minus strand of CANMKS010000001.1, from coordinate 2,686,441 downwards.
AGCGACAGTTCGGGGTAGCGCTTGGCCAGTTCCACGACCTGCGGGCGTGATGTGTTCACCTGACGGATATTGGCGCGCATACTATTGGGTCGCAACGTCAACCCGGCGCCGATGTAGTCGCCATAGCCCTCTGGTGCGCTTTGCGGGGCAAAGGTGGCCTCAATACTGCTGCTGACGACGCTTTGCGGCACCAGTGCAGAGATCGCAGGGATTGTCAGTACACCGCCCAGCGCACTGCCATTTACCGTGTAGTAGCGGTCCAACCCGCCGGGCCAGGGCATCGTGACCCCAGCCAATGAGACAACCGCCTTGGCATTCACCGGGCTGTCTTCATCCAACCCCGCAACGGCCCATGCATAGGCGACGATGCCCCCGAAACTATGCCCCACGACAATCGGATCGGTGATCCCGATGCTCAGCGCGGCCTCACGCAGCATGGCTGCCTGATCCTGCGGGCTGTCGCCTTCGGTCGCCGTTAGGCCCTCGGCCACACCGGGCACGCGGTCGGTATAACCTAACCCCGGACGGTCAAAGGCCGTGACTGTATAGCGGTCTGTCAGCCGTCCCATCAGATCAAAGGTGAATTCACGCAGGTTGCCGCCGGCGCCATGCAGCAGGATCACATGTGGGCCAGAGCCTTCCTGCACATAGTGGACCTGACCACCAGTGACCGCGACAAACTGGCCCAGCGGGGGATAGGCCGCCTCGGCCTGCGCGGCCCGGTAGTTGGCCGTAAGCCCCGTTGCCATGGCTGCGATGCCAAGGGCGACTGCGGTATATGAAAGCGCCTTAACTGCCAATTTTTTCCAACTCAAACGGTGTGCTTTGGTAAATTTCGTTGATCCAGTTTCCATATAGGAGGTGCGCGTGACTTCTCCAGCGATTTTGCGGCTGTTGCGTGGGGTCATCGCCCGGATAGTAGTTCATTGGCACGTTGATCGGTGTGCCGTTCGCCACATCGCGATCATATTCCTGCTTGAGCGTGCCGCTGTCATACTCAAAATGGTTGAAGATATAGAGCGCCCGATGCGCCGGATCTTCCACCAGACAGGGGCCTGCCTCATCGCTGGTGATCAGCGTGGTCAGCCCGGCGGCGTCAATCTCATCCTGCCGCATTTCGGTCCAGCGACTGACCGGGATGACGCAATCGTCAGAGAAACCGCGCAGATAGGGCGATGCAGGCGCTGTGTTCACATGTCGAAAGCAGCCGAACGCCTTCTGGTCCAGCATGTGTTTCTTCACGCCGTGGAAATGGTTGATCATCGCCATGCCGCCCCAGCAAACGCCAAAGGTGGAATGCACATGGGTCTGGGTCCAGGCGAAAACCTCGGTCAGTTCTTGCCAATAGGTGACATCTTCAAACGGCAGATGCTCAATCGGTGCGCCGGTGATGATCAGTCCGTCAAATTTCTGGTCCTTCACAGCCGAGAACGGTTGATAGAATTCGGCCATATGTTCGGCGGCGGTGTTTTTGGTCTGATGTTCAGACATGCGCACCAGTGACAGCTCAATCTGCAATGGGGTGGCCCCGATCAGCCGGGCAAACTGGTTTTCGGTCTGGATTTTCTTGGGCATCAGGTTCAGCAATGCGATCCGCAGCGGGCGGATATCCTGATGGGCGGCGCTGTCTTCATCAAGCACCATCACGCCTTCGTTGTTCAAGACGTCATAGGCGGGCAGGGCAGAGGGCAGTTTGATAGGCATAGGTCAATTCCTGATAAGAGGGCAGAGATAGGCGGCTTAGCCGCGCATCTCAAGGGCGCCAGCAATCATGCTGACAAAGCCCTCCGTATCTTTGACCTGCTCGACGGCCGCTTGCGGCACCGTGATCCCCCATTTATCCGCCATCGCCTTATAGCGTGGCTGACGATGTGCCAGCGCCTTTGCAAAGGCCCAGCGAATGAAATCATCGGGGTCCACTTTATCCGGTGCCACGTTGAATTCCGCCAGATAGGCCTGCCATGTGGCCAGCAGGAATGCCGGATCATATGACATTGGCTTGGGTTCCTCATCGAACCGGCGGATCAGCTCGGCGGTATGCGCCTCGGTTCCTTCGATCCAGACCATCAGCGTATTGGCGGCAAGATCGGTCAGGATCGGATCGTTGGGGTTATCCGCGTCAACCCATTCGCAGATCGACCCGCCTGTGTCGCAGACGAAATGAGGGTATTGATAAAGCGCTACCGACCGGTCGATGAAATAGCTTGTGTCGTGCAGGGCTGCGACCTCGGCCTGCTGAAACTCGTCCTGGCGGCGGGTATATTCTTCCCACGCCAGGCCACCACGTGCCGGATCGCCGGGCTTGCCCAGATAGGATGACATCGGTTTGAGGTCATCAAATGAAATGTTGGAGCCGATATAGATCGAATTGGAACGCAGAAGTTCCCGCAGAAACGGCACTTTCATCGCCTCGCGTTTGGCGTTGTCGGCGATCTTTTCGCCCATATAACGCGTGCCAATCCGGTAATCGATTGAATAGTGAAACCAATCACCAGTGCTGCGCAGCATGGTCGACAGATAGGTCTTGCCCAAACCGGACATTGCGAAAAGCAGAATACGCTTTTGCGGGGCGTTGCGCCAGTCTGATGCGGTTTTGTAAATCATGTTTGCTTGAGTAAACGGCAAGCGGATTTTCTGCCAGCAGAATGTGCAACATGGGGCAGTCGCAACTTGAATTGTTGCGTCAGGTGTTGGCCGTCTTGTTGTTCTGGGCTGCCACAAACTGACCACGCGCCATCACGAATGGTGACGTGTGATCAGATGCAGCGGTCAAACCGGTTTACCCCAGCACACCCGGCCAATTTGCGTCAGCAGCCGCGATGTTGCCGGGGATGTCCTGACGCCAGCGTTCCCGCACACTGGTGGAAAAGTTCAGGTACAGCTTGTCATCAACAATCGTCCAGGCGTCCGGCGCGGTGGGGGCGGTGGCACCTTTGCTGACCGCAAATGCGCAGTAGCCACCATATTGTGGGGCATAGGCTGTGGGGTCTGCCGCGAACATGTCGCGGTTTTCCTCGGACGCAAAGCGCCATGTCGCGCCCATATAGTCAAAGGTAATCGCTTCATCACCCGCGATGGGTGCGCCTTCGGTGAAATAGGCAACAGCATCGGTACCATCAATGGCGATGCCGTCCTCTGCGTAGATCTCAGGTGTTGCAGCCATTGCGCTTGGGGCGAAGGCCGCAACCGCGGGCGCGGCGATGGCAAGGGTCAGCAGGTGGCGGCGTGTGATGGGCATGTCAGTCTCCGGGGTTCCATTGCGTTGCTTTGATCCCAAATGGGGCCAATCGCCGCGCAAAAGCCAGAGGCCACACAGACATGTGAGACTTGTTGCAATGGCGCGTCGCAGGCTATGCGCCGCGCCAGATCCAACCACCACCCAGCACACGCGTGCTCTCTGGGTCATAGAATACACAGGCCTGTCCCGGTGACACACCTTGTTCGGCCACAAGCAATTCGACTTCCGCCTCGGTGTCCGAGATCGGGCGCAGAACCGCATCGGTTGGAGGGCGGGTCGAGCGCACACGCACCGCAATCTGACGCTCGCCCATATCCGTCAGCTTGCCGCCGCCGATCCAGTTGATCTCGCGGATCGGCACGCGGCGGGTGGCCAGCATGTCCTTGGGGCCGACAACAACCTGCTTTTGATCCACATCCAGTTTGACCACATAAAGCGGATCGGCCAGCCCGCCGATCCCCAAACCACGCCGTTGCCCGATGGTGTAGTGGATCACACCCTTATGGGTGCCAAGCACATTGCCATCGGCATCGACGATCTCACCGGGTTCCGCGGCACCGGGGCGCAGTTTTTCAATCACGGCCGCATAGTCACCGTTGGGCACAAAGCAGATGTCCTGACTGTCAGGCTTGTCCGCCACGCTCAGCCCATATTTGCTTGCAAGCGCGCGCGTTTCTTCCTTGGACACGTGATGGCCCAGGGGAAACCGCAGGTAATCCAGCTGATTCTGCGTGGTGGAAAACAGGAAATAGCTTTGATCCTTTGTCGGATCCGCCGCTGCGTGCAATTCTGCCCCGGCATCACCCATCTTGCGCTGGATATAGTGGCCCGTCGCCATGCAATCGGCATCCAGATCCTTTGCTGTCTCAAGCAAGTCCTTGAACTTTACCCGCTCGTTACAGCGTATGCAGGGCACAGGGGTCGCCCCACCCAGATAGCTGTCGGCAAATTCATCCATCACCGCTTCGCGGAAGGTGTTTTCATAGTCCAGCACATAGTGGGGAAAGCCCATCTCTTCGGCCACGCGGCGTGCGTCATGAATGTCGCGCCCGGCACAACAGGCGCCTTTCTTGGCGAGGGCCGCACCATGATCATAAAGCTGCAATGTGACGCCAACCACATCGTAACCTTCCTCTGCCAGCATCGCCGCAACAACAGAACTGTCGACGCCACCAGACATCGCCACAACGACGCGCGTTTGCGCGGGCGGTTTGGCAAAGCCAAGCGAGTTTAAAGGTGTATCAAGCGGCATGACGGGTCCAGATGGATTGGGTTCGCGATGAAATATAGGAAAATGCGAGGCACTCTCAAGGGGGCGCTACACCACTCTTTAAGCACTGCACTGCATAAGCTTTGGCAAAGTAAATGAAAAGGGGTGCGACATGTATCTGAGAAAGGTGGAAGGCCCAAGGTCCGTGATGTTGCCGGACGGATCGGTCATGACACGGGCCGACCTGCCCAGCAAAGACACCAGACGATGGGTGGCGTCACGCAAGGCAGCGGTACTGCGGGCAGTCCTGTCCGGGCTGATCACAAGGAAAGAGGCATTGGAAAGATACGACCTGTCCGAGGAAGAATTTGCGGAGTGGGAGCAGGCCGTTGACAGCCACGGAGAGGCAGCGCTGAAGGCCACGACATTGCAACGTTATAGACAACCCTAGAGAGAATATTTATTCACTACACTTACAGTAACGTGTGATTAACCTTTGGGGGTTTAGGTTAATGGCATTAAACAAAGAGTGGAGACCTCGAATGCGTGTCTTACTGGTTGAAGACGACCCAACAACCTCCAAAAGCATCGAACTGATGCTGACCCATGCCAACCTGAATGTCTATGCGACGGACCTTGGTGAAGAAGGGATCGATCTTGCGAAACTGTATGATTACGATCTGATCCTGCTCGATATCAATCTGCCCGATATGAACGGGCATGAGGTGCTGCGCCAATTGCGTCAGTCGCGGATTGAAACGCCAATTCTGATCCTGTCAGGCGATGACAACACCGAAAGCAAGCTGAAAAGCTTTGGTTTTGGGGCCGATGATTACCTCACGAAACCCTTCCATCGTGAAGAACTGGTGGCGCGCATCCATGCGATCATCCGGCGCTCCAAAGGTCACGCGCAATCAATCATCAAGACAGGCGATGTCGCCGTGAACCTTGATGCCAAAACGGTAGAGGTCGAAGGCAGCACCGTGCATCTGACCGGTAAGGAATACCAGATCCTTGAATTGCTGAGCCTGCGCAAGGGCACAACCCTGACCAAGGAAATGTTCCTTAACCACCTTTATGGCGGCATGGATGAACCTGAGTTGAAAATCATCGACGTCTTTATCTGCAAGCTGCGCAAAAAGCTGAGTGAAGCAACACAGGGTGAAAACTATATCGAGACGGTTTGGGGGCGCGGCTATGTTCTGCGCGACCCGGATCCGGCCGCTGTGCCCGAGAAAATTGCAGTGGGTGCTTAGAGTTGGCATCTTGGCGTGGTTCGGTTTGATTTGAGCTAAGACGGCACCCGCAGGGCAAACGGCGCTTTACGGCGATGGGCTGCCCGCCTAATTATTGCGTCACCCCTTAGGGGTGGCGTTTACTTTTGGGGAGGTCGCTTTGAACGATACGCAATCAGAAACCGGCAACATTGCGGTGCCCGATCTGACCAAAGCGCAGGCAAAGCAGGAATTGGACCGGCTTGCCGCCATCATCAACGCTGCCAACACGGCCTATCACCGCGATGACGATCCTGACATCAGCGATGCGGACTATGACGCCTTCAAACGCCGCAATGCTGAAATTGAGGCGCGGTTCCCCGCACTGAAACGCGACGACAGCCCAAGCGAGCAGGTTGGGGGCGCCGTCGCAGAAGGGTTTGGCAAAGTTCAGCACGCCGTGCGCATGTTGTCATTGGGCAATGCGTTTGATGATGAAGATGTGCAGGAGTTTGATCAGCGGATCCGCAAATATCTGGGGCTGTCATCCGATGCGGTGCTGACATATACCGCCGAACCCAAGATCGACGGGCTATCACTGTCGCTGCGCTATGAGAACGGGTCGCTGGTGCAGGCCGCCACGCGCGGGGACGGCTCTGTCGGCGAAAACGTCACTGCAAACGCGCGCACGATTTCGGATATCCCGATACAGCTCGACGGTGCACCGGATGTGCTGGAAGTGCGCGGCGAGGTCTATATGAGCCATGCCGATTTTGCAGCGCTAAATGACCGGCAGGCCGCCTCAGGCCAGAAAACTTTCGCCAATCCGCGCAATGCGGCTGCTGGATCATTGCGGCAGTTGGATGCGCAAATCACCAAGGATCGCCCGCTACGGTTTTTCGCATATGCCTGGGGTGAGCTTTCTGCGCCACTGGCGGATACGCAGTCAGCTGCGATCGCCCGCTTGGCCCAGCTCGGGTTTGCAACAAACCCTCTGACACAGACCTGCAACAGCCCCGACGCCCTGATCGCCCATTACCGCGGGATCGAGGAACAACGCGCAGGCCTTGGCTATGACATTGATGGTGTTGTCTACAAGGTTGACGATCTGGGCCTGCAATCGCGGTTGGGATTCCGGTCCACGACACCACGCTGGGCCGTCGCCCATAAATTTCCAGCCGAGCTGGCCTGGACCGTGCTAGAGGCAATTGACATTCAGGTCGGGCGCACAGGCGCGCTGTCGCCTGTGGCGCGCTTGCAGCCAGTGACCGTTGGCGGTGTCGTTGTCTCAAACGCGACCCTGCACAACGAAGACTACATCGCGGGACGCGACGGCAATGGCGCACCGATCCGCGAAGGCCGCGACGTGCGTGTGGGCGATTGGGTGCAGGTCTATCGGGCGGGTGACGTGATCCCGAAAATCAAGGACGTCGATCTTGCACGCAGGCCAGCGGATGCAGTGCCTTACAGGTTCCCGCAGGTCTGCCCTGAATGCCAGTCGGACGCCATACGCGAAGAAGGTGATGCCGTCCGCCGCTGCTCCGGCGGGATCATTTGCCCGGCACAGGCGGTAGAGAAGCTCAAACATTTTGTCTCGCGCGCCGCCTTTGACATCGAAGGATTGGGCGCAAAACAGGTCGAGCAATTCTACATTGATGGCTGGATCGCGACACCTGCCGACATTTTCACCCTGCGCGCGCGCTATGGTGAAGGGATGCAACAGCTGAAAAACCGCGAAGGCTGGGGCGAAAAAAGTGCAAGCAACCTCTTTGATGCAATCGACGAAAAACGCGCCATTCCGCTGGTCCGGCTGATTTTTTCGCTTGGCATTCGGCATGTAGGCGAAAGCGGTGCCGCACTTTTGGCCAACCACTACTCGTCCTGGGCGCAGTTCGAGAATGCGATGACCACCGCCACAGTGGGAGAAGGTGCAGCATGGGACGATCTGATCAGCATTGATGGGGTCGGGGCCGTCATGGCAACGTCGGTCATCACGACATTTCAGCAAGAGGCAGAGCGCGCGTCGATTGATCTGCTCGTCGCACAGCTTGATGTTCAAGACGCCGCCCAACGCGCCATGGACAGCCCAGTGGCGGGTAAAACGGTTGTATTCACCGGCACGCTGGAACAGATGACGCGGGCAGAGGCCAAAGCGCGCGCCGAAGCCTTGGGCGCAAAGGTTTCCGGCTCTGTCAGCGCGAAAACGGATATTCTGGTTGCAGGCCCCGGCGCAGGCTCCAAAGCGAGAAAGGCCGCGGATTTGGGTATCGAAACCATGGATGAGGCCGGCTGGTTGGCCCTGATCGAGACCGCGTGAGCGGGCGCCCCGAAATCTTGTTTCCGCTGTTTGCGGAATTGACCAAACTGGATGGGATTGGGCCCAAGACGGCACAAACCCTTGAACATGCCGGGGTTGTCACGCCGCGCGATATGCTGATGACGCTGCCGGTGTCGGGTGTTGACAGGCACCGCCGCGCCAGTATCCGCGATGTCGTGGCCCCCGCCGTTGCCACTGTCGAGGTCACTATCGGGGATCACCACCCGCCGCGCACGCGCGGCAGGCTTTACCGGGTGCATGTGGAAGACGCGCAAACCTCGTTTCAACTCGTATTTTTTCATGCCCGTGGCGACTATCTGCAAAAGCTGTTGCCCACCGGCCAGCGCAGGGTGGTCTCTGGCAAGGTCGAGATTTTTGATGGCATTGCCCAGATCGTGCATCCAGATCACGTGGTATCCTTGGCCGAGGCCGACGACATTCCCGCGTTTGAACCGGTTTACCCGTTGCATTCCGGGATCACACAAAAGGCGATGTGGAAGGCCACGCGCTCGGCATTGAAGGATGCGCCAGTGCTGGCTGAATGGATTGATCCGAACCTCAAGGCACGTGAAAACTGGCCCGATTGGCACGCGGCGATGGCCATGGCCCATGCGCCCAAGGCAACCTCTGATCTTTCTCCTCACGCCACCGCGCGGGCGCGTCTGGCTTATGATGAACTGCTTGCCCATCAGTTGACATTGGCGCTGGCGCGGGCGGCATCACGGCGGGCGTCCGGTGTGGCCTCGGCCCCTACGGGCGCGTTGACGGACAAGGTTCTGGCGGCTTTGCCCTACAAACCCACCACCGCACAGTTACGTGCGGTATCAGAAATCGCCGCTGATCTTGCAGCGCCATTGAAGATGAACCGCCTGCTGCAAGGTGATGTCGGGTCTGGCAAAACCCTCGTGGCCTTGATGGCGCTTTTGGGCGTGGTCGAGGCGGGCGGGCAGGGCGTCATGATGGCCCCGACCGAGATTTTGGCACGGCAGCATATGGATGGTCTGCGCCCATTGGCCGAAAGTGCCGGGGTAACGCTTGAGGTGCTGACCGGACGCGACAAAGGTGCAGCGCGGGCGGCCAAACTGGCCGCATTGGCCGCTGGCGATATTCATATTCTGGTCGGCACCCATGCGGTTTTTCAAAAAGACATCGTTTTCAATGACCTGCGCCTTGCCGTGATAGACGAGCAGCACCGCTTTGGCGTGGCCCAGCGAATGGAATTGGGGGCCAAAGGGCGTGCGGTCGATGTTTTGGTGATGACGGCCACGCCGATCCCGCGCTCATTGGCGCTGGCGCAATATGGCGACATGGATGTGTCCGTGCTGGACGAAAAACCGCCGGGGCGCACGCCGGTGCAAACGGCGTTGGTATCGACCGCCCGCATGGATGAGGTTGTCGAAAAACTGCGCAAGGCCGTGGCGGACGGCAGGCAGGCCTATTGGGTCTGCCCGCTGGTCGAGGAAAGCGAAGTTGTTGACATGACAGCCGCCGAAGAGCGGTTCAAACGGCTGCGCGCGGCCCTGGGTGAAGGGGTTGTCGGGCTGGTGCATGGCCAGATGCCACCTGCGGACAAGGATGCCGCCATGGCCCGGTTCGTGGCGGGCGATACCAAGGTGCTGGTCGCAACAACGGTGATCGAGGTGGGGGTGAATGTGCCTAATGCCTCAATCATGATGGTGGAACATGCAGAGCGCTTTGGCTTGGCGCAACTGCATCAGTTGCGCGGGCGCGTCGGGCGCGGGGCTGCGGCCTCGACCTGTTTGCTGCTGTATCAGGCCCCCTTAAGCGAAAGCGGACAGCGCAGGTTAGAGATCCTGCGCGGAACCGAAGACGGGTTTCGGATATCCGAGGAAGATTTGGCCATGCGCGGGGCAGGGGATGTGATCGGCACCGCGCAATCCGGTCTGCCACGTTTTCGGATTGCGGATATGGAACGGCAGGGCGCACAGATGGCCGTGGCACAAACAGATGCGCGGGCCCTGCTAAACGATGACCCAAAGCTGGAAAGCGACCGGGGCAAGGCCGCACGGACGCTGCTGTGGCTGATGGAACAGGACAAAGCTATTCGTTTGATATCAGTGGGTTAAGTCAATTCTTTCCCGAATGTTCGCAAATGTTCTCAAAAAGTTCTTTACAGGTCGTTAACGATATGAGAACAAAGTGGCAACAGAACATAAAAGGAACACACCATGGCAGAAGAGATCAAATCCGTTATCTCCCGGTCGCGCGAAACGATTCTCGCTGATGCGCTTGGTGTGGTTGCTTTGATGGTGATGCTGATTGTCGGATTGTCCTTGCCCGGACTAATCTGATTTGCCTGCCGGTCTGGCCCGGTCTTCCTTCATTGCCCTGTCCCAAGAATGCAATGTTGATGACCTGCCTGTCTGATGTCCATAGCGGGGGTTTTGCCTCTCCCCAATGAACAAGGACCGGGCTGAACCGTGCTTTCCTGCCGCCGCCACTCTGTCCCGGGTGTGCGGCGGTTTTTTTATGCGGTGGCCTGATTGGCCTGCAAGGCGTCCAGCGTGGCATCAAATGCCAGCATGATCGAGGCATGGCGGTTCTTGTAATCCTTGGCCGGTTGCAACACCTCAAGATCGCCAAAAGGGGCCGCTGGCACCGGGCCATCGGATTTGAGCATTGCGTTTAATGCGTCGCGCCCGTCGCGCACCTGCGCAACGGTCAGGCCAACAATGTTTGCCCCTACGATCGCCGCTGCCGCCTGACCCAATGCGCAGGCTTTCACGTCTTGGCCATAGTCGGTGATCACGCCATCGCGCACCGTCACGTCCACTGTGACCGTTGACCCGCAAAGCGGCGCACGTTTCTGGGCTGTTGCTGTGGGATCATCCAGCCGCGTTGTGCGCGGCATATCCGCAGCCAGCGCCAGAATGCGCCCGGAATAGAGTTTGATCAGATCGTTTTCAGCCGACATAGCGTTGCCCTTCGCGCTTACGCCTTCTAGATAGTCATCACACCACGGCTTGCAAAGGTTTTTGATATGTCATTCGACCCAACCACCCTGCGGTATAATGAGGCAGGGCTGATCCCCGCAATTGCACAGGATGCGGCCTCTGGTGAGGTCTTGATGATGGCCTGGATGAATGCCGAGGCTGTGGCCCGGACGTTAGAGACAGGGCAGGTGACCTATTGGTCGCGCTCGCGGCAAGAGTTCTGGGTCAAAGGTGCAACCAGCGGGAATACGCAAGGGTTGGTCGAGTTCCACATTGATTGCGACCGTGATTGCCTGTTGCTGACCGTCACGCAGCAAGGACCGGCCTGTCACACCGGGCGGCGCACGTGTTTTTATACGGCGGTGCAGGATGGGGAAGAGGTGGAAACCGTCAAAGTTCAGGAAGCCCAACCAGACGCCTGATGTCGTTTGGCGTTGCGCCTTCGGATCGATACTTGGATAGGGCGCGCGCATCGTCACGCTTAGCAAGCCGTTTCCCTTGGTCGTCCCTGATGAGCCGATGATGATGATAGCGAGGCGTTGGATACCGGAGCAATTTCTGAAGGATGACGTGAATCGGGGTTGCGTCCAAGAGGTCTTCGCCGCGAATAACATCGGTGACACCTTGGGCCGCGTCGTCAACAACAACGCTCAAGTGGTATGATGTCCGCATGTCACGCCGCGAAACTACGACATCCCCAATGTTTGCAATCAGGTGCTCTGCGGTCACGTTTCTGATTCCATGTGGTTCATGCTGGTGCTCACAAAAGGAGAAGGTGCTCGTCCACGGGTGGTCAGGCCTAACCTCGTGGGCGCAAGTAATACGTGTCGCTTTCTCTATATCTAATCTAAGGGGTCGTTCATAAGGCAGTTCGCCGGGCTCATATGGATTGACAGAACCAGCGCAGGTGCCAGGGTAAACGATACCATCGGGCCCGATTGTTGCACCTTCTTGCGGCGCACTGGCTGCTTGCTCAATGTCTTTACGCGAGCACAGGCATGGATAGAGCAGTACGTCGTTCCACAGTTGATCCAACGCTGCCTGATATGCAGCATGTCTCTGTGATTGGCGCATGACGGGATCAGGCCACCAAAGCCCCAGCCATGTCAGATCATCGTAAATTTGCTGTTCCCACTCCGGACGCGCACGCGATTGATCGATGTCCTCAATGCGCAACAGAAAGGTTCCGTTGTTTTCCATCGCCATGTCATGCGCCAGCATTGCAGAATACGCATGTCCCAGATGCAACGGCCCCGTCGGCGATGGTGCAAAGCGTGTGATCACCGGCGGCGCAGGATAATGACGTCAGAGCCCATGCCAACGTCTTCCAGATGCGGCCCATGTTCGCGAAAAATCACCTCGACATGGCCTGCGCCAACCTCTGCGCCCAATGCGTCGGCATAGCTGTCATCCTCTAACGTCGGCCCGTTGTAAGACAGTGCCAACAACCCACCACTGGTGAGCTTGGCCACAAGTGGTGCCAGCGTATCAGGCGGGGCCGCCCCTAGGCTGATCACGCCGACAGCGACAATGACGTCATAGTCGCCCTTAGCAAAGCTCAACTCACCCGGTGTGGAGTGCCATGTCTTGCCGTAAAGCCCTGTTTTAGTGGCGATTTCCAGCATTTCGGCGGTCACATCAGTGCCATCCATCTGCGTAAACCCGGCCTTGCGCAGGGCCGCACCGCCAATGCCTGTGCCACAGCCAAAGTCCAGAATCCTCGCATCAAGCGGCGCATGATCGGCCAAAGCCGAAGCAAGCCGGGCAGGGGTCCGATAGCCACGCGCCTGAACCTCTGCATCATAGGTATCGGCCCATGCGGCATAGACTGAGATCGTCTCTTCCACGGGTCGCGGGGTCCAGAGCGAGGGTTGCAGCACGTCTTTTTTCCTGGTCATACCGGGCAGTCTAGAACCAGGTCTTAAGCCGCGTCCAGCGCCATTTGGCCAAGCCAGGCCTGCCAGTCCACCTTGGCGCGGTCTGTATAGGCCTTGTATCGCTCTTTACGGCCGCGCCGCCCGCCCTTGACCCCATCAAGCGGAGGAAAGAGGCCAAAGTTGACGTTCATTGGCTGGAACGTCTTTGCCTCGGCTCCGCCGGTGATATGTGTGACCAGCGCCCCCATTGCAGTTGTGTGCGGAACGGGGGCCAGTTCTTTTCCCGCCATTTCGGCCACAGCCATACGCCCCGCCAGAAGGCCCATCGCGGCACTTTCAACGTAGCCCTCAACACCTGTGATCTGCCCGGCAAAGCGGATGTTGGGCCTTGAGCGCAGGCGCATCTGTGCATCCAGCAGCGTTGGTGAATTCAGAAATGTGTTGCGATGAATGCCGCCAAGACGGGCGAATTCGGCGTCTTCCAAACCGGGAATCAGTTTGAAAACAGCCTTTTGCGCGCCGTATTTCATCTTGGTTTGAAAGCCGACAATATTGAACAAAGTCCCCAGCGCATTGTCGCGGCGCAACTGAACCACAGCATAGGGCTTGTTTTCGGGATCGTTGGCATTGGTCAGCCCAACCGGCTTCATCGGGCCAAAGCGCAGGGTTTCGCGGCCGCGTTCGGCCATCACCTCGATCGGCAGGCAACCGTCGAAATATCCGGCGGCTTCACCCTCTTTGAATTCGGTTTTCTCTGCCGCCAGCAGCGCGTCGATGAACGCTTCATATTGGTCTTTGGTCATGGGGCAGTTGAGGTAGGCAGTCCGTTCTGCCTCGGTCTCGCCCTTGTCGTAGCGGGACTGCATCCATGCCACATCCATGTTGATGCTGTCGTGATACACGATGGGCGCGATGGCATCGAAAAAGGCCAGCGCCTCTGACCCGGTTTCCGTCTGGATCGCCTGGGCGAGCGCACCAGATGTCAGCGGACCGGTGGCGATAATCCATTGGCCATCTGAAGGTAGCTCTGTAACCTCTTCATAAGAAACAGAGATATTGGGGTGTGCCTTAAGCGCGGCAGTCACGCTTTCAGCAAAGGGATCACGGTCCACGGCAAGCGCGCCACCCGCAGGCAGGCGGTGCTTATAGGCGGTCTGCATGATCAGACCGTTGGCCTGCATCATTTCCCAATGCAGCAGGCCAACGGCGTTTTGTTCGTGATCATCCGAGCGGAAGGAGTTCGAACAAACCATTTCGCCAAGGTTGCCAGTGCGGTGGGCAAAGGTCTCGACCTTTGGGCGCATCTCGTGGATGACAACCTTAAGGCCCGCATTTGCGGCCTGCCAGGCGGCCTCTGATCCGGCCATACCGCCGCCGATGATGTTCAATGTATCTTGCATGAGGGTGATGTAGTTGGGGGCCGCGCAAAAGAAAAGGCCCGCAATGATGTGCGGGCCTTTCGGTGATTATGTCGGGTTGGCGTTACAGACCCCAGCCGGCAAACGTACGCTCACCCAGCAATGTGCCGGTCGCGCGGCCAAACGCATATTCTGCACCAACGGCAAAATACTCTAGGTTGTTCGCCGAGACGTAAGTTGTATCGTCTGTTGATGCCGAAAAGCCGACTTGGCCAATTTCTGCAAAGACAGATGTGCCGCCTTCAAACTGGTAACGGGCGATCAGTGATACATCGCTGTATGTCAGATCTTCGGTATCGGTCGAGCCGGGCGGCGTGAACCCATCCGCGATTGTGAATGCCTCATAGTCAAGTCCAAGCGTAAAGTTCGAGGCAACAGCAAATTCAAAGTTGAACCCTGAGACCGAGAAGTCCCCCGTCAGGTCATCGCTGTCAACAACACCAAAATATGCTTCGGCGCGTGTGCTTTCAGAGCCTGTACCGAATTCAATGCCGTAGAGTGTGGCATCAAAATCGCCCTCGCTCTCCTGCGCTACAAAGCCGCCAATGGCTGTGTCTGGCGACATCATATACATGCCATGCACTGTTGCATTCAGCAGTCCATCATCAAGATCGCCACCATAGGCGGCGAGGTTACCGCCAATCGCAAATGTAGATGCCAAACCGAGCTCAACACTTGCTTTGAGGTTGGTGTAGGAGTTGTCAAAGTTATCGTCGGTGTAGGACGTGTAAGCCGCTGACACAGACGCCGCGTTGATGTCCTGTGCGAGGGTTGGCGTGGCAAAGGATGCAATCACCAAAGCCGCAAATGTGGTATTCTTGTACATGCCAATAATCCGTTTGTTTGAATTCAATACGCAGTCGATAATCTGCCTGCGCTGAAACTTCAAAGCCGGATTCTCGTAACCTTAAGGTTGTGTTTTTTGCAGCACAGTTTCCCCTACGGCAACGAAAAAAGGCCCGGTCGTTGTCGACCGGGCCTTTGTGTCGTTCATGAAAGGCTGATCAAAGTGACGGACCGATCTTGATCACTTCATAAATGCCGCGGCGACCGAACGTCGTGCCGCCATTGGGGCCGATTGCGACGCTCGCCTGCAGCCCGAAGAAATTCTCGCTTACGTCGGTGCTGCCAGAATCGAGGTTCGACTGGCCGAAAGTGACGCCAAACCGCGGGCCCTGCGCCAGGGTATAGTAGCCGCCAAGTTCAAGCGCAGAAGCCGAGAACCCATCGCCGGAGAAGCGATCTATAGTGCCGCCAAAGGAAAAGCCGCTGCCCAGATCGTATGTGCCGCCGACACCGAACAGTGTCACGTCATCATCGGCAGAATCTGTTGCTCTTCCCACATAGGCTTCAAAATCACCCAGACCAAAATCATAGGCAAATTCAGCGCCAAATAGATCGCTCGACTCGCTGTCCAGATTGTCCTGCCCGATGAAAAAGCCAAGCGATGTGGCGTTATCAATCGCATAAATACCATGCAGTGTCAGGTTCGAGATACTATCCTCGCCAACGTCATAGTTGTAGGCAGTCGCACCCAAAGCAACAGAGATGCCATAGCCCACTTCGGCCTCAACAGCGCCGCTGTAGCTGATGCCGCCGATATCCTCGACATCCGTTCCGTCTGTGAACTCGATCCCCAGTTCGGCGCCAGAAAACCCTTGGGCAAATCCGGCTGAGCCTGCGACGACAAATGCCGTCGACAAAAGCAATTTATTCAACATATCAACACTCCCTCACCGTGTTTTAGGGCGCAAACGCATGCTGCGCCCCGATATTGCGGACACTGAAATTAGTCCTCCGCTGCTTCTTCGTCCTCTCCCTGATCAGCAATCCATGCGACGCTGACCACGGTTTCACCTTTTCCGGTGTCAAAGACTTTGACGCCACCCGCCCCGCGCGACCTGAAGGAAATCCCCTCAATCGGCACCCGGATCGACTGGCCCGTAGAAGTAACGAGCATGATTTGGTCAGACATTTCAACCGGGAAGGATGTGACAAGCGGTCCTCCGCGCATTGCCCTGTCCATCGCGGCCACGCCCATGCCACCGCGCCCCCGCACCGGATAGTCATGGCTGGAGGACAATTTACCCGACCCTTTGGACGTAATCGTCAGGATCAGGTTTTCCGCCGCGGACATCTCGGCATAGCGTTCCTGACTGATGGCGCCGGGGGCGACATCTTCGTCATCATCGTTCTCGGCATCATCGGCCAGACCGGCCATCGCACGGCGCATCTTCAGGTAGGCGGCACGCTCTTCCGCTTCGGCCTTGAAGTGGCGGATGATCGACATCGACACGACCTTGTCGTCGCCTTGCAGCCTGATCCCGCGCACACCCACGGAACTGCGCGAGTTGAAAACACGCACGTCAGTTGCGGGGAAACGAATGGCGCGCCCGCTGTCTGTCACCAGCATGACGTCATCATCGTTTGAGGCAATCCGCGCATTGATCAGCGTTGTTTCCGCATGATCATCCTCGAATTTCATCGCAATTTTGCCGTTGCGCATCACATTGGTGAAATCAGACAGTTTGTTGCGCCGCACAGTCCCCGCAGAGGTCGCAAAGACCACCTGCAGGTCATCCCATTCCTCTTCCGGTCGATCCACGGGCATGATGGCCGCAACCGAAACACCCTGCGGAATAGGCAGGATATTGACGATGGCTTTGCCTTTGGCCGTGCGGTTGCCCAGCGGCAGACGCCACGTCTTCAGCTTGTAGACCATGCCGTCGGTTGTGAAGAACAGCAGTTGCGTATGGGTATTGGCCACAAAGAGGGTGGTGACCACGTCCTCTTCCTTGGTGGCCATCGACGACAGGCCCTTGCCACCACGCCGCTGTGCGCGGAAATCAGCGAGGGCGGTTCGTTTGATGTAACCGCCAGACGTCACGGTCACGACCATGTCTTCTTTCTCGATCAGGTCTTCGTCTTCCATGTCGCCGGACCAATCGACGATTTCCGTGCGACGGGGCACAGCGAACAGTTCACGAACCTCATGCAATTCATCGCGGATGATCTGCATGATCCGCTCACGCGAGCCCAGAATCTCAAGGTATTCGCGTATTTTGGCCGCAAGCTCTTGCAGCTCGTCTGTGACTTCCTTCACGCCGATCTGCGTCAGGCGCTGCAAGCGCAGCTCCAGAATGGCGCGGGCCTGCGTTTCCGACAGGTTATAGGTGCCGTCGTCATTGGCGGTATGGGTCGGATCGTCGATCAGCTTGATATACTCAAGGATGGATTCCGCAGGCCAGCGACGTGTCATCAGTTTTTCACGCGCTGTTGCTGCATCAGCAGAAGAGCGGATCGTGGCGACAACTTCGTCAATATTGGTCACCGCAACCGCCAAACCACACAGCACATGTGACCGTTCGCGTGCCTTGCGCAGCTCAAACGCGGTGCGGCGGGCGACAACCTCTTCGCGGAAATCGACAAATGCCGTCAGGAAGGCGCGCAACGTCAGCTGCTCGGGCTTACCACCGTTCAGCGCCAGCATGTTGCAGCCAAAATAGGTTTGCATGGGCGTAAAGCGGAACAACTGGTTGAGCACCACCTCGGCCGTTGCATCGCGTTTGAGTTCAACAACCACACGGACGCCGTTGCGGTCAGATTCGTCCTGAACGTGGGCGATGCCTTCGATCTTTTTGTCGCGGGCGGCCTCGGCGATCTTGTCGATCATCGCGGCTTTGTTCACCTGATAGGGGATCTCGTTGATGACAATGGCATAGCGATCCTTGCGGATCTCTTCGACCGCCGTTTTCGCGCGCACGATGACGGATCCGCGCCCCTCAAGATATGCCTTACGCGCGCCAGAGCGGCCCAGAATGATCCCGCCCGTGGGGAAATCCGGGGCAGGGATATATTCGATCAACTCTTCCGACGACATGTCAGGAGTGTCGATCAGGGCCAGGGTGGCATCGACAACTTCGCCAAGGTTATGGGGCGGGATGTTTGTGGCCATACCGACCGCAATACCACCCGCGCCATTGACCAGCATATTCGGAAAACGTGAGGGCAGAACCGAGGGTTCACGTTCTTTGCCGTCGTAGTTGTCCATGAAATCGACGGTGTCCTTGCCCAGATCATCCGTCATGTATTTTGCGACGCTGTCCAACCGCGATTCAGTATAGCGCATCGCAGCCGCGCCATCGCCGTCCATGGAGCCAAAGTTGCCCTGACCGTCGATCAACGGCAGTGACATCGAGAAATCCTGCGCCATCCGCACCAGCGCGTCATAGATCGCACTGTCGCCATGCGGGTGATAAGAGCCCATCACATCGCCCACGGATTTGGCCGATTTTCGATAGGATTTGTCAGCCGTAATGCCCTTTTCATACATCGAGTAGATGATACGTCGATGCACAGGTTTCAGCCCGTCACGCAGGTCTGGAATCGCACGTGACACGATGACGCTCATCGCGTAATCAAGGTAGCTGGTCTTCAGCTCGTGTTCGATGGTGACAGACGGGCCATCATATGCAGGGCGCATAGGCGGCATTTCATCATCGTTTTCAGGGGTTTCTGGGGTGTCGCTCACGTGATCCGCCTGCTGTTTATTGTTCTGCTATATATCGTTATCCGCACTCTATCAGACACTTGATGTGGGGTGCAACGACGGATGCGTCCGGGCAATGGCTGGCATAATTTCGAAGTGGATGTGCCGAGAAATAAAGCTGCCATTGCGTCGCGCGCATCGCTGCGCTAGCGGTAATTATGACGTCAAAAGAAGATACCAAAACGCGGGTTGTCATTCTGACCGGCAGCGCGTTGCGCCATCAGTATTTCAGGCATGTTCTGGCGCTTGATCCACGTCTTGATGTGGTGGCCAGCTATTGCGAGAGCGACGAGAAAAGCCTGTCGCGCCGTGTGGCCTTTGATCCGGATGCGACGGATCTGATGTGTGCGCATACGCAAGCGCGCGCACAGGCCGAACATGATTTCTTTGGTATGGCCACGGCGATCATGGGCGATCACTCCCGATCAATCCAGATTGCCAAGGGCGATATCAATGCGCTCCACGTTCACGCGCAAATTCAGGCTGTCGCACCCGATGTGATCGTCTGCTACGGCGCGTCGGTCATCAAGGGGCCGCTGCTGCGAACGCCAGCGGGTTTGTTCATGAACGTGCATCTTGGCCTCTCGCCATACTATCGCGGCAGTGGCACCAATGTTTTTCCTTTGATTGACAATGCGTTGGACTGTGTTGGTGTGACCTTCATGCAAGTTGATGAAGGCATCGACACCGGCAAGATCACCCATCAGATCCGTGCGGATTATTGTGTTGGCGACAGCGTGCACAGCGTCGGCAACAGACTGATTGCCAGAATGTCCGACGTTGCGGCGGATATTGTGGCCAATTACCACGCCCTGACAGATGAGCGGCAGCCAGAAGCGGTGGGGAAGCACTACAAGCAGGCGGATTTCGATGCAGAGGCTTGTGCAAAGCTTTATGCAGCCCTGACGCCGTTCAGGATCCTTGCGCATAACGCGCGTCAGGAAACAGAATTGGTTGAGATTGTCCAGAATGCCGGGCTGTTAGCCGCGCTATGAAAGCCGTGATATCCAAGCCGGAGACATGCAATCATACCGCCAGCATCTGCCGCGGTATGATTGCAATGATTTTCGCGTGGGTCACCCGCCCTGACCTTAGCCTGCGCGCTTGACCATCCCAAACAGATCGCGCGGATCATCGGGATCTGCGATCAGGTCGAGGTCAATGTAGAACGGTGTATCCTGAATTTTTTGGTGCACATAACGCAGCGCGCTGAAATCCTCGATTGCAAAGCCGACACCGTCAAAAAGCGTGACCTCGCTTGCGGATTGCCGCCCTGATTGTGCACCTGTGATCACTTGCCAAAGCTCTGTTACGGGGTGATCTTCCGGCATCTGCTGGATTTCACCTTCGACCCGCGTTTGTGGGGGGTATTCCACAAACACCGACGAGCGCGCGACGATATCGCGGTGCAGTTCGGTCTTGCCGGGGCAATCGCCGCCGATAGCGTTGATATGGACGCCAGCGCCAACCATGTTGTCGGTCAGGATGGTCTGCATGTCCTTGTCGGCCGTCGCAACGGTGATGACGTCGGCACCCTCAATCGCTTCTTCGGGGGTGGAGCAGGGGGTGATGTTGAACCCCAGACCGGTAAGGTTCTTCACACATTTTTCGGTGGCGGCACTGTCGATGTCGTACAAACGGACGTTTTCGATCCCGCAAACGGCCTTGATTGCCAGACATTGGAATTCTGACTGTGCGCCATTGCCGATCATCGCCATCGTCTTGGCGTCTTTTGAGGCCAGATGTTTGGTCGCCACCGCAGACATTGCCCCGGTGCGCAATGCTGTCAGCACTGTCATCTCGGAAAACAGAACGGGGTAGCCGCTGTAAACATCCGACAGCACACCAAAGGCCGTGACCGTTTGCAGCCCCTCTTTCATGTTCTTTGGGTGGCCGTTGACGTATTTGAAGCCATAAAGCTCGCCATCCGAGGTTGGCATCAACTCGATCACACCAACATCAGAGTGGCTGCCAATGCGCGGCGTCTTGTCGAAAAGTTCCCAACGGGTGAAATCATGTTCGATCGCGGTTGCGAGGTCCGACAGAAAGGTTTCGATACCGATGTGATGCACAAGGCGCATCATGTTGTCGACGCTGACGAATGGCACCATCGCCAGTTTGGATGCTTTCAGGCTCATTGTTTGTCCCTTGTTGGACGGTCAAACACGCGGCGACCGAGGAGTGAGGCGGTCAGATCGACCATGAGGTTCGCGGTCTTGCCGCGGTCATCGAGGAATGGATTCAGTTCAACCAGATCAAGCGAGGTGACCAGATCACTGTCTGACAGGATTTCCATGACCAAATGGCCTTCGCGTACCGTCGCACCACCCGGAACAGTGGTGCCCACCGCAGGGGCGATGGATGGATCAAGGAAATCGACGTCCAGCGACACGTGCAACATGCCATTTTCGGCCTCTACACGCTCTAGAAAGGCCTTCAGTGGGGCACTGATACCTTCTTCGTCTATGCGACGCATGTCGACCAACATAACGTCTGCCTGCGACAGGATCGCGTGTTCGGGTGCATCAACTGATCGCAAACCGATCATGCAGATATTCTGTGTTGCGACGGTTGCGGGCAGGTCTGGATAGCCCTCGAATCCATCGCGGCCGGTCACGTAACCAACTGGCGTTCCATGCAAATTCCCGCTGTCGGTTGTCAGTGGTGTATTGATATCGCTATGCGCATCAAGCCACAGCACAAAGAAGGGGCGGCCTTCCTTTTGCGCATGTGCGGCCATGCCTGCCACAGTGCCAGCCGCCAATGCGTGATCGCCGCCCAGAAAGATCGGCATCCCGCGTTGTGCTGTCTCTTGTGCTGCTGCCATCAACGTCTGGGTCCAGCCGACATTCTCTGCCAGCTTGTGCACAAGCGGGTTGGTGGGTGCGTCCACGGTGACATCCTCGGGCGCAAGATTGCCCATGTCCTCAACCGTATGTCCCAGTTTGGTGATCGCCTCGGCGATCCCGGCTGTGCGGTAGGCATCGGGGCCCATCAGGCAGCCCTTGCGGCGCTTTCCGCAGTCGACGGGTGCGCCGACGAGTATGCAGTGTTTTTGTGTCATAGGCGGATTGTTGAGCAAAACAGGGGGTGGGTTAAGCCCGCAATTTGTGCAAAATGTCGACAGATTGCACAAAATGGACAGTTAGAATGGACGAAATGGATGGCGCCCTGATTGCGGCACTCAAACGTAACGGACGGGCGTCACTGTCAGAGTTGGCTGACCAACTTGGGGTAACGCGCAGTACCGTGCGGGTGCGGTTGGACAAGTTGGTACAAGGGGGCGAAATCGCAGGATTTACCGTGCTGACACGTTCCGACGTGCGCCCCGATCCGGTGCGTGGGCTGATGATGTTGGAAATCGCCGGGCGCGGTGCTGAAAAGACCATGAAACAGTTGCAACGTATGCCCCAGGTGCAGGCCGTGCATTCGACCAATGGCACCTGGGATCTGATCGCAGAGATCGGGACCGATACGCTGGAACACTTCGATCAGGTGCTCTTTGCCATCCGCCGATTGGATGGTGTTACGCGCTCCGAGACGAACCTGCTTTTATCGACGCGCCGCTAAGCACCACCGCGACAATCCATCCCACCATCAGATCAAACGAGAATATCGCATTCCATGTTGCCATGGACAGCGACAGAAACTCCCAACTGACCTGATCGCACATCACGACGCGCGGACCCTCGATTGCAAGCAGATCCGACCCGCTTAGCCCGTCCAGAATGCTGCCGCCTGTGCAACTGCTGGGCCCCTCCCACCAGCCGCGTTCAACGCCGGTGTGAAAGACGCCAATTGCACCGGTCGTGCCGGCCGCCAATGCGCCCAAAGCAGGCAGGAACCGGCCCTGAAACCGCAATGCCAGCACACCGATCAGAATGGCCGCCACATGTGGCCAGCGCTGCCACAGGCACATCGCACAAGGCGGATAGCCCATCGCCTGAAACAGAAATGCCCCGGCCAGCAATGCCGCTGATCCACCAGCGGACAGCATGATCATCAACTGTCGTGTCATAGCAAACCCACCAATGCAAAACCGCCAATCAAAAGCACGCAGAACAGAATGAACATCAGCCCCAAGCGTTTTTCAATGAAGTCGCGGATCGGCGCACCAAATTTCCACAAAAGTGCTGCAACCAGAAAGAATCGCAGCGACCGCGCAAAGATGGACGAGACAATAAAGACCGTCAGTGGCAAACCCGTGACCCCTGACGCAATGGTGATCACCTTGAATGGCAGGAAGGTAACACCTGCCACCACGACGGCCCATGCGCCATACTCGTTAAAGACCGCCGACATCTCGGCAAAGCTGTCGCCCTTGCCGTAGATATCAAGAATGGGCTGGCCCACACTCTCCATCAAGGCGGCGCCGATATAGTAGCCCAACAATGCGCCAGCCACCGAGGCGACAGTGGCAATCGCGGCAATCAGGAAGGCACGCGAGGGCCGCGCGATGATCATCGGGATCATCAAGACGTCCGGGGGAATGGGAAAAAATGAGGATTCCACAAATGAGACAATCGCCAGCGCCCAGAGCGCATGCGGCGATTGTGCCAATGATATCGTCCAGTCGTAGAGCCTGCGTAACATCGTCTGCCTTGCGTTTTGTTGCTTAGGGCATAGGTGCCGCGCTCCGTCAAGCTTGTGGATGCCTGCTTTGGCTATAAACTGCACTGAAACTGTCAGGGGGACATCAAATGAAATGGCAAGGTCGGCGCGGCAGCAGCAATATCGAAGACCGGCGACGCAGTGGCGGCGCGCGCAGGGCAGGGGGCATCGGCGGGATAGCGGGTGTTCTGATCCTGCTGGCCGGGTGGTATTTTGGTGTGGACACCAGCCAATTCGTTGATCTGGGTGGCGGCGGGGTGCAATCCAGCCAATCGGCCGAGATCACGCCGGAGGATGAGCGCGCAGCCGAATTTGTCTCTGTCACCCTGGCGGATACCGAAGACGTCTGGACCGACATTTTTGCCCGTCAGGTTGGCCAGCCCTACAGCCCACCCACCTTGGTTCTCTTCAAGGGGCAGACCCGCTCTGCCTGTGGCGGGGCGTCTGCGGCGACGGGTCCGTTTTACTGCCCGCCGGAGCGCAAGGCGTATCTGGATACGGAATTCTTTGTCACATTGGATCAACGGCTTGGCGCATCGGGTGATTTTGCGGCGGCTTATGTGGTTGCCCATGAAATCGCCCACCATGTGCAAAACGAGCTGGGTATCCTTGGGCAGGTCAACCAACTGCGCGCGCAGATGAGCGAGGCCGATTCAAATGCGATGTCGGTGCGGGTTGAATTGCAGGCCGATTGCTTTTCCGGGATATGGACACGCGCCACCCAAGCCCGATTTGCCAGTCTGGAACGCGGCGACATTGAGGAAGCGATAAATGCAGCAGCCCAGATCGGTGATGACACCTTGCAACGCAACGCCGGGCAGCGGGTACAGCCCCATACATTCACCCATGGCACCAGCGCCCAGCGACAACGCTGGTTCCGGCGCGGGTTGGAAAGCGGGAACCTTGCTGATTGCGATACATTCGCGATCAACCAATTGTAGTAAAACCCGATTGACGAGGGTTTGCGCGCACATTAGGAGGTGCGGGCGGCCGATGTGGCGGAATGGTAGACGCAGGGGATTCAAAATCCCCCGATGGCAACATCGTGAGAGTTCGAGTCTCTCCATCGGCACCAACATTGTGGGTCATACCCTTGTTTCGTGGGGTTTTGTCTGACCACGTTGTTTTTTGTATCACCGTCGAACCCACAGACGGTATGCGTTTATGCCCAGACTGCTAATTTTCCAATCAACGATCAATAGCGTCTTGGTTGTTGCCCGTCAGCTCAACCCAAAGGTTTGTTTGCATCGTCAGACAGCGCCCTTTGCCATAGGCATATGGCGCCAAGCTGATAACTAACACCGTATTCCAATGTAATGTAAGCGGTGCGGTATATTTGGTCATGCAAGATACTGAAAAGGCCCACCAAACTGGCGGGCCTTTTGCAGAATGCAATAACGGACTTAGGTGATCGTAATCGTACCGCGCATTCTTGCGTGTGGTGTGCAGCGGTACTCAAACTTACCCGCGCCGCCAAAGGTCATTGTGGATTCTTGGCCTTGACTTAAAAGACCAGTGTCAAACGCGCCGTTCAGATCAGTTGCAGAATGGCGAGCGGTGTCTTCGTTGATCCATGTGATTGAATCGCCAGCCTTGATTTGAATGTCCGCTGGCGTAAATGCGAAATCTCTGATCACCACAGTATGGGCCGTGGCATGTCCATCAGCGCGGGCGATCACAGTGCTCAGGGGGAGCGCAACAAAGGCTGCACCAAGGCGAAACGTCTCGCGGCGGGTTAGTTTAGTCATCATTATTTCCTTTATTTTGCGATTGGCCCGTTTTGAACCTTATCTGAGGAAGACACGTTGTGCCGACGAAATAGTTTCATTCATCCTGAGATATTTTGTTTTCGCCCTCAGTATCGCTATTTTTAAGGCTACATCTTGGTGTCATTGGGGCGGTCGATGCCGGCCTCAAGCCCAAGGTGACCGATGTTGCGAATGGCGCGAAGGTCTCCTACCATTAGAAGATGGACCACTGCCGGGAACCCATTTCATTCATAGCAACTGACAAACCCGATGCGGCGCGCATGTTTTTTGTCGATGTTATGGGGCTGAAACTTCGCGAGGTTACGCCATACGCTTTGGTTTTTCTTGACGGGCATCACGTGCTTCGCGTTCAGATCATGCCAGAGTTTCGGCCAGCCGGGTACACCGTTCATGGTTGGCAGGTCGCGAATATCGTTGAAGAAATTGAGGCTTTGACCAAGAAGGGTGTTCAGTTTCAGCGCTTCGATCAACTTGCGCAGGATGAGCTCGGCATTTGGACGGCACCGGATGGCAGCAAGATCGCATGGTTCACTGATCCCAGCGGCAATACCCTTTCATTGACAGAATGCGCCCAAGCCTAGGGCTTTGAGACGAAGAAGGCTTTGCCTTTGCCAAGACAGTCGGTTCAAAAACCCCACAGAACAGTCATTCGATCACTGAGCGGCAAACGATTGCTTCAGACCTGCAATGCTACATTTGGTGCACGCTCAGGACGAACAAGTTTGGGAGGCCACACCCGAAAGCGGTCGCTATCCCCGTTGAATTAAAAGCCAGTTCGCGCCGATGGAATCGGTTGGAGTAAGCTCCATCGGCAGCACCACTTTTCAGTTTTTCCCCGTCACCTGATCGCTACAATGTGTAGCGTATGGCCTCGGTGGCTGCACAAAATGAGCGCGATTTGGCCACAAATCACCTGTATGCAGTACCCAACCTATACCAAAGTAAGGTGGTTGGGCATTATCCTTGAAATGTCACGCAGTGCTTGCGAGTAGGTTACTCATCCGGTCGGTGATGCGGCTTAGGACGGGTTTAACCGACATGGCCTATGCTTCTTGAGCAGTTCGTAAAGAGTAGTTGCGGGGTGGGGCCCGCACGGATGTTGATAAAGGGAAGACGGCAGATGACCGCAATATGTGGGGCCATGTTACGATGAAGGCGTTCTCATCAACGAAACCTGCGCATCCAGCGCCCGCACCGTCCTACACAGGGCAAGTGCGCGTTGATACACGCAACCGGATCGCCCCCAATACATTCGACAAGATCATCGAAATCGCATCAGTGCCCGAAACGCGGTCGATAACGTTTGATGATGGCAAAACGCTTGCCGTCTCTCAGATTGACCGGCTGATCCCATGCTTTACGCCCGGCACCGCCATTGCGACCCCAAAGGGTGAAGTGCCGGTTGAAAGCCTCAAGGCGGGCGATCGCGTCATAACGCGCGACAACGGCATTCAGACGATCACCTGGGCAGGCGCGCGCCGTCTGGTACATCGGCACCTACAGGGGCGCCCGGAACTGCGCCCGATCCGCATCAAGGCCGGTGCTTTGGGGGACAACCTACCAGAACGCGACATGCTCGTTTCACCAACGCACCGCCTGCTGATTGCCTCGGAACTGGCCCAATTTTACTTTGATCAGTCAGAGGTGCTTGTCTCTGCCAAGCATATGCTGGCAATGAAAGGGGTGGAAATCGACAAAGCGCCCTACATCACCTACATCCATTTCATGTGTGCAAACCATGAGATTGTCCTCTCTGACGGTGTCTGGAGCGAAAGCTACCAACCCGGCGATTTTTCATTGAAAGGTCTGGACGAGGATCAGCGACAGGAAATCTTTACGCTGTTCCCGGAACTGGAAACTGATCACGGTGTGCGGGACTATAACGCCGCCCGCCGCACATTGAAAAAACACGAGGCGGAAATTCTGCTTAAGCAGAGGTAGAAGCGCGCCACGCTGCCCATTCCTCGGGCGTATCCAGATCAAATCGTGCGCGATCCCCGGGCAGGGGCACCAGACAGGTTCGGGCCTTGAGTGGTTTGACCAGTGCCTCTCCGCCGCCATCACCGCGTAAATTTTGAAACTCCGGTCGCAGGCTGACGTCAAAGATAACTGGATGCCCTGCCTTACCTTCCGCAGTCGCGCCGCGCCAGATCAGGTGATCGGGCTGATCTTTGTGGGCCTGCAGGACGGCGCGCAGGTCGGACGCCTCAAGGGCTATCAGATCGCCCAGCATCAGCATGAAACCCTGACCCTCAGGCAGCCGCCTGACCGCGCCGCGCATCGTGCCAGACATGCCTTCTGCGGCCTCTTCAACAAGGAGGGGCGTTGCGGGCAGATCGTCCAACACCGCCTGTCGCGCCGCTGCGTTGTGGTGGAGGGCGACAAAGACGTCAGGGCTGACCTCCAACGCCATCTGGACCTGCTTGCGCAGCAAGGGCATCCCGCCCGCTGTCTCCAGCAGTTTGTCGGCGCCGCGCATCCGTGTGGACTGGCCCGCCGCAAGGATCAGGATTGGCGTCATGCGCGCATGACCGCGCCATCAGGGTCGAAAAGCGGCGTTGTGATCCGTTTGGCTTTGCGCAGTTGGCCCATGATCTCGATCTCGACTTCCAGATCGTCCGTCACGCCAGCGCGCGGCACGAGCGCAAGCGCGATGGATTTTTCACTGTGGTGCGAATAGCCGCCCGATGTGCAGAAGCCCTGAACCTTGCCGTCGATGAAGACGGGTTCGTAGGCCACGACATCGGCATCATCCGCATCCACCTCAAATGCAACCAACATGCGGGCAGGGGGGTTGGTCCGTTCCGCCTCTGCCGCGGCCCGCCCGATGAAATCTGTATCCTTTTTGAAGCTGATGAAACGGTCCATGCCAGTCTCTGCCGCCGTGTAGTCCGGCGAAAACTCTGACAACCAGGAGCCAAAGAACCGATCCAACCGCAGTGACATCATCGCCCGCATCCCGAAGGGCGTGATGCCCATCGGCTGTCCGGCTTCCCATAACGTCCACCACAGCTGGCGCTGATCCATCGCATCGCAGTAAATCTCATACCCCAGATCACCGGTATAACTGACCCGCTGCACGATGCAGGCCACCTGACCGATGACCATGCGGCGCACATCCATGAATTTGAGGCTGGCCACATCATCGCGGGTGCATGTGGCCAGCAGGTCACGTGCCCTTGGTCCTGCTATCTGAAACCCTGTCCGACGGTCCGAGATGTTCGTGACCTGCGCATCGGGGCGTGCGTTCTGCAAGAACCAGCGGTGATGGATGTCTTGCGCCCCGTAACTGGCCGTGATCTGAAACTCATCTTCGGCCAAGCAGGACACTGTAAAGTCACCCCAAAGCCGCCCCTTGGGCGACAGCATCGGCGTCAGGGACATGCGACCCGGCTGCGGGATGCGACCGGCCATGATACGATCAAGCCACGCGCGTGCGCCTGTGCCAGTGATCGCGAACTTACCAAAGTTCTGCACCTCGTTGATGCCTATGGCACTGCGCACCGCCTTCACCTCTCGGGCGGTGGCGGCAAAGGCATCGGACCTGCGGAAGGTCGGGGTTTCATAGTCAGGTTCGTCACCTTGGGCAAAGTAGTTTGCCACCTCCAATCCGAACTGTTGCCCCCAAACGGCCCCTAAATCGCTAAAGATATTATACATCGGCGTTGTCCGATGGGGCCGGGCGGCAGGCAGCTCTTCATTGGGATAGCTGACCGAGAAACGGTTCTGATAATTCTCGATCACCTTGGGCCGTGTGTAGCCCGGCGTGATCCACTTGCCGTAACGGCCCACATCCATCGCCGTCACATCACGTTCGCATTCGCCTTCCACCATCCATTGCGCCAGCATCAGGCCGACACCACCGCCTTGACTGAAACCGGCCATGACCCCGCAGGCGGACCAGTAGTTGCGCAAACCCGGAACGGGGCCAACCAGTGGGTTGCCATCTGGCGCAAAGGTGAAGGGGCCGTGGATCACGGATTTGACGCCTGCGCGCTCCAGCACAGGGAAGCGTTTGTAGGCAAAGGCAATGGAATCCTCGATCTTATCAAGGTTGTCTGGCAGCAACTCGTGCCCGAAATCCCATGGCGTGCCATCCACGGCCCACGGCGCGCAGGTCTGCTCATAAAACCCGATGCACAGCCCGCGTCCTTCCTGCCGCAGATAGCTTTCGCCGGCGGGGTCCATCACATGCGGATGCTCAGCGTCACGTTCGTAGATCTCGGGCAGATCATCGGTGACGATATACTGATGTTCCATCGGATGCAGCGGCACATAGGTGCCCGCCATCGCGGCCACCTCACGCGCCCAAAGACCGGCCGCATTGACCACATGTTCGGCGTGGATCGTGCCTTTGTCTGTCACTACGTCCCATGTGCCATCGGCGCGTTGGTTGGTTTCGATCACCTTCGTGTGCAATTCAATCGTCGCACCGCCCATCCGCGCGGCCTTGGCGTAAGCGTGGGTCGTGCCGGATGGGTCCAGATGCCCGTCAAGCGGATCGTAAAGCCCGCCAACAATGCCATCGAGGTTTGTAATCGGCGCGATCTTGGCGATTTCCGCTGGGCCAACAATCTCTGTCTCAAGCCCCATGTAGCGATGCTTGGCCCGCTCTGCGACCAACATGTCAAAGCGGTCCTGATTATCGGCCAGGGTCACGCCACCCACATGGTGCAAGCCACAGGACATGCCTGTGATTTCTTCCAATTCGCGGTAAAGCTTGATCGTGTACCCTTGCAATGCCGCCATATTCGTGTCGCCGTTCAGCGTATGGAACCCACCGGCGGCATGCCATGTGGACCCGGACGTCAATTCCGACCGTTCCACCAGCATCACGTCAGACCACCCCAGTTTCGTAAGATGATACAGCACCGACGCGCCGACAACGCCGCCGCCGATGATCAGGGCTTGGGTGGTGGTTTTCATGATGCACACTCCTGTCTTGGCTATCGCCAATATGGCGTTGAAAAATGCCCAAGCGGTTCAGAAAACGACATGGGGTGTCGGTGAATGGCTATCGCTTATCCGCACCATTGCAGACGGTGAAGACGTCATCAAACGAAAGGTTACCAGATGCGCACCCATGCCCAAGCCGTCGTAATCGGAGGCGGCGTGATCGGCTGTTCCATCCTGTACCATCTGGCGAAACTGGGGTGGACGGATGTTGTGCTGCTGGAACGGGACGAATTGACGTCAGGTTCCACATGGCATGCGGCGGCCAATATCCATGGGCTGCATGACAGCACGAATATCAGCCGCATCCAGCACTACACGATGAACCTCTACAATGCGCTGGAAGCCGAAACCGGGCAATCCTGCGGGGTGTTCCAACCCGGATCGCTCTACCTCGCACAGACGGAAGAGCGCGAACACCAACTGCGCTTGCAGTCCGCCAAGGCCAAGTTTTACGGGATGAATTTTTACGAAGTGGACCGGGCCGAGGCCGAGCGCCTTCATCCTCTGGTCGATTATGACGGTATCCGCTGCATCATGTACGAGCCCGACGGCGGCAATGTCGATCCGTCGGGTGTGACGAACGCCTATGCCATTGGTGCCCGGCAGAAGGGCGCAGAGATCTACCGGTTCACGCCCGTGACCGCCACTGTGGCGCAGCCCGATGGCACTTGGATTGTCGAGACGCCCAAGGGCAACATCAAGACAGAATGGGTGATCAACGCGGCGGGTCTCTGGGGGCGCGAGGTTGCCAGGCTTGCAGGTATTGAACTGCCGCTCTTGCCCACCGAACACCAGTATTTTGTCACCGAAACCATTGCCGAAATCGCCGCAATGGACCGCCGCCTGCCTTCGGTCGCCGACCGCGATGGCGAGTATTACCTGCGGCAAGAGGGGCAGGGGCTGTTGGTGGGGGCCTACGAGAAAGACGTGCGGTTCTGGGCCGAGGATGGCACGCCGCAGGGTTTTGGGCACGAACTTTTCGCCGATGATTTGGAACGTATCGAAGACAACATGATGCGCGCGATTGACCGGGTGCCTGCCGTGGGTGAGGCCGGGATCAAGCGGGTCATCAACGGTCCGATGATCTGGTCACCTGACAGCAACGTGCTTTATGGCCCGCACCCTGATCTGCGCAATTACTTCTGCTGCAACGGCATTATTCCGGGGTTCAGCCAGTCGGGCGGTATGGGGCTGATGGCCGCCCAATGGATCATCAACGGCGAAAGCAACTATGACATGTTCGCCTGGGATGTCGCGCGGTTTGGGCCGTGGGCGGACGCAAAGTTTACCAAGGCGCGGGTGGGTGACCAATATGCCAAACGCTTTGCCATTCACTTTCCCAATGAGGAACGCGCGGCAGGGCGGCCAGTCCGCACAAGACCCATCTATGACATGCAAAAAGGGATGGGCGCTGTCTTTGGTTTGAACTACGGCTGGGAACACGCCGCCTGGTTTGCCGAAACACCGGGCGCGAAAGACACCAACGGTTTCACGCGCCAAAACTGGTTTGAACCGGTTGGGCAAGAGGTGCGCATGTTGCGTGACCGAGCTGGCATCATAGATATCTCGAACTTTGCCAAGTATTTCGCGCGCGGTCCGGGGGCCGCGGACTGGTTGAACGCCGTTTTCGCAAACAACATGCCAACGGCCGTTGGGCGGTCCTGCCTGACACCCCTGATCGGTGTAAACGGGGGCATTGCAGGAGATTTCACCGTCACCCGGCTTGCCGAGGACGCATTCATGATCATCGGCGGCGGTGCGGCAGAGCGCTATCACCAGCGGTTCTGGAAAGAGGTGCCGCTACCAGAGGGCACAACCTTTGAAAGCCGGACTGACACGATGTGCGGTTTCAACGTCGCGGGCCCGCAATCGCGCGCTTTGCTCGCGCGTCTGACCAATGCGGATCTGAGCACTGAGGCGTTTCCTTTCATGCGCTCGCAGCGCATTACGGTTGCCGGGGTTGCGGTCATTGCCTTGCGGGTATCCTTCACCGGTGATCTGGGATGGGAATTGCATTGCGACGCGGCAGATCAGCTCCGCCTTTACGAGGCTTTGCTCGAAGCGGGGCGTTCGGTTGATGCGGGGCCGGTTGGGTCGCGCGCGCTGATGTCCCTGCGGATTGAAAAGGGCTATGGCAGCTGGAGCAGGGAGTATTCGCCGGAATACTGGCCGCAAGAGGTTGGATTGGACCGTCTGATCAAGCTTGAAAAGGAATTTCTGAACAAAGACAGTTATTTGAAGATCCAAGATAATGCACCTCGCGAGGTGCTGTCCCTGATCGAGGTTGTGGATGTTACCAATGCCGACGCCACAGGTGGCGAGCCGATATTCCTGCCGGATGGCACACCGGTTGGTCGCGTCACCTCAGGCACTTATGGCTACAGCGTTGGAAAATCGCTGGCCCTTGGATACCTCAAAGGCGTTGCCGCTGGTGATGCCGTGGACGTCATGATCCTTGGCAAACCGCATCGCGGTGTTGTTCTGGCGGAGCCACCCTTTGACCCCGCCGGAGAAAAGTTGCGCGCTTAGGGAATAATGCGCGTGTATTTGGTACCTTCCAGCGTCGCACCCAGACGCAGGCCTGTCTGGCCAAAGACCACGGCAACGACCGGCGACAAGGATGTCGTTGTCTCTGCCCGCAGCATTTCGCTGTTGTTGCTGACGGCATATTCGACGTCCGCACCGGCTGCCCATCCGGGGGATTGACGGAACTCAAGCAGTGCTTCCGATGAGAGGAAGAACAACACATGGCTGAATTGCTGCGCCCCGATCTGAAGGCCCGCACTGCCAGAGGTCGCCGAGTAGTAATCAACCGTCGACTGGCCAACGCGCAATGCGCCACGGCCGTAAGAACCGCCAAGGCCAAGGCCAACTTCGGTGACCAGTGGCATCACAAGCATACCTGCGGCACGTGACGACAGGTCACGTGTACCGGGGTACTGAGAGTACATTGTGTTGAGTGTGCTATCGACACGCGCGTCGATTGTGGCTGCGCCGCCGCTGCCAATGCCATTGCTGCATGCCGCAAGCGTCGATGTCGCCAGCGCGCCAAGCGCAAAGCTGCGCCGTGAAAAATCGGTCATTTGATATCCGCCTATTTGCCTGTTCGGGACGTTTGCCGCCCTTTTATGCGAGCAGTATAGGTGAGAGCGGTAGCTGTGTCACGTGGGAAGGTTCGCCAACGATCAAACCCATACGACAGAATACGGCACCCTGGGTGCGCCGTCTTTCGGCTTTGCCCTCAACATCAGGCATTCGGCAACTGGCTGTAGATTTTTATCGACAGCAGCGAATTGTTCGCGGGAACTTTTCGCTGCTGTCTGCTTTGTCTAGTGGCTGTACTTCTTGATCTCGCCGCGGTCCAAACGCTCTTTGTAGCTGATCATTTCACGGCGCACGATTGGCGCAAGGAAATACAGACCCAGAATGTTTGGCACACAGATCAGGAAGACCAGCGCGTCAGAGATATCCAGAATTGGCCCAAGCTGCACCATGCAACCCAATGCCACGAACCCGCA
The DNA here is from genome assembly GCA_947498645.1 of uncultured Paracoccaceae bacterium. Taxonomy (GTDB): domain Bacteria; phylum Pseudomonadota; class Alphaproteobacteria; order Rhodobacterales; family Rhodobacteraceae; genus Yoonia. The sequence goes on along the minus strand of CANMKS010000001.1, from coordinate 2,652,810 downwards.
GAAAATCAGCTTGTAGATCGTCTGCCCCATATGGCCTTCGCCAAACAGATAGGTCCACCCTTTCAGCCCGTAGTACGACCAAGAAATCATGGTCGAGAAGGCAAAGAGCAGTGCGCCAAAGGCCAGTGGGAGTGGGAACCAGCTAATCTGACGCTCAAAGGCTGCTGACGTCATCGCAACCCCTGTAGCGTCCCCGGCAAAGTTCGGATCGGCCACCTGACTTGTGCCGATGACCAATGCGGTGATCGTACAGATGACGATGGTGTCAATGAACGGCTCCAACAGGGAAACATAGCCCTCTGTCACTGGCTCTGGCGTTCTTACGGCGGCGTGCGCGATCGATGCGGAACCAATACCAGCTTCGTTCGAGAACACAGCCCGCTGGAAGCCAATGATCAGCGCACCAATCGCACCACCCTGTACGCCCGCACCTGTAAAGGCACCAGAGAAGATGTTGCCGATTGCAGCGGGGATCGAGGTGAAGTTCATCAAGATGACGATGATTGCAAACACGCAATAAAAGATCGCCATGAACGGCACGATCTTTTCGGTCACGCGGGCGATGGATTTGATACCGCCGATGATCACCATAAAGACGACCGCCGCTAAGATCAGGCCGATCAGCCAGCCAAGCCCATCAAGCCTGCCGCCTGCAACAGTATTGAGCTGCACATAGGCCTGATTGGATTGGAACATGTTGCCAATACCCAAGGCGCCGATAAAGATACCAATCGCATAGAAGGTGCCCATGAACTTGCCAAAGCCCCCCATGCCACGTTCTTCGAACCCTTTGCGCATATAGTACATCGGACCACCGGACACGGAGCCGTCGGGGTTTTCCTGCCGGTATTTGACGCCCAGCGTACATTCGACAAACTTTGTCGACATGCCCAGGAAACCGGCCACGATCAGCCAGAACGTCGCCCCCGCGCCGCCGATGGTCACCGCAACGGCAACACCACCGATGTTACCGATACCGACCGTACCAGACACCGCAGTGGCAAGTGCTTGAAAATGCGACACCTCACCGGGGCTGTCAGGATCGGCATAGTCCCCGCGGACCAATTGGATCGCATGTTTAAAGCCGCTGACGTTCACAAAGCCCAGATAGACGGTAAAAAACACGGCACCGATCACCAGCCACAAGACAACCAGCGGCAGTGCTGCGCCAAAAACATTGATCTTAAAGAACACAAAACTTCCGATCGCTGTCGCGATAGGTGCAGTGATTTCATTGATAGTATCGTCAAAGCCAGCATAGGCTGGCAACGCAAAGAACAGCATCGCTGTCAGCGCTGTGAAGAATCTCATCATAACATGTCCCTTCAAGTTCTTGTTGGTTCACCCATCAACAAGGGGCAAACTTTTGTGCGCCGTATCAGGGCACGACGACGACAGGCACCGGAGAGGTTTGCACCAAATTGCCCGCCACGCTTCCGAACAGCAGGTTCTTGATGCCAGACTGGCCACGCCGCCCGATCACGATCTGCTGTACGCCAAACTTTTCAGCGAGTTTGATCAGTGTTTCTGCTGGCGGGCCGTGGCGCACGACCGTTTCATATTCAATGCCGGCGGCGGCCAACTGAGCGGCTGCCGGTTCCACGACACCGGATGTTGCCCGATCAATTTCTTCCTCTCTGCGTTTGTGCCGCTCTGCATTTTCTTCGGGTGTGTTGAACGAGTATGGGGACCATTCGATGACATATGTCACAATCAGCTTTGCCCCTCCCAGTTTTGCGCGTTCAGCGGCATATTGAAGCGCGCGCGCGCCACCATCACTGCCATCCACTGCTACTAAGACCGAATTCGTCATAGGTGTTCCTTCCGAATTGTATCTTGCTGAATGTTGCATTGCCAAAATGGTGCAAAGCCAACACAGCATGTGGATAAGTGTTGATTAAAAAATGCAATCTGACAAGTCGCAGGGCCTGACGGGTCATTCTGGCAAGGCTCTGGTAGACCGAATTTGGAGTCTATCGTCTGCTGGCGCAGTCAGGTGCGTGCGCAAATATGCTGGTGTTTTCAGTTGACAGCGAGCAGCGGCTTTCGCCTTTGTGGCCAAGTAAAAACAGGCATTGGTTGCATTGAAACCAACATCAACAAGGTCTGTAAATTCGGCTTAGACGCAGCCGGGTATTGCTATCCCTGCAACAGCTTCGCCGCTTCCGGCGCGAAATAGGTCAGGATGCCGTCACACCCCGCACGTTTGAACGCCAGGAGGCTTTCCATCATCACCTTTTCGCCGTCCAACCAGCCATTTTGCGCTGCTGCCTGCATCATCGCGTACTCACCGCTGACCTGATAGGCATAGGTGGGCACGCCAAAGCTGTCCTTCACACGCCGACAGATATCCAAATATGGCATACCCGGTTTGACCATGATCATATCCGCACCCTCGCGCAGGTCACGTTCGACCAAGCGCAACGCCTCATCGCTGTTGCCGGGATCCATCTGGTAGGTGTTTTTGTCACCCGTCAACGCAGAGGACGCGCCAACCGCATCACGAAACGGCCCATAGAAGCTGGAGGCATATTTGGCCGTATAACTGAGGATCGCGACGTTCTGATGGCCCTCAGCCTCCAAGGCGGCACGGATTGCCTCGATCCGCCCGTCCATCATGTCGGACGGGCCAAGGATATCGGCCCCGGCCTCTGCCTGAGCGAGGCCCATCTTGACCAGCGCCTCAACCGTGCGGTCATTCACGATTTCGCCGTTTTCGACGAAACCGTCGTGGCCATTGATGTTATACGGATCAAGCGCGATGTCGGTCATAACAGCGATATCCGGGGCCGCATCCTTGATCGCGCGGATCGCCTGATTGGTCAGATTGTCCGGATCCCAGGCCATTGCACAATCTTCGGTGCGTGCCGCCATCCCGGTGTAGGGAAAGATGCAGATCGCCGGAATACCAAGGGCCTGTGCCTCTTTGGCGGCCTTGGCCACCCGATCGACGGTGCGCCGCACGACACCGGGCATCGAGGCCACAGGCGTTTCATCATCCTTGCCGTCCATCACAAAGACCGGCCAGATCAAATCATCGACCGTCAGCGTGTTTTGCCGCGCCAGTGCCCGCATCGCAGGATTTTTGCGCAAGCGCCGCAGGCGGGTTGCGGGGAAGGGGGCAAGGGTCGGTTTCATGGGGCTGGCCTTTTTCACGTCACATATTCTTGGTCGCATGGATTTTGCGGCATCACAAGACTGGGCAACTGGGCGCAGGGCCGCTAGGTTCCGCCGTAACTGGGGACCACATGGGAAGACACAGGTTTGGACTGGACCGATGGCATCGTTCGCATCATCGAACTGAATACATTTTCAAACATCTGGTATTGGCTGATTGTGATCGGCACATGGTCCGTGGTCAGCAATTGGCTGATCGGGGTGCCCTTTGATATGCTGTTCCGGGCGCGCCGCCTTGGCGCGGCCGAGCTTGCCGATCTTGAGGGGTTGGTCGACATTCATGTTCGTCGTATCGTGGCCTATCATCACGGCCTTGGGCCGTGGTTGATTGGACTTATTTCTTTTGTGATAAGCGCTGTGGGTTTTGCCGGTTTCTACTACGGGCTGGAACTGGGGCAGGGTTTGTTCATCCTTGGCGCACCGCTTTGTCTGATTGGCGCCATCAATGTCAGGCTGGCGTTGCAGTTGGCCCAGACGCCGCTGGCGGGCAAGGATCTGGTGCATCGCCTGTTTCGCGTGCGATTGTGGACGCAGGTTATTGCCATGATAACGATGTTTTTCACCGCGATGTATGGGATGTATTTCAGCCTCGCCAAGCTGCAATTCTTCTAGGGTTGTTGACACCGACATCCCGCAGGATAGAGCAATTCGAAATGCTATAGGTGAGCGCAATGGCTGATCCCAAACACATCACGGTTTCCGGCGCGCCCGAAGGGTATGACGCCCAGCTTATCCTGACCGAACTGGCCAAGGGTCAACCCGTGTTGCATGTGGCCCGCGACGACAAACGCCTTGCCGCGATGCAGGCCGCATTGCGCTTTTTTGCACCTGATACGCCGGTCTTTGTCTTTCCCGCCTGGGATTGCCTGCCTTATGATCGGGTTTCGCCGAACACCGACATATCGGCCGCACGTATGGCCACGCTGGCGGGGCTTGTGCATGGGATGCCTGCACAGTTTATCCTGCTGACCACCTTGTCTGCCGTAACGCAACGTGTGCCCGCGCGCCGTGTGCTGCGCGAGGCGGCCTTTACCGCAACAGTTGGCAAGCGGCTGGACGAAGATGCGCTGCGCCAGTTTCTGATCCGCATGGGCTTTACCCAAAGCCCCACCGTGATGGAACCCGGCGACTATGCCATTCGGGGCGGCATTATTGATATCTTCCCACCGGGCCAAAGCGGCCCTGTCCGGCTGGATCTGTTTGGCGACGTGCTGGACGGTGCGCGTCGCTTTGATCCGGCAACACAACGCACCACCGAAAAACTGACCGAGGTTGAGCTGGCCCCTGTGTCAGAGGTCATTCTGGATGACGCGGCAATCACGCGGTTTCGCCAGAACTACCGGCTGGAATTTGGTGCCGCTGGCACCGATGATCCGCTTTATGAGGCTGTTTCGGCGGGCCGCAAACATGCCGGCGTGGAGCATTGGCTGGGGTTCTTTCAGGACGATTTGGAAACGCTGTTTGACTATCTGCCTGGTGCGACCGTCACGCTTGATGATCAGGCAACGCCCATGCGTCTGTCCCGCTGGGACAGCATTGCCGATCAATATGGCACACGGATGCATGCGCTTGGCCAGAAGGGGCGGATGGACAGTGTCTATAAACCAGCACCGCCGGACCTGCTTTATCTGAATGATGCCGCATGGGAGGCCGCAGTCTCTGACCGCCGGATCATGCAGTTTTCCCCGCTCAAACAATCCACAGGGCCGGGCGTGATTGATGCAGGCGGGCGGATTGGCCGGAACTTTTCGCCCGAACGGCAGCAGGAACAGATCAGCCTGTTTGGTGCCTTGGCAGATCATATCCGCGCGAAACTTGATGACGGGCCGGTTGTCATCGCCTCTTACTCCGAAGGTGCGCGCGAACGTCTGGAAGGATTGATCGAGGACGAAGGCGTGGCCGAGGTCATCCTGGTCACCGATTTCAGCCGCGTCGGCAAGCGCGGTGTGCACCTGGCGGTTTGGGCCTTGGATCACGGGTTTGAGGCCCCCGGCATGACGGTCATATCCGAGCAGGACGTGCTGGGCGACCGTTTGATCCGCCAGACGAAACGCAAGCGGCGGGCTGAGAATTTCCTGAGCGAAGCCAACAGCCTGTCCCCGGGCGATCTGGTTGTGCACGTCGATCACGGTGTCGGGCGCTATATGGGCATGGAGGTGGTGACGGCACTGGGTGCCGCGCATGAATGCCTGCTGCTGGAATATGCCGAGGATTCAAAACTTTACCTGCCGGTCGAAAACATCGAACTGCTGTCGAAATACGGCCATGAGACCGGGCTGCTTGATAAATTGGGGGGTGGCGCATGGCAGGCCAAGAAGGCCAAGCTCAAGGAACGCATCCGCCAGATCGCCGAGCGCCTGATCCGCGTGGCGGCGGAACGGGAGTTGCGCACAGCACCTGCATTGGACCCGCCGGATGGGCTCTGGGATCAGTTTCTGGCCCGGTTTCCCTATGTGGAAACCGACGATCAACTCGCCGCGATCGAAGAGGTGCTGACCGATCTTGGCTCTGGCAAACCCATGGACCGGTTGATCTGTGGCGACGTGGGCTTTGGCAAGACCGAGGTGGCAATCCGTGCGGCCTTTGTCGCCGCCTTGTCAGGTGTGCAGGTGGCGATCATCGCCCCCACGACATTGCTGGCGCGTCAACACTACCAGAACTTTGCTGAACGTTTCCGCGGCTTTCCTGTCAATGTGCGCCCGCTGTCGCGGTTTGTATCCGCGAAAGATGCCAACCTGACCCGCGATGGCCTGACCAAGGGCACTGTTGATATCGTTGTCGGCACCCATGCGCTTTTGGCCAAGGGGGTACGGTTCAAGAACCTTGGGCTGCTGGTCATTGATGAAGAACAGAAATTCGGCGTGCAACACAAGGAACGGCTCAAACAGCTTCGCACCGATGTGCATGTGCTGACCCTGACCGCCACGCCGATCCCGCGCACGCTGCAACTGTCATTGTCTGGCGTCCGCGATCTGTCGATCATCGGCACACCACCCATCGACCGTTTGGCGATCCGCACCTATGTCAGCGAATTCGACACGATCACGGTGCGCGAAGCGCTATTGCGTGAACACTATCGCGGCGGGCAGTCGTTTATCGTTGTGCCACGGATTTCGGATATGGCCGAGATGGAGGATTTCCTCAAACGTGAAGTGCCAGAGGTGACGTATGTCACCGCCACCGGACAGATGGCCGCCGGGGAACTTGATGACCGCATGAACGCCTTTTATGACGGCAAGTTCGATGTGTTGCTGGCCACGACAATTGTTGAATCCGGCCTCGATATTCCAACCGCCAACACCATGATTGTCTGGCGGTCCGATATGTTCGGCCTGAGCCAGTTGTATCAAATCCGGGGCAGGGTGGGCCGGTCCAAAACCCGCGCATATGCCTATTTGACAACAAAACCACGCCAGAAGTTGACCGACACCGCGCAGAAACGGCTGCGTGTGCTGGGGTCGATTGATACGCTGGGGGCCGGGTTTACGCTGGCCAGCCAGGATCTGGATATTCGCGGGGCGGGCAACCTGCTGGGCGAAGAGCAATCGGGGCAAATGCGCGAGGTTGGCTACGAGCTTTATCAGCAGATGCTGGAGGATCAGATCGCCGCCATCCGCTCTGGCCAAGCAGAAGGTATCATAGACGACGGGCAATGGGCGCCGCAGATCAACCTCGGCGTGCCGGTCCTTATTCCCGACGATTATGTGCCTGATCTGGATGTGCGACTGGGCCTCTATCGGCGCCTGTCAGAACTGAGCACCAAGGTCGAACTGGAAGGCTTTGCCGCCGAACTGATCGACCGCTTTGGCAAACTGCCGCGCGAGGTCAACACGCTGATGTTGGTCGTGCGGATCAAAGCGATGTGTAAACGCGCCGGGATCGCCAAACTGGACGCCGGGCCAAAGGGGGCCACCATTCAGTTTCACAACGACAAATTCGCCTCACCCAAGGGGCTGGTTGAGTTTATTGAGGCGCAGAATGGCTTGGCCAAGGTCAAGGACAACAAGATCGTCGTCCGCCGGGATTGGGCGAAGGAGCGCGACAAGATCCAAGGCGCGTTCAACATTGCACGGGATTTGGCGCAGAAACTGGCGGAGCAGAAGAAAACCCTCAAAGCCTGATTCTTGCCCGAACGATTTGTTAGTCGGGCGCAAATCCAGCGTAATTCATGTGCGTGTGGGTACTGACCCTAAGCCTCGCCTGGTCGCTTGATCATTGATGTCAGCCACAAGGCCAGCAGCGAGAATATCAGTGTCCCCACGGCCATCGGCAGTGGTGTCCCATCAAATAACAATGCCACAGGGGCCGCCAAGATGACCCCGCCAATTGTTGCCACGGCGGCGATGATTGATGCCGCCATGCCCGCGATATGGCCCATTTCCTCCATCGCCAATGCGTTCAGGTTCCCGATGGTCAAACCGGCCTGAAAAAAGTTCGACGTGATCCAGACCACATAGGTGCCGAAAGCCAGCCAATAGGACGCACCGGTGGCAGTCACTGCGATCATGATCAGCGTGACCATGATCTGCACCGTGAACATCGCCTTGATGATCGCTCGCATGCCCAACCGGACCACAATCCGCGCGTTCAGTACACTGGCAGAAGCCGCAACAATCGCAATTCCACCAAACCAAAGGTGAAAGTGGTCGCCTTGCCCAAAGGTGATGTCAAAGACCTGCTGGGTTGACGACAGCACCGTGAAAAGCATCCCAAAGGTCAGCGTTTGCACAAAGATTGACAGCCGCGCGGTGCGATGCGCGAACATCTCTTTGATTGCGGACCAAAGGGCCGCAATGCTTAGCGGGCGGCGATTTTCCGGCATCAGGGTTTCAGGTTGCCGCACAAGCAACCAGATCAGCGACACAACCGAAAAGATCACAAAGGCAGCGAAAATCGCGCGCCATCCAAAGCCAAGAATGATGTAGTGGCCCATGGTCGGCGCAAGCGCCGGGACAAGCGAGAAGACCACCATCACAAATGATAGTATCCGCGCCATATTCGGCCCGGAATATAAATCACGGATCAACGCCATCGCCACGACACGCGGCCCCGCAGCTCCAAGGCCCTGCACCACGCGGGCGGCCAGCATCACCTCTAACGATTGCGCAGCCCAGGCCACGACGCAGGCAATGACATAGACCACCGCACCACCAACCATCACTGGCTTGCGCCCAAACGCATCCGAGAGTGGTCCGGTGAACATCGTCCCGATCCCCATGCCCAGTACAAAGCTGGTGATGATCAGCTGGGCATTGTTCACATTCTCGGGCGATAACGCCGCGCCGATCTCGGGCAGGGCGGGCAGCATCGCGTCGATGGAAAAGGCGACAGTTGCGGCCAACATCGCCATCAGGGCGATGAATTCGGTTTGTGGCAGGCGCTTGGCTGTGGATGGGACGTTGACTGCGGTTGTCATTCCGCCGCTTCAATCTGGTCCATGATCTCTTTGATCACGCCCACCCACATTTCCGGTGGCTGGGCACCCGGCACGGCATGTTGCTGGGCCACGATGAATGTCGGGACAGAGTTCACACCCACCTTGCGGCTGTGTTTGTCGCGCGCGCGGATGTCGTCGGTATCGCTGTCGGATGCCAACAGCTTGGCCACCATTGCCGCGTCCATTTCAGCGGCATCGGCAATATCAGCCAGCACCTCATGATCGCCGATATCGCGACCATCCACAAAATAGGCTTTGAAGAGCAGATCAACGACAAAGCTCTGTCGCTGTTCGATCCCGGCCCAATGGATCAACCGGTGGGCGTCAATGGTGTTGGGCGTCTTCTTGATCGCATCAAAGTTGATATGTGCGCCGGATTTTTCCGCGTGTTCAACCACGGGGGCGTAGGCCTTTACGGCGTTTTCCTTGCCACCAAACTTACCTTCCAGATAGGCGCGGCGGTCCATACCGCCCGCAGGCATGTCGGGGTTCAACTGAAACGGGTGCCATTCGATCGTGAAAGGGTGATCGGGAAACTGTTCCAGCGCCTTGTCCAGATTGGTCTTGCCGATGTAGCACCACGGGCAAATGGGATCAGAAATGATATCTAGCTTGACCATGGAAGACTCCGACGATGGGGGGTTGCCTATTCCATCTATCATGTCTGACGCGAGGGGAAAGCCCGGTCCCGCAGAAATCACTGTGCGCCGGTGCACATAAGGATTTGCACCTTGCTTGCAAGATCAAGACACGCTGACTATGAACACGGAATGGATGACAAGGCCCCCAAGAACCTCATTCGGATCGCCCATGAAAATGGTGAAAACGGTGTTGCCCAACCCCTTGATCTGGGCGCGCGGGTGCGGGAATTGCGCAAGGCGCGCGAATGGACGCTGCAACAGGCCGCCAAGCAGGCGGGGCTGGCCCGGTCAACTCTGTCCAAGATCGAAAACGGGCAGATGTCGCCCACCTATGATGCACTGAAAAAGCTGGCCGTGGGGCTGGAAATATCGGTCCCGCAGCTATTCACGCCGCCCTCGAAAGGGCAGGTGAGCGGGCGCATGGCGCTGACACGGAACGGTGAAGAAACCACCAAGATAACCACAACCTACGAACACGCCATGCTGGCCGAGGCGCTGACTACCAAAAAGATGCTGCCCTATCGCGCCCGCATTCGTGCGCGTAGCTTTGAGGATTTTGATGGCTGGGTGCGCCACGATGGCGAAGAATTCCTTTATGTCCTGACCGGGCAAATCCGGTTGTTTACGGAATTCTATGAACCCGTCGACCTCAAGCGGGGTGACAGCGCTTATTATGATGCCACCATGGGGCACAACGTGGTGTCGATCAGCGCAGAGGATGCGACCATCCTTTGGGTGACGTCGCTGGGCTAGGCCTTGAACAGACGTGGCAGGATCAAAGCAGCCACGCCAACCCCCACAATCTGCATCACGATGAACATCGGTATATGGGCGGGATTGATGCCAGCAAAGGTGTCGCTGAACCCACGCGCGATGGTCACGGCAGGGTTGGCAAAGCTGGTTGACGATGTGAACCAATAGGCGCCGGTGATGTAAAGCGCCACCAGCGTCGGCACCGCATCCGGGCGGCTTTTCAGGCCACCAAAGATCACGAAAAGCAGCCCAAAGGTGGCCAGGATTTCGGAAAACCACTGTGACACGCCTGTGCGGTCAGTGGTCGAAGCCTGCAAGATGCTGAGATCAAACATGATATGCGCAGCCCAGACCCCCAGGATACCCCCGGCAATCTGCACGACGACATAGGGGATTGCATCGCTGACGCTGATTTCGCCCCGCAGCAGAAACGCCAGCGTGACGGCCGGGTTGAAATGTGCGCCGGAAATGGGGCCAAGGGTGGTGATGATCACATAAAGAATGCACCCTGTCGCAATCGCATTAGCCAACAAAGCAATCGCCACATTGCCGTCCGCAAGTGCCGCCGCCATGATGCCCGAGCCAACAACACCAATCAGCAGAAATGCGGTTCCCAGCCCTTCGGCCAATAGTTTCTGCATGTTATGCCCCAATCCGGTTGAATATCGCTTGCCGGTCCTCTTGTGTCATTTCCTCAAACGGAAGTGCAAGCAGGGCTTCGGCCTTGGCCGACAGCAGGGCATAGGCCTTTGCAAAGGCGGCAGGCTGATCTGCGGGGGCGGCGGCGGCCGGATCGTCAACACCCCAATGCGCGCGCAACGGTGCGCCCGGCCAATAGGGGCATTCTTCGGCGGCGGCTGATCCGCAGACCGTGATCACCGCATCCATGTGTGGTGCGTCCGGTTTGGCGTAGTCATCCCAGCTTTGTGAGCTGAGGCCATCTGTCGGAAAGCCTCTTTCTGCCAAGAGCCTCAGCGATTGTGGATGCACCTTGCCCGCCGGTTTCGACCCCGCCGACCAAGCCGCGATGCGCCCGTCAGAGCGATGCGTGAGAATGGATTCCAGCAGGATCGAGCGGGCAGAATTGCCAGTACACAGAACAAGGATATTCATCTTGGGCCTTTGGGATGTTTGGCCCCGCGTAATCAGCCGATGTAACAAGGCGATGACAGCGGGGCCAAAACGCTATTCCTCGTACCACCAGACGTCCGGCTGCCAGCCCGGCCAATCACCAAAGATCGGGATGTATTCAGGGTGCCGCAGCTCTTTGGCTTGGGCAATGCGGCTGATGTTCCACTGGTAGATCGGGATGACATAGCGACCAGCGGTCAATATCCGGTCCAGCGCTTTGACAGCGGCAACAAAGTCATCCTGGCTTTCTGACGTCAGCAAGCGGCCGATCATGGCGTCCGCAGCGGCAGATTGCACACCCATCAGGTTGCGGCCACCCACTTCGTTGGCGCGTTCCGATCCATAGTAGTTGTATTGCTCATTGCCCGGCGACAGGGACAGACCGCGACGGTAATAGACCATGTCAAAGTCAAAGGCGTCAGTGCGTTCCTTGAACTGGGCGCTATCGGCCACGGTCATCACAGGTGTGATCCCGATCCGGGCAAGCGATTCCATATAGAGATCAATGATCGACTGCATTTCGGTCGCGCCCTGATCCAGCAGGATTTCAAGTGTGAAGTCATTGCCATCGGCATCGCGCATCACACCATCCTGAATGGTCCAGCCTGCGGCCGCGAACATCTCGAAGGCGGCAGCACTGCCCGCACGGTTACGTTCGCTGCCATCACTGACGGGCAGGGCATAACCTTCGATGGTGCCGGGGATCAGATCATCCGCGAATGGTGCCAGAAATTCTGCCACGCGGCCGGTTGCCGGGCCGCTGTCCATGCCCAAGGGGGAATTTGACCAATATGATGTGATGCGTGGCTGGGCAGAGCCTGTCATGGTTTCATTGATGAATTCAAAGTTGAACGCTTGGATCAATGCATCGCGCACGCGCCAGTCGGCCAAATGATCGCGGCGGGTGTTCATCGCGAAACCCGTCATGCCCGATGGGCGTTGGTGTTCAATCACTTCCTTGACGATATCGCCGCTTTGGATCGCTGGAAAATCATAGCGTGTGTCCCAACGCACGACGTTGAATTCACGGGTGGCGTTCACCTCGCCCACTTTGAAGGCTTCAAATGCGGCGGTTTCATCGCCAAAGAATTCCAGCCGGACCTCATCAAGATTGTTGGTGCCAGCGCGAAACGGGACATCAGCACCCCAATAGTCAGGGTTGCGACGCAAAGAAACAAAGCGACCGGGGTCAAAGTCGTCAATCACGTAAGGCGAGGACGTGATTGGCACGATCTCTGTCGTGCTTTCGTCGAAATCGACGCCCTCCCACTGATCCTTTTTCAGGATAGGGCGCAAACCGGCTAGCAGGGCCAGCTCGCGGTCCTCAACATTGAAGGTAAACCGGACCGTCCGGTCGCCCACCTGTTCGAGGCTTTCGACTTTGGCCCAGAACCCCAGATACCGGGGATGGCCGACAGTGCCCAATGTTTCATAAGACCACATCACGTCTTCGATGGTGACAGGGCTGCCGTCGGAGAAACGCGCTTCTTCGCGCAGGGTAAATTCGACCCACTCGCGGTTCGGGCCGGTTTCTATCGATTCGGCCAAAACGCCATAAAGTGAGAAGGGTTCGTCGAGTGAACGCCCCATGAAGCTTTCACCAAGAAAGAACCGCAACTGCCATGGCACAGAGCCTTTGCGGATAAACGGGTTGAGGCTGTCAAAGCTGCCAACCTCGGCGGTGACGATCTGGCCACCCTTGGGTGCGTCAGGGTTGACGTAGGGCAGGGACACAAAATCAGGTGGAAGGGCAGGGTCACCATACATAGCTATGCCATGCTGCGCCTCTGCCATGGCGGCGTGACCCGCGACACCCAGAACCAGCGCCGCGATGGTGTGGCGCGTCTTTTTGCCAAATTGGATCGTCATTGTTGTGATGCCCCCTGCTGTTTGTCAGTTTGTTACAACGAACCGTAAAGAGGGTTTTGTGCCTTTTCAAACTTTTAGCTTGGACGCGGGCAAGTCATTGCTTATAAAGAACCCACTGCTCGATAGGTTTCTTGCCTGTATGAAACCTGCCTCAATAACTTTACGCCCGCCTTGTGCGGGCGTTTTTTTTATGGCTCACGGAACCGTAACGTGGCTTTCGCAGTTGCAGCATATACACTGAGTCGAACACGAGAGAATCGGGAGCTAAATCATGTCGCTTGCAGGAAAAACCGCCGTTATCACCGGATCCAACTCTGGCATTGGTCTGGGTGTTGCCCGCGAATTGGCCAAGGCGGGTGCCAATGTGGTGCTCAACTCATTCACCGACAACGAGGAAGATCACGCATTGGCCGCCGAAATCGCTAAGGTGACCGGGGTCGATGCGAAATACGTGCAAGCCGACATGTCCAAGGCTGACGATTGTCGCCGATTGATCGTCGCCGCAGGCGGGTGCGATATTCTGGTGAACAATGCAGGAATTCAGCATGTGGCCCCGGTACAGGAGTTCCCGACGGCCAAATGGGACGCGATCATTGCGATCAACCTCAGTTCTGCATTCCACACCATCGCCGCTGCTGTGACAGGTATGCGTGAACGGGGTTATGGGCGGATCGTGAATATCGCGTCAGCCCATGGTCTGACCGCATCACCCTATAAATCTGCCTATGTGGCAGCCAAGCACGGCATTGTCGGCCTGACCAAAACCATCGGATTGGAAACCGCGCAGGACCCGATCACCTGCAACGCGGTCTGCCCCGGTTACGTGCTGACCCCATTGGTCGAGGCGCAGATCCCCGACACGATGAAGGAATACAACATGTCCCGCGAGGATGTGATCAAGAACGTCATGCTGGAACGCCAGCCCTCCAAGGAATTTGCCACGGTTGAACAGCTTGGCGGGACTGTTGCCTTCCTTGCCTCTGACGCAGCCGCACAGATCACCGGCACGACGATTTCGGTTGACGGCGGCTGGACAGCACTTTGAAGCGGATCAACCTCGCATTGCAGGGTGGGGGTGCGCATGGCGCCTTTACATGGGGTGTTCTGTGCCGGTTGCTACGCGACGAAGATATTGAAATCGCAGCGATATCCGGCACATCTGCCGGGGCGCTCAATGCCGCGGCACTGAAATCCGGCTGGGTGGCAAACGGGCGCGAAGGCGCGCGCGAAAACCTTGACTGGCTGTGGACGCAAATCGGCGCAATCACCGACCCGCTGTTCACACCGTGGATGTCTGCCGCAACGCCAACAGCCCAGCTATGGGCCAAGGCGATGGAATACTCCCCCGCCTTCGCCGCATTCGACATGACGACACGCATGATGTCGCCTTATGTTTACGGGCCCGCACTTCGGAACCCTTTGACGCGCATTGTCAAAAGGTTTCACTACGACGCCGTCTGCGCCACCGATGGGCCAGAACTGCATATCTGCACCACGAACGTCAGGTCGGGCAAGATCCGTGTCTTTACTGGTGAGGAAATCATGCCAGATGTCATCATGGCCTCTGCCTGTCTGCCCAGCCTGTTTCAGGCGGTCGAATTCGAAGACCCCAAGACCGGTAAGATGGAGGCATTCTGGGATGGCGGATATACTGGCAACCCTGCGCTTTTTCCCCTATTTGCCAGTACATTACCGGATGATATTCTTGTAGTGAATATCAACCCACTCCACCGAGACACGCTGCCGACCGACAGCCAGTCCATCCAGAACCGCATCAACGAGATCAGCTTTAACAGTTCGTTGTTCCGCGAATTGCGCGCCATTGATTTCGTCAAACGCCTGCTGAAAGACGGATCAATCAAACCCGGCACGATGAAAAACGTCCTGGTCCACATGATTGCCGATGATGCCTTGATGAATGACCTCAACGTGGCGACAAAAACCATTCCGTCCCCGTTGATCCTGGCACGGCTGAAAGAGGCGGGCGAAGCTGCGGCGGATACATTCCTCAAAGACCACAAAAAGGACATTGGCAAGCGCAGCACGGTCAATCTGACCGAGATGTTCAGCTAAGCAGCTTCGCCGCCAGCGCCCACATCACAACGCCGATCAGCACGTCCAGAATGCGCCATGCGCGGGCGGATTGCATGATGGGGGCAAGCAGACGCGCGCCATAACCAAGGCTGAAGAAGAACACGAAGGATGACGTCACAGCGCCAATCCCAAAGGCTGTTTTCTCGGCGATATCGGTGTATTGCGTCGAAACCGCACCAACCAAACCCAGCGTGTCCAGATAGACATGCGGGTTAAGCCAGGTGAAGGCAGCCCCCGTCGCCAGCGTCGCCCAAAGGCCGGCGGATTGCCCGGCCAGTTGCATCGCATAATTGCCCAGCCACGCCGCCCAAAGCCGCATCGCCCCATAGACAAACAGAAACGCCGCGCCGCCCCAGGCCATGATCTGTGGCAGGAGGGGATAAAGCTCAACAATGATCCCGAACCCCAGCACTCCTGCGGTGATCAGCAGCGCGTCGGACACCGCACACAGCAGACAGAGCCAGAACACATGCGCCTTGGCCAACCCTTGTCGCAGCACAAATGCGTTCTGCGCACCAATGGCGAGGATCAGGGCAAAGGCTGTTGCAAAGCCGGTCAGTCCTGCGGCGATCATCGTTTAATCTTCAACCACGGGCGGCTCTTTGGCCTCAACACCATTGGGATAGACAAGGCCCGCCGAGATGACCAGTTTGGCCGCATCCTCGACCGTCATATCCAGCACTTTCACGTCCCGTTGCGGCAGGAAAAGCAAGAAGCCCGATGTGGGGTTTGGTGTCGTGGGCAGGAACACCGTCACGATGGGCTCTCCATCGTTCAGCTTGGCGTCAATCTCGCCCTTGGCATTGGTCGAGATAAAGGCAATCGCCCAGATGCCCCGGCGCGGGTATTCCACCAGGCATGCCTTGTCGAACGAGGTGTCGCGCTGTGAAAAGACGGTTTCCGAGATCTGTTTGACCGCATTGTAGATTGACCGCACGACAGGCATGCGGTCCACCAGACGCTCACCCATCCCCAAAAAGGACCGCCCGATCAGGCCTTTACCGACCCAACCCACCAGCATGGTAAAGATCAGGAAGATCACAACACCAACGCCGCGGACGTTCACATTGATCTCATTGCCCGGTTCGCGCCCCAGGATCCGGTTCAGCAATTCGGTGGGTTGATAGGCGTCCGGCACAAACGGCCAGACCCAGCTGTCCACCCAGCCCACAACCGTCCAGATCAGCCAGAGCGTCATTCCGATGGGTGCGACAATGATCAGACCGGCAAGAAAGTTACTCCGCATCCGCGAAATAATGCCCGGCTTACCACGCCGTTTGCCGTCAGTTGCGTTGGGGTCAAGCATCGCTCATTTCCAAGTAGTTCTTCAACGCACACTTAGGCACTGGTGGGGCACACAGCAAGCGCAAGCTCAGGATGCCGCGCGCAATTCCCCCATTGCGACCGAAATTTGTGCCGCAAGTCGGGCGTTGTTGCGCACAAGGGCGATGTTGGCCGTCAGGGAACGCCCTTCGGTTAGTTCGAAAATGCGTCCCAACAAGAACGGGGTGACCGCCTTGGCACTGACGGATTGCGCATCAGCCTCGGCCAGGGCTTGGTCGATGATCGGTTGCAGATGCTCTGCGGGGATTTCGTCACCTTTGGGAATTGGGTTGGTCACCAACTGCCCGCCTGCAAGCCCCATGGCCGTGCGCATCAGTTGCGCCTTGGCAATCTGCGCGGCGCTGTCCATCCGCAAAGGCGCCGCCATATCAGAGGCCGCAGACCAAAACGCAGGCAACATATCCTGACCATAGGCAATAACCGGGACGCCGAGCGTCTCCAGCACCTCATAGGTTTTTGCCAGATCAAGGATCGCCTTGGCACCGGCGGCCACCACCGTCACGGGCGTTTGCGCCAGCTCTTGCAAGTCCGCAGAGATATCAAAGCTGTGCTCGGCCCCGCGATGCACACCGCCGATACCGCCCGTGGCAAAGACGTGAATCCCTGCCAGATGTGCGGCAATCATGGTTGCAGCGACGGTTGTGGCCCCCGTGCCACCCGTTGCAATGCAGGCCGCCATATCGGCCCGCGACAGCTTGGCCACATCCTGCGCCTGTCCCAGCAAATCCAGCTCAACAGATTCAAGTCCCACATGAAGCGCACCATCAAGCACCGCAATCGTGGCAGGCACCGCACCGGCGGCACGCACATCTGCTTCAACCAACCGGGCGGTTTCCACGTTTTGCGGGAACGGCATACCGTGGGTAATGATCGTGCTTTCAAGTGCAACGATGGCGGTGCCTGCATTACGTGCTTGGGTCACTTCGGCACTATAGCGGATGGGGATCATAGGGGCGTTTCTCCGGAAACATATGTGGCGGCGGCATTAAGCGCGCGGGTCAGGGCGGCCGCGCGATCCATGCCTTGCGCCTCTGATGCGATATGGGCCGCCATGAAGGTATCGCCCGCGCCGGTCACACGGGTGACCATGACGGGCGGTGGGGTTTGTGTGATGATATCGCCTCTGGTGCCCTCGGACGCGGATTTGCCACCGTCCGTGACCAGAACGCGGTGCGCACCGCGGGCAATCAGGGCCTCGGCGGCAGTTGCGGAATCGCTGAAAACCGTCTGGCACAACAGCCCCGCCTCTTCGAGGTTGACATAGAGCGTGGCCGATGGATGCCCCAGCAAGGCCAGCAATCGCTCTGCCTTGCCCGGAGAGGCAGGGGCCACGCGCAGGTCTGCGGCAGCGAAAAGGGGTGAGGACGCGATATGTTGCAGCAGTTCCTCGGTCAGGTTGCCATCCAGTGCAACAGGCCCGGCAAAGGGGGCGTCGGCGCGTCCAAGCGCGCCGTTGGATAGAGGGCGCAGCACCTTGTCGCCCGCCGCCTCAAGCGAATGGGCGTCAGCAATGGCAGCAATCAGCCCGTTGGCCCCTTCAACCGCCATATAGACGTCGGTGGGCAGATCGTCAGAGCGATAAACGTGATCGCAGATCATGCCCATGCGCCGGGCCTCTGCGATCAGTTCTTCACCCTCGGCATCGCGCCCGATGGTGGTCAGCAGCGCAGGAGACATGCCAAAACGGCGCAGGGTCATGGCGATATTCATCGCCACGCCGCCGGGCAGGCGCGTGATCCGTCCCGGCACATCAGAGCCCACGCGCATATGGCTGGCGGTACGGCCAATCACATCCCACAGGACCGATCCGATGCATAAGATATCCGGTGTATTCGTCATCCCGGCCTTCTGGCGCAGAGGCAAGACAAGGGCAAGGCCCGTTACTCTGCCGGGACAGCGAAAGTCAGATTGGCCCAGAGCGTTTCCCAGACCGCGTTGGATGTCGTCGCGAGTTCGATATTCGGCACCCGCAGGACAACCGCGTCCGCCATATAGCGATAGCCGGGACGCACCGGAAACGTCGCGATCCCGTCCGCGTTCGTGCGATAAAGGCCAATGCTCACCCGGCCATCAGGCCCTTTTTCAAAGACTTCAACCTGCACATCCGCCCGCAATTCGTTGCGATAATAGACCTGCACCTGCATCCCCTCTGACAGATCGTCGGTATAGGGGTTCTTGAGTGCGACAATTTCGGTTTCAAGCCCGACACGCCGGTCGCTGCCCGTGCTGTCACCAACGCCAATCAGGGTCTTGGCGTATCGCGAATAGACCTCGCGAAAGCCATCTAGCGAAATGCCGCGTTCCAGATGCTGGCTGCGGATGTCACCGAAATCCTTGTGATCGACAAACTTCTGGAATTTTTCCCATTCCTCATAGGTGACCGTCGCGTTAGTCGCCTCATAGGCGGCAATATGCAGACCCTCACCAAGTGGCTGTTGTTGTAGGGCGGGGATATCACCCGGACGACCGTTCACACGTTGCGCATCGTCACCCTGAAACAGAACAAAATTGACAAAGCGGTTCGGCAGGTAAGCTAAATCGCCGCCTGCGAACTCCTCCCCATTGACAATATTCGCCTCAAGGCTACCGTCCGCCTCGATCTGATACGCCAGCGGCTCAATCCAGAATTCATGGGCTGCCAAAGGCGCTGCGATAAGACTAAAAATGAGGACGAGAAGACGCATGAGAACTTCCTTTTTGACTGCCGCAAAGGTGGCTTTTCTTCGGCTATTGTCAAGCGCGGTGCTGGTTTGGTTCACAACACTGTCAGCCGCGCAGGCGCACGAGGTTCTGCCGGCGATCGGCGATTTGCGCGCTGATGATGGCGTGGTCACGGTCGAGGTTCGTGCCAATCTGGAAAGCTTTGTCGCAGGGATAAACCTGACAGAGGTGGCCGACACCAATGAAAGCGCAGAGGCCGCCACCTATGATGAGCTGCGCGCGCTGTCGCCAACAGAGCTGCAACAGCGGTTCGAGGCATTTTGGCCGGAGATGGCACAGGGCATCACCCTGACGGCGGACGGTCAGGCGCTGACCCCCGAACTCGTGCAGGTTGACGTAGGGCCCATCGGCAATGTGGAAACCGTGCGTCCATCAACCATCACATTCAACGCGCAACTGCCAGAGGGAGCCGAGACACTGCAAATCGGCTGGGCCCCTGAATTTGGCGTGCTTGTCTTGCGGCAGATGGATGTGCCGGAACCTTATGACGGATATCTCGAAGCGGGTGCGCTGTCGGATGAATTTGCCCTGGCCGGTGGCAATCTGTCGACCGGTTGGGAAACCTTTGTTGATTATATCCCCGTAGGTTTCGATCACATCGTGCCCAAAGGCCTTGATCATATCCTATTTGTGCTTGGCCTGTTCTTTCTGGCCGCCCGTTTCCGGCCACTGCTTTTGCAGGTCTCGCTCTTTACCGTTGCACATACGATCACGCTGGCGTTGGCCGCACTTGGCCACACCAAATTCATGGATGATTTCTTTCTCGGTACCTTTGGGATTGAGTTCATCGCCGTGGTCGAACCGCTGATCGCATTGTCCATCGTTTATGTGGCTGTCGAAAACATCTTCATGAAAGGGATCAGCCCGTGGCGTCCCTTCGTGATCTTTATCTTTGGCCTTCTGCATGGTCTGGGCTTTGCATCGGTTCTGGCGGAATTCGGATTGCCAGAGGCGACGTTCGTGCCTGCGCTGATCGGGTTTAACGTCGGTGTCGAAGTGGGCCAGCTCTTCGTGATCGCGGTGATGTTCCTTTGCGTCTGGCAGGCCTTGCGGGTTGATCGTGGCGCAAACGAAGCAGCGCGGGGGTTCATCATTTATGGCGCGCTGCTGGCTGTTGCATTGGCGTTGATTGCGCTGAACCCGGCAGGGCTTGCTGCGCTGCTGGAAAATCCGGTTTGGCTCTTTGCGGGACCATTGGCTGCGGTCTTTGTCCTGTGCATGGCATCAATCGGGCTGCGCGATCAGCAAGAGGCATATCGCCGTCTTGTGGCGGTGCCATGTTCGCTCGCCATCGCCTTTGTGGGGGCCTATTGGTTCATTGAGCGTACAATTCTCTGAAATACTGCCCTGGAAGCTATCCTGAGGCTTGCACCATCTTTGAACGCCCGCTATAGGGCGCTCACTTAATCCCGCAGGCGGGGGCGGGTGTATTGGGGAGAAATCCCAGGACATCCACCGGTTGGCATCACGCTGATCCCCCGCTGAGGCTTGAAACCGGAAAAGGAAAACGACATGGCTCTTCCAGAGTTCACCATGCGTCAGCTGCTTGAAGCAGGCGTACACTTTGGCCACCAGACAGCGCGCTGGAACCCAAAGATGGATCAATACATCTACGGATCACGCAACGGCATCCACATCATGGACCTCACACAGACGGTTCCGATGCTGGATCAGGCGCTGCAGGTTGTTCGTGACACTGTTGCAAAAGGCGGCCGGGTTCTGTTCGTCGGCACCAAGCGTCAGGCAGCCAAGCCAATCATGGAAGCGGCAGAGAAATCTGCGCAGTTCTACATGAACCACCGCTGGTTGGGCGGCACGCTGACAAACTGGCAGACTGTTTCGCAGTCCATCAACCGCCTGAAAGCAATTGACGAGGCCTCTGCAAACGGCTTTGCCGGCCTGACCAAGAAAGAGCGTCTTGGCATGGAGCGTGAGCAAGGCAAATTGCAGGCGTCTCTGGGCGGTATCCGCGAAATGGGCGGCGTTCCTGATCTGTTGTTCGTCATTGACTGCAACAAAGAAGATCTGGCCATCGCAGAAGCCAACAAGCTGGGCATTCCGGTTGTGGCGATTGTCGACACCAACTGCTCACCCGCAGGCGTTGACTATGTGATCCCAGGCAATGACGACGCAGCACGCGCCATCGCGCTTTATACTGATCTTGCCGCACGCGCAGCGCTTGATGGTATGACAGCACAGATGGGTGCCGCAGGCATCGACATGGGCGAAATGGAAGAGCTGGTTGAAGAAGCTGTTGCTGAAGAAGCACCTGCCGAAGCCACCGCTGAATAAGCGCCAATAAATCAGTCGGGCAGGGGCCTTTGGCCCCGCCTGCAATGCATTATACCTCTTAAGGAGAAGTAACA
This sequence comes from uncultured Paracoccaceae bacterium, assembly GCA_947498645.1. Taxonomy (GTDB): domain Bacteria; phylum Pseudomonadota; class Alphaproteobacteria; order Rhodobacterales; family Rhodobacteraceae; genus Yoonia. The sequence goes on along the minus strand of CANMKS010000001.1, from coordinate 2,631,277 downwards.
TGGCAATCACCGCTGCAATGGTGAAAGAGCTGCGCGACAGCACAGGCGCAGGCATGATGGACGCCAAAAAGGCGCTGACAGAAAACGATGGCAACATGGAAGCTGCTGTTGACTGGCTGCGCACCAAGGGCCTTGCAAAGGCTGCAAAGAAATCCGGTCGTACCGCTGCCGAGGGCCTTGTTGCCGTTGCAGTATCCGGCGGGAAAGGCGTTGCGGTTGAAGTGAACTCCGAGACCGACTTTGTTGCAAAGAACGCCGACTTCCAGAAAATGGTTGCCGGTATTGCTGACGTCGCCTTGGGCACATCCGACATTGACGGCCTGAAAGCGGCCGACATGGGCGGAAAATCCGTTGAACAGACCGTCACAGACGCAGTTGCCGTGATTGGTGAGAACATGTCCGTGCGCCGTATGGTGACACTCGAAGGGGCCTCTGTGGTCAACTACGTACACAACGCAGCAGCACCCGGCATGGGCAGCATCGGTGTTCTGGTCGCAATGACTGGCGACAACGAAGCCTTTGGCCGTCAGGTTGCAATGCACATCGCAGCCGCCAACCCTGCGTCTTTGTCCGAGGCTGATCTTGATCCGGCTGTGGTCGAGAAAGAAAAGCAGGTTCAGATGGACATCGCCCGCGAAAGTGGCAAGCCGGAAGCCGTGATCGAAAAGATGATCGTTGGCCGTATGAAAAAATACATGGCTGAAGTCACATTGCTGAACCAGCAGTTCGTGGTGAACCCTGATCTGACGGTTGCCAAGGCCGCTGAAGAGGCTGGCGTTGAGATCACAGGCTACACACGTCTGGCCGTTGGCGAAGGCATCGAAAAGGTCGAAGAAGACTTCGCTGCTGAGGTTGCCAAGCTGAACGGCTAGGCCGCACCCACAGACCCTGAAAATGTAAAAACGGCCCGCATACAATACACACGCGCGGGCCGTTTCCCTTTTCTGGGGAGAAAAGTGCGGCTCTGTGAAGGGAAGACGACGCAGAGCCAAAACGATAGTTACGCCGGACCAACTTCGGGACGAGGACCGACATTATCGTAGTCGCTGGCGCAAACGGGCAAACCCGCCGCGCCAACACGCAAATCACAGGGCCCTGAAATCACAGGGTGTATGAACTGCCGTTCCCAGGCCTTAGGCCACCACTCACGGAACATCGCCAACATGCGCCTTAACGTTACGTTAAGAAAGTCAGGGAAACCTGACCATTTGGAAAACTTTGTATCTTTTGCCGTCGCGTCAAACGCAACAAGATGGCGTCAAAGATCGGCGTCGATCACAAACATCTGGTTATAAAACGCAGCCTTTAGAACGGCTTGAGCCGTTGTTTCCACATCCAGTGCCTCTCGTGCAAGGCGCAGGTGCTTTTCAACGGTTGCAGCGGTCAATCCAAGCAAAAGGGCGATGTCCTGCGTTGTCTTGCCATCACCCACCCATTGCAACACTTCGCGCTGCCGCTTTGTCAGGTGACGTTCGCCAGAATAGGGCAGGGTCAGCAGTTTGAGGTGCATGACGTTGTTCATCACGATGATATCGTCGCCATGTTTCGCCCAGACCTGCTCGACCGCGTCCTGCGTTAAACCGGCTTTGGCAGTCAGTGCAATTGCACCCTTCGTGCGCTCCGAGATTGACCGAAAGCTGACCGTATAGCCTGCCGTGACATCCATGGATTTGTTGAACTCCATCACCCGAAGCTCGCTCGTGGTGAGATTGTCCACGCGGTTCATATCCAGCATCCAGCGCCAGCTACAGGCCCCGTCATTGGCCAGCGCCCACCGCAGCATTGGCGCGTGGTAATAGAGGCCTTCATCAAAAAAGACCTTCATATATTCGTGGCTTTGCGTCGACAGCAGCACCCAGTCCTGCGGATCACCCAGCCCTGTGGATGTGCGATACCGTGTATATCCGTACATCAGACGATCAAACCCATAGGTGGCCATCTGGCGCGTGTGGATATCCCACAGCTCTTCCACCGAGCGCGCGTTTGTCAGCTTTTCAAGCGCCTTCACAACTGCGGTCATCAGCTATCCCCGATATATGAAAGCAGTGCGTCCATCGCGAGGGGATATCCAGCCGCGCCAAACCCACAGATCTGCCCCACAACCACGCGCGAGATGAATGACGTTTTACGAAACTCTTCACGGGCATGAATGTTGGACAGGTGCAATTCAACGGCTGGCAGGGCAATGCTCGCAATCGCATCCATCAGCGCGACGGATGTATGTGTATAGGCCCCGGCATTCAGGACGATCCCGGCATGAACGCCGCGCGCTGCATGGATCGCATCAATCAAAGCACCTTCGTGGTTGCTTTGGCGAAAATCGATGGTGATACCCATCTCTTTGGCCTTCGCCTGGCAAAGCGCTTCGATATCGGCAAGCGTTGTCGGCCCGTAAACTTCTGGTTGGCGGGTGCCAAGCAGGTTCAGGTTCGGGCCATTGAGGATCAGAATAGAACGGGTCATGCGGTGTCTCTAGCAGCTTTTGGCTATTGGTTAAACGGAATCTTCGTATCGGATCAAAGCGTTGCAATGTGGCCATTGCGCTGCACCACATCCGCAGCTGGTCATCCCAGTTCGCGCAGCCCCTTGCGGACGCCGGCATTGGGATTTCTTTGCAGAATGAAAGCCCCCAACGACCGTGCAAGATCCTTGTGCCCGCGGGCGACAGCGCGGTTGAACAACTCACGTTGATACCGCGGGAAGTCCCGTCGTTTCCGTAGAAGCTGGTAATACCCCTCGGGCGTCAACGTGCCATCCAGCGCGCCCAATATGATTGGCTTGAGGATACCCATCTGGTTTAGCGAACTGCCCAACCTGTGCCCCAGCAATGGCGCGCGCAGCCGCTGCACATTGTCTTGCCTGAACCGCGCGGCGTGCCGGGCATCCAGCGGCTCGTAAGGGTCGTAGATCAACGACACCTGACGCGCTGCCTTGCTTACCTCAGCGGCATCGCCATAGGGGCCGGTGAAGTCCCTGTCCCAGACAACCTTGTACCGCGTTTCCCAAGGCACAACGGTCTTATCCACCGTCGATTGCGGCGAAATCGCCACCACATCGCACCCCGGTGCTGCGGGTGAAAAGGCGCAGGCGGCATAGCCGCCCATGGATGCGCCATAGAACACAACCCGTTTGAATTGCTTGAAAAAACCTTCACGCTGCAACCGATCAAATTGGGCATAGACCCAAGGATCACGGTACCAGGTCCATCCCCCGGCCAGGACGCCCAGCATCGACCAGCCTTGTGATGTGATCAGATCATAACCCCAAGGGCGACGGTCATCGCGTTTGGTCATGGTGATGTCGAGGTTATCGAAGGTCACCACCAACGTATCTGTGCTTTGTGGTGTATAAAGAAAACTATGGCCTTCCGGTCCATCCAGATACCATCCGTTACCCCCTGCAAGCCTTTGCGCAATGGCCGACCACGCGGCGGCGTTGCTTTCGGGAAGCGCTTTGACACTTGGGGTCAGCCTGATCCGCGAAACAGGCTTGCCGTCGCTGTCATGGGTCGAAAGCACGATATTTTCACCGTAGTCGCGCAGAAAGGGAAACGCGCCGGACCCTTTGCGGATATCCATGAACAACCGACTGTCCGAATGCAGCAGCCCATCAAGCAGCGGGCCAAGGGGTTTCACCCGGTGCCTGTCCCCAAAACCTGCGAGGTTCAACACAACATCAACCGGGCGCAGGCCGTCCGCCTGCCGGATCACCTTGATCCGTGCGGGGTCCACGTCATTGTCCGTCAGGAATGTGATGTAGGGTGCGATCCAATCGGCGTCCTCATCGGCAAAGGCACCGCGCTTGTCCACATTCACCAGATGCACATCGCAATCAAACTTGTGATGCAGTGCAAGGCACAGCCCCTTTGCCCCACCGCTGATATCAGCAACTGACTGCACATCGCGCAGGTCCACATCATCGACCAAAGCACCATCAAAAACCGCAACGCCACGCCCTTTGATCGGGGCCAGATGCGGGATGATGTCATGCTTGCGCACCAACATGTCCAGATAGCTGCCTTTGGGGGGCAAGCCGCTGTGAATATTGCCCAATTGTCGTTTGTTGGATGCCCAAAGGTGCAATGCGGTGGTCTCATTCGTGATCAGGCCTTCAGCCAGTTCCGCGCGGCGCAGAAACTTGGTCCGGTCCCGGAATGTCAGCGGATAGAAGGCGTTGAGCGGTTGCACATGATCCTGCAATCCCAAAGTATGCACATAATGGGTCACCATCAGCGGCCCCCAAACCCCCCATGGCTGCTGCGTGATATGCACCGGGTCGCCCGCATCCGCGCGCGCCTGCATGTCACGCCGTTTGCCGCGCGGCAGAAACGGGGCAATAGATGTGCGATCCGCTGTAAACGCCAACATTTGTGCCAACATCTCACTGTCCGCAGGCAGGCCCAGCACCGCGTTATTCACACGTTTGTCGCCCGGCAGTTCAAACCCAAAGACATAATCGCTGTCGTAATCCATCGGCCGGTGGCAATAAACATCCGTATCCACCCAAATCATGCCGGGGTTCTGATGGATCATGTGCAGGCGGAACCAATCGGCAAACAGCGCAAAGCTGTTCTTTTGCTCGTATTTGATGAAATCATCGGTATCGATGATCTCGCGCCCGTCGCGACGGATCACACCGTCGGGCACATTGGGGATATCTTCGTATGAAAACAGGGTGATTTTCTGGCCCTGATCAACAAAGGACTTCAGGCAAAGCTGCTCCATCCAGCTGAGGGCACCGCCGATCCAGAGCGTTCCAACTTCGCGTACCCGTGCCATCATGTCCCCTTTTGCGACTTGGGTTGTTTCAAATCTCGCAGGTCAGCGTCAACTGCTAAATGCCCAACCGGTCTGGCATGATGCAGACTTGTGTTGATCCTCAATTGCCCCAATAAGATCAGCTATGAAGACCCGCAGCCTGCAAACCGGCCAGTGATGGCTGGCACAGTGATCCACCGCCGCCTGGCGGGGCAGGTGCTGGGCGGTCACCACTTGATTGACATGCTGATGCAGGTGTCTGGCAATCGGTGCCGTGTGACGCTCTATTTTCTGGGTGCTGCTAACCCTGAGGCCATCACACCCCCAAAGGGTGCAACGCTAATTGACGTCAAAAGCATTGGTGGGTCAGTGGCACTTTGCTATCAGTTTCCCGCAGGCCAAGCCGCTGAATTTCGCATCAATGGCGAGGCTGTTCAGGTCCAAGCCAGCACGCCAGAACTAGCACTTCTTGAGGGGCGCGATGCCTTTGTCGCCCTCAGAAACGGCGAACGCGCTGAAATCGTGCTGGACTGGCTGAAGTTTCATATCCGCAGCCAGGGCCTGCAAGGGGCGGTGATCCTTGATCGGGCCAGGCCGGGCAGCGACGACATCTTTGATACAGAATTGCAGCAAGGGGTCGAAAGGCTGGATGAGCCTTGCACCGTTGTTGTTGTCCGCAGCGACACCCCGCTTGGCAAAGTCAATCTACCCGCCGAGGCGCATCCATTCTGCGCACCCGGCGCGCCCGGCAAAGATCGGATGAAGATCCCGAAACCGGACCTTTGGGCGGCCCCGCTTGGCGCGCTCAACTGGTTTGAAATCGCCAAGGACAGGTTTCTGGCCCAGGCACGCGCTGTGGCAAGCGTTGAGGTGCATGATCTGCTTGTCCGCGAGGGCGACACCGTCTTTGACAAGGCGATTGCGGCGCAAAGCGGCGTTGTGACGCTGATCGGACAACATTGTTACCCTTGGCGGGTTCGCAACGCGAACAGCATCCACTTTGGCGACCATATCTGCACGCAGTTTGATGCAGATCGCGGGCGCAAACGCTGGTGCATCGCGCCGGCCAAAGCCCCCGAAGATGCCACATGGCGGCTTTTGCGGATCGGCAATGCGGTGCCGGATCCACGGCAAGTCAATCGGTTTCATCGGCATATGGCCCTGCGGCACCCCACCGACAGCATCTCGACCATTGTGCCCAAAAGTTCGCTGGTCGAAGACAGCGCGCTCAGGCAGCAAGCAAAAGATGCCTTTGGGCACAAAGCCTTACGCCCGCCCAAGGTAAAGCTGAAACAGGTGCCAAAGGGCAGGGGGCGCAGGGCGATTGTCACCACGATGAAGAACGAAGGCCCGTTTATCCTTGAATGGTTGGCCTATCATCGGGCCATCGGGTTTGACGATATCCTTGTCTACACTAACGACTGTAGTGATGGCACCGACACGATGCTTGATCTGCTGATGGACAAGGGCATTGTGACCCATCGCGACAATAAGTTTCAGCAGATGGGTTTGCGCCCGCAACATGCGGCACTTCAAATGGCAGAGGATGAGCCGGTCATTCAACAGGCCAAATGGGTCACCTGCATTGATGTTGATGAATATGTGAACATCAAGGTGGGTGACGGCACGCTGGACGCGCTCTTTGCGGCGGTGCCTGATGCAAACCTGATTTCCATGACATGGCGCTTGTTCGGGAATGCGGACGTGGCCGCGTTCAAAGACGCGCCGATCACCGAACAATTCCACCTTTGCGCCCATGAAGACACTCGCAAGCCGCATCAGGCCTGGGGTTTCAAAACATTGTTTATGAACAACGGGATATTCCGCAAGCTTGGTGTGCATCGGCCAAAGGGACTAAACCCGCAGCTTTGGGACAAGATCGCCTGGGTCAACGGATCAGGGCAGGCGATGCCCCACAATATGTTCCGCAATGGCTGGCGCTCAACCGCTACGACCTATGGGTATGACCTTGTGCAGTTGAACCACTACGCGGTGCGCTCGGCCGAGAGTTTTCTGGTGAAGCGGGACAGAGGGCGCGTGAACCACGTCGACCGGGATCAGGGTCTGGCCTATTGGTTTCGGATGAATAACAACGTGGACACTGATGATTCCATTACGAAAAACCTAGCGCTAATGCATCAGGAACTTGCCAATCTCATGGCCGATCCAGAGATTGCGGCAGCGCACGCGGCCGCCGTGTCTGCGCATCGTGCAAAGATCACTGCGTTGCGAAAAACACCGGCCTATGCTGATTTCTACGCAAAGCTGACTGGCGATAGGTTGCAAAAACTCGCGCGGTTGCATGGGCATTTTGGGGCGCATGTTTACCTCGCAGGACCAGATTGCTTGCCTGATCACATCACCGACAAAGACCCGGATGAAAGTTGGTTCTTTACCGTCGATCTGCCCGAGACAACCAAGCACTAAGTGTTGATTTCATTTACCTTTTTCTTCACGTTTTTGCTGCGCAATCGCGCGTCTGATGGCAAACAACTGCTTGAGAAGTAAGACCTGTTCAGACATCTCCAAAATTGGCGTATCTGGCATCTGCCGAATACGTGCCATCAGGCAGAAATAATCGGATGAACGCAAAAGCGCAGCAATCTTGGCCTTGCGCCAGGCCACGCCGGCCTGATGCAGCTCAGTGATGATATCATCCTGCTTGAACGCCGCGATACCCTCACGCATGGCGGCGTTGTGGCGCTGAATCCGCGTGTCGGTGACAGTGTTGAAATTGCGGTCCGACCAATAGGCCAGATCAATCGGGTCAGAGGTGTGATTGGGCTTGCCACGGGCTGCTTTGACCAGAAAACTTTCAACAGAACCAAGCGCATAGTGGTTGATCTGCGCCAGACCATAGCGCGGCTGGGTCATGGGAATAACGGTGCCCAAATGCCGGGGCAGGGCGTTGCCGTTCCCGTCAACCCAATCGGACAACCCATCTGTTTCGGCGATTTTGGGGCGGTGAATGCCTGGTTTTTCATAGCGCCCGCTCTGTCGATATAACGATTTGTATTGCACAGCGCGCCACGGCCAAACCAATGCCTCTGGTGCGGTCTTGGTAAACTGCTCTGTGAGCGGCACATCGTCAAAGGCCTGCACACCCGCATTGCCAAACATCCGCCAGGGAATGGCAAACCCTTGCGCCTCAGGCGCTGCTTTCATCAGATCGGCAATCTTGCCGTCACCGGCGTGGATCGTCAAAAACTCATCCACATCAGTACCATAGACCCAATCGGCATCCTGGAAAAGCGGGTGTCGGGCCGCCTTGGTCAGGGCCCGCCATTGCACCGTCTTCTTGCCGCCCGAATGATTGCGCACATGGCTCAGAACACCCATGGCATCAAGCCTGTCCAACATCGCATCCGTGCCGTCCTCGCAGTCATTGCTGAAAACAAGGAAGTCCGTGACGCCGATATGTTGGTGGTAAGCAAGCCACTCAAGGATGAATGGCGCCTCATTGCGCATGGTGGTGATCGCGAGAATACGCAAAGCAGGCCTCATGGATTACGGATCCGGCTTAGGCCAACGGCAGCACTGGGTCAAATGCGGAGCGGCCACGGACGACCCGATCCTGTTTTTAATGCCTCAGGTGCCATATGTGGGTTATTTGGTGATGATTGAATTAACATAATACTGATTATGCGATTACTATCACAAACCAAGAACACACCTCATCCCTCCCTAACATCCTCCCAAACACCTTTAAACCATTTACCTATCACAAAACTCCGGTCGTCCCCGTGCTCGCCTGGTATTTTCCATCTGTCAAACTGCGCATGTCTCACGCATAGTTTGTGCCATGAAATTGTCTCGTAAACGCATCTTTGGCCTTGTCTGGGCGCTTGGGCTTGTGACTTTGCTTGTCGGTGCTGCATCATTTCCTGCACTTGAACGGCATTACATGCGCCAGCAGGCAGCGCGCGACGCGGTGTCCTTGACGCTTGCGGTGGCGGGGTTGCGCGCCGCGTTGGAGCGTTATGCGCCCCTGCCCGCGTTGATCGCTGAGCGGCCGCGGCTTGCCGCGCTTTTGCGCAATCCTGACGACAACAACTTGCAGGCGGCCGTTAACGAGGATTTGCGGCAGACAGCCGCGACCGTGAAAGCCTCGGATGTTTATCTGATGGATATCTCTGGCCGCACTTTGGCCGCTGCGTCCTATCGCGAGGCAGGCAGCTACCTTGATCGCAATTTCAGCTATCAAAGCTATTTCACCCAAGCGCTGAACGGCGATTTGTCCAGTTTTTCGATCTACGGCACGACAACAGGTGAACGTGGATATTTCTATGCCGCCCCGGTCGAAGACGGTGAACGGATCGTTGGTGTTCTGGCCATCAAGTTCAATATTGCCGCCTTTGAGAGTATCTGGCGCGGCGCGGATAGCGCCTTTATCGTCAGCGACCGCAATGATTTTGTATTTATGGCATCGCGGCCCGACTGGCACTTTCGGGCGATCAGACCGTTGAGCGATGCAACCTTGCGCGTCATCGCCCAGAACTTGCAGTATCCTATTGATCGCATTGATCTTTTGCCAATCACGCGCACCCCGCTCAACGCAGGCGCCCAACGGGTCCATATCGAAGGGACACCGCGCGAAAGTTTCGTTTTGACCTCACAAAGCCTGCCTGATCTTGACTGGACGATGGCGTCGCTCACCCCTACCCGGCCTGCGACACTGCAAGCGCTGACCACGCTGCTGATCGCCGGGCTGACGATGGGTCTGGCACTGGCTGCCCTCCTCGCCCTATTGCTGCGACAGGCCCGTCAGGCAGAGGCATTTGCCCGTGAACAGCGCAGCAAACGCGCGCTTGAGGGCGCGGTGGCCGAACGCACGGCTGATCTGCAAACCGCACTGTCTGATCTGCGCCAGACGCAAACGGACCTCATTCAGGCGGGCAAACTGTCGGCCCTTGGGCAAATGTCGGCGGCACTCAGCCATGAGTTCAATCAACCGCTTGCCGCCGTCAAATCCTATGCTGACAACGCCAACGCCTTTCTTGAACGGGATCAGATCGCGCAGGCCCGCGACAACATCGGGCGCATTTCCAAGATGGCCGATCGCATGGCCACAATTTCGGCCCATCTGCGCAATTTCGCGCGCAGGCCGCAGCAGGCCACCGGTCCGCTGCTGCTGAATGCGGTGATCCAGGACGCGCTGGCCGTGATTGATATGCGCCTGACCTCTGGCAATGGCGCCGTTGATTATGTACCCCCAAGCGAAGAGATTTGGGTCACTGGCGGCCATGTTCGTCTGCAACAGGTCATCGTCAATCTGATCAACAATGCATTGGATGCGATGGAAGATCAGGCCAATCCGGTTGTCAGCCTCAGTGTGAGCGGCACAACGGTTCAGGTGCGTGACACCGGGCCGGGGCTGGACCCCGAGGCGGTCTCAAATATCTTTGATCCTTTCTTTACGACCAAACCACCGGGCAAGGGTCTGGGACTTGGGTTGTCGATTTCATTCAATATCGTTTCGGACTTTGGCGGCACGCTCAGCGCGGAAAACCATTCCGATGGTGGCGCTGTCTTTTCGGTCCACCTGCAACCAGCCACCCCCATCAAGGTCGCCGCCCAATGAAGCAATCTGTCATTTTCGTGGATGATGAAGAAGAGCTGCGCAATGCTACCTCCCAGACCCTGATGCTGGCGGATATCCCTGCCGATATCTTTGACAATGCCGACACGGCACTGGCCAAGGTCAGCCGAGGGTTTGCGGGTGTTCTTATCACCGACATTCGGATGAAGGGCCACGATGGGCTGTGGCTGATGCGCAAGGCGCTTGAGATTGATCCAGAGTTTCCCGTCATTCTGGTGACAGGGCACGGCGATGTGAACCTCGCCGTACAGTCAATGCGCGAGGGGGCCTATGATTTCATCGAAAAACCCTTTGCCCCTGCCCGGCTGGTCACAACCATCCAGCGCGCCTTGGACAAACGCCGCCTGACGGTCGAGAACCGCGCGCTGAAACGTGAGGTGGGCGGGCGTGATAAGCTGGAGGCCCGCCTGATCGGGCGCTCGGATGCGATGGTTGCCTTGCGCAAACAGATCCGCACGATTGCCGAAACTGATGCCGATGTGCTGATCACTGGCGACACCGGCGTTGGCAAGGATCTGACCGCCCACGCTTTGCATGATCTTTCTGCCAGAGGTGCCCACCCCTTTGTCCACATCAATTGCGCCGCCCTGCCCGTCGATCTGGTTGAATCAGAGCTGTTCGGCCATGAGGCTGGTGCCTTCCCCGGTGCCATGCGCGCCCGCTTTGGCAAGTTCGAGTTCGCACGCCAAGGCACTGTGTTTCTGGATGAGATCGACAGCCTGCCCACGCCCGTGCAGGCCAAGCTGCTGCACGCCATTCAGGACCGCACGATCACGCGGCTTGGGTCCAACGATCCGGTTGCTCTGGATATCCGTGTGATTGCAGCAGCGAAAACGGACCTTGCTGGCGCCGTTGCCGAGGGACGGTTTCGCGCGGACCTGCTGTATCGGTTGAATGTCGTGACATTGCATGTGCCCCCGCTGAGCGACCGGCGCGATGACATTCCATCCTTGTTTCTGAATCTCGCGGCACAGGCCGCAGCCCGATATTCAAAGCAATTGGGCGACGTGCCCGCATCCTTGCTGGCGCAATTGGCCACACAGGACTGGCAGGGCAATGTGCGCGAGCTGCGCAATGCGGCAGACCGTTTTGTACTGGGTCTTGATCCGGCTGATGTGACGTCATCTACAGAGGAAACCACCCTTTCCGCCCGCATGGCCGCACATGAAAAGGCGCTTATTCTGGCGGCCTTGACGGCGCAGGGGGGCAGTCTGAAACAGACGTATGAGGCGCTTGGGCTGTCGCGCAAAGCGCTTTATGAGAAGATGCAAAAGCATGGGATTTCCAAGGCGGACGCTGACGGCTGACCGCAGATGTCCCCTTGGCGACACATGCAAATCGCCTTTTGTCACCTTTCCCACCCAATCGGCCAAGGCAATTCACCCTGTTACCGCAAACATTGTGAACAACCACTTGTTTGCCGTGGCCGCAATGGTGAACCACTGCGCCATCCGGCCTGATGCCTAAACAGGGATTGGATCACGGACCGACCCGGGAGGGATCGGTGATTTCATGTGGAGGAAACCAAAAATGAAACTTGCAGTACTCATCGCGACGACAGCTTTGACAGCAACGTCCGTCTTCGCAGATAGCCATACGGCTGACTGGCCAGAAAGCTTTACCGTAGGCACCGCATCTCAGGGCGGCACGTATTTCGCCTATGGGTCTGGTTGGGCAAACCTTGTGGCCGAAGAACTGGGCCTGACAGGTGGCGGCGAAGTCACAGGCGGCCCGATGCAGAACATGGCGCTGGTACACACAGGTGACGCGCAGTTCGGCATGACAACCATGGGCCCGGCAGCAGAATCCATCGCCGGGACAAACCCGATCGCACCCGGTCTGGAAATGACCAATGCCTGTGCGATGTTCCCAATGTATCAGACACCGTTTTCAGTCACGGCGCTGGCTTCATCCGGGATCACGTCGATTGCGGATATTCCTGATGGCGCACGTATCGGCTTTGGCCCTGCGGGTTCAACATCCGACACCTACTTCCCACGTATGATGGAAGAGCTTGGCGTGAACTTTGAGCGCCGCAACGGCGGTTGGACCGACCTTGGCGGTCAGTTGCAGGATGGCCTGCTGGACGTAATCGCTTTTGCGGCAGGTGTGCCTGTGCCAGCGGTCAGCCAGTTGGAAGTGCAAACAGACGTGAACATCATTGAGTTCACCGAAGACGAGCAGGCAACCATCATGGCCGCCTTCCCTGTCGCACAGTTTGACATCGCAGCGGACACTTACACCACGCTGGAAAGCGACGCGCGTTCTGTGTCCATGTGGAACTTTGCGATTGCAAACTGCGATCTGCCCGCGTCCTTTGTGAAAGCGGCTGTGGATGTGGTGATGTCCGATAACGAGCGGATGGTGAACATCCACCGTGCGGCACGTTCCACGCTGCCAGAGAACTACACAAAGAACGCAGGCGTTCTGCCATGGCACCCCGGTGCGGCCGAGTGGTTCATCGAGAACGCAGGTGCAGACATCCCTGCTGACCAGATCTTCGGTAACTAAGATCACCTGACCCAAGGCCGCGCCGGACGCGGCCTTGGGCAATCCGCCAATTTTAGCTATGAATGCCGCCAGCGGACCCTGATGGGTGTCTGCTGCCATGCGAGGGCCACGCCATGACCACCGACACCCAAAAAGACGATCAGACTGAGGGCCCTGTCATTGCAGATGGCGTGGATGATGAGCCTGTCGAGCATAACCGCCGCGTCTTTACCGGCCGCACCTACATCGCCATCGCTGCGATCTCGGGCTTCTACGCGCTCTTTCACATGGCCGCACTGAATGGCTGGTCGATCGAAAGATGGACCAGCATTGATATTCCATTCCTGCCTGTCTTCCCGATGGAGACGTGGAATTTTCGCATTGTCCACATTGCAGGCGCGTTGATCCTTGGTTTCACGCTTTATTCCGCGCGTGCTTTTCCTGAAGACGAAGGCAGCACCGGGCATCCGCTTGACTATCTGGCGATGCTTGCCCTGCTCCCTGCCCTTTATGCCAGTTACACCGCCATCGGCTTTGCGGCGCAAATTCGGGGCGGCGTGATGTGGAACGGCATTGATGAAGGCATCAAGGCCGCCGAAACGTATCACTATGGCTATCCTCTGATCGCCGCCACCGTCCTTGGCATTGTTATCGGCTGGCTGCGCCCCCGCGTTCGCGGCACGATTGCGCCTGCTGATATCGTGCTGAGCGTCTGTGGCATCGGCGTTGCGATCTACCTGATCACGATATTTGGCACATTGATGCGCAACTCCACCGGCACCCCTTTTGCCCCAATCGGGATGAGCCTTGCTGCCGTCGCGGGTACGGCGCTGATCATGGAGTTGACACGCCGCGTCGCTGGCCTTGCCCTGATCATCATTGCCGGTGTGTTCCTGGTCTACGTCTTTGTGGGTGATCTGCTGCCCGGCTTCCTGAACGCGCCTGACATCACATGGCAGCGCTTCTTTAGCCAAGTGTATACCGACGCGGGGATTTTGGGGCCAACGACCGCTGTTTCCTCTACCTATATCATTCTCTTCATTATCTTTGCGGCTTTCCTACAGGCGTCAAAGGTCGGCGACTATTTCGTCAACTTCGCCTTTGCCGCAGCCGGGCGCGCCCGCGGCGGACCTGCAAAAGTGGCGATCTTTGCGTCCGGCCTGATGGGCATGATCAACGGCACATCCGCAGGCAATGTTGTGGCCACAGGCTCGCTCACCATCCCTTTGATGAAAAAGGTGGGCTACAAACCCACAACGTCCGGCGCGGTCGAGGCCGCAGCATCAACCGGCGGGCAAATCATGCCGCCGATCATGGGGGCGGGTGCCTTCATCATGGCCGAGATTACAGGCATCCCCTACACCGAGATCGCGATTGCGGCGATTATTCCCGCCGTTCTTTATTTCGTGTCCATCTACTTCATGGTTGACTTTGAGGCGGCCAAGCTGGGGATGCGCGGTATGCGCGAGGATGAGCTGCCAAAGTTCAAGGACATGGTGCGTCGCGTGTTTCTTTTCCTGCCGATCATCATCCTGATCGGTGCGCTTTTCATGGGTTATTCGGTGATCCGAGCAGGCACATTGGCGACTGCCGCGGCCGCTGTCGTCAGCTGGTTCACACCTTACCGCATGGGGCTTGCGTCTGTCGCCAAGGCGTTTGAGCTTGCGGGCATCATGTCAATCCAGATCATCGCGGTCTGTGCCTGTGCGGGTATCATTGTTGGTGTGATTTCACTGACCGGTGTTGGCGCGCGGTTCTCTTCGGTGCTGTTGAACATCGCCGAAGCAAACCAACTGCTCGCCCTCTTCTTTGCCATGTGCATCGCGATCCTGTTGGGAATGGGGATGCCGACCACAGCGGCCTATGCTGTTGCAGCCTCGGTTGTTGCCCCCGGTTTGGTACAGCTTGGCATCCCAATGCTGACCGCCCATTTCTTTGTCTTCTACTTCGCTGTTGTGTCGGCCATCACACCGCCGGTGGCGCTGGCCAGCTATGCCGCAGCGGGCATCTCGGGGGCCAATCCCATGGCCACCTCGGTGGCGTCATTCAAGATCGGCATTTCAGCCTTCATCGTGCCCTTCATGTTCTTTTACAACGGGGCGATCCTGATGGATGGCACGTGGTTTGAGGTGATCCGGGCTGGCGCCACGGCGGTCTTTGGTGTGTTCCTGCTGTCCTCGGGTGTGCAAGGGTGGTGGGTCGGTGATCGGGCGGCATGGCCGATACGGATCGGACTGCTGATAGTGGCACTGTTCATGATCGAAGGCGGCTGGATCTCTGATCTGATCGGGATCGGTGGCGCGGTGGCCCTCTTTGCACTGGCCCAAATGACCCGGCCAAAGGTCGCAACCTGAACATCTGAGAAACCAAAGAAAGGCAGCCTTTTCGAGGGCTGCCTTTCTGCTATGCGCTTGCAATGGTCTGGTGGTGACCTAACTGGGACAAATGGCTATTACACTCGCGTAAGAAATCGGGTAAGCCCGCGGGAACGCCATTCGCAAAGACCAGTGATCGGGACACACATCTTGTTTGAATTGACGACTTACGAGCTTTTCGTCCTCTCTGCTGGTGCTATGGCCTTTGGCCTTTTCCTCTTGATCAAAGGCGGCGACTGGACGGTTGATGCGGCAGTTTTTGTGGCCGAACGCACGGGCCTTTCCCCGCTTTTCATCGGCGCGACGATCATCTCTTTTGGAACCTCGGTGCCGGAACTTTTCACGTCAGTGAACGCCAACCTTTCCGGCTTTCCCGGCATTTCGCTGGGTAACGTGCTGGGCTCCAACGTGGCCAATATCCTTTTGGTCTTGGGTGCCACGGCCTTTGTTTTTAATGTCTCGGCCAAACCAAAAGATCTGTGGAAAGATCTCGCGATGATGTTGGTCTCAACGGGCATTCTGGCCTATGGGATGATGCTTGGCAGCTTCAGCCTTGTCTTTGGCCTGATCATGTTCGGCATTCTCGTGGCCTTCGTCTTTTATCAGTACAAGACTGACAGCATTCAGGTTGAAGACGACGATGACGAAGAAGGTTCAGGGCTTGCTATCACCACGATGACGGGTGCCGCCCTTGTACTGCTCACGGGGCTTGCCGCCCTCGCTGTGGGGGCAGAGCTGTTGGTTCAAGGTGCCGTGCAAACAGGAACCGCCATTGGCGTGCCAGAGGCGGTGATCGGCATGACCGTTGTGGCCTTCGGCACTTCGCTGCCGGAACTCTCTACCTGTATTGCTGCCGCGCGCAAGCAGTCGGTTGGCCTGATTCTGGGCAATATCATCGGCTCAAACACGTTCAACATCATGTCGATCATCGCGCTGACCGCGATCATCAAACCACTTGACGTTGATCCTGTCTTGCTTGGCTTCGAACTGTGGGCGACGGTTGCGGTGGCTGTTGTGTTCAGTCTGTGGATGCTGACTGTCGGCAAGCTGACCAAACCCCTGGGGACCGCGATGATGGCAGGATATGTGGTCTTTATCGCCTATCAGTACCTGCAATAGACCCACCCCCGCGCCAGCGGTTTTCAACCCGTCGCAGTTTGCGTGACATATCTGGTTTCAGGTCCGCATTCCTTACCGACACCTCCGCAATGACCGACCGCGCGGTTAGCACTTTTGTGACTGCCTGCGCCACCACGTCGCGATCAATGCCATGCGGCACCAAAACCGTGACCTCTGCCGCGCCGGTCTGGATGATCCGAAAATCGGTGATCTGCCGGTCTGCATCAACAACCGCATTGCGCAAGATATCCGGCGTGATCATCTCGCCTGCAAACGTAAAGCAATCATCAACCCGGCCCACGACTTCGGCCACGGTTCGGTGTGGCAAGCCGCAATCACAGGCGGGACCAAGTCGGATCAGGTCATTCATGCGGTAACGCGCCATGATCTGTGTTGAACGACTGAAATCACTGATAATGACTGCGCGCAGATCGGGATCGTCGCCAACCTGCGGCAGTTCGAAATGCATCGTGTCTTCGCAAAGGTGCAGCGTGCCGCGTTCGCAAGAGACGGCAAACAACCCTTCGGTCGCCATATAGATCTGGCGCACGGGCCGTTTGAAATGGGCAGCAATCAAGGTGGCATCGCTGGGGTCCAACGTCTCTGCCCCGGCAAAGACATGGTCTGGCGCAAGCGGCATGGCCTGCTCCGCCATCAGACGCAAGGCCTTTGGCGGCGCGATAATCACGGTCGGCTGGAACGCGGCAAGATCATCCTCCCAAGGTTGCCCTATATCGAAGAACCGCAGTTTCAGGCGCTGCATCCGGTTGGCGCTGTCATAAAGCGGCGTATTCAGCGGCAAGAGCACCGCGACCCTGTGGCGCTTGCGCCAGAACCCCGGTAGCGCCTTGGCAAGAATTGTCCCCAGCCAGCGAAACCGCTCGGCCTGCGAAATCACGAACAGGCCCCGATTGCCGCTGGTGCCGGTACTGGCACCTACAATCAGATCCCCAATTTGCTTTGAACCTGCAAAGGCCTGCCAGCCCATTTCGGCGGTGATGCCTGCGGTATTGAACGCCGCGAAATCCGCCATCAACGTCGCCTTGTCGATGATCGGCAGATCGGACAGTTCCGTGATTTTGCGGCCCGCATAGAACGGCACCTGCGGCACATCCCGGCGCAACCATTTGCGCAGGTCCGCGTCAGCGCGTGCTGTCAACTGCGCGCGTGTCCTGATCCGTCGCGCGCGCCAATAGGCCAGCACCGCATGGCGGACCTCAAACATCTGGCACCCAGTCCCAAGGGGTCTGGGCCGGGTCATGGCACAGCATCACATCACCCCCTGCCTGGGCAAAGGCGCGCACAAGTGCAACAGACGCAGTCGCCGCCTGCCCGTCATCGGCGATCAAAGAGGCCGGTAACCCCGGACACCGACCCTCGTGAATGGCCGCCAGCATCCATTGCGTATCGACCGCATAAAGCAGCGGTGTCACGCCTGTAAAACACACGCCGAAGTGCCCCGGCGCATGGCCGGGCAAAGGCACGCCAAGCACGCTGCCATCACCCATCAAATCATACCCCTGCCCCAGATCAAACGGCAGTGCCGCCAGGCGATAAGAGCGCAAATCGACCTGCCGGTCCGCAAAACCCTTGGGCAGCAATTCATTGAAAACGCCGTGGCGCATGGCGCCCATGACCTGCCCATCCGTCACAAACCGGGCATTGGGAAAATCCGGCAGATAGGCCACATGGTCAGCATGAAGATGGGTGACAAGGATCAGGTTTACGTCCTTTGGGTCATACCCATGCGCCGCAAGCAAGGCCAAAGGGCTTTGCAGCTCATGCAACTTGGGGCCGAGCATCCGGGTGTAAGCTCGCAAGGCCCAACTGCGCCCCTGTGCCTGGGTGACTTGCGGCCCATAGCCGCCATCAATCAGCACCGGGCCAAAATCGGGGCGAACGATCAGCCCGACGCGCACTTGCAGGTCCACGCGCCCGCGCCCGCCCTGCAATATCCAACGCGCGCTGGTGCGAATGCTTGCTGTATTTGTAAACACCGGTCGGATCATAAGGCACCCTGCCGCATCGCACCTTCTGCAAAGGTGCGACGCAGCCCTTCCTCAAAACTGATTTGCGGTTGCCAGCCAAGCACGGTTTTAACGCGCTCAAGGTTCATGGTTTGCCGGTAACGCAGAATACCAAGGGCATAGGCCGTCGCGGGCGGCTCTGGCTGTCCGGGCCATGCCTTAGCGACCTGTTCCATCGCGCGCACAGCAGCCAAGGCAGGGCCAAACGGCAGGTCACGCCAGCGCAAAGGAACATCACACTGCGCGCAGGCCGCAGCAATGATATCCGGCAATGTAACCCCCTGCCCGCCCGAGATATTCAGCACTTCTCCACTGACATCCGGGCCCGCTGCAAGGGCGCACTGGCAGGCATTGATCACATCATCGACATGGGTGATGTCCGTCGCACCCGCAGGCGAGAACCGCGGCACGGCCCGCCTTTGCGCGACACGCATCAAGCGCGGCAAAAGCGCGGTATCACCGGCCCCATAGATCCCCCTTGGGCGCAGCACGATGGGATGCAGGTCATTGTGCGTCAGCACCTCCCGCTCTGCCGCATATTTGGTGCGTGCATAGGCATTCACAAATCGCGGCGCGATCTGTGCCTCAGACACCCCATCCTGATCACAAAACTGGAAATAGACGCTCGCCGTGGACACAAAGACAAAGCGCCGCGCACCAAGTTCACGGGCCAAATGCAGCAGGTTTCTGGTCGCCGTCACATTCGCCGCCTCAAATGCCGCATCACGGCCCCATGGCGATGACAGCGCCGCACAATGGACCACAGCATCAACCGGGCCAATCCGGTCCCGATCCGCTGCAGGAACCGGATATGCCAGATCAAGTCTGCTTGTGGGCAACCCCATCGCTGCCAGCCGTGCCAGCTTGGCCCGATCCCGCCCTGTTGCAATCGCCCCCTGATCGCGCAAGGCAAGTGCCAGATGCGCCCCCAGAAACCCCGTTGCACCTGTCACCAGAACAGCCATCAGAATGTGACCGCAGCGCCGCCAAATGACACGCCCGCAGAGGTGCCAAGCAGCAAGACCTTGCTGCCCGCTGTCAGGCGATCGCGCGCATGGCCCAGTGCAAAGGGAATAGATGCGGCGATCTGATTGCCGTAGTCGGCACAGATATCCACCACCTTGGCCGGATCAAATCCACAGTGCCGGATCATATGCTGGAGCGCCATCGGGCTGGCCTGATGCGGCACGATCAGATCGACGTCTACTTTGGCCCAGCCTGCGTCAGCCAACAGATCATCCACGAAGCCGCCAAAATATTTGGAGGTCAGACGGAAAAGCGCCTTGCCGTCCATGTCAAAGAACGTATTGGCAGCAAAGGCCTCTGGCTCTGCCCGGAAATCGTAGCGGGTGCCCCCGGCCCCGACTTTGCAGATGTCATAGCCGCTGGGATAGCTGCGAAAGCGCGTCACGAAGGGGGCATCGCTGGCCGCGACCACTGCCGCAGCCGCGCCATCTCCAAACAGACCTGCCACCTCGGGGTTGGTGCCCCAAGGTAGCCCGCGCGAGGCTACCTCGGACGAGATAATCAGCGCATGTTTGAAACGCCCCGATGACAGCATTCCCGCGCAAGCCTCTAGCGCTGTGACAAAGCCAAGACAGGTGGCGTTCACGTCAAAACCAAAGGCTGCACCATCGGGAATACCCAGTGCGGCCTGATAGGCAGGCGCTGTGGCCGGGATCAACTGATAGGGCACGGCAGCCGCACTGATGATCAGGTCAATGTCACCCGGCGAAACCCCCGCATTGGCCAATGCGGCCTCCGCCGCCTCTGCGCCCAAGGTGATCTGGCTTTCGTCACCGGCGCAGACATAGCGCGCCTGCACACCCGTCAGTGCCGCAATCCGCCCTTCTGCCAAGCCCCATTTGCGGTCGAGCGCTGCCGAAGTCGCGCGCCCTGCGGGAAGTGCTGTGCCGATGCCTGCGATTTTCACAGTGGAGGTCCTTCTATCGTCATTTTATGAACATTGCTCATGGAATTGCAAATTACAAGGGCAAGCGCGCAGAACATTTTCTTTCGTCGGGTTTTCCTTACCCGCACGAAGGCTTATGTCGGTGTCAGAACACAAAGGCGAGGTAAGACAAGATGAGTAACGCGGACATCGGCCTGATTGGCCTTGGCACGATGGGCGCAGCCCTTGCATTGAATATCGCAGATAACGGGTTTGATGTGGCTGTCTGGAACCGGACAACCGCCACAACTAAGGATTTCCACGAAAACGCAGGCGATCTGGCCCCACGGATCACACCGACCGAAACACTGGAAGAACTGGTTGGCGCGCTCAAATCGCCCCGCGCGATTATCCTGATGGTCCCTGCCGGACAGGCGGTTGATGATCAGATTGCGGCACTGCGGCCCTTGCTGGACGACGATGACATGATCATTGATGCGGGCAACGCAAATTTCCATGACACCAACCGGCGCGTCAAAGAGGCGGGCGATCTGGCTTTCCTGGGCATTGGCGTCTCTGGCGGCGAGGAAGGCGCGCGCTTTGGCCCCTCGATCATGGGCGGCGGCAAGCGCGAATATTGGGACCGGGTGGCGCATATCCTGACCGCGATCTCGGCCAAGCATGATGACGTCCCATGCGCCACATGGATGGGGGAAGAAGGGGCCGGGCATTTCGTCAAGGCCGTCCACAACGGTATCGAATACGCCGATATGCAGATGATCGCTGAGGTTTACGGGATCATGCGCGATGGGCTGGGCCTTGATCACGACAAGATCGCCGAAACATTTGCGGCTTGGGATAAGGGACCACTCCGCAGCTATCTGATTGAAATATCTGGTAAAGTTGCTGCAGCCACTGACCCTGCAACCGATCAGCCGATGCTCGACGTTATCGTTGATGCCGCCGGGCAAAAGGGTACTGGGCGCTGGACAGTGATCGAGGCACAGCATCTGGCCGCCCCAATCCCCGCCATTGAAGCCGCCGTTGTTGCGCGCAACCTTTCATCACAAAAGGCGGCCCGCGCAGCAGGTGAAGATCTCTTTGGCGCGGCCCCCCGGCACTTGCCACATGACAGCCTGTCAATTGAAACGCTTGAGCAGGCGCTGATCGCCGGCAAGATCCTGTGCTATGCACAAGGCTTTGGGATGATCGCCAAAGCGTCAGAGGCCTTTGGCTGGTCCCTGCCCTTGCCTGCCATTGCCGAGGTCTGGCGCGCTGGCTGCATTATCCGCTCGGACATGCTGGATGATATGGCTTCTGCCCTGCGCGACAACGCCGATGAAAACCTGATGATGGCCCCGAAATTCGCAAGCGCCCTGAAAGACACCCATGGCGCGTTGCGGCAGGTGGTAGCGCAGGCCGCCCTGCATGGGTTGGCCTTGCCTGCGCTCTCATCAGGGCTTGCCTATTTTGATGCAATGCGCACCGCACGCGGGACCGCAAATATGATCCAGGGGCAACGCGATTTCTTTGGTGCGCATGGGTTTGCGCGGACCGATGGCGGCGAGGGTCACCATGGGCCGTGGGGCGTGTGATTGGGCAGCACCAGACTTTTGAAAAAAGTCTGGTGACAAATCCTCAAAAAGATTTGATCGTGGCTAGCCCAGAGCGTAACCGGCACCCCGCACCGTGCGCACCGGGTCGCTGCCGCCATGCTGGGTCAGCACCTTGCGTAGCCGCCCGACATGTACGTCAACCGTGCGGGTGTCAACATAGATATCCCGGCCCCAAACCCGGTCCAGCAACATGTCGCGCGACCAGACGCGGCCGGGCTTTTCCATAAATGTGGTCAGAAGGCGGAACTCGGTCGGGCCAAGTTTCAGCAGATTGTCATCGCGGGTGACACGATGCGTTTCGGAATCAAGGACAATATCGTCAAATGTCAGCACCTGCCCCACAGTCGCAGGACGCACCCTGCGCAGCTGCGTGCGCACGCGCGCCATCAGTTCAGACACCGAATAGGGTTTGACGACATAATCATCCGCCCCCGTTTCTAACCCGCGGACTTTGTCCACTTCCTCGGAGCGCGCAGATAACATGATGATCGGAATGGGCCGGGTTTCCGGCCTGATCTTGAGCCTGCGGCAAACCTCAATCCCGGACAGGTTGGGCATCATCCAATCCAGCACGATAACATCGGGGGCCTCTTCCTGAACGGACAAAAGCCCCTCTTCCCCGTTTTCGGCACGGGTGACCCGGAACCCTTCGGCCTCAAGGTTGTAGGCCAGCACCTCTCGCTGGGCCGCCTCGTCTTCAACAATCAGAACATGGGGTTGCGTGGCCATTGGATTATCCCGCATCCGTTACAAAGGCTGTCTTGTCACCCTTGGGCCGCGCCTCATCCGGCATCTCGCCTGTGACCTGATAGATGACCTGCTCGGCCATATTTGTGGTCAGATCACCCATGCGTTCGATGTTCTTGGCCATGAAATGCAGGTGCATACAGGCGGTGATATTGCGCGGGTCTTCCATCATGAAGGTCAGGAATTCGCGGAACAGCGCGTTGTACATCTGGTCCACCTCCTGGTCGCGCTGACGCACACTTTCCGCAAGCTTTTCATCGCCACGCATGTACGCGTCCAGCGTATCCTTGAGCATACCCTCAACTTCGCGCGCCATCCGGCGCAGTGCGGCGTCCGATCCGTTCACCGGCCCCATTTCGACCAACACGCTTGTGCGTTTGGCGATATTCTTGGAATAATCGCCAATCCGCTCAAGCGATGCGGCCAGTCGCAGCACTGTAAGAATGGACCGTAAGTCCTTGGAAACAGGGGCACGCAGCGCAATGGTGCGCGCGGCCTCTTCGTTGATTTGCAGTTCCAGCGCATCAATAGCCTTGTCGCCCTTGCGCACTTCCTCTGCCAGTTCCACATCACGGTCCGCAAGCGATTGCGCGGCTTTCAGGATGGCCTCTTCGACCAGGCCGCCCATGCGCATGATCAATGTTGTGATCCCTTCAAGATCACGGTCGTAAGCCGATGAGATATGCTCGTTCATTCGTCTTGCTCCTTACCCGATCCGGCCCGAAATATAGCTTTCGGTGCGGCTGTCCTGCGGGTTGGTGAAAATCTTGTCGGTGTCGTCATATTCTACAAGGTTACCAAGATGGAAAAACGCTGTTTTCTGGCTCACCCGTGCGGCCTGCTGCATGGAGTGTGTCACAATCACAACCGAAAAGCTCTGGCGCAACTCGTCGATCAATTCTTCGACCTGCGCGGTCGCAATCGGGTCAAGCGCCGAGCATGGCTCATCCATCAGCAACACCTCTGGGGCCGTCGCAATCGCGCGCGCGATGCACAAACGCTGTTGCTGCCCACCAGACAGACCCGTACCGGGGGCATCCAGACGGTCTTTGGCCTCGTTCCACAAGGCGGCCTTGCGCAGTGATTTCTCGACAATCTCGTCAAGTTCGGCCTTGTTGCGCGCCAGCCCGTGGATTTTGGGGCCGTAGGCCACATTGTCATAGATCGACTTGGGGAACGGGTTTGGTTTTTGGAACACCATGCCGACCTTGGCGCGCAGTTGTACCGGATCGACCTTAGGGTCGTAGATGTCTTCGCCATCAATCAGGATGTCACCCATCACGCGGGCCACGTCGATGGTGTCGTTCATCCGGTTCAGACAGCGCAGGAACGTGGATTTGCCACAGCCCGACGGGCCGATGAAGGCCGTGACCGTCTTGTCGTCAATCTCGACATTCACGTCCTTGATGGCGTGGTTGTCGCCATAGTAGACCTGCACGCCTTTGGCGCTGATCTTGGTGTCTTGCTGGGTACGCATTGCACGGTCCACTTGTATCATATCTTCCATTTGTCTGCCCCTCCTACCAGCGCCGCTCGAACCGGCGCCGCAGAATGATTGCAATGATGTTCATCGTCAGAAGGAACCCCAACAACACGATGATACCGCCCCAGGCGCGTTCGTAATAGGCGGGATCGGCACGCTTTGCCCATTCGTAAATCTGTGCTGGCATGGCAGAATTGGGGTCAAGGAAACCGGATGCGATGCCATCAGGATAGTTCGAGGCGATATAGCCCACCATCCCGATCAGCAGCAGCGGTGCCGTTTCACCCAAGGCCTGTGCCAGGCCGATGATCGTGCCTGTCAGGATGCCCGGCATGGCCAGAGGCAGCACATGATGAAATACCGATTGCATCTTTGAGGCACCGACCCCCAAAGCCGCATCCCGAATGGATGGCGGTACGGCCTTCAGCGCGGCGCGGGTTGAAATCACGATGGTCGGCAGCGTCATCAACGTCAGCGTCAGCCCGCCCACCAGCGGCGCCGACTGCGGCAAATGAGCAAACTGAATGAAAACCGCCAGACCAAGGATACCGAACACAATCGACGGCACCGCAGCCAGGTTCGAGATATTCACCTCAATCAGGTCGGTGAATTTGTTCTGTGGTGCGAATTCCTCAAGGTAAATTGACGCAGCAACCCCGATGGGCAGCGCCAGAAACAGCACCACCAGCATCATAAAGAACGACCCCAGCATTGATACACCGATACCGGCCTGCTCTGGCCGGCTTTCAGAGGCATCCGCACCAAGGATGAAGTCCCAGTTAAAGACCTTTTCAACCGCGCCGGCGGCGACCATCGCATCAATCAGATCAAGGTGGGCGGCATCAAGGTTCTTGTCGCGTGCAAGGTCCGCGCGCGTCACGCGCCCCTTGAGGTAACCATCCACACGTGAGGACGTCAGCAAGCGGAATTCAACGGTTTCGCCAATCTGATCAGGGTTCTCGATAACATAGTCGCGCACAATGGCCGCAGCAGAGGCGGACAGGATCTTTTTCAGATCACCATCTTCGACCTCGGTTTCGATATCCGCTGTCGCCGCGATCAGCGCATCGTTGATCAAGGGACTATAACCAAAGGTCGATACCTTCTTGATGTCCTCGATATTGCGGTTGCCGTTTTTGTCCAGCTTCTCTTCCAGCAACGCGATATCAAGCGTGACAAAGGTCTGCGTGAACGCAGGCGTGCCGTTCTGGACGATGGCCCATAGCAGCGAAACAAGAAACAGCAGGCCCACTGTAATGGCGGCAATCCCATAGGCGCGGAACCGTTTTTCGGCGGCATTACGGCGCTTGGTGCGGTCGTCCTGCGTCAGCAGTGACTTGGCTTTAGGGGCAGCAACAGGTGTGGATGGCGCGGATGCATCAGTCATCAGTCGTACTGCTCCCGGTATTTGCGGACGATATATAGGGCAAAGACATTCAGCCCCAGAGTGATCACGAAAAGCGTGATGCCCAGGGCAAAGGCGACCAATGCCTCGGGCGAGGCAAAATCGCTGTCCCCGGTCAATTGGCTGACGATCTTGGCGGTGACGGTTGTCATCGCTTCAAAGGGGTTCAGGCTCAGCCGGGCGGCGGCCCCTGCCCCCAGAACCACGATCATGGTTTCACCAATGGCCCGCGAGGCGGCCAAAAGGACAGCGCCCACAATACCCGGCAGGGCAGCGGGCAGGATCACCTGCCGCACGGTTTCGGACTTCGTCGCGCCCAGCCCATAAGACCCGTCACGCATCGCTTGCGGGACAGCGTTGATGATGTCGTCGGACAGAGAGCTGACAAAGGGGATCAGCATGATGCCCATGACCAGACCGGCGGTCATCACAGCTGTGCCGCCCGCCATCCAGCTGACACCGAACAGGCCGCCTTCGCCAAAGGCTTCAACCAATAACGGGCCAACCGTCAACAAGGCAAAGAGGCCGTAAACGATGGTGGGAATACCTGCCAGCACCTCAAGCAGCGGCTTTGCAACGGACCGCACGCCTTTTGAGGCGTATTCCGACAGGTAGATCGCGGCGAAAAGGCCCAGAGGGACCGCCACCAGCAATGCCACGAAAGAGATATAGAGCGTTCCCCACAGCAGCGGAAGAATCCCCAATGCAGAAGTTTGACCACGGCCAGAGAAACTGGGGCTCCAGTTGGTGCCAAGAAAGAACTCGCTTGCCTGATACAGGCGGAAGAACTCGATTGTGTTGAAGATCAGTGACAGCACAATGCCCAGCGTCGTCAGCACCGCAATGCAGGCCGCCCCGATCAGCAGCAGCAGGACACCGTTTTCAACGGTGTTGCGCGCGCGAAAATCCTTGTGGGTGCGCAAATAGGTGACACCAAGCCCAATCAATCCGGCAGCGATGACTGCAAGCGTTTTGAACAGGTTGCCGGTGCCTGACAGTTCACGATAGCGCTGCGCCGCTGCCAACGTATCTGGCGTGACATCGGACCCAAGCGCCACGCCAAGCGACCCAAGCGTGTCGCGTACATCGTCGGTGTCGGTGTTAAGGGCGAAACTCGCCTCGGCATCCATCGCGCCAGTGTCAACGGCACGGTCCAACCCTTCGGCCACGCGCCGCACATCAGCCATGACAAGATCACGTGTACCCGTTTCTTCGATACTTTCATCCAGGATCAGGCCAGATACGGCGTTGTTGATCGCAAAGGGCTGCGCAATCAGCCAAATCGCCAACAGACCCGCAGCAGGCAGCAAGGCCGACAGTGCGACATTGGCACCGTAATAGATGGGCAAGGAATGCAATTCCCGCTTGTCACCCCCTGCCGAGCGCAGCGCACGGCCACGGCCCATGATGAAGCCTGCAACGCCAAGCGCCAGAATGATCGCAATGATTAGAAGGTTAGACATGTGATCCCTCAAGAGCGGAGCCTGTTGTGTTGTGTTGCATTAACACTGGCTCTGATGACGCGCACTCATATTCCCAGGCAGAAAAGCGCGGCCCGGCACATTGCCGGACCGCACAGTTTTTTTGGCTTACATCGTCTGTTCGTCAGAGATCATCGCCTGTGTGTCGGCCAGTGCCGGGTCAGAGACCAGACCGTAAGCGGCCAGTGGGCCGTCGGGGCCCGCAACCTCATCCGCGACAAAGAATTCTGCGAATTCTTTCAGGCCGGGGATCACACCCAGATGCGCTGCCTTGATGTAGAAATACAGCGGGCGTGACACAGGGTATTCACCGGTCGAGATGGTTTCAGTTGTTGGCTCAACACCGGACATTGTCGCCACTTTCAGCGCGTCGGTGTTGTTTTCGTAAAAGGCCAGGCCGAACACGCCAATGCCATTGGTGTTGGCGTCTATCCGGGCAAGGGTTTCTGTGTAATCACCGTCGATATCCACCGAACGGCCGTCAGTGCGCACCGCAAGACATGCATCCTCTGCGTCATCCTCGGACATGCCAGCGGCCATCATGGCTTCAAACGCGCCGGTCGCTTCACAGCCTGCTGCGATCACCTTTTCCTCGAACACTTCACGTGTGCCATGCTTGGTGCCTGGAATGAAGGCAAGAATTTCCTCGGCAGGCAGGTCGGCGTTGAAATCGGACCACATTTCATGCGGGTTATCCACCAGCGCGCCGTCAACCATGACCTTGGGCGCCAATGCGTTGAAGATGTCTGATGGTGTGAATGCTGTGTAGTCCGGGCCATCTAGCTGGGATGCAAAGACGATGCCATCATAGCCGATGCGCACTTCGATGATGTCAGTGACACCAGCCTCGGCGCAGGCTTCTACTTCTGCCGGGCGGATGGCACGGGATGCGTTTGCGATATCAATGGTGTTTTCACCAACGCCTTCGCAGAAGCGCTTCAGACCAGCGGAAGATCCGCCAGATTCAACAACGGGTGTCGGGAAGTCAAAGTTTTCGCCAAAGGCCTCTGCAACGATGGACGCATAGGGCAGCACGGTGGAAGACCCGGCAACCTGCACGTTGTCGCGTGCGGCAGCGGCAGTGGCAGTAATTGCAATGGCTGCGGTTGTCGCAGTCAGTTTCATGATCGACATCAAATCACTCCTGTCAGTCAAACAAAGATGGCGCGCGAACCGCCCCACCATTGCGGCCGGTCTAGGTGGCCTGCCCGAAGCTTTTGTGACGTTTATGTAAAACTTTTATGACGGTCAGGACGTCGGCAGAAAAACAGAGACTTTTGTGCCCTCGCCCTCTTCGCTTTCGATCTGCATACGTCCGCGATGGCGATTGACGATGTGTTTGACGATGGCAAGGCCCAGACCGGTCCCCCCAACCTGCCGCGAGCGGTGGCTGTCAACGCGATAGAACCGCTCTGTCAGTCGCGCGATATGATGCGACGCGACACCCTCGCCCTGATCGGCGACCGATATCTCCACGGCTTCTGTCCGCAGGTGGACATCGGTTTGCCGCCCGAGCAATGTCACTGTCACCTGTTTGCCGGATGCACCATATTTGATCGCGTTTTCGACGATATTGGTAAAGACCTGCACCAGTTGACCGGCATCACCGGCCACCATCACGTCAGGTGATTGAATGTCGAGCACAACTGCCACTTCTGCCGCCTTGGCTTGCGGTTCAAGCCCCTTGATGACCGAGGCCAATAGTGCGCTGAGGTCGACATGTTCCTTCGGGCGGACGCGTTCATCTTCTTCAACACGGCTGAGCGACAAAAGATCATCAACAAGCCGGGTCATGCGGCTTGCCTCATGGGCCATAATCTCAAGAAACCGGTTACGTGCGGCAGGGTCATCGCGCGCCGCACCGCCCAGCGTTTCAATAAATCCCAGCAATGCGGTCAGCGGCGTGCGCAATTCGTGGCTGACGTTGGCCACGAAATCGCGGCGCATCTGACCTGCCTCTTCCGAGGCCGTCTGATCCTCGAACGTGACAATGATCTTTTCGCCCGCAAGCGCCACAGACACACGATAGCGAATGTCCTTTGCACCATCACGGTTGATAAACTTGGTGACGCGGCGATCCTTGCCTTTTCGAGCTTCGGCGATTGCAGCCACCATCGCCGGCTGACGCACAACCGACACGTGATGCCGCCCGACAAGATGTGGGCCAAAGATCGCTTCCGCTGGCTGATTGACGGCGACGATTCGGTCATCTGGCCCGATCACCATGACCGGCATCGGAAGGGCCGCCACAAAAAGAGCAATGTTTTCAGTATTCATGGGTCCACGTCAGAGAAATCCTATGGATTTCATGCATGAGACAATTTATCTCTCTAGCCAATAGGCCTTAGCGCAATAATTGTCCGGCCAGTCTTCATGTCACCGCAATTGACATCCACTCACCCGCCAATACAGTGTCCATACGGGAATGACTGAACAACTTGATTGCAAAGATCCCATCGTTCGACCAATCAACGATCAGGAACTTACGGACCACATCCTTGTGATCGGCAATAAGCGCCGCTGGGCCGCTGAAGGGCGCATGACATCATCCTTGCGCGATTTTTCGTTTCTTGATTTCGGAGAATTGAATGCCGAAACGCTGAAAAATCACACACCCGACATCATCCTGTCGCCACTTGTCGGTGATGATTTCGATGTCATCGAAATCGCGGAGATGCTTGTTGTATTGGGTTTTTTGGGGCGTTACCGCGTGATTGCGGAAAAATTGCCGGATGCCGATATTGTCAGACGCGAAGTTGCAGAATTGGCCGCTGGGTTGGACTTTGACATCTTCCTGACGCCGCAAATCCCAACACAAGTGTCGATCAGAGAGATTTCAAATCGCGTGCAAAGCGTGCCGCATTCTCTTGATAGTGCGCGGCGGAAAGCGTCAAACCCTTGATCGCCGCGTCATCAAGCTGACGCACAACTTTTCCCGGAGCGCCCATCACAAGCGAACCATCGGGAATGTGCTTGCCTTCGGTGATCAGGGCCCCTGCCCCGATCAGGCAATTTTTGCCGATCACCGCCCCATTCAGCACTGTTGCCCCCATGCCGACCAACGTGTTTTCACCAATCACACAGCCGTGCAGCATGGCCTTATGGCCGATGGTACAACCTGCGCCGACCTCCAGCGGATAGCCCATATCGGTGTGCAACACGCAGTTCTCTTGCACGTTGCTTCCCTCACCTATGGTGATTTGTTCGTTGTCACCGCGCAGTGTGCATCCAAACCAGACCGAGGATTTCGCCCTTAACGTCACATTGCCAATCACGTAACAGCCCGGCGCCACCCAGGCATCCGCAGCAACATCAGGTGCAACCTCACCCAGTGCAAAAAGGCTCATGACAGCTCTCCGAATTGGGTTTGCAGATTGCGCACATGGTCCAGCAGATGCGGCTGACGATTGCGGCGCAGGCGCTCTGCGCTGATGATGGTCTTGAGGTCGGCGGCGGTAGCATCCACATCGTCATTGATCAGCACAAAATCGTATTCACCCCAGTGATTGATTTCATCCATGCTTTTTTGCATCCGGCCGGCGATCACATCCTCACCGTCTTGCCCGCGCGAAATCAGACGGCGTTTCAGCTCTGCCATTGATGGCGGCAGGATAAAGATCGACAGGACGTTTTCGGCCAATGAAGAATTGTTGATCTGCAACGCACCCTGCCAGTCGATGTCAAACAACACATCGCGCCCGCTCTCGATCGCTTGCTGCACCGGTCCCTGCGGTGATCCGTATTTGTTGCCAAAGACCTCTGCATGTTCCAGCATCTCGTCTTTGGCCACGATCTCATCAAAGGCTTCATGACTGACAAAATAGTAGTCCTGCCCGTCAACCTCACCGGCACGTGGGGGCCGCGTGGTGGCCGAGACGGAAAAGCGCAACGTGTCGTCCCATGCCCGCAGCCGCTTGGCCAGGGTCGATTTCCCCGCACCTGATGGCGACGAAAGAATAATCAATAGGCCGCGTCTTGGCATTCCTTACTCCACATTCTGGATTTGTTCGCGCATCTGATCGATCACCGCCTTGAGGTCCAGGCCAATCGCCGTCAGCGCAGTCGCCTGCGCCTTGGCGCACAGCGTATTGGCCTCGCGGTTAAATTCCTGTGCAAGAAAATCAAATTTCCGGCCAGCAGGCTTGTCCGCGGCCAACAGGTCGCGCGCTGCCACAACATGCGCCTTAAGGCGGTCAATCTCTTCGGTGACATCGGATTTGACGGCCAGCACCGCCAATTCCTGCGCAATGCGCCCCTCGTCCATGTCGCTTGCGTCCTCAAGAACGCGGCGCAATGCAGTGGTCAGGTTTTCGCGCACTTGCGGCGCACGCGCTGCGGCCTGTTTGGCAGCGGCGGTGGTCAGCATGTCGATCTGCTCAAGCTGCTGTGCAATAACGCCCTGCAGCGCGGCCCCTTCATGGGCACGCATGTCCACAAAATCCGCAACCAAAGGTGCGATATCGGCAAGAAGCGCTGCGGCCAATTCTGTGGATTGCTCCTCGGATTTCGCTGATATCAGCACACCCCTTTGGGCCAAAACATCCGCCGCCGTCGGCTGACCCAATGTCACACCCATGTCAAACGCGCGTTCCTGCACCATATCCAACGCCCTGAGCACCGCATCCAGCTGCGCGGTATCCACAGACAGATCGCCGTGCGTGTCTTCCCGGTTCAGGCGCAGGTTCACCGTGACGTTTCCACGCGCCAATGCCTTGGTCAGTGCCGCCCGCACCGCAGGCTCCAGCCCGTCGATGTTGTCGGGCAGCCGCAGACGCAGATCAAGCCCGCGGGCGTTCACGCCGCGCATTTCCCACACCCAGCTGACGGTGCCCAACGCACCTGTACGGCTGGCAAAAGCTGTCATTGAATGGGTCATGCGGGCCGCCTGTCGTTTGGTCATACGCACCTAAATGGAAACCATAGGCCGGGGCAAGTGCGGCACAGGTTCGATTAACCATTTAACACTTTGTTAAGTGCCCATTGGCCCGAATTTTGTTAAATTTCCTTTAAAGCGCGCGCACCCGCGCCCTGCCACGCGCAAATCCCTGTTGGAGCCAGTTATGAGTACAATCGCGTTTCCCCGCCCCCATCTTGACCGCAAAGTGGACACAGCCGTGCTGCAAAGCGTCGAGGATTACTGGCAAACCCTGCGCCATGCCGACCGCCTGCCCGCGCGCAATGACATCGCACCCGACCAAATCGACGATCTGCTGCCACATGCTTTCATCCTGCAACGTGTGGCCCCTGGCATCGCCCGGTTTCGGGTTGCCGGGCAACGGTTGCATGACCTGTTGAAAATGGATGCCCGCGGCATGCCTTTCAGTACACTTTTTGCCCCGCAGGCGCGTGATCAACTGCAAGAGCTGGTCGAGGCCTCTTTCATGGATCCGGCCATCATATCCATGCCGCTACGCTCAGAATCGGGCCTGCTTCGCCCCGAGGTCAACGGCACATTGCTGCTGTTGCCCGTGCGAGACCACCAGAACGAGACGTCGCGCATATTGGGGGCGATTGTGACAGAACCTGTGACCGTTACGCGGCCGCGGCGCTTTGTGATCTCGCAAGACCGCCCGTTGCGGCGTGAAAGCCTCGGCACCCGGTCGCCAGCGACGCAACTGATGCAAGGCGTCAATAGAAAAGGACCGGACGCTGCGCGCCCGGCCCTCAAACTTGTGGTCAATAATGCCTGATCAGCCAGCTTTGGCCTGACTGATCTTTGCACGACGGGCAGAAAGCTCTTCTGCCACCAAAAACGCAAGTTCCAGCGATTGTGAGGCGTTCAAACGCGGGTCGCAGGCCGTGTGATAGCGGTCTGACAGATCTTCGTCGGTCACCGCTCGCACGCCACCTGTGCATTCGGTGACGTCCTTGCCGGTCATCTCGAAATGCACGCCGCCGGGGATTGTTCCTTCGGCGTTATGCACTGCAAAGAATTCCTTTACCTCGCGCAGCACGCTTTCAAACGGGCGCGTTTTGTAGCCTGTCGAAGATTTGATCGTGTTGCCATGCATCGCATCACAGGTCCAAACCACATTGGCGCCTTCTTCCTGCACAGCCTTGATCAGACGTGGCAGATGTTCACCCACCGATCCCGCACCAAACCGCGCGATCAGTGTCAGACGCCCCGCCTCGTTGTCAGGGTTCAGCGTGGCCATCAGCGCTTTCAGGTGCCCTGATGTCATCGATGGGCCGCACTTGAGGCCAATGGGGTTCTGCACACCTTTGCAGAATTCCACATGTGCACCGTCCGGCTGACGTGTCCGGTCACCGATCCAGATCATATGGCCAGACCCGGCCAACCATTTGCCGGATGTCGAATCCAGACGGCAAAGCGCCTCTTCATACTCAAGCAGCAAGGCTTCGTGACTGGTGTAGAAATCAACCGTCTGCAATTCGTGGTTGGTGTCGGTCGTCAGGCCAGCGGCCTCCATGAAATCAAGCGTGTCGCTGATCCGGGCGGCCATATCGCTGTATTTCTGCACCTCGTTGCCGTCGGTAAAGCCCAGCGTCCACTTGTGGACTTCATGGACATTGGCAAAACCACCGGTCGAGAAAGCACGCAACAAGTTCAGTGTGGCGGCCGCCTGCAAGTAGGCCTGCAACATCCGTTCCGGGTCGGGCACACGGCTTTTCTCGGTGAAATCAAACCCGTTGATGATGTCGCCGCGGTAGCTTGGCAACTCGATCCCATCCATCGTTTCAGTTGGCGCTGAACGCGGTTTGGCCATTTGGCCGGCCATGCGGCCCACCTTTACCACAGGCACTTTCGCGCCATAGGTCAGAACCATCGCCATCTGCAACATCACCTTGAAAGTGTCGCGGATGCTGTCGGCAGCAAACTCGGCAAAGCTTTCGGCACAATCGCCACCTTGCAGCAAGAACGCCTCACCCCGGCTGACAGCGGCCAGTTCCGCGCGCAGGTTGCGGGCCTCTCCGGCAAAAACCAAGGGTGGATAGCTGGCAAGACGGGCCTCAACTGCGCTGAGCGCGGTTGCGTCCGTATACTCAGGCATCTGAATCCGGGGCTTTTTGCGCCAGTCAGATTTTTGCCAGTCAGTCATCGTCTTGCTCCATTCCAAGATAGGTTAGCGGTATCACCGGTTGCGTATAGCGCGGCGCGTCATGCGCGCCAATGGCAAAATGCGCGGCACAACCGGTGCTTATTCTTTAGGCAGTTTGCGGCTTTTTGACCTTGAACGCCCCGGCCAAACCTGCTCAGGTTTCCGTCGCAACAGGCGGCACGGAAAGTTCAAATGTCGATAGAACCTCAAATCGTTGAAGTGGATCACACAGGCAAGCCGCGCCGCTTTGTTTTTGTGCTTATGAAGGATTTTACGATGCTGTGTTTTGCAGCAGCCGTAGAAAGCCTGCGCATTGCCAATCGGACTGCGGGCAAAGAGCTGTACACTTGGAGGATCGTCGCCGAAGGCGGCGAGGACGCGGTGTGTTCAAACGGCTGCGCTTTTCATGTCAACGATGATCTGTTTGAACTGGAGCGCGATGATACTGTCATGCTCTGCGGCGGCATCGACGTCCAAAAAGCCACAACCAAGCGCACCCTGAACTGGCTGCGGCGTGAAGCGCGGCGCGGTGTGACGATTGCGGGTCTTTGTACCGCTGGATTTACCATGGCCAAGGCTGGATTGCTGGACGGTAAAAAGGCGACAATCCATTGGGAAAATCAGGACAGTTTTGCCGAAGAATTCGATGAGGTCGAGCTGACAAAATCGGTCTTTGTTGTTGACGGCAACCGGATCACCACTGCGGGCGGTACGGCCTCCATCGACCTGATGATCAAACTGATTGCCAATCATCACGGTGAAGATCTTGCAAACGCGGTTGCCGATATACTGATCTATTCATCTATCCGCACTGATCAAGACACTCAGCGGCTGTCGATCCCCACCCGCATTGGTGTACGGCATCCCAAGCTGAGCCGCGTCATTCAGATGATGGAACAGAACATCGAAGAACCGATCAGCCCTGCGATCCTTGCCAAGGACGTGGGCATGTCGACCCGCCAGCTAGAACGCCTGTTCCGGCGCTACCTGTCCCGTAGTCCCAAGCGGTACTACATGGAATTGCGCCTGCAAAAGGCACGCAATCTGCTGATGCAGACGGATATGACAGTGATCAATGTGGCGCTGGCATGTGGTTTTGCCTCACCGTCGCATTTCTCGAAATGCTACCGGTCGCACTACGACACGACGCCATACCGCGAGCGTGGGAGCCACGCCGCACGATTGTCGGTCTGACCGGCGCCCGATGCGACGCATCCTCATCAAGCTGTTCTTTGCGGCTGTTGCGATACCTACCATCGCGGCGGCCTTCTACGCCAAGGCCACTGATGACGCGCAGATGCAGACAACCGCAGCCATTGGCCTGCTGCTGCTTTTGCCAATCGCGGCCTTTCTTGGATTGCTGCGCCCCGGCGGCAATGCGGGTGAGCAAAGCGATGCAGCCGCAACCGCGCCCGTCACACCGGACGACGTATATCTGGCTTACGCACAGGCCAGCAGCATCGAAACAGGTGATCAGTTCCGGGCGGCGGCGCCCAAACTCTGCAAAGACGCGGGCCTGACCAAGCTCAGCCGCAAAGATACCAAACGACTGGCCGATCACATCGATGCGGCCCGTATCAAGGCGCAGGCCTTCCAGCGCTCTGCCGAAATCACATTGGTGCGCAGCCCGCGCTCCAAGATCGACATACGTACGGAAGGGACAAGTTGGCTGGGCGGCGCCCCTGCCCTGGGCGATACGCCGTGGCCACGCGCCGAAGATGGCACGCCGCTGCATCATCTGGCGCAGATTGACCTTGCCTCACTGCCGCAGGACGCTCTTCCGGCGCAGATGCCGCGCACCGGGGCGCTGGCGTTTTTTGTTCCGACAACTCAGGATCCGATGCTGCCTGCCAAGGTCGTGCATATTGACCGGACCCATGCCGCACCCACGCCTTTGCCTGATGATCTGCCGGTACTCTACGAGGGTGAGAACTGGGGCAATTACATCAAAGGCCACACACCGCAAACCGCACCGCGGATTTTCCCCCGCTGGCCCATCGACCCCGTGGCAACCCCTGTCCCTGATCCAAACGACGGCGCCATGGCCAATGCATATATGACGATGAAATTCCCCGATCAGGAAACACGTTATATCTCAGCGCAAAAATACGCCAAATCGGTTCCGGGTTTTGGTGGCGCATTTTTCTGGGATACGGCACAGCGGTTCGCCAACTCGCTGCTTGTCGCGTTGCAGAGCTATGACCAGACGTTGGAAAAAGCGCAAAACCGCGTCGCCGAATATGGCGACCGTTATCAGAATGACCTTGATACCTTGACCCAACGGCACGACGATTTTGCCGAAATGACCGATGAGATCACCGGCTGGGCGTTAGAGCAGGACGCCTGGGACCGGATGCAGAGCGCGGATATCGCCCAGTTGTTACACTACTTTGGACTGATCA
Source organism: uncultured Paracoccaceae bacterium (assembly GCA_947498645.1). Taxonomy (GTDB): domain Bacteria; phylum Pseudomonadota; class Alphaproteobacteria; order Rhodobacterales; family Rhodobacteraceae; genus Yoonia. Next base: position 2,594,824 of record CANMKS010000001.1, on the reverse strand, counting down.
CGCCGCTGCAAGGGCAAGCCGCACCGTTCCAGCCGTTTTACAAGGGTTCGCCCGGTGCTTTGACGAGCATCGGCGACGCCGCAAACGCCACATTGATTGCTGCGGCTACCGGTGATTTTCAAACCTATCACAATCTGCCGACCGCAGTGCGAGACGATATCGACGCGCATTGGCGACTGCCTGAAAACGCCCGTCGCCACCAGATGTTTGGCCTCGGCACGGCCGTCCAAACGGCGATCGAGGACCATGCCCATGATCACCTGCTTTTGCAACTGCAATCAGACAGCCTGCACCATTGGATGTGGGGCGATGCCGGGGTGATCCAGTTCTGGATCAGTGACGCGGCCCTTGCAGCGCGCGATTGGGATCAGGTTGAGGCCACGATTGAAGGGCATTAGCGCCAAAAGCGGCGATCCTCCGGCCCGGTGGGCGGGCAAAAAGCCAAATCGCCTTCCAGATAGGCCGCTTAAGGCACATTGACCTTGGGTTCCGACTTTCCTTTTGGAAACTCCCTGCTAATCTGCGCGGCAGGATGAAGATATCCAATAGGGAGACAAAAATGAAAAACCTACTTTTGGCGACATCTGCTGTCGCGATGATGGCTGGTGGCGCATACGCCGATGCCCACAGCGAAGTGAAAATCGGGGTGATCCTCGGCTTCACCGGCCCACTTGAATCCATCACACCTGCCATGGGTGCCGGTGCCGAACTGGCGATGGCTGAAGTCACTGAATCCGGTGCGCTGCTGGATGGGATGACCGTCACCTCTGTACGCGGTGACAGCACATGTATCGACGCTGGTGCAGCAACAGCTGCGGCAGAGCGTCTGGTTACTGCCGATGGCGTTGCAGCCATCATGGGCGCGGATTGTTCCGGTGTGACAGGTGCCATCCTGCAAAACGTCGCACGCGCCAATGGCGTTGTGATGATTTCACCGTCCGCCACTTCCCCCGGCCTGTCCACAGCCGACGATGATGGTCTGTTCTTCCGCACGGCACCTTCTGATGCGCGTCAGGGCGTGATCATCACCAACATCCTGCAAGATCGCGGTGTCAGCGAAGTCGCTTTGACCTACACCAACAACGACTACGGCAAGGGTCTTGCTGATGCGTTCCAGGCTGAGTTCGAAGCAGCTGGCGGCACTGTCACCATCTCTGCCGCGCACGAAGACGGCAAGGCGGACTATTCTGCCGAAGTTGGCGCGCTGGCCTCTGCCGGTGGTGAAGTGCTGGTTGTTGCCGGCTACGTTGACCAAGGTGGGTCTGGCATCATTCGCTCTGCCCTCGACACAGGTGCATTTGACACGTTCTACGTCCCTGATGGGATGGTGGGCGTAAAGCTGAACGAGAACTTTGGTGCTGAACTGAACGGATCTTTCGGCGCCTACCCCGGCACCGACAGCCCGGGTGCTGCGAAATACGTTGAACTGGCCACCGCGGCTGGTTTCGATGGCACAGGCGCGTTTTCACCCGAAAGCTATGACGCGGCAGCGCTGATCATGCTGGCGATGCAGGCGGCAGGGTCCACAGATTCGGCTGATTTCAAGGATCACGTATTTGACGTGGCCAACGCACCAGGCGAACAGATCTTCCCCGGCGAATTGCAAAAGGCGCTTGAGCTGATCGCAGCAGGCCAAGACGTAGATTACGTCGGCGCCTCCGCGGTAGAGCTGATCGGCCCCGGTGAATCGGCAGGGAACTATCAGGAAATCGAATTCGCTGACGGCGTATATTCGACCATTGGTTACCGCTAAGTCGGCCTGACAAGATGAAGCGGCGCGAGGGTTCTGCCCACGCGCCGCTTTCACACATGACATGCCGTCAAGCGCATGAAAGGGACATTGGGATGATCGTCGTTGAGAATGTGGTCAAAACCTTTGGTGGCTTCAAAGCCGTCGATGGCGCGTCATTGACCATCAATGAAGGTACCATCACCGGGCTGATCGGCCCTAATGGAGCCGGAAAAACAACGCTTTTCAATGTGATCGCAGGCGTTCTTAAACCTACCTCCGGCAAAGTGACGATGCATGGGGAGGATATCACCGGACTGCCGCCGCATGAATTGTTCCACAAGGGGCTGCTCCGCACCTTCCAGATTGCACATGAATTTTCATCAATGACGGTGCGCGAAAACCTGATGATGGTCCCCGGCGATCAATCAGGTGAAACGCTGTGGAATGCGTGGTTTGGCCGCAAACGGATTGCCGATGAAGAACGCGCGTTACAGGCCAAGGCCGATGAAGTCATCGAATTTCTGACAATTGAACACCTCAAAGAGGAAAAGGCTGGCAACCTCTCGGGCGGGCAGAAAAAGCTGCTGGAACTGGGGCGGACCATGATGGTCGACGCCCGCATCGTGTTTCTTGATGAGGTAGGTGCAGGCGTGAACCGCACCCTGCTGAACACCATCGGGGATGCCATCCTGCGCCTGAACAAAGAACGCAACTACACATTCGTCGTGATCGAACACGACATGGATTTTATCGGCCGCCTCTGCGACCCGGTGATCTGTATGGCCGAGGGTCACGTCCTCGCCGAAGGCACACTGGACGAGATCAAGGCAAACGAACAGGTTATCGAGGCTTATCTAGGCACTGGCCTGAAAAACAAGGAGATGGTGGGCTGATGCGCTTGACAGTCAATGCGTGCGGAAAGCCCAGCCAAACTGCGTGGGGGCACACACGCCAACGAAAGGGAAAACCAACATGAAATTCCTGTTAACCGTTCTTTTCGGAGCCGTTTTGGGCTCTGCCGCGACATTCTACTACATCTACGCCAACCACGCGGACCCTGCCGAGCAGGCGCTGATGCGCGACACGCTGACAACCTATGCCCCATTTCTTGAAGAGTATGTTAATCCGTGAATGACAATCCCTACCAGAACGATCGCGGCAATAAGGATCGTTCCATCACCAAGGACGGTGGCGGCGCCAACAAGGACACCGTGACCTATCGCACCGGCGGCAGCTCTGCCGCCAGCGGAGAGCCGTTTCTGATCGGTGATGCGATGACCGGCGGCTATGGCAAAGGCCCCGATATCCTGCACAGCTGCACCATCGCCGCGGAAAAGGGCGAGATTGCCGTGATCGTCGGCCCCAATGGGGCGGGCAAATCGACCGCGATGAAGGCCGTCTTTGGTATGCTCAACGTCAACGAAGGTGCTGTGCGTCTGGATGGCGAAGATATCACCCATCTGTCCCCACAGGAGCGCGTTGTCAAAGGCATGGGGTTTGTTCCACAGGTCGCCAATATCTTTACCTCGATGACGGTCGAAGAAAACCTTGAGATGGGCGCCTTCATCCGCCGCGATGATTTCAGCGATACAATGGCGCAGGTTTATGACCTGTTCCCGATCCTCAAGGACAAACGTAACCAGCCAGCGGGTGAATTGTCAGGTGGTCAGCGCCAGCAGGTGGCCGTGGGTCGGGCGCTGATGACCCAGCCAAAGGTGCTGATGCTGGATGAGCCAACCGCAGGTGTATCACCCATCGTCATGGACGAGCTGTTTGACCGGATCATCGAGGTTGCGCGCACCGGTATCCCAATCCTGATGGTGGAACAAAACGCCCGCCAAGCCCTTGAAATTGCGGATAAAGCCTATGTTCTGGTGCAGGGCCGCAATGCCCACACGGGTACCGGCAAGGAACTGCTCGCCGATGATGACGTGCGGCGAAGCTTCCTGGGCGGATGAAGATGCAAGCCTTCCTCTGTGCAACGCTCACCGGCCCTGCAATGGCCGATATCATCACCTGCGATCTGTCCGGCACGGCGGTGCAGTTCGAAATCGACCGCAGCCAGTTTGCCCCGGCCATTGACACACAGGAACCGGCGCGCCGCCGTGTCACGACCGTCCGGATGGACGACGCACAGTTCCCGGCAGAGCCGATCATGATCGGCAATACTATGGGGTTCTGGGCAGAGGGCTTGGGCGGCTCGGAAATGATGATGGTAATGCAGGCCGATGGGTCAGCTGTCTTTGCAAATGCGCGCGCCGGCGAGCATCTGAGCGGGACATGTGAGGTGGCGCAATGAATAACTCGTTGATTTCCAAGGGTGATCTTTAGATGGACTTTCTAAACGCAATCGTCGCACTGGCGAACTTCGTCATTGTCCCCGGCCTGGCCTATGGCGCGCAACTGGCCATTGGGGCGTTGGGCGTCACGATGATCTACGGCATTCTGCGGTTTTCGAACTTTGCCCATGGCGACACGATGGCCTTTGGGACCGCGATCACCATTTTGTTCACAACGCTTCTGACCGGTATGGGCATCACCTTTGGCCCGCTGCCCACCGCCCTGCTCGCCCTGCCCATCGGCATTGGCGCAACAATCCTGCTGCTGCTGGGTACCGACTGGGCGGTTTATAAATTCTACCGCCAGCAAAAGGCATCGCCCGTGATCCTTGTGATCGTGTCCATGGGCGTGATGTTTGTGATGAACGGCATCGTGCGGTTTATCATCGGGGTGCGTGATATCCGCTTTGCTGATGGAGAGCGGTTCATCGTCACGGCCCGTGGCTTTAAAGAGGCAACCGGCCTTAACGAAGGTCTGGCGATCAAAACGACTCAAGCGATCACGCTTGTGGTGGCCTTGGTCGTCATGGCCCTGCTCTTTTGGTTCCTCAACAAGACCCGCACAGGCAAATCCATGCGGGCCTTTTCGGATAACGAAGACCTCGCCCTGTTGTCAGGCATTAACCCTGACTGGGTGGTCAAGGTGACCTGGATGATCGTGGCCGCTTTGGCGACCACCGCAGGTGTGCTTTACGGCCTCGATAAGTCATTCAAGGCCTTCACCTATTTCCAGCTGCTGTTGCCGATCTTTGCCGCCGCCATTGTCGGCGGTCTGGGCAACCCGATCGGGGCGATCGCAGGTGGGTTTGTGATCGCCTTCAGCGAGGTCACAATCACCTATGCGTGGAAAAAGGTGCTGGTCTATCTGATGCCTGAAAGCCTTGAGCCTGACGGCCTCGTCCAGCTTTTGTCCACCGATTATAAATTTGCCGTCAGCTTTGCGATCCTGATCATCGTTCTGCTGTTCAAACCGACCGGCCTATTCAAGGGGCAATCCGTATGAGCACCACCGTCAGAGATACCGCCCTGTTTGGCATTGTTGCCCTCTTGCTGATTGGCACCGGGATAATCCAGGGCTGGAACTCGGCCCTGCTGATCCTGAACATGGGGCTGATTTCGGCCATCATGGCATTGGGTGTGAACCTGCAATGGGGCTTTGCGGGGCTATTCAACATTGGTGTCATGGGCTTTGTGGCTTTGGGCGGTTTGGCCGCTGTGCTGATTTCCATGCCACCGGCACCGGGCGCTTGGGCCATCGGCGGCGGATGGCGGATCATTCTGGGCCTACTGTTTGGTGCCGCAACGGTTGTGGTTGCAGTCATGGCGCAGAAGAAGCTCCAAGGCCGGACGCGCGTGTTGGCAACGCTGGCAATCTTGATCGCAGGGTTCTTTCTTTACCGTGCTGTGTTTGACGGTGGCGTCGCATTTGTCGAGGCGATCGACCCTGCCTCGGCTGGCAACATTGGCGGGTTGAACTTTGGTGGTGCCGAGAATTACCGCGACTGGGGATGGCTCACGCTTGTCTCCTGGCCCGTTGGCGGCTTGCTTGCCGCTGGGGCCGCGTGGATCATCGGCAAGACGGCTCTTGGTCTGCGCTCTGACTATTTGGCGATTGCAACGCTGGGCATCGCCGAGATCATCATCGCCATCCTCAAAAACGAGGATTGGCTGGCGCGTGGTGTCAAGAACACCATCGGCCTGCCCCGGCCTGTCCCATACGAGGTTGATCTGCAGAACGATGCGGGCTTTGTCGAACGCGCGGCAAGTCTTGGGCTGGATCCTGTCACAGCATCAACGCTGTATACAAAGATGGCCTATGCGGTCCTGTTCACTGTGGTCCTGTTGATCCTGCTTTGGCTGGCACAAAAAGCACTGAGCAGCCCTTGGGGCCGCATGATGCGCGCGATCCGCGACAACGAAGTCGCTGCAGAAGCCATGGGTAAGGACGTCAAAGGACGGCACTTGCAGATTTTCATTCTTGGGTCGGCCATTTGCGGCATCGCAGGTGCCATGATGACGACGCTGGATGGACAGCTGACCCCAACCTCTTATCAGCCGCTGCGCTTTACTTTCCTTGTCTGGGTCATGGTGATTGTTGGTGGCTCCGGCAACAACTTTGGGGCGGTCCTTGGGGGTATGCTGATCTGGTGGCTGTGGATTCAGGTTGAACCGCTTGGCCTTAGCCTGATGAACCTTCTCAGCAGTGGGCTCGAAGATGGCAGCAGCCTCAAAGAACGCATGATCGAGTCGGCGGCGCATATGCGATTGCTGACCATGGGCCTGCTGATGTTGTTGGTGCTGCGTTTCAGCCCGCGCGGCCTGATCCCCGAACGCTAGCTTGTCCTTGCGGTCTACCCTGATAAACAGGGTGGACCAACCACGGGGAGCCATCATGGCGCTGATTTTTCGCTGGCTTATCCGGCTTGCCACCGCATTGATTGTCCTGATCGTCGCCGTGATCGGGCTGGCCTATTATTTCGCCTCGCGCTCCCTGCCCAACTACGACGCCGAGGTGACGCTGGCAGGCATATCAGCCCCGGTCGAGATTGTGCGCGACAACGCCAATGTGCCCCATATCTTTGGTCAGACGAATGAGGACGTCTATTTCGCCCTCGGCTATGCCCACGCCCAAGACCGCCTGTGGCAAATGACGATGCTGCGCCGCACCGTGCAGGGGCGGTTGTCGGAACTTTTCGGCGAACGGACATTGCGCATTGATGAGGTGATGCGCCGCTTTGATTTGTATAATCTTTCTGTGGCATCGGTTGATGCCCAGACGGATGAAACCAAGGCAGGTTTGATCGCCTATTCCGCTGGCGTCAATGCCTGGCTGAGTGAAGTCAACGCAGGCGCGCGCGGACGTGGCGCGCCCGAGATGTGGCTGTTCAGCCATCCGGTGGCGCCTTGGCAGCCTGCCGATTCTGTGGCGATCCTGAAACTGATGGCGATCCAGCTGACATCTGGGATTGAGGATGAGGTGCTGCGCGCACGCGCCTCCCTGTTGCTGAGCAATGAGCGGCTGGCCGATATCCTGCCAGATGACCCCACCGGCGGCATTGCCGCCTTGCCGGAATACGCATCAATAGTGCCGCATGTGCCTGCCTATACGCCTAACATGCGCATGGCCTATGACCCGCTGTCGCCGATTGGACCTGCGCCACTCGCCGGGGCGTCCAACGCATGGGCGGCCAGCCCATCACGCTCTGCGACAGGGTCAACGCTTTTGGCCAATGATCCGCATCTGGGGTTAACGGCTCCGTCGATCTGGTATCTGGCCCGGCTGGAACTTACCTCGGGCGGTGTCATCGGCGGCACTATCCCCGGCATGCCCGTCGTCTTGTCAGGGCGCGGGGATACGTTGGGCTGGGGTGTGACCACAGCCACAGTCGATGATCAGGATGTCTTTATCGAAGAGCTGAACCCCGACAACCCCGACGAATACCGCAGCCCCAACGGCTGGGTGCCGTTCCGGACCCGCGACAGCATTGTGACCATCAAAGACGCGCCCGCCGTCACACTGCGCTTGCGCTGGACGGCCAATGGCCCGGTGATCCCGCGCGATCAGTTTGATCTTGGCACAATCACCCCACCCGGCCATGTGACCACCGTGGCATGGACGGCACTGTCTGATCGCGACACATCCATGTCCGCGGCCATGGAAATCATGCAATCGCGCACCGTCGAAGAAGCTATCGCAGCAGGTGAAAACCACATCGCCCCGGCCCAGAACATGACACTGGCCGACCGCAACAGGATCGCGATGAAGACCGTTGGCGCACTGCCCGCGCGTGATGCGCGGCACCAAAGCCAGGGGCGCTATCCATCGTTCGGCTATCTGCCCGAAAACCGCTGGCTGGGTCGCTTCCCATACAGCGACAATCCTGAATTCATCGACCCGCCGGGGGGGATCATCGGCAATACCAACAACAAGACCGTTGACCGGCCTTTCCCAAATCATGTGGCTTTTGACTGGGGCGACACGCAGCGAATTTATCGCTGGCGACGGCTGATGCAGGCACGCGAAGTGCATACCCGCGACAGCTTTATCGAGGCACAGCTGGATACGGTCAGCTTCACCGCGCGCACGCTCTCGACGTTGATGGGGGCTGATCTGTGGTTTACCGGCGATGCCGCCCCTGATGGCACGCCACAACGGCGGCGTCAGGTCGCGCTGAACCTGCTGTCCTCTTGGAACGGCGAGATGAACGAACACCTGCCAGAGCCGCTGATCTATGCGGCATGGACGCGGGCCTTCCAGCAACGGCTGATCCGGGACGAGCTGGGGCCGCTGGCGGCTGAATTCACCCATGTAGACCCTGTGTTTATCGAACGTGTGATGCGGGATGTTGATGGGGCGTCAATCTGGTGCGACGTGCTGCAATCGGCCCCGATCGAGACCTGCACAGACATCGCACGGCAATCACTGGATGATGCGCTGATCTGGATCGCCGAGAACTATGGCGAAGCGATCGAGGCTGTGCGCTGGGGCGACGCGCATGTGGCGACACATGACCACCCGGTGCTGGGCAAAACACCGGGTCTGGAATGGGTGGTGAACATCCGGCAATCCACCAGCGGCGGCGACCACACATTGCAACGGGCCAAAACCTCTGGGGTGGACCCACATCCGTTCCAGAATGTGCATTCTGGTGCCTATCGGGGCGTCTATGACTTTGCCGATCCGGACAGTTCGGTCTTTATCATCTCAACAGGGCAATCCGGGCACCCGCTATCGCGGCACTACGACAACCTGGGCGAGCTGTGGCGGCGGGGCGAATACATCCCGATGTCGCTTGATCCCGATCTGGCGCGGGCGGCGGCCGTGGGGGTGACGGTGTTGCGGCCGGTAGAGTAGCGGTCTACTCCGCTGCCCGACGTCAAACTGGCACTAACCCTGTCAGAATGGACCATTTTACGAGGATCAGGATCAGCGCCGCTATCGCAGCACTCCGCGGAAAGACAAACAAGACCAGCCAGAGCCCAACAGCTGACAAAGCCACCCAATATCTATGATCAAATGCTGCACCCAATTCAGTCGGGCGCACGAGAAATGAAATAGACTCCATCGGATAAAGATGTGCCCCGACGGCACCAGACGCACCGATCGCCAACAGGACGCAGCCCACCAGCGTGGCGGCAATCTGCGAAGTATATATTTTTAGTTCTGTAAGTTCGGGAGAAAAATTCCGCATTGCATCAGCTTCAAATGATTACAATGCATTTTATTCTATATTTTTTTAAAAAGCAATTCAGAGTTGTGCAAGTCTTTGTCGTTGTATCACTGTGAAACAGCCGACGCTTTCCCTTTGGGGGTGCGAGCAGAGGCACGCTGAGATTCTGGCGCTCCAAGGAACACGACGACACCCAACAGTGCGATTAATATAATATCAAACATCTTGAACTCGCCTTCATGTTTCCCTCCACCCACTGGTGAAGTAAAATGCATCATTTTCATTTCGAGAGCATAACTACCGTGGATTGTGCGGCCAAGATACCTGTACTTTTGGTTAGAGGCGTAGGGGAATTATGTCAACTTCAACTCAAAAGTGCAAACTATCGCCACAATTGCGGCGTTTTGCCGGTTGTCCGCTTATGCACTTGATCCGCATTCATTCGAATTACACCGGCATCAGTTGATGAATGCACTCAGCCAACCTACCGAGACTACAAACCTACAACCGCCCAAACCGTTCCTTCTGCAAGGCAGTCCAGAACACCGTCAGGTCATAGCCTGTTTCGGTTTGCACCTCTTGCGTCACAACGCCAGCCTCGAACAACCACGCCCGTTTGCGTCCGTCTGCAAATGCCAGTGACAGGCTTTCCTCGCTACGTGGGTCTTTCAGCTTGTCGGGGATGGCGGCCAGCAGATCATCCAGCCCCTCGCCCGTCACTGCCGAAATCGCATAGAGGTCGTCCATCCGCCCGGCCTGCGTGATCACGGCGTCGCGCGCGTCGCCCTCCAGCAGATCAACCTTGTTCCAGACCTCGATCATGGGCGCGCCTTCGGCCACGCCAAGGCTTTGCAGGATGGCCTGCACGTCTTCGGCCTGTTCTTCGGTCTGCGCATGGCTGATGTCGCGCACATGCACGATCAGGTCTGCATCCAGCACCTCTTCCAACGTGGCGCGGAATGCGGCGACCAGTTCGGTCGGCAGATCGCTGATGAAGCCCACCGTGTCGGACATGATCACCTCATCCCCGGTCGGCAGGACGATTTTCCGCATCGTGGGGTCCAGCGTCGCAAAGAGCATGTCTTTGGCAAAGACCTCTGCCCCGGTCAGATAGTTGAACAAGGTCGATTTGCCGGCGTTGGTGTACCCGACCAAAGCGACAATCGGAAACGGCACCTTGGCGCGGGATGCACGGTGCAACTCGCGGGTTTTGACCACTTTGGCCAGTTGCTTGCGCAGGCGGTTCAGCTGTTCGTCAATGGCGCGGCGGTCGGCCTCGATCTGGGTTTCACCCGGACCACCGACAAAGCCCAATCCGCCGCGCTGCCGTTCCAGGTGCGTCCAGGCGCGCACCAGCCTTGTGCGCTGATAGGACAGCGCCGCCATCTCGACCTGCAACACACCTTCCGACGTGCGCGCGCGGTCACTAAAGATTTCCAGGATCAGCCCGGTCCGGTCGAGCAGTTTGACACCCCACTCTTTTTCCAGATTGCGCTGTTGCACAGGCGTCACCGGACCATCAATCAGAACCAGTTCAATCTCATTGGCGGATAGTACCGCTTTCAGTTCTTCGATCTTGCCCTTGCCAAAAAGCTTACCTGGGTGAATTTTGGGCAATCGCACCACATCTGCCCCAACGACCAGCAGATCAGGCAAGGCCGCGGCCAATGATACGGCTTCTTCCAGCGCCGGATCAGCATCGCGGCGGGTCTGGTCGGATTTCAGATCAGGGTGCAGCACCCAAGCCCGCGTCACGGGCCTGTCGTGTTCAAGCAAAGTTACTCTTCGCCTTCATAAAGGCTGATCGGCTGTGCTGGCATGATCGTGGAAATCGCGCTTTTATAGACAAGCTGCGATTGACCATCACGGCGCAACAACACGCAGAAGCTGTCAAACCAGGTAATCACGCCTTGCAGCTTGACACCGTTGACCAAAAAGATTGTGACCGGAACCTTGGTCTTGCGGACATGGTTAAGAAACGCATCTTGCAGATTTGCTTTGTCGGCAGCCATTGCGACACCCTTTTTCTTGTTCTTACGGCCGCGACCCGGCCCCCCTCGTTCTTGCAGAGCAGTATGTCGTGGCAATTGCCGAGTTTCCACCCCCAAAAATCACTTTGGGTCAAGCCGTTAACGCTGCCAGATTTCGGGGTTGAAAAGGGCAATGATCGCCAGTGCCTCAAGCCGCCCCAGCACCATCGCAAAGGCCAGAATGGCCTTGGCCGCATCGGGGATGCCGGAATAGGAAATCGGCGTTTCTGCGGCAACCGAAGCCAGCGGCCCGGTCGTTGACAGCGCAGAGACAGCCAGCACCATTGATGTTTCAAACTGCACCCCGGTCAGCGAGAGCATGAGCATGACAACGGCAATGCTGATCGCAAAAATCATGAAGAACACCCAAGAGATGAACGCCCCCTGTTTGCGAATGCGCCGCGCGTCTCTGCCACCGCCGCCAATAGACGACGGGTGCAACAGCCGCTCTTGTTCGCGTTCGCCATGCCGGTAAAGCGCGAAGATACGCAGCAGCTTGATCCCCCCCGCAGTTGTGGCGACGCCGCCCCCGATCAAGGCCATGCCCATCAAAAACAGCCCCGGCGTGCTGAGCCCCGACCAGATCCGCGCACCATCCCAGTAGTAGGATTCAAACCCCGTTGTTGTCAGAAATGATGCCACCGTGAACAAAGTGCCCCAAAATGCCGACGCCATATCGGTCAGGCTGGCGGCATCGCCCTCTTCAGTCGCACCGATGAAATGGCGCAGAAACAACATGCCGGTCACTGTGCCAATCAAAACCAAAGCAGTGATAAATTCCGGGTCACGCCGCAGCCCCTGATCACCTTCGCCGGTCAGCCCCCTGCTGAATGTCAGTCGCGACAGCGCAAAGGCAAAAAAGCACAGGATCAGCAGTTCGCCCCAGAACCGGGATGCTGCAAAATAAAGCCCGCCAATAGGCGTAATGCCCGATGTCGAGAGCGTGGACATCGCGTGGGTCAATGCGATGTAGGGAAACTCCCCCGCGATCACGAGGCCAATCCAAAGCGCGCCGGTCAATCCGACATAGATCGGTGTCAGTGACAGCGTATAGCGGACAAGCCGCTCAGAGGGGTCGACGATCCGGCCAATCTGGGTAAATGACCCTACCGCACCTTTGCCGGTAAATGCGGCCGCACGTACCTCGAACCCGCCAAGGTTCATGGGCGCAAAGATCGACACAGCCGTGACCCAAACCAACAACCCGCCCAGCCAGCCGACCAAGGCGCGCCACAAATGTTGTGATGGCGTCAGCCGCCCGGCGTTGTCATAGACGGTTGCGCCGGTTGTGGTGAAACTTGATACCATTTCGAACCATGCATTGAGGAATGTCGTGTTTCCGACCGCTTCATAGAAAGGGATCGCAAACATGATGGGCAGCACGCTGAACGCTGACAACAGCCCTATCAACTGGCTGCGCGCCACGCTTTTGGGGCTGTAGCCTGCCGTGGCCAGTCCAATCAGCAAGGTCAGCACGGAAAACAGGATGAAGCCGTAAAAGAACACCCGCATGGTGTTGAAATCTTCCAGAACCGCGCCATGCGCAGCCGGCACGATCATCGCAATCGCACCCAGCCCCATCAGGACCACAAAAAACGGCAGGCGGACAATCCAACCCATCAGAAAAAGTCGATCGAGACCTGCAAGAGCCGTTCGACTTCCGGCACATCGTCAGCCATGGCAAAGATCGCGACGACATCGCCCTCTTCGATCCGGGTCTCGCCCGTTGGCCTGACAAATTGACCTTCCTTCATGACCGCGCCGATCAACGTCCCTTCCGGGAATGAGATGTCCTTTACCCGCTGCCCCGCCATCGGTGACGTCCCCAAGACCTGCGCTTCGATGACTTCCGCCTCTGCGTCGCCAATCGAATAGACGCCGCGCACACGGCCATGCCGGATATGGCGCAGGATCGAGCTTACGGTTGTGGCGCGCGGGTTGATATAGGCGTCAATGTCCAGTGGCCCCATCAAAGGCACCAGGGTGGGGTCATTGATCAATGTAATGGCCATCTTGCACCCCAGTTCTTTGGCACGGACGGAGGCGAGCAAGTTGGTCTTGTCATCATCCGTCACGGCCAGCACCGCATCCGCAGAACTGATATTGGCCTCTTCCAACAAGCCGCTATTCAGCCCGTCACCATGCAACACAATCGTCCGGTCCAGCGCGTCAGCCGCCCGTTCGGCGCATTCACGATGCTTTTCGATCATCTTGACGCGCACGCGCTCTGTCCGTGCCTCTAGCGCCTGCGCGACCCCAAGGCCCACGTTGCCGCCACCTATAATGACGATACGCTCTTGTTTTGACTGGGTTTTGCCAAAGATTTCCAAGGTGCGTGTCATATCTTCGGTGTGGGTAAAGATGTAACATTCATCATCAGGGAAAATCTGGTCGCCAGCCGAAGGGACAAACAACGCACTGTCACGGCGAATACCCACCACCACGGCACGCAGGGTGGAAAAAAGATCGGTCAGTTGCCGCAGCGGCGTGTTGATAACGGGGCAATCTTCGTCAATCGTAATCCCCAAAAGTTGCGCGCGGCCTTCCAGAAAGCTCTCAGTGTCAAAGGCGGCAGGGGCGGCAAGGCGCTGCAACGCGGCTTCTGCCACTTCTTTTTCGGGCGAGATGACAACATCAATCGGCAGGTGGTCGCGGCGGTAAAGGTCCGAATACCCTTGCTCAAGGTAGTTTTGCGCCCGCAATCGCGCGATTTTGCGCTGCACCGAAAAAACAGAATGCGCCACCTGACAGGTGACCATATTCACCTCGTCCGAATAGGTGGCGGCGATGATCATATCGGCATCACGCGCACCCGCCCGGTCCAGCACGTCAGGGTAGCTGGCAAATCCCGCGATGCCTTGAACATCCAGCGTGTCAGTCGCGCGGCGGACCAGTTCAGGGTTGTTATCAACAACCGTGACATCGTTGTTTTCGCCAGACAAATGCCGGGCAATTTGCCAGCCCACCTGCCCCGCGCCACAAATGATCACCTTCATTCGGCGTCATCCTCGACATAGGCCACACGGCCCCCAGCCTTGTTGGTTGTTACAACCCCCAGCGATTTCAGCTTGCGGTGCAAAGCAGAGCGTTCCATGCCAACAAAGGACGCGGTACGGCTGATATTGCCGCCAAAGCGGTTGATCTGGGTCAGCAGATATTCACGCTCAAACAGCTCTCTGGCTTCGCGCAATGGCAGAGTTGCCAGACCGCCAGCAAGAACAATCCGCCCCTCATCACTGCCGCCTTCGTCGCCACTGGGCAGTTCGCGGGCCGTAATCTCATCGGAATTTTCCCCAAGGATCAGAACACGTTCCACGACGTTCTTTAACTGGCGCACGTTGCCGGGCCAATGCATGGTCTGCAACAATGCCCGCGCATCATCTGCCAGTTTGCGCAATGGCAGGCCTTGGGCCTTGTTGAAGATATCAATGAAGTGTTCCGCCAGCACTGGAATATCCTCGCGCCGTTCTTCCAGCGACGGGACAGCGATCGGCACAACATTCAGACGATGGTAAAGCTCCTCACGGAACGTCCCATCAGCAATCGCTGCGTTCAGGTCCCGGTTCGTGCTTGAGACGACCCGCAGATCAACCTGCACCTTGTCGCCCCCACCGACCCGCTGAAAGCGTTGCTCGACCAGAACGCGCAGGATTTTGGACTGCGTGCCCAGCGGCATATCGGCAATCTCATCAAAATAGACGATACCACCATTGGCCTCTTCCAGCAGGCCCGGCTCGATGCCGCGTCCGCTGTCCTCGCGACCAAACAGAACCTCTTCCATACGTTCGGGTTCAATGGATGCCGAGTTGACAGTTACGAAAGGCGCACCCGCCCGGTTGGAATTGGCGTGGATGTAGCGCGCGGCAATCTCCTTACCTGCACCGGCAGGACCGGTAAGCATGACCCGGCCATTGGATTTCGTGACCTTATCCAATTGCGATTTGAGATTGCGGAAAGCGGCACTTTCGCCCAGCATTTCGGCGCTGAAAGTCTCACCGCGCTTCAGTTCCACATTTTCGCGGCGCAGCCGCGAGGTTTCCATTGCCCGGCGGATGACCACCAGCAGTTGATCAATGTTAAACGGCTTTTCGATAAAGTCGTAGGCACCCTGTTTGATCGCAGCCACCGCAATCTCGATATTGCCATGGCCCGATATGATCACGATCGGCACATCAGGATGGTCGCGTTTGACGGATTTGAGGATATCAATCCCGTCCATATTGCTGTCTTTCAGCCAGATATCCAGAATCATCAGCGCAGGTGTTTCCGCCGCGATCTGCGCCATGCATTCGTCGGAGGTTCCCGCCAGTCGCGTCGTGAACCCTTCATCAATCAGGATTTCCGAGATCAATTCGCGAATATCGCGTTCGTCATCAGTGATTAGAATATCGCCCATATTACCCTCATGCTGGAATCTTTGCGGCCCGTGCCTCGGTTGAGGCAGCAGGTAATTGAATAACGGCGCAGGCACCCGCGTGGTCCTGCCCCTGGAAGACATCGGCGTCGGTCAGCGTCAACGTACCGCCGTGTTCTTCGATGATTTTCTTGACGATCGGCAGGCCAAGCCCGGTGCCTTTGTCGCGGCTGGACACATAGGGCTCAAACAGCCTTGTGCGGTCCTCTGGCAGGCCAATCCCATTGTCGGAAATCTTGATCACCACTTGCCCCGGTTCGCGGATCATCCGCAACTGGATCTCGGGGCGATAGCCTTCGGCGCCGTGCTTTTCGATGTAGGTCTCTGTCGCCTCACCTGCGTTTTTGAGCAGGTTTGTCAGCGCCTGACCAATCATCGTATCGTCCATGTCAATCAGCACGGCCTCATCAGGAATGCTGGCAGCAAAAAACACGTCCGGTTGCCCGGCCATTTGCAGCGACAGTGAATCGTGGATCAACTGTGTCAGGTCGTTCAGCGCCAATTCAGGTTCCGGCATTCTGGCAAATTTGGAAAACTCATCAACAATGCGCCGCAAGTCATTGGTTTGCCTGACAATCACGTCAGTCATCTGTTCCAGTTTGTCGGCATCCATACCAACCTGACTATGGAATTTGCGCTTGATCCGCTCGGCAGACAATTGAATGGGGGTCAGCGGGTTCTTGATCTCATGCGCGATGCGGCGCGCCACGTCGCCCCATGCGGCCATACGCTGCGCACTGACCAGATCGGTTACATCATCAAAGGCCACAACGTAGCCTTCAAGCGTACCATCATCATTGCGGCGCTGGGACATACGCACCAAAAGGCTTTCCTGCTGGCCCTTGCGCACCAGATTGATCTGATCCTGAACGCTTTCCTTATCTGTGACGCGCACCCGCGCAAACAGATCGGAAAACTCTGGCACGGCCACCGAAAGCGCCACCGCCGCAGACCTGTCAGACACCGACAGCAGACGCTGGGCGGACGGGTTCACGAAGGTCACGCGCCCATGTGGGTCCAGACCGACAACGCCGGATGTGACCGAACTCAGCACGGAATCAAACAAGCGCCTGCGCCGCTCCGTTGCGTGATTGGTTTCAAGCAGTTCATCGCGCTGAAATTTCAACCGGCTGGTCATTTGGTTAAAGTAATGGCCAAGCTGCGAAATCTCGTCTTCGCCATCGTCTTCGATCACGCGCACATCAAGATCGCCCGAACCCACACGCTGTGATGCAGACACCAGCCGGCCCACAGGCCGCGACAGCCGTTCGGCAAACCACAACCCGCCCCAGATCGCGCCAAGGATCAGGATCACCGCAAAGCCCAGATAAAGCAGGCCAAACTGGAACAAAAGTTGCCCCCGTTCATTGGCCAGTTCCTCGTATTGCTCCACTGTTTCGGTGGTGTCATCGAGCAAAGACAAGACCGTGCCATCCACAGCGCGGGTCACGTAAAGATAACGGTCACGAAAGGCGCTGAGCGGGATGAGCGCGCGAAACTCGTTGTTCTGCAAATCCTCAATGATCGCCAGCCCGCTGTTCTCTGCCAGCAGAAAATCGGTGGGGCTTGGGCGTTCATAGCCAAACTCATACGACCGCGCGCCGCGGGCTGTGATATTGCCCAGCCCGTCGATCACGAAAGCCTCTGTCAGGCCTCTTTCGATCTGTGCCTGCACGTCGCCCAAGGCACGGCGCACTTCGCCGTCATCCATAAAGAGATTGCCCTGTCGCTCGCGGTTCAGATAGGCGGCCAAGCCCTGCCCGTCGCGTGTCAGCTCTTTGCGGTGTTCTTCCTCATAAGCCTGCGCTGTGGTCAAAGAAGTGCGCAGCACATTTCCCACCGGCTCTGAAAACAGCCCCTCCAGCGCAATGGAAATCAGAACGACCGAGAACACAGCCACAAGCACGATGGGCACCAATGCGGTGATCGCAAAAACCCCAGTCAGACGCACCGCCAGTTGCGACCCGGCCGAACGTGCGCGCCGTGCGGCAATCATCCGCGCGACCTGCCGCAACACCAATGCTGCCACAACCAGCACATAGATCAGGTCAAGCAACAGCACCAAGCGCAACGCATTCGACGATGCACCCTGATCAAACGGACCAACAACAAAATAGGTCAGCGCCGCCAGAATCGGCGCCGCAATCACAAGCCCCGTTGTGAGCGCACTTTGAACCTGTCGCTGACGGAACCACCGGTTCAGGCGCGAAAAGTTCAGTCCTGGAAGGGTTCGCTGCACGTGCAGAGCCCAATATTATGGTGAGGTCGCCCCCACGATGCCGCTGTTGATATGTGACCTTTGAGCGACGCTGACGCGCCAAGGCCACGGTTATGTTGCGGTTTTACATCAACTTGCGGCGGCGAGTCACGCGGATATCGAGATCTGTAATTTTCTTGCGCAGCGTATTGCGGTTTATCCCAAGTAAATCAGCACATTTCGCCTGATTTCCCCCGGTTGAATCAAGCGCGATTTCGATCAACGGCCCCTCAACTTCCTTCAGGATTCGGTTGTACAGGCCCGGCGGCGGCAGCACCCCGCCATGCAGATCAAAATACCGGCGCAGATGCTTGGCCACGCTGGCGCTGAGCTTTTCGCCCTCGCCACTTGACCGCAGCGGTTCAATTGCCGGCTGATTGCCCAGAACCATCTCAACCTCGGCGCGGCTGATTTCCTCTTCTGCGGCAGTAAAGACCAGCCGCCGCACAGCGTTTTCCAACTGTCGCACATTGCCGGGCCAACTGTAGGCGCGTACCAGATCAATCGCCGCATCGCCAAAGCGCCGGACGGGGCCACCATCGCGCTCAGCGCGCGCAAGAAAATGTTCGGCCAGCAGCGGGATGTCATCGACACGTTCGCGCAAAGAGGGCACAGCAACGGTCACACCGCCAAGCCGGTAAAACAGGTCTTCGCGAAAATCCCCATCTTCCATACGCACCATCAGATCGGATTGTGATGTTGCCATGATGCGCGGCGCGTTGTCGCCCAGACTGTCCAGCATCCGCACAATACGGGCCTGTGCCGGCTCTGACAGATCGCCGATCTCGTCAAACAGCATGGATCCGCCCTTGGCCCGGCTGAGGACCGTGGATGGCCCATCCATCCCTTCCAGATCAGCGGCAGAGACAATCACAAATGGCAGGCTGCGCCGATCCGAGAAATCATGCACGGCGCGCGCTATCAGCGATTTGCCGGTCCCGCTTTCACCGGTGATAAGCACCGGCAGCTGCGTGTTCATGACCCGCGCCACAAGCCGGTACAGATCCTGCATCACAGCAGTGCGCCCGACAAGGGGCAGATCGCCGCCCTGTTCCGTTGAAGCAATGTCGGGGCTGCGGGTGACCGGCGCGCGGCGTTTGACCTCTAACGCACGGGCGGCGCGTTTCATCAGGTCAGGCAGATCAAAAGGTTTGGGCAGATAATCATAGGCATCCGCCTCTGCCGCCTGAATGGCCGTCATGATCGTGTTCTGGGCGGAAATGACGATCACCGGCAGTCCGGGGCGGGCATCTGCAATCTTGGGCAGTTGATCCAGCCCATTGCCGTCGGGCATGACCACATCGGAAATCACCAAATCCCCTTTGCCCTCATCCACCCAGCGCATCAGCGTGACCAGCGACGATGTGGCATGAACCTTGCACCCCGCACGGGTCAGCGCCTGCGTCAGCACCGTGCGGATCGTGCGGTCATCATCAGCAACAAGTACTGTCCCGTCCATTATGTCTCTCCTAATGCGTTATCTTTGGGCGCGATTGGCAGCGAGACGCGGAAAACCGTGCGCCCCGGCACGCTGTCTACTGAAATCCAGCCCCCGGCATCGCCGACCAGCTTGGACACCAAGGCGAGCCCCAACCCGGTTCCGTTTTCGCGCCCTGACACGAAGGGTTCGAAAATGTCGTCGGCAATCTCACGCGGCAGGCCCGGCCCGTCGTCGATGATTTCAACTTGCAGCGGCAAACGCGCCTGGGTGCCGTCTGACCGGCGCACGCGCAGTGATGTGTCATAGAAAGTCCGCAGGCGCAGCGTGCCCGCGTCTTTGCAAGCCTCTGACGCATTCTTGAGCAGGTTCAGGAACACCTGTAAAAGCTGATCGGCGTCGGCCATGGTCTGGGGCAGCGAGGGGTCGTATTCTTCCACAAAAAGCATATGCGCGCCAAAGCCGACGGCGGCTGATTGCCGCGCGCGGTCCAGCACATCGTGGATGTTCACCGGTTTCAACTCGGGCGGGCGCAGGTTGCCGAACTGTTCGACCTGCTCAAGCAGTTTCACGATGCGGCGGCTTTCGCCGACGATCAGATCGGTCATTTCCTGATCTTCCGGCGTCAGCCCCATGGACAGCAGTTGCGCCGCACCCGTGATACCCGCCAGCGGGTTCTTGATCTCATGGGCCAGCATTTCCGCCATCCCGATCGCGGATTTTGCGGCTTTCCCGGTTGAGTGGTTCTGATTGATCCGGCTGGCAATCTCGCGCGGGCTGATCATGACGATCATGGTGTCATCGCTGCCTTGCAATGGCGCAAACTGGATGTTGCACAGCATCGGGGCGCGTTCACCGCTGCCCACATCCACATCATTCACAAAAAGCGACGTGCTGTTCTGGCGTGCCCGCTGAAACGGCCCCTCCAACGGCGCATCAATCATCACCTTTTCCCACAGGCGCTGCCCTTCCAGCGCGCGCGCCGACATATTCAGAAAGGTCTCTGCGGCGGGGTTGCTCATCGTGATGACATCCTGCCCGTCCAACATCAGCGACGGCACCGGCAAAGACGCCCAAAGGCTTGCACCAAGGATCATGCGGCCACCTGCATGACCATCGCATCAGGCAAATCGCGCAGCACATGCGCGGGGTCAGCATGGGTCAGGATTGCCTTGCGCAAACCGGGTTCTGTGCGGGCATCATCCATGTACCAGCCCAGATGCTTGCGGGCGACCTTGCGGCCCATCTCGGCCCCGTAGAACGAAAGCATCGCCTCGTAATGGGTGCAAATCATGTCGGTGAGGGCTGCACCTTGGGGGATGTCTGGTGCAGGCGTTCCGTAAAGCGCGGACGCCACCCCTGCCAGCAGCCAGGGCCGCCCCTGCGCACCGCGCCCGATCATGACGCCATCAGTACCAGACTGGCGCAGGGCCTCGCGCGCCGTTGCGGCGTCCACGATGTCACCATTTGCGATGACAGGGATCGAAACGGCATCCTTGATCTGACGGATTGCTTTCCAATCAGCCGCCCCCTTGTAGAACTGACAGCGGGTGCGGCCATGGATCGTGACCAGCTTGATACCGGCCCCTTCCGTACGCCGCGCGACGTCGGCGGCATTCAGGCTGTCTTCGTCCCAGCCCAGCCGGGTTTTCAGCGTCACAGGCACATCGACCGCGTTCACCACAGCCTCGATCAGGCTGAGCGCATGATCGGGCGTGCGCAGCAAGGCAGAACCGGAATAGCCGTTTGTCACCTTCTTGGCGGGACACCCCATGTTGATATCAATAAAGGCCGCGCCATTGCCTGCGACCATCTTTGCGGCTTCAGCCATCCAATAGGCGTCGCGCCCGGCGATCTGCACCGCCGTGCCTGCCTGATCATAGCCAAGTTCGGCCCGTTCGCGCACACCTGGTTTGGCCTGCACCATTTCCTGACTGGCGACCATCTCGCTCACCACCCACCCGGCCCCGAATGAGGCGACTAACTGGCGAAACGGCAAGTCGGTGATACCCGCCAAGGGCGCCAATGCGACGGGCGGCGTTAGCGCCAGGTCATTCAGACACAAGGATTCGTAGTTAGCCAAGGGAACAGTCATCGCTCAAGGGTTATGGGTTGGTGCCGGAATATGGTGATTTTACCCATCACACAACGAAACCCAGCCGATTTTGTCCTGCTTTATCAGCATATGCCTATTTTTTGTGCATTGTGCGTGGAAAATTGTCGAATTGCGTCAGCACCCTGTGCGGCCTAAACCAGTCTGGCAGAGCACTGGAGCCTTCATGACAACAGCCGCCATCATCGTCGCCGCAGGGCGCGGCACCCGTGCCGGGGGCGACCTTCCCAAGCAGTGGCAGATGCTGGGCGGACAATCCGTTGCCGCCCACGCGATGGCCTGTTTCGCGGCCCATCCAGCAATCAGCCAGCTGGTGCTGGTGTTGCATCCCGATGATGTTGCCAGCACCCATTGGCCGCGTGAACCGCAAGCCACTGTTGTGACCGGTGGTGCGACACGCGCCGCATCAGTACAGGCCGGATTGAAGGCCGTTGATCCGGCCACGACCCAAGTTCTGATCCATGACGCCGCCCGTCCGCTGGTGACCGAGCAGGTGATCAACCGGGTTCTGGAGGCGCTGGGCACACATCAAGGTGCCGCTCCTGCCGTCGCTGTGTCGGATACGCTTTGGCATGGGGCGGATGGCTTGGTGGATGCAGTTCAGGATCGTGTGGGGCTTTACCGCGCGCAAACTCCGCAAGGGTTCCTGCTTGCGCCGCTTCTCGCGGCCCATCGTGACAGCACAGGACAGGAAACCGATGATGTGGCCGTTGCCCGTACCGCAGGGCTGGACGTTGCCATCGTGCCGGGCGATGAAGACAACATCAAAATCACCACGCCCGAAGACTTCGACAGGGTGGAAAAACGGATGAGGGCAGCGATGGATATGCGCGTTGGCAATGGCTATGACGTACACCGCTTTGGGCCGGGCGATCATGTCTGGCTTTGCGGTGTCCAGATCCCGCATACGCGCAGTTTGCAAGGGCATTCCGATGCGGATGTGGGAATGCATGCCGTGACCGACGCGATCTATGGTGCGCTGGGCAAGGGTGATATTGGCCAACATTTCCCACCGTCCGATCCACAATGGAAAGGGGCGGCGAGCCATATTTTTCTGGAACATGCGGTCGCACTGGCAAAATCGGACGGGTTCAACGTCAACAATGTGGATTGCACATTGGTTTGCGAACACCCCAAGATCGGCCCGCATCAGGATGCGATGAAAGCCGTGATGGGCGCCTATATGGGCCTGGATAGCGACCGGATCAGCGTCAAGGCGACCACATCCGAAAAGCTGGGCTTTACCGGGCGCGAAGAAGGCATCGCCGCCATTGCCACGGTCACGCTGGTGACGCCATGACCCATCTGATTGCCACTTTCTTTTATGTCGGTCACATCCGCCCTGCCCCCGGCACCTGGGGGTCGCTTGCCGCCCTGCCCGCTGGTTGGGCGCTTTACATGCTGACTGGGCCATGGGGCCTTGTTGCAGGTGTTATCCTCTCTTACGCGCTGGGCGTCTGGGCCACCGGTGTTGAGACCAAAGGCAAGGACAACCATGATCCCTCAGAGATTGTCATTGATGAGGTCTGCGGCCAATGGATCGCCCTTTTGCCGCTGGCGTTTGGGGCCGCGCGGCAGGACGTCAGCATCCTTGCGCTCTGGCCCGGCTGGATCGCGGCATTTGCCCTGTTCCGGCTGTTCGACATCACCAAATGGGGGCCTGTGGGCTGGGCCGACCGGATGCATGGGCCAACAGGTGTGATGCTGGATGATGTGATCGCGGGCGTTTTTGCGGCTATCGGTGTCAGTATTCTGGCCGCCCTTTATCACATCGTCTTGATATGAGCGCCGAGGCGCTTCTTGCCTCGGCCAAGGCCAAGGGCGTTATGCTTGCCACCGCCGAAAGCTGCACCGGCGGGATGCTGAGTGCTGCAATCACGGATATTCCGGGAAGCTCGGCAATCTTTGACAGGGCGTTTGTGACCTATACCAATACCGCGAAAATGCAGATGCTGGGCGTCGCGCAGGCGACCCTGGATGCACATGGCGCGGTGTCGGAAGAGGTTGCCGCAGAGATGGCAACCGGCACGCTACGCCAATCAGACGCCGATATCGCAGTGTCGATCACCGGGATCGCCGGGCCGGGCGGATCAGAGCATAAGCCCGAAGGGCGCGTGTGTTTTGGCTTGGCGACCAAGGCAGGTGTCACCACAGAAACGGTCGAATTTGGTGCGCCGGGCCGCGCCAAGGTGCGTGCGGCAGCGCGCGACCACGGCCTGACGCTTTTCTGTAGGGCCGTGGATTCAATTGCGCGCGATTCCTAGTCGTGTAGCTGCCATTTCGCCCAATAATTCAGCGCACCGCAAATTGCCCCTGTTTTAGGCCATCCTTGACGCGGTTGCACATTTAACAAGCAGCGCAATTGCGCCCTAAGCCCTCCAACAAAAGACCTGAAGGAGGGAACAATGAACGGAGCGGATACAGCGTGGATCATCGTGGCCACGGCGCTTGTCTTATTCATGACACTGCCGGGGCTGGCGCTGTT
Organism: uncultured Paracoccaceae bacterium; assembly: GCA_947498645.1. Classification (GTDB taxonomy): domain Bacteria; phylum Pseudomonadota; class Alphaproteobacteria; order Rhodobacterales; family Rhodobacteraceae; genus Yoonia. The sequence continues at coordinate 2,570,845 of CANMKS010000001.1, read as the reverse complement.
TTACGGCGGGCTGGTGCGGGCGCGCAACGTGCTGAGTGTCTTCATGCACTGCTATGCCATCGCCTGTTTGATGAGCATCCTTTGGTTTGCCTTCGGCTATTCCATCGCCTTTGGGTCCGGCACCAGCGGGTTTTGGGGCGGCTTGGACAAGATGTTCCTTTCGGGCATCACGGCTGACACAGTGGCGGGCACCCTGCCCGAGGTGCTGTTCTTTGCCTTCCAGATGACCTTTGCCATCATCACCCCTGCCCTGATCGTTGGTGCGTATGTCGAACGGATCGGCTTTGGCTTTGTGCTGCTGTTCTCATCGCTGTGGATGCTCTTGTGCTATGCGCCGGTGGTGCATTGGGTCTGGGGCGGCGGGATGCTGGCCGATGGTGGCATCTTTGGCGAGGTTGGCGTGCGCGACTTTGCAGGCGGCATTGTGGTGCATGAAACCGCAGGTCTGGCGGCACTGATCCTTGCGGTCTTTCTGGGCGCGCGGCGCGATCCGTCCAAACCGCCACATAACCCCGGCATGGTGATGATCGGGGCTGCAATGCTCTGGGTTGGCTGGTTTGGGTTTAACGGCGGATCGCAACTGGCGGCAGATGGCGGTGCGGCAATGGCGCTGACGGTGACACATATTTCGGCGGCAGCCGCGTCACTGACATGGGCGCTATGGGAGCGGATCAAGTTCGGCAAGGCTTCGTTGGTTGGCATGGTGACAGGTACAATCGCAGGTCTGGCCTCGATCACGCCTGCGTCTGGCTTTGTTGGCCCGGTTGAGGCGCTGATCATCGGCGGCGTTGCGGGTATTCTTTGCCAAGAGGCGGTGAACGCGATCCGCAACAAGGTCAAGATTGACGACACATTGGATGTCTTTGCGGTTCACGGCGTTGGCGGCATTTTCGGCACGATCATGATTGCGGTCTTTGGTGCTGGCGCATGGGCGGCGCAACTGGGTAGCCTTGTGATTGTGGGCAGCTACACAACTGTGGTGACGATCGTGCTGATTTTTGTCTGTAAATCAGTCACAACGCTGCGGGTCGATCATGAAACCGAAGTGACCGGGCTGGACCTGTCCGTGCATGGCGAGCGGGCATACGAGTTCAACAGCTAGGTCAGCCATATCAAACAACAAACGGCAAGAGCGCGCCTGACAATGGGCGCGCTCATTCTTTCGGCCGGTCGGGTCTACGCGCTGGGCAACGCCTCAAAGCACGGACCTACCGTGGACCATAGAGCTCTGCCGCGCGCCGCTCAAACGATCGCACGACACGCTGCATTGCCTCATTGAAGAACATGCCGGCAGCGCCCTGTAACAGCCGGTTCTTGAATTCAAAATCAACGGCAAAAGACACCTCGGACCCGCCCGCGACATCCTTGAAACGCCATTGGCTTTCAAGATGTTTGACCGGACCGTCGATGTAAGCCGTGTCGATCTTCATCTCCTCGGGCCAAAGCAGCACACGGCTGCCGAATTTCTCACGAAAGACTTTGAAGGAAATCACCAGATCAGCCAGCATTTCGGCATGATCGCCCTTATCCGTGACACTGCGCACCCTTGCAGCAGCAGTCCAAGGCAGGAATTGTGGGTAATTGGCGACGTCGGCCACAAGGTCATACATCTGCCGGGCCGTGTACGGCAGAAATTTTGTTTCGGAATGACTGGGCATCTGGGGCTTTCGCGGGTGACTTCACCGCCCCATGTCGTAAACTGCGCCAGAAAAATCAACCCATTCCCCAAGTTTGAGGCCCACATGTCGCACCGCCCCTATGTGATTGACGAAATGATCAGCGCCAAGGCGATTGCCGCAAGGATCGAAGACCTCGCCCGCGATATCCGCCATGACTTTGCTGACACGGACAAATTGGTCGTGGTGGGCCTCCTGCGCGGGTCCTTCGTGTTTATCGCTGATCTGGTGCGCGAATTGGATCTGCCCGTCGAGGTCGATTTCCTTGAGGCGTCATCTTATGGCGATGGTATGGAAAGCAGTCGCGAGGTGCGCATCCTGAAGGATTTGCGCGGCCAGATTGAAGGGCGCGATGTGCTGGTGGTCGAGGATATCGTTGATACCGGTCATACGTTGTCACATGTCACGAAATACCTGATGTCGCGCAAACCGGCGCGCATGCGCACGATTGCCCTGCTCGACAAACCTGCGCGGCGCGAGGTGGACCTCAAGGCCACATGGACCGGTTTTGAAATCCCCGATGAATTCGTCGTGGGCTATGGCATCGACTTTGCCCAACGCAACCGGAACCTGCCCTTTATTGGCAAGGTGCGTTTCCCGGATGAGGATGCGTGAGGCACAAATATCCTGCCCCTTAGGCGCCAGAGCCTCAAACTCAATCACATCAGCGTGATTTGATCGGTTCCCGACACCTGCTAGGCTTGGCGATAGGTTTATCAATAGGGGGGTAAAACCATGCCGACAACGATGACCAAAATATTGACTGCGGCGGGATTGATTAGCGTAATGACAGTGGCCTACGCCGATGGGCACCTGACGCAGGACCAACAGCGCGGGATGGATGCGCGACAATCACATATGGGACTGCTTGGCTTCAACCTTGGGCCACTTGGTGCAATGGCGCAGGACAAGATTGACTATGACGCGACAGTTGCCGCAACAGCTGCGGCAAATCTGGCCGCGGTGGCGGGCATAAGTCAGGATCGCTATTGGGTCGAAGGCACCGACAGCAGCGTCGAAGGCAGCCGCGCCAAGGCCGAAATCTGGACCGATATGGCCGGATTTGAGGCTGAACAAACCGCGCTTGTCACGGCAACAGCCGATCTTGCAGCCGTTGCTGGTGACGGCCTTGACGCCCTGAAGGCGGCTTTTGGGCCTGTTGGGCAGGCCTGTGGATCCTGCCACGAAAACTATCGCACGCCACGTCAATAAACCGGCGCGGCTGGTATGAAACTGCTGGGCCGATCGGCCGTTCTGGGGCTGATTGTGGTTGCTGCGGGCTGGTATCTGACCCGCCCGCAACCACTTTCTCCGGATGTTTTCAACGGGATCACAGCAGATAGCGAAAACGGCGCGATCATCTTTGCCGCCGCAGGCTGTGCCTCCTGCCATAACGCGGATGACCAACCGCCAGAATTGCTTTCCGGCGGCAGGCGCTTTGCTTCACCCTTTGGCACATTCATTGCCCCCAATATTTCCAGCGATCCGACACATGGCGTGGGAAACTGGCCCGATGTGGCACTTGCCTCGGCCATCATGGTGGGCGTAGGACGTGACGGGGAGCATCTGTTTCCGGCGTTCCCCTACACAAGCTACAACAAGGCGGATGTGCAGGATGTGGCAGATCTGATCGCCTATCTGCGGACCCTGCCCGCATCCGATCAACCCTCACAACCGCATGAGGTGGGCTTTCCCTTCAACCTGCGCGTAACGCTTGGCCCTTGGAAGGCGCTGTTTGAGGGTGATGATTGGGCGTTACAGGATGCTGCCACGCCAGAAATCGCGCGTGGCCGCTATCTGGTCGAGGCTTTGGGCCATTGCACCGAATGTCATACATCGCGCAACGCGCTGGGTGGAGTGGACAGGTCACGCTGGCTGGCCGGTGCGGAAAATCCCTCTGGTGACGGCCGTATCCCGAATATCACACCCGCTGCCCTGACTTGGTCAGCGTCGGAAATTTCCGAATACCTCAAAAGTGGTTTCACGCCGGAGTTCGACACGGCCGGGGGTGAGATGGCGGCGGTTGTGCGCAATACCAGCAAGCTGACTGATGGCGACCGCGACGCGATTGCAGCTTACCTCAAGGCAATTCCAGCGATTGCAAACGAAACGCCCTAAGTTCAGGCCTGCCCCAGTTTCGCCTGCCGTGCTGCACGCAACCGCGCGAAATCATCGCCCGCGTGGTAGGACGACCGGGTAAGCGGCGTTGCCGAAACCATCAAGAACCCCTTGTTGAAAGCGGTCTTTTCGTAGGTTGCAAATTCCTCTGGTGTGACGAACCGATCCACCTTGTGGTGCTTTGGCGTGGGCTGCAAATACTGACCGATGGTCAGGAAATCGATGTCAGCGGCGCGCATGTCTTCCATGACCTGCACAACCGACTGCTTATCCTCGCCCAAACCCACCATGATGCCGGATTTGGTGAACATCGTCGGGTCCAGTTCCTTCACCCGTTGCAAAAGGCGCAAAGAATGGAAATAGCGGGCACCGGGGCGGATCTGCGGATACAGGCCCGGAACCGTTTCAAGGTTGTGATTGAACACATCGGGACGTGCTTTAACAACAACCTCTAACACACTGGGATCACAGCGGATAAAATCCGGTGTGAGAATTTCAATCGTGGTTCCCGGCGACTGGCGGCGCACCGCGCGAATGGTTTGGGCAAAATGCTCTGCCCCGCCATCCTCAACATCATCGCGGTCCACCGACGTAATCACCACATGGTTCAGGCCCAGCTTTTTGACGGCATCGGCCACGCGCCCCGGCTCAAACACATCCAGCGCCTCGGGCGGTTTGCCCGTGGCGATATTGCAGAATGTGCAGGCCCGCGTGCAGACCTCGCCCATGATCATCATCGTGGCGTGACCCTGCGACCAGCATTCACCCACATTGGGGCAACCGGCCTCTTCGCAGACAGTGACCAGCTTGTGCTCGCGCATGATGTCGCGCGTTTGCTTATAGCCATCCGAGGTTGGTGCCTTGACCCTGATCCAATCCGGTTTTTTCGGTTGGGCGGCATCCGGCCGGCGTTGCTTTTCCGGATGGCGCTGTGCCGGGATTTTCAGATCGCGTGTGGTCATGCAAAGGCTCCGTCATGATTGATACTTACCTAGCGTTGGCCCCTCGTGTTGTCCATGAGACAGAACGCACAACATGGCGGGGCTGCTTTTGATGCATGACAACCACACCTAGCCGATCATCGGGCCGTAACGCCCGTGAGTCTCTTCGTAGTGACGTTTGAGCCGTTGCAGGGCGATGCGCAGCACAATCTTGCCCGAGCGCGCCGACCAACCCATCTGTTTCTCGGTCTGTTCCAGCCCTTCGAGAAAGCAGCAGCAGCGCAGAACCACGTCACCCAACCCGGGACCAAGCTCTGCCAGCGCGGTCTTGATCCGGTCATAGGCCGCGCGTGCGCCCTTTGGCCCTTTGGTGATTGCCTCTGGTGTTTCGGCATCCATCAAATCGTCCCAACTGGCCGCGCCGCCCAAGCCGACCTCGACCAGTTCAAAATCTTCGCGCAGACGTTCACCTGCAACGACAAGATCGCGCGCAAGAAAAGGTTTGCCATCGCGATCCTTGCGGCGGGCCAACCCCACCAGCGGGCTCTCGCTGGCAAAGTAGCGGTTTTGCGGGCGCGCCGTTCCCTCGATGGCGGCAATGTCCCATGCCGCATCGCTGTATGGATCCGCGTTCCTTTCAGCAAACCCGCTGGCGCGGTTTTCATCTTCGGCGGTCAGACGCCGCAAGGCCGCGCGGCCTGGATTCGTGATAAAGTACCGCGCGATGCGCCCGTCGGGATCCGGGCAGTTGATCCAGTCCTTGAGTGCCATGGCCTGCGCGATCTCACGCTCCACCACCGCTGTGCGCACCTGCTCGCCTTCGGGCGACATGCGCACAACAACGGCTGTCTCCATCTCGCGGGCAACGGCCAGAACCGCGCCCTGCTCGCAAAGGCGGCGCAAGATACGTTTTGCTTCCTGATCAATACGGGCCTGTGTCAGGCCTGCCGACCCTGCGGACCCACCTTCTAAACACTCCAAATTCATCGTCTTCATTTCCCTTTTCTTGGCTACAAAATGCGCGACATGCTGCGCAGAGAGCGCCCGTAATGCCGCATCAATCAGCGGGTCATCACGGCGTCCCTCCAACCGGCGAACCTGCCGAAGAACTGTTGACGGATGGCAGTCGCTTGCACGCGCCAAGGCGCGGATCGACAAGCCGGATTCTGTGTGAACAAGGTAATTCCGGGCCGCATCCGGCACCCACTGCGGAAAATGCGGCTGTGAAGTGGACCCAATAGCTGTTGTCATAAGATGCACCCTTTTGCCCATTTCCATCAACACGATCCCGGCTTCCTCACCCCCAGAAAACTCACGACGCCAATACTACCTGAGCGTGTATGGTTACTGAATGATTAACGTGAACACCGGCCCATCAACCATCATTTATAAAACATAAACAAATCTGACCGGAGCGTTCTGAGGTGTCGCTGAATCCGCAACACCCGCTTGGGTTGTGTAAACTGGACAGCGACTTCACATCTTGTAAGGAGAATTAGACAGATGCTGGATATTCACTCACGGATTGCCACGCTCAAGCGCCCATCCCTGCTCGCCCGTGCGGCCCGTTTTGGTGTTGATGAATATCGGCGTGAGGTGCACCTGCCCCGGCTTTTGAAAGGCGACAACCTGCCCCGACATGGGCAGGCCATCCTACACCTGCTGGAGCTTGAGGCCGATCTGGAACAGCAACGCATCACCCGCACGGGCAGCTACAGCCCGGCGCGGCATGTTGATGCATTGATCGCCATATTGGGCGAGGCGCAGCTGATGCGCGCCTCGACCCCGCATATTGTCTGAGGTTTAGGTGAAGGCGTCAGGCATGCTGGCCTTTTTGTCGGCAACATAGGCGCGCAGCTTGGCCTCAATCTCTGGGTCAAGCGTGGGTTGCTGATATGTGTCCAGCAATTTGGCCACCCGCGCCGTGGCAAGGGTTTGCGTATCGCGCGCGCCTTCTTCGTCCCATGTCTCGAACGGTTTGTAGTCAAACAGGTCCGACCGCCAGAACGCCGTTTTGAAATTGGCTTGCGTATGTGCGCACCCAAGGTAGTGGCCACCCGGCCCCACCTCTTCGATCGCACCCATGGCCTGCCCGTTCTCGGACATGTCCACGCCTTGGGCAAAGTGATGCAGTGTGCCCAGCATATCGGCGTCCATCACGAATTTCTCGAAAGAGGCAACCAGACCACCCTCAAGCCATCCGCAGCTATGCAGCATGAAGTTGACGCCAGCAAGCAGACCCATGTTCAGCGAGTTGGCAGTTTCATATGCAGCCTGCGCATCAGGCAGTTTGGATCCGCAGAACGACCCGGCAGACCGATAAGGCAGACCCAAACGGCGGGCCAATTGCCCGGCCCCGTAGGTGATATGGCTCGCCTCGGGTGTGCCAAAGGTCGGCGCGCCTGAGTTCATGTCGATCGAGGTTACGAATGTGCCCATGACCACCGGCGATCCGGGGCGAATGATCTGACTGTAGGCCACGCCTGCCAGAACCTCGGCCAGAACCTGCGTCAATGTACCGGCAACCGATACCGGTGCCATCGCACCACCCACAATGAAGGGGCTGATGATCGAGGCCTGATTGTTTTTCGCAAACACCTCGAGCGCGCCCATCATGATGCTGTCGAAGGTCAGCGGCGAGTTGATGTTGATGAGCGAGGTCATCACGGTGTTGTCGCGCACAAAGTCCTTACCAAACAGGATCTCGCACATTTCAATGCTGTCCTGCGCGCGACTGGGTTCGGTCACGGACCCCATGAAGGGCTTGTCGCTATAGACCATATGGGCCAGCAACATATCGAGGTGACGTTTGTTCACGGCCACGTCGGTGGGTTCACAAACCGTCCCGCCCGAGTGGTGCAACCATTTGGACATATAGCCCAGTTTCACGAATTTTTCGAAGTCCGCCATTGTCGCGTAGCGACGTCCGCCTTCGGCATCGCGCACAAATGGCGGGCCATAAACCGGGGCAAGCACAAGGTTCTTGCCACCCACCACAACATTACGCTCAGGATTGCGGGCGTGCTGGGTGTATTCAGACGGTGCCGTCGCACATAGCTTGCGCGCCAATCCACGCGGGATACGCACACGCTCACCATCGACGCTGGCGCCCACGGATTTCCAGCGCTCCAATGCCTCGGGGTTGTCCACGAAATTGACACCAATGTCGGCCAGGACAGTTTCGGCGTTTGCCTCAATGACCTCCAGCGCCTCTTCGGTCAGCACTTCGTAGTTGGGAACGTTGCGTTCGATATATTTCGCGGTTTCAACGCTCACGGCCGTCCGCTCTGCCCGGCGGGCGGCTCCGCCGCCGCCACGACCACGACGTGCGGTTCTTGCAGGTGCATCAGACATCTCGGTTCTCCAGTGCGAGGTAGCAGTTGCGCATGTGATACATTGCGCCACGGCCAGACCCTGCCGATTTTGCGGCCCCTCAGGGGGAAAACCGACATGCGCCGTCAGAAGACGCGAAAACTCGCAACAAACGGCAGGTGATCGGACACGTCATCCTTGAACCGCTCGCGCCCCATATCCATGGTCCAATGCATCGGGAACAGACGCAGGGAACCACGCACATAGTCGGTGGCAAAGGTCCGCGACACCGCAAACCCATCCAGCAGATTCGCCCGGCCTTTATCAAGGATATGGCTGAACCGATCCTGCAAATCCCAGCTAGAGACGAAATCCATCAGATCATCACCGCCAAGGTGATGGAAATTGCTGACATCCTGACCGGGGATCATGTTGAAATCGCCCATCAGCAACAGGGCCTTGCGCTTGAAACCGGGTGTATTACGCAGGGCCGTCAAATAGTTACCAATGGCCACGCATTGGGTATCACGCAGCTTTTGCTCGGGCTTGTTGCGCCCGGATTTGAGATGCACGCCCACCAGATGTGCCGAAAACCTGCCCATCTTGACGTCCACCGAAATGGCCCTGCGCCCGGTGGTATAATCCCCTTCCGATCCGGGGATCATCGTGGCGTTGCTGACCTCTACACCCTTTTTATGCAGGAACCCGATATGAAGCGCGCCGGGTTGCGGCAGGATCGTTGTGTCATAGTGCACCCCATAGGTGCCAATCTCTGCGGCCAATGTATCAATATAGCTGACCGGATTAACCTCGACCAACGTCACCAGTTCGGCATCCAGCAAGGCCAGCCCTTCGGCTTGTCGTTTCATGCGGTCGTTATCAATTCCGCCAAAACCGGCCAGGTTCCAAACGGCCACCCGCGCCAACGTGTGCTCAAAAATCTGCATCATAATATCTCCGTCTATAATAGCACCGGGATATCACATTTCGCCTGAATTTGCGCGGTTCAATTTGGCATCCACCCCCTTGCACAAACCCGGACCTGCGTTTACCGACGCGGCATGGAAAATATCACGCACGAACGCCTTCTTATCATCGATTTCGGCAGTCAGGTGACCCAGTTGATCGCCCGCCGCCTGCGCGAGTTAAACGTCTACTGCGAAATCCACCCTTACCAGAATGTCACAGACGCCTTTCTGGCCGATTTCGCGCCCAAGGCGGTCATCCTCTCCGGTGGCCCGGACAGCGTGACACGCGAAGGTTCGCCACGCGCGCCGCAGTCGCTCTTTGAGATGGGTATCCCGGTGCTGGGCATCTGCTATGGCCAGCAAACCATGATGGAACAATTGGGCGGCAAGGTGGTCAGCGGCGAAGGCACTGCCGAGTTTGGCCGCGCCTATGTGACGCCCGCTGGCAAACTGTCGCTGTTGGATGGTTGGTTTGCGGCCGACAAGGAACAAGTCTGGATGAGCCATGGCGACCATGTCTCTGAAATCGCACCGGGTTTTGCGGTTTATGGCACCTCGCCAAATGCACCCTACGCCATTACAGCGGATGTCGCCCGCAACTTTTATGCCGTGCAATTCCACCCCGAGGTGCACCACACTCCCAACGGATCAAAGCTCTACGAAAATTTTGTGCGTCTGGCCGGATTTTCGGGGGATTGGACCATGGGCGCCTACCGCGAACAGGCGATTGCGGCGATCAAGGAACAAGTGGGCAGCGCCCACGTTATTTGCGCCCTCTCTGGCGGCGTCGATTCCTCCGTCGCTGCGGCCCTGCTGCATGAGGCCATTGGCGATCAACTCACCTGCGTCTTCGTCGATCACGGGCTGCTGCGCCTCAATGAGGCCGAAGAGGTCGTGGGCATGTTCCGCGATCACATGAATCTCAAGGTGATCCACGCCGATGAAAGTGATCTGTTTCTGGGCGAGTTGGAAGGCCAGTCCGACCCCGAAACCAAACGCAAGATCATCGGACGCCTGTTTATCGACGTCTTCCAGAAATACGCCGACCAGATCGAAGATGCCGCCTTTCTTGCCCAAGGCACACTTTATCCCGATGTTATTGAAAGTGTGAGCTTTTCCGGTGGCCCCTCTGTGACGATCAAAAGCCACCACAACGTCGGCGGCCTGCCTGAAAAGATGGGGCTGAAGCTGGTGGAACCCCTGCGCGAGCTTTTCAAGGACGAAGTGCGCGCGCTGGGTGTTGAGCTTGGCCTGCCCAAATCCTTCATTGGTCGCCACCCCTTCCCCGGCCCCGGTCTGGCGATCCGCTGTCCCGGCGAAATCACGCGCGAAAAGTTAGAGATCCTGCGCAAGGCCGATGCAGTCTATATCGACCAGATTCGCAAGCATGGGCTCTATGATGAAATCTGGCAGGCGTTCTGCGCAATCCTGCCTGTGCGCACGGTGGGCGTGATGGGTGACGGGCGCACATATGATTTCGCATGTGCCTTGCGTGCAGTGACATCAGTTGATGGCATGACGGCGGATTACTATCCGTTCAGCCATGAATTTCTGGGTGAAACCGCCACGCGGATCATCAATGAGGTGCCTGGGATCAATCGGGTCACCTATGACATCACCAGCAAACCACCCGGCACGATCGAGTGGGAATAACCACACTCTGCATCTTGGGGTTGCATTCTGTTTTACTTTAAGCTTAAATGTTAAGGCTTCATCAACGTTAACGTGTGATGTTCGACACAGTGAAGTAACGAGTAAACTTTTATGCAATCGACCGTGTCAAAGCGTAGCCTCCCATCCCAAAGCAGATCATTGGCGTCAAATCGGGCGCTTCGCGCCATTACGGACCTGATTGTCAAAAGATGCGACTTTCAGCTGACGATGCCGCACCCATTGGCAGCTATGCCGTTTCGCTACCTTGCCCTGACGCACAAACATTTCTGGCTGCACAGAAAACAGCCTCAGATTGACGCACTAAATGCGTTGGGCGGCTACCTACACCCCGGTGACACTGTGTTCGAGGTTGGCGGTCACATCGGTTTCACCACACAATTTCTGGCCACCAGGGTTGGGGGCCATGGTCAGGTTCATACGTTTGAACCCGGCACAGAAAATCTGGAAACCCTGCGCAAGAATATCCGCACCTGCGCCAATGCGACCTGCATCAACGCCGCGGTCAGCAACCGGATCGGCAAGGCATCGTTTTATGAGGACCGCCTTGGCGGGTTCCACAGTGGGTTAAGCTCTGATTTCGCACAAATGCGGGCACGTCTGTCGCGCAAAGGGGCGTTGGCAGATGTTGTCGTGCGCGATGTGCACACGGTCACGATTGATCACTATGCGGCCCAACATGGGTTGCACGTGGATGCGCTGTGCATTGATGCCGAAGGGGCAGAGCTTGACGTGTTACGTGGTGCCGAAACGACGCTTGGCGCGCTGCGGGTGCTGATGTTGACCGTCACAAAAAACCATGACGCCGTTTACGATCTGCTCAGCAAGGCAGGCTTTACGATGCAAACGGCCAAAGGCAAACAGCTCACCTCACTTGGTGACGCCAAAAGAATTGTCTTTGCGGTCCGTAACACAGCTTAGTCTTGCAGGGCGTCGAGTAGCAGATCAGCCGTAAACTCGCCGGGTGCGCATTGTGCCAGATCGCCGCCCTGCCCGCGTTGAAACCATTGGTCACGGGCCTCCAAACCGATGCTGACAGTGGGGCCCACATGCAACGGATCACGTCCCCAATGGATCCCGGCAAAGGGTTCGGCTGTCATCCAATCCCCAAGCGACACAGGCGGCACGCCTGCCCGCGCGACCAGAAAACCCGCAATACAATCCACCTGCCGCGCCACAAGGCCGCGCAGCATCAGTTCTTCGCTGCGGCGATTGCGGATTTGTGACAGCGCGAAATCCGCAACACCGTGGCGCACCTGCACCGCATGACCATAGGCATGCGCCACCAGATAAGGCGCCTGGGGCAGCGTGCTGGCGGCGGTCGTGATCAGAATTTCATTGCGCGTGGTGCAATAGACCACCTGCCCATTCACCGTGTCATCCGCACCGCATTGCCCTGCAATCACCCCGACGCGGGTGACAACAGGCATCTGCGCAAAGCTGCGCATCGCGGAGGCCATCACGTCATCCACCGGGTCCGCCTGAACCGTGCCTGCCAGCAGAAACATCGCAATAATCCAACGCATTCGCGCGCCTCCTGTTTCCAGCACAAGACCACATCGCAACGGGCCTTGCAAAACATCCCGCATCAGTGACAACTGCCCCGCATGAGTACAACCCTGCAAGCCGCCGTCTGGATGATCGGCGCGATCACCTCGTTTACGCTGATGGCGGTTGCAGGACGCACGGTGAGCCTGGAACTTGATACGTTTGAGATCATGCTGTTCCGCAGCCTGACCGGGATCGTGATTGTGGTCGCCGTTGCCGGGATGGCGGGCACCTTGGGGCAAATCAGCCGGGACAGGCTTGGGCTTCATGCAACCCGCAACCTGTGCCATTTCGCCGGGCAAAACCTGTGGTTTCTGGCGATCACCCTGATCCCGCTGGCGCAGGTCTTTGCACTGGAATTCACCACGCCGATCTGGGTGATCCTGCTCTCGCCGCTGCTGCTCAAGGAACGGCTGACCGGCATCGGATTGCTGTGTGCCGCCATCGGATTTATAGGCATCCTGATCGTGGCGCGACCCAACCCCAGCGAGATCAGCCTTGGCCTGATCGCGGCGGCCAGCTGTGCTGTGTTCTTTGCGCTCACCGCGATCTTCACCCGGATGCTGACCCGGACCGAGACGATCACGACGATCCTGTTCTACCTTACCACGATGCAAGCCATCTTTGGTTTGATCTGCGCAGGCTATGACGGCGACCTGACGATCCCCTCCTTGGCGGCTTTGCCTTGGGTCGTGGTGATCGGTTGTGCGGGGCTGCTGGCGCATTTCTGCCTGACCAACGCGCTGCGGATCGCGCCAGCCAGCGTGGTGATGCCCATCGACTTTGTCCGCCTGCCGACGATTGCCGTGGTCGGAATGCTGCTTTATGCAGAGCCGCTTGATCCGTGGATCTTTGTGGGCGCGGCGCTGATTTTTGCCGCCAACTACCTCAACATCCAGAATGCCATGCGGCAACCCGGATAAGGGGCCCGCAGGCACCCACCACCCATGTTTGCAAATTTGTTACGCAGCGGCGCGGCATATTTGGTGACGTGGCGTCAATAATTGACGCAAAGGTGAGGCACTCCTTAGGGTCAACTGCACAGATTTTATTCATGACAGGGATGAGGACATGAAAAACGTAATGACAGCAGGGGCAGCACTGCTGCTCACGACCAGCATCGCACACGCGGGGGGACTTGATCGCTCGGGACAACCCATCGGCGTGATTTTTGAAGATGGTGACTATGTAGAGCTTAGCTTTGGACTGGTCACGCCTGACCTCTCTGGGTCAGTCGGTGGGGGCGCAGTTGGCTCCGGTGGTATCGCGCCATCATATTCACAGCTTGGCGCGGCACTTAAGACACAAGTCACTGATCAGCTGTCACTCGCTGTGATTGTGGATCAGCCGTATGGCGCAGACGTTGACTACGACGATACTGACGCTGGTTACCCTCTTGCAGGCTCGAACGCTCAAGTCACAACGTTCGGCGTAACAGTGTTGGGCCGTTACGAAGTCAACGATAACTTCAGTGTGCATGGCGGTTTGCGTCAGACGACAGCCGAGGGTGTCTATGATGTAACGGCTCCAGCGGCATATGACTCAACTTATTCAAGCGATAGTGGGCTTGGCTTCGTCGCTGGTGGCGCATACGAACGTAAGGACATCGCGCTGCGTGTCGCACTGACCTACAATAGCGAGGTTGATCTGGAGCTTGATGGCACAAGCGGCGATCTGTCGACCACGTTGCCCGAATCGGTCAATTTGGATTTCCAAACAGGCATTGCCGCAGACACACTCCTGTTTGGCTCGGTGCGTTGGGTCGCATGGGATGGTTTCGCTCTTACCGATAGCTTGGCAGGAGATATCCTTTCATATGATGACGACGTTATCACCTACAACATTGGTGTTGGCCGCCGCATCAACGATAATTTGTCTGCATCTGTCAGCGTCGGATACGAAGAGGAGACTGGCGAAGTTACAGGGAACCTCGGGCCAACTGACGGGTTCTTGAGTGTTCAACTTGGCGCTGCCTACAATCTGAACAACGGTGTCGAAGTTTCAGGCGGTGTGCGGTACGCAAAACTGGGCGATGCGACGACCTCAATCATTGGTGCTGAGTTCGAAGACAACTCAGCGCTAGCTGTTGGACTGAAAGTCGCTTACAATTTCTAGTATTCAAAGAGAATAGCAAGCACCTGAAAGCCCCGCCCAACCCGGCGGGGCTTTTTGTTGCCCATCCGCATGATCCGGGTTGCGCCTGTGGTGCCAAACCGGTCAACTTGCCCTCATGTCACCCGTTCAAAAAACCATTTCCCCGCGCGCCTGGGCAGAGCTTTTGCTGCTCTCTTTCATCTGGGGCGGCTCGTTCCTGTCGATCCGCATTGCGCTGAATGAAATCGGCCCGCTGAGTTCGGTCGCCCATCGCACTGGCTGGGCCATGCTGATCCTCTGGGCCTATGTGCTGCTGCGCCGCCTGCCCCTGCCTGTGGACCCGCGCATCTGGGGGGCGTTTCTTGTCATGGGGTTTCTTAACAACGTCATTCCCTTCAGCCTGATGGCCTGGGGGCAGTTGCATATCTCGACCGGCCTTACATCCATTCTTAACGCCGCCACCGCCATTTTTGGGGTGATCGCTGCTGCGTTGTTCTTTGCAGATGAGCGGCTGACGGCGCGCAAGGCGCTGGGGGTGACGCTTGGGTTCTTTGGCGTGGCAACCGCCATTGGTCTTTCGGCCTTCAGGGATTTCGACCTGCGCTCTCTTGGTCAGCTGGCCGTGATTGGCGGCACGATCAGCTATGCGCTTGCCGGTGTCTGGGCGCGCAAGATGCTGAGCGGCTTATCACCACAGGTCGCTGCCGCTGGTATGCTGACCGGGGCCTCGCTGGTCACGCTGCCCGCCGCCTGGTTGATCGAAGGGCCGTTGACGCTGCACCTGCAACCCCAGACATGGGCCGCGATTGCCTATTACGCCATCGTCGCCACCGCGATCGCCTATATGCTGTATTACCGCGTGCTGGCCATGGCGGGCAGTGGCAACCTGATGCTGTGTACGTTGCTGGTGGCCCCTGTGGCGATTGTGCTGGGCGCCGTCGTTCTGGGCGAAGCCTTGCCGCTGCGCGCCTACGCAGGTTTTGTGCTACTTGCCTGTGGTCTGATCATCCTTGACGGGCGCATCTTCAAGCCCCGCCAGAACCGCGCGCGCCGCGCGTAGGCCGGGGGCGTCGCCGCCCTGCCCCAGACGTTCCATCGTCAGCGCCATGGCTGCGCGCTGCGCATCGGGGTGTGCAAGCACATCCAGCACCGCATCGGCAATTGGTCCTGCGAGACAATCCTTGCCAACAAATTCGGGCACCGTGCGGGTTTCGCTGACAAGGTTCACAAGTGTGACCGTATCCACCATCAGCATCCGCCCGATGATGATCCGGCTGAGCCAGGCCATGTCATAGGCGATCACCATCGGCGTTTGTGCGGCCGCCAATTCCAACGACACCGTGCCAGAGGCCGCCAGCGCCACATCCGCCCGTTTGAACCATGCGGGTTTGTCGGCAGAGCCGGGTGGCAGAACCGTGACCGGCACCTTCCAATGCGCCACCCGGTCCTGGACCAGATCATGCACGCCGCCTGTTGTGGGGATGACAAAACGCGCATCGGGCAGTTTGGCCGCGATCTGTGCTGCCGCATCGCCAAAGCGGTCCGCCAATCGCGATACCTCGCCCTTGCGGCTGCCCGGCAGGACCAGCACGACCGTACCCTCGCCCAAACGCGCGGCGTCTTCGTCGCTGGCGACAGGTTCCGCCACAACCGGGTGGCCAACAAAATCGCAGGCCATGCCTGCCGCCTGCATCAGCGGCGGCTCAAACGGGAAGAGCGCCAATACATGATCGATATGATGCGCCATCTTGGCAGCACGCCCCGGACGCCAGGCCCAGACCGTAGGTGCCACGTAATGCACCGTGCGGATATCACTGGCAGCTTTGACCAGCCGCGCCACGCGCAAGCAGAAATCCGGGCTGTCGATGGTGATCAACACGTCAGGTTTGGTTGCGATGATCGCCTCGGCCATCTGCTTGATCCGCGCCTTGAGCGCACGGTACTTCGGCAATATCTCGGCCAGCCCCATGACGCTGAGTTCATCCATGGGAAAGCGGCTTTGCATACCTTCGGCTTGCATCAAAGGCCCCGCAACCCCGTCAAACTGCACATCGGGTTGCAGCTCTTTCAAGCCCGCCATCAAAGCCACCCCGAGCTTATCGCCAGAGGCCTCGCCCGCGATCAGAAAAACCTTCATGCCCCCCCCTTGGGCCGCACCCAAAGAAAAAGCCCCGCCGCATCCAATGCCGCCAGCACCTGCAACTGGTCCAGAACCATCACGCCACCTGCTTCAATCACGATGCCTGCCAACCCGGCGGCTGCGGCGTTGCGGGCTGTGTCAGGGCCAATCACCGGCAGATCAGCACGGCGATCCTGCATGGGCTTTGGCGCCTTGAAAAGCACTGCCTGTTTTGCATCTCTCGGCGCTGCTTTGGCAATCATTGTGTCGGTGCCCGATTGATCTTCGCGCGCCAGCACCTGCCCGGTGCGCACCAGACAGGCCTGGCCGACGTCGGCTGCGCCCATCTGCGCAATGGTTTGCTCGGCCATATCCGCGTCCGCGCGGATTTGGTCGGTGATGGCGATTTTTGTGGGTACGCCCGCGACCGGCAACAGGCCCGGTGCAATATCATGGGCGGCCTTTACCGCCAGTCCTGCCTCTTCGAAAATCCCGATGACTTCGCGCAAGGCCCCGTCATCGCCCTTGGCAATGGCGCTTGCGATGCGCGGCACCAGCGGCAGGGTTTCGGCATCAATGGCCGTTTGATCAATGTCCGGGCGGCGCACGGCCCCTGCCATGCACACTTCGGTCACGCCACGCTGTTTGAGCTCGGCCAGAAAGCTGCCCAAGTGCTCGATCCGAAAGGTCACATCAGGGTTGAGCGCGGGCGCAAACCCCGCCATGGCGCAGATCAGTGGACGCTTAGGCAAGCACGTGACCAACGCCGGAGGCAAAGCGCCTGTGCCTGCAATCAACGCCAGCATCAGCCGGGTGTCAGGAAATTACGGTCGGTTTCGCCCAGAATGAAGGCAACCATCTGCTGAACATATGGGCTGTCGCTTTCTTCGGCCAGGCGGCGGGCGCGGTCCTGAAAGGTGCCTTCCCCATCCTTGAGCATCTGAAATGACGCCCGCATTGCGGTGATATCGGCGCGGTCCACGCCCTTGCGCTTGAGACCGACAAGGTTGAGCCCATCCAGCGCGCCACGCGGCCCCTGCACCAGACCATGTGGCACCACATCCTTGGTCACCATTGTGACCGCACCAATAATGGCACCCTGACCAATGCGAACCCATTGATGCACGCCGGACAAACCACCGATGATCACGTCATCCTCAATCACGCAATGCCCTGCGACAGCGGATGAATTGACCACAATCACACGGTCGCCGATCTGGGCGTCATGGGCAATGTGGCACCCAGCCATGAACAGCCCATCATCCCCGATCCGGGTTTCACCACCGCCTTGCACGGTGCCGGTATTCATTGTGACATGTTCGCGGATGCGATTGCGGGCACCGATACGCAGCCTTGTCATTTCTCCGTCGAATTTCAGATCCTGAGGAATTTCCCCGATCACTGCAAAGGAAAAGATCACGGTGTCGGGGCCAACATGGGTATCACCCTGCACGACCACATGGCTTTTCAACTCGACCCCTTCTGCCAGCACCACACTTGGACCCACAACACAAAACGGACCAACCGTGCAGCTGTCCGCGATCTGCGCGCCATCGGCAATGATGGCAGAGGGGTGAATGCCAGCCATCAGCCTTGCATATCCATCATTGCCGTGAACTCGGCCTCTGCCGCCATTTCACCTTCAACAAGGGCGGTTCCCTTAAAGCGCCAGACCTTGCCGCCGGGCTTGCCACGTGTGGTTTCGACATGCATCTCAAGCACATCACCGGGCACCACCTTGCGGCGGAATTTGCAGCCGTCAATCGCCATGAAATACACCAGCAAA
This sequence comes from uncultured Paracoccaceae bacterium, assembly GCA_947498645.1. GTDB lineage: Bacteria > Pseudomonadota > Alphaproteobacteria > Rhodobacterales > Rhodobacteraceae > Yoonia. The sequence goes on along the minus strand of CANMKS010000001.1, from coordinate 2,552,612 downwards.
TTGCCGTCGGTCAGGCCCAGCGATGCGCCGACCATAACAGCAGTTGTCTGGGCCATCGCCTCAACGATTGTCACGCCGGGCATGATTGGATTGCCGGGAAAATGGCCTTGGAAATGCGGCTCGTTCATGGTGACATTCTTGATGCCCACGGCAGAGGTCGTGCCATTGATGCTATGCACCTTGTCGACCAGCAGAAACGGGTAACGATGCGGCAAAATCTTTTGGATCAGTTGAATGTCAGCGGTGGTGACAGGATCGGTCATCGCGGGCGGCTCCTTGATATTACTGCGGTTTTGGGCCGCCTGTGTCATCACTAGCAAGGCAGATCAGCACGGGCAAGCGCCCGCTACCCGTCACCATTGCCCAATTCGGCATCGATCCGCACGATCGCATCGTCCGTGATATTGGCCGCACGAACTGAAAGGACCACGTTGCGTTGCTCCATCACCATTGCCGCACCACGCTCTAGCATGATGTTGGCGACAATGCCTTGGACGCGCTCCTCGAACCGCGCGCGCGCCTCGGCCGATGCAACCTGCAATTCCACATTCTTGGAATCGCGGACACGGCGCACATCCTGCACCTTGGCATCAAAAGCCTCGGATTCCGCACGAAACTCCTCTGGGGTCATCTCCGGGCGGCGCAATGTGAGGCTGCGTTCTTCCTCAGTCAATGACTCAACGATGCGGTCATTTTCGGCCTGTAGTTCGGCCGTCCGCTTCGCCAAATCCTCTGCGATGCGCCGCCCGTAGAGCGTTTCAAAAAACAACCGCTCACTATCTATGATCAGGATCTGCGGCGAGCTTTGCTGCGCCGCCGCAGGGATCGCCAGCACAAGCCAAACAAGACATGCGCGCAGCCAGACCATCAGAAGCTCGTGGAGATGGTCAGGTCAAAGCTCCGGGTTTCGTCCCGATCCTGCACATCCAGTGGCTCGGTAAAGTTGAACCGCAAGGGGCCAAGCGGCGTGGTCCAGAAAATGGAAACACCTGCAATCGCCCGCGGTGTGAAGTCATCATAAATGACCGCCTGGCCGAATGTTTCGCCCACGTCCCAAACAGAACCGTAGTCGATGAAAGCACCACCACTGATCCCATATTCACTGGGCAGGCCCAGCGGGAACTCTGTCTCAAGGCGCAGCACGGAAAACGCGTTGCCGCCCAAGGCGTCATCGGTCGCGTTATCGCGCGGTCCGATGCCCCCCGCAGAGAAACCGCGCATCAGACGGCTGCCCAGAAAGAAACGATCGGTCACACGGCTTGAGCCGTCCTGATAGCTTAGCAACCCGCCTTCCAATGTCGCACGCAGTGTTACTTCTTCGTTCAGGATCTTGGTCTCTGCACCGGCCAGCGCTGTGGTCTTGATGAACTGGCTGTCCCCAAATCCAAACTCTTGTCCAAAGCGCAGCACAATCCCCGCATTGGGGTTCAGCCCTGAACGGCGGTTATCGAAACTGTAGGCATAGCCGATGGCATTGGTCCAAACCCCATCTGCATCCGCCTCATTTCGGATAATCTGGCTGGCGCTGCTTGAAACATCGGTCAGATCGGTGAACTCAAGCGCGTAGAACAACCGCAAACGCCCCTGCTCGCTCACTGGAAAGCTCAGCGCGGGGCTAAACCGCAATGTCTCTGTGTCATAAAGGGCGTTTTCATTGTCCGTGGTAGAATACGAAAGGTTCACACTGCCCCGCAGATCACGGCCCAACAGTTGGGGTTCAGTGAACCCAAAGTTGAAACGACGGTTCGATTCCGCTGTTGAGATATCAAAGTCCAGCTTCTGGCCGCGCCCCTGAAAGTTGCTTTGGCGGTAAGATGCCAACAGACCAACGCCCGTATCCGTGTTGTAGTTGGCACCAAATGACAGCGTGCCGGTTGGCCCCTCGGTCACGTCAACATCGACAATCACCTGATCGTCCGCGGTGCCCCGGCGTGTATCGACTGCGACATTCTGAAAAAAGCCCAGGCCACGAATGCGGCGCGCACTTGCTTCGATCTCGCGCGGGTTCAGCGGGTCACCTTCAACAAGGCGGAACTGGTTGCGGATCACACGGTCAAGTGTGGTGCCGTTGCCCTCGATATCAATGCGTTCAACAAAAACGCGCGGACCGGGGACCAGCACATAGTTCACATTGATCATCAAGCCACGGGCATCGCGGCTGATGCGCGGCTCAACCCGGACAAAACGCAAGCCCAGATCATCGGCCCGTGCTTCCAGGCGGGTGATGTCATCATCAATCGGAACGGGCGAATATGTGGCGCCGTTGCGCACCTTCACAACGCCCTGAAAATCATCCGCACTTACGCCATTGATCTCGCTCGCGACCGAGACATTGCCAAAGGTGAATTTCTGGCCTTCGCGCAGGTTATACGTCACCAGATAAGCATCACGTTCGCGCGTCAGCGCCACATCGACATTCTGAATGACAAAATCCACATAGCCGCGTGAGCGGTAGAAATCTGTCAGAACCTCCCGATCCTGCGCCACCCGCTCGGGCGAGAAAGTGTCGCGCGCGATGATCGCACGCAGCAGGCCGGCTTCTTTGCTTTCAAGCACACGGCGCAGGCGACCTTCGGAATAGGTCCGATTGCCGATAAAGGAGATCCGTTCAATCTCTGTCACGGCGGATTCCACGACTTCAAACACCAGATCCACGCGGTTTTCGGTTTGGCGAATAATGCGGGGGGTCACGGATGCGTTGATCCGGCCTTCACGCGCATAGACTTCGGTGATGATGGCGGTGTCTACTTCGGCTTGTTCAGGTGTAAAAACGCGGCGCGGCTCGGATTGCAGCAACGGCAGCAATTCGGCGTCGCGCACACGGGTGTTCCCTTCGATATTGATCCGGTTGATTGTCGGATATTCCACAACGCGGATCACCAGCGTGCGTCCTTGCGGGATCAGCTCAACACTTTCAAAAAGGCCGGACCCGCGAATGTCCTGACCGGCATCATTCAGCGCGGCAGTCGACAAAGGCGCGCCGGGTGCAAGATCACCGAATGTCAGGATCGTGCCATCGGCGACACGCTGGTTGCCTTCAATCACGAAGTTATTGAATGAAAAGCTTTGCGCGGCGGCGGCACCCGCCATCAAACCCGTCAAAACCAAGGCGGTCAAAGTGCCCCGCATTGCACCAAAGCCCTGCGCGATTGCGCGCCCCACACCTGTCGCCATTTTGCCCGCCTTAACCAACGTTTCTCTTGACGTTCGGAGTAGCGGGATTGCGGGGCGATGTCAAAACGGCAAACGGTGAATTTTACCCTGCCGGGCTATGGGCAAAGGATCGTGTCGTTCAAAACCGTGAACATCATCATCGACAGGATCAGCGACAGACCAACAAACATAAAGACCTGCACAGCCCGGTCACTTGGCTTGCGACGGGTTACGGCCTCATAGGCGTAGAACAGCAAGTGCCCACCATCAAGAACCGGGATCGGGAACAGGTTGATCAGGCCGACGGCTGCGGACAATGCACCAATGAACCAGATAAAGCTCTGTGCGCCCTGTTCAGCCATCGACCCACTTGTTTCCGCAATCCCAACGGGACCAGAAAGGTTACAGGTCGATATCTTGCCAAAGATGATGTGCTGCAACGCCGAAAGCGACGTTGTCATCGTGTCCCACAGTCCCTCAGCCCCAATGGTCAGGGCTTCCCAGGCGCCAACCGATCCGCGCATCTCTTCAAAAAAGATCGTGCCCGTTATCCCGATCAGCCAGCGCGTTTCAAAGCCACCCTCAGGATCAGGCAGATCAACCCGTCGCGGTGCGATTGTCTTGACCAGCGTTTCGCCATCGCGCCAGATCGTTAAATCCATTGCGGCCCCTTCTGCGGCCAGGACGATGGCCTGCACCTGCGAAAATGCATAAATGCGCTCGCCATCAATCTCAGTGATCACATCATTCACCTTGATATCGGCATCATCAGCGGCCGAGCGCGGGCTGACGCTGGAAACGGAAGCTGGAAAATAATAGGGGCCATCAACGGTGATCTGGCGGCCATCGCGGATCACGGTATAGTCCAGACGCTCTTGCACGGGTACCAGATCGCTTAGTGATCCTTCGCGGTCCGGGTCGTCAAATGCAACCCCTTCAACCGCCACAAAAATATCGCCGGACTGCAAATCGCTTTCAAAGCTGGCAGGCAGGGGCCGCAATTGATCAAAGGTCAGCGGATCAACCGACCGGCCCTGATACATGATCGAGCCGGAAAAGATCGCAATCGCCAGAATGAAGTTAAAGATCGGCCCCGCCGCCACCGTCGCCGTGCGTGCCCACAGCGGCGCGCCCAGCATCGTGTGGCGCATGTCTGCCTCGGCCACGTCGCCATCGCTGCCGACACTGGCGGCATTGGCATCGCCCATGAATTTCACATAGCCGCCCAATGGCAAGGCCGCGACCTGCCACCGGGTGCCGCGCTTGTCAACGCGGCTGTAAACCACAGGCCCAAAGCCCAGTGAAAACACGTCGGCATGGATTCCGCACCAACGACCGACAATGTAATGCCCGTATTCATGAATCGCCACGATCACTGATAGCGCCACGACAAAAGCCACAATCATAAAGGCAAAGTTGCCGAACATCGGCACGAATTGTGTCAGGTCCAAAATGCTATCCTAGCTGGCTGAAGGCTTCACCCGCGTAGACGCGGGCCAGCCTGTCTGTCTCTAACACGCTATCTAACGTAATAGCGGCGTTTTGCATCCCCGTTTGCGATGACATTTTGTCGAGCGTCGCGTCAACAACCCGCGACATATCAAGAAACCCAATATCGCCTGCGATAAACCCATCAAGCGCCCGTTCTTTGGCGGCGTTGAACACAGCACCCGCCAAACCACCCTGTTCCATCACACGGGTGGCGATTGCCAGTGCGGGATAGCGCGCCGCATCCGGGGCCGCAAACGTCAGGCGGCCGATCTTGGCAAGGTCGAGGCGTTCAACAGGCAGCGTTTTCCGTTCTGGCCAATGCAACGCATAGCCAATCGCATGTCGCATATCAGGCGGCCCGACATGGGCCATCAAGGCCCCATCGTTGAACCCCACCATCGCATGGATCAGACTTTCGCGATGTACCAATACTTCGATCATGTCGGCTGAGACGTTAAAAAATTCTTTTGTTTCAATCATCTCCATCGCTTTGTTGAACATGGATGCGCTGTCAATCGTGATGCGCTGTCCCATATCCCAATTCGGGTGGCTTGAGGCCTCGGCCAATGTCGCCGTTGCCAGCTTTTCCACTGGCCAATCGCGGAACGCGCCGCCAGAGGCGGTGATGATCACCCGTTCCACCGCTGCCATATCCTCGCCGACGAGGGCCTGAAACACTGCGGAATGCTCACTATCCACCGGCAGGATGGTCGCGCCATGCGCCTTTGCTTTGTCCAATAAAAGCGGCCCCGCTGTCACCAGCGATTCCTTATTGGCCAAGGCAAGTGTTGTGCCATGAGACAACGCCGTCAGCCCCGGCACCAAACCAGCGGCCCCGACAATCGCAGACAGCGCCCAGTCAACCTCGCGTGCGGCAGCGTCCGCCATTGCCGCAGGGCCAGCCGCGACCTCAACATCAGTATCAGCCAGCAAACCCTTCAAATCCTGATAACATTCAGGATAGCATGTCACGGCAAGATCAGCGTTCAGCGCCCGCGCATCCTTGGCCAGTTGCGCCACATTGCGCCCACCCGTCAGCGCCACAACATCATATGCGCCCGCATCACGCGCCACCAGATCAAGCGCGCTTTGCCCCACCGACCCGGTTGCGCCGAACACAGAGATCCGCCTCAAAAGACGACCCCGGGCACGTCAAAGATATCAGCCACAACCACAAGAAACAGCGACGCGCCCAAAAGCGCGTCAAATCGGTCAAAAAGACCGCCATGACCGGGGATGAGGGTCGAACTGTCCTTGACGCCCATCCGCCGCTTGAGCGCACTTTCAGCAATGTCACCCATTTGGCCTGCAAAGCTCAGCACCACTGAAATCAGGATGATCCAGAGGCCCGCATTGGTGAAAAGCGTGAAAATAAACCCGACCAATGCTGCACCGCCCCACCCCGCGACTGTGCCGCTCCAGGTCTTCTTGGGGCTGATCGCAGGCCAGAACTTTGGCCCGCCAAAGGATTTACCAGCGAAATAGCCAAAGATATCTGTGACAATGACCACGGACATCAGCCAAAGCAGCCAGAAAAACCCATAATCCATGCGGAAATGCACCAGCCCCCAGCCCGCAAGCTGAATGCCAAGGGCAAAGATAAAAAAGGTCTTGATTTCGGTCCTAAGTTGGGTTGCCCCGATCACTGGCACCACCAGGAACAACAGCATCCCCCAGAACGTGCCATCAGCCAGTTGACCCGACATCACCGATGCCACCAAGGCCGCCAGCAACATGCCCTTGGTCGGCTCGTCGGGGCGGATCATCATCCATAATTCCCAGACCATCACGGCGGTGACAAAAACGACAAGCATCTGAAACCAGACACCGCCCATGATCACCCCAAAGGCCCCAACAACAACCATCACAGCACTGGAGGCCAGACGGACGGTCAGATCATCCCATTTCGCGGGGTTTGGCGCAGGCTTGGTCATTCTCAGGCTCGGACCGCACCAAATCGACGATCACGTTTGCCGTATGAATTCAACACGTTGGCGAATTCCTCAGCCGAAAAGTCAGGCCAGAGCGTATCGACAAACTCATATTCCGCATAGGCCGACTGCCACAGCAGAAAGTTGGAGATACGCGCCTCGCCACTGGTGCGGATCACCAGATCGGGATCGGGCAGCACATGGGTGTCCAGAAAACCCGCAAGGGTTTCGGCATCCACATCCTGATGGGTCAAACGGCCTTGCTCAATCTCATAGGCCAGCCGCTTGGCCGCGCGGGTCACCTCATCGCGGCCGCCGTAGTTCAGTGCGACAGTCAGGTGAACGCGGTCATTTCCGGCGGTGCGCAGTTCAAGGTCGTCCATACGGGCGACCAGTTTGTCATCCAGCCGAATGCGGTCGCCGATAAAACGGACACAGACACCACTTTGGTAAAGATCGTCGGCCTCTCGCTCCAGATACTTGCGAAACAGGTTCATCAGCCCGGCAACCTCGGACTGGGTACGCTTCCAGTTCTCAGTGGAAAAGGCGAATATTGTCAGATACTTGACGCCAAGCCGTGGGCAAGCCTCGACAATCTCCTGAACCCGGCGCGCACCTGCATGATGCCCAAACAAGCGCGGGCGCCCGCGCTTTTGTGCCCAACGGCCATTGCCATCCATAATGATGGCAACATGGGCCGGTGCGGCTTTGGCATCTGCATCTTTGGGCATCAAAAGCCCCTCTCATTGCTTGGGCCGGGCGGGTTAGACCTGCATGATTTCGGCTTGTTTCGTCTCCACCGTCTCATCGACAATCTTGACATGGGCGTCTGTGACTTCCTGCACAGCAGCTTCCCAGAACTTCTGATCGTCCTCGGACATGCCATCGGCCTTGGCCTTCTTTATCTGGTCCATTCCATCACGGCGCAGATTGCGGATCGAGACGCGCGCGCTTTCGGCATATTGGCCAGCGACCTTTGTCAGCTCGCGGCGGCGTTCTTCGTTCAACTCTGGAATGGGCAACATGATGATCGTACCGTTAAGTTGAGGATTGATGCCCAAACCACTCTCACGAATGGCTTTTTCCACTTTGCCGACAAGACCTTTGTCCCAGACATTGATTGTCACCATGCGCGGCTCTGGCACGTTCACCGTACCCACCTGGTTGATCGGGGTCATAGAGCCGTAAGCATCCACCATCACCGGTTCCAGCATCGACCCGGACGCGCGACCCGTACGAAGCGAGGCCAGCTCAACCCGCAGATTGGCGATGGCACCCTCCATGCGGCGGGTCAGGTCATCGGTGTCAATTTCAAAATCGTCTGCCATGTCTCTCTGCTCTTCTCCATCGGGCTTTGCCCGGCTTTTCATCGTTTTAGGCCAAAGCCCTGGATTTGTATAGTCAGGCAAACCCGCAGGTCTCGTGCAGTTTGTCCGCAGTCCGCTTCTTTTGTTCAAAAATATCTCGGGGAGTTTGAGGGGCAGCGCCCCTCATTCACAAAATAGAATGCGGCGCAGCCGCTCCTTTTAATCCTTCACGATGGTATATGTGCCTTCGCCCGCCAGAATACCACGGAACCCGCCCTTGTCATCCAGCGAGAACACGATGATCGGCAGATCATTGTCGCGCGCAAGGGCAATGGCACTGGCGTCCATCACGCCCAGATGCTTTTGCAGCACCTCATCATAGCTGACCACATCGTAGCGGACGGCATCCGCGTTCTTGACGGGATCCTTGTCATAGACACCATCCACCTTGGTGCCCTTGAAAATCGCCTCACAGTTCATTTCGCTGGCACGCAGGGTCGCGGCGGTATCGGTCGTGAAATACGGGTTGCCGGTGCCTGCGGCAAAGATACAGACCCGCTTTTTCTCGAGGTGGCGCACGGCACGACGGCGGATATAAGGCTCTGCGACCTCGTTCATTGTGATGGCAGAGATGACCCGCGTGTGAATACCCAGCTCTTCCAGTGCAGATTGCATGGCCAGCGCGTTCATCACGGTGGCCAGCATCCCCATATAATCGGCAGTGGTGCGTTCCATCCCCTGTGCGGACCCCTGCAAACCGCGAAAGATATTGCCGCCGCCAATGACCATGCAGATCTCGACGCCCATGTCATGTACGGTTTTGACTTCCTTGGCGATCCGCTGGACGGTTGGGGGGTGTAGCCCGAAAGAGGTATCGCCCATCAGCGCCTCTCCCGATATTTTCAGCATGACCCGTTTATATGCTGCGTTTTCGGTGTCGCTCATGGTGCTGCCCTCGCCACTGATGCCATTGGCGCGCAAAATGTCGCAAATCGAGGCAAGGTTCAATGCCAGCTTGCCCAGAAAAGCAAGACCCGGCATGAAGGCCGCATGATCACGATCACCCCGCATCAACCGGTGCTGATTGCCGGGCCAACGGCCTCGGGAAAATCAGCTCTCGCGCTCGCCATCGCTCAGGCGCAGGGCGGCGTCATTGTGAATGCAGACGCTTTGCAGGTCTTTGATGGCTGGCGTGTCCTGACCGCGCGGCCTGATGACGCTGATCTGGCGCTGGCCCCACATGCGCTTTACGGGCATGTGCCTTTTGATGCGCCTTATTCCGCAGGTCATTGGCTGCGTGACGTGGCCCCTTTCTTGATGGGTGACACGCGCCCAATCATCGTCGGGGGGACGGGGCTGAACTTTCATGCACTCACGCAAGGGTTGGCGGATATCCCTGCAACACCTTCTGCGCTGCGCGCAAAGGCCGACCAAATCGCCCTGCCCGATCTTCTTGCCGGTCTTGATGCGCAGACCCGCGCTCGCATCGACACCTGCAACCCGATGCGGGTGCAGCGCGCCTGGGAGGTCCAGCAGGCCACCGGCAAATCGCTTGCGGCATGGCAAGACGACACGCCCCCGCCTCTGCTGCCTGCGGATCAGGCCGTTTGCATCACGCTGGACGCACCCAAGGACTGGCTCAACGACCGGATCGCCCGGCGTTTTGATCTGATGCTGCAAGCAGGTGCCCTGGACGAGGCACAAAGGATGCTCCCGCATTGGGATCCGGCCTTTCAATCGTCCAAAGCCATCGGCGCGTCGGAACTGATTGCACATCTTCAGGGGCATCTGACGTTAGAGGACGCCCGCGATGCGGCGATCATTGCCTCGCGGCAATATGCCAAACGGCAACGCACATGGTTCCGCTCAAAACATAAGGATTGGCATCATATCGCGGCAGACAGCGCTGACTTATCTGCAACACTGCGATTCGCACCCGATCCAGAGCGTTGATTCCAAACGGCTTTCTCGGCAGACTTGTGAAAAATCAACATTGAGGCAAGTTGATGCACATGCAGACCGACCCGCAACCCGGCATTAAGCTGGGCACAATCACCCATGCCGGACAGGCTATGCGCTGGCGCACCGAGGCTATGCGCAGCCATGCGACCGCGCGCTTGATCCACATCACCCGTGGGCAAGGCCGGATCACCGTCGCCGGTCTGACAAATGGCTATGGTCCCAACAACCTGATCTATCTGCCGCCCCATACCATGTACGGGATGGAGGTTGGCCCATCCGTCTTTGGTCAGATGCTCACCCTGCCCGATGTCACCGACTGGCCTGATGCGCCCTTCCACTTGCGGCTGATGCAGAACGACCAACAAAAAGAACTGATCAGCCTGATGGAATCGATTGAACGGGAAATCCAACCAAGCGGTGATCCGCGCGCTGCACAGTGCTATCTGGGGCTGCTCACGGTCTTTGTGGAGCGGCAATTGCGCGACCGTGATCCTGCCACCGCTGACCAGCGGCGCAATACGGCCGCGGCCCGCCTTGTGGCACGCTACACCGCCCTTATTGCGCAGGATTTTTCGTCTGATCGCGGGGTTGCGGGCTATGCCAGCCAGTTGAACGTCACCCCCACCCATCTGACGCGCTGCTGTCAGAAAACCTGCGGGCGCTCGGCGCTGGCACTGTTGAATGATCGCATTCATTACGAGGCCTGCGTGATGTTGCGTGACACCCGCCACCCCATTCAGGATATCGCCAAGACGCTCGGCTTTCGATCAGCTGCCTATTTTACACGCAGCTTTCTTGAAAAATCCGGGGAAACGCCCTCTGGCTTTCGTAAACGGGACATGGCCCAGCTACGTGGTTAACGCCCGCTTTTGCTGCACTGCCGCATGTTGCCGCACCCCCATTGCCCGCCCAGCAATGTCGTATTTGCTATATGAAGATGTCGTAATTGTCATTCAATTTGCGAAACGTCAGGTTGACCTGCGGTTCAAAATTGTGCCGAATGCCCCCCGGACGGGAGACCACTGAAAAGATAACGGACGATTGTCTGCCAGCGGCTTTGCCGCGACAAAAAAATATTGTGTCACAGGGAGAAACGAATGACGCACTCGAAAACTGAAATCCACCCATACGCGAAAATGTATGCTGAGGACGCAAAAGCGGGCAAAATTGACCGCCGCGAGTTCCTCGCACGCACGACCGCTTTGGGTGTCACAGCGACAGCAGCTTATGGTTTGATTGGTGCAGCAGCACCGGCCCATGCTGCCGGCCACGCACAGCAAGGCGGCACCATCCGCATGCAGATGGAAGTCCGCGCGCTGAAAGACCCGCGCACGTATGACTGGACGCAGATCGCATTCTTCTCGCATGGCTGGCTGGAATATCTTGTTGAATACAACAACGACGGCTCTTTTGCGCCAATGCTGTTGAGCAGCTGGGAAGTCAACGAAGACGCGACAGTTTACACATTGAACGTCCGTCCGGGTGTGAAATGGAACGACGGGTCAGACTTTACCGCCGCTGACGTTGCACGCAACATCGAAGGCTGGTGCGACAAGAACGTCGAAGGCAACTCCATGGCTGGCCGCTTTGCGGTCCTGATTGATGAGGCCACAGGCACCGCCGTTGACGGCAGCATTGAGGTTGTTGACGATCTGACCGTGCGCCTGAACCTGCCCGCCTCCGACATCACGCTGATCGCTGGCATGGCCGACTATCCGGCCGCTATCGTGCCTGCCGATTTCGACGCAGAGAACATGACTGGCAACCCGGTTGGGACAGGTCCATACCTGCCAGAGAGCCTCGAAGTGGGTGTGAAGGCCGTGCTGGTCCGCAACGAAGGTTTTGAGTGGTGGGGCTATGCCGAAAACCGCGGCGCCTTCCTCGACCGGATCGAATACATCGACTACGGCACAGACCCATCCGCCTGGGTGGCTGCGGCCGCCGCTGACGAAGTTGACATGTTCTACGAAACTGTCGGCGACTTTGTGGATGTTGTCGAAGGCATCGGTTGGGAACGCTCCGAAGTGGCCTCTGCTGCGACAATCGTGATCCGTCCAAACCAATTGGCCGAAGTCGATGGCATGCAGCCATACGCGGACAAACGCGTTCGTCAGGCGATTGCCATGGCCGTGGACAATTCTGTCTGCCTTGAGCTGGGCTATGCGAACCGCGGTGTGGTTGCGCGCAACCAGCACGTAGGTCCGATGCACCCAGCATGGGCCGATGTTCCCGGCCTGCCCTACGATCCCGAAGGTGCGCTTGCCCTGCTGACAGAGGCTGGCATGGCTGACTTTGAGATGGAAATCACATCCATCGACGATGACTGGCGCAAGAACACAACTGACGCGGTTGCCGCCCAGTTGCGTGACGCGGGCTTCAACATCAAGCGGACAATCATTCCAGGCTCGACCTTCTGGAACGATTGGACAAAGTATCCGTTCTCGTCCACGAACTGGAACCACCGTCCCATTGATACACAGATCCTTGGTCTGGCGTATCGGTCAGGCGAGGCATGGAACGAAGCGGGCTTTGCCAATGCTGAGTTTGATACGCTGCTTGCCGAAGCCAACTCTCTGGCGGATGCCGATGAGCGCCGTGAGGTGATGGCCAAGCTGCAAGGCATCATGACCGACGAAGGCGTGACCATCCAGCCATACTGGCGCACGGTCTACCGTCACGCCAAGCCTGGCATCGTGGGTTGGGATATGCACATCGCATACCTGCCGCAGATGTATAAGGTCGCACTCGCGGCCTAACGAAAATCGGGCCGCCCTTCGCCGGGCGGCCCTTTTTTGTCGATGTGGACTACCGGAAAACCGGGGCCACAAATAAGATTCAAGTCAGGCAACGTCCTGACGCTGCTCACCAACAGGGGCCTTTATGGGACTGTTTATTCTGCGCCGCCTTGGGGTCATGCTCCTCACGGCACTTTGCCTGACATTCATTGTGTTCTGGCTGACGAACCTCGCACCAAACCTTGAAAAACTCGCCAAAACCCAAGGCAACGCCCGCATGTCGGACGAAGCTGTGGTTTCTTGGCTGGAAAACCGAGGCTATTCACAGGCGCTGCCTGTCAAATACGGTCAATGGCTGGGGGTGTTACCCGGTTACGTCATTGAAGGTGCCGATGGTGAGGTGCGCGCAAGATGTCAGATACCGGGTGAACCGGTCGAGGATGCAGCGACCTTCTGCGGTATCCTGCAAGGTGACTGGGGTTATTCAACGGTCTTCAAGGATGAGGTTGGCAGCATCGTGGGCACCCGTCTGGGCCTGACAGGCAAACTGATGTTCTGGGTCATGATGGTCATGGTGCCTGGTGCGCTGATCATCGGGGTTCTTGCAGGGATGCGCGAAGGGTCGCGCACCGACCGCAGCCTTTCAACGGTCTCCATCGTCTCAACCGCCACGCCCGAATACGTATCCGGTGTTGTCTTTATCTCTGTCTTTGCGACCGCGACCTTTGGGATGCAATGGTTCAAGGGCACGGCGACCTCGGCCATGGAGGACGCGACTTTCGAAAACTTCTTCCTTCCCGTCATCACCATCGCCCTTTACGGCATGGGTTATATCGCGCGGATGACGCGGGCCTCGATGACCGAAGTCATGACGGCGCAATATATCCGCACGGCGCGGCTCAAGGGCGTCAGCTTTCCCAAGATCGTGCTGAAGCACGCCCTGCGCAACGCGCTGATCGCCCCCTTCACGGTGATCATGCTGCAATTCCCATGGCTGTTGAACGGCGTCGTCATTGTCGAGACCCTGTTCAACTACAAGGGCTTTGGCTGGGTGCTGGTGCAGGCCGCCGGCAATAACGACATCGAGCTTTTGCTGGGTGTTTCCATCGTTTCCGTCTTCGTGGTCCTGATCACACAGCTGATATCCGACATCGGCTATGTGTTCCTGAACCCACGCATTCGTATTTCTTAAGAGGAGGCTGAACCTATGGAAGCTCTCACATGGACAGGCAACCTCGGCGGCTATCTTAACCCGGTGCTGATGGTGTTGCTGGCCCTTCTGGCCATCGCCGTTGTCGCGCAATTCGTTCTGGGGTTCTTTGCCGCCCCAATGACCCTGCAATCCAATCCCGATGGGACACTTGAGGCGCGCGGCGGCGCCTTGGGCATGGCCGAAACCGGGGTGAAATGGACGTTCCTTGCCACGCTTGCCGTCGTCGTCGCCTACATCGTCGTACCGCTGGTCATGCCCTACGGCGCAGCGGGCATCATCGGCGAGATGTCAAAACGGTTCCTGCCGGTCTGGATCGCGCTGATCGCACTTTTTGCCGTGTCGATCCACTTCAAGCGCCGCCTTGGCCTTTATGGCAAGCTTTTTGACAGCACGATCGGCATGATCGGTTTTGCGCTGGTGATGTTCTGGGTGTTCACGGCGCTGTTTGTCGGCGCATTCGACATGATCCTGACACACGACTACCTGACGCAGGTATCCGGTCTGAAGAACAAGGTTCCCGGCGTGCCGGTACCTGAAGGGACGGCAGGCGCCATCCCACATTATCTGCTGGGTGGTGATAACCTTGCGCGCGATATCTTTAGCCGGGTTGTAACGGGCTCTGTCTTCGTGATCGCGATTGCACCATTGGCCACGATCTTTGCCTTCATGGTGGGGATCACGCTGGGCCTGCCTGCCGGGTTTTACGGTGGCAAGCTGGATACGTTCCTGTCCTTCATCGCGAACCTGATCCTGGCCTTCCCGGTGATCCTGCTGTTTTACCTGCTGGTCACACCGGAAATTGTGCTGACGGGGATTCCATCCTATATGGCCGCATTTCTGTTTGTATTCCCGCTGATCTTCTTCGGGGTGCTGCTGAACTCGCGCTACTACACACAGCCGGCCAAACGAAACGCGATCCTGATCCCCGTGCTGGGCATCCTTGGCTGGCTTTATCTGTCGATCATCAACCAGAAAGGCACAGTTATCGACTTCCTGCCTGCATGGATGGACCTTTTTGATATCTCGATCCTTGTGGTCTTTGTTTCGGTCGTCTTTGTGAACGCCCCTACCGTCTTCCGTATCGTGCGCGGCCTGACATTGGACCTGCGCACGCGCGACTATGTTGCCGCCGCACAGACACGTGGCGAGGGCGCGTGGTACATCATGCTGTGGGAAATTCTGCCCAACGCACGTGGACCACTGATCGTCGATTTTTGCCTGCGGATTGGTTACACCACGATCCTTCTGGGCACCTTGGGTTTCTTCGGTCTGGGTCTGTCGTCAGAAAGCCCTGACTGGGGGTCAACGATCAACGAAGGGCGCAAGCTCTTGCTGATCTACGCCCACCCTGCCCTGCCACCGGCGGTCGCATTGCTCAGCCTCGTTCTGGGTCTGAACCTGCTGGCCGATGGTCTGCGCGAAGAAAGCTTGAAGGACTAATAAGATGACTGATCAACCTATCCTTGAGATCGACAAGCTTTCGATTTCCTTCTTCACCCGGCTGCGCGAAATCCCTGCGGTGATGGATTTTTCCGCCAAAGTCATGCCAGGAGAGGCGCTTGGCCTTGTGGGCGAGAGTGGCTGCGGCAAATCCACCGTGGCCTTGGGGGTCATGCAAGACCTTGGCGTCAACGGTCGCATCGTTGGTGGGTCCATTAAGTTCAAGGGCCGGAACCTGAACGAGATGTCACCGGAAGAACTGCGCGATATTCGCGGCTCTGAAATCGCGATGATCTATCAGGAACCGATGGCATCGCTGAACCCGGCGATGAAGATCGGCAAGCAACTGATGGAAGTGCCGATGATCCACGAAGGCGTGAGCGAAAAAGAAGCCTACGCCCGCGCGCTGGAAGTTGTCACCGACGTCAAGCTGCCAGACCCGGAACGGATGCTGAAAAGCTATCCGCACCAACTGTCGGGCGGCCAACAGCAGCGCATCGTGATCGCGATGGCGCTGATGTCGAAACCATCCCTGCTGATCCTTGATGAACCCACAACCGCACTCGACGTGACGGTTGAGGCAGCTGTGGTGGAACTGGTCAAGGATCTTGGCAAAAAATACGGCACCTCGATGCTGTTCATCAGCCACAACCTTGGGCTTGTGCTGGAAACCTGCGACCGGATTTGCGTGATGTATTCCGGCGAAGCAGTGGAACGCGGGTCGATCGAGGATGTTTTCGACGAAATGCAGCACCCCTATACACAGGCGCTGTTCCGGTCGATCCCTCTGCCCGGTGCAGACAAGAATGCGCGACCTCTGATCGCCATCCCCGGCAACTTTCCCTTGCCGCATGAACGGCCGCAAGGCTGTAACTTTGGCCCGCGCTGCGATTATTTTGAGGCCGGACGCTGCGATGCCGGTTTCATCCCGATGGACGCTGTTCCCGGCAACGACCGGCATCAGACGCGCTGTCTGAAATTCGCCGAAATCGACTGGCAGGCGCCGATCGAAGTGGGTGCGCAGACCGAAAAACCCGAACCGGGGCCGGTGGTCCTGAAAATGGACAACCTCAAGAAATATTATGAGGTTGCGGCCAACGCGCTCTTTGGGGGCGGCGACAAGAAAGTGGTGAAAGCCAACGAAACCCTCAGCTTTGAAGCGCGTGAAAGCGAAACATTGGCCATCGTGGGCGAATCCGGCTGTGGCAAATCCACCTTTGCCAAGGTTCTCATGGGGCTGGAAACCGCGACCGAGGGTGAAATTCTGCTGGATAACAAATCCATCGGCGACACCCCCATTGAAAGCCGCGATACCAAGACAATCGCCGATATTCAGATGGTGTTTCAGAACCCCTTTGACACGCTCAACCCCTCCATGACGGTCGGGCGGCAGATCATGCGGGCGCTGGAAATCTTTGGCATCGGCAATAATGATGGCGAGCGGCGCGAGCGGATGCTCAACCTGCTTGACCTGGTGAAACTGCCCCGCGCCTTTGCCGACCGGATGCCACGGCAACTGTCGGGTGGGCAAAAGCAACGTGTGGGCATCGCCCGCGCTTTCGCCGGTGATGCGCGTATTGTTGTGGCAGATGAGCCGGTGTCAGCGCTTGACGTATCAGTGCAGGCAGCGGTGACCGATCTGCTGATGGAAATCCAGCGCGAACACAAAACGACGCTGCTGTTTATCAGCCATGACCTATCCATCGTGCGTTATCTGTCTGACCGTGTGATGGTGATGTATCTGGGTCATGTGGTGGAACTTGGGTCAACTGATCAGGTGTTCTCGCCGCCCTACCACCCATATACGGAGGCGCTGCTTTCGGCTGTGCCAATCGCTGATACCTCGGTCAAGAAAAAGCACATCGTGCTCGAAGGTGACATCCCGTCAGCGATGAACCCGCCCAGCGGATGCCCGTTCCAGACACGCTGCAATCACAAATCAAAAGTCCCCGGTGGTTTGTGCGAAAAGGATGTGCCGCCGGTGCGTATGCTGGCGGACGGCCACCAGATCAAATGCCATCTGAGTGACGCTGATCTTGCGGATATGGAACCTGTCATCCAGATCGCTGCGGCATAGAACGACTCCTCGCCGGAGGCGCAATTGCCTGCGGCGGGGTACACTACTGCCCCCAAATCACCTGCACATAGTTCTGCGTCTCGGCATAGGGCGGCACACCGCCATGGCGCGTCACCGCCCCCGGCCCTGCGTTATAGGCGGCAAGGGCAAGCGGCCAACTGCCAAAAGCTTCAAACTGCGCCCGCAAATAGCGCGCACCACCTTCAAGGTTTTGCACAGGGTCCAGCGGATCAACGCCAAGGGCGCGGGCGGTTTGTGGCATCAGCTGCGCCAACCCAAGCGCACCTTTCACCGATACCGCATCGGGGTTCCAGCCGCTTTCCTGTTCGATCAGCCGCAAAAACAGCCCTGCTGGAACGCCATGCGCGCCTGCGGCGGCCTGCGCCATGCGCAGATAGGGCCCCGCGTAATCGCCAAGATAGGCCGGGGTGATCGTGACCCCTTGCGCGCGTGGCGGCAAAAGCCGGGTTGAGTTCTGGTATTGCTCTGCCGCGCGGCCATCGAGCACGGAAATCTGGCTTTGCAGCAAGCCGTTTCGTGACATGGTCGAAACCTGATCCTGCGCCACAGCAGTGCTCGTCACACAAACGATCGTCAGGCCAATGATGATGCGCAAATTCTTCACGTGACGACAATTCCCAGCCTCTGTTGCCCAAACACATAGTCATTTTGCGCGGTCACGCCAATCCCACTCCCGGAAACCTCTCCTTAACCTTGTTGCGCCATGCGTGGTCTGTCACAAAAGCGCAAAGCAGAATCGTAGGGGGTGCCGTCATGGCCGGATCAGTGAACAAAGTCATTCTTATCGGCAACCTGGGGGCTGACCCCGAGGTGCGCACGTTCCAGAACGGTGGCAAGGTCGCCAACCTGCGCATTGCCACGTCCGAGACCTGGAAAGACAAGAATACCGGTGAGCGCCGGGAAAAAACCGAATGGCACACTGTTGCGATCTTTTCGGAAGGTTTGGTCCGCGTGGCCGAGCAATACCTCAAGAAGGGTTCCAAGGTTTATATCGAAGGCAAGCTGCAAACCCGCAAATGGCAGGATCAATCCGGTCAGGACCGTTATTCAACCGAGGTGGTGCTGAACGGGTTTGATGGCACGCTGACCATGCTGGATGGCCGCAGCGACAGCAGTGGTGGCGGCGGCAACTACGGCGGCGGCAGCGGTGGTGGTGGCAGCTATGGCGGCGGAAGCTCTGGCGGCGGTTACGGCGGTGGTGCTCCGTCAGGCGGCGGTGGAGGCGACATGGATGACGAAATCCCGTTCTAAGCCGAAATGGATTTCGCGCCGGAAATCAAGATTCTGATCCTGAACGCGGTGATTCTGGCTGTGGCCTATCTTGGCATCTACCCCAGCCTGCAAGAAAAGACGCTCAACCGCATGATGGCGGTTGATGCTGTGCTGAGTGCGCTGGCACTTGTCGTTGCGGGTGGCCTGTTTTGGGGGACAGGCGTTGAATTCAACTTGCCGTTGGTTGCAACAAATTGGGCCGTGTTCACAATCCTCACCCTCTTTGTGATGGAAGTGCCGCTTTTTTTGTGGTTTGCCCGCAAGCACGGCATCAATATTTTCAACGATCCCGATAGCTAAGCCGGACGACAAGACGTTCACCATCTGCCTGACGTCCTGGCCTGGTTAGCGCCTTTGGGCTCAAAAAAGGCCGTTCTCAGGCACCTCTCGGCAGTCACGGGGCGCAGACATCAGCGCCCCTTGAACAATCCGCCCAGAATGCCCCGCACCAGCCTGCGCCCTGTTGTTCCCTTCAGTTCTTTGGCAACCACAGAGGCCAGCGCCCCACCAAAACCGCCACCAGAGGATTTGCGTGACCGGCTGGACCGGCTGCTGGAACTGCTGCCCCGATCATAACGCCGCGCCTGTTTGAACTCGCGCTCTTTCTGCTCCAGCCGCTCTTCTTCGGCTTCTGCCTCTTCTGCTGCTTTGGCAGCGGCCTCGGCGCGCTTGCCAAGTATCTCAAAGGCGCTTTCTCGATCAAGCGTCTTGTCGTATTTCCCAGCCATGTCAGAGGCTTGCATGATCGCCTTGCGCGTGGGCATATCGATCGGACCCAGTTGCGATGATGGCGGGCGGATCAGAGTCCGCTCTACGATCATCGGGATGCCCTTGCGGTCAAGGAATGACGTGACCGCCTCGCCTGTGCCGACCTCCTGGATGGCCGCAGCCGTGTCAAAGCCGGGATTGTCGCGGTAGGTTTGGGCGGCTGTCTTTAATTCTTTGCGGTCCTTGGCGGTGAAGGCGCGCAGCGCATGTTGCACCCGGTTGCCCAACTGGCCCAGTACATCATCGGGAATATCGGCGGGGTTCTGCGTGACAAAATACACGCCCACACCCTTGGACCGGATCAGGCGCGCCACCTGTTCGACCTTATCGACCAGCGCCTTGGGCGCGTCATCGAAAAGCAGATGCGCTTCGTCAAAGAAGAACACCAGTTTGGGTTTGTCGGGGTTGCCAACCTCGGGCAGTTCTTCAAACAGCTCTGACAGCAACCACAGCAGGAAGGTTGCATAAAGACGTGGGCTCCCCATCAGCTGATCTGCGGCCAGAATGTTGATCTCGCCGCGCCCGTCGCGGGTACGCATCATATCCGAGAGATCAAGAGCAGGTTCGCCAAAGAGCGCCGTGCCGCCCTGATTCTCCAACACCAGCAACTGCCGCTGGATCGCACCCACCGAAGAAGACGCCACATTGCCATAACGCAATGACAGTTCTTTTGCGTTCTGCCCAACCCAGACCAACAGCGCCTGCAAATCCTTGAGGTCGAGAAGCGGGAGACCTTCTTCGTCGGCCGCGCGGAAGGCGACATTCAACACGCCTTCCTGTACATCCGTCAGATCCATCAAACGCGACAGCAGCAATGGCCCCATCTCGGCGACCGTCGCGCGGATCGGATGACCCTTTTCGCCAAAAAGATCCCAGAAGGTCACCGGAAACTGATCATATTGCAGGTCCAGCCCGATGGTATTGGCCCGCGCCATGAAGGGTTCGTGCAGTTTGAAATCAGGCGACCCGCTGACCGCCAACCCCGACAGGTCGCCCTTCACGTCCGACAGAAAGACCGGCACGCCCTGGGCGGCAAACCCTTCGGCCATGATCTGCAACGTGACCGTCTTGCCCGTACCAGTGGCCCCCGCGATCAGCCCGTGCCGGTTGGCCTTGTCCAAAAGCAAAACCTGCGGTTCAGCGTAGTTTTCACCGCCGCCACCCATGAAAATCGTCTCTGACATCTGTGTCTTTCCCCGTATGCGTTCGCATCAAGATACATTCTTAACCATTTCGTGCCACCTTAAAGGCGTCCATTGCGTGCGATTGCGCGGATTGGATGATACCTCCCTGTTAGACCTGCCGTGCCTTCGGGCACGGCTTTTTTCGGCGCCCGATAGTCTCACCACATTGTCAGATTTTTGCTGTTGACGCTACGCGGGGCATTGTCTAGCTTCTGGCGCAATTAGTCGGCCAAGTCCGACAGGGAGAACATGGAGCAGGGTCCTTTTGGGGGCCCTTCTTCATTTCCGGGACCCCGCAACATTGTGAGCGAAAGACTGCCATCGCCTGTATTTTTGGCACTGACAGCCCATGACGCGCATGTTAAGCCGCCGCAAAGTTCAAAAGGACAAACCCATGCGCAGTATCCTCAAATCCGTTTTTCTTGCCGCTTTGCTGATGCAGGCTGGCGGGGCCATCGCTCAGGAAACAACGGACGAAGGCGCCGAGGCCGAAACGCCAGAGGTGGATAACAGCCTTGATTTGGGTGAACCTGTCGGACCGCAACCAGGTGAACCTTACGTGCGCGAAACCTATGGCGATTGGGCGCTGCGCTGCATCAAGGCACCTGAGGGCCAGCGCGATGCCTGCAATCTGTATCAGTTGCTGATGAATGAAACCGGGCTGGCAGTGGCCGAGTTCAACTTCTTCCGGCTGCCCGAAGGCGGGCGCGCCGCGGCAGGTGCCAATGTTGTCGTGCCGCTGGAGACGCTGCTGACCCAGCAACTGACGATGTCAGTTGATGGTGCCAATCCCCGGCGTTATCCGTTCACATTCTGCAATGCTGCGGGCTGTGTTGCGCGGATCGGTTTCACACCGGAAGACATCGAAGGATTCAAGCGCGGCGCCACGGCCACCTTGCGCCTTGTTCCGGCGGCGGCCCCGGCAGAAGAGGTTATTCTGACCTTGTCGTTGAGCGGTTTCACTGCGGGGTATGATGCCTCATCCTCCACAAGCAGCGAATAACGGGGCTTGCTGACAGATTGGTCATCAAATTTCCCCATTCGGTTTCTATAAAACCCCTACTGCACGGGGCCGAGACTGATGATGCGTGAATTTATGGACGATCTTGGGATTACCATGCTTGGGCATTTGCTCAGCTGGGAATCGCGCATGGGTCTTGTCTATTTGGCCGCGACATTGGTGATCGCCTATGCGCTTTGGCACTATCGCGGCAGGCCTGCCAGCTTCTTGCGCTGGGTATTTCCGGCCAAGATTTACCTGCACAAATCCAATCTGGTCGATATCAAGGTGTTCCTGTTCAATACGGTATTCGGCGTTTTGGGTTTCTTTGCCGTAATCGGGTTTGCCACGGCCATGTCGCACGGCACCATTGGCGTGCTGTCCGACTGGTTTGCCAGCCCTAATTTGCCCGCTGAACCAACGCTTTGGCGCAGTGCGCTTGCAACGCTGATCATGATCCTGACACTGGATTTCTGCAAATACTGGGCGCATTACATCCACCATGAAAACCGGCTGCTTTGGCCTTTCCATTCAGTGCATCACTCGGCCGAGGTCCTGACGCCGCTGACTGCCTACCGCAATCACCCTGTCTTTTTGCTGATCCGCGATGTCATCTACAGCGTTGTCGTGGGGATCGTGCAAGGTGTGATGCTCTTTGCGCTGATGGGCGAAATCAGCCTTGTCACCATCGGGTCGGCAAATGCGGGATACGTCATTTTCAACATGCTGGGATCAAACCTGCGGCATAGCCATATCTGGCTCAGCTATGGGCCTTTGCTGGAACATATCTTTATCTCGCCCGCCCAGCACCAGATCCACCATTCAAGCGCCGTCAAACACCATAACAAGAACTATGGTGAAGTCTTCGCCTTCTGGGATTGGATGTTCGGCACGCTTTACGTCCCCAAAGAGCATGAAATCCTAGAATTTGGTCTGGCCGACGGCCAAGGCAACCCGATCGAGCAGCCGCACCCAACGCTCGCCGCCGCGCTTTTTCATCCATTCGTGGAAAGCTGGAAAACGCAGGCCAACCGGGATCAAAGCCAGCGCATCAAACCGCAATGAACCGGGGCTTTTCGCTCTGGCTTGATGTGCTGCGTATTCTGGCGACCGTCACCGTCGTGATCTCGCATTGGGCCTACCCCCGCTTTACCAACGGCGACTATATCATCATCCGCGAATGGAACCTTGGCAGTGACGCGGTCATTGTCTTTTTCGTGATTTCCGGCCTTGTGATCGCCTATGCGGCCGGCCGCGATGCGGATGGGGCCACGTTCACCTTCAACCGTTTGACACGGTTGTGGTCGGTTCTGGTGCCAGCCTTGCTCCTGACGTTCATTTTCGACCGGATCGGCTATGGCATCCGGCCTTCATCCTATCCTGCACAATTCTATCACATCCACGGGTTTGGTGAGTTCATCCTGCGAGGGGCCAGTTTCAGCAATGAATTCCGCCTTTTTGACCGGATGCGTCTTGGCACCAACGGCCCGCTTTGGTCGCTAAGCTATGAGGCCGCCTATTATGCCCTCTTTGCCGCAGCGATGTTTCTGTCGGGGATCAAACGCTATGTCGTCTTGGGCGCAATCGTGGCCCTTGTTGGCCTGCCCATCCTGCTACTCATGCCTGCATGGCTGATGGGCGTATTTGTTTGGTATGCGGTCCGGGAGGGGCGCTTTGTGCCGCAGTCCGCTTTGATTGCCTTGATCCTCACCCTGGGCGGTCCACTCCTTTATGCCACGGGGATCGGGATCGGCCTGCCTACAGCATTGCGTGAAATGACCGCGGCCACCTTGGGTGTCGAAGACGCCCGCAGCGTGCTTGGCTTCTCGGATGAATTGATCTGGAACGCCATCATTGGCGCACTGACCACCATGCACCTCTTTGGCATGGCCCGCCTTTGGCAATCACGCACAACCGACATCGCATGGATCAGATGGGCCGCCGGGGCCAGCTTTTCGCTCTATGTGACGCA
The DNA here is from genome assembly GCA_947498645.1 of uncultured Paracoccaceae bacterium. Classification (GTDB taxonomy): domain Bacteria; phylum Pseudomonadota; class Alphaproteobacteria; order Rhodobacterales; family Rhodobacteraceae; genus Yoonia. The sequence continues at coordinate 2,529,086 of CANMKS010000001.1, read as the reverse complement.
TTACCCCACATTGCACCTGTTTGACGCAGTCCTGCCAGAGCCGATGGCGGGCCGCTATGTGATCCTGATCACCGCGCCGTTCATTGTGGGGTTACTCTTTGCCGCGGTCTTTGAACGCAACCTCAAGACCTTCCGCACGGCCTTGGGTCGGTTCCGCCCTAGTGCTTCCGCAGCGCAATAACCGCGTTCAGGCCACCAAAGGCAAAGGCGTTTGACAGGGCCACATCAACCTTTGCATCCCGCGCGACATTTGGCACCACGTCCAATGCGCATTCGGGGTCGGGTTCTTCATAACCAATTGTGGGTGCCACAACACCGTCACGCAAGGCCATGATGCAGGCCAGCAGTTCCACAGCACCCGTGCCACCGATCAAATGCCCATGCATCGACTTTGTCGATGACATCATCAGCTTGTCCGCATGTGCGCCAAAGACGTCGGCAACCGCCGCGCATTCGGTCTTGTCATTGGCTGCTGTGCCGGTGCCATGGGCGTTGATATAGCCAACCTCAGCGCTGTCGAGCCCGGCATCCTTTATCGCCCCGGCAATCGCCCTTGCGGCCCCCTGTTTGGATGGCGTGACAATATCGGACGCATCCGAGGACATCGCAAAGCCGATCACTTCGCACAGAATATCCGCGCCACGTGCCTTTGCATGTGCGTAGTCCTCGAACACAAATACGCCCGCGCCTTCGCCCTGCACCATTCCGTTGCGCGTGGCAGAAAACGGGCGGCAGGCGTCCTTGGACATCACGCGCAGCCCTTCCCAGGCCTTGATGCCGCCAAAGCACAACATCGCCTCTGATCCGCCGGTGACCATCACCTTGGCCATGCCACAGCGGACCATGTTAAAGGCTTGCCCCATGGCGTGGTTGGAGGACGCGCAGGCGGTTGCCACGGTAAAGGACGGGCCGCGCAGGTTCCATTCCATCGACACATGGCTGGCGGCCGCATTGTTCATCAGCTTGGGTACGATAAACGGATGCACCCTGTTCTTGCCCGCTTCATAGACGGCCCGGTAATTCTCATCCTGTGTGTTCAACCCGCCACCAGAGGTGCCCAGAACGACGCCCGAGTGATCGGCCAATGCGCCCGAGAATGTCAGCCCTGATTGTCCAATCGCCTGCCGCGCGGCCAGCAGCGTAAACTGCGTGAACCGGTCATAGAGCGATATTTGCTGTCGATTGAAATGCGCGGCCTCATCATAGCCCTTGATCTGGCCACCAATCTGGATTGACAGACGATCCACATCCGCGATTTCCAGCTGGCCAATCCCGCAGCGGCCTTCGCGCATCGCCTCATAGGTGGCCGGCACATCCGCGCCTAGCGAATTGATCGTCCCTGCCCCGGTGATGACGACGCGGTTCATCTAGCCCGCCTGCTCCGCTTTCAGTTGCTCGACCGCCTTGATGATTGCAGCGACCGAAGAAATATCGAAGTCGCCCGCCTGTGGGTCGTTGGCGTTGAAGGGAACTGTGATGTCAAAAGTTTCCTCGATAGCAAAGATGCTTTCGACCAGCCCGAGGCTGTCGATACCCACATCCTCCAGCGTGTGATCCATCTTGATGTCCGATGGCTCCAGCATGGCTTGCCCGGCGATGATGGCGATGACCTGATCTTTGATGCTCATCTGTTTTTGTCACTGTTGTTGCTGCGGATCATGTAGTGGTTCTAGCGGCGATTTGAAACAGGTGTTTAACGCTTTGCCAGATCACGCAAGGTCCGGGGCAAACGGCGCAGCGCCTTGTAGCCTTCAATATGGGTCTGCATCTTGGTGGCCGGATAACCCATCATCACACGGCCCTTAGGCACGTTGGACAGCACCACACTGCCGCCCCCCAGCACCACATCATCACCAACAATCAGGTTGTCGGCCACGCCTACCTTGCCACCAATCACGACGCGATCGCCAATCACGGTGGACCCCGCAACGCCCGCCTGGGCGCAGAGCAGGCAATGTTCGCCGACAATCACGTTGTGCCCCACTTGCACAAGGCTGTCGATCTTGGTGCCGGCACCAATGCGCGTTGCCCGAATGGTGCCTGCGTCCACGCAGGAATTCGCCCCAACCTCGACATCGTCGCCAATCTCTACCCCGCCAAGCGAATGGATGCGGTGCCATGTCGGATCATCCGGTATCGTGGTTTCGCCCTCGCCAAGCGTTTCGCGGGCCAGTTCGACGTTGGAGGGTTCTGCCGTCACAAAGGAAAACCCGTCGCCGCCAATCGCAGCATTAGGTTGCAGGATCACGCGCGCGCCAAGGCGGGTGCCACGACGCAACCGCGCGCCCGCATGTATCTGACATTCTGCACCCAGCTGAACACCCTCTGCAATGCTTACCTGATCAGCGATCCACGTATTGTCACCAATGACGGCACCGGGGCCAACAACAGAAAATGCCCCGATAGTTACGTTCTTGCCAATCTGTGCGGTCGGATCAATCGCCGCATGTGGGCTGATCCCATCGCCGGGCAGCGGACGGTCGAGCATCTGCGTCAATCCCGCCATGGCAAGCCGCGCACGGGGTGCGATGATTGCGGCCTCCAGCCCCAGCGCCTGCCAATCGGCACCGGGCCAGACCACAGCGGCACGTGCGCGCCCCTGAGCCAAAGCATCGCCATAGGCCGGTGTCATCGCCAGCGCCAGATCACCGGGGCCTGCCGTGGCAGGCTCGGATGCGCCATCCACCAAAAGATCAACGGCGCCAAAGGCCTCTGCCCCCAGCGCCGTTGCGATATCTTTCACACTCTGTGCCATCATGCCCCCGGGAGATTATTCCGAGGTCAGATTTAGCCGCGAATGGCGCGAAGAGCCACCCCCTCGCGGGCAAGCGCATTCCAGATCCGTCCGTCACGGCCATAAATGTCGCGGCGATACTGTGTGCGCCCCTCGGCCTGCGTGTAGGCCGTGCGATAGATCAGGTGCACCGGCACCGGATCGGCCAGATCAACCCGCTGTTCGCGCCCTGTGCGCAGCCGGCTTTGAAAGAACTCCTGCGGGTCCGATGTCTGCCGCGCCAGCAGCGCATAGGCAAAGTCGAACGGATCAGCAAGGCGCACACACCCATGGCTATAAGCACGGACCTCGCGGCCAAAGAGGCTTTTTGAAGGGGTGTCGTGCAGATAGATGTTGTGCCGGTTCGGGAACATGAATTTCACCAGACCAAGGGCGTTGCCCTGACTTGGGGGTTCACGCATGGAATAGGGAAAGTTGTTCGCGGTGTAGCCGCTGAAATCAGCCGTGCTGCGGTCAACAACCCTGCCCCGGCTGTCGGTAATCAACAGATTGCGTGCGGCATTGGGGTTGGCTTGCAGTTGCGGCAGATATTCTTTGGTGATGATCGAACGCGGGACATACCAGCTTGGGTTGATGACCATGAATTCCATCACGTCAGAAAACTCTGGCGTCACACGGTCGCTGGCACGGGCCCCCACAACAGACCGGGTCGAAAACGTCTCGACCCCGTTGTCGATGATTTTGGCGGTGAAATCAGTGATATTCACCCAGATATGACGTTCGCCGCGCGGACGGTTGATCCAACGCTCGCGCTCCATCGCGACAATGATGGACTGCAAACGACGCTCGGGAGAGACGTTGATCTGCTCCAACGTGCCGGGACCGGCCGTGCCATCTGTTGCCAGACCGTGGGCCAGTTGGAACTGCTGCACAGCCGAGAATATCGCATCATCGTAGGTCTGGGTTGTGGTACGCCCCAGAAAGCCCATGGCGATCAGGCGATTGCGCAGGGCCACGACGCGCTGACCACTGGCACCGCGTTCAAGCTTGCCACCGGGCACAGTTGGTCCCCAGCCGCCATCAGCCAGCAACCGCTCCATCGCGATCTTTTCGCGCATCAGGCGGGTGTATTCGGGCGATTGCGGCGGCAAGGACCGGATGAACCCCGCCGGGTTGGATTGGGCAAAGGCGCGCAACGTGCCAACACGAGACCGCAAAGGCACCTGGCGGTGAATGGCTGAATCGATCCGCGATGGGACGAGAACACCGGTCTGCACATCGCGGGCGTAGTCAAGAAACTGGCGAGTCAATTCGACCTCAAGCCGCCCCTGCTCTTGCGGGGTGCTTGCCGCCTGCAGGCGGCTGATCAGCGCGTCAGCGTCATACTGATTGGTCGGCAATCCGTGGTCAGCCGCAGAGTTAAACGCGCTAAGAAGGGCGTTGCGGCGGTTCCGGTCAGCGCCTGTTGCCCAAATGCCGGCAAAGTTGCGTTCGCGATAAAACGCCACGAGATCAGCATCATTGGCCGCGGCCTCTGCAACGGCTTGGCGAAATTCCATGCTTTGCGCCTGCGCTGCGGGTGCAAGGCATACGATCAGAAATGCAGTCGCGACAAACTTAATAACAGCGCGCAAGTGCGCGATATGGTTCAACATTGTCTTTGGTCCCCTTCAGGCAAGCTGGCGCAGAATATGGCAGTTATTACCAGCTCACGAGTATGGTTATCGTTACCCCATGGGGTGTCTATTGACAAAAGCGCGAGAAGGCAGAGGATTTTGCAAGTGTTGCATCCGTGCCGCCACTGGCATTGTGACATTGAGTCCTCACTGCCACATCTGCGCAAAAATTCGCCGATTTCCCCCTTGTTAGGTAAAATTACCTATACGGGTCTTGGTCCTCGATTCGAAATGTGGCATAGCTTTTCTTGCATCTGGGGAGATGACGGACATCCAATTCGCTGTAAAGCGAAGAGTCGAGCGACGGGACAGGCGCAAACTATGACGAAAAAGACATCCACTGGGATCACCCGGCGCGGTTTACTTGGGGCATTCGCCGCAACCGCAATCACAGCAGCTCCTACGTATTCCAATGCCGCAGGCTTCCTGCGTGGCGCAGGCGACATCCGCCGCATCGGTATGCATTCGGGCCGGACGGGTGAACGTCTTCAAACGATCTACTGGATTGAGGGCGAATATATCGCCGAAGCCGTGCGCGAGATTAACATGCACATGCGCGACTGGCGCACGGGCGAAGCGGTCCAGATGGATTTGCGCACGATTGACATCATGTCCGCTGCACAAAATCTGATGGAAACGGATGAACCATACCTGCTGTTGTCCGGTTATCGCTCGCCCCAGACCAACAACATGTTGCGCAACAGCAACCGCGGCGTTGCCCGCAATTCGCTGCACATGCGTGGTCAGGCCGCTGACCTTCGCCTGACGAGCCGCACCACCACACAGATGGCAAATGCCGCATTGGCCTGCCGTGCAGGTGGCGTTGGCCGCTACGCAAGCTCCAACTTTGTGCATATGGATTGTGGCGCCGTCCGCAGCTGGCGACGCTGATCACATTATCATCGACATTCAGGCGCCTGCGGGCGCCTTTTTTGTGCCCATCCCATCAATCATAAAGCATGACCGGTGACGTGCCTGATTGCAGGTCCACGCGCGTGGCCTCCTTGATCACGTTTGACAACCGGTCATAGGTCGCTGCGTTCCCTGCCCTGCGCCAAACCAACCCGATCGAGCGGACAACCGCATTGCGCCGAAACGGCCGCACGACAACATTGCTTGACCGGCCATCAATCTCTGAACGGGCATAAAGGCGCGGCAGCAAGGCCACCCCCATTCCCATGCCCACCATCTGCCGGATTGCATCCAGGCTGGTCCCTTCATAATCGCGCGCCAGCATGGCACCTGATTGATGGCAGATCGCCGCAATCTGATCATGCAGCGCATAATCGGGACCAAGGGTCAGGACGTTTTGCCCTGCAAGGTCCGCCTCCGTGACCTCGGTCTTGCTCACCAGATCATGATCATCCGGCATCGCCAGCATCAAGGGTTCGCGAAACAGCCGCCGCGTGACCAGATCGGCCCCGCCTTCGGGCAATTGCGTCAGGATCACATCCAGCCCGCCCGCCAAAAGCTCTCCGCGCAGGTCACGCGGGGCGACCTCGCGGATATAGAGCCGCAGATCGGGATAGCGTGCATGCAGGCGTTCAACGACAAATGGCATCAGATAGGGACCAATCGTCGGTGTAGTGCCAAGGCGGATGGTGCCGCTCAGACCGGTTTTCAACGCAGCTGTCAGATCAACGATCCCGCGCACCTCGTCCACAGCGCGCCTTGCGCGCGCAAGAACCTCGCGCCCCTCAAGTGTCAATGTGACGGGGCCCCGCCCCCGCTCAACCAAACGCACACCAAGCAACTCCTCAAGATTGCTGATCTGCAATGACAAAGACGGTTGCGAAATTTGCATCGCCTCTGCCGCCTTACGAAAGTGGCGCACCTCGGACAGGGCGATAAGGTAGCGCAATTGGCGGATGGTCGGCAGGTCAGCCATTGGGCTACTCTTTCATAGTTTTTTCCAATCGAACATCCCTACACCATTGGCTTTCCCCAAATCAATAGCGGGCGACATCAGTCACAACACCCGCATCGACGGCGCAATGCGCATACCGGAATATCAGTGTGTCAGGCACAACACCCCAAAACGGATCACGCCCGCAGGGCTGCTACCTGTTGCAGTTGCGGCAGGTCTTTTTGTGTGGTTCGTGCTGATGCTCTGGCCCTTGGTGTCAACATCAGCTTTGACATTAACCGGCCCAAGCCTGACAGTAGGCTCTTGCCTCAGGCGCGTCGCTGCGGGCAACATGATTGCAATGATCCCAACCCGGTGCGCGCATGTCCAACCTCTATGATACCATCATCCGTGGTGGCCAGATCGTGACACCCGACGGCGTGATCACCGGCGACCTTGCGATACGCGGCGCTGAGGTGGCTGCGATTGGTGATGATCTTGGGCGCGCCAAGACCGAAGTTGACGCAACCGGCAAATGGGTCATGCCCGGCGGCATCGACCCCCACGCGCATATCGAGCAGATGTCCGGTATGGGCGTGATGAACGCGGATACATTCGAAAGCGCCACGCGCTCTGCCGCATTGGGTGGCACAACCTCCGTGATTTCCTTTGCAGCACAGGAACAGGGTCAACGTCTGGCCGATGCGGTCGCCGATTACAGCGCCCGCGCGGCGCGTGGTGCGATGATTGACCATGCCTTTCATATGATCGTGCGCGATACCGATGTGCCCGCGTTTGAGGCTGATCTTGGCGCGTTGATCAAAGCGGGGCATCGCTCGATCAAGGTATTCACGACTTACAACATCAAACTTGAGGACACGCAAATCCTGCGGGTCATGGGCATTGCCCGCGACAATGGCGCGCTGGTCTGTGTGCATGCCGAAACCGATGCCATTCTGGCCAAAGCCAAGGCAGCCCTGATCGCCGCAGGCAAAACAGCCCCTCATTACCACGCTGCGTCCCATCCCCGCATGGCCGAGATTGAAGCCATTGAGCGTATCTGCCGCTTTGCCGAATACACCGGCCAGCCGGTGATGATTTTCCATGTATCCACCACGCAAGGGGCCGCCGCCGTCAGATCCGCCCGCGCGCGCGGTGCGCCAATATGGGCCGAGACCTGCCCCCATTACCTGTTCATGACCGAAGAGATCCTGCGCCAGCCCGGATTGGAGGGCGGCAAATGGATGTGTTCCCCCCCGCAACGGCAAAAGGCGGATCAAGAGGCGCTTTGGACAGCGTTGGATACGGGTGATTTGCAAATGGTGTCCTCGGATCACGCGCCCTACAGGTTTGATGAAACCGGCAAACTCTCTGCCGGGGCGGATGCGGGGTTCCACGAAATCGCCAACGGGTTGCCGGGCTTGGAAACCAGATTGCCGTTGATGTTTGACGCCATGGTCAGCCAAGGCCAAGGCGGGCCAGAGGCTTTTGCGCGGCTGACCGCGACCGCCCCGGCAGAGGTTTACGGCCTGCCCAAGAAAGGCGCGCTTGCCCCCGGTATGCACGCCGACGTCACCCTTTGGGATCCGCAGAAAACAGTGACTTACGGCGCAAACGACCTGCACGACAATGTGGGATACAACCCTTGGGTCGGGCGCAAGGTCACCGGATGGCCCACGGATGTCTGGCGACGCGGTACGCAAATCGTGCAAGGTGGTCAGTTCCAGGCGACCCCCGGCAGTGGCCAATGGATTGACCGCCCTACCCTTGCCGTCACCGCAACCGCCCCGCAAAGCTGAAGGATCAACATGCCCCGCCCCGACGCCCCTAACACGCTGACCATCACGTTTTTCTACTACCGCGATCTGCCTGCCGCGATGCGGTTTTACGAAGATGTCTTGGGGTTACCGCTGGCCATTGATCAGGGTTGGTGCAAAATCTATCGCATCTGCCCCGGCGCGCATGTGGGTCTGGTAGACGAGGCCAAGGGCATGAACAAATGGCAGGCCAAAAAGCCTGTGCAACTGTGCATCCGCGTCCCCGATGTCGACGCATGGTACGGCTATGTCCAGGAACAGGGCCTCGATGGGCTGTCCGAACTTTTTATCAATGATCAGATTGGTATCCGCGCCTTTGTCTTTAACGACCCCGAAGGCTATCAGATCGAAATTCAGACAGCGACGCGAGACGGCGCATGAGCGGTGAACCTCTGATCGTGATCAATCCCAATTCATCACAGCAGGTGACGGATGGCATTGATGCAGCCATCGCCCCGTTGCGGCAGTTGGGCCGGCCCATACGGTGTCTGACACTTGCCGAGGGTCCACCCGGCATCGAAAGCCAGAAACAGGCTGACCTGACAATCGCACCAATGCTGCGGCTGGCCGCCGCGCAAAAGGATGCCGCTGGATATGTGATTGCCTGTTTTGGCGATCCGGGCCTGCATGCGCTACGCGATCAAACTCCCCTGCCCGTGCTGGGCATTCAGGAAGCCGCCGTGCTGACGGCACTCACCCTTGGTCAGCGCTTTGGCGTCATCGCCATTCTGCCGGGGTCAATCCCGCGCCACCTGCGCAGTTTCGGTGCAATGGGCGTGCTTGATCGGCTTGCCGGGGATCGGGCGCTGGGTTTGACCGTTGCCGACCTCGCTGATCCGGCGAAAAGCCTTGCGGCGATGGTTGCCACCGGCAAACGCCTGCGCGATGATGACGGGGCGCATGTGCTGATCATGGGGTGTGCGGGCATGGCCCACTATCGTGACACACTGGAGGCCGAAACCGGCCTGCCCGTTGTTGAACCCTGTCAGGCCGCTGCCGCCATGGCCCTTTGCCAGATCACCCTTCGCCTATCCCACAAAGGAACCACCCATGCTTGATGAAACCGCCGCCGGTGTCTTTACCATCGCTGTGACCCCCTTTCTGCCCGATAGTGCCGTTGATTGGGACAGCATCGACCGGATGGTCGATTTCTACATCGAGAAAGGAGCCACCGGGCTGACCATTCTGGGGATGATGGGGGAAGCGGGAAAACTGACAGCAGAGGAATCCGTGGGCGTTGTCAAACGCGTCGTCGCGCGCAGTTCCGTGCCCATTGTCGTTGGCGTGTCGGCACCGGGGTTTGCCGCGATGAAAACGCTCAGCGATGCGGCGATGGATATTGGTGCCGCGGGCGTCATGGTGGCCCCGCCCGGCAGCCTCAGGACCGATGGCCAAATCCTGAACTACTATCACAACACCGCCGAGGTTCTGGGTGATGCGCCGTTTGTGCTGCAAGACTTTCCGCTGGTGACAAATGTTGTCGTACCAACCTCTGTCATTCTGCAAGTTGTCGCTGACTGCCCCACCTGCGTAATGCTGAAACACGAAGACTGGCCGGGGCTCGACAAGATCAGCGCGCTGCGGGCGGCATCTGACGCGGGCGGGCGGCGGATTTCGATTCTCTGCGGCAACGGCGGGCTGTTCCTGCTGGAAGAAATGCTGCGCGGGGCGGATGGGGCGATGACCGGCTTTGCCTACCCTGAAATGATGGCGCAGGTGGTCAGCGCCTGTCAAAGCGGTGATGTGGCACATGCCCGCGATATCTTTGACGCCTATATGCCGATGGTACGCTATGAGGCGCAGCCGGGTCTGGGGCTGGCGATCCGCAAATATACGCTGGCGCAGCGCGGGGTGATTGCTCACGACACCGTGCGCAAGCCGGGGGGTATGCTGAGCAAGGCGACCAAAGCGGAAGTGGACGCGATAGCGATCAGGCAAGACGCAAAGCTAAGGTTGCTTGGCCTCTAGACAGGTGCTGCGTTTGCGGCAGGCGACCGTCCAAAGGCCTTCGCTTCGATAACAGCACGTAATCCTTGAGCGTCATCCGTTTTGTTAATGAAAATATGGCGCTAGCGATTGGGTTGCGCAACATATGGCCCCGACAAAAACTCAATTGTGAAGAATTACAAACACCTTTGGGCGATCTAAGAATTGCACGTTTAAAGAGTATGGCGTGCCATGATCAATGCCTGTGGCTTTGACAAAGCAGTCAGTTGTGCAGTGAGCATATCGGCGCCTCAGCCTCAGGGCGCCTTGCGTCGGCGCGGAATTTAGTTGGTAAACATGCAGACGACCACCAAGGGGCGCATCACCTGCGCCCTCCAATCAATAACGAGACCCCAGGATGATTGAGCCGCAAATCCGATCAACCTTCCGTTCGGGGCGCATACGATAGCAAGGCAAACTCAAGAATGTCCAACTGCGAACTCTATGGCTGGCCGACAGAAACGCCAACACCAACCAATCAAACCCGCAAAGCCCTGAGCGCCGCACAACAGAAGGAACGGATTGCCATCCTGCTGCGGCAACCCCAAGGGGCATCCGTTAACGAACTGATGGGGGCGACCAAATGTACAGCAGCGCAGGCACGCGGCATGATCCGACAGATCATCGATGACGGCGGCGATATTGTCGTGACACAACGCGCCGAAGACAGGCAGCAGATTTTCAACCTCAAGAACTGACGCGAAGGGCAACGGCAGGCACTTGTCTTCCGGCACGAGGTTTTGGCGTTCACATTTGGTTCAGTCACGGGTTTTGGCAAGGGATCAGCGGCGGCGCAACGGTGATGCCATATGCGTCCCACAGGTCGTCCTTTGATCCAGTGTCGTCATGTGGACCTGTGCCGAAATTACCGAAAAACACGTCCAGCACAGCAGCCGAAAACTTGCCGCAGTGGCGACTGTCGTTTGGACAACCGCAACAGGCCATCGTCTGGCCGATCAGCGGGCTTCCAACGATGCCTTGTCCAAACTGCACGGTCTCGCCCGCGCCTAACAGCATCGCAGCAGGGTTTCAGGGATGTTCCCCCGCTGCCGATCCGCCGATCCAAGCCCATGTCGGGCCGGTGAGAAGGTCCAGATGATGGTTGGGTTTTGGGTCTCCGCCGTCATCTGGGCGATTCCCTCAAGAAAGGACCAAACCAATGCCCCTCGACAGTACCAGCATCAAAAGAAAAGGCGGCGGCAGCGCCGCAAGTGCCCCTAAATCGCCCAACATCGCCGCGCTATTAGCAAACGATCCCGGCGGCTTCACGAAAGAGGACATCTATCGCCAGTGCCTTTTGCGTGATGTCGAACAGTGTAACTGGCGGATGCGCCGTGCTATGAAGGAAAACTGAAACCTTGCGGTATCAAAACATCTATAAAAAAGTCGTGTGTGGCCACAAACTTGCCATTCATGGTCTCTAAACCTATTGTATGTAGACGAAACGAAACAAAACGATTCACGAGACGAGAAATGTCCTTCGTAACGCTCAATTGCCCAATCTGTGGTCGGTTCCACGGCTCATGTGTGCATGGCGCCGCAGATAGTAGGCATTTCTCATCTTTGATCGCGGCCAATACCAACTTCAAAAGTGAGGCAATGCCTACCGAACGTAAGCGCATGTCTGCTCGCGAAGCTATGGAACACACCAAAGTTCGCTATAAAGAGACACTCGATTATCTGACTTGATGCTCAGGTTCGAGCCTCTAGACGAACTAGAAGATACCAGCTTTCTAACACTGGAAGATGTTGATTTATTTCATGAAAGTGTTCTGAAGCCAGAACAGCTTCGTGCTTTCAAGCGTAAAGATGATCTTCTGGGTGCGATTGGTAGACCTCAAAACGCACTAGCATATGAACCCGGCTGCGACCTTGTTAGGGTCGCAGCCTACTACTGGCATGGCATCTCAACCAGCCATGGCTACATCGATGGAAACAAGCGGAACCGGGTTTGTTTGTGCCGTCAACTTCTTACTTATGAACGGAGTTAATTTCGAAGCTCCTGACTGCCCCCTTGGGCCGTTGATCGAAAAGCTATTCGAAGAAGACCGATTCGAGTTGGAAATTCTTGAAGACATCCTCCGGCGTCATTGCCACTGGGCAACATGACATTACTCATGGCCCAGAATCTCCATTCAAAAAAATTCACTGTTGCACTAAATAACACATCAAGTGACACATAGCTGGCGCAATGCATAACCAATGATTTATCTAAGTCATTGAAATTATTGGCGCACCCGAGAGGATTCGAACCTCTGGCCTCTGCCTTCGGAGGGCAGCGCTCTATCCAGCTGAGCTACGGGTGCTTACGGGTGTCTATAGCCGCGCGCCCCGTCCCTCGCAACGCCAAAGTAGATTGCTCTCAGGCGAAAAGATCGTGGCACAGCTCTAACGCATCAATCAGCACGTCCACCTCATCGGTGGTGCTATACATGGCGAATGACGCCCGGCAGGTGGCACCTACCCCCATATGTTCCATCAGGGGCATCGCGCAATGGGTTCCCGCCCGTACCGCGACGCCCTTTTTGTCTAGCACGGTCGAGATATCATGCGCATGTGCAGCCCCTTCCAGGGTGAAGGAAAAGATCGCACCTTTGGTTGCGGACTTGCCCTGCACATGAAGCCAGTTCAGCCCATCCAGTCGCGCGCGTGCATAATCGCAGATCGCCTTCTCATGGGCGGCGATCTTGTCCAGCCCCACGTCCATCATATATTCAAGCGCCACACCCAGCCCGATTGTCTGCACAATCCCCGGTGTGCCCGCCTCAAACTTCATCGGCGGGTCATTCCAGGTGACCGCATCGCGCGTCACCTCGCGGATCATGTCGCCGCCGCCCATGAAGGGGCGCATCTCGGCCATCCGCTCTTTGCGCACGTAGATCGCACCGGACCCAGACGGGCCATAGAGTTTATGCCCGGTGATTGCGTAGAAATCGCAGCCGATGTCAGCCACATCAACGGGCATATGCACCGCGGACTGGCTGCCATCCACCAGAACAGGCACGCCCTTTGCATGTGCCCCGGCAGTGATCGTTTTGACATCCACGACCGTGCCCAGAACGTTGGACATATGGGTGACCGCAACCAGTTTGGTCTTGGGGCCAATCGCGTCAATCACCTGCTGGGGGTCAAGGTCACCATTGGCATCGACATCCACCCATTTGATCACAACGCCCTGCCGTTCGCGCAGAAAATGCCAAGGTACGATATTGGCGTGATGTTCCATGATCGACAGCACGATCTCATCCCCCGGCTCCAGCCGGGGCATGGCCCAGCCATAAGCGACCATATTGATCCCCTCGGTGGTGCCGGAGTTGATGATGATGTCATCCTCGGACGGCGCATTCAGGAACCGTGCAATGGTCCCGCGCACGCCTTCGTATTTCTCGGTCGCCAGATTGCTGAGGTAGTGCAACCCCCGATGGACGTTGGCGTATTCCTCGGCATAGCCGCGCGTCACCGCATCAATCACCGCCTGCGGTTTCTGGGCAGAGGCCCCATTGTCGAGGTAGACCAGCGGCTTTCCATTCACCTCGCGGGCAAGAATGGGAAAATCGCTGCGGATTTTTGCGATATCATAACTCATGTCGGGCCTCCGGCATTTGCGATGCCAAATACGGTCAGGAAAATGCTGGATAGCAGGGCCGTTGCGATCAGCGCCATGCCAACCGCAACGGTGGTTTTGAGCAGATTGTCAAAACCATGCAAGATCTTGATGAAATTCATAAAACACCAAACGAGGGCGCCAAGGGCCAGCAGGCCAAAAAGCGTGGCAATCGCCGGGCTGATCAGCGCGAGCACCATCTGAACCGCTTCCAGCGTCAGGCTGATGGCTTGAAACCAGACCATGAGCGTCAGGCTGCCGTCCAGCGTGCCACTGCCCCCCAACATCCGGCCCGCATGGAACAGGGCAAAGACAAACATCACCAGAAAGACGGCCATTATGGCCAAGAACCCAAAGGGCGTCGTTGGCAGCATCTGATCCTGCATCACGACGGGGGTGTTGGTAATATATTGCAACGTAACCACAAAGATGACGTTCAGCACGGCCGTCAGCGCCAAAGCGGTCCAAAGCACGTTGCGCGGGACATTCATCGCCAGCGCCTGACGCGCAGAGGCCGTAGGCTCCATGATCGAGGTCCAGACGGCCTGCATCCAGCTTTGGAACGTCACATTCATGATCCGCTTTCTGCCTCGCGCAGGGATTGGAACCAGATGATGGCAAAGGCCGCCACCCAGATAGCCCCGATCAGGTTGGTTTGCGGGCCAGGTCCGACAAAGCCCGCCATCAGCCCGTGCAGCAGCAAAACCGGCACCGTGGCCAACATGCTCCAGAACAGGGCAAGCCGTGCGCCATAATGATCCCCCTTGCCCCCCAGCACCTTCGCCACCAGATGTGTCAGCGCTGCCAGAATATAGAGAAATAGTGGCCAAATCATCAACCAGCCAAGAAATTCATACGCCATAAGCCTGTCCAGCTCGGGCACCTCTGCGCCCGGTGCCAACTCAAACCCTGCGGCTTGACGCGACAAACGCGGCCATTGGGCGACAAAGATCAGAAAACAACTGATCATCAGATAGGCAATCGCCCGATCCTCGCGCCTGCCCTGGGCCAGCAGATCGCGCATCACCCGGCGCGGTCCGCGCCAGGTGCGCACGATATCTTGGGTGACAGGCATTAGCGGTGACGGGCCAGCCAGCCTTCCAGCCGGTCCCGCAGATCCTCAGCGAGGCTTTCGTCTGCAATCTCTTCCAAGGCTTCCGCAAGGAAGGACAGTGTCAGCAGATTGCGCGCATCATCATGCGACACCCCGCGCGAGCGCAGGTAGAACAAAGCGGTTTCATCAATCGCGCCAGAGGTCGAGCCGTGTGAGCAGGCCACATCATCGGCGTAAATCTCAAGCTCTGGCTTGGCCAGAAACTGGCTGTCATCATCCAGCAAAAGTGACTGGCTGATCTGATACCCATCGGTTTTTTGCGCGCCTTCCTTCACAAGGATCTTGCCTTGGAACACGCCTGTCGCCCCGTTGCGCAGCACTTTCTTAAAGACCTGACGGCTTTCGCAATTCACCGCATCATGGGTGATGAACACCGTGTCATCATGGTGGAAATCCTTGCCGTCACCGACACAGATGCCTGCCACATGGGCAGTGGCATCATCACCAATAATCTCAAGCACGCATTCGTTGCGCGTCAGCACACCGTTGAAGGTCAGCGTGAAGGACTTGAACGTCGATTCCGCTGCAATCCTTGCAAAACAATGCGTTACGGCGCGACGTTCATGGTCACGGCCCTGCGCGCGGACATGATGGAACGTACCACCATCAGCCACATCAACCTCGAGCAGCTTGGAAAACCTTGCCGCCGCGGGGCCGGTTTCCAGCAAAGTCACCTCTGCGCCCGCTTCAACCTTGACCAGATTGTGCAGCACCGCGTCGGATGTCTCATCGCGGTGCAGATAGATCAGGTTGACCGGTTTGGCAGCTTTTGCTGTTGCCCGGATTACAACACCATCGGTCGCCATCGCAGTGTTCAGCGCGGCCAATGTGCGCGGCACGGGCTTCTGGCCCCGCGCCTCTAACACACCATAAATATCCTTGGCCCAGTGAATGTCCGCGGCCATCGCATCGGCCAGGCGCTCGATCTCAAGCCCCTCTGCGGCCAGATCATCCGACGCCTCTGCATCAAACACACCGTCCACAAAGACAACGCGCACGCGGTCAACCGCATCAAAAAGGGCTGCTTCGTCGTTGTGGAACAAGGCCGCCTTGCCTGCTGCGGCATCGGTCAGCGTGGTTGGGTCAGTGTATTTCCAATATTCATCACGCTTTGTCGGCAGGCCCATCTCGCGGACCCGTGCCATGGCATCCGCACGAGCGGCGTTTGCCCATGCGGCCCCTGTTGGCAGGGTCACCCCGGCCAATCGCGCCTCTGTTGTATCAGATTTCAGTTTTGCCAGTGCCATCAGGCCACCTCTGCCAGAATGTCGGCATATCCGTTGTTTTCAACCTCAAGGGCCAGCTCTGGCCCGCCGGATTTCACAATGCGGCCGTCGGCCATGATATGCACGATATCAGGTTTGATGTGGTCCAGCAGACGCTGATAGTGGGTGATTACAAGGAACGACCGGCCTTCGGACCGCAGGGCGTTCACGCCCTCGGACACCAATTTCATCGCATCCACGTCAAGACCGGAATCAGTTTCGTCCAGAATGCACATCTTGGGTTCCAGCATGGCCATCTGCAGGATTTCATTGCGCTTTTTCTCACCACCCGAGAATCCAACATTGACCGGACGCTTCAGCATATCAGCATCAATCTTGAGGCTCTTGGCTTTGGCGCGCACCTCTTTGAGGAAATCAGCCGCACTCAGTTCTTCTTCACCGCGCGCTTTGCGTTGGGCGTTCACCGCCGTGCGCAGGAAGGTCATGTTGCCGACACCGGGAATTTCGACAGGGTATTGGAACGCAAGAAACAGGCCAAGCGCCGCGCGTTCTTCCGGCTCCATATCCAGCAGATCATTGCCTTCCAGCGTCGCCGAACCGCCCGTCACCTCATAGCCGTCACGGCCCGACAGAACATAGGACAAAGTCGATTTACCAGAACCGTTTGGTCCCATGATCGCATGGACCATACCGGGTTCAATCTTCAGATCGACACCCTTGAGGATTTGCTTGTCTTCTTCTTCCAGTTTGACCTCTAGGCCTTTGATTTCCAGCATGTATTGCTCCTCAGGATTCTATGTTGCGCGCAACGCGAAAACCCCACACGGACGCATCCGGCAGGGTTGGGTTGCAAATTTGGTTGTTTACGACTGCGGGGTCGGAAGCCCGTAGACCTGTCCGCGATACACCACGGAGTGCTGCGAGGTTGTTTCCAATACCTCGTCCACATAGGCCTGTGTATAGATCACAGCCATCTGTTCCGGCCAGCGCCAGATGATGTTGTGCCCCATTGTCATCATGATCAGCAGGCCGGCAGTTTGTGCCAGACGTGCCCCAATTGTGCGTCGGTTCATCAAGGCGGACAGGGTGACCACGGCCCAGAAGCCGACGAACAGTTCCAGATAGAAAACGATGTCTTCTGGTACTGCGGCCTCGAAATAACGGATGCGCAGCACCTGTGCTGCCATCAGCCCCAGCGCGCCGATAATCATCGACACGATCAAAGGCCCGAGGATTTCTTCCTCTTTCTTGGCCTTCTTCTTGATCTTGTCGCGGCTCACCCGTTTGGGCACGTGCATACCAAGATCGGGATCGTAGTAGGACGTGTTGCGCGGGTTCTTGATGCGCTTTACCCGCGCGTTGAAGTCGTTGATATCCTGTTTTGCCATGCCCATCGGCCGCAATCCCATCGCCTGTCCGTTCACCGCATATTTGCAGCGAACTGGGGCAACAAATGGGCCGCCGCGCGACGTCCGCGTGACAATTAAATAACAACGTCAAAGACATCACTACCCTACGGACCCTTCCAGCGAAATCGCCACAAGCGCCTGCGCTTCCATGGCGAACTCCATCGGCAAGGCCTGCAACACGTCCTTGCAGAACCCGTTCACGACCAAGGCAACTGCCTCTTCCTCGTCCATCCCGCGCGAGCGGCAATAGAACAGTTGGTCATCATCCACTTTGGATGTTGTCGCCTCGTGTTCAACACGGCTGCTGTTATTCTTGACCTCAATGTAAGGCACCGTATGCGCCCCACATTTGTCGCCAATCAGCAGGCTGTCGCATTGTGTGTAATTGCGCGAAGACTTCGCCTTGGGATGCATCGACACCAGACCGCGATAGGTGTTCTGCGCCTTGCCGGCGCTGATCCCTTTGGACACGATCCGCGATTTTGTGTTCTTGCCCAGATGCACCATCTTTGTGCCAGTATCGGCCTGCTGCATGTTGTTGGCGATCGCGATGGAATAAAACTCGCCCTGGCTGTCGTCACCGCGCAGGATGCAGCTTGGGTATTTCCATGTGACGGCAGACCCTGTTTCAACCTGCGTCCACATCACCTTGGACCGGTCGCCCCGGCAATCGGCGCGTTTGGTGACAAAGTTGTAGATACCGCCATTGCCGTTTTCATCACCGGGATACCAGTTTTGCACCGTGGAGTATTTCACCTCGGCATCTTCCTCGATGATGATCTCAACAACTGCGGCGTGCAATTGGGCTGTGTCGCGCTTGGGCGCGGTGCAGCCTTCCAGATAGGACACGTATGACCCTTTGTCGGCAATGATCAGGGTCCGCTCAAACTGGCCTGTATTTTCTGCATTGATGCGGAAATAGGTGGACAGTTCCATCGGGCAGCGCACGCCCGGCGGGATGTAGACGAACGACCCGTCAGAGAAGACAGCAGAATTCAGCGTCGCATAAAAGTTGTCCGATGGCGGCACGACGGTGCCCAGGTATTTCTTGACCAACTCGGGGTGCTTTTCAATCGCCTCAGAGATCGAACAAAAGATCACCCCGGCCTTTTCCAGTTCCTTCTGAAAGGTCGTGCCGACGGAGACACTGTCAAACACCGCGTCCACAGCCACTTTGCGGCCTTCGGCGGGCGCATCCTCTGCCCCTTCGACACCAGCCAGGATCATCTGCTCTTTCAGCGGAATTCCCAGTTTTTCGTATGTTGCCAACAGCTTGGGATCCACATCGTCCAGTGACTTGGGTTTCTCTTCCATGCTCTTGGGGCGGGCATAGTAATAGATATCCTGAAAATCGATGTCAGGATATTCGACCATCGCCCATGTGGGTTCTTCGATCTTTTCCCACCGTTCAAAAGCCGACAAACGCCAGTCGGTCATCCATTGCGGTTCTTTGTTCTTGGACGAAATCAGACGCACGATATCGGGGTTCACGCCTTTGGGCGCGTACTCCATTTCGATGTCGGTTTCCCAGCCGTATTTGTATGCGCCAGAGAGTTCCTTGACGGCATCCACGGTCTCTTGATCAACGCCTTCTTTGACCTCTACGTCATCCAAAGCTGCCATATCCTGTTCCTCTCAAGCGGCCCTGCGCCGCGCTCTTTTTTCGCTCCAGGCCAGCGCAAAGCGCATGACCTCTTCTTCTGTTGTCTCAACGCCCAGCGACACGCGCACGGCGCTTGCTGCGACCTCATCGTTCAGCCCCAGCGCCTTCAAAACCCGGCTGGTTTTGACCTTGCCACTGGAACAGGCAGACCCTGCCGAAATCGCAAACCCCGCCAGATCCATCGCCATGACCTGCGTCTCACCTTTCCACCCCGGTGAGGCGAAGCAACTGGTGTTTGGCAAACGCTGAAACTCTTTCCCGACAAAAATAGTATCTTTTTCGGCGGCCTCAATGGCGTTTTCTAGAATATTTCTAAGTTTGGCAACCCGATCCCATTTACCATCTGCTAAATCTTTTTGCGCGGCCACTGCTGCAGCGCCCATTCCGGCGATGGCGACCACGTTTTCGGTGCCCGACCGACGGCCCATTTCCTGGCCGCCACCTTTGATTTGCGCCGCGATTTCAGTGCCTTGCGGAAAGATAAGCGCGCCAACCCCTTTGGGGCCGCCAAATTTATGCGCCGACAGAAACACCATCCCAACCCCGGCCCATGAAAACGCAAATGGCAATTTGCCAAATCCTTGCGTGATGTCACTGACTGCCAAACCCTGCGGCAAATCCTGCACGATACCCGTTTCAGAGTTGGCCAGCTGCACGGTCGATACTGCCGGATCAACAACCTGCACCGCCCCATCGACAACCGGCAAATCCGCAGTCACCCAGGCATGCACGGCGTCATGCTCTGTCGGTGCGGCATGCAGCCCGCGCCCAGAAAGCGCCAGCGCCGCCGCCTCAGTGGCACCGGATGTAAACACCACGTCAGCATTCAACGCACCAACAGCCTCGGCCACCTGCGCCCGTGCGGTTTCAACAATGCCTTTGGCCGCACGCCCTTCGGCATGGACCGAAGAGGGGTTACCCACAACGTCCATGGCGTTCAGCATCGCCGCGCGCGCCTCGGCCCGGAGCGGTGTTGTCGCATTATGATCCAGATAGGTTCGCATCAACGCAGCATTCCCTCAGCGGCAGCTTTGGTACGCAAATCTTGGTCAAGCTGTAGCGCAACATCTAGACTAAGCTCCATTTCAGCTTCCCTCGGAAAATCGTCTGGCACGCCTTCACCAAGCCACCTGAATGCGTTGGCCAACACCGCCCCGGAAATGACCACGTGATCAGGGTCGCAACCGGCCATCCAATTAAAGATGCGTCCTCCAACCCAATGAGCCCGATCACGTGCCTGTTTGGCCTCCCCGACACGGCGCGCGACATAAATCACGCAATCCTCTGGGTTCATTGCGACCTTGTCGGCCAGCTCTGCGAACCGAGCCCCAAATCTGCTCATAGGGTTTGAAACCCTAGCGGCATTTGTGAGAGCAGCCGACCATGAGCCGTGGCGCGTTCTGGGTTCAGCCACACGAATCCGCAGACGCCGGTCTAAGTTCCCGGTCTTCACGCGTCATCCACCACTTCAAACAGGGCAGGCACCGCCGGACATGGGGCCAGTTCATTGCTCACCACATCAGACAGGCGCGCCTGATGCAGGAACACATAGACATGGGCGCTCAGCCCTTCCCATAACCGGTTGGTCATGGATTGCGCGCGCGACCCGGATGCCGCACCGGATGCCCCTGCCCCTTTGTGCATGGCCGACACGGTTTCATCCACCGCGCCCAAAATCTCGACCACCCGAATGTCAGACGACGGGCGCGCCAGACGGTAGCCACCGCCGGGGCCGCGCACCGAATCCACCAGACCCGCGCGGCGCAGTTTCACAAACAACTGCTCCAGATACGCCAGCGAGATATCCTGGCGTTTGGAAATCTCTGTCAAATTGACCAGTGCGGCGTCTTCCTGCAACGCAAGATCAGCCAGAGCGACCATCGCATAGCGGCCCTTGGTGCTTAATTTCATGCATCATCCCCCGACGGCAGGCAAAATCTCGGCGCGCCTCTGGCGCTATTTCATTGACGGCGCAGCCTTGCGTCATTACTTCACCGTGACCACGCGAGATTGCGCGGCCCAATTTAGAATCTTTCTAAAGTGTCCGAGCATTTTCGTCAAGAATGCCTCGGACGCGCAAAGGAGCGACGGACCAAGTATGCCCGAAGTCATCTTCCCCGGCCCAGAAGGACGCCTTGAAGGGCGCTATCACCCACAAAAAGACCGCGACGCGCCGATTGCCATCGTGCTGCATCCGCACCCGCAGTTTGGCGGGACGATGAACAACCGCGTGGTCTATAACCTGCACTATGCGTTCTACAACATGGGCTTCACTGTGCTGCGGTTCAACTTCCGTGGTGTTGGACGCTCTCAGGGAGAATATGATCAAGGTGTGGGTGAACTGTCGGATGCGGCCTCGGCCCTCGACTACCTGCAATCGATGAACAACAACGCCAAACACTGCTGGGTTGCTGGTTTCTCGTTCGGGGCATGGATCGGCATGCAGCTTCTGATGCGCCGACCAGAGATTACAGGTTTTATTTCCGTGTCGCCTCCGGCCAACATGTACGACTTCAGCTTCCTTGCCCCCTGCCCATCTTCGGGTCTGATCATCAACGGATCAAACGACCGTGTTGCCCCCCCTGCGGACACCGTTAACCTGGTGAACAAACTGCACGAGCAGAAGGGCATCACCATCACCCATGATGAAATGGATGGCGCCGGGCATTTCTTCGAAGACCCGCATATGGACCCGATGATTGACACCGTGCGCACCTACGTGCGCCGCCGCCTGACAGAGACCACGCGCTAACCATGGCCGATGAATATGTCATGAGGGTTGCCGGCGAATTGGCCGATCTTGCATTGGCCGATGAAAAGCTCAGCGGTGATGAAACCATTATCGACAGTATCGGCGAAATCCTCGGGGCGTCATCCCAGACCCTGCAAGAGGCCTATATGACAGCAATCCGCGTCCGCCGTGCAGAGCGGCGCGCGCGCGAGTTGCTCAGGAAACGGTCCTCTGAACAGGTGGTCGTCGACACGCCGGACATGGATGAAGCCACCGCAGAACCGGAAACCGTGGAAACTGGCACCATTCACCTCGGCGACGGCAGAACGCAAGACCTCGCCCAGATCGAGGACGCCTCTTTCAAGGATGTTGAACCCGCTGCTGATGGTGCCGATGATCAAGATAGCAAGGGTTATCAATCTGCGGGCCAACAGATTGTCCCGTCCCGCGCCACACGCCAAAAGTAATCGCCATGGACCGGATTGATGCACAGCTGGCCTTCCTGACTGAGGCGGACAAGCTGAAATCAGTCCTGCGCGGCACCAAGCTTTGCGATGGGACGCGCCGCGAAAATTCGGGCGAGCACAGCTGGCATATTGCCCTATATGCCATGGTCATGGCCGAACACGCCACCCGTCCCATCAATATCGACCGGGTCATCAAGATGCTTTTGATCCATGACCTTGTCGAAATCGACGCGGGCGACAACCCGATTCACGGCGATCATGACCCGGCCGCGATGGAGGTTATCGAACAAGCCGCCGCAACCCGTATTTTCGGGCTGCTGCCGGATGATCAAGCGCAGGCATTCCGCGCACTCTGGGATGAATTCGAAGCGGCTGAAACGGATGATGCGATCTTTGCCAAATCCATCGACCGGGTGCAGCCTGTCGTGTCAAACCTTGAAACGGGCGGTGGCACATGGCCTGAATACGAAGTGACGGCAGCACAACTGCAATCCCGCGTCGGGGCCAAGGTTGAGCGCGGCGCACCAGCAATCTGGGCGGCGCTGAAAGCACGGATAGATGCGTGGTTTGCGCAGACCACAACCGCCCCCAAAGAGTAGAGAACGCCATGAAAGACGTCTGCGGCGGATGCCTGTGCGACAAGGTTCGGTTCACAGCAACGGGCGCGCCCAAACGGGTCGGCATCTGCCATTGTCTGGATTGCCGCAAACATCACGGCGCGCTGTTTTATGCTGCGGTAATCTTTGATGCCGCAGACGTTCGTGTCACCGGCGCGACGCAACAGTATGAAGGCCGCCATTTCTGCCCCACCTGCGGGTCTTCTGTCTTTGCCCAAACCGGGGATGAGGTTGAACTGCATCTTGGCGCGCTCGACCGCCCGGACCACTTTACCCCAACCTATGAGATCTGGACCGACCGGCGCGAAAGCTGGCTGCCGCCTTTTGCGGGTCTGCGGCAACACCCCCGCGAGAACGACTGATATTGGTCCAGCAAACCAGACGGAACACTTATTCCCCCTATACAAACCCGCCCCATCGGCGTAGTGCGCGGGCCTTACCCGCCGCCAGAAAGCCCGCACCATGATCACGACCCTCGCCGATGCCCTTGCCAAACAAGGCTATACCGACCTGACACCTGTGCAAGAGGCGGTCACGGATGAGGCGCTTGTCGGTCAGGACCTTCTGGTGTCCGCGCAGACCGGATCAGGCAAAACCGTTGGCTTTGGACTTGCCATCGGCCCCACAATCCTTGGCGAGGACGGCCAGTTTGGCCCAGCCGGCGCGCCGCTGGCCCTGATTATCGCACCAACCCGCGAATTGGCCTTGCAAGTGAAACGCGAGTTGCAGTGGCTTTATGCCGGTGCCGGCGCGACCCTTGCCTCTTGTGTGGGCGGCATGGATTTCCGCGATGAACGCCGCAGTCTGGAACGCGGCGCGCATATCGTTGTGGCCACACCGGGCCGCCTGCGCGATCACATCATGCGCAACACAATTGACCTGTCAGAAATCAAGGCGGTGGTGCTGGACGAAGCGGACGAGATGCTTGATCTGGGTTTTCGCGAAGACCTTGAATTCATCCTTGGCGAAGCGCCCGAGACACGCCGCACCCTGATGTTCTCGGCCACTGTGCCGCCGATGATCGCGACACTTGCAAAATCCTACCAGCGCGACGCCGTGCGCATCGCCACAACCACCAAGGAAAAGCAGCACAGCGATATCGAATACCGCGCGCTGTCCGTGGCCAACCACGACATCGACGCGGCCATCATCAACGTGCTGCGGTACTACGATGCGCCCAACGCCATCGTATTCACCAACACCCGCGCGATGGTGACACGGCTGACGACACGGCTGTCCAATCGCGGCTTTGCTGTTGTGGCACTGTCGGGTGAGCTCAGCCAGGCCGAACGCTCCAACGCGCTGCAAGCCATGCGTGATGGGCGGGCCAAGGTTTGTGTGGCCACCGATGTGGCCGCGCGGGGGATCGACCTGCCAAACTTGGAACTGGTGATCCACGCCGAACTGCCAACCAATGCCGAAACCCTGCTCCACCGCTCTGGGCGCACAGGACGCGCCGGGCGCAAGGGCATTTCTGCCATGATCGTGCCTGCCAAGATGAAACGGCGCGGTGAAAACCTGCTCAAATGGGGCAAATTGACTGCGGAATGGTCGGTGCCGCCCACCGCCGAAGAAGTCACCGCAAAAGACGAAGAGCGTCTGCTGACCGATGCGGTCTGGTCCGAGGATTTCACCGAAGACGAACAGGCCTTCGCCGCGCGTTTGCTGGAACAGCACGCCCCTGAAAAAATCGCCGCCGCCTATCTGCGCCTCTATGCGGGCAAGCAATCGGCACCTGAATTCATTTCCGAGTACAAAGACGGCCCCGCCGCCAAGGAACGCAAACCACGCGAAGCCAAATCCTTTGGCCCCTCCAAATGGTTCAGCGTCGATGTGGGCCGCGAAGGCAAGGCCGAGGCGCGCTGGCTGCTGCCGATGATCTGCAAGGCAGGTGATATCACCAAGAACGAAATCGGCGCGATCCGCATTCAGCCCAACGAGACCTTTATCGAAATTTCGGAACCTGCCGTGGCCGGTTTCCTGCGGTCTGTCGGTGCTGACATGCGGTTGGAAAATCAGGCAACGCTCACCGCGCTTGACGGTGCGCCACAGCTGGGCGAGCGTGGCCCGCGCAAGACCAAGCGCGACTATGATGACCGCCCCCAGCGTGACCATGGCAGCAAGCCACAGCGCGATAACAAACCCAAACGGCATGCCCCGCGCGATCAATCTCCGCCGCCGCCATCGCAGCAGGATGACATCGCCGCGATTCAGCCGATCCCCGGCGCCGCAGATGACCATAAGGCGCGCAAACCACGCCACAAGCCAGAGCGCCGCGACCATGGCGAGGCCCTGACCGAAAAACGCAAAAAGCCCCCTTACAAAGGCAAATCAGACGGAAAGAAACCGCCACATAAAGGCAAATCAGGTTTCAGTTCTGACACAAAGCCCCGCAAACCGGGAGCAGGAAAGCCGGGCGGAAAACCCGCCGGTCGTGCCACAGACACCTCTAAACGGTTCACACCTCCGGGCGGAAAACCCAAGCCACGCAAGGGTTTAGGCAAAGGCGGGAACGCGGCACCACGGCGCGGTAAACCATAGAAACAAGGGCAATGGTCACATTTTTGTCACGTCACAACCGTGTTGGTGGCACAGCATACTCGTCAGATTGGGGATAATCTTCGTAAGATAACCCCACGCGTATGCGAAAGGACCAGAAAATGGCCACTGCAAAACCGATTGAACCTCAGCCCGCCCCGGCGCCACGACCAACACCGCCGGCGTCCCGGTTGCAGGGCAAACCTCAGGCGCCCGTTTATACAGACTACGCGAGCATCTGACACGAAACGCCTTCAGGCTGGTGAGGTCTCTGCCAGCAGGATCGCCCTCCCCGATCCGACCCCGACCTCACTGGCCTTTTTTCTCTGACCCGGTATCATCGGGACATGGCAGCGCTTACCTCAATCAAAAACATCGGCCCGGCGTTTGAAGCGTCACTGCAATCCGTGGGCATCACCACCGCAGAAGAGCTGCGCGCGATGGGTGCCGACGCGGCCTATGCCAGATTGCTTGAGGGCGGATCAAAACCCCATTTCATCGGCTACTACGTGCTGCATATGGCGCTGCAAGGCCGCCCGTGGAACGACTGCAAGGGCGAAGAAAAGAAGGCATTGCGCAAGCGGTTTGACAAGATCAAAGCCAATAGCTTTGATGAAAACCGGTCTGAGCTGGAACGGTTCTTGAATCAGATCGGGGTGGTTGAGGTTGATCCTTAGGGTGGATTATACGGTCGCCTTTGGAACGAAGCGGACCCTAACAATTCCAATGCTAAGCACTTAAGTTTGCCTGAAGCTCCATTTACTCACTATACAGGTGTTACAGTTGGCAAATGAGGCTTTGGCGCGGTGACATCGAAAAGAGTTCTCATCAACGGTGTCTTGGCCATTACTGTGCCTCTGATTTTCTTTGGTTTGTCTAGCTTGCCCAACCCTAAAGAAATAAAGATGTTCCTTAACAACACGGGACTATTTTTCTTTGCATTCATGCTGATATTCAGAGTGACGGCGCCGATCTTCATCACAAGCTACTACGTTTTATCAAAAGACCGGCAAGCTCGTACCCAATTAGAAAGTTCAGGCATCAAACGATTTTTCATAATCGACGATACGAAGGTCTGACGGGGGTCTGCCTTGGGCTCAAACCGGCCATTCGTTACCTTCTTTCAAATGTCAGGCGAATGTCGATTATCACTATATTTGTCCTACCCCGCGGGCCAGACATCGCTCCCTTCAGCCGCCGGGCAATACCAGCCCGCACTCCCCAAAAGTAAACACTCTTCACATTGCCGCCAGAATCAGCTATGTTAACGGTATGAACATAGCACAAGACATTGATTTCGAACTCGCCCGCCTGCGCAAAGTTGCTTGGCGCATGGATGCGCTTTTCTACATCCCCCGGACCAACATTTCCGTTGGTCTGGATAACATCGTGGGCCTGGTCCCTGTCGTCGGTGACGCGCTGACAGCGCTCCCCGCGCTCTGGCTGATCAACGAAGCGCGCAAACTGGGCGCGTCGCCGGGCACATTGGCCTATATGACGCTGAACACAGTGCTCGACTTTTTTGTCGGCATGGTGCCGGTGATCGGGGATATCTTTGACGTACTCTATAACGCAAACATACGCAATTACCGCGCGTTAGAGCGTAATCTTAACAAAAAAGCCGCCCACGCCAAAACGGTGCGGACGGCCTTTGGAAACGTAGGGTGGGTGAAACCCACGCTGATCGGTTAACCGACCAGTTCAAGCCCGGAAAAGAAGAACGCAATCTCTTCTGCGGCGGTCTCTGGCGCGTCAGAGCCGTGGACAGAGTTCTCACCGATGGACAGCGCGAATTCTTTGCGGATTGTGCCGTCTGCGGCGTCGGCTGGGTTTGTGGCACCCATGACTTCGCGGTTCTTTGCAATCGCGTCTTCACCTTCCAGAACCTGCACCACAATCGGCTCAGAGATCATGAATTCGCACAGTTCACCAAAGAACGGACGCTCGGCGTGGACACCATAGAACTGCTGCGCCTGTGCCAGTGTCAACTGGATGCGCTTGGATGCAACGATGCGCAGGCCTGCTTCTTCGAATTTGGCCACGATCTGACCGGTCAGGTTACGCTTTGTGGCGTCTGGTTTGATGATAGAGAAGGTACGCTGAATAGCCATGTGAAGCCTCTTGGATATGACGGGCGTTTTGGCCCGATGAAATGATGGCTGCGCCCTACCATGCCGCCCCAAACATGAAAAGCGGTGATTTGATCACTGCTGGATCGGCAACCGCCGGGCAGTGAACGCCAAAACAGTGATAGCGATCACCCCTGCCACAACATACCCGCCAAGGATCATCTGGATATCGGCGTATGGCATCGTGTCTGCGCTCTGCGTCGCACCCGAGGCGATAAAGAGCGAGGCGGCAAACAGGACCCGCCCACACAGGCTTTGCAGTGACAGGTAGGTCGCCCGCGCCTCATCCCGCAATAGCGGTTGGATACGGGCGGTGATAAAGGGTTTTGACAGGGCATCCGGCACCATTCGCAACAGCAAAACAGCAATGACAATCGGCGCATTGGTCAGCGCCAGCACGGCTGACAGCGCAATCTGCATCCCGAAAGCCAGCAAAAGGATCGCCACCAGCCCAACGCGATGCCGCAACCGCGTGGCAAAGAACGAGGCCACAACCGACAACAGCATCATCACCGTCGTTACCAACCCGCTGAACACCGGCGCATCCTGCGCCAGCCCCACGGACGCCAGCGCCTCTTGAATGAACGGTTGCCCGAAAACATAGGGAATGTGGCTGAACCCATACATCAGCACCGCCAGTGCAAAAAGCCAGATCAGCACCGGATGGCGCAGTGCATCCCCCAAGGCGCCAAGCCGCATGATCTCGCCCGCCTGCAGGGTGGTGTCCTGTCGGGGCGGCTCAACAAAGCGCAGACTGATGATGATCCCCGCAAAAAGCGCCACAGCCGACAGAACGAAGGTCAACGGAAAAGAGTAAAGCGCAATCGCGCCCCCGGTGACGGCAGAAATGGCAAGGGCCGCAAAGGTAAAGCGCCAGGCTTTGACCTCTTGCGCTTCAACATCATCCGCACGTCCGGCGGCCGAGAGGGATTCGTACAAAAACGCGCTATCGGTGCCCGACAGAAACGCGCCCCCTGCCCCCATCATGATCTGCCCTGCGGCAAAAACCGCGAAACTGTCACCCATCGCCAAAAGGCAGGCCCCGATGGTGCTGCAACAGCCTGCAATGATCAACGTCATCCGCCGCCCGAACCGGTCAGAGGCATAGCCCGATGGCACCTCCAGAACGGTTGTTGCAAGATCGGCGATGGCATAAAGCATTATCGCCTCTGCCGCCGACAATTTGGCCTGAAAATACAGGAACCACACAGCCTGCGCAAAGATCAGGCTCTGTAACAGTTTGAACCAGGGGTAGAGGGTAATATTGCGGTTTGCCGTGGCAATTTGGCTGGACATGCGATGATGCTATGGGCTTTGAGGCGGGCTGACCAGACCTGTCCCACAAAACGCGGCGCATCCCCCCATTGACCCGGCACCGGCGATCAATCATAGCCGCCCCATGCTCAAGATTTCAGACATCACATACTCCGTCGACGGCCGCACATTGGTCGAACACGCCACCGTTACGATCCCCACCGGGCACAAGGTAGGGTTGGTCGGACGCAATGGATCGGGCAAGACAACGCTCTTTCGGGTGATCCGGGGCGAAATGGTGCTCGACACGGGCAATGTGAGCATCCCCAAGGGCTGGAAAATCGGCGGCGTCAGCCAGGAAGTACCGGGAAACGAAGTCTCGCTGATCAACACTGTCTTGCGCGCCGACACGGAACGCGAGGCACTGCTGGCCGAAGCCGAAACCGCAACAGACCCCGCCCGCATCGCCGAGGTGCAAACCCGGCTTGCCGATATCGAAGCATGGTCCGCCGAAGCGCGCGCCGCCACCATCCTGCGTGGTCTGGGCTTTACGCATGAAGAACAGCAAATGCCCTGCTCTGCCTTTTCTGGCGGCTGGCGGATGCGCGTGGCATTGGCCGCTGTACTTTTCAGCGAACCCGACCTGCTGCTGCTGGACGAGCCGACAAACTACCTCGACCTCGAAGGTGCGCTTTGGCTGGAAAACTATCTGGTCAAATACCCCCACACCGTGCTGATCGTCAGCCATGACCGGGAATTGCTGAACCGTTCGGTGGGTGGCATCCTGCATCTCGAAGACAAAGGGCTGATCTACTACACCGGCCCCTATGACACCTTCGCCAAACAGCGCGCCGCCAACCGGGCTGTTCAGGCGGCTGCGGCCAAGAAACAAGATGCGCAGCGCCAGCATTTGCAGGCGTTCGTGGACCGGTTCAAAGCGAAGGCGTCCAAGGCCAAACAAGCACAGTCCCGCGTCAAGATGCTGGAAAAGATGGAAACCATCCGCGCGCCCGAAGATGCCGCGCGCACCGTTTTCACCTTCCCCGAACCCGAAGAACTGTCGCCGCCCATCATCGCCACCGAAGGGGCGGCCGTGGGATATGGCAATACGATCGTTCTGCACGATTTGAACCTGCGGATTGATCAGGACGACCGCATCGCCCTTCTGGGGCGCAACGGCGAAGGGAAATCAACGCTTTCCAAGATGCTATCCGACCGCCTGCCCATATCACGCGGCAAAATGGTGACATCAAACAAACTGCGCATCGGTTTCTTTGCGCAGCATCAGGTGGATGAGTTGCGGATCGAGGAGACCCCGCTAGACCACCTGTTCCGCGAACGGCCCAATGAGGGGCAAGCAAAACTGCGTGCGCGACTGGCGGGCTTCGGCCTTGGCGCGGATCAGGCGGATACCGAGGTTGGCCGCCTGTCTGGTGGGCAAAAGGCCCGTCTGTCGCTGCTGCTGGCCACCCTGCCCGCGCCGCATCTGCTGATCCTTGATGAACCGACCAACCATCTTGATATCGAAAGTCGCGAAGCACTGGTCGAGGCGCTTACCGCATATTCCGGTGCGGTCATCCTTGTCAGCCACGACATGCACCTGCTGTCGATGGTCGCCGACCGGCTCTGGCTGGTCAAAGACGGCCATGTGAACCCTTACGACGACGACCTGCAAGCCTATCGCAAAATGCTGCTGACGCCGGAAAAGCCGCGCGAGAAAGACAAGCCTGCCCCCGTCAAAACGGCCAAACCATCGCGCGAGGCGCTTATGGCGCTGCGCTCTGACGTGCGCAAAAACGAAGAGCGGGTCAAAAAGATCAACGAGATGCGCGACAAGCTCGCCAAAAAACTGGCCGACCCGGCCCTCTATGAGGACGGCAAAGCAGGCGAGCTGGCCACATGGAACAAGAAATACGCCGAAGTGATGGATGGTTTGGAACGGGCCGAAGCCATGTGGATGACCGCCCTGGAAAAACTTGAAAAGGCCGAAAAAACCTAAGCAGCCACTTTCCATGTCCAATCAAACTTCCGCCGGAGGCATCGCAGCGCTTGCAACCTGACGCAAGCATCTGCCAAACAGACAACCATGACTGAACTTCCCGCCCTGATCGCCGCCTTCACCACGATGTTCATTATTCTGGACCCGCCGGGGCTTGCGCCTGTGTTCATCGCCCTGACGCAAGGCATGACCGCCGCGCAACGCCGAACCATCGCGATCCGGGCATGTATCGTCTCTGCCGTCCTGATGATCCTGTTTCTGTTTCTGGGCGAGGCCGTGCTGGGCTTTATCGGGATCTCGATGGACGCATTCCGCATTGCCGGTGGTATTCTGCTGTTCCTGACCGCGCTCGACATGTTGTTTCAGCGGCGGCAAGCCCGCCGCGAGGACAGCGCCGCAGAGGGACAGGCCGAACACCATGATGACCCATCCGTCTTCCCGCTGGCCCTGCCGCTTATCGTGGGGCCCGGTGCGATCACCACGATTATCCTGCTGGCAGGCGAAGCGCAGGGGGCGGCGGACGTCGGGGCCATCGCTGCCGTCTTGATGGCGGTTCTGCTGATCACCTTTTTGTCCTTCCTTGCGGCCCCGGCGATTGAACGGATCCTGGGCAAGACGGGCCTTAACATTGTGACCCGCGTATTGGGCATGTTGCTGGCCGCCTTGGCCGTGCAATTCGTGCTCGACGGATTGCGGGGTTTCGGGATCGGGGCGTAATGCCTATATCTGTCCCATGACAACTGACCAAATCATGCAACTGACCTATCTGGTGTTGCTGGGCACAGCCATTGGCGGCTCGGCCATTGTGGCGGGCCGCTCCAACATGGGCAAAATGGCGCAACAGGCGGCGATCTGGGCGCTGATCTTTGTTGGTGTTGTTGGGGCCTATGGGCTGTGGGAAGATATCAGCAATGATGTCACCGCGCGCCAGTCCTTTATCGACGACAGCACAGTGGAAGTGCCGCGCAGCCCCGATGGCCATTATTACCTGACGCTGGAAATCGACGGCACGCCGGTGGAATTCGTGGTGGATACGGGCGCCAGCCAGATCGTGCTGTCGCAACTGGATGCGCGGCGGATCGGGATTGACCCGGCCAGCCTGCGCTACTCCGGATCGGCCAATACGGCCAACGGCGTGGTGCGCACAGCCCCGGTTGTGTTGGACAGGATTGCACTGGGCGACATGGTAGAGCAGCGTTTGCCTGCCGTCGTCAATGGCGGACCGATGGATGCATCCTTGCTGGGCATGACCTATCTGGGGCTCTATGACCGGATCGAAATTTCCAACGGTGTATTGGTGCTGAACCGATGATCAAACGGCTTTCGCTTCTTCTGCTGCTGGCGGCATGTTCCACCCAGGCAGAGCTGCCAGAGGATTTCGATCCGACTTTCCAGTTCTTCCTGCCAAACGCATAATCACGCAATCATCTGCGGCCAGATCGCGCGATTGCGCGACGCAAATGGCGCGATATGTCCGATGCGCTCCAACCCATAGTCCGCAGGCACGACCGTCAACTGTGACTTGGATGCGCGCTGGTGAAACTCCATCACCCGCCAGACGCAATGCGGCGGCACCAGCGCGTCATCGGCAATGGCGACCAGCTTCAATGGCGCTTTTAACCCACCCAGGTCAGGCAGCGGCAGCGGGTCGCCCATGTCGGACATGAAGGCACCACGGTTGCTGCACCAGCGCCGCCACTGCCAGTAGACGCCTGCGGGGATATCCTCGCCAAAGCGCAGGCGCTTGCCCGGCATATAGCCTGCCAGCCAGGTGGCCAGCGGCCCGACGATAAACCAGAATGCGATTGCGGTCAGCCGATAGGGAAACGGATGGTCAGACAGGTTCACAGGGCCAGAGGCCACGGTGATCACCCGGTCAATCCGGTCAAGATCGCGCTGAAATGCCAACATGAGCCCGCCCAGCGAATGCCCGATGACCCAAAGTGGCAAATCGGGGAACATCTGTGACAGGTGATCCCGCGCCGCCTGCTGATCGTGCACCCCCCAATCCGCCATCGTCGCGTCAGAGGCCTTCATATCGCGGCGCGCGGAGGCCCCGAAATCACGGTAATCGAAGGTCATGCAAATGATGTTCTGCGTCTGGGCCAGCCATTGCGCGAAAGCGGCGTAATAGCTCTGCGGCACGCCGGTCGCCCCATTCAACACCGCAACGGCGCGGGCGGGTGTCCGCGTCAGGTACAGCCGCGCGGCAAGCCGCCGCCCCCCGGAGTAAAACTGCTGGTGCGTATAGTCGGCTGGCGCGTGCATATTCATATCACTCTCCCAATAATAGACCGGTCGGTCTAGATCGAGGGATAGACCAATCGGTCTATTTCTGCAATATCTATTTCATGACTGATATGCGCACCAAATTGGCCATCGAGGCCGGCTATCTTTTTCAAAAGAAGGGCTACAATGGCACCGGGATCTCAGAGGTTCTGGCAAAAGCAGGTGTGCCCAAAGGCTCGCTTTATCATTACTTTCCCAACGGCAAGTCCGACCTTGCCCTCGCCGCCGCCGAACTGGCGACAACAGAAGTTCTGCGTATCATCGATGCATCCTTTGCAAATGCGAAAGACTACCACGACGGCGTGACAACCTTTTGCTACAAGCTGGCCAAATACTTCGACATCCACAGTGGCGATATCGGGTGCCCCGTCTCGGCCACGCTACACGGCGGGCCAAACGATGCCATATTCAAATCCGCACTGGACAAAACCTTCACCAAATGGATGGACCGGCTCGCCAGCCACGCCATGCACTTGGGGCAAAACGAAAAAGACGCCCGGTTCAACGCACAACGCCTGTTCTTGTCGTTAGAGGGCGCATGGACACTGGCCCGCGCGCGCCGCGACTCGGACGTGATCAGAGAGTTACCGCATTACGTCGTTTAGTGCTGCCTCTGGACCTTTCCGGGCCAAAGCTCACCAAGATCAGCTTTGCGCCTCGACGCCTTTCGCTGGGAAATCAAACAGGTGTGGGGCGGTTCAGATCGTTGGCGGCTGCGCAGGCTTCGTTGCCGCTGACGTGGTTGTATTGATTGACCGCTCTGCATTTCAATCCAGCGTGTTGGGTCGCCAAGCCAAGGCCCGCTGGAGTGCGGCCATTTGCTGTATGCTGAACACTTGCAAGGGCTGCAGAACGGCATTTTGTAGAACTTGCGTTGCAGAGTGTTTTCGGGTCCTTTCGCATGAAAAGGTAGACCCATGGCAAACAAACCTATCATTGTTATCGGCGCAGGCATGTGCGGAGTTTCCACAGCGATATGGCTGCAAAGGTCCGGGCATTCCGTCATTCTGATGGACAAAGGTGCGCCGGGTATGGGGGCGTCTTACGGCAATGCCGGTCTGTTGGCCCAATGGGCTGTCGCTCCGGTCACATCACCTACTCTTTTGCGCGAGGCACCTAGGCTGTTGCTCGATCCGGCCAGCCCATTGTTTATGAAATGGTCCTATTTTCCGAAATTACTTCCTTGGCTTTCACAATACCTCTCCCACGCAAATGATGCCGCGACGCGCCGAATTGTATCAAACCTGATCCCGATTTTGAGCGATGCGGTGGATCAGCATAAGTCACTTGTCCGCGGCACAGGTTTGGAACGATGGATCTGCGATAGTAAATTCAGCTATGCCTACAAATCCAAGGCACATTTTGATGCGGATGCCTATGCTTGGAGCATGAAGAAACTCGCAGGTTTTGAACCAGTTGTACTTACCGGTGCTGATGTTCAGGATTGTGAGCCTATCCTTGGAGCAAACATACAATGTTTGGCCGTCTTGGAAGGTCAGGGGCATATTACGAACCCCGGTCAATACATAGCAGAGCTCACAAATCACTTCATCAAAAATGGTGGGAAGTTCTTGCAAGCAGAGGTCCGCGATCTGCAAAGAACCGGCGGGCGTATTTCTCAAATCGAAACGGATCTAGGCGCGTTTGAGTGTAGCCGGGCCGTCATAACTGCTGGCATTTGGTCCAAGGAATTGATGAAAAAACTGGGGCTGAAAGTCCCGCTGGAAACCGAGCGTGGGTACCACGTCATCTTCGAAAACCCATCTGAGATGCCGCGCAATCCGATGATGATCACCTCGGGGAAATTTGGCGTGAACCCGATGGACATGGGGCTGAGATGTGCGGGCACCGTTGAACTTGGAGACCATCACGCCGGACCGAGCAAAGCGCCGATCCAATTCTTAAGACAAAATGCGAAAGTGGCGTTTCCAAATCTGACCTTTTCGGGAACGCAAGAATGGATGGGATTTCGTCCTTCTACGCCAGACAGCGTTCCCCTTATCGGCGAACTTGGAAACTCAGGTATTTATGCCGGGTTCGGTCATCAGCACGTTGGTCTGACCGCGGGCCCAAAAACAGGTCGTCTGATTGCCCAGTTGATTGATGGCAACAGCCCCAACATGGATATGACCCCCTATGCACCAGAAAGATACACAGGCTAAATCAAGTTTCAGTGGAGTTTTGAGGCCGTTTTTTAGTCTTCGAACTTGCTTTGACGCAAAGGTCAGGGCCATCTGACGATCAATACCATGATGTCGCCTGACTTCCGCCGCTGACAGTGACCCAATCGCGATCATGATAACAAGGTCAATCGCCGTCATCTTGGCAAAGGGACGCAAGCGTAACAGCCGCTCGGTGATGATCCAATTTTCGTCAAACTTCCGCAATGACTTGCGCGGCAGATTGCCATTCAAACCCTACTTCTCTGCCTTCTTTGTCCAACGTCCGTCCTCTTGCGCCCAATACTGTGCGCTGCATCCTGCGTCCGTCAGCGCCTTCCATTGGCCACGCGCATGGTCCAACGCAGCGCCATCATGGCCGTCGAACAAAATGCATGTCCGCTCCAATGCAGTCACCTCTGCGGCGGCAACCTCGGCGCCGGCAACACTCATCACGCAAGCAAACCCGTCACTGGACACATCGCCCAGCAGCACCGGCTGATCCGCGTCATGCGGTCCGCCAGCCAATCCATGCGGCAGAAACCCATCCTCCGGCCCCTGCCACAGCACGTCATCCAGCCGTTTCAGCAGCGTCGCATCGGTTCCGCGCACCAACACCCGCCAACCCGCGCCCCGCGCCTTGCCAATCAGCATCGGCAAGGTTGTCTCCAGCGGGCTGTCCGTCAGATGGTAGAAGAACGCGGCACCCATGCGTTAATTCTCGTAGTTGTCGGCAATCAACCGGTTCAGCGCCATGACGCCCCAGCCGGTCGCCCCGGCAGGTGCCAGCGCCGTTTCCTTTTTCACGCTTGCAGTGCCAGCAATATCAAGATGCGCCCAAGGGACATCATCCTTCACAAAGCGTTGCAGGAACTGCGCCGCCGTGATCGACCCCGCCGGACGCCCGCCGATATTCTTCATATCCGCGATCCGCGATTTCAGCAGGTCATCATAGGCAGGGCCCATCGGCATTCGCCACGCGCCTTCGCCTTCGGCTTTCGCCGCTTTGAGGAACGCCTCACTCAACGCATCGGAATTGGAAAACACACCCGCGTTCTCATGCCCCAGAGCGACGATAATGGCGCCGGTCAGCGTGGCCAGATTGATCATGCCCACCGGCTTGAACCGTTCCTGTGCATACCATAGCACATCAGCCAGCACCAAACGCCCTTCGGCGTCGGTGTTGATGACCTCAACCGTGTCACCCTTCATCGACTTGATCACGTCACCGGGGCGGGTTGCGGTGCCGGATGGCATGTTTTCAACCAGCCCAACCAGACCGACAACATTGGCCTTGGCTTTGCGCAGCGCCAGCGCGCGCATCACGCCCGAGACAACACCGGCCCCGCCCATATCCATGGTCATGTCTTCCATGCCACCTGCGGGCTTGAGGCTGATGCCCCCGGTATCAAACACCACGCCCTTGCCCACCAAGGCAAAGGGCGCTTCATCGCCGCCGCCATTCCACTTCATCACGACAACCTTGGACGGGCTGGCCGACCCCTGCCCCACGCTCAGCAATGTGCGCATCCCCAGTTTGGCCAGTTCCTCTTCCTCAAGGATCTCTACATCAAGGCCAAGATCCTGCATCGCGGCCAGCCTTGCGGCAAAATCGTCAGTGGTCAGCACATTGGCCGGTTCATTGGTCAGATCACGGGTAAAGAACACGCCTTCGGCAATGGCGGCCATTGGGGCCGCGGATTTGGCAACTTCTTCGGGTTTTGAAACCATAAAGGCGATCTTGCCTGATGGTTTGGCCGCTGCTGTCTTATGGGCGTCAAAGCTGTAGCCGCGCAGCGCAAGGCCCAGTGCAATCTCATCCGCGCGCGCGATCGTACCGCCCAGGATCAACAGGTCCTTGCAACCTTGCGCCTTGGCCAGTTGCGCACCGGCCTTGCGGGCCTCCTGACTGGTCGGGCGACGGCCCAACTTGATCACGCAGACTGCCTCGGCGGCCAAGCCCGCAGGATAGGCGATCGACGATAGATCACCGGGGGCCATCTTTTCAAAAGCTGCACTATCGACAAACCGCGCCAGCGCCTTGCGGGTCAGCGTGTTGACCTTGCGCGCGCCTGCATCCAGCTTGCCATCACGATCCACAAAGACAACAACCTTGCCGGGGGCATCGGCCACGGCGTCAAGATCCACGGGTTTGAACTGGATTTCAGCGGGCGTCGTCATAGGCATTCCTTTGGTAAACAGACGTGTTGCGCCAGTCCTAGCCTGCCACCACGCCAATGACCAGATAGCGGTTCAATCCGCTGCACGCATGCGCTAGTTTGCCGGGGTAAAGGCAGGCAGCCATCACCGAAGGACAGCGTATTGGCACGATTTGACAGATATATGCTGTCGCAGTTGATGGTGCTCTTTGGCTTTTTCAGCCTGGTGCTTGTGCTGATCTATTGGATCAACCGGGCGGTTGTGCTGTTTGACCAGCTGATTGCAGACGGCCAGTCGGCGGGTGTTTTCCTAGAGTTTACAGCGCTTTCGCTGCCGTCCGTGATCCGGCTGGCGCTGCCGCTGGCGGGTTTCGCCGCGGCTGTCTATGTCACCAACCGCATGTCAACCGAAGCCGAGCTGACGGTGGTGCAGGCCACTGGCTATTCGCCGTTTCGGCTGGCCCGCCCGGTGGCTTGTTTCGGGCTGATCGTGGCAGCGATCATGTCGATCCTGATGCATATTCTTGTCCCGCTCAGCAGTGCCCGGTTGGATGCCCGCGAAGCGGATATCGCCCAGAACATCACTGCACGCCTGCTGACCGAAGGGCAGTTCATCGAACCGGTCAGTGGCGTGACGTTCTACATCCGTGAAATCACCCCCGCCGGCGAATTGCTTGATATCTTTCTGACAGATAGCCGAAGCACCCGCGATGAGGTGACCTACACCGCCTCCAAGGCCTTTTTGATCCGCGAGGATAGCACGACCCAACTGGTGATGATTGACGGCATGGTGCAGACGCTGCGCAACGACGATCAAAAGCTTTTTACCACGACCTTTGATGATTTTGCTTACAACATCAGTAGCCTGATCGGGGAACGCAGCAGCACCCGCAGGCGCGACTCGCATGTTTTTACCTGGGAGATACTGAACCCATCGCCCGAGTTGATCGCGGAAACCCGCAGATCCAAGGCGCAACTGCTCGCCAGAGCGCACGACAGGTTCAGCCAATCCATTCTGGGCATGGTTGCCGCCCTGCTTGGGTTTTCTGCTCTTATGGTTGGGGGCTACAGCCGCTTTGGCGTCTGGAAGCAGATCATGGCCGCAATTGCCCTGATCATCGTGGTCAAGGCCTTTGAAACAACCGGCCTGCGCATCGCCCGCAGCAATGAGGCGCTGTGGTTTGCCACCTATCTGCCCAGTTTTGTCGGGTTCATCATCATTTGGTTCCTGTTGTTCTGGGCAGGCCGACCAACCCTGTTCAAGCGTCGGATCAGTGGGGCGGCGGCTCCATGATCCTGCACCGATATTTTGCCCGCCGTTTCCTGATGACCTTTCTGGGTGTGGCAACCATCTTTTTCCTGATCATGCTCTTTATTGATCTGATCGAGCAGTCACGGCGCTATGCCAGTGCGGAGACAAGTTTTTTCAGCATCCTGGCCCTCAGCCTGCTGAATATCCCCAAAGGGATTTATCAGATCATGCCGTTGATCATGATCCTTGCGGCTATTGCGCTGTTTCTCAGCCTTGCGCGGTCGTCCGAAATGGTTGTGACACGCGCGGCAGGACGGTCCGCGATGCGATCTCTCATGGCGCCGCTGACGGTGGCCTTGATGATCGGTTTATTCGCCGTAACAATCCTGAACCCGATTGTGGCCAGCACATCAAAGCAATTCGAAGCGCGCAGCGATGCGCTGCGCGGCGATGCCTCTGTCCTCTCTATCGGGTCCACGGGGCTTTGGCTGCGGCAGGGCAACAGCGAGGGGCAAACGGTGATCCGGGCGCAGGGTGCGAATTTGGACGGCACCCTGTTGGCAGATGTGACCTTTTTGACCTTCGGGCCGGACGGAAACCCGGCACAGCGCATCAATGCTGCTTCCGCAGAACTGACAACTGGCGCCTGGCTTTTGCGTGATGCAAAATCTTGGGCCTTGCGCGATGAGACAACGCCAGAGGCCGGCGCGGTCACCCAAGCGCAGCTTTCTGTGCCATCCACATTGACCCCCGATCAGATCCGCGACAGTTTCGGCACACCTTCATCCATCCCGATTTGGGAACTGCCCGCCTTTATCGAGCGGCTGCGCGCCGCCGGTTTTTCGGCCCAGCGTCACCTTGTCTGGTTCCACGGAGAAT
The DNA here is from genome assembly GCA_947498645.1 of uncultured Paracoccaceae bacterium. Lineage (GTDB taxonomy): Bacteria > Pseudomonadota > Alphaproteobacteria > Rhodobacterales > Rhodobacteraceae > Yoonia. The sequence goes on along the minus strand of CANMKS010000001.1, from coordinate 2,489,538 downwards.
TGGCCGTGCCATTCTTCCTTGTTGCCATGGTCCTGATCGCGGCCAGCTTTACGCTGCGCCACCAACGCGGCGGGCGCACGGGGTTGATGGTGACATGTGCGGTGCTTTTGGCGTTTGTTGTCTATTTCATCCGCAATTTTGCCTTGGTGCTGGGGGAAAACGGGCAGTTGCCCGCCCTACTGGCCGCATGGGCACCACCGCTTGCCGCAATCAGCCTGTCGCTGGGCATCCTTTTGCATAACGAGGACGGGTAATGCGGTTTCTGGTCCTTGGTCTTTTGGCGTGGCTTCTTCCGGGCATGTTGCTGGCGCAGGGGGCTGCGACACTTGTTGCCGATACGGTGGAACTGAACGCGGACGATCAACTGGTCGCTTCGGGAAATGTCGAGGTGTTTTTTGATGGCAGTCGCCTGACGGCAAGCCAGATCGTCTTTGACCAGCCAAGCGACACGTTGCAGATCACCGGGCCGATTTTCATTCGGACGGCTGACGGCACGATTCTGACCGCAACCAACGCGACACTCGATCCGCGCCTGGAAAATGGCATATTGCAAGGCGCGCGCATTGTGCTGGACCAGCAATTGCAACTTGCCGCCAACCAGATCGACCGGCGCGAGGGGCGCTATTCTCAACTTTACAAAGCGGCGGCGACGTCCTGCCGTGTCTGCGGCACTGGCCCGGCGCTCTGGGATATTCGGGCCGAGCGGGTTGTCCACGACACACAGGAACGCCAGCTTTACTTTGAGAATGCGACGTTCCGTCTCCGTGGTGTGCCGGTGATCTGGTTGCCCCGCATGCGTCTGCCCGATCCCACGCTTGAGCGCTCAACCGGTTTCCTGATCCCTGAACAACGCAACACCAACCGTTTGGGCACCGGGATCAAAATCCCTTATTTTGTCACTTTGGGGGATCATCGCGACGTGACGTTGACCCCCTATCTGTCTGCGGAAACCACCACGCTAGAAGTTATCTACAGGCAGGCCTTTGCCAACGGAGACGTCAGGATCGAAGGCGCTGTCAGCACTGACACGCTGGAAACGGCAAGCCGCTCATATATTTTCGCTGACGGCAGTTTTGATCTCAACAATGACTATCAGCTCAGCTTTGATATCGAAGCGGTCAGTGATGATGCCTATCTGATCGACTATGGCTATGCGGACAAGGACCGGCTTGATAGCGCGATCAGCTTGCGGCGGGTGGCTGATACATCGCTCTATCAGGCGCGTTTTACCTACTACCAGACCCTGCGTGATGACGAATCGAACGCATCACTGCCCCCCATCATTGCCGATATCAGTTACGCGCAACGCCTGCGCCCCGCTTTTGGCGGTACGCTCAAATACGGCGCGGATATTGATACCGCCTATCGCTACAGCGACGTGGATGGCGATCGGGGACGCGATGTGACACGGCTGGGCACCAAAGGCACCTGGCAGGACAGTTGGATCCTGCCCGCAGGCCTATTGGCAGAGGTGCAACTGGGCGCGCGGGCCGATCTCTATGTGATTGGCGATGACAGCGCCTATGACCAGGCAGACCTTCGCGTGATCCCCTATGGCGGCGCGGTGCTGCGCTGGCCTTTGGGAATGCAGGGGCCATGGGACGCAATGCATCTGCTGGAACCGGTGATTAGTGTGTCCTGGGCCGAAACCTATGGTGGCACCCCACCCAACGAGGACAGCATACGCACCGAGTTGGACGCCGCCAACCTTTTTGCCCTGTCGCGCTTTGCGGGTGATGATGCGTTCGAAACCGGGGCGCAACTGGCGGCCGGATTGGTCTGGACGCGCAGCGGTGCGGCTGGTGGATCATCAACACTGGGGTTCGGGCGCGTGGTCCGGCAGGACGCACCCAGCGGGTTCACCCGATCGTCGGGTCTGGATGAACAGCAATCGGACTGGCTTGTCGCCGGGCAAGTCACCCTGCCTGACGGGTTCCTTTTCGACGCGCGCAGCCTATGGGATGATACCGGCGGGTTGACGGTTGCAGACAGCCGGATTGTGTGGAGCAACGAAACTGTGTCCTTGGCGGCCAATTACATCTGGCAACGGCGCGACACCGCAGAGGATCGGCCCGAAACAGTGTCGGAATGGTCCTTTGACAGCGCCTTTGAACTCAATGAGGCGTGGACGCTGTCGCTCGACGGACGCTACGACGTGGCCGCCGACCGACCGGTGAGCGGCGCTATCGGGCTTGAGTGGCGAAACGAGTGCGTGACCATCGACGTTTCGGCCTCGCGCCGCTACACGTCTTCCGATACGGTTGCGCCAACAACAACTTTTGGCATAAGCGGCTCTATCAGCGGCTTTTCAACAGGACGGGCTGCAGGCGGAATCGGCACGGGTTGCAGGAATTGATGATGACAAGATTTATGAAGATTGGTCAGGCGTTGATCGTGGCTATGGCACTTGTAGCCGCGGCCGGTACACAAGGTAACGCGCAAGGCCAGCTTGCCCCGGCAATCACTGTTGATGACCGCGTCATCACGCAATACGAGTTGAACCAACGCGCGCGCCTGTTGCAGGTCTTCCGCACACCGGGTGATGTGACCGAAGCGGCGCGTGAGGCCCTGATCGAAGATCGCCTCAAGGAAAAGGAAATGGCGCGCTTTGGCGTCCAAATCTCGGACGCCGAGCTTCAGCAGGAACTCGAAGCCTTTGCAGGTCGCGCCAACATGTCCTTGCCCGAATTCACGCGCATGTTGTCACAAAATGCCGTCGATATCAGCACGCTAGAGGATTTTGTACGTGTCGGTGTCCTTTGGCGGAACTTTGTCCGTGGCCGCTTTGGGCGCCAGGTGCGGATCACCGATACTGATGTTGAACGGGCTTTGGCACGTCGTGGCAACGCGCCAACGCAGTTGGAAGTGCTGTTGACCGAGATCATCATCGCAGCCCCGCCGGACCGTGCAGCGCGCGCGCGTCAGGCCGCCGATCAGATTTCGCGCCTGCGTACATTCGCCGAATTTGAAAGCGCGGCGCGTCAGGTCTCGGCCCTGCCCTCGCGCGAGAATGGCGGGCGGCTGGACTGGTTGCCGGTGGATAACTACCCCCCGCAACTGCGCCAGCTTTTGCTTGATCTTGACACAGGCGAAGTCACCGAACCCATCGAGATCCCCAATGGCATTGCCCTGTTCCAAAAGCGCGGGCAACGCGAGGCCCGCCGCCCGGTTCAGGCACCGGTCAGCATTGATTACGCCGCCTATTACATTCCGGGTGGGCAATCGGACGATGGCCGCAGGCTGGCCGCGCAAGTCAGCGATCAGGTCGACACCTGTGATGATCTATATGGCGTGGCCCGCAAACAGCCTCCGGAGGTTCTGGATCGCCTGACAGTGGCACCATCCGAGATTTCACAGGATATCGCCCTGGAACTGGCGCGGCTTGATCCCGGCGAAATCTCGACCAATCTTACTCGCAACAACGGGCAAACGCTTGTCTTTCTGATGCTCTGCGCGCGTAACAATGTGGATACCGAGGCAACCAATCGCGATGCGATCCGTGGGCAGCTGCGTAGTCAGCGTCTGGCCGCTTTGGCAGAGGCCTTGCTGGAAGACCTCCGCGCCTCGGCCATCATTCGTCCCTGATGAAACCTCTTGCGATCAGCTGCGGTGAGCCGGCTGGGATCGGGCCTGAAATTGCGGTTTCGGCGTGGGCCGCCCTCAAATCCGAAATGCCGCTTTTGTGGATTGGCGACCCTGGCCACCTGCCCGACGGCACGCCGGTGCATCGGGCCGCAGACCCAAGCGACATTCACCCCGCCAAACTGACCGTACTGGCGCGCGATTTCGGGGCACCCGCCGTTGCAGGAAAACCCAACCCCGCACATGCCCAAGGCGTGATTGACGCCATCCGCGACGGGGTTGATCTGGTGCGCGCAGGCGCCGCCCGTGCGCTTTGCACCGCACCCATCCACAAGGCCGCTCTGATCGACGGGGCCGATTTCGCCTATCCCGGCCATACCGAATATCTGGCCGCACTGGCCGGCACCCAGCAGGTTGTGATGATGCTGGCCTGCGATGCGTTGCGCGTTGTCCCAACCACAATCCATATTCCGCTGGCGGCCGTGCCCAACACACTGACCGCCAGCCTTTTGACCGATACGCTTTTGATCACCCATGCTGCATTGCGCCGGGATTTCGGTATCGCAAACCCACGCATCGCGGTGGCCGGCCTGAATCCTCATGCAGGCGAAAACGGCAAGATGGGCCGCGAAGAAGATGAGATGATCGGCCCGGTGCTGGATGCTTTGCGCGCGCAGGGAATGGATATATCCGGGCCGCTGTCGGCTGATACGATGTTCCACGCCGGTGCGCGCCAGCACTATGACGTGGCGGTCTGCATGTACCACGATCAGGCGCTGATCCCGATCAAGACGCTGGATTTCTCTGGCGGGGTGAATGTCACGCTGGGCCTGCCCTTTATCCGCACCTCGCCCGACCACGGCACAGCCTTTGATATCGCAGGTCAAGGCGTTGCAGATGCCACATCAATGATCGCCGCCATCCGCATGGCCGCCCAGATGGCTGATGCCCGCGAGGGCGCATGAGCAGTATCGACGCCCTGCCGCCCCTGCGCGAGGTGATCGCGACGCATGACCTTGCAGCCAAGAAATCACTTGGTCAGAACTTCCTGCTTGATCTGAACCTGACGGCGAAAATCGCGCGGCTGGCCGGGGATTTGTCACAAGCGGATGTGCTGGAAATTGGCCCCGGACCGGGCGGGCTGACGCGCGGGCTGCTGGCCGAAGGCGCGCGCCGGGTGCTGGCAATCGAGAAAGATCCGCGCTGCATGCCCGCACTGGCCGAGATTGCCGCCGCCTACCCCGGACAATTGCAAACAATCAACGGTGACGCGCTTGACGTGAACCCGCTTGAGCACCTGTCAGCGCCGATCAAGATCGCCGCCAACCTGCCCTATAACGTGGGCACCGAACTGTTGGTGCGCTGGCTCACCCCGCCCGCCTGGCCGCCATTCTGGGAAAGCCTCACGCTGATGTTCCAACGCGAGGTGGCGCAACGGATCGTGGCAGAGCCGGGCAGCAAGGCCTACGGACGGTTGGCCTTGCTGGCGCAATGGCGGGCAGACGCACGCATCGTGCTGGAGCTGCCACCAGAGGCCTTCAGCCCACCGCCAAAGGTCAATTCGGCCGTGGTACATCTGACGGCCCTGCCCGCGCCACGTTATCCGGCTAATCCTGGCACGTTGAACAAAGTAGTTGCCGCCGCCTTTAACCAAAGGCGCAAGATGCTGCGGTCAGCGCTGAAATCGGTCAGCCCGGATATCGAGGATCACTTGATCGCTGCGGGGATCAAACCAACCGAACGGGCCGAACAGGTCGGGCTAGAGGCGTTCTGCGCGCTGGCGCGCAGTCTTGATCGTGCATAAAGCTACCTAAGCAAAAAGCCCTCCGAAATCGGAGGGCCTTGCAATCATTCAGCGGCCTCCGGGGCGTTGCCCGTATCGGGCGCATTGCCCTCATCTGGGTTGGCGCGTGGCTTTCGCGGGGCGCGCTGTCTGCGGGGGCGCTGGGGTTTTTCCTCTGGTGTTTCCACCAGACCGGACCCTTGATCATCGCTGCGGGTATCTTGGTCGCTATCAGGCTGATCCATGCTTGCGGGATCATTGGCTGCGGCCTCTTGCGCTTTCAGACGCTCCTGACGCTCGCGGTCCCGCTCTGCCTGCCGCTGGCGGTTCTGCTCTTCCTGCTCTTCGCGTTTGGCATCAACCTCACGCTGCGCCTCGGCCAGCAAACGGGTGTAATGCTCTGCGTGTTGGGCAAAGTTTTCAGCATCCACACGGTCGCCCGACAACACGGCATCACGGTGAAGCTGGTTGTATTTCTCGATAATTTGCTGCGGCGTGCCGCGCACTTTGCCATCAGGGCCCGAGCTGTCAAAAACCCGATTGATGATGTTACCGCCCGTGGGCCGGTTGTTGCGGTTCTTATTCCGCGACCGTGACTTCGATGATCTCATTGATATGCTTTCAAGCCTTTGGCTGTCGTTGCGCTGGCCGGTGTCGCGCATGTTTCGCGCGTCTGTTGTCTATGGCCTTGCGATGTTCTGGCGACTAATCGGGGGGAGATCCAAACCGGTCCTCACCCTGCCGATGCGCATGATTAAACACGCAAGGGGCATCAAAACAAGTGCAAATCGGCAAATCGCGGCGTTTTTAGGCCTGATCAGCGGGGGATAGCCGGAAATCAGGGCTTATGCCCAATAACGACCCTGTCGCGACCATCAAGGTCGGAGATCACGCGAATCTGCGCAAGCCCCGCGTTTTCCATCATCTCGGATACGGCCTGCGCTTGCGTCGGACCAATCTCGACGATCAAGCGGCCGCCGGGGCGCAAATGATCCGGCGCGCCTGCGGTAATCTTACGGTAGGCGGTGAGCCCATCCGACTCGTCCGTGAGCGCGATGCGCGGCTCAAACAGGCGGACCTCTGGTTGCAAATCGTCCATTTCATCGGCAGCGATGTAAGGAGGGTTTGAAACGATCAGGTCGTATTGCCCATCCACGGCGTCGAACCAATGCGACGATATGAATGTCGCGCGTGCAGACACGCCAATCCGGTCAGCGTTGCGCGCCGCCAAATCCAATGCCGCCGCAGAGATATCGGCGCCAACGCCCTCGGCCATTTCCTGTTGGTCAAGGATAGACAAAAGAATGCAACCGCTGCCCGTCCCCAAATCAAGAACCCGCTCAGCAGGCTGTTCAAGCGCCACCTCAACCAGAACTTCGGTATCAGGGCGCGGGTCCAATACGTCACCCGTGACAATGAAACGCTGCTTATAGAAATCGCGATAGCCCAACACCTGCGACAGCGGCATACGCCTTGCGCGCTCTGCGATCTTGGCAAAGAAATCCACCTGGTCAGAAGCCGCGCGCCACAAGATACGTGCCTCGCGCAGTGGGTCAGGCACATCTGCCCGCGCAAGGGTCGCCGCCCCCGCGCGCAGTGCCTCCGCTTCGGTCACGCGCCCATTTCCGCCAGCAACGTCGCCTGCGCATCCGCCTGCAACGCTGCAATCACCTCATCCAGATCGCCCTGCATCACCTGCCCCAGCGAATAGAGCGTCAGGTTGATCCGGTGATCCGTCATCCGCCCCTGCGGGAAATTATAGGTGCGGATACGTTCAGACCGATCCCCCGACCCGACCTGAGATTTCCGGTCAGCCGAGCGTTCATCATCCACCCGCTGCCGCTCCAGATCGAACAGCCGGGTCTTGAGCACCTGCATCGCGATCTCGCGGTTGCGGTGTTGGGATTTTTCGGAACTGACAACAATGATGCCCGTCGGTTCATGTAGAATACGTACCGCAGAATCGGTCGTGTTCACGTGCTGGCCACCCGAGCCGGATGCGCGCATCGTATCAATGCGGATATCAGCCGGATTAATCTCGATATCCACGTCCTCGGCTTCCGGCAGCACGGCGACCGTCGCAGCAGAGGTGTGAATGCGCCCACCGCTCTCTGTCTCAGGCACGCGCTGCACCCGGTGGACACCGCTTTCGTATTTCATCTTGGCAAAGACACCATCGCCGACAATGCGCGCGACGACTTCCTTGACGCCGCCCAGCTCGCTCAGGCTTTCTTCCAAAATCTCGAATTTCCAGCCCTGCGCATCGGCATAGCGTTGGTACATGCGCAACAGGTCAGCCGCGAACAGCCCGGCCTCATCACCCCCCGTACCGGGGCGGATTTCCAGCAATGCAGGCCGCCCGTCCGCTGCATCCTTGGGGAGCAAGGCCAGTTGCACGTCATGCTCTGACGCGGCGACCTGCGCACGCAGTTCCGGCAGTTCTGCCTCGGCCAGTTCCTTCATCTCGGGATCGGCCAGCATAGCCTCGGCTTCTGCAATTTGTTCAATCAGGTTCTTATAGGCGGTCACGGTCTCAACCACCGGGCGCAGGTCGGCGTATTCCTTGCCCAGTTTGGCGATATCGCTGCCTGCACTGCCGTCGGCCATCTTCGCTTCGAGAAACTGAAACCGATCAATCAGTTGTGCTATTTTTTCGGGTGCGATCATGGTTAACGCCTGTGGCCGATCAAAGCGGTTCGGTCAAGGGGCCAAGTGCATCAAGCCACGCGAAAATCCGGGCCTTGTTCACGCCCAGATCAGACCGGCCAAAGCGCAAACGACCATGAATAATCAGTAGATCACCCTGCGTACCAATGGTTGTATAATCTGGAAACCCCCACAGCCGTGACCGCGTTTGGTAGGTGACCATACCATCGGCCAGCTGCCCGGCCACAACACGGGTCCGTGGCGTCGCCATGGCGATTTTGTCCAATGCAGTGCGGACATCCGCCGCCGGCGCTGTCATCCGGCGCACGGCCAGAAAACTGCCAATCGCCGGCGTGTCACTCGGCCCTGAAACGTTGGGCAGCTTATGCCATTGGGCGGGCCGCTGTGGTGCAAACCGCACATACAGCCACACCCCAAGCGTCATTGCGGCAAGAATGACAAAGATGCGTCCAATCATGGTGACCCCGGCAAAGTTGTGACACGGATGTATGTACAGGCTGTGTAGGGAATGTGTACCCTATCTGTAGGGCACCCCCGGCAGGATCGAGAGCATTTCAAACATCAGGTTCGCTCCCGTCAGCGCGGTATTGCCAGAGGTATCGTAAGGCGGCGACACCTCTACCAGATCACAGCCCACAATGTTCAGGCCGCGCAACCCGCGGATCAGCTCCATCGCTTGTGGCGTGGTCAGCCCGCCAATTTCCGGCGTGCCGGTGCCAGGTGCATAAGCGGGATCAAGGCTGTCGATATCATAGGTGATGTAACAGGGCTGATCGCCAATTTTTGCTTTGATATCAGCAGCCAAAGGGGTGAGCGATTTATGCCAAAGGTCGGGGGCAAGATACTGGTTGAACCCCCAGCCTGCGGCCTCGGTAAAATCATCTGCGGTATAGCCGGTGCCGCGCAGCCCAATCTGAAACACCTTGTCAGCGGTGATGATCCCTTCTTCATAGGCGCGCCGAAACACCGTGCCATGGGTTTCACGCTCGCCAAACATCTCGTCATTCACATCAGCATGGGCGTCCACATGCACCAATGCGACCGGCCCATGCTTTGCGGCCACCGCGCGCAAGACCGGCAGCGTCAGCGTATGGTCACCGCCAAGTGTCATCGGAATGAAATCGCTCTTGAGGTGTGCCGCGTAAGTCTCTGTAATAATACGAATACTATCGCTCAGCGAGAACGTATTGATCGCCACATCCCCAAGGTCCGCGCATTGCAAAGCGTCAAAAGGGGCCGCCCCCGTCTGGATGTTATAGGGCCGGATCATCGCCGATTGCTCGCGCAACTGCTTGGGCCCCATCCGTGTGCCGGATCGCCAGGATGTGCCGATATCCATGGGGATGCCAATGAACCCCACATCAAGCCCTTCTGCCGAACTGGCCTCTGGCAGGCGCATGAAACTTTGTGGCCCTGAAAACCGCGCCAGATCGTTCCCGGAAATCGGCTGATTGGGCATCAGGGACCCCTTCTGTTCCAAAGCGCGAGGCAACATAGCTCCATCGCCACATGCGCCCCGGCAATCGCCGTGGCACCGGTGGTGTCGTAGGGCGGTGAAACCTCGACCACATCGCCACCAACCACATTGATCCCTGCCATATCGCGCAGGATCGCTGCCGCTTGCCAGGATGCCAGCCCACCCCAGACCGGCGTGCCGGTGCCGGGGGCGAACGCAGGGTCAAGCGCGTCGATATCAAAGGAAACATAGGTCGGGTGATCGCCAACGCGATCCTTGATCTGCTGTGCCACCCAGGCGGTCCCATTCTCGTGGCAGGTCCGCGCATCAATATAGGGCATACCAAGGTAGTCGTCGCATTCCGTCCGTATCCCGATCTGGACTGAACGGGTGACATCAACCAACCCCAGCTTCACGGCCTTGTACATCATCGTGCCATGATCAATCCGCGCCATGTCGTCATCAGGCCAAAGGTCGGAATGGGCGTCAAACTGCACGACGGACATCGGCCCATGCTTTTCGGCATAGGCGCGCAAGATCGGCAGCGTGATGAAATGATCGCCGCCCAGCGTAATTGCCGGGCAGCCTTGCCCCAATATCCCCGCGATATGCGCCTGCACAAGCTCAGGCACGCCCGGGACATTGGCATAGTCAAATGCCACATCGCCAAAATCGGCAATGGCAAATTCGGACAAAGGATCAAACCCGTCCCAGCCATAAGGTGGATCATAGGGTTGCAACGCCGATGCCTCGCGAATGGCGCGCGGCCCAAAGCGCGTGCCGGGCCTGTGCGTCACCGCCTGATCAAAAGGCACGCCAGTGACCGCCAGATCAAACCCGCTCAGATCCTTGGTATAGGTCCGGCGCAAAAAAGAGACCGCACCACCAAATGCGTTCTCATAGGCCAACCCGCGCCGATCCCTGCCTGCAAAGGCCCCGTCCACCGCATCTTTCGCTTTGTCGAGTGTCACCGCACCCTCTCTTTCTTCGTCCAATCAAACTTCCGCCGGAGGCATCCCGCCATAGACACCTCAGGCAGCAGGTAAGGCCCGTTCTACAAGGCGCGCAAAAAATGATGCGCCCGCAGGGGCCGCGTTATCATCAAAATCATATCCCGGATGATGCAGACCGGGTGTGTTCCCATTGCCTACAAACAGATACGCTCCGGGGCGTTCTTCCAGCATATATGCAAAATCCTCCGCGCCCATGTCGCGCAGGCGATCAGGGTCCACGTTGTCTGAAATCTCTCTGGCGACATTCGCGGCGAAGGCGGATTTCTCGGGGTTGTTGATCGTTGCAGGATATCCGATTTCATAGTCCAGCTTGGCCTCAACATTATAGGCCGCCGCATGGCCCGCCACGATCTCGGTCAGGCGTTTGCGGACCATGTCCTGAGTGCTGGATTTGAACGTGCGCACCGTGCCGTTGATATAGGCCTTTTCGGGGATGATGTTATCGGCAGTACCAGTGTGGATCTGCGTGATCGAGACGACCAGATCATCATGGGCAAAATGGTTGCGGCTGACAATCGTCTGAATGGCATTGGCCATGCCCACAGCGGCCACGATGGGGTCAGCTGTTTCATGGGGGGTCGCACCGTGCCCGCCCTCGCCCGTGATGTGGATATGAAAAGTATCGACAGCGGCGAGGATGGGACCGGGCGTGGTGTAGAACGCGCCAACGGGCGTGCCGGGGGCGCTGTGCAAGGCATAGACCTCGGCAATGTCGAAACGGTCCAGGATCCCCTCTTGCACCATGACCTGCGCACCGCCGCCGCCCTCTTCGGCAGGCTGAAAAATGAAGGCGACCCGCCCTGCAAAATTGCGGGTCTCCGCCAGATAGCGCGCGGCACCCAACAGCATGGTCGTGTGCCCGTCGTGGCCGCAGGCATGCATCTTGCCCGGATTGGTCGAGGCATAGTCAAGGCCCGTCTCCTCATCCATCGGCAAGGCATCCATATCGGCACGCAGTCCAATTGTCGGCCCGGCCGCCTTGCCGTTCAGAATGGCCACCACACCAGAGGTCGCAATCCCTTCGTGGATTTCATCCACCCCGAATTCGCGCAAACGCGCCACAACAAACGCCGCCGTCTGGTGGCAGTCGAATTGCAACTCTGGGTTCGCATGCAGATGCCTGCGCCACGCGGTCATGTCCTGGGCGAAATCGGCGATACGATTGATAACGGGCATCTCTGGCGCTCCGGGCTGTCTGTCCTTAGGTTTGCAGTTGACCGTAACAAGGGGCCCTGCGCAATGGCTGATAACACATTGATTTTCGATCCCAATGGCGGGATGCCGCGCCTGTTGGAGATCATGCGCCGCCTGCGCGACCCGCAAACCGGCTGCCCCTGGGATATCGAGCAGGATTTCGACAGCATCGCCCCCTATACGATTGAAGAGGCCTATGAGGTTGCTGATGCCATCGCCCGGCAAGACTGGGGCGATCTGGAAGGCGAATTGGGCGATCTGCTCCTGCAGACCGTCTATCACACACAGATGGGTGCAGAGGCTGGCCAATTCACCTTTGACAGCGTGGTGAAAGCGATCAGCGACAAGATGGTCGCCCGCCATCCGCATGTTTTTGGTGATGAAAGCCGTGATAAATCCGCCGCACAACAGACCGCCGATTGGGAAAAGATCAAAGCCGCAGAGCGTGCTGGCAAAGCCCAGAGCCGCACGCTGGATGGTGTCGCAACCGGACTGCCTGCGCTGACGCGCGCGGTAAAGCTGCAAAAGCGGGCAGCGCGCGTGGGATTTGACTGGCCTGATACGACCCATGTGATTGACAAAATCGTCGAAGAGGCTGGCGAGCTGGTCGAAGCGCGCAATCAGCTGACACAGACCGAAGTGGAAGAGGAATTTGGCGATCTGCTGTTTGTGGTTGCGAACCTCGCCCGGCACCTGGAGATTGACCCAGAGGCTGCCTTGCGCGCCGCCAATGCCAAATTCACCCGCAGGTTTGAAGCGGTTGAGGATGCGCTCGCGGCACAGGGCAAAACCCCGGATCAGAGTGATCTGGCTGAAATGGATGCCTTGTGGAATCAGGTGAAAACCGCTGAGAAAGGCCTGTGATGCACACGTCGAGGGGGCTGTCTGCCCCCGCCCTGACGGGCCCCCCGAAGATATTTGAAAACAAAAGAAGGAAGAGGACCTGACATGCTGATGCAAGATGTTGTGGCCGTCGTCACCGGTGGTGCTTCGGGTTTGGGGGCCGCGACAGCGCGTGGGTTTCTGGCAGCTGGCGCGCAAGTGACGATTTTTGATCGTGATCAAGCCGGCGCCGAATTTGCCGCGGCCATTGGCGCCGGGTTTGCCGCTGTCGATGTGACGGATGCGGCAAGCGTGGCCGCCGGGTTTGAGGCGGTCAGCGGGCTGAATGCGGTGGTCAACTGTGCCGGTATCGCCACAACCGAAAAGACATTGGGCCGCGATGGCCCGCATGATCAGGCCAGTTTTGAGCGCACCGTCGCCATTAACCTTTCAGGCACATTTAATGTGGGCCGTTTGGCTGCCGCGCGCATGCAGGATGGCGGCGTGATCATCAACACGGCCTCTGTTGCGGCGTTTGACGGGCAGAAGGGTCAGGCGGCTTATGCCGCCTCCAAGGCGGGGATTGCCGGATTGTCCTTGCCCATGGCCCGTGATCTGGCCCGCAATGGCATTCGCGTGATGGCCATCGCGCCGGGGATTTTCCGCACGCCGATGCTGGAAGGTCTGGGCGAAGAGGTGATGGCGGGGCTGGCCAAGGATGTGATCTTTCCCGCCCGCCTGGGTGATCCGGCAGAATTTGCCGCACTGGCGCAGTTCATTGTGGAGTGTGAATACCTCAACGGCACGACCATCCGGTTGGATGGGGCGTTGCGGATGCCTTAGCCTGCGGCTTTCTCTTCCAGCATCAGCCATTCATCCTCTGCATCCGATAGTGCCGACTGGCGCGCTACCAGCGCATCCGTTGCTTTTTGGAACTTCACCGGGTTTTCGGTGAAAAGTGCCGGATCTGCGAGCAGTGTTTCAAGCTTGCCGATCTCGGCAGTGATCTTGTCTATCACGCTGGGCAATTCTTCCAGGCGGTGCTTTTCCGTGAACGACAAGCCGGTTGGTTTTGCCTTCTTTTCTGCCGTTTTTTCTTTCTTTGCCAAAGGTTTGCTGGCCTCTTTGGCCTCTTGAAAATCTCCACCCCGTTGCGCCCGGTAATCCGTCCAGCCACCGGCGTAGACCACTGCCTGCCCGTTGCCCTCCATCGCGATGGTTGTTGTGGCCACCCGGTCCAGAAAATCGCGGTCGTGGCTGACAAGCAGCACCGTGCCGTCATAGTCGCCCAAGATGTCCTGCAACAAATCCAGCGTTTCGATGTCCAGGTCGTTTGTCGGCTCGTCCAGCACCAGCAGGTTGCTTTCCCGCGCCATCAGCCGGGCCAGCAACAACCGCGCCTTTTCACCCCCCGACAGCGCCCGGACCGGTGCCCGCGCCTGTGCCTCGTCAAAAAGGAAATCCTTGAGGTAGCCCACAACATGTTTGGGCTGGCCACGCACCATCACCTGATCGGACTTGCCCGAAACACCCAATTCCGGATCATTGGCCAGGTTTTCCCATAGCGACATATCAGGGTTCAGCGCGGCGCGGGTCTGGTCAAACACGGCGATATCCAGATTGGTGCCCAGTTTCACCGACCCTGCGTCGGGTGCCACCTGCCCCAGCAGCATCTTGATCAGCGTCGTCTTACCCACCCCGTTGGGACCAACAAAAGCAATGCGGTCGCCGCGTTGCACGGTCAGATCGAAGTTTCTGACGATGGATTTGCCCTCAAAGGATTTGGACAGGCCAAAGGCTTCCACCACCTTTTTGCCGGATGTTGTGCCGCCATCAAAGGCCATCGCCGCCGTGCCTTGGCGTTTGATCTGTGCGGCCCGTTCCGCCCGCAATTCCTGCAAGGCGCGCACCCGGCCCTGGTTGCGCTTGCGCCGGGCCGAGATACCTTCGACGGCCCACCGTGCCTCTGCCTTGATCTTGCGGTTCAGCTTGTGGCGCTGCTGGTCTTCTTCTTCCCACAGCTTGTCGCGCCAGGCCTCAAAATGTTCAAACCCCTGTTCGGCGCGGCGCACCTGTCCGCGGTCAATCCAGAGCGTCGCCCGCGTCAACGCCCTCAGGAACGCGCGGTCGTGGCTGATCAGGACAAATGCGGCGCGGGTTTGTTTCAGCTCTTGTTCAAGCCAGGCAATGGCCTCGATGTCCAAATGGTTGGTCGGCTCATCCAGCAGCATCAGTTCCGGCGCTTCGGCCATCAGCTTGGCCAGAGCGGCGCGGCGCCGCTCCCCACCTGACGCTGTGTTCACATCGCCTGCCGGGTCGAATTTCAGGCCCTCGGCGACCATTTCAACCTTATAGGCCTCGTCAGGGTCCAGCCCACTGGCGGCATAGTCGCCCAAGGTCGCGTAACCGGCCATTGACGGGTCTTGCTCCATATAGCCGACCTGCACACCGGGCGTGGCCACCCGTGTGCCGCTGTCGGACTGGACCAATCCGGCCATGACTTTCATCAAGGTGGATTTCCCCGATCCGTTGCGCCCTACCAGCGCCACCCGGTCGCCCGGCTGGATCACCAGTGACAGGTCTTCGAACACAGGATCGCCGCCGAATGTGAGCGCGATATCAGAGAGCTGGAGTAAGGGTGCTTTGGCCATGACCGCGTGGCTATGACAGTGCCGTGATAAGCGCAAGTGTGTGCCTTGGCGAACCGGCGGCGCAGCCCTACATTAGGCGCGACACAAAAGACAAAAAGGTGATCCCATGGACAAGATCGTAAAATCAGACGCCGAATGGCGCGCCCAGCTTTCTGATATGGCCTATAAGGTCACGCGCAAACATGGGACCGAGCGCGCGGGCACACATGAGGATTTCCCAAAGGGTCCGGGCACTTACATGTGCGTTTGCTGCGGCGCGCCCTTGTTCGATCAGGATGCAAAGTTCGAAAGCGGCACCGGCTGGCCGTCATTCTATCAACCCGTTGACGGCGAGATGGTGGGCGAAAGCGTCGACCGCAGTTTTTTCATGAAGCGGACCGAGGTGCACTGTAACCGCTGCGAGGCGCACCTCGGACATGTGTTTCCCGATGGTCCGCAACCGACAGGGTTGCGCTACTGCATCAACGGGGTCGCGCTGGAGTTTGAGCCGGAGGAGTAGTTTCAGCGGATTGCGCGCGTGTGTTCTGCGGTGGGCGTGGTTGGTTTGAGGCCATTGCGGTTACGTGTGTAGGGTGGGTGAAACCCACGCATGTGATTGCACATGGCAACTTCGGCCCACCACAAAGACGGTTAACCCGGCCCAAGTGAACCTCGGCGAGGCCTACCTTGCCCGTTGCAGTCCCTCTCTACCCGTTTTCACCCAGCAACTGCCCGGCATCAATCCGTCCGAGTGATCCCAGCAACTGGCTGAGGAACGTCACGTCGTTGATCCCGTCTTCGGTCACGCGGCGGTCAAGCACCACGACGCGCCCGTCTTCGAGCGTGTAGCGTGACACGTTCCGCAGGCGGTTGTTTGCGTCGAAATCAATCGCCAGAACCTCGCGGTTTACTTCTTCGGGCGCGAAAGGGCCGAAGTAGCGGAACTGGCTTGCCGCATAGTAGATCGTGTTGTTTTGCAATCCGCGATCCGCAATCGGCGTGCCGAACAAGGCGATCACTTCGTCCTTGCTGGATGCGCCGACTTGCAGCGTGTCGATCTCTTCGGCGGGCGGGATAAATCCGTGGAAACGGTCCAACTGGGTGCAGGCCGTGGTTGCCCCGATCAGGGCCACCATCCCCGCGATACGCAGGGCGTTTCGCCAATTGCCTGTCTTTGCACTCATTGCTGCGCCCTCTTGCCTTGGCGTCTCGCGCCTTTTATCCCCGATACAGCACCCCCCGTCCCGGTTCAAGAATGGAAGCTGCTTTGCCTCAACTGCCCCAATCACGGATACGTTTGTCTGATCTTGCGACGCGCAAGGCGACCACCTTTGCGCTTGTGCCCACGGGCGATGAGCGCACGGCCATCGCTGCGGAACTTGGCATCAGGGGCATCAAGAAACTGCGCTTTGCCGGATCGCTGGCGCCTCAGGGCAAGACCGATTGGCACCTGCAGGCCGAACTTGGCGCCACAGTGGTGCAAGACTGCGTTGTCACGCTCGATCCGGTGACAACACGGATCGATGAGGCGCTGAACCGCGCCTATGTCGCTGACATGGCAGAACCCGAGGCGTCAGAGGTCGAAATGACGGCGGATGAAAACAGCGAACCACTGCCCGCAACACTCGATCTGGCGCAGGTGATGATCGAGGCGCTGGCGCTGGCGCTGCCGCTTTATCCGCGTGCCGCAAATGCCGACCTTGGTGAGGCGGTATTTGCAGCCCCCGGCGTCGCACCGATGCGCGATGAGGACGCAAAGCCCTTTGCAGGGCTCGAATCCCTGCGCGAAAGCCTTGAAAAGAAAGGCGAATAATCCCGCGTCATGCAGGCGCGAAAAAGGGTTGCACATCAAGGGAATCGCAGTATGTTCGCGGCCTCTTTTACATCGGGTCTCGACAGGGCTGCCGGATTGGCGTAGGACCCCGCCAGACACGAAAGAAATCTGGGCCGCGGCCCTTTATATCATAGGGTTGAGACATGGCTGTCCAGCAGAACAAAGTATCCAAATCCCGCCGCAACAACCGGCGCGCACATGACGCATTGGTTGCGGCAAACCCCAACGAATGTGACAACTGTGGTGAGCTGAAGCGCCCACACCATGTGTGCCCCTCCTGCGGCCACTATGCGACACGCGAAGTGATCGCAGACACCACCGAAATCGACCTCGACGACGACGCTGCATAAAGCTGCGCAAAGGCATCTGGCATGACATCAGCCCAGACGGACACTGCTCCGACGCAGGGACATGCTGCCAGTCAAGTGCTTTCCGTTGACGCCATGGGCGGAGATCAAGGGCCTGCAACTGTTGTTGCGGGCCTTTCGAAGTTTCTGGGTGACAAACCCGATGCCCATGCAATCCTGCACGGCCCCCAGGCAGAGCTTGCACCGCTTGTCGCCAAACAGGGCATCACAGACCGTGTGACGATTCACGACGCCGCCGAAGTTGTGAAGATGACCGACAAGCCCAGCCATGTGCTGCGCAATGGCAAGAAAACCTCCATGTGGTCCGCCATCGAAGCGGTGCGCGCCAATCAGGCCGCGGTGGCGGTCAGTTGCGGCAACACCGGTGGCCTGATGGCCATGTCGATGCTGCGTCTGCGCAAGGCCGAGGGCGTGAACCGCCCCGCCATTGCCTGCCTCTGGCCCTCACGCAATCCATCGGGTTTTAACGTCATGCTGGACGCTGGCGCTGATATCCGCGCTGATCAGGATGATCTGCTGACCTATGCGCTGATGGGTGCATCCTATGCCCGCAACGGTCTTGACATCGCCCGTCCGCGTGTCGGGTTGCTGAACGTCGGCACCGAAGAACACAAAGGCCGCGCCGAGTTGAAAGTCGCCCATGAGTTGATCGCCAACGCCGCTGTCATTGGTGATTTTGAATATGTCGGCTTTATCGAAGGCGGTGATCTGCCGTCGAACATCGTTGATGTGATCGTCACCGATGGGTTTACCGGGAACGTCGCGCTGAAGACCGGCGAAGGCACCGCCACCCTGATCAGCGAGCTTTTGCGCGGTGCATTGCTCAAGAATCCCTGGTCGATGCTGGGTGCGTTGCTCGCGCGTGGGTCATTGCGCAGCCTGCGCAAACGGATTGATCCGCGCCGGGTCAACGGCGGCGTGTTTCTTGGGCTGAACCAAACCGTGATCAAAAGCCATGGATCGGCTGATGCAACCGGCGTCGCGGCCGCGCTGCATCTGGCGTACCGGCTGGCGCAAAGCGGATTTTCCGATAAACTCGCCGCACGGGTTGCATCGGCCGCTTCGCTTGCCCAAGATGCGGGACAAGAAAGCGAGACGTCAGGTCTCAAAACAAAAACGGGCAAATAGGCATGATGCGTCGCGCAGTCGTCAAAGGGGTTGGTCACTACCTGCCAGAACGCGTAGTTCCAAACGCCGAATTCGAGAAAACGCTGGATACGTCTGATGAGTGGATCAAGGCGCGCTCTGGCATTGAACGCCGTCATTTCGCGGCAGCGGATGAAACCACCTCGGATCTGGCAACCCATGCCGCAAAGGCCGCACTGGCCATGGCCGGCATGGACGGCAACGACATCGACGCGATTGTTCTGGCAACCTCAACTGCTGACCTGACATTCCCCTCTGCGGCCACGATGGTGCAGCATAATATCGGCAACACCAGCGGCTATGCCTTTGATGTGCAAGCGGTTTGTGCAGGATTCGTTTACGCCTTGTCCAATGCCAACGCGCTGATCATGTCCGGTCAGGCAGACCGGGTGATGGTGATCGGTGCCGAGACATTCAGCAGGATCATGGATTGGACCGATCGCTCGACCTGCGTGCTTTTCGGGGATGGTGCCGGTGCGCTGATCCTTGAGGCCGAAGAAGGCAACGGCGATGCCGCTGACCGGGGTGTTCTGTCGACAGACCTGAACTCTGACGGGCGCTACAAAGACCTGCTTTATGTTGATGGCGGCGTGTCCACGCAGAACACCGGCATGTTGCGCATGGAGGGCAAAGAGGTCTTCCGCCATGCGGTTGAAAAGCTCGCCAAAACGGCGGATACCGCGTTGGAAAAGGTTGGTTTGGGCCCCGATGATGTGACCTGGGTTGTGCCGCATCAGGCAAATATCCGCATCATCCAGGCCACGGCCAAAAAGCTGGGCGTCGAGATGGAGCGGGTCGTTGTGACCGTGCAGGACCATGGCAATACATCGGCTGCATCGATTCCCTTGGCACTCTCGACTGCGGTCGCAAATGGCCAGATCAAGCAAGGTGATCTTGTCGTAACCGAGGCAATCGGCGGCGGATTGGCTTGGGGAGCCGTGGTAATCCGCTGGTAATCGCCGGAAACGGTTTGTTCACCTTAAACGCCAAGCCGTTGTTATTGACTCTGAATTTAGCTGGCGCATATGCTCTGCGCTAATTGTGAGGGGTTTTTTGATGGCTGATAAGACTTTAACGAGGATGGACCTGGCAGATGCGGTTCATTCACAAGTAGGACTTTCCAGAAACGACAGTGCCGATCTGGTGGAAAGTGTGCTCAGTCATGTGTCCGATGCGCTGGTGGCCGGTGAAACGGTCAAAGTCTCATCCTTTGGTACATTTTCCGTGCGTGAAAAGGCGGCCCGCGTGGGCCGTAACCCCAAAACCGGCGAGGAGGTGCCAATTCACCCCCGCCGCGTGCTGACGTTCCGCCCGTCGCACCTGATGAAAGACCGCGTGGCGGCAGGGAACAAAAGCTAGGTCATGGCCAAAGCCAAAGACGCTTTTCGTACAATCAGTGAAGTCGCAGAGTGGTTGGACACCCCAACCCATGTGCTGCGCTTTTGGGAAAGCAAGTTCAGCCAGATCAAACCCGTCAAAGGGGCCGGTGGGCGCCGCTATTACCGGCCCACTGACATGGATTTGTTGGGTGGAATCAAAAAGCTGTTGCACGAAGATGGCCTGACCATCAAAGGCACCCAAAAGCTGCTGCGCGAGAAGGGCGTCAAACATGTGGCGGGTCTTGGCGCGTCAATGACCGACGACACGGGCCTGTCGCCCATCGAAAAAGTTGTCAGGGCCAAGTCGAAACCCGCACCAAAACCCGTGCCTGTGGCCCCTGCTCAGGCGGATCTGCCGCTGGGTGGCCCGCCCACAGCGCCAAAGCTGAGGATCGACCTGCCTTTGCCGCCCAAGGGGCTGCCTGACGTCCCTGCCCGCCTGATCGGCCGTGCGCCGATTGATCCGGCGGCCTTGCAGGGCCATGCCGCACAGATCGCGCCCCTTCTGGCCCGCCTCGAAACCGTGCGCGCCCGGATGCAGGAGGCGTGAATCTGTGCTTTTCGGGCTTGCCCTTGCGCACATTTGGGGTATGAACGCGGCCAGTCGGGCTATGGCGCAGCCTGGTAGCGCGTCCGTCTGGGGGACGGAAGGTCGCAGGTTCGAGTCCTGCTAGCCCGACCAAACATAACCGCCCGTCAGTGCAGTCGCACGACGGGCGTTTTTGTATCCCAAGGGGGGATGTGATGACCAAACCGGGCGTATTGGCCGACCACCAGATCCGAGAGATGCTTGATGCGGGGCGCATTGCCTCTGATCGCCCTGTTGCAGACGGTCAGATCCAGCCAGCATCGCTTGATTTACGCTTGGGTGATACCGCCTACCGCGTCCGCGCATCCTTTCTTGCCGGACGTCAGCGCACCGTCAAAGACCGTCTGGATGATTTCAAGATGCACGAGGTGCCCCTTGACGGTGGCGCTGTCCTTGAAAAGGGCTGTGTCTACGTCGTGCCCCTGATGGAGCGTCTGCGCCTGCCCAAAGGCATGACCGCCGCCGCCAGCGCAAAATCATCCATCGGGCGGCTCGACCTTCTGACCCGCATCATCACCGACCATGGCGTCGAGTTTGACCGCGTTCCCGAAGGCTACGACGGCCCGCTTTACGTCGAGATTTGCCCACGATCCTTTTCTGTTGTGGCCAAGCCGGGCCAGATGCTGAATCAGATCATCTTTCGGCAGGGCAAGACATTGATGTCGGACGATGAATTGGCGGCGTTACATGCGCAAAGCCCGATTGTGTCTGGTGATCCGGTAATCTCGGATGGTCTGGGGTTTTCGGTCGATCTGAAACCAGCCGAGGGCACATTGGTCGGCTACCGCGCCAAGCCGCACACCGGTGTCGTCGATCTGTCCAGGCTGGACCATTACGACCCCGCAGAGTTCTGGGAAGAAGTACATACCAAGGACGGCTGGATCATCCTTGACCCTGGTGCCTTCTATATTCTGGTGAGCCGCGAGGCGATTGTGATCCCCCCCATGCAAGCCGCCGAAATGGCCCCTTACCTGGCGATGGTGGGCGAATTCCGGGTGCATTATGCCGGGTTCTTTGACCCCGGCTTTGGCTATGCAGAGGCGGGCGGCGCCGGATCACGCGGCGTGCTCGAGGTACGCTGCCACGAGGCCCCGTTTGTGCTGGAGCATGGGCAGGTGGTTGGCCGTCTGGTGTACGAACATATGGCCGCGATGCCAGCCGCACTCTATGGCCGTGAGATCAAGTCGAATTATCAGGGTCAGGGCTTGAAGCTGTCAAAGCATTTTCGAGGGTGAATGGCGGTTCTGAGCCCAATGCGACGGATGCAACATGTCTGTTGAACATCCACTATACGCGGTTTTTGAACTTTGAAATGTTTTGGAGATTTCCCCTATCCCGCAGTCTACTCTAATCGCAGCGAATGCTGGGTAAAACACACAGACCTACAAAGTTGCAGCCGCACAACAGTCTATTGACGACGCACGTTCGTGTGCGATGATGGACCGATGGTGACCGGAGAATCTGAATGTTGAGGGTGATTTCTGCAATGGTGTTTTGTGGGTCGCCGGTTCTGGCGCAGGACCTTGATCCGCCGCTGGGGCACTTATTTGCGCCATGCAAAATGGGTCTAGGAGCACTTTTCCAACTTGAAGCAGATGGCACTGAAGCAAGCCCAGAAGTTGCGGCAATCGGAGGCGCTGTCCGATTTTATTTGATTGGCCTTGCGCATGGGCGGTACGGTGCGGCTGACACTGATGGCTATGCCAAGGTCTACTACCACTTCTTTGAGCAATGCAGCAAAGACGAAACTCTACGAATAGAGACTATTGGTAGCGGGATGTAGCACCAACAGGGATTCTATCTCGGTGAAGATAGCCTGCTCAAGTGAATGGAGCCGTCATTGGCGTTTGCGTGGGAAGGTCCTCTTCGTCCCGCACTGCGGCCGAACGCCTGCGCAAAATGTGTTTCTACCGCATAAACCGACGTGCCGCTCGCATCCCCTTTTGGAGTTTCCGCGCCGTCTGCGACGCCGCTTTGGCTTGCTCGCGTTCTTCGGGGGTCATGTCTTCAGGCGCTTTGCCCTGACGCGCAGCCAGATCGATGCCCTTGTTGATACCGCTGCGCATCAGCTTTCTGGTGATCATCGTGATCAAACGGTCGATATTCATCAGGTCTGCTCCAAACTGGCCCCGTGCTGCGAAGATAGAGCTACAGGCTACTCTTCAAACATCTCGCTTTGGTTATCATCATCATCGTCGTCTTCGGCGTCACCCAACGCATTTGCACCCGGAGGTGGACGGTTTTCCAACAATCCGGCAGAACGCAGCTCTTTCAGCCCCGGCAGGTCGCGCGCGTTCTCTAACCCGAAGTGATCAAGGAAGCCGGGTGTCACCACAAAGGTCACAGGCCGCCCCGGTGTCATCTTGCGCCTGCCGAAACGGATCCATTCCAGTTCAATCAATTGATCAATTGTACCGCGACTGACGCTGACGCCGCGGATCTCTTCAATCTCGGCACGGGTCACGGGCTGGTGGTAGGCCACAATGGCCAGCGTCTCGATCGCAGCACGGGACAGCTTGCGCGTCTCAACCGTTTCCTTCTGCATCAGAAAGCCCAGATCGCCTGCCGTGCGGATCGCCCAAGCATCGCCGACCTTGACGATATTCACCCCGCGCCCCTCATAGCGCTTGCGCAGGTTCGCCAACGCCTCTGCCGGGTCGCAGCCATGCGGCATCCGCCCTGTCAGCTCGGTGATTGACACCGGGTCAGCGGTGGCAAAGAGGATCGCCTCAACCATGCGTTCCTGTTCGCCCATGGGGGGCGCTTCGAACAGGCTGTCGTTGGCGGGTGTTTCGGTTTTACTCATCGCCGGGCACTCTCTTGCGAATTTGAATGGGGGCAAAATTTTCGCCCTGCCTGATCTCTATCTTGCCTTCCTTGGCCAGTTCCAGCGAAGCCGCAAACGTGGCGGCAGTGGTGGATCTGCGGCGCTGCGGGTCGGCGTCCCAGCCATCGGGCAGATAGGTCTGAATATCGGTCCAGTCACCCGCAAAGCCGATCAGTCCGCGCATCCGCTCCAGCGCCTGCTCCATCGTCATGACGTGCTGACGGTCCATCACAAAGGGGCGGAAATCGTCGCGCGTGCGGATACGCGCGTAGCCCTGCATCAGGTCCAGCAGGGTCGCCGTGTAGGTCACCTTGCGCACGCGCTGCACGTCTTCGGTGATGCCACGGGCAAAGAAATCGCGGCCCAGTTGGTCACGTGCCATCAGCTTGGCGGCTGAATTGCGCATCGCCTCCAACCGTTCCAACTGAAAGGCAAGGTGGGCTGCAAGTTCCTCACCAGATGGTCCTTCCTCGGACGGGTCCGGCGGTAGCAACAGGCGGGACTTCAGAAATGCCAGCCACGCGGCCATCACAAGATAATCAGCGGCAAGCTCCAGCCGCAGGCGCTTGGCCTGCTCTACAAAAGCCAAATATTGTTCAGCCAGGGCAAGAATGGAAATCTGGCGCAGATCAACCTTCTGCGTGCGCGACAGGGTCAGCAACAGATCAAGCGGGCCTTCAAAGGCCCCTACATCCACGATCAAGGCCTCAGCGGCCACGCGGGCGCTGACACTGGTCGTGTCTTCCTGGAATTCCTCGCCTTGCATCTGCCCTCAGTCTAGTAGCGCTTCAAACTCTGCTTCCAGACGCGGGATGTCAATATTTTCAGGGGGTTTTCGCATGGCAAGCGCACGTTTGCCGCGTTGCAGGGCCGCAGCCGACATTTGCCCGCCTGCCGCTGCTACTTCGACCATCTCTGCGGCCTTGCCATTGCAATGCAGGATCAGGTCGCAACCCGCCTTACGGGCGGCGATAGCACGTTCCGAAACAGTGCCCGAAAGCGCCTCCATCGACAGATCATCCGTCATCAAAAGACCATCAAAACCGATCTCTTTTCGGATCAAATTGATCATCTTGGCGGATGTTGTGGCAGGGCCATCTGGATCTATCTGGGAAAAGACAATATGCGCGGACATGCCCAATGGCAGATCATTCAGCGCCCTGAACGTCGCAAAATCGCGCGCGGCAAGGGTCGCGTGCGAGGCATCGACGCGCGGCAATTCCAAATGACTGTCCAAAGAGCCACGACCAAGCCCCGGAATATGCTTGAGCACAGGCAAAACCCCACCCGCAAGATGCGCCTCGGCGCAGATGCGCGCGGCGACAATCACCGTCTCGACATCATGGCCATACAGACGGTTTTTCAGAACCGGATGCGTTGTGTCATCCGCAATATCGCCAAGGGGCGCACAGTTCACATCAATTCCCACATCGCGCAGTTCTGCGGCGATCAACCTGTTGCGAATCCACTGCGCGCGCAGCGGGTCACTGGCCTGCGCCATCTGGTCAAGTGCCGGCAGGTATTCGCGCCAATGCGGGCTGCGCATCCGCTGCACCCGCCCGCCTTCCTGATCAATCAGAACCGGTGCGTCACGGCCTACGGCCTCGCGCAGGGCGGCCGTCAGACGGCGCAGTTGATTGGGATTTTCGATATTGCGGGCAAAAAGGATGAAACCAAAGGGCTGCGTTTCGGCAAAGAACCCATTTTCCCAATCGGTGATTTCCGGCCCCTCAGGGCCAAAAATCGCAGCTGTCATGCTCACTTAATTCACCACCACGGCGATACAATTGGCCCCCTCGGCCTGCAACGCCGCACACAGGCGTCGCGCCTCGGCGCGATCTTCAAAGCCGCTGGCCCGCAGACGATACCATGTCCCGCCGCTCTGGTTGCTGACTTCGATGAAATGCGCACGATCCGCGATCAACTGGCCAAAGCTGGATTGCAAACGCGCCCACTCTTGCGCGGCAAGGGTTGGGGATTGGAATGCACCCAGTTGCACCAGATTGGTGCCGGTTGGGAAAGATGCCGTTGTGACAGCAACTTCGCTGGAAGGTGTCGCTGCTGTCGCTGGCACCTTGAAACTGGCAGGCCGGACCGACGGGCGGGGTGATGTCGCAACACCCGGCACCGTGGCAGGAATGACATCGGGGTTGACCACAGCGGTCTGTTCAACCGGTGCAGGGGCCAGGGCCGAAAGCTGTGCTGCCAGCGCCGCAATCTCATCTTCGGCGGGCACATTTTCGACAATGGCTGTCGTCTCCGAAGCAGCGGCCACCGGCTGCGCCTCAAGGTCTTCGGCGGCCAGACCGGCGGTGCGCGGAGCCAGAACCAGCGTATCCTCAGGCCCGCCCGCTTCGCCGCTTGCGGCCACTTCGTTCACGGCCAATCCGGTATGCATGGCAACGGCCCCGCCCGGATTATCGGGCAGAACACGCATATCGCCTTCCATCGCGCGGACAACGGGGATGCCGCTGACGTCACGCACGATCAACTTGTACCCCCAAAACCCAACGCCAAGGATCAGGGCAAAGGACATCGCAGCCCCTGCTAAATTCACTAAATTGGTAACACGCGGCGCACCTGCCGCAGGGGCGAACCCCTCATCGTATACTGCCATCTTCGCCTCTCGCGCGCCCCTTTGCGGGGTCATCGTTTGCTCATCCGGCAGGTCGTGCGTTAGCGCATCTCTTCCGCCGGAGTGACACCAAGAATACCCAAACCGTGCAAAATAACAATTGCTACGGCCCGGATCAGGGCAATTTTCGCCTGTGTGGTATCTGAGTCACCCTCTTGCACAAACCGCAGGCTCTCATCCGCGTTGCCCTGATGGTAAAGCGCGTGGAAATCCGAGGCGAGATCGTAGAGGTAGAACGCAACCCGATGCGGCTCATGCCCTTTTGCGGCAATTTCCACCAGCCGGGGCCATTCAGCGAGCTTTTTGATCAGCGTCAGTTCGGCGTCATGGGTCAGGCCGGACAGATCCACGCCGGCCAGGGTGGCATCGGACACATCCGTAAACGCCCCCGCTTTGCCCACGGCAGAGTTCACCCGCGCGTAAGCGTAGTTCACATAAAACACGGGGTTGTCTTTGGATTGCTCCAAAACCTTGTCAAAATCAAAGTCCAGCGGCGCGTCATTCTTGCGCGTCAGCATGTGGAACCGGGTCACATTCGCGCCAACCTGATCGACCACATCGCGCAGGGTCACAAACGTCCCTGCCCGCTTGGACATTTTGAACGGCTCGCCGTTCTTGTATAGCTTCACCAGCTGCGTCAGCTTGACATCCAGCGGCACCTTGCCATCCGACAGGGCCGAAACGGCCGCCTTCATCCGTTTTACATAGCCGCCATGATCCGCG
Source organism: uncultured Paracoccaceae bacterium (assembly GCA_947498645.1). GTDB lineage: Bacteria > Pseudomonadota > Alphaproteobacteria > Rhodobacterales > Rhodobacteraceae > Yoonia. The sequence continues at coordinate 2,462,890 of CANMKS010000001.1, read as the reverse complement.
CCAAAGACGTCAATCAACTGGTCAAAGCCCCGCTGCACCTTGTCATAGTGATAGGCGATATCGGGGGCAAAATATGTCCATGAGCCATCGGATTTCTGCACGGGCCGGTCCACGTCGTCACCGTGCGCGGTCGATTTGAACAGCACCTGTTCGCGTGGTTCCCAATCTTCGGGCATCTTGCCTTTGGGCGGCTCCAGCACGCCCCGGTAGATCAGGCCCTTCTCGTCAAGTTCAGCAATGGCTTTTTCAATCAATCCAGTGCCGTAGAGCGATTTTTCAGAATAGAAGCTATCCATCACAACGCCAAGCTGCGCCAGATCGGCCCGGATCAGATCCATCATCGCTTCGGTGGCGAATTCCCGGATCTCTTGCAGCCAGAACTGTTCACCCTTGTCGACAAATGCGTCGCCAACCTTGGCCTTCAGCGCCTCACCCACCGGCTTGAGGTAATCGCCGGGATATGTCCCATCCGGGAACGCCACCTCTTGCCCGTGTGCTTCCAGATACCGCAGGTATACTGACCGCGCGAGCACATCGACCTGCGCGCCGCCGTCGTTGATGTAATATTCCTTGGTGACGTCAAAGCCTGCATAATCCAGCAACCGCGCCAGCGCATCGCCAAACACGGCGCCGCGGGTATGGCCGACGTGCAGCGGACCGGTGGGATTGGCTGAAACATATTCGACCATCATCTTTTGGCCCTGCCCCAGCGTGGATTGGCCATAGGCGGGGTCTGTCAGCGTGGCCTTGACCACGCCCTGCCAAATCTCTGGCACCAGCCGCATGTTCAGGAAACCGGGGCCGGCAACCTCGGCTACGGCGACCTTTGGGTCGGCCAGCAGCTTGGCCGCCAAGGCTTCTGCAATCACCCGCGGGTTCATTTTCGCAGGCTTCGCCAGCACCATCGCGGCATTTGTGGCCATGTCGCCATGGGCCGCATCGCGTGGTGGTTCAACCGAGACGGCAGCAGTGGCAAGGCCCTCTGGCAGCGTGCCTTCGGCGACCAATTGGTCAAGGCAGGTCAGCACAAGGGTGCGAATATCGGCAAAAAGGTTCATTGGATCAGCCCAAATAAGTATCCTGCGCGGTTTACCACCCTGCTTGGGCAGGGCAACAGCCTTTTGTGCCTTGATCAGCCCCCTTGTTCGGCGGGCGGTTGCGCATCCCCAGCATCAGAAGGCCCGCGCAGCGCGATCAGGCGCACATCGGGTTTCGGGTTCACATCTTCATCCTTGCGGATCAATTTGATGGTCCCATCGGGTGCAATGCGCGCGATCAGGTGGGCGTCGGGGCGTTCACTGCGCCAATCCTCAAGCGAAAATTCCTCGGTCAGGCGCGTGATCCGAAACGACCAGCCGTCGCGGATCAACTGTTCCAGTTCACTGTGCGTCTTTTCGGGTCCAAACCAGCGGCCACCCAGCGTTCTGGGCAGTTGATGCCGCGCACTGCTGCCCTTTTCGCGCATCACCTGAAACACGTTTTCGCGTCCGAATTCCGGTGCCAGATCAGTGGCCACAAGCGTATTATAAGCATCGTTGTCGGTTGCGGCGACGATGGTGGCATAGCTGACCAGCTCTACCCGCTGTTCAGCCGCTTCTGACAGGATATCGCCGGAAAACGTGCTGATCCCCGCCGCCCGCGCCGCCCGCAGGTGACCAAAATTGGGGTCGGTCATCAACACGGGGATCTCGGCCTTTTGCAAGGCTTCGGCAAAGGCCGTTGTCCAGTTTGACCCGCCGATAATGACAACGCCCGGCGTGTCCGCCCCCGTCAGCCCCAGCCAGCGCGCAAACGGTTTGAGCGTGAAGCCATGCAGCACCACGGTAAAGGACACCAGCACAAAGGCGAGCGGCGCAATCAGCGCGGCATCCGCGAACCCAAGGTTCAACAAACGGTCACCGAAAAGACCCGCAACCGCGATCAGCACAACGCCGCGCGGCCCGGTGAACGCCACCAGAAGCTGTTCCCGCCATGGCACGCCAGACCCCAAAAGCGACACCAGAACGGTCACAGGCCGCGCCACAAAGATGACCAGCGCCACAAACAGCAACGCCCGCCAGTTCAGCCCCCAAAGCGCGTCCACATCCAGCCCTGCGGCCAGCAGGATAAACACACCCGACACCAGCAGGACGGTCGCGTGTTCCTTGAACCGGCGCAGTTCTTCGTAGCTGGGCAGGTTTGCATTTGCGATCACGATCCCCATGATCGTCACAGCCAGCAGCCCGCTTTCATGCAGCACCATGTCAGAAACGGCAAAGACCGCGACCAGTAAGGCAAACAGCACCGGCACCTTCATGTATTCGGGCACCTGCCCGCGCTTGAACGCCCGCGCAAGGCCCCAACCCGCAGCACCACCCAGAATGGTTGCAACAACAACGCCGATCAGCAATTCCACCATCGCTGCGCCAAACGTCGTGGCCGTGTTCAGCACCAGAACAACCGAGAACGCAAGCACAGCCGCCAACGCACCGATGGGATCGTTGATAATCGCTTCCCATTGCAACAGGGCTGCGGGGCGCTTCGAAAGCCGCGCGGTCCGCAGCAACGGGGCAATCACGGTTGGACCGGTCACTATCATGATGCCACCAAAAACGGCGGCACTTTCCCAGCTGAGCCCGGCACCATAGCGCAGCGCCAAGGCAGAGGTCAGCCAGCCCAGCGGCGCGCCGATAAACACCAGCCGTTTGACGCCTTTGGCTGCGTCCTGCAAGGAATGCAGGTTCAACGTCAGCCCGCCCTCAAACAGGATAATCGCCACCGCGATAGAAATGATCGGGGCCATCAGCCCCCCGATGTCGCGGGCGGGATCAAAGATGCCAAAGACCGGACCAACCAGCACCCCGGCCAACAACATCAATACAATCGCAGGCATCCGCAGCCGCCAGGCCAGCCATTGCGACCCCACACCCAGCGCACCGACAAGTGCGATTGCCATCGCGGGCTGCATCGCCCCTGCTGCGGTTTCAACTGCCATCAATCACTCCTGCTGGTATCTTTTCGCCACCGATCAGGCGCTCATGCTCCTGAATGGCAAAACGGTCGGTCATCCCTGCAATGTAGTCCGAAACGATCCTTGCCAAGGCCGTTTCGTCAGGAGCGTCGGCCACGTCCTTGCGCCATTGCTTGGGTAACTCATTGGTGTTGCTCATGAAAAACGGGAAAAGGTCATTGACCATCTGCGTGACAACCACGCGCATTTCAACCACAGCGGGCGCGCGATACATGCGTTCAAACAGGAATTTGCGGATCACCTTGAGGTCGGTCCAAAGGTCTGGCGAAAACTGCACCATCATGCGCCCCGCATGGCGAATATCATGCACCGTTGCCGGGGCAAGCTCCGTCAGGTTGCGGCGGCTGACGGTAATGACGTCCTCCACCAGCACACCAAAGAACCGGCGCAACGCCTCGTGACGGCGGCGGTAATAGTTCAGATCAGGGTATATGGCATCGACGCGGGCAAAGCAGTCATCCAGAATTGGCATCTCGGCCAGTTCGTCGGTGCTGAACAATTCGGCCCGCAGCCCGTCATGCAAGTCGTGATTGTTATAGGCAATGTCATCCGCCAGTGCCGCCGCCTGCGCCTCGGCGCTCGCGTGGGTGTGCAGCTCCAGATCATGGCGCGCGTTATATTCGGCCAGCGCCCATGGAATATCCCCCGTCACCGGGCCATTATGCTTTGCGATCCCCTCAAGGCTTTCCCACGTCAGGTTCAGCCCGTCCCATTCGGCATAGTGCCGTTCCAGATTGGTGACGATATGCAACGCCTGCGCATTGTGATCAAAACCGCCATAGGGCTGCATCAATGCATCCAGCGCCTCCTCTCCGGTATGGCCAAAGGGCGTGTGGCCAAGGTCATGGGCCAGAGCGACGGCCTCGGTCAGCTCCACGTTCAGATCAAGCGCTGCGGCCACCGTGCGCGCCACCTGTGCCACCTCGATCGAATGGGTCAGGCGCGTGCGAAAATAATCGCCCTCGTGTTCAATAAACACCTGGGTCTTATGCTTGAGCCTGCGAAAGGCGCTCGCATGGATGATACGGTCACGATCCCGCTGAAACGGCGAGCGGAAGGTGCTTTCTTCTTCGGGGTAAAGCCGCCCCCGCGGGTTTGCGGGATCGGTCGCATATGGCGCTGCCATCGTGAATTGCCTGTCTTGTCGTGTTTGCCTGCCTTACCTATATTGGAAGCAGACCCGAACTGATAGGCCTGACAGATGTTCACCGTCCCACCCAAAGTCACCCCCCGCGCGTTCGAACGCCTGGCCGAGATCGGCGCATCCGCCCAAGGCAAGGCGCTGCGTATTGCGGTGGAAGGCGGCGGCTGTTCCGGCTTTCAGTATGAGATTGATCTGGATGAGGCCAAGGACGATGATCTGGTCCTGTCCGATCAGGGGGAAGCGGTTGTGATCGATTCTGTCTCACTGCCCTTCCTCGCGGATGCCACGATTGATTTCACCGAAGAACTGATCGGCGCACGGTTCGTGATCAACAACCCCAATGCGACGTCATCTTGTGGCTGCGGGACGTCATTTTCGATGTAGGCAAGCTGGCTGTTGTTGTTTGCAATGGCAGTACAGAGCCCATTTTACCGTCCCACTACGAACTCCGGACAGAGTTCGCGCGCTCATAAGACGCTTTTATATTTTCCCAACCTTCACGCTTTAGGTTCAGACGCACTCGGACATCGAACATCAGGATCGTAACATCTGTGGAATTTAGGTTTGTCCTACCTAACCGGTGTGATTGCAGAGCAATTTCGTGAATTTCTTGATAAAATGACCAAACTGCCAAGCGGTGTAAGTCATTGTAAATATTTCTATCTTCAACAACAACTTCTGCTTGATCATTGGCTTTGACGAGTTGGGGAAACCGACCTGAAATTTCACTAAAAACTATCGCATCATCGATGGCTATTTTTTCCGGCCAAAGACTTTGGACTAAATTGTATAGAAGTTCGAGTTTCATGGAGTTCGGATACCGTATCTTGTCTCGTTTGCGAATACTCGATCTAGAATTCAACGACAGCTTCGTCCCGCACACCCGACATGCGGGCAAGCTGATTTGAAGAATGCCCCCTCACGCGATACGTCTTATCGCTCGCCCCAAAAAGTGCAGGCAAGCCCCCTAAATCGGCCGGTCACCCTTCACCATGACACGCCGCCCTTTGCGCTCTTCCGGCCAGTATCCCCAGGTCGGGCGATGCATACAGCAGCGGTTGCCCCAGAATGCCATGTCATTCAGCGCGGCACGTCAAATGCACATGGCTAACCGGTAAAGAACCCCACGATGCTGCGCACGATCGGGATGTTCGCAACAGAGGCTTTCAGCCCCTCGACCGACATCGCCTTGCCGATCGTGCGCGGGTCCAATGCTGCTTGCAGGCGTCGCCCCGCTGCCTCGGCCCGCGCCACCCCGTTTGGGTCACCGGCAATGGCATCACGCACACCTGCCATCGCGTCACTGCCGTGGCTCCAAGCCTCTTTCACCTGTTGCAGTTCTGCGGCGACCATGGCCGCAGGCACAGCAAAGGGCGCTGTGGGTGACACAATTGTAGAGGTTGTACCCGCCAGATCATTGACCATGCCCACCACCTGCTGCGCATCGGCATCACCGTCGCGCGCGAGATCCATCAGCGCGGTAAAACTGCGCAGACCGTTGACGGCCCGGATTGCCCCGGATGGCAGGCTGATCGGATCATCCAGATCATCGCGCAACATCACCAACTGCTGGGCCAGCCCAAGGGCTTGGGTCACTGTGGTGCGCTGTTCCTCTTCGGTCTGCGCCCCTGCCCCCATCAGCGTGATCAGATGCCCCATCCGGTCCATGATTCCGTCCTCGGCCTGCCCCAGCAAGGCATCGCGCAGTGGCCCGTCCGGCAACCCGGTCAATTGATCAAAGATTGCGTCCAGCGGCTGCTCTCCGTAGCGCACACGATCTTCCATGTAGGTCAGGATTGTGCGGATCTCATCCGCCTGTGTCCCGTCATAGTAAAGCAGTGCATTGCGGCCCTCTTGAATGGCGCGGTGCAGATCATTTGTATCACCCGAGGCAATGGCCGCCTGCGCAAACTCCTCTGCACGGGCAATGGCCCATGCGGACATATCGGTCACCGCCTGCCCGTCTTGGGGCACAGGCGGGAACACACGTATGTCGCCGTAGGATCGGATTGGCTTATAAGGCCAGTTGTCATAGACCCGGTCCCCCAAGGCGCGGTAATAGTCATAAAGATCACGTTGCCCCGCCAAAGACGCCGCATGCCCCCGGTCCGCAATCCGGCCGCTTTGTACCGTCAAAGCCAAGCGCAGATCAAACACGCGCCCGATCTGCGCATCCATGCGCCGAAATGCGGCCATGCCGGTTTCTAGGATCGCTGTGACCTCGGCCTCATCCAGGCCTGTTTGCTGCCAGTTCCCAGCCCAGTCCTGCACCGCACGGTCCGCGTGCCAATAGAAATCATCAACACTGTCCCAGTCGAGATAGATCCACCCGCTCCAACTGTCGGCATATTGGCCTGACGCCCAACCGACGCCGCCCCGATCAAAGGCATCAATCAGCGTCTGCTCAACCGCCTTGGGACCATAAAGCGCATCAAGCACCGCCTCGCGCTGTGCAATCTCGGCGCGCATGGCGGCAGTGGTTGTAGGCAAGTCCGCCAGTGCCAGTTGCACACTCGCGAGGATCAGGCATAGCGCAACGATGAATGCACGGATCATGGTTCATCTCCTTCAATCACTGCCGCATCATAGCAGATTGGACCCATCCGCAAGAAGGAAAGGTTGCGTTTTGCCCCTCCCTTGGCCAAAACCAAGGCCAAGCACGCAAAGGGTCAGCACATGAAAATCGCAACATTCAACATCAACGGCATCAAGGCCCGGATCGGCGCGCTGACGGAGTGGCTGGACGAGGCCCAGCCCGATGTGGCGATCCTGCAAGAGATCAAATCCGTTGACGAGAACTTCCCCCGTGAGGTGTTCGAGGACAAAGGTTACAACGTCGAAACCCACGGGCAAAAGGGGTTTAACGGGGTCGCCCTGCTGTCCAAACTCCCATTGGAGGACGTGACCCGCGGCCTGCCCGGCGCAGAAGGCGCAGGGCGCGACGGCGTCGATGATATCGAGGCGCGCTATATCGAGGCCACCGTTGTGGGTGACAAGGCGATCCGCATCTGCGGCCTTTACCTGCCCAATGGCAACCCGGCACCGGGGCCCAAGTATGACTATAAATTGCGCTGGATGGAGCGGCTGCACGCCCGCGCGGCAGAGCTGTTGGCGGCAGAAGAAACCGCGCTGATCGCTGGCGACTACAACATCATCCCACAGCCAGAGGATGCCGCGCGCCCTGATGCATGGCGCGATGATGCGCTGTTCCGGTTGGAAAGCCGCGATGCATTCCGCCGCATTCAGCACCTTGGCTACACGGAAGCCTTCCGCGCCCGCCAGGCTGGCGCAGGTCACTATTCCTTTTGGGATTATCAGGCCGGCGCATGGGACAAAAACGACGGCATCCGCATCGACCACCTGCTGCTGTCCCCGCAATGCGCGGACCTGCTGAACGATTGTTGGATCGAAAAGGAAGTGCGCGGACGGGAAAAGCCATCCGACCACGTCCCCGTCTGGGTTGACCTGGCGGCCTGAACGCCCGATATTCAAAGCCACTCAAGCAAGCGGCAACAATGATCGGGGCATCTTCCATGCTCAAGAAACTGCTATTGGTAACAGCGCTTTTGGCGCTCCTGCCCGCGCTGGCCTCGGCACAGTGCCGCATCGCTGTGGCAGGCACCGCCTGCGTCGCCGTGCCCAAACCATTGGTGCCGCGCCCTGATCCCGTCGAGATCGGACAGACCCTTGACCGCGGCAAATACTCCATGCTGATGAACGCCCGCTACTACGGCCTGCCGAGGGTCAGCGACGGCTGGGTCTATATGCGGATCGAGGAAGAGATCTACCGCGTGGACTGGGTTAGCCATGTGGTGCTGGAAAAGGTGACACATCTGGCGAGCGGGAATTGGTAGAGGGTCGGCTGGCAGGTGGATGTCTGCAAAGTGGAACAAAGCGGCCTCAGATAGCAGCAAAGTGAATGTCTGTTTTCTGATCCCACCTCATCCGCTACGAGCCATGCTCAACCTCCTTGATCCTGCCAATGACCCGGCGCATATAGCCCAGAAATGCGCGCGTTTCTTCAACAGAAAGGTCGGCGAGCACTTCCTCGTTGATCTGCATCGCCGTCTGATATGCCGATTCACGTATTGATCGTCCCTTCTCAGTCAAATGGATCGTACGGGCCCGTGCATCCGCTGGGTGTTCCTTGCGGGCAATAAGCCCGTCTCTTTCCATCCTGGTTAGCGTGTTGGCGAGTGTGGCCTGCTCGATATCCAGCATGGCCAGAAGCTCTTTTTGGGTCAGGCCGTCCTTTTCCCACAGAGCCAATAGCGCCGGAAATTGCCCGGGGACGATACCAAGGGGTGCGATGCGCTTGCGAAGCACTTCGACAAGCAAGCGGGCCATATTGTTCACGAGGTATCCCGCAGAGTTCATACGATCAAATTCCATGATCCAACTTAACATTGCATAGCTAACTATGTAATAGTATATAGCTTGCTATGCAATACGAATCAGAAGGGATCCAAGATGAAAATTCTGACAGCAGCTTGCGCACTGCTTTTGGCTCTCCCGAGCGCCGGACTAGCTCAATCAGACGAGGTGACACCCGGTCGCGAACTGGCAGAACTGATTTACGGCTCGATTGAGGATAACCCAGACGGGGCCGCCGATATGGGCGAGTTTGTTGACTTCGGTCAGGACATTTTTGTGTCCATGGACACCGATGAGAGCGGGTCGATTGACCCTGTTGAGTTCACTGAATGGGATTTTGGTTTCAACTTCATCGCCGTGGATGAAGGTCAGGAACGCGCTTATCAGACCGCACAAAAAGTTCTTTTTGCGATCTGGGACCATGACGGTAATGGCGAGATTGGGCGACAAGAGTATCACAAGTCCATGGTATGGGATTTCCGCCGTGCCGACACCGACGACGATGCTTTCCTGACGCGGGAAGAGTTTCTCAGCGGCTATGTGGTCAACCTCGCCTATCGCGCCGCACTCACCGGTCTGTAAGCCCGATCTTTCGGAGCCAGGAGAAGTTTCATGAAGAGCACCTCAACCCAATATGGACCGGTTGCCGTCACCATTCATTGGCTAAGCGCCATCTTCATTCTCGCGATGCTTGGTTCGGGCTTTAGGGCGGCATCAATGACCGATAGCACCGCGAAAGAAGCGGTCTTGATGTTTCATGTTCCTTTGGGGATTGTGATCCTGATGCTGACGCTGCTGCGCCTGTTCTGGTGGTGGCGTGTCGATCAAAAGCCGCGCCCCACGGATGGCGACCCGGCCTGGCAGACCTACACTGCAAAAGCGATTCATGTGCTGTTTTACGTTGTCATTCTGGGAATGATCGCAAGCGGCATTGGTATGTTGGCATTATCGGGTGCGGGAGGCGTCTTGTTCGGTGTAAGTGCAGAGCCTTTGCCGGACTTTACAGAGTTCCTTCCCCGCGTGCCACATGGCCTTGGCGCACGGCTCATGTTGGCGCTGTTCGCGCTTCATGCGGGGGCTGCACTCTACCACCATTTCATCAAAAGGGACGGGCTGATCTGGCGGATGTGGTTCGGTTCAAAAGGCAAAGGAGCCGGATCATGATTAAAGCAGCGTTCAACATACTCGCCATCTGTGGGGCCGCAGGATTTGCAGGCGTCATGCTGAGTATCGGCGTGACGTTGGGTGGATACTGGCGCAGCCTTCCGACCCAAGCATTCCTGGATTGGTTTGCGGCTAACAATCAATTCGTCTCTCGTTCAATACCGCTGATCTTTATGCCAACCTTGATCGGGGTCGTCGGATCGGTCTGGTTGTCTTGGGGCACCCCGGATTTAAAATATTGGCTGCTGAGCACGCTTTGCATCGTGATTGTCGCGGTTCTTACCTTCGCTTTCTTTGTCCCGACCAACACTGCATTTGCGAGCGGCACGATGGACGAAGTGACAGGTGCGGCCAAACTAAACCAATGGCTAACAATCCACTATTTCCGCATCGGGTTTGGCATGGCGGCTGCGATCTTCGGCTGCATCGCGATCAAGGCCTGACGCACCGCACGCCGCCACTCACAAAGTTGCCACGCAGAAGAGGACGACGCTATGAAAACCCGCATTCACGCAATCGCTGGAGCTGTTGGTCTGCTCATGATCTTCACGTTCTGGACCTCGACCGTCATCTCAGAACTATTCGGATCGTATGAAACCATCGCGGCGGTGAAGGGGTGGATCCTGACGGGGATGTTCATCTTGATCCCTGCCATGGCGATTGTTGGTGGCTCTGGCATGTCGCTTGGGGCTGGCCGATCCGAGAGGCTTGTGGCCAGCAAGAAAAAGCGGATGCCAATCATCGCTGCCAACGGGATACTGATCCTGCTTCCCATGGCCTTCTTTCTTGAAGCCAAGGCCTCTGCCGGGACGTTCGATACGTTGTTCTATGTCTTGCAAGGTGTGGAGTTGATTGTAGGGGCAACCAATCTGACGCTGATGGGCTTGAACATGCGCGATGGTCTCAGTCTCTCGGGTCGGAACAGCCGGGCATCTACTGTCAAGCTGCTCGGGCGCAGGATGGTCGCAGAAGACACGCTTGCGGTGCGCCTTGCGAAGCCCGCTGGGTTCACCTTTGAAGCGGGCCAAGCGATCCGGCTGACGATCCCGCCTGATGCGGCCGCAGGTGCTGGCGAGGCGCGCGTGCTTTCCATCGCCAGTGCGCCACATGAAGCGGAGCTGACCGTGATCACTCGTCTGCGGGACAGTTCTTTCAAGCAGGCGATCAAAACATTTCCGGAGGGAACCGACCTACAGATCGCTGGACCGCTTGGCAGCTTCACAAGAGGTGAGAACGAAGATCGTCCTTCAGTGTTCTTGGCAGGTGGGATCGGCATCACCCCGTTTCTGTCGATGATCCGCGATGGCGATCACGCAGGTCGGCTGAAACAGACCAGTTTGTTCTACTCCAATCGTAGCCCAGCTGATGCGGCGATGCTGAATGAGTTCCAGAAGATCAGCGCCACCAACCCAGAATTTCAAATGATTGCCACCATGTCGGACGTCCAAGACGGCGGCGACTGGGACGGCGAGACAGGGCGGATCAATGCAGAAATGCTGTCCAGGCATTTGCCCGATCTCACACAACCAATCTACTATTGCGTTGGACCTGGCGGCTTCGTTTCAGCGATGACTGAAATGCTGACCGAGGCAGGCGTCGACAAACGCGACATTCGGTTCGAACAGTTTAGCGGGTATTGAGGGCGGCGACGTAAGCGCAGACAATTCTTTGCTTATGCTCGCAGGTCCGCTCCGCGCTACGGAACCATTGCAGGTGTTGATCCAGCCTGAAATTTAGGCGCGTTAACGCACACTCCTGACAGTTTCTGACATGAGGCCAGTGTATTGCTGGAACCGATTTTGAAAGGACCACCAATGCTGACTCTCCTAACGTTTCCACCTAGTTTTGGCGAACCAAGCCATAGCCCATTTTGCGCAAAGGCAATGATATTACTGCAAATGTCGGGGCAGCCTTGGAAATGCGAATACATCGCCAACCCTTCCCCGATGCCGCATGGGAAACTGCCGGTTCTGCGAGCGGACGGGCAGCTCATTCCTGACAGTGAATTGATCGAGAATTGGCTGGCCAGCCAAGGCGCAGATTTCTACCCAAATATCACGGATGAACAGAAGTCTCTCGGGCACGCTTTCATCCGAATGACAGAAGAAAGTCTGAGGCTTACGCTTATCCATGACAGGTGGCTTGACGATAACAACTGGGCACAGATCTGGCCAATTTTCTTCGCTGAGGTGCCTGGACCTCTTCGAAGATTTGTATCCAGTCTGGCACGTCGGTCTGTGAGGTCTGGGCTCATGAGCAACGGCATCGCGCGGATGTCGCAAGAGCAACGCCTTCAAAAGGTCGAGAACGATTTGGACGCTTTAGGCAAGATCATCGGATCAAACGCATTCATACTCGGGGATGCCCCCACAGCAGTTGATGCAGCGGTTCTGCCCGTTTTGAGCATGATTGACCGACTTCCGGTTGCGACGGAGACGACATCAATGCTGCGCGGCAAGGAATGGGTTCACGGATACTTGGAGCGCGGGCGCGCTACTCTCTATTCTATCCTGATTTGAAGCCGACGAATAGCAAGCGTACTGATGGTAGTTCAAAGTAAGACGCTACCGAATGAAAGACACCGCTTCTCACAGAGCATTCATTCTTGAATCATTATGTCGTTCTTAATCTGATCGCAGACGAACCAATCATTGAAAGCGTTGTCCATCCGGCCAAGAGCGGACATTTAGTGCTAGCGCAGCATTCAGCAGGTCTGGCCCCAAACCAGCCATTCAGACCTTTTCATCTACCCCTACTCCGCCGCCGCACTCCGCGCTTCCAGCTCTGCCGCCTTTTTCTCTACCTGCTCTACGATATGATCCACCATATCGGCGTTCGATTGCTTGTGACTTTGCTTGCCTGCCAGATAAACCATCCCCGATCCGGCCCCGCCGCCGGTAAAGCCGACGTCGGTCATCAGCGCCTCACCCGGCCCGTTCACCACGCAGCCGATGATCGAAAGCGACATGGGCGTTTTGATGTGCTCCAGCCGCTTTTCCAGCGCCTCGACCGTTTTGATCACGTCAAAGCCCTGGCGTGCGCAGGAAGGACAGGAAATGATATTCACGCCGCGATGGCGTAGCCCGAGGGATTTGAGGATTTCAAACCCCATTTTCACCTCTTCCACAGGATCAGCCGATAGCGACACGCGGATCGTGTCACCAATCCCCATCCACAGCAGGTTACCCATACCAATCGCAGATTTCACGGTGCCGCTGATCAGACCGCCCGCCTCTGTGATGCCCAGATGGATCGGCGCGTCCGTCGCCTCTGCCAACTGCTGATAGGCGGCGGCGGCCATGAACACGTCAGAGGCTTTGCAGGATATCTTGAATTCGTGGAAATCATTGTCTTGCAGGATCTTGATGTGATCCAGGCCGCTTTCTACCATCGCATCGGGGCAAGGTTCACCGTATTTGTCCAACAGGTGCTTTTCCAATGATCCGGCGTTCACACCGATGCGGATGGAACAATTGTGATCGCGCGCCGCCTTGATGACCTCTTTGACGCGCTTTTCATCACCGATGTTGCCGGGGTTGATGCGCAGACAGGCCGCACCCGCCTCAGCGGCCTCAATCCCGCGTTTGTAGTGGAAATGGATGTCGGCCACGATGGGCACGGATACCTCTGGCACGATCTGCTTAAGTGCGGCGCTCGATGCCTCATCCGGGACCGAAATGCGCACAATATCTGCGCCCGCCTCGGCGGCGGCGTTCACCTGATCAATTGTTGCCTTGATATCCGTGGTCAGGGTGTTGGTCATCGTCTGCACGCTGATCGGCGCATCACCACCCACTGGCACATTGCCAACCATGATCTGGCGCGATTTGCGGCGATAGATGTTACGCCACGGACGGATGTGATTGAGGGACATGGAGCCAGCCTATGAAAGCATCTGTTACCGGCAACCTAAGCGGCGCGGCGGCGGTCAGCAAGGCCGTGTGCTGCGTCTATTCGGCAGGGGCGACCTGTGCCACATTCACGATCTCGGCAAGATCCGTGTCAGCGGACAAATCCGCAACGGCGAAACTCTCGGTCAGGCTTTGCGTGGATAATTCAACATTTGACGTCACCGTGCCGGTTTGCCCGACAGGGCCGTAATGCACGCCGTTGACGGCGAAATACATTGCACCGCTTTCGCCCACACGCAGATTGGCCGGTTCCTCGGTTGACGGCACGACAAAGTTCTGCCCCGGCTCCATCACCCCTTCAAAAATCACGGTGCCATTTGCGGCACGTACCCGCACCCAGGCCGGGCGCACGGCAACCAGTTGCAGTTCTGGCACATCGGGTTCGACAACCTGAATTGGCGCAGGCTGCGGCATATCAAGGGCGGCCAGTTCCGTGGCGGGCGAGGCAGATACCGTCGCTTGCGGCACCAAGGCCCCGATCGTGTCACGATTCAGGGTCGAAATCGGCGCATCGCGGGCAACAAGAACAGGGACGTCCAGCGCTTGCGGGCGATAAAGCCGGTCAAGCGCTTCTGTCGATGGGGCCTCGAACCCGGCCAGCGCATCAACAGGCTGAATGGCATTGGTGGCACCGGCCAGCGGATCAAGATCAGACACAACAACCGGGGCCTGTTCAACCGGGGCAAACTGGACCTTCTGGACCTCTTGCAGGACGGTCCAGCCGCCAAAGCCCAAACCACTGATCAGGGCGACCAGCACCAGAACCGATCCGATCGCGCGCGGCTCAATGCCCGAAAACACGGCATCGCCAGCAGGTACAAAGGGTGTGGCCGAGCCGGAAAAGATATCCTTGCCAATCGTGGCCGAGGACGGATCAAACGTCTTGCCCTTCAAGGAAGAGGCTTCAGCCGACATACCATGGGCAGTGGCAAAACCGCTTTCTTCGCAAAAAGCATCAAAGGCATGGTCGGGGTTCATATTCAGATAGCGCGCGTAAGAGCGCACGTAACCGGCGATAAAGCCCGGCGTATCAAAGGCAGATGGGTCGGCATTTTCGATGGCAGCAATATAGGCGGCTTTGATCTTGAGCTCGCGCTGCACGTCCAGCAGGCTCTTGCCCATCGTTGCGCGCTCTCCGCGCATCAAATCGCCAAGACGCAATTCGTAGTCGTCAAACCCTTTGGTTTGAACGTCCTCCGGTGCGTCTTCACGCTTGAAGGTCTTCCCGATCATCGACTGTCCCGTCGCTCAATGCCCCTAAACTACTCACTTTTTCCGAATCGAAGAAAGTCAGCGGTCTGATTCTGTCATAGCATGTCAGCGGAAGTTATGCACAGGTTGATTAAAGGTTAACCTGCCAACTCGGCACGATTCAGCGCGCAATGTGCCCAAAGATCGTCCAAAGCACCGACCAATGCATCCATTTCACGCGGACCATGTACCGGCGACGGCGTAAAGCGCAACCGCTCTGTACCGCGTGGCACCGTGGGGAAGTTGATGGGCTGCACGTAGATGCCAAAATCCGACAAAAGCATATCCGACAGCTTCTTGGTATGCACCGGATCACCCACAATCAACGGCACGATATGCGTGCCATGATCAATGATCGGCAGACCCAAGCCCTTAAGGCGCAGCTTCAAAATCTTGGCCTGCGTCTGATGTTGCAAGCGCAGGCTGTCATCCGCTTTGAGATGGGCGACACTGGCCGCAGCACCGGCAGCAACGGCCGGTGGCAATGACGTGGTAAAGATGAACCCCGGCGCATAAGACCTTATCGCGTCACACATTTTCGCAGATGCCGCGATATAGCCGCCCATAACACCATAGGCCTTGGCCAAAGTGCCATTGATGATGTCGATCCGGCCCATCAGGCCATCACGCTCGGCAACGCCTGCCCCACGGGGGCCGTACATGCCAACCGCGTGGACTTCGTCGATGTAGGTCAGCGCGCCAAATTCATCCGCCAGATCGCAAATTTCCGCGATGGGGCCGAAATCACCATCCATCGAATAGATCGATTCAAATGCAATCACCTTGGGGGCCGCAGGATCATCCGCGGCCAACAACGCACGCAGGTGATCCAGATCATTGTGGCGGAAAATGCGTTTGGCCCCGCCATTGCGGCGCACACCTTCGATCATCGAGGCATGGTTCAACGCATCGGAATAGATAATCAGGCCCGGAAACAGCTTGGGCAATGTGCTCAGCGTCGCGTCATTGGCGATATAGGCCGAGGTGAACAGCAGTGCCGCTTCCTTGCGGTGCAGGTCCGCCAGCTCTGCCTCAAGCCGTTTGTGATAGACGGTCGTGCCGGAAATATTGCGAGTACCGCCAGAGCCGGCACCAGTGGCATCAATGGCCTCATGCATGGCGGCCAGAACAACAGGATGCTGGCCCATGCCCAGATAGTCATTGCCGCACCACACGGTGACAGGCGCCTCGGAACCGTCCGGCTTGCGCCATGTGGCATGGGGAAACTGCCCGCGCTTGCGTTCAATATCAATAAACGTCCGGTAGCGCCCTTCTTCGTGCAAAGTCGCAATCGCTGTGTCCAGTTGGGCGTTGTAGTCCACGTCGTTCGTCCTCTTTGTCGCACCAAAAACCACAGGCTTTCGCAGTTTTTGAATCGTTCTAAACGTCTTATAGGGCGCGACCGCTTCGAACAAGACGTTACAAAGTGTCGCTCCTGCCGCCTTATGCTGCCCTTTGTAGTGCGCGGGCCACGCAGCTACCGTGATCTAGATCAATAAACTGCCAGACAGATCGTCATGACGGTAGGCAGGAATACCCGACTCTGCACCAACTGCGGTCAACGGCCCCTGCCAGTGCAGGATTGGTACGGCTCGGGCTGATGGCCGCGACCAGTCAAGGCCTGTACGCCGGGTTGGGTGTCAGCACCCGGCCGGCATTCGACAGGATCGGCTTGACCTCTGCGCGTGTTAAGGCAACCTTCACGGCAAATCCCAACACAGATAGGCCAAAGCCATGACCCTTGCCCCCGTCCTCGCCCGTATCGACGCTGACCTGCCCCAGGCCACTGACCGGTTGCTGGAACTGCTGCGCATTCCGTCGATTTCGACCGATCCGGCCTATAAGGGTGATTGCGACACGGCGGCTGACTGGCTGGTAGCTGATCTGCAATCCATCGGGTTTGAGGCATCCAAACGGCCAACACCGGGGCACCCGATGGTGGTGGCGCATACCGGCGGCGACGGGCCGCATATCCTGTTTTACGGGCATTACGACGTGCAACCCGTTGATCCACTTGAACTTTGGGACCGTGACCCTTTCGACCCGCAGGTCGAGGACACAGCCAAAGGTAAAGTCATTCGGGGCCGCGGATCATCCGACGACAAAGGGCAGTTGATGACCTTTGTCGAGGCTTGCCGCGCATGGAAAGCCGAACATGGAAAACTGCCCGCAAACATCACGATTTTCTTTGAGGGTGAAGAGGAATCAGGCTCCCCTTCCCTCACCCCATTCATGGAGGAAAACCGGGACGAGCTGACAGCCGACATCGCGCTGATCTGCGACACCGGGCTTTATGGCGACAGCACACCCGCAATTATCACACAGCTGCGCGGGCTGCTGGGCGAGGAACTGACAATCACCGGCCCGAACAAAGACCTGCATTCAGGCATGTACGGCGGGTTGGCGATGAACCCGGCACGGGTGCTGGCACGGATTATTGCAGCACTGCACGATGAAAACGGACGGATCACGGTGCCGGGCTTCTACGACGGCGTGCCAGAGCTATCGAATGAGCTTGCCGCCGCCTGGGACGACCTGAAATTCGACCACAAGGACTTTCTGGGTGAGGTCGGCCTGTCCGAACCCGCAGGCGAGGTCGGACGCCGCCCGCTGGAAATGATCTGGTCGCGGCCCACCTGCGAAGTGAACGGCATGTGGTCGGGCTATACCGGTGACGGCTTCAAAACCGTGCTGCCCTCCGAGGCCTCCGCAAAAATCAGCTTTCGGCTTGTGGGCACGCAAGACCCGCTGAAAATCCGCGACGCCTTCCGCAAAATGGTGCAGGACATGCTGCCCGCCGATTGCACGGTCAGCTTTAGCGATCACGGTGCCAGTGCGGCCGGGCAAATGACCACAACGCACCCCGCCTTCGACCAGGCTCGCAAAGCACTCTCGGACGAATGGCCCAATGCGGCGGCCTACGTGGGCTGCGGTGGATCCATCCCGATTGCGGGGCATTTCAAGGAAATCCTCGACATGGACGCGATGTTGATCGGTTTCGGCAAAGACGACGACCAGATCCACTCTCCCAACGAGAAATATGACCTGTCATCTTTTCACAAAGGGATCAGAAGCTGGGCGCGGATATTGGATGCGATGACGCAGTAAGTGCGGGGTGAGGAAGGGAGCGTGAGCAGACGGCGTCGGCTTGCGCGACGATGGCGCTACGCTCAATGGCTGTTTCTGAGTGGTGGAGACGCCAAGATCCCCGACAGAAAAACCGATCACCGCGAAAACCGGCGCAACCAGATTTGGTGTCGCGTTAAGCGAGGATAGATTTCTTATTCTCTTCGATTGGCATGTGGATGATCGCCGCAAGCACCCCAAATAGAATGGCAGCCCACCACATCGGCGTGTAGCTCTGATAGATATCGAAGATTCGCCCGCCCAGCCACGCTCCGGCAAAACTTCCAACTTGGTGGCTAAAGAACACCAGTCCTGCCAGCGTAGACAAGTATGTCAGACCTTGGGTCTGCGCGACCAATCCCATCGTAAACGGGACTGTCGAAAGCCACAAAAGCCCCATAACAGCTGAAAATATGTAGATCGTCATGGGGGACACGGGGGTCAGAATAAAAATTGTGATGACGATTGCGCGAGACACGTAAATGCTCGCCAGCATGTTCTTTTTGGAATGAATTTGCCCACTCCATCCGGCCAGAAATGAGCCTGCAATATTGAAAAGCCCAATCAACGCTAACGACCACCCTCCGACACTGATCGGCAGTCCAAGGTCAACAATATAGGCGGGAAGATGCGTTCCAATGAATGCGACGTGGAAACCGCAGACAAAGAAACCAAAGAAAAGGCACAAATAGCTCCGATTGTGAAACGCGCTCTTGATTGCTTTGCCAAATGCACCCGCTCCTTGCGAGGCGGCTGTCGGAACAGACACGCGCGCCACAAAAATAAGGAATGGCAAGATCGCAACAAAGCTGAGACTGATGAGAATGATCGTCTGTTGCCAGCCAAAATATCCAATCATCGCAGACGTGGCCGGAGCCGCCGCAAACATTCCCAGTGACGCAGCGGCAGTGCCAAGACCCATCACAAAACTACGTTGCTTGGCGGTAACAACCTTGCTTAATGCCGCGATAACCACAGGGAAAGAGCAAGCGCCAGTCCCGATTCCGACAATAACGCCAGAGAAAACAAAGACCTCCGGGTTCATCACCGAACCTCTCAGGAAGAAACCAAGTGCGGCACATATCGCGCCGAACGCTAAAACGCGTGCAGTTCCGTACCGGTCCGCTGCCATGCCTGCGAAAGGCTGCGTGACCCCCCATGCCAACGCCTGAACAGCCACGGACAAGGAAAAGACCTCACGCCCCCAACCCAGATCTGCTGACATAGGACGTAGAAAGACCCCAAACGTGGCGGAGAAACCAAACCCAAGGAAGGCAATGATACACCCTGCAAGAACGGCTGCGTTTACAGTCGATTTGGGAAGTGCTGAGATCTCGTCCATCTGATATCGCCAAAAATGAAAACAGGAATGGCCAACCTTCATGCACTTATTTCCTGAAAACAAGGTTCAACTTCGCAACCTCTATCTCCAAAATCTAAGACCGGGCGACAAAGCTGCATGGCTGTCGAATTTGGATTGACTCTCCAACTCTTGCCGGGGGGTTTGAAGGGCGACCGTTTCTTCCAGTCACAGCATCCGCCGTCATGGTCGCAACCCAAAGTCCCCACCAGCAAATACCCACAAAAAAAGGCGGGCCATGAAACCCGCCCAATGGCAACATCTTGGGAAAATGGCGCGGTTGACGGGGCTCGAACCCGCGACCCCCGGCGTGACAGGCCGGTACTCTAACCAGCTGAGCTACAACCGCGCGTGAGGTGCGGGATAATCGTGCAAAGGTGGGGCGTCAACGCCAAATCGGTGCCAAAAGAGTGTTTTTGCGCCGGTCATTGCACAAATTTACCTTTCGTTCAGATTTGGCACCGCGCGCGGCGTTAATTGGCCGATGTACGCACAGGTGTATGTACAGGTTCTGTACGCAGTATGTACAGGTTCTGCATCAGGTAGAACTCAGCAAAACAAGGGTGTTAACACCTTCTGGCACCGATCACCGCAAAACCCGCAGTATCCGTTGCGTGACCGGTCAATGTTCGAAGGGAAAGGCAGTGGCGCGGTTGACGGGGCTCGAACCCGCGACCCCCGGCGTGACAGGCCGGTACTCTAACCAGCTGAGCTACAACCGCGCATCTGCTTGTTCAGCCAATGACTGAACGTGCGCTGCTTCTAAGTGCGCTTTTGCGCCCCGTCAAGCGGCGTTAAGGGCTGGGACGCGGAATAATGCGGCGGTGTCACCGGGCGGCAATTGCAAGCCCCCGTTTTCCCCTTCACCTGCGTGCTGAGCCTCTTTCGCCGCGCCCATCCGTTCCTTGGAGGGGTCATGATTTGTCACGCGGCCCGAACACTGTCAGGTGCGCCGGATATACTGAAATTTTGGCATGGCGGGGCCAAAGGGCGCTTGGGTTCAATAACCCGCAAACACGTCCCACAAGGCGCAAGTGGCCACATTTCCATATATACAAATCGGGAGGTTTTATGGTGGGTGATGAGAGGCTCGAACTCCCGACATCTTCCGTGTAAAGGAAGCGCTCTACCAACTGAGCTAATCACCCGATATCGGACCATTTAGACCAGCCGTGCGGGTAGTGCAAGCCTCATTCCAACAGGAATTGTTCACCGTCCTTGAGATGGTAAACACAGCCCTGCCCGCCTTGAACGGATTGGCCGGCATATGCCTTTTCCCCCACCACAAGTGCGCGCAAAATGGCACTGGTGACGCCGTGGGTGACCAACACAGATGGCCCCGTCAGATCCGCCAGAAATGCGCCCGCGCGCGCCTTGACCCCCGCAAAACCTTCGCCATTTGGCGCCATCTCGTATTGCGCCATCACCGGGTCGCGGCCCTCTGGCATCGGAAGTTCGGCCCGCAAACGACCAGACCAATCGCCCACCCCGATTTCGCGCAACCGGTCATCGGTGCGAATGTGATCGGCAATCCCGGCAAGTGCTATTCCGGCGGTTTGAAACGCCCTGCCCTGCGGGCTGCTGAAGAACCGGAACCCATCCAACGAAAGCCCCGACAGGATTGCGCCCTGCCGTGCCGCATCGGCCTGCCCCTTGGTCGTCAGGGGCGAATTCAGCTCGCCCTGCATACGGTTCTCTGCGTTCCACTCGGTCTCGCCGTGGCGCAGGATGTAAAGCTCTGGAAATGACATATGCGCCGTTGACTCAGGCGTCGCTTTCATCGGTCGCTGCGGCAGCCACCGTGGCATTTGGCGGTGTGCGTAGCTTCAGGGTCAGCACGGTTGCCCCATTCTCCAGGATTTTTGATTTCACAATCCGCAGTTTGCCAAGCGGCGGCAGGTTCACGTCGGTGCCCTCGCGCAGCGCCTCTGCGATCACGGCCATCGCCGTTTCCACCGCTGGTTTGACGTCACGTTTCTTGAGGTTGGTGCGCGTGACAACCGCATCAAACAATTCCGGCTTTTTCAACACCGGCTTGGCCTCGACATCCGCGGATGATTCTTCTTTCGAGACGGTTTTAGGTGTCGTCTTGCGGGCCATGTGCAAATCCTCCTAGGTGCGTTGGCGCATTACTCTGCCTGCGTGGTTGAAGGTCAAGCAGATAACAACAAAAAGGCGCCCCAAACCAATGGGGCGCCTGATTTGATCGAAAAACCAGCGGCTTAATGCGCGCGGGCGCCTTCCCCGGCGTTCTGCGCCTTGAGCGCAGCTGCCGCCGCTTCCTCTGCCGCCTCATCCCATTCGATGGCTTCAGGCTTGCTGACCAGCGCATGGTCCAGCACTTCAGACACATGGCTTACCGGAATGATCGTCAGCCCTTCCTTCACGTTGTCGGGGATCTCCGGCAGGTCTTTGGCGTTGTCCTGCGGGATCAGAACAGTTGTGATCCCACCGCGCAGTGCGGCCAGCAGTTTTTCCTTGAGGCCACCAATTGGCATCGCATTGCCGCGCAATGACACTTCGCCCGTCATGGCGATATCTTTGCGCACGGGGATACCCGTCAGCACGGAAACGATAGAGGTGACCATTGCCAGACCGGCACTTGGACCATCCTTTGGCGTTGCGCCATCGGGGACGTGCACGTGAATGTCGATTGCGTCGAACTTGGGTGGCTTGACCCCGATCTCTGGCGCGATGGACCGCACATAGGATGACGCCGCATCAATGGATTCCTTCATCACATCGCCCAGCTTACCGGTTGTCTTCATCCGGCCCTTGCCCGGCAGGCGCAGCGCTTCGATATTCAAAAGCTCACCACCCACAGATGTCCAGGCCAGACCGGTGACAACACCGACCTGATCCTCTTCCTCGGCCAGACCAAAGCGGTGCTTTTCCACGCCAAGGAAGTCGGAAAGGTTTTCGGCAGTGACTTCAATCACTTCCGCTTCTTTCTTCACGATCATCGTGACCGCCTTGCGGGCAACTTTGGCCAGCTCACGCTCCATGTTCCGCACACCGGCTTCGCGGGTATAGACCCGCACCATGGCGGTCAGCGCGTCATCGGAAACCGTGAACTCATTCTTCTTCAACCCGTGGTTTTTCATGACCTTGGGCAAAAGATGCTGGCGCGCAATCTCGCGCTTTTCATCTTCGGTGTAACCCGCCAGCGAAATGATCTCCATCCGGTCCAGCAATGGCCCCGGCATGTTGTAAGAGTTCGCAGTCGTCAGGAACATCACGTTTGAGAGGTCATACTCGACCTCCAGGTAGTGATCGACGAAGGTGTTGTTTTGTTCCGGGTCAAGCACTTCCAGCATCGCCGATGCGGGATCACCACGGAAGTCCTGCCCCATCTTGTCGATCTCATCGAGCAGGATCAGCGGGTTCGTGGTTTTCGCCTTTTTCAACGCCTGAATGATCTTGCCGGGCATGGACCCGATATAGGTCCGGCGGTGGCCGCGAATTTCAGATTCGTCGCGCACGCCACCCAGCGAGATGCGAATAAACTCGCGCCCCGTTGCCTTGGCAACAGACTTACCCAGTGACGTTTTACCCACACCGGGCGGGCCCACCAGACACATGATCGGACCTTTGAGCTTTTTGGAGCGCTGCTGCACCGCGAGATACTCAACAATCCGTTCCTTGACCTTTTCAAGGCCATAGTGATCGTTATCCAGCACCTCCTGGGCCTTGTGCAAGTCCTTCTTGGTGCGTGATTTCACACCCCACGGCACGCCCAAAATCCAATCCAGATAATTGCGCACAACGGTGGCTTCCGCGGACATGGGCGACATGTTCTTGAGCTTCTTCAGCTCAGCATCAACCTTTTCGCGGGCTTCCTTTGACAGCCTGGTTTCGTTGATCCGCGCTTCAAGCTCATCAACTTCGTTCTGGCCTTCCTCGCCATCGCCAAGTTCCTTCTGAATGGCCTTCATCTGCTCATTCAGATAATATTCGCGCTGGGTGCGCTCCATCTGGGATTTGACGCGGGTTTTGATCTTTTTCTCGACCTGTAGCACGGACATTTCGCCCTGCATCATGCCAAAGACCTTTTCAAGACGCTCGGACACGGAAAGCGTTTCCAAAAGCCCCTGCTTCTGGTCCACTTCGATGCCCAGATGCCCGGCGACCAAATCGGCGAGTTTCGCTGATTCAGTGGCCTCACCCACGGCGGCCATCGCCTCTTCGGGGATGTTTTTCTTGATCTTCGCGTAACGCTCAAACTCGGCCGACACATTGCGCACAAGCGCCTCGATCTCTGCCGGATCGCCGTCGGTTTCGGACAGATATGTGCAAGAGGCTTCAAAGAAGCTGTCATTGGGCACAAATTCGGTGATTTTCACGCGGGCGCGGCCTTCGACCAGCACCTTGACGGTACCATCGGGCAGTTTCAGCAGTTGCAGCACATTGGCGAGCACGCCGGTCTTGTAGATGCCCTCTTGATCGGGGTCATCTTCACCGGGGTCGACCTGGCTGGACAGCAAAATCTGCTTGTCGTCCTGCATCACCTCTTCGAGGGCGCGGACAGATTTGTCGCGGCCCACGAAAAGCGGCACGATCATGTGGGGGAAAACCACAATATCGCGCAGCGGCAGGACGGGGTAGGATGAACTCAACGGTTCTTGCATGCTCTTTTCCTTTTTTGGCAAGACGCAGCCGTCCCGCTTTGCGGCAACATGGTGCGTCTCCTCTTGGGATCAATATGTGGGGTGAGGCAATCTGCGTTTCAACCAAACATACCCATCCGTTTGGCGCAGAGTGCCTTTCGTCCGCCGTGTTCGCAAGCACAGAAATCACAAAACGGCCTACAAATATGTATATGGGTCCGCCCCCGCCGTGCGGCACACCCCTGGACTTTCCATGTCCAATCAAACTTTCGCCGAAGGCAATCCTGCGGCTGCCCACGGTCAGGACATTGGCTCAATATCGCCAAGGCTCCGTTGCGCATGGAAATCCTCTTCCCAAGCAGCAAAAGCACCACCGGCAATCGCATCGCGCATCCCCTGCATGATCTCCTGAAAATAATGCAGGTTATGCCAGGTCAGCAGCATCCCCGAGATCATTTCCTGGGCGCGAAACACATGGTGCAGATAGGCGCGGGAATAGTTGGCACAGGCCGGGCATGTACATTGCGCGTCCAAGGGGCGTGGATCATCGGCGTGGCGCGCGTTCTTGATGTTCAGAACACCACGACGGGTAAACACCTGACCGGTGCGCCCGGACCGGCTGGGCAGGACGCAATCCATCATGTCGATGCCGCGTTTCACGGCCCCCACAATATCATCCGGCTTGCCCACGCCCATCAGATAGCGGGGCTTGTCGACGGGCAGCTGATCAGGCGCAAAATCAAGGACACCAAACATGGCCTCCTGCCCTTCGCCCACAGCCAATCCGCCCACTGCATAGCCGTCAAACTCTACAGCTTTGAGCGCCTGCGCACTTTGCGCCCGCAAATCCTCTTCCAGCCCGCCCTGCTGAATCCCGAAAAGCGCGTGGCCGGGCCTGTCGCCAAACGCATCGCGTGACCGCTGCGCCCACCGCATCGACAGCTCCATGCTTTGCGCAATACGCTTGCGGTCCGCAGGCAAGGCGGGACATTCATCAAAACACATCACGATGTCAGAGCCGAGAAGCTTCTGGATCTCCATCGACCGTTCCGGGGTCAACTCATGCCGGGAGCCATCAATATGGCTTTTGAAGGTCACGCCCTTCTCGGTCAGCTTGCGCAATTCGGCAAGGCTCATCACCTGAAAGCCGCCGCTGTCTGTCAGGATCGGCTTGTCCCAGTTCATGAACTTATGCAGACCACCAAGGCGCGCAATACGCTCGGCCGTGGGCCGGAGCATCAGATGATAGGTATTGCCCAACAGGACATCAGCACCCGTCGCTGCGACACTTTCGGGCATCATGGCCTTGACAGTGGCCGCAGTGCCCACAGGCATGAAAGCAGGCGTACGGATATCACCGCGGGGGGTTGAGATCACACCGGTGCGGGCTTTGCCATCGGTGGCATTGAGGGCGAATGAGAAGGCTTTGGTCATGGGGCGGGTCATGAGGGATTTGGACAGGATTGTGAAGGGGGTACGCCGCGAGACAGAAGTGGGTTGATCGAAAGCAGGGCGCGCGCGTGCGTTGCGGTCGGCTCAATGGTTTGCTGCTTGGGCATAGCGGCCGTTGAAGGACCATGGGCATTGGGCTAGCTTTCGCGCGGAGCATTGAGACGGAGGTCAATGTCAATGCCATCAAAAACTGCTTTGTCGCTGTCATTTTATTGCTCGGCTTTTGGATCAATCGCCAAAGCTTGCACTCTGGAACGCCCTTCGTTTTCCAGGCCCATTGAGTTGAGCACCGATTGCAGTTTTGTCGATGCGGGAAGCGACGACTAAGGTTCAGGTGGACCCAGTCACGATTTGGGTGGCGGGATTGTGTACCAGATCATGGAGTACGCTATCGCCGACGACATGTTCGCAAATTGGGTCATAGCCGATTGCAAAAACAGGCAGTATTCAGTTGTTACACCCGTGATCGACAGGTCGTATGCGTCACTATGCGGCCCGAATTTTAGACATGACGAAATCGAAAACCCCAACAGTTCTCTGCGCATGGCTTTGGAGTCGGGTGGCTTGGTCGCATTTGAAAACTTGGCAACCGACATGGGGCTTGATGTCGGAAAACTCGATTGGGTCCGCTACTACGGACGCAACGGGTTTACCTCGGACAATAAGTCTCTGTTTTCGCGCCGCGTCGATCCATTCTGTGGATGTACGATTTGGTATCCTGATATCAATACGCCCAACTGATGTTCTAAAGGCAAAATCAGTGCGAAGGTTTGACCTCAACCCAGCCCCTTCACCCCGTCACATCATGATCATAAAGCCAACGCAGTCTGTTCAGAAACGCACCGGGTGCCACGGCGCCCATTGCCCGCAACCCCGCATGTGCAACCATGCGCCCCACACCTGACAGGTGATAGTTCCGCGCATTGCTGTTGGCCGCTGCAATCGCCTTCACGACCCGCGCCCGGCGTTGCCCCTGATAGGCTCGCAGCCCGGCTTCCACCGACGCGGCCTCATCGCAGCAGCGCGCCAGCACATAGGCGTCTTCGATCGCGAGGTTCGCCCCCTGGGCCAGAAACGGCAGCGTCGGATGTGCCGCATCGCCCAATAGCGCGATTGATCCCACATGCCAGTTTTGCGCAACCGGGTGGCGAAACAGCCCCCAGAGGTTGACGTTTTCAACGGCACCCAGAATGCCCTTCACCTGCCAGCCGCAATCGGCAAAGACCTGACGCAGGTGGCCCGGATCATCAGCATGGTGCCAGCCTTCGGCGGCCCAGGCGCTGCGTTCCTGGACGGCCACGATATTCAGCCGCCCCGCGTCCAGCGGGTAGGTCACCATATGCCGGCCGGGTGCCATCCAGATGCGGGCGACAGGTTCTGCTGTGTCGGTCTTGATCACCGCCCGCCAGGCGACCTGGCCCGTAAAGAACGGCTCTGCCGGTTTGTTGATATGGGATCGCACAACCGAATGCAGGCCATCGGCGCCAATCGTCAGCTCTGGCCTGACCCGCGCGCCGTCTACGCTGAAAGACCCGTCTGCCTGCAAATCGACGATGCGCATTCCCAGCCGGACAGTCACATTTGCCGCCGCACAGCCGCGCGCCAGAACGTCGATCAGGGCGGCCCTGTGGTAAAAACGATAAGGCGGCGATTGATCAGACAGATCAAAGCGGGCGATCTGCTTGCCCGACAGGGCGTCCATTGGCACAACGGCCTTTGCATCGACACCTGTTGCGGCCAAGGCCTTGTCGATCCCCAGTGCATGCAATGCGCGCGCGCCATTGGGGGTGATCTGCAACCCTGCCCCCACTTCCGTGAGCGCAGCGGCCTGTTCATAGACGGTGACTTTGGCGCCGCTGCGCGCAAACGCCAGCGCCGCCGTTAGGCCGCCGATGCCACCACCGATGATGGCAACGTCGCGGCCTGCGTTATGGCTAGTCGTCGCGATGAACCTTCTCGCGGCGCTCGTGGCGTTCCTGTGCCTCAAGGCTCATTGTTGCAATCGGGCGCGCGTCCAGACGCTTGAGCGAAATCGGCTCGCCCGTGATTTCGCAGTATCCGTACTCGCCCTCATCAATGCGGCGCAACGCCGCGTCAATCTTGCTCACCAGCTTGCGCTGACGGTCACGTGTCCGCAACTCAAGCGCGCGGTCTGTTTCCTCGGAGGCGCGGTCAGCGATGTCTGGGATATTGCGGGTTTGATCCTTCATGCCTGCGACGGTGTCGCGGCTGTCTTCCATAAGATCGGATTTCCAGTTCAGGAGCTTGCGTCGGAAGTATTCGGTCTGCCGCTCGTTCATGAATGGCTCATCATCGGCCGGGCGATAGTCATCTGCGAGAAAAACTTCAGCTTTCATAGTCATACCCTTAATGCTCACGACCCCGCTTGGCTCACCCTACGGGTCTTAATTCCCCAATTGGCGCCGGGTTTACTCCGCCACGCCACGGCTGTCACCCCCCCATTTTATGCCAGTCGCGGGGTGTTGATGATCGCGAATGACCTGCTAGGTTGCCGCGGAAATGTAGGGGATCGAACGATGCAATTTACCGGCACCGACAGCTATGTCGCCACTGATGATCTGACCATGGCCGTCAATGCGGCTGTGACGCTGGAGCGTCCGTTGCTGGTCAAGGGCGAGCCCGGCACAGGCAAGACAGAACTTGCCCGCCAGGTCAGCGCCTCACTTGGCCTGCCGATGATCGAATGGCACATCAAATCGACAACAAAGGCGCAGCAGGGTCTTTATGAATATGATGCCGTCAGCCGCTTGCGTGACAGCCAGTTGGGCGACGCGCGGGTGCATGACGTGGGCAATTACATCAAGAAAGGCAAGCTCTGGCAGGCCTTCGGGGCGGACGGCAAAGTGGTGTTGCTGATTGATGAGATCGACAAGGCCGACATCGAATTTCCCAACGACCTGTTGCAGGAGCTCGACCGGATGGAGTTCCACGTTTATGAAACCGGCGAGACGGTGAAGGCGATCCACCGTCCTATCGTCATCATCACCTCCAACAACGAAAAGGAACTGCCCGACGCCTTCCTGCGCCGCTGCTTTTTCCACTACATCCGCTTTCCCGATATCGACACGATGCGCCAGATCGTCGAAGTGCATCATCCGGGGATCAAAGAACAGTTGCTGACCACAGCACTCACACAGTTTTACGAGGTCCGCGACACAGCGGGGCTGAAGAAGAAGCCCTCGACATCAGAAGTGCTGGATTGGCTGAAGTTGCTGTTGGCCGAAGACCTGTCGCCTGAAGACCTCAAACGTGACGGGGCGAATGCGCTGCCGAAACTGCATGGTGCCCTGCTCAAGAACGAGCAGGACGTGCATCTGTTTGAGCGTTTGGCGTTCATGGCGCGGCGCGGGGGGTAACCCGAGCTGTGCGCATTGCCGTGTGACGAACTGACCGCGTGGATTTCATTGGGCCTGAGCCTGACGCACATCTGGTCGCTCCCTAGAACGGATGAAATGTGGAGTTGCTTGGGTTACCGGCGCTTGGGCGCTGCTTTTGCATTAGATTCGAGCGATAAGAATTTGAATTTAAGATATTAATATATCTCTTACGCATTGTGATAGGGCGCTGCGTTGGTGAATTATTGGCACCGCCTGTGGTTAAAAACACACCTTTAAGTTGCAGTATACTATTGTATTCTACGGTATGCATTACCATATCATTGATATGCCTTTATTCCTTCGCTCGCTTCCGCTGTCGCTGTTTACCTTCTGGCGATACCTCATAATCCTGCCCCTGCTCGCCATCTTTGCATTCTGTTTCTATTTCCTGAGTGTCTTGCCGGTTGCGGGCCTCTTTGTGCCCGGCATTGTCAGCGCGGGCCTGATGATTGTCGGCTTGCGCTGCGCACTTGCGGCACGCGGACACCGAAACCCTTTGGATCATGGCACGCTTTTGACGGTCAGCGCGGTCTTTTGCGTGATTTTCATCGGAACTGACATCTTTCTCTATGGCGCGAATTGGTTTGTTGGCTGGGCGATGACGCAGGCCGGGGTCGAACTTCACCCGTTTGGCCTGTTTGCCGGCCTCTTTGGCGTCTCCGCCTATTGGTCCGGTGTCCTGCTGGCCCTGCTTGCGCCCGCAGCCATCGTCAAAGCCGCTTTTGCCGTTCCAATGGTTGGCGCAGCCTATGCCGCATCACCCAGAGGCGGCGACATCAACTATTTCTCCGGGCTGGGCAAAGGTATCCTCAGCTTGCTGCTTGTCATGGTGGTATGGCTCTTTGGCGGCCACATGTTTTCAATCTTTGGTGAGGTCTGGACGGCATTTGGCATGATCGCATTTGCGATCTGGGATATCGTAAGAGGAGAGCCCTTGACCTGGGAGGTGATCCCAACCCGCCTGAATGCGCTGGGGAGCGTTCTGTTCATGACCTGGGCGTCAAGCTGGTTCTTTGCGACCGCGGTGCTGGCATGGGAAGATGTCGTCTCGCGCCAGATGGCGGATGTTGAAAGACAGCGTAACGCAGGACGCCCGACTACGGAGGATATCCGCGCCTTGCGCCAATCCCGCATGTAGTCGGGATCAGGGCAAGGGCGCGGCGCACAGCCCGACATGGCTACGCGGGCGCGATATGGCCCGCATATGACATCCCACGGCGAATTGACTGGCCAACCCACCAAAGCCCGCTATTGTCGGCCAAAGTCGAACACGAGCATCCATATGTCTACCACATCAACCGTTACTATCCGCCCATTGGTGGCCAAGGATGAGGCCGTTTGGCGCGATCTTTGGACCGCCTACCTGACCTTCTACAAATCCAGTGTGCCAGAGACCGTCTATCAAAGCACATTTGCGCGGCTACTCGGGGACGACAGCGCGGATTTCAACGCCCTTGTCGCCGAACAGGACGGGCGTGTTGTGGGGCTCGTCCACTATCTGTTTCACCGCCATTGCTGGCGGGTGGAGAACGTCTGCTATCTACAGGATCTTTATGCAGATCCGTCTGTGCGCGGCACCGGTATCGGGCGCAAGTTGATCGAGTCTGTCTATGCTGCCGCTGATGACGCTGGCGCGCCGGCTGTCTATTGGCTAACGCAAGATGACAACACGGCAGGTCGCAGGCTTTATGACCGTGTGGGCCAACACACCAATTTCATCAAATACCAGCGTCCCGCATGAAGCACCTTTTTGTCATCGCCTTCGCGGCACTCATGGGCTGCACCCCGATGCCCGCGGGACCAGACCCGATCCGCCTGGATTTTCCCGAGGCCAGCCGTTTTCGCGCCGCCAGCCCCGGACCGGCCACGCGGCCCAACTCTGAAATTGCGCTGGATTTCATTGACCTTGCCTTTCGGATGGAAAGCGGGCGCAAACTGCCGGTGCTGTCGCGGTTCGAAGGCCCCATCACCGTGCGCGTCCAAGGGCCCGTCAACCAGACAACGGTCAATGACCTTTCCGATTTGCTGAACCGGCTACGCCGCGAAGCGCAGATCGACATTCGGTTTACCTCTGGGGATGACGCCAATATCGTCATCGAGGCGGTGCCCAATCGCACCCTGCAACGTGTGGCCCCGAATGCAGCCTGTTTTGTTGTGCCACGGGTGCAAAGCTGGGCCGAACTGCGCGCGGCCCGCAACACCCCGACGCTGAACTGGGCAACGCTGCGACAACGCGAACGGGCGGCGATCTTTCTGCCCTCTGATGTGACACCACAGGAAATCCGCGATTGCCTGCACGAAGAACTGGCGCAGGCGCTGGGGCCGCTGAATGACCTTTACCGCCTGCCAGACTCCGTCTTTAACGATGATAACATTCATGCGGTGCTGACCGGCTTTGATATGCTGATCCTGCGCGCCTATTATGCGCCGGAACTGCAAAGCGGGATGACCGAACAGCAAGTGGCCGAACGCCTGCCCCGCATCCTGCGCCGCCTGAACCCGCGCGGCCAACGGCGCGGCGGGCAGATCCCGTCAGATACGTCACGCGAATGGATCTCCGCGATGGAACTTGCCTTGGGCGAAGCCTCCGACAGCCGCCGCAGACAGGCCGCAAGCCGGGCAATTGCAATCGGGCAATCGCTGGGCTGGACCGGCCCGCGCGAAGGATTTGCCAATTACGTCTATGGGCGGCTGCAAATCGGCAATGACGCAACGCTGGCACTTGGCGCGTTCAACGCCGCACGCCGGGTTTACGGGCAAAGCCCCATCACTGATATCCACTCGGCCCATATTGCTGTGCAATTGGCGGCCTTCACGCTGATTTCCGGCAATGCAGAGGCCACAATCGCCATCACTGATCGGGCAATCCCGGTTGCTGAGAAACACGAAAACGCGGCCCTGCTGGCGCTGTTGATGATGTTCAAAGCCGAAGCCCTGGACTTGCAGGGTGATACTGACGCAGGCATGGCGCTGCGGCTGGACAGTCTGGGATGGGGGCTTTATGGGTTTGGCAGCCGCGAAGAGGTGATTGATCGCCTTAATGAAATCGCCTCACTGCCACCGGATATTCCGCCTAGTTGACAAGGGCTTACCAGATGATCTTTCCACTGACAGGTTTTGTGTTTGGCGCCATTCTGGGGGCGTTCCGCGCCAAGGCGCGTGGCGGCAAGTGGCTTGATATGCTGCAATGGGGGGCCGCCTTTGCGATCCTCTTTGGTCTTGTGGGCCTGTTCGCACTCATCTTCATTGAACGCAGCTACGTCTGAAGCGATGTTCCTGCCCTTTTTCGACAACCTGCGCAGCAACGGAGTGCCCGTCTCGCTCCGCGAGTTCCTGTCGTTTCTGGAGGGCGTGAAAGCAGGCTTGGCGACATATGATGTCGAGGCGTTCTACTTTCTGGCGCGCACGGTCATGGTCAAGGACGAGCGGCATCTGGACAAATTCGACCGCGCCTTCGCGGCCACCTTTGAAGGGCTCGACAATATTCCAGATGAGGCTGTGCTGAACGCCGTCGATATCCCGGCCGACTGGCTTGAGAAGCTCGCCGAAAAACACCTTAGCGATGCAGAAAAGGCTGAGATTGCCGCGCTGGGTGGCTTTGACAAGCTGTTGGAGACCCTCAGGAAACGGCTGGAAGAACAAAAGGGCCGCCATCAGGGAGGCTCCAAATGGGTTGGCACGGCGGGCACCTCGCCTTTTGGTGCTTATGGCTACAACCCCGAAGGGGTGCGCATCGGCCAGAACGAAAGCCGCCACCAGCGCGCGGTCAAAGTCTGGGACAAGCGCGAGTTCAGGAACCTTGATGATACGGTCGAGTTGGGGACGCGCAACATCAAGGTCGCGCTCAAACGCCTGCGCCGCTGGGCGCGCGACGGGGCCCATGAAGAACTTGACCTCAACGGCACCATCCGGGCGACAGCCGAACACGGCTATCTGGATGTGCAAACGCGGCCAGAGCGGCGAAATGCGGTCAAAGTGCTGCTGTTTCTGGACATCGGCGGCTCCATGGACCCGCATATCAAAGTGGTGGAAGAGCTGTTCAGCGCCGCAAAATCCGAATTCAAGCATTTCGAATATTTCTACTTTCACAACTGCCTTTATGAAGGTGTGTGGAAAGACAACCGCCGCCGCTGGGACGCACAAACGCCCACATGGGACATCCTGCGCACCTATGGCCCCGACTACAAATGCATCTTTGTGGGTGACGCCAGCATGTCACCCTACGAGATCGCATTTAAAGGTGGTGCAAACGAGCGTTGGAACGAAGAGGCCGGACACACCTGGCTGGAACGGGCCCGCGATCAATGGCCCAATCACCTGTGGATCAACCCGCTGGATGAACGCTACTGGCCCTACACGCAGTCGATCCAGATGATCCAGGAGATATTCGGGCCCGACCGGATGGTGCCCATGACACTTGCAGGGATCGAGGCCGGGATGAAAACGCTGGGGCGGTAGGATTGCAAGATCAAGCTGCGGGTGAATGGCAGGTTTGAGGCCATACTAGCGGGTGCCGCTCTGATCACGAATGAAGGCTACGCGCAGGAAGCGAACTTTGCAAAACCGGTGACGCTGGATACAGTCCACTGGCATTAAGTCGATCAGTTCTGCATCACCGTTGTGCGGACCGTTCAAGGGGGGGCCTAACCATCACTAATCTGACCTTTTACCAAGCGCCTCGATCAAAGGACACCGCATGAGAGCTAATATAACCGGTCTAGTGCCAAGTGTTACAAACAGCATCGTTAACAAGGCCTTGTTTCTCGAAGTCTATTTTTTGCTAAGGACGGGGCAATCGCCCGCCTATTTCTCAATGATTGATTTTGTGGATAACTACTCAATCGAGTTGTTCTATATCGCAGTGTTTTTCTCAATGCTTGCTGCCTGGCTGATGCTGCCTGCGCTGGCATTCTATTATGTTGTAGCTGGAGTGCTTTCATGGTGTGGGAGAAAGATCTTGGGATTGTTCAAAGTAGAAGATATCCCGATATTCACAGCCCTAGCTCAGGATAAACGTGAAAAAAGCATTAGCGTTGAGATCGCAAATGACTATGCAAAATCGGAACCTGACCCTGAACTGAAGAAGCGAATCAACGAGTATGAGAAAACTACGCAAGAACGCTTGACCAACGAAGCACTGGCAGCAACAAACTTTGTGTTAGTCGGATTGATCGCTTGGATTAGCTATTCAACGGGTGCCCCCAATTTTCTGATAAAAGTAGCCAGTTTCGCCGATTCCTTTTCTTGTGGTTTGGCCTATGAGGTGTGTCTTGTACTCTTGGCGATCCAAGGCTTCGTAGGACGAGCCACTAACTTTCACTTACTCCATGCTTCCGGCAGCCTGCCGCCCAGCTTCTTTAACAATGAGGACGAACGAGCAAAGGTCGAAGCTTCGAATTTTGAGACGGTTGGGAAATACATGCCCCTTGCTCGGAAGTGGATGAAAGACGGCAAATGAAGTTTCCCTGTTGTTGCGACCGTCCGGTTTTGACTGAGACAGTGCATTGCTCACCGTGAACAGAACGGCAACTTCATCCGCACAGCGGACCTCGACATTCGCCCCCAACCCCCCAACGCGCAGTATCCTGCCACAGCCATCCCACTTGCGAACCACTGCCCCACCCCCATATCTAAGTTATGATCAAACTCGCCCCTATTCTGCTGGCCGTTCTTTACGGCCTCGCCATGTATCGATTTTCCGTCTGGCGCACCTCTCGCGAGTTGGACGATAAATCTACCGAACTGGCCGATCCGACCCTCAAGGTACTGATGGAGCGCATGGCCAAGGCCCTCGATATTGATCGGATCAAGGTGCATATTTATGAGATTGAACCGGTCAATGGTCTTGCGGCGCCCGATGGGCGTATTTTCATCACCCGCGGTTTCTTCAACAAATACCACGCGGGCGAGGTCACGTCAGAGGAAATGGCAACCGTCATCGCGCATGAATTGGGGCATGTGGCATTGGGCCATTCGCGCCGCCGCATGATAGATTTTTCAGGGCAAAATGCGATGCGCACCGCACTCGCGATGATCCTGGGGCGGTTCATTCCGGGCATCGGTCCGTGGATTGCCGGTCTGTTGACCAGTCTGCTGGCTGCGCGCCTGTCCCGTGGTGACGAATTTGAGGCGGACGCCTATGCCTCAGCTCTGCTGGTCAAGGCCGGTATCGGCACCGCACCGCAAAAGACCCTTTTTGCGAAACTGGAAAAACTCACCGGGGCGCATGGTGCGGCGACACCCGCCTGGATGATGAGCCACCCCAAGACGCCGCAGCGCATCGCCGCGATTGAGGCCAATGAGGCAAAGTGGAACGCTGATACTTAATACGCCCCGCCGCACTGTGTGCTTGGACACAGAACGCAGGCTGCCCTGCGCGTTAACCTTCTTGACGTTATCACAAAACCTTTTTGAGCAACGATGTTACGGTCGGGCATGGGCACCCATCATGGGGTTTCCATGCCCATTTTGCATCACGCAGAACGCTGCGCCTTACGCCGCCAAGGCTTTGCCAACCCGTGGCAGCCGCGCTTTCTTCATCAGGCCCCGCATGGTCCATGGCTGTTCGGACAGCCGGTTTGCCTCGGCCAGAACCGCCTCGGCCACGGCCCGAACCTGATCCGGGGCCTCTGCCAGCAACAACAATACAAATCCATCCGGGTCCCAGCGCAACAACGCCTCATCCCCCAGGATATTCTTTGGAAAATCCTTGGCATTCATGGTCAGAATACCATCGCAAGACCCCGCCACAGCCGCCGTCAGCACGTGAATGTCCGCAGGGTCGGGCAGCCAGTAGCGTTGCTCTAACCCTGCATCATAGCGCACCAGCGCCTGCGGAAAATCCGCACCAAGTGCTGCAATCTCACCCCGCGCCCAGACCTCTTGTGCGGGGCCTAGCTTGCCTGCCGCCCGCGCCCATTCTTCCAAAATCCGCGCCGACCAGCGCGCCTCATACAGACCCAGCCGTGCGCAGCCCAATAGCACCTCGCGCATCACGGTGGGGTAGAGCACACAGGCGTCCAGCATCACCCTCATAGGCGGTAGACAAGCACCTTGAGGTAGCCGCTTTCGGCCAGATGCGGCATGAGCGGATGGTCCGGCCCGGCAAAGCCTGTGTGGATGATCTGCCCCCGGCGCCCGCCCCGGCCAATCCCGCGCGAACAGGCATTGCGGAATTTTGTCAGATCGGCGGCATGCGAACAGGAACACAGCACCAGATATCCCCCCTCGGCCACCAAAGGCGCGGCCAATCGCGCCACACGCTCATAGGCGCGCAACCCTGCATCCAGAGTAGGCTTTGACGGCGCAAATGCTGGTGGGTCGCAGACCACAACATCGAAACTGGCCCCCTCCTCGCCCAATGCGGTCAAAACGTCAAAGGCGTCGCCCTTGCGCGTTGTGAAACGGTCGGTGACCTTCATTGCGGTCGCCCCCGCCTCGGCCAGTTCCAGCGCCGGGGCAGAGCCATCGACGGCCAGAACCGAGGCTGCATCATTGGCCAGTGCTGCCAGACCAAAGCCGCCAACATGTGAAAAGACGTCGAGCACGGTTGCGTCTTTGGACAGGCTTGCCGCAAAGGCGTGGTTCGGGCGTTGGTCGTAAAACAGGCCGGTCTTTTGCCCGCCCATCACATCAGCCATATAAGTGGCCCCGTTCATCGGAACAGGCACCGGCTCTGTCGGCGCATCGCCTGCCAAAATCTCGGTCCGCTCTTCCAGCCCTTCGAGGCTGCGCGCCCGGCCTGTGCCGTTCATCACGACGGTTGTAACCCCTGTGACCTCTTGCAGGGCCGCCACCAGCGGCACAATCAGCACATCGGCCCAGGCGGCATTGGGCTGCACCACGGCCAGATCGCCGAAACGGTCAATCACAACGCCCGGCAAGCCATCAGCCTCGGCATGGACAAGCCGGTAGAACGGCGCATCATACAGACGCGCGCGATGGGCCAGCGCGCGGGTGAGCTTTGCCGCAAACCAATTCTGGTCAATCACCGCATCGGGGTCTTGGTCCAGCATCCGACAAATGATCTTGGAGGCCGGATTAACCGCCACAACACCCATCGGTGTGCGGCTGGCGTCTTCGAGGTTTGCAAGGCTGCCGGGAGCCAATTTGCGCGTGCGCCGGTCCATGACCAATTCATTGGCATAGACCCATGGGAAACCATGGCGGATGGCCCGCGCTTCGGCTTTGGGGATCAGGCGGACGACGGGCTGTGAGGGGGATATATCTGTCATACCCCGCCCCTTACCTGCTCTGCCCGGTACTGAAAAGCCTGCAACGCGCAGGTGGTCAGATCAGCTGCTCGCGCAGCAGGCGGGTCAGGAAATCCGTGACCCGCACTTTTTGCGTTTGCCCGGCTTCTTCCAACTGGACGGCACGCTCGCCGCCCGGTGCCTCAAGATTGCCCAGCACACGGCGGGTCGGTTCGATCACCGCGCCCGATGCGGCATCCATGATCGTGATATCGAAGATGACGTTGTAGACACCACCAATGCTATAGCGGGTGCGATTGGTGACGCCATGAAAGCGCACCAGCGTCACCGCGACATTCACCGGCTGGCCACCGTTGATGGCTTGCTTGTTGCGGTTTGCGGCCTCTGTGAACATGGCCTCAATTTGGGCAACGCGCGGCCCGCGCGGATCGCCACGCCAGACAATATCGCCGTTGGGATAGTAATTCTCGCGCTCTGAAACGGTCAAACCGTCCTGTG
Source organism: uncultured Paracoccaceae bacterium (assembly GCA_947498645.1). GTDB lineage: Bacteria > Pseudomonadota > Alphaproteobacteria > Rhodobacterales > Rhodobacteraceae > Yoonia. The sequence continues at coordinate 2,425,382 of CANMKS010000001.1, read as the reverse complement.
CGGAAAATGCAAATCCACGCAGGCTGTAGTCACGGCTGACATCAAGGCGCGGCTGGCTGGATTTGCCAATCGGAATGCCACACCCCGCCAGAGCCAGAAAAAAGGGCGCTGCAATCACCGTGCGTCTATGCATGAGGGAGAACCTGTTTTGATCTTGCGTTACGGACGCTGTATCGCGCTCTCCTGTGGAGAAGGTATGTAACTGTCGTGACAAGATTGTGGCCATATTGGCGACGATCCACCCTTGTTAGCGCTAACACGTGATGGTAAGGAGCGGCCAAACCGACCTGTGCGAGGGATGCCATGCCGCTTCACCCAACACTCACCGCCGTCACCGACCGGATTCGCGCCCGTTCCGAAGGGCCGCGGCAAAAGTATCTGGACACAATGGCGCGCGCCGCCGCAGAAGGGCCACGCCGCAGCCATTTGACCTGCGGCAATCAGGCCCACGCCTATGCTGCCATGGGCGACGACAAGGCTGCGCTCACCGCCGCGCGCAGCCCCAATCTGGGTATCATCACCGCCTACAATGACATGTTGTCGGCGCATCAGCCGTTTGAAACCTACCCCAACCTGATCCGCGATGCCGCGCGTGCCGCTGGCGGCACAGCACAGGTTGCAGGCGGCGTGCCCGCCATGTGTGATGGCGTGACCCAAGGCCAAACGGGGATGGAGCTGTCGCTTTTTTCGCGCGATGTCATCGCTTTGGCCGCGGGCGTTGGCCTGTCACACAACACCTATGACGCTGCCGTTTATCTGGGCGTCTGTGACAAGATCGTGCCCGGCCTTGTGATGGCCGCCGCCACCTTCGGCTACATCCCCGGTATCTTCATGCCTGCGGGGCCGATGGTCTCTGGCCTGCCCAATGATGAAAAGGCGCGCGTGCGTCAGGAATTCGCCAAGGGCAATATTGATCGTGCGGAACTGATGAAGGCCGAAATGGCCAGCTACCACGGCCCCGGCACCTGTACGTTTTATGGCACCGCCAATTCCAATCAGATGCTTATGGAGTTCATGGGGCTGCATCTGCCCGGTGCTTCTTTCGTCAATCCCGGTACGCCCTTGCGCGATGCGCTGACCACTGCCGCCACAGAGCGCGCGCTTGAAATCACAGCGCTTGGCAATGATTACACGCCCGTTTGCGACATCCTTGATGAAAAGGCCTTTGTGAATGGTCTTGTCGGGCTGATGGCCACGGGTGGCTCTACCAATCTTGTCATTCACCTGCCTGCCATGGCCAAGGCTGCCGGGATCATCCTGGATCTTGAGGATTTCAGCGACCTTTCTGCAATCACGCCGCTGATGGCCAAGGTTTATCCCAACGGTCTGGCGGACGTGAACCATTTCCACGCCGCTGGCGGGCTGAGCTATATGATTGGCGAGCTGCTGAATGCTGGCCTGCTGCATGATGATGTGAAAACGGTCGCCGGTGCGGGCCTGAACCTCTATTCTCAGGAACCGCAATTGGCCGATGGCCGCGTCAAATATGTTGCCGGTGCAGGCGAAACACAAAACGACAAGATCCTGCGGCCTGCCGCTGACCCATTCCAGAAAACCGGCGGTTTGACGCAGCTGTCCGGCAACCTCGGGCGCGGTGTGATCAAGACCTCCGCCGTCGCCCCCGAGCGGCACATCGTCGAGGCGCCTGCCCGCGTGTTCCACACGCAGGACGCGGTCAAGGATGCATTCAAAGCAGGCGAATTTACCAACGACACAGTGATCGTCGTCCGCTTCCAGGGCCCCAAATCCAACGGAATGCCTGAACTGCACGGGCTGACGCCGACGCTGGCCGTGCTACAGGATCGCGGGCTCAAGGTTGCACTTGTCACCGATGGCCGCATGTCCGGCGCATCCGGCAAAGTGCCCACGGCCATCCACGTCTGTCCCGAAGCGGCCGATCACGGCCCCATCGCCATGGTGCGCGATGGTGATATCATCCGGCTTGATGCCACAACCGGCACCATCGAAGTCAAAGGTGTTGATCTGAGCACGCGCACCCCGGCCACAGCCGATCTGACCGGCAATGGCACCGGTGTGGGCCGCGAGCTTTTCGAGGTTTTCCGCCAGAATGTCGGCCTTGCCGCGGATGGTGCATGTGTCGTTGTCTGATTGTCATCTTGCTTGAAAAAGCGCCCCCCGCACCTGCCCTTAAGGAATTTCTGATATGACCCCACAAGATGCCTCTGCCGCCGCCGCCAAAGTCTGCCTGCTGGCACCGGTTGTCCCTGTTCTGGTGATTGATGACGCCAGCACCGCAGCCGACCTCGCCCGCGCATTGGTCGCTGGTGGCCTGCCTGCCCTTGAAGTCACCCTGCGCACCCCTGCCGCTTTGGAGGCCATCCGCGAGATGGCAACGGTGCCCGGTGGTGTTGTGGGCGCTGGCACGTTGCTGACACCCAAGGATGTCGAAGAAGCCAAGGCAGCAGGTGCCACATTTGGCGTTTCTCCGGGCGCGACCGATATCCTGCTTGACGCCTGTGAGGCCAACGATCTGCCACTCTTGCCCGGCACCGCGACCGCATCAGAGGCGATGCGCCTGCTGGAGCGCGGCTATACCGTGCAAAAGTTCTTCCCCGCAGAGGCCAATGGCGGCGCGCCCGCGCTCAAGGCCATCGGCGCGCCCATTCCACAGGTCAAATTCTGCCCCACAGGTGGTGTCAGCCTCAAGAATGCGCGCGACTATCTGGGGCTGAGCAACACGCTATGCGTTGGCGGATCATGGGTCGCACCCAAAGACAAGGTTGTCGCGGGCGATTGGGCCGGGATCACGGCACTGGCCAAAGAGGCGGCAGCACTTTCCTGATCGGGAACAGTTTGTGCCGCGCCACAAGGTAGTGGCATTTGCAGATTATGTGCGCTGTATCGGCCGGCCGAACCGGATGTGTCTTGTCACAGATACTACTGCGACATGCGACCCTGCCGCCCTCCGCGGCGCCGGGGTGGTTTGGCATCTTGCAATGCCGCTTGCAGCGTCGCAATCATGGGGTGATTTGCGGGCTGTTGTGGCAAATAATAGGCCAGCAGTTTGCGAACCTCGTCCTGCGGGTTTTTGGACGGTGGAACACCCAGAGCCCAATCAAGAAAGATACTCCTGCATTCGGGCGCGCCGATGCCCTCGATCGCAAAGGCGTCACGGATCAACCCTTTGGGGTCAAAAAGCTCAGCCTCGGTCATGAGGCCGCCAGTGTTGTGGAGATAACCCGCGCGGATCGTTCTGCTGCATGTTCAATCTTCTCTGCCAATTCCGAAATCGTCTCTGTCTGTGTCTGACGCAACACCAGCCGCTTTGCCCCTTCCCCCAAAGTGCCCATGTCCAACACCTCTCCGGTGAGCAATCGCATGACGGTCTGCAACCGCCAGAAAAGCCCGGCAGCCTGCGTCAATGCCTGCACATCAGCGGCATTCAACCATCCACCCGCGACGCCAACAGCGAATTGCCCCTGCAAATCGCGGACTGCAGCACCGGCGCGCAACGCGGCGGTTTGCGCGAAAAGTTCGATATCCTGCAATCGCCCCGGCCCGATTTTCACGTCCCAGACATCCCTGTCCGGCTTGGCCTCGGCGATCCTTCTGCGCATATCCGCAACATCTGCAACAATCGCCGCACCTTGCGATTTCTCTTGAAGAAGAGTTTCCCGAAATGCCTCGATATCGCGCCCCAGTGCGGGATCACCGGCGATCACCCGCGCGCGGGTCAGCGCCAGATGTTCCCATGTCCAGGCATCACTGCGCTGATACGCCTTGAACGCGGCCAGCGACGTGGCCACCGGCCCCTGCCTGCCCGAAGGCCGCAACCGCATGTCCACCTCATATAGCCGCCCTTCGGACATCGGCGCGCTGAGTGCGGTCACAAGCGCCTGCGTCAACCGCGCGAAATAGGGGCGTGTGGCCAAAGAGCGGCGCCCCTCAGAGGCCTCTTGCCCGCTGGCATCATAAATGACGATCAGGTCCAGATCAGAGGTTGCGGTCAGACGCCCCGCCCCCAGTGATCCCATCGCAACCACAGCACCGCCGCGCCCCGGTGGTGGCCCATGTTTGCGTGCGAATTCGGCAACAACGACAGGCCAAAGCGCAGTTGTGACGGCACTGGCCAGTTCAGCATATTGCGCGCTGCTTTGGTCCGCATCAATCAGCCCGCGCAGGTAATGTACCCCAACCCGGAAATGCCATTCCTTGGCCCAGCGGCGGGTCGCGATCAACTGGCTTTCATAGTCATCAAAGCCTGCCAGCTGCTCTGACAATTCGGTTTGCAATGCCGCTGCACCGGGCCAATCGCTAAAGAATGCGCCGCCGATCACAGCATCCAGAACACCCGCATTGCGCGACAGATATTGGGCCAGCGCTGGGGCTCTTGCACAGATATCAACGATGAGCCGGGTCAACTGCGGATTGGCCTCAAACAGCGAAAAGAGCTGCACGCCCGCTGGTAGCCCCGCCAGAAATCCGTCGAACTGCGCCAGCGCCTCTTCTGGTTTGGCGGCCTCTTGCAGGCGCGCCATGATCCCCGGCACAAGGCGGTCGAAAATCTCGGTCGCCCGTGCTGACCGCAGGGCCGGATAGCTGTGCCAACGTGCGATGATATCGGTGCCCCAGTCGGATTTTGGTGCGGCGGTCGGCTGATCCGGCGCAAAGAACCCTTCGGTCAATTCATGCACATCGTCCAACCGCGCGGTCAGCCCTGCGCGAAACGCATCAACCTCCAACCCCATAAAGGCCGCGAGCCGGGCAAAGCCTTCGGCGTCAGTTGGCAGCGTTTGGGTCTGGGCATCGTTGATCATTTGCAGGCGATGTTCCAATTCGCGATGCGCGCTGTAGTGGTCATAAAGCCGCTGCGCGGTCTCTTGGGGCATCCAGTCAGCTTTGGCCAGTCGGGTCAGCCCTTCATATGTGCCGCGTGCCCGCAAATCAGGGTCACGGCCACCGGCGATCAACTGGCGCGTCTGGGTAAAGAACTCGATCTCGCGAATACCACCGCGCCCCAGTTTGATGTTATGCCCCTCCAGCACCAACGGGCCATGCAGACCCTTGTGGTTTCTGATCCGCAGGCGCATGTCATGGGCATCCTGAATGGCCGCAAAATCAAGGTGCTTGCGCCAGACAAATGGGCGCAGCGTCTTTAAAAAGCGGTTGCCGGCGTCGATATCGCCTGCGCAAACCCGTGCTTTGATATAGGCGGCACGCTCCCAGGTGCGGCCGACACTTTCGTAGTAGCGTTCGGCCGTTTCCATCGACAGGCAGACCGGCGTGACAGAGGCATCAGGGCGCAGCCGCAAATCGGTGCGGAACACATATCCGCCCTCGCGCATCTCCGACAGGATCGCCGTCATCTTGCGGGTGACCCGAATGAACGCCGCGCGCACATCGTGATAGTCATCGGGTTCAAACTGGGTTTCGTCAAACAGGCAGATCAGGTCGATATCTGAGGAATAATTCAGCTCTCCCGCACCCATTTTTCCCATTGCCAGCACAACCATGCCACAGGCCAACGACGAATCACCGCCCGAAGGGAGCTTGCCGCGCGCGACTTCCGCCGCCACCAATTGCGTGACGGCGGCCTGCACGGCGGCATCGGCGAAATCTGTCAGTACCTGTGTCACGGTTTCCAAAGGCCAGACGCCGCCCAGATCGGCAAGTGCCGTGATCAGGGCAATCCGGCGTTTCGCCTCACGCAGGGCAAGCGGCAAGGCGTCCAACGCAATGTGTGGGATACCATCCAGAACCTCGGCAACCGCTGCTTCGGGATCATCGAAGGCGGGCACGATCCACGCAGCCTCGCGCTGCAAAAGACCACCCAGATAGGGGCTGCATCCGGCGGCACCAGCCACCAGTGCGGACAACGCCGCAGGCAGCTGTGGCAAAGCAGCAAGCGCGTCCTGCCCCCTTTCGGGATCAAAGGCATGTGGGCAGCGGGTCAGGCGGTTAAGAAAAGACATGTCTGCACAGTGGTTGGACGGCGCGCGCTGGTCAATCCAGATCGCATCGGTAAACATGTCCAAAAGGAACATGACCAACATGAGCAAGAGTCTGAAACGTGTCATCCACGCCCTGACCGAGGCCGGGCTGGAGATCACACCGCTGGAACTGGGGCCAGAAACCCGCACAGCGCAGCAAGCGGCGGATGCGGCCGGGTGCCATCTGGATCAAATTGCCAAATCCGTGATCTTTGCAGGCCAGGAAAGCGGCAAGGCTATTCTATTCATCACCGCTGGCGGCAATCAGGTGGACACGGTAAAGGCCAGCGCCGTGGCGGGCGAGGCTTTGGGCAAGGCGGATGCGGCACTGATCCGTGCGCAAACAGGTTTTGCCATTGGCGGTGTCGCCCCTGTGGGGCATCTGAGCCCGATCAGGGCGTTTTTTGACCCGCGACTGGCCGAATTTGATGAAATCTATGCCGCCGCAGGCACGCCAAGGCATATTTTTCCGGTCTCACCACAGGTTCTTTTGGAAATTTCAGCAGCGCAACTATCTGATTTTACGTCATAATAAAAGTAAATGTAAAAAACATTTACATCATCTCTTGATAAAGCACAGGCGCACTCCGATATTGGTGATGTGAAAGACATTCACATTAACCCAAACCAGTTAAGGAGCCAAACCATGAACACCGCCGCAACCCCTTCCCCGATGGCTATTGATCATCGCCCAGGGTTTTTTGCCCGCGCCGAATCCTGGCTTGATGAACGTGGCAAAGGCGCATGGATCGCCGCCATGGTTCTCGGCTTTATCTTCTTCTGGCCTGTCGGCCTTGCCCTTCTTGCCTATATGATCTGGAGCAAACGTATGTTCAATTCCTCATGTTCTTCGATGACCCGCAGCCGCGCCCGTCACATGGGCAAATCATCCGGCAACCACGCGTTTGACGCCTACAAGGCCGAAACGCTGCGCCGTCTGGAAGAAGAACAGGACAACTTTGAGGCATTCCTCAAGCGTCTGCGCGATGCCAAGGACAAGGCAGAGTTCGATCAATTCATGGACGACCGCGCCAAGAAGATGACCGAAGACGACGACACAGACACAACCCTGCGTCAGCCCGAGCGCTAATGCATATTGGCCGGCCCGCCTTCCCCCGCGGGCCGGCCATTCAACTTGCGCAATAACAGAGAAGATCATGACCTATTCCATGGACGACACCCCACACAGCTCTGACGCGCGGCACTACGCGGGCGTTCCTTTCAGGCGGGGGATCGCCTGGGTTCTGGATATGATCCTGATCGCGCTGTTGTGCACGCTTATCCTGCCGTTCACCGCCTTTACCGGTGTCTTTTTCTTTCCGGTCCTGATGCTTGTGACAGGTTTCATCTATCGCTGGTTCACCATTGCAGGCGGATCATCGACCTGGGGTATGCGGATCATGGGCATTGGCCTGCGTGATCACCACGGTGCGGAACTCAGCTCGGGCCTCGCGCTGGCCCATACATTTGGCTACTCGATCAGCGTGGCAATCCCTCCGCTGCAATTGATCTCGGTCATCCTGATGTTGGTCACACCCCGTGGTCAGGGCCTGACCGATCATCTGCTTGGCACGACCGCAATCCACACCATCCGCTAGTGCAGTCAGCGGCGTTAAGCATGCAACACAACCGGGGCTTGGCGTATGGTGAATCGATTGTTAATCTTGGCCTGAGACGATCGGGATTTTCATGCGCCACACGCTTCCAATTGCCCCGCAGTTCTATGTGACTGCCCCGCAGCCCTGCCCTTATCTTCAGGGCCGGATGGAGCGGAAGTTGTTCACGGCCCTGCAAGGGGACACCGCAGAAAAACTCAATGATGCGCTGTCCAAGCAAGGGTTTCGCCGGTCGCAGAATGTGCTTTACCGCCCCTCATGTGCCGAATGTTCGGCCTGCATGTCGGCCCGCATCAACATCGCGAATTTCACACCCAGCCGCAGTCAGCGCCGCGTTGACAAACGTGCCGCCCCTCTGACGCGACGTGCGACCTCGCCCTGGGCCACGGAAGAACAGTTCGACCTGTTCCGCGAATACCTTGATGGCCGTCATGCCTCTGGCGGGATGGCGGATATGGATATGTTCGAATTTGCGGCCATGGTGGAAGAAACCCCCATTCGGTCCCGCCTTATCGAATATACCAATGGCAACACGCTCAGTGCGGTCTGCCTGACGGATATCCTCGATGATGGCTTGTCCATGGTCTATTCGTTCTTTGATCCCGCCTCTGAACGCCTGTCGCTTGGCACCTACGTGATCCTCGACCATATCCGCATCGCCCGCGAACTGGGCCTGCCATATGTCTACCTGGGCTATTGGGTGCCCGGCAGCCCCAAGATGGGCTACAAGGCCAAGTTCAAGGGTCTTGAGGTATACCGCAACGAGCAATGGCAGGCCTTGGGTGATCCAGAGGCCTATAGCGCGGACGTGCATCCGCTTTCGACCGATCCGATTGCCGAACAGGTCGCGCGTATTGATCTGCCTGACGGCCGAAACTGAATTAGCATTCAATAAACGATAAAGGGCGGCGCCATCGGCACCGCCCTTTTTTGATGTTGGACCCGCCTGCGTCAGTTCAGCAGGTTCGGCACAATCGTGACCACCGCAGGGAAGAAGGCCAGCAGCAGCAGCCCTGCTACCTGTATCCCGATAAACGGCATCACGCCTTTGTAGATCTGCGCTGTTGTGATCGACTTGGGCGCGACCCCGCGCAGATAGAACAGCGCAAAGCCAAAGGGCGGGGTCAGGAACGATGTCTGCAAGTTCACCGCGATCATGATTGTGACCCATTTGGGGTCAAACGTACCACCATAGATGACCGGCCCCACGATGGGGATCACGATGTAGATGATCTCGAGGAAATCCAGAACGAAGCCCAGCACAAACAGCACCAGCATGACCAGCAGAAACACCTGCCATTCATTGTCGAACGACCGCAGGAATTGCTGGATGTAATGCTCACCCCCAAAGGAAATCAGCACAAGGTTCAACAGTTGCGACCCGATCAGAATGGTAAACACCATGGATGTGACCTTGGCCGTTTCGCGCACAACTGGTGCAAGCACCCCGCCCGCAATCAGCACCCAACAGGACCAGAGCAGACCAAACATCGCAAAGAGGAAGCAGCCAAAGGCGATCAGATAGGCAATCAGGTTTTCCAACAGCACAACCTCTTGCCCCAGCCGCATATCGAAGTTCACCCCGATAATCAGCATCAGCACGATCGCCCCCGCGGTAAGCAGCACTATCCGGCCCGATCGGCCCTGATCATGCAGCTTGCGATAGGTCGCCAGCAGGATCGCACCACCCGCACCCAGCGCCGCAGCCGGCGTCGGGTTGGTGATCCCGCCTAGGATGGACCCCAGCACAGCCACGATCAGGACAAGCGGCGGGAAGACCACGCGCAGGATTTCGTTGCCCGCCAGCATCTTCGCCGCAGGTCGCAGCCCGACATAGGTCACGATCAACGGGATCGCGATCAGTAGCGTTGTCATGCCGGGCGTTGTCAGCGGCGAGATCAGCGCGATATCGGTGAGCAGCAGCAATCCGATACCGGCCGCACCCACAAGCAGCGGACGATGATCAGCCCTCGGGGCAACACCACGCGCAATGGCCAGCGTCAGCGCCAAAAAAACCGCAGCAATTGCGATACCGCTGCCAATTGGCGCCGCAGCGCCAACGCGTTCTTGCACGAGTGTCGCACGCTCTTCATCGCTCAGCGCGCGCGCCTGCTCGACCCCGCCCGCATCATCAATCGCCGCCTGTTCCGCAAGGGCTGCGTTCCACGCCGCGTCACCGTGCAGTTCCTGCATCGCCGCCGCACAATCGGGGCTGACGTTGGTGCGCAAGGATGCGGTTTGCCCTGCATCGGTAAAGCTGTCGACAATAACGGATTGCGACCCGACAAGGTTTGTCTGGTTCAGCCCTATCGCCAAACCGATGATCCCCACAGGCACCGCAAGGAACCATGTGAACGCCTCATTGCGCGTAATGACATCACCGTCAGCGTCATCGGCAAATTGTACTGGTGGCGCCTTACTTGGGTTGATCAGGGCAAAGACAAACGCATAGCCCGCATAAAGCACCGCCAAGAGTATCCCCGGCAGCAGCGCTGCCTGAAACAGCGTCCCAACCGAAACAACAGCAGGTTCACCCAGATACGTCAGCGCATCCGAACAGCCCACAAGCTGCGCGCGGTCTTCCTGAGCGGCGGAATAAAGATCGCCCGCCAATGTACCCAGCAAGACGATCACGATGGATGGCGGAATAATCTGCCCCAGCGTGCCCGACGCAGCAATCACACCTGTTGATAGCTGCGGCGAATAGCCGTTCTTGAGCATTGTCGGCAGCGCCAGCAGACCCATGGTCACAACAGTCGCACCGACAATGCCGGTGGACGCAGCAAGGAAGGCACCCACGATCACGATAGACACGGCCAGACCGCCCGGCAGCGGGCCAAAGACCTTTGCCATGGTGGTCAGCAGTTCATCGGCAATACGGCTGCGTTCCAGCACGATCCCCATCATCACGAACATGACGACCGCCAGCAGCGTTTCGATGGACTGCCCCGCCAGGACCCGCTCGTTCATGCGGTTCACGACAAAGCTGATGTTGCGGTCCAGCGCCACTTCCCATCCGTTTGGAAACAACACATCTTCGTATCGCGGCAATTCGGGGTATCGGAAGACCGATATCGCATCCGGCCTGACGCCTTCGGCAATCAGCCCCGCATATTCAGCCGAATTGGTGTCCACAGCGGCGTGGATCAACAAACCGGAACTGTCCAGTGATGCAATGATCGCAAAGGAAATCACGGCAGAGCCAGAGATCGCAAAGGCCACCGGGAACCCCGACAGGATACCCGCAAACAAAGTGAGAAAGACGATAATAATACCGACTTCGATGCCATCTAATCCGAAAAGCATGTGTCTACCGCCCTAGTTTAGTGAATGTTCGCTGCCAACTCGGCGGTGTCATCGCCCAGCTGATCTTTGTCGAGGTATTTGCCTTCGCTTGCTTCGCCCTCTTTCCATTCCAGATACGACCGGAAGAAAAAGGCGACCGCTTGCAGCAGGATCATCGCGGTGAATGTCACCAGCAAGATCTTGAACAGGAAATAGGCGTTAAAGCCGTTGGGCGAGAAGCCTATGGTCTCGATGTTCCAACGCAACGCGCGCGCCTTGGTCAGTAGCCGGTCAAGGCTGTCTGACGCAGACGGGTTTGGCACGACAAGGTGCCGCCACAGGAAGAACCAACCATATAGCCACGTCAGGATCGCCGCAGGCACCATCAGCACCAGCGATCCGATCATGTCGATCACCCGCTTGGCGCGGTAGCTGATCGCGGAATAAACAAGGTCAACACGCACGTGGCCGCCCTGGACAAAGGTGTAAGTCGCACAAAGGCACACGATGATCGCGTTATAGAACTTCAACTCTTCCGACCACCAGCTGACATCTTTGGTGAATGTCACTCCGAAACCAATGCTGATTTCAGACACGGCAAAGACGCGCTGCATGAAGATGATAACGATTTGCTGCAACACCATCAGCAGCCCCGCCCATGCGGCGGTGCGGCCCACGATGTTCGCAAAGCCTTCAAGCCCGCGCACGCAGCCCCACATAAAGCGGTTGTTGATAAATCCAATGATCGCGGTGACGAGGAAAATGGCGAGGATCACAAAGAAAAACTCGACCGACGCGCCATAGTAGATAAAGCGCATCAGGGCTTCTTTTTGTTCGACCTCCATGGCGCCATTGATGGACGGCAGCCAGGCCAGCCATTCGCTGGGATGCAAGAGTGCGTAGAAAAAGTTGTAGAACGCCTCGATCAGGTTGGCAAAAAACCAACCCGCGGCGTTGCCGCCCCATGCTTCAACCAGACCCATGGTCATCCCCCGTCTTGGTTATTGGTCGTGCGCAACCACCTGTCCGGTGCTGCGTTTTGGCGTGAGAGCCCCATGCGCGACGCATCGGGCTCTCACTTTGATCTTGATCATGCAAACATGATCCGTGGGGGCCTTAGCCCATCACGCGGTCACGCTGGGCGCGGTATGCACCTTCGGACTGTGTGATCCAGCCGGAAGAGGCTGCCATGGACGCATTGTAGCTGGCGCGCAGACGATCATAGATGTCATCGCCATTGTACTGGTCCATTGTTTCGCGTGCGGCGGCACCCATCGCATCCCAAACGCTGTCAGGGAATTCCAGAACCTTCACGCCACCGGCCTGCAAACGCTGAAGTGCAGCACCATTGTTGTTCATGAACTGCGCAAGGTTCCACTGGTGTGCTTCGCCAGATGCGATCTCGATGATCTTCTGGTGCTCTGGGCTCAGGCTTTCGAACACATCAAGGTTTGTGGCCAGCGACAGGGCCGCACCCGGCTCGTGCATGCCGGCTGTGTAGTAGAACTTGGTGATTTCCTGGAAACCAGCCTTTTCATCCGCCCAAGGGCCGATCCACTCTGTGCCGTCAATCGCACCGGATGCCAGCGCCTGATACACTTCTGCACCTGGCAGGTTCTGTACGGAGGCACCCATGCGGCCCAGCGCCTGGCCACCAAGGCCCGGCATACGGAACTTCAGACCCTGGAAGTCTTCCGGACCTGCGATTTCCTTGGAGAACCAGCCACCAGCCTGTGGGCCTGTGTTACCGGCAAGGAATGACTTCAGACCAAAGATCGAGCCAAGCTCATCATGGAACGCCTGACCTTCACCCTGATAGTACCAGTTAGAAATTTCCTGTGGCGTCATGCCAAATGGCACGGAGGTAAAGAACGCATAGCCCGGATGCTGACCAACAAAGTAGTAGTCTGCACCGTGGTACATGTCGGCCTGACCGGATGTTACCGCGTCAAACACTTCAAACGCACCAACCAGTTCGCCAGCAGCTTTCAGGTCGATGGTCAGCGATCCGCCGGACATGGCGGTGATTGTGTCAGCAGCGCGCTGTGCGGCGTCATGCACACCCGCAAGGCCACGGCCCCATGTTGTGACAAGCGTCAGCGTGCGGTTGCCCTGCGCATATGCAGGTGCAGCCAGCGCTGTTGCGGCGGCAGCGGTGCCACCCAGTGCTGAATTCTTTAGAAAAGAACGACGATCCATTCAGTTATCCTCCCGGTTGTTACATCAAGCTGCGCCGTCTTGATGACGCAGCGATGGATTCGTGACGGGGAGCCTAGCTTGCGCGACATTTTTGTAAAATACGTAGTACTGCGTAGAAATGCCACTTTTGTCACAATTTCTGACCAATTCTGCCCGGTGTTTAGGCGCTAACACCACCTCCGGCATTGGGCGCCGCGCCACGATGGCATTTGATTCGCAGATGATTCTTCTCTAACGATTCCACCATGACAGCCCTGCTTTCGCGCCTGCGCGACACCTTGAGTATCAGCTATGGCCAGAAGGTTTTCCTGCTGGCCACCCTGCCCCTGATTGTGGCGGTGACGTTGATCACCTTGGTTGTCACAGCGCAGTCACGACAATTGGCAGAGCGTGAAATTCAGGCCCTTGAGGCGCAGTTGATCGAGACAAAGCGCGAAGAGCTCAAGAACTACCTGTCCATCGCTCGAACAGCTGTCGTGAACACCTATGGCCGCGCCGCGCCGGATGATGATGCGGCCAAGCTGGCCGTCACCCGCGAACTGGCCGCGATGCTTTATGGGCAGGACGGCTATTTCTTTGTGTTTGATTATGACGGCGTCAATCTGGTGGCCCCGCGCCAAACCTATCTGATCGGGAAAGACTGGACCGGTCTCGAAGATCTCAACGGCACCGCCATCACTGATGAGTTGATCCGCATCGCGCGCACCGGCGGCGGTTATCACAGCTTTGACTGGCCCAAACCCTCGACCGGGGCGACAGAACGCATGATTGTCTATGTCAACGGGTTGCAGGACTGGCGTTGGGCGATTGGCACAGGCGTGTTCATCGACGACATTCTGGAAAACGTGGCCGTCGCCCGTGCCGACGTCGAACGGCGGATCAGGACAACATCGCTTTATATCGTGGCGATTGCCACGGCGGCGTTGATCGGCGTCTTCATGACCGGTATGGTGCTGAACCTGCGCGAACGGCGGCTGGCGGATGCCAAGCTGAAACAGCTGACCCAGCGGATCATCGACACCCAAGAGGAAGAGCGCGGGCGCGTTGCCCGCGAATTGCACGACGGAATCAGCCAGATGTTGGTCGGGGTCCGCTACGCGCTGGAACTGACCAAGCGCAAGCTGGCCGGTGATCCGGCGACCAGCGCATCGCTAAACAAGGGGATAGATGGTTTGGGATCGACCATTCAAGAGGTCCGGCGGATCAGCCGCGACCTGCGCCCCGGCGTTTTGGACGACCTTGGCCTTGGCCCTGCCCTGCAATCACTGACGGATGATTTCAGCGCCCGCACCGGAATCGCGACAGAATTTGAAACTGTCGTGTTCCGCAATCGGCTGGACCAGGAGGCGCGGATCGCGCTTTACCGCATTGCGCAAGAGGCGATGACCAATATCGAACGCCACGCCGAGGCAACGGCGGTGCAGATATCCCTCAAAGGACAGCGCAAAGGGGCGTTCCTGCGGATCAGTGACAATGGCAAAGGCATGGTCTGGCCACAATCCGACAGGCGCAAGGTTGGTGGCCTTGGGATGCGGAATATGCAAGAACGCATCGAACAACTGGGCGGCACCCTGCGTGTGCTATCAGCGCGCAGCGGGCAAACCGGCACCGTGATCGAGGCGCAAGTTCCCCTCACCCACATGTTGCGCCCACAAACCACGACAAAGGAAAGCGCATGAACACCCGCGTTCTGATCGTAGATGATCACCCGATGGTCGCCGAAGGCATCCAGTCTCTGCTGGAAAGTTATGATGATATCGAAGTCGTGGGCACATTGGGCAACGGGCAAGAAGCAGTTGACCGGGTGAATGAACTGTCGCCTGACGTGATTTTGCTGGATTTGAACATGCCGGGGCTGTCAGGTCTGACCGCAACAGAGATCATCCTTGAGGAACGTCCGGAAACCCGCATCCTGATCCTGTCGATGCATGACAGCCCTGAGTACATCTCAACCGCGCTCAGCCATGGCGCAAAGGGGTACATCCTCAAGGATGTTCCGACGGATGAGATCAAGACGGCAATCGAGACGGTGATGGCCGGTGATGAATACCTCTGCACCGGGGCCAAGAAGGCGCTGCAACCCAAGATCAGTGATGGACGCGAGACACTGACAGGGCGCGAACAGACCATCCTGCTGGAACTGGCGCAGGGGCGGTCGAACAAAGAGGTGGCCAAATCGCTCGATATCTCTGTGCGGACGGTGGAAACACACCGCAAGAATATCAAACGCAAGCTGGGCATCAGCTCAACCGCTGGCCTGACACGTTACGCGATGGAGCATGGTGTGCTGCAAGGCACTGGGATCTAGGCCCGGATCACGCAAAACGCCCGCAGCGAAATGCTGCGGGCGCTTGTTGTTCTTCCGTTTTAGCGAACTTAGTTCTCGACCGTTTCTTTCACGCCTTCGCGCACGATGTTGAACCACTCACCTGACAGGCGCAGTTCCTCAAGGCCCGCGTTGATGATCGGCAGCGCGTCATTGGCAAACTGATTGTCCTTGGCCACAAAGATGTGCAGCGTCTGGGCAGATGTCAGCGCTTCGATCTTTGCAACTTTGTCCGCAAGACCCAACTCGCGATAATCCTCTTCGGCCGGAAGCGCGTCGAGCGTAATCACGTCGACCTCACCATCCATCAGCAACTGCCAACACCCATCCTGCGGCACCGGGCGCGTAAACTCGACGTTGGGTGGCATCAGACCTTCGGCTTCCAGATCGAATGTGAACCAAGCTTCGGGGCGGCACAGGCGCGCGCCTTGCAGCTCGGCATAGCTGCCGACGTTCTCATAGGTGCTGCCTTTGAGGGTGTAATAGCCGACAAGCGCTTCGTAGAACGGTGCAGAGTGGTTGAAGTCCGTGCAACGGAAGGCGCTGGCGGGCGAGAGGTTTTCAACCTTGTCGCAATCAGGCTTGAACCATGGGAATACCATATCAACTGCACCCGTGGGCAGCAGCGTTTCCAGATGCGACCCCCAGTCATTGATAAAGATCAGATTGTATTCCTGATCGGGGTTACCCAATTCCATAGAGCGGTTCACCATTTGGGTAATCAGACCGCCACCGGGCAGCGATTCATCGGTGAACGGGGCATAGCCGCTTGCCGTCACGATGCGCAGCGCGCGATCAGGCTCGGCTGTTGTGGGGGCTGGCGCGGTCGATGCAGAAGCTGTGCTGGTGCTGGTCGCGCTCAATGGCAAGGAACCGTCAACGCAGGGGATGGTCAGAACCTGACCAATCTCAATGCGGTTGGGGTTGGCCAGAACATTGCGGTTGGCATCAAAGAGCGTCTGGAATCCGCCCGCCACGTCCCCGCGCGCGGCGATCTGGCTGAGTGTATCACCAGCCTGCACCGCATAGCTTGAGCAGGCCTCTTGCGCCTGCGCCTGACCTGGGGCCACAGCCATCAAGCCCATGGTTGCGGCCGCAACGGCCGCGATACCGGGTGACTTCATTTTCACATGCATCGCTTTGCGAGGCATCTCCTGAGTGAACATATCTAACCTTCCGAATGTGAGTTTCCGTTTTGGCATCTATCATACCGAAAAAGGCGAAATGGTGACAAAAACGCGACTTTATGAAACTACGCGGATCTTTCATCCATCGGCCCGAAAAATGGGACTCCCTCTCTCATTTTTCGGGGTGCGACGCGCGGAAAGCGCTGGAACCGTCACACACCAATTGCACGGTCATGGCAAGCACAGGATGCATGACATCGAAGGCGGTCTGCCCTTTTCGGGCGCCATCATGTAGACAAACCTTGTTGTCTCGGTACACGGGTCCACATTGAATATCACAACACGGTCTAACTTCTGGAGCCACCATGTCCGATACCCCTGCCTACACCCCGCCAAAAGTCTGGACCTGGGACGCCGAAAGCGGCGGAAAGTTTGCCAATATCAATCGGCCTATCGCAGGCCCGACCCATGACAAGGATCTGCCCGTTGGCAAGCATCCCTTGCAACTGCATTCGCTCGCCACACCCAATGGCGTCAAAGTGACGGTCATGCTCGAGGAGCTGCTCGCCGCTGGTCATGCCGCCGAGTATGACGCATGGCTGATCAATATTCAGGAAGGCGATCAGTTCAGCAGCGGCTTTGTGGACGTGAACCCAAATTCCAAGATCCCGGCCCTGTTTGACAAGGACACCGGTGTGCGTGTCTTCGAAAGCGGCGCGATCCTGCTTTATCTGGCCGAGAAATACGGAGCCTTCCTGCCCAAAGACGTGGCCAGCCGCACCGAGACGCTGAACTGGCTGTTCTGGCTGCAAGGTTCTGCCCCCTACCTTGGCGGCGGCTTTGGTCATTTCTACGCCTATGCGCCGGAGAAATTCGAATACCCTATCAACCGCTTCGCAATGGAGGCCAAACGCCAGCTTGACGTGTTGAACCGGCGGCTGGAGGACAGCGCCTATCTGGGGGGTGACACCTATTCCATCGCCGATATGGCGACGGCCCCCTGGTACGGCGCGCTGATCAAGGGCCAGGTCTATGACGCTGCCGCGTTCCTCGATGTGGCATCTTATGAACATGTGGTGCGTTGGGCAGATGAGGTGATGAACCGTCCTGCCTACAATCGCGGCAAGATGGTCAACCGCGCCTGGGGTGAACCGGCCGGCCAGTTGCGCGAGCGCCACGCGGCCAGCGATTTTGACACCCAGACCTGGGACAAAATCGGCGATGATGAGACGTAGATAGGCGTAGGCGGGACACACTTCTGGCCGGTTTCTGCCGAGATTTAGCCAATGCAGCGATTGCGAAGTTTGCGCATCTCGAAAACTAGCAACTGAAAGAAAGTTGCGAAAAACCGCCTCAAGACGACATTTTCTCCACTTGTGCTGTTGACCCCCTCAAACCGGCGCACTAGGGTCTGCGCACACAAAGGAACCCTGATGACACACGTCGTACTAATTGTGAAAGACACGCGCATGGGCCGGTAACGGTAAGACCATAACGATCCCATGCGCCCCCGACACACTCGGGGGTTTTTTTGTGACCAAAGAGAAACCAGATACGCGAAGGACGCGAGACAGATGACAAAAGCCATGACGGGCGCAAGAATGGTTGTTCAAGCACTGATTGATCAGGGCGTGGACACAGTCTTTGGTTACCCCGGTGGTGCCGTCCTACCGATCTATGACGAAATTTTTCAGCAAAACAGCATCAAGCATGTGCTGGTCCGTCACGAACAGGGTGCCGTTCATGCCGCCGAAGGTTACGCGCGGTCGACCGGCAAACCCGGCGTTGCCTTGGTGACATCCGGACCCGGTGCCACCAATGCCGTCACCGGCCTGACAGATGCGCTGATGGATAGCATTCCGATTATTGTGCTGACGGGTCAGGTACCGACCTTCATGATCGGATCAGATGCGTTTCAAGAGGCCGACACCGTGGGCATCACCCGCCCCTGCACCAAACACAACTGGCTGGTGAAAGAGACCGACAAGCTGTCTGCGGTCATGCATGAAGCGTTTCACATCGCCACCTCTGGTCGCCCCGGTCCCGTTGTCATCGACATCCCCAAGGACGTGCAATTCGCCACCGGGACGTACACCGAAGCACGGCAGGTTGAAACGCATTACAACCCGCAGGTCAAAGGTGACATGGAAATGATCACCGAATTGGCCGCCGCGATGGAAACAGCCAAACGGCCGATTTTCTACACTGGTGGCGGTGTTATCAACTCTGGCCCTGCAGCCAGCCAGCTGTTGCGCGAACTGGTCACGGCGACAGGTTTCCCGATCACCTCGACCCTGATGGGTCTGGGCTGCTACCCCGCATCCGGTGACAACTGGATTGGTATGCTGGGGATGCACGGGCTGTACGAGGCCAATATGGCCATGCATGACTGCGATCTGATGATCAACATCGGCGCGCGGTTCGACGACCGGATCACCGGGCGTCTGGATGCCTTCAGCCCCAAGTCGAAAAAGGCGCATATTGATATCGACGCATCCTCGATCAACAAGGTGATCAAGGTTGATATCCCGATTTTGGGTGACGTGGCGCATGTGCTGGAAGACCTGTTGAAGGTCTGGAAGGCACGTGGCCGCAAAACCGACAAAGAAAATGTTCAAAAGTGGTGGCACCAGATCAACGACTGGAAGAAGATCGACTGCCTGAAGTTTGAACAAAAGGGCAAGGTCATCAAACCGCAATACGCCCTGTCGCGTCTGGAGGAGCTGACCAAAAAGCACGATCGCTACATCTGTACAGAGGTTGGCCAGCATCAAATGTGGGCAGCGCAATACCTGGGATTTGAAGACCCCAATCGCTGGATGACATCCGGCGGGTTGGGCACCATGGGCTACGGCTTTCCCGCCTCTATCGGCGTGCAAATGGGCCATCCTGATGCGCTGGTCATCAACGTGGCCGGTGAGGCATCATGGCTGATGAACATGCAGGAACTTGGCACGGCGATGCAATACGGCCTGCCCGTCAAACAGTTCATCCTGAACAACGAACGCCTGGGCATGGTGCGCCAGTGGCAGGAATTGCTGCATGGGGAACGCTATTCAAGCAGCTGGTCCGAAAGCCTGCCCGATTTCGTGAAACTGGCCGAGGCGTTTGGCGCCAAAGGCATCATCTGCGATGACCCGGCCGATCTGGACGATGCGATCATGGAAATGCTGAACCACGACGGGCCGGTCCTGTTCGACTGTCTGGTGGAAAAGCACGAGAACTGCTTCCCCATGATCCCGTCCGGCAAGCCGCATAATGAGATGCTGCTGGGTGAGAATGCCGATGTTGCGAATGCGATCAAGTCCGATGGGGCGGTGATGGTTTAGACACGCCATTGTACATACAGCGTATGTACGCTGTATGTACGTCGACTGTACAAAAAGAATAACGCTTAAAAGGGACACCACCATGTCACCGCTCAAAATCAAAAAAGGCGCCACCAGCCATTCCGCCTATGACCTACGGCCCAACTTTTCCGACAAGGAAGAGCGGCACACGCTGGCTGTGCTGGTCGAAAACGAACCGGGTGTTCTGGCGCGTGTCATCGGCCTGTTCGCCGGGCGCGGCTATAACATCGACAGCCTGACTGTCGCCGAGGTGGATCACCTGGGTCACCGCAGCCGCATCACCATCGTCACCACAGGCACGCCGCAGATCATTACCCAGATCAAGGCGCAGCTTGGCCGGATCGTGGATGTGCATGCCGTCAACGACCTCACGGTCGAGGGGCCATCGGTGGAACGTGAACTGGCATTGTTCAAGGTCAGCGGAACCGGAAATGACCGGATCGAGGCGATCCGTCTGGCGGATATTTTCAGGGCAAGTGTGGTCGATAGCACCTTGGAATCATTTGTTTTTGAAATCACAGGTACGCCCGAGAAAATCGACGCATTCGCCGACCTGATGCAGCCGTTGGGATTGCAGGAAATCGCCCGCACCGGCGTTGCCGCACTGTCACGCGGCGCTGTCGCGTAAGGCAGTCCCTTGCGCCCGGTGATTGGGGCAGACGCAAGGGACGCCAGCCGCGCCGGACCAGTAGAGGCTGGTCCGGCGCGCTATTCTTTAGGCGGGCAGAAGGCCTGCTTCTGTTGCCACTGCGATTTCATCCGCGTCCAGCAGGCCGTCGCCTGATGTGTCCAACAGTGTGAAATCATCTTCCGTCATTTCAGGCATGACCGCCTGAAGCTCTGGAAAGCTGTACATACCGTCGCCGTTGATATCGATTGCGGCGTCCTGTGCCAGTGCGGGACCGGCCAGCGCAGTCAGAAAAGCGAGTGGTGCAATCAGCGTCAGTTTGCGTGTCATTTGTTGTCTCCTTTTGAGGACATGAAGAAGGCTTTGTTGCCTTCGCCGTCACACATGGGCGTCTGCCGGGGATCATTCCATAGCCCCGCCCGGAACGAAAGTTTTCCAGCATCCCAATGCCAGTTTGGCGGCAGGTGATGCGCAAAAGCCTGCCCGGTTTTGCCCCTCTGCCCACAGCTGGCAACTCTTGACTTATGCATCCTGCGCGCGCTGGCAAGGTTTGGCCCATCGCGATGAAGTGATGTCGCTGTGAGAAAAGGCCCCGTCGCGCGCAGACGCATGATACCGCGCGCCGATATGCTATCATCCCTTGAAAACAAGGATGCGCACCATGGCCAAAGACATTCCCCCGCAAACCCTCGATGCTGTTCGCCAGCCGATTGCGCATGCCCGCGGGCTGCCCAACGCCCATTACATCGACCCGGATGTCTTTGAGGTGGAAAAGAAGGCCGTTCTCTTTGCCAATTGGTCCGGTCTGGCTGTCACGGCAGACGTTCCGGAAAACGGCGATGCGAAGCCGGTCACGTTTCTGGGCATCCCACTTTTGCTTGTCCGTGATCGCGAGGGGCAGGTCCGGGTGTTCCAGAATATCTGTCGCCATCGCGGCATGATCCTTGTGACCGAGCCCAAGAAGATCGAGGGTGCGATCCGCTGCCCTTACCATTCGTGGTGCTACGGCACCGATGGCCGTCTTGTATCCACGCCCCATGTGGGCGGCCCCGGCTACAACACCCACGACGCCATCGACAAATCCCTGTTGGGTCTGATTGAGGTGCGCAGCCATA
This sequence comes from uncultured Paracoccaceae bacterium, assembly GCA_947498645.1. Taxonomy (GTDB): domain Bacteria; phylum Pseudomonadota; class Alphaproteobacteria; order Rhodobacterales; family Rhodobacteraceae; genus Yoonia. The sequence continues at coordinate 2,403,785 of CANMKS010000001.1, read as the reverse complement.
TCTGGTTTGACACCGTCTTTATCAACATTGACGGCAATGCCGCCCCCTTTGAAGAGGTCCACGCCGATCTGATCGCCCGGTGGTCCGATTTCGAACAACCGATGTATCATGGCGGTGCGGACAGCACCTTTACGCTGGACCTTGCGACCAACTGGAAGCTCGCGGTTGAGAATTATTGCGAAAGCTACCACCTGCCCTGGGTCCATCCCGGCCTGAACAGCTATTCGCGGCTGGAGGACCACTATAACATCAATGAGCCGGGCAAATACTCCGGTCAGGGCACGTTGGTCTATCGCCAGTTGACAGGCGATGACGGCGCGGTTTTTCCCGATTTTTCCGGCCTTGATGACAAATGGGCAGAGGGCGGCGAATACATCACCGTCTACCCCAATGTTCTGCTGGGCGTGCAGCGCGACCATGCTTTCGTGATCGTGCTGGAGCCGATCAGCCATCAACAAACCCACGAGCATATTCATCTGTACTATGCCGCTTCCCGGACCAACGATGCCTTGCGACAAAAGAACGCCGCGCAGTGGAAGGTTGTCTTTACCGAAGACATCTTTGTCGTCGAAGGCATGCAGAAAGGCCGCAACGCCCCCGGTTTTGACGGTGGCCGTTTCAGCCCTGCGATGGATGGCCCCACGCATTGCTTCCACGACTGGGTGGCAGACAAGATCGCGACGCATCTCGATACACAATGACATCGCTTCAGGATCGTTTGCTGGATGCGCACGCCCGTGACGACCGGGCGGCGCTGGTCGCCCTTTATACCGAAGCGGCAGATGAGGCGGACAACCTGAATGCCGCCTGTTTCTATCTGACCCACGCCTATATATTTGCTCTGGAGGTCGGTGATCCGGCCTGCGCCCAACTTTATAAGCGCTTGAAGGCTCAAGGTCGCGTCTGACCCCTTGCCCCTGCCCGTCCTTCGGACCAGTTTAGAAGGGCAAGCAAAACAGGACGCAGATATGGCCCCCCGCAAGATCATCATCGACACCGACCCCGGCCAGGACGACGCGGTTGCGATCCTGCTCGCCCTCGCCTCGCCCGAGGAGATCGAGGTGCTGGGGATTACGGCGGTCGCGGGCAATGTGCCCTTGCCGCTGACAGAAAAGAACGCGCGGATCGTGTGTGAACTGGCGGGCAAGCCTGAAACCAAGGTCTTTGCCGGTTGCGACGCCCCGATGAAACGCAATCTGGTTACAGCAGAGCATGTGCATGGCAAGACCGGGTTGGACGGCCCGCAATTGGCAGACCCCACGATGCCATTGCAGGAACAACACGCCGTGGATTTCATCATTGAAACCCTGCGGAACGAACCCAGCGGAACGGTCACGCTGTGCCCCATTGGCCCTCTGACAAATATCGCTGTCGCATTTGAACGTGCGCCCGACATTGTGGATCGCGTTCAGGAAATTGTCCTGATGGGCGGCGCCTATTTCGAGGTTGGCAACATCACCCCCACGGCAGAGTTCAACATCTACGTCGATCCGGAGGCCGCGAAAATCGTCTTTGCTGCCGGTGCTCCGTTGGTTGTCATGCCGCTGGACGTCACCCACAAGGCGCTGACCACCCGCAACCGTATTGACGCTTTCCGCGCGATGCATACCAAAGTCGGTGACATGGTCGCCGCCTGGACAGATTTCTTCGAACGCTTCGATATGGAGAAATACGGCTCGGAAGGTGCGCCCCTGCATGACCCCTGCACGATTGCTTACCTGATCGAACCACAGCTTTTTGCGGGCCGCCACATCAACGTGGAAATCGAAACCGAGGCAGAACTGACCCTGGGCATGACCGTCGCCGACTGGTGGCGCGTTACCGACCGTCCGGCCAACGCGATGTTCATGAAGGATATCGATGCATCGGGGTTCTACGCCTTGCTCGCCGCGCGTTTGGCCCGGCTTTAGGATGCAGATCCCATTTGACAATTCCTACGCCCGGCTGCCGCCACAGATGTTCAGCGCGCAACTACCAACGCCGGTGAAAGCACCGCAGATGATTGCATCAAACGCGGCACTGGCGACGATCCTTGGCATTGATCCCGCCGACCTTTCCACGCCAGAGGCCGCTCAGGTATTTGCCGGCAACCATATCCCAAACGGTGCTGCCCCTCTTGCCCAAGCCTATGCCGGTCATCAGTTCGGCAACTGGAACCCGCAGCTTGGCGATGGCCGCGCGGTCCTGCTGGGTGAGGTCATCGGCACCGATGGCATCCGCCGTGACATCCAGCTCAAGGGCTCTGGCCCCACCCCCTATTCGCGGCGTGGCGACGGGCGGGCCTGGCTTGGCCCGGTGATGCGTGAATATCTGGTCAGCGAGGCGATGCATGCGGTGGGCGTGCCCACAACTCGCGCCCTGGCGGCGGTGACAACCGGCGAGGATGTCTACCGCGAAGAGGTGCTGCCCGGAGCCGTCATCGCGCGTGTTGCACAAAGCCATATCCGTGTCGGCACATTTCAGTTCTTTGCCAGCCGCGGCGACATGACAGCTCTGCATGCGCTGACGGATCATGTGATCGGTCGGCACTACCCGCAAGCCAATGGCCCGGCCGAGTTGCTGGATCTGGTGATTGCCCGCTATGCGGCGCTTATCGCAAGGTGGATGGGGCTGGGATTTATTCACGGTGTGATGAACACTGACAATGTGTCGATTGCGGGCGAGACGATCGACTATGGGCCCTGCGCGTTTATCGACGGCTTCCACCCCGACAGCGTGTTCAGCGCCATCGACCAGTACGGGCGCTACGCCTATGCCAATCAGCCCGGCATCGGGGCATGGAACATGGCGCAATTTGCAACGGCGCTGATCCCGCTGATGCCGGATCGCGAGGCCGCAATCGAAGATTTCACCGCCGCCGTTCACCGGATGCCGGGGATTTATGAAGCAGAGTGGCGCAAGGTGTTTTGCACCAAGCTGGGCATCACAAACCCAACCGATGACGACAGCGCATTGATCACGGACCTGTTGGACCTGATGGCCAGGGATGGGGCCGATTTTACAAATACATTTGCCTCTTTGCACGGGTCGGACGCACGGGATCAATTCATCAATCGCACTGCCTTTGACGCATGGGCAGACCGCTGGCATCTGCGCAGATCAGATGACGCAGCGGCCATGATGGCGCAGGCCAACCCCAAGATCATCCCACGCAACCATCGCATTGAAGAGGTGATCGTCGCAGGACGCAATGGTGACTATGCGCCGTTCCACGCCCTCCTCGCCGCGGTCACCGATCCCTATGCGCAGCTGACCGAAGCCACAGCACCCTTCGCCCGCGCGCCCAGCGAAGATGAACAAGTCACCCGGACGTTCTGCGGGACGTGACCTGCCGTTGAATCGCCGCGCCACATCTTTCCATGTCCAATCAAACTTCCGCCGGAGGCTCCGGCAGATCAACATGCACAACGGGCGTGGCGCCTACTGCCCCAGCATCCATGCACCTTCTGGCCAGAACGCATGAAAGGCGAAGGCAAACATCACATCATGGGGCAGATCATTGCCTGCTGCATCGCGCACCCGCACGTTGCCCACCTCTTTGCCCGCGCCAATTCGCGCCGCATCAAGGGCTGAAGCCTGACCTTCTTGCCAGGTGAATGTCACGCCAGCCTCGGTCAATTCTCCGGCTTCCGACAACCGGGTCAGCGGCCAGGCCGCATCACCGACGCGCACCACCCGAGAGAGTGCCGGGACATCATGTGGCGGCATTTCCCCGGAATAGAGGAACGGGCGGTTCGAACTGTCGTAGCGCACATAAGGATTGGCCCCGTACTGCCTGCGAAAGGCCGGTTGCGCCATGACAAGCCCGTCAGGATTGCGCTCTGCAAAACTTGACCAGCTTTCCATCCAACTGGGCAGACTTTCCAGCTCCGTCCCCGTCAGGTCGCCCACGATGGCCTCACCGATGGCCTGCTGCCACCAGCTTTCGGTTTCGCGGTCAAACATCACCATGTCAGAATTGCGCAGCTTGCCAGAAACACCAAAACTCAGCGTGCCTTGTTCAATGCGCCGGTCAAAGGTGATGCCGGAATTGCACAAAGGGCAGAAGGTGACCGCGACCGGGATATCGCCCACCACGTCGTTCACGATCTCATGCCATGTCAGATAGCGGATCGGATAGGCGCGCGGTGTTTCGCCCGCGATCTCCAGTGTGATCACCGGCTCTCGGGGCAGCAGATCAGGTTTATCGGCGACCGCGATGAACTCGGGGTTATCGAGGGCGGGAATACCATCCTTTGGCGGGCCACCCGACATGATCTCAACCCAGTTTTCGACGCTGGTATTTTCAAAATCCGTGTTTGGCCATTCGAATGCCCAAAACTCCGGGCTGGCCGCAGACATGCTGGCGGCAGTGCAAAACGCAGCGATGGTGGGGATCAGGCGCATCGGTCTCTCCTCTTGATTGGGCAAAGACTGACGGAGCCGAGGCTGTTCGCCTAGCCCCCTCGCAGGAATGTGAGGGGGCTGGCGTGTTTTGTTATTCGGTGACGCGCACCGCTTGCATCATATCCGGCGCCCCGACAACAGACCCGTTGGGACCGGTGCCGCGCTTGATTGCATCGACGATATCCATGCCTGCGCTCACCTCGCCCACAACCGTATACTGCCCATTCAGGAAGTAGCCCGGCTCGAACATGATGAAGAACTGGCTGTTAGCCGAGTTCGGGTTCTGCGCCCGCGCCATACCAACCACACCGCGTTCAAACGGCAGATCAGAAAACTCCGCCGGGATATCGGGGAACTCGGATCCCCCAGTGCCCGCGCGGGACAGATCGCCGCCCATCACACCGTTTTGCACATCGCCTGTCTGGGCCATGAAACCATCAATGACCCGGTGAAATACAACACCGTCATAGCTGCCCGCCGCCGCAATGGCTGTGATCTGCTCGACATGCAGTGGTGCTGTTTCCTCAAAAAGGTCGATCACGATTGTGCCATTGGCCTCGCCCGTGACATCAATCTCAAGCCCGGTGCTTAGCGCCGGTGTCGCGAGAAGCGCAAATGCCGCCGCCAGCTTATACATCTGCGGCAACCTTTACGCTGATCATGCGGTCAGGGTTCATCGGCGGCTCACCTTTCATGATCGCATCCACATGCTCCATCCCCGACACAACCTGCCCGTAGACGGTGTATTGCCCGTTGAGGAAATCATTGTCCTTGAAGTTGATAAAGAACTGGCTGTTGGCCGAGTTCGGATTTTGCGAGCGCGCAGCACCAAGTGACCCGCGCGCATGTGGGATCTTGGAAAACTCGGCAGGCAGATCAGGCAGATCAGATCCACCAGTGCCCGCACGGTTCAGGTTGAACCCGTCTTCCATGTTGCCGTTGGCCACATCGCCCGTCTGCGCCATGAACCCGTCAATCACCCGGTGAAAACACACGTTGTCATATTTCCCGGCGCGCGCCAATTCTTTCATCCGCGCGGTGTGTGCCGGTGCCACGTCAGGCAACAGTTCAATCACAACGTCGCCGTCTTTCAGCGTCATGATGATGGTGTTTTCGGGGTCTTTGATATCGGCCATGGGGTGCTCCTTTATTTCGCATTCGGGCATGACATATGGCCCTTGGCCCCGATTGCCAAGCCGCTCTGGTTGACGCCAGCGCGTCATTGCCGCAACAAAGCGCCAAAGCGGATCAGCGATAGGAGCGCCAACATGGCCTGGAAAACACTCGACGACATGGATTTTGCAGGCAAACGCGCGTTGGTGCGCGTAGATATCAACGTGCCGGTCGAAGATGGCAAGGTCACGGACCTGACCCGGATTGAGCGGATCATCCCCACAGTGGACGATATTCAAGAAAAGGGTGGCAAGGTGATCCTGATGGCCCATTTTGGCCGCCCCAAGGGACAGGTTGTACCTGAGATGTCGCTAGAGATCATCGCCCCCGCCGTTGCTGATGTTCTGGGCTTGCCCGTCACTTGGGTCAATTCAGATTATGGTGATGCCGTTGCCGAGATGGAGGGGGATGAAGTCCTTCTGCTGGAAAACCTGCGCTTTAATCCCGGTGAAGAAAAGAACGATGAAGGTTTTGCCAAACGTCTGGCCAGCCTTGGCGATATTTATGTGAATGATGCATTCTCTGCCGCGCATCGCGCCCATGCAAGTACCGAAGCAATTGCCCGTCAGTTGCCCGCCTGTGCAGGCCGTTTGATGGCCGAAGAGTTGAGCGCCCTGGAAAAGGCACTTGGCACACCCGAACGCCCTGTTGTGGCCGTGGTTGGTGGTGCGAAGGTATCAACCAAGCTGGACTTGCTGGGCAATCTGGTGGGCAAGGTTGATCACCTTGTCATAGGTGGCGGCATGGCCAACACGTTTCTGGCCGCCCAAGGCATCGATGTTGGCAAATCACTTTGCGAGCATGATCTGGCACAGACGGCCCGCGAAATTCTGGCAAAGGCAGATACCGCCAGGTGCGAGATCATCCTGCCCCGTGACATCGTTGTGGCGCGTGAGTTCAAGGCCGGTGCGGCCAATGAAACGCTGGCACCCGATGCCTGCCCCGCTGATGCGATGATCCTTGATGCAGGCCCTGCGACGGTTGCCTATATCAGCGACGTTCTTGAGCGCGCCAAAACGCTTGTCTGGAACGGTCCGCTGGGCGCGTTTGAGATTGCACCCTTTGATGCGGCCACTAATGCGGCAGCGGCCAAGGCTGCGGCACTTTCCAATGCCGGTCATTTGATTTCAGTGGCTGGTGGCGGTGATACCGTTGCCGCACTCAATCAGGCCGGCGCCGCCGATGATTTCAGCTATATTTCGACGGCTGGTGGTGCTTTCCTTGAATGGATGGAAGGCAAGGACCTGCCCGGCGTTGCTGCCTTGGGTTAGCCCTATGAAATAGCCACTGCTGTCGAGCCTTACGTTAGGTCAAGACCCCTGCTTCTTGCAATTTGAACACTGTTCATGTACGTAGTTCAAACACAGAAGGAGCATTGCCATGAAACCTATCGCCCAACTGACGGCCACAACAGCGCTTGCGTTGATCATCGCCACACCCACGCTCGCGCAGGATCGCGACCCGCAAGCGACGCTGGGTGAATTCTTTAGCCCTGACCGGATTGCAGCCGCCCTTGCCAATAGTGCGATCTCTGCCCTGCGTACCCGGATGGAATTGCAATATGACCATCTGTCGGCAGATCCGATGCGCGGCGTTGTTTCCATTTCGGGGATCACGGCCCGCCCCCTGCTGCCCTATGATCAGGCCCGCCAGTGTGAAATCACAATCGAGCGCGCCACACTGTCGAGTGACTTTGCAGCACCGTTTCAGACCGCCGCCGAGGTTAACCTGAACCTGATTGGCGCACGGGCAAGCCTTGCCTGTGTGGAGCGCGATATCGCATTGGCGCTGCGGACGGCAGGTTACAAGGATCTGCCCTTGGACCAGTTCAAGCTGCGCGCGAGCTATGCCTATACCACTGGTGAAACAGCGCTCGATAGCACCATCGCAATCAACGGCTTTGCGACATTGGACTATTCCGCCAGCGGCACGATCCTGCCCCGTCTGGGCGAATTTGGCTATCCGGGCGATCCCGCAATTCGGGTGAGCCGTGTCGTTGCGACGCTCAAAGATGATGGCGGGTGGGAGGCCGTGTCGCAAATCCTGCCTGAAAATCTGCGCGACCCGGTGACAATCCGCGAGTTGGGCACCGAGGCCGTGTCGCAGTTTCTTAGCGAAGGCGGTTTGCGTCCCTTGGGAGCGGTCGAACGAAACTTTGTCGGTGATCTGATGGCAGAGGTCGAAGCCTTTGTCGCTGATCCGGGTGAGATTACAGTGCAGGCCGACCTTCCCCCAACCGGTATCGTGATCGAGCCGGATATGTATGATGCCCCGCAGACCCTGATTGCGGCCTTGGGATTGCAAGCCCGCAGCACCCCGCTGGCACGATCCCAGATTTTGACCGTCGCGGATCTGGAGGCTTTCGGCGCACCTGAAAATCAGAGCGCTGAGGCGCGTTTGCAACTTGCAGAAGCCTTGGTGGCGGGCAATGGCGTGCCCTTGGGCCGCGCCATTGTGCCGGACCTTTTGCGCCCATTGCTGGATGATCAGACGGCTGCTGGTCCCGCTGCCGCCATGCTTGCCACAGCTTTGCAGGATAGCGATGTGGCCGGTGCCTATGGCTATGCTCTGATCGCCGCTGCGAGCAGTCAGCCGGGAACTGTCGCGCAACTGGACCGGCTGGAGGCGCGTATGACCACCGGTGCCGTTCTGGACGCGCAAGACGCCTACCTTGCCCGCATAAACGCGCCTGCGCCCATCGAACAGGTTAGCGGTGACGATCCCCGCGACCTGCGCGCATTGTCACTTGCCTATTTCACCGGCGATGGTGCGGCGCGGTCCTATGAACGGGCCTACTACTTTGCCCTTTTGGCCGAAGCTGCCGGTGACATCGCCGCCACATCCTTGCGCAAGGAAATCACCGCCCGATTTGGGGCACGGGGGCCAGAGGTGCAGGCGCAGTGGAATGCAATCGAAGCAGAGATGCAGTCCCTTGCTTTGCGCGACTGGATCGCGACAGATCTGCCGTCTGCCTACCTGCGACAGAACTGATCATCCGCTGTTTGCGATAACATTGGCCCCGGTTGCGCTAACATATTTGCAACCGGGGCTTCTGCCCCTTACCCGGAATGTAATCTGTTCATTTACCCAAGGGCTCTGTCATGAAAACCACCCGCGTCGTTCAAAAAATCCTGTCCAACTACGAAGGCGAAACACCCGGCGTGAAGGCCAAGCTGGCGGGCATCCTGATGAACGGCAAACTGGGTGGTACCGGCAAGATGATCATCCTGCCCGTCGATCAGGGGTTTGAGCATGGGCCAGCCAGATCATTCGCCCCTAACCCCGGCGGGTACGACCCGCATTATCACTATCAGCTGGCCATTGATGCTGGCCTGAATGCCTATGCCGCCCCTCTTGGGATGCTAGAGGCGGGTGCCGATACCTTTGCCGGACAGATCCCGACGATCCTCAAGGTGAATTCTGCCAATTCGCTGATCCCCAATGAGGCACCCAAGACCCAGGCGATCACCGCCTCTGTCGACGACGCCCTGCGCCTTGGCTGTTCGGCGATCGGGTTTACCGTCTATCCCGGCTCATCCGCCGCCTTGAACATGTTCGGCGATATTGCAGAGATGCGCCGCGAGGCTGCCGCCAAAGGTATCGCGACCGTGATCTGGTCCTACCCGCGTGGCGAGGCGCTCGACAAGGACGGGGAAACGGCCATTGACATTGGGGCTTATGCAGCACAAATCGCGGCCCTGCTGGGCGCGCATATCATCAAGATCAAGCTGAGCACGGATCATCTGAGCCTGCCCGAAGCCAAAAAGGTCTATGAAGCGCAGGACATCGACGTCGCAACCCAGGCCGCACGTGTGCGCCATTGCGTTCAAAGCGCCTTTGACGGTCGCCGTCTCATGGTGTTCTCGGGTGGGGCCGCCAAAGGTGCAGACGCCGTTTATGATGATGCACGCGCCATTCGCGATGGCGGTGGCAACGGATCGATCATCGGGCGCAATTCGTTCCAGCGCGAACGCAGTGATGCGCTTGATATGCTGAACAAGCTGGTCGAGATCTATCGCGGCAAGGCCTAGACGTTAGCTTTGGTTTGCGCCGCGCAGGCGGCGCAGATTGCCCCGGATCGCACGCCAGGTCGCGGCCTGGCTCTGATCCCCAGCCTCTCTCAGCTGCATTTCGCGTTGGGCGGCTTCCCATTCTGCCTTGTCGCCGTGGGCACGGTAGAGGGCGTGGGCAATTTCGGTGGTCTTGATGACTTCCATGAGGTGTCCTCCGTTCGTCGGTCAAGCGATGTAGCGCATTCCTGCGCGGGCCGACTGACAGCCCACCCAGCAGTCACTACGTTAAGCGAAAATACACGATTGGCAGGTCCAGATCAAACCCGCGCCACGTTTTGAAACGGCCTGCATCCCGCAACCGCCCGGCATCGCAGTGCTTTCTTTGCCCAGTTTTTCTAGGTTTATTGCGCATTTTAGGGATTCCCTTTGCGAATCAGATATGCGATTCTCTGCCCCAGTCACCCGTCAGAGGTGGCAGTTGAGGCAGAACAATGATCCGACGCAGCCGCCCGCAACTGGGTGCTCTTTTCTACTTTCTTGGCATGATCATGCTGGGCTTGTATTTTACCTTTGCCGCCGTGCAGGGCGACTACGGCTTGTTCAAGCGGATCGAAGTGCGCGCCGAAGGACAGGCGCTGGTGGCCGAGCTTGCCAGCCTTGAGGCCGAGGTTGCCCGGATGGAAAACCTTACCCGCCGTTTGTCGGATACGTATCTTGATCTTGACCTGCTGGACCAACAGGCCCGCGATGTGTTGGGCATGATCCGCGCGGATGAGATCGTCATTCGCTAACCCACGCCAGTTACTCACCTCACGCAACGCAGCTATTCCAGCGGCGCTTGACGAAGGGTCACTTTGACTCTCGCAATTCTTGCGGGCATGGTTTAGAAGATAGTTTAATACTAAACTATATATGACACTGCCGGAGGATAGCATATGCCGCCCAAAAAGGCCGCCGCGAAACCCAACGTCTCAGCCGAAGAACTGCTGGGGCATTACCGTGAAATGCTGCTGATCCGGCGATTTGAAGAAAAGGCAGGCCAATTGTACGGCATGGGCCTGATTGGCGGGTTCTGCCACCTTTATATCGGACAAGAGGCGGTTGTCGTGGGGCTGGAAGCCGCTGCCGAAGAAGGCGACAAGCGCGTCACATCCTACCGTGACCACGGGCATATGCTGGCCTGTGGCATGGACCCCAAGGGTATCATGGCCGAGCTGACAGGCCGCGAGGGCGGCTTTTCCAAAGGCAAAGGCGGCTCTATGCATATGTTCTCGAAAGAGAAGCATTTTTACGGGGGCCACGGGATTGTCGCGGCGCAAGTGCCATTGGGTGCCGGTCTGGCATTTTCCGACAAATACAAGGGCAATGACCGTGTGACCTTTACCTACTTCGGTGATGGGGCCGCGAACCAGGGTCAGGTTTACGAGACCTATAACATGGCCGAACTTTGGGACTTGCCCGTCGTCTTTGTCATTGAAAACAACCAATATGCGATGGGCACATCTGTGAAACGCTCGACCAAGTCGCCCTCGCTTTGGGAACGTGGTGCAGCCTACGGTATTCCGGGCGAGGAAGTGGACGGGATGAACGTGCTTGCGGTCAAAGAGGCAGGCGAACGTGCCGTGGCCCACTGCCGTGCAGGTAAGGGCCCCTATATTCTGGAAGTGAAAACATACCGTTACCGTGGGCACTCCATGTCGGACCCGGCCAAGTACCGCACCCGCGAAGAAGTGCAGAAAATGCGCGACGAACGTGACCCGATCGAGCAAATCCGCGAGATGCTGCTGACCGGCAAACACGCCAGCGATGACGACCTCAAGGCCATCGACAAAGAGATCAAAGCAATCGTGAACGAGGCGGCAGAGTTTTCCAAGGAAAGCCCGGAGCCTGCATTGGACGAGCTTTGGACCGATATCTACGCAACCGAAATTCCGCAGGAGGCTTAAGGAATGGCAACCGAAATTCTGATGCCCGCCCTCTCGCCCACCATGGAAGAAGGCACATTGGCCAAATGGCTTGTCAAAGAGGGTGACACTGTGTCCTCGGGTGACATTCTGGCCGAGATTGAAACAGACAAGGCCACCATGGAGTTTGAAGCCGTCGATGAAGGCGTTGTTGGCAAAATTGTCATCGCAGAAGGCACCGAAAGTGTGAAGGTGAATGAGGTGATCGCGATCCTTGTTGAAGAAGGCGAAGACGTGCCAGAAGCCGGTGCAGCCCCCGCCGCCAAGGACGAGGCCTCAGCCGAGGACACGCCTGCCAAAGCGCCTGCCGCAGCGGCGGCCCCTGCCGCACCGGTGGCCGATGCAACGCCCGACTGGGACGCAGATGTTGAGGTCAAGCAGACAACCGTCCGCGAAGCCCTGCGCGATGCCATGGCCGAAGAGATGCGCCGCGATGAGGATGTGTTCCTCATGGGGGAAGAGGTCGCCGAATATCAGGGTGCCTATAAAATTTCCCAAGGCCTGCTGGACGAATTTGGCGCCAAACGTGTCATTGACACGCCAATCACAGAGCATGGTTTTGCCGGGATCGGCGTCGGTGCCGCCTTTGGTGGATTGAAGCCCATCGTGGAATTCATGACATTCAACTTCGCCATGCAAGCGATTGATCACATTATCAACTCTGCCGCCAAGACGCTCTATATGTCTGGCGGTCAGATGGGTGCGCCCATGGTGTTCCGTGGTCCAAACGGTGCCGCCGCGCGTGTGGGCGCGCAGCACTCTCAGGATTATGCGGCATGGTATATGCAGGTTCCCGGCCTCAAGGTCGTGATGCCCTACTCTGCTGCTGACGCAAAAGGCCTGATGAAGACCGCGATCCGCGATCCCAACCCGGTGATCTTTCTTGAAAATGAAATCCTCTACGGCAAATCTTTTGATGTGCCTGTGATGGATGATTTCACAATTCCATTCGGCAAGGCGAAGATTGAGCGCGCTGGTGACGACGTCACAATCGTCAGCTTTGGCATCGGAATGACCTATGCCCTCGCCGCTGCCGAGAAGCTGGCAGAGGACGGCATCAACGCCGAGGTAATCAACCTGCGCAGCTTGCGTCCCATGGATACGGCGACGATCCTTGCGTCAGTCCGCAAGACGAACCGATGCGTCACCGTCGAAGAAGGCTGGCCGCAAGGCAGCGTTGGCGGCTACATCAGCAGTGTGATCATGCAAGAGGCGTTTGATTACCTTGATGCACCCGTCATTACCTGCACAGGGAAAGACGTACCGATGCCCTATGCCGCAAACCTTGAAAAGCATGCGCTGCTGACCGCTGATGAAGTGGTCGAGGCCTGCAAACAAGTCACTTACCGTTAAGGAGCCAGCGCAATGCCAACAGAAATCCTGATGCCCGCCCTGTCCCCGACAATGGAAGAAGGCACATTGGCCAAATGGCACGTCAAAGAGGGCGACACAGTCTCCTCGGGTGACATTATGGCCGAGATTGAGACCGACAAGGCCACCATGGAGTTTGAAGCCGTCGATGAAGGTGTGATGGGCAAGATCATCGTGGCCGAAGGGACCGAAGGTGTGAAGGTGAACGATGTGATCGCTGTTCTGCTTGAGGATGGTGAAAATGCCGATGATATCGGCGATGTATCGAGCGGTTCGTCCGCCGCTGCCGCGCCGTCTTCACCAGAGCCCGCGCCAAGTGCTGCGCCAGCGGCCCAAAAGCCCGCCCCGGCCGCGCCAGCAAAAGATGGCGAGCGCATTTTTGCAACGCCTCTTGCGCGCCGGATTGCCGCAGACAAGGGCCTTGATCTGTCAGCCATCGCTGGCTCCGGTCCGCATGGCCGCATCGTCAAGGCAGATGTTGAAAGCGCAACCGCTGCGCCGAAATCGGCAGCACCTGCCGCCAAGGCTGACGCACCTGCGCCTGCGGCCATGGCTGCCGGCCCTGCAACGGATGTTGTGCTGAAAACATATGCTGACCGCCCGTTCGAAGAGGTGTCACTGGACGGGATGCGCAAGACGATTGCCGCCCGCCTGACCGAGGCCAAGCAATCTGTCCCGCATTTCTATCTGCGTCGTGACATTCGTTTGGACGCGCTCTTGAAGTTCCGCAGCCAGTTGAACAAGCAGTTGGAACCGCGCGGTGTGAAGCTGTCGGTCAATGACTTCATAATCAAGGCCTGCGCGCTTGCACTCCAGCAAGAACCTGAAGCCAACGCGGTGTGGGCCGGTGACCGGACGCTGAAGTTCGAGAAATCGGACGTTGCCGTCGCGGTGGCCATTGAAGGCGGCCTTTTCACACCGGTCCTGAAGGATGCCGAGATGAAATCACTGTCTGCCCTATCGGCAGAGATGAAAGACCTCGCCACCCGCGCCCGCGACCGCAAACTGGCCCCGCATGAATATGTCGGCGGCAGCTTTGCAATCTCGAACCTTGGCATGTTCGGCATCGACAACTTCGATGCGATCATCAATCCACCACACGCCGCGATCCTGGCCGTGGGTGCAGGCACGAAAAAGCCAATTGTTGGGGATGATGGCGAGCTGACGGTTGGTACGGTGATGTCTACGACGCTCTCGGTCGATCACCGTGTGATTGACGGGGCCTTGGGTGCGAACCTGCTGAATGCGATCAAGGACAACCTTGAAAACCCGATGACGATGCTGGCGTAAGCCGCTGAAACACTAACGAAAACGCCGGGTCATTGCTGATCCGGCGTTTGCTGTTTTACGTGTTCAAAATTTGATCCATCGTTATGGATGGCTGGGAACACCCGGCCTCTCCCACGATTTTCGCCGGAACCCCTGCCACGGTTTTCATCGGTGGCACTTCTTCCAGCACAACGGAACCTGCTGCGATCCGGCTGCATTGACCAACCGTGATATTTCCAAGCACCTTAGCGCCCGCACCAATCAGCACCCCATCGCCAATCTTGGGGTGGCGGTCATCATCTTCCTTGCCGGTCCCGCCCAAAGTGACCGAGTGCAGCATTGAGACATTGTCGCCCACAACGGCCGTTTCACCCACAACAATCGAATGTGCGTGGTCAATCATGATCCCCTTCCCGATCCGGGCGGCGGGGTGGATATCGACGCCGAAAACCTCACTCGCCCGCATCTGGATGAAATAGGCCAGATCGCGGCGGTCATTCTGGAACAGCCAATGTCCAAGGCGATAGGCCTGCACTGCCTGAAACCCTTTGAAGAACAACAAAGGTTGCAGGAACCGGTGGCAGGCCGGGTCACGGTCATAGATCGCCACGATATCGGCGCGCGCCGCCGATGCCAGTTCGGGCGCTTCCAGATAGGCATGGTCTGCAATTTCACGCAAAATCTGTTCCGACATCTCTGGCGACGAAAGTTTCATCGAGATGCGATAGGCCAAGGCCCGCTCAAAGGATTTGTGGTGCAGCACGCCTGCATGCACCAAACCACCCATCAGGGGTTCGCTGGCAATGGCCGCCTCTGCCTCTTCGCAGATGCGATGCCAAACCGGGTCAACTTCGGTCAGATTTGTTTGCACATGAGCCATCGCTGCATCCTCGCGTTTTTCGCCCTTACATCTAGATCAGATAAGGGCGTCAAGCCAAGAATAAAGCCGTGATGGGCCATATCACGCAGATTGATCGCATAAGGTATTGATAACAAAGGCATACGCGCGCAACACTTCGCCGCTGATCCGGCTGGGCCGCGGTGCAATGTCAAATCGCGACGCCGCCGACATCAAGGTGCCCGTGCCAAATTGCGCGTGTGGGCGCCGCAATTTCTTGCGATACCTGTCGGCAATGTCGGCGCGGCGCAGCAGTTCATTCATCACCCCTGCCCGCGCATTGGCATCCACAGCCAGCAATGCCCGCGCTGCGATGTCTATGTCGGCCAGTTGTACGGCCCTCATGGGGTCACGGTCACAGTGGTGAATGGCCCAGCCCCATATCGGTCGGACAATTGCGCCACTGCGATATCATAGCTAGCACCGCCTACATCCGCTGCAATCTGTGCGTTGGTGTATGACCAGCCTTGGCTGTTCACGACCACTTCGCGCCGCACTGCAGTGCCCTGGATGACCCGCACGGTATAGGCCTCGATATCCTCGCCCAGTGGAATCTCTCCATCCGCCCAGATATCGCCGTCGATCCGGCTGCACCTGATCCATGACAGATCAAGCCCAGCGCCGGTTGTCTGCGCGCGCAGATGCGCAACCGGATAAGGCCGCAGGCCGTTGCCGGCAAATGCATGGCTGATGTAGCGATAGCTTGGGTCGGTTATCGGCTGTTTGGCGGGACCGTAGCGGAAGTGCCGCGTGATACCGCGTGATGCCGTCGGGATGGTGATCTGCTCTGGGACGCCATTCAGCAAGACCACCCGCGATCCGACAGGCCAGATCTCCGGCATCAATCCCCGGCTTCCAGCTTGTCCACGCAAGAGGCCTGACAGGCCAAAACCGCGAGTAAAAAGCGGCTCTGCGTGTCGGAACTGGAATACCTCCCATCCGTCCGCGCTGCCATCGCCTATAGCCATCAGGTTCGCCCCCGCCAGCAACGCCTCGGGAGTTGCAGAGCTGAGGCTGCCATCCACTAGCGTGACCTCAACGGCGGCCTGCCTGTCCCAGATACCAACCGGGCCTCGTGCCAAGGCGCTTTGCGTGACGCCGACCACCGCGGCCTCATTGAGTATCTCCTGCAAGGCATAGTCACTGTCCTGTGGTGCGCCATAAAGTGCGATACTGCCCGGCCAGGGCCGCCCAGCGGCGGCCACATAAGGCGCGTGGGGCTGTTCATCACCGGTCAGTAGCGGCAGATCAAGAAACAGCATCTCTGCAGGGATTGGCCCCACATAGGGCTGCAAGGCGACGTTGTCGTCCAGTACCGCCGGTGCCGCATAGGCAGAGGGTTCAACCCGCGTGGCATCAACCAACCGCACGCCCGCCTCTTCAATACGGTCAATCCGGTAGGTGCCCACGTGGCGTTCGGTATCTAGTGCGACAACATCCCCGGCACCAACATCCAGTTGCGAGGGCGGCAATGCAAACCGGGCCGTGTCACGACCGATGCGCGCCTCTTGCAACCAGCGTGCGACAGTGGCTTGCCCTTCGTTACGGGTCAGGACCAGCGGCGCCTCGTTGCGGGTGATACCAAGCGTCACATCATCGGGCAGAACAGTTTCTGCGGCGATAGCGTCATAATCGCCATCCGCATGCAGGAATGCCATCTGGACACGACCCGCCACCTCTGCCCCGGCAGCACGGGTCAACGACAAGGCCTGATCCGTTTCCGGATCAAGGGCCAGCATGGCATCTGTGAGGTGATGATCCGCCGCACCGCTGCGATTGCGAAACACCAGCACGCCATCGCGTTCGATCGCATCAAAGCCATAGGCCAGCATCAACGGCTGCAAGGCCGCCCGCCCCGTGCCAATGTCGCTGACCATATACCCCCGCACGACCCCAAAAAGCGCGGATGTATCACAGCGCGTCACGCCGGACCGATCACAGATTTCGGCCACCACCGATGCCAGCGACCTGTTGCTCGCCCGCCCATTGAGCCATGGCCCGCGCGCATAGCGCTCTCCATCGCTCCATAGCGCCTGATTGCCGGGCCAGAACGGATAGGGTCGCGCGTCCCAACCCCAGACATGCATACGATCCAGATTGACCATGCGCCCCCCATCAACGGCAGCTGTCGGGTTGTGCGCTTCGTCAGCAAAATGCGTTGTTATGGCGCGCAAATATTGCATCTGCATCAGATCATCACGCGCGCCCGTGGATCCATCGGGCAGTGTCAGTTCGGCAGCGCTGCTTAGCTTGCGATGCGGTTGGTTCGCTCCTTTGTCGACAGCTGGGCAACCCATTTCATCCGCCCATGCCGCATCAAACTGCGGGCCACGCAGGCTTTCGGGGTCATAGGCAGAGAAAAGCTGCGCCTGCCCCCCGTTGGGCCAGACCAGCAACTTGCGCCCCGCCACCCATTCAGGGCGGCGGTCAGCGGGGCAAACGGATAGAATGCCACTGTCACCAAATACCATGACCTCGCGGGTCTGATCCATGGTTTCACCCACCAATGCCACCCTGCGGGCGCTGCCCGGCGCATGGGGCGTTGGTCCTTCAACCATACTGCGCACCCATTCAGCACCGGCGCGGGTCTTGCCCGCACCGCGCCCTCCCAGAATGACCCATGACCGCCAGTCGCCCGCGGGCGGCACCTGATGCGGCATCGCCCAGAACTCAAACAGATAGGGCAGCGCTTGCAGTTGCTTATCGGTCAGGTCGGATAAAAATGCCTTCTGCGTTGAGGCTTGCTCGGATGCGATCAAGTTGGCGCCCGATTTCAGCCCGGATCGCGTCATAGTCAACGGCTTCGCCGTCTTCGGTTTTTCCAATTTTTGCATGAAACGCGTCCTCTGCCGACAGTATCTTCAGATGGGCATCAATCAAATCATCAAGCCGCTTCTTGATGGCCTTGGGCATTTCGGCGGTTGGTTCACCGATCTCGGCCACCGCCTGCTGGAGCGCTTTGCGGATCATCTCAAACAGCGTTTCAATCTCCGACAGCCGGTCAGCCGCCAAAGCCGGGGGATCACGCCCCACGTCATTCAATGCGTTCATGGTAAAATCTGCCTGTAAGGGGACTTCCGTTACAGTCGAGTGCGGGGGCATCAAAACTGATAGGCACCCGTCATCTAGCCCGACAAAGCTAGAGAAAAATCAGCCAAATGTCAATCAGACTTTGGCTGTCGTGCGGGCGGAACCTTATGATTTCATTAACGAATTCACGGTCAGCCGTCGTTGGCACGCTCCGCCTCGATCTCGCGCCAGCGGGCGACATTGCGATTATGATCGTCCAGATTGGTCGCAAAGGCATGACCACCCGTACCGTCAGCCACAAAGAAGATATATTCCGTGGTGTCAGGGTTCAGTGCGGCTTCAATAGCGGCCTTGCCGGGGTTGGCAATCGGCGTCGGCGGCAAACCTTCAATAACATAAGTATTCCAAGGCGTTGCCGCGCGAAGCTCGCTCTGACGCAAACCACGCCCCAGCACACCTTCGCCCTTGGTGATGCCATAGATCACCGTCGGGTCGGTCTGCAAACGCATGCCCCGGTTCAGGCGGTTCACAAAGACGCTGGCAACCTGAGGATGCTCATCCGGAACGCTGGTTTCCTTTTCAATGATACTGGCCAGAACAAGCGCCTCTTCGGCCGACGCCAAAGGCAACCCGTCTGCCCGGTTTTCCCAGGCTTCGGTCAATATCTCGGTCTGCGCCGCGCGCATGCGTTCCAACACAGACGACACCGTATCACCCTCGCGCAGGTCATAGTCACGCGGGGCCAACACCCCTTCTGGCGGCACATCCGTGACGTCAGAGCGCAGGATATCAATCTGGGACAAGGCATTGGCGATCTGCCAACTGGTCGCCCCTTCGGCAATCACAACACGATAGGTCGCACTGCCATCGGCCCGTACCTCGGCATAGGTCGGCGGGACTTCCAACCCGCCAGCCTCAAAGCTGACGAGGTCAACAAACTCATTTGAGGCCGGATCCAACTCACGGACATCAACAAGCGTGCGGTTGATACCTACGCGATAGATCACCTCTGCACCGCAGGTATTGCGGCCGCCACGGGTCACAATATCAACGATATCTTCCATCGAGGCCTGTTCAGGCACCCGAAACCGGCCAAATTTCACATCGCCGGATTTATCGGTGTAATCCGCGCCAATCTCGAAAACAAAGGCGGATGAAATCGCACCCTTTTCGGTCAGATCAGCGCTCAACCCCTTGATGCTGCCACCCCGGGGCACCTCCAGGCATATTGCGGCCTCCAACGGGCCTTGCGCGCGGTATTCGCGCGTACCCCACGCAATGACACCAACCAGCAGAAACAAGGCCACGGTCAGAAACGTCAGTGCGTTGGCCGCAATATGGCGCCACATCAGTCGGCTTTCCCAAGGAGAAGGCTGGCGTTCGTGCCACCAAAGCCGAATGAGTTCGACAGGGCGATCTTGATCTCACACGGGCGCTTTTCGTTCGCGCAAAGGTCAACAACCGTCTCAACAGCTGGATTATCCAGGTTGATGGTGGGCGGGGCCACCTGATCGCGGATCGCCAGGATCGAAAAGATCGCCTCAATCGCGCCGGCAGCACCCAAAAGGTGACCGGTGGCCGATTTTGTCGACGACATCACCAGCGATGATGCAGCATCACCCACCAGACGCTCAACCGCGCCCAATTCGATGGTATCGGCCATGGTCGATGTGCCATGTGCGTTCACATAATCAATTTGCGCCGGCTCAATCCCCGCGTTCCGGCAGGCCGCACGCATGGCGCGCTCTGCGCCCTCGTGATCCGGTGGCGGGGCGGTAATGTGATGGGCATCGCCACTTAGGCCATAGCCCAAAATCTCGGCATAGATCTTTGCACCACGCGCCTTGGCGTGCTCATATTCTTCCAGCACGACAATACCCGCACCCTCACCCATGACAAAGCCGTCACGGTCTGCATCCCATGGGCGGCTGGCCACAGTTGGGTCATCATTGTGCTTTGTGCTCAACGCCTTACAGGCGTTAAAGCCAGCCATGCCAAGCTCGCAAATCGCGGCTTCTGCACCGCCTGCAATCATCACATCCGCATCACCATGCTGGATCAGCCGGGAAGCATCCCCGATCGCATGCGCGCCGGTCGAACAGGCGGTCACAACCGAATGGTTCGGGCCGCGGAAGCCATAGCGGATCGACACCTGCCCTGAAATCAGATTGATCAGCGCACCGGGCACAAAAAACGGCGACACACGGCGCGGGCCCTTCTCGGCCATCATCTGGGCAGTGTTGGAGATGGAGTTGAGACCGCCAATGCCAGACCCGATCAGCACGCCAGTGCGTTCAAGGTCCTCGATATCCTCTGGCATCCATCCGGCATCCTGAACCGCCTGCTGGGCGGCAGCCATGCCAAACAAAATGAAGGTATCAACCTTACGCTGTTCTTTGGGGTCCATGTAGGTATCGGCATGGAATGTGCCGTCTGACCCATCGCCCAAGGGGACTTCGCACGCGTATTGGGTGGTCAATCTGCTGGGATCAAAGCCTGTGATCTTTCCCGCACCTGACTGGCCTGCAAGAATACGTTCCCAGGAATTTTCGACACCATCCGCAAGGGGTGTAACCAACCCCAAGCCTGTAACAACCACACGACGCATAATCTGCCCTCACCTCTTGGCGTATTTGTGCCACTGATACCCCAGCGTTGGTGGACGGGGCAAGGGCAGCAATTGCGCAGTGCCATAGGTTGGCGCGGGATTTTACCCAGATTTAAGGCTTCGGTGCGAGAGTTTCCGCTCACAGCGGATGGTGAATCAACGATGCGGCAGATCTTGACCGTTTTTATTTTTGTCGGTGCTCTTTTGGGGGTCACGCAACCTGCCTCGGCAGATTGCCTTGTCAGGTCAAAACTTGACCAGATGCATCAGCTGCAAATGCGGATGGTTCGCAACGCCAACGCCCTGTTTTTTGGCGATGAAATCCGGCGGTTAAGGCTCTTGTCCGACGGTCTGGGCACGCCAGAGGTGCTGCGCGCCGTGGGCGGAAACCGCTGGATTGGCCATGGGGCGACGTTCCGACAGTTTCTGGACAACACAAACCGTTTGCTTGTGCGGGCAAGCCTGGACGATCCGCAATCAGTCCGTCCGCATTTCAACACAAAAACACAACAAAACCTGCAAGCGATAGGCGTTCATATGAACGGGTTGCGCTGCACAACGGCGCAAATCAATGGCGCGCGCGTTGCCGCGTCCCTCCCCCAAGCCGCAAAACTGGATACCTCTGGTGGCTTCATTCCCCGCGCGCTGATCATTGCCGCGATCCTGCTGTTTGGCTTAGTGATCTTGTCCATCGCCATAGGCGCGCGCACCATACACCAGCGCGACAAAGGCAAGCGGTTCACGCTCAACTAAGCCACGCGGCTTTCAACATGAACACCGCGATGCTGCCTGATATCAAATGCTGTCGCATCCGACTGCCGCAAAAGGCGGGCGCGCCGCGCCCCTTCTGCGCTGCACATCCCACCAGCAGCATAAATCAGACAGGTCGCTTCACCGCGACTTAAGGCATTGCGGTTAAGGCTGATACTGAACGCGAAAGGGAACACCGTGATCAGGCGTCTTGGATTGGCCGCAAGTCTTGCAATCTGCACGGTTGGCGCCGGACGGGCGGTGTATGCTGATTGCGCCGTGTTTGACCAGCTTGAGATGCTGCATGTCATGCAAACCCGACTGGCGCGCAACCCCGATACCGTTCTCTTTCAAACGGATATTAATCAGCTTCAAGCGTTGAGCAGCACCATCAATAGCCGTGAGGTCTTAGAGGCTATCAAAGGCTTCAATGCCCCTCACATTGAGGTCGATTTCCTGCGCTTTATCCAGAATACCAGATTGCTTTTGCAACGGGCCAGCCCGGAAGATCCCCAAACCGTTCGCCCTCATTTTGACAGCGAAACGCGCCAAAACCTCTGGCGCGTTGGCACGCACCTAAACAACACCGGATGCAACGCCCCGCAGTTCTCGCACGGTGCGCCCAACACAGGGGAACCACCCCATGACGAAACCGATGATGGCAGCGACATGCAAGAGGTTGTCGAGACGATCAGGCGCATTGCAGATAAGGTACTTCGTCCGCAGACACTGCTGCTATTCGTGCTGCTGGGAACGTCAGCACCGCTGGCCGTCACACTTTTCAGGCGGCGCCAAAGGGCACAACGGCGGCGGGCAAAGCGGCATAGCGTGTCCTATGCAACGCAATATATGGCGGGCAAGCACCGGAACGATGGCGTACTGATCGACATCAACTGCTTCGGCAGCAAACTGCGGCGCGGGGCAGAGAACCCGCTGTCACAAGGTGAAAATGTCCAAATCGAAATCTGCGACAAGTGGATTGGCGGCACCGCCATGTGGAGCAACGCACATTACAGCGGCATAAAATTTCACAAGCCCATCCCGGTGGCAGACGTCGAATCAGTTTGCGCAAGCAAAGCACCGCTGAAAACGAAAAACGGCGCCCCGAAGGACGCCGTTTCACACTAAATTCTGATGTCGCGCTTACTTTGCGCCGTCGATGAACTTTACCGCATCACCAAATGTCTGGATTGTTTCGGCAGCATCATCAGGGATCTCGATCCCGAACTCTTCTTCGAAAGCCATGACCAGCTCAACCGTATCAAGGCTGTCTGCGCCAAGATCATCAATAAAGGACGCAGCTTCCGTCACTTTGTCTTCTTCAACACCAAGATGCTCTACAACGATCTTGCGTACGCGGTCTGCAACGTCGCTCATATCAATTCCTCATGTCTTTCTGGGCTAAAACCCGTTGTTCCTTAGGCTTGCGCCCTCTCTAAACGCCCATTCGGGCGCATTGCTGATCTGCGCAGCGTATTATCTGACGTAACGTCATACGCGCCTTTCAGCAAATCTGCGTGGCCTATAACAGAGAATTCCCCTTAGGCAAACGGTTTCGGTTGTGGAAATTCACAACCAGTTACAACATGGCCATGCCGCCATTCACATGCAAGGTGCTACCGGTGACATAAGCCGCCTCAGGGCTGGAAAGATAAAGCACGGCAGCTGCGATTTCCTCTGCTTCGCCCATCCGACCGGCGGGAACCTGCGTCAAAATCGCTGATTTCTGCTCATCGGTAAGTTTGTCAGTCATCGCGGTGGTAATGAACCCAGGTGCCACACAGTTAACGGTAATCCCACGGCTTGCCACCTCATAGGCAATTGATTTGGACATTCCCACCATCCCGGCCTTGGAGGCCGCATAGTTGGCCTGCCCCGGATTGCCGGTGGCTCCCACAACGGAAGAAATATTCACGATGCGACCCCAGCGGGATTTCATCATGCCCCGGATCACGCCCTTACAAAGGCGCATGGTCGAGGTCAGGTTGACCTCAAGCACAGAGGCCCATTCCTCGTCCGACATCCGCATGAAGATATTGTCGCGGGTGATACCAGCATTGTTGACCAGCACATCAACCGATCCCATTGCATCCGCGGCTTGCTTGGGCAAGGCGTTGACCGCATCGGCGTCACTCAGATTGCATGGCAGCACATGCGCACGATCACCCAATGATGCCGCAAGTTCTTCCAACGGGGCCACACGTGTCCCTGACAATGCGACCGTCGCGCCGGCATCGTAAAGCGCCTTTGCAATCGCGCCGCCGATGCCGCCAGATGCGCCCGTCACAAGGACGTTCTTTCCATTCAGATCAAACATTTACAGACCCTTCTTTATGTTATGACTTCAATGCTTCAGCCGCCGCCGCGACATCATCAGGCGTCGCAACCGCCGCCGTCGCAATCCCGCGATCAATCCGCTTGACCATCCCCGACAAGGCCTTGCCGGCGCCAATCTCGTAAATGGCTGTCACACCTTCGCCACCCATATGGATCACACTTTCGCGCCACCGCACGGAGCCCGTGATCTGATCCACCAACAATGACCGAATTTCGGCCGGGTCACTGACAGCGCGGGCCACAACATTGGGCACGATGGGCACTACAGGCGTCTTGATTTCAACAGCGGCCAATGCACCGGTCATCGCTTCGGCGGCTGGCGCCATCAGGCTGCAATGGAATGGCGCACTCACCGGCAGCAGCAGCGCGCGTTTTGCGCCCTTTGCCTTGGCAATATCAACGGCGCGTTCAACGGCAGCCTTGTGGCCCGATACAACAACCTGTGCAGGATCATTGTCGTTGGCGGCCTGACAGACATCGCCTTGCGCGGCCTCTTCCGCCACAGCCTGCACCGCCTCAAGGTCAAGCCCCAGGATCGCCGCCATTGCCCCCACGCCCACCGGCACCGCATCCTGCATCGCCTTGCCGCGCGCGCGCAACAGGCGGGCGGTGTCCGCGATACTGATCGCACCAGCGGCCGCCAATGCGGAATATTCACCCAGCGAATGCCCTGCAACAAAACTGGCGGCATCAACGCCAACGCCTTCTGCTTCCAGCGCCTTGATCGCGGCAAGTGACGTCGCCATCAGCGCCGGTTGGGCATTTGTTGTCAGTGTCAGCTCTTCGGCGTCACCGCCCCAGATCAAGCCGGACAGGTTTTCACCCAAGGCCGCGTCAACTTCATCAAAGACGGCCTTGGCCGCCGGATAAGCGTCTGCCAGTGCCTTACCCATGCCAATGGTCTGCGCCCCCTGGCCCGGAAATACAAATGCGCGCATGAATGCCCCCTACGTTCTGTCTTGTTACCTAAGGACTTAGCCTGCCCCGCGCGCGCGCACAAGCAAACGCACAACTGAACAAAGACTGTGCCTTTGCCACAGCCAAACCTATGGTAGGGTTCGGACAAATCACCGTAAAAGGACGATCTTTCGCATGCAATCCGCAACGACTTATGGGACCGTCACCAAGATCTTTCACTGGCTGACAGCCCTTTTGATTCTGACCGTCATACCGCTGGGTGCCATCGCAAACCGACTGCCTTACGAAACCAATGAACAGCTCGCCTTGAAGGCTCAGCTGTTTTCGTTTCACAAAACCCTTGGCGTTATGATCTTTCTGGTAGCATTGGGGCGGATCCTCTGGGCGCTGACCCAAACCAAACCCGCACCGCTGCATCCTGAACGCAAAGCCGAAACATTGCTGGCAGAGCTGGTGCATTGGCTGCTTTACATCTCGCTGGTCGCTGTCCCCCTGACAGGTTGGATTCATCATGCGGCCACAAGCGGTTTCGCACCGATTCTGCTGCCCATCGGGCAGGACTTGCCGCTGGTGCCCAAGGACGAAGGCGTTGCCAAGTTCTTTGGCGGGCTGCATTGGGTGTGGAGCAAGATCATGGTCGGATCGGTCCTTTTGCATGTGGCAGGGGCGCTCAAACACCAGTTCATCGACAAGGACACAACGCTGCAACGCATGTGGTTCGGGGCCTCCCAGACCACTGCGGCCGGGTCACATCAATCCGGTAAGGTGGCCCCCATTGCCGCCGTCATCCTCTACCTGCTTGCGACAGGCGGCGGCGCAGCCGCGGGGCTTTACACAGCCAAGGAAGAAGTCGCACAAGCCAGTCTGGCCGAGGTGACATCGGACTGGGTCGTGACAGAGGGCGAGATTGGCATTTCAATCACGCAATTCGGCAACCCGGTGAGCGGCCAGTTCGAGGACTGGACCTCGGCCATTACCTTTGACGAAAACGCCACTGGTGTTATGGGCGACGTGACCACGACGATCTCGATCGGGTCACTTCAACTTGGGTCGGTCACCGGTCAGGCGATGGGCGCTGATTTCTTTGATGCAGAGGCGTTTCCAACGGCTGTCTTTGCTGCAAAAATCCGTGCCAACGGCGATGCCTATATGGCGGACGGAACGCTGACCATCAAAGGAAACACCGTGCCGATGGTCCTGCCCTTCACACTGGCGATTGATGGCGACACAGCGCAAATGGCGGGTAACGTCACATTGGACCGGCGCAGCTTTCAGATTGGGCAAACCATGAGCGACGAAAGCAACCTTGCCTTTGCCGTTGACGTGGCCATCAGCCTGACAGCCACACGGTAAAAGCAATGAAAAAGGCCGCGCCCGGGTTCAGGCGCGGCCTTTCGTGCAGTCATTGGCGCGATTTATTCGGCCTTCATTGCCTCGACCGAGATCTTCACTTCAACCTCATCGCTCACGAATGGGGCAAAGTTACCGACGTTGAACTCAGAGCGGATCAGCGTGGTTGTTGCATCAAACCCGGCCCATGGCTTGTTTGCCATCGGGTGATCGCCGACCTGATTCAGCGTGGCGTCCAGAACGACCGGTTTGGTGACGCCATTCAGGGTCAGATCACCCGTAATCAAGGCTGTCGTGTCGCCTGTCACTTCAATGGATGTCGAGGTGAATGTGACCATCTCTTCCTCGTCCGCGCCAAAGAAATCCTCTCCCATGAAGTGTTCGAAACGGGCTTCCCAACCCGTCATCATGCTGCGCACCGGGAAAGAGACATTCACAGAAGACCCGGCGGGGTTGTCCTGGTCAAAGGCAATCGTGCCTTCAAAACCAGAGAACATGCCATAGTTGGTAGAATAGCCCAGGTGATTGTAACTAAACACAATCTGGCTGTGACCTGCGTCAAGAACATAGGTTTCAGGCGCGGCAAAAGCAGGTGTCGACATGGTGGCTGCCGCGAGTGCTGCGGTCGCAAATAGCTGTTTCATAAGGGGCTCCAAGCATAAGTTATTCTATATGCAAGGATAGATCGCGCCTGCCGCGCCAAAGCAATTCCTCAAAAATGAACAGATCGTGTTCGCAGCCACAGAGAGCGACAAACCGCCGAAAATAAGGGGGTGATCCTATGCGGCCTGCGCGCCTGAGTACCCCAACAGATCATGGGCCAGTTGATCGCGCAGCGACAGCAGCTGTGCATCGGTCCCTTCGGCGACAACGACGTTGTGGGATGAATTATGCGATTGCATGATCAGCCGCGACAGGCCCGTGGATGGATCTTGTTCAACCAGAACACCGCCGATTGTATCAAAGCCGTAGGAGCCAACAGTTGTCGGCCGCCCCGCACGGTTGCAGATGACTTCGCGGATTTCGCCAAGGCTGGTATCAACATGCACCTCGGTCTTGGTGCCACGGCTGGCAAACCACAACAGATAGGCGGCAGCCGCACCAAGCAAAGCGGCAGAACCGATCCGCATCGCACCGAGGGGGCCATCAAAAAACAGCGTTGGCAAGGCCAGAATGCCGATTGACGCGGTCAGCAGGCAAACACCAAAAAAGAACGAGGTCGCCTGACCAAAAGCAACCGCAAAGGATGGTCCGCGACCTGACTTGATCTTGTAACCCCAAAAGACGTCGTCGACTTCAAATGTTGATGGCTTCGCCATTTTTGTCCCGAATTCTACTGTTGCATCAGTCATTTGCCCACTCCTTCCGTTTCTTGTGAGTAAACTGCCATGGGAAGGGGGCAACAAATGGGCAAGGACAAGGCAGCGTCAAGAAATCTCGGATTGTTGCCAAAACGCTGCTGATTCAGGGGTTTGAGGGCTTGCATCAGGCCAAAGCGACTGTATAAGACGCCATCCTTGCTGCAACACGTATGAACTGCGCAGCCTCTCGTGGATGGGACGCACGCAAGGTTAACCGCCCATCCTTTGAAATGCGCCGATATATGAACTGGAGTACGCATGCCGCTATACGAGCATGTCATGATTGCGCGTCAGGATTTGTCCAACACGCAAGCTGAAAGCCTTATCGAACATTTCGGAACCGTTCTTGCCGACAACGGCGGCAAGCTGCTGGAGAACGAATACTGGGGCGTCAAAACGATGGCCTATAAGATCAACAAGAACCGCAAAGGCCACTATGCCTTGATGCGCACAGACGCCCCTGCCCCTGCTGTGCAGGAAATGGAACGCCTGATGCGCCTGCACGAAGACGTGATGCGCGTGCTGACCATCAAGGTCGACGCACATCAGGAAGGTCCTTCTGTGCAAATGCAAAAACGCGAAGAACGTGGCGATCGCCGCGAGCGCCGCTAATCGTTGATCACAAGAAAGGACATCAATCATGGCTACTAAACCATTTTTCCGCCGTCGTAAGTCCGATCCGTTTGAGGGCGATAACGCCCCCAAGATCGACTACAAAGACACCCGCCTTTTGCAGCGCTACATCTCTGAGCGCGGCAAAATCGTTCCCGCCCGTATCACCGCTGTTGGTGCAAAAAACCAGCGTGCTCTCGCCCGTGCGATCAAGCGTGCTCGTTTCCTTGCCCTGCTGCCATACGCCGTAAAATAAGGAAAACATCCCATGGATATCATCCTACTCGAGCGTGTCGCGAAACTGGGCCAGATGGGCGAAGTTGTCTCTGTCAAGGAAGGCTACGCACGTAACTTTCTGCTGCCACAGGGCAAAGCTCTGCGCGTCAACGCGGCAAACCTTGCCCGCTTTGAGGCCGAAAAAGCCCAAATGGAAGCACGTAACCTTGAGACCAAGAAAGAAGCTGACGCACTTGCTGCCAAGCTTGATGGTCAAAAGTTCATCGTGATCCGCTCTGCATCCGATGCGGGTTCGCTTTACGGTTCTGTCACCACACGTGACGCAGCCGAAGCCGCAACTGACGCTGGTTTCTCTGTCGACAAAAAGCAGGTTGTCCTGCTTGGCGCGATCAAAGAACTGGGCCTGCACGACGTATCCGTCAAACTGCACCCCGAAGTCGAAGCCACAATCACGCTGAACGTCGCGCGTTCCGTGGAAGAGGCAGAACTGCAGGAAGCTGGTAAATCCATCGCCGAGCTTGCGGCAGAAGAAGAAGCCGCTGCTGAGTTCGAAATTCAGGAACTCTTTGACGATATCGGTGCTGCGGCGTCCGAGGACGACGCATTGGCCGAATCTGCCGGTGTTGAGACAGAAGAAGCTGCTGAAGAAGAAAAAGAAGAGTAATCTTCTTTCCTTTGCAAAAGATCAGGCCGCCCCATATCTGGGGCGGCCTTTTTCGTTGGGTGGGCGTTAGCGGTCAAATGTCTCCATCTCAAGCTGCGCGTTGCAATACTCGCCATCATAGGTGCCGATCCAGATATCAATGCGACCATTGGCCGGGCGGGTCAGCACGATGCGCGGGTCATAGTTGCCCCGATCGTCATCGTCGTAATACCAGTTCGCAGAAGCAGTATTGATCAACAAGGCCGCATCGCATTCGCTCACAACGCTGACGACAAGTTGGTAGGCGTTCATATCGGACAGCTGAAACGAGAAATCGGGCGACGTCGGGAAATAGCCCGCCCCGGTATCGGTGCCGGGCTGCACATTCGGGCAATCCCAGATGTAATTGTCACCACCCGCAACGACGTCGAAAGTCCGTAGTGAATACAGTTGCTTGCCCGACGCCTGATATGACGCCTGCGGAGACGCATTAAAATCGGGGCACGCGATGGCCGACGTTGAAAAGCCAACTGCGATAAAAATCGCCATGAAAATTGACCGTAGCATCAAATATTCCTTTGCATGAATGCCCAACCCTGTTGGCAGAACACAGCCAAAACCAGCTACCTTTAGGGCAACATCATGCAAAAACTGTGGATATTGCGTCCCCGCAATACCCTACAGTTGCAGCAGCAGAATGCGTCGTCAGAGGGTATTACAACAGCCCTTGGGCAAGGATCATCACAACCCCACAGGCCACCACATAACCCGCATCAATCAGTACCGCGCGGCCGGTTTTCTGGCTAAACATATCCATACCCGCGACAATCACCGCCACGGCGAGGATCGCTGCAATCGCAACACCAATCGCGCCCACTGTTTCGGTCATGCCCACGACAACAGCAAGCAAAGCAAGCCCAATGAACTGAACCACCATTGCCAACCACGGGGCGGTCTGGGGCGGTTGCAGGTTATGCGATCCCGCAGCCCAGGTCTTTCCAAACATCGCAGGGCTAAACCACAACATGCCAAGAGCAAACGCACCTACAGTGCCAGCCGCAACCGCGGCCCAATTTAACAACGCCACATCCATCTTATGCGTCCTCGGACTGGGTAAGATTCGCATCAAGAGCGGCAAGGATATTACCCCATCCACCTTGATGATTGTCACGCGACTCTGCGTCGGGAAACCGCACATGGGTCAGCGTCAGATGCGTGCCCTCCGCAACCGGTTTGAAATCCAGCGTAACAGTGCTGCCATCCGTGGAATACGGGCTTTCCCAGCCAAACACGATGCGATCATGCGGATTGATTTCGTGATAGGTGCCCGCATGGGGGATCTCTTGGTCGCCCGCTTGCATCACCAATTCGAACCGGCCGCCCTCGCGTGGGTCGTTTGATGCTTTGGGTACGGTCATCCCCTCCGCCGGCAGCATGAATTTCTGTAGCATGTCCGGGCGCAGCCAGGCCTCGAATACCTTCTCCGGGGCGGCTTTGATCGTGCGTTCTACGGTAAGCGTGAGTTCAGTCATTGTCTGTTCCTCCATCTGACATCAGGTCATCCAGCGCTTCCAATCTGAGATCCCAGATTGAGCGCAGGTCGGCGAACCAGCGATCAATTTCGCGCAGCGGGTCCATCTGAACCTCGATCAAATGTTCACGCCATTCCGTGCGTCGCGCCACCAGCCCGGCCCGTTCCAGCATTTTGATGTGCTTGGAGACAGAATTCAGGCTCATGTCAAACTGCGCATGAATGTCAGTGACACGCATCGGGCCATTCTGGGCCAGATGCGTCAAAATCTTGCGGCGGGTGGGGTCACTCGCCGCTTTGAGTATGTCACTTAATTGATCAGCTTCGATTCGTTCAACCATATGGGTGAATAACAACTTTCATTCCATCAATCAACCATAGAGGTGAATGAATGGGCTTCGCGCCCCACATCCAACACACCATAACGAAAAAGGGCACCCAAACGGGTGCCCTTTCACATCGCGCGATGGCGTGACTTATTCTTCTTCGAGCTTCTCAACAGCCTTTTGCAGATCGTCCTTGGACACTTCTTTGTCCTTCATCGCGGCCTGCTCAAAGATGTGGTCAACAACCTTGTCTTCGAACATTGGCGCCTGCAACTGCTGGCGGAACTGGGCGTTTTGCTGCACAAATTCAAAGAACTGGCGCTCCTGGCCCGGATACTGACGTGCCTGATTCATGATCGCTTGGGTCATTTCCTGATCGGTGACCTGCACTTCGGCCTTCTGGCCGATGTCAGCCAACAACAGGCCCAGCTTCACGCGACGTTCGGCCAGTTTGTTGTGCTCTTTGCTCGGCTTGATCTCGGGGTGATCATGGCCTTCGACGTCAGGGTTTTCCTCGTGCCACAGCTGATGGGCGATCTGGCCTGCTTCAGCTTCGACCAGTGACGCTGGCAGGTCAAATTTGACCTTCTTGTCCAACGCATCCAGCAGCGCACGCTTGGCCACGGCGCGGGATGCGCCAGTGTATTCCGCTTCCAGACGCTCCGTGATCTGGGTTTTCAAACCTTCAAGGTCTTCTGCACCAAACTTCTTGGCCAATTCATCATCAATCTTCGGCTTTTTGGGGCCGTTCACGGATTTGATGGTACAAGAGAATACAGCCTTCTTACCGGCAAGGTTCTCTGCCTGATAATCCTCGGGGAAGGTCACTTCGACGTCTTTTTCGTCGCCCTCTTTGACCTTCAGCAACCCGTCTTCAAAACCGGGAATGAAAGAGTTGGAGCCCAGCACCAGCGGATAATCCTCTGCCGCGCCACCTTCAAAGGCTTCGCCGTCAACCTTGCCCACAAAGTCCAGCACAACCTGGTCGTCTTTCTTGGCTTGGGTCTTTTTGGGCTCGTAAGTCACGGCCTGCGGGCTTTCAGCGAGGTTATCAAGGGCTTCCTTGACGCTGTCCTCATCGGCCTTCACGACCATACGCTCCAGCTTGATCTTGGAGAAATCGACGTCTTCGATCTCAGGCAGTTTCTCGTAAGACACGTCAACCAGAACGTCGTCGCCCTCTTTCCAATCTTCATTGGTCATCTTCATCTCAGGCTGGGCCGCAGGGCGGTCGCCTGTCTCTTCCAGATGCGATGTCAGTGCGCCGTCGATGGCTTCCTGCATGCTTTCGCCCATCAGGCGCTGACCAAACTGCTTGCGCAGCAGTGCCATTGGCACCTTACCCTTGCGAAAGCCCTTCATTTCGACCGTTGGCTGGGCTTCTTTCAGCTTTTCTTCAACCTTGGCGTCCAGTTCGGCGGCTGTCACGGTGATCGCATACCCGCGCTTGAGGCCTTCGTTCAGGGTCTCGGTGACCTGCATGTGCTGTCCTTCATCTACAAACTTTGGTGCGGGTGAAGGGACTTGAACCCCCACGCCTTGCGGCGCCAGAACCTAAATCTGGTGCGTCTACCAATTCCGCCACACCCGCATGATCAAAAGGGGCAGGTTTTGGGCCTGCCCCCGGTTGCGCGCTGTCTAGCAAAGGAATGCGAGGGATGCGAGAGGAAAATCGTCTAAATTCCAAGGCTGCGAAAGACTTTTGGCAATTCCTCGGGCAAGTCCTCGGCAATCAGGCCGGGACCAAAGGAAAGCGCGCATTCCGTATGCAGCCAGGCCCCGGATTCGGCCGCCTGCATCGGGTTGAAACCCCGCGCCAAAAGGCCGGTGATGAACCCTGCAAGAACATCGCCCGATCCGGCAGTCGCGAGCCAAGGCGCGCTGCGTTCATAGAGGGACGCATTGATGCTGCACCGCCTGGTTGGATCAGCGATCACCGTGTCCGCCCCTTTGAACAGCACAACGCAGCCTGCCCGCCTTGCTGCGTCGCGCGTGGCATCAACTTTGGAATAAGCGGGGCCTTTGGTGGCGGGGGTACTCAGCTTTTCCGCCAGATCCGGGAACAACCGCGCAAATTCACCCGCATGTGGGGTTAGCACGCAATCCTTATGGAGCTTTGCAAAAAGGGCTGCATCGCGGGCCAGCAACGTCAAAGCATCCGCATCCAGAACCGTCGGGCGAGGTTCCGTCCCGCCAAGCACGGCTGCAAGCAAAGCCGCCTGACGCGCCCCCGTACCCATGCCCGGCCCCAAGCAAAGAGCGTTGATGCGGGTATCGTCCAGAATGGCGGTGAGCCCTTCTGCATCCTTCACCTTTTGCAGCATGATTGCATTCAACTGCGCCGCATTCTCGATCAGCGCGACAGGCGGGCAACCGACGGTCACAGCCCCTGCCCCAACGCGCAACGCGCCGCGGGCTGCAAGGCGGGCCGCCCCACCCTTGCCGACCCCCCCGGACAGGATGAGGGCGTGACCGTGGGTGTATTTGTGGTCACGCCACTTTCCGAGACCATAGGGCGACGATACCACTTCTACAGCTGCCTTTCGCTGCACCTTGCTACCTCTTAACCCGATATCCGCGACAACGAGCCGACCACAATGGCGAGGACCTTGGCCCAGATAATGGCCCAGTTTGACCCCATGAAACGTAACTGTTAAATCCGCCGCCGCCATCGTCGCGGAGGAGCCACGCATGATTGCGGCGCGGTTTGTCCCTTCGTCCTCTAGTGCCCTGCCACTGTTGGCGCATAAACCGCTAGGGGCGTCAACAGCGACGACCAGTGGCGAATTTGTTCGCAAGCGATCCTCCAAAGGCAGCCAGCCCCCTGCATCTCGGCAATCACATAGATCTCGCAAGACCCGACCCAGAGCATTTGGTGGACGTGACAGGCCGGTTCCGAATATCGCGTCTACGATGATTGCAGCTTTAGATACGGCCGCCATGGCCGCATCACTCAAAGGCTCGGCACTGCCCCACCGCTCATAATTCACCTTCGCATCCGGCGGCAACTTCTCGGCATCCCCATACAGAAACACCTCAACCTCCCACCCGGCTTCTTTCAACAACCGCGCAATGACAAACCCATCCCCACCATTGTTGCCCGGCCCGCAGAGCACCACAGCACGATGCACTCCATCCCCCAGCTCTGGCCATTCCTCAAAAATCGCCTCAACCACGCCCCGCCCGGCCCGCTCCATCAGTTCCAGCGCGGTGACCTCGCCCGAGGCAATCGCGGCCTGCTCAATGGCGCGCATTTGGGTGGCGGTCAGCAATTCAGTCATCGTCTTCACACCTTGTTTTCGCAAATTGCCCTGAAATCAGACTAACTGCACAAAATTTAGGCAACTTGGGTGATTTCACCAATCTGGCTTGACCCGAAACTGGCCCACGAATTGTCCCTCTGCAACAGAAATGGTCTGACCACAGGCGAAACACCAAAGGGGAGTCGCGGACCATGAAAAAGATCGAAGCGATCATCAAGCCATTCAAACTCGACGAAGTGAAAGAGGCCTTGCAAGAGGTCGGCGTGCAGGGTCTGTCCGTCATCGAGGTCAAAGGCTTTGGCCGTCAAAAGGGCCACACAGAGCTTTATCGCGGCGCTGAATATGTTGTCGACTTCCTCCCCAAGGTCAAAATCGAGGTTGTGCTGGCCGACGATCAGGTTGATGGCGCAATTGAAGCGATCATCGGGGCGGCCAAAACCGACAAGATCGGCGACGGCAAGATCTTCGTCTCACCCATCGAACACGCCATTCGCATTCGCACCGGTGAAACCGGCGACGACGCACTCTAATTCAAATCTACGCCAAGAAAAAGGACATCCTAGATGGACAACAAAGCTGTTCTGAAACTGATCAAAGACGAGGAAGCCGACTACGTCGACATCCGTTTCACTGACCCGCGCGGCAAACTGCAGCACGTCACGGTTGTTGCTGATTTGGTTGATGAGGACTTCCTTGAGGAAGGTTTCATGTT
The DNA here is from genome assembly GCA_947498645.1 of uncultured Paracoccaceae bacterium. GTDB lineage: Bacteria > Pseudomonadota > Alphaproteobacteria > Rhodobacterales > Rhodobacteraceae > Yoonia. The sequence continues at coordinate 2,369,033 of CANMKS010000001.1, read as the reverse complement.
TGATGGATCGTCCATCGCCGGTTGGAAATCCATTGATCAGTCCGACATGAAACTGATGCCGCAAGCCAGCAGCGCCTATGTGGACCCGTTTTATGCCGAGAAAACGGTCTGCATCAACTGCAACATCGTTGAACCCGACACGATGGAACCCTATAGCCGCGACCCGCGCGGGACCGCCGTGAAAGCCGAGGAATACCTCAAGTCGTCCGGCATCGGTGACACAGCGTATTTCGGCCCCGAGGCAGAATTCTTCGTTTTTGATGACGTGCGTTTCAGCGTCTCCATGAACAAGGTTGCGTTTGAAGTTGATGCGATCGACGGCGCATGGAACACCGACACCGAATACGAAATGGGCAACACCGGCCACCGTCCCGGCGTCAAGGGTGGTTATTTCCCCGTCAACCCAATCGACGACGCGCAGGAAATGCGCTCTGAAATGCTGTCCACCATGAAGCGGATGGGCATGAAGGTCGACAAGCACCACCACGAGGTTGCGTCCTGCCAGCATGAGTTGGGGCTGATTTTCGGCACGCTGACACATCAGGCTGATGAACAGCAGAAATACAAATACGTTGTACACAACGTCGCACAGGCCTACGGCAAATCCGCGACCTTCATGCCAAAACCCATTGCGGGCGATAACGGCACGGGGATGCATGTGAACATGTCGATCTGGAAAGACGGCAAACCCCTGTTCGCGGGCGATAAATACGCTGATCTGTCACAAGAGGCGCTGTATTTCATCGGCGGTATCCTCAAGCACGCCAAGGCGCTGAACGCGATCACTAACCCATCCACAAACAGCTACAAGCGCCTGATCCCCGGCTTTGAAGCGCCCGTTCTGCGCGCCTACTCTGCCCGCAACCGGTCGGGTTGTGTGCGTATCCCATGGGCCGAAAGCCCAAAGGCAAAGCGTGTCGAGGCCCGCTTCCCCGATCCCGCAGCCAACCCTTACCTGTGCTTTGCAGCCCTGTTGATGGCTGGCCTTGACGGCATCAAGAACAAGATTGATCCCGGTCCGTCCTCTGACAAAGACCTCTATGATCTGCCACCAGAAGAGCTGGCCGCGATCCCAACGGTTTGTGGTTCCCTGCGCGAAGCACTGGAGTCCTTGGAAGCCGACCACGACTTCCTGCTGGCCGGTGATGTTTTCACCAAAGACCAGCTGGAAGGCTACATGGAACTGAAGTGGGAAGAGGTCTACGCCTACGAGCACACACCGCACCCAATGGAATACAAGCTGTACTACAGCTGCTAAGTCCTGAAACGAAAACCCCCGCCCGAGCATTCTGGCGGGGGTTCTTCATATTTGATCGCCGTCTTTGAACCCGATGTATCACTTCCCAAAGCCACCCCCACTATAGCTCCAAATACCACCAGCATCAGCGATTTTGGGGCGCATGGGTCAGCCCAAACTCTCACCTTTACTTGACACGCAAGCCTATCAGGGTTGTCCTTTGTGAACCCAACATCAGAGGCTGCCATGACCATTCGCATACCCGCCCTACTGACGCTGATCGCGCTGTCTACACCTGCCTTTTCGGACACCACCACCAGCCACGGCTATGCCACCTTTGGCGATCTGAAGTATGGCCCCGACTTTACCCATTTCGATTACGCCAACCCTGACGCCCCCCAAGGCGGCACCCTCACCCAGCGCCAGCTTTATGGCACGCCAACCTTCGACAGCCTGAACGCCTTTGTCATCAAGGGCGACGGCGCGCCCGAGGTCGGCGTGCATATCTATGACAGCCTGATGGTCCGTGCCCATGATGAACCTGACGCGCTTTATGGGTTGCTGGCCGAGACGATCTCCTACCCCGATGATCTGTCCTACGTCACCTTCGATCTGCGCCCCCAGGCCCGTTTCCATGATGGTGTACCCGTTACCGCCAATGATGTCGTTTTCACGATCAACGCGCTCAGAACCGAAGGCCACCCCTATTATGGCAATCTGTTGTCCGACATCACCGATGTGACCGCCCAAACCGATCACCGGGTGCGTTTTGATCTGGCACCAGGTGCTGGCAGCGGGTTGCTGGCTGATATTGCCGAACTGCCGGTTCTGCCTGCGCATTTCTACGAAGACGTTGCCTTTGGCGAAAGCTGGATGAATATCCCCCTTGGCTCTGGCGCCTATGAGGTCACGGCAGCGGACCCGCCCCGTACGTTGCGGTTTTGCAAGACGGATGATTACTGGGCGGCTGATTTGCCGGTGAATGTAGGCCGCAACAATTTCGACTGTTTTACATATGAATACTTCGTCGATGACACTGTCGGGCTCGAGGCTTTCGCCGCCGGAGAATATCAGGTGCGGGTTGAATACCGCTCATCCTCTTGGGCGACAGGTTATGATTTTCCCGCGGCGCAGCGCGGCTGGGTGCAGCAGTTGCTGATCCCCGACGCCCGGCCTGCCAATGCGCAAGGCATATGGTTCAACATGCGCCGCCCGGCGTTGCAGGATATCCGCGTGCGGCAGGCCATCGCGTTGGCCTTCAACTTTGCATGGACAAATGAAACGGTTTTCTACGGCGCCTATGAGCGCACCGACAGTTTCTTTGAAAACACCGATATGCAGGCGACAGGTTTGCCCGAAGGGGCAGAGCTGGCGTTGCTGGAAGAATTCCGCGATCAACTGCCAGCAGAGATTTTCACCAAAGCGGTGCATGTGCCGCGCGCTGGTGTGTCCACGCCCCGTGACCGGGCCGCGTTGCGCGATGCGTCCGCCTTGCTGGATGCGGCAGGCTGGACCGTTGGCGACGATGGCGTGCGGCGGAATGCGGTTGGCACCGTGCTGACGCTGGATATGCCCGATGACAGCCGCAGTCTGGAACGGGTCATGGTGCCCTTTGTGGAAAACCTCAAAGCCTTGGGAATTGACGCCAATTTCGACGTACTTGACCCCAGTTCATGGACACAGCGCCGCCGTGCCTTTGATTTTGATATGTCATCGACAGCGTGGCAGGTGCAAACAACGCCGGGGGCGGAATTGCGCGCCTTCTACGGCTCTAACGCGGCCGCGACCGAGGGCAGCAACAACCTGATCGGCATCGCTGATCCGGTGGTTGATGCCCTGATCGAACGTGCCGTGGTCGCGGAAAGCCGGGAAGAGCTGACAACAGCCATTCGGGCATTGGACCGGGTTTTTCGCAGCAAACACATCTGGATTGGCGGCTGGAACCTTGGGGCGCACCGCGTTGCGGTCTGGGATATCTTTGGCCGACCTGCCGAACCTGCACCTTACGACTTCTTTCGCGGTGTGGATTTCTGGTGGTTTGATCAGGAAAAATATGCGGCCCTTGTGGCCGAAGGCGCGCTTGCACCGGGTCTGGACTGAACCGCCGCTGCGCATTGGCCACAAATCATGTTGCCCGCGCCTCATAATCGCCGCATCGTACCGCCAAGAATGGGCAGAGCATTCCACCGATCAAAGATTTCCAGATGAGCAAATACCACCCTATCGACGTGCGCTACAAAGGCCCCTCAACAGCCTATCGCGGATCGGCCAAACGGATGCCGGAACAGCCGCTCAATAGCCTGCGCAAGGCAAATCCTGCCACGCAGCCCGGACGCCAGCGCCAACCGGCACACCCCAAACCCAAAGCGCCAGCACACCCATCGCCCCAGTCGCCATGGGGCGCAAAATATCGGGCAGAGACATCACAACCGACACCACCCCGCCCGCCAAAATCCACTCCCGCCGGGGCGACGGCGAATTCCGCGCTGCGCGGGGTTGGCGGTGTATTCGATGTCTTTTTTGGTGTCGTGAAAACGCTCAAATACATCTATTTCGCGTTCATCGCGCTGGTCTTTCTCATCGCGTTCCTGCTGTAGCTTTCACAAGATCTGGGGCGGAATGCGCCCCACTCTGACCTGAAAATGTCGAAAACGGACATGTTGTTTGGGTCGATCGGCGCATACTTGGTTTGAAAATGCCAAGGACAGCGCCATGAATACCCACTACCGCGACACCCGCAAAATCGACCCTTCACGCGGCGCAACACTTGCCGATGGCACCCCCAACGATCAGGACAGGGTCGAAATTGGCCCCACCCAACTGGCTTTCAAGGAATGGGAGGCCGCAGGTCTGCAACTGCCCGATCTACCCGCCATGCGCGCTTGGCGGCACAAGCGGCTGGTTGATGCGGTGAATGCCCGCAACTACGGCGGCATCCTGATGTTTGATCCGCTCAACATCCGCTACGCAACCGACAGCACCAATATGCAGCTGTGGAACAGCCACAACCCATTCCGCGCCTGCATCGTCTGCGCAGACGGTTATATGGTGATGTGGGACTACAAGAACGGCATGTTTCTAAGCAAATTCAACCCGTTGGTGAATGAACAACGCACCGGCGCGGACCTGTTCTATTTCGACCGCGGCGACAAACTGGAACCGGCGGCGGATAACTTTGCCAATGAGGTGCGCGATGTAATCCGCGAGCATGGCGGCGGCAACATGGCACTGGGTGTTGATAAACCCATGTTGCACGGTTTGCGCGCATTGGAGGCTGTCGGCTTCACCGTCCACCCCGGCGAGGAACTGACCGAAAAGGCCCGCAGCATCAAAGGCCCTGACGAAATCCTCGCCATGCGCTGCGCCAGCCATGCCTGCGAGGCAGCGTGCTACGCCATGGAAGACGCCGCACGTGCGGGCGTGCCAAATGGCGATATGTCCGAGGATGATATCTGGGCCGTCCTTCATGCCGAAAACATCCGCCGCGGCGGCGAGTGGATCGAAACGCGGCTGTTATCATCCGGCCCGCGGACGAACCCGTGGTTTCAGGAGTGCGGCGGGCGGATCGTGCAAAACAATGAGATCGTCGCCTTTGATACAGATCTGGTGGGCGCTTACGGTATCTGCGTCGACATCAGCCGCACGTGGTGGATCGGCGACGCCAAGCCGCGCGCGGATATGATCGAGGCGATGAAGATCGGTGTGGAGCATATTGAAACAAATATGCAAATGCTCAAACCCGGCGTGAATATCGAAGAGCTGTCGCGCAACACCCATGTGCTGCCCGACAAATATCAAAAGCTGAAGTATGGCTGCCTGATGCACGGTGTCGGTCTTTGCGACGAATGGCCCTTGGTTGCCTACCCCGACAAGATGGTGCCCGGTGCATTTGACTATGAACTGCAACCGGGCATGACGCTTTGTGTCGAGGCGCTGATCAGCCCCGAAGGCGGCGATTTTTCCATCAAGCTGGAAGATCAGGTTCTGATCACCGAAGACGGCTTTGAAAACCTGACCAAATACCCCCATGACCCTGCATTGATGGGACTCTAACGGCTCAGCGAGACATCCGCCAGCACCCCAAGGTGATCTGACCCAAACAGCCCCCGATACTGTGCTGCCCCGCCACCCGGCGCATGCACATGATCCAGCAACAGCGGCACACCGCGCAAATCAAACGTCGGGCGCACAGGCTGGGCCACTTGCAAGGCGGCGGCCTGTTGCATCCCTTGCACACTATTGGCCCAAGGGAAGATGTTGAAGTCACCGGCCATCACGACAGGCCCTTCCAGCTGCGCAAGCAGGTCTGCCGCAGCCGCACCGGACCGGGCATTGCCATATGGAAATGGCCAACTCAGATGGACCGAGGCCACCCAAACCAACCCCTGCCCGGTTTGCACCTGTGCCGCCGCAACGGCACGCCGGTCGGAACATGCGGTCTGCACGACTGGATTGCGCGACAGAACGGCGATCCCGTTCCACCCCGAGAAAGTGCAAATATGCTGATGCGGATAGACATCCCGCAACGCCGCCATCATCGCCCGATTGGCGCGCGACACCTCTTGCAAGGTGACCACATCCGCCCCACTGGCCCGTATATCGTTGGCCAATGCCTCCAACTCGCGGTTCGCGAACTGCATATTCTTGGAATAGATGCGCAGGTCACCAGCCATCTGTGGCCCAAAGAACATCGGCACCGTCGTTCCGGCGCCCAGCATCACCGCCGCCGCCAGCATCAGCCGTAGGCGCGCGCCCATGGGAAAAACAAGCACCAGCAGGCATAGCGCCGCCAACGGCAAACGCATCAGTGACAGGCTGTCAAAAACCGGGTGCAGCGCGCCTGCAAAGCTAAGCAGTACCGCCAGCAACAGGCACATCGCCCCTGCCTGCATCATCAAAACCAGAAATCTCATATTCGTAACATCTCTCACCTTGCCGCGATTGTTTCTGTTTAACATTGCCGGACGCGCATCTTACGCCCATCTCTTGCGCAGATTTCAAGCAGACCGCCAAGGAAAGGTCCCCTCAAATGCCAACTGAAAAACTCACCTTCTCCGGTCACGCGGGCGACACGCTCGCCGCGCGCCTCGATTTGCCCAATGGCCCGCATCTGGCGACGGCCCTGTTTGCGCATTGCTTTACCTGCTCCAAGGACATCACCGCAGCGCGCCGGATCGCGGCGCGACTGTCGTCGATGGGCATCGCAGTCTTGCGGTTTGATTTCACAGGTTTGGGGCATTCCGAAGGCGAGTTTGAGAACACCAGCTTTACCTCCAACGTCGACGATCTGATCGCCGCCGGTAAGGCTCTGGACGCGCGGGGGATGTCGCCCACACTGATCATCGGGCATTCGCTCGGCGGTGCGGCTGTGCTGAAAGCGGCCCCGATGATGGACAGCGTCAAGGCCGTCGTGACCATCGGCGCACCTTATGATCCGGGGCATGTGACCCATAACTTCTCGGACTCAATTCCCCAAATCGTCGATCAAGGTGTCGCCGAGGTTTCGCTTGGCGGTCGTCCCTTCCGCATCGGCAAAGGTTTTGTCGAGGATGTGAGCCAGGCCAACCTCAAATCCTCTATCGCGAAACTGGGCGCCGCCCTGCTGGTGCTGCACGCCCCGCGCGATGCAACTGTCGGTGTTGAAAATGCCTCTGAGATATTTCTTGCCGCCAAACACCCCAAGAGCTTTGTCACACTGGACGATGCCGACCACCTGATCACCCGTCCTGCGGATGCAGAATACGCGGCAGACGTGATTGCGGCGTGGTCCAAGCGGTATCTGAAACTGGAACAACCCAAGAAACCCGCCCAAGCGCCCGAAGGCGTGATGCGCGTGACAGAGGCTGACGCCAATGGTTTCCTGCAAGACGTGCAGTCAGGCCCGCATCATGTGCTGGCTGATGAACCCGCGAAGTTTGGCGGCACCAACAAAGGGCTGACGCCCTATGGGTTTGTCTCTGCTGGTTTGGGCGCTTGTACCTCCATGACCATCCGCATGTATGCACGGCGCAAAGGTTGGCCCCTGACCGGGGTCAGCGTCGATGTCCAGCACGCCAAGGAACATGCCGTGGATGCCGAAAAACCGGGTGAAAAGGTTGACCACTTTGAACGGGTTATCCACCTCAGCGGGGATCTGGACGACGCACAACGTGCGCGTCTGCTAGAGATCGCAGACAAATGCCCGGTCCACCGCACGTTGGAGCGCGCATCGACGGTCAAAACCGTTCTGGCATGAAAAAAGGCGCTGCGGACCGCAGCGCCTTCTTCAATTCCGCTTGCGGGTTCTTATGACCGCGCGTCACCGATCAGCTTCCACAGACCGGGCACCAGCAGCGCCGCAAGGCCCAGCTTCAGCGCGTCACCAATCAGGAAAGGTGTCAGGCCAACTTCAACCGCCCAAGCCAGCCCTTTGCCTTCGTAAAGCACGGTCAGCCAAGCAACACCCGGAACATAGATCAGCGCGTTGGCGATCAGCAGAGCAAAAGCCATCAGCACAACAGAACGATCCCAACCCGCGCGCGCGGCAAAGCCGAGCGCCAATGTGGCAAACACATAACCCAGCAGATAGCCGCCAGTGCCGCCCATCATATATGTCAGGCCTGCATTTTCAGCCGAAGAGCTTGCAAAGACATCAAAGCCCAGAGCACCAATGATCATGTAGCCAAGAATGGTCGCCAGACCCAGACGCGGGCCGTAGGCTGCGCCGATTGTCAGCACAGCAAATGTACCCATGGTGATCGGCACAGGCCACATCGGGATTTTGACCTTGGCAAGGATGGACAAGGCCACGATCCCCAAAACAACCATCAGCACCTGCTTGACGCGCAAAGCGGTGCCTTCGGAGGGGCCAAAGGCCTCGGTCAGAACTTTATCGTTAAGTGCGAGGGCCATCTGCCGCTCTCCCCTTGTTTATTTCGTTGCGCATTTATTGCCCATGCTGCGACGCGGCGCAAGTGAGATGGCGCTAACACCCCATTTGCCTTGTCCTGGATCAGCTTTGGGACTGGACAGGCGTGTAAAGCGACGTTGAAACATAGTCCTTGCGCGGCCCTTTGACGGTCCAGACGGCCGTCCACCGCGGCCACCCGGTGAAATCATAGCGGACTGTATATAGATCATCACCACAGGGATGATCGGTGCCCAGGCCTTGCCCTTCGGCCCGGAAACGGTGAAAGGGTTTGCGATCCGCGAATGTCACGTCGACATGATCGGCATGAAAATGCCAGAAGTAGCTGCGCGTGGCTTGCAGATCCGGACCACCGCCAAAGCGCATCGTTCCGCTTTCGTTGTAGTGCAGCGTGTCGGCCCTATCGCCACCAAACCGCACTTCGCCCTCGAACCGCCCGATCTGACCGCTGTAGCGATCATCTATCTCGCGCGTGACCTGCCAAAGCCCTGCAAAATCATCCGGCCTCAGCATCACTCTGCGTAAACCCCGTCTGTTGTGCTTCCGTCGCCACCGATGAAACGTATCACACCACTTGCCATGGCCATATCATAACAATCCCACTGCGCACCGGGCGGCCACTGGCTGCAATACTGATCCTCGCGCACGGCCCAATACCCCCAACTGTCCTGCCCTGCGTTGTATAGCGTGCGTCCCGAGGCATAGAAATGCTGCGTCGCGTTGTCATACTGCAAACGACGATCCGTCAGCGCCGCTGCGATCTCGGCCCCCGACATGGCATGCCACTCCTGCGCTGCGACCGGTGCCGCGCAGATGATAAAAACCGCAAAGAACCGCAACATGCCCATCTCTCCCTTGAGGCTTCCCGCCCACCACCTTATGACGCGCGTATGAAAGTCTGCCCACCCCATCAATAAGGTGCCTGCCCATGATCCCCCGCTATTCTCGTCCTGACATGACCGCTATTTGGGAGCCAGCCACCAAATTCCGCATCTGGTACGAGATTGAGGCACATGCCTGCGACGCCCAGGCTGCCATCGGTGTGATCCCCAAGGAAAACGCCCAAGCGGTCTGGAAAGCAAAAGACGTGACATTTGATGTCGCCCGGATTGATGAGATTGAAGCCGTCACCAAACATGACGTGATCGCATTCCTTACGCATCTGGCCGAACACATCGGATCCGAAGACGCGCGGTTTGTGCATCAGGGTATGACATCATCCGATGTGCTGGATACCACATTGAACGTGCAACTTGTCCGCGCCGCTGATCTGCTGATTGCTGACATGGACCGCGTGTTGGCGGCACTCAAGACCCGCGCATATGAGCATAAGGACACCGTGCGCATCGGGCGTAGCCACGGCATCCACGCCGAACCTACCACCATGGGTCTGACCTTTGCCCGTTTCTATGCGGAAATGGATCGGGGCCGTGCGCGACTGATCAATGCCCGCGAGGAAATCGCGACAGGGGCAATTTCAGGTGCCGTTGGCACCTTCGCCAATATCGACCCCTCCGTCGAGGAACACGTCTGCGCGCAACTGGGCCTCAAGCCCGAGCCGATCAGTACGCAGGTTATTCCCCGTGACCGCCATGCCATGTTCTTTGCCACGCTTGGCGTCATCGCCTCCAGCATCGAAAACATTGCAACGGAGATCCGGCACATGCAGCGCACCGAAGTGCTGGAAGCCGAAGAGTTCTTTTCGAAGGGCCAGAAGGGTTCGTCGGCAATGCCACATAAACGCAACCCCGTGCTGACAGAGAACCTGACCGGTCTTGCGCGCCTGGTGCGCATGTCCGTTGTGCCAGCGATGGAGAATGTCGCCCTTTGGCACGAGCGTGACATCAGCCATTCATCGGTTGAGCGCGCCATCGGACCGGACACAACCGTGACGCTGGATTTCGCCCTGAATCGCCTTGCGGGTGTCATCGAAAAGCTGGTCATCTACCCCGACAACATGCTGGCCAACATGAACAAGTTCCGCGGGTTGGTCATGTCGCAGCGTGTGCTTTTGGCGCTCACCCAGGCAGGCGTCAGCCGCGAGGACGCCTACCGGCTGGTCCAGCGCAATGCCATGAAAGTCTGGGAACAAGGTGCCGACTTCCAGACCGAGCTGCTTGGCGATGCCGATGTACTGGCCGCACTGTCAAAGGCCGAGATCGAAGAGAAATTCGATCTCGGTTATCACACCAAACACGTCGACACGATTTTCAACCGGGTCTTTGGCAGCTGACGGAGGATCAGTCAGCTTTAGGGGCAGCAACTCAGCAGGTCACCAGACGGCTGGAGTCTAGAGTTTGATAGGTGCGTGAACCAGACTGTGCTTTGCGATATGCGTGGCTTTCGGCACTGGCATGTGATGCGGTTTCTCGGCGATCTCTTCAACCAGTGGCATGCTCATCGCGACATAGCGGCGGCCATCATCCGAATTGACATAGGGTTCACCAATCGCGCGTGGGTTGTATCCAATCTTGCGCAACGCCCGCAAAAGCGATGGGCGGCTCAGCGCCATCAGTTCTGTTCCGTTTTGCTCAAGCGCCTGTTCGGCAAGACCATTGACGATCAGCGCAAGACACTCGGCACTCTCTGCCGGGTCCCGGATTTCCGAAGAGACAACAACGCGCGTGCACTCCCATACACGGGCAGTGACCTCGACCTCGTTCACAATTGTGTTCGGGATACCAATGATTTTGCCCTCAACCGCATCGCGCAACATGTAGGTATGTGATCCCCACTGCGCAGTGGTCGCCATTGCCCGGCCGCCGGCGACGACTTTGCCGTCCTTGAGGACAAGCGAATAATACGCCTTTGGATTGTCGTATTGGTCCATCTCCACATCGTCATCATGCGGGATGTCCCAACCCAGCTGATCTACGAAAAACTGCTTGCGCAGCGCGAGATATTCGAAAAACGCAGTTCCATACTTATGAAGCTCCGTCAGGTTAAAAGTGATCTTCTCCATTGTCTTCCCCTCTGGTTGAGTCCCTTGCGACGTCAGCCCCCACTGCGCCACCAACCAATGACCAAAAATCATTGACTATTTAGGTCTAATTGTTCTGAAAGGGGAAAAAAAGCCTGAATTTTGCCTAGATTAAGCCAAATTGATTTGCCAGTGCCGCCGCTTGGGTGCCTGTTTTTGCCCCAAGTTTCAGTTTTGCGTTCTTCAGGCGCTGTTTGACCGCACCTTCGCTGACGCTCAACTCATAGGCGATTTCCTTAAGGCGCTTGCCGTCTTTGACCATGCCCAGAGCCTCCAATTCGGCGCGGGTCAGGTTGGTCGGGGGGGCGGTCTCATTGTGACGTCGCGTCACAAAAGCCTGTAGCAGCTTGATTTCAAGTTCGGTGTACTCTCGATCCGCCCTTGCGAAAGATGCAAATGAACGCTGCGCCTTTGCACCCGAATCAAGCACTGCGACCGTGACCCCATAGCGCAGACCAAAAGTTTGCGCCTGTGCGATGACCTTCTTGGGATCATCCAGCTCCAACGCGCTCCAGCGCGATGCGCCGACATTTGCGTAGGCCCATCTGATCACAGGGTCAAAAAGCATGAAGCGCTGATTGGTATAGTGCTCTACCCAGTCAGGGGGCAAAGCATTGACTTCCTCCATAGGGAAAGCGAACCCAATCCTTAGGGCTATGTAATATCCAGACGGGGCAAGTTGCCCTATTTCGTCTGGACCCAATAATGCCGCCATTCAAATTCCTCGACGAGCCCCAAACGGAAGAATTGCCTTGTTGCTGCTACAACCTTACCTTTAGACTATCTTTCTATAAAGCCTGTAGTGGAATACTTTCAAATGTAAGAGCTTGGCAACCTGAAAGCGAGATTTGAAATGAAAGCCGCGAAGTTTGACCTCAGTAAAGTCCTGGGAGAATTCAAAGAACGGTCGGAATCTGGCTATGCAATGGGCTTGCATATCAAGTTTACCACACCTGCATTCTTTTTTCAGAGCTATCCACGTCCGTGGCTTGAGCACTACTCGCAAGCGGGTCTTTTGGTGAATGACCCCACCGTGTCATGGTGCTTTGAGAACACCGGCACATGCCGTTGGTCAGAACTGGACGATCCGGCGAATATTCTGGGTCAGGCGGCTGAGTATGGCATGAAATACGGCATGCTTTATGCAACAACAACGGGCGGCAGTCACAGCATGTCAGGATTTGCCCGCCCCGACCGCGAATTCACCGATGCCGAGATCGATGAAATTGTTGAACGGTTTGAGGCGTTGCATATCGCGACCAGTGATCAGCAGGCGCTCAAGCCCGACACAGTCGAGCAACTCAAAAAGATGTCAATTATGGTGACCCACCCCGGTTCCTAACTGTTCTTTTACGCAGTGCGCATAACACTGCGCCATGGATACACAGACACTTCCCAAAGCTGCTCCGCCCTCGCGCCGCCGCAAGGCGGCGATGGTCGTGCAGATGCTGATTGGCGACGGCGCGCATCTGTCACTGTCGCAATTGCCGGAACACCTGCAACTTTTGCTGACACAGGAACTGGGTACCTTGCGGTTGGTGGATCGGGACACCGTCACCACCGTCGCAGAAGAATTCCTGGCAGAGCTGGACGCAATTGGCCTTTCGGCCCCCGGTACCCATGACGGTGCTGTCATGGCCTTGGCCGATCACCTCAGCGGCCCATTGGCCGACAGGTTACGCAAACAAACGCAGGACGTGCGTAATGGTGACCACTGGCCCACTGTCATCAATCTGGACATCGCTGAGATCGTTGCCATCATGTGCGCCGAAAGCATCGAGGTTTGCGCAATCACGCTTTCGAAATTGCCTGTGGCAAAGGCAGCTGACGTATTGACCAAAACACCCGGCGATCGCGCGCGCCGCATCACATATGCAATGTCGCAAACGGCCGCCGTCGCTCCGGATGCCGTGCGCCGCATTGGTGCGGCACTTGCGCAGGACTATGGTTTGCCCAATGCGCTCGCCTTTGAAAAAGCGCCGGTGCAACGACTGGGTGCAATCCTCAACGCAACCCCAACGGATACCCGCGAAGATGTGCTGGCCGGCCTGGGCACAACAGATCCCGCATTTGCCAACAATGTCCGCAAGGCGATCTTTACCTTCAAGGACATTGCGCCGCGGGTCAAACCCACTGATATTCCCAATTGCATCCGCGCGGTGGATACCCAGATCATGACCACCGCAATCGCCGCAGGCCTTGCAGGGGATGAACAGATTGTCGCGTCGGCAGAGTTCATTCTGGACAGCATCTCGCAGCGTATGGCGGCCCAGATCCGTGATGATGCCGCTGAACTCGGCCCCATCAAAAAGGCGGAAGCCGAAGCAGCGATGTCTGAGATCACCAAAGCCATTCGTGAAATGGCCGACGCAGGAACGATCACATTGATCGACCCCGATGAAGCCGGTGAGGACCAGGAAGAAACATAAAGCCAGCCTAGCGAAATGTGATTCACCCCGCTGACGGAATGCGCTAACCTTTGGCTATGACAAAGGAACCAAACACATTCGATGGCCGCCGCTGGCACGATATGGGTGGCGAGGCCGCAGGCCCGGTCCCAACCGACCAGCATGATTTCTCACTTTGGGAAAAGCGTGTGGATGCGCTGATGATCCTTGCTTCCTCCAAGGGGCATTTCACCGTGGACGGCCTGCGCCGTGTGCTAGAGGACATGGGGCCAGAGGCCTTTGAAACCATGACCTACTACGAACGATGGATCGCGTCGGTGAACCAGAACCTGATAGAGGCTGGCGTCTACTCTACCGCAGAGCTGGCGCAGCGTATGTCAGAGGTCACAAAACGTGGTGCGACCTACGGTGAGGCCAACAGATGAGTGCGCCACAGTTCATGCGCGTCCGCGCTGACATGCCGCCCGGTCATGTGCGCACACCCGCCTACCTGCGCGGCAAAACCGGCTGGGTCGAGCGTAGGCTTGGCCCCTTCCCCAATCCCGAATCATTGGCCTACGGCCTTGAAGGTCAGGCGCTGCCGCTGCTGCGTGTCCGCTTTACTATGGCAGAGGTCTGGGGTGCAGACACCAGCCACCCCGATGACACGATCGACGCAGAAATTTACGCCCATTGGCTCGAACCGGCGGAGGCGCCCCATGCCCCATGATCACCACGACCACCTTTCGCCTTCTGGGCACCCTTACCGCGCCGATGACGATCACCCGCTGACCTATTGGCAGCAGATGGAAATTGCCGTGCGCGAGTTGCTGATTGAAAAAGGCGTCACCACCGCGGCCGAGATCAACGCGCAGATTGACGCGATGGATGCCCGCAACCCTGCCAATGGTGCGGCGGTAGTGGCCAGAGCCTGGACTGATCCAGCTTTCCGCGAAGACTTGCTTAAAGACGCCAGCGCCGCGACCCGCGACATGGGCTTTGATATCGGACCGATGAAGCTCATCGCGTTGGAGAATACCGCAGAGGTCCACAATGTCGTCGTCTGCACCCTCTGCTCTTGTTATCCGCGCAACCTGCTTGGATTGCCCCCCGATTGGTACAAATCGCGCGCCTACAGATCCCGGACCGTCAAAGAACCCCGCAAGGTTCTTGCCGAATTCGGCGTGGATTTGCCCGACGCGACCCAGGTGCGCGTCCACGACAGCACCGCCGACATGCGCTATGTCGTAATCCCGGCCCGTCCCGCAGGGACCGATGGCTGGGATGCAGACAGGCTTGCCGCGCTGGTGACACGCGACAGCATGATTGGCACAGGATTGGCCAAAACCCCGGACAGTGCGTGACCGCGGCATCACCAGCAGGCTCTACCGCCGACTGGCTGGCAGATCGCGCATTGCGCGGGCTGATCAGCGCGGTCATGCGCCTTCCCTACGACAGGCGCGTGCCCATGATGGGCAGCGCTCTGCGCCGGACCATCGGACCGCTGGCGGGGTATCGCCAGCGCGCCGAGGATAACCTAGCGCTGGTCTATCCCGACATGGCCGCGGCCAAACGCAGGCAGCTGGCCTCTGCCTGCTGCGACAACTTCGGGCGCACGATCATCGAGAACTACTCCTGGCGCGAGTTTGGCGAAAAACTCAGCACCACCAGACCCACAGGTGCCGGGCTTGAGGCCCTTGCGGACGCGACCAAAGCCAAGCGCCCGGTGATTTTCGTCACCGCCCATTTTGGCAATCACGAAGCACCGCGTCAGGTTCTCACGGCCATGGGCCATACGATCGGCGGTCTTTATCGACCGATGCAGAACGCCTATTTCAACGATCACTATGCCAAGACCATGACCAGCTGGGGCGGTCCTGTCTTTGCGCAGGGCAATCGCGGCACCATGGGGTTTGTCAGGCACTTGCGCGGCGGCGGCCTGGGCACATTGCTTTATGATGTGTCGGCCCCCGGTCAGATGATCCCGTTCATGGGTCACCCTGCGCGCACCTCGCTTTCTGCAGCACAGATCGCGCTCAAACTCGACGCGGTCATGATCCCTTATTTCGGGATCAGGCAAGCTGATGGGCTGTCATTCGCTGTCGAGGTCGAAGCACCCATTGCCCATAGCACGCCAGAACAAATGCTGCCCGAAATGAACGCACGGCTTGAGGCACAGATCGCGCGCAACCCTGAACAATGGTTCTGGGTGCATAAGCGATGGAAAGGGAAAAAGCAGCGTTAGCGCAGCTCTGCGGCACCCACAATCGGGCCGTGGCCATTCTGCTGCACAATCACAACAATAGGCGCATTCCCCGGTGCCGCGGCATCAAGCGCCAGTGGCGCGCGCCCATCCCAGCGGCTGATCGCATCCCATGATGTGACGATGTTGGCATAGCTCAGCACCTTGCCTGCGTTCTCGCCCCGGCGCACATCAACGGTCTGTTCGGGCGTGTAGCGTACCAGTTGCACGATATAGTCGCCCCGTGCATCGGCTTCGGCATTGATGATCACACGCTCGCCCCGACGGGTCAGCGACACATCCACAGGGTTCCCGCGGCGCTGATGCGCCTGCAACAGGTCCATGACCTGCATCGTCCGCGATCCAACGGCATCGTCCTGGCCGTTAAAGATCATCTGTGGTGTATAAACTGTTGCTGCACGAAACGCGCGCGCATAACTATGCTGGCGGGCGGTATTCTCCGGGCGGCCAAAGTCGTCTTTCCAGCCCAGATAATCCCAATAATCCACATGCAGCGCCAGCGCGATCACATCATCGCGCGCCGCCAGATCATGCAGCAGCGCATCGGCAGGCGGGCAGGAAGAACACCCTTGCGAGGTATAAAGCTCAATCACCACCGGTCCATTTTGTGCAATAGCCTGGGTCGCCTGAAGCAACCCCATGAACGAAAGAACAGCAATGAAGAGGCGCATGGTTAATCCTGATATTTAGATTGTCCGTCCGGTGTAGTCAGCTTTTCCTGTAATGACCAATCAACGAATTGCGAGGGCACCGTTAGGAATGTTTCAACCACGCCTGCGGAAACACGTCAAATTGTGTGCAATGGTATACAAAAACTGGCCTGCCCCCCTTGATTGCCTTTGCGGCATGGGGCAAAAGCCCCCCAATAGCCTTGCTCACGCATATGCCATGAAAGGGAACGCCATGACGATCACAGTCGGCAAAGACACCGCCAAAACCCGCAAAACCCTCACAGTTGGGGACCAGTCCGTCGCCTACTACTCCATTCCGGCGGCAGCAGCCGCGGGCCTGGGTGACTTTTCGAAACTGCCGGCGGCGCTCAAGGTCGTGCTGGAAAACCTGCTGCGTTTCGAAGACGACGGTTTTTCGGTGTCCGTGGACGACATCAAGGCCTTCTCTGCCTGGGCAGACAATGGCGGCAAGAACCCCCGCGAAATTGCCTACCGCCCTGCGCGCGTTCTGATGCAAGACTTCACCGGCGTCCCTGCCGTGGTTGACCTTGCCGCCATGCGCGACGGCATCGTGGCTTTGGGCGGCGACGCTCAGCAGATTAACCCGCTGAACCCTGTTGATCTGGTCATCGACCACTCTGTGATGATCGACGAATTCGGCAACCCGCGCGCCTTCCAGATGAACGTGGACCGCGAGTATGAACGGAACATGGAGCGCTATCAGTTCCTGAAATGGGGTCAGGGCGCGTTCAACAACTTCCGCGTTGTGCCACCGGGGACCGGCATTTGCCACCAGGTGAACCTTGAGTATCTGTCGCAGACCGTCTGGACAGACAAGGACCAGAACGGCGAAGAAGTCGCCTACCCAGATACGCTTGTCGGCACAGACAGTCACACCACCATGGTCAACGGCCTTGCCGTTCTTGGTTGGGGCGTTGGCGGGATCGAGGCGGAAGCCGCGATGCTGGGGCAACCGGTGTCGATGCTGATCCCCGAAGTTGTGGGCTTTGAGCTGACCGGCGAAATGGTGGAAGGCACCACAGGCACCGACCTTGTGCTGAAAGTCGTTGAAATGCTGCGCGAGCTTGGCGTTGTCGGGAAATTCGTTGAATTCTATGGCTCTGGTCTCGACGTGCTGCCGCTGGCAGACCGTGCAACGATTGCCAACATGGCACCGGAATATGGTGCGACGTGTGGCTTTTTCCCTATCGACAACGAAACCCTGCGCTATCTGCGCAACACAGGCCGCGACGAAGACCGCATCGCATTGGTCGAAGCCTACGCCAAGGAAAACGGTTTCTGGCGGGGCGATGATTATGCACCCATCTACACCGACACGCTGCACCTCGACATGGGTACAATCGTTCCTGCAATCTCGGGCCCCAAGCGCCCGCAGGACTATGTGGCATTGACCAACGCCAAGACCGCGTTTGCCAACGAGATGGAAAATACCTTCAAGCGGCCAATGGGCAAGAAAGTCGCCGTCGCCGGCGAAGACTACACCATGGAAAGCGGAAAGGTCGTGATCGCCTCGATCACATCCTGCACCAACACATCCAACCCCTACGTTATGATCGGCGCGGGCCTTGTGGCACGCAAAGCGGCTGCTTTGGGTCTGGATCGCAAGCCTTGGGTCAAAACATCGCTGGCCCCTGGTTCGCAGGTCGTTTCAGAGTATCTGGAGGCCGCTGGCCTGCAAGACGACCTCGACAAGATCGGCTTCAACCTTGTGGGTTATGGCTGCACAACCTGCATCGGCAACTCTGGCCCGATCCAGAAAGAACTGTCCGACGCGATTGCCGAAGGTGATCTGGTCGCCACATCGGTGCTGTCCGGTAACCGGAACTTCGAAGGGCGGATTTCGCCCGACGTGCGGGCCAACTACCTTGCCTCTCCGCCGCTGGTTGTCGCGTATGCGCTGGCAGGTACAATGGACATCGACCTGTCCAGTGACCCGCTGGGGCAGGACAAGGACGGCAGTGACGTGTTCCTGAAAGATATCTGGCCCACCTCTGCCGAGATCAACGCTTTGGTCGAAAAAACCGTGACCCGCGAGGCGTTCATCAGCAAATACGCTGACGTCTTCAAAGGCGATGAAAAATGGCAGGCGGTAGAAACCTCTGACGGTGAAACCTATGATTGGCCCGCGACATCCACATATGTCCAGAACCCGCCATACTTCCAAGGCATGTCCAAAGAGGCGGGATCCATCAAGGATGTGGTTGACGCCAAAGTCCTTGCCGTTCTTGGCGATATGGTCACAACCGACCACATCAGCCCAGCAGGTTCGTTCAAAGACACGACCCCTGCCGGACAATACCTGATCGAACGGCAGGTGCCTGTGCGCGAATTCAACTCTTACGGATCGCGCCGCGGCAACCACGAGGTGATGATGCGCGGCACATTCGCCAACATCCGCATCAAGAACGAAATGCTGGATGGGGTCGAAGGCGGCTACACCAAAGGGCCCGACGGCAATCAGACGGCGATCTTTGACGCCGCCATGGCGCATCAGGCCAATGGAACACCGCTGGTTGTCTTTGCGGGCGAACAATATGGTGCAGGGTCATCGCGTGACTGGGCGGCCAAGGGTACAGCCCTGTTGGGCGTCAAGGCTGTGATCGCTGAGAACTTTGAACGCATCCACCGTTCCAACCTTGTTGGAATGGGCGTGGTGCCATTCGAATTCACCGGCGGCGACACCCGCAAATCGCTGGGTCTGACAGGCGAGGAAACGGTGACCATCACCGGGCTCGCGGACGTCAAACCACTGCAAGAGATGACAGCACAGATCACAATGGCCGACGGGTCGGTCAAAGATATCACCGTGAAATGCCGCATCGATACCGCTGTTGAGATCGAGTACATCGAAAACGGTGGCGTGCTGCACTATGTACTTCGGAACTTGGCGAAGGCTGCTTAAGTCCCGTTCGCGGAACAGCAAAAGCCCGGTCATTGCGACCGGGCTTTTTTGCATTTAGACGTGGGTTTCACCCACCCTACGTAGGGTGGGTGAAACCCACGCGCATATGTACCTATTCCACCGCCTTCGCCAACTCCGGCAAAAACCGCTGTTCGTAGTCAGACCCCACCAAGGGGCCGACGAACCGGAACAACACCGTCCCGTCCCCATCAACGATGAACGTCTCCGGCGGCGCGGTCACGCCCCAGTCAATCGCCACCCTGCCCCGCTCATCAAAGCCGGTGGCAAAGAACGGATCTTCATACTCCGCCAGATAGGGCGCGGCCTGTTCCTGCTGATCCCGGAAATTGATCCCCGCAACGCGGTAGCCCTGCGCCGCCAAATCCAGCAAATTCGGATGCTCGGCACGGCATGGCGGGCACCAGCTGGCCCAGAAATTCACGATGGTCACCTCGCCTGATCGCAAGTCATCGTCGGTCAGCTGCACTGTGCCCTGCACCGCCTCAACCGGTACAGGTGGGGCTTGATTGCCAACAAAGGTCGATGGCATCTCATCAGGGTTGTCGCGCAGCATCCCGGCAAGCGCCAACCCGGCAAAGGCCGCAAAGATCACCGGCGGCAAGATCATCAGAGGCGAGACTTTAGCCATTCTTCTCAACCGCCTCCAAGGCCGCGCGCACACGCACGTAACGGCGCCAGCTGATCGCGATAATCGCCAGTAACAACAGGATGCTCACCCCATAGGCGGCCGACACTTCAACAGCATATTCACCCAAGTCAGGCACGGCGCGCCCTCGCTTCCAGCGCGCGGATGCGGCGCGCGCGAATTTCGGTGCGGGTGCGCATCAGCACCAATGCAATAAAGAGCAGCACAAACCCCGCGATACAGACCAACAGCGGAAACCAAAAGACATCCGCTACGTTTTCTTCCTTGTCCAGCGACAGCGACGCCCCCTGGTGCAACCCCTGGTTCCAGAACAGCACCGCATAGCGTGACAGGATCGCAAAGACCGATCCAACCATGCAAAGAACCGAGGTGAGGTCCGCAGCGGTGTCCGGGTCTTCAATCGCCTCCCAAAGTGCAATGTAGCCCAGATAGAACAGAAACAGGATCAGGAAAGACGTCAGGCGCGGATCCCATGCCCAATAGGTCCCCCACATCGGTTGGCCCCAGATGCCACCCGTGAAGAGAGCGATCAGCGTGAACACCACACCCACCGGCGCTGCGGCGCGTGCCGCCAGCGCTGACACGTGGTGCCTGCGCACGACCCAAATCAAGGACGCCACAAGCATCATGATCCACGCATTGATCGCCATCAAGGCGGCAGGCACATGCAGATAGATGATCTTGACGGTTGAACCTTGGCGGAAATCGTCTGGCGTAAAGAAAAACCCCCAGATCAATCCCACCACAACGCACAGCCCCGCAAGGCCAAAGGTCCACGGCAACACAGGCCGGGTCCAGCCCATAAACCGTTTCGGATTGGCGTATTCCCACATCGACATTTTGCTTATCTATCCTGCCCGCTGAACACCCTCAATCCCCGATCACCGCAGATTGATGCGCAACACTGCCGCAGTCGCGAAAGGCAGCAAAGCAAAGCACCCTGCCGTGATCCCCCCCATCAGCATCAACGCACCACTTGGGTCGAGCCCATCTGCGCCGCGCCGCACGGCCTCTGCCCCGAAAAGCAGCGTGGGGACGTAAAGCGGCAAGACCAGAAGTGACAGCAACAAGCCCCCGCGCCGCAAACCAACCGTCAGCGCCGCCCCAAAGGTGCCGATCATCGAGAGGGCCGGCGTACCGATCAGAAGTGAAAGAAACAGGTAGGCGTAAGCCTCGGGCGCGAGGCTGAGCAGAAACCCCAATGCAGGGGCCGCCAGCGTCAGCGGCAGGCCGGTTGTGACCCAATGTGCCAGCGCCTTCATCATCGCCGCCCCTTCCAGGGGCAGTGGCGATGTGGCGAGCAGCGCCAGCGATCCATCCTCATAGTCCAGCGCGAAAATCCGGTCGAGCGACAGGAGCGCGGCCAGCAGAGACGCAACCCAGAGAATGCCGGGTGCGATGCGCGACAGGACAGCCGTGTCCGGCCCCACGCCAAAAGGCACCAGCACCACCACGATCAAGAAGAACGCAAGCCCAAGTCCAAAGCCGCCCCCGGCCCGCACGGCCAAACGCAGGTCACGCAAAAGCAGCGCGATCACAAGAACGCCTCATCCATGCCGCCGCCCGCGTCCACATCCGCCTTGAACGGGGTCAGGTCCAGTTCGGGTGCTTTCAGCCCCAGATCGATATGCGTTGCGATCACCGCAACACCACCGCCTGCCAGATGCGTTTCTTGCAACCATTTGGCAAAGAGCTTGACCGAGAACCCATCGAGCGACACCGTCGGTTCATCCAGAAACAACACCTTGCGTCCGATCACGCCCAAGCGCGCCAACCCAAGGCGGCGTTTCTGCCCGGCGGACAACGTGCCGCCCAGACGGTCCGCCAGATCCGCCAAATCGAATGTCTCAAGAATATCACCGGGCAAGGCGGCCCCGTAGACATCAGCCCAGAACCTCAGGTTCTCTGTGACGCTCAACGCGGTTTTGATCCCGTCAGCATGGCTGGCATAAGCGCCTTCATCCTCTGGAAAGGTCACAGTGCCGGCAACGGCAGGCTGCAACCCCGCCAAAGTGCGCAACAGCGTTGTCTTGCCAATGCCATTGGGACCACGCAGAATCAGCGCCTGCCCTGCCGCGACCTCAAAACCGATGCCGGTCAAAACCGGCAATCCACCGCGTTCGCAACTCAGATCAGTGACACGCAGCATTCAGACAGGCAGCAAGGCCACCGCAACGCGGCGCCCTTCCGACAACAGAACATTATAGGTGCGACAGGCAGCAGGGGATGCCATAGCCTCAACCCCGATCCCAGCCTCTTCCATTGTGGTGCGGAAGGTTTTGTCAGGATGGGCAATCTCGGCCCCGGTGCCCACAAACAGCACATCAATCTGATCGCTGAGCGCCAGCGCATTGTCGGTGTCGTCGTAACCACCCCAGGCCACAACACCTGCGGGGGATACAAGCACAGCACCCTCGTATTTCTTGCCGCCCACACGAAAGAAGCCGGGCCCATAGGCATCTATGGGCACTGCATCGTTGTAGTCGATTTCATTCAATCGCATGGCTCACCCCATTTCAGGTGTCGATATGCCCGTATTTCGTGCCCGCACTTGGGTCTTTCTTGGACCAGTCCCGCTTGACCCCCAGCACCAGCAGAATGGCCGAAGCGACGAAGATCGAGGAGTACGTGCCGATGATCACGCCCCAGATCATCGCAAAGACGAAACCACGGATCACATCACCGCCCAACACAATGAGGGCAATCAGCGCCAACAAGGTTGTCACCGAGGTCATCAATGTCCGGCTCAGCGTCTCATTGATCGAGATGTTCAGAACCTCCTTGAGGTCCTTTTTCTTGTACTTGCGCAGGTTTTCCCGGACGCGGTCAAACACGATCACCGTGTCGTTGATCGAATAGCCCACGATGGTCAGCAAGGCCGCAATGATGGCCAGATCAAACTTGATCTGAAGCTCCGAGAAGATGCCGATGGTCAGGATCACGTCATGGCTGAGCGCCAGCACCGCACCGATGGCGAACTGCCACTCAAAACGCAGCCAGATATAAAGCAGGATCGCAACAACGGCCAAAGCCACCGCAATAACCGCGGTCTGGATCAATTCGCCTGATACTTTGGGGCCAACGGATTCGACCGATGGAAATGTCATACCCGGATCAATTGTGCGCAACGCTTCTTGGATCGCTTCAATCGTCTCGGACGCGATACGCTCATCACCTTCCTGCGCCTGAATACGCACCATCGCAACGTTCTGATTTTCCTCAAAGGACGGATCAAACACCTCGGCGATTGAAACATCGCCCAGTTCCAGCGGATCCAGCGCCGCGCGATAGGCGGCAACATCAATCGGTTGCTCGGATTGGGTCCGGATGCTTGTCCCGCCCTGGAAGTCGATGCCGTAGTTCAGCCCCTGGATCGTGAACGAGGCAAAGGCAACGACCATAAGGACCATCGAAATTCCCAGCCAGATGCGGGCGCGGCTGAAGAAATCGATTGATGTGTTTTCGCGAACCAGTCTTAAGCGCATATCAAACCTCGATTGTCTTGGGGCGGGCGCGCGCGAACCAGATCGAGATAATTGATCGGGTGACGAAAATCGCGGTGAAAACGGATGACATGATCCCGAACATCAGCGTCCAGGCAAAACCCTGCACAGGGCCAGAGCCCATGACCAGCAAGATAACAGCAGTGATGAATGTGGTGATATTGGCGTCGATGATGGACGACAGCGCCTTCTCATATCCCAACTCAATCGCGCGGGCCGGTCCTTTGGCGGTCTTGAGTTCCTCGCGGATGCGCTCAAACACGATCACGTTGGCATCGACGGCCATACCGATGGTCAGCACGATACCCGCAATACCCGGCAAGGTCAGCGTGACACCGGCGATACTGAGCAGGCCAAAGATCAGGCCGACATTGATGATCAGCGCAACATTGGCAAAGACGCCGAACAGACCGTAGCTCAGGATCATGTAAACAAGAATCGCAATCGCCGCGACAATGCAGGCAATCTTGCCTGCATCAATGCTGTCCTGCCCCAGCTCGGGGCCGATCGTGCGTTCTTCAAGGAACGTCAACTCGGCAGGCAAGGCACCGGCACGCAGCAGAACGGCCAGATTGGTGGCTTCCTCAACGGTGAAGTTACCAGTGATAATGCCGGACCCGCCGGGAATATGGCTTTGGATTGTGGGTGCCGAGATCACCTCATCATCCAGCACAATCGCAAAGGGGCTGCCGATGTTTTCCAGCGTGAAATCACCAAACTTGCGCGCGGCAGAGGTGTTAAAGCGGAAAGACACGGCAGGCCGCCCATTCTGGTCGAAATCAAGCTGTGCATTCTCAAGATCTTCGCCAGTCACAACGGGGCGGCGTTCCAGGATATAGAACACGCCGTCCTGCTCTTGCGACGGGACCAGCATATTGCCTGTGCCGGGCGATGTGTCGGGGTCACTGGCCCGCCCTTGGACGGGGTTAAAGGTCAGCTGTGCAGTGGTGCCCAGAAGGTCGATAATTTCATTGGCCGATCCGACGCCGGGAACCTGCACCAGAATACGCTCTGCCCCTTGCCGTTGGATGGTGGGTTCGCGGGTGCCGACCTCATCAATCCGGCGGCGGATGATTTCAAGCGTTTGCAGGATCGTGCGCTCGTCCAATGCGGCTTTCTCTGCTTCGCTGAGCGTGATGGTCAGGATCGTGCCGTCAATGCGCACATCAATGTTCGAGGCGGCGGCGCCTGTGAAAGACGTAACCGGACGGCCCAGACCACGGACCAGTTCAAAGGCACGGGTCGCACCTTCGGCTTGTGAAATACTGACCCGCAACTCGGTCGGCGCACTGTCCAGACGCTCGACAAATCCAACGGTGTCACGCGCCGTCAAAAGCACATCGCGTACTTCCGGCCAGAACCCTTCAAGGAAAGACTCATGCACGTCTTCGACCTGCACTTCGACCAGCAAATGGGCACCGCCACGCAGATCAAGGCCCAGATTGACAAGGTTTGAAGGCAGAAAACCGGGCCAAAGTGCTGCATCAGCCTCAAGCTCTGCGTTCGTTTGCCCGGTTTCAATGATGGCCATCGCATCATTGTGGGCCTCAACCCGGCCATAAAAGGCGTTGGGCATCGCAAATGTCAGGCCGACAACAACCGTCAGCCAGATCATCACAAGCTTGGGAAACGAAATATTGAGCATCACAGAGGCCTTTTCCGGCAGGTTTTAGGTTTTTGCCGGTTCGGTCTTGTTCATCACGGTGGCGATGGTGGACTTGATAATGCGGACGTTGACACCTTTGGCGATCTCGACCTCAATCTCGTTCTTGTCGTCATGCACTTTGACAACTTTTCCGACCACGCCACCCTGCGTGACAATCTGATCGCCGCGGCGCAGCGCCTCAAGCATGGCGGTATGCTGTTTCAGTTTTTTCTGCTGCGGACGGATCAGCAGAAAATACATGATCGCGAAGATCAGAAGGAGCATAATCAGGTCTTCAGGTCTCATATCCCATCCCTTTTGGTCGTGTGGCGTATCGCCTTGGTAAAGTCGCGGCACAGTATGTCCGCGCCCCTTGATTGGCAACCGCGATTGGCCGGATCACGTCAGGCTTTTGTGCCATATGGGGGGCGAATTGAGGGAAAGCAATCATTCGGTGAAAATTTGCAGCACCTTCGTCGTTTGCACAGGCAATCAAAGCCCCCGTTCAGGCCAATAACAAAGGGCCCACACTGATGTGCAGGCCCCGTTTTGCCGCATGGGTTGGATCCTAGAAAAACCCGAACCCAGCGCCGATGCCAACGTCCGCGAATATGGCCCCAATGCCCTTGCTGCGATCTTCGCGCAGGGCATCATTGACCTTGCGATCAAGACGCATCCGTTCGCCAACCTCATAGGAAACACCAAGCTGGATAAACTGGGCCGTGGTGCTGCCAATTTCCAGCTGGCCTATGGCACCATCGACGGCCAGACCCTCGGAGATCATATACTCTGCACCAATCCAATAAGTGGTCAGGTCACCAAAAAAATCCTCGCTGCCTCGCTCGACGCTTGCGGTGACATCCACCATGTCAGTAACACCGTAGGCACCCCGCACACCAAACAAGCCACCATCAACACCCGTGATTCCATTGTAATAGGCACGCGCGAAAACTGGCCCGTCGTCATATTCTGCCGTCAGCGCGTAGAACTTATCGTCAACATTGTTGAACGCCTCGACCACGGCCCCAAGCGTCACAGCCGGCGCAACCTGACCTTCGACATAAGCCGTCGTCAGGTAAAAGTCGTCGTTGTCGCTGTCAGGGTTGTTGTAGTTGACGGCAACACCAAACTGAGGCGTCGTGTACTGGGCGAAAAGTTCGTATCCGCTGATGTCTGACCCGTCAAAATCGATCCCGTTCAGACCGGCACCAATCATGAATTCCGGGATAACGCTGTAGGCGCCAAATGCACTGTAATTCGTGATTTCACCGCCACTGCCACCACTGAATTCAAGATCCTGCCACTTGACCTCGGCCCCAAAAAGAAACTGATCGGCGCTGAACTCAACGTCGCCTTCCAGAATGTTGGAACTGATCTCGTCACCATCCGATTCGAGGCGGTTCAATTCAAGTTGTGCATTGCCATAGGTCAGGTTTTGCGCTGTGGCAGGAACGGCAATGGCCGCAGTAACGGCCGCGATTGTTAACAAACGTAACATGAAATACCTTTCTGAAAATTGTTTGAGCAACTGCTCTGAATGGCGCGATGATGGCATATTTCCTGCCAAATGCGCCGTCAGGTAATCCTTACCCTGCGCCCTGTCTTTTTCCCGCCTTCACTTGCCCCCCACAATCAGGCATATGACCGACACTGAAACTTCATCCAAGGACCGATGCTATGCATGATATTCGCACCATCCGTGACAACCCTGACCGCTTTGATGCGGCTTTGTCTCGTCGTGGGATTGCGCCGGCATCCTCGCAGATCCTGGCCATGGATGAAGCCCGCCGCGCCAAAATTCTTGCCGCCGAAACCGCACAGGCCGAGGCCAACAAAGCCGCCAAAGAAGTGGGTGCCGCCAAGGGCCGTGGTGATGAGGCAGAATTCGAACGCCTGCGTGCGCTCGTCGGCGAGAAGAAAGCCGAAATCGCCAAGCTGAATGAAGAAGCCAAGGCCGAAGACGCCGCCCTGACGGATCTTTTGATGGGCATCCCAAACCTGCCGGATGACAGCATCCCCGATGGCGACGACGAAGATGACAATGTCGAAATCCACCGCCACGGCAGCCCGCGCAACTTTTCCTTTGCGCCGGTCGAGCATTTCGAGATTCCCGCAATCCGTCCCGGCATGGATTTTGAAACCGCGGCCAAACTTTCCGGCAGTCGCTTTGTTCTGCTGTCGGGCGCTGTCGCCCGCCTGCATCGCGCCTTGGCACAGTTCATGCTGGATGTGCATGTCGAAGAACATGGGCTGACCGAAACCATCACACCGGTGCTGGTGCGCGAAGAGATGATGTATGGCACGGGTCAGCTGCCCAAATTTGGCGAAGACAGCTATCAGACGACCAATGGCTGGTGGCTGATCCCCACCGCCGAGGTCACATTAACCAACATCGTCAACGGCATGACGATCGAGGAAAGCTACCTGCCCCGCCGCTATGTCGCTCATACGCAGTGCTTCCGTTCCGAAGCCGGGTCAGCAGGTCGTGACACATCCGGCATGTTGCGCCAACACCAGTTTGAAAAGGTCGAGATGGTCAGCGTGACCCGGCCAGAGGACAGTGCAGCGGAACATGACCGCATGACGGCGCAGGCACAGGCCATCCTTGAAAAGCTGGAACTGCCCTATCGCACCGTTGTGCTTTGCACTGGCGATCTGGGTGCCGGTATGCGCAAAACCCACGATATCGAGGTCTGGTTGCCCGGTCAGAACACCTACCGCGAGATCAGCTCTGTCTCTGTTGCTGGCGACTATCAGGCGCGCCGCATGAATGCGCGTTACAAGCCTGCCGAAGGTGGCAAACCGCAATTTGTGCATACACTGAACGGATCGGGTCTGGCCGTGGGTCGCGCGCTGATCGCTGTTGTTGAAAACGGCCAGCAAGAGGACGGATCAGTTGATCTGCCCGCTGCACTGCACCCCTACCTGCGTGGCAAGACACGGATCGACGCTGACGGTCAGATGGCCTAGGTCGGCGGCAAGAGGTCGTCCTTGGTGATGGTCTCTTGCAGCTTTGGCAGGACGTTTTCCAGCGTCTTAGGCAGGTACGTCGGATCACAGGCCACGCGGTCCAGCGTGGTCTGGCTGACATCAACCACGCGGGTCGGGCCTTTGCGGTCCGTGGCACTCCACCGCATCAGCTTGGTCATGAAACCGACATTGGAATGGTTCGTCAGTGCCTCACGGATATTGCGCCCCAGTTGCACCTCTTCCAGCACGGAAGTGTCCATACATAGGTCCGCGCGCCGGGCTCCTTCCGCGATCCAGTCAAAGCTGAAGGACGACAACCCCTGTCTGTCACCACCCCCGCCCACCGAGCCATGATCGCCGGGAAACCATTCCTGGCGATAGGCCCAGTCTTCGCGGGTATCCGGGTGTAGTGTCGTATCCTCATCCAACCCCATCGCATGGCGGTTCATATCATCAAGCTTGTCCGACCATAGGGCCGCCGGAAAGGTCTTGCGGCGTTCATCAATGGCCACCGCATGACGCGCCGACAGCACAGAACGCGACAAATCAGCATCGTGAAACTGATGCCTTTTGTTAAACAAAGGGGCCGCGGCCCAATAGCCCGGCACACCCAGCGCGCCCACAGTATCCCAGACACCCAGATATTTGACGGTCAGGTTGACGCATAAACCGGGGCGGGTTTTTTGCCGCCAGTTCCACTCTGCCTCACTTGTCGCTGTGAAAGGCGCAAAATCGCGGCGCCACTCAAAGCTCTTGGGATCATCCGGCTTGGTATCCTTTGCGCGTGATCTGTAGCGTTTGATCGCCTCGCCGATGCGGCCCACGTTTTCACGCGGCGGGATACCGCAAGAGCGCAGCAGACCAGCAAGGGATCGTGCGGTGTAAGCGCCCCGCGAAAACCCGAAAATGAAAATCTCATCGCCCGGCTCATAGCAAAACACCAAGGCGCGATAGGCATCCTCAATATTCTCGATCAGCCCCCACCCCAATGCCCCACCTGCAAAGCGGTCCAGCGTGCGCGCCACGGCGTTCGAACCGCGCCCGGCCCCGACGCCCAGCACATAAAACACCTGCTGCTTGCGCTCATCATCGGCTGTATGTTTGACCGCCTGGGCCAGACGTACGACATTGGTGGGATTAACCGCATCATGGCGGTTCCATGTGCCATCACAAAAAATCGCAATACGCTTCATTCCAACTGTCCCCGTTTGAAGTGCGGCGATGCTGACGCAGGGTCATCCGTCGTGCAAGTCGGCTTTTCCCCACCCAAGGGTGGACGCGCGTCCAGACGCCCTAGGTTACACCGCATGACCAGAAAATTTGCCTATCTCACACTTATCCTGACGATCACTTTCGTGATCTCACCCGCCCTGACGCAGCCATTCAGCGGGTTTCGGGCCGATCAACTGCCCATCCCGCAAATTGCGCCGCCGGTGCAGCCTGCGGGCTATGCCTTTGCGATCTGGGGGCTGATCTATGCGTGGCTGGTTGTGTCGGCTGTGTTTGGCGCCACAAAACGCGCCGATGACAGCCAATGGACCCCTGCCCGCATTGCACTGATTGTCAGCCTCGCTGTCGGGACACCATGGTTGGCCATTGCCAACACAAGCGCGATCTGGGCGACGATCACAATATTCATCATGGCAGGCGGTGCGATCTTGGCCTTGTTACGTGCGCCGAAAACCGACATCTGGTTCTTTGCCGTACCTGTGGGCATCTACGCAGGCTGGCTGACTGCGGCATCTTTCGTGTCTTTGGGCAGCACCGCGGCCGGCTATGGCATCGTGACGGACCAGTTGGGGTGGGCTTATCTTGGGATCATCGGCGCACTTGGGCTGAGCGTTCCGGTGCTGATCGCGACACGGGCGCGGGCATATGGGCTCACCGTTATCTGGGCGCTTGTCGCCATCATCGTGGCCAATGGCATGGCACAATGGACCGTATCAGCCTTGGCCGCTGTTGGTATCCTCATTCTGCTGGGCCTGATGACCCGCCAAAGCCTCAGCGCACGCCGGGCCCTTTCTTGAGGTGCTTTGACAGGCGGGATGGTTGCGAGGACTTCTTGTCCTTATAGGGGTTTTTGTCCCCCTGATCACGCAGGAAGAGCCGGATCGGCGTACCGGGCATGTCAAAATCGACGCGCAACCCATTGATCAGATAGCGTTTATAGCTTTCGGGCATCTGATCAGGATGCGAGGTCATCACCACAAACGCAGGCGGGCGGGTCTTCACCTGGGTCATATAGCGCATCTTGATGCGCTTGCCGCCGGGTGCGGGCGGCGGGTGCTGTTCCAGCATACCAATCAGCCAACGGTTCAGGTTCGCGGTTGAAATGCGGCGGTTCCAGACCTCATGCGCGCGCATGATCGCCTGCTGCAAACGATCCAGCCCCTTGCCCGTCTTGGCCGATACCGTCACCAAGGGCGCGCCGCGCAACTGCGGCAAAAGTCGCTCAAAACTTTCGCGCAACTCTTTGAGTTTGCTTTGCTTTTCGCCCTCAACATCCCATTTGTTCACGGCAACGACCACTGCACGGCCTTCGCGCTCTGCCAGATCGGCGATGCGCAGATCCTGCTGTTCAAAGGGAATCTCGACATCAAGCAGAACAACAACAACTTCGGCGAATTTCACCGCGCGCAGACCATCGGAAACCGACAGTTTCTCCAGCTTTTCCTGCACTTTGGCTTTCTTGCGCATCCCGGCGGTATCGAAAATACGCATCGGGACGCCACCCCAGTCCTGCTGGACAGAAATGGCATCGCGTGTGATCCCGGCCTCGGGGCCGGTCAGCAAACGCTCTTCACCGATGATCTGGTTGATCAGCGTGGATTTGCCCGCGTTGGGACGGCCCACAACCGCAATCTGCAAGGGTTTGGCTTTCGTCGGGATGCGCGGGGCATCCTCGTCATCCTCGCCGACATCCACATCAACGTCGGGCGCATCCGCCGCTGCGCGCTCTTCAAATGCATCCGCCAGCGGGCGCAGCTCGTCCAGCAATTCGCCCATGCCTTCGCCATGTTCGGCAGACATGCGGATCGGCTCACCCAGACCCAGCGCGTAGGCCTCCAGGATCGTCGCATCCGCCGCTTTGCCTTCGCCCTTGTTGGCCGCAAGGATCACATTGGCATTCTTCTTGCGCAAAATATCGGCAAAGACCTCATCGGCGGGTAACACCCCTGCCCGCGCGTCGATCATAAAGAGACACACATCCGCCATCTCGACCGCACGTTCGGTCAGGCGGCGCATACGCCCTTGCAGGCTGTCGTCGGTGGCTTCTTCCAGACCGGCACTGTCGATCACGGTAAAGCGCAGGTCCGCCAGACGCGCCTCACCCTCGCGCAAATCGCGTGTGACCCCCGGCTGGTCATCGACCAAAGCCAGCTTCTTGCCAACCAGACGGTTGAACAAGGTGGACTTGCCCACATTGGGACGTCCCACGATAGCGAGGGTAAAGCTCATTTTCTCGGCTCCTGACGGGTCTGGACCCGCGCGTTACACCAGTTCAGGCCTAACGGAAAGCGTGTAGTTGGCCGGACTTGCTCACGACGTAGAGCGTCTGGCCCGCCACAACAGGGCCAGAGGCTGCGCCGCCGGGCAGTGCAATCTGGCCCAGCAAGGCCCCAGAGGTCGGATCGAACTGCCGGATAAACCCGTCCGATGAGGTGACAATCAGACGCCCCCCGGCAAGGACCGGACCATAATGCGCGAAAACACGTTTCTGGCGGCGGGTGCGTTGATCTTCCACAAAGGCAGGCAGGGCTGTGCGCCAGACAGGATCGCCGGTTGCGCGATCCAGCCGCACCAGTTCGTTGATGTCATTGATCAGGAAAACGGAATTGTCGACAGGCCAGACCGGGCTGACAGTCCCTTCGGGCGCTGTCCAGAGGCGATCACCGGTGGACAACTCAATTGCCACTGTGCGCCCGCCAAAGTTGCCCAGATAAACACGGTCACCCAGGATCACCGGATCACCCGCGATATCATTGATGTTCGCCGAAGCACTTCCAACACGGTCGCCAGAGACAACGGTGGTCCAGCGCGGGATACCGCCCAGCGGGTATGTCGCCAGCACTTCACCCGATGGGAATGGGAAAACAACAAATTCTCCCGAAACAGCGGGTGCAGCACCGCCGCTGAAGTTCGCCGTTGATGGCGAGCCTGATTGTTGCCAGCGAATGCGCCCGTTTGTGGCATCCAGCGCCCAGGCCATGCTGTCGCGCGCCACCACATAGACGAAATCGCCACGCACGGTTGCGGACGCATTTGCGGGCGCATCCAGATCCTGCACCCAAACGGTTTGGCCTGTGGCCGCATCAAGGGCGGTCACCTCACCAAAACCGGTGGTCACGTAAACCTGTCCACCCGCCACTGAAATACCACCGCCAGAGGCGTCACCGGGGTTGTCCGTGCGCGGCGTCAGATCACGCGACCACAAGGCCGCGCCAGAGGTGCTTGTTGCCGTGACGGTAGCGCGGGCATCAACGGTGTAGATCACGCCGCCGGACACAACAGGGTGCGAGGTAATCCGCGCGCTTTTGCTGTCACCCTCGCCGATATCGGCCACAAACACCGGGCGCAGCGTGGTGCCAAGTGCTGGATGGGCGACACTATGGGCCGCAGACCCATTGTGGTGTGTCCACTCTGCATTGGTGCGAACAGCCGGCAGATTGATCGGCAAGGCTTGGTTGACCTCGACGGATTGCGGACGAATATCAAACCGCTCGCCCGGCAGGATAATGTCGTCTTCGCCGCAAGCTGCCAGAAGGGTCATGCTCAAGACTGTGGCAAGGCGTATTCTAGAAATCACGGGTCAGATCCAATCAGCGCTTTATTGGGCCACAGGTTCGGGCGAAGGTTCACCCAGCGCCACCATGAGCGTCTGCACACGCTCGCGCAAGCCACGTGTGACGGCAGCATCTTCTTCGACCTGCCGCATGATTGCGATGGCAGCTTCGACGTCGCCACCTTCCAGCGTCAGATAGGCCTTTTGCTCAAGCGCCAGCAGGCGGAACGGTTGGCCGGGCAGTGACAGGGCATCCAGCGCGGCCATACGGGCCTCAACATCATCCGTCGGCAGAATGGCCGCTTTGAACGCCGCCAGATCGCGGTACATCTCTGGCGCATCGGGATCGACAGCAAGTGCATTCAATGTCGCCGCCGCACCAGCGGCATCACCGGCCTCTTGCTGGGTGGCCGCCCGCAACAGCAGCGTAACAGCCGCAGAGGCCCCTTCCGCCTGCACCTCGGCCAGTGCTGCCGCGCGCGCCTCTGGCGCATCTTCATTCAGCGCATCGACAAGCGCATCGCCCAGCGCCTGTGCTGCATTGCGCGCCTGCGCGTTGCGATATTCGTTCCAGGCCGCCCCACCCACCAGAAGCAGAACACATACTACGGCAATCCAGCCGTACCGGCGCAGATAGCCGTATAGCTTCTCGCGCCGCACCTCTTCGGTGACTTCCTCGATAAAACTGTCGTTGTTGCTCACCTTGGGCCTCACACTTCGCAGGTCATTATGCGCCTTTTGGCGTTCATATCGTGAAGCTGGCGCAATGAACAAGGGCAGAGGCAAAAATGCCATCACGTTTCCTTGCGCAACCGCAGAAAAGGACGCTTGCCGTCAGGGAAGGTTCGCTATAATCTGAACTGAGTGGTTTAGTATGATATTATGATCCGCATTCTTGCGGTCCACGTAAAGACAACATCGAGAAACACAGCGCGGCAAAAGCGATTTGCGGCACGTTCAGAGGTCACAACAATGAAGATCATTCCGGTCATTACTGCAATCCTGGTGCTTGCAGGCCTGTATTTTGTTGTGTTTGAACGTGATCGCCTGCTTGATTTTGCACAGACCGCCCCCGCGGATGCGCAAACGCCAGAGACCGCTGAAGTTACCGCAGAGAGCAGCGCTACGACACCGGGCGAATCTGCCGTCGGTGTGGTCGCCACACATTCTGTCGCGCAAACAATCGACAGCGCCGTAATCCTGCGTGGCAGAACAGAAGCCGCGCGTCAGGTCACGGTTGCCTCCGAAACATCCGGCCTCGTGATTTCAGAACCTCTGCGCAAGGGCGCATCGGTGAATGAAGGCGACGCGCTTTGCCGCCTTGATCCCGGCACGCGCCAGGCCTCGCTGGCAGAAGCGCGCGCACGGCTTGCCGAAGCGCAAGGGCGCGTCCCCGAGGCAGAAGCGGGCGTGCTGGAGGCGAATGCGCGGGTCCGCGAGGCAGAGATCAACCTGAACGCCGCGCGCAGCCTGTCAGAAGACGGGTTTGCGTCTGAAACACGGGTTGTCAGCGCACAGGCCGCAATGGAAGCCGCAACCGCAGGCGTGCAGCGCGCCAGTTCCGCTGTCGCATCGGCGCAGGCCGGTATCCAATCGGCGCAGGCCGCCGTGGCCTCGGCCACACGCGAGATTGAAAAACTGACGATCCGCGCGCCCTTCTCGGGCTTGTTGGAAACGGATACCGCCGAATTGGGTGCGTTGATGCAACCCGGCACACCCTGCGCGACGATCATTCAGCTTGATGAGATCAAGCTGGTGGGTTTTGCGCCCGAAGCCGACGTCTCCAAAGTGACCGTCGGCGCTTTGGCCGGCGCGCGGCTTTCGGATGGGCAAGAGGTACAAGGCCGCGTCACCTTTCGGTCGCGCAGTGCCGACGAGCTGACCCGGACCTTCCGTGTGGAAGTCACAGTGGACAACCCCGATCTGGCAATCAGCGACGGGCAAACCGCCGAAATCCTGATCGCGTCCGATGGGCGCACGGCACATCTTATCGCCCAATCGTCGCTGACACTGGATGATGACGGCGTGTTGGGTGTGCGGACAGTCAGCGAAGGCAACATCGCCAAATTCATGCCTGTGACACTGCTGCGTGATACAGCCGAAGGCGTCTGGGTGACCGATTTGCCAGAGACGGTGGATATCATCACGGTCGGGCAGGAATTCGTGATCGACGGCGTGAAGGTTGCGCCGACATTTTCAGAGGCCAAAGGATGACCGGTTTAGTTGACTGGGCCGCCTCGCGCGCCCGCATGGTTCTTGCCTTTATCGGCCTCTCGCTTTTGGCGGGGGGTATGGCCTATGTCGGCCTGCCCAAAGAGGGCGAGCCTGACATTGAAATTCCTGCCATCTTTGTGTCGGTTCCCTTCCCCGGTATCTCTGCCGAAGACAGCGAAACCCTGCTTGTCAAACCGATGGAGGCAGAGCTTTCCGACCTTGACGGCCTGAAAACCATGTCTGCCACAGCCGCCGAGAACTATGCCGGTGTCGCATTGGAGTTCGAGTTTGGCTGGGACAAAACCAAGATCCTCGCCGATATCCGCTCGGCCATGAATAATGCAGAGGCGCAGTTTCCTTCTGGCGCCGATCAGTATTCGATCAACGAGATCAACTTCTCTGAATTCCCGATCGTCATTGTCAATCTGACGGGCGATGTGCCCGAACGCACGCTGCTGCGGGTCGCCAAAGATCTGCAAGACCGCATTGAAGGGCTTGATGCGGTGCTTGAGGCCGGCCTCGCCGGACAGCGCGATGAGATGCTTGAGGTCGTGATAGATCCGTTGCGGCTTGAGGCCTATAACGTCACCGCCGGAGAATTGATCGGCGTTGTGACCAACAACAACCTGCTGATTGCCGCAGGTGAGGTGGAATCTGCCCAGGGTACGTTTGCGGTCAAGATCCCCTCGTCCTTTGATGAACCGCAGGACGTCTATAACCTGCCGGTGAAAACCAATGGCGACCGGGTGATCACGCTGGGTGATCTGGCCACGATCCGGCTGACCTTTGAAGACCGCGCAGGCACCGCCCGTTTCAATGGGGTCAACACGGTGGCTTTGCAGGTCGTCAAACGCAAAGGCTATAACCTGATCGACACCGCGGCCCTTGTGCAAGAGGTGGTCGAGGATGAACGCGCAAGCTGGTCGCCGGAATTGCAGGCCGCCATTCAGGTCGGCACTTCAAACGATCAGTCCCGCAACGTGGCCTCGATGGTCAGCCAGTTGGAAGGCTCTGTTCTGACGGCCATCGCGCTGGTGATGATCGTGGTGCTTGCCGCACTCGGCACCCGCCCTGCCCTTCTTGTCGGTTTTGCGATCCCGACCTCATTCCTTTTGTGTTTTGCGCTGCTTGCGGTGATGGAAATCACCATTTCGAACATTGTCATGTTCGGTCTGATTTTGGCCGTGGGGATGCTGGTCGATGGGGCCATTGTAGTGGTGGAATACGCCGACAAGCGCATCAAAGAGGGCACAGGCCCGATGCACGCCTATGTGGAAGCCGCCAAACGGATGTTCTGGCCGATCATTTCCTCCACTGCGACCACGCTCTGCGCCTTTCTGCCCATGTTGTTCTGGCCCGGTGTGCCGGGGCAGTTCATGGGGATGCTGCCAGTCACGCTGATTTTCGTGCTGTCCGCGTCGCTTGTGGTCGCGCTGATCTACCTGCCCGTCATGGGCGGCGTGACCGGTCGGATGAGCCGGATGTTCGGGAACGCATCGGATGCGCTGCGCGCGCGTCTGCCTTGGGTTGTTCGCGCAGTATTGGTGTTTCCGGCAATGATGGTGGTGTTTACCGGCGCAATGCTCACGCTGAACCCCGGCTATCTGTCAGGAGAAGCCGTGCAGACAGGCGGGTTCTTTGACTCGCTTCCCGGTATGGTCATGTTCCTTGGCGGCGCCTTCCTCTTGTCGATCACAATGGGGGCCGCTCGGATCGAACGGAAACAGCGGCAGATCAAAGCAGGTTACCGCCGCACACCATTCGGCTATTTCATGCATTTCATCGCCGGCAACCCGATCATGCCGCTGGTGACGGTTGGGGCAGTTGTCTTTACCGTCGTGTCGATCTTTGGCTTTTACGGGGCCAACAACAACGGCGTCGAGTTCTTTGTGGAATCCGAGCCGGAACAGGCCATCGTCTATGTGCAGGCCCGCGGCAACATCAGCCTTGATGAAAAAGATGCGCTGCTTGAACAGGTAGAGGCTGTGACGCTTGCCACCCAGGGCATTGACAGCGTGTTTTCCTTTGCGGGCGAAGGCGGGCTCAGTTCAAACACCGGTGGGGCCGAAGGTCCGGCGGATGCAATCGGGCAGTTGCAACTGGAGTTGATCCCATGGGAAGACCGGCCCACGGTATCCCAAAGCACCCGCCTTCTGGGCTTTATCCCCTGGACCAGTACCGGGGTTGATCCGGCGTTTGATGGTGACACGGTCATTGCCAATCTGGAAACCGAACTGGCCAAGATCCCCGGCATCCGGTTTGAGATCCTCAATCTTTCGCGTGGGCCGGCCTCTGCCAAACCGGTTCACCTGCGCCTCAAGAGCGACAATTGGGACGAATTGCTGGCGGCCACCACCGCAGCGCGCGCGCAGTTTGACGCAACGCCCGGCCTGATCACCGTCGAAGACAGCCTGCCCCTGCCCGGCATAGACTGGCAGATTGACGTGGATGTGGAAAAGGCAGGGCGGTACGGGGCCGATGTGGCCACCGTAGGCGCGATGGTCCAGATGGTCACACGGGGTATCCTGCTGGATACCATGCGCGTGGACAGCTCGGACGAAGAGATTGAAATCCGCGTGCGCCTGCCCGAACGGGATCGGGTGCTGTCCACATTGGACAGCCTGAAGGTCCGAACAAATGCGGGCCTGATCCCGCTGTCCAACTTCATCACCCGTACCCCTGTCGCAAAGCTGGCCCAGATCGACCGAGTTGATCAGACCCGTTACTTTGACGTCAAGGCAGGTGTCGAAACAGATCTGGTGGCCCTCACCATAGACGGCGCAAACGCCGCAGTGGCGCGGGTGGTTGATGAGACCGCTAGCGGTGCAGATCGCTATGACATCATCGGTTTCGACAATGAAACCACCCAAGCGACCCTGACAGCCGCCTTCTCAGACAACACCGTGACGGAAAGCCCGCTCAACCCGACAGAACGGATTGCGGCGCTGACCACATGGCTGGACAGCGCGCCATTCGCTGGCTCCATCTCGTGGGAATGGACCGGCGATCAGGAAGATCAGGCAGAATCCGCGGCCTTCCTGCAAGTGGCCTTTTCCGGTGCGTTGGGCTTGATGTTCATCATCCTGCTGGCGCAGTTCAACAGCATCTACAACTCTATCCTCGTGCTGATGGCTGTGGTCATGTCCACCGCCGGGTCACTGGTGGGGATGCTGGTGATGGATCAACCCTTCTCGATCATCATGACGGGTACGGGCATCGTGGCCTTGGCGGGGATCGTGGTGAACAACAACATCATCCTGATCGACACCTATCAGGAATACAGCAAATACATGCCACGCGCCGAGGCGATCACGCGCACGGCAGAGGATCGTATCCGCCCCGTCCTGTTGACCACAATCACAACAATGGCGGGACTTGCCCCCATGATGTTCGGCCTCAGCCTTGATTTCATGAATGGCGGCTATTCCGTCGACAGCCCGACGGCGCTGTGGTGGAAACAGCTGGCCACCGCCGTTGTCTTTGGCCTTGGGATTGCGACGATGCTGACACTGGTGTTCACGCCCTCCATGCTGGCGATCCGCGTCTGGTTCGTGACCTATGTCCAGTGGTTTGCACAGCTATTGACGAAACTGTCGATGGGCCGCAGCAGCAAGGCCGCCCGCGACTGGGCGCTGCGCCGTCAGGCCCAGCGGATCAAAGCGCCAGAGTTTATCTGGACCGATGATGCCGCCGAACCTGCGACAGCGCCGCTGCCGCTCAAGCAGTCGATGCAGGCGGCCGAATAGCTTTGGCCTACGGTTGGACCGCGGCCTTTGCAGCGCGGTCCATGATGGCCAGTGTCCGTAGCGCCAAAACCAGCGCGAACAGCGCGCAAAGCACAATCGCGGCGACCATCGGTACGGCCGTTCCATCAAAAAACAGCCCCGCCAGCACCACCATGGCCCCGCCCGTGACCATCTGCAATGTGCCGCCAAGGCTAGAGGCCAATCCGGCGATTGCGCCATGCGGGTCCAGCGCCATGACCATCGTCGTCGGGATGACCAGACCAAGACAGGCATTTGCAAAAAACAACCCCGCGATCACAATCGGCAAGCTGACGAAGCCAGCCAGCAGAATCACCAACAGCAGCACACTGAACGTGGCAAAGCCAATGACGGCAAGGCGCATCACCGGCAGGATACCGAATTTTTCGCCCAGTGGCCCAGCCGCCTGCGACGCTGCAAAGAACCCGATGGCATTGATCGCAAAGGCCACGCTGAACCCTGTTGGGCTCAACCCGAATTGCCCGGTATAGACAAAGGATGCGCTGGCGATGAACACCATGAAGCTGGCAAAACCAAAGCCGCCGATAAACGTCAGCCCCATGAACACCGGATCGCGAAACAACACCTTGGTGCCGCGCCACAGGTTCGCCAGATTGACCGGCACGCGGTTTTCCGGGGCAAGCGTTTCCGGCAACACGGTCGCTGTCAGCAGCAGGCTGGCCATGGCAGCGACGCAAAGTACCCAGAAAATCAACCGCCAGTCCCCAAAGGCAATCAGCCCGCTGCCTGCCAACGGGGCAAGCATGGGCGAGACCGAGATCACCAACATCACCATGGCCATCAGCTTGGTCGCTTGCGTGCCGGTGTGCATGTCGCGGATGATGGCCCGCGGCACGACCATCAAAACCGCACCGCCAAGGCCCTGAATGGCGCGGAACGCGATCAGCTCACCGATGGACCCGGCCAGCGCACTGCCAACTGATCCCAGAATAAAAATGCCCAACCCAAGATAAAGCGGCGTCTTGCGCCCGGCCTGATCCGCCCAGGGACCATAGAAAAGCTGTGCCACGCCAAAGGCCACAAAATAGGCGGTCAGCGTCAGCTGCACACTGGTCACATCCGCATTCAGCCCCTCTGCAATGGCAGGCATCGCAGGCAAATACATATCAATGGCAAAGGGGCCAACAGCAGAAAGAAGCCCCAGGATCAGGGCTGCGCGAAACATGGTCATGGGGGTCACCTCAAATAGGGGTTCTACGCCACCCTATGCTTGCTTTTGTCGCATGGCAATCAGGCGACCTCTTCCTCGGACTGGCGGTTCCACAGATGCGCATAGCGCCCGGCGCGGGTCAGCAGATCATCATGTTTGCCCTCTTCGACGATCACGCCGTTTTCCAGCACAACAATGCGGTCCGCGTCGGCAATCGTGGACAGGCGGTGGGCGATGGTGATCACGGTGCGTCCTTCGCCCATCGCCTTTAACTCTGCCTGAATTTCCATCTCGGTTTCGGTATCAAGTGCGCTGGTCGCCTCATCCAGCAGCAGGATTGGCGGGTTCTTGAGCAGCGTGCGGGCGATGCCGACCCGCTGCTTTTCGCCACCCGATAACTTCAATCCACGCTCGCCAACGGTGGTATCATACCCATCGGGCAGACTTTGGATGAAGTCATGGATTTTGGCGGCTTTGGCAGCGGCGATAATCTCTTCCTCGCTCGCACCGGGACGCCCGTAGGCGATGTTGTAATGCACGGTGTCATTGAACAGCACCGTGTCCTGCGGAACGACACCGATCTGGGCGTGCAGGCTGTCCTGTGTGACGTCGCGCACATCCTGCCCGTCAATCAGCAGCGCGCCTGCGCCCACATCATAGAAGCGAAACAGCAACCGCCCGATGGTGGATTTCCCCGACCCGGAAGACCCAACAATGGCCACCGTCTGTCCCGGTTCAACCTCCAGGCTGATGCCCTTCAGGATCGGGCGTTCCTTGTCATAGCCGAATGCGACCCCCTGCAACGTCACACGCCCGCCACTGACCTTCAGCGGTGTCGCATCCGGTTTGTCCTGCACTTCTGCGGGCTGCCCCAGCAGATCAAACATATCGCCCATGTCAATCAACGCCTGCCGGATTTCGCGGTAGACCGTGCCAAGAAAGTTCAGCGGCATGGTGATCTGGATCATATAGGCGTTCACCATGACAAAATCGCCGACGGTCAGGTCCCCCCGCTGAACGCCCATTGCCGCCATCACCATGACAGCGACAAGGCCCCCGGTGATCAAAACCGATTGGCCAAAGTTCAGAAAGGCGAGCGAATAGTTCGTGCGGATCGCCGCATTCTCATAATTGGCCATCGCCACGTCATAGCGATCCGCCTCCCAACGCTCCGCCCCGAAGTATTTGACGGTCTCGAAATTCAGCAGGCTGTCGATCGCCTTTTGATTGGCGTCTGTGTCCTGATCGTTCATTTCCTTGCGGATCTTCACCCGCCATTCGGTGACCTTGAATGTGAACCAGACATAAAGCGCAATTGTCAGAACAACGACCGCCAAGTACCAGACATCAAACAAGAAAAACAAAACAACCGAGATCATCAGAAGTTCAAGAACCAGCGGCCCCATCGAGAACAGCAAGAAGCGCAGCAGGAAATCAACGCCCTTCACACCCCGTTCGATGATCCGTGACAGCCCCCCCGTCTTGCGGGTGATGTGATAGCGCATCGACAGGCGGTGAATATGGGTGAAGGTTTCCAGAGCCAGCTGGCGCAAGGCACGCTGCCCGACCCGTGTGAACACCACATCGCGCAACTGCTGAAAGCCCACCGTCATCAGCCGGGCAAGCCCATAGGCCAGCGTCAGACCAACCGCCCCCAGCCCCAGCACAGTTGCGGCATCAGCCCCCTCGGGGGCCAGTGCATCAACCGCCTGTTTATAGAGAACCGGGGTGCCCACCGCGATCACCTTGGACAGCAGCAAGACGACCACAGCAAGCACCACGCGACGCTTGACCCACCCCTGCCCATCGGGCCACAGGTATGGCACAACGCGGCGG
Organism: uncultured Paracoccaceae bacterium; assembly: GCA_947498645.1. Taxonomy (GTDB): domain Bacteria; phylum Pseudomonadota; class Alphaproteobacteria; order Rhodobacterales; family Rhodobacteraceae; genus Yoonia. Next base: position 2,327,112 of record CANMKS010000001.1, on the reverse strand, counting down.
ATGACGCTCCAACCCTGGATTTGCGCATCGCTCAGGTTGGCTTCGGTTTTGGCTAGACCACGCATGAATACTCCTCGCTGCGGCCTTTGTAACTAAGATGCCGCGACAAGGATTGCCAGAGCAGGCAAGTGCTTATTGTGAAATCTCGGGGATGCGGAAAATCTGACCGGGGTATATCAGATCCGGGTCGCGGATCAGATCGGCGTTTGCCTCGAACACCTCGACATAGAAGATACCGCTGCCAAGGTTTTCCTCTGCAATCGCCCAAAGCGTGGCACCGGGCTGCACAGTCTTGACGGCCACTTCAAACCCTTCAACAGAGGTCTCTTCGGCCAGAACTGCCGCCACATCTTCGGCTTCCTCGCGTTTGAAAGGGGTCTCAAGCCGCGACACGACCGCGCCGTCTTGATCCACCTCATCAATCCGCAGGGTGTAAACACCTGTGTCAATTGACGGCAAATCAATCTGCCAATCCCCGCCTTCGGTCACTGGTGAGGTCGTGACGGGTTCATTGTCGATATAGACCTGCACGGACCCATCGCCTGTGGCGCGGCCCGACAGCTGAACTTCGCCTTCAGGATCATAGGTGATCGCATCAAGGGCCACATTCGGATCTGCCTCAGGCGTATTGATGGCCGGTCCGCCCTGCACAACACGCACGCCCGCCTCATCGGCCTGCAAAACCGTTGGCGGGGGTGCGGGGGTGGCAACGGCCACGTCCACCTCTGGCACTTGGGGTGCGGATGGGACGTCTATTTGCGTGTCTGCGGGATCATCGGCGGGCTCTGCTGCGTCAGGCGCTGGGGCAGCAGCCACAACTGCGGGGCCGGCAATCGGGGCCACAATGTAACTTGTTGTGGATTCGATCGCTGCACCCTCAGGATCACCCAACAGCGACAGGCGGCGGGGCGCGTCCGATGGACCGGCAAGCGGCAAGGCCACAAAATTGCCAGCGCCGTCGGCCTGAACCCGTTCAATCGCCTTGCCACCCAATATGATATCCACAAACTGATCCGGTTCCGTCCGACCGGCAATGACCATGCTGCCGTCAGGCTCTACCCGGAAGGTATCAAACTCCGGACCCACCCGGGCTGCGACAATCGCAGGCTCTTGCGGCGGTTCGATCTGTACTTGCGGTGCTGCGGGCTCTTCCGGCGCGGCAACGGCAGCTTCGGCGACTGGGTCTGCCTCCGCGATGGCCTCTACCTGCGGCTTGGGCAGGAAGGTGATCACCACAATAGCCACGCCCAAGGCCACCAAGCCCCCGAGCACCACCACCCATCTGGTCGATTTGACGTCCTCTGACACGATATTCTGTCCCTCGCAGCCCCGATAACCGGTGCCCCCACCGCATTTGGTTGAGCCACCTTAACAACGCCGCTATGACCGGTCAAAGCGAAGCTGTGTGAGGTGCCCTGAATGTCTGCAATATTGAAATCAGTCTGCATCTATTGCGGGTCACGTGATGGGGTTGATCCAACCTATGCCGAAGCAGCGGAGGCGACCGGGAAAATGCTTGTCGCCAATGGCTGGCGGCTGGTCTACGGGGCGGGCGATGTGGGGCTGATGGGCCGGGTTGCGCGCTCTGTGCAGGATGCGGGCGGCCAGACCTTTGGGGTGATCCCCACCCACCTGATGGATTGGGAGGTTGGCAAACGCGATCTGGACAGCTTTGTGATCACCGAAACGATGCATGAGCGCAAGAAGGTCATGTTCATGAACGCTGACGCCGTGGTGGTCTTGCCGGGCGGCGCGGGATCACTGGATGAATTCTTTGAGGCGCTCACCTGGCGGCAGCTCAAACTCCACGGCAAGCCGATTGTTCTGCTGAATGTGGATGGGTTTTGGGATCCGCTGCTTGAACTGCTGGCGCATGTGGTGGACCAAGGCTTTGCGGGCGATGACATATTGTCGTTCGTGAATGTCGCAGAAGATGTACCAGAACTGCAATCGATCCTCGGCGACGCGCTATAGCGCGGTCATAAGTGCGGCATAGCGATCCAACGAGATGTTGGATCCGCAGGCAATAATCCCCACTTGACGCCCGGCAAGGTCGCCTCTCAGCACCCCAAGGATTGCCGCCAATGACGCGGCACAGGCGGGCTCTGCCGTGATCCGCAGCACGTTCTGATAGATATCCATCGCCGCCAGCATCTCGCGGTCGTCGATCTGCACAATCCGGTCGACATGGGCACGCGCCACGCCGTAGGTCAGCGGCAGCGCCAAGGGCGCGCCAAGGCTGTCGGCGATCGTGGCGACCCTCTCTAGCCGCACCGGTTCACCGGCAGCAAAGCTTTGTGACATGCTGTCTGCGCCGATGGGTTCAACCCCGATCACCTGCGCAGCAGGGTTCATCTGTTTGATGGCACAGGCCATTCCGCTGATCATTCCGCCCCCGCCGATGGGGATGACATAGGTGTCAATCAGGGGGGCCTGTGTGGCGTATTCATAGCCGCAGGTCGCAGCGCCTTCGATCATGTGCTGCGCCTCAAAAGGATGCATCAGGGTACGGCCACCCTCTGCCGCCGCATTCATCGCAGCAAAGGCTGCGGCCATATCGTCATGCAAGGTGACAACTGCCCCCAACGCCTCGCACCCGGCGACGCGAGCGGGATCGGTGGCCTTGGGCATCGTGATCAGCGCGTCCACACCGGCGGCCTTTGCGGCCCATGACACCGCCAGCGCATGATTGCCGCCGCTGGCCGCAACAACACCCGCCGCCCGCTCTGCGCTGTTCAGGCGCTTGATGCCCAACAATGCACCGCGCGCCTTGAAAGACCCTGCTTGCTGAAACAACTCCAGCTTGATGGTGACATCTGCATAAACTGGCAAAATACCATCCAACCGCGCCGATGAAAGCGACAGTATGGGTGTTTCGATCAATTCTCCCTGCACTTCTGCATTGGCTGCAACAATGTCATCCAGCGTCGGTCCGAGCATCACATTCTCCACAGCAAAAGGCCCGCGGGAAGATGTCCCACGGGCCTTGGCCGTTGTCCAGATGGAACGGGGTTACATGCGCGAGGCGACGTTTTCCCAGTTCACCAGATTATCGAGGAAGTTGGTCAGGTAAACGGGACGTTTGTTGCGGAAATCGATGTAGTAGGAATGTTCCCACACGTCACAACCCAAGAGCGCCGTCTGACCAAAGCACAGCGGGTTCACGCCGTTTTCGGTTTTGGTGACAGCAAGAGAACCGTCAGCGTTCTTGACCAGCCAGCACCAGCCAGAGCCGAACTGCCCAGCACCCGCAGCGCTGAACTGCGACTTGAATTCATCAACAGACCCAAAGCTCTCGGTCAGCGCTTTTTCAAGCTCACCCGGCATCGCACTGTCGCCCGGACCCATCATTTCCCAGAACTGGTTGTGGTTCCAAAGCTGGCTGATGTTGTTGAAGATCCCGTTCTGGGCGACGGCAGATTTGTCGTATGTGCCAACGATGATCTCTTCGAGGGATTTACCCTCCCACTCAGTGCCTTCAATCGCCTTGTTGCCATTGGTCACATAGGCGTTGTGGTGCAGGTCGTGGTGGAATTCGAGGGTCTCGGCGGACATGCCTTTGGACGCTAGCGCGTCGTGGGCATAGGGAAGGTCGGGAAGCGAAAATGCCATATCGTGTCTCTTTCTGCGTTGAGGACGGGGATGTGAAACTAAATGTCACATGTCGCACTGAGGTCAAGGGCGGCTTGGCCAAAGCCGCGGTTCTTGGACGTTTTTTCGGCAATTCGCGCATTTTGCGAAGGGTGGTAGGAGTTTGTTATCTGTTGGGTGCTAGCGACTGTTGAATAACAAAAAGCCGAGTGTCGCATGTACCGCGTGATTGAATGCCTGACCCTGAATCATGCCTATGGGCTTGTCGCATTGGCGGCATTTGTCTGCATGGTCGGATCGTGTTTGTTGGTGCTGCTGAACCGCCGCCTGATCCAGACCACGGGGCGGAGGAACTCGCCTTCCTCAACGAGATCCGCTGCAATACGGCACAGGGGTTCTACTTTGGCAAACCGATGCGTCTGGCCGAGCTCCACGCCGCAATCATGGCTGATGCCATGCTGCCACAGGAATCCTACGCATCATGCTGGTAACCTAGTCAGGCGTGGAAAATGCACCCACACGCCCCGCCTTGGCTGAAGCCACCAACAGATCAAACGTATACTCTGCCACGGACCGGAAACAGATCACCGCAAACGTATCGTCGTCCTGCATCCAGAATGCCGCAGCCACCTGGCCCAGTCGAGTCCGCCGAAAATCGCCCGGTTGGAACGTATCAGGATGCAAATCGACAGGCGCCAGCTTTGCAATCACTTCACGGCAAAACGCGCCTTCGACAAAGATCACCGCGCGGGCGTCGGATACATTTTCAGCCAGAAAATGCGTGCCGCTCAGTGCGGTTTCGACTGTTGCCACCGCCTGTGCGGCCTCTGCATAAGGTACCAGCACCAGCAATTCATCCGGCGACATCCAGCAAAGACCCTTGTCACCGTCACAGTTGGCTTGTCCCTGTTCGGGGAATTTGGCACCCGTCAACTCGGTACAAACCCTGCGCAGTTTCTTGTCACTCAGATCACCGCGCAGGATCAGCATGCCGCGCAGGCCCGCCTCGCGCACGGTAACTTCACCGGCGGCCATTTTGCCGTTCAGGGCGCTGATTGCCTCAGACATTCTGCTTTTCCCCTTCTTTATCATAGAACACCGGATCAACGATTTTGGCGCGCAGGGTGCCGCCATCAACCTTGTTGAATTCAATCACCTCGCCCATGCGATCCGGCCCGTTATGCACCAAGCCCATCGCGATACCCTTTTCCAACGTGGGCGAATAGTAGGTCGAGGTGACACGCCCTTGTGTATTGCCCTGCCCGTTTTCATTTTTGCCATCAGCAATGGCATAAGCCCCGTCAGGCAAGACCGACCCATCCTCGGTCAAGAGCCCCACCAGTTTCCACCGGTTCGGATCTGCCATATGGCTGCGGCTGTGGGCGCGTTTGCCAAGGTAGTCTTCTTTCTTTTTGGACAACGCCCATTGCAGGTTCAGATCCTGCGGGATCACGGTGCCGTCTGTTTCATCACCAATCATGATAAAGCCCTTCTCGGCCCGCATGATGTGCAGGGCCTCTGTGCCGTAGGGCATCACGCCAAACTCGGCTCCCGCCTCCAGCAACGCATCCCAAAATGCAGCACCTTGCCCCGCAGGCACGGCGATTTCGTAGGACAATTCGCCCGAGAACGAGATACGAAAGACCCGCGCGTCAAATTCACCGATTTTGCCATCGGCCCATTGCATGAATGGCAACGCTTCGGCGCTGACGTCCATCCCGCCCAGCTTGCGCAGCACCTTGCGGGCATTCGGACCGACCACAGCGATCTGCGCATATTGCTCGGTCACATTGGCGACGTAGACGTTCCAATCCCACCATTCGCATTGCAGCCAGTCTTCCATATGGCCATGGATGCGCTCGGCCCCGCCCGTCGTTGTGTGGCACAGCCATGTATCCTCGGACATGCGGGCAACAACGCCGTCGTCCATCAGGAAGCCGTTTTCCGTACACATCAGGCCATAGCGGCATTTGCCCACGGGCAATGTGGACATCATGTTGGTATACATCATGTCAAGGAAGCGGCCCGCATCCGGCCCTTTCACGATCAGCTTGCCAAGAGTCGAGGCATCCAGCAGGCCAAGGTTATCGCGGGCATTCTTGACCTCGCGGTTCACGGCTTGATGCACGTCTTCGCCTGGCCGCAGATAGGCGTAGGGCCTGCGCCACTGGCCAACAGGTTCATTGTCGGCCCCATTGGCATTGGCCCAATCCGAAACAGGCGTCTTGCGGATCGGCTGGAACAGCGCATCCCGCGCCACACCCGCAATCGAGGCCATCGAAATCGGCGTATAGGGTGGACGGAAAGTGGTTGTTCCCACATTTGGGATATCCGCACTGAGCGATTGAGACAGGATTGCCAAGCCGTTGATATTACTTAGCTTACCCTGATCGGTCGCCATGCCCAACGTGGTGTAGCGTTTGGCATGTTCAACACTCTCAAAGCCTTCTTGGGCCGCCAGTTGCACATCGCTGACCTTTACGTCGTTCTGGAAATCCAGCCAGGCCTTGGAACGCAGCGCATGGCTGGCCCCTTGCGGCATCAGCCACACCGGCGAGATTGGGCCTTCGGCCGCATCCAGCCCCATCGGGGCCTGACCACCACGCTTGTTGTGGCCTGCGGCCTTGGCCGCGGCACGCCCCGCAGCCCAGCCATCACTGACGGCCTCTGCGGTGAACAGATGCCCATTTGCGGTGCCAGCCGTAATGACAAAGCCTTCGCCATCCGCGCCAGTAGGTGCGCGCTCGGGATCAGGGCGGAACATCGCCTGATCGGCATCCCAGTTCAGCTTGCCACCGCAATGCGACCACAGATGCACAACCGGGGACCAACCGCCGGACATGGCGACGCAATCGCATTCGATCTCTTCGAGCACGGCCCCTTGGCCCGCTTGCGAACACAAGGCGACGCCGGTTACACGCTTGCCGCCTTTGACCTTGGCAATGCCTTTGCCCAGCTCAATGCGGATGCCCAGCGCGCGCGCCTGATCAATCAGATCGCCTTCGACCTCGGAGCGTGCGTCAACGATGGCAGGCACATCAAGACCTGCTTTCTTCAAGGCAATCGCTGTCCGGTAAGCATCGTCATTGTTGGTCACAACAACCGTGCGGTCACCCACAGACACACCAAAATTCACCACGTAGTCGCGGACCGCAGAGGCCAGCAAGACACCGGGCAAATCGTTGGCCGCAAAGGACAATGGACGCTCAATCGCACCGGTTGCGGTAACGATCTGCGTGGCACGCACTCGCCATAGACGGTGGCGGGGGCCGTCTGCATCGGGTTGGTGATCGGTCAGGCGTTCATAGGCCAGCGCATAGCCGTGATCATAAACCCCTGCCCCCATGCAGCGCAGACGCAAATCAACATTTTTCATGCTTTCAAGAGCTTGCACGGTGGTATTCACCCACTCCTGCGCCGGCATTCCGTCAATCTCTGGCGTGTCGACAACAGCGCGGCCGCCCCAATGGGCGGTCTGTTCGATCAGCAAGACACGTGCGCCGCGTTCACCCGCAGCCAGGGCTGCGGCAAGGCCAGCAATGCCGCCGCCAACGATCAGAACGTCAACATGGGCATGGAAATGCTCGTAAGTATCCTGATCACGATCCTTGGGGGCTTTGCCCAAACCGGCGGATTTACGAATGATCGGTTCATAGACATGCTTCCAGAACGACCGGGGATACATGAACATCTTGTAGTAAAAGCCCGCAGGCAAAAAGCGCGACAGATGCGTGTTAATGGCGCCCACGTCAAATTCCAGCGACGGCCAGTGGTTCTGGGATGTGGCCGTGAGCCCCTCGAACACCTCTGTTGTTGTCACTCTCTGGTTTGGTTCAAACGTGGCACCTTTGCCAAGGTTGACCAGACCATTTGGTTCTTCCGCACCCGATGCCACAACGCCGCGTGGGCGGTGGTATTTGAACGACCGCCCCACCAGCATCTGATCATTGGCCAGCAAGGCAGAGGCGAGCGTGTCGCCCTCGAACCCGCGCAAGTGCCTGCCATTAAAGGTAAAAGAGACGGCCTTGTCTGTGTTGATCAGGCGGCCTTGGTTTGCCAGACGGGTGCTCATTTGAATGTCCCCCAGGACCAGCCGGGACGTGCGTCCGATATCTTGTCCTTGATGTCTTGTGGTGGTTCCAGCGTTTGGGCGGAATAGGTGCCGAAGACCTGCAACGTATTGGTGCAGCGCGCGGCGTGGAAATACTTGCCACAACCATAGGCATGGCGCCAGCGTTCAAAATGCACACCTTTGGGGTTTTCGCGCATAAAGAGGTAATCCTCAAAATCCTCATCCGAAGATCCGGGCCCTTCCCGCTTAAGGTGGGCCTGACCTTCGCCGTGCAGATCGGTTTCATCGGCATCAACGCCGCAATATGGGCAACGCAGGGTTAGCATGGGCAAGCCTCGGATGTTGGGGGGATCGTTGGGGTCACCAAGTAGGCAAAGGCCATGCGCAGGGCGCGCATCGCCGACACAACAAAGGCGGACGCATCGCTGCGCCCGCCTGAGCAGTTCCCGTGGTGAGTGGAGTTTGGGCTAGTTGTCTGTCGCCGGGGCGACAGGTTGAACAGGTGCGGTCTCTTCCAGCACTGGTGCGGTTTCTTCTGTTGCACCAACTGTTGCGGGATCAGCCGTGGGGCTGACAGAACCGCCTGCAAAGAGCGCGTAAAGCAAGACAAGCACCACGATAACGGCTGCGACCAGAAAGCCGATACCGCCGCTGTTCGAAGTGCTGGGTGTAACGCGACTGAATTCATCCATGATGCGTCCTCCTTTTTAGACAAGCGCAACATCGCATGGCTGTCCTGAAAAGAAAGATCGGCGGATTTCCCCGGCAAAAATGGGCGAACGGTGGCCATTTCCGCCGATACCCGTCGGCCATCTGCCGCCGGGGTTGGCGTGGATCGGGGCTGTGTTAGCACAGGGCCATGGAACTGCTGTTGATCATTATCGGAACATTCCTTTCGGCCGCCATCATCTCGATGCTGGTGGATCGTGTGCGCGGTATCGGCTTTGAAGAGGATGAGGACGGGGCCGAATAACCCTGCCCTTTTCGTCTGCGGATGGCTCATCATCAGTGCGCCACCCCTGCCGCTACGCTCTCGTCAATGAACTTGCCTTCGCGGAAGCGGAACATGCTGAATTCATCGGTCAGCGGGGATTGCCCTTTGGCCATCAGTTCTGCCATGGCCCAGCCGGAACCGGGGATCGCCTTGAACCCGCCGGTGCCCCAGCCGCAGTTCACAAAAATACCCTCCACAGGTGTTTTTGACAGGATGGGCGAGCGGTCACCGGTCACATCCACGATCCCGCCCCACTGCCGCAGCATTTTCAGCCGTGCAATCATCGGGAAGGTTTCGACCAGCGCGCGCACGGTTTCCTCAATATGGTGAAATGACCCGCGCTGGGTGTAGTTGTTATACCCGTCGGTGCCGCCACCAATGACCATCTCGCCCTTGTCGGACTGGGACATGTAGCCGTGGACGGTATTGGCCATCACGACGATATCCATGCAGGGTTTGATCGGCTCTGACACCAGCGCCTGCAAGGCCACGCTTTCGATCGGCAGCCGGAAACCGGCCATTTGCGCCATGACACCGGAATGCCCGGCCACAACCATGCCCAGCTTGTCGCAATCAATTGGCCCTTTGGTGGTATCCACACCCACAACCTTGCCGTTTTCCTGCCGCACGCCTTTGACTTCGCATTGTTGGATCACATCCATGCCCATATCGGAACAGGCGCGGGCATAACCCCATGCAACAGCATCATGCCGCGCGGTCCCACCACGGGCCTGCCAAAGACCACCCAGCACCGGATAGCGCGGGCCGTCGATATTCATGATCGGGCACAGTTCCTTGACACGTGCCGGTTCAATCCATTCGGTTGTCACACCCTGCAAGGCATTGGCATGTGCCGTGCGCTTGTACCCACGCACCTCGTGCTGGGTCTGGGCCAGCATGATCACGCCCCGCGGGCTGAACATGACGTTGTAGTTCAGGTCCTGCGACATCGTCTCGTAAAGCGAGCGGGACTTTTCATAGATCGCCGCTGATGGGTCTTGCAGATAGTTGGACCGGATAATCGTCGTGTTACGACCGGTGTTGCCACCACCCAACCAACCCTTTTCAAGGATCGCCACATTGGTGATCCCGAAATTCTTGCCCAGATAGTATGCGGTCGCCAGCCCGTGCCCGCCTGCACCGACGATGATCACATCGTATTTCTTCTTTGGCTCCGCCTTCGCCCAGGCGCGATCCCATCCGGTATGCTGGCGCATGGCTTCACGAGCGATTGCAAAAGCGGAATAACGTTTCATCGGGCCAGAATCCTTCGCTGAGTACGGCTGTGCCGCTGCTATCCTATCTGTACCGGACCACGGTCCAAGAGGATACTCTGAGCGGCGTCTGGCTGCTATTTTACGACATGCGCTCACATGCGCGAAATGGCGGATGGTCGCAGCCTCTTTTCACGCCCCAATTGGAGGGTTATGTGACCATCATCCGAGTGATGTGAGGCCCGATGCTGTTCTGGATTGTCTGTGCCGTTTTGACCGTCAGTGTAACCGCACTGATCGTGACACCATTGCTGCGGCCCAAACCCGTTGGCGACGACAACCCGGATGTCGCGATTTACCGCGCGCAACTGGATGAAATTGACCGTGATCTGGAGCGTGAACTGCTCGCCCCCGATGAGGCGGAACGCGCCAGAACAGAGGTGGCGCGGCGCCTGCTGGCCGCAAGTAAAGCCGAAACAACGCCAACGGCTGGGTTTGCCCCCACCCGTGGCCTGTCACTTGCCGTGGCCATTGTGACATTGGGGCTTAGCTTTGGTCTCTATTGGATCACCGGCGCGCCGGGCTATCCTGACCTGCCGCTTAGTGCCCGGCTGGCCGCCAGCGAAGAGATGCGCGCCAATCGCCCCGATCAGGCAACCCTTGAAGCCGCAGCCCCCGCCCCGCCTGCGGTTGATGTGCCCGAGGATTACCTGAACGCAGTTGCCCAACTGCGCGAAATTGCCCCCACCCGCCCTGATGATCTGGAGGTCTGGCGTATGCTGGCCCGTCACGAGGTTGAAATGCGCGACTATGGCGCCGCTGCTGCCGCCCAGGCGCAAATTCTGGCGATCAAAGGGGATACCGCAACAAGTGAAGATCGCGAACGCCTGCTTGATTTGATGGTTGTGGCTGCCGGTGGCTTTGTCTCGCCCGAGGCGGAACGGCTGACCCGCGATCTGCTGGATCAGGACGAATCAAACACTGTTGCCCGCTACTATCTGGGTGCGCTTTATAATCAGACCGACCGCCCCGATCTGGCACTGCGCCTGTGGCGCGACATGATCGAGAACGGCGATCCGCGTGAATTCCATGTGGCCAACGCCCGCGCGCAGGCCGAAGATGCGGCCTTTCGGGCCGGCGTAGAATACGCACTGCCCGAAACCCGCGGCCCATCTATTGCGGATATGGATGCCGCCGCCGAACTCTCGCCCGAGGACCAACAAGCCATGATCGGCGGGATGGTTGCCGGGCTGGCCGACCGGCTTGCCACCGAAGGCGGCACTGCGCAAGACTGGGCGCGGCTGATCCGCGCCTACGGCGTGCTGGGGGACACAGCGGCCGCAAATGCCGTCTGGACCGAGGCCCAACAGGTATTTGTCGGCAGTATGCGCGGCATGGAGATCCTGACCAACGCCGCCCGCGATGCGGGCGTGCTTGAATGATCTGCGAAACACCAGAGGCGTTTGTTGCGCACATCCCCGATATGGGCGCGCTGGCCGGGCTTGACCTGGGAACCGTCACGATTGGCGTGGCAATATCGGATGTCATGCGCTCTGTCGCAACGCCTGTTGAAACCATCAAGCGCAAGAAATTTGGTGTCGATGCGGCCAAATTGCTGGAACTTCTGACGCACCGCATGGTGGGGGGCATCGTGCTGGGACTGCCGCTGAACATGGACGGCAGCGAAGGCCCCCGCGCGCAGGCCACCCGCGCCTTTGCCCGCAATCTGGAACGGCTGACGCCACTGCCGATCACATTCTGGGACGAACGATTGTCCACCGTTGCCGCCGAACGCGCCCTGTTAGAGGCGGATACGTCGCGCAAACGTCGCGCAGAGGTGATCGATCACGTTGCAGCAGGGTATATATTGCAAGGTATGCTAGACCGCATGGGGCATCTAAGGAATCAGGCGTGACAAAACCCGAGAACACAGATCACATCTGGCAGCGGGCCGAAATCGAAAGCCCCTGCGTCAAGGTATGCGTGATCCACCCCGAAAGCCGGATCTGCACAGGCTGCTTGCGCACCATTGATGAAATAGGCGCATGGTCACGGATGAGCGCCGAAGCACGCAGCACGATCATGGCAGAACTGCCATCGCGGTCAGGCAAAGTTACAAAACGGCGCGGCGGGCGTGCAGCGCGGTTGAAATAGCGGCCAATCTTGAGCGCGGCCCCCTACAGCCGCGCCAAGCACGTCACGCAATTCCCTCAACAGCGCCTTTGAGCACCTCAGCGCTGCGATTGGATCCAAAGCCAGTGACGATCCTTTCGCGCCCCGCGACCGCGAGTTTTTCAGCGAGGGCCTTGTCGCGGGCCAAACGCATGATTTCATCGGCCAGAGCCTGCGGATCCTTGGGTTCAACCAGCAACCCGTCGATGCCATGATTGATCAGTTCTGCAACACCACCCGCATCGGTGCCAATGGTCGGGCGACCGCAGGCCATCGCCTCCATATAGGCCACACCAAGCGGTTCATGCATGCTGGCCATGACATAGGCATGAGAGGCGTGAATATGCGCGCGCACCGTTGCGCCATCAACGGCCCCAAGCAGGGTGACCTGATCGGACACGGTACTTGATGCGATGATCTCTTCCAGCGTTTTGCGATAGCCGCTCCCGCCAAGATCATCTTCGCCCGCGATGGTAAGATGGGCAGTCACGCCAGATGCTTTCAGCAACTCCAGTGCTGCAACAACGGTCTGATGCCCTTTGACGATATTCAGCCGCGCGCAGGTGAACAGGCGCAGCGGTTCGTCACCATCCCACGGCTGATAGGTGCCTTCCGGCTTGAAGATCTCCGTATCAACACCCATCGGCCCCATATAAAGCCGGTCCGGGGCTGCATCGCCCAGTGTTTCCAGAAACGCCTTTTCAAGCACTTTGGTGATCATGATCCCAAACCGGGCATGTGCCCATTTAAAGGGTTGCGCGGGGCCGTAATCCACAAGTGGGCCGTGCAGCGTGATCGAGTAGGCAGGCCCACCGGCAAGATGGCAAAGTGCTGCAATCATTGCACTATTTGCAGCCGAATGGGCGTGAACATGGGTGATACCCCGTTCTGCGCAGGCCTTTTTCAGCGCCATGGCTGCGGGTGCGGACATGATGGCACTTTTGCGCGCGCCTGATGTCTTCTCATACTTGGCCACAGCCGAAAGCCAACCCGGCAAGCGCAGGGTGGCACCCACCTTGTCGCTCAGACTGCCAAGGCCAAGGTAGGTGGTACGTGCCGCCCCCGCATCCGACCAATCATGCGCAATCAGTGATTTGACAGGGGGCCGGGTGCTGAACAGATGGACCTCGACGCCCAGGCGCTCCAACTCTTTGATTTCGTTCCAAAAGAAAAGATGTGTTTGTCCCGGAAATTGCGGGATTACGATTCCAATCTTTAATGTATCGCTCAAATCAAATTCTCACTCATCTCACGTGCCAAAGGGCCACGCCTTGGCTACAGCAGGCCCAAACACATCGGCGCAATATCCGATGAGACTATGATAGTCTGCTAGGGATAACTCAAGAAGTTGCTGTGCCCTGCCCGCTGGGAAAGACAAAACAGCGGTCACGACGGATCATCAGCCACAATGGCATACCGGGTTTGGGCAGAAAGACCGATGGTACGACAGCGCGGAGAATCGAGTTATCGAAATCCATCCGAAACTCCACAAGGCTTGACGGGCCCATGAACCGCGCACGCTCAACCACACCGCGTGCGGCTGTGCCCTCGGACGGGGTTGGGCTGGGGCCGCGCCCGGCACGATCAAACTCGATCTTGATGTGTTGGGGGCGGATCACGATATCAACGTCGGTGCCATCGGGCACACCAGGGGCGAGGAACTGACCAAATGGCGTATCCGTCAAAGCGCCTTCAACTTTGCCATGGATCACGTTGATATCGCTAAAAAATGCGGCTGCATTCAGGTCCGTTGGCGCGTTGTATATGTTATAGGGCGCACCGCGCTGGACAATCTTGCCATCGCGCATCAAGGCAATTTCATCCGCCATACGCATCGCCTCTCCCGGTTCATGGGTGACCAGAAGAACAGCCGTCCCCTCGCTTTTGAGGACATCCAGCGTTTCATCGCGGATATCATCGCGCAGGCGGTCGTCGAGCCCGGAAAAGGGTTCGTCCATCAGCATGATGCGCGGTTTTGGTGCCAACGCACGGGCCAGGGCCACGCGCTGCTGCTCCCCGCCAGACAGTTGATGGGGATAGTCGCGGGCGTGGCGCGCCATTCCGACCTTGTCCAGCAGCAGTTGCACCCGTTCAGCAGATCCGGGCCCTTTCAGGCCAAACCCCACGTTCTGCGCCACCGTCAGATGCGGAAACAGTGCAAAATCCTGAAACATCAGACCAATGTTGCGGCCTTCGGGGGGCAGTCGGAATATCGTATCGCAGACCAGCTCGCCATCGACATGGATCGTGCCACTGTCCTGCATCTCGACCCCGGCAATGATCCGCAGGGTTGTTGACTTGCCACAGCCCGATGGCCCCAGCAGACAGGTCACCTGTCCGGGGCTGACCGTCAGACTGACGTCATCCACCACGCGGCGGCCGCCAAAGTCTTTGACGATGTTCTTGATCTCAAGGCGGGGGGGCTGCATGGGCAGGTAAAAGTCCCTGACGAAAACAATTGGGTATGAGGCATCTAACAACTGCGACACCGCAGGGCAAGGTCAGGTCAATGTGAAGGCCTGCGTCCCAATGATGCGTCCGTTTACTTGCACATGTACGCGGTGCGCGCCGGGGTGCAGGGTGAATGTCGTGGCGTTGTTCTTGAACACATGGCGTTTTGTCAGGGTCACGGGCTTACCGCCCTTTGCGTCCAGCACCTTGAGCTTGAATACTTTTGGTGCATGTTTCCCGTTGGCTTTCACAAAATCAATCACATAATCCACAATCAGCGGCGCATCGTCCGTTGTGGCCAGGGTGAGTGCAATTTGCGCTGCATCGCCCCGCGCAAGTATGGTGGGTGTGATGCTGAAATCGCCCAATGTCACATCCACACCAGGCCGATAACCCAAGTGTTCCATCGCCCCGGCGTGACCTGCCTTGATCAAGCCGCGCAACGCGTGTTTGCGCATCCAATGCAGTTCTTTGCCGTCTTGATCGTCTTGGCGTTGCCACGCCTCCAGCCGTTCCAGCACCAGATCAGGCGCGGATTTTGTGATGTCATTGAGGTGGTTCGCCACTGAGCGGGTGACAAAGCGCGTACCATCGCCATACAGACGGTCCAGCAATGGCAAAGTCTGCGCAGGGGTCAGCCCAATCGCCTGCCCCCACGGCAATTTCGGGCGTGTTCCTTCGCTGACCAAACGGCGCACGTGGTAATGATCGTGGGTGATCCAGCGGTCCATCCGCGCCAGCGTCTCTTCAGGCCAGCGGTTCAGAAAGGCCCGGATCGAATATTCCATCGAAAACCGCTGCGTAATGGCCTCCAACAAATCAAGGCTAAGGTCCAGATGGTCCTCAAGCCCATGATTTTCCACATAAACGCCCAAAGGCGCATAGATGAAATGGCCAAAATCATCGTCGCGCAATGACGGGTCCAAGGGGGGTGGAAGCGCTGTGATGATTGCCTTTACCGCCGCAGGAAATCCCTGCGGCAGATGGTTTTCAAGAACCTGCGCAATCCAGCTGATCCGCGCCTTCAGCTCAAGCGGGGCCATCCCGGCAAGAACCTCGGACACAAACGGGCCAGCAGCAAAAACGCCTGCATCTTCAAAATGCTGCCCCAAGCGGCCCACGGTTGTGGGGTTGAACAAATCATCTTTGAGGCTGAACTTCTCGGCCATCAGATTGTGGCGTTGATCGCGCCACCGTCCAGGACGATGTTCTGCCCCACGATAAAGCCCGCGTGCTGCGAACACAAAAACGCACACATCGCGCCGAACTCTGCCGCTGTGCCATAGCGTTTCGCCGGGATCGTCGCCTGCCGGTTGGCGCGGGCGGTTTCGATATCAATGCCCTGCGCGTTGGACACGCCAGTATCAAGGCTAACCGCCCGATCAGTGGCATGGATGCCGGGCAGCATGTTGTTCACATTGACCCCGTATTCCGCAACCTGCCGCGCCGTTCCGGCCACATATCCCGTCAGACCCGCACGGGCCGAGTTTGACAGGCCCAACTGCGGGATCGGCGCTTTGACAGAGCCGGACGTGATGTTCACGACCCGTCCCCAACCTTTGTCGATCATGGCGGGCATCAGCGCCTTCATCAGCGCAATCGGAGCCAGCATGTTGGCATCAAGAGCGGCGATAAAATCGTCGCGGTCCCAATCGGACCAAAGCCCCGGAGGCGGGCCACCTGCATTATTCACCAGAATATCAACACCGGCAGCAGCCTCCAACAGGGCGCCGCGGCCTGCGTCGGTTGCAACATCGGCGGCCACCGCCACGACATTGACGCCGTAGGTGTCACGGATATGGGCCGCAGTCGCCTCCAACGTCTCTGCACCGCGCCCGTTCAGCACCAGATCAACACCGGCTTCTGCCAAGGCCTCGGCGCAACCGCGTCCCAAACCCTTTGACGATGCGCAAACCAATGCGCGCTTTCCCTTGATACCCAGATCCATGATGCATCCTCCAAATCTTGCGTTGCTATTGGACCTAGCACTGCCCTCTGCCCGCGGCAATTCCAGAGCGTGTGATTTTCTTTCGGCCTTGGCCCGGCGCGGCCTGAGGTGTATCGCTTGGGCATGACCAACACGCCCATGATCATCGAGGTCTATGCCGCAGCAGACGTCATCACGACCGAAGGGGTGATGAAGGGCGAGGTTTTGTCCTTTGCCGATGAATTGGTCATGGACGATGTGCTGCAAATCAATGCTGCCGCCGAAACGCAAGCCTTGTCGCTGCTTACTGGCGTGGGCGGTCTGACCCGCACTGAAGGCGCGCAAAACACTGTTCATCTTGACTGTTGCCTGACGATGATCGCGCCCGACGGCAGCACATATGAGGCGCTGGTGCTGGTCGAGGTGGACGACAACACCGTCGCCGACATTTACCTGCTGCCCTTGGGAGAGCTCTTGCCGCAGATCGGTTATCGCGTTGTCGGGGTCGAGCGGCATACGGCAACCAAACGCTTTGCCGAAGCCGCCAGCGGATCATTTGCGCGCGGCACGCAAATCACGATGGGCGATGGACAGATGCGCGCCATTGAAACACTGAAATCCGGTGACATCGTGCTGACGCGCGACGCTGGTAAGCAACCGGTGCGCTGGCTGCGCCAATCCACGTTGCGCGCCACGGGCAGTTTTGCCCCGGTTGTGATCACCAAAGGCGCCTTGCACAACGAAAATGATCTGGTGCTGCGCCCCGATCACCGCCTATTCGTTTATCAGCGGCAGGATCATCTGGGGGCTGGACGCGCCGAGGTGCTGATCAAGGCCCGCCATCTGGTTGATGGGCACACGGTGGTGCGCAGGCGGGGCGGTTTTATCGACTATTTTCAGCTGATCTTTGACGAACATCACATCATCTATGCCGAGGGGATTGCAGCAGAATCCCATCTCGTGGATCACCGCACCCGCGCGGCATTGCCAGAAGGGTTGGGCGCACAAGACCATGCCCACCGCCCCCATCTGGATTACGAAGTGAAGGACAATCTGATCCCCTTCGCCAAGGCCGCCGCCTTGCTGCGCAAGGCTTCCGCCGGTTAAGGGTCTTTTTCAGCGACAAACGCGCCGTCAAAAATGTCGATATTGCCGCCTTGCGCGATATCCCCAAAGACGGTTCCGGCCATGGCAGCAGCGTCAGCGCCATAGAAATCAGCCACAATCGTGCCGTTAAGGGCATAGTCGGTGCCCTCTTTGCCCAAGTTGCCATCCAAATCCGCCAAAATCAGAAAATCACGGTCCGGGTCAGCGTTCGGGAACACCGTCCCACCGGACACCGTCAGCACCCCGGACAAAGCACCATCAGCCCCTGCGAAGCCATCTGCGATACCACTAGCACTTGCCGTGCTGCCGTTCATGGTGATGCTGATCTCAAACGCGCCCATGTATTCAGCGGCAGCCGTGCCGCCAATTGGCAGGTTCAAGGCCATCATGCCGGTATAGCTGTGCCGCCCGCCTGTCGGAACCTGCGCAAACGGCGTCACCCCCGCTGCCATGACAGCATCATGCATCTGGGAAAACGACGTCACCTCTGCGCGTTCGCTACCCCCTTCACCACCGCCACATGCGGAAAGACCAAGCAAGAGAACCCAAAACCGCCACATCCCGCATTCTCGCCCGCACATGGTTAACAGGGCGTTAAGGGGGAGTGACGGCTTCTGTCACCACAACAATGGTGGCGTCGCTGGCTGTGCCACCTGAAATCACGGTGGCTTGTAAATCCGATGCCGTCAGCGCCTCTGCGGTGGGGCCCAGAAACATGCCTTGCAACGTCCCGTCAAAGGCCAATGAATCGCCCCCCGCTGTCAGCGCACCGGCGTAGTCCAGCGTCAGGTCTTGGGCCGTCTCCGTCCCGCTGAGCGTGATGACACCGCCATAATTGGCCACCGCCCCACCCACCGTGGTGCCAAAGAAGTTATCCATTTGGCCCGTGGCAGAGGTCGTATCGAAATCAACGCTGACCGTGGCATCCCCATAAAGAATAACCGGCGTCGCGCTTTGCACCCGGATCGTCGCCGCACCGGTGTAACCCACAACACCACCAGTTGGCACGTCCATCGCCTCTGTGACGGCCATCCCCATCACGCCCGCCCCGGGATCACCGAGCACGCGCAGCTTTTGCGCCTCGTAGATATCCAGCCGGGCAAGCCGCGGGTCCACGCCAGCGCCCGATCCACCGCTGCCGCCACCACCACCACAGGCGGCCAGCCAAAGCAGAACCACATATGTGCCAATCATGCGTCCCATCCCGGCCCCCTGACACAGACATAACGCGCAATCGCAAATCATCCGTTAAGGCCAACCGCCCGATTGCCCTTTCCCGCCCAACCGCATAAAGCGTCATCCATGACAAATCGCCCTGACCTTCCCCCTGAAATTGCCCGTCGCCGGACGTTTGCGATCATTTCGCACCCGGACGCAGGCAAGACGACGCTGACCGAAAAATTCCTGCTGTATGGTGGCGCCATTCAGATGGCCGGTCAGGTGCGCGCCAAGGGCGAAGCGCGGCGGACGCGGTCCGACTTCATGCAGATGGAAAAGGATCGGGGGATCTCTGTTTCGGCCTCCGCGATGTCGTTCGACTTTGACAAGTACCGGTTCAATCTTGTCGACACGCCCGGCCACTCGGATTTTTCCGAAGATACCTATCGCACGCTGACGGCAGTGGATGCGGCCGTCATGGTCATTGATGGGGCCAGAGGTGTGGAAAGCCAGACGCAGAAACTGTTCGAAGTGTGCCGTTTGCGCGACCTGCCCATCTTGACCTTTTGCAACAAAATGGACCGCGAAAGCCGCGATACGTTTGAGATTATTGACGAAATCCAAGAAAACCTTGCGATTGACGTCACCCCGGCCTCTTGGCCCATCGGTGTGGGCCGCGAATTCATTGGCTGCTATGATATCCTGCGCGACAAGCTGGAATTGATGGACCGGGCTGACCGCAACAAGATCGCTGAAAGCATTCAGATTAGTGGCCTTGATGATCCCAAACTGGCCGAATATGTCCCCGCACATCTGCTGGAAAAATTCCTGGAAGAGATCGAGATGGCCAAGGAATTGCTGCCCCCGCTTGATCCGGAAGCGCTGCTCAATGGCTCTATGACACCGATTTGGTTTGGCTCTGCGATGAACTCTTTTGGGGTCAAGGAACTGATGGACGGGCTTGCCACCTATGGGCCAGAGCCGCAGGTGCAAACCGCCCAGCCACGCAACATCGCACCCGAAGAGCCGAAGGTCGCGGGTTTCGTGTTCAAGGTACAGGCCAATATGGACCCAAAGCACCGCGACCGTGTGGCGTTCGTGCGTATGGCCTCGGGGCATTTTCAGCGGGGCATGAAGCTGACCCATGTGCGCTCGAAAAAGCAGATGACGATAGCCAACCCTGTGCTGTTCCTCGCCGCGGATCGTGAATTGGCCGAAGAGGCCTGGGCCGGCGATATCATCGGCATTCCAAACCACGGGCAACTGCGCATCGGCGATACGCTGACCGAGGGCGAAGCGATCCGTGTATCCGGCATTCCGTCCTTTGCGCCGGAACTGCTGCAAACCTGCCGCGCGGGCGACCCCCTCAAGGCCAAACACCTAGAAAAAGCCCTGATGCAATTTGCCGAAGAGGGCGCAGCCAAAGTGTTCAAACCGACCTTTGGATCAGGTTTTATCGTTGGTGTCGTGGGGGCTTTGCAATTTGAGGTGCTCGCCAGCCGGATCGAGATGGAATACGGGCTGCCCGTGCGCTTTGAGGCCTCGCAATTTACCTCTGCGCGTTGGGTGTCGGGTGACAAGGACGCGGTTGATAAATTCGCCGATGCCAACAAACAGCACATCGCGACCGACAACGATGGCGACACGGTTTATCTGACGCGCCTGCAATGGGACATTGACCGGGTTGATCGCGATTACCCGGATGTGACGCTGACAGCGACGAAAGAGATGATGGTGTAAGGGCATTTCCGCGTATCCACCGATGGGCGACTGGACAGCGTGATCTCGCGTGTTACTTTCCAATCCAGCCATAATTGGAGGTCTACGATGTCGTTGCCCAAGTCCGTCACCCTATCCGCCACTGCCCTTGCCGCAGCATCGCCCGGCTTGGCCGAGACCATCGACAGTGCCGCATGGGATGTACTGGCCGCCATTGAGATCGAAGAGATCGTGACCGAGACCACGTACCAGGTGCGCAAGATCTTCCCGGCAGAGATCAAGGATGGCGTCGCCCAGTTCGACATCACAGGCTTTGCCGTCCCTTTGGGCGACACGCGCAATGTGCGCGACTTCATGCTGGTGTCTGACATTGGTTTCTGCCCATTCTGCGGTGATCCCGCCCATGGCACAGCGTTGCAGGTCACGCTGGCCGCGCCATTGGATGTTGTCGAAGAAGGCACGCGGCTGACCTTGCGCGGTGCATTGGAAACCATTCAGGACGATCAGACCTGGCAATCCGCAATCATGCGCGATGCCGTGGTCATCGACGGGTAGCCCGATCCCCCTTCAAAACCGCGTCCTGCCCACAGGCGAGATTGTCGCCATCACCGCCCGTGGTGACTTTACCGGCAATCGGGGCATCATTCATGTCGCTGACCGACAGTTGGGCACGTCCCGCTGGTCGCACCACGCCTGGATCTGCTGCACATTGGACTGGCAGGGGCGCAAGCGCGCATTGATGACCGGGCGGAAATGGACCGAGCTGTTTTTTCTCGATGAAGCTGCCGCCTTGGCCGCCGGGCACCGCCCTTGCGGCTATTGCAGACGCGCCGACTACCGGCGGTTCACCGACGCATGGGATACCGCCACTGGCACGAAACCAAGCGCCAAGGCGATGGACAGCGCCCTGCATCAGGCGCGGATCATCAAAGGGACACGCCAGCAAAAGCGACATTCGATGCAGGCCGCGGCACTGCCCAACGGGGCAATGATCTGGCAGGATGCAGTGCCACATCTGATCTGGGATGACGCAATGCTGCCTTACACGCCAGAGGGCTATGGCCCGCCACGCCCCCGCCCCAAACACGGACAGGCAGAGGTTCTGCCCCCCGCCCCGATAATTGCGGTACTCCGCGCGGGCTATGCACCCGCACTGCACGCGACAACAGGCTTGTAAGCACCGCGCGCGCCTTTGATACTGCGCCCCAGATAGAAGCAGAGGCGCGCCAATCCATGACCAGCCCCAAAGAGACCTACCCCGGTGGCATCGCGAGCCTTCTGCCGCATTATCAAAAACGCCGGGCGCTGCTGACCGGGGGCGACGTGCCGCCAGCGGATGTTGATTTCAAGCCTTTGGCATCTATCCCCCTGCCCGCACAGGAATCGCCGCGCCCAGAGGGGCTCAGCCGGGTGGCGAAAAAGCGCCACATGTTGTTGGGGGAACTGGCAGGGCAAAACGAATTGACCATGCTGCATGGGATGCTGGTGTCGCATCTGCGCAAGCACACCTATCCAGAGGGGGCGCCGGCGCTGTTCCTGCGGCTTTGGGCCGAGGAAGAGGATTGGTTGCTCGACAATCTGCCCACCCGCTGGCTGATCTCTGCGATGATTACATTCGCCGACCACGGGGTGAGTGAGGCCGATCGCAAACTCGCCACGTCACTCAACATGCTCTTTTCGCTGATGAAAATCTATGAGGCGGAACGATGCTTTTCCGGGCGGGCGCCACAAGACCCCTTTCGCATCAAGGACCGCAACAAAGCGCCCCTGCCTATGGGGATGAAGGATTTTTCGGTGCTGCGCGGTGACCTGGAAGCGCACCTGCTCGCCCCTCTTTGGCGGGATGCCGGGCACGCCCCCGCGACGGGACGTCTGGCGCGGCATCTGCTGACCTTGCTTAATGCGGATGACGGCACCGTCTTTCGGCGGTTTGCCCTGATGCGCGAAAAGGCCGCCGAGGCCCGCTAACCCTGCGGAAAATCAGGGTTTGCTTGACCATTTGGCGCGGATCAGCTATCCGCCACCCACTGGCCAACAGGCCTTTGACGCGGGACGCGCGGAACATGCGTCCTTTCAAGAATTGCGGACCGATCCGCATATATAGGACGTACATGACCAAGTTTACTGATTTGAACCTTGCTCCCAAGGTTCTCAAAGCCGTCGAAGAGACCGGCTACGACACCCCCACCCCCATTCAGGCCGGCGCAATTGCCCCCGCCCTTGAAGGCCGCGATGTTCTGGGCATTGCCCAAACCGGGACCGGGAAAACCGCAGCCTTTACCCTGCCGATGATCACCCTTTTGGGCCGTGGCCGCGCACGGGCGCGGATGCCACGCTCGCTGGTGCTGGCCCCTACACGGGAACTGGCCGCGCAAGTGGCCGAGAATTTCGACACCTATGCCAAATACACCAAACTGTCGCGCGCGCTGCTGATCGGCGGCACCAGTTTCAAGGATCAGGACAAAATCATCGACAAAGGCGTCGATGTGCTGATCGCGACGCCCGGTCGCCTGCTGGACCATCTGGAACGCGGCAAGCTGATCCTGACCGACGTGAAGATCATGGTTGTGGATGAGGCCGACCGGATGCTCGACATGGGCTTTATCCCGGACATCGAAGAAATCTTCAAACGCACGCCGTTTACCCGCCAGACCCTGTTTTTCAGCGCCACCATGGCGCCAGAGATTGAGCGGATCACCAACACATTCCTGTCGAACCCTGCCAAGATCGAAGTGGCCCGAGCGGCGACCACAAACACCAACATCAAGCAGGGTGTTGTGATGTTCAAAGGCTCTGCCAAACCCAAGGAACCGTCTGAAAAGCGCGCCTTGCTGCGCAAACTGATCGACGCCGAGGGCGAGGCCTGCACCAATGCGATCATCTTCTGCAACCGCAAGTCGGATGTGGATATCGTGGCCAAGTCCCTGAACAAATATGGCTATCAGGCCGCACCAATCCACGGCGATCTGGACCAGTCTCACCGCACCAAGACGCTGGACAAGTTCCGCGATAATGAGCTGCGTATCCTTGTGGCCTCTGACGTGGCTGCGCGTGGTTTGGATATTCCTGCCGTCACGCACGTCTTCAACTTCGATGTGCCCAGCCACGCCGAAGATTACGTACACCGCATCGGGCGCACAGGCCGCGCGGGCCGTTCCGGCACCGCGATCATGATCTGCGTGCCACGGGACGAGAAAAACCTTGAGGACGTGGAACGTCTGGTCAAGGAAACGATCCCGCGTCTGGACGCCCCCGGTGGAAAGGCTGCCCCTGCCCCGGCAGAGGCCGAAAAATCCGAGGAAAAGCCCAAGCGGACCCGCAGCCGTCGCAAGAAGGACGATGCGCCAGAGGCAAAGGCCGAGGAAAAACCCGCCGAGGCTGCGCCTGCTGAAGTGGCACCCAAGGCTGAAGACAAGCCCAAGCGTGACGAAAAACCCAAACAAGAACGCACCCGCGGCGGACGCGGTCGCGGCAATGACCGGCACGACAACGGGCCAAAGGTTGTTGGCATGGGGGACGAGCCACCCGCGTTTATCGCGATGAGCTTTGCGGAGCGGGCTAAGGGGTAAAGGGGTGTCGGGGTGAACCCCGACCTACGTTGGTCTCACCATGCTAGCCAAGCATTGCGCCCGGTTCACCGGGCATCGCCCAACCTGCCCCCGGAGGGCGATTTTCAAGGTCTCGATCGTCGCAACATTCCAATTCTTGCGATGTCATGCAATGCGGTGACTTGGTGACGCCCTCCAGGTCGGGCAATGCGCTACGCACAGCGACCTAAAGCCGGGAACAAATGAAACGGGGCTGACAGAGGTAACTACTTCTCAATCAAATTGGTGATCACCAAGACGACAACCTACCCCAACCTGCTCACAATCACCGTCACCTCTGGCTTCTTCCCGATCTCGCCTTGCGCTGACTTGCGGGCAATCGACTTCAGCTCTTTCTCCAGCTTCACATCATCCCGCAGCGTCTTGGCATTTGCTCGGTTCACGAATTGGCTCAGGTCTTCCTCGACCACCTCAACCAGTGCTGCGTTGTTCCGTCCTGTCTCGGCCAAACCCATGGTTTCCACCCAGGGATCACCCAGCGGCTCATCGTTCTCGTCAATAATCAGCGTCACAATCAGATGCCCGTTCAGCGCCATGCGGATGCGGTTGCGCACCACCCCGTCCAGCGCGCCGATCTGGACGGATCCATCCAGATAAGTCCGCCCCGTTTCGATGTATTCCGCAACGGTCGGTTGGTTCCCTGACAGATCAATCATCATCCCGTTGACCGCCACAATGCCCGACAGCCCCGCCTCTGCGCCGACCTTCACATGCTCGCGCAGGTGCCGATGTTCGCCGTGCATCGGGATCAGGGTTTGTGGTTTGGTGATCTGGTGCAATCGCGCAAGGTCGGGCCGGTTGGCGTGGCCGGACACGTGGTATTTACCGCCCGCGTCGTCGATCACATCAACGCCCAATTCTGACAGTTGGTTCATGATGCGGATCACGCCGCGTTCATTGCCGGGGATAGTTTTGGAGGAAAACAGGAACGTGTCCCCTTCCTTCAGCTTCAACCCCAGATACGACCCCTGCGCCAACTGGGCAGAGGCCGCACGGCGTTCGCCCTGTGACCCTGTGACCAGCAGCATCACGTTTTCGCGTGGCATTTGCAGCGCGTCTTCGGGCGATACAACCGATGGGAACCCTTCCAGAATACCCACCTCTGTTGCCGCTTCGACCATACGGCGCATCGCGCGACCCAACAGCACAACCGAGCGGTCCGCCTTTTGCGCGGCAATCGCTAATGTCTTCAACCGGGCGATGTTGGACGCAAATGTCGTCGCCACAACCATCCCTGTTGCCTCTTTCATCATCTGCGTGATGGCGTCGCCGATGGATGCCTCTGACCGCCCAGGATCACGCGAAAACACGTTGGTGCTGTCGCAGACCAGCGCCTTGACGCCATCCTTGGACACCTCTTCCCAAAGCGCCTCGTTCCATGGATCACCGACAACCGGCGTCTCATCAATCTTGAAGTCGCCCGAGTGCAGCACGCGCCCTTCAGGTGTGTCGATCAACAGCCCCGCGCTTTCAGGGATCGAGTGGCTGATGGGCAGGAAGGAGACGGTCAACGGTCCGCATTTGATCATCTCGGGGTATACATCAACAACTTTGACAACCGATGGCGGATGCCCGTGTTCATCCAGCTTGCGCCGCGCGATATTCGCGGTGAAGGGGCGCGCATAAACCGGTGCGCCCAACTGTTCCCAATAATGGCCAATTGCGCCGACGTGGTCTTCGTGGGCGTGGGTGATAAAGATACCTTCGATCTGCGCCTTGCGGTCGCGCAGCCATGCGATATCGGGCAGGATCAGGTCCACCCCCGGCGTGCCGTCCATATCAGGAAAGGTCACGCCCAGATCAACCACGATCAGCCGTTCCTTACCAGGTTGCCCATAGCCGTAGACATAGGCGTTCATGCCAATTTCGCCAGCGCCCCCAAGTGGCAGATAAATCAGGCGGTCAGTCATGCATTGTCCTTGTTATATTGGTGGATGACGGTCAGACCGTGCATCGTCAAATCGTCTTCGAAGGCATCAAAAAGCGCCTCGGCCTGTTGAAAAAGCGGCGCCAGACCACCGGTCGAGATGACCTGCATCGGCACGCCACGCTCGGCCTTGATGCGCGCACATATCTCGCGGACCAGCCCAATGTAACCCCAAAAGACGCCGGACTGCATGCAGGCCACCGTATTGGTGCCAACGACGGCCTGGGGTTTCGAAATATCGACATGTGGCAGGGCCGCAGCAGCGTTGTGCAGCGCCTCCAGTGACAGGTTCACACCGGGGGCGATGACACCGCCGACATAGGCGCCATCCTCGGCTACGACGTCAAAGGTGGTCGCCGTGCCAAAGTCCACAACGATCAGATTGCCGCCGTGCCGGTCATAGGCCCCTGCGGTATTCACCAGACGGTCGGGTCCGACCTGTGTTCCTTCGTCCACACGCGGATCAGCAGGCAGCAGACAATCGGATTTGCCAACCACCATGGGACGGCAATTGTAGTAGCGGTCCGCAAAAACCCGCAGATTGAACACAACACGCGGCACGGTAGAACTGATGATGACCTCATCAATATCCACCTCGACCTTTTGAAACCGCATCAAGGTAGACAGCCAGACATAATACTGGTCCGCTGTGCGTTGCCATTCGGTACTGGTGCGCCATGTGGCGATAAATTCGGACCCATCCCAAATGGAAAACACGGTGTTGGTGTTGCCGCAATCAATAGCCAAAAGCATGAAAGGCTCCTTTAGAAATAGACATCCGCCGCAGGGATCGCGCGCGGTCCGGTGCCGGTAATCAGCACCAGGTTGCCCTCTTTGTCGATGCTGTCAAAGATGCCGGTCACGTCCTCGCGGCCTGTCCGCGCTGTGATCACCTCGCCCAACCGTGCCGCATTGGCCATCCAGTCGTCGCGGATACGGTCGAACCCAAGGCGCGATAGCTTCGCCTCTTGAGTGGCATAGGCATCGGCGAGCGTTGACAGAAAGTCACGCGGCGACACGGTTTCGCCGCCGGCCGCAGCAAGGCTTGTGGGCGCAAAGCGCGCCTCCGTCACCCCTTGCGGCACATTGGCAAGGTTCACGCCGATCCCGATCGATAGCCAGTCAACAAACGGCCCGCGCCCGCTGCTTTCCAGCAGAATGCCCGCGACCTTGCCCCCCGACAGCAACACATCATTGGGCCATTTGAGCGAGAGTTTTTCAGCAGCAACGTAAATCGACAGAGCCTGAAACAAGGCGTTGGCAGCCAAAAACGAACGCTTTGCCGCCTCTGCCGCTGTCGCCTCCGGCCGGAAAATCAGCGTCGCGCTCAGGTTACCTTCGGGTACGATCCATTTGCGCCCGCGCCGTCCATGAGCAGCGGTTTGCGTTTTCGCCATGATCCAGGTTGGCCGCGCGATCACAGAAGCCCGCCGCGCCGCTTCGGCCATTGTGCTGTCAACGCTGTCCAGCACAACGCAATCATAACCCTCGGGCCATGGGCTGTGGTCGCTATCGTGCATCCTGCTCATGAGGTGTCACCAATCGCTGCCTCTCCTTGTCGGTCGAACGCAATTGTCAGCGGACAATTTTCAGAGTGCCGCAGGATACACTTAGTTGACAAGCGTCGCTGCCGCTGCCGCCGCCGCAGGCTCGATCCCGAACAGGTTGACCACACCCGCCAGCATGATCGCCGCCGATCCCATCAGAAAGGCCCAAAGCACGGGGTTCATCTTG
Source organism: uncultured Paracoccaceae bacterium (assembly GCA_947498645.1). Lineage (GTDB taxonomy): Bacteria > Pseudomonadota > Alphaproteobacteria > Rhodobacterales > Rhodobacteraceae > Yoonia. The sequence continues at coordinate 2,299,438 of CANMKS010000001.1, read as the reverse complement.
CCGTCCAGCGCCTCGCCCTCTTCACCGAAGTACATGAAGTAGACGATGCGTAGGTAATAGAACGCGCCAATCACGGATGCGATCACACCTGCCACGGCCAGCCACGCCAGCCCGCCATCATAGGCCGCGCGCAGCACATAGAACTTGCCGAAGAAACCCACCATGGGCGGCACACCGGCAAGGCTGAAAAGCAGCACAAGCATGGCCAGTGCGCGCAGCGGTTGCTGCTTGGAGTACATCTTGAGGCTGTCGATATTGGTGACAGGGCGGCCATCACGCTCCATCCCCAGAATAAAGGCGAAGGTGCCGATGTTCATCGTGACATAGATCGCCATGTAGATCAGCATCGCCTGCACGCCAAAGGCCGTACCGGCGGCCAGCCCCATCAGGGCAAAGCCCATATGCGCGATGGATGAATAGGCCATCAGGCGTTTGATATCTTTCTGGCCAATGGCGGCAATCGCACCAAGGAACATGGACACCACCGACAGGAAGGCCACGATCTGTTGCCAGTCACCAACGATCCCGCCAAATGCGTCATGCACAACACGCGCGAAAAGGGCCATCGCGGCGACCTTTGGGGCTGTTGCAAAGAAGGCCGTGACCGGTGTGGGCGAACCTTCGTAGACGTCCGGTGTCCACATATGGAATGGCGCGGCAGAGACTTTGAATGCAAAGCCTGCGATCAGGAAGACAAGGCCGAAAAGCAGACCAAGCGATGGCTCGTGAGCGGTCGCCTCGATGATACCTGCGAAAAGCGTTGTGCCCGCAAAGCCATAGGTCAGCGATGCACCATAGAGCAGCAAGCCAGAGGATAGCGCACCAAGAACGAAGTATTTCAGGCCCGCTTCGGTTGATTTCACGCTATCGCGGCGCAGGGATGCAACCACGTACAGCGCCAGCGACTGCAGTTCGAGGCCCATGTAAAGCGCCATCAGATCCCCGGCAGAGACCATCACCATCATGCCGACGACCGCCAGGGCCACCAGGATAGGGTATTCAAACCGCAACAACCCGCGTTGTTGCATATAGTTTTCCGACATCAGCAGAACAGCCGCCGCAGATACAAGGATTGTGATCTTCGCAAAGCGCGCAAACCCGTCGTCGACAAACATGCCGCCAAAGGCTGCGTTGGTTCCCTGCCCGTTGATCCCGATCCAGACCGCCAGCAGCACGAACAGACCCGACGTCGCCCATGTCAGCAACGGCGCCATGCCGTCCTTGGTGGTGTAGACTGCAGCCATCAATGCGCCCATGGCGTAAACCGCCAGCACGACCTCAGGCATCAGGATTTGGATATCAGCACCAATCATAACGGGCTTTCCTTAATTCGAAGCAAACTGCGTCGCGGCCTCAAAGGTCGCCAACGCGGTTTCATAGTTGCCGACCAGCGCCGATACGCTCGGGCCGATAATGTCGAGGACAAGTGCGGGGTAGACCCCCAACAACAGGGTCATCGCAACCAAAGGCGCAAAAATCACCCGCTCGCGCGTGCCCATATCTTGAATCGTCTTGAGGCTTTCCTTGATCAGATCACCAAACACGACACGGCGATAAAGCCACAGCGCATAAGCCGCCGACAGGATCACACCGGAAGTCGCGAAGATGGCAATCCAGGTGTTGACCTGAAAGATGCCCATCAGCACGAGGAATTCACCGATAAAGCCCGATGTGCCCGGAAGGCCCACATTGGCCATGGTGAAAAACATGAAGATCAACGCATAGGCAGGCATCCGGTTGACCAGGCCGCCATAGGCATCAATCTCGCGCGTATGCATCCGGTCGTAGATCACCCCAACACAAAGGAACAACGCACCAGAGATAAAGCCGTGGCTGATCATCTGGAAAATCGCGCCGTCAATGCCCTGCTGATTGACCGCAAAGATACCCATGGTGACATAGCCCATGTGGGCCACGGATGAATAGGCGATCAGCTTTTTCATGTCTTCCTGCACCAGTGCAACCAGCGAGGTGTAGACAATCGCAATGGCCGACAGGGTCAGGACCAGCGGCCCCATCACCTCGGACCCGACAGGGAACATTGGCAGGCTGAAACGCAGGAAGCCGTAGCCACCCATTTTCAACAGGATGGCCGCCAGTACGACGGACCCTGCGGTCGGCGCCTGGACGTGCGCGTCAGGCAACCATGTGTGGACAGGCCACATCGGCATTTTCACCGCGAAACTGGCAAAGAACGCAAGCCACAGCAGCGTCTGCATACCACCGATGATTTGCACCCCAAGGACGCTGAAATTCTCAGTCGCAAAGGTGAAGCTCATCAGCGTTGGAATGTCGGTCGTGCCTGCGGCAGAGAACATCGCAACCATCGCAACCAGCATCAGGACAGAGCCAAGGAAGGTATAAAGAAAGAACTTGAAGGACGCATAGATCCGGTTCTTGCCGCCCCAGATGCCGATAATCAGGAACATCGGGATCAGACCCGCCTCAAAGAACAGGTAGAACAGCACCAGATCAAGGGCGAGGAAAACGCCCAGCATCAGTGTTTCAAGGATCAGGAACGCGATCATGTATTCCTTGACGCGGCTTTTCACATCCCAGCACGACGCAATCACCAACGGCATCAGGAAGGTGGTCAGCATCACAAAGAGGATCGAGATACCATCGACGCCCATCTTGTATTGCAGGCCCAGCAACCAATCGCGGGATTCGACCATCTGGAAACCAGTGTCGGCAGGGTTAAAGTTGCCCAGGATAAACAGCGAGCAAATGAACGTGACCGCCGTTGTGACCAGTGCCACCCATTTGGCATTGCGCTGTGCAGCTGCATCGTCACCACGCAGGAAAAGCGCAAGGATAACGGCACCCAGCAAAGGCAGGAACGTGGTGAGTGAAAGAATATTGCCCATCAGTTCGCTCCCCCAAACAGCGTCATCCAGGTGAGTAGAACCGCGATGCCAAGGACCATCGCGAAGACATAGCTAAAGATATAGCCCGATTGCGCGCGGCCAGCCAGGCGCGTCAGAAACGGCACGATACCCATGGCCACGCCATTGATGCCGCCGTCGATTGTTTTGGTGTCACCCTGTTTCCACAGGATGCGGCCTAGGGCGAATGCGGGGCGGACGAAGAGGAAATCATAGATCTCGTCAAAGTACCATTTGTTCAGCAGGAACTGATAAAGCGGCGCTTGCTGCTCGGCCAGTTTGCGCGGCAAATCGGGGCGGCGGATATACATCTGATAGGCCAGACCAAAGCCCGCGAGCATCGCCACAAACGGCGCAAGTTTGACCCAAACAGGCACCTCATGCGCCTCGTTGAGCACGTGATTGTCGGGGCTGTTGTGAATGGCCCCCTCTCCGGGTGCGCCAACAAGGTTGTAATGGGCTTTGCCGTGGCCGCCCTCTTCCTTGGCGTGGTCACCTTCGTCAGCATGGGCTGCATCATCGCTGTGATCCTCGCCATGATCACCGTCGGCCTTTGCGTCACCATGCGCGGACGCTTCCGCATATGGCACACCAAAGAACTTGCCCACCTTGTCGTTGGAACCAAAGAACGACCCGTACCAGACCATCCCAGAGAAGACCGCGCCGATCGCGAGAACATAAAGCGGGATCAGCATGGAATTGGGCGCTTCATGCGCGTGCTCATGCGTATGCGCATCACCGCGCGGCGTGCCGTAGAATGTCAGGAACATCAGGCGCCAGCTGTAGAAACTGGTCATCAGGGCCGCGATCACCAGCATCCAGAAGGCATAGCCGCCCGCCGTGCCCGCATAGGCGCTTTCGATGATTGCATCCTTGGATACGAAACCGGCAAACCCAATGGGGAAGCCAACGTAAAGCAGCGGAATACCAACACCGGTAATCGCCAATGTGCCGATCATCATCATCCAGAATGTCTTGGGAATTTTGTGGCGCAACCCGCCGTAATTCCGCATGTCCTGTTCGTGGTGCATCGCATGGATGACCGAACCGGCCCCAAGGAACAGCATCGCCTTAAAGAACGCGTGTGTCAGCAGATGGAACATCGCGACGGAATAGACACCAAGACCAGCAGCCACGAACATGTAACCCAACTGCGAACATGTGGAATAGGCGATGACACGTTTGATGTCGTTTTGGACCAGACCAACGGTGGCAGCAAAGAACGCCGTTGTCGCACCAAGGAAGACGATGAATGATGTTGTCGCCTCGGCATACTCCATCAACGGTGACATGCGGCAAACAAGGAAGACACCGGCGGTCACCATGGTGGCGGCGTGGATCAGGGCCGACACAGGTGTCGGGCCTTCCATCGCGTCAGGCAGCCATGTGTGCAGGAACAGTTGTGCGGACTTACCCATCGCACCAATGAACAGCAGGAAGGCGATCAGGTTCAGCGTGTTCCAGTCGCGCCAAGCAAAGCTCATTGTGTGATCTTGCAGATTGGGGATCGCCGCAAAGATATCTTCAAAGCGGATGCTGTCAGTCACCATATACAGCGCAAAAATACCCAGTGCGAAACCAAAGTCGCCGACACGGTTGACGACAAACGCCTTGATGGCGGCGGCACCGGCGGATGGCTTACGGTAATAGAAACCGATCAGAAGGTAAGACGCGACACCAACGCCTTCCCAGCCAAAGAACATCTGCACAAGGTTGTCGGCTGTCACCAGCATCAACATCGCGAAGGTAAAGAATGACAGATAGGCAAAGAAACGCGGGCGATAGCTCTCGTTTTCCTTGAAGTTCTCGTCATGGGCCATGTAGCCAAAGGAATAAAGGTGCACGAGGGCCGAAACCGTATTGATCACAATCAGCATGATCGCGGTCAAACGGTCCATACGGATTGCCCAATCGGTGCTTAACGTGCCGCTTTCGATCCAGCGCAGGATATTGACGGTGTAAGTGCCGTTGGGGTGTGCGGATGGATCAAACGTCAGGAACATGACCCACGACAGGATCGCAGCCAGGAATAGAAGGCTTGTCGCCGTCCACTGTGCCGCTGTCTCGCCGATCAGTTTCCAGCCAAACCCGCAAAGGATGGCACCCACCAGCGGGGCAAAAAGGATGATGGTTTCCATTGAATTAGCCCTTCATCACGTTGACGTCTTCAACGTCGATGGTCCCGCGGTTGCGGAAGAAACAAACAAGGATCGCAAGGCCAATCGCGGCCTCGGCGGCGGCGACGGTCAGCACGAACAAGGTAAACACCTGCCCGACCAGATCGCCCAGGTAGCTGGAGAAGGCGACCAGATTGATGTTCACTGCCAGCAGCATCAATTCGATGCTCATCAGCAGGATGATCACATTCTTGCGGTTCAGGAACAGCCCAAAAATGCCGATGACAAACAGGGCCGCTGCCACCGTGAGATAATGTTCAAGTCCGATCATACGTTCGTTCCCTTTGGGGCATGGGCCCCGGTCTTTTTTCCAGCCGCCGGTCCTGATTGTTATCAGTGCCGGCCAGTTCGGTCGCAGGTGTTGTTACAGCCCCTGCCCCGGTTTTACGTCTTTCAGCTCCATCGCCTTTGCAGGGTCACGGTACATCTGTGCCAGCACGTTCTGGCGTTTGATATCGACGCGGTGGCGCAGCGTCAGCACAATCGCCCCGATCATCGCAACCAGCAGGATCAGACCGGCCAGTTGGAACAACAGGAGGTATTTGTCATAGACCAGCAGCCCCAAGGCGCGGGTGTTATCAAGATCGCCTGTCGGGGCGGCGATCCGCCCTTCGACACCATCTGCAAAGCCCCAGACGCCCAATGCCAGCGCCAGTTGCATCAGCACCACAACGCCAATCAGCAGGGCCAGTGGCAGGTATTTGGTCATTTCCGCCTTCAATTCAGCGAAATCCACATCCAGCATCATGACCACGAACAAGAACAGCACAGCCACCGCGCCCACATAGACGATGATCAGCAACATGGCGACGAATTCCGCCCCCAAGGTCACAAACAATCCAGCGGACGACAGAAACGCCAGGATCAGCCACAGGACCGAATGCACCGGGTTCCGGCTGACCACGGTCATCAGGCCGCCCGCAACGGTTGTCACGGCAAATAGGTAAAAAGTGAACGCGAAGACGGTCATGCGTTTTCGTCCTTCTCTAAGACTTCGGTGGCCAGTTCCATGGCTTTGGTCATGGCCGGGACGCCCGCGAACATGCCCATCTGGGCAATCGCTTCGGCGATTTCCTGTTTCGTGGCACCCGCTTCTACCAAATGGCGGACGGTCAGCCTGATCTGCGCCTCAGCCCGCGCGCCCAGCACTGTAAGGCCCGCAAGGGTCAGGTACAGGCGCGTCTTGGCGTCCAATCCATCAGGATTGATGCCCTTGCCAAAGAACATCTCCATCGTCTCGGCGGGCATCGTCGGCCACAGGTTTTCAAACCCTTTGGGCGTGAAGGCATCCATATCAACATTCATCGATTTGGCCCAATCCTGGGACATCTTCATCATCGCGTCAAAGGGGTTCTGGTCGGTCATCTGTAAGGCGCATCCAGTTCAAGGTTGCGCGCAATCTCGGCTTCCCAACGGTCGCCGTTCTCCAACAACTTGTCCTTGTCGTAATACAGCTCTTCACGCGTTTCGGTGCTGAACTCGAAATTCGGGCCTTCGACGATGGCATCCACCGGGCAGGCCTCTTGGCAGAAGCCGCAATAGATGCATTTGGTCATGTCGATGTCATAGCGGGTCGTGCGGCGGGAGCCATCATCCCGCGGTTCGGCGTCAATCGTGATAGCTTGCGCGGGGCAGACCGCCTCGCACAGTTTACAGGCAATGCAGCGTTCTTCACCATTGGGATAGCGACGCAAAGCGTGTTCGCCCCGGAAACGGGGGGAAAGCGGCCCTTTTTCATGGGGGTAGTTCAGCGTGGCCTTGGGCGAGAAGAAATACTTCATCCCCAGACGGAAGCCCTGCCAGACATCTTGCAGTAGGAAATACTTCGCGGCGCGGTTATAGTCGATTTGGGTCATGGCTTAGCCTCCCATCGTCCAGCGGGCCCAAAAGCCCCCCAGAACCTCATATTTCGCAAGGAACGACACGATCACCACCCAAGCCAAAGACAGCGGCAGGAACACTTTCCAACCGATCCGCATCAACTGGTCATAGCGGTAACGTGGTGTGATCGCCTTCACCATTGAGAAGACAAAGAAACACGCGGCCATCTTCAGGACCATCCACAAGATGCCGTCAGGCAGGCCCGGAATAGGCGACAGCCAGCCACCAAAGAACAGCAGCGAAATCAGCGCGCACATCAGCACGACCGCCATCAGCTCACCAATCATGAACAGAAGGAACGGGGTCGAGGAGTATTCAACCTGATAACCCGCAACCAGTTCCGATTCAGCCTCTGGCAAATCGAACGGTGGGCGGTTGGTTTCGGCCAAAGCGCTGACGAAGAACAGGAACAGCATTGGGAAATGCGCAACCCAATACCAGTTGAACAGGCCAGCATTGCCATCCTGTGCGGCCACGATATCCCCAAAGTTCATCGAACCGGTGGAAATGATCACACCAATGATGATCAACCCGATGGAAACCTCATAGGAAATCATCTGCGCGGCAGACCGCAACGAGCCGAGGAACGGATATTTGGAGTTCGACGCCCAGCCACCCATGATCACGCCGTAAACCTCCAAAGAGCCGACAGCGAAGATAAACAGGATCGCCACATTGATGTCTGACAACACCCAGCCATCGTTGAATGGAATGACTGACCATGAAATCACCGCCAGAACAAAGGCGATCATCGGCGCGAGGAAGAAAACAGCCTTGTCTGCCCCCGCAGGGACGACGATTTCTTTCACGATGTATTTCAGAAAATCCGCGAAAGATTGCAGCAGACCAAAGGCACCAACCACATTGGGGCCCTTTCGCATCTGCACCGCGGCCCAGATCTTGCGGTCGGCATACATCAGGAACGCCAGCGCCAGCAGCAGCGGGATCAGCACCAGCAGACACTGGGCCAGGATCACCAGAACGATGCCAAGGTTGGTGTTGGTAAAGAATTCAACCATTGCTCTCGTCCTTATTCCGCAGCCAGTGGCGCGGATTTACGTGCCTTTGCATTCGCGCTGAGTTCCGCCATCAGGCTGGACGCCCGTGCAACCGGGTTGGTGAGGTAGAAATCGCTGACCGCATTGCGGAAATCAGCCTTGCCCGGTTTCTTGACCGGGATCGCCTGCCATGCGTTTTCAGCCACTTCGTCAATCTTGCCCAGGTGCGGATGGGCCGCGACCAGCGCCTGACGCAACTGCGCCATGCTGTCGAATGGCAGCGTGGCGTCCAACTCAGCCGAGAGCGCCCGCAGGATCGCCCAGTTTTCCTTGGCCTCACCCGGAGGGAAGCTGGCGCGCAGCGCCAGTTGCGGGCGACCTTCGGTGTTCACGAACAACCCGTTTTCTTCGGTATAGGCGGCAGCGGGCAGGATGATATCGGCGCGATGCGCGCCGCGGTCACCGTGGCTGCCTTGGTAGATGACAAAAGCACCCTCTGCGACATCGACCTCATCAGCGCCAAGGTTGTACACAACCTCTGCCCCGTCCAAAGCGGCATCAAGCCCGCCTGTCGTCACCGCACCCACATCCATCGCGCCAACGCGACCGGCGGCAGTGTGCAGGATCAGCAGCTTGGAATTACCCAGCTCTGCAACCTTCATGGCCAGGGAAAGAACAGCTTCGCCATCAGCCTCATTCAGCGCCCCTTGCCCAACCACGACAACACCGGGCGTGTCTGCACCTTCGGACAGGCCCTTGTCCTCAACCAGATTCGCAAGTGCTGCGCGGTCGGTCCCCAGGTGGAAGTAATCAAACGTCAGATCAACGGCTTCGCCCAGCAGGGCCACATCGGCGCCGTTGCTCCAGGCGCGTCTGACACGTGAATTCAGTACCGGCGCTTCGGTGCGCAGGTTTGTTCCGATCAACAGGATGCGTTTGGCATCATCAATATCTTCGATGCTGGCCGTGCCAACATAGGCCGAGCGATTGCCAATCGGCAGCTTTGCCCCATCAGTGCGGCATTCGACGTTCCCGCCCTGCCCTTCAATCAACTGCTTCAGCGCAAATGCGGCCTCGACCGGGGCCAGATCACCGGCCAGACCGGCAATCTTCTTGCCCTTCATCGCAGCAGCCGCAGCCGAGAGCGCCTCTGGCCAGCTTGCCTTGCGCAGCTTGCCGTTCTCACGAATGTAAGGTGTATCCAGACGCTGCCTGCGCAAACCGTCCCAGACAAAGCGTGTCTTGTCGGAAATCCATTCCTCGTTCACGCCGTCATGGTTGCGCGGCAAGAAACGCATAACTTCGCGGCCTTTGGTATCGACACGAATGTTGGACCCCAGGGCGTCCATCACATCAATCGATTCCGTCTTGGTCAGCTCCCACGGGCGCGCGGTAAAGGCGTAGGGTTTGGACACCAGCGCACCAACGGGGCAAAGATCAATGATGTTCCCTTGCATGTTCGAATCGAGGGTTTCGCCCAGATAAGACGTGATCTCTGCATCTTCACCACGGCCGGTTTGGCCCATCTGGTGAATGCCCGCGACTTCCGTTGTAAAGCGCACGCAGCGGGTGCAAGAGATACAGCGGGTCATATGGGTTTCGACCAATGGGCCAAGATCCAGATCCTCGGTCGCGCGCTTGGGCTCGCGGAAGCGGCTGAAATCCACGCCGTAGGCCATTGCCTGATCCTGCAAATCACACTCGCCGCCCTGATCGCAGATCGGGCAATCAAGCGGGTGATTGATCAGCAGAAACTCCATCACGCCTTCACGGGCTTTTTTGACCATGGGCGAATTGGTTTTGACGACAGGCGGCTGCCCTTCCGGGCCGGGGCGCAGATCACGAACCTGCATCGCGCAGGACGCGGCGGGCTTGGGCGGGCCGCCCACAACCTCAACCAGACACATGCGGCAGTTCCCCGCAATGGAAAGCCGTTCATGATAGCAGAAACGCGGGATTTCGACGCCCGCCTCTTCGCAGGCCTGAATCAGGGTCATAGCCCCGTCAACTTCGACCTCATTTCCATCAATGACGACTTTGCGCAGATCAGACATGGTGTGCCTTATTTGTTCCCAGTGGCGCCTGTTGCCACAAAGGGTCAGGCGCGTCGCACCGGGTTTAGCGCGGCTAGGGCCATGATGCCAGTCAGATTGAGAAAAAAGTCAGCGAAATGCGCAGGAATCAGTGGCCGCTAACGCAGGAGCCAGCCGACGCGGGTGTTCGCTTCGATTTGTTGGCGACCAACGGCGCAATAGGTGGCCTCATTGCCTTCAACCACACCAAGGCGCACCAGTTGTGCGCGGGCAATCGCTTCAAGCCGATCTTTTTCAGCATTATCATTGATGTAGGCGTCAATCTCGGCGTCGGAATAGCCCAGCTGGCGGGCGTGATTTTTCAGCGATTGCAAAAAGCTGAGCCCCCGGAAAAGACGTGCAGACAGATCCCCGCATTGCTCTGACAACTCATAAGCCATGCCGACATGCACGATCCCGTCCCTGACTCGGGTGACATCCTTCAGTTCCGTTTGCGCCGAGGCATAGCCCGCCCCCATCACAGTGGCCGCTATCAGGGCGGTTGATATCGCAAATCGTTTCATATGCTCATTCTCCTGCGTCGGGCAGTTCAGATGCTGCCGGTTGCAGATCAGACATCGCGATTTGGTGTGCGATATTCAATATCAGCGCAATGTCATCGGTGTGTTTACGCCGGTTCGGCCAGTGCAAGGGCCTTTAAGCCATTGGCAGAAAAGATATTTTCCGTCTCGCCTGCGGCTTGCAGTATTTGCCACTTGGCCATGCCATCCGCAACGCTTGGCCGCGCACCCACAGGCACCCACCAACAAACCAGATGCCCGCTGTCGCCGGGAACAAACCAATCGGGTGCCCCTTTCATGATCCGGGCATGTAATGTTCTGGTCACAAACTGATAGAGGGCCGCAGGATTTTCCCAGACCGACAAGGTAGAGGCGGTGTTTGGCCGGTCCTTCAGTGGACCGTCGGGGTCAAGCTGCGCATATTCCATGTCTTCATCAGGCAGACGCCAGACAAACCCCGCACTGCGGGCGCCGATGGCGTTGACCTGATCAACCGCATCCTCAAACCCTGCAATGCGCGGATCACCCCAGGGATAACGCAATGTGCCAAAGTTGAATTCGGCCAGATGACGGGTCATTGCGCCGCGTGGGCGCGCAGCCAGTCCCAGCCAAAAGCATCCACGCTGTCGCCGTGTTCTTCGCGATAGCGCAGCTTGACCATCGCCTCATCCAGGGTGGGCTCAGTGCCTTCGGGAACCCACCACATAACGAAATGCATTTGAACGAGCGTCTCGAACCATTCATTGCCGCGCGCCATGAATTTGGCATGCAGCGTGTCGAAAACAAAGGTCTGCAATTGTGCGGGCGTCTCCCAGACCGACAGATTGGCCACAAACTGTGGATCGCCATCCAGACAGGCCGCAGTGTTGCCCGTGCCGGGCTCACCCGACCCTTCCATCATCCAGACAAAGCCGGACATACGCTTGCCCATGCCGTTGATCCGGTCAAGGTTGGCCATGAATTCCGCCACACGGGGGTCATCGGTGGGGGCCAAAAGGCGGCCAATGTTGAGTTCGGCAAGATGCATGACTGCTCCCTTCAGGTGCGGTGGGTTCAAACCCACCTTACGTCAACGCCGCCGTTGTCTTGTGGGGGCCACGCCGGCCAGGCCTTTGCGCAAGAATGCAAGGGTCAGCACCCCACCAATCGCCGCGAGCACTGCTGCCGCACCATAGGCCCAAACCGGCGCAAGGTCCGCCCTGACAGCCACAACCGTAAACCAGGCAGGCAACCCACAGACAGCAAACGTGACAAGGGCCGCGCAGAAACTCGCGGCCCCATCCAAAGCATTGCGAAACGCCATTGTCGGTGCTTAGGCCGGGATCAGCAATGCGCTGATGGCAGAGCCTTCCAGCGCTTCGGCATCCCCTGCCGCACAAAGATCATCTGATCCCAACACCACATCATGCTTGGCCTGAAAACTGCGCTGCGCGACATCCGTTTCCAGATCAATCGCTCGCCGCAGGCTGTTGGCCGAAAGTGAGCCGCGCCCAACTTCGTTGCGGGCCTCATTCAACTGCGCGTCCAGCGCACTGTCATAGCTGTAGCGCGCGCAGCCCTGTGCCACCTGACTGGCCAGATTCTGGCTTGCGTAATACATCGGCGTCGACATGGTGAAGAGCTTTTGAACCGCCGGATCGTCAAACGACCGCCCGCCACCGGTTGCACATGCGGCCAATGTCAAAGCCGCGCCAAACATCAATCCCAGTTTTTTCATTCTGCTGCTATCCCTGCCATGCGTTTGCCTTTGATGCGGTCCTCGATCTCGTCCCGGAAGTTCTTGATCAACCCCTGGATCGGCCAGGCCGCCGCATCGCCCAATGCGCAAATCGTATGGCCTTCGACCTGCTTTGTCACGTCCAGCAGCATATCGATTTCCTCGACAGATGCATTGCCTTCGACCAAACGGGCCATAACGCGCATCATCCAGCCGGTGCCTTCGCGGCATGGCGTACACTGACCACAGCTTTCGTGCTTGTAAAACTTGGACAACCGCCAGATCGCCTTGATCATATCGGTAGAGTTATCCATGACGATCACCGCCGCCGTGCCCAACGAGGAGCCTTTTTCCTTCAGCGCATCGAAATCCATCACGGCGTCACGCATGTTTTCGCCACGCACACAGGGCACGGACGACCCGCCCGGAATGACGGCCTTGAGATTGTCCCAGCCGCCACGAATTCCGCCGCAGTGTTTTTCGATCAGTTCTTCAAAGGAAATCGACATTTCCTCTTCCACGACACAAGGGTTGTTCACATGGCCGGAAATCGCAAACAGTTTCGTGCCCGCGTTATTCGGGCGCCCCATGCCAGCAAACCAGTCGCCGCCACGGCGCAGAATGGTTGGCACAACAGCAATTGATTCCACGTTGTTCACCGTGGTCGGGCAACCATAAAGGCCAGCACCCGCAGGGAACGGCGGCTTCATGCGCGGCATACCCTTCTTGCCCTCAAGGCTTTCGAGAAGCGCGGTTTCTTCGCCGCAGATATACGCCCCCGCCCCATGGGTCAGGTAAATGTCGAATGGCCAGCCGGATTTGGCGGCATTTGGCCCGACAAGGCCCGCTTCATAGCATTCGTCGATCGCGGCTTGCAGCGCTTCCTTTTCGCGGATGTATTCGCCACGAATGTAGATGTAGCAGGCATTGGCGTTCATCGCGAAAGACGCAATCAGGCACCCTTCGATCAGCGTATGCGGATCGTGGCGCATGATTTCGCGGTCTTTACATGTGCCCGGCTCAGATTCGTCGGCGTTCACGACAAGGTAGGCAGGCCGCCCATCGCTTTCCTTGGGCATGAACGACCACTTGAGACCCGTCGGAAACCCCGCTCCGCCACGGCCACGCAGGCCAGAGGCCTTCATTTCATTGATGATCCAGTCACGGCCCTTCTTGATGATATCCGCCGTGCCATCCCAATGGCCCCGCGCCTGCGCGCCTTTCAGCGTGCGGTCGTGCATCCCGTAAAGGTTTGTGAAAATCCGGTTCTCATCTTTGAGCATTACTGATCGCCCTTTTCATTCTGGCGCGCGCGCCAAAGCCTATATGTCTGCCACAGGGCAAACCCGAAACCGGCGAGCGCTGCAAGGTCAAAAAACGCCCTTGTCCGCATCGACCAGTCGTAATTCGCCCCGATCATCGTCACCAGAACCCAGAGAACACCAACCCCGGCCATGAACAACGCGACGCGCTGTCCTGCCCGGGCTTCATTTGTGCGTCCATGCTGGGCCATCGTCTTTGCCGTATTTTAGTAAACGCCGCCCTTGTCGACCTTTTGGGAAAATTCGGTCGAACCGCCGGCGGCAAGTGTCTTTGCCTGCGACACCCAGTTGTCACGGGTGGCGCGGCCTTTGAAACCTGCCAGATTGTCATCCATCCAGGCCTGCTCTTTCGGGCCCCAGCCTGCGATCTGGTCAAAGTGGTAAATGCCCATGCCGTGCAGGGTCTTTTCCAGTTTCGGCCCGACGCCTTTGATCTGCTTAAGATCATCAGGGCCGCCTGCGCGCGCTTCGCTCAGGAATTCCGGTGTGCCCTCGGCCTCGGCCGCAGCCGCAGGCGCTGGTTTGGGTGCAGCAGGTTTTTTGGCGGCAGGTTTTTTCTTTGGTGCAGCTGCTTTCTTTGGTGCAGGCGTTGCAGCGACCGGCTCAGCTGGTGTTGCTGCGGCAACGGGTGCCGCCGCCGGCGCAGGTTCTGGTGCCGGTTCTGGTGCTGGTGTTGTTTCGGGTTTCGGCGCAGGGGCAGCAACCTCTTGCGGGCCCGACTGCGGTTCACGCCAGCCAAGCATCAGCACAATCGCAACGATAATCGCAATGATCAGGCCGATGAAGAATGATCCAAAGATGCCGTATTCAAAAAGAACATAGGCGACCCCGGCGGCAAGAATGCCAAAAAGGGCGGCAACGGCCAGAATACCGGAACTGATTGGTGCAGTGTCTTTCATCGCAAATTTCTCCCTCAGGTGGCCATTTTTTCGGCCTTGCAGACTTCGAACGATATGCTTCAGCAGATCGTCCCAGACGTATATCCCAGATACCTCTACCCGAAACACGGGTGACGGGTAAAGAAATACTGCCCCGGCAGCAGCGCACGGGCCGAGTTTTACGCAAAAGTCGCGAATTTCAGCAAATTAGGAGGATTTTGCCAGCGCGGTCGCCTGACCGATCCAATCATCACGCTCGATCCGGCCCTTGAACTTCAAGCGGCTGTCGACCCAGGCGATTTCCGCGTCGGTCCATTTGGCGATCTGATCAAAGTGGTAGAACCCCAGATCGTTCAGGACACCTTCCAGTTTGGGACCGACACCACCGATTTTCTTGAGGTCGTCCGCCCCACCATCGCGTGCCGCCTTTAGCGTTTCCGGTTCACTTTCAATCACTGGGTTCGGGTTGGTCTTGCCGGTTGGCTTTGCCTTGGATTTCGCCACAGCTTGCTGCTTGGTCACGCCCGTCCCGTCGGCAGGTTTCTTGGCCGCCGGTTTCGCCACAGCCGGTTTCTTGCCTTTCGGCTTTGCCGGTGCGCCATCCTTGACCCAAGGTGTCAGCAGCGGCACCTCGGTGCCATCAATCCGCTTGACCGTATCGCCGATATCCACCGCCAATTGGGCGCTGGCGTTATATTTGGTTTTGCCACTGTCGTAGTCTTTCAGGCTGGTCAGCCCCTTTAACGGCTCTGCCGCAAAACGGCCGTTCTGCGGGCCCGGTGCCGGAACGCGACCTGCTGCAAGCTCATCAATGATCTCGCCCAGACGCTCGGCAGTGAGGTCTTCGTAGTAATCTTTGCCAATCTGGGCCATGGGCGCGTTGGCACAGGATCCAAGGCACTCGACCTCTTCCCACGAAAACTTGCCATCCGCCGACAATGTGTGGGGCTTGTCGGCGATCTTGTCCTTGCAGACGCCAATCAGATCCTCGGCACCGCAGATCATGCACGACAGCGTGCCACAGACCTGAATATGGGCCACAGCGCCAACAGGCTGTAGTTGGAACATGAAATAGAACGACGCCACTTCCAGCGCGCGAATGTAAGCCAGATCAAGCATCGCAGCGACATATTCAATTGCTGGGCGGGTCAGCCAGCCTTCCTGTTCCTGCGCGCGCCACAGGATCGGAATGATCGCAGAGGCCTGGCGGCCTTCGGGGAATTTCTTCATCTGCGCCTGCGCCCATTTGAGGTTATCTGGCGTGAAAGCGAAGGTTTCTGGCTGGTCGTGATAAAGGCGGCGTAGCATTAGTTCATTCCGGTTAACATCATGGCACTGGCGGACAGTGCAAAAATAGCGGCGGGTATGACGCCGGCAGGATTGGGCCCAACCCCTAACACAAGCATCAGGCCGGGCAAGCCCAATGTCATCATGCACAGGCTCCGGTTGTCACCCGGAAGGACCGCCCGTCGGCTGCGATTTCGCCGCGGCCCTCTGCGCGCAGCTCTGTCATTATGCGGGCAAGGTCTTCGACTGAAAGGGTGGCACCAGCCAGGATCGCTGGCGAGGTTGCTTCGTTGACGACACAGCCATTCGCCTCGGCTGCGGCCACAAAACGGGCCTTGGCAGAGTTGGGTGTCGCTGGGGCCGCTGCCTCTGGTGCGGGGGCGGACACTGGCACCGCCGTTGCACAGGCGGATAGGGCAAGAATGGGCAGAATTGTTGCTGCGCGGATCATTGTGTCGGTCTCCTCAAAGCTTTTTCTTCATGTGCATTCGCACTTAGTTTGACGTGTCACTGACCATATCCGGGGCCTCTGGAAACAACTGTTCCATCCCGTAAAAGAGCATCGCAACCGACACCGCCAGACCGGCAACACCACCGATGATGATCCCAGTCATGCCGCGCCGAAAGATGCGCGAAACGGCCGCCGAGACAAAGAACCCCGTCACGATCAGCAGCCCCAGCAGGATATCACCCATGGTCATCGGTCAATCTCTCCAAAGACGACATCCATCGTCCCGATGATCGCACTGACATCAGCCAACTGGTGGCCTTTGCAGATATAATCCATCGCCTGCAGGTGAAGATAGCCCGGCGCACGTATCTTGGCGCGGTACGGCTGGTTTGTGCCATCGGCCACCAGATATACGCCGAATTCCCCCTTTGGGGCCTCGACGGCGGCGTAAACCTCGCCCGCGGGTACGTGGAATCCTTCGGTGTATAGCTTAAAGTGGTGGATCAACGCCTCCATCGAGGTTTTCATCTCACTGCGTGTCGGCGGGGTCATCTTGCCGCGGGCCATGACATCACCCTTTTCAACCCGCAGTTTTTCGCAGGCTTGGCGAATGATGTGGACCGACTGGCGCATCTCTTCCATGCGGCACAGGTAGCGATCGTAGCAATCGCCGTTCTTGCCAACGGGGATCTGGAATTCAAACTCGTCATAGCATTCGTAGGGCTGGGCGCGGCGCAAATCCCATGCAAGGCCAGACCCACGGACCATCACACCAGAGAAGCTCCAGTCCTGAATATCCTGTTCGGACACGATGCCGATGTCGGCGTTACGCTGCTTGAAAATCCGGTTCTCGGTCAGCAGGCCGTCGATGTCTGCCAGCACCTTTGGAAATTCAACAGCCCAGGTGTCGATATCCTCGATCAGCTCATCCGGTAGGTCCTGATGCACACCACCGGGGCGGAAATAGGCGGCGTGCAGGCGGGCGCCACAGGCACGCTCATAGAACACCATCAGCTTTTCACGTTCTTCAAAACCCCACAGAGGCGGGGTCAGCGCGCCAACATCCATCGCCTGCGTCGTCACGTTCAGCAGGTGGTTCAGCACGCGGCCAATCTCGGAATACAAAACGCGGATCAATGACGCACGGCGCGGCACTTCGGTGCCCGTCAGTTTTTCGATGGCCAGACACCAGGCGTGTTCCTGATTCATCGGTGCCACATAATCCAGCCGGTCAAAATACGGCAGGTTTTGCAGATACGTGCGCGATTCCATCAGCTTTTCGGTGCCACGGTGCAGCAGGCCGATATGAGGGTCGCAGCGCTCTACAATTTCGCCGTCCAGCTCAAGAACCAGACGCAAAACGCCATGGGCAGCAGGGTGTTGTGGGCCAAAGTTGATGTTGAAATTTCTGATCTGCTGCTCGTCAGTGGCCGCATCAGATGATCCATCATCATAGGTGTTCACACGGATATCGCCGTCCATCATATTTTCAAGCCCTCGCTCGGTTGTCTTGCCACCGCTGTGGCAGGGGGCTGACATTGCGCGCCACCCATTCGTAGTGTTCGTTCAGCAGGCCCAGCGCACGGGGCCGCAATTTGTCCAGCATTACCACCTCTGGCCCGGTATGGACCCGATCCGGCAAATCCGGTGTTACCGCCTCAATATCAAGGAAGCTGCAAAGTTGCGAGAGCCCATGTGAGGTCTGTAGGTCTTCTGTAAACAAAATTTGCAACCGGCTCTTGGGGATCACGCGGCGCAGCTTGCGGATGATCTTGGGATAATCGCCACGTTCCAGAATATGCCGCTCATCGCCCCGGTTGAGGATGCGGTAGAGGATGTTGTTCGATTTCTTCTCATAAACCTCGTGGTTCTGCCGCTGCCGACGGGCCTGCATACGGATATGTGACCACAGCCGGTCCAGCGGGTCACGAATCAGAAAGACGAATTTCGTCTGCGGGGATAAGGCCAGCATCCGGGCCAGAATCTCATCTGGCAGGGTCGCGTAATTGGGCGTCATATCGGCCACAACACGCGCGGCACCCCGACCCTGCAACAGCCAGTCGGCATAGCGGGTATCGCCGTTGCGATCACTTGCCAGCACTTCAATCAATTGCGTCATCTCGCCAATGCGGCGGGTCATATTGTCGACCTTCCAGCCCTGCCCCGCCTGCGCCGCCGCATCTTTGGCCAGTTGCAGCTCGTGCAGGCGGATACGATATGCGGCAACCTGTTTGTCACAAGGGCCAGCATCGAAGGTATCCCAATAATGCGCCTCTTTCACCGCAGGCATCGCACATTCAGGGTGATCATGCAGATAGCGGTAAAGCCAGCTTGTCCCCGCTTTGGTGGCTCCGACGCCGAACAGTATTGTGGGGTCAGCCATCCTTTGGCGCAAAAAGCGCAAAGACCTCGGCTTCGGTCATCGTTTTTGTGTCAGCCGCCAGCGCGTAGTTGTCGGGCTTTTTGTCGATAAACACCTGCACGCCAATCTCAAACTGGGCGGGGTCTTCAAAGGCCTGAATGGATACATGCTGGTTCTGGCCGTCCTGTGTCTGCCAAAGCAGTGACGAGCCACATTCCTTGCAAAACAGCCGCTCCCCCCACTCGGACCCTTTGTAAGACCCGACAGGCGCGCCATCGTCAAACTGCACCGAAGCCCCGCAATCAACGGAAAGATACATGCCACCAGACCATTTGCGGCACATTCCGCAATGACAGGCCCCTGCCCCCAGCCCATCGGGCGTGGGGGTCGCTGTGAATGCGCAAGCGCCACACATGCATGTGCCCGGCAGTGCTGTCATCAGCCCTTCGCCTCTTCCTTCTTTTCATCCCCCGGCAGGATGTATTCCGCACCTTCCCATGGCGACATGAAATCGAACTGGCGATATTCCTGCACAAGGCTGACAGGTTCATAAACGACACGCTTTTGCACTTCGTCATAACGGACCTCGGTGTAGCCCGTCGTCGGGAAATCCTTGCGGAGCGGATGCCCGCGGAACCCGTAGTCAGTCAGGATGCGGCGCAAGTCCGGGTGGCCGGAAAACAGAATGCCGAACATATCGAAAACTTCACGTTCGAACCAGTTGGCAGACGGATGCACCGACATGATCGACGGCATCATGTCTTCGTCACGGATCTGAACCCGCAGACGGATGCGATGGTTCTGATACATGCTCAGGAAATGATAGACGACGTCAAACCGCTTGGTCCGGCTGGGGTAATCCACAGCCGTGATATCAATCAGCGACGAAAACTTGCAGGTTGCATCGGTCTTGAGGAATTCCACAAAGCTGACCAGCGAAGACGGGGCAACTGTGACAGTCAGCTCATCATGGGCAACCTCCCAGGACAGCACACAATCAGGGCGCTTCAACTCAAGGTGGGTGCCAAGTTCTTGCAGGGCTTCGGTCATCGTAAATCCTTTCACACGTGCAGCTTAGCGCACGATTGTCCCTGTGCGGCGCATTTTGCGCTGTAGCTGAAGGATACCGTACAGCAGCGCCTCTGCCGTGGGCGGGCAGCCCGGCACATAGACATCAACAGGCACAATGCGGTCGCAACCACGCACCACAGAATAGCTGTAGTGGTAGTAACCGCCACCATTGGCACATGACCCCATCGAGATCACGTAACGCGGCTCTGGCATCTGGTCGTAGACCTTGCGCAGCGCGGGCGCCATCTTGTTGGTCAGCGTGCCAGCCACAATCATCAGGTCTGACTGCCGCGGAGAGGCGCGCGGCGCCGTGCCAAACCGCTCAAGGTCATAGCGGGGCATAGAGGTATGCATCATCTCAACCGCGCAACAGGCCAGACCGAATGTCATCCAGTGCAGGCTACCGGTGCGCGCCCAGTTGATGATGTCAGCGGTCGAGGTCACAAGGAAACCCTTGTCCTGCAGCTCTGAATTGATCAGCTGCGCGCCGTGTTCTTTATCAGCGCCAACGGCAGTTCCAGTCATCACTCCCATTCCAGCGCCCCTTTCTTCCATTCGTAAGCAAAGCCGATGGTCAGCACCGCAAGGAACACCATCATCGACCAGAAGCCCACCATGCTGACGTCCGCAAAGGCAACCGCCCATGGAAACAGGAACGCGACCTCCAGGTCAAAGATGATGAACAGGATCGCGACCAGATAGAACCGGACGTCAAACTTCATCCGGGCGTCGTCGAAGGCGTTGAACCCGCATTCATAGGCCGAGACTTTTTCAGGGTCCGGGTTGCGTACGGCCACAACGGCTGCGGCGATGATCAGGATCAGGCCCAGCGCGATGGCCAGCCCCAGAAAAATCATGATCGGCAGATATTCTGTCAGCATTTCCTGCACAGGGGCTTTCCTTTCGTCTCGGCACCGGGAAACGATGCACGAAGTTGGCTGCGGCATGCATATCCCCGCTGCCCGAGAGGGTCAACCAAACGCGAAGGCTCTGATCAGGATTTGAGGTGGTTATTTGGCGCGATCAGCAACAGGCGCCTGCGGCGACAACAGCGTGCCTGCCACTGACAAAAGCGACACACCATGGGCCAGGCCATTTGCGCGGGCTTCCTGCCCGATGATCACATCGGTCATCTCTGTCAGGTTGTCTGCCTGCTGATCTGTCAGCCAGAACATCGCATGCATCCCAAGCGTGAAATCACCGGGCATATCCGACACCACGATCTGGCAACCACCGTCCACCGCCTCAAATCGCTGCGACGTCACCGTGACAGAGCCGTTTTGCAGCACCATCATCACATCATGACGCTCGGGTGTGCTGTCCAGCACCTTGGCGTCCACCTTGACGACCAATGGCTGATCGGGTTTCTCGGGATCACAATGATGCGGCGCAACCACGGCCACGTCAAAAAACCCGTTGTCATCCACAGCGCCCGTCAACACCCGGCCGCGCCGGGTCTGCGGCTGCAGGGCACACTGGCGGTGGGCAACGGCAGGTGCGCAGGGCACGAAAAGCGTCGTCTTCAAGCGCAACCGCAGCGCCGGGCCCGCATAGACAAGCGCGCTCAGCACAATCTGCAAAAGCGCCATGAGGACACCCGTCAGCGCCACCGCAAAAACAATCAGGATCACAAGTGCCGCCGAAGCATGTTCAACGGGCGCCCATTGCGCCACAGCCTTGATCCACGGCACGGACACCACAAGGAAAGATATCGACAGCGACAGGCTGATCGTCTCAAGCGTCACATTGGGAAACAGCGCCACATGGCCCACAACCAGCACCGCCACAGCCATCGCAGCCAAACTCGCGCGATCCGCAGGAAGCGAGACGGGGTCAATCAAGGCCGCCGAAAACAAAACAATCACAGGCACCATCAACGCCAGAGCCACCAACCGGCGCAGGCGCGCAATGCGATACATCATTTCATCTGCGGTGGGCCATTCAAAAGGCATAGCGGGTCTCCTGTCCGACCCCAAGATGACCCGGGAATTCGGTCAGAACTAAGACAGCAATCTGTCAATAATCCTTTAAGACCTAAGCCCAACGGGGCTTGCGTCGCTCAAAAAAGGCAGAAATGCCTTCTTTCGCCTCGTCACCGTCCCATTGCGCGATCAGCGCATCAATAGAGTGGCGCACGGTCGATTCGTCGATCGTCGGCCCCAGACTGCGGGCAAAGGCCTTGGCCGCAGCAACAGCACCGGGCGCGCAATCCAGATAGGGTACAACCTCTGCTTCGACAGCAGCATCCAGTGCCGCGGCCGGGACCGCCCTGGCGACGATGCCAAGGGTTGCGGCCTCTGCCGCATCAAATACCCGCGCCGACATGAACACACGGCGCGCCGCCGCCTCGCCCATCCGGGCCAGCACATAGGGGCCAATCGTTGCCGGGATCAGCCCCAGTTTGGTTTCGGTCAGGCCAAATTTGGCGTGATCCGCCGCAATCGCGATATCACAAACACAGGCCATGCCCACACCACCGCCCAGCGCATTGCCCTGCACCCGGCCAATCACCGGCTGGGGCAAGGTATTGATCGCCCCCAGCATCCCCGCAATCGATTGGGCCGCGGCGCGCTTCATCTGCGCATCCCCCGCCATTTGGTCCTGCATCCAGCCCAGATCACCACCGGCACAAAACGATTTGCCCTGCCCCGTGAGCACAACAACGCGAATATCCCGATCTGCGGCGATTTGCGTCGCCGCATCACGCAGCGCATCAATCAGCGCCTGCGACAGGGCGTTGTGCTTCTCAGGCCGGGCCAACGCCAATGTGGCAACGCCCCGGTCATCCACAGTCAGATCAATCATCGCATCCCCCTTGCCATGTCCGCCGCCTGCGCGATTACATCGCGGTCCACACCGGTTTCGAACCCGCGCCGCGCCATCAGGTCCAGAACCGCCTCGGTCGCCACATTGCCCGGTGCGCCGGGGGCATAGGGACAGCCGCCCAAACCGCCAACAGCGCTGTCAAAAATCCGCACCCCATGATCCAGGGCCACCTCAATATTGGCCAGTGCCTGCCCGCCGGTGTCATGAAAATGCCCCGCCAATGCGGTGGCGGGAACAACATCCGTGACAGCCTCCAGCATCGCCGCAACGCGCGCAGGCGTGCCTTTGCCGATCGTATCCCCCAATGAGACCTGCATCGGCGCAACCTCCTGCAAACGGGCTACGGCGCTGGCCACCTGATCGGGGGCAATCGGCCCGTCAAAGGGGCAATCCGTGACGCAAGAGACATAGCCCCGCACCGGCACATCCGCGTCCAGCGCTGCGGCAACCACCGGGGCCAATCGCGCCACGGAGTCCGCCACCGAACAATTCAGATTGCTCTGCGAAAACCCCTCCGAGGCCGAGATAAACACCGCCACCTCATAGCGCACATCTGGCCGTCGGGCGACTGCAAACGCCTCCCAACCGCGCATATTGGGGACCAGCACCGCAAAAGAGACATCGCGCGCCGGGGCAAGCCCCGCCAGAACAGCATCCGTATCGGCCATCTGCGGCACCCACTTGGGGCTGACAAAACTGCCCACCTCAATGTCGCGCAGGCCAGAACGGGCCAGCAAATCAATCAGGGCAATCTTGCGGGCCACAGGGATCACGCCGGGCTCATTCTGCAAGCCATCACGCGGACCAACCTCATAGATGCGCACAGGTTCTGCCATCAACCCACCCTTCTTTTGTTCAAAAATATCTCGGGGGAAGCCCAAAGGGCTGGGGGCAGAGCCCCCTTCAGGGCCTGCCACATCACGACACCTCCCAAGGCGGGTAAAACGACTGCGCATAAAGCACGGGCGCTTCCGGCAAAGACGCCTGATAGGCCTCCCGCGCTTCCAGTCGCGCAAACCACGCCGCAACCTTTGGCACAGCATCCAAAGTCACGAAGTGACGCGCCATGTAAACGGCCTGCCCAACCCCGATATCAGCAGCAGAAAACGACGACAGCAGATAGTCACCCTGCAACCCCTGCTCCAGCGTGCGCAGCGTCTTGGCCAATCGCGCCGCCTCCAGCTTCATCACGATGGGCGAGCGCATGGCGTCCTCATAAAGGGCAATATGTTGTTGGGTCAGTGCAGCAGTATGCTGCGAGATCGTCTCGGCGAAATGGATCCAGTTCAGAAATGCAGGCCATTCCGCGTGACTTGGGTCGCGACCCAAGCCCCTCTGTGGGAAGCGCGCGCAAAGATACTCGGCAATCGCACCGCTTTCGGTGAGCACTACACCGTCGATTTCCAACGTCGGCACACGGCCAGTAGGGTTCAGGCTGCGGTACGGCTCCTCGCGCAGGGTCTTGTCGAATGGATATTCCTGCACCTCAAAATCGACACCCAATTCATGCAGCAACCACAGGCTGCGCATCGACCGGGTCTGCGGGCAATGGTGCAGGCGGATCATTCTTCCGGCTCCAATCCAACCATCAACGCACCGGCGGTCACCTGATCGCCGGTTTGCACCGCCACGCTGGCGACAACCCCGTCGCGCGGGGCGCGCAGGACATGTTCCATTTTCATCGCCTCCAGCACAACCAGCCGATCCCCCGCCGTCACCGCCTGCCCCGGTGAAACGGCGACATCGCGCACCAGTCCCGGCATCGGGGCCAGCACGGAATCACCGCCCGCCGCCGCACTGGCGCGGTCCAGCGGATCGGTCACTTCGAATGTGACCGTCTGCGCACCAAACACCGTCACATGGCCGCCGTGGCTCACGGCAGGCAAACCCCAGTGATCGCCACGCCGTACCAGCGGCACAACCGCGTCGCCCAGCGCCACATCACAGTGATTGGCGTCTATGACAGTCAGACGGGCCACATGTTGCGCGCCATCATGGCCCAGCACAATCTCGCGGACCAATGGCTGCCACAGGGTAAAGCCGCTCAACGGTTCCGCAGCAATCTCTGCTGCCGTCACTGCGGCCACCGCGATCTCGGGCGCCGTCGGCGCGGGGGGGACGCATAATGCTTCCGCCTGCCGCGCAATCAGCCCGGTATCCACCGCACCAACCACAAATCCCGCATCCCGCGCCAGACGGCGCAGAAACCCGAGGTTCGTCACTGTGCCCGCCACTTCGGTTGCATCAAGGGCCGCCGCCAGGGACCGCAAGGCCGTTGCGCGATCAGGGCCATGCACCGTCACCTTGGCAATCATCGGATCGTACCAGGGCGATATTTCCGTGCCTGCGACCACACCACTGTCGATCCGGGCATCGGCCGGAAACGCCAGATGATCAATCACGCCGGTTGCTGGCAGGAACCCTGCGGGCACATCTTCGGCATATAGGCGCGCCTCAAAGGCATGGCCTTTGATCTGCAAGGCGTCCTGGGGCAGTGGCAATGCCTCTCCCGCCGCCACGCGCAACTGCCATTCCACCAGATCAACACCGGTGATGGCTTCCGTCACCGGATGCTCCACCTGCAACCGGGTGTTCATCTCCATGAACCAGAACCCATCGGAACGCAGCCCGCCACTGCCGTCCACGATAAACTCTACAGTCCCGGCACCGGCATAGCCAATCGCCTTGGCCGCGGTCACCGCCGCCTGCCCCATCGCCGCGCGCACGGCATCCGTCATTCCCGGTGCCGGAGCCTCTTCAATCACTTTCTGATGGCGGCGTTGCAGCGAACAATCCCGTTCAAACAAATGCACCGCATCGGTGCCATCACCAAAGACCTGCACCTCAATATGGCGCGGGCTTTGGATGAATTTCTCGATCAGAACGTCAGCATTGCCAAAGGCGGTGCGCGCCTCGGCCTGCGCCGAAGCCAGTGCCTCAGTAAAACCTGCCGCCTCCTCAACAAGCCGCATACCCTTACCGCCACCGCCAGCGACGGCCTTGATCAAAACAGGGTAACCAATCTGCCCGGCCTGCCTGGCCAGGAAATCAGCATCCTGATCCTTGCCATGGTACCCCGGCACAACCGGCACACCGGCCTTGTCCATCAGGGCCTTGGCGGCGTCCTTAAGACCCATCGCCCTGATCGCATCCGCAGAAGGGCCGATAAAGGCCAGACCCGCCGCCTCAACCGCATCCACAAAATCAGGGTTTTCGGACAAAAAACCGTAACCTGGATGGATGGCCTGTGCGCCGGTATCCAAGGCCGCCTGAATGATCAGATCGCCGCGCAGATAGCTATCGGCCACCGGCGCAGGGCCCAGGCGAACAGCCTCATGCGCTTGGCGGACATGCACCGCCTGCGCATCAGCATCAGAATAAACGGCCACCGTGCGGACACCCATCTTGCGGGCAGTCTGAATAACGCGGCAAGCAATCTCGCCCCGGTTGGCAATCAGGATTTTGTCAAACATTGGCATCACATCCGGAACACGCCAAATCGTGTCTCCTCTATCGGCGCATTGCAGGCCGCCGCGAGCGACAGCGCCAGCACTTCGCGGGATTTGCGCGGGTCAACGATGCCGTCGTCCCACAACCGGGCGGAGGCATAAAGCGGGTGCGATTGCTCTGTGAACATATCAATGGTCGGCTGTTTGAAAGCGGCTTCCTCCTCGGCTGACCACTCGCCGCCTTTGCGTTCAATCGCATCGCGTTTGACGGTCGCCAGCACGCCCGCGGCCTGTTCGCCACCCATCACCGAGATACGCGATGTGGGCCAGGACCACATGAAGTGCGGGCTGTAAGCCCTTCCAGACATGCCATAATTCCCCGCACCAAACGAGCCGCCAACAACCATCGTGATCTTGGGCACCTTGGTGGTGGCCACGGCTGTGACCATCTTGGCCCCGTGCCGGGCAATGCCTTCGTTTTCGTATTTCTGCCCCACCATAAAGCCTGTGATATTCTGCAAGAACACCAACGGGATTTTGCGCTGGCTGCACAGTTCCACAAAATGCGCACCCTTCTGCGCACTCTCTGAAAACAGCACCCCGTTGTTGGCGATGATCCCGCAAGGCCAGCCATCAATATGGGCAAAGCCACAGACCAGCGTTTCGCCAAACCGCGCTTTGAATTCATCAAACCTTGACCCATCGACAACACGCTTAATCACTTCGCGAATATCGTAGGGTGTGCGCAGATCGGCAGGGATCACATCAAAGAGCGTTGCCGGATCAAATGCAGGAGGTTCAGGCGGCAAGCGCTTGAGATCAATCGCATTATTCAGATTGCAAGACGCCACCGCCTGCCGTGCCAGCGCCAGCGCATGGGCGTCATCTTCGGCCAGATAGTCGGCCACACCGGACAGGCGCGTATGCACGTCGCCACCGCCCAAATCCTCGGCCGAAACAACCTCGCCTGTTGCCGCTTTGACCAGCGGCGGGCCTGCCAGAAAGATCGTGCCCTGCTCCCGCACAATGATCGACACATCGGCCATCGCAGGCACATAAGCGCCGCCGGCGGTGCAAGAGCCCATGACAACGGCGATCTGCGGGATACCCTTGGCAGACATCTGCGCCTGATTGTAAAAGATGCGGCCAAAGTGATCACGGTCGGGGAACACCTCATCCTGATTGGGCAGGTTCGCCCCGCCACTATCAACCAGATAGACACATGGCAGATGACACGCCTCTGCAATCTCTTGCGCACGCAGGTGTTTCTTGACGGTCATGGGGTAGTACGTCCCGCCTTTCACGGTGGCGTCATTGCAGACGGCCATGACCTGCTGACCATTGACCAGGCCAACACCGGCGATCACACCGGCACAGGGGGCGGCGCCATCATAAAGACCATGGGCCGCAGTCGCACCCACCTCCAGAAACGGGCTACCGGGGTCCAGCAACCCCGCCACGCGGTCGCGCGGCAGCATCTTGCCCCGGCTGACGTGGCGGTCGCGTGATGCATCACCGCCACCCAATGCGGCCTTTTCGGCGGCAGCGCTGACCAATGCCAGCGCTTCAAGATGTAAATCCCGATCACTCATCGTAGGTTCTGCTCCAAAACAAGGACTTGCGCAAAGGCAGCGACGTCACAAAGGGCCACTGACGTGGAAATTACCCCAAGGCACATCATGTGCTTGGCCCCTGCGGCGCGGGCAAGGCATCACCCAGCGGCCCAACGAAATACGTCGTCGTCAGGCCAAAAGGATGCATACAGGTGATCACCATGCGGATCGTCGCATCCGGGTGCGGCGTCGCCGCGCAATCGGTCGCGGCGGCCCCGGTCGGGGCAACCTCAAGATAGGCCGCAGCATAGCGGTTGATGATCTCGGCGTCCGTGGGCGGCTGACCACGCTGCCAGCCAAGGTAGGCGGCAAATGCGATCAGGGCCGCGAGGGGGAGGAAGAGAAAGCGGCGGGTCACCCGTCGTCTCCTTCAACGCGCAGTGTTAGTTGCCTTACTTCATAAGCAACTCTGTTTGCATTTAAGGCCCTATAAGCTGCACAAACCGTTGCTTCAGACACGCCAATTTCCTCGAATTCACTCACCACCCCTTGATCATAGCACTGCGGCTCGGAGCGGTTCGGGTCACCGTCAAGAATCCTTGTGAGGCCGCGCTTTTCGAAATCTTCAGCTGTCTCTAACGCATTCCGGGCGCGCTCATCGGTATACTCCGCCTCCAGTAGTGCCGTTCTCTTATTTAGCGCTGCTACAATCCCACTGATACAACCATCAGCGCCATCAAAAATCGTGCAAATGTCGACCGCTTTCGTGAAACACGTCACTTCGACTCCCGCGGCAAAACGCCAGAGATCAAATGCCTCGCAGGTTTGACTAGCTTGGCACGGCAGTTTCTCGTATTGCATCCGCGCTTGACGTTCAAACGCTGGTCCGGTGCATTGAGCGTAAACCGTATCAGCAGCGCTTTGTGCATGCGCAGCCTGGCAGGTAACGGCAATCAAGATCGCCAGCCATCTCACCCCATCGCCCCCATCATCTCGCGTCCGACCAGCATTCGTCTGATCTCTGACGTGCCTGCCCCGATCTCCATCAGTTTCGCGTCGCGGAACAGCCGCGCCACGGGCGCATCATTCAGGAAACCCGCCCCGCCCATGGCCTGCACGGCCTGGTGAGCCTGTTTCATCGCTTCCTCGGATGCGTACAAACAACAAGCCGCAGCATCCTGACGCGTCACGGTTCCCCGATCACAGGCGCGCGCAACCTCGTACACATAAGCGCGGGCAGAGTTCATTGCCGTATACATATCCGCAATCTTGCCCTGCATCAGTTGAAAGTTCCCGATGGGTTCGCCGAACTGTTTGCGGGTGCTGACGTAGGGCATCACCTCATCCAGACAGGCGGCCATGATGCCCAGCCCGATGCCCGCCAGCACGACCCGCTCATAATCAAGGCCCGACATCAAAACGCGCACGCCTTTGCCTTCTTCGCCCAGTACGTTTTCAAACGGCACCTGCACGTCATCAAAGATCAGCTCGGCGGTGTTGGACCCGCGCATGCCCAGCTTGTCGAAATGCGGCGAGGTGCTGAACCCGGTCATTTCCTTTTCGATCAGAAAGGCGGTGATACCCCTGGAGCCTGCATCAGGATCTGATTTGGCATAGACCACCA
Organism: uncultured Paracoccaceae bacterium; assembly: GCA_947498645.1. GTDB lineage: Bacteria > Pseudomonadota > Alphaproteobacteria > Rhodobacterales > Rhodobacteraceae > Yoonia. The sequence continues at coordinate 2,270,364 of CANMKS010000001.1, read as the reverse complement.
ACGTGTCGGCGTCCGGCCCGTTGGTGATCCAGTATTTGTTGCCGTTCAGCCGGTAGTGGTCATTGCGCTTTTCGGCCCGCAAGGACATTGAAACAACGTCAGACCCCGCCCCGGCCTCTGACATGGCCAACGCGCCGACGTGCTCACCCGAGATCAGGCGCGGCAGGTATTTGGCCTTTTGTTCATCAGTGCCGTTCAGCTTGATCTGATTGACGCAAAGGTTGGAATGCGCACCATAAGACAGCGACACCGACGCACTGGCCCGCGCGACCTCTTCAACCGCGACGGTATGCGCCAGATAGGACATGCCCGCCCCGCCATAGGCCTCATCCACCGTGACCCCCAGCAGGCCAAGATCACCCATTTCCGTCCAAAGCGCCGGGGGAAATGTGTTGTCACTGTCGATCTGCGCCGCCATCGGCTTGACCCGCGTCTGCGCCCAGTCATGCACCATGTCACGCAGGGCATTCACGTCTTCGCCCAAATCAAACTGCATGGATGCCAGAAACATCGTGTCGCCTCACATTAATTGAACGGTTGTTCAATAATAGGCGGAACGCTGTGAACCTGTCGAGTCATTTCTTAAGCACGCTGTTGGTCAGGCGCGTTGCCTTTGAACATCAGACATCATCAGTTTCCGGAACATGGGATAGTTTTTCGAAATGAAGGGTTTTCAGTTTTGCGTCCTTGATCGCACCGTGCAGCGCGTCAGAAATCAGCAGATAATTGTCTGTGAGGCCATGATCCCACCAAACATGCGCGCTTGGTAATTTGCTCGGATATACGTAACCATCTTTCCGACCAAGCAGCCGCGTGGACCTTGGGCTGACATATTCGGGCATGATTGGTGTCGCAGGGTTTACGCGCTCTTCCGAAACAAGAACCTTGCTATGCTTCTCCGAGATCGCAGAAGCATGCACCATCGGCAAAAACCCAAAAAACGGCCCCGGATAATGTTCACCACGTTTCTCCATCAACCTGAGCGGCCAGACCTTATGCACGCCTGGATCATGCGCTTCGATGATATCGCGCAGCGCTTGTGAAATAATGAGCAAGTCATCCTGTGCATGCCACATATCAGGAAAGGCTTTCCGTGCCTTGGCCACGACAACCGCCAAGGGCAAGTCGGCGGATTCAAGCGACTTCTGATCACCGTGAAAGAGTCTTGCAACCTTAACAGCGCACCCAAGACCTACAGCTTCGTGCCACGGCTCGAGAGTCTCCGGGTGAACTGTTTCTGTGCTGATGTGTGCGGTCCGCCCACCAAACTTGTCCATTATCCAAGGCATCGGCACATATCCTCTGTTACACGTTATTGGGTTAAAGCCCGTCACGCGCACGGATACCAGACGTGGCTAACCAGGCGCTGCCGATTGCGTCCCACTCATTTGATACACGGCACCTACCTCCGCCCTGATGATCCTCGCAATCAACGCGCAGTCGTCTTCGCTGAAGGTTAGCGGCAGCCGCATGTCGATCACACCTGCCAGCACACGGTCGGACGCGGGCATCGGGTCGGACGGCGCATAGCGCCAGCTGTCATAGCGCGAGGTGAAGCCCGTGGGCTCGGCCCCGCCGAACCATTTCAGCTCCACACCGCGCGCAGCACAGCGCGCCAGCACATCGGCCACGGCAGGCGCGTCCCAATCCAGCAGCAGGAACTGGAACGAGGACGCCACGAACTGTTCCTTTGCGGGGCGCGGGATCAGGCGCAAGCCGGGGGTATTGACCAAACCGTGCTCCAACACGCGGTAGCGCGCATTCCATCGGGCCGCCTGCGTCGCCAGGTCGCGCAGCTGCGGGCGCAGGATCGCCGCGCGCAGGTTGTCCATCCGGCCAGAGATATTCGGCGTTTCATATTTGATCTGCGCAAAGGTTTCGACCGGCGGTGCAGCGCGGTGTTTTTCGAACAGCATATAACTGCCCGACAGCATGATCGCGCGGGCCATGTCCTCGGCACCATCGCAGATCAGCAAACCACCCTCGCCCGAATTGATATGTTTGTAGGTTTGTGTGGAATAGCAGCCAAACCGCCCCCATCGCCCGGACGGCACATCGTTCCAGGCAGCCCCCATCGTATGGGCGCAATCCTCAATCACCGTGACACCAGCGGCATCGCAGATCGCCATAAGGCGCTCCATATCGCAAATATGCCCGCGCATGTGGCTGAGAAGCAGAACCTTCGCCTGATCCAGTTTCGCCGCCAGATCAGCAAGGTCGATCACCAGATCTTCGGTCACACCGACAAAGACCGGCACCCCACCCACCGCCGCAATAGCACCCGGAACCGGGGCCAGGGTAAAGGCATTGGTCAGGACCTTGTCACCATGTCCCACGCCACAGGCGCGCAGGGCCGTCGTCATTGCATAGCCACCCGACGCTACGGCGAGGCAGTATCTGGCGCCGACGCTGGCAGCGAATTCCTGTTCAAGCAGTGCCGCCTCGGCCACTTCGTCCCCGCTGGTGTTGTAGCGGTGCAGCCGGCCGGATTGCATGACGGCATTGGCCGCCTTAATCCCTTCATCAGGGATCGGTTCTTGCTGGGTGAAACTGCCGTGGAAACGCTCTGTCATTGGCGCAAAATGCGCGCCAAGTCCCGCGCGGTCAACGGTCCAGTTGGTCAGAGAGATAGGTCCAATCAGCCGATCAAACGGCTGACCACCTCATCCAGTTCCTCGTAACTGTCGATGGTTGCCTCGGGATCAAGGGCAAGCACATCCTCGCGCCCCGGCCCAAAGGTCACCAGAACCGAGGGCACGCCGGCATTGCGCGATGTGTTGCGGTCAGTCGCCGTGTCGCCCACCAAAAGCGACCGGCGCGGGTCGCCACCGGCACGGCGCACCGCCTCAAAGTGATGTTCCGGGTCCGGTTTGCGCACCGGCAAAGTATCGGCCCCGATGAGCGAGGCAAAAGCGTCGCGCACCCCAAGGCTTTGCATCAAGCTCTCGGCCAGCCCTTCGGGTTTGTTGGTGGCGATGCCCACGGCGTAGTCAGCGCTTTGCAGCCGCGCGACAGCCTCCATTGCACCGGGATAGAGCACCGTATGCGTGTCGATGTTCGCACCATAAGCGGCCAGCAAGACAGGGTATTGCGCATCCACCTCGGCCAGCCCAAAGCCATCGACACGCGAAAACCCAAGGGTCAGCATTGCGCGCCCACCCTTCAGGGCCGTGCCCGCATCCTGTGCAGGGTCAAGCAGATCACCCAGACCCAGCCCCCGAAAACAGGTATTTGCGGCAGCAATCAGATCGCCGCTGGTATCGGCCAATGTGCCGTCAAGATCGAAAATCACCGTGCGCTTCATCCAGCACCCTTTGCATCATGCCCTTATCTTTCTGTAACGCCATGTAAACTGATGTGAACCCCCAAACACTTGTGATAATCGCAAAGGGCGATAGAAGGCTGGCAAAACAACAAGGGCAGAGACGGCAATGACGATTGCATTGATCATACTGGGCGCGGGCATGGGCACGCGCATGAACTCCGATCAGCCCAAGGTGCTGCACCCTATCGCCGGGGCCCCCATGCTGGTGCATGCGATGAAGGCCGGGGCGTCGCTTGACCCCGCCAAAACCGTGATCGTTGCCGGTCACGGTGCCGCTGCCGTCGAAAAGGCCGCATTGGATTTTGATCCCACAGCCGACGTTGTGATCCAGTCAGAGCAACTGGGCACCGCCCATGCCGTCGCACAGGCGCAACCTGCCCTTGATGGTTTTGACGGTGATGCGCTGGTGCTTTACGGCGACACACCCTTTATCCGCCCTGAAACGCTTGCCGCGATGACAGCCGCCCGACTGACCCATGACATTGTCGTGCTGGGGTTTGAGGCCGATGCGCCCGGCCGCTATGGTCGGTTGATCATGCAGGATGATCAACTTGCCAAGATCGTTGAGTTCAAGGACGCAACAGATGAGGAAAAGAGCGTAAACCTTTGCAACAGCGGGGTTATTGCAGCAGATGCATCAACCCTCTTCGATCTGATAGACGCTGTTGGCAACGACAATGCGGCAGGGGAATACTACCTGACCGATATCGTCGCCATTGCCCGCGAGCGCCAATTGAAAGCAACGGTCGTGCGCTGTACAGAGGCCGAAACGCTTGGCATCAACTCACGCGCAGAACTCAGCCGGGCCGAGGCATTGTTTCAAAGCAATGCGCGGACGGCAGCACAGGCTGATGGCGTCACACTGACCGCACCCGAAACGGTCTTTTTTGCGCATGACACCGTCATCGGGCGCGACAGCGTCATCGAACCCAATGTGGTCTTTGGGCCGGGTGTCACCGTGGAAAGCAATGCCACGATCCGCGCGTTTTCGCACCTTGAAGGCTGCCATGTGTCGCGCGGGGCCGTCGTTGGCCCCTATGCCCGCCTGCGCCCCGGTGCAGAGCTGTCCGAAAACGTCAAAGTCGGCAATTTCGTCGAAATCAAGAACGCCCAGATCGCCGAAGGGGCAAAGGTCAATCACCTGTCCTATGTCGGTGACGCCGAGATTGGCGCGCGCAGCAACATCGGGGCGGGCACGATCACCTGCAACTATGATGGCGTGTTCAAACACAAGACAACAATTGGTGCGGACACCTTTATCGGGTCCAACACCATGCTGGTTGCCCCGGTAACAGTGGGTGACGCGGCAATGACCGCCAGCGGTTCCGTTATCACCCGAGATGTGCCGGGTGGTGACCTTGCGGTGGCGCGTGCCAAGCAGGAAAACAAGGCGGGCTTTGCAGTACGTCTGTTTGAAAAACTCAAATCCAGAAAAGCAAAAAGGTCTTAAGCCATGTGTGGGATTGTTGGGGTGTTGGGCGATCACGAAGCGGCACCATTGCTGGTCGAGGCGCTGAAGCGTCTGGAGTATCGCGGCTATGACAGCGCGGGGATTGCGACGATCAATGACCACCGCCTTGACCGGCGGCGGGCGGTTGGCAAGCTGGTGAACCTGTCGGATGCGCTGGTCCATGACCCGCTGGCAGGCAAGGCGGGCATTGGTCATACCCGCTGGGCCACCCATGGCGCGCCCAATGTAGGTAACGCGCACCCCCACCGCGCCGGTGGCGTGGCCGTTGTGCATAACGGGATCATCGAGAACTTTCGCGAGTTGCGCAGTTTTCTGGCCGGTCAGGGCGTTGGCTTTGAAACGGATACGGACACCGAAACCATTGCCCTGCTGGCAAATCACTTCCGCGATCAGGGGCTGAGCCCGCGTGACGCCGCCGAACAGACGATTGCCCGGCTCGAAGGGGCCTATGCGCTGTGTTTCTTGTTTGACGGCGAAGATGATCTGCTGATCGCGGCGCGCAAAGGTTCGCCACTGGCCATCGGCTACGGCGAGGGAGAGATGTTTGTGGGATCTGATGCCATCGCACTCGCTCCGCTAACCGACCGGATCAGCTATCTGGAAGAGGGCGACTGGGCTGTCATCACCCGCACCTCCGTCGAAATTCGTGATATCAACGGCACAATCGCCAACCGGGCGATCAAAACCATCCAGATCGACACAGCGCGGGTCGATAAGGGCGGGTACAAACACTTCATGGCCAAGGAAATCGCCGAGCAGCCGGTCGTGCTGCAAGGCGCCTTGGCACATTACATCAATGCGGGCGGCGATGCCGTCACCCTACCCGATCCGGGGCTGGATTTCACAAAGGTTGAACGGCTGACCATGGTGGCCTGCGGCACGGCCTTCTACGCCTGTCTGGTGGCCAAATACTGGTTTGAACAACTGGCCGGGATCCCTGTTGAGGTCGATGTCGCATCCGAGTTCCGCTACCGCGAACCCCCGGTGACGGCGGGCACCGTCGCACTTTTCGTCAGCCAGTCCGGCGAGACGGCAGATACCCTGGCCGCCCTGCGCTATATGGAAGGCAAAGCTGACAAGATCGTATCGGTCGTGAATGTACCTGAAAGCTCGATCGCGCGCGAAAGCGATCTGCCCCTACCGATCCTGGCCGGGACCGAAATTGGTGTGGCATCCACCAAGGCCTTTACCTGCCAGCTGACAACGCTGGCCATTCTGGCGCTAGACGCAGCAAGCCAGCGCAGCCGGATCAATGACGCCGATTTGGCGCAAGCATTGGCGGGGCTGCGCGGCCTACCGGGATTGATGAATCAGGCATTGAGGATTGAAGACAAATCCAAAGCGGTATCGACCAAACTGGCAGAGGCACGCGACATCCTGTTTCTGGGGCGCGGCGCGATGTACCCACTGGCGCTGGAAGGCGCTCTGAAACTGAAAGAAATCAGCTATATACATGCCGAAGCTTATGCATCCGGCGAGCTCAAACATGGGCCCATCGCGCTGGTGGACAAGCATGTGCCTGTGATTGTCATGGCGCCACGCGATGCGCTTTTCGACAAGACCGTGTCGAACATGCAAGAGGTCATGGCGCGTGGTGGCAAGGTGCTCTTGATCACCGATCACAAAGGCGCAGAAGAGGCAGGTGCCGGCGTCTGGGACACGATCATCATGCCAGAGATTGACCCGTTCCTCGCCCCGATCCTCTATGCGATCCCTGCGCAACTGCTGGCCTATCACACCGCCGTCGCTAAAGGCACAGACGTCGATCAACCCCGCAACCTTGCCAAATCGGTGACCGTCGAATGACACCCAAAACAGCCATTGCCCAGCTTCGCGCCCTCGGAGACCCTGCCAAAGCCGCCGAGATGCACCGCTATCACAAGGTCGACCGCCCCTATTTGGGCGTGGCAAATCCGGTGATTGACGAACATGTCAAAGCATGGCGGGCAGAGGTGGACCTTGATACCCGCCTCGCCTTGGCCAAGGGCCTCTGGAAAGGTAACACCCATGAAGGGCGGGTCGCGGCGGCGAAACTGCTGACGCAAGCGCGGATCAGGCCGGATGATACCGCGGCATGGGATCTGATTGTATCCTGGGTTCCGGATTTCGATGCCTGGGCGATCGCTGACCATGTTGGCATTGCCGGTCAAAAGCGCCTCGTGGCTGATCCATCGCGGCTGGATACGGTCGAAGGCTGGACCACATCAGATCACATCTGGACCCGCCGCGCGGCCCTTGTCATGACGCTGCCCTGGACCAAGCAGAACAACCCCAAGCCGGGTGATCTGGCGATCCGTGACCGGGTGCTGGGCTGGGCGGCATCATATGTGACCGACCACGACTGGTTTATCCAGAAAGCCATCGCATGGTGGCTGCGTGAGTTGTCAAAGCATGACCCCGCACGTGTGCGCGATTTCCTTGCCACGCATGCGGACATGATGAAGCCCTTTGCGGCCAAAGAGGCTGCGCGCAAGTTGCCTGATTAGGGTGTCAGCGCAAACACCGTCAATTCCGGCAGACCTGTCAGTGGTGCCTCGATCAGGCGCATTGCAGCAAGGCTGATCTGGCTGCCTGATCCAGCGGCCCCGCCGGATGGGCGCAATTCGATGTTGATCGACTTGCCTTGATAGTCAATCCGGCCCGGTGTCAGTGCTGTTACCAAAGGTGTTTCCAGCCAGATACCGGGCTGCGTGGGCGGTCCCAATGTGGCAATTGTTGTGCCCAGTGCGCGGTCACCGGTGGCTGCCTCGACCACCACAGCGGCGTCGCGCTCTTCCTGTGTCGTTGTGTCAAACTGCTCTTGCGTGACGGCGTTTGCAGGGGGCGGCGGCGGCGGTGTCGGGTTCAGCGTCGGCGCCGGTGCGACAGCAGGTGCCAGTGGTCCGGGGCCGAAGATGCCCTGGAAGGATGGCGTCGTGCATGCCGAAAGGGCAGCGATGGGCAGGATCAATATCAGTCTCATGGCCCTACACTATGTCGGCGATTCTCAGGGTGCAACGGGGCTGATGCGTCTTGCGCGCAGGTTCGCGCGCACATAGGTTCACCTTTATGACACAGCCACTGATCGACCCATTTGCACGCGCCATCGAATACCTGCGGGTGTCGGTCACAGATCGTTGCGATTTTCGCTGCGTCTACTGCATGTCGGAAAACATGACATTTCTGCCCAAAAAAGAACTGCTGACGCTCGAAGAGCTGGACCGCATGTGTTCCGCCTTTGTCCGCCTTGGCGTACGCAAGCTTCGCATCACCGGCGGCGAACCACTGGTGCGCCGCGAGATCATGACCTTTTTTCGCAGCATGTCACGGCATCTGGACAGCGGCGCGCTGGACGAATTGACCCTGACCACAAATGGCAGCCAATTGGCGCGCTTTGCCGATGATCTTTATGCGGCTGGTGTGCGACGGGTGAATGTCTCGCTTGATACGCTCGATGAGGGCAAGTTTGCCGATATCACCCGCTGGGGGCGTTTGCCGCAGGTTTTGCGGGGCATTGATGCGGCCCAAAACGCCGGGCTACGGGTCAAGATCAACACTGTAGCGCTCAAGGGTTTCAACGAGGAGGAGCTTGAGACTCTCACCGATTGGTGCGCCGAGCGCGACATGGACCTGACCTTTATCGAGGTCATGCCGATGGGTGATCTGGGGAATGAGGATCGCTTTGGCCAATACTGGTCACTCAAAGACCTGCGCGCGCGGCTTGCCGTACGCTCGGACCTGACCGATTTGCCCGAGAAAACAGGCGGACCTGCCCGCTATGTCCGGGTTGAGAACACGGGCCAGAAGATCGGGTTCATCACCCCGCTCAGCCATAATTTCTGCGAAAGCTGCAACCGCGTGCGGATCACCTGCACCGGCGAGATTTACACCTGTCTGGGCCAGGAAGGGCATTCCGACCTGCGCGCACCCCTGCGCGCCTCAGAGGCGGATGCGGACCTCGACGCGGCCATCCGGGCGGCCATTGCGCTGAAACCCAAAGGGCACGATTTTGACTATTCGCGCCAAAAGGTCGATGGGCAGGTCAGCCGGCACATGTCGCATACGGGCGGCTAACCTTTACGCTCGGGCCGCCGGGGCTGCGGTTCATCGCCCAACTCGGCAACCGGCCCTGCCTTCATTATTCTATTTGCATATATCCGCGCGCCCGGTGCCGCGCTGATCCCGTGAAGGAGCGCGCTGATCCAGACCGCATTGGTCGCGAGATGGATGATCTCCTGGCCCAGCGTGTGGGGAAGCTCCTCCATCACCACAAGCGCAAACAGGGCGGTCGCCAGCCCACGCGGACCAAACCAGCCGAAAAACAGGCGCGTGACGGGCTGTGCGTCAGTGCCCAGCAAAGACAGCCAAATGGCGGCAGGCCGGATCACAAAGAGGCTCAGCAGGATAAAAGCCAACATAGGCGCGGTAAGATGCCGGATCGCATCAGGCACCAGCGCCGCCCCTAACAGAAAGAACGCCACCCAGGCCAACAGCTGCCCTTCGCTTTCGGTGAACTCATAGACAAATATGCAAGCCCCTTTGACGACAGAACCAAAGGCCAGCCCCGCTGCGAAGGCGGCGATAAAGCCATTGCCGCCGATCAACACAGCACTCAGATACGCAGCACCCGCCAGCCCGAGCGCACCTGCCCCTTCATAGGGCTCAGATGTTGAACCCGCAGCCTTTGCCTTGAGCAGCGCCCAGCCACCAACCGCCCCGACCACAGCGCCCGCCAGCGGTCCAAGCAAGATTTGCTTTGCCCCAAACACCAGCCACATAGTGCTATCCTGCGCCTCTGACGCGGTTACCAATGCCGCGAACAGCAAGATGATAGGCAGGGCCAACCCATCATTCAGCCCGCTTTCCACAATCAATGCCCGGCGGGGGCGAATGGGGACCGCTTCGTTGGTAACTACCGCCTGCCCAAGTGCGGCATCCGTCGGTGCAAGGATCGCCGCCGCCAATGTCACAACCGTAATGGACCACGGTGGAAACAGTATGCTTCCTGCCAGCGCACCCAAAACAATGGCAAGCGGCATACCGATCAACAACATGCGCCGCGGCCATACATTACGATGGCGCAATGCGCCCAGGTCAGTCTGTGCTGCATCGAGAAACAGCAAGACGACCAGCGCCACCTCTGCGACAGGGTGCAGAAAGGTCAATCCGATGTCTGTCGCGATCAGACCAGTTTCAACGAACACCGCACCAGCACACAAAAAAATCATCGGTGCCGTCAAAATGGTCGCGGTCATACGTTGAGCGATCAACGCATATCCCGCGACAAGAAGGCAAAGCCCAAAGAAACCGGTCAAGACGTCAGCCTCCATCTAGCGATATGCGTCACTGCATCATCGCGCGAACATTCACTTGGTCTGCGGTTTGCCAGAAACCAAATTCAATTTCTGTCTGGGTGCCCTCAACCCGTCAAGCTGCCGGCATCCGCTGCTCAACAATCTCTGCCCACCAGGAACAGCCTGCGGGGATGGCCTCATCGGTGAAATTATACTCTGGATGATGCACAGACGCCGTATCGCCGTTGCCAACCAGAATATAGGCACCGGGGCGTTCTTCGAGCATGAAAGCGAAGTCTTCGCCGCCCATCACAAGGGGGGCATCCGCGCAATCACCCGACACCGATTTGGCGACCTTTGCGGCAAAGTCAGTCTGTTCTTCACTGTTCACCATGACGGGGTAGCCGCGCATGTAATCCACGTCCGCGGTCGCGCCAAATGTTGCCGCCGTGCCTTTGGCGATCTCGACCAGACGCTTTTCTGCCAGATCGCGCGTGGCCGCAGACAACGTGCGCACGGTGCCACGCAGTTTCACGGTTTGCGGGATCACATTATGCGCCTTTGAGGATGTCTCAAAGCTGGTGACAGAGACCACGACCTGTTCCACCGGATCGACATTGCGCGAGGCAATCGTTTGCAGCGCAATCACGATGTGGCTGGCCACAATTGTGGTGTCGATGGTTTCCTGCGGTTTGGCCGCGTGCCCGCCCTTGCCTTCGATCACCATCTCGAATTGATCTGCCGCCGCAAAAAACGCGCCGGGCCGGATGGCAAAGCTGCCCACCGGTTTGCCGGGCCAGTTGTGCATGCCGTAAACCTCTTGAATGCCCCAGCGATCCATCATGCCGTCATCGCACATTTCCTTTCCGCCGCCGCCGCCTTCTTCGGCGGGTTGGAAGATGACAACGACGGTGCCGTCAAAATTGCGTGTCTCCGACAGGTATTTTGCAGCACCTAGGAGCATGGCCGTATGGCCGTCATGCCCGCAGGCATGCATCGCGCCATCCACCTTTGATTTATACTCAAGGCCCGTCTGTTCATGGATCGGCAGTGCATCCATATCGGCGCGCAGGCCGATGACCTTGCCCGATGTATCCGTTTTGCCCTTGATCACCGCCACGACGCCAGTGCGTCCGATCCCGGTCGTCACCTCGTCACAGCCAAATTCCTCAAGCTTTTCGGCCACGATGGCGGATGTCCGATGGGTCTCAAACAGGATCTCGGGGTTTTCGTGAAGGTCGTGCCGCCATGCGGTGATTTCTGGCAGCAGTTCGGCAAATCTGTTTTTGACGGGCATCTTGGAACCTCGGTTTTGGTTGAACTGTCGGGACCATAGCCCAAATCTGTCGGGTTGCTAGCAACTGTATTTCTCAGGACGTTTGAAAAGTACAGTTGCTAGAGGCTAGGACCGGACAACAACCGACTGCCATCCGAGAACCGCGACAGGCGGAACCGGTGCAGATCATGGCCCGCCCCCTGCCCTGTGGCCAGCCGCCCTGCGATACGGCCCATCGCTGGCCCTATCCCGAAACCGTGCCCGGACATGCCAGTGCAGATCGTCAGACCGGGCAGCGCGTCGCACCTGTCAACGACGGGCACAATATCAGGCATCGTGTCGATCATGCCTGCCCAGGCCGTGTTCACTGTCGTCTTACCCAGTTGAGGAAAGATGGCGCTGAAATCCCGCGCAAGCCGCGCGACCCGTGACGCATTCGGCGCGGGGTTCAAGATGCGCTGCCGCTCGAACGGGCTGATGGTGTCGCCAGACCAGCGGCGTTGGGTACGCCATCCATCGGGGTAATTGCGCGGGGCCGCAGGCAAAAGCCGCGTGCCAAGCGGATCTTTGAGGAACTGCCCGGCATAACGCGGCAGGGCGCGCAACGCATCAGGCCCGATGAAAAGCTCATGAAAACCTGACGGGGCCAGCGTGTAGCCACCATCCTCGCGCCGTCGCCATGCAAGCCTGCCGTCCACCGCACCACCGGGGTAAATGTCGGGCATTGGTGCGGTTTGCACGACGGTCGCCCTGACAGATAGCTGCGGGATGGCCACCCCGTGACGGCGCAAAAACAGCGATGACCACGCGCCACCGGCCAGCACAACGGACGTGGTCTTGATCGTGCCCTTTTCGGTCACAACGCCGGTGATGCGCCCGCCTTCAATGTCAAGCAAACGCACGGCGCAATCCTCAACGATCACAGCGCCCGCCGCCTGAGCGGCTTTGGCGCAAGCCGGAACCGTCACCCAGGGTTCGGCACGCATATCGGTTGGTGTGTAAAGTGCGCCTTTCCACTGCTGTTTGGCCTCAGGCATCAGCGCTGCCACATCCTTGGCCGAGAGCATCTTGCTGCTCAACTGATAGGGTGCCGCATCATCAAGCCATGCCCGATAGCGCGCCAGATCATCATCCTTGTCAGCCAGATAAAGCGTGCCGGTCTGGCGCAAACCGATATCGCCGGTCGCCCTGGCAATTTCGGGCCACATCTGCTGCGCCTCAAGCACGATTGGCAGTTCTGCCAGATCGCGCCCCTGCGCGCGAATCCAACCCCAGTTGCGCGAGGATTGTTCGCCCGCGATCCGCCCTTTTTCCAACAGAACCACTGGCGTGCCAGATTTGGCAAGCTCCCACGCGGTCATTACCCCGATGATGCCGCCGCCGATCACCACAACTTCGGCCGTCTTTGGCACATCATCGCGGAATGCCGGCGGCAGACCTTCGTGAATCGGAAAATTCATTCGGCGAGCATATCCACCAAGCGGGCGATAAATGCCTCGCCCTGCTGAAATTGATCAACGCTCACAAATTCATTGGGTTGATGGGCTTGGGCGATATCACCGGGGCCACAGATGACGGCAGAATAGCCGCGTTCCTGAAACTGTCCCGCCTCGGTGCCGTAGCTGACCACATTGCTGGCGTTTTCGCCTGTCAACCGGCGCACCAATGCTTCGGCCTTGCCCTGATCCTCTGGCACGAGACCGGGAACATGGAAGTATTGTTCGGCGCTGATCCCCGCCTCGGGACGGACAAATTTCATCTCGGCTTCAAGTTCGGCCACCTTGGCCATGAACCGCGCCTGCCATTCAGCAATGTCTTCGCCCGGCACAATGCGGAAATCAAAACCAAAGTGGCAATCCTTGGCTGTGATATTATGGGCTGTGCCACCGCTGATCGTGCCGACGTGCAAGGTGGTGTAGGGGGGGACGAAATCAGCCGCCAGTTCACCAACCGGCTTGGCCGCGTTTTCATCATTCACCTCATTGGCCCAGTTGATCAGCTTTGCCGCCATCATCACGGCGCTGACGCCAGTGGGGGCAAGCGAGGAATGCACCTCGAATCCCCGAAAGTGCATCTTGTAACCGATGCCGCCTTTGTGGCCTGTCACGATCTTCATCATCGAAGGCTCGCCCACCAGGACCGTATCGGCGCGCGGCATTCCCATGCGGACCATATGATCAATCATCGGCGGCGCACCGGTGCAGCCCACCTCTTCGTCATAGCTGAGGGCGATTTGCAGCGGGCGTTTGATACCCCGCTCAAGCGCCAGGGGCACGGCAGATAATGCCAAGGCGTCAAAGCCTTTCATGTCACAGGTGCCGCGCCCAAAAAGTTTTCCCTCGCGCTCTGTCACGACAAAGGGATCTGTGTCCCACGCCTGCCCGTCCACAGGAACCACATCCGTGTGACCGGACAGCACAACGCCGCCCTCCACCTCAGGCCCGACATGGGCATAAAGTGCTGCCTTTGTGCCATCTTCGTTGGGCACCCGTGTGGATTTCACGCCCAAACCATCCAGATAGTCTTCAACAAAATCAATAAGTTCCAGGTTGCTATCCCTGCTGACAGTTGGAAATCCAACCAGCCTGTCCATCAATTCACGGGCGTTCAGGGTCATAGCGTTCCTTTCAAAATGCACCAAATTTTGCGCGCGCAAAGGTTGCAACCGCGCATCCGGCTGGCCGCCGCACCTTGGCCCGTCCTTTCGTCAGCCGCAAACAGGAATCGGGTTGCGGGATCGAAATTTGATGATACCGTCTGCGCAATCCGCAACCGGCCACACAGATGGCCGGGCGAAAAAGAAGAAGACGACTGAACCACTTGGGAGGTTCTTATATGCCCGATGGGGCGCTGCCAGTCCTGGATGTACGGGACCTCAAAACTGTGTTTCAGACACGCGGTGGTGAAGTTCACGCCGTGAATGACGTCAGTTTCTCACTCAAGCCCGGCGAATTGCTTGGCGTTGTCGGCGAAAGCGGTTCCGGCAAATCGGTGACGATGATGTCGCTGCTGGGGTTGCTGCCCTCGCCGCCTGCGGATGTGCGCAATGGAACCGTGACATTCGACGGCATGGATCTGTTGAACGTCACACCTGAACAACTGCGATCGGTTCGCGGTGGCAAGATCGGGTTTGTGTTTCAGGATCCCATGACCTCGCTCAACCCTGTGTATCAGGTCGGCTTTCAGATCATGGAACCCCTGCGCAAGCACATGGGCATGAACAAGCGCGAGGCCGCAAAGCGCGCGCAGGAGCTGCTCGAGCTTGTCGGTATCCCCGATGCCAAGCGCCGTTTGGACGACTACCCTCACCAATTTTCCGGCGGTATGCGTCAACGTGTGATGATCGCGATTGCGCTGGCCTGTGACCCGCAGGTGCTGATCGCGGATGAACCGACGACCGCGCTCGACGTGACCATTCAGGCCCAGATATTGGAACTGATGAAAGAGCTGCGTGACAAGCTGGGCATGGCGGTAATCTGGATCACCCACGACCTTGGCGTTATCGCTGGTATCGCTGACAGGGTCATGGTGATGTACGGCGGTCAGGTTGTGGAACACGCCCCGGTGCAAGAATTGTTCGGCAACCCACAGCACCCCTATACCCGTGCTTTGCTCAAGACGATTCCAAGCATTGCTGGTGAACGCGCCGCCCGTTTGACAGTGATTGAAGGTCAGCCGCCGATTATGGCGGGCGCACCCACCTCTTGCCCGTTCCGCGACCGCTGCGATGTCGCCATGGACCGTTGTGCGGTTCAGAACCCACCACGCTATGATCTGGGTGATGGCCATGATGCGGCCTGTTTCTATGACGCCCGCACCGGAGGACCACGCGATGCTTGATGAGGGCAACAAGCCTCTGGTTTCGGTCAAAGACCTCAAGATGCATTTCCCCATTTTCGCGGGGCTTTTGCGCCGCCGCGTGGGCGAGGTGAAGGCGGTTGATGGCGTCAGCTTTGACGTCATGGAAGGCGAAACACTGGGGCTGGTCGGCGAATCCGGTTGCGGTAAATCCACCTGCGGTCGCGCGGTGCTGCGTCTTTACGATATCACCTCTGGTTCCATCGAGATCGACAACCGCGAAATCGGGGCAACGCCCCAGACTGAATTGCGCGGCATGCGCCCGACCATGCAGATGGTGTTTCAGGATCCGCAGGCGTCGCTGAACCCGCGCATGACGGTTGAGGACATCATCAAGGAACCGCTGGACGAACACACCACCGGAACCGACGCCGAAAAGCGCGAAAAAGTTGGCGAATTGATGGATGCCGTCGGCCTGAACCGCAAGTTCGCCAAACGCTACCCCCATGCATTTTCAGGTGGGCAGCGGCAGCGGATCGGGATTGCCCGCGCGCTGGCCCTCAACCCGAAATTCATCGTTTGCGATGAACCGATTGCGGCGCTTGATGTATCCATTCAGGCCCAGGTGGTGAACCTGCTGGAGGATCTGCAAGAACAGTTTGGTCTGACTTATCTTTTCATCAGCCACGATTTGTCCATGGTGCGCCATATCGCAACGCGCGTGGCGGTCATGTATCTGGGCAAGATCGTCGAACTGGCCCCGCGCGAGGCGCTTTATGCCGAACCGCTGCACCCTTATACCAAGGCGCTGTTGTCCGCTGTACCAGAGCCGGACCCAAGCCTTGCCCGCGCGACCGAGCGGATCATCCTGCAAGGCGATGTCCCCTCGCCCTCAAACCCGCCAGAGGGCTGCAATTTCTGCACGCGCTGCCCGTCCGTCATGGACATCTGCAAGCGCGTCGAACCCGATTATCGTGAAGTACACCCCGGCAGGTTCACTGCCTGCCACCTGTACAACGATACAAACGACACTGCCGGACAAACGGCAGGTCATGAGGCACAAGAGCTAACCAACAAGGAGAACTTAGAATGAAACTCAAAACAGCCCTGATGGGCGCTGTTGCGACGGTTGCTGTTGCGCAATTGGCATATGCCGATGCGCACGAAGGCGAACGTGGCCGTGATGGCGAAGTCAAAATCATCTATTGGCAAGCCCCGTCCATCCTGAACCCGTTCCTTTCGGGCGGCACCAAGGACGTTGAATCTGCATCCCTCGTGATCGAACCTCTCGCGCGCTACGATCCTGATGGTGTGCTGATCCCATGGTTGGTTGACGAAGTCCCAACTGTGTCGAACGGCGGCGTGTCCGAGGATCTGATGTCCATCACGTGGAAGATCACCGAAGGCATCACTTGGTCAGACGGCACACCATTCACATCTGCAGATGTGAAATTCACCTATGAGTACTGCACCGATCCAGAGTCCGGCTGCGCGCAGGTGACCAAATTCGAAGGCGTTTCATCCGTCGAAACACCTGATGATCTGACCGTTGTTGTCACTTTCGACAGCCCGACGCCATTCCCCTACGGCCCGTTCGTTGGTGGTGAGAGCCCGATCATTCAGGCCGCACAGTTCGCGAACTGCATGGGCGCCAAGGCACCAGAGTGTACAGACGAAAACTTTGGCCCGATCGGCACAGGCCCGTTTGTTGTGACAGAGTTCCGCACAAACGACGTGATCCAACTGGTTGCCAACGAAAACTATCGTGAAGAAGGCAAACCTGCCTTTGCATCGGTGACCTTCAAAGGTGGCGGCGACGCAACGGCGGCTGGTCGTTCGGTTATGGAAACAGGCGAGTTTGACTATGCCTGGAACCTGCAACTGGCACCCGATGTGATCGCATCCATGCAAGAAGGTGGCCTTGGCACACCTGTTGCAGGCTTCGGTCCCTTGGTTGAGCGGATCATGCTGAACAACACCAACCCTGATGCAAGCCTCAGCGCTGAAGAACGGTCAGTGATCCGCCCACACCCATTCCTGGGCGATCCAGCAGTGTACAATGCGATGTCTCTGGCCATCGACCGTCCGCTTCTGGTCGAGGTTGGCTATGGTCAGGCCGGTAAAGTCACCTGTAACTGGGTGCCTGCACCTGCTGCGGTGAACTCTGACACGTTCACATGTGACGTTCAGGATATCGCTGCTGCAAACGCAATGCTGGACGAAGCTGGCTATCTGGACACAGATGGTGACGGCGTGCGCGAAGCGAACGGCGTGCCGATGCAGATCCTGTACCAGACGTCCACAAACGCTGTGCGTCAGGACTTCCAGGCTCTGATCAAAGAGTGGTGGTCCGAGATCGGTATCGAGGCCGAATTGCGCAACATCGATGCATCCGTGTTCTTTGGTGGTGACCCAGGTTCGCCTGACACCTTCCAGAAGTTCTATGCGGACGTGGAAATGTACGCCAACACCTTCAACGGCACCGATCCTCAGTCGTATCTGGCCAACGGTCTTTGCGACAAGGCACCAAGCCCCGACACACAGTGGCAGGGTGAAAACATCAGCCGTTTCTGTAGTGAGGCATATGATGCGCTTCACGCACAGCTGACACAGACCGCCGACGCGGATGAGCGTGCATCTATCGCGCGTCAGCTGAACGATCTGATGGTATCCGAAGGCGGGATGATCCCACTGGTTCACCGTGGTCGTCTGTCGGCACATGCCAACAGCCTTGGCGGTGTTGACCTGAACGTCTGGGACAGCGAGCTGTGGAATGCAGCTGACTGGTACCGCACTGGCGACAACCGCTAATTTTGCGTGACAAAACCTGTAGGGCGGGATCATCCCGCCCTACACCCTCACCAGAACCATTAATCAAGGCGTCCCCTCATGCTCAACTACACGATCCGTAGATTGGTCCTGTCGATTCCGACGCTTTTATTCATTGCTTTGGTGATTTTCCTGCTGCTGGAGCTGGCACCGGGTGATCCCATGGGATCCATGCCGCTGACCATTCCCGACGACGTCAAGCAGCGGATGCGCGAGGCTCTGGGATTGGGCGAGCCCTGGTACACACGCTTTTACCTTTGGCTTTATCAATTCTTCATCGTCGAGCCGCAGTATTGGATCGACGGTGCCTTTGGCACCAATTTTGCCAATGGTGCCCAGCGCATCATCAGTTTCCAGTCGCGCAGCCCGGTATTCGACACCATTGCAGAGCGTTTACCCCAAACCCTCTGGGTTGTCGGCATGTCCTATGTTGTTGGCGTCGCCATTGCCCTGCCCATCGGCATCATCAGTGCCTACAAGCAATATTCCGTCTTTGATCAGGCGGGCACATTCGTCAGCATGATCGGCTTTTCCGTGCCGCCGTTCTTTTCGGGTGTGCTGGTGATCGTGATCTTCTCGGTCCAACTGGGGTGGCTGCCGTCGATCTATGACACGACCCATGAGGTCGTGGACTGGCAAAGTTTCAAATACCAACTGCAACAGATGATCATGCCCGTGATGGTGCTTGCCCTGCAAACGACAGCGCAGGTCAGCCGCTATATGCGCGCCTCGATGCTGGATAACCTTGGTCAGGACTATGTGCGCACCGCCCGCGCCAAGGGCATGACCGAAAGCGTCGTGGTCATGCGGCACGTGCTGCGCAACTCAATGATCCCCGTTGTGACCGTGATTGCGCTTGGCATCCCGTCCATCTTTGGCGGCGCGATCATCACAGAGCAGGTGTTCAAGGTGAACGGTCTGGGTCAGTTGCTGATCATCGCCTTGCAAGGCAATGACATCCCCATGGTCATGACCATCACCTTCCTGCTGGCCGTGCTGATCGTGATGATGAACCTGATCGCTGACATCCTTTACGGCGTGCTTGATCCGAGGATCCGTTATGACTGATATCTCAACCCAAGTGCAGCCGCCCGTCGAGACACCCGAAAAAGTCCGCAATCAATGGTGGGACGTGTGGGAACAGTTCCGCAGCCACAAAGGTGCGATGGCGGGCCTGATCTTCTTGATCTTCATCACCCTGTTTTGCATGGTTGGACCCGTTGTCTGGGATGTGGACCCCGGCAAGCTGGATATTCGCAACAAAGACGTGCGCCCGATCTACACCGCGATCTGGGATGGCGACGCCAAGACCAGCTGGGCGCGTCCGATGGGCACCGACCATCTGGGCCGCGATATTATGGCCAATATCATGCAAGGGGGCCGGATCAGTCTTGCCGTAGGCTGGACCGCGATGGTGCTTGCCATTTTGATCGGCACGCTTGTCGGGGTGCTGTCTGGCTATTTCCGACGTCTGGACTGGGCGCTGATGCGCTTTACAGATCTTGTGCTGTCCCTGCCCCTGCTGCCACTGCTGCTGGTGATGATGCTGCTGTTCCGCGATCCATTGCGGGCCGCCTTTGGGCCAGAGAACGGCATCTTTATCCTCATCGTCTTTGGCATCGGCATCACGTCCTGGATGCAAACGGCGCGAATCGTTCGTGGCGACGTGATGGCGCTGAAAGAGCGCGAGTTTGTGTTGGCCGCCCGATCCATCGGCACGCCGCCGCGTCGGATGATCACCCGGCATGTGCTGCCCAATGTGCTGTCCCCGATCATGGTATCGGCGACGCTGGGGCTGGCCACCGCGATTATCACCGAAAGCGCGCTGTCTTTCCTCGGCCTCGGCTTCCCATCCGACTTCCCCACATGGGGCAAGATCCTGTTTGACAGTGTTGACCGGATGACAGCCTTCCCCGAGCGCGTGCTCTGGCCCGGCCTGGCGATTTCGCTGACCGTTCTGGCGGTGAATTACATTGGTGACGGTCTACGGGATGCGCTGGATCCACGGATCCGCGGGCTCTGAGCCTTAGGTCAGGCCCCTAGTCCGCTTCATCGGCGTCACCCCAGCGCTTGGCGTAGTCTGACTGCTTCACTACGACACCTTCCACGTCTTGCGACAGTGGCTTGCGCACCGCGTAGTTCAGCAACACCGGCAGGCCTGCGGTCAGCTCACCGCGAAAGCGAGGGCGGCGTCCTGTTACGCGCGGGTCACTCATGGTGACCACGTTGCGGGCAGCATAGGGCCGCAGCGGCTGGAGACTGCATTCAAGCACGTCATACTGCATGGCCTGCCCCCAAAACCCGAACACCATCTCTGGGCAGATCTGATAGAACGCATGGTTTAACCAGTTGTTGGCAGGCGAATGACCAATCAGCACACCGCCGGGTTTGAGCATCTTGTTGATATTGCGATAGGCCGTCGGCAAATCAAACACATGCTCGCAGGTGCCACCGTCATAGATAACATCAAACCGGCCATGCAGGCTCGGGTCCAGTTCTCCGCCCAGATCCTGAATGATCGACGCGCCCTCAAACTCTGAAAAATCCAGCGAGTCGACGCTGTCAAATCCCATATGCTCAAAGAAGCGTTCGGCATAGTCGTTGTCAGGGTGCTTGAGGTCATCCGGCCCGACGCCCGGCAGATAGGTTTGCAATGCCTCATCAAAAAGAGCGGCCGACGCGCCGCGCCGCCGTCCAATCCAGTTCTGGCGCCCCAGCATCAGAAACGCACCGGTAAGGTCGTTGCCTTTGATGGTTTCCAGCAATCGTGTGGCGAGTATGTCTGGTATCGACAAGGTGGTTCCCCTGTAGGCTGTGTCGCGGCTTCGCCAAATGGCCTACCTGATGGCTTCTGGTTTTGACAGAAAAAATGGGGCGGCGCTTTGCAGCGCCGCCCCGTATATTGGTAGGGTGGGTGAAACCCACGCACCGGTCAATCAATCTTTGGCAGCAGCGTATCCAGTGACGCTTTTGCGTCGCCATAGAACATCCGCGTGTTCTCTTTAAAGAACAGCGGGTTTTCGATACCTGAATACCCCGTCCCCTGCCCGCGCTTGGACACAAACACTTGCTTGGCTTTCCAGCATTCCAGAACCGGCATACCGGCAATCGGGCTGTTGGGATCGTCCTGTGCGGCGGGGTTCACGATATCATTGGACCCAATCACGATGGCGACGTCCGTATCAGGGAAGTCGTCGTTGATTTCGTCCATTTCCATCACGATGTCATAGGGTACTTTTGCTTCGGCCAAGAGCACGTTCATGTGCCCCGGCAGGCGACCAGCAACCGGGTGAATGGCAAAGCGGACGTTCTTGCCCTGCGCACGCAGTTTGCGCACCAGTTCAGAGACAGCCTGCTGCGCCTGCGCCACAGCCATGCCATAGCCGGGGATGATGATGACGCTATCAGCTTCGTTCAGCGCGGTCGCAACGCCATCGGCATCAATCGCGACCTGCTCACCTTCAACAGCCATCTGTTCACCCTGCGGGCCACCAAAGCCACCCAGAATGACAGAGATAAACGACCGGTTCATCGCCTTACACATGATGTAGGACAGGATCGCACCGGACGAGCCGACAAGCGCGCCAACCACGATCAACAGGTCATTGCCGAGGCTGAAACCAATCGCCGCAGCCGCCCAGCCGGAATAGCTGTTCAGCATAGAGACAACGACAGGCATGTCTGCACCGCCGATGCCCATGATCAGGTGATAGCCGATGAAAAGCCCCGCCAGTGTCAGCAGCACCAGCGCCCAGGATCCGCTTCCGCCAAGATATGCGATCAGCAGCACGACCGAGAGCGCCGCAGCGGCGGCATTTAACAGATGGCCACCGGGCAGTTTCTTGGCCGTTGTATCGACCTTGAAGGGCAGCTTGCTGGAGTTGCCTGCCAGCTTGGCATAGGCAATGACAGAGCCTGTAAAGGTCACGGCACCAATCCAGATACCCAGTACCAGCTCGACCCGCAGGATGCCGATCTCAACGCTGGATTTCTTGGCGATCAGTTGGCCAAATGCGCTCAGCCCTTCATAGGCCTCTTTTGGCAGGCCGATAGCCGTCATGCCATCCGCGCCGACAGCGCCCAAAACCTGGCCATTGGCCTGATAAAGCGCTGCCATGTCGTTGATCATCAGATCGGCATTGAAGCCAACAAAGACCGCCGCCAGACCAACCAAAGAGTGCATGATCGCAACCAGCTCTGGCATCTGGGTCATCTCGACCCTGGTGGCCAGTTGATAGCCAACCATACCGCCAAGTGCGATCAGAACAACCGACAGCAGGCCCAGACCGGACCCCGGCCCAACCAGCGTGGCAAAGACCGCCAGCGCCATACCCGCGATGCCGTACCAGACGGCCCGCTTTGCGCTTTCCTGACCCGACAAACCACCCAATGAAAGGATGAAAAGGATACCCGCGACGACATAGGCCGCGATTGTGAATGCGTTTTCCATTGCCCTGCCCCTTTAAGACTTTTGGAACATGGCGAGCATACGCCGTGTCACGAGGAAGCCACCGAAGATATTGACGGCGGCCATGAAGATACCAAGTGCTGCCAATATCGTAATCAGTGCGCTGGTTGATCCGATCTGGATCAGCGCGCCCAGAATAATGATCGACGAGATGGCGTTGGTGACAGCCATCAGCGGTGTGTGCAGCGAGTGCGCGACGTTCCAGATCACCTGAAAGCCGATGAAGACGGACAGCACAAAGACAATGAAGTGCTGCATAAAGCTCGCGGGCATACCGGGGATCAACCCGATGCCCAGTACCAACGCGGCACCGACCGCCAGCAGACCAACTTGCGTTTTGGTCTCTTTCTGGAAAGCGGCCACTTCCTGCGCGCGTTTTTCTTCCGCGGTCAGCTCTTTGGGCTTGTCCTTTTTCGGGGCTGCCGCAATCGCGGCTATCTTGGGCGGTGGCGGCGGGAAGGTGATCTCACCTTTATGTGTCGCCGTCGCCCCACGAATGACATCGTCTTCCATGTTGTGGTTGGGCGTGCCGTCTTTTTCCGGGGTCAGATCCGTCATCATGTGGCGGATGTTTGTGGCATAGAGGGTCGACGATTGCGCGGCCATCCGGCTTGGGAAATCAGTGTAGCCGACGATGGTGACACCGTTGTCCGTGACGATCTTTTCGTCCTTTACGGTCAGTTTGCAGTTGCCGCCGCGTTCCGCCGCAAGGTCAACAATAACCGAACCGGGCTTCATGCTTTCGACCATGTCTTTGGTCCAAAGCTCTGGCGCGTCACGGCCGGGGATCAGGGCCGTTGTGATGACAATATCCATGTCCGGTGCAATTTCGCGGAATTTGGCAAGCTGTGCTGCTGCAAATTCGGGCGAGGATACAGCAGCGTAACCACCTGTGGCGGACCCATCCTGTTGCTCTTCCTCAAAGTCGAGGAATACGAACTCGGCCCCCATGGATTCGACCTGCTCGGCCACTTCCGGGCGCACATCAAAAGCATAGGTGATTGCACCCAGCGAGGTTGCCGTACCGATCGCTGCGAGACCTGCAACACCCGCACCCACAACCAGAACCTTGGCAGGGGGCACTTTACCGGCGGCGGTCACCTGACCTGTAAAGAACCGGCCAAAGTTGTTACCGGCTTCAATGACCGCGCGATAACCTGCGATGTTGGCCATCGAGGACAGCGCGTCCATCTTTTGCGCACGGCTGATGCGCGGCACCATATCCATTGCGATGACGGTGGCACCTTTCTTGTTGGCGGCCTCCATCAGCTTTTCGTTCTGTGCGGGATAGAAGAATGAAATCAGGGTCTGGCCTTCGCGCAGCCGCTTGATTTCCGCATCCTCCGGGGGGCGCACTTTGGCGATGATATCCGCAGCCTTGTAAAGCGCGGCAGCAGTCTTGACGACCTCCACGCCTGCATCCTTGTACGACTGATCAGAGAAACCCGCCGCTACACCGGCGCCTGTTTCAATAACGCACTCATAACCGAGCTTTTGCAGATCCTTGGCCGAGGCCGGTGTCATTGCGACCCGGTCTTCGCGTTCGGAAATTTCTTTTGGTGTGCCGATCTTCACGGGCCATCCCCCATAACTGTTCTTGCAGTAGGAATGGACTATCGCGCGAAAGAATATTTCGCAAGACACCCGCAGGCATGAAACCTTATGTCATGCGCTAACGGTCACAGCCAACGTCGCGTCTTTTTGCAATAACGCGCGAAATCCGCGCGAAACTTGACGCGCAAGCGGTTCTCTTCGGGGATGATAAAGCGCTGCGTTATCGTGCCCACAAACAGCGGCACAAGCAGAAGCGCAATCGGCACCTCCCATCGCAGGGCGAGGCCTGCCAGAACAAGCGCGTCGCCAAGGTAGATCGGGTTGCGGCTCCGCGAGAATATGCCCGTAGTGACAAGCTGATCTGCCTCCAGATGCGGGATAATCGTGGTGCGCTGCTTGCGCATCTCAATCGCGGCCAGCACGATCAGAACAACCCCACCCCCCACAAGAAGGCCACCCAAAAGCTGCATCACCGGACCACCAAGGCGCCATGCATCAGGTTGCAACTGCGCAATCCACCATGTGAAGACCACAGCAAGCAGTAACCATACGGGCGGGATATCAATCCATTTCATGCCTGACCTTGTGCCTTAGTCGCTTTGCCCTTGTCCATGTCCATGACACCGCTAGCATGGGAATAACGGAGGATTGGTCATGGAACATGCAGGCAAACACGCGCTGGTCACCGGCGGCGGCACGGGCATCGGCGAAGGCATCGCCGTGGCATTGGCTACCGCGGGCGCAGAAGTCACGATCACAGGCCGGCGCGCCGACAAACTTGCCGCCGTGGCCGCCCAAAACCCGCGCCTGCACCCGCTGGTCATGGATGTGGATGATGAAGCGTCCGTGCGAGAGGGCATCGCAGCAGCGGCCAAGGCACGCGGCCCTGTCCAGATCTGCGTGGCCAATGCAGGCATCGCCGAAGGCGGCCCGTTCGAGAAAACGACACTCGCCCAGTGGCGCAAGGCGATGACCACCAACCTGGATGGCGTCTTTTTGACATTTCAGGCGGCCATGGCCACACTTGAGGATGCCACCCCTGCCCGCATGATTGTCGTGAGTTCCATTGCCGGGGTGCGCGGGCTGAAGAATGCGATCCCTTACACCGTCACCAAACACGGCGTCATCGGTCTGATCCGTGGTCTGTCCGAGGAATTCATGCGCCGCCCGATCACCTTCAACGCCCTGTGCCCCGGTTATGTGGACACCGACATCGTGCGCAATCAATTGCCCGGCCTGATGAAACGCTTTGACGTTGACGAACAGGGCGCGATTAACGCGATTGCCAAAGGCAACCGGCATCACAAACTGTTAGAGGTCGATGAAACGACCGCCGCTGCAATGTGGCTCTGCTCTGAGGGCGCGCGCAGTGTAAATGGGCAGACAATCCAGATTTCAGGGGGGCAGGTCTGATGCTTGCGACAATACTGATCGTCCTTGTGGCGCTTATCCACGCTTATTTTCTGGTGCTTGAGATGTTCCGCTGGGAGGCGCCGCGCACCCGCAAGGTCTTTGGCACAACGCCAGAGTTTGCCGCCGAAAGCAAAGTGCTGGCGGCCAATCAAGGGCTCTACAACGGCTTCCTGTCAGCCGGTTTGATTTACGGGCTCTTGATGGGTGTCGGCGGCGGGCAGATGGTGATCTTCCTTTTGCTCTGCGTGATGGTCGCAGGGATCTACGCCGCAATATGCGGGATCAAAGCGGCGCTCTTTGCGCAGACCTTGCCTGCGGCACTCGCCCTCCTTGCACTTCTCCTGAGTATCTAAGGATCTGATATGACCGACTTTGCAGCCACCAAAGCCATGTTCCATCTGCCCGAGGGGATGATCTACCTCGACGGCAATTCGCTTGGGCCACTGCCCAAGGCGACAGCTGCCCGCGTGGATCAGGCGATCACCGCAGAGTGGGGCGAAAAGGTGATTACAGGCTGGAACCGCGCGGGATGGATGGCGCAACCAACCCAATTGGGTGACAGGATCGGGCGTTTGATCGGTGCGGAACCGGGCCATGTTGTGCTGGGTGATACGCTATCGTTGAAGGTCTATCAGGCGCTGGCCGCAGCGATTGATCTGGTGCCTGATCGCCGTGTGATCCTGACCGACAATGGCAACTTTCCGTCTGATATTTACATGGCCGAAGGGCTGATCAAATCGCTCGGCCGCGGGCATGAGTTGCGCATTGTTGATCCAGAGGACGTGGAAAACCACATCAACGATGATCTGGCCGTCTTGATGCTGACCCAGGTGGATTATCGCACCGGGCGATTGCACGACATGCAGGCGCTGACCGCCAGGGCGCATGCCGCAGGCGCTGTCACTGTCTGGGATCTGGCCCATACCGCAGGTGCGATGGCCGTAGATGTCAAAGGATGCAACGCGGATTTCGCCATTGGCTGTACCTATAAATACCTCAACGGTGGCCCCGGCGCACCGGCCTTCATCTATGTCGCACCGCGGCATATCGGCAATTGCCAGCCCGCGCTGTCTGGCTGGCTGGGCCATGAGGCCCCCTTTGCCTTTGACCTTGATTATCGGCCCGGCACGGGGATCGAGCGGATGCGTGTCGGCACACCGCCGGTCTTGCAGATGGCGGCCCTTGATACCTCTTTGACGATTTGGGATCAGGTTGACATGGCAGCGCTGCGCAAGGCCTCAATTGCGCTGACCGAACAGTTCATCGCCGGGGTTGAGGCACAATGCCCGATGATGACATTGGCCAGCCCGCGTGACCCCGCACAGCGCGGCAGTCAGGTGTCGTTCCATTTTGAACATGGCTATGCAGCGATGCAGGCCTGTATCGCGCAAAATGTGATCGGTGACTTCCGCGCGCCCGATATCATGCGGTTTGGCTTTACGCCCCTGTTCATTGATGCAGGCGACGTTGATGCCGCAATCACCGTGATCAGCGATGTGATGAACCAGCGGCGGTGGGACGACCCGCAGTTCAAACACGTCGCCCGCGTGACCTAGGGTCCGGACCCTAACCCTCATCAAGGAATGCGGTGTTTTCGCGCGGTGCATCGCGGTCAAAACCATGTATCTCGACGTTCAGGGCCGCCCCCAGCAGGATCAGGTAGGCACTGACATAGAGCCACAACAGCAGGCCAATCACCGCGCCGATTGAGCCGTAGACCTCGTTATAGGTCGCGAAATTGGTCAGATAGAACGACAGCCCCGCAGAGGCCGCAACCCAGAGCACCACCACGACAACCGCGCCCACAGTGATCCAGCGCCCGCGCCCGCCATGGCGGGCGGGGCCAAAGCGATAAAGCAGGCTCAGCCCCATCATCAGCACACCCAATGCCACCAGCCAGCGCACGCCCTCCAGCAGCCATGCGGTTGAATTGGCCACCGGGATGAATGCCAGCCCAATCGGCACCACGACCACAACCGTCAATGCGATGATCGCCAGCGTCACCAGGGCCACTGTCAGCATCAGCGCCACCATCATCTGCCAGATGCCGTTGCGCATGCGTTGTCCTGCGATGGCATTCAACCCACCGATCAATGCGGCCACCCCCGCCCGGCAGGACCATAGCGCCAGCGCAATGGACACGCCCGTGGCCCAGCCCAAAGCACCAGCAGGTGCGGCAACCAGACGAAAGACCTGCGACGCAATCAGATTGTAGGCATCAGGCGGAATGATATCCTCCATCAGCGCCAGTTGCTGAGCGATCACGACAGGATCCGCGATCAGGCCAAAGATGGCGATAACGGCGGCAATGCCCGGAAAAATGCCAAACATGCCAAAGAATGCGACCCCGGCGGCGATCAACCCCAGATGCTTTTCGCTCGCTGTGGTCCAGACTGCGACCAGTATGCGCCATATCCGCCAGATGGCTGCCATTGAGGTATGCACCGCTCTTTCTTGTTCAGTTCGGTATCTAGTTATGGCACCCCGGACCAAATTGCCACTTTTGTGCGCATTTCCAAACAGGGCCATAGGCGAAAGCGGGTCGCGCCGCAAAAAATCTGTCGCCTGATCTACCAACCTTTGTTAACCTGAAAAAAACAGGGCAAAGCCCGGATATGAGGCAGGTGGCAGAGTGAATACGCTGACCGAACATGTGAACACGCTGGCAGAGCATCTGCTGGCGGTGGAACAAGACCGCTATCTGGTTGCCGTCACCGGCGCACCGGGCTGTGGGAAATCGACCATCGCAAGTGAATTGGCGCGCCGGCTGAACGCCCAGGGGCGCAAGTCGACCGTCGTGCCAATGGATGGCTTCCACCTTGACAATGCAATCCTTGAGGCGCGGGGCTTGCGCCAGCGCAAAGGTGCCCCTGAAACCTTTGATGCACCCGGCTTTATTCGTCTGATCGAAGCCCTGAAAACCGGGAAAGAGGTATTTGCCCCCTCATTCGACCGGACACGTGATATCGCGATTGCAGGCTCCGTGGCCGTGCCCGCCTCGGCCCGTTTTGTGATTGTCGAAGGCAACTATCTGATGTTTGCCGAGGAACCCTGGCACGAGCTTGCCCCCCTTTGGGATCTGACCGTGCGCCTTGATGTGCCGATGCCGGAACTACGCGCGCGCCTTATCCATCGCTGGCTCAGCCTGAACTATTCCCGCGCCGTCGCCACCCGTCGGGCCGAAGGCAACGACATCCCCAACGCCCAGCGCGTCATTGATCAGGCCCTGCCCTGCGACTTCAATCTCAATGGTGAGCCGGTCAGATAAAGACCAGCGTGATCGCCGGGAACATCAACAGGATGAACACCCGCACAACGTCTGAGCCGACAAAGAACAGCACCGAACGGTAGGTCGCCGTCATCGGCGTTTCCTTATCCATGCTGTTGATGATGAACAGGTTCATGCCCACGGGCGGCGTGATCAACCCGACCTCGACCACGATCAGCACCATAATCCCGAACCAGATCGCCAGTTCCTCGGTTGTCATGCCAAAGTCCAGCCCAGAGATCACCGGCCAGAAGATCGGCACGGTCAGCAGGATCATCGACAGGCTGTCCATCAGGCAGCCCAACAGCAGATAGAAGACAAGGATCAGCACCATGACCATCCATGGGCTAAAGCCCTGCTCGGTGACCCAGCCTGACAATTCCTGCGGCACCTGTGTCAGCGCGAGGAAACCGTTGTAAAACGCCGCCCCCAACACGATAAAAAAGATCATGCCGGTGCCTGTTGCCGTTTCTGTCAGGCTTTGCCGGAACACCGCCCAATTCAGCGCGCGTGAAAAGACCGCAATCAAGCCGGTGCCCATCGCACCCACGGCGGCACCCTCAGTTGGTGTGAACCACCCGTTGTAAATGCCGCCAACCACCACGCCAAACACCAGCAGTACCGGCCAGACAGCGCCCAGCGCCTTGGCCCGTTCCACATATGGCATCCGCTCTTTGGTGCCGGCCTGATCTGGGTAGAGCCGCACGTAGATTGCAATGGTCAGCATGTAACCAAGGGCGGCCAAAATGCCGGGAATAAAGGCCGCGGCGAAAAGTTTGGCGATGTTCTGTTCTGTAAGGATGGCATAGATCACGAGGATCACAGACGGCGGGATCAGAATGCCCAAAGTTCCACCAGCGGCGAGCGTTGCCGTCGAGAACCCACCCGAATACCCGTATTTGCGCAACTCCGGCAGGGCCACCCGGCTCATCGTGGCGGCGGTTGCCAGTGACGATCCGCAGATCGCACCAAAGCCCGCACAGGCCCCGACAGCCGCCATCGCCATCCCGCCCTTGCGATGGCCCAACCATGCCTCTGCCGCGCGGAACAGCGCCCGTGACATGCCCGAATGGGTCGCGAATTGCCCCATGAGCAGGAACATCGGAATGATCGACAGGTTGTAGTTGGAAAAGGTCGAATAGACCTCGGATTTCAGCCGCGCCATGAAAACGGTTGTGCCATCGGTGGCGAGCCACAGCCCGCCGATCCCACACAGCAGCATCGCCAACCCAATTGGCGCGCGCAAAAAAATCAGCAGCAAAAGAAACGGGAACGACAGATAGCCCAGTGCAAGGTCACTCATGCGATGCGCCGACCCATGACGCGCATCGCGGCACAATAGATGCTTACGATGGTGGTGGCGATGGCGGCGGCAAAACTGGCCGCATAAGCCCACCAGATCGGGAACTGGATCAGATAGGTCGTCTCATTATAGCGGATTTTGTCCTGCATCCCGACAAAAAGCCGCCACGTGATCAGAACAATGATCACCGCCATGACAACACTCCAGAAAGTGGCAAGCGCATTGTTCACCCGCGGCCCCATGCCAGAGGTGAAAACGTCAACCCGCGCATGGACACCGCTGAGTTGGGTCAGCGGCAAAAACGCAAAGATGGCAAAGGCGATGCCTGCCTCGACCAGTTCAAAATCACCCAGGATCGGGCCAACCCCAAGATCAAGCAACCACGCACCCAAAGCACCCATCATGCCCGAATGGGCGGCATCGCCCAACGCGCGCCCGGCCACGCTGACGCAGACCATAAGCACAAGCAGGCACAAGACCACGCCGCCCAAAAGCGCCATGATCTGTGCCAGCCGTGTGATCAGTGAATGCAACACCGCAGGTCAGTTACCCGTGTTATGCTTGGCGATCAGCGCCTGCGCTTGCGCGTAAAGGCCCGTGCCATCTATCCCGGCGGCGTCAGCCTCGGCAATCCAGTTGGCGATGGTGGGCGCGCTTGCCGCGCGCCATGCGGCCACCTGATCGGGGCTGAGTGTGATGATAGTGTTGCCTTCCGCCTCGGCCAATGCGCGGCCCGGCGCGTCATAGTCCTGCATCGTGCGGCCTGCAAAGGCCGAAAACTCAAGGCCAGAGTTGGCGTCGATCACGGCCTGCAAATCTGCGGGCAGCGCGTTGTAGGCATCAGGGTTCATCGCCATGATAAAGGCCGTTGTATAAAGCGCCTCACCGGGGAATTCGGTGTGGTTGCCCACAAGTTCCTGCACCTTCAGGGCAGGCACAACTTCCCACGGGATCACAGCACCATCAATGACTCCTTTGGACAGGGCCTCTGGCACCGCAGGGACCGGCATTCCAACGGCTGTTGCCCCCAGTTCGGTGAACAGCGTTGTTGTGGTGCGCGTTGGGGCGCGCAGCTTCACACCGCGCAAATCAGCCACATCCGTGATTGGACGGTTGGTATGGATCACGCCGGGGCCATGCACCCAAAGGCCAAGCGGTTTGAAATCGGCAAAATCGGTGTCCATCATCCGCTGTTCCGCCAGTTCCCAGAATGCGCGCGATGTGGCCTCTGCGTCGGGGGACATGAAGGGCAACTCAAACACCTCCAACTGCGGGAAACGGCCGGGCGTGTAGCCTGCAACCGTCCAGATAATGTCAGCCACGCCGTCAATCGCCTGATCAATCAGCTGCGGCGGCGTGCCACCCAATTGCATTGAAGGGAAACGATCAATCTTGATCCGGCCATTGCTGTCGGCCTCGACCATATCAGCCCAGACATCCAGGATATGCGCAGGTACATTGGCCTGCGCGGGCAGGAATTGGTGCAGGCGCAGCGTCACCTCTTGCGCGCTTGCCGTCGTGGCAAGCCCGGCAGCAGCCAAAAAAGCCAAAGCAGTGCGGCGTGTGGTGGTCAACATGATGATCCTCCAAAGGGACAGGTCAGTTACACTAGATCGCCAGAATGGCGATGCGTCCGGAGTAGTCTAAATCAGATGATACGGGTGTTCACCGGGGCAAAATCGCCAATCCGCCCAGACAATACGTCACCTTTCACAACCGGGCCAACACCAGCAGGCGTACCGGTCATGATCAGATCACCGGGCATCAGCGTATAAAGCGATGACAGATCGGCGATAATCTCAGGGATGGACCAAACCATATCGGACAGATGCGCGGATTGGCGGGTCTGCCCATTGACCTGCAATGTGATGGCCAGATC
The DNA here is from genome assembly GCA_947498645.1 of uncultured Paracoccaceae bacterium. Lineage (GTDB taxonomy): Bacteria > Pseudomonadota > Alphaproteobacteria > Rhodobacterales > Rhodobacteraceae > Yoonia. The sequence continues at coordinate 2,238,507 of CANMKS010000001.1, read as the reverse complement.
ACTGATATCACCCAGCCCATCGGCGGGGGTAAGAGCGGCGAGAATGGCGGCATTGTCGAAATCCTTGCCCGTGTCCCAGGGTCTGCGCTTGGCCTTGGCTGCCGCCTGCAAGTCGCGGCGGGTCATATCAAGGCCACAGCCATAACCAAAGACGACGGACATGGCATCAGCGATTGCAACATCCTTGGCCTTGGCACCCACGGCCACAACCAATTCCATCTCGTGATGCAAATCCGCAGTGCGCGGTGGATAGGGCATATCGTTGCCCGACAAAAGCACAGCATGGGCAGATTTGGTAAAGTAGAATGGTGCCTCGCGGTCCACCTCATGGCCCATCTCTGCGGCGTGATCGGCATAGTTGCGCCCCACGCAAAAGATGCGAGAGACAGGAAAACCAGCCTGCCCTGTCACAGGTATGACAGGCGTTGGACGGGGTGGGAAAACGGTGTCAGTCATCAGCTTCTCATTGCGTGCCGTTGTCGCGCGGCCAAACGTAGCATATCTAGCATGAACGCGATAACCTTGCGCCATGATCGGGGCAAGCCCCCTCATCAATCAGGAGCACCCAACCCCGTGTCCGCCGCCACCTTGCCACCACTGGATGATCTTGTTGCCTGCCCGCAGTGCGACACGCTGCATCACGCGGCGATCCTTCCGGTAAACGCGCGGGCGCATTGCAAGCGCTGCGGCATCGTTCTGATGACCTCGCAACCGGCGGCCATGGCGCGGATCCTGAGCCTCGCGCTGACGGCATTCATCATGATGATTGCTGCGGTCAGCTTTCCTTTCCTGACGCTGGATGCCGGAGGGCTTCACAATGCGACCTCTGTTATTGATGCTGTGCTGGCGTTTAACGATGGCTATGCCTTTCCGCTGGCGGTGGCGGTTGCATTCTTTATCGTTGTGATCCCGCTGATCCGGCTTGGCGCACTCATCTATGCGCTTGGGCCATTGGTGCGCGAACAGAAACCGCGCAGCGGCGCGCGCACAGCCTTTGGGCTGGCAGAGCGGTTGCGCCCATGGAGCATGGCGGAGATATTTATCGTGGGCGTCACCGTGGCGCTGATCAAATTGGCCGGGATGGCGGCTGTGACAATCGGGCCTGCCTTCTGGGCCTTCGCGGGGGTTGTGGTGATCACAGTCCTCAAAGATCAACTCATTTGCAGGTATTCGATTTGGGAAGCATTGGACCGGGCGGCGCGCTGATCTCTGCGCGGCAGGCAGGATTAGTAGCCTGCCAGCGCTGCGGGCAGGTGCATGCCATGCAGGACCGGGTCTGCAAGCGGTGCGGTGGCGCGCTGCAAAGCCGCGATGCCCAAAGCCTGCAAAAGGTCTGGGCCTGGCTGCTGGCCGGAATGATCGCTTATCTGCCCGCCAATATTTACCCCATGCTGCTAACTTCGACCCTGACGACGCGATCCGAAAGCACAATCATCGGCGGCGTTATTGAACTGGTTGAACACGGCTCGCTTGGTATTGCGGCGATTGTCTTTATCGCCTCGGTGATGATCCCCGTTGGCAAGTTCCTGGCCATTGCCTATCTGGCGATCAGCGTGCAGCGACGATCAATGGCCAGCCAGCACGAAAGGCACAGAGCCTATGAGGTGGTTGAATTCATTGGCCGTTGGTCGATGATCGACGTCTTTGTCGTTGCAATCCTGTCTGCACTTGTGCAACTCGATACCATTGCAACAATCAATCCGGGTATTGCAGCGGTGAGTTTTGCACTATCAGTGATTTTTACGATGCTTTCGGCACAAGCCTTTGACTCGCGTCTGATTTGGGACGCCGACAGGACGCAGCAATGAGTGATATACCACCCAACGACGCAGCCCAGCTTGATATCCGACCCGTCAAACAGCGGATCTGGAAGCGGCTTTCGCTTGTCTGGCTGGTGCCGGTTGCCGCACTTGCCATCTCGCTTGGCGCCGCATGGCAGAACTACAATGATCGCGGCACATTGATCACGATCAGCTTTGAAAACGCCTCTGGCATCCAAGCCGGTGAAACCGTGATCAAATATCGCGATGTAACGGTGGGCGAAGTTGAAAGCGTCGAATTTTCCGAAGGCCTGACAGTGGTGCTGGTCCATGCCCGTGTCGACAAAACCGTGGCCCCTTTCCTTGATGATGACGCCCAGTTCTGGGTGGTGCGCCCTGACGTCTCTGTCCGTGGGATTACCGGGCTCGAAACCGTGTTGTCCGGTGTCTATATCGCAGGCAATTGGGACACCGAGGCAGACGTGGCCCAAGATGAGTTCACAGGTCTGGAACAGCCCAACCTGACCACGGCCAGCCAGCGCGGCACCGTCGTTATATTGCGCACTTCGGACGGCGGAAGCATCACCGCAGGCGCGCCAGTGCTGCATAAGGGTATTCAGGTCGGTTATCTGGAATCCCCCGAATTGTCTCTTGATGGCGATCAGGTTGTCGTGAATGCGTTCATCGAAAGCCCCTATGACAGGCGCATCACCACCAGCACGCGCTTTTGGGACACCTCGGGTTTCAGCGTGTCATTTGGGGCCGGTGGTGTCTCGCTTGATGTCAGCTCGCTCGCCTCTCTGATCGAAGGCGGGATCGCGTTTGATACGGTTGTTTCTGGTGGCGCACCGATCAAGGATGGGCACCGCTTTGACATTTTCCCGGACAATGCCTCTGCCCGCGACAGCCTCTTTACCGATCCCAATGCAGAGGTGCTTGAGGTTGCGGCCCTTTTCGAGGAATCCGTCACGGGCCTGACTGCCGGATCCGAGGTGCGCTTTCAGGGCATCCGCATCGGCGAGGTCAGCGACATCAACGCGATTGTCGTCGGTGACGGTGATGACGCGCAGGTGCGCTTGCAGGCCGTGCTGGCGATTGAACCTTCGCGCATCGGCATGGGCGGCGATGCCACCGCAGACGATGCCCTGGCGCTGCTGTCAGAGTTTGTGGCCCGTGGCCTGCGTGCGCGTATGGTGACAGGCAACATTCTGGCCGGCACGCTTTATGTTGAACTGATCGAGCTGGAAGACGCCCTGCCCGCCATCGTGACCCTCACGTCAGGCCGCTATCCGGTCATTCCCACAACGGATTCGCAAATCTCGGATGTTGCCGCCACCGCCGAGGGGCTTTTGGCGCGGATCAACGCCCTGCCGGTCGAAGATCTGATGGACGGTGCCATTGATATGATGGACAGCATTGAACGCCTGGCCAATGATGAGGCCACGCGCGGCGTGCCCGCCTCGATCGTGGCACTGGCGGATGAGACCCGCGCGCTGGTCCAGTCGGAGGATCTACAGGCAATCCCGAATGATCTGCGCAATGTCATCGCTGATCTCAATGGGCTGGTCACCGAGGCAGAGGAAACCGGATTGATCGGTGACTTTGATCTGGCCATCGAAACCGCCACCGCAGCCGCCAGAAACATCGAAGTGGCGACGCAGAACCTGCCCGCCATCACCGCCGAGATCGAAGCCCTGACCGCCAAGGCCAACAGCCTTGAGTTTGAAGCTCTCGTCGCGTCGGCAACCGATACGCTCGCTGCTATTGACGGCGTCATCGGCACACCAGAGGCCGTGGCCCTGCCCGGCTCACTCAACGGGGCGTTGGAAGAAATGCGCGGTTTCCTTGCCGAAGTGCGCGAGGGCGGCGCGATTGAGAACGTCAATGATGCGCTGGCCTCTGCCAATGAGGCCGCGCGCGCGATCGAGGATGCGGTAAGCACCCTGCCCGCCCTTTCCGCCCGCGCGAACCGTCTGGTGGCCCAGACCGAAGCGGTGATCGAAAGCTATAGCGAACGGTCCCGCTTCGGCGCGGAGACACTGCAAACCTTGCGTGATATCCAAGAGGCCGCGGATGCGCTCGCGGCCCTGTCGCGGCAAATCCAGCGCAACCCCAATTCCCTTCTGACAGGACGGTAATGATGCCCAAGACGTTTTTCTTTGTGATTTTCGCAAGCCTGGCCGCCTGTTCCCCGCCGCTTGACCGGCTGGCGCTGTCGCCAATGCCATCTGCCATCCAGTTGCGCCCCCTTGTGGGCAGCGCGATGGTGCGCACCGTGTCCCTGCCCAGCTATGCCGCAGCAGAGGAAGTCGCGCGCGAACTGCCATCAGGGCTGATTGCCGCCAACCCGGATGTGCTGTGGGCGGATGCACCGGAACGCGCGGTGACATTGGTGCTGACGCGCAACCTGTCTGACATTCTGAACGCCGATGTGGGGCCCGAACCCTGGCCCTTCATCCGCCTGCCGGATGTGGCCATTGACGTCCGGGTTGAACGGATGCTGGCAGGTGCAGATGGGTCATTCCATCTGACCGGGCAGTTCTTTGTGGGCGGTGACGGGATCGATTTCCGCAATACGTCTGACCGGTTCGAGATCAGCATCCCGATGCCCGATCAAAGCCTGCAAAGCATCACCAACGCACAGTCAGCGGCGTTGCTGAACCTATCCGAACAAATCGCCCGGCGTCTGGGCCGCTAACCCAGCCTGACCCACGCCCCGTCCCGCTTGGACGAGCGTACGCAGGCGTCGACAAACTGCATCCCTTTCAGGCCGTCCTGAATGGTCGGGTAAAGCACATCACCTGACACTGGCACGCCCGCACGATGCGCGGCGATGGCATCCGCCGCCTCGCGATAGATCGTGGCGAACCCTTCCAGATAGCCTTCGGGGTGGCCTGCGGGAATGCGTGTGACACGCTCAGCGGCGTAAGTCGTGCCAGCCCCGCCACGGGTCAATAGCTGCTTGGGTTGCCCAAAGGGCGTGAACCACAGTTGGTTGGGGTTCTCCTGCATCCATTCGATGCCCCCCTTTTCGCCGTAGATGCGCAAACGCAGGCCGTTCTCATTTCCCGGTGCGACCTGACTGCACCACAGCATCCCGCGCGCGCCACCGACAAAGCGCATCATCACATGGGCGTTATCGTCCAACTGGCGGCCGCTGACAAAAGACTGCAAATCAGCCGAGAGCGTTTCCAATTCCAACCCGGACACAAAGCTCGCCAGATTGAAGGCATGGGTGCCAATGTCGCCGGTTGATCCACCCAGCCCCGAGCGCGCAGGATCGGTGCGCCATGCGGCCTGTTTGAAGTCTTCATGCTGGGTCAGCCAATCCTGGGCATATTCGACCTGCACCAACCGGATCTTGCCCAGATCACCGCGCGCAATCATCTCGCGGGCCTGCCGCATCAATGGGTAACCGGTGTAATTGTGGGTCAGCACAAACAGCGCATCGCTGGCCTCTGCCGCTTTCACCAGTTTTCTGGCGTCCGCCATGGTCGCGGTCAGTGGCTTGTCACAGATCACATGGATGCCGCGTTTGAGGAACTCACGCGCAGCGGCATAGTGAACATGATTGGGCGTCACAATCGCGACGGCCTCGATCCCGTTTTTCAGGCGCGCCTCGCGGATCGCCATCGCTTTGAAATCATCATAGGTCCGCGCGGGATCAAGCCCAAGGACCGCACCAGAGGCTTGCGCCTTTTGCGGCGTTGATGACAGCGCCCCGGCGACAAGATCAAAGCGCCCATCAATGCGCGACGCAATGCGATGCACACCGCCGATAAAGGCGTCATTGCCGCCGCCTACCATGCCCAGTCGAATTGGTCTGTCATAGCCCATGGTCTAAATTCCCAACATCTTGCGGTTCGTGGCCGCATCCACATCGCCACCTGCAAAATCATCAAAGGCGCGTTCGGTCACGCGGATGATATGATCTTTGACAAATTGCGCGCCTTCACGCGCCCCATCCTCGGGATGTTTTAGGCAGCACTCCCATTCCACCACGGCCCAGCCATCAAAATCATTGGCCGCCATCTTGGAAAAGATCGCAGCAAAATCAACCTGCCCGTCGCCCAGACTGCGGAAGCGACCCGCGCGGTCGACCCAAGATTGAAAGCCGCCATAAACGCCCTGACGGCCCGTCGGGTTGAACTCTGCGTCCTTGACGTGGAACATCTTGATACGGTCCTTGTAGATGTCGATATTGTCAAGGTAATCAAGGCATTGCAGGACGTAGTGCGACGGATCATAAAGCATGTTGCAGCGGGCATGCCCGCCCAGACGCTCCAGAAACATCTCAAACGTCACACCATCATGCAAATCTTCACCGGGGTGGATCTCATAGCAGACATCAACGCCGCAATCCTCTGCATGATCAAGGATCGGGCGCCAGCGCGCGGCCAATTCGTCAAATGCGGCCTCTACCAACCCCGCAGGCCGTTGCGGCCAAGGATAAAGGAACGGCCATGCCAACGCGCCCGAGAATGTCGCCATCTCAGTGATGCCCATGTTCTTTGATGCGGAAAGCGCAAGTTTGACCTGCTCTACCGCCCAGGCCTGACGCGCTGCCGGATCGCCCTGCACCTGCGGCGCTGCAAAACCATCAAAGGCTGTGTCATAGGCCGGGTTCACCGCAACCAACTGACCTTGCAAATGGGTGGAAAGCTCTGTGACGGCGATGCCGTTTGCCGCCGCCTCACCCTTGAATGTGTCACAATAATCCTTGGATTCAGCAGCCCTAGCCAGGTCAATGAACCGCCCATCCCAACTTGGCACCTGCACACCTTCATAGCCGCAATCCGCCGCCCATTTGGTAATGCCGTCCCATGTGTTGAACGGTGTCTCATCCCCTGCAAATTGCGCCAGAAACAGCGCAGGCCCTTTGATGGTTTTCATGGCGAACCTCCCTCAGATGGAAAAACTATAACGATTTAGGAGTTGGATTCCAGCCCTGAATTATCGCGATCCGGGCAGGTTTCAGCCAATGCTTCACATAGGTGGAAGGCGCGGATCAGGGCCGGCTAGCCGTTGAATATGGAATCTGCCCCGGCCGTCGATTTGCGGGTCACCATATTGGCGCGGATGAATGCGGCAATGAAAATCGCGGTCAGCACCAGAATGACCGTCGGTGCCGGGGCACTGTCGATAAAGAAACTGATGTAGACCCCCAGAAAGCCTGACAAGAGTGTCACACCAACCGCGATCGGCAGCATCATGGCAAAGCGCTTGGTCAGCAAAAAGGCGATGGCACCGGGGGCGATCAGCAGGCCGATGGCAAGGATGATGCCCACGGCAGACAGTGTGGCCACAATGGTCAGGGAAATCAGCGACAGCAGCCCATAATGCAGCCAACCCACGCGCAGGCCAACGGCCTGCGCCTGCACAGGATCGAAAGCATGCAACATGAACTCGCGCCGTTTTGTCAGGATGACCACGGCAACCAATGCCGCAACGCTGGCGGCGGTCCACAGATCCTGCGGACTGACACCCAGCATGTTGCCAAAGAGGATATGATCAAGGTGCACATCCGTGCTGATCTTGGTGTAAAGCACCAGGCCAAAGCCAAACATACCCGAAAACACGATCCCCATGACCGTATCCTGCTTGACCCGGCTGTTTTCCGACAAAAACCCCGTGCTGAGCGCACAGAACATCCCCGCCGCAAAGGCCCCGATAATCAGCGGGATATTCAAGATATAGGCCAACACCACACCGGGCAGCACCGCATGGCTGATGGCATCCCCCATCAGCGACCAGCCCTTCAGCACAAGATAGCAGGACAAAAGGCTGGTCGGCACCGCAATGATGGCCATCATCAGGAAGGCCTTGTTCATGAAGGCAAACTGGAACGGAAGAAAGAGCGCCTCCATCACCCCGCCTCCAGCACGCGGGCGGCGCGCCTGCGGGCGGCCAGATAGCCGTGCTTGGGCGCAAAAAAGAACGCCGCCAAAAAGATCAGCGTTTGCAAGCTGACGATGATCCCGCCAGTTGCGCCATCGGCAAAGTAGCTCAGGTATGCCCCGACAAAGCTGGTGGCGGCCCCGATAAAGACGCTGAGCACCAGAAGGCGCGGAAAGCGGTCGGTCAGCAAATAGGCCGTGGCCCCCGGTGTGACGACCATCGCAATCACCAGAAAGGCCCCCACCGTCTGCAAGGCAGCGACGCAAGAGGCGGACAAAAGCGTGAAAAAGACGACCCGCAGCAGATCAGGCCGCAACCCAATGGACCGCGCGTGATTTTCATCAAAGAAGGCCACCATCAGATCTTTCCACTTCGCCAGCAGCACCGCGAGGGTCACAAACCCGATGATCGCCAGTTGCAGCGTGTCAGAGGGGGTAATGGCCAGAATATTGCCCATGGTAATGGTCTGCACACTGACCGAGGTGGGCGAGAGCGACACCATGAACAGGCCAAGCCCGAAGAAAGAGGTAAAGATCAGCCCGATGATGGTATCTTCCTTCAGGCCAGAGCGCTGGTTGAGAAACAACATCGTGCCCGCGGCCAACCCACCGGCAGCAAAGGCGCCCAGCGCAAAGGGCAACCCCAGCATATAAGCCCCCGCAACACCCGGCACGATGGAATGGCTCAGCGCGTCACCGATCAGCGACCAACCCTTGAGCATCAGATAGGCCGACAGAAAGGCACAAACACCGCCCACCAAGGCAGAGACCCACATGGCGTTGAACATATAGGCGTAACCAAAGGGTTCCAGCAGGGTCGCCATCACTCTGCATCTTCCTTTGTGGGTGTCTTGCGGTCGTCATCGCCGTAAACAACAAAGGGGCGTTCATCATCGGTGATCACCCGGATCTGACGGCTATCGTCATCATCGTGCAGATCAGCACCGCCCAGCACAAAGTGGCGCAGCACACCGCCAAAGGCGCGTTCAAGGTTGTCATGCGTGAATGTGTCCTCGGTCAACCCGTAGGCAAGGACGGTCTTTTTGACCAGGATGGTGCGGTCACAAAACTCTGGAACAGATCCAAGGTTATGGGTCGAGACAAGGATCACCCGCCCCTCATCGCGCAGATCGCGCAACAAGGCGATGATCGCGTCCTCGGTTTGCACGTCTACGCCGGTAAAGGGTTCATCCAGCAGGATAACCTGCCCCTCTTGTGCCAGGGCGCGGGCCAGAAACACCCGCTTGCGTTGCCCGCCGGACAGTTCGCCAATTTGGCGATGGCGGTATTCGATCATGTTGACCCGGTTCAATGCCTCGGTCACGGCGTCATGGTCGGCCTGCTTTGGCCTGCGAAAGAAGCCCATATGGCCATAGCGGCCCATCATCACCACGTCTTCGACCAGCACCGGAAAAGTCCAGTCAACCTCTTCGGACTGCGGAACGTAGGCCACGATATTCTTGCGCAGCGCCTCACTGACCGGCATACCCAGCACCGCGATATCGCCGCGCGCGGCAGGCACAAAGCCCATGATCGCTTTGAACAGCGTCGATTTCCCGGCCCCGTTCACACCCACCAGCGCCGTGATGGTGCCGGTGGGGATCTCAAAACTCGCGTCATGCAGGGCGGTCAGCCCATTGCGGTAAGTGACCGTCACATTGCGCGAGATGATGCCCGGCGTTTGCATTATTCGGCAATCCCCGCAGCGATGGTTTCAGACGTCACGCGCAGCAGATCAAGGTAGGTGGGGACAGGTCCATCCGCCTCGGTCAGGCTGTCCACATAAAGCACACCACCATAGTCGGCGTCGGTTTCACGGGCGACCTGCTCTGCGGGGGCCTGACTGACGGTGCTTTCGCAAAAGACCGCCTTGATATTGTTGTCGCGCACGGTGTCGATCACGCGGCGCACTTGCTGGGGTGTCCCCTGCTGGTCTGCATTGATTGGCCAGAGGTACAGTTCCTGCATCTGGAAATCACGGGCGAGGTAGCTGAACGCCCCTTCGCAGCTGACCAGCCAGCGCTGATCTTCGGGCACAGCAAGGATTGCGTCACGCAAAGGGGCAATCGTCGCTGTGATTTCGGCCTTGTAGGCTTCGGCGTTGGCGGCATAGATCGCGGCGTTTTCAGGGTCATGTGCGCTAAAGGCGTCACGGATGTTGTCCACGTAGATCACCGCGCTCTCAAGGCTCATCCAGGCGTGTGGGTTTGGCTTTCCGTCATATTCGCCTGATGAAATGCTCATCGGGGTGATACCATCGGTCAGCGTCACGCTGGGCACGTCCGAGAGGTTCTGGAAGAATTGTTCAAACCACAGCTCCAGGTTCAGCCCGTTCCACAGAATCAAATCCGCATCCTGGGCGCGAATGATATCGCGCGGCGTGGGTTGATAGCCGTGGATCTCTGCCCCGGCCTTGGTGATGCTTTCGACGATGGCCGCATCCCCTGCCACATTCTGCGCCATATCGGCGATGACGGTAAAGGTCGTGACCGCCTTGAACCGGTCATCCTGCGCCATGGCAGCGCTTGAAAAAGCAACGGCGCCAAGCGCCCCCAGCATCAGTTTCGGCAGTAACAAAGCAAACTCCTGATTCGAAGGTGTCGTTGATCTGTTTAGAATGCATATGAGAATTATTCGCAACTACAAACTGACATTCAGCGCGGGTATGGGTGAACGCCGCTGATGGACAAGCATGGGAATTTCGCGTCCACTTGCCGTGCTATCTGAAAAGGACATGTCATGCCCAAAGGTTACATCATCGGCCATATCACGGTGGACGACCCCGACGCCGACCAACAGGCAGCCTGCACCCCCGCGAAAACGCGACAAGCATGATCGTTCTGGTCGAAGGGGTCTAAGGCAGTACCGCCAGCCACAGCCATACCGTCAGGATCGACAAACCGGTCGCCATCAGGACCGAAGAGGCCGCGACCCGGCGCGCCTTGCCATAGATATTGGCAAAGACATAGGCGTTGATGCCTGGTGCCATCGCCGCCGTAAGGATCGCAGACCGTAATGCGGCGTCTGAGAGGTTATTTGCCTTGGCAAGCCCCCAAACCAACAATGGTTGCAAGATCAAAGACACGGCAACAACGAACATAATCGTGCGCATATCCCCTTCAGGGCGATAGCGATAAAGTACGCCACCCAAGCCAAACAATGCCGCAGGCAAGGCCGCCCGCACCATCAGATCAAGCGCATCGGTCAGCACCACAGGCATCGGAATGCCGCCAAGATTAACCACAAACCCCAGGCTGATCCCTACGATCAGCGCATTATGGAACATGGCGTTCAGCACTTTGCCCGGCAATGTGGCGATGCTGCCCCCGCGATTGCGCGCAATCTCCATCGCTGTGATGCCGACGGCATAGCAAAACGGCGAATGGATCGCGATAATGGCATAGTTCGCCTCAAGCGCGCTGACGCCATAGGCGCGTTCAGTGATCGGCAGGCCCAGCAGCAGCGAGTTGGCAAAAAGACAGCAAAAACCAATGGCCACGCTGTCTTCCCAGTCGCGCCCAAAAATGGAACGCGCGCTCAGCATTCCCACGACGAAACACACAAAGGCCGCCGTGTAGTAGCTGCCCATCAAGGCCAGATCAAAGTTCTGCCCCAGATCAAGCGTAGAGATCGCGCGAAACAGCAGGCAGGGGATCGCAAAGCCTTGGGTGAACTTCATCAACCCGTCAACGCCCGCGTCGCTGAAATAACCCTTCCAGACAGCCAGATAGCCAAAACCGATCACAAAAAAGACCGGCAGAATGACATCAATGAGGGCGGCCATTGCGGCTCCTTAAGGCAGGTCGATGGTGATCGTCATGCCATCATAGGCAGGGCGGATGTGATCGGGGGTTTCTGCCGCCACAGTCGCGTAATCCAGATCATTGTGCATGTTGGTCAGGACAGCCTGACGCGGCGCCAGACGGGCGATCCAGTCCAACGTATTGGCCAGATGCGAATGGGTGGGGTGTGGATCGCGGCGCAGGGCATCAATAATCCAGGTGTCGAGGTTCTGCAGCTTGTCCCATGACGGATCTGGGATTGCAGAGACGTCCGGTAAATAGGCGACATCACCGATCCGAAAGCCCAAGGCGTCAATATTGCCATGCGCCACCTCGAACGGCTCAAGCACGATATCGCCGCCTGCCCCGCTGACCGTGATATCACCTTTGATAAGATTCAGCTCGCATATCGGCGAATAGTTAGAGTCTTTGGGTTGCACAAATGCATAGCCAAACCGCCCCAACAAATCGTTGCCGGTGTCGGCATCGGCCCAGACTTGCAGGCGTTCGCGCTTATTGAAGGCGATCATGCGCAGGTCATCAATGCCATGCATGTGATCGGCATGGCTATGGGTGTAAACAACGGCGTCCAGCGTGCCGACCTCTGCTGCAAGCAGTTGCGCACGCATGTCAGGTGTCGTGTCAATCAGGACGCGGGTGACCTGATCGCCCGACGTTCGTGTGACCAAGAGCGAACAACGCAGGCGGCGGTTTTTGGGGTTGTCCGGATCACAAGCCCCCCAAAGCCCCCCCAGGCGCGGCACACCGCCTGACGAGCCACACCCAAGAATGCGAAAGCTGATCTGCGTGGTCATTCTGCGGCCCTCCAGAACAGACGATCAAAGTTCGCTGTCGTTTGCACGGCAAAGTCCTCATAGGAGAGGCCGAAAACCTCTGCCCCGACCTTGGCCGTATGGGCAGTGTAGGCTGGCTCATTGCGCTTTCCGCGATAGGGCGGCGGGGCAAGGTACGGGCTGTCGGTTTCCACCAGCACGCGGTCCACCGGGGCCTTTGCAAAGATGTCGCGCAATTCCTGACTTTTGGGAAATGCGGCGATGCCGGACATCGACAGGTAGAACCCCATATCAAGTGCGGCCTCTGCCAGTGCCGCGCTGCTGGAAAAGCAATGCATCACGCAGCTGTAGGCACCTTTGTCGTATTCTTCGCGCAGGATACGCGCCATATCATCATCCGCAGCACGGGCATGGATGATCAGCGGCAGTTTGGTTTCGCGCGCTGCCGCGATGTGAACGCGCAGCGACTGCTGCTGAACGTCGGCGCTTTCGCCGGTGTAGTGATAGTCGAGGCCCGTTTCACCGATCCCAACAAACTTTGGATGATCGGCAAGGGCGACCAGTTCGTCCACAGTCGCCAACGGCTCATCCGCGGCACTCATCGGGTGGGTGCCTGCCGCATAGAAAACCGGCGCATAGCGTTCCGCGATGGCACGCACCTGCGGTTCAAGACGCAGTTTGGTGCAAATCGTCACCATACGTGTGACCCCGGCCTTGACGGCGCGGGCCACGATATCATCGCGCTCGGCGTCAAAATCGGGGAAATCCAGATGGCAGTGACTGTCAACGATTGTGGCTTGGGTCATGACGCGGCTTTCAGGCTACGGCTGTACCTTGCGCCGTCTCTTCAATCTTGAAAACCATATCAAGGATCAATGCAGCAGGGTCAAGGTTCACCGCGCGGCCATGGCGGGACCGATCGGTCAAATCCTGTTGCAACTGGGCCCAGCGGCGGGCGGCGCGGTCATCCGGCGCAATCCGCGCCAGCAGGCGCGCTTCACCCGGCGCGCCCTGTGCAGCTGGTTCGCCCATCAACCCGGCGCGGGCGGCGCGGGACAGAAACAGATCAATCAAATCCAATGTCAGTCCAAAACGCACATCAGCGCCCCGCCCGGCACAGCTTTCGGCCAATCGCAGGGCGGCGGGCCGGTCAATATGGGGCAGGCCCTCGAAGGTTTTGACCAACTCCGCATAGAGCACCAAACCATCGTGGTTCAGCAACCGGATCGCATCCCCGGCTGATCCACCGGCCAATGTCGCAAGGCTTTCTGTTTGGTCAGACGGATGCCCCGCCTGCACCAGCGCCTTTTGCAGATCGTCAGGCGACAACCGCGCACAGCGCAATTCGCGGCACCGCGACCGGATTGTGGGCAGCAGGCGCGAGGGTTGATGGGCAATCAACAGGATCGTGCAATTCGCTGGCGGCTCTTCCAACTCCTTGAGGATCGCATTGGCCGCGTTGCGGTTCAGTTCATCTGCGGCATCTACGACGACGACACGCCGCCCGCCATCCGCAGCGGACATGTGAAAGAAGGATTTGAGGCTGCGCACCGCATCCACGGTGATATCCGTGCGCAGCTTCTTGGTTTGTTCATTCCAGGGGCGGCGAATAACCGACAGACGCGGATGCGCACCCGCCTGCACCAGCCTTGCGTCAGGATGTTCGGGATCAACCGCAAGGGTGGGGTCGCCAAAAAGGCCCGCCTCTTGATCCGCCAGCAGAAAGGTGGCGATTTTCCATGCAAGGGTTGCCTTGCCCACACCGCGTGGTCCGGTGATCAGCCAGCCCGAATGCAGCCGCCCTGCCCCGAATGCATCCAGAAAATCGGCCTGCGCCTTGTCCTGCCCGAAAAGCACCGGCGTTTCACGCGGGTGCGGCGCGCCCGCGATCCGGTCGGGTTCTGGGATGTCGTCGTCGCTCATGCGTAGGCCGCGATTTCGCTGGCGATCTGATCGGCGGTGCGATTGCCATCAATCAGCACACAGCGGTCGGTATTGGCATGGGCCAGCGCCAGAAACCCGTGGCGCAGCGTTTCCTGAAACGGCAAACCAAAATCCTCGAACCGATCCTCGCCTGACTTGCGGGCCAAACCACGCTCCAATGCGGTGGCCGGGTCCATGTCGATGATGAAAGTCAGGTCAGGTTCACGCCCGATCATCAGGCTGTGCAACTTGTCCACCATATCGCGCAGATCCCCGCGCGTGGCCCCCTGATAGACGCGCGTGCTATCGGCAAACCGGTCGGAAACCACGGTTTTATCCTGCGCCAGGGCTGGCTGAATGGTTTTCTCAAGATGATCACGGCGGGCGGCAGTAAAGAGCAATATCTCCGTTTCCGCAGACCAGCGATCAGGATCACCGGTCAGCAAAAGCTGACGGATTTCCTCTGCTCCGGGGCTGCCGCCGGGCTCTCGGGTAAGAACAACATCATCACCCTGCCCGCGCAGATGATCGGCAAAGCGCCGGGCCTGGGTCGATTTGCCAGAACCGTCGATCCCCTCAAACGTAATAAAGCGTGGCTTGCTCATGCCTCTTCCGGCACCTCATCCCCACTGGCGGGGCCGAATTTCTGCCACAGGACAAGAGCGGCGGTACGCAAACGGGTCGCGAACCCGCCACGCGCCACATTAGCATCGGCCACCAGCGGAATGCGCTTTTCGGGCAAATCGTTAAGGGTGATCACCAACTCACCCAGCGGCTGGCCGGCTGTGATGGGTGCCTCAACCGGGCCTTCAAAAACAACGTCAGCCTCAATCTCTCCCTGGTTCAGGATCGGCACAAGCAAGGACAGATCCTCGGCCACGGTCAAACCAACGGTCGGCACATCGCCCATCCAGACATCAGCCGTGGCAATCTGGGTTCCCGCCGAAACCACATCTTTTTCGGCAAACTGCCGAAAGGCCCAATTGATGATCTTGGCGCTTTCTTCCGATCTGGCCTGCGGCGTCTCCAGCCCGGTGATTACAAAAATAACCCGGCGATCCCCCTGTTTGGCAGAGCCCACCAGACCGTAACCCGCCTCTTGCGTGTGACCAGTCTTCAGGCCATCCGCCCCCAGCCCCATGGACAGGATCGGGTTGCGGTTGCTTGAATTGGAAGGCACGCGGCCATCAAAGGCAAATTCTGTTTCAGCAAACAGCGGATAGAACGTGGGGAAATCACTGATCAGTCGATCCGCCAGAATACCAAGATCCTCCATCGACATGCGATGCCCGACCGCAGGCCAGCCGTTGGAGTTGGCGAAGGTGGAATTCATCATACCCATCTGGCGGGCGCGTTCGGTCATCATGCGGGCAAAGCCGGCCTCGCTGCCATCGGGCGACAGGGCCTCGGCCAGTACCGCGCTTGCGTCATTGCCCGACAGAACGATGACACCGCGCAACAGGTCCTCGACCGTGACGCGGTCGGTGGTATCCAAAAACATCGACGACCCACCATAGCCCGCCGCATGAGACGAGACAGTCAGTTCTTCATCAATGATCAGACGGCCATCGGCGACAGCCTCAAACGCCATATAGATCGTCATCAGCTTTGACATGGACGCAGGCGGCAAAGGCTCCTGCGCGTTCTTGGACAACAGAACGGTGCCAGTTGTCTGATCAAAGATATAAGCGGCTTGGGCGGATGTCTCAAACGCGGTGGCGGTGATGGGGGCGATCATCACACAAAGCATCAAAACGGCGCGGCGCATGTATCCCACAAGCATGACGTTTTCCTTTCGGTTGCGGGTTTATTCTTCCTCGGCGTTGTCATCTTGGACGATGAAAGCATCAACAAAGCCCATCGCCCTAAGCTGTGGCACCGCACTGTCGTCTGCCAACGGACCAGCAACAACGCGCCACACCGTGCGACCGCCAACCTCTTGGGTCAGAACATTGGCCGGAATGCCCGCATCAATAATCTGCATTGCAGCCGCGCCTGCGTTGGCTTCGACGCTGAAGATACCAACCTGCGCAATTGTGCCGGGCGGCAACGGCTCTGGTGGGGCGGCAATCACAGCAGAAACATCCACGGCCTCATCGGCGGTGTCGTCGGAAATGGCATCCGCCGCCCCGGCAGCAATCGCAGCGCCAGCCGCGACAGCTGTTTCGGCACCCGCTTCAGCGGCACTGGCCGCAGCCTCTCCTGCCGGGGGCAGAACAACGGCAATTGGCGCCTCAGCTTCGTCGCTTTCGTCGGGCGTTGCATCCTCTGCTGGTTCCAATGCTTCGGATTGCACGGCAACAGGTGCGGCAAGACTGGCCACAACCGGGTTTTCCTCCGGGGTGGCTTCAACCTCAACTTCTTCACGGCGCAGGGCGACCACACTCAACTCTGTCGGCGCACCTGCCAGAATTCCCAGCTCTTCTGCGGCATCAGAGGAAACCTGCAACAACGGGCCGGGGTTCTCGCGCTCACGGCGGAACAAGGCCCCCACAATCGTGCGCCCGTTTTCGGTGTTCACGATCATCACGCGCTCTGGGTCTTCCGCGTCAGGATGGGCAACCCAGACACCCCCCAAGGACGGGCGACCATCCCAAAGACCACGGTCGGTCACTTCAAAGATATCCGGACGCTCCACATCGCGTTCTGACTGAACAGACTGATTACGGGCGTTCGCAGGCAGCGGCTCTGCCGCGTCCTCCCCGGCCGTTGGCAAGGCAAACCCACCGCTTTCATCACAGGCGGCCAATCCCATCGCCGCGATCAACGCCATGGACATACGCCACCGCGAAGCGTTCAAAAACACTGTGCCCGTCATCTCTAGCCCCTTTGTTGCGCCCCGCATTTGCGGGGGAAATCAGCTGTTTTTCAGCCGTCTTTGTTGTCGCTCACCGCCTGCGCATACAGAGAATTCGCAGATTTGCAGGGACGATAGCGCCCGATGGCATGATTTGAAAGAGTCTAGCACAATTTGTCGGCGGATTTCCCCAAAGCGTGAACCTGCTTTTCGAATCAGAAACGAGGCGCTAACAGGGCCATGTCGGAGGAGTGGCAGAGTGGTTGAATGCACCGGTCTTGAAAACCGACGTAGGTGAAAGTCTACCGTGGGTTCGAATCCCACCTCCTCCGCCACAACTTTTCAATCAGGAAAGTTGTAGGGTGCATACCCCAGCTTGCCGCACAGGCGGCTCAAGGCGTTCAGGCGCCACCCCCCGCACATTTATCCATCTGCGATATCATACCACTATCCGTTGCAAGCAGATGCATGTGCGCTATGGTTGTGTTCATCATTTGACTGGAGAGAATTTGTGTCAGACACGCTTAAAAGCCTACTTCAAAGTCACGTCGATACAGCACCCGCCATCGGCGCGCCCGAGCGTGATTGGCTCAGCTATGGTGCATTGCGCACGCTTGCCGATACTGTTTCAGCATCATTGCATAGCGCAGGGATCGGGCGCGAGGATCGTGTGGCCATTGTGCTGCCCAACGGCCCCGAAATGGCCGCCGCGTTCATTACGATTGCACAAACCGCTGTGACCGCCCCCTTGAACCCCGCCTACCGCGAAGATGAATTTGCATTCTACATTGATGATTTGAAGGCAAAGGCCGTTGTCCTCATGGCGGGTGACGACGGCCCGGCCTTTGCTGCGGCCCGGAAACTGGGGGTGGCGATCCTGCGCCTGTCCGTTGACGAAAACGCTCCAGCCGGTCAGTTCACCCTACAGACCGATGCCACCGGCACCTGCGATCAAAGCGCACCTGACGCAGGCGATGTCGCCTTGATCCTGCATACATCGGGCACCACATCGCGGCCCAAGATTGTGCCGCTTTTGCAGTCAAATGTTGCGGCCTCGGCCCATAATATCGCGCATTCTCTCGCGCTCACCTCTGATGATCGTTGCATGAATGTCATGCCCTTGTTTCACATCCACGGGTTGTTGGCGGCCGTTTCCGCCACTTTGGCAACCGGTGGGCAGGTCTGGTGCGCGCCGGGCTTTGACGCCCTGCGTTTCTTCGGCTGGCTGCGGGATTCGGACCCGACGTGGTACACCGCCGTGCCAACAATGCATCAGGCGATCCTGTCGCGCGCGCCGCGCAATGCGGACATCATCGACGCGGCGCGCCTGCGTTTCCTGCGGTCCTCCTCGGCCTCCCTGCCCGGTCCGGTTATGGAAAAGCTGTTTGAAACCTTCGGCGCGCCTGTGGTCGAAGGTTATGGGATGACCGAAGCCGCCCACCAGATGTGTTCCAACCCACTCAAACCCGGCACGCAGAAACCCGGCGCTGTGGGCCTGCCCGCCGGTCCCGAGGTGCGCATTGCCGATGAGGTTGAGCCCGTCTTGACGGACGGCGGTGTGGGTGAAGTTGTCATCTCTGGCCCCAACGTGACACCGGGTTATGAAGGCAACCCAGAGGCCAACGCCAAGAATTTCTTTGAAGCGGATGGCAAACGCTGGTTCCGTACCGGCGATCAGGGCACGTTTGACGCTGACGGCTATCTGACGCTGACCGGTCGCCTCAAAGAGATCATCAACCGGGGCGGCGAAAAGGTAAGCCCGCTTGAGGTCGATGGCGTGCTGTCTGCGCATCCGGCGATTGCGCAGGTTGTCACCTTTGCATTGCCGCATCCCAAGCTGGGCGAAGAAGTTGCCGCAGCCGTTGTTCTGCGCGAAGGCGAAGCGATCAGCGACCGCGACGTGCGCGACTTTGCGTCCGCGCGGCTGGCCGACTTCAAAGTACCGCGCAAGGTGATCATCCTTGATGAAATCCCCAAAGGGGCCACAGGCAAATTGCAGCGGATCGGTTTGGCCGAAAAACTCGGCCTTGTGGATACGGCATCATGAAGATCTGTATTTTCGGCGCAGGCGCCATTGGCGGCTATATGGGGGCAAAACTGGCCAAAGCCGGGGCAGACGTCAGCCTGGTCGCGCGCGGCCCGCATCTGGCTGCGATGCGCGACAATGGTCTGACCCTGATCGAGGATGGCGTTTCTGAAACGCTGCCCGTGACCGTGTCAGACAACGCCGCCGATCTGGGGCCGCAGGATTACGTCATTGTGACGCTCAAGGCCCATTCTGTGCCTCCGGTGGTCGACAAGATGCAGCCGCTGATTGGCGATGACACCACCATCGTATCCGGCGTGAACGGCGTACCTTGGTGGTATTTTCACAAAGCGGGCGGCGATCTGGAAGGCACCCGGCTGACCAGCGTCGATCCGGGCAACGCCCAATGGGATGGCTTTGGCCCTGACAACGTGCTTGGTTGCGTGGTCTATCCGGCGGCCGAGGTCACAGAGCCGGGCGTCATCAAACATATCGAAGGCAACCGATTTTCCTTGGGCGAACCCTCGGGCGAGAAATCCGAGCGCGCCTTGCGCCTGTCCAAGGCGCTCAGCGCGGCTGGCCTTAAGGCACCAGTGCGGCCAAAGATACGTGATGAGATTTGGGTCAAACTTTGGGGGAACCTGTCGTTCAACCCGATCTCGGCCCTGACCCATGCAACGCTGGATGTGCTGTGTACCGAACCCGGCACGCGCGAGGTTGCCCGCAACATGATGCTTGAGGCACAGACGATTGCCGAAAAACTGGGCGTGAAGTTCCCCATTGATGTGGATCGGCGCATTCAGGGCGGCGCTGACGTGGGCGCGCATCGCACGTCGATGCTGCAAGACCTCGACGCCAATCGTCCGATGGAGATCGACGCCTTGGTGGGCTCCGTACAGGAACTGGGCCGTGTCACCCAAACGCCCACGCCGACCATCGACACCGTGCTGGCGCTTGTCCAGCTACGCGGCAAGGTGGCTGGTCTTTACAGCTAGCCCCGCTGATCGGATCACTTTGAAAGGCCCGCGTTACGACGCGGGCCTTTTGCCCTTGGCAGGCCTGCGACGCAGGAATTTCAGTGCAGGCAGGAAGATCAGGATCAAAGCCACAACCGTGATGGGCCCGGCCACCGGACGCGTAAAGAAGATTGACGGATCGCCCGACGACAACAGCAACGACTGCCGCAATGTCGGCTCTGCAATCGGGCCAAGCACGATGGCCAGAACGGCGGGCGCCAGCGGATAGTCAAACTTGCGCATGAAGAAGGCACCAATGCCAAAACCCACCATGAGCCAGATATCAAACATATCGCGCGTGGCGGCATAACCGCCTGTGATCGAAAGGACAAAAATAACGGGCGCGAGAATGGTGAACGGCATCCGCAGCATCCAGATGAAAACCGGAATGAAGGCCAGATTGATCAACACCGCCGCCAGGTTGGAGATATAGAAAGACCCGATCAGCCCCCAGACGAATTGCTGTTCATCCACAAAAAGGCGCGGACCGGGCACCAGCCCCCAGATCACCATCCCCCCCAAAAGGATCGCCGTGGTGGGTGAACCGGGGATACCCAGCGTCAGCATCGGCAACATCGACCCGGTCGAGGCAGAATTATTGGCGGCCTCAGGTGCGGCCACCCCGCCCACAGCGCCTTTTCCGAATTCTTCGGGATTGCGCGACACCATCTTGGCGACACCATAGGCCATCAGCGAACCGGGCGTTGCCCCTGCCGCAGGCAAGATACCGACAAAGAACCCCAGGAAGGATCCGATCGCCGTGCCTTTCCAACCACGTCTGGCGGCTTCCTTGGTGTCAGCGGCCATGCCTTTGATCGTCATCTGCGGGGTCGTTGCGGTCACATCGCCGCGGGTCTGGTCGATCGTCCACAGCATCTCTCCGATCCCGTAGACACCAATGGCCAGCACAAGGAACCCGATCCCCTGCAAGAAACCGTTGTAGTCGAACAGAACAAGGCGCGGCGCGCCTGATATCTGGTCAAAACCAATCGCCCCCAGCACAAGCCCAAAACAGATCGAGAATATGGTTTTGGGGATGTCGTCACCGCCAAGACCCACAAAAGTGGCGAAGGCCAGCAGCATCAGGGCAAAGACCTCTGGCGGGCCAAAGGACAAGGCGACGCTTGCCAGCAAAGGGGCA
Source organism: uncultured Paracoccaceae bacterium (assembly GCA_947498645.1). GTDB lineage: Bacteria > Pseudomonadota > Alphaproteobacteria > Rhodobacterales > Rhodobacteraceae > Yoonia. Next base: position 2,217,371 of record CANMKS010000001.1, on the reverse strand, counting down.
AACAGCGTGAACAGGATATTGGCCACGGTGCCACCGACAAATGATGCCAATGCGGCGGTCACAAGTGCAAGGCTGGCGCGGCCCTGCTTGGCCAGCGGCCTGCCATCGAATGTTGTGGCCACTGCCGTTGACGCACCCGGAATACCCAGTGTGATCGACGACACCGCCCCGCCATACATGGCCCCATAGTAAATCGCAGCAAGAAAGATAATTGCCGAGCTTGGCGGCACCAGAAACGTCACCGGCAACAGGATCGCCACGCCATTGACCGATCCCAGTCCCGGCATTGCACCAATGAACAGGCCCAGCGTCACCCCGATAATAATCATCATCAGGTTCAGCGGCTGAAGTGACACCAACATGCCATCTGCAAGCAGGAGAAGAACATCCATATCAGAGGTTTCTTTCGCAGCGCTGTGTCATGGCGTCAGTAAATAATATCATAAAGCACATCAAACACAGGGTCGGTGAATGGCAGGCCGGAAGGCATGGTGATCTGCATGGCACCTTCAAAAAAGAAGAAAAGCGCGATGGGAAAAACCAATGAAATCGTCACGCTGAGCACCAAACCGTGTCGCCCCAGAAACCACAGGTAGTAGAACAGGAAAACGGCAACAGCCCCGTACATCGAAATGATGCTGACCAGTGCCACAAAGCCGACAATGCCGCCGCCCACAAAGATCAGCGACTTCCATCCGTGACTGTCCAGCACAGGCTCATCGGATTTTGACGCCGGGGTTGTGCCGCGCCACCAATTGAAAGCGGTGCAGGCGCAGCAGATCAACATGATCGCAGACAGCCAGAACGGCCAAGCCCCCCCGCCCGGACCTGTTCCAGAGATGTATCCAATAGGCAGCTCGGTGCTTTTCCACATCAGATACAGTGAAAGAAGGGCCAGAAAACCCGCAGTAATAAGTTCGCCTACGCGCATCTGGCCCCCCTGAGGATCAGGGCCCATGTGTCCGGGCCCGCGTCACACATTTGCCTTGGGTTACTCGCCCAATGCGGCCAGAAGGTTCTGGTGGTTCTCGACCTGCAACGCCCAATAGTCACGCTGCGCGTCCGCATCCATCCACAGCGGTGAAAGGCTTTCAGAGGTCAGATAGCCCTGCCATTCATCGCTTTCATAAATGGTTGTGAACAGATCCTGATAGTAGGCCGCAGCTTCATCCGACATGCCCGGCGCGCCAACAACAGCCCGCTGGTTGTAGTAGGAAAAATCGTGACCCATTTCCTTGATCGTGGGCACATCAGGATAGGCTGGCATACGTTCGTCCGAGAACGCCAGAAGCGGGACGAAATCGCCAGCCTCATAGAACCCCTTCGCTTCTGCAGGGTTGTTCACAGTCGCCATGATCTGCTGACCGGCAAGATCCTTGGCCACGGCGCCACCGCCGTCATAGGGGATATACTTGATGTCGAGGTCGTAGGCCCCGGACATATAGGCAATCACGATGCTGTCTTCCTGACCGGCACCGGTGCCGCCCATGACGAACTCTCCATCCATTTCCTGAACCTTGGCGACATATTCCTCGAACGTCGTGATGCCGCTGTCCTTATGGACCCAAAGCACAAATGGATCGACGCCCATCATCGCAACCGGCGTGAATGTCTGGATATCAATTCCAAGGTTTTCCTGCCGCAGCGGCGTGGTGAAGAAGGAGTTCAATGTCACCAGAATGGTGTGGTCCGGGTCGCTTGCCGTGTTGACATGGATCAGCGCCTCGGCACCGGATCCGCCACCCTTGTTGTTGGGCACCAGCGGGCGGGTTGTCAGGTCTTGCTGTTCTGCGACGGCCTGAATGAACCGGGCGATCTGATCAGCGCCGCCACCAGCACCTGCCATGATCACAAAATCAATCGGTTTGCGCGGTTCCCAGTCCTGCGCGAAGGCTTGAATTGGTGCTGCTGCAAGGACCGTTGCCCCGACAAAACCGAAAAGCGTGCGTTTCGAAAACTTCATTATTCTTATCTCCCTATTTCGACAGTTCTATGTTGGGTTGACGACAGGCGCACAACTCCCAACTGCAATTTGGAAAACAATTCAACTAATACGCACTACCATTAACGTGTTATCAACCATCTCCTCAAGCAAAACTTCCCTGAATTGCCAATGAATACCTTAGTGTACCAAGACAACGGGAATTTCTGCTTTATCAACAACGGCTTGCGTGTTTCCCCCAAAGAAGGTTTCACGCTCGTGGTTTTGGCCATATGCCCCCATGACAAGCATGGTCGCACCCAGCTCTGAGGTCTTTTTCAACAGGGCCTCACCGGGGTTTCGGTCCTCGAACAGGTGGGTGCGTGCCGTGATCCCATGCAGCGCGTAATAGGCGACCAATGCGTCAACGCCGACGCCTTCCGCGTCACCCTTGCCGCCCGACAGGATCGTGACCTTGTCAGCGGACTGCGCCAGATTCAGCGTCATAGCAACGGCGCGCGATGCTTCCAGCGATCCATTCCATGCGACGGTGACATGACTGCCGAAATCTGCTGGGACGCGGTGTTGTGGTGGGCACATCAAAACCGGACGCCCGGTACGAAAAAGCGCGGATTTCAGCGAATTCGCACCAAGGTTCCGGTCTCTGTCAGGCTTGGCCACAACCACGATATCCGCCAGACGGCCGGTTCGTTTGATGACATCCGCCATGATCCCGTATTCTTCGACAAAAGAAACGGACCCGGCCTCTGACACAGGCGCGTCAGTCACCGCAAGACCAAGCGTGCCCGCCAGCTCGCGCAACTGCGCCCGAAGCCCCTGCTCTTCCTGATTGGCTAGCTCGCGCGCCTGCTCTGCCAGTGTGTCGCGCGCAAAGGCGGGCAGTTGTACGCCATATGGCATCAGATCCTCAGTGCGCACCCGGCAATGGACCACAACGATATGGGCCGCATGGCGCGCTGCCAATGCCGAGGCATGGCCAAGCAAAGCCTCTGTCATGCCGTCGCCGCGCACAGGCACAAGTATCTTTCTCAGCATTGATAATCCCCCCTCGACATTACGACCTTGCACCACTGACCTCGCGGTAAGGATGAGTAGCACGCCCACAAGTTGTAGTGCCAAAGCACTACCAGACCCAAGCACTTTGCTTGCGGCACCGCATGAACAGGCTTGACTGGCGGCGCAGAGCGGCCTTGGTGCGGGCGCTAGCCCTCAGGGAAAAAACACGCGGCGCGATGCGCGCCGCCTGACAGCGCAGGCAATTCCTGCCTGCATTTGTCTTTTACTTTCCAGCATCTTGGCGCAAACGGGCATCCTTGTGGGATGTTCAGCGGCGATGGCAATTCACCTGCCAGCTTGATGCGGTCCCGGCGCGCGTTTGGTTCGGCACTTGGCGTGGCCGACAGCAGCGCACGGGTATAAGGGTGCTGGGGGGCCTCAAAGACATCCTGCTTTGATCCCACCTCAACGGCGCGACCCAGATACATCACGATCACGTCTTGGGCGACATGACGCACAACGCTCAGGTCATGGCTGATAAAAAGATAGGCCAGCTGCAAGCGGTCCTGCAATTCCGTCAACAGGTTCAGGATCGCGCTCTGGATCGAAAGATCCAGCGCCGACACAGGCTCATCCAGCACCAGCACCTTTGGATCAAGCATCAACGCACGCGCAATCGCGATCCGCTGCCGTTGCCCGCCCGAGAACATATGCGGGTAGCGGTCATAGTGTTCGGGGCGCAGACCAACCATGTCGAGCATCTTGCGCGCGCGCGCCTCGCGCTCGGCCTTTGGCAAATCGGGGCGGTTGATGGTCAGCGGCTCTTGCAGGATCGCGCCAATTCGCTGGCGCGGGTTAAGCGAACCGTAGGGATCCTGAAACACGATCTGCACGGACTGCCGCAGATCCGCCCAATCGGTCGGCAGTACGGGTTTTCCATCAAGCGTCAGCACCCCATCCGTTGGCGCCTCGATCATGGCGACCATCCGGGCCAGCGTTGATTTCCCACAGCCGCTTTCGCCCACAACGGCAAGGGTTTTACCTGCGTGCAATTCAAAATCAACACCCGCGACGGCACGCAATGTCCTTGGTTTGCGCAGCATCCCCCCGCTGACGGAATAATGCCTTATCAGCCCTTCGGCTTTGATCACAGCTTCGGTCATGACGCGGTACTTTCGACAGTGTTCAGCGGATAATGGCAGCGGACATCGCCCATATCATGCCCTCCCGGAATGGGTGGTGTGCCCCGGCAGGTGTCATCGGCGAACTTGCAACGCGGCGAAAACAGGCAGCCTGAAGGGCGATCAAACTGCCCCGGCACAACGCCCGGAATGGTCGGCAACAGCCGGTCGGTCGCCCGTTCCGGCAATGCATCCAGCAACGCCGCCGTGTAGGGATGGCGCGGGCGATCAAACAGCGGGCCAACATGCTGCTCCTCGATCTTCTGACCGGCATATTGCACGCTGACCCGCTCTGCGGATTCAGCCACAACACCCATATCATGAGTGATCAGCACCAGCCCCATGCCGGTTTCGCGCCGCAGATCGGTCAGAAGGTCCAGAATCTGCGCCTGAATGGTCACATCCAGCGCTGTCGTCGGTTCGTCCGCAATCAACAGCTTGGGCTTGCAGGCGATGGCCATGGCAATCATCACCCGTTGGTTCATGCCGCCGGACATCTGATGGGGGAAAGCGGACAGACGCTTTTCAGGGTCAGGGATACCCACCTGCTCGAACAGTTCAATCGCGCGCCTGTGGCGCGCGCTGCGGTCCAGCCCAAGGTGAATACGCAGCGCTTCCTTGATTTGCCAGCCAACCGTGAAACAGGGGTTCAAGGCCGACATCGGCTCTTGAAAGATCATCGCCAGATCATTGCCGATAATCTTGCGGCGCGCGGATTTGTCGATGTGCAACAGGTCGATGCCGTCAAAGATGATTTCATCCGCTGTCACTGTCGCGGTCCATGGCAGCAGCCCCATCAGGGCCAGCATCGACACCGATTTTCCCGACCCGCTTTCGCCAACAATGGCAAGGATTTCACCAGCATCAACGTCAACATTGACCCCATCAACTGCCCGGAACGCACCGGAAGCGGTTGAGAATGAAACGCTCAGATTGCGTATGCGTAACAATGACATAAGCTCAGCTCCTCTTGAGCTTGGGGTCAAGCGCGTCGCGCAGCCCGTCGCCCATCAGGTTGATCGCCAGCACAGTGACAAGGATCGCAAGACCGGGGAAAGTCACAACCCACCACGCGCGCAGAATGAACTCGCGCGCTTCGGCCAGCATCGTTCCCCATTCGGGTGTGGGCGGCTGCGCCCCCATCCCCAGAAAACCCAGGGCGGCCGCATCAAGAATCGCGGTCGAGAATGACAGGGCCGCCTGCACGATGATCGGCGCCAGACAGTTCGGCAGCACCGTGATGAACATCAGGCGCGGCAGGCCCGCACCCGCCACCTTGGCAGATGTCACATAGTCCTTTTGCCGTTCAGACAGCACACTGGCCCGTGTCAGACGCACGTAATGCGGTTGCAGCACAATCGCGATGGCAATCATCGCATTGGTCAGCGACGGCCCAAGGATCGCCACCAGCACAAGGGCCAACAACAGCGACGGAAACGCCAGGATCACATCCATGATCCGCATGATGATCGTATCAACCCATTTGGGCGCAAACCCCGCGATCAACCCAACCAGAATACCGCCCGTCGCTGCGATGCTCACCACAACAATCCCCACAAAGAAGGAAAACCGCGCGCCCACGATCAGGCGCGACAGCATATCCCGGCCCAGCGGATCGGTGCCTAGTGGATAGGTCCAGCTGCCGCCCTCTTGCCAGACAGGCGGTTGCAGCGTCGCTTCGCGGAACTGTGCTGTGGCATCATGCGGCGCAATCCAGGGGCCAAAGAGTGCGACAAAGGCGAAGGCCGCGAAAATCCACAGCCCGATCACCGCGCCGCGGTTTTCCCGGAAATAGAACCAGAACTCCCGCAAGGGGCTGGGGCGTTCAACGGCGATTTGTGTTGTATCCGTCATTACCGCTTCCTGATCTTGGGATTGATGACGCCATAAAGCATATCAACGGTCAAATTCACGATCATCACGGCCACCGCAATCAGCAGCAGCCCGCCCTGCACCACAGGATAGTCGCGCCGGAAGATACTATCGACCATCCACTTGCCGATGCCCGGCCAGCTAAAGATCGTTTCGGTCAGGATCGCACCGGCCAGCAGGGTTCCTACCGACAGGCCAATCACCGTGATCACCGGGATCAGCGCATTGCGCAGCGCATGGACCCCGTTGATGCGGCCCGGTGCAAGGCCCTTGGCCCGCGCGGTGCGGATGTAATCCTCGCCCAGCACCTCAAGCATGGCAGAGCGTGTCTGCCGCGCGATGACAGCCAGCGGAATGGTGCCCAGCACAATAGTTGGCAGGATCAGATGCCGCACCGCCGATCCGAACGCCCCCTTCTGCCCCGAGGTGATACTGTCGATCAGCATGAACCCCGTGGGATCAGGAAAGTAATAGATCAGGTCGATCCGCCCCGACACCGGCGTCCATTGCAGGTTGCCCGAGAACACGATGATCAGCAGCAAGGCCCACCAGAAAATCGGCATCGAATAGCCAATCAGCGCGGTGGACATCAGCGCCCGGTCATAGAACTTGCCTCGGTTCACGGCAGCAATCACCCCGGCAGGCAGGCCAATGACCACCGCAAAGATCATCGCACAAAGCGACAGCTCCAGCGTGGCGGGAAACAAGGCAAAGAACTCATCCCAAACCGGCCTCTTGGTGACAAATGAATTGCCCAGATCACCCTGCAAAACACCTGTCAGATATTCCCAGAACTGCACATATAGGGGGCGGTCAAACCCAAACTGCGCCTCAAGCTCGGCGTAGCGTTCGGCAGTCAGCCCACGCTCACCTGCCATGACGACAATGGGGTCGCCCGGCAGAACCCGGATAAAGCCAAAGGAAATCAGCGTCACACCTATGAAGGTGGGCACAAAAGTAAAAAGGCGGCTCAGCACATAGTTCAGCATTTCAACACCGTCAGTTCCTTGGGAAATTCTGTAAGCGAGCTGCAGCCATCTGTGGTGATCAGCACATCATCCTCGATCCGCACACCGAAATTGTCGATCTCATAAAGCCCCGGTTCATTGGTATAGACCGTGCCTGCGGGCAGCACCTGATGGTTGCCGCGCATGATGTAGGGGGCCTCATGCACCTCGCGGCCCAAGCCATGCCCGGTCTTGGTGCGGATACGGTCCGCATAGGGCGAGGCTTCGAGCACACCAATCACCGCATCATCAATCTGATGGGCGGTAACACCGGCACGGGTGACTTCGAACCCTTTGAGGTTCGCGCGCAGCACCGTGTCATAGACCGCCTGCCCTTCGTCACTGGCGTGGCCCAGAAACACAGTGCGCGTGATATCGGCAGCAAAGCCATGCTTGCGGGCGCCAAAGTCCAAGAGCAGCGCATCGCCCGCCTTGACCGCGTAATCGGCACGGGCCTTGGCATGTGGGCGGGCCGATCCGTCACCGGCGGCAACGATAGGTGCAAAGGACTGATCCTCGGCCCCTTCGGCAAAAAGGTTTTGGATCAAAGCCTGTTCAATGTCTTTTTCGGTCTGGCCCAGACGGACGCCTTCCAATGTACGCAGCAAGGCACGTTCAGAAATGCCAATCGCGGCCTTCAGGGCGCCGATATCATCATCGGATTTGATCATCCGGGGGGCAGAAATCTCGCGCTCGGCATCCACGATCCGCAGATCGGGCTGGGCGCGCAACATGGCGTGATGCACAAAGACACGCATCACCTGGCCTTCGACGGCAAGTGATCCGATCTTGAGATGGGCCATCAAGGCGGCAAAGGCCGCGTCGTAGCCATCCTGATCACGCCAATCAAAAACAGCGCCGTCAAATCCCACCAGATCCCAGCTGCGCAGTTCCAGATTGGGCACCAATGCGGCAGGCGCACCCTTGGCCGGGATGACCAGCATGAAAGGGCGTTCGTGGCTCATGAAGGGATGGATGACAGCGCGGGCAAAATTCGGGCCGGGCACAAGGGCCACGGCATCAACGCCAAGATCATCGGCAATGGCTGCGTATTCCGCCAGCCGGTCGTTCAGGGAATGCGTCAACGGACAATCCACATGCTCAAATGGCAAGGGGCGCCCGATGACGGGCGCCCCAAGCGATTGCGGTTACTCAGACAGGCCAACCTGGTTGAAGATGTGGCCACCCAGCGGGTGAACAACATAGCCGTCAACCTCAGGACGCATTGTCATGTAAACAACAGAGTGCGCGATGGTCGCCCAAGGCGCCTGCTCTTTGAAGATCACCTGCGCCTGCTCGTAAAGTGGCTGACGCTCTTCTTGCGTTGGCAGCACTTTGGCTTGCTGGATCAGATCCTCAAACGGCTGGTGGCACCACTGTGCACGGTTTGAGGCCTCGCGACCGTCACAGCCTAGCAGCACAGCCAGGAAGTTGTCAGGATCGCCGTTGTCACCAGTCCAACCCAGAAGGATCGCACCATCACGGTCCAGCTCGCGTGAGCGGGACAGGTATTCACCCCATTCATAGGACACGATCTCGACTGTGACACCGATCTTGGCAAAGTCTTCCTGCATCAGCTCGGCCATTCGGCGGGCGTTGGGGTTATAGGGGCGCTGCACAGGCATCGCCCAGATCTTCATGTTGAGATCCTCAACACCTTCTGCGGCAAGCATCTCCATCGCCAATTCTGGGTTGTACTCATCGTCAACCACAGCGTCGTTATAGGACCACATGGTTGGCGGGATCGGGTTCTTGGCAATCTGGCCAGAGCCCTGGAAGACAACATCGATGATGGCCTGCTTGTCGATGGCCATGTTCAGCGCGCGACGCACATTGGCGTTGTCATAGGGAGGCATGGTTGTGTTGTAGGCAAGGTAACCCACGTTCAGGCCTTCCTGTTCCATCACGACGATATCTTCGGCATCTTTCATTGCCTGAATATCCGCCGGGTTTGGATAGGCTGTGACATGACATTCACCCGCCTGCACCTTCTGGTAACGCACGGATGCATCAGGCGTGATCGCAAAGATCAGGCTTTCAACGCGGGCTGGATCACCCCAATAGTTGTCATTGCGCAGATAGCGGATGACAGCGTCTTTCTGATAGGCCTGAAACGCAAAGGGACCAGTGCCGATGGGCGCCTGGTTCAGCATCTCCGGCGTGCCGGCTTCCAGCATGGCGTCGCCGTATTCAGCTGACACGATAGATGCGAAATCCATCGCCATGTTGGCAATGAACGGCGCTTCCGGGCGGCTGAGGTTAAAGACGACAGTGTAGTCATCGACCTTTTCAATGCTTTCGACCAGATCGGGCATGGACATGCCGTCAAAGTATTCCCATGTACCGCCGGACACACCGTTGTAAGGGTGGTCGTCATTCTTTTGGCGGTTGAAGGTAAAGATCACATCGTCCGCGTTAAAGTCGCGGCTGGGTGTGAACATATCGTTAGAGTGGAACTGCACGCCCTGACGCAGATTGAACGTCACCGTCATGCCATCCTCGGACACTTCCCAGCTTTCTGCCAGCGCCGGGATCACCTCTGTGGTGCCGACCTTGAACTCTGTCAGGCGATTGTACAGCGGGTGGCTGGACGCATCAAAGGTTGTGCCTGCGGTATAAAGCGCCGGGTCAAAACCTTCGGGCGAACCTTCCGAGCAATAGACAAGTGATTGGGCCGAAGCCACAGAGGCGCCCAACGCGCCCATCAGCAAGCCCAATGAAATAGTATGTTTGAATAACATCACGTTATCTCCCTTTTTTCATTTTTTGGGTGACAGAGGTACGCGGCAATCCACAAAGCATTTGGCAACAGCAGGATCATTGGTCCGGACCTGTTCCAGTAATGTAGCAATCGGTATGCAGCAGTCCCCCGGTCTCGATAGGCGGATAGGAACATGATTGATTGGATTTGCCAATGGGCGGTCTTAAGGAATTTGAAATTCTCTGGATTACAGGCCTGCGCAGGCGCTTTGATCCGATGATCGGCACGGGCCGCACTGGCCGCGCATCTGATTTTATCGCACCTTGCGATTCGGCCAGAACGCCTGCCACAGAAGCGGCGATCGTCTCATGTGTGCCCGCCGCCGCGCACTATCCCGCCGATTGCCATTCTCGTGGCATCACCGGTGTCAGGCTCAGCAATGTCTGGGTGTAATCGGCCTTTGGCCGCGCAAACAGATCTTCTGTTGCGCCCATCTCCTCGATCACGCCGTTGCGCAGGACCGCCGTATCGTCGGCCATCTGGCGTACAACCGCCAGATTGTGACTGATAAACAGGATGGTAAGGCCAAACATGGATTGTAGGTCTTTCAGCAGATTGAGGATTTCCGCCTGAATGGACACATCAAGGGCCGACGTCGGTTCATCACAGATCAGAAACCGGGGCCGCGCCAAAAGCGCCCGCGCCACGGCAATCCGCTGCCTTTGCCCGCCAGAGAACTGATGGGGGTATTTGTCGATAGCGTCAGGCGCCATGCCGACAAGCTCCAGCATCGCAGCGGCCAATCGCTCGCGTTCCTTGGCGTCCTGGACAAAGCCGTAGAACCACAAAGGCTCGGTCAGGATCGCACCAATGCGATGGCGTGAATTCAGGCTTGAATAAGGGTCCTGAAATACCATCTGCACCAGTTGCCGCGACGGGTGATGGCGACTGCGCGCCTTGCCTGCTGGCAATATCTCATCCCCCAGCCGCATGACGCCACTGCTGGGCGTAATCAGCCCGGTGATGGCCTTGGCCAGCGTCGATTTTCCCGACCCGCTTTCGCCCACCAGCCCCATGATTGAACCGGGGCGCACGTCCAAATTGACATCACGCAGCGCCACATAAGGTTCAGGCTTGCGAAACAACGATGTGCGCGGACCGGCGAACCGCACGCAAAGATCTTGCAGCGTCAGCCCCGTCAGCGCGTATTGCTGCCCTTCCAGCAACCATTTTTCCGCAGTATTCCCGGTTACAACGCCCGCTGTGCCCTCTTCTTCCGGCACCCGGAACCGCGCGATCCGGTGGTCCAATGGCGGCACCGCATCCATCAGCGCCTGCGTATAAGGATGGGTTGGTGCACCCAGTACCTGCGGCGTGTCGCCGGTTTCCATCACCTTGCCCTTGCGCATCACCGTCACGCGATCAGCGATCTGGGCGATCACCCCGATATCATGGGTGATCAGCATAAAGGCAATCTGCCGGTCGCGGGCCAGCCTGCGGATCAGGTCCAGTACCTGACTTTGCACCGCCACATCCAGCGCGGTTGTCGGCTCATCCGCGATGATCAACTCTGGGTCCGTACAAATCGCCAGTGCAATCACGACACGTTGGCGCATACCGCCCGAAAACTGATGCGGATAGGCCTTGATCCGCTCTGCGGCATTCTTGATCCCGATCTCTTCAAGCAGGTCAACGGCGCGTTTGCGGGCCGCGCTGTCGCTGACATTGGAATGCGCCTGAATGGTTTCGATCAGCTGATCCTCGATCGTCATCAACGGGTTCAGGCTGGTTTGCGGATCCTGAAAGATCATCGAAATCCGGTCGCCGCGAATCTCGTGGGCCTGATCCGGTGTCAGATTGCGCAGATTCGTGTCGCCCAGCGACAATTCCCCGTTTGCGATGTAGCCTGGTGCGGACAGCAGGCCGATCACTGCCGCACCTACGGTCGATTTGCCTGCACCGCTTTCGCCCACCAGCCCGTGAATCTCGCCGGGTTTGATGGTCATATCCACGTCTTCAATCGCTGTGAACTCGCCAAAGCGCGACGGGAATTTTACGGCCAAATCCTTGATCACCAGCATCAACGCAACCTCGGGTTAAAGACGTCGCGCAGGAAATCGCCAAGAATATTGATCGACACCACAAGGGCCACAAGGAAAAGGGTCGGAATCCACAGGATCCACCATTCGCCCGACAGCAAGAACTGCATCCCGATGCGGATCAGCGTGCCAAGGCTGGGGCTGTCAGCGGGCAGACCGATGCCAAGGAAGGACAATGTCGCCTCCAGCAGGATGGCCGAGGCCAGATCGACCGTCATGATCACCAACAGCGGCCCAAGGATATTGGGCAGGATATGCACAAACATCACGCGGGACGGGCGCTGGCCCATCATGATCGCGGCTTGCACATATTCCTTGTTCATCTGCACGAATGTCGACGCCCGCGCGGTCCGCGCAAAGTTCACCCATAGCGACAAGGCAATGGCGAGGGTCAGCACCGCAACCCGCAAATCCTGCTGCATGGACGCTGGCAAAATGCCGCGTGCGATGCCGTCAATCAGCAGCGCCGTCAGAATGGCAGGCAGGGCCAGTTGCACATCGGCAATCCGCATCACAATCGCATCGAACCGCCCACCGTAGTACCCAGCCGCAAGGCCAAGCCCCACCCCCAGCACCGCCGCAATCGTCAGCGCAGCCAGCCCGATGATCAATGACAACCGCGCGCCGTAAAGGATCGACGAAATCATGTCGCGCCCCTGGTCGTCGGTTCCCAGCAGGTACTGCGGGTTCGCGCCCTCTTGCCAAACCGGAGGCAGCAAACCATCAAACAGGCTAAATGAGGACAGATCGTAAGGGTTCACCTGCGCGATCCATGGTGCGAAAACCGCACCAATCATGATCAGCACCGCCACAATCGCGGCAATGATGGCGGCGGGTGAATGCACGAACAGCCACAGCCCCTCGTAGCGTTTTAGGAATGCCACCATCACACGTCCTTTACCCGCAATCGCGGGTCGATGGCCACGTAAAGCAGATCAACGATCAGGTTCACCAGCACAAAGAAAAACGCGATCACGACAAGGTAGACACCCATCACAGGAATATCGACAAAGCGGATCGATTCCAGAAACAGCAGGCCCATGCCGGGCCACTGAAATACGCTTTCGGTGACGATGGAAAAGGCGATCACCCCGCCGAATTGCAACCCGATAATCGTGATGACCGGCACCATCGTGTTGGCCAGCGCGTGCCGGTAGTGCAATTTGCGCATCGGGACACCCCGCGCCATGGCAAAGCGAATGTAGTCTGATCGCATGACCTCCATCATTTCAGCCCGCACAAGGCGCATGGTGAGGGTCAGTTGATAAACGCCCAGCGTAATGGCGGGCAGCAGCAAGGCGCGCCAGCCTTCAATCGTGAACAGCGAACTTTCCCAGCCGCCGATCTGCACGGTGCCGCCACGCCCAAAGGTCGGCAGCCAGCCCAATTGCACCCCAAAGACAAAAATCAGCATGATGCCAATCACAAATGTCGGGATCGAGACGCCAACAAGGGTCGTCATCAAAATGGCCTGCGTCGCAAACCCTTTCGGTCGCAGCGCGGTATAAACACCCGCCGGAATACCCACGGCCAGTGAGATCAGCAACGCAACAATCCCAAGCTCCAGCGTGGCCGGTATCCGGTCGGTGATCATCTCGGCCACCGGCTGCCGGGTGCGGTAGGAAAACCCAAAGTCGCCTTGCAGCATATCGGTCGTGAACCGCATGAACTGAAAAATAAACGGGTCGTTCAGACCCAGCTCCTCGCGCAACCGTTCCTGATCCGCGACCGAGGTTTCAACCCCGGTCATCTGGGTGATCGGATCACCCACAAAGCGGAACAGGGAAAAGGCCAAAAAGGCGACGGCCAGCATCACGAAAACAGACTGCACCAGCCGTTTGAGGATAAAGTAGACCATCGCCTTTTTGCTTATCTTGCGGTGATCAGTTCACAGTCACCCAACGCAGCATGAAGAAGTTATCGGCGCGTTGTGTAAGGTCCACATTGTCCTTTGCGGCCCAGATCAGCGGCTGCGTATAAAGCGGGATATAGGCGACCTCTTCCTGCGTGATGCCCACGACCTCATCAATCATTGCCTGACGGGCGGCTGGGTCAATCTCTTGCTGAATTTGTGGCAGCAGTTCATCGACACGCGCGTTGGAATAGTTGCCAAAGTTCCACGACCCCAGCTTTTTCTCATCATCCTGCGAATGCAGCAGAAAGCGGATCGGATGCTCCATATCAAATGTGCCCGGCGACCAGCCCAGCAAATACATGTCAAAGTCATCTTCGCGCAGCTGTGGCCAGTAATCACGGACTGGGCCAGTGGACAGTTCCGCGTCCAACCCAACGGCGGCAAACATGGATGCAGCCGCACGGCACAGCGCCTCATCGTTGATATAACGGTCGTTGGGGCATTTCAGCCCAAAGGAGAACCCATCAGGATAGCCCGCCTCGGCCAGCAACGCGCGGGCGCGGTCAGGGTCATAAGCGGGGCGGTTTTGATTGGCCTCGGAATAGCCAGATATACCGGCAGGCACCAACTGGTTGGCCGCTTCGATCTTGCCCCGGAACAGGACACGATCAATGCTGTCGATATCAATCGCATGGCCCGCAGCCTGCCGCACGCGCGGGTCGCTGAACGGGTTGGTGTCGGTCACATCTGTGGAATACAGCAGCGTGTCGTGTTCATGGCCAAAGCCGAACATGATCACACGGGTTTCTTCGCCTTCCAGCACTTTGAAACCATCGCGGCCCTCAACCTGTGCCACATCCTGCAAGGGGATCGGCTGGATGAAATCAATCTCACCCGACAGCAGCGCGGCAAGGCCCGTGGCCGAATTGCCGATTGGGGTAAATACGGCCTCGGTCACATTGTGCTGGGCATCGTCCCACCACGCTTCGTTAGGTACCAATGTGGTGCGCACGCCGGGGTCGCGGCTGGCAACAGTAAAGGGGCCGGTGCCATTTACATTCATCGTGGCAAAGTTTTCCGCATCACGTGCAGGCAGAGCGGCGTCGTTGCTTTCGGCCCAATCCTTGTCGAGGATCATGAAATTCGCAATGGAATCCGGGAACAGCGGGTTGGGCGCCGTGGTCACAAAATCAATGGTAAAGTCATCGACAACGCGGACCTCTGACACCGGGGCAAACCATGACCGCACATCAGCCGCTTCATTCGAAGCGCGCTGATAAGAGAACATCACATCCTCTGCCGTGAACGCCGCGCCATCCTGAAATGTCACGCCTTCGCGCAGGTTGAAACGCCAGCCGTTTTCGCCCTCCAGTGGTTCCCAGGATGTAGCCAATGATGGTTCAATCGACATATCCTGCCCGCGACGCACCAGACCTTCATAGACGTTGTTGAGGAACGACAGGACAGGCGCAGAGTTCACTGCATGCGGGTCCATCGTCTGCGGGTCGGTCGTTGACGCCCAGCGCAGCGTCTCTGCCGACGCACCCAAGGCGCAAAAGGCAAGCGCGCTGCCCAGCAATGCAGATTTTCGCAGATTTCCGTGTGTCATGATCTTTCCCTCCAGAACCAGTTCGTTACAGACAGACTGACCTTAATTGGCGCGAGGTCAAGGCAGCATCGCACCCGCAATCATGCCAGCTTGCCGTGCGTAATAAACTTTTCGCGATAAGGTGGGGTTAAAGATCAACAACTTTCATCTGTCCATCGCGCGCCGCCTGATCGGCGGCATCCGCCAGCATCTGCGCCTTTAGCCCGTCCTGCCCTGTGGGTGTGACTGCTGTGCCATTTTCCAGTGAGGCCACGAAATGCGCCATTTCTGCGCGATAGGCCGCGGCATAGCGCTCAAGGAAAAACGGCTGCGTCGGGGCCTTGCGCATACCGGAAGCATTGGACACCTCGACGGTGTTTTCCAGCATATTGTCAGCGCGCAGCATACCAGCGCTGCCATGCACCTCAATCCGCTGATCATAGCCATAGGTCGCGCGGCGCGAATTGGAAATCTGGCAAATCTTGCCGCCCGCGGTCTTCAACGTGACCACAGCCGTGTCAAAATCACCCACCTGCCCGATCGCAGGATCAACCAGACAGGACGCAGAGGCAGACAGTTCCACAGGCTCTTCACCCAGCAAGAACCGCGCCATATCCAGATCATGGATCATCATATCGCGAAAGATGCCGCCCGAGGTCTTGATATAGCCAATCGGCGGCGGCGCAGGGTCGCGCGACAGGATCGTGACCAGTTCGACATCGCCGATTACCTGATCCGCAATCTGTTGCTGAAGATGCGCAAAATTCGGATCAAAGCGACGGTTGAACGCCGTCATGAAAGGCACATTCGCCTTTTCCACCACGGCCAGACAATCCTGGATACGGTCCACGGACAGATCGATAGGCTTTTCGCAAAAGATCGCCTTGCCAGCGCCCGCCGCTGCATGGATCAGATCGTAATGCGTTGTTGTCGGCGTGCCGATAATAACCGCGTCAATGCCCGGATCATTGATCATGGCATCCGCGTCCATAACCTTGGCGCCGGTGGACGCGGAAAGCGCCTTTGCCGCCTCTGGCATGGCATCGGCTACGGCCGCGGCGCGCGCATTGGTCATGCCGCGCAAGGTTGCCCCATGAACCTGCCCGATCCGGCCACAGCCCAAAATCCCGATGTTGATCATCGCCCTAGCCTTTCAGATTGCGCAACACGGTGCGCGCTGCTTCCATCACGGGATCATGCGTTTCCTTGAGAATGCTCACCCGGTCAAACCGCTCTGCATCGCGATTGACCGCCTCGCGCATTGCATTGCCAAAGGCCATACGCAGTTCCGTGCCAATGTTGAATTTGCTGATATTGGTTGTCGTCGCCAATCGGCGGCGTTGATCCACCGGCACACCTGACCCACCGTGAATGACCAGCGGCACGCCCGTTGCCGCCTGAATGGCCGCGATCCGTGGCTCATCCAGCCCGCCCTCTTTATCCTGTTGCAAATGGACGTTCCCGACCGAGATTGCCATGGCATCCACACCGGTTTCAGCCGCGAACTGTGCTGCCTCTGCAGGGTCCGTCCCGGCAGAGGCCTCGCCCCCCGAATAGCCAACAAATCCAATCTCGCCTTCACAGGAGATCCCGGAATTATGCGCCATTTCAGCGATTTGCCGTGTTTCTTTGATGTTATCTGCCAATGGCTTGCGCGACCCATCGAACATCAAGGATGTGAAACCGGAATCCAAGGCCTCGGAACACTCATCATAGGTATAGCCATGATCCAGATGTGCCACGACAGGCACGGATGCCTGTTCTGCCAAATGCCGAAACATCTTGCCCAGCACCGGCAATGGCGTATGCGCCCGGCACCCCGGCCCTGCTTGCAGGATCACCGGGCAATTCTCGGTCTCGGCCGCTGCCACATAGGCGCGCATGTCTTCCCATCCAAGGCAGACCAATCCGCCCACGGCATATCCCTGCTGCAACGCCGGTTGCAGTACATCTTTCAGTGTCACAAGGGTCATTTGAACTTGGCAATCATGTCTTTGATGCCGGGAATGGTTTCAACCTGATAGGCATGGGATGGCTGGAAATACTGCACCAGACTGCGCTGCGACAGCCCACCCAGGATGGTAAAGTAATACATCTGATAGCCTGGCAGCACAGCGCAGGGGTGATAGCCACTATCAAGACAGATCGTTGACCCATCCACGATATGATAGGCATCACCCGCCTTGCCATCTTCGCGCTGCAACATCTGCACGCCCGACCCGTGGTTGGGCTTGAAACGAAAGTTATAGGTCTCATCGTGGCGCGTCTCATCAGGCAGACGGTCCGTGTCGTGCTTGTGGGATGGGAAACCGGACCAACCGCCCTCGCCCACAGTAAACAGTTCAGACACCAGCAGGCGGCCCACTTTGTCATGATACTTGGTGCCAAGGATATGTTTGATCTTGCGGTGGGTCTTGGTGTCGTCAGAGCCGTATTGCACCAGATCCAACTCATCCGAGCGCACAGCAAATGCATCCAGCACCTTGTCATAACGGGCACCGCAGACAAACACCTCGGCGGTGTCGGATACGCAAACCATTTCGGCCTTGGCCCCAACGGGCACATAAACGCCTTCGGGTTCCCCGTCCCAGACATCCTCGCCCCGCTCACCGATACGATCAGCCTTGAACCCTTCGATATTGATATCAACGGTCCCGGTGGCCGGCACGATGCAGGTTTCATACCCCGGCACGGCATATTCAAACGCCTGCCCCTTGGTCAGCTTGACGATGTTGAAATAGTTCAGCGGGACGGTCGGATCATCCACATCCACAATCGGTTTGTTCTGGTTGTCGTAAGGGGCGATGTGCATGAGGTTTTTCCTTTAAGCGTCAGTCGGGCCGGGGTGATCGGCCATGAATTTCGTCAATGTCGGCACGTCAGCCATCGCAGGCGCACAGCCGGGGCGGGATACGGTAACCGACGCACAGGCAGACCCGCGCAGGATCGCCGTACGCAAATCCTGCCCCTCCGCCAACCCTGTGACCATACCAGCCATAAAGCTGTCTCCGGCGCCTGTGGGTTTGAGCGCCTCAACCGGCCAGATGCCTGTGCGAATTTCCGCATCACCGGCAAAGGTCACGGCACCTTTCTCGCCCATCTTGTAGACAACAATCGTGGCAGTGTCTGCGGCCAGCGCGCGGGCCTTGGCAAGACCCTTTTCTATTCCGCCCGCCATAAAACCAAATTCTTCGTCGTTGCCCACAATCATGTCAGACTGGGCTGCGGCCCGGCTGAGCACCTCTTCGGCCACCTGTGGCGAGGGCCATGAATAAGGGCGGTAATCCACGTCAAAAATGATTGGCAAACCAGCAGCCTTGGCGCGGTCAAATGCGTCAAACGTCGCGGATCGCGAAGGCTCTGCCGCGAACACGGTGCCCGCGGTGATCAAGGCACCAAACCTGCCATAGTCAACAGCCGCAACATCATCCGCATCCATCTGAAAATCCGCAGCGCCGTTGCGGTAGATGACATTGCGGTGCCCCGCCACCCGGCTTTCATAAAACGCGAGCGAATTGCGGTATTCCCCGCCCACAGGCGTCACATATTCGGTGCCCACACCATAGCGTTTCAACTGTCCGATGCAGTAGCTGCCCACGCTGTCATCTGACACCCGCGTAACCAGCGACGCCTGCCCGCCCAGTTTGCAGATACCCGCCGCAATATTGGCCGATGACCCGCCAAGGCCAACGCTGACCGTCTCGGCATCTTCAACTGCGACACCGGCGTCGGTAAAGAAATCAATGCCAGCCCGTCCGATGACGACGAAATTGTTTTGACGAATCCCGTCAATCAGCGCGGACATCAGACACCTTTCCGCTGTTTGTGGCGTGCGGATTCCCAATCCACATGGGCCTCACGCACCTTGTCGGAATTGGTGATATGTGGTGTGCCGACCTCCCACCATGCGTGGCCTTCCGTGGTCCAGCCATCATAGGGGTCAACCTTCATGCAGATGACATAGGTGCGCGCGGCGGCCTTTGCCCGTTTGAACGCAGCTTCCAACTCTGCCGGAGAACTGACGGTTTCCGCCTCGGCACCCATGGCCCGCGCGTGGGCCTCAAAGTCAACGCCGACCTGAGTGGTCGCGGTCGGCGTATCCGCGATCAGGTTGTTGAAACTCTCGTTGCCGGTGTTGTTTTGCAGCTTGTTGATGACGGCAAAACCACCGTTGTCCAGCACCATCACAATCAGCTTTTTATCAGTGAGAACAGAGGAATAGATATCAGAGTTCATCAACAAATATGACCCATCCCCGGTAAAGACGATGGTATCCTGCTCCGGCTCTATCTGGGCCTGTGCAATCCGCGCGCCCCAGCCGCCCGCAATCTCATAGCCCATGCAGGAAAAGCCGAACTCTACATCGACCGTGCCAATATCAAGAGTTTTCCAGTTGGCCGTGACCTCTGCTGGCAAACCACCTGCCGCCGCAACAATGCGGTCGCCGGTGTCACAAAGGCGGTTCACCTCGCCAATGGCCTGGGCATAGGACGCTGGGCCGTTGCCCACACGGGTATTTTCGGCCACGTAGTCATGCCATTTCGCGCGTTCGGCCTGCGCTTTGGCCGTCCAGCCTTCGGGCGCTTTATGTCCGGCCATGCCTGCGGTCAGCGCCTCAAGTCCCAGCATCGCGTCACCCACAACGGTTGCCGACATGTGCTTGGCTGCATCATGGCGCGCAGCATTGAGGCCGATAATTTTCGCATCATGCGCAAAGGCCGTCCACGATCCGGTTGTGAAATCCTGTAAGCGCGTCCCAACGGCGAGGATCACATCAGCCTCTTCCGCGATGGTGTTTGCCGAATCCGATCCGGTGACACCAATCGGCCCGATGTTCAGTGGGTGATCATGCACCATATTGGCGCGACCCGCGATGGTTTCGACCACCGGAATGCCTGCGCCCTCGGCAAAGGCGGTCAATTCCGCCACCGCCCCTGAATATTGCACGCCCCCACCCGCAATAATCATGGGACGCTTAGCCTCTTTCAGCAGCGCCACAGCCTGCGCCACCTCAACCCTATCCGGCGCCTGACGGCGCACGCGATGCACGCGCTTTTCAAAGAAACTGACAGGATACTCATAGGTCCAGCCTTGCACATCCTGCGGCAGGCCAACAAAAGCTGGCCCGCAATCCGCGGGGTCCAGCATCGTGGCCAGCGCAGCAGGCAGCGACTGGATAATCTGGGCGGGATGGGTGATCCGGTCCCAATAGCGGCTGACGGCCTTGAAGGCGTCATTTACGCCAAAGGTCGGGTTTCCGAAATGCTCTAGCTGCTGCAACACCGGGTCCGGCAGGCGCGTCAGGAAGGCGTCACCACACAGCATCAGCATCGGCAGGCGGTTGGCATGGGCCAAGGCCGCAGCGGTCAGAAGATTTGCAGTGCCCGGCCCCGCCGAAGCGGTGCAAAACATAAACCGGCGGCGCAACCACGCCTTGCCATAGGCCGCAGCGGCAAAGCCCATCCCCTGTTCGTTCTGCCCGCGATAAAGCGGCAATTCTGCGCGGTGTTCATACAGCGCCTCGCCCAGACAGGTCACATTGCCATGCCCGAAAATACCAAACCCGCCACCGCACAGGCGGCGCTCCTGCCCATTCACCACAATCCATTGGTTTGCCAGATAGCGGACAATGGCCTGCGCCGTTGTCAGCGTCACGGTTTGCTGGGCTTGTGCCATGAGTGTATTTCCCCCTCAAGCGCATGGATTGTGCTTTGGTCACGATTGGATATTGACCTTGGACCTAAAAGAACGATACCAAAATTGCAACCGGTTGCAACCGGTTTTTGGAGGAGCATCGCGCAATGACAGAGATTGGTATCGGGATCGTCGGCGGCGGTTACATGGGCAAGGCGCATGCCGCGGCCTATGGGTCCGTTGCTACGCTGTTCGATACCGCGCTGCGGCCGCGTCTGGAAATGGTTTGCGCATCGTCTGATGCCTCTGCCGCCAAATATCAACAGGCATTCGGTTTTGCACGCAGCACTGCGGATTGGCGCGCACTGGTCAATGACGCACGGGTCGAGGCGATCGTCATCGCATCCCCGCAAAACACCCACCGCGAAATCGCACTGGCGGCCTTTGAATTGGGCAAACCGGTGTTCTGTGAAAAGCCGCTGGGCGCCACGCTGGCCGATTCCATCGCGATGAACGATGCCGCAGGCGACTGCATCAATATGGTTGGCTTCAACTACATCCGCACCCCGGCCTCGCAATACGCCCGCCGGCTGGTGGCCGAAGGCCGCATCGGCGACGTCACATATTTCCGCGGCGAACATACCGAGGATTTTCTGGCAGACAGCACCCTGCTCGGCACTTGGCGCACGCAAGGCATGGCTAATGGCACCATGGGCGATCTGGCCCCGCATATGATCAACGGCGCACGGGCGCTGATCGGGCCGATTACATCGCTATGTGCATCCGTCGAAACAGTGCACGCCAAGCGCGGCGATCAAGATGTGACCAATGATGATCAGGCCCAGATGATGTGCCGCTTTGAAAACGGCGCACAAGGACATCTTTTCTTCAGCCGCGTAGCGACGGGGCGCAAGATGGGCTATGCCTATGAAATCCATGGCACAAAGGGCGCGATCCGCTTTGACCAGGAGGATCAGAATGCCCTGCATCTTTATACCATGGAGGGGCCAGAGGCGGAACGCGGCTTTCGCAAGATCCTGACCGGCCCCGCCCACCCCGATTACCTGCCGTTCTGCCAAGGGCCGGGCCATGGCACCGGCTATCAGGATCAAATTATCATCGAGGCGAAGGATTTCCTCACCGCTATCGCCACCAACACAAACATCTGGCCGACATTTTCCGAAGGCCTTGAAGTGAACCGCGTCGTGACCGCAGCCGTTGATTCCAGCACAAAAAATGCCTGGGTCAATGTTGCCGACTACTAAGAAAGACCAAGATCATGATCAAAATCGGCAATGCGCCCTGTTCCTGGGGCATCGAATTCGCATCTGACCCCGCCTATCCCACTTGGCAATCTGTCCTGAGCCAATGCGCTGGCGCGGGTTACAAGGGGATCGAGCTGGGGCCAATCGGCTATATGCCCGAAGACCCGGCCATCCTATCGGATGAACTTGCCAAAAACGACCTGAGTATCATCGGCGGCGTTGTCTTTCGGCCGTTCCACGATGCTGCAAAATGGGATGAGGTGATGGATGCCGCCGTGCGCACCTGCAAGGCATTGGTCGCACATGGTGCAGAGCATCTGGTGTTGATTGACAGCATCTCACCGCGTCGCGCGCCAACCGCCGGGCGCGCTGATGAGGCCGAACAGATGGACAATGCTGAATGGGCGGGCTTTCGCGACCGCATTGCCACCATCGCCAGGATGGGGGCCGAAGAATACGGGTTAACGGTCGGTATGCACGCCCATGCAGCAGGCTTTATTGATTTTGAGCCAGAGCTTGAACGGCTTTTGGACGAAGTTGACGAAAGCATCCTGAAAATCTGCTTTGATACCGGGCACCATTCCTATGCGGGCTACGACCCTGTGGCGTTCATGAAGCGGCATATCGACCGTATCAGCTATATGCACTTCAAGGATATTGATCCTGCGGTGAAGGCCGATGTCGTCGCCAATCGTACGGATTTTTACAAAGCCTGCGGTCAGGGCATTTTCTGCAACCTGGGCCAGGGCGATGTGGACTTCCCGGCTGTGCGCCAAGTGCTGCTTGATGCCGGGTTCACAGGCTGGTGCACGGTCGAACAGGATTGCGACCCGTCCCTGCCCGGCACGCCTCTGGAGGACGCACAAAGCAACCGCCAATATCTGGAATCCATCGGCTTTTGATGCCCTACAGCTGTATGTACAGCGTATGTACGCTGTACATACAGGTTCTTTACACGCAAAACCTGACATTTTGAACGAAAGACAGATGCCATGACAAAACTCAAATGGGGCATGATCGGCGGCGGCGAAGGTAGCCAGATTGGACCAGCACACCGGTTGGGCGCGGGGCTGGATAGCCTGTTTGAATTCAGCGCCGGTGCATTGGATCACCGCCCCGAATATGGCATCGACTATGGCCAGCGTCTTGGCCTTGGCGACCGCGCCTATGGCGGTTGGCAGGACATGCTGGAGGGCGAGAAAAAGCGCGACGACCGCGTTGATCTGGTCACTGTCGCAACGCCAAATTCCACCCATTTTGAAATCACCAAGGCGTTTCTTGAAAACGGGTTCCACGTGCTGTGCGAAAAGCCGATGACCATGACGGTGGAGGAAGGCGAAGAGATCGTCGAAATCGCCAAGAAAACCGGCAATATCTGTGCGGTGAACTATGGGTATTCGGGCTATTCACTGGTCAGGCACATGCGGGCGATGATCGCGCGCGGAGACATCGGCAAGGTGCGTCTGGTGAACGCCGAATTCGCCCATGGCCACCACGCCGACGCGACCGACGCGGATAACCCCCGCGTGCGCTGGCGCTATGATCCCGCACAGGCTGGCGTCTCCGCGCAATTCGCCGATTGCGGTATTCACGCAATGCATATGGCCAGCTTTGTCACCGGGCAGGAGGTGACAAAATTATCAGCCGATACAGTGTCTTGCATTGATGTGCGCACCTTGGAAGACGACGCAATGGTGAACTTTCGCATGGATGGCGGGGCGGTTGGGCGCCTGTGGACAAGCTCTGTCGCGATTGGGCGGCAGCATGGTTTGGGCATTCAGGTTTTTGGGGAAACAGGCGGTCTGCGCTGGTCACAGGAACAGCCCAACCAACTGTATTACATGCCGCTGGGCGAACGCCTGCAAGTGATCGAGCGCGGCGAGGCAAACCTGTCCCCCGAGGCGGATCGCACCAGCCGCGTGACCATCGGACATGCCGAAGGGATGCCGCTGGCATTTGCAAACATCTACAGCGATCTGGCAGAGGCAATTTCGGCGCGCAAAGAGGGCCGGACGATAGACCCGGCAGCAAACCTTTACCCACGGGCCGAGGATGGGCTGCGGTCAATGGCTGCGGTTTATGCGGTTGCTGAATCTGGCAAAGCAGAGGGCAAATGGCTGGACGCCCGACCACCGATGTTTCGGTAACGTGCGCGGGTGAGTCGAGCGCAGGTCAGTTTTGCGGACATTGCAGCCGTTTGAACTATTGGTTTCGATGTCTGCTCTGCCATTTGTGCGTCAATGAGCACGAGAAAATTTCCACTAGCACTGTTTGGCATGAATACTTGGAGGCGGGCAACGCGCCCGCCGCCATGTCAATACTAATTAGAGGCTGTACCAGCCGGTACGAACAACGCAACCTGTTGAGTGATGCAACTGTTAGGTCCACCTATACCATCTGTGCTTGAACTTTCGGGATAAAAGGGTGGAACGCTTTCCGCGGTGCATCCTCCTCGGAAAGATGAAATCTGATCCGAAGCAAGCTCTGGGATCAAGGGGCCATGATCATGCACAACGATATGGTATTCACTGGTCTCAGGGGCGGTGAAAGTCGTGTCGTAAAAATTACCCGCGACTTCACCGACTGGCAAAAAGCCCTGTACTCTTATATGCCCGTCAGCACCCACAACTGTTCCACCGGCGTTCGTCGCGACAGAGTTCATTTGCTCTACCATGCCCATTGCCTCTACCGGAGAGCATGGATTGGAAGCGCAATTTTCGGGCGATTGAATTGCAACGAACCAGACTGTGACCGCATGGCCCGGTGTGAGTTTGGACGTTTCAAGTATCATCGCAGCACCCGCGGCGCTTTTGTTTAGCATGACCGAGCTTCCATCAATGGGCCCGGGTGGCATCCCGCTCGGTTTTGCCCAACTCAAGGGCAGCTCGTCCGCTGAAACTGTTGTGGCAAGACAGGTCAGGCCTAGGGCCATCAGAGTGGTAAGCTTCTTCATGGGTTTCTCCTCGTTTGATACCTTAAACTGGCGGCAGACCCGGCCGTTTCGCAAATCAGATTTACTAAGGAATTGGACAAGGTATACTTGTGCAAATGAAAAGACGCTTGCCATCTATGAACGCACTGAAGAGCTTTGAAGCCGCTGCGCGGCATCAGAGTTTTGCGCTGGCAGCCTCTGAATTGAACGTCAGCCCAGCTGCGGTCGGATTCCAAGTCAAACGTATCGAAGACGACCTTGGGTTTCTTCTCTTTGTCCGAAAACACAAAGCGATTGAATTGACGCAGGAAGGAGCCACCCTGATGCGTCAACTTACCAAAGGCTTTGACATAATTGAGGCTGCTTGGCAGCAGACGGACGTGGCCAAGAAGGACGGTGCGCTGAAGGTCACAGCACCGGTAGCGATTGTAAAACGGTGGTTGTTTGACGAGTTCAAGTCAAAGTCAAAGTCGCGACATTCAGTGCAGATCGCGTGGGACATGTCGCAACTAAACCGCGAATTTGACAGCTCTGGAATGGACGCAGCCGTACGGTATTCCCGTGATCCGGACCCGGGCATGTTTTCAGAGCCAGTTCTCAGACCATGGTTCACGCCTCACATGCGGCCTGACATTGCCCGCAAGATTGAAACACCGGCTGACCTCGGCAAACATGGTTTGATCGATGTGGACTTCACACAAGACGGGGTGTCTGGCCTTACAGCGTGGAAACCGTGGTTTGCCGCGCAGGGGCTTGCTGTGCCGACACATCACGCAATGACCTGTGCTGATACCGTCACCGCTGTCGATATGGCAGTTGAGACCGGCCATATCGCAATCGGAGGTTACTTCGCCACAATGGACCATGTCGCATCAGGTCGCTTGGTCGCCCCATTCGACGTGGCAGTTTGCCCCCAATCACAGTTCTGGTTCATGTGCGAAAGCGGGCGAGAGAATGAGCCCGATATTCGATTGTTTCGCGAAATATTGAAAGATCGCGCCGGACGTCTAACTGCAACGACCGCGAACTTGAAAATGTTCAATTTTGACGGCGCTGAGTTTGCACACTGATGCAACTCATTGTCGCCTAAGCCGACATTCGCGCAAAATGCAGTATTGGTCAACAAGGGCTCAAATCAGACCCCCGGCTACCCCAACGGTCGCAGCGTACCCCTTTCCACAATCGTACAGGCAAACAACCGCGCCTCTGGGTAGCGGTTGTCGTCTTTTAGCGATGCTTCGATCAGTTCGATCGAGGATGCGATAATCTGTTCGACCGGGTTGCGGATGGTGGTCAGGTTGATATTGGCCCAGCCTGCCATTTCCATGTCGTTAAGACCAATGATTCCAATATCTTGTGGCACCTGCAATCCTGCATCCTCAATCGCGGAAAGCGCCCCGATGGACAGCACGTCATCACCGCAGAAATAGGCCTCTGCCGGGGTGCCGTGCAGCAGGCGCTGCATTTCGGAGCGTCCTGCATCAAAGGAATAATTGCTGGCATAGCTGACGGTCATATCGACATCGGATTTGCCAATCACCTCTTCAAAACCGGCAAAGCGGTCCTGGGTCGAGGTGGCCGATTTCGGCCCACCCAAAAACGCAACCCGCTTGTAGCCGCGATCAATCAATGTCTGCCCGGCAAGACGCCCGGCCTCGATGTTGTCGATGCCAAGCACATTCACCTTGGGGTTGGCAGATTGGCGGCCAAAGGAATGCACCACAGGCACGCCCGCGTCCTTGAACCCTTCGGCAAAGGTGGCAGGCAAGGTGGATGAGGCCACAATCACGCCATCCACCGAATAGGCGCGCAACATGCGGATAGAGTTCTCTGGGCTCACCTCATCCGTCAGATTGACCAGCAAAGGGCGCAGGCCCCGCGCCTGCAATCCCTTGGTGAAAAGATCAAAGACTTCCAGAAAGATCGGGTTGTGAAAGTTGTTGGACACCAGGCCAATCAGCTTGGTCCGCCCGGTTGTCAGAGACGAGGCTAGCGCATTGGGGCTGTATCCCAGGGCATTCGCCGCCTTCTCGACCTTGGCACGGGTCTTTTCGGAAACAGAAGCGCCTTCGGTATAGGTGCGCGAGACGGCAGAACGGGACACCCCCGCACGTTTTGCTACGTCTTTCAGCGTAACCGCCACTCTAAACGCCTCCTCTTGCGTCCTCTTCGGCCTGTGCCGCTACTGCCACCCAATCCGCTGTGTAAAACTTCCATATGGCCGTGACGCCCAACGCGAAAAAGATCAAGGCCCAGAACGGCTCTCCGCTCGAAAATTCGACGGCTGACCACAAAATAGGGACAACGGCGGTCACGACCCTGCGCCACATCGGCAGAAAAAACGGGACCGCCAGATCAAAGAATTTCGGTTTTGGGCGGTCAGGCGGCACCTTCATACTCTGCTCCGGTTTTTGCGCCGGTGATGTATGCCACGACGTCCTGCCCGTCTGTATCCTCTTTATTGAGGTTGGCCACAATGCGTCCGCGCCGGAATACGATGATCCGGTCCACCAGATCAAACACCTGCCGCATGTTGTGCGACACAAGGATCAGGCTTTCGCCTTGGTCTTTGAGCGTGCGAATGATGTTTTCCACCTGTGCGGTTTCCTGCACACCAAGCGCCGCTGTTGGTTCGTCCATGATCGTCAACTTGCTGGCAAAGGTTGCCGTGCGCGCAATCGCCACGCACTGCCGCTGTCCGCCGGACATATTGGCGATAGTGTTACGAATATTGGGGATCTTCACCCCGGTCTTGACCAGGCCGGCCATCGTATCCTCGCGCATCGCCTTATAGTCCAGACGGCGGAACGGGCCGAGCCAATTCCACATCGTCTTTTCCCGACCCAGAAAGAGGTTATCGGGCACGTTCAGATCATCGGCCAAGGCGAGCGTTTGGAACACGGTTTCGATCCCCGCTTCGCGCGCATCGAGCGGGCCACCAAAGTTCACCTCGTCTCCGTCAAAGATCACGGTGCCGCGTGTACGCTGCTCTACACCGGTGATCTGGCGCACAAAGGTGGATTTCCCCGCGCCGTTGTCGCCCATGATCGCCACGTGTTCACCATGCTTGAGGACAAAATCTGCATCCTCCAATGCATGCACACCGCCATAGTGTTTGGTCAGGCCTTTGGTTTCCAGAATGATATCTGACATTGTTCAGGTCCCCTTATGCCCGCGCCGCAGCACGTTGTTGTTGCCACTGGTCAAGTGCAACCGCACCGACGATGATCATACCCAGCACCATTTCCTGATAGAACGCCCCAAGGCGCAGGAAGGTAAAGCCAGAGGTAATAACCCCGATGATCAGCGCACCAATCACCGTCCCGATAATCGACCCGCGTCCACCAAACA
This sequence comes from uncultured Paracoccaceae bacterium, assembly GCA_947498645.1. GTDB lineage: Bacteria > Pseudomonadota > Alphaproteobacteria > Rhodobacterales > Rhodobacteraceae > Yoonia. The sequence goes on along the minus strand of CANMKS010000001.1, from coordinate 2,188,948 downwards.
GCGACACGCCACCGATAACCGCCATGGCAATCGCCTCAAGCTCATAGGTCAGGCCCATGCCCGATTGTGCAGTCAGGTTCTTGGAGGTCAGGATCACAGCGGCCAGTCCGGCCAGCATCCCCGCGATCACATAAACCAGCACCAAATGGCGCGGCACGTTGATGCCTGACATCCGCGCGGCCTGTTCATTTGATCCGATAGCGTAGGTGTGTTTGCCGTAGACGGTGTAATTCATGACAAAGTGGAACAGCACCGCAAGCGACAGGAAGATAATCACCGGCATCATGCCTGCGCCAATCTTGGCGTAACCTTCGGTTGGGAAAGACACAGGGTTACCCAGTGACCACCACTGCGCGACGCCGCGCGCAAAAAGCATCATGCCCAGCGTGGCGATAAAGGGTGGAATGCGGGCGAAGGCCACCAACAGGCCGTTGACCATACCGGCGATGAAACCCACACCAAGTCCGACAAAGACGGGAATAATCCACGGCAGATCAAGCGCCCATTCGCCAAAGATCGCCTTTGGGTTCGGGCTGCCGTTCACGGTGGCGACCTGTGCGAAACTCATCGCGATCATGGCCGTGGCCCCCACCACTGACCCTGATGACAGGTCGATCCCGGCGGTGATGATCACCTGCGTCACGCCAAGGGCAATGATCCCGATGATGGCCACCTGAATAATGATGATGCGCAAACGCGCCTCGTTAAAAATACTGTCGAAACGGTCGTTGCTATCAAACAGCAGGCTTTGACCGACAAAGATGGCGCCCAGTATCTCAAAAATAACGATGATCAGGATAAGAGCCCCGAACACGTTCAACTCGTTCGGCCATTGTCGTTTCGATTTGTCGAACGTCAGACCGCCGACACCATCACTATTCTCTGACATCTGCCAGATCCCTCCCCTGGGCGTGTTTTGTTTTGTGCAACGGGGGCAGCTGTCCGCCCCCGTTGCGTGTTGCTATCCCGCAGGCTTACTGCGTGAAGTCTGAAAGATTGTCAGGTGTCACCAGCTTGAACGGGATGAACACGGTCTTGTCGACGTCATCCCCGTTCACCAGCGCCATTGCTGTTTCGATGGACCCGGCACCCTGACCTGCAAGGTCTTGAAACACTGTCACGTCCATGTCGCCAGCGGACATTGCCAGCAGCGCATCAGATGTCGCATCAACGCCACCAACGACAACATCGTCCATGGAAATACCGGAGGCTTTCATCGCCTGAATTGCACCCAGTGCCATTTCGTCATTGTTGCCGAAGACCGCATCGAATTGATCACCGGACGACAGCCAGTTTGTCATCAGGTCGTTGGCTTCATCGCGGGACCAGTTGGCTGTCTGCTCATCAATGATGGTGATGAAGTTACACATGTCCATGCCGATCACGTCATGGAAATCTTTTGTGCGTTGCACAGCGGCCTGGTTCGAAAGCTGGCCCACCAGAACATAGGCGCGCGCGCCACCGGCTTTGCCCTCAGCGCGCAGCTGACGGCACATCTGGAATGCAGCCAATGTACCGGATTCGATCTCGTTTGATGCAACAAATGCCTGCCCGTCTGGCAATGTGTCCATGTTGATGGGCTGGCGGTTGACGTAAACCAGCGGCACGCCCGCCGCAGCGGCGGCATTCGACATCGCCTCTGTCGCATTTGTATCAACGGCATTCACAATGATTGCATCGACGCCAGACGCGATGAAGTTGTTGATTTGGTCAAGCTGCTTGGCCACGTCATCGGTCGCATCTTCGATTTGCAGGCTCACGTCATCGTTTGCATCGTCGTATGCTGTCATGCCGTTGCGCATCACAGTCAGGCCGTTGTCATCAAAACGCGCGACCGAGACGCCAATTTGCATCTCTGCCATTGCGGTCGTGCCCATCATCAGTGTCGTAAGGCCAGCGGCCAAAAGGATCTTTTTCATGGTTTCCTCCCAAGGATCGTGCCCGGCGCACGGTTCATTAATACCGGGACCTCTGTCTGAGGCGATTGGTTCATCATGCCGCCCCTGCCGACGTATCGATCAGTTGCGAGGTGATGAATGCGATAGACCGCGACAACGCATTGGCCGGGTCTGACATCTTTTGAATTTCTGGGGCGAAGGCCTCGAAGGACGCGGGGCCTTCAAACCCTCCGCCATAAAGCGCTCTAAGCTGGGCGATATTTCCCAACCTGTCATTGGCGTCGATGAGCACGCGGTGCGCATCTGTCATTTCGCTGGCCGATGGTGCAGGATCGGCAACCCCGGAGATATGCACGATTGCCGTAAGTTCCGGGCAAATCCTGTCAGCCCCGACAAGGAAATGATGAAATGTGTCATGGATGAGTGCAAAGCAATCCGGGCGCCCCATCGCGTCAAGCACTGCAACGGCATCTTCCTTGAACCGCAGGCTGCTGTTCCAGAAGCCCAGAGGCTCAATAAAGCCGATTTTGCCATATTCTTCGAGGATCGGTTGCAAAACCTGTAATGCGCCCTGCAACGCATCGCGCTGCGCACTGCGTTCCATCACATCATCCGCCACATGTGGAATCAGAACCACGCCTTCCGCGCCACATGCCGCAGCGGTCAGGACAAGCGCCTCTACCGCCTCTTGCTTGTCGTCGGGGTTTTCGTTGAACGCTTTTACCTCAGCCAAAGCCAATATACGTTGCCCACCCGCCGCAGCGGCGCGGCCGATACTGCTGGCGGTCTCTTCTTCGAAAAGCGCGCGCCCAAGGTCATTGCGCAGCTCAACACCAACACAATCCAGCTGTGCTGCCACATCAATAAGCTGGCGCGCGGTCAGCCCGGGGGCAGTCATATGGTTTATCGCAATCGGCAACATAGACAGATCGGCCATTCCCTTTTTCGACTCACACTGTAGCAATCTCATTCATTTTTGCAACCGGTTGCATTATTGGGTGCTTTTGTTGGCACGATCAACAATGCTTGCATGGCCCGCATCAGCCGTGCAGGATGTTGAACTGCTTCCTGATTGCCCGGTCCTGTGCGGCGGTCAGATAGGTTGGGTGGTGCGACCCCAGAACCTCGCGTGCTTTTTCGTGGGCCACCGCCCAGGCGTCTTTGCCACCATTGGCAGCCCATGTCCGTGGTTCGTCTCTGTCGGCAAGTGCGGGATAGAAATAATCCCGCTCCATTGCCGCATAGGTATGCTGCCCACCCAGGAAATGCCCCTCGCCCAAGACGGCCTCGACAATCGCATCATAGCCAAGGTTGTCCTCGCTCACTTCGATCCCACGCAGGGCGCGATAGGTATGCGAATGCATTTCGTCATCAAGCACGAAAGCCTCAAAGCTGGCCCCAAGCAACGATGCGGTCATGCCAGAGCTTTCGTAAATCAGATTGCCCCCTGCCAGCGCTGCCGCGAGGGACGTCAGCCCCTTTTCCATCCCGTACTGCGCGTCAATGGCCTTGGCATCGGTCATCGAACAGGCCACCCCCGACGGCAGGCCAAGCCAGTTTGACAGCTGCGCCGAGGCAGCGTTCAACACGGCCGTTTCACCGCTGCCGCCAGAGAATGACCCTGTGCGCAGATCGATCACTAGCGGCCAATTTGAAAACACCATGGGAAAGCCCGGCTGGATTGCATGGACCATCACAAGGCTGGCCAAGGTTTCGGCCAGTGATTGCGCCAGAAACCCCGCGAGCGTGGCCGGTGCTGTCGCCCCCGCCTGCGCTGCGGTAATGCAAGAGATCGGGATGTTATGCTTGATACATTCATAGACGACGTCCACCGCGTCCTCTCCAAACCGCATGGGAGAGATGATGGGGCTGATATGTGCCTTCATAAAGGGCCGTTTGGCGAATGCGTCGGGCCCACCGGCAGCGATATCCAGCATCTGAACGATCGGGGCGACATGTTCGGCCACTGTGAATGCCGTGGCCGTCGGTTTTGTGGTGTTCGCGAGCAGCGCATAGGCCGTGTTGACGTCCAGATCATAGTTGTCAGGCACGTCGGTGGCGATGCAGCAGCGGGTGTACCAGCTGACATTTTGCAGAGTGTCTTGCAGGCGCGTGAAATCATGCAGATCGGCCAGCGTTGAGGGGCGGTAGCGTTGGGTATCCAGGTCCAGGGTCTGCACCGCCGCCCCGCCGGTGCCAAAATGAACGCGGTTGCCGCCCACCTCAATAGACCGCGCCGGGTCGCGTCCGTGCAGAACAAAGGTTTTTGCCGCGTTTGCAATCGCTTGCGTCGCAAGATCTGCCGGGATCAAAACCCGCCCGGCACCATTGTCGATGGCCCCCACCGCCGCAAGATCGGCCATCAACCGATCAGGCACCACGCCCAGCCCCAGATTTTCAAGCAACCGAAGCGCTGTTTGAAAAATGTCCTGAAGGTCAGCGTTGGAAAGGGGCTTATAGGCTCCGCCAATTTGCCCCGGTGGACATGGATCAATCGCAGGTTTGGCTGCACGTTTCGCCAACCGCGCCTTGCGCCCGCCCCGGATCATACGTTCAGCCAAATGCCTCGTCCTTTCGTGACAGCTCACGAAAGGACGATAGCGGTGGTTGGCCCATGTGGCACTTAGAATCTGCGGCCGGGCGGCTTAGCCCGCCACCATCACTTGCCCAGAATACCCGGCAGGTCCAACCCTTGTTCGCGCGCGCAATCCAAGGCGATGTCATAGCCTGCATCGGCGTGCCGCATCACACCTGTTGCGGGGTCATTCCACAGGACATTGGCAATGCGGCGGTCTGCATCTTCGGTCCCGTCGCAACAGATCACCATGCCAGAATGCTGCGAGAACCCCATGCCAACACCGCCACCGTGATGCAGTGATACCCATGTGGCACCGCCGGCCACGTTTAGCATGGCGTTCAAAAGCGGCCAGTCACTTACCGCGTCTGAGCCATCTTTCATGGCTTCGGTCTCTCGGTTCGGTGAGGCCACAGAACCACTGTCGAGGTGATCGCGGCCGATCACCACCGGCGCGCTGAGTTCGCCGGTGCGGACCATTTCGTTAAAGGCAAGGCCCAGCTTGTGCCGCAGCCCCAATCCAACCCAGCAAATCCGCGCAGGCAGGCCCTGAAACGCGATGCGTTCGCGCGCCATATCAAGCCAGTTGTGCAGATGCGGGTCGTCGATCAGCTCTTTGACCTTCTGGTCGGTCTTGTAGATATCCTCGGGATCGCCGGACAGGGCACACCAACGGAACGGGCCGATGCCACGGCAGAATAGCGGGCGGATATAGGCAGGCACAAATCCCGGAAAGGCAAAGGCGTTTTCAAGCCCTTCTTCCTGTGCGACCTGCCGGATGTTGTTGCCATAATCCAGCGTTGGCACACCGGCGTTCCAGAAGTCAACCATGGCCGCGACCTGGACCTTCATGGATGCCCGTGCGGCGGCTTCAACCGCCGTGGGATCGCTTTCCTGCTTGGCGCGCCATTCGGCAACACTCCAACCCTGCGGCAGATACCCGTGGATGGGATCATGTGCGCTGGTCTGGTCGGTCACGATGTCTGGACGGATGCCACGCTTGACCAGTTCAGGGAAGACGTCTGCGGCATTGCCGATCAGCGCGACCGACTTTGCCTCGCCTGCTTTGGTCCATGCTTCGATCATGGCCAAGGCATCATCAAGGCTATGGGTTTTTTCATCCACATAACGGGTGCGCAGCCGGAAATCGGCGCGGGTTTCATCGCATTCGACGGCCAGACAGCAGGCACCGGCCATCACAGCGGCCAGCGGTTGGGCACCACCCATGCCGCCCAGCCCGCCTGTCAAGATCCAGCGGCCCGACAGGTTGCCGTCATAGTGCTGGCGGCCGGCCTCCATGAAGGTTTCATAGGTGCCCTGCACGATCCCCTGGGTGCCAATGTAAATCCATGACCCGGCGGTCATTTGGCCGTACATCGCAAGCCCCTTTTTATCGAGTTCGTTGAAGTGATCCCAAGTAGCCCAATGCGGCACCAGATTGGAATTCGCGATCAGGACACGCGGCGCATCTTTATGCGTCTTGAACACACCGACGGGTTTGCCTGACTGCACCAGAAGTGTCTGGTCCTCTTCAAGCGTCTTGAGGCTGGCAACAATCGCATCAAAGTCTTCCCATGTCCGGGCCGCGCGCCCGATCCCGCCATAAACCACCAGTTCATGCGGGTTTTCGGCGACATCGGGGTGCAGATTGTTCATCAGCATCCGCATTGGCGCCTCGGTCAGCCAGCTTTTGGCTGAAATCTCGGGGCCTGTCGGGGGAAAAATATCGCGGGTGTTGTGGCGTGGATTGGTCATTTTGAACCTTTCAGACGGGGTGCCAATGCGGCAAGGTTTGTCAGGATTGATGTCAGATGCGTGCGCAGAGCGTCCGCCTTGACGGTGTCGTAGTGCCATGGCGGCGCTTCCGCGCTCAGATAGGTCGATTGCGCGAGTTCCATCTGGATGGCGTGGATCCCTTGGGTTGGCTGGCCATAGTGCCGGGTGGTCCAGCCGCCTTTGAAACGGCCATTGCTGGTTGTCGAATAGCCTTGCGCCTTTTCACAGACCTGCATCACCGCAGCTTCGATCATCGGGGCGCAGGTCGTGCCCAGATTGGTCCCGATGTTGAAATCCGGCAGCGTACCTTCGAACAGAAACGGGATCTGCGAACGGATGGAATGACAATCATAAAGGATCGCAATGCCGTGACGGGCGCGCACCCGTTCAAGTTCTGCCTTGAGGGCCGCATGGTAAGGGGCGTGGAAGTGCTTTTGACGCTCTGCAATGTCACCCTCTGTCGGTGGTTCATTCCAAATCGCATTGCCGTCAAAATCGGTCAGCGGCACAAGGCCCGTTGTGTTCTGTCCCGGATAAAGACTGCCGCCGTCCGGGGCGCGGTTGGCGTCAATGACATAGCGGTGGAACGTGGCCCGGACAGTTGTTACATCAGCCATAAGCCCCTGATAAAGCTGGTCGATATGCCAATCCGTATCGGCAAGTGCCCGGCCGTTTTCATTCAGCTTTGCCACCACATCATCGGGCAGATACGTACCTGTATGCGGCAACCCCAGCACAATGGGGCTATCGCCTTGCTGAATTTCGACCGGAGTCATCATGCTGCCTGCCCTTTGACAAATCCGGGCAAAGAAACCGCATCAATCAGGCGTTCATCTGCAATCATCCTTGCGCCACTTTCCAATGCGGGAGCCATGTAGCGATCTTCGGCCAGTTCCGGCACTTCACTGCGCAAAACAGCGATGATGGCTTGAAGGTCAGCGCTCGTTTGCAGCGGTGCGCGGAACGCAACGCCTTGCGCGCCGCAGATCGCCTCGACCCCTAAAATGACGTTAAGGTTCGCATTCATCCGGGCCAGACGCCGGGCGGCATGGGCCGCCATGCTGACATGATCCTCTTGGTTGGCAGAGGTCGGGGTACTGTCGGTTGTGCAAGGGTTCGCCAGATGCTTGTTTTCGCTCATCAAGGCGGCGGTTGTGACCTCGGCGATCATCAGGCCAGAGTTCAGGCCCGGATCAGGTGTCAAGAACGGCGGCAGATCGAAGGACAGCGTCGGGTCCACCATCAGGGCCACCCGGCGCTGTGCAATGGCCCCGATTTCAGAGACGGCAATCGCGATTTGATCCGCAGCAAAACCAACCGGCTCTGCATGGAAATTCCCGCCCGAGACGATCAGACCATCATCGACCAGAACAAGCGGATTGTCAGTGACGGCATTCGCCTCGACCTCTAGCGTGCGCCCGGCGAAGTGGAGCAGATCCATCGCGGCACCGGTCACCTGCGGCTGGCAGCGGATGCAATATGGATCCTGCACACGGGTGTCGCCTTCGCGGTGACTTTCCCGGATCTCGGAGCCCTCCATCAGGGCGCGCTGTGCGCGTGCCACGGCAATCTGACCTGCATGGCCCCGCAACGTGTGGATGGCATCCTGCAAGGGGGCGGTTGATCCCATGATTGCATCGGTTGACAGTGCGCAGGTGACAACGCTCGCTGCCGCGTTTGACCATGCCCCCCAGAGCCCGACCAACGCGCAGGCCGTCGAGAACTGCGTGCCGTTGATCAGGGCCAACCCCTCTTTCGGGCCAAGCGTAATGGGTGTCAGCCCCGCCTGTTGCAGTGCCGTATCGGACCCCATGCGCGCGCCTGCGAACATCGCCTCGCCCGCGCCGATCATGGTTGCGGCCATATGGGCCAAAGGTGCCAGATCACCTGACGCCCCAACGGAGCCTTGTGAAGGAATGACCGGTGTCACGCCCTTTTCCAGCATCTGTTCGATCAGCCTGACCGTTGTCATTGCCACACCAGACGCACCGCGCCCCAGTGACAACAGCTTGAGAACCATCATCAAGCGCGTTGTCGCGACATCCAAAGGTTCGCCTACGCCGCAGCAATGCGACAGGATCAGATTGCGTTGCAGGGTCGCTGTGTCCTGTGCTGCAATCTTGACGCTGGCCAGTTTGCCAAAGCCGGTATTCACACCGTAAATCGCGCCCTCGCCCGCCGCCGCCTGCGCAACAAGCGCGGCAGCAGCGGCGATGCCATCATGTGCGGCAGGGTCCAACACAACAGCGCGGTCATTGCGCCAGATATCGTGAAGCTGGGCCAATGTGGCTGTGCCGGGGATGAGTGTGATTGTCATTGGGCACCTTGAAATATGCGTGAATGCAAGGGGTTAAACCCGATGCGATAAGAAAGTTCAGCAGGATGGGCTGCATCCCAGACACAAAGATCGGCAAGCGCGTCGGGTCTGATGGTGCCGCGGTCCGTCTGCCCCAATGCCTGCGCCGCGTGCCGGGTGACGCCCAAAAGCGCCTCTAGCGGGGTCATGCGGAACAGCGTGCAGCCCATGTTCATGGTCAACAAAAGCGATGCGAGCGGTGACGATCCGGGGTTGCAATCCGTGGCCAGCGCCATTGGCACTTGATGGGCGCGAAACGCATCAATTGGCGGCGCTTGCGTTTCGCGCAAGGTATAGAAAGCGCCCGGCAGAATGACCGCGACGGTCCCGGATTGCGCCAGTGCCGCCGCATCTGTGTCGCTGGCATACTCTAGGTGATCGGCGGACAAGGCCCCATAGCGCGCAGCCAGTTGTGCCCCTCCAATGTTGGACAACTGCTCTGCATGCAGCTTGACCGGCAGGCCCAATGCGCGGGCGGCATCGAAGACCCGCGAAATTTGCGCGGCATCAAAGGCAATGCCTTCACAAAAGCCATCCACCGCATCAACCAACCCTTCCGCATGGGCGGCCTGCAAGGTGGAAATGCAGACCTCATCAATATAGGCGTCCGGGCGGCCGGCATATTCGGGCGGAACAGCATGTGCGCCCAGAAAACTGGTGCGCACATGAATGGGGCGGAGGGTGCCAATGGCGCGCGCCGCGCGTAACATCTTGAGCTCTGTGTCACGGTCCAACCCATAGCCGGATTTGACCTCAAGCAAGGTCACCCCTTCGGCGATCATCGCGTCAACGCGGGTCAGCGCATCTTTGAGCAGGTCTTCTTCGCTCGCCACCCGCGTGGCGGTGACCGTTGAGACAATCCCGCCGCCAGCCCTGGCTATCTCTTCATAGCTTGCGCCATTCAGGCGCTGTTCAAATTCTGCCGCGCGGTTGCCCCCAAAAACGACGTGGCTGTGACAATCGATCAGGCCGGGCGTAACCAGACGTTGCGCAAGGTCTTGTGCGGCCTCGCCGTGATACTGCGCCGGCAGATCCCTGGACGCGCCGACCCAAGCGATCCTGTCACCTTCAATCGCGATTGCCCCATCGGCGATCAACCCAAAGCTGGTGTCATCCGTTAGCGTGGCGATGGTCGCGTTTGTCAAAATCATCTGAACGACTCACTTGATTATATATGCGTTTAATAATATTAAGTATATACATATTAATCTGTCAACAGGGGCCATGATGAAAACGATTTGGGCGCGGAATGCATTGTTGCCGCAGGGTTGGGCGCAAGATGTCCTGGTTGAAATTGACGCCGCAGGGCGGATTGAAAACGTCACGCCGGACGCACCGCAGCAAGGTCAGACACTTGGTATTTTGCTCCCTGCCCCGGTCAATGTGCATTCGCATGGGTTCCAACGTGCGATGGCTGGCCTGACCGAAGCGCGCGGTCCCCATGCCAACGATAGTTTCTGGACATGGCGGCAGTTGATGTTCCGGTTTCTGGACCGGATGACGCCCGATCATATCGAGGCGATCACGGCACTTGTGCAGATGGAAATGCTCGAAGCGGGCTATGCCACCAATGCTGAATTTCACTATCTGCACCATCAGCCGGGTGGTGTGCCCTATGACAATCTGGCCGAAACATCCCAGCGGGTCGCGGCCGCGGCCGCGCAGACCGGGATCGGGCTGTGCTTGTTGCCGGTTCACTATCAGTTCGGGGGCTGCGATGGGCGCGGGCTCGCTGATGGGCAAGTGCGTTTTGGCAATGATCTGGAGCGATTTCAGCGGCTGCATGGCGAGGCGGCAAAGGCGCTTCAAAGCCTTCCTGCTGATACCACCTTGGGCGTTGCCCCCCACTCGCTGCGTGCTGTTGCCCCGCAAGACTTGCAGGCCTATGGCACGCTATTTGCCACCGGGCCGATCCACATGCATCTGGCCGAACAGAAACCAGAGGTCGATGAGGTCAAGCAGCATTGGGGCGCGCGGCCGGTGGAATGGGCGCTTGATAACATGGGGCTGGATGCGCGTTGGTGTCTGATCCATTGCACGCAGATGACGCCTGATGAAACGACACGCCTTGCCCAAAGCGGGGCCGTTGCAGGCCTGTGTCCGATCACCGAAAGCAGCCTTGGAGATGGCATCTTTGACGGTATTCGCTGGATGGAGAGCGCGGGCAGGATCGCGATTGGGTCTGACAGCAATATCCGCATTGCACTTTCCGAGGAACTGCGCACACTCGATTATTCACAACGTCTGCGCGACAACAGCCGCGCGGCCTTTGCCACGCAGGATCACGCAACAGGGCGCCGCTTGTTTGATGCGATATGCGCGGGTGGTGCTGCGGCAACCGGGCGCAAGTCCGGGGCAATCGCGCCGGGCAACTGGGCCGATCTGATGAGCCTTGATGATACATCCATCCACCTTACAGGGCGCACAAAGGACACCGCCTTGGACAGCTGGATTTTTGCAGGCGACGACAGTCTGGTCACAGATGTTTGGTCCGCTGGCCGCCACATGGTAAGTGACGGCCAACACATTCACCGCGCCGCGATTACTGATGCCTATCGCCGCACGCTTGACGAGTTGAAGGACGCGATTTGACCAAACCCCAATTCCGCAGTTGGCAAAGCGTTCAGGAAGAGGTCCTGCGCCGCATCCACGCCCGAGAATGGCCGCCCGGTGACCTGATCCCCAATGAGGCTGATCTGGCAGAAGAATTCGGCTGCTCACGGGCCACAGTCAACCGGGCCCTGCGCACGCTGGCCGAAACCGGCCTTCTTTATCGCCGCCGCAAGGCTGGCACCCGTGTTGCGGCCCAACCGGTGGCCAAAGCCACGCTGGATATTTCGGTCATCCGCATGGATGTTGAAGCGCGCGGGCAACGCTATGATCACCGGCTGATCGCGCGCAAAACCACTGTCCCCCCGACGGCTGTGAGTGCGGCAATGCAATCAGCGCCCGAGACTGCCATGCTCTATCTCAAGGCGCTGCATCTGGCGGACGGGCAGCCCTACGCGCTTGAGGACCGATGGATCAGCCTTGATGTTGTCCCGGAGGCTTCGAACGAGCGTTTTGATACAATCAGCAGCAATGAGTGGCTGCTCAAACACGCGCCTTACACCCACGGCGACATCGCGTTTTCGGCGGTCAATGCAACCGACGTCGACGCGCAAGCGCTGGGTTGCGCCACCGGTGCGGCCCTGTTCATCATTGATCGTTTGACGTGGAACCGCAGCGATGCAGTGACCAAAGTGCGCATTGTGTTTGCGCCCGGACACCAGATGCGCACGGTGCTTTAGGGTCCGGCCCTTCCATCGGACACCGCGTGAGACACCAATATGGGAATGGAAGCCGTTCCGCAAAAATGATACGCCTCGAAAAACGACAGGAGCGCCACAGCCATGCACCCACTTATCACGCAAGCGCATGTTGATGCCTTCCAAAAGGACGGTGTTGTCCTGATCAAGGGCCTTTTCGCGGAACATGTGGACACACTCCGCGACGGGATCGAGCGCAACATGAACGCACCCGGCCCCTACGCGGCCGAAAACCTGAAAGAGGGTGAAGCCGGTCGGTTCTTTGACGACTACTGCAACTGGACCCGTATCCCCGAATTTCGGCAGGTGATCGAAAACTCACCTGCCGCCGAGGTCGCCGCCGACCTGATGACGTCCAACCGCGTGCAGATGTTTCACGACCATGTGCTGGTCAAGGAACCCGGCACGTCAAAACCGACGCCATGGCATCAGGATGGTCCCTACTATTTTGTCGACGGTGTGCAAAACGTCAGCTTCTGGTCCCCGATGGATCCCGTGGCAGATGCCAGCCTGCGATGCGTGGCGGGCAGCCATGCCTGGCCAAGGCCGGTTCTGCCAAAGCGTTGGCTGGCCGATACCAGCTTTTTCCCAAATGAAGAGGACTACATGCCGGTGCCCGATCCGGATGCGGAAGGCATGGATATCAAGGAATGGGAAATGGAACCCGGCGATGCCGTCGCCTTTCACTATGCCACGCTGCATGGTGCGCGCGGCAATACATCCAGCACGCGCCGCCGCGCGTTCTCATTGCGCCTTGTTGGCGATGATGCGCGTTATGTGGAAAGGCCGGGCCCGACATCTCCGCCGTTTCCGGGCCATGATATGAAGCCGGGGCAGCCCTTGCGCGAAGATTGGTTCCCGGTGATCTATCAACGCTGACATGCGGGACGGTCCTTGCCGTCCGGCTATCAGCGCGGTAGCGTTCCGCCAAGTCTCCCACCGGCCCCAAAACAGTCAACTGATGCCAGTCAAACCACGCGTCCTCGTCATTGCCGAAGCCGCTAACCCAGAATGGGTCAGCGTGCCTTTGATCGGCTGGCTTCATAGCGAAGCCCTACGCGCGGTTGCCGATGTTCATGTTGTCACGCAGGCCCGGAACCGCGCGGCTTTCCTCAAGGCCGGACGGGTTGAGGGAAAGGATTTCACAGCGATTGATACCGAATGGCTGGAAGCGCCTGCCGTAGGCCTTGCCAACACATTGCGTGGTGACGCAGGCAAAGGCTGGACGACGCTTCAGACGTTCCAATCAATAACATACCCCTATTTTGAGCGGTTGGTCTGGCGCAAATTCAAGGATCAACTGCGCGCGGGCGAATTCGACATTGTCCACCGGATCACCCCGATGAGTCCAACCTCGCATTCCTCTATCGCGCGCAAATGCGCCAAGATCGGCGTGCCCTTTGTGCTGGGCCCCATCAACGGGGGGTTGCCCTGGCCCAAGGGCTTTGACACCGAGCGGCGGCGCGAGCGCGAGTATCTGTCTTATGTTCGCGGTGTCCACCGGCTTGCGCCCGGCTACCGGCGGATGCTGGATGCGGCCAGCGCGATCATCGTCGGCTCCAGCGCCACCGCTTCTGAGGTGCCCAAAAGGCTGGCTGCGAAGACCATTCTGATATCGGAAAGTGCTGTTGATCCTGCCCGGTTCTCTCTGCCGCCCAAGGACGGGTTGAACACGCCGCTGCGCGCTTGCTTCATCGGGCGCATGGTCCCCTATAAAGGGCCCGATCTATTGATCAGGGCCGCCGCCCCGCTATTGCGCGACGGTCGCCTGCATATTGATCTGATCGGTGACGGGCCACTGATGCCGGCACTCAAGACGATTATTGCCGAAGAAGACATCGCCGGCGCGGTTACCTTGCATGGCTGGGTGCCGCACGAAAGCCTTCAGAGCACTGCGATCGCTTCGGACATCTTTGCATTCCCCAGCGTGCGCGAATTCGGCGGCACCTCTATCCTTGAGATGATGGCGATTGGCCTTGTACCCGTGATCGTCGATTATGGTGGGCCGGGTGACAACATCCCTGCCGACCTTGGCTTTAAACTGCCGCTGACAACACGGGACCAGTTGGTCACCGATCTGCGCCAGACACTGACCGAGATTGCAGACAATCCTGCCCAGCTTTTGGCGCTGCGCGAAAAAGGACAACGCTGGATTCACCAGACCTTTACATGGCCACGGCGCGCAGAGCAGATCAGTGATATTTACCAATGGGTGCTGGGCACCAGAGACAAAAAGCCCGCACCATTTGGTTAAAGCCCTGTCGGCGTGACCTCATATCCGGATTCTTCGGGTTCATCGTCTGTCATCTCGGCCGGGAAACCCGGCGCGCGGATATCAAGGCCCGTGGCGTCCTCCAGACGGCGGATGATGTTGGGCGAAAGCTCCCGATCACCGTAGCGTGCGATCCCGTCATCGAAGATCTTGCAAATCAGTGGCGAAATTTCCAGCGGCACATTGTTGCGCTCGGCAATCTCCTGGAAAAGGCCGATGTCTTTCTTGACCAGATCCATCGTGAAAGAAATATCGCGTGAACCATTCAGAATGACCTGGCTTTCCGTGACATGGCTGAACGAGGTGCCCGAGGAAATGGCGATCGCCTCATAAGTGGTGTTCAGGTCCATGCCGGCGGCTTTGGCTGTCACCAGCGCTTCGGCATTGGCGACAAGGTGAACGGTCGCAAGGTAGTTCGTCAGCACCTTGAGCATCGACGCGGAGCCAAGGTCGCCAGTGTGCAAGACCCTGCGGCCAAGCGTTGTCAGCAAGGGCAGAATGCGTTCGAACGTGGCCCGATCACAGCCTGCAAAGATCGAGATATTGCCGGTATCGGCCCGGTGACAGCCCCCAGAAACCGGGCAATCCACTGCTGCACCACCTGCGGCAATGACCAGACCGCCCAGCCGTTCGGCCTCGGCCTGATCTGTGGTGGACATTTCCATCCAGATCTTGCCCGCGCCGACCTCTGGCAACATCTCCTGCATGACCGCGTCAGAGGCCGCAGGTGAAGGCAAACAGGTGATCACCACATCGCAATCGCGCATCATCTGGGCCGGGCTTTCGCCCGCCTTGGCGCCGTCAGCAACCTTTTGCGCGACCAGATCGGCATTCAGATCATGGACAACCAGATCGTGCCCGTTTCGCAGCAAGCTGCCGCTGAGTTTGCCACCGACATTGCCAAGGCCGATAAATCCTATTTTCATTATTGAGGTTCCTGTTGCTGAGAGTAGATTCAGACGACACCGCCAAAGCGACAATGTGTCAAGCTGTACCTGAGTGCAGTGCTGATCTGGCCTGCGTTGATGCCCTACGCTGCGTTGCCAGGAGTGAATATCGCGCGACCGGATCGAGCAGCCGTGACGCTTGCATCAATCTTCACATGCCCACTCCCAGATGTGACGTTGCAGAACTCCGCCGGCGCATGCCGATGCAGCGGCGAATATCCATGTTTCGGAATATGCTCGGTGCCCAACACGATGTCATATGAATTTATGTGGCGCCCGCAGATTAATCTCTGTGACCTGCCCCAAGTTACCCCCCTGTCACTGATCAATGGACGGTGCTTTGAGGTTTTTCTTGCCGACGTCGCCTCAAACGACATTTAGAATCATTTGCCTGGCAATGGGCGAAGCCAACCGCATGGTGTTGTTTGAAGTACTGGCGCGGCTGACAAGGCGATCATGGAGCCGCCTGCTAGCAAATCGACAGGGGCATGCCGATCTACAAACCCAGCACAGCCTTCTTGTCCGACGCCCATTTCATGATTGTCAGATCGAACGTCAACGCCATCAGTGACACGCAGATACCCAAGACGAAATTCTTGCCAAGATCAGTGCCCGCCAAGGTGCGCTGCAATTCCTGACCCAGATCCTGGGTCCCTATGAAAGCCGCAATAATTACCATGAAGAATGCAAACATGATAGCTTGGTTGAAACCCACCGCCATGGTGGGCAAAGCCAGTGGCAGTTGCACGCTCCAGAGTTTTTGCATGCGCGTGGCACCTGCCATGTCGGCAGCTTCGGTCATTTCTTCAGGCACTGTGCGCAACCCTTCGATCGTGTAGCGCGTCAACGGCACCATCGCGAAAATAAGAATCGAGAAGATGACCGCGATATCTGTGATTCCGAACAACATGATGGCCGGGATCAGATAAACGAAGCTGGGGAAAGTTTGCGCTGTGTCACAGATCAGCAAGACGCGAGTTGACCATTTTTCTGAGCGTGCTGCGATGATCCCGACGGGAAGGCCGATCAACGCCGCCAATGTGACCGCTGAAATAACGGAATAGAGGGTGATAATCGCCCGATCCCACCATCCTGAAAGCGCCACCAGCGAAAAAAAGATCACCGCATAGATCGCTTGCTTGCGCCCTGCCAAGGCCAGCGCGAAGGCAGCAACCAGCAAGATGAATGCCGGCGTTGGGATCGACAGCATGAAATTGCGGAACGGGATCAAGACCTGAACGTTCAAGAAGGCCCGCAAAAAGCCCGTTGTCGCTTTGACCCACTCAATGTTCAGGAAAGCTTTGATCAGATTATCGAGTTCTTTGCCTTGGCTGAAATCCTGCCCACGCCCAATCTCGGCAAAGATGGGGGCAACCAAGGATATCAGCGTAAGACCAACAAACGCAGCAATGCCCAGCAACAGCATTTGGTGGCGTTTCCAAAACGGCGTCCCACGTTCAAAATGCACGGGCTGTTTGACCACCCATGCCTTTGACATCCGGTCCAGCATCACCGCCAGAAGCACGATTGTTACACCAATCTCGAATGACCGCCCCAGCTTGAAGCTGCCCATCATTGCCAACAATTTCGCACCCAGTCCGGGCATCCCGATAAATGCCGTCAGAACGACCATGGCCAGACACAGCATGATCACCTGATTGACACCAACCAGGATTTCGGTCCGCGCGGACGGCAGATAGACATGCCGCAGCATTTGAAAGCGTGAACAGCCAGACATCTTGCCTGCCTCCACTACCTCGGGCGAGACTTTTTTCAGACCAAGCGTCGTCATCAGTATCATCGGAGGGATCGCGTAAATCGTTGTTGCGACTGCCCCTGCTGTCGGCCCAACTTTGAAAAAGATGACAGCGGGCAAAAGATAGGTAAAGAAAGGCAGCGTTTGCAGGACCGAAAGGACCGGTTTGATCACATTGTCGACCCAAGCGTATTTCCACGCAGCGATCCCCAGAGACAAGCCGATCACAAAAGCCAAAGGCGCAGCAATCGCGAGTACCGACATCGTCTGCATGGCAATTTCCCATTGTCCGATCAGAGCGGTCCAAACCATGGTGCCGCCACCCAACAGGGCAAGCCGCCAACCACCCAGATAGTATCCGACGACGGCGGCGACGGCGGCCATCGCCGTCCATGGGATCGGACCGATATTTGGCCAACGACGCTTGCCAAAGAAGATGTTCCCGGACGCATCCAAAAGCCATTCCAGACCTTCGGTCAGTGTCCGCGTGACAACCAATAGCCCCAGATCATCTTTGACAAAGTTGAAAATTGCATCCAGCCAACCCGCAAAGTTTGGCACCAAAGCCTCTGGCAACCGGTGCAGCCATTCCGGCAGGCCGCCTAGATATTGCACGACGGTCATCACAACAGCGGCGGCGACAAAACAAAGAGCCAGTTGGCTGTTGCTCAGTGCGGCCTTTGGTGCTGGCAGTGATGTTGTTTCGACGCTCATGCGCCCGTGCCCAGCAGGATGTCGAGGGCCGATTGGCGCGACAGCGCCCCAATGATGGTGTCGCCTTTCTTCACCGGGATCATTGCGCGTGTGTCGTTGACCAGCATCCGCGCCATGCTGTGCACGGTCAGGCTTGCATCAACTGGATCGCCCTCACCGCTTGCCGTTGCATCAGCAAGAACACCAGCATGCACGACGCGCGCTTTATCGATGTCTTCGGTGAATTTGCGAACGTATTCGGTCTGCGGGTCCAACACGATCTGATCGGGCGTGTCACATTGCTCAACCGCGCCATCTTTCATGATCGCAATGCGGTCGGCGAGGCGCAGGGCCTCATCGAAGTCATGCGTAATAAAAACAATTGTCTTGTTCAGCAACTGCTGCAAACGCAAGAACTCGTCCTGCATTTCGCGGCGGATCAGCGGATCAAGCGCGCTGAAGGGTTCATCAAGGAACCAGATATCGGGTTCGATCGCCAAACTGCGGGCAATGCCGACCCGCTGTTGTTGACCACCCGACAGCTCGCGCGGGAAATAGTCTTCACGGCCCTCTAGACCGACCAGTTTGATCACTTCCATCGCGCGTTCGCGGCGGGTGTGCTTGTCTTGGCCGCGCATTTCCAGCGGAAAGGCCACGTTTTCCAAAACTGACCGGTGCGGCAGCAGGCCAAATGATTGAAAAACCATACCCATTTTCGAACGTCGCAGTTCAATCAGATCCTTTTCAGCTAGCGACATGATGTCTTGGCCTTCGACTTCAATCGTCCCGCCAGTGATATCATGCAATCGTGAAAAACAGCGGACCAGCGTGGATTTGCCAGAGCCAGACAGGCCCATGATCACCAGCATTTCGCCCTTGTTCACCTCGATTGAGACGTCTTTCACACCGGCGATGTATCCGGCAGCACGAATTTCATCAAAGCTCATCCCCGGAGTCATCGTCTTGAGAAAACCTGTGGGATCATTCCCAAATATTTTCCAAACGTTTTTGCAGGAAATGACGGGTACTTCGGCTGACATGGCGGTCCTTTTGATAAATGTCCCCGCCCGGAAAGACCGGACGGGGAATATAGTCATGCTTGGTGAAAAGTGGGGTTAGTTGACCCAACCCTGCCAAACATCAGGATTTGCTTCCAACCAAACCTCGGCTGCTTCGTCTGGCTCAAGCTCATCAACGTCGACGAGGCGTGCCATTTCAGCGATCTGCGGATTGGTAAAGCTGACCTGCTCAAGCACAGCATAGGCGCTTGGCCATTTTTCTTCCATTCCTTCCCATGCGGCCTTCTTCAGATAGCCGTTTGCGGGGTTTCCGCAATCAAACAAGGCATCCGGGTTTGGACCAACAGACGGGTCTGTGTCACAGCCATCGACCCATGCAGGGAACTCAACAAATTCACCTGGCCAAACGGCCTCGGCAAAGTTTGGTGTCCAGTTGAACACAACGATTGGGCGCTTGTCCGCTTCAGCGGCACCAATTTCGGCCCAAAGCGCGGCGGCCGAACCTGCGTTTACAACGACAAAGTCCATGCCAAGTGCTTCGACCCGTTCCTGGCCGTGCTTCAACCAGTCGACCGGACCATCAAGATAGCGACCCTTGTCACCTGTTTCAGCCGTCGCGAAGAGTGCGGCACAATCGTTAAGTGCTTCCCAGCTTGGCAGGCCGGGGCATGCGTCTTTTGTCCACATTGGATACCACCAGTCTTCGCGCGTCACTGCGT
Source organism: uncultured Paracoccaceae bacterium (assembly GCA_947498645.1). Classification (GTDB taxonomy): domain Bacteria; phylum Pseudomonadota; class Alphaproteobacteria; order Rhodobacterales; family Rhodobacteraceae; genus Yoonia. The sequence continues at coordinate 2,169,629 of CANMKS010000001.1, read as the reverse complement.
TATGATCCCCAACATCAACGATGCCACCCTTATCGAGCGCCTCGCGGAAAGACGCACCAAAGGCACCTTCCCAAACTTCCAACTCAAGCGTGACGTCACCAAGACGCACCGATTCATAAACCGCTTGGCTGTCTGTGGTCACATATTCAACCGCGTTACCGTTCTCTTCCAAGATTTGCCCAACGACGTTGGACATCACAATCTGGCTGGACCAATTGTGGATTGGAATAACGATCGGGTCGTTGCTGTCTTGGGCCAAAGCGGCCAAAGGCGCGAGGCTCAGCACACCGGCTGTCAACGCTGTTGTCATCTTTTTCATTACTATTCTCCCTATTGTCTCGCACCGTTGTTAAGGCGCTGGATACGGCACACGACTTTGCGCCGCTGGATCGTCAGGCGATTCTTTTGCCCGTTTGCATACATCCGTATCCACTCTCGCATTATTTTCCTCTCAATCAAGTTTTTTTCTTGTGAGGGCCATTTTTCGGGGCGGATCACTGGGCGGGTTTCGTGAACGCGCGATTGGGGAAAATCGATCAGCTGGAATGCTGTGCAATCAGCGGCGAAGCAAAGTGGTGTGCTCGCATCTTCGAACCCCACCCCTACGTTAGTTCATTGTTTCATGCCTTGGCGACGCGGTTGGCTAGGCGGGGGGGACAATCTTGTTGTCACGCACGCGGAACATATTGACCTTCTTGCGATCCTCTTTGGGGTGGACCCCGAAGACCTCTTGATAGCGTTTGGCCATTGTTGGGCCCGTTGCGTAGCCCACGGCTTGGGCGATTTCGGTCAAGGAGTACTTGCCATAAAGTAACAACTGCCGTGCTTTGTTCATCCGCAATGCCTTGTAATACCCGCCCGGCGTGTTGCCGGTGGCACGTTCAAACAGGCGCTCCAGTTGCCGCACCGAAGTGCCGACTTGATCCGCGACATCCGCGATGTTGATGGGGTCCTCGATATGGTCAGCGAAAATTTCAACCGCGTGACGCACAAGCGGTGGCAGCATGTCATGTGTGCTTTCGGCCGCAAACGTAGGCTTGCGCTGGGTGACCCCCTGCCCGCGCACCAACGGATGTTGAAACCAACAGGCCACTTCGGTTGCCACACCAGCGCCTAACGTCTCTTCGATCAAAAGAAGCGACAGATCAAATGCCGCCGCAGCCCCGGACGCGGTTAATCGGTCACGATCGATCATGATGACATCCTCGGTTGCTTCCAGCCGTGGAAACTCGGCGGCAAAGGCTGCCTCATAACACCAATGGACAGAGGTTACATGACCAGTCAGGAGCCCGGATCGCGCAAGAGGAAACACACCGCCACTGACCGCCCCCATCGTCAGGCCATGGCGCGCTAGTTTGCGCAGCCGGGCCTCTGACGATGTTGCATTTTCAAATCGCGACGACGGGCCACTGAGCAGGTAAAGTTGATCCAGCCCGTCGCAATCGGCAAGGCCGAATTCCGGTTCGAACCAAACCTTCGCGCTTGCCTCGACGCGATCGCCGAATTCAGATACCAGTTTCCAGCTAAACGCCTCTTTACCCGAAATCTCATTCGCGGCGCGCAGCGGCTCGATCATCGATGTCAGGCATGCCATAGGGAAACCTGGGAAAATCAAAAAACCGATTTGCGCACTATTATTGTTAGTCATAAAATTATCCTAACAGGAAACATTTCTGCTATACCAGACGTAGAACACTGAATTTTTAGCGATACATCTTGTGCGAATTGCGCAGAGCGTTAATGGCATAATTACTGGAAAATACGGATAGAACCATGAACGCGACAATCCTTCAACAAGACCCCCACAGTGTCCGAGAAAAACGTGAAAAGGTGCTGGAAGTTGCGATTGGACGAGAGGTGCGCGCCTTTCGACGCAAGCAGGAAATCACCGTCGCTGAACTGTCTGGGATGACCGGATTGTCCATCGGAATGTTGTCGAAAATCGAAAACGGGAATACCTCGCCATCCTTGACGACACTGCAAACCCTGTCCAATGCGCTGTCTGTCCCGCTCACATCATTTTTTCGCGGTTTTGAAGAAGATCGCATGGCGGTGCATACGAAAGCGGGTGAAGGGGTGGAACTGGAACGCGACGGGACCCGCGCCAATCATCAATACAATCTGCTGGGCCATATCGGATCGAACGCCAGTGGCGTCATCGTTGAACCCTACCTGATTACATTGTCAGACAAAGCAGACGTTTTTCCCACGTTCCAGCACGGCGGGATTGAGACGATCTATATGCTCGAAGGTGAAGTTGACTATCGGCATGGCGATCAGGTCTATCCGCTGAAACCGGGGGATACCCTGTTTTTTGACGCAGATGCGCCGCATGGCCCGGAAGGTTTGGTGAAACTGCCTGCACGCTATTTGTCGGTGATCTCTTATCCGCAGGATAGCTAGTCCTGCAAAAGCGCGCCGAAGACTGGCAATGACAACTCTCGCAATAGCTTACGCTGCATAGCCCTTGCGTAATCACTGTATCCATAGGCCACCATGGCAAAGGCTTCGGGGCCATGGATCACTTCTGTCTCGTAATACTGGCGCAGCGCCTCCGGCGAGAGCGCCGTTCCATCTTCGGCCGTATTTGACGGATTTCCGACCACCAGTGCATTAACCGTGATGTGGTCAAAGATTGCGTCATGATACACCGTTTGCGGGCTGACACCGATGTTGTTTATTCCATCGCCTGAGACATCAATGGTGCGGCGCCAGCAGTGCGATTGCTGCTCCAGCATGGTCGCACCAAAGTCCAATGCCGTCCCCATCGCGGTTTTCAATCCCGCACGTATTTTTTGGTGTGTCCGGATACGGGTGATCGCACGGTCAAGCGCGCTGGGGCTGTCCAATGAAATCCAAGGTTGGATGATGTATTGGTGGTTGCGCGAACTCCACTCATATGCCGCCAATGCCACAGGTGCATCAGTGCTGAACAGGATCAACGATCGCACGTCCGGATCATTCAGCGCGACAGCCAGGCCATTGATTTGCTGTGCATATTCGACCTCATTCACAGAGCCTGACACATCCAGCGCAAGGACCAGTGCGATGCTACACTCTTGTGCCTGCACAGGCAGGGCGGCGCAGAGCATGACGCTCGTAAGAAAGGCGTTGCTGATCTTTTTCATCCAGATCATCAACACCCTTTGCATTCACGTCTGCAATGCAGGTTCGGTTTCGAAGTCTGGCCAGATCCCATCGCTGGTTGGCAGGCCATCGTCGAACTTCGACAGGTAATCCAACATCATCGGCCGGTTGTCGATGAACCCTTTGTAGGTGGCGAGTTCTTCTGGCAGATCGCGGATCACACGGTGCAGACGGCGACCCCACTTTGGCACGGTCATCAAATCCTGAAAGCTGCAAAGATAACAGCGGATTGGAAAGACCAGCGCGTTTGATCGCGGCAAGCGGAAGAAGGTCTGTAATTCCACCCGCAGGTGCTGTTTTGCGCCGAGGTTTTCAGGCGTCAGTGTTGTCTTTTGAATACCCCATTTGTGGTAGTTCTCAGGGCTGGTGTCCAGCAGCGGGTTCACTGTCATGGTCCAGTTCAAACGCCGGGCCGGCGCGCCCTGCTGAATATTCAGCAGAAACTTGAGCGCGCGGACAAAGATGCCCTTTTCATGGGCAAGCGGGACCGGTGCGTGCCATTCAAAAAAGTTCATCCCGATGTCAAAATCCAGCGACCAATCGGCTTGTGTGGTAACCATGCCGGCGTCCATCCACAGGTTATCGTCGCGCTGATCCAGAACGCAAAAGTCGCCCTGCGCCTGGCGCGTGATATATTCCATCGGGCCATAGGGCAGCGTCGTTTCATCCAGAAAGACAAAACTGTCATCTATCCCCAGCGGTTTGTTCACCCAACGCCAGTTGTTGCCGTCGCGGTGCAGCTCAAAAAGGTCAGGATAGTCTTCAGATTTGCTGACCATGATCAGCTCTAACAGATCCCAACCAGCCAGCGTCATATGCGGCAGGGATTGGCAGCGCAACGGATCATCCGCCAAGACCATTTCGCGGTCTCGCATTTCGGACACGTAATGTTCATCAACGTCAAACCGCTTTTCATAGACGCTATCAACGGGGCCGCCGCGGTGCTGTTCCATATTGACCGAATACATGTAGCTGTCTTCGTGGAATGGAAACGGGAACCGTTTGATCGCCCTTTCAGAATTGTAGAAAGAATAGTCATCGCGGAAGGTTTCATCATTGAATTGAATGGTCATATCAGCGGTCCAATACCAGAGTTTTGCCTTCAAAGCGGCTGACGCATGGCATGATCTTTTCGCCATTTGCGTGTTCATCATCGTCCAGCCAGTGGTCACGGTGGATAAAGTTGCCGGTGTAGTCGATGACGCGGGTTTCGCATTGCCCGCAGGCTCCGCCACGGCAGAGATAAGGCGCGTCTACGCCTTCGCGTTCCATTGCTTCCAGCAGGCTTTCCTGTTCGCCAACCTGGATCACCTTGTTCGACACGGCCAGCTTGACCTCGAACGGTTTGCCGGGTTGAGGCGCGAGGAATTCCTCATAGTGGATCGCTTCACGTGGCCATCCTTCGGCAGCGGCGGTGTTGCGCACCCAGTCGATCATCCCTTTTGGCCCACAGACATAGATATGTGTGCCCAACGGCTGCCCGTCCAACAGGTTCAACAGATCAATTTTGTCGTCCTGATCATCGTAGTAGATGTGCGTTTCATTGGGGTGATGGCTTGTCAGTTCATCCACGTATGACCCCAGACTTTCAGTCCGGCAGGCATAGTGAAGTTCCCAATTTCCGTTGAACCGCTCCAATTGTTTGATCTGGGCCAGAAATGGGGTGATCCCGATGCCACCTGCCAGAAACAAGTGTTTCTTGGCGCGTAAATCCAGGCTGAACAGGTTCACGGGGTATGATATCGTCATCTCGTCCCCGACCTTCACCTTGTTATGCATGAACAAGGATCCACCACGCCCTTCGTCATCACGACGCACCGAGATCGTGTAGGCACTTTGGTCCATTGGATCGGACATCAGTGAATAGGGGTTCAGCCGGGTGATATCGCCTTCAGGCATTTCGACGACAGTATGGGCTCCCCCTGAAAACGTAGGCAGCAACCCGCCATCGACCCGTTCAAACTTAAACCGTGTGACCAGATCATTCAGTGGAACCACGTCGGTGACTTTGACGGCAATTTTTTCCGCACCGCTCATTCGTAAATCCCCTTGGGCTCTGGCACGTTGCCGTGGTCTTCTGCGTCGATGCGGACGCCCTGATAGGCAGCCAGCCTGCGTGAATAATGATCGCGCACAAATAGATGAAGCCCGCAGTGCGCGCACTGAAATGGATCAGTTTCAACGTCTTCGGTGATCCCTTTGCAATGCACGCATTGCATCCGTCGCGCTGTTGATCCGCGATGTTCGGTTTGAATCGCCGTATGCGGGATACCGGCCTGCATTGCCGCGTTCTGGGCTTGACCCATGACCCCCTCTGTACCGGCAAGATAGACTTGCAATCCCATCTTGGCATCAGCCAATGCTTTGTGAATACGTTGTTCGGCCGCCGCATAAGACGGGCCAGCGTAGAATGATGCAGCATTCAAAGCGCGCAGGTCATCCTCAAATGCCTCGCCCTTTGGGATGTAGATAATGTGCGCTTTTGCCATCAAGGATGTCGTCGCGACATCCAGGATCGCTTCTGCACCATGTGCGTCCGCGATGAACAGATGGGCAGAGCCTTCGCGCGGCTCAAGCGTGCCATAGACCGGCCTGCTCTTGATGCTTTGTGGGAATTGAAACTTCGACATATCAGTCCTTCGGAGTGAAAAAGGCGCGCGGTCGCCCGCGCGCCCGATCAGATCAGCCTTTGGCAGTGCGGATCGATTTGTCCTTATCATAGAATGGCATTTCCTCGGCTGTCGCAGCCAGTTCTGTGCCGTCCGGCTGTTTCACGGTCAGCTTGGTGCCAGGCTGCGCCGCGTCGGGGGCAATCCGTGCAATCGCGACGCTGTAATTGTTCAACTCGGACGACAGACCATAGGTGATTACACCGATGTCCTTGCCATCGCGCAGGACACGCGCGCCCATCTCCATCTGGTCCATGCTCTCGGACAGTTGCACACCGTAGATTTTGAAACGCTCTTTGCCTTCGAGGGCATAGTGGTTTTCGGCTCCGACAAATCCCTCCTTGCCCGGTGACACGGTAAACTCCAAACCCAATTCCCAAAGCGTGTCGCCGCAAGGCTGATCCTCAAAGGGGAAGGTTTCAGAGTTATCGCCAGGATAGAACAGCAGGTAGCTTTCAATCCGTAGCATATCTAGGGTGCTGAACTGGACAGGACGCACACCCATATCCTTGCCCGCGTCCAAGATGCTATCCCACAGGTGGGTCGCATCTTTCGCTCGGCAGAAAATCTCGTAGCCGCGTTCACCGGTATAGCCGGTCCGGGAAATCATCACATCACGTCCATAAAGGCGTGTCTGCATCAAACCAAAGTAGGCCAAATCGCGAATTGATGGGATTTCTTTGGCCAGCAGATCAACGGATACTGGTCCCTGCAAGGACATATCGTGCAAATCGTCATCAAACAGGATTTCGCAGTTCTTGCCCGCGGCCGCGGCCGCCAACTGTTCCATGCCTGCGCCTGTGCCATGGACGACCATCCAAGAGTTCACAGCCAGATGGTAGATGATGCAGTCATCGATAAACAGACCACGGTCGTTCAGGATCGAGGCATAGGTCGACCGCCCAGGCGCGATCTTTTCCACATTGCGAGTGGTCACGCGGTCAATGACGTAAGCTGCGTCTGCACCTACGACATGGACCTTCTTCAGCCCCGAGACATCCATCAGGCCCGCCTTTGTGCGAACAGCCTCATAGTCTGCTTTCGCACGCTCTGGCGTGTGGTCGTAGAACCACGCGGTACCCATTCCGTTCCAGTCTTCGAGTTCGCCCCCGATTTCAGCGTGGCGATGTGCAAGTGCGGACGATCTCCAAAGAATGGCCATAAGTCTCTCCCAATCAAATTTTTTAGTTGGCCCAATTGAGACTCAGGTGACTTTCAAAAGCAAGACTACTAGTCAAAAAAGTTTCCTGTCAGGCAAGAAATATCTTTGAGCTTGGTGCGTGTGTGCGCAGCGGCGGGCATGCGACAGCGGGCATGCAGCTATTGACAGGTCGGTACAAATCAGTGTGATCTCTAGGAAAAAAATATTACTGGTAGGCAAATTTGCCTCCACCATCAACAGGGGAGACGATAAAGTGGATGGAAATCTAAACGCTCTAACAACCATATTTACCGAGTTTTATTACTGGGTCACGGTTGTTTTCATGTTCCTGATTCATGTGGGGTTCTGCATGTATGAAGTCGGCGCAAGCCGTGCACGGAATCACATGCATACCTTGATGAAGAACATCATGATCATCCCCTTGGTGACGGTCACATTCTTCTTCTTTGGCTGGTGGATATACTGGGCATTCCCAAATTTCTATATCTTCGGCGGGTCGCTGGATCTGGAAAGCGGTGCCGCGAATTTGCCTTGGTCGGAAAACATGGGCACGAACCTGGACGATCGGATCACCGGTGTATTCTGGGCCGCGTTCTTGCTGTTCTCATGGACCGCTGCATCAATCGTTTCCGGATCAGTGATCGAACGCATTCGGTCGTCGGCACTCTGGGTTCACGCTGTGCTCATTGGCTCCGTCTTCTGGATCATCGATGCAGCATGGGGCTGGCACTATGCCGGTTGGATGGTACAAAAACTCGGCTATCATGACGCCTATGCCTCTGGTGTAATCCATGCGATTGCCGGTGGTTACGCACTGGGTGTGCTCATGGTTCTTGGACCACGCATCGGTAAGTTTGCCAAAGATGGCACGCCGCGTGACATTCCTCCGCATAATCCATGGATGCTGACGATCGGGATTTTCCTGATTTACACAGGGTTCTGGGGCTTCTACGCGGCATGCAACGTACCCCTGATTTCGCCTGAAGTGATCGGTGGTGAGATTACCGGCACAACCTGGACGGCCACGAATATTTACCTTGCACCGACGTCACTGTCTGCAATTACATTCAACTTCCTCATGTCACTCTCGGGCGGCTTGATGGCAGCCTATGTCGTGTCAAAGGGAGATGCCTTCTGGACGTTCTCTGGCGGATTGGCCGGGATCATTACGGCCTCTGCCGGCAATGACCTCTACCACCCAATCCAGGCAATGATCGTTGGCGCGATTGGTGTCGTGATTGTCTATAAGCTTCACTATTGGGTCGAACGCCGCTTCAAGCTTGACGATGCTGTTGGTGCGGTCGCCGTTCACGGCTACGCAGGATTTGTCGGTTTGGTTATCTCGGGCTTCGTATTGTGGGGGGCACCAAGCTCGCCATTCGAAGGCTATGCGACAATCAATCCCCTTGGTCAGTTCCTTGGTGCTGTGATTATGTTCTTTGTGTTGGGTTTCCTGCCCGGTTTCTTGGTTGCGAAACTACAAGCCAAAGCTGGTGTTCTGCGCATCCCAGAAGAGGTTGAACTGCAAGGTCTCGATTATGCCGAGCATCATGCCTACGAAGATGCGAAGGCACAGATCATCGAAGCCGACAGAGCCGCCCTCGCGGCAAAATCCTAACGAAAGGAAGATAAAAGATGTCTACTATTGGATATGAAAGCTGGGCGGTTGATCTCGCTGATGTTGGCGCTGTCTACCCTTTCCAGGGCTGGGAGGTTGCAATGACAATTGTCGGGGTTGCCTTCTGGATTGGCTGGCACCGGATTCAATTCGTGCGTGAAGGAAAACACCTCGAAGAGGCACGCCAGATGGGCGAGCAGGACAAGATCGAAAAGATGTTGGAACGCTACTAGATCAAAAAACGGTGGCGGCCCAACCAGGGCCGTCACCATTACCACGAGGAAATTTTTTTTCCTCATGGTTGAGAGTGTAATGCTTAGCTGCTAGCCTTCGAATCATCGAATTCTTACCCTCGAAAGGACAACGCCGATGTGCGGAATTGTTGGGTTATTCCTCAAAGACAAGTCACTGGAACCTCAGCTGGGCGAGATGCTGACAGCGATGCTGATCACCATGACAGACCGCGGTCCCGATAGCGCAGGCATTGCGATCTATGGCGCTCAGACAGATGGCCGCAGCAAGATGACTGTGCAGGCCGCAGACCCGGATACTGCATTTGCGGGACTAGACAAGGCGCTGAGTGACGTGATCGGGGCGACAGTCGGCATATCAGTCAAAAGCACCCACGCAGTTCTTGACATTCCCGCCGGTTCAACCGCGCAGGTGCGTGCTGCTTTGAAAGATATCAACCCCGACATCCGGTTAATGAGCCGAGGCGACAACCTTGAGATTTACAAAGAAGTGGGCCTGCCCAAAGACGTGGCTGCACAGTTCGATCTTGCCAAGATGTCGGGCACGCATGGCATTGGCCACACCCGTATGGCCACTGAGTCCGCGGTCACTACAATGGGCGCACATCCGTTCAACACAGGCGACGATCAATGCCTGGTGCATAACGGCTCGCTCTCCAATCATAACTCTCTGCGCCGCAAACTGCGTCGCGAGGGCATCCACATCGAGACTGAAAACGACACCGAGGTCGGGGCCGCCTACCTGACATGGCAAATGCAGAACGGCGCTACGTTGGGTGAAGCACTTGAAAGTAGTCTTGATGATCTCGACGGCTTCTTCACATTCGTTGTCGGAACCAAGGACGGTTTTGGCGTTGTTCGTGATCCGATTGCTTGCAAACCCGCTGTCATGGCGGAAACCGATCAATATGTGGCCTTTGGATCCGAATATCGCGCGCTGGTCGACTTGCCGGGCATCGAGGAGGCACGTGTTTGGGAACCTGAGCCTGCGACGGTCTACTTCTGGAGCCACAACGCCGCCCCTTCCACGACTGAAAAGGCCGCCTGAGACATGCAAACGATCGACCTATCCGAAGTTGGTCTAAGGGCGCTGAACAAGACGCTTCACGCTCAAACCAACCATACAAACCAAACAAACTGGGAAATCGTGAACCCCAAAGGCGCCCACGCAATTGCTTGCGGTCTGGACGCCCCGATTGAGGTCACGGTGAAAGGGTCAACCGGATACTACTGCGCCGGAATGAACCAGCAGGCCACCGTGAACATCCATGGCTCTGCGGGGCCCGGCACCGGTGAAAACATCATGTCCGGAAAGATCATCATCGAAGGCGATGCCAGCCAGTATCTTGGGGCTACCGGCCACGGTGGGCTGATCGTGGTCAAGGGCAACGCATCTTCGCGCTGCGGCATTTCCATGAAAGGCGTGAACATCGTCGTAAAGGGCAGCGTGGGTCACATGTCTGCCTTTATGGGGCAGTCCGGTAATCTGGTCGTCTGTGGCGACGCAGGTGATGCCTTGGGTGACAGCTGTTACGAGGCGCGCTTCTTTGTGCGCGGCACGGTCAAGTCGCTCGGCGCAGATTGCGAAAAGAAGGAAATGCGGCCTGAGCACATCACGCTTCTTCAAGAATTGCTGGACGAAGCAGGTATCGATGCTGATCCGTCAGAGTTCACGCGTTATGGCTCTGCCCGCAATCTCTATAACTTCGACGTCGACAATGCTGGCGCGTATTGAGGATACCACAGATGAACAAACACGACCCTAAGGGTATCCCGCACACCACGCCGCGGCAGTCGGCGACATTTACGCAAGATGTCAACAGCGACATCCGACGCGCCGCAGCTACGGGGATCTATGATATCCGTGGTGGCGGCGCCAAACGCAAAGTGCCGTCGTTTGATGATCTGTTGTTCATGGGCGCATCGATCTCGCGCTACCCCCTCGAAGGGTACCGCGAAAAGTGCGAAACCTCTGTGACAATCGGCGGGCTGCACGCGGAAAACCCGATTGAGCTCGATATTCCGATCACTATCGCAGGCATGTCATTTGGTGCCTTGTCCGGCCCCGCGAAAGAGGCTTTGGGCCGCGGTGCCTCGGCTGCTGGAACCTCCACCACAACCGGTGACGGCGGGATGACACCCGAAGAACGGGGACATTCCGACAAACTGGTCTATCAGTATCTGCCTTCGCGCTATGGCATGAACCCAAACGATCTGCGCAAAGCGGACGCGATTGAAATCGTGGTTGGCCAAGGGGCAAAGCCGGGCGGTGGTGGTATGTTGCTTGGCCAAAAGATCAGTGACCGGGTCGCCGAGATGCGCAATCTGCCAAAAGGGATCGACCAGCGGTCTGCCTGCCGTCACCCAGACTGGACAGGCCCGGACGATCTGGAAATCAAGATCCTTGAATTGCGCGAGATCACAGGCTGGAAGGTGCCGATCTATGTGAAGGTTGCAGGCGCTCGTCCCTACTATGACACGACCCTTGCGATCAAAGCTGGCGCGGATGCGGTTGTTCTGGATGGCATGCAAGGCGGGACGGCGGCCACGCAGGATGTTTTCATCGAACACGTTGGCCAGCCAACATTGGCGATCGTCCGCCCCGCTGTTCAGGCACTGCAAGACCTCGGCATGCACCGCAAAGTGCAGTTGATCTTGTCAGGGGGAATCCGCTCTGGCGCAGACGTGGCCAAAGCGATGGCTTTGGGCGCAGACGCGGTGGCCATAGGGACCGCAGCATTGATCGCACTAGGCGACAATGACCCGAAGTGGGAGGCCGAGTACAACGCGCTTGGCACAACAGCAGGCGCCTATGATGACTGGCACGAAGGGCGAGACCCTGCTGGCATCACGACCCAAGATCCAGAGCTGATGAAACGGTTCGACCCAATCGAAGGGGGGCGCCGTTTGCGCAACTACCTCAAGGTGATGACGCTGGAGGCGCAAACTATCGCGCGCGCCTGTGGCAAGAACCACCTGCATAACCTAGAGCCAGAGGATCTGGTCGCGTTGACCATGGAGGCCGCAGCCATGGCCAAAGTGCCTCTTGCGGGCACCGATTGGTACCCCGGCAAACCAAACACACCATTCTAATCGAAAACGAGGGCGCGGCTGATTGCAGATCGCGCCCCATTCTTTCCAAGACAGGGAAAACACAAAATGGCAACTGATCTTGCAAAATTCGCCAAGGACAATGGCGTCAAATACTTCATGATTTCGTTCACCGATTTATTCGGTGGGCAACGGGCCAAACTGGTGCCCGCACGCGCGATTGCAGACATGCAGGAGGATGGCGCGGGTTTCGCTGGCTTTGCCACATGGCTAGACCTGACACCGGCCCACCCTGACATGCTGGCGGTGCCAGACCCAGAAGCCGTGATCATCCTGCCATGGAACAAGGAAATTGCTTGGGTTCCTGCAAACTGCGTCATGGAAGATCAACCGGTCGAACAGGCGCCCCGTAACGTGCTCTGCCGCTTGATCGACGAAGCTGCCGCCGAAGGTATGCACGTCAAAACCGGGATTGAGGCCGAGTTCTTTTTACTGACGCCCGAGGGCGATCAGATCAGCGATCCATATGATACTGCGGCCAAGCCATGTTATGATCAGCAGGCGTTCATGCGCCGTCTGGATGTGATCCGTGAGATCAGCGACCACATGCTAGAGCTTGGTTGGAATCCTTATCAAAATGACCATGAAGACGCCAACGGTCAGTGGGAAATGAACTGGGACTTCGATGACGCGCTCAAGACGGCCGACAAACACAGTTTCTTCAAGTTCATGGCCAAATGCGTCGCCGAAAAACATGGCTTCCGCGCGACCTTCATGCCCAAACCTATCGAAGGTCTGACCGGCAATGGTTGCCACGCGCATATCTCTGTCTGGGATGCGCCGGGCGATAAATCCAAAACCAACGTATTCGCTGGCGAAGGTGAAGGGCAAACCGGTGAAGTGGGCTTGTCCGAGCGTGGCAAGCACTTCCTTGGTGGGATCATGAAGCACGCGAGCGCCTTGGCGGCGATCACCAACCCCACGGTCAACAGCTATAAGCGGATCAACGCACCGCGCACGACTTCAGGTGCCACATGGGCACCCAACACGGTGACCTGGACCGGCAACAACCGCACGCATATGGTGCGCGTTCCCGGCCCCGGACGTTTTGAGCTGCGTTTGCCGGACGGTGCCGCCAATCCCTACCTGCTTCAAGCCGTCATCATCGCGGCTGGTCTTTCGGGCATCCGCTCTAAGGCTGATCCCGGCAAACGTCATGATATTGATATGTACGCCGAAGGGCACACCATCACAGATGCGCCAAAACTTCCCTTGAACATGCTGGATGCATTACGCGCTTATGACAGCGACAGCGGCTTGAAGGACGCGATGGGCGCCGAATTCTCAGCCGCTTACCTGAAGATGAAACGTCAGGAATGGAACGACTTTACATCGCATTTCTCATCCTGGGAAAAAGCGAACACACTGGATATTTAAGACGACGATGCCGCGCCCAAGACAGGGCGCGGCAGTCAATCTCTTGCATCCAACTACGCTTGCGGATGGCGCCATGATCCATGGCCTGATGGAGTTCTGGCATTTGCACGATAACCTCAACACCGCTTCGCTGTTTTCTCAGACCGAAGCCTGCTCAATCAACAGAAGCACCGCATGAGGGGTTTTACTGTAAAAAATATTAGTTGGCCTAAGGTGCAAGCAATAGGTCGAATTGCTGTGAACAACTTGCTGACAGGAGAGTACGAAAGATGACTAAACGCATTGCAGTGATCGGGGCCGGACCTTCGGGTCTGGCACAACTTCGCGCTTTCCAATCAGCCGCCGCTGACGGCGCGGATATCCCCGAAGTCGTCTGCTTTGAAAAGCAGGCCAATTGGGGCGGGTTGTGGAACTACACCTGGCGCACAGGGCTGGATGAATACGGCGAACCAGTTCACGGGTCCATGTACCGGTATTTGTGGTCAAACGGCCCAAAAGAAGGCTTGGAGTTTGCCGACTACAGCTTTGAAGAGCATTTTGGCAAACAGATCGCCAGCTATCCGCCGCGTGCTGTACTGTTTGACTACATTCAGGGCCGCGTCGCCAAAGCCGGTGTGCGCGATTGGATCCGTTTTGAAACCGCCGTCCGATGGGTGGAAAAGGACGGTGACAAGTTCAACGTGACCGTTTGTAACTTGCCAGAAGATCACACCTATACCGAAAGCTTTGATCACGTGATCGTCTGTTCAGGCCACTTCAGCACACCAAATGTGCCGCAGTTCGACGGCTTTGAAAGCTTTAAGGGCCGCGTGTTGCACGCCCATGATTTCCGCGATGCAATGGAATTCAAGGACAAGGATATCCTGATCGTCGGCACCAGTTATTCGGCTGAGGATATCGGCAGTCAGTGCTGGAAATACGGCGCCAAGTCGATCACAGTCAGCCACCGAACTGCGGCGATGGGCTATGACTGGCCTGACAACTGGGCCGAGGTGCCCTTGCTGACCCATGTAGACGGCAACACTGCGCATTTTAAAGATGGCTCCAGCCGCGATATTGATGCTGTGATCCTATGTACTGGCTACAAACATCACTTTCCCTTCCTGCCCGACAACCTGCGTCTGAAAACCACCAACCGACTGGCGACGGCGGACCTTTACAAAGGCGTGGCTTACGTGAACGAACCCAACCTGTTCTACATCGGCATGCAGGACCAATGGTTCACCTTCAACATGTTCGACGCGCAGGCCTGGTGGGTGCGTGATGTCATCATGGACCGGATTGCGATGCCAGATCAGGCGGCTATGAAGGCCGATGTTGTCGACCGCGTAGCGCGAGAGGACGCTGGCGAAGATGACTACGATGCAATCTGGTATCAGGGTGATTACATCAAGGAATTGATCGCCGAGACGGACTATCCAACTTTTGACGTTGAAGGGGCCTGCAAGGCCTTCAAAGAATGGAAAGGCCACAAGAAGGCAGGCATCATGACCTTCCGCGACAACGGCTATAAGTCCGTCATCACTGGCACGATGGCACCCAAGCATCACACACCGTGGAAAGATGCGCTGGATGACAGCCTGGAAGTCTATTTGCAGAACTGATCAGGGTGTCTCGCGCGATATCCGCAAGAAAACATATGTTCTCTGCAAAGCGGCCTTGTCTTTCAAAGATACGGCCGTTTGCCGACCCGCAATGTGATAAAGACGAAGGTCGTAAAAGTCTGGGTGGTTGACGCTTTGATCGCGACTGGACGCAGCATCGGGCCCCAAACAAGCGGCAACGGTTTCATTCAACCGGTCAAAGGCGGCTGTTGCCTCGTCAGAGCGATAAGCAAAGGGCCAGCCGCACTGCACTTGCTGGCCACCGCCCAAAATCAATGACGCGCTGCATTCCGCGATCATGTCACTGTCCGGCAGACCCAATGCGCCACCTGATCGCGCAACGCGGGCCATGTCGGCACAAAACGCGGACGCCTGCCCGGCGCAGACCCCAATCGACATCGCAAGGACTGCAAAGCGGATCATCGGGACGTCTCAAGATCATTTTCCCAGTCGGGCACATCATTCACGAGTATTAGCGCAACCCTACGAAACACTTGCCGTAACTTCGCCACATGCGGCCCTTCATGACCTTCGTCATCCAGTGCTTTTTGCATACAGGCCAGCCAATTTTCTGCGTCTGCCATGCGGATCGGTACGTGCGCATGCATCAATTTGACGTCCATATGGCCATGTTTCTCTTTGTAGTAGCTGCGCCCACCCATGAACCCCGACAAGAAATTATACTGTTCAACCCTTGCATGGGGTACGCCATGTCCACGGGCATGAAGACGGCGCAGGTTTGATCCTTCGGGCAGCGTTTCGATCAGATCATAGAAGGTCTCGACCAAATCGCGCAGGCGGTCTTCGCCGCCGAGATCATCCAGCACGGTCATTGGCCGTCCAGTTGTTGGCCCTCTAGCACTTCAAAGGGTGTGGGTGGTGTGGTTTTGCTGACCCAGAACCAATCGCCGCCAAACTCCATCACGAACCAACCTTCCCAAGCGTCGTCATTGGGCCAGATGCTTTGATATTCATCCTCATGGACGCGCCATTCCCCTCGGGCCGAGCGAGCGCCCTCTTGTGCATAAATCGTCACGCCGTCTTCGCCAAAGAACTGGCGATAGTTGGCCCCTTCCCAAACGCCAACAGCGGTGTTGCCAGTCAAGAGGATGGCGATCTCGTCCCCTTCCAGCTTGACCGATTGCGCCTGTGCTGCACCTGCTAGGACAACGAATGCTGCGGCATAACGGATCATGATCGGGGTCGCTCTTTCTTGGGGTCATAGGCGGCGAGGGTTTCGGCGATCCGTGCTGGCAGCCGCATCTGGTGGCCATCCAACTTGCCGATCTCCACTTCCGTTCCAACGTCTGCATGAGCGACGTCAATCCGGGCCAGCGCGATGTTTTTCTTCAGCAGCGGCGAGCGCATGGACGATGTGACCTCACCAATCTGGGCGCGCCCAATGTGGATGCAATCACCGTGCCCCACATCGACGTTGCCGTCGATTTCAAGCCCCACCAGTTTTTTCATTGGGTGCTCCTTACGGCGGATCAACGCATCACGGCCCACAAAATCATCTGTCTTGGATTTCAACGGGCAGGTAAATCCGATGCCCGCCTCAAACGGATCAGTCTGATCGCTAAAGTCATAACCCGCAAAGATCAGCCCGGCTTCGATGCGCACCATATCGAGGGCTTCAAGACCCATCGGCTTTAGCCCATGGTCTTGCCCTGCTTCCCAAATCGCATCGAAAATCTCGGCGCAGTCTTTGGGATGACACATGACTTCATACCCCAACTCGCCAGTATAGCCCGTCCGGCTGACCACGAACGGCGTGCCGCTTTCGTTGCGCAAGCGTGCAGGCGTAAAGCGGAACCAGTCCAGCTGATCAAATTCTGGGTTATGTGGTGCCGTCCAGACCAGTTTGCGCAGCAGATCGCGGCTTTCGGGGCCTTGGACCGCCACATTGTGCATCTGATCGGTCGAAGCACGGACCAACACCTTCAGTTCATGCTTCTCGGCCAATTCGCGTAACCATTCGCCGCCGTAGTCAGAGCCACCAATCCAGCGGAAGTTATCCTTGCCCAGACGAAAGATCGTACCATCGTCGATCATCCCGCCGTGCTCATAGCACATGGCGGTATAGACCACGCCACCAACAGCGAGCGTTTTCATATTGCGGGTAAAGGCATATTGGCAAAGCGCCTCGGCGTCAGGGCCCGTAATCTCAAATTTACGCAACGGCGACAAATCCATGATGACGCATTTTTCCCGGCAAGCATGGTATTCTTCGATCGGGCCCGCGGCTGCATAGCAGTTTGCCAGCCAATAGCCGTTATACTCGATAAAGTTCCGCGTGTGCTTGGCAAAGCTGTCGTGGAAACCGGTTTGTTTGGTCATTTTCGGCTCCGAATCTGGTGTCGCGCGGATCGCAATTGCCCGCTGAAAGGTTTCCTTGCCGCTGTAAGTGCGAACATGAATATCGGTGGGGTTCCAGCCGTTCGCGGCCGTGGTGTCATCCGGGCAGGCGCTGGAGACACAAACGATGTCTGTCAACGCGCGCAACAATACAAAGTCACCCGGTCTGCTCCAAGGTTCATCGGCATACATGACGCCATGATCATCAAGGAACGTATTGAAGAAAAAATTGATCGCCATCCAACCCGGACGCCCCGTCACGTTGAATTTTGATAGCGCCTGATTGAAGTTCTCAGAGCAATTCACATGCCCCGGATATCCAATGTCGTCATAATACTTTGCCGAGCATGCCAGCGCGAATGCATCGTGCCTCCCACAGGTGTCCTGCACGACTTCGACCAGTGGCACCATCTCCTGATCATAGTATTTCGCATGCAATCCCGGCATCGGATAGGCGTGACCCATCAGTGTGCGGGTCGTTGTCACATCAAGCGCATGCTCGATCCCCTTGTCCAGCTTGCGAGCGGAGAAGCATTCAAAATCAGTGCACTGACGGCCATCCACATCAATGATCTGGATATAGTCCCCAGCTTTCACAAAAAAGGCCTCGGCGGTTTGGCTGTGTACCCGAATGTCTGACACCGGATCAGCTAACGGGTCAGGCAACTCAAATCGCGCATGGCTTTTCAGAACCGCGCGTTTCACCATGACCGTCAGCGGTGTGGCGGTATCTTGTGCCTCAAAATCCATTGCAACCGCAGGCGCGGCAATAACGACAACACCGTTGCGATCAGCGGTATAGCCAACCTCAGTTTTGGCCGGAGTCGTCGCATCAAACAAATGGATGGCCGCCGCCTTTACCAGATCGATACCGCGCGCATCCAAGCCCATCCGCAAACCGCGCAGGGAATGGTCCGTGCTGGTCAAAAGCGCCTGCAACCCTGCGGCAACACCGTTTGCCGAAGCACCCAGAATTCCCGCATCTGCAACGCCTTTGGGGTCACAGGCGATCACTTCGCATTTTTGCCCGCCGTGATCATTCACGATGGTCAGGTGATCGCCACTCTCAATAGGGATCAGTATTGCGCCTTGGCCTTCGACCACATATCGCTCTGTTCCGGGCGGAAGCGAGAAGACTTGCGGTCTGATAATCGTGCTGGGCCTGGGCGGCCCCGGCCTTACCATTGGGTAGTCGTCTAACATGAAATCCTCCCCGCGCGTGTTGCATGTGCGGAATATTTATTTAACCATAAGAATACAGACGCTGCGGCGCACGGCAAATGAAATCGGACAGTATGGCCAATCATCAGATCAATTTTATCGGCTGGATCCTGTTTGTCATCTTACCCATCGGTTTCTGCATCGCATCCATCAGTCATTTCCGGGCAATGTTAGGGGCAATCTTTTTGCTGAGTGCTTGCCTGATGTTTCCTGTTCCGTACTTTCGGAATGATCCATGAGCGCGCTTGTTCTGGGCCTCATCGCCGCGCTTTGCTGGGGCTTTCACGACATCTGCGTCCGATTTCTGAGCCAGAAAGTGCCAATAACGGCTGCAATTTTCACGGTCCTGCTGACCGGCCTGATCTTTCACTCTGGCCTGACCGTGATCAGCGGGGGTTTTCAGGCCCTGCCCGCGCGCGCCATCTGGTTTTCCCTTGCTGCTGGCGTGTTCTTTGTGATTGCGACCTTCGGGCTGTATTATGCCTTCCAGCGCGGGCCTGTACGGCTTGTCGCCCCGTTGATTGCCAGTTACCCAATCCTGTCGGTGACTATTTCCACACTGCAAGGGCAAGCCGTCGGCCTTTTTCAATGGGTTGCGATCTGCGCCATCGTCTTTGGCGTCGCCATTGTCGCGGTTCTCTCGGACAGCACCGAGGATGCCACGCCACCAAAAGGCCGCACCGTGCTTTATGCCCTGATCGCAGCTGTAGGGTTTGCAGGCACCTTTGCATTGGGACAAGCCGCAGCCGAGATCAGCCACGAGATACCTTCTACCCTCGTGACCCGCATATTGGCCGTGGCGTTAGTCACCGGCATCATCCTGATTTGGAAACAGAAATTCTGGCCCGGAAAATCCGCACTGCCATGGCTTATCGCGATGGGTATTGCAGACGGCATCGCATTGCTGTGCGTTCTGTCGGCTGGCGGCTTACCCAATCCGCAATACGCTGCGGTAACGTCATCAATGTTTGGTTTGATCACGATTGTTCTGGCGTGGTTCATCCTTAAGGAACGCATGTCCGCCACACAATGGGGCGGTTGCATGATCGCGTTTTGTGGCGTCGGGTATCTGGCGTCATAGCCATCCTGCCGCGATCTGGCGCTGGTGCGCGACCATCGCATTACGCATAAGGATCGCAACGGTCACCGGCCCTACGCCACCGGGCACAGGTGTGATCCAACCTGCGACGTCCAAAACAGCATCTGTGTCAACGTCGCCCACGATCTTGGTGCCGTCCTCTGTTTCGATTTGATTGATACCGATATCAATCACGGCCGCACCCGGCTTGATCATATCCGGGCCCACCAAATGCGCCTTGCCCACAGCCACCACGACCACATCTGCACGTCGTGAATGCATCGCGACGGACCGCGTCATATGATGGCAAACGGTTACGGTGCAACCTTCGGCCATCAGCATCATCGCAGCAGGTTTACCCACGATTTCAGAGTGGCCGATCATGACTACCTCAAGCCCTTCCAAGGGCAATCCTGTTTCCTTGATCAAGGCCACACTTGCAGCAGCCGTACACGGGGCCAGCGCAACATCCGAATAGACAATATTGCCGATGGACGCAGGGTTCATTCCCTCGACATCCTTCAACGGGTGGATCGCCGACTGCAGCGAACGGACGTTGATGTGTTCGGGCACCGGACGCTGCAAAATGATGCCCAGAACCGCAGGATCATCATTCATCGCCAGTATGCGCGCCTTGCAGTCTTCCTGTGTGATGTCACCGGGCCAATTCAGCTGCTCAAATGGCAACCCGGCCTGTTCCGCCCCGCGCACCTGATTGCGCACGTAAACCGCGGCCTCCGGTACATCGCCGATCAGAATTGAAACAAGGCGCGGCATCGTGTCTTGCGCGCTCACATAGGTTTTGACCTGGGCAAGAATGCGTTTCTTGACATCGACACCGTTGATAAGACGGTGATCCAGGGGGCGGCTTGGTGTTGGCATGGATCTGTCCTGCGGCTGGGGTTCTTGCCAGCTACAAAGCAAAACCCGCACCTTGGCAATGGGTATTGCGACCTAGAACCGATGGTTCTCGTCATTGCGGGCCATCATCGTTGCCGTTGTATCAGACCTGCTGTCAATCGAGGGTATCGACCACATGGCGATCCACACGACAGCAGGACAGCAGTGGCGGCGTTCGGGCAAATACACCAGCGCCACCAAACCACCAATGATCGAAAATGCGGCTGCGTCGTTCGCGTCAGTCGAGATGAAGATCGCGCATGGCCTGCCACTCAAACAAGAGACCGAACAAGACCGCCCCTCTTTCACCTTTGAGACAACAGCAGCGGGCAATAGCATGATCGCACTGCAACGATCATCTAGCAGTCACGGTAACTTGGGCACTCCGATGACAAACAGCCCACAGTTGCAGAACATACCAAACACACAAGGACGCGCCCGGAGATTAGCCTACAACCATTTGTTATCTTTGAGTTTAAATGGTGCCCCCACACGGACTCGAACCGCGGACCTACTGATTACAAATCAGTTGCTCTACCAGCTGAGCTATAGGGGCACTGGCGCGTCTTGGACGCGGATCGGGTGAACCGAATGCGCGGCGTATAGCAGCAGAAATTGCCGCTTTGCAATGGTGTTTTCGCTGACACATGCGAAAAATCTGACAGAGATTGCAGCCATCCTTGCAAACCTGCTTTCACGGCCTGCAAATCGCCCTATGATGCCCGGAACCGCAGCACGACAAGGCCTCACATGCAGATCGCATTTCATATCGGCGCAAACTGCACAGATGAGGATCGGCTGCTGAAGTCGATCCTCAAAAATGCTGATGTCCTGCTGCAAAATGGGATCGCCGTGCCCGGCCCCGGCAAATATCGCAAGCTGATCCGCGAAACGCTTCAGCAGCTTGATGGCGCCCCGCCTCGGCCAGAGACGCGTGACATTCTCATCGATGCTATTGTCGAGGATGACAGCATCTCGCGGATCGTCCTGAGCAATGACAACTTCATTGCCGTTCCCAAGCGCATCTTTGACCACGGGCTGCTTTATCCACAGGCAGAGATGAAGTTGCGCGGCCTGGCCCAGATTTTCGATCAGGACGCGCTGTCGCTTTATTTTGGCATCCGCAATCCGGCAAGTTTTTTGCAAGAGACCGCGACCCGCGCGGGTGCTGCCGATATCGCGACCTACCTTGGGTTTCTGACATTGGAAGAACTGCGCTGGTCTGACGTTATTGCAAGGATCAGACGCGCGGCACCCAACGCCCATTTGACTGTTTGGTGCAACGAGGACACGCCGTTGATCTGGGAACAGTTGATCCGGTTGCAAACGGGCCTGGCGCCGGACATTCCAGTAACCGGTCAGTATGATCTCTTGTCGCAGATCGTGACGCCTGAGGGGATGGAGGCCCTTGCACGCGGACAGGCAGAGGTCGCCCCACAGTCCGAAGCGGCATTGCAGAATTTGATTGCAGATGTGATGGAAGAATTCGCCGTGCCCGAGCAGGTCGAAGACGCTATTGACTGGCCAGAGCTGGATGCAAAAACCGTCGCGGCACTGACCGCGGCCTATGAAGATGACCTTGAGGTGATCGCGGCGATGGAAGGCGTGACCCTCATCCTGCCATTCACCTGAAACTACATCCCCAAAGCGGCCTTATACATGTCCAGGACAGCTTCTTCCTCGGCCAGATCATTGGCATCGCGCTTTCGGATGGCCACGATCTTGCGCAGCACCTTGGTGTCGTATCCGCGCCCTTTGGCCTCTGCCATCACTTCTTTTTGCGCGTCTGCGATGTCTTTCTTTTCCGCTTCAAGCCGCTCGTAGCGTTCCACAAACTGACGCAGCTCTTGTCCGGCAACGGTGCTGCTTGTTTCGGTCACGGAATCATTCATTGCGGCTCTCCTGTCAGGTTGGCCAATCCCTAGCCCCTGCCCCCAGCCCCTGCAACCCTTGCGCAGGCGATTGCGGCGGGTTACCCCGCACAAAAGGATGGAGCGGGTATGGAAATTATTGTCTGGATCGGTGCGGCCCTGTCAGCCATTGGCCTATGCGGGATTGTCTATAGCATTGTGGCTGTCGCCCGCGCCAAACGCGCCAACCTCAGCGATGAGGATTTGCGTGCCCGTGTCTCTGCGATTCTGCCCGTGAACCTGATCGCGCTTTTCGTGTCGATGATTGGCCTGATGGCCGTGATCATCGGAGTGATGCTGGGCTAAAGTTCCGCCCCTTGATGGATAACAATCGTGGCCATGGCCGCCAGGGCGGGCACCGCCGCCCCGTATTTGCGGGCCATCTTTGGGTTTGATGCATTACCTGCGGCGGCACGTGCTGCGACGCCGGCAAGGATCGCGGCCAGCCTGAAGAATGCAAAGACCAGATAGAACGGCCAATTGTCGATGCCCGGCAAGCCCCGGCGGCGCACGTAATCCGCCACATATTCCGCCTCGCTTGGCAGGCCCAGGGCCGCGCGGTCCACTCCTGCAAGCCCGCGCATGTCACCCTGATTTGGCAGACGCCATTGCATACATTGATACGCAAGGTCCGCCATCGGATGCCCGAGCGTCGAAAGTTCCCAATCCAGCACACCGGCGATCTGTGGCGCATCACCTGCAAAGATCATGTTGTCCAGCCGCCAATCGCCATGCACCAGCGACACCTGCCCATCATCAGCGGGCATATTGGCCCCCAGCCAATCCATGATCTGCGCCATTGCATCGCTGGGTGCCTCAACCGAGGCGCGGTACTGGCTGCTCCATCGGTCCAATTGGCGTGCGAAATAATTGCCCGGTTTGCCGTAATCGCCCAATCCCACGCTTGCGATGTCCACATCATGCAGCGCCGCCAAGGTCTGATTCATCGCGTCGTAGATCGCTGCGCGTTCACCGGCTGCACAATCAGGCAATGCGGGATCCCAGAATATCCGCCCCGGCAGGTAGCGCATGACAAAGAAATCACGCCTATTGGGTGATGATGCAGCTTCTGCCAGATGCAACACTTTGGGCACCGGTACATTTGTTGACGCAAGTGCCCGCATCACCCGGAATTCGCGATCTACGGCATGCGCGGAGGGCAACAAACGACCGGGGGGTTTGCTACGCAGGACATAATCACCGCTTTTTGCCCGCAGGTGGAATGTTGGATTGGACTGGCCGGTGCCGAATTTGGTCACTTCGGTCAGCCCGTCAAATTCGTCGATGACGTTGGACAGGTAAGCGTCAAGCTCTGCCAGGCCGGTCCTGAGGTTTTTTGCCGCTTCCTTCATCCCGCCATTAGCCCCGCTGACGCGCCGTGACGCAACCCATTGATTGACACTCGCCCATGGCGGTGCACGATGCCCCCGAAAGTGCGGAGGATAACAATGAATCTGGGACATACCGAACGGCTGATGCCGGTACTGGCGGCGGTCAAGGCAATGATCACTGATGAGATTGCGCCACTGGACGAGCCATTTCTGGCAGAGGTATCGGTCGGCGATCGCTGGACATTTACCGCACGGCAGACCGACATCCTTGAAGGGCTCAAGGCCAAAGCCAAAGAGCGCGGCCTTTGGAATTTCTGGGACACGTTTCGCGATGGTCCGCGGCTGAACACTGTTGAATACGCCTATCTGGCCGAGGAAATGGGCAAAAGCCATCTGGCCGCCGAGGTTTTCAACTGCAACGCGCCTGATACCGGCAATATGGAAGTCTTTGCCCGTTACGGCACGGAGGCCATGAAGGAACGCTGGCTCAAGCCGCTGATGGCCGGCGACATCCGGTCCGCCTATCTGATGACAGAACCCGATGTGGCCAGTTCTGATGCCACGAACATTGCCATGCGCTGTGAACGTGACGGTGATGATTATGTGCTGAACGGGCAGAAATGGTGGGCCACCGGCGCAGGTGATCCGCGCTGTGCCGTGCATATCGTGATGGTGCGCACCTCCTATGATGGCCCCAGACACCAGCAGCACGCTATGATTGTTGTGCCTGCCGATACACCCGGTATCGAAAAACTTCGCGCGATGGAGGTTTACGGCCACGATGATGCCCCCCACGGGCACATGCATTTCCGCTATACCAATGTCCGTGTCCCGGCAGAGAACCTGTTAGTGGGTGAAGGTCGCGGGTTCGAGATTGCGCAGGGCCGCCTTGGGCCGGGGCGTATTCATCACTGCATGCGGGCAATCGGGCAGGCTGAAAGGGCGCTGGAGATGCTTTGTGAACGGTCAGTTGCCCGCGAAGCATTTGGCAAGCCGCTGGCGCAACTGGGTGAAAACTTTGACCTGATCGCCAAGGCGCGAATGGATATCGAGCAGGCGCGGCTGCTTTGCCTCAAGGCCGCGTGGATGATGGATCAAGGTGACAAACGCGCCGCAGCCCCTTGGATCAGCCAGATCAAGGTTGTGGCCCCGCAGGTTGCCCTTGATATCACCGACAAGGCTATTCAGATGTTTGGGGCCGCGGGTGTCTCACAGGATACGCCATTGGCACGGCAGTGGACGCATTTGCGCACGCTGCGTCTGGCTGATGGACCAGATGCCGTGCATCGCAGGCAGGTGGCAAGAGCGGAACTGGCGGGTTACGTGGCGGGGCAGAACAACTCGTAAATCCGTTCCAGCAAAGGGCGCACCCGCGGATCAGATAGTCGATAATGCATACTGCGCCCGTTACGTTCGCAGGCCACCAGACCTTCGTTGCGCAACCGCAAAAGCTGGCCCGAGACGTAGGATTGGCTGGCACCGATTGCCACTTCCAACTCTCCGACTGTCATCTCACCGGGGACAAGCGCACAGAGAATGCGCAAACGGCCGGGGTTCGCCAAGGACTTGAGCACCTCTGCCGCTTCGGTTGCGGCCGCATCCATCGGGTCGGCCATGGTCCGGATCGGTTCTTCCATTTTCACACGCTACTCTTTTCATTAATACATTTCAATATTGAAATGCTTCAGAAAGTGACTATCATTAGCCTCAGGGAGATTCGATATGACACCCAAAGTGCACGCATTCTTCGACAATGCCACCAATACTGTTTCATACGTGGTCTGCGAACCGCAAGGCAGCAACTGCGCGATCATCGACAGTGTGCTTGATTACGATCAGGCCGCAGGGCGCACCGATACACAATCCGCAGACCAGATCATCGCCTGGGTGAAATCCGAAGGGCTGACGGTCGCCTGGATACTGGAGAGCCACGTGCATGCCGATCACTTGTCGGCTGCGCCCTATTTGCAAGAGCATCTAGGAGGCAAGATCGGGATTGGCGCGAATATCACGGTCGTGCAGGACACTTTCGGAAAGGTCTTTAACGAGGGCACAGAGTTTGAGCGTGACGGGTCGCAGTTCGATGCCCTTTTTGCAGATGGCGACAGCCTGCATATCGGACAAATGCGTGTCGATGTCATGCATACGCCGGGGCACACTCCGGCATGTCTGACCTATGTTGTCGGCGATGCCGCATTTGTGGGTGATACGCTCTTTATGCCCGACTTTGGCACGGCGCGATGCGATTTTCCGGGCGGCTCTGCCGAGGATCTTTATGCCTCAATCCAAAAGATCCTGGCACTGCCGGATGAGACCCGCATTTTCGTGGGCCACGACTACAAGGCGCCGGGGCGAGATGAGTTCGCCTGGGAGACCACAGTGGGCGAACAAAAGGCGCTTAATGTGCATATTGGCGCAGGGCGCCCTTTGGAGGAATTCGTGCATATGCGCGAAGCACGGGATGCGAAACTTGGGATGCCCCGGCTGATCTTGCCGTCGCTGCAAACAAACATGCGGGCGGGCCATTTCCCCGACCCCGAAGACAACGGGCAACGCTATTTCAAAGTACCGATCAACGGGCTTTGAGCCACGAACAACATAAGGACATATCATGCCATTGGATTGGATCATGGGGCTTGCGGGTGGCCTGATCATCGGCACCGCCGCAGCTGTTTACCTGCTGGTGAACGGGCAAATCATGGGGGCTTCGGGGATCATCGGCGGTCTGGTCGATGGCAGCGGGCGGCGCGATTGGATGGAGCGGGGCGCGCTGATTGCGGGCCTGGTCATCGTACCCGCCATTGCCGCCCTGATGATGGGCGGCGCCCAAACGCATCTGACGACCAACTGGGCCGTGATCATCATCGCAGGCCTGCTGGTTGGTGTCGGCACGCGGCTGGCCAATGGCTGCACATCCGGGCATGGGGTTTGCGGGATTTCGCGGTTGTCTTTGCGCGGCATTGTAGCCACGGCGTTTTACATTGGCGCAGGTGGCCTGACGGTTGCCATTTTCAAACATGCACTGGAGTTGATCTGATGCGCGTGATGATCTCATTTCTGGTTGGGGCGCTCTTTGGGCTGGGGTTGCTGATGTCGGGTATGACCGACACCACCAAGGTGCAGGGTTGGCTAGATGTTTTTGGTAATTGGGATCCAACACTGGCCTTTGTGATGGGGGGCGCGATTGTGCCTATGGCCGCCGCCTGGCGGTTTACGCAGGGCCGCAAACCTGTGCTGGCTGCCGCATTTCCGGCACCGCCAGAACCGCGCCTGGGGCGCAATCTGGTGATCGGATCAACCTTCTTTGGGATGGGATGGGGATTGGCAGGCCTCTGTCCGGGTCCGGCCATGGCATCACTGAGTTATGGCGGTGTTGGCGGTGTTGTTTTCCTCGTGGCGATGCTGGCGGGCATGCTGCTCGCCCCACCGCTGCGCAACCGGCTGGACCAGCAAGCAGTGGCGGTTTAAGACAGCAGCATGGATATTCGCCAGATCAGCCCGACCTATGCTGTCTCGCCCCAGATCGGGGTTGAGGACATACCCGCAATCGCCGCCGCTGGGTTCAAGACCATCATCTGCAACAGGCCGGATGCGGAAATTCCGCCAAGCCACCATGCCGCCGTGATCGCGGCAGCGGCAGAGGATGCGGGGCTTGCCTTTGTCGTAAACCCGGTGACGCATCAAGGGCTGAACATGGATATGGTGCAGCTTCAGAAGGCAACAATGGATGGGTCCGCAGGCCCCACACTGGCCTATTGCGCCTCTGGCACGCGGTCGTCTGTTGTCTGGTCGCTTGGCCAGGCGGGGAATATGCCCACAGATGCGATTATCGCCGCAACAACCGCCGCAGGTTACGATCTGGGCGGGATGCGCGCGCAGTTGGACACGCTGGCCGGTCAATAGGCCCTATTCATCAAACGCCATTTCTTTGCCCGATCTAATCCCGAGATCTGCATTGTCAGTGTTTGATTGTGCAGGCCCAGCATCGGTTGTCATATTGATCAGCGGATCTTCAGGGCCGTCCTGCATACCGGGTGACAGCACTTCAGGGTGGTCCTGCGCAGCTCCTCGTGCCAGTTCGGCCAGTTGCGGCGGCGGCGCAGGCTGAAGCCGGACCGCACGCATCCCCCCAATTTGTCCCAGTTTTGCCTGTGCGACGGTCGTTCCATCTGCCGCGCGGAGTTTGACCGAACTGACAGTACACCCCGGCAGCGGAAGCAGTTGGTCAACGCTCAGCCCCTGGATCGTGGCCAACGGAACGGAAAAGCTGTGAAGCTGCGCTTCCAACGACGCAGGCGCGTCTTGAGCCGTGTCCTGAAACGCCGCATCCCAGTCAACAGGGTCCGGGTCCACTGCCACCTGCGGCAGGGCCGTTTCAACCAGCGGCAAGGCAATCGCGATCTGCCCCTGCCGTTCAGCCACGCCCAGATCAACATTCATACGCACAACCCGGTATTTGCGATCCGCCAGCACCAACCCTGCCGAGCGCACATCCCGGAACCGGTCATCCAACGCCGCCCCATCGGCCCAACCGTCGAGTGGGGTGCCGCTGACCGCTGCCGGAAATGCCGTAAGGAAGGCGTTCAAGAGCGGTTCACACAATCTGCTGTCGGTCAGTGTTGGTGCGCGTTCTGTGGCAGCCTGATCAATCAACGCGCCAACGATCTGCATTTCGACAATGGCGGCGCGCAGTTGCAGATCAATGCTGACTAGCCCGACCTGCACCCCATCCCGGCCCAGACCGATCAGCAGCAAATCATCCGACAGCCCGCCCAACATATCGTCCAACATGGCCACTTCTTCTGCAACGCTGGTCACGGAGAGAACAAGACCAATCGCATCATTGGCAGATTTCGTAAGCGCCAGTCGCACGGCGCGAGAGGACGTCAGCGGGTTGTCTGCTTCCTTATCGGTTCGCGGGCGGATCATCCGCCGCAAAAGTGTCGTTTGCGTAGTGTCTGTCATGGGCCCGCTACATGCACATCTTTGACATGCCTAGCATCGCAGAAGTTACGTTTCTTCTAACTCAGCCATATTTTTCGCAGGCGGCAGCGTTACGCGGAATGCGCCACCATCCACATTCGCAAGATACGCCACATCGCCGCCCAGCCGCTGCATCACCTCACGACAGATCGCAAGCCCCAGCCCGGCCCCGCCAGCCTTTGATCCATCCGTCAGCCGCGAGAATTTTTCAAAGATCAGCGCCTGATTATCCGAAGCAATCCCACTGCCATTGTCGATGAAATCCACAAATGTCCCCGCAGGGGAGCGTCCGACCTTGATCGTCAGCTCCGGGGTCATCGCGTCGCAATATTTGCGCGCATTCGAGATGAGATTGATGAACACTTGCCCCAGTCGGTCCAAATCTGCGGTCAGATTGAAATCCTCATCGGGGCGATGGCGCAGGATGGTCAAGCGCCCGTCATGGGCGCCCGAAGTGCGCACTGCCCGGTCCAGCAAATCCGACAGGTTGCCCGTTTGCTCGTGCAAGACGACCTGACCATTCTCAAGGACAGCAAGATCAAGCAGATCATCCAGAAGCCGGGTCAGCCGCACTGCCTCGTCATGGATGATCCCTGCGTAGCGGCCCTGCTCATCGCTGGTCGCGTCGCCCTCGCGCAGAATATCCGAGAATGAACGGATCGACGTCATCGGCGTCCGCAATTCGTGGCTGATCTGGCTGAGAAAGGCATCTTTCTGGATCGACAGGGCCGTCAGTTTGGCGTTGGCATCGCGCAATGCGCGCGCGGTGCGCTCCTGCTCTTTTGATTTTTCCTCAAGCCGGTTGGAATACTCAAGGATTTGCGCCGCCTCATCCGCAACGGCAATCAGGTCCTCAACCGAAACGCTGCTGCCGCCAATCAGTTGGCCGATCATCGCATGAGCAGTCGCCGCCCCGACCGAGCCCGCCAACTCGCGCTCCAGCCGCTCGACGAAATCCAATGTGACTTCGGGTAGATAGCCCGCTTTGCCCTGCGCCTTTGCTTCTTGTTCAAAGATCGCCTGCGCCTCATTGCTGCCCATGATCCGCTGCGCCATGATCAGCAGATCCTCTGCCCCCGCCGCTGCTGCGGTCCATGTCGGTGCAGCGTTGGAATGGTCAAACACATTGACGAATTGCGCGCCTTGCAACCGCTCCAACGGCGCGGGAAACGTGATCAATGACCCCAGGACAAACATTCCGGCGTTCAGCAGCATCGACCACATGATGCCATGCACCAGCGGGTCCAGATCCGTGATCCCAAAAAGCGCCTGCGGCCGCAGCCAGTTCAGCCCCCATGGGCCGTTGGCCATCACCGCCTCGCTGATGATGGCGTCCGCGCCAAAGCTGGGCAAAAACAGCGACCAAAGCCAGATCAACAGCCCGGTAATCAGCCCCATGGCAGCACCGACGCCGGTGGCCCCCCGCCAGAAGATTCCGCCGATCATGGCCGGTAGGATTTGCACCGCACCGGTGAACGAGATCAGACCAATCGCCGCAAGGGCGGTGCCGCCCCCGGACACCCGGTAGTAGAGAAAACCAAGGGCCAGAATCGCCGCAATCGAAAGGCGTCGTGACAGCAGGATGACATGACGTACGTCACCCGATATCGTCGCCTGTTGCGATCCCTGAAGCCGCAGCCAAAGCGGCACGACCATATGGTTGGACACCATTGTGGCCAATGCCAAGGTGGCCACAATCACCATTGATGTGGCCGACGACAGCCCGCCCAGGAACGACAAAACCGCCAAACCGCCCTGCCCTTGGTTCAGTGGCACCGTCAGCACGAAAAGGTCCGGGTTACTGCCTGCGGGCAAGAGATCAAGCCCGACAACCGCGATGGGCACAACAAAGAGGCTCATCAGGAACAGGTAGAGCGGGAAAGCCCAGCTTGCGATGTGCAGATGCCGTTCATCGGCATTTTCGACGACAAGCACCTGAAACATGCGCGGCAGGCACAGGAACGCGGCCGCTGACAAGAAGATCAGGCCAATCCAGCGACCCGAGTTCTGATCCCATAGGTTAATCTCTGAGGCATCAATGCGGGCCAGCATCGCGCCCGGCCCACCGGCCACACCCCAGACGACAAAGACACCAACCGCAACAAGCGCCAGAAGTTTGACCACCGCCTCAACCGCGATGGCCATGACAATACCGTGGTGGCGTTCATTGGCATCCAGATTGCGTGTCCCGAACAGCACAGTGAACACAGCAAGGCCGATGGCCACCCAAACCGCCGTGCGGTTGAAATCGGTCTGCTGCCAACTGACCCCTTCAACTTGCGCAAAAACGGCGAATGACAATGTGACGGACTGAAGCTGCAACGCGATGTAGGGCGTGCCTGCAATGACAGAAATCAACGTGACAATGATCCCCAACTGCGTAGATTTGCCAAAGCGGGATGACACAAGGTCGGCAATGGAGGTAATGCGCTGCGCCCGCCCGATCCGAACCAGTCGCCGAAGCACCCACCACCACCCGACCATCACAAGCGTTGGGCCAATGTAGATGGTCACAAACTCCAGACCCGAACGGGCCGCATAGCCAACCGCACCGTAAAACGTCCATGCGGTGCAATAGATGCTGAGCGACAGCGTATAGATGATCGGCGAATGCAGCCAATTCGCATGGCCAGCGATGGCCCGACGCTCGGCCAGAAATGCCACGACGAACAGAAAAATGACATAGCCCAGCGCAATCGCGATAAGGGAGTTGAACGACATCATTCCTTTTCGGTGCCTTCAACCTCTGGCGGTTCGATGATCGGGCGCATCACGCTGGCCAACGCCCCACCAAGCACAATCAACAGAACCCAGACCCCAAAAACATAAATCAGGCCCGCCGACCCGACCCCAGCCTGATCGTCCTGTGATGTTGCAGGCCATGTCAGCGGGATCGCCCAAAGCAGAATGCCAAGAACCGGCAATAGCTTTGCGGCGTCGCGCAAGCGGCGTTGCCTGTAATTGGCCCGGTGCAGCAACACCTGCGATCTATTGGTCCGGCTCATACGCCGATCAGATCACGGACAAAATCGCGGACCTCGGTGTTGGAAAAGGGTTTGGTCATAAAGTGATTTGCCCCAAGCCGCAGAGCCAGTTCCCGGTCCTTTTCCTGCCCGCGTGCTGTCAGCATCATGACGGGAACATCTTTGGTGAGTTCGTTTCCACGCAGATCGCGCAGGATATCAAACCCGCTGCGTCCCGGCAGCATGACATCAAGGATGATCATATCAGGCGGAAAGCCCAACACCTTGTCCATGGCGGTCGTGCCGTCTTCATGCGTGTGAACGGTCCAGCCGTCACGCGACAGAATAAAACTGATCGCCTCTATGATATTTGGCTCATCTTCGATCAGAAGGACCCTCTTGCCCATCTCATCGTCTCCTCTTCCGTCGCGTCGCGCATATGCGCGGTGCCCCTGTCGTCAGACTATTGAGGCAATCTCCAAACAAGTCAAAGTGCCGTTTACACCGCGACCCCGGAAATCGCAGGTTCGCGGCGGCTGGTACAGTCGCTTCGCGGGCAAATCCGGCAGGCAACACCAACCGGCTGCGGTGTGCCGGAGCTCACTTCCGGGTCAGGCACGACAAGCATGATGCTTTGCACCGCGGGGGGCACATCAAAATGCGCAGGCGCACAGGCAGTTGCCATGGCATAGCACAAGGCCCGCGACGCATTGACACCAGGCAGGACAACTTCAAGCCTGATCGGTTGGCCGGGGCGACTAAGTGCAAGAAACAGCGGCCAAAGCGGGCAGGCACCACCTGCGCGTGGCATGGAAAATCCGGGCACGGGTTTGACAAAGGTCAGCACGCCCGCCGCATCGCAGACCGCAAGGGCCATGGGAGGATGGTCATTCTGAGGTGGCAGACAAGCCATACGCCGCAAAATACGCGGCATCGGTTCAGAAGTTTCCCGTGCGATAGCGCCCGGGTCATAGTTGTGGGCACGGCATGCCTTTTCGAATGCCACCAAAGGCAGCGCCGCGGCGTCCTTGGCATATTGGGCAGCATGCACCTTTAACAGCGCGGCTGGCGCGCCAGACAGTCCTGACGCCTTGACGAACGCGCCAACATCAGCGCGCGCCCCTTCCAATGCAGACAAATGAAACCCCGTTTGCGCAAGCCAGCTTTCCATTTGCTCAAAGGCAGACATCGCCTGCTCCGCCTGTGCATCGGGCGCTTGCAGATAGCTGATCAGCGCCTCGCTGCTTTCGGCCAGCCGCAGGCTGTCATTGTGGATGTTCTGGTGAAAGCGGCGCTGCCAGTCTTCATCGAGTTGTTCCGGGCCGACCAGAATGGATGACGAAGACCGGATCGCACTCACGGTCGAGATCACCTCATGCAAAGCGCCCGCCAACGCAGGATCATGGGCCATCCGGTCGTTCAGCGCCTGCACCTGTGCCTGAAGGGCGGTGATGCGGCGCGACTGGGCCGCGATCAATGCGCTCCAGCCGGGATAACGGCCGGCGCATTCCTCGGCCTTGGCAACCTCGACATCCGGTCCCAAGAGGGCCGCGGCGTGACGCATCTCATCAAGCAAGGCCGCATCTGCCCCTTCGCTAAGAAGCGCGGGATCAACATCCAGCGCGCGGGCAATGTCTGCCAACAATTTGCCCCCGATTCTGCGCCGATTGTGCTCGATCAGGTTCAAATATGACGATGATATGCCAACTGTTTCGGCCACGGCGGCCTGCCTCAACCCACGGTCGAGTCGCTTTTCCCGGATCCTGGACCCTGCGAGCTGCTGTGCTGGCATGGCGAATTCCTCCAACAGTTTCAGTAGCTTTCTGCACTTGCAAGAAAACCGATTTACAAAATTGACAATTCATTTGTGCATGAATTTACAAATAAGTCCAGTCACCTCAATGGCTTGTTGCTGGCAAGGGGTGCCTCAAAGAGACTGACGCCATGTCGATTGGGCGCGGAGGCCCAGCTGACAGAAAATCTTTAGGGAGGATATTAATGTCCAATTCGAAATTCTCACGCCGTGGCGTACTCAAGACCGGTATGGTTGCCAGTGCTGGCCTCGCTTTGCCGCAGTATCTGCGTGCGGACGCGCATGCTGGATTTACCAATGCACCGGGCGACAGCGAAGTTATTCTTGGCTTCAACGTGCCGCAGACTGGTCCTTACGCGGACGAGGGTGCAGACGAACTGCGCGCCTATGAGTTGGCTGTTGAGCACCTCAACGGTGGCGGCGACGGCGGCATGTTGGGTACGTTCTCGTCCAAGGCGCTGGACGGCACAGGTATTCTGGGCCGTGAAGTGAAGTATGTTACCGGTGATACGCAGACAAAGTCCGACGCCGCACGTGCTTCTGCCCGTTCGATGATCGAAAAAGACGGCGCAATCATGATCACTGGCGGGTCGTCCTCTGGTGTGGCTGTGGCCGTACAGGCGCTGTGCCAAGAGGCTGGCGTCATCTTCATGGCAGGTCTGACCCACTCCAACGACACGACGGGTAAAGATAAGCGGGCCAATGGCTTCCGCCACTTCTTTAACTCTTACATGTCCGGTGCGGCGCTGGCGCCTGTGCTTGCTGCCAACTACGGCACCGACCGCAAGGCATACCACCTGACAGCTGACTACAACTGGGGTTACACCACAGAAGAAGCGGTGAAATCCTCGACCGAAGCCATGGGTTGGGAAACTGTGAACGCTGTGAAAACACCGCTGACACAGACTGACTTCTCTTCCTACATCGCGCCGGTTCTGAACTCTGGTGC
Organism: uncultured Paracoccaceae bacterium; assembly: GCA_947498645.1. GTDB lineage: Bacteria > Pseudomonadota > Alphaproteobacteria > Rhodobacterales > Rhodobacteraceae > Yoonia. Next base: position 2,135,184 of record CANMKS010000001.1, on the reverse strand, counting down.
TGACGTTCTGGTCCTGAACCACTACGGCGGGAACATGGTGAACTCGCTGACCAACGCGGTTCAGTTTGGTCTGCGCGAAGCACAGGCCAACGGCAAGAACTTCGAAATCGTCGTTCCGCTGTACTCTCGCCTCATGGCGCGTGGTGCGGGTGCAAACGTTGCGGGTATCTTCGGATCCACCAACTGGCACTGGTCGTTGCAGGACGCAGGTTCACAAGCCTTCACACGGTCCTTCGGCACAAAGTACGGCTTCCCGCCGTCACAGGCCGCGCACACAACCTACGTGCAGACCCTGCTGTATGCTGATGCGGTCACACGCGCCGGTTCGTTCAACCCATGTGCGGTTGCCGAAGCTCTGGAAGACTTTGAGTTCGACGGTCTGGGCAATGGCCCAACACTGTACCGCGGCGCGGATCACCAGTGCTTTAAGGACGTGCTGGTCGTGAAGGGTAAAGAGAACCCGGAAAACGAGTTCGACCTTCTTGAAATCGTTGAAGTCACCCCTGTGGAGCAGGTCACCTACGCACCTGATCACCCACAGTTTGCAGGTGGTGCATTGGGTACATGTAACCCAGGCGCATAAGCCAACATTTCGTCAGGCCGCCCAAATGGCGGCCTGACACCCCCCTTATTTCTCAATCGCGCCACCCTATTGGCTGCGATGTGATGCAGAGCACCTTGCTCTCCCCCAAAACCGATCAGAGGTCACCTCATGGACCAGTTCATTCTTCAAATTCTCAACGGGCTTGATAAAGGCTCGGCCTATGCCTTGATTGCGCTGGGGCTGACACTCATCTTCGGCACCTTGGGTGTCGTCAACTTCGCCCATGGCGCGCTGTTCATGCTGGGTGCCTTTGTCGCCGTCACGATGAGCAAGCTGCTCACCCTCAGCCACAAGGTTGTGGATGAGACGCGGACAGATTTTCTGGGCAACCCGCTACAGGTGGAAGTGCCCTATATCTATGACTGGTTTGGCCAAGCGACTGGTGATGTCATTATCGATTGGGCTGTGCCGATATCGATTATTGCAGCCATCCCGGTGATGATCGCTATCGGCTTCATCATGGAGCGCGGGCTGATCAAGCACTTCTACAAGCGCCCACATGCCGACCAGATCCTTGTTACCTTTGGTCTGGCCATCGTGATCCAGGAAATCGTCAAGTATCTCTACGGGGCGAACCCGATCCCAACACCTGCGCCTTCCGCCTTTGTCGGCAGCTTCGATTTTGGCGTGGCACTTGGTTTTGACCCCAATGCGATCATCTACCCCTATTGGCGGTTGGTTTACTTCTTCTTCTCGATCGGCATCATCGCTGCTGTCTTCGCTTTCTTGCAGTTCACGACCTTCGGCATGGTTGTCCGTGCCGGAATGGCCGACCGCGAGACCGTTGGCCTGCTTGGTATCGATATCGACAAGCGGTTCACAATCATGTTCGGGATTGCCGCCGCCGTCGCGGGTCTGGCGGGTGTCATGTACGCGCCGATCAACTCGCCCAACTACCACATGGGGATGGATTTCCTCGTGCTTAGTTTTGTTGTGGTTGTTGTGGGCGGCATGGGGTCACTTCCCGGCGCTGTCGCCGCTGGCTTCCTGCTGGGTATTCTGGAGAGTTTCGCCTCCATGTCGGCGGTCATCGACTTCCTGCCCGGCATCAACCAGATCATCATTTACCTTGTTGCCATTATCATTCTGTTGACGCGTCCACGTGGCCTGATGGGCCGCAAAGGCGTGATGGAGGAGTAAGCCAATGCTCGGATTAGAGAAAAAAGACCTCCGGCTGTTGCTGATCGTGATCGGTCTGACAATGCTGGCCCCCTTCATCCTCAACCCCTTCCCTGAAGGGTCAGAAATGGCGCAGTTCAACGCGGGTTATCCTGACCTGATGCAGCGCTTTGTGATCTTTGGCATCTTTGCCATCGGGTTCAACATTCTGTTCGGGCTGACCGGCTATCTGTCCTTTGGTCACGCGGCATTCCTGGGTGTGGGATCTTACGCAGCCGTCTGGATGTTCAAGCTGCTTAGTATGAACGTCCTGCCGGCCATCATCCTGAGTGTGATTATTGCTGGCCTGTTCTCGCTGCTGATCGGCTTTATCTCCTTGCGGCGGTCAGGCATCTACTTTTCGATCCTGACGTTGGCCTTTGCCCAGATGTCATTCGCGCTTGCCTACTCTGTGCTGACGCCGATCACTGGTGGCGAAACCGGTCTGCAACTTGCGCTGGATGACCCGCGTATTTTTGGTGCTGCTCAGACGGCAACGGGCAACATTCCGGTTCCCGCCCTGTTCGGGCTGGAAATGCGGGCAAGCTATGAGCTGGCGCTGGGGAACTGGCTATTTACGTTCAACGCCGGTTACTACCTCGCTGCGTTGTTCTTGATCCTGTCGTTCTACCTGGCGATCCGAATCTTCCGTTCGCCTTTCGGGATGATGCTGCGGGCGATCAAATCCAACCAGACCCGGATGAGCTATACCGGCCTGAATTCGCGCCCCTACACACTGGCGGCCTTTGTCATCTCTGGCATGTATGCCGGTCTTGCTGGCGGGCTTATGGCCTCCATGGACCCGCTGGCGGGTGCCGAACGGATGCAGTGGACGGCATCGGGCGAGGTTGTTCTGATGACCATCCTTGGCGGTGCGGGAACGCTGATTGGCCCGGTTCTGGGCGCAGGCATGATCAAATATTTTGAGAACATCTTCTCAAAAATCAATGACACGATCCTGCATGGCTGGTTTGCCTTTCTTCCTGACGGTCTTGAGAACTTCGTTGTTGCGATCATCCACCCGTTCATCGGCAAGGGCTGGCACCTGACGCTGGGCCTGGTGTTCATGCTTGTCGTGATCTTCCTGCCAGGTGGCCTTGTTCAGGGCGGACAGAAGATCGCCGCCATGTTCCGGCGCAAACAGCCCGAAGACGCGAAATCCAAAGCCACTGAACCGGCTGAGTAAGGAGTAAGACTGATGGGAATTCTTGAAGTCAAAGGCATCAACAAGCGGTTCGGCGGTTTGCAGGCGCTGGGGGACGTGAACCTGAGCGTGGCCGAGAACACAACACATGCCATCATTGGCCCCAATGGTGCGGGCAAGTCCACCTTGCTGAATGTGCTGGTCGGCAAACTGATCCCCGACAGCGGGTCGGTGATGTTTGATGGGCAATCCGTTCTGGGGCGCAAGCCGCATGAGATCAACCAGATGGGCATCAGCCGGGTGTTTCAGACGCCCGAAATCTTCGGTGATCTCAGCGTTTTCGAAAACGTCATGATCCCTTGCTTTGCCAAACGGGACGGCGCGTTTCGTATGCACGCCATCGAAAGCATCTTTGCCGAAAAGGACATTCAGCAGCAGGCTGACGAAATCCTGAGCGATGTAAACATGCTTGAAAAGAAAGACATGACCGCGTCCAGTCTGTCGCGCGGCGACAAACGGCGTCTGGAAATGGCGATGTGTCTTGTCCAGGATCCCAAACTTTTGCTGTTGGATGAACCGACGGCAGGCATGGCACGTGCGGATACGGAAAACACCATCAACCTGTTAAAGGAAATCCGCGAGCAACGCGGGATCACCATGGCCATCATCGAGCATGACATGAATGTGGTGTTCTCGCTGGCCGAACGGATCACCGTGCTGGCCCAGGGCATGCCGCTGGTCGAGGATACGCCGGATAATATCAAGGGCCATCCCAAGGTGCGCGAAGCCTATCTTGGTGAGGCACAGGTCTAAACGCCATTTTCTGGCACAAAGTTGTCCACAGATTTTCGATGAAGGTCTGTCACCCCGGAGACAAAAATGAACGCACCATTCAACAAGAACGCCAATAATGCCGCCACACACCCCGCGTATCTGAGCGTGTGGGAGATTGAGGCATATTACGGCGAAAGCTACATCGTGCAAAACATCAGCTTTAACATCCACGAAGGTGAAATTCTGGCGCTGTTGGGCCGGAACGGCGCGGGCAAGACCTCGACCCTGCGCACCATCGCCCGCCTGGATGATCCAGAGCTGCGCCACGGCGAAATCTGGCTTGATCACCAGCCTCTGCACGAGATGAAAAGCCATCAGGCCGCCGCCGCAGGCATCGCACTGGTGCCAGAGGATCGGCGCATCATTCCCGGCCTCACGGTCGAGGAAAACCTGCAACTGGCCCAGATCGCACCGCCGAAAGGCTGGTCGCTGGAACGGATTTACGAATTGTTCCCGCGGTTGGGCGAGCGGCGCAAGCAAGAGGGCGTGACCCTGTCAGGCGGTGAACAACAGATGTTGTCGATTGCCCGCGCCCTGGCCCGCGACATCAAGGTGCTGCTGCTGGATGAACCTTACGAGGGCCTGGCCCCCGTGATCGTGCAGGAGATCGCCAAGACATTGGGGATCATTCGCGATCAGGGCATCACAACGGTGATTGTCGAACAAAACGCCGTCGCTGCATTGAAGCTCGCTGATCGCGCGGTGATCCTGGATACAGGCACAGTGGTTTATGATGGCTCCGCTGCCGAGGTGCTTGAGGATACCCAATTGCGTGAGCAGTATCTGGCGATCTAACTGGCGTGCGGCGTTAAGATAAAATGCCATCAAATTCATCGGCGCGGCTTAAGCTTTTGGTAACCGGCAGGCGGAATTCTGGCATGACCAGATTCCCCCGCTTCCCGGAGCCTTGCAATGGATACAGCACTTAACCTTCCCCTCCCGGCCGTAGCCGTTTCGCCCGGTGTCTCACCGATTGAACGCGCCATCACCACAAAGGTGCAGGCGGTCGAAAAACAGGACCATCCGGCAACCCTGCCAGCCGATCGCCCCTTCGTCGCAGGGGCCGTCTCGGCCCGCCTGTCGGTGGATAACATCCCCGACACCCCGGCCGAAATTTTGCCTGCAGAGCGGACATTGCGACCCTATGACGTGCCAATGCTGCCCTTTGACGCCGCAGAAGGGGCTGATGGGACAGCCCAGCCGGAATCCACAACAGGCGGAGACCGTACCACGAAAACGGCTTGAGACATTTTAGAACTGACCCCGCTTCCCACCCTCGCGACCTTGCCCTATAAGCATGGTGATGGTTTGTGACGTAACGTCGCAAAGACGCCAAAAATATGGGCAACAGGCCGAGGACAATATGAGCAAAAAAACTTCTCACGATAGCGATGTCAGCTTTATTCAGGCATTGGCAGAACTGTTGCGCGAAAACGATCTGACAGAGCTACAGGTCAAACGAGACTACGCTGAAAACGACAGCCTGAACGTCCGGGTCAGTCGCCAGACACAAACCATTGTCCAGCAAAGCATGCCAGCGGCACCTGCCGCCGCACCAGCCGCACCAGTCGCTGCTGCCCCGGCAGCGCCGGCTGCTCCTGCCTCTGACAACGTCGATCCGGCAAGCCATCCCGGTGCTGTGACCTCACCCATGGTTGGCACGGTCTATATGGCGGCAGAGCCTGGTGCTGCTCCATTTGTCAGCGTCGGCGCTTCGGTCAAGGAAGGCGACACGCTGCTGATCATCGAAGCGATGAAAACCATGAACCATATCCCGGCGCCGCGTTCGGGCACAGTAAAGCGGATTCTGGTCGAAGACGGCGCTGCCGTCGAATTCGGCGCACCTCTCGTGATCATCGAATAAGGGCCGCCCCAATGTTCGATAAAATCCTTATTGCAAACCGGGGTGAGATTGCCCTGCGTGTCGTGCGCGCCTGCCACGAAATGGGTGTCAAATCCGTCGCCGTGCATTCCACCGCAGACGCCGATGCGATGCATGTGCGCATGGCGGATGAGGCGATCTGTATCGGCCCGCCCTCCTCTACCCAAAGTTATCTGTCCTTTCCGGCGATCATTTCGGCCTGTGAAATCACCGGCGCGCAGGCGATCCATCCCGGCTATGGCTTCCTGTCTGAAAATGCCGCATTCGTGCAGGCCGTTCAGGACCATGACCTGACATTCATTGGCCCCACAGCCGAGCATATCCGCGTGATGGGCGACAAGATCACCGCCAAAGATACGATGAAAGCGCTGGGCGTACCTTGTGTGCCGGGTTCGGATGGCGGCGTGCCAACGCTGGCAGATGCCAAGCGGATCGGCGAAGAAATCGGCTATCCCGTGATTATCAAAGCCACCGCAGGCGGCGGCGGGCGCGGCATGAAGGTGGCCCAGACGGCCGCTGACATGGAAAAGGCATTCCATTCGGCACGGGCCGAAGGCAAAGCGGCCTTTGGCAATGACGAAGTCTATATCGAAAAATACCTGACCACACCGCGCCACATCGAAATTCAGGTGTTCGGCGATGGCAAAGGCAATGCTGTGCATTTGGGCGAACGTGATTGTTCCCTGCAACGCCGCCACCAGAAAGTTTTTGAAGAGGCTCCTGGCCCTTGCATCACACCCGAGCTGCGCGCGCGGATCGGTAAGGTCTGTGCTGATGCCGTCGCCAAGATCAATTACATCGGCGCGGGGACAATCGAATTTCTGTTCGAGAACGATGAATTCTACTTTATCGAGATGAACACCCGTTTGCAGGTCGAGCATCCGGTGACCGAGGGGATTTTCGGTGTGGATCTTGTGCGCGAACAATTGCGCGTCGCATCCGGCCTGCCCATGTCCTTTGGGCAGGACGATCTGAAAATCAACGGTCACGCGATCGAGGTGCGGATCAACGCAGAGAAGCTGCCAAACTTCGCCCCCTGCCCCGGCACGATTACGCAGTATCACGCGCCCGGTGGGCTTGGCGTGCGGATGGACTCAGCACTCTACGACGGTTACCGCATTCCGCCTTACTACGACAGTTTGATTGGCAAATTGATCGTGCATGGCCGTGACCGTCCAGAGGCACTTGCACGTCTGGGCCGCGCTCTGGGTGAACTGATCGTTGATGGTGTGGATACCACCATCCCGCTGTTTCATGCCTTGCTGGCCGAGGAGGCCGTGCAAACCGGTGAATACAACATTCACTGGCTGGAACATTGGCTTGAAGAAAACCTGCCCGCCTAGCGTCGCGTGAAGGACAGCGACCCCATCCTGACACCGGCCCTACTCTTGCAGGCCTATCAGGTGGGTGTGTTTCCGATGTCGGAAGGGCGCGACGACCCAGAGGTGTTTTGGGTTGATCCCAAGATGCGCGGCGTGCTTCCACTTGATGGGTTCAATATCTCGCGCAGTCTTGCACGCACGATGCGGCGCGGGCACTTCACTGTAACCTGCGATGTGGCCTTTGGCGATGTGGTTAAGGGCTGCGCCGACCGGGATGAAACCTGGATCAACGACACAATCTTTGACCTTTATCTGCGCCTTCACCAGCAGGGTGTGGCGCATTCTGTCGAGGTTTGGGAAGGCGCCGACCTTGTTGGTGGGGTCTATGGTGTGACCATCGGCGGCGCGTTCTTTGGCGAAAGCATGTTCAGTCGCAAAACCGATGCGTCAAAGGTGGCGCTTGCCTATCTGGTTGACCGACTTGTACTGGGCGGCTTCACCCTGTTTGATACGCAGTTCATCACGGACCATCTGGCCAGTCTGGGCGCAGTCGAAATTCCGCGCGCCACTTATCAGGGGCTGTTGGCGGATGCGATCACGACAGAGGCCTCGTTCACGGCGCCGGGCGCCCTGCCATCCGCTCAGGATGTGATACAGCGCAATGCCCAGACATCGTAACGTGGGTGGTCCATCGCGTTAAGTGCCGGAGCGGTCGCGATAATCCAGCCTGCAAAAAGCGGTGTGCTTTCCTTGCGGTCAACCACTTCGACCCGCGCAAAAGCATCACCCGTTGGATTGTCGACGGGATAGCGGCATTCTTTCAGCGTCACGGCCAGAAACCCAAGTGCAGCCATCTCGCCGTTTTGCAGTGACAGATCCTTGACCTCACCGGTCAGCTTATCAAGCACACGCAACTCGCCACCTTCAGCAACCGAGACCTGTTGCGCTTGGGCTTCGGTTGATGTGGTCAGGTATTCTTCGGTCACCTCATTGGGTGTCGTGACCAGCTCACCGATCAGCTCTTCCAGCGGTGTGACGACAATCTCATCCTGCGCCAGCAAAGGTGCCGCAAGCATCAAGAGCATTAGTGTCAAACAAGACCGCATCTGCTGGTCCTTACTCCGGTGTCCAGGCCTCGTAGTCGGATCGCTTTGCCGGGGCTGACTTGCGGATCGAGCCCGCAGGCGCATAGGCTGCCATGGTGCCGGTCAGGTTTTCCTGATGCGGCTTTTCCCAATCCTTATGCTTCAGCGCGACCTGCGATGGCGGCTCGTCCCAGGTGCGGTGCAGCCACCCGTGCCAGTCCGGGCTCACGCGTGACGCTTCGTTTTCGCCGTTGTAGATCACCCAGCGGCGGCTATCGTCGCTATTGTTGTAATAGACGTTGCCTTCGGCATCTTCGCCAACCTTGGTGCCGTTCCGACTGGTCCAAAGCTGAGTGCCAAAAGACTGCCCATCCCACCATGTAAAGATGCGTTTGATGTTGTGACCAAGGCCCATGTCGCGTCTCCGGATTGCGTTGCCTATCCATGCACCAAGCGGCAGGAAAGGTCCAGTCTACTCAAGCGGGGACTCGCGCAGTCACTTCGATTTCGATCTTCATTTCAGCGTTCTGCAGATCCGCCGAAATCATCGTAGCCGCCGGCTTTGCTCTGGCAAACGCCTTGGAGGTCGCCGGCCAGCATTTTGGCCATTCCGCCTTGTCCGGCACGATGTAATTGACACGCACAACATGGTCGAGCCCGCTGCCCGCGTCTTCCAGGGCTTTCGCGATTGTGGCCAGTGCATTGCTGCATTGCGCTTCAATGCTGTCGGGCATGACCATTTGGGCATAGTCATAGCCCGTTGTCCCCGCCACAAACACCCAGCCATCAGCCACAACTGCGCGGCTATAGCCGATCTGTTCTTCGAAGGGGGATCCTGTGCTGATGTGATGGACGGACAAAGGTCAGCTCGCTGTTGCAGGTTCTTTCTTTTTGCCCTCGTCGTGGATCATCAGCGGGGCCACCTCAGAGGACACAGCCTCTTCGTTGACGACCACTTCGGTCACCGTATCCATACCGGGCAGATCGAACATGGTATCCAGCAGGATATCTTCCATGATGGACCGCAGACCACGCGCGCCGGTTTTGCGTTCAATCGCCCGCTTGGCGATAGCGCTCAGCGCATCTTCGGTGAAGGTCAGTTTTGTGCTCTCAAGATCGAACAGGCGTTGGTATTGCTTGACCAGCGCGTTCTTGGGTTGGGTCAGGATCGTGATCAGGGCGTCTTCGTCAAGGTCGGTCAGCGTCGCGATAACCGGCAAACGACCCACGAATTCCGGGATCAGGCCAAATTTCAGCAGATCCTCTGGTTCAAGATCGGTGAAAATCTCACCAATGCCGCGGTCATCATCTTCGCGCACATCAGCGCCAAAGCCCATGGCAGAGCCTTTGCCGCGCTGCGCGATGATCTTGTCCAGGCCAGCAAATGCACCGCCGCAGATGAACAGAATGTTTGTGGTGTCCACTTGCAGGAATTCCTGCTGCGGATGCTTACGGCCACCTTGTGGCGGCACAGAAGCAACCGTGCCCTCCATGATTTTCAGCAGCGCCTGCTGCACACCTTCGCCCGATACATCACGGGTGATGGACGGGTTGTCGGACTTGCGGGTGATCTTATCGACCTCATCGATATAGACGATGCCGCGCTGTGCCCGTTCCACGTTGTATTCGGACGCCTGCAAAAGCTTGAGAATGATGTTTTCGACGTCCTCACCCACATAACCGGCCTCGGTCAGTGTGGTTGCATCGGCCATGGTGAATGGCACATCGAGGATACGTGCGAGCGTTTGCGCCAGCAGCGTCTTACCACAGCCGGTCGGCCCGATCAGCATGATGTTGGATTTCGCCAGCTCGATATCGGATTTATCGGCGTGGTTCAGGCGTTTGTAGTGGTTATGCACAGCCACCGAAAGCACCCGTTTCGCATGCGATTGACCAATGACATAGTCATCCAGCACGCCACAAATTTCGGACGGCGTTGGCACGCCATCACCCGCTTTCAGCCCTGCTGTCTTGGTCTCTTCACGGATGATATCCATGCAAAGCTCAACACATTCATCACAAATGAAAACAGTTGGGCCGGCGATCAGCTTGCGCACTTCATGCTGGCTCTTGCCACAAAAGCTGCAGTAGAGCGTATTCTTGCTGTCAGTGCCGCTGCTATTCGCCATTTCAAACCTCTTGGCCTTGGGGCCGTTCACACTTCTTTGGGCTGTCTTTTTCTAACACTAGGACAGCCCGCCGAGGTCCACAATGTCAAAATGATCTTGCACACAATGTGCTTATCAACTCGCTAACGGTACGTTGCAAATGAGTCGAAAATCCGCCGAAAAGGAAACAAACGCAGCAATAATGCTGCGTTTGTTCAAAATCCCGTAACCCGTGATTAATCTTCGGCTTTTGTCCGGTTTTCGACGATTTCGTCGATCAAACCCCACTCTTTCGCCTCTTCCGGTGACATAAAGTTGTCACGCTCCAGCGCGGCTTCCACCTTTTTCAGCGTATTGCCGGTGTGGCGCACGTAGATTTCATTCAGACGCGTCTTGAGCTTTTGCGTCTCTGCTGCGTGGATCATGATATCGGTCGCCTGCCCCTGATAGCCGCCAGACGGCTGGTGCACCATCACACGAGAGTTCGGCAGCGAGAAACGCATCCCTTCATGGCCTGCTGTCAGCAAAAGCGACCCCATGGACGCCGCCTGCCCGATGACCAATGTGCTGACCTTGGGGCGGATGTATTGCATTGTGTCGTAGATCGACAAACCAGATGTCACCACGCCGCCGGGGCTGTTGATGTACATGCTGATTTCTTTTTTCGGGTTTTCTGATTCAAGGTGCAACAACTGGGCGACAACCAACTGGCTCATCCCGTCATGCACAGGGCCGTTCACGAAAATGATCCGCTCTTTCAGCAGACGCGAAAAGATGTCGTAGGCGCGTTCACCCCGTGCGGTCTGTTCGACCACCATTGGGACAAGGTTCATATAAGTCTCGGCGGGGTCTTGCATATTTACTGCCTCATGTTCGGACGGGACCGTCCTAGTTCAATTATCCTGACAGAGTCTTAGTGTTCGGTGTCAGGGGCTTCAAGGGCCGCAGGAAACGTTTGACGAATCGTAAGCCGTGACTTACGGTAAGTCATGGCCTACGAAGATGCAATAACCGCCCTTGCCGATCCGACACGGCGTCTCATCATTGACCGCTTGCGCCGCGGCGCCTTGCCCGTTGCGGCCATCGCGCGGGACATGGACGTCAGCCGCCCGGCGGTCAGCCAGCACCTGCGCGTGCTGTCCGATGCCGGACTGTTAACCGTCACCCCATCAGGCAACCGCAGGCTCTATGCCATTGCGCCCGATGGCGTGGATAATTTGCGCCGTTACCTGGATACGCTCTGGGATGATGCGCTGACCGCCTTTGCCCGTGCCGCAGAAGAAAAAGCAAAAGGAAACGCCAAATGAACGACCCCATCAACAAGACCCTGACAGTGCCGCTGAATGCTGCGGAGGCCTTTGCCCTGTTTACCGATCAGATCGACACATGGTGGCCGAAGGCATCGCATTCGGTCAAAGGGGCAAAGTCCAGACTGACCTTTCCGACCCACAAGGACGGCGAAATCACCGAGACGGGCGAAGATGGAGAGATCGCCGTTTGGGGCAAGCTGATTGCCTATGATCCTGGCAAATACCTGGCGTTTTCCTGGCATCCGGGGCGCAGCGAGAAGGAAGCGACCATCGTTACGGTGACGTTTACTGAAACCGCAGACGGCACGTTGTGCGCGTTGACCCATGGCGGCTTTGATATCTTGGGTGACACTGCGGATGCGGTCAGCACCAGTTACCTCAAAGGGTGGGATATGGTTCTTGGCTGCTATGCAAGGGCCACCAAGACGCCAGTCTTTGCCTAAGAAAACCACACCTTGCCGCATGTAACCTAAAGTTGCATCCTTCACCCCGATCACTTTGAAAGCGGGAGAGCGGCGATGGAATGGGGACGTATCAAAACGGCAGATGGTCAGGTGCTGACCGGGGTTATCGCCGACGACATGTTGCACCCGCGCACAGCCCTTGGATCAGATAAGGACTCCGGTCCGGCCGTATCGCTGGAGGGGGCAACGATCTTGCCGCCCTGTGTGCCCGGCAAATTCATCGGGCTTTGGAACAATTTCCATGCTGCCGCCACCCAGAATGGGCTGACCCCACCGACGCATCCGCTGTTCTTCCTCAAACCGCTATCATCGCTTGCCGGGCCGGGCAGCACGGTCATGCTTCCACCTGATATCGGGCGCGTGATCTATGAAGGAGAGCTGGGGATCGTCATCGGCCAGACCTGCAAGAACGTGAGCATTGAGGAGGCACAAAGCGCGATCTTTGGTTACACCTGCGTCAACGATATCACCGCGCTTGAGGTTCTGACGGCGGACCCTTCTTTCCCCCAATGGACCCGTGCGAAGGGTTTTGATGGTTTCGGGGTCATTGGCCCTGTCATTCAAACGGATGTGGACTGGCAGGAGCTGACCATCAAAACCTTTGTCAACGACCGCGAGCGGCAATCCTATCCGGCATCGGACATGATCATGCCACCAGCGGTGATTATCAGCAACCTGTCGCAGGACATGACGTTGAACCCCGGCGATGTCATTGCCTGTGGCACGTCTGTCGGAGCGCGGCCCATCAGGGCCGGTCAGAATGTGACGGTGTCAATTGACGGCATCGGCGATTTGCCGGTCAGCATCGCAGCACCCCAATAGCGCTTAGCCTGTATGGAACAGCGATTGGAACAGCCGTGGATCAAGGCTTTCCGCAGCAAATGTCTTACCTTCGGTCAGCACCGACACCGCGTCATGGCTGTGCAGGCTTTCCTGATGGCTGGCGATCACGCGAAAATCCGAAACGCGCGGGTCCAGTTGTAACTGTTCGGTAAACAGGCGCGCGGCATCTTCAACAAAGATCGGGTTCGCGGCGTTCAATTCTGCAAAGGCCTGTTCGTCTTCGCGTTTGACCATGACCTGCGTTTCTGTCGGCACGGCGGCGCGGGCACGGTCGATCAGGTCTTCGAACCACAGCACATCCGCCCCGCCCACTAGCAACACCGAAATGCGCGCCACGGATCGTTGCGAATGCGGCGTGGCAAGCTGGCCCCGGAATTGGCGGGCATGTTCTGACAGTTCCAGCGAACATGGGCAGGTTGATGAATACACATAATCGAGATGGATGATCTTCTTGCGCACACCGGCGCTTTCTACCAGCTCCAACGCGATATCGTAATACTGATAGCCGGACAAACCAGAGCGGAGACTGTCAACTTTCATCGGAAAGCTGAACCGCATTTGAATGCGGGCATCGAAACTTTCCAGATCGGTCTTGTAGGCATCCAGCGCCTGCTCGATCACTTCAAAGCTGAATGTCTCTTCGGCATGTTTGTAGAAGGTCCGCATAATGCGGGACATATTGATGCCCTTCTTTTCAGCCTCCAGCGACACCGTACCAGTGACCGATGTTTCAAGCGTCAGATCACCGCCATCTCGGGTATGAAAGCGGATCGGCAGGCGGAAATTGGAAATACCCACGTGCTGTATCTGCTGCTGCGCCCCCCGGATCAGGCTGGCGGGGCCATTTTGCAAATCAGGCATCGAGGCTTTGTAGGCCTCATCCACTTCAAAAGCGTCCGGATACGCACGGGCAAGGGCCGGATAATTCGACACCTCCTGCCCCGGAATCAGGCGCGACACAAGCGGGTCCAGTGTCGCCACTTCCTCGGCAGTGACATCGCCGGCCCAACGGCGCAGCAGCGCAAGGGCCGCTTCGGCCTCTTGTCTGGTGGGTTCCCGGTCCATTTCTGACAAATGGATGTTCATATCTTTGCCCCCTACCGGTGCGTTAGATACTCTAAGATGGGGCCCATCATCGGAATTTCCAATGATTTCCCTGTAGATACGTTGTAAATCCGCCCGGCGATCAGTCATGCGCGTGTAAATGGCCACATCGTTTGACCCATATGGACAGCACTTTGGCCCCTATGGCAACATAGATTGTCTTTTTCGGACAGCACCGCCGACCCTTCTGGGCATTGCGGACCTTCATGCGCCGCGCTGCGAAAGAGAAGAAAGAGCCCACACCGGAAGTGTCAAAATCTCGCTGCACGCGCTCGCAGCAGAAGATTCGCCACGACCGCATCATTTTCAGCGCTGCTGCGCGGCGTGATGACCAGCCGTTTACGTATGTCGCAGCGATAAAGAGAACACGGATCTACAGGATGCGGACTTTCCGGACTTGTGCAGCCGCCGCTATTGTTTTTAAGGAACCTGACGCGTTTTCAGCGACGTAGTTGCAGTGCTGTTTTTCCCCAGTCCAGGCATTCGATTGCGTTGAACCCAACCGAGACCAGGCCGAATGTTCGCCACCTCCTGTTTAAGGCATCGAGATCAGGGCAACGCCAATTTCCCAATAGGTACGCCGAAGAAATCTGCGCAAATGCTGACACAGTTTTCCCGAACAAAAGCAAAAACGAGTTCAGATTCAGTATTGGCTCTATTGGCTCAACGTGACTGGACGCTGTTCACTCAACTCTTTCGCGGCGATCTTCATGAAGTTTCGGATCAAACCGGCGCCATCCTGATCATCGGAATAGTTCCCGACATGCTCTGGTTCGGTCTGTCCATACATACAGGACCAGACGGATCGGCGGGATTCCGGATGGAATTGAGTTGTGTACCAGTGGTTGCCATGGTCGATACAGATGGCGCTGCTTTCACCGATACGTGCCAGGACCTTTGCCTTCTGCGCGTCTGACGGGGTCACGTGCAGATAATTGGCAAAGTTGAAACGGGGGGATGTGGACAGGCCCTCAAATAGGGGGTGACGACGCCCAATGTCTGTCAGCTCAATCTCATATGTTCCGGCAAGCGTTCCCCCGGCTCGGCCGTCAAGCACGCCATCCTCGAACTGTGTCGACACCAGTTGATGCCCGCCACAAATGCCAAGCAAAGGTTTCCCGGCATCGCGATACCGGCGCAGCCAGGCATAGAGCGCGTGCAGCCAAGGGCGGTCCTCGGTAACCACATGCATCGTGCCGCCGAGGATGACACAGTCGACATCGTCAACTGCAGGCAGTGCATCACCGCGACAAATGTCGACACCGGATAGTAAAAAACCCGTTTCTTGCGCCACTGGCCTAAACCAGTCCACGATCCAGTCTTTTTCCTGGCCGGATGAACACAAGCTTCCAAAGTGATCCGGGTTGAATAGATCGTCTTCGCCTAGCATGGAAATGAACAGCAAAGAACGTTCGCTACTATTGGTCACGTCGTTTCCCTTCCAGTTTTGGATGGACCGGCCTCGAACCGAACACCGCCTTCCTCCTGGATGGCATCCAGCCGAGACACGACCACCCCGAGATAGGTTTTGTGAATCGAGGCCGTCAGCTTGACATCGCCGATTTCCAAACTGCGGCGTAGCATTCGGATCTCATCCTTCAAATCCTCGACCTGGACGCGCATATCGACGCGATCTAGCAACAGGAACCAAAAACGCGCGGACTGATAGAACAATGTGTCATTGATGTCCTCCAGTACCGCGTTGGCGGTCAATCCATGCAGGATTTTGTGCAGGCGCAGGAGCACCCGAGCGAATTCGCGTTTGTCGTGATTCTGCAGCATGGCATCGCAGCGCGCTTCCAGTTCGCGCATTTCGTCCAGTATAGCCGGGCTCCGAGGGGCCGGAGTGGACTCGCCCATCGCATCCATAAGCCGCATGCGTACGATGTAGATATCGCGCATGGATTTCAAGTCGATTGAGGTAACCGCGGTGCCTTGGCCGTGCTGACTTGAGATCAGGCCGTTGTGTTCAAGTTTTTGCAGCACGTCCCGCATCGGCGTGCGGCTGATGCCGAATTCCGCTGCCAATTCCCGTTCGTTCAGGCGCGCCCCAGGCTGATAATCAAGAAGGCAGATACGCCTGCGCATTTCGAGATATATATCGTTCTTGGTCATGCGCTGCTCATTGTCTTTCATGGGGCTTCGCTCACTTATGTCATCCACCCAAGAAAACTGTCCATATCGACGTTGCCGCCCGATACCAGAGCAACGACCGTCTGCCCTTGCAAAGCTTCCTTGTTGGACAAAGCGGCAGCTACCGAAACTGCGCCGCCGGGTTCGGCAACGACCTTGAGCTCGGTAAATAAAATCCGCATTGCGGCGACAACGTCCGCCTCGTCGACGGCGTAGCCACCTGACAGGGTTTTCAGGTTGATTGGAAAGGTCAAATTCCCGGGTCGCGCTGTCACGATCGAGTCGCAAATCGAGCTGTGACCCGGCTCAATCGACAGGGCCGTTCCCGCCGCCAATGAGCACTTGGTATCGTCAAAATTCCGGGGTTCAGCCGCCCAGATTTCAGTGTCCGCATGGCGCGAAAGCATGGCCGTGGACAGCCCGGCGATCAGCCCACCGCCTCCGACCGGGCAAATGACCCTGTCCGCTTGCACGCCAAGCGCGTCCAACTGCTCAGCTATTTCCAGTCCGGCTGTGCCTTGCCCGGCCATCAGGTGGTAGTCGTCATAAGGTGGCACCAGCGTTGCGCCGGTTTTTTCAGCGATGTCCCGGGCGATTTCGGCCCGGTCACCCCTCTGTCGGTCATAGGTGATAACCTCGGCCCCCCACTGGGCGGTGTTGTCCAGCTTTATGCGGGGCGCATCGGAGGGCATCACGATTTTTGCCGCAACCCCCATCGCGCTGGCCGCTGCGGCGACACCTTGCGCGTGGTTGCCGGAGGAATAGGCCGCGACCCCCGCCTTGCGCTGTCCTTCGTCCAGCGACGCAATCTTGTTGTAGGCCCCGCGAATTTTGAACGAGCCGGTCTTTTGCAGGCATTCCGATTTGATCAGCAACCGGAACCCAAGCGCGTTGTTCAGCAGAGGAGATTCCAGCAACGGGGTTCGGATCACGACATCCCGTAGCCGATCGGCTGCTTGCGCAATCATGTCGAAAGTCAACATGGGGTCACGTCCCTACTTGCAAGGTTGCATGGAAACGCCGCAAAAGGGCAATCACGCTTCGGGCGGTAATGATACCGGTGGCCGGGTTTTCAGCGCTCGGACGGCCCTGAATGGACATTGTGAAATCCGAGCTGTCGGACGTTACTTCTACCGAATGCGTGTTTCGCGTCAGGTTAGGATCAGCCCAGACCTCCATGTGGGTCTTGTCCGGGCCAAGCCCTGCCAGGCTGATCGCTGCCGCGACATTCACGTTGGCGGGAAACTCGCGTGCCACTTCGGTGACACTGCCCGCAATGACCTGCATCGCCTCACGTAACGCGGTCAAATCAATCCCTGACCGCGCAACAAACGGCGCCTTCACCAAGCCATCGACTGGTTTGCGGGTAACAATCTTGACTGTATGGATTTTCCCGACGTTCGCCGCATTCAACGCGTCCAGCCCCAGCATCGCCCCTGATGCGACAAGGATGCGGCCTCCGCTCTTGTCCGCAAGCGAGATCAGGTCATCCCGGCCAAGAAGCTGACTTGCCGAAAGGACGATCAGGTGCTTGCCCGCCCGCAACACGGGTGCGGCCAAATCACCGAACAACGCAGGCGGCAACGCCTCGACAACGCAATCGCTTGCCTCCGCCAAAGCGGTGAAGTCGAGCACGGGCACCGGCTGTCTCAGAGTTTCATTCAACGCGGCTGCTTTCTCGACCGTGCGCGCCGCTATGCCGCTCAACCCGCATCCGGGAACATCGCCACGATCCAATGACCGCGCAACCTCGGCGCCAACGGCACCGATACCGGCAACTCCAATCCTCATAGCGCGCCTTTCCTGAGCAACGGGTCTTCTTGTGGCAGGTGTGATCTCATGTTCAATCCGCCGCCTTCACGGCAGACAGGAATTGTTGTGTGCGTTCGCGTTGAGGATTGCCGAACAGGCTCTCAGGGGCGCCTTGTTCTTCGATCTTCCCCTGATAAAAGAAACAGACGCGATCCGAGATATCGCGCGCAAATCCCATCTGGTGCGTCACCATCAACATGGTGAGGTTATGTTCGGCCACCAGCTTACGGATGACGCCGGTCACTTCACCGATCACCTCAGGGTCTAACGCCGACGTGACTTCATCGAAAAGCATCACCTTTGGGCGCATGGCCAGTGCCCGGGCGATAGCAACACGTTGCTGCTGACCGCCCGACAGGCGCGAGGGGTGCTGGTCCTTCTTGTCGATCATGCCGACCATCGACAGCAATTCTTCGGACCGTTCTCGGGCCTCAGCCTTTGGCAAACCCAACACCTGCACAGGCCCTTCCATGCAGTTCTGAATGGCAGTCATGTGCGGGAACAGGTTGAAATGCTGGAAACACATGCCGATTGAGGACCGGGCCCGGCGCAGGTATTTCGCGTCGGCTCGCACCAGAACCCCGTTCTTTTCCATATGCGTGAGCGGTTTGCCATCGACATAGATCACACCACCATTGATGGTCTCCAGGGTCATCAGCATGCGCAGAACGGTGGTTTTGCCCGAGCCTGACGGGCCGATCACGGTGACCATCTCACCCTCCGACACATCCAGGTCCAAACTGTCCAGAACGGTCAGGGCACCATAGCTTTTGGTCACGCTCATGAAGCGCACCATTGGCACATCTGGCCCACTCAACTCAGTTGGGTATTGAGACATATCTTCCATCAGTTCATTCCCAGTTTCTTGCGCACCCAGGCCTCAAAGAGTTTGATCATCCCGGCTGCGGGCAGTGAAATCGCCAGGAAGATGATCCCGACCATGGTATAGGGTTCCAAGTACCTGTAAGTTGACCCACCAATGGCATTCGCTGCCTGCATCAACTCGGCCACGCCGATAACCGAAAGCATCGGTGTGTCCTTGAATATCCCGACCAGGTAATTGCCCATGCCAGCCAATGAGGGCGGTAAGGCCTGGGGAATGATAACGCGAAAATAAGTCTTGGTAGTGCTCAGGTTCAGTGCGGTACAAGCCTCCCACTGTCCTTTAGGCACGGAATCGAGGCCGCCGCGATAAACCTCGGACAAGTAAGCCGAATAATGCAGCCCGATCGCGATCATCCCCGCTACCCAGGGACTGAGGCGTATCCCGAATTGCGGGCCGACAAAGAACACAAAGAAAATCTGCAGCACCAAAGGGGTAGAGCGGATGAATTCGACGCACTCCCGCACCACCATTGTGACGATGCGCGACGGCGTGCGTTGCGCCAGCGCAAAAACCAGCCCCAGCACCACTGCGATCCCATAGCCGACCCCCGCAGCGGCCAGCGTGTTCAGCGTCGCCTGTAAAAGCCGGGGGAGAATTTCAAAGGCAAAATCCCAACGCCAGTCAAACATGGCCTACGCCCTCCCCAACTTGCGCGCCATGACGCGCTCGAGCCACCGCATGAACGGGGTCACGATCAGCCGCGCAAAGACATAGTAGATGATCAGGGCCGTCCCGAAGGCTTGCGCAGACAGGAAGGTGGAGCCGTTTATTTGCTTGGCTTCAAACATCAGGTCAGTGACCGAGATCAACGACACCAGCGCGGTCGCTTTTAGCAACTCGATCATCAGGTTGCCCCATGGCGGCAGCATGTTCAAAAGCGCCTGTGGCAGGATGATGCGATACATCCGTTTGGCCGGAGACATCGAAAGCGCATAGGCCGCTTCCCACTGCCCTTTGGGGACAGACTGAATGCCGCCGCGCACCAGTTCGGCACCATAGGCACCAAGGTTCAGCCCCACGGCGACAAAACCGGCATAGAACTTGTCCAGCGTCACGCCGAACAGGGGCAAGACAAAAAAGATCCAGTAGAGCTGGATAAGAAGAGACGTGCCCCGGAAGATTTCAATGTAAACCCCGGCGGTCCAGCGCATTGCGGCATTGCGTGACAACTTCATCAGCCCGGCCGTCAGGGCAAGAAGAACGGCAAGCATGGCCGACAAGAAAAACTGCGCGATCGTGACCAGCGTTCCGTCCAGATACCGCGGTGCGTTCTGGGCGAGAAATTCCCAATATGACATGACGTATCCCGAATGGCGGACGTAAAAGGCGGGCCGAACCTGGCCCGCCTGCTAATGGAATGCCGTCAACGGTTCTGGCAAATCCATTCGGTTGTCACGCTCGGGTCCGGGACTTGCAGCTTGGTGTATTCGTATGGCGCGACGGCTGCCAGCATCTCTTCGGAACCCAGATACTCTGCCTGAGCGGCATTGAAGGCTTCAAGAAAGTCGCTGTCTTCCGGACGGAAACCGATGCCAACCCAGTTCTGGGTCCATTCGGGCAACGCGTTGGGATCGGTGACCTCAAGCTCGCCATCAGATTGGGCCGCCAGGTTTTTCCCGGTGAAGAATGTTACAGCGCCTGCATCAGCGCGACCAACACGCATCGCGGCAAGAATCTCGGTTGCTCCGGGCACTTCGAGTATCTGCTCGGCTGCCACGCCTTCGCGTTTGGCCGCTTCGACCGTGTTGTAACCGGCACCTGTGACCATCGTGGCACCCTGATCCTTGATGTCAGCATAAGAGGTGATGTTTTTCGGGTTGCCCGCAGGAACCACGAAAGCATCGCCAAAAATCCCCATCGGTTCGGAGAAATCAATGCTCTCACACCGTGCCTCAAGGATGTACATGCCACCCGTGATGATATCAAAGCGATTGGCTTTGAGGCCCGGAATTAACCCGCCCCAATCGGTCACCACCGGTTCGATATTGTCATAACCCATCGCCTTCAGGACACCCAGCGTGTGTACGTTTGCAAATCCAAGTGGTGCGTCGTTGTCGCCGG
The DNA here is from genome assembly GCA_947498645.1 of uncultured Paracoccaceae bacterium. Taxonomy (GTDB): domain Bacteria; phylum Pseudomonadota; class Alphaproteobacteria; order Rhodobacterales; family Rhodobacteraceae; genus Yoonia. The sequence goes on along the minus strand of CANMKS010000001.1, from coordinate 2,114,434 downwards.
GGAAGGCCCACGGCACTTCATTGGAGAAACCAATCCGAATGGTCTCGCCACTTTCAATGCGATCCATCAGCGGACCAGCAAGCGTCGACGTCGTGACCCCCACTATCGCTGTGGCGGCGAGGACGGTGGTTTTTAGTATCTGATACATTGAACTCTCCCTGAGTTGTTTTTCTGATTGACAGTTATTGGTATACCTTATGAAGGGATGATCACTGTGGCAACGAAATAATTCCAGCCTTATGGGATATTTTCGTGTGAAAGATCCTGCTTGACTGACTATTGGTATACCTTAATGGTCATACAAAGAATCGAACTTAATGCGGAGATACAGATGATCGAACATGCCCCATTCCCCAAAGACGAGCTGGACCGTCGGATTAACCGGGTAAAAGCCGCCTTGGCCGAGCAGGATCTCGACGGGGTCGTAATCGCATCTCCGGAGAACATCTATTATCTGACCGGAATGGACCACTGGGGGTTCTTTGCTGCCCATATTCTGGTTGTAAACCGAGATGGCGAGATGGCGCTGATCTGCCGGGCCATGGAAAAGATCACGTTTGATAATCAAGTGAGAAACGCCCGCTTCTACGGCCACCAGGATCACGAAGAGCTCTCTGATTATGTCGTGCAGGCGATGAAAGACCTGGGTCTGTCCGGTGGTCGTGTCGCCCTCGAACGGCGCAGCCTGTTCTTGCACCTGCATCATGCCGAAGGGATATTGGCAAAGGCACAGGGTGTCGAATGGGCGGACGGATCCGGTCTTGTCGACAACCTGCGGCAGGCCAAGTCCCCGCTGGAAATCGAATACACACGCAAGGCCGCCAAGGCCGCAGATGTCGGTATGAGCGCTTGCATTGACCTGATCCGCGACGGCGCGACGGATTATGAGATTGCCGCTGAGTACATGCGCGCCTCGACTCTGGCGGGTAGCGAGCCGACCGGCTTTGGCCCGTTCATTCGCCCTGCCACTCGCTCGGGCGAGGAGCATACGACCTGGCGCGGCGAAACCTTCCGAAACGGTGACGCGGTGTTTCTGGAAAACGCCGCATCCTATCGCAAATATCATGCGCCCATGGGGCGACTGGTGCATGTGGGCAGCGCGCCGGAGGGTGCTGAGAAATCGGCAGAGCTGGCCATGGACGGCATGAAGGCAATTTGCGGTGCATTGAAAGTGGGCGGCAAGGCCGGGGACGCATATGCCGCCTGGCGCGAGGTTGCGGCAAGCGGTGGCCTGGCAGACTACGAACGGCATCATTGCGGCTATATGGTAGGCATCGGATTCTCGCCCAGCTGGACAGGTGGTTCGATGGTGACAAGCCTTTTCCCCGGATCAGAGCGCACGCTGGAGGTCGGCATGGTGTTTCACGCTCACAGCTGGTTCACGAACACTGATGTCGTCGACTATTTCATCTCGAACACGGTCATCCTCACCGAAGATGGTGCCGAAGTGCTGACCGCCACAACACCCGAGAGCCTTGTCATAAAGTGATGACACGCACCGAAAGGCACACAATGCTGACCCAAGAGCACATAGCCGCTTATCAAAACGATGGCGTGGTTCGGATCAAAAACGCATTCTCGCAAGAATGGCTAGACGAAGTTCGACGTTCGATTGAATTTGGTCGCGCCAATCCGGGGCCGATGTATCTGGACTATTCCAAAGACACCAATCCGGGTACCTACTGCGCGGATATGTGGATCTGGCGCGAAAATGCCCACATGAAGAATTTCATTTTCAATTCTCCAGCGGCGGAACTTGCAGGCGAAGCTATGGAGGCCAGTTCAGTTGCACTCGTGACTGACAATTGGTTGGTGCGCGAGGCCGGCGCGGTGAACAGAGCGCCCTGGCACCATGACAATCCCTATTTCGATGTCAGTGGCGAATGGTGTGTACTGTGGATGGGACTTGAACCCGTGCGTCAGGGTGAGGGCGTGGTATTCCTCAAGGGTTCGCACAAATGGGGACGCAAATTCATGCCTCTCAGCTTTGCCGGCACCGGACAAAAGGCAGCGCTGCAAGAACCCTATGAGCCCACACCGGACTTCACTGAAAATCTGGCCGATTATAACGTGCTGGAATTTGATCTGGACCCCGGTGATTGCCTGATCTTCGACTCACATACGTTGCATGGTGCCCCCAATCCCGTACCGCCTGAACGTACCGTCAACCGTCTGACAATGCGCTTCGCCCACGGGAATGCAGCGTTTGAAAAACGAGGCAGTTGGACCGACGCGCAGACAGAATACTGGCAGGCTCATGGAATGAAGGAGGGCGAACCCATTGTAGGCGAACTGCTGCCGCTTGTGTGGAGCCGGTAGCTCCTTTCCGACTCCGACGCCAAGCGGCGAAAGAACAGTTCGAAGTCGGTGTCTCATGATGGATTCCAATGGCCGGTTTAGCGACATCAGTTGCCGCCCAGCGAAAAGCTTGCCGCAGATGCGAAGGTATGCTGCATGAGCAATAGCTGCGTTAGCAAAAGGCGGCTGTGTCCGCACTGTCGCCACCCACTATGCCATGCTGAATGGCGGGTTTCGACAGAGTCCGCGCCTTTGAGGCAAACTACCTTTCAAAAAGGGTGAGTTCGTTGCTTCATCGCGATTTCGTGCGCCGGTAAATCAGCAACTGAGCAAGCACTCACGGGGCAAACAATCTGCCACTCCACAGCGCGTGGTCGTCCTGTCGTGTAAACCACGACAAGTTAATCACTTTTGCGGCTCCACGTCACCTGTTCACAAAGCGGCTATGGCCGCGCGAAGATCCGCCAGCAGATCGCCTGCGTCCTCCAGCCCGACACTCAGACGGATCAGCCCCGGTGTAATGCCAAGCCTGATCTTCGTCTCGTCCGGCAGGCGCTGGTGCGTGGTTGTCGCCGGGTGGGTCGCAATAGATTTGGCATCACCAAGGTTGTTGGAAATGGTCCAGATGTCCAATGCGTTCAGCAGTTTGAATGCCGCCGCCTGTGTGCCTGCGTCAATCGACAGAACCGTACCACCCGCACCCATTTGCGCCTGCGCCAATGCCGCTTGCGGATGGCTGGACAGGCCAGGGTAAATCACGTTGGACAAAACGCTGTCAGCCGCCAAACCTTCGGCCAGCACCTGCGCCGTCATGGCCTGTGCCCGCACGCGCAGTTCGATCGTTTCCAACCCTTTGAGCATCATCCAGGCGGTGAATGGCGACATCGACCCGCCGGTATGCTTCATATAGGGCTCAACCGTGCCGCGAATAAATTCCTTGGTGCCAAGGATCACCCCACCCAGCGCGCGGCCCTGCCCGTCGATGTGTTTGGTCGCGGAATAGACGACAACATCTGCACCCTGTGCAATGGCATCGGAAAAAACAGGCGTCGCAAACACATTGTCAACAATGACAGTGGCACCAACCGCATGGGCCATCTTCGAGACAGCCGCGATATCAATAACCTCCAGCGTGGGGTTGGAGACGCTTTCAAAGAAAACGGCCTTGGTGCCAGGCCGGATTGCGGCCTCCCATTGCGCAAGGTCGGTGCCATCGACAAATGTGACATTGACCCCAAAGCGGGTCAGGACTTCCTCAAGGATATAAAGACACGACCCGAACAATGCGCGCGCCGATACAACATGATCGCCCGCCCGCAACATCGCAGTCAGCGCGCCATTGACGGCCGCCATGCCGGACGCGGTTGCAAACCCGTCCTCGGCCCCTTCCAGTGCCGCAATCCGATCCTCGAACATGGCAACGGTGGGGTTGCCGTAACGGGCATAGATGAACTCATCATCGCCGGCCTGAATGAACCGCGCCTCGGCGTCTTCGGCAGTGTCATAGACAAAACCCTGCGTCAGATAAATCGCTTCGCTGACTTCATTATACTGGCTGCGGCGGATGCCGGCATGCACGGCCTTGGTGCGTTTGTTCCACGTTTTCATCGTCTTCCCTCATGCGGCAATTGCGCAATAAAAAACCCCGACACCGGGAAAAGGTATCGAGGCATTAAAACCTGCAACCCTCTTTAGCGGCATATTTAACGTGGCCCGCAATCCGGTAACAAATCGCCACGCAGCAAGGCATACGCCGCCACTGTGATAACGTCAAGAAGCCGCACACAGCCCCTTGTCCTTTTGTGCGCAACTGCCATTCTGATCAGAGCGAAAACCCGAAGGACACCAAATGACCGCACCAATTGACCTCTATTTCTGGCCAACACCCAATGGGTGGAAAGTGTCTATCGCACTCGAAGAATTCGGCCTGCCCTACACATTGCACCTCGTCGATATCGGGGCGGGCGATCAGTTCAAGCCGGAATTTCTGAGGATATCACCCAATAACCGCATGCCCGCGATCATTGATCATGACGGTCCCGATGGCGCACCGATCTCGATCTTTGAATCGGGTGCGATTTTGCAATACCTGGCGCGCAAGGCCGGTCAGTTCTATGGGGAAAATGAACGCGAGCGTATCGCCGTGGACCAATGGCTGATGTGGCAGATGGGTGGTCTGGGGCCGATGGCGGGGCAAGCACATCATTTCCTGAAATATGCCCCCGCAATGGACCCGCCCAATGATCTGCCCTACGCCAAGGACCGCTATCGCAACGAAACAGCGCGGCTTTATGGCGTGCTGGACCGACAGTTGGCCAAATACGAATTTGTTGCCGGAGACTTCTATTCCATTGCAGATATGTCGATCTGGGGGTGGGCATCGCTTTGGGAGGGACAACAGCAATCGCTGGATGACAAGCCGCATATGGCGCGCTGGCTTGCGCAGGTCAGCGCCCGTCCTGCCGTGCAACGTGGACGGGCGCTCGCCGCCGAAAAGCGGAGCGAACTTCGAGCCGATGGCAGCGCGCACAACGTCCTGTTTGGCAAACGCACGTAACGAATTGTTAGGCCATCGCGGGTACGACTCCTTTTTATTCAACTAGAAGGAGTGTTCGTTGTGCAGTACCGTCAGCATCGCTATCCGACCGAGTTTCCGATCAACCTGCGCACGCCATTGGGGCCGCAAAAGGTTACTGTTTCGGATGTGAATACAACCGGTGCAAGGCTAAGCGGGATCCACGACATCAAGCGGGGGGACAAACTAGGCATCAACCTGTTGTCCCACCATGTGGAAGCGATTGTACGTTGGGTGCGCAATGACCGGGCCGGCATCGCGTTTCGACCGCAGATCAGCGAGGATCAAGTGGACACGTTGCGCTATCGCCGTGATGCGCGCCACGTGATGCGGCGCGGCGCGATCGGGTTCCGCAACGCGGAAATGCGCTAATCCTCGGCGGCGCCTTCTTCTTCGATAAAGTATCGTTGCAGGCCGATAATCTGCACCCAGATGAACATCATCAAGACGATTGGAAAGGCGAAGGTTTCCAGTTTCACCCAAGTCTCTGTTGACTGGGTGCGCCAGATAACTTCATTGGCAACGGCCAGTGCAGCAAACCCAAAACAAAGACGCCGTGTGAAGATCATCCAACCTTCCTGCTGCATGGGGATGAATTCTTCCATCACATACTGCAAATAGCTCTGCCCACGCAGCAACCCGATCCCCAGCAAACCGGCCATGACGCCGTAAACAATGCTGGTTTTCATCTTGAAGAAACGCTCATCGTTGAAATAAGCAGTCAACCCGCCAAAGAAGATCACCATGAAGGCCGTAAAGACCTGCATCCGGCTTAACTTGCCCGTCAGCCACCAAAGAACGCCCATGGCCAGCAGCAGGATCGGCACAAAGATAAGCGCCGCAACGATGAAGCCGGTGTATTCAGTGCCCGCAATCACAAAGACATCTTCTTTGATCCACAGGTAGATCAGAAAGAACGCAACAGTCGGGCCCAGTTCAAGCGTTTGCTTGAGTATCGGATTGATCGTCTTTTGGGTCATCGGTGTACTCCTTACCCCCCCATTTCCACGATGACGGCACCAAGTGCAACCACACTCATCAGGATCAGACGGCGCGGGCCTACTTTCTCGCCCATGATGAACCAGCCGATAAAGGCCGCAAAGATGATCGAGGTTTCGCGCAAGACGGCCGCTTCGCCAACTTTGTCCAGCCGTGTCGCCATCAAGACCCCACCAAAACTGATCCAGGCGATCAGGGCACCGATAAACCCGCGCACCACAAGCGGGGCCAATACAGGCTGCGCCGCCATGCGGCGATAGCGCAGTGTTGCAAGAATGGGAAAATCTATCGCCGTGAGGAAAAAGAACCAGGCCAAAAACGTAAACGGATCAGGGGATTGCCGGATCGCGAAGGCATCATAGGTCGTGTAAAGTGCCACCAGAAACCCGCCCATCAGCGCCCAGAACAGGCCCAATTTCAGGGTGCGCGGATCCAACACCTCTTCAGAGATGTTGCGCGCAGCCAACAAGAGAATCCCGCCCGAAAGACACGCCACACCGACCCATTGCATGGCGGTAAAATGCTCGCTGAAAAACAGGGATGCGGCGATCACTGTGACAAGTGGCCCGGTCCCACGCACCACCGGATAAACCACAGTGTAAGCCGCGCGTTCATAGGCCAGCGCCATTGTGACCTTGTAGGAAAAATGGACAACGATGGCCCCGCCCAACAGCAGGAACATCCACGGATCGGGCCAAGGCACAACGAAAAGCGCGATAGGTGCCGACAGCACGCAAAGCCAGCCATCAATCGCTCCCCGCGTCAGCCAAGGATCATAGCGCCCCTTTTGCATCGCACCAAAAACCGCATGGGCCACGGCAGAGACAAGCGCCAGAATAGTTGCAAGCCGCGCCCCTTCCGGCGTTCCTGCAATCGCCACAAGCCAGGCACCTAGGTCATGCATGGTTCGACAAACCTAACGCTCGCCCACCCGCTTCATCCGTCAAGCCCGACAAGGGCTGCGGCGAATTCGTCAGGGTCAAAGGGTGCCAGATCATCAATCTGTTCGCCCACGCCAATCGCGTGGATCGGGAGGCCAAATTGATCCGCCAAAGCGACCAGAACACCGCCCTTTGCGGTCCCATCCAGCTTGGTCATGACCAGCCCGGACACATCGGCGAGGTCCTGAAAAACTTTGACCTGTTGCACGGCATTTTGCCCGGTTGTCGCATCCAGCACCAGCAGCGTGTTATGCGGTGCATCGGGGTCTTTCTTGCGAATGACCCGCACAATCTTGGCCAGTTCCTCCATCAGATCTGCGCGGTTTTGCAGGCGGCCTGCGGTGTCAATCATCAGCAAATCAGCACCATCCGCCTGCGCCTGTGTCATCGCATCAAACGCAAGGCTTGCGGGGTCTGATCCTTCGGGGGCTGTCAACACAGGCACGCCCGCACGGTCACCCCAGACCTGCAACTGTTCCACAGCTGCGGCGCGGAATGTATCGCCAGCCGCGATCACGACTTTCTTGCCAGCTGCGCGGAACTGGCTGGCCAGTTTGCCAATCGTCGTTGTCTTGCCTGATCCGTTGACGCCAACCACCAAAACCACCTGCGGTTTTTTGGCATAGAGTGGCATCGGTCGCGCCACGGGATCCATGATCCGGCTAACCTCTTTGGCCATCAACTCTTTGATTTCACGCACAGAAAGCTTGCGACCAAGGTGCCCTTCGGCCATGTTTGCAGTCACGCGCAGCGCAGTGTCGACCCCCATATCGGCAGTGATCAACAACTCTTCGAGCTGCTCCAGCATGTCGTCATCCAGAGTGCGTTTAACCACTGTTTTCGGCTCGGACCCGCCAAAGAATCGACCGAGAATGCCCTTCTTTTCGGGTTCAGGTTCCGCTTTTTCCTCGGCCAACGGCGCTGTGATATCGACGTTTAGCTGAATTGGTGCGGGATCGTCCCGGACTTCGACATGGGCTTCCTGCGCTGGCGCCGGGGGAGTCTCATCAACGGATACTTCTTCCGGTTCATATGCCGCTGGCTCTGGCTCTGGCTCTGGCTCTGGCTCTGGCTCTGGCTCTGGCTCTGGCTCTGGCTCTGGCTCTGGCTCTGGCTCTGGAAGATGCTCTTCCGCGACTGGCGTAACAACAACTTCTTCGTCGGTCACGTCCTCTTCTTCGCCGCCATCCTGCACGATCGCATCCAGTCCTTCGTCAATCTTGGACGAAGACTTGAACATCCGGTCTTTGAGTTTCTTGAAGAATGACATCGCAAAGTGCCCTAAACAGTGGTGTTAAACCTCACCTAATCGCACCGCTGCGCGGATGCAAAGGTTCAGGGCAAGGAATATGGGGCAAGAGCGACCAAAAACAGCGCTTGTGCCACCCAGTAAGTCACCCAGATCACAAATGGCGTCGCGACCCGCAGGCGGCTTTGGCGCGGCAAGATGAAGTATTCAAACCCCAGTACAGTGTCAGAGAGCATGAACAACAGCGCGGCCAGCAAGGCAAACGCATAGCCCGCTGGCAGGCCCACGGCCAACAATCCCATGGCGGCAATAATCGCGACGTAGCCAACAACCGGCCAGCGCAGTTTGCCTGTTGTGCGAAACAACAGAACGGCCATGACACCACCCAAAGTGACAACAATCAGGCTAGGCAAATCAGCGCTGACGGACGCGCCCACCTGCAACAGCAGCGCGATATAGGCCAGATGCGCGAGCGCAAATGCCGATAGCCCGGCCAGAAAGGCCCTGTCACCTGATCGCGACAGAAAGAAATCACCCATTGCCCCAAGCGCCAAAGCAGCAATCAGCAAAGGTGGCGCCGCAAGGGCAACGCCAGCAATGGCCAACCCGGCGACAGAGGCCGTCTTGATGATTGACTTGGCAATGCTTGGTGGTTGCCAGCAATAGCGCCAGCCAAACCAGATCGCGGCAATCAGGGACAGGCCAACTAGGACGTCGGCAATCGTGAACGCTGTCAAATTTCGTCCGGGAAGTGCTTCACCACAAGTTTGATCGGGTTCGGGGCCGCCTGCCCCAGACCGCAGATCGACGCATCCGCCATCGCCGTGCAAAGGTCCGCAAGCAATGGCTGATCCCACTGATCCGCTTGCATCAGCTTAACCGCCTTTTCACAGCCCACGCGGCATGGCGTACACTGACCACAGCTTTCATCCTCGAAGAACCGCAGCATATTCAGCGCCGCATCCCGCGCCCGATCCTGATCGGACAGGACAACAACGGCAGCGGACCCGATGAATGTGCCCAATGGTTGCAGCGTATCGAAATCAAGCGGGACATCGTTGATGGATGCAGGCAGCAGTCCAGAGGACGGCCCACCGGGTTGATAGGCCTTGAAGACATGGCCTTCTGCCATGCCGCCCGCCGCGGTGATGATATCGGTGATCGTTGATCCCGCAGGCAGCAGGTAAACACCCGGCTGTGCGACGCGCCCCGACACCGAATAGGATCGCAGGCCGGTACGGCCATTCTTCTCTGTGCTGCTCAGCACTTCGGGGCCTTCACGGCAGACGCGCGCCACCCAAAGCAGCGTTTCGACGTTGTGCACCAGCGTTGGGCGGTCAAAGACGCCAACCTGCGCCACAAACGGCGGGCGATGCCGCGGAATACCGCGTTTGCCTTCGATGCTTTCGATCATCGCGGATTCTTCGCCGCAGATATATGCACCGGCACCGCGACGCAGATCAATATAGCCTTCTGCGACCAGGCCTGCATCTTCGAGCGCCTTGATTTCACGCGCCAGGATTTCCAGCACCGCCGGATATTCGTCGCGCATGTAGATAAAGCAGGTTTCAGCCTCAACCGCCCAGGCGGCAATCAGCATACCTTCCAGAAACAGATGCGGCGTACGTTCCAGATAGTAACGGTCCTTGAAGGTGCCCGGTTCGCCCTCATCACCATTCACGGCCAGATAGCGCGGCCCCGCATTGCCTCGCACAAAGCCCCATTTCTTGCCCGACGGAAAACCCGCCCCGCCCAGACCGCGCAGGCCAGAGGCAAGGACTTTGTCCTGCACCGTCTCCCAATCGCCACCGTCGCGCAGTGCCGCCAATTCGGCATAGCCGCCGTCGGCGACATAGGCGTCATAGTCCTGATAATCGGGCAAGTGCGCATGGGTATCATCGGCGGCAATCGCTGCCTGAACCTTTTCGACGGTTGCGTGGTCGATGTGGTTGTGGCCCAGTTCCAGCACCGGCGCGGTGTCACAGCGCCCCATGCATGGGGCACGCAGCACACGGACCTCAGCGGCGTCCAATCCGTCTTCCAGGGCCGCCTTAAGCTGCTGGGCGCCCGCCAATTCGCACGACAGCGAATCGCAGACACGGATCGTCAGTGCGGGCGGCTTTGGTTCGCCTTCTTTGACCACATCGAAATGGGCATAGAAGGTTGCCACTTCATAGACTTCGGCCTGGCTCATCCGCATTTCTTCGGCCAGCGCGCGTAGATGCGCCGCCGAGAGGCAGCCATGCGCGTCCTGGATCAGGTGCAGAAACTCGATCAAAAGATCACGGCGGCGCGGCTGATTGCCCAAGAGCGCGCGGACCTCTTCCCAGGCCATATCATCCAACTGGCGACCCTTCGGCGTGTGCCGCCCTTTGCCCTTGCCAGATTTCCAAACACCTTTGCGGTTGTCCAAAGCCATCGCCTTTTCCCCTTCAACTTATCGCCAACATATCCACCCGGCCTCTGCCAAACCACGCAAAAACGACACCAACGGTGACCAATACGCGCAGAACAGCAATTTCCGCTGACCGATTGGGAAACCTATGGTAACGATCCGAAACATGAACCGTGCAATTTTGCTTTTTGGAACAGCCACGCTGACACCTGCCGCCCTGCTGGCGGCCGGGGCCACTTGGGGCGGGTTGTGGATCATTGCGGCGGTCCTTTATCTGACCGCCATGCCCAACCTGCTGGATCGCGTGCTGACACGCGAAAGCACCACAATCGAAACCACTGGCGGCGACGGGCTCGCCATCCTGGTCGCGGCAGTTCACTTTATGCTGATGCCCTTGATGGTGTGGGCGTTGGTGGGCGAAACACTTGGCCTGCCAGAGAAAATCGGCCTTTTCCTTGCTGCCGGGCTCTGGTTCGGGCAGGTCGGCAACGCCAATGCACATGAGTTGATCCACCGCCCGTCGCGCGGGCTGCATCGTCTGGGGATGTGGGTCTATATCACGCTGCTTTTTGGGCATCACACCTCGGCGCATGTGCTGGTGCATCATGTGCATGTGGGCACCGCGTCTGATCCCAACACGTCACGCAAGGGCGAAAACCTCTATCGTTATATGAGGCGGGCATGGATAGGGTCATTTTTGCAGGGCTATCGCGCTGAACATGCCCGCCTGCAAAAGATCAACAGACCGGCGTGGCGCAACCCTTACGCTCTCTATGTCGGTGGCGCTGCCCTTTGTTTGTTGTTGGCCTTCATCTGGGGCGGGGTTGCAGCCTTGCTGACTTACCTCGCTCTTTGCGCGCACGCCCAATCCCAGCTTTTGATGTCTGATTATGTGCAGCACTACGGGCTGACACGGCGAATTGCCCCCAATGGCAAGGTCGAGCCTGTCGGCGCGCGCCACAGTTGGAACAGCCCGCATTGGTTTTCTTCGGCAATGATGCTGAATGCACCACGCCATTCGGACCATCACGCGCGACCCGCTCAGCCCTATCCCGCACTTACCATTCCCCAGGACGCCCCGATGCTGCCACGCCCCCTGCCCCTGATGGCGAGCATAGCACTGATCCCGCCGCTTTGGCGCCGGATCATGGACCCACGGGTTGAGAGGTGGCAGGATGCGTAACCTTCTGATGTTATTGGCCTTGGCAACACCTGCCGCAGCACAGGACCGGATGAATGCGGCTGAATTCGAAGCCTATGTCACCGGTCGCACCATCACATTCCGCACGGACCTGAACCCCGAATTCGGTGTTGAGCGCTATTTGCCCGGACGCCGTGTCATGTGGTCAACATTCGATGGCATCTGCCAATACGGCGTGTGGTTTGAAAGCAAGGGCGACATCTGCTTTCGCTATGAGGGCGATCCCGAACACAAATGCTGGGCGATCTTTGATGAACCCGAAGGGATGCTTGGCGTTTTCACGACGCGGCCAAATACAACCGTGATCTATGAAGTGCCCGGCAGGGATGACCCTTTGATCTGCAACGATTTATCGTCCTAGAATGGGGCTATAACAGCCGCCCCTGAACACCCTTGCTGACCGCAAGGCGGCCATCTGCAAATTCAATTTCAAGATCCGTGGCCGCCTCAGCCGCCTCTTTATCAGTGACGACAGCGCCATCGCCCCGCACCACTGCATAGCCGCGTTTGAGCGTTTCAACATAGCCCAGAGTCTCGCGCAGACGATCGAGCGCTTCCAGTCGCGCAACACGCTCTGACTGCTGGCGCGTCGCCCGGTCAGAGAGGCGTTGCAACACAACATCCATCCGTTCTGCCGCGCGCGACACCCGCGTTTGAAGCACGTCACTGCGCAAACCACGGCTGGTTTGCTCCAGCAACTTTCGCCCATCCCGCGTTCTGCGGCTCAGGGCAGGCTCAAGCCGTGCGGCCAGGCCATCCAACCGGCGGCGTTCCTCGGCCAGTCGCCGCATCAGGATGCCGGGGCGCAGCGCGGCTTCGGTCATTTGCAGGCGTTTTCTATCCGCTGCACTGCGCAATGCAGCCGGCAAACGCTCGCCCAGATAATCCAACCGCTGGCGCGGCCCTTCGACCAATGTATCGACTTGCGGCATAGCACGGCCCAAATCACGCAACCGCTGTTGTCGCTGTGCGATCCCCGTGGTCAGCGCCCGGCTTAGCCGCGCACCTTGCTGATCAGTCCAGGCCAGTAGTTCCATCCGAACTGGCACGGCCAGTTCCGCCGCAGCCGTTGGTGTTGGGGCGCGTTGATCGGACACGAAATCAATCAATGTCGTATCGGTTTCATGGCCCACCGCAGAAATCAGTGGAATCTGCGATGCCGCAGCGGCTCGTGCCACCACTTCCTCATTGAACCCCCACAAATCTTCGAGCGATCCGCCGCCCCGCGCGACGATCAGCAAATCGGGCCGGGGCAACGCCCCACCCGGCGTCAGGCGATTGAACCCATCAATGGCTGCGGCGACCTCTGGCGCGCATTTGGGCCCCTGCACGGCAACAGGCCAAACCAAGACCTTGCGGGGAAAGCGGTCGCGCAGGCGGTGCAGGATATCGCGGATCACGGCACCCGATGGCGAGGTCACGACACCAATGATTTCGGGCAGATAAGGCAGTGGTTTCTTGCGCTCGGGTGCAAAAAGACCCTCCGCAGCCAATGCCGCCTTGCGTTTCTCAAGCATGGCCATCAGGGCACCGGCACCCGCGGGCGCGATATCCTCGATCACCATTTGGTATTTGGATTGACCGGGGAACGTGGTCAGCTTGCCGGTGGCTACAACCTCCATCCCTTCCTCGGGGCGATGGGCCAAGCCCTGCGCGCGCCCCTTCCAGATAACCCCCGCCAGCACAGCGCGATCATCCTTGAGGTCCAGATAGATGTGCCCGGACGCCGGACGCGACACGCGCCCAACCTCGCCGCGCACCCGCACATGCGAAAATCCGCCTTCGATAGCCTTTTTGACAGCACCAGAAATTTCCGACACCGAAAATTCCGGCGTATTATCCGCCGGGCCGTCTTCAAAAAGGTCGTTCATATTACCCTCAGGAGGTGTCCAATCTGCGCAGTGGCAGCGATGCGAATTTCCACCGCATAAACACTTGGGTCAGAATAACCAATGCGCCAAAGATGGCAAACAGAGTTGAGCTGGCCAAAACGGCCAAGCCTACTGCGGTCAGACCAATCAGCCAAAGCAGAAAACTGGACATGCCGACGGATGGATCATCCGGGTCCGGCCAGAACTGCACCTGGGCGCGACCAAATTCCTGCGCATAGTAGTCCAGCGTCTTGAGATAGGCCGGATCATCCAGAAAATGCTCGGTTTCGGTATCATGCGGGGTGTAGTGGATGGTGCGCCCGATGACACGCGGGCAGAAATCCTCAAAATAAGCCTTTTCATCCTGCACATGCAGCCGCCAGACAACATCAACGATAGGAGATGGCGCAAGGGTCTCGCCGGTGCTTCCGACCAGATACATGTAACGGCGGTATTCCTCGACCAGAATATAGCAGACATCCGTTGAATGCCCGGTTTCCTCTTCCAGTCGGTCAACCAATGAGCGTGTCAGTGGCCGCTCGTGAAAACTGTAGCCTTCCAGCCGATGCCATAACCGGCGGTCGGTTTTCGTCCTTTTCATCGTTAACACCTGCGCAGCAGCGCCCCCATGGCAAAGCTTACGTGCCGATGGCCCGCCCGCCAAGCACCTTGTTTCACAAACTATGAAGGTGTGACACTTGTGGTCCCCACGGCACCGCCCTAGAACCGCAGCAACGCATTTTCGTCTTTGGGGGCCGCAATGAACATTTTGATTTTGGGCAGTGGCGGACGCGAGCACAGCCTTGCTTGGGCGATCAAGCAAAACCCAAAGTGTGACCGGCTGATCGTCGCCCCCGGCAACGCCGGGATTGCCGCCATCGCCGATTGTGCGGATATCAACATTCTTGATGGTGGCGCGGTCGCGACTTTTGCAGAAGAGAACGCCGTTTCCTTTGTGGTCATCGGTCCAGAAGCACCTTTGGCGGCGGGCGTTGCTGATCGGTTGCGGGCCGCTGGCCTGCTGGTTTTTGGCCCAAGCGAAGCGGCGGCACGGCTTGAAGCCTCAAAATCCTTTACCAAGGAAATCTGCGATGCGGCCATGGCCCCGACGGCCGCTTACGCCCATTTCACCGATGCAGACGCGGCGCGTGACTACATTCGGGATCAGGGCGCACCAATTGTCGTCAAAGCGGACGGTCTGGCCGCTGGCAAAGGCGTGATCGTCGCCATGACAGAGGCAGAGGCCCTTGCCGCCATTGATGATATGTTTGACGGCAGTTTTGGGGATGCCGGCGCTGAAGTGGTGATCGAAGAGTTCATGGAAGGCGAAGAGGCGTCGTTTTTTGTGCTTTGCGATGGCAAAACCATCCTGCCTGTGGGAACGGCGCAGGATCACAAGCGCGCGTTTGACGGCGATCTTGGCCCCAATACCGGCGGTATGGGCGCCTATTCCCCCGCCCCGGTGATGAGCGATGCGATCACACAGAAGGCGCTGGACGAGATCATACGCCCCACGATGGATGAAATGGCCAAGCGCGGCACCCCGTTTCAGGGTGTTCTTTTCTGTGGGCTGATGATCCAGAATGGCCAGCCCCGTCTGGTGGAATACAACGTGCGCTTTGGCGATCCAGAGTGCCAATGCCTGATGATGCGGCTTGGCGGGCAGATCCTTGATCTCTTGCAGGCCTGCGCCGAGCAGCGCCTGCATGAGATCAAGGTCAATTGGGCCGAGGATCATGCGCTGACGGTGGTGATGGCAGCCAACGGATACCCCGGTGCTTACACCAAGGGGACCGTGATTGAGGGGCTGGACAGGTTGCCAGAGGACAGTTTTCACATGGTGTTCCATGCAGGCACGGCCGAGGCTGACGGCAATGTCGTGGCAAACGGGGGCCGCGTTCTGAACATCACCGCGCGCGGCGCATCATTGGCCGACGCACATGAGAAAGCCTATGCCATGGCCCAAAGCGTGAACTGGCCCGATGGGTTCTACCGTTCGGACATCGGTTGGCGCGCACTCTGACCCCAGGAAACGCAAAAGCCGCGCCCCAAGGGGACGCGGCTTTCTTCATTTACTGCCAAGCTTAAGCGGCGCGACCAACCAAGACAGAATCGATCTCTGCGGCGGCGGCATTCTCGTCATTGCCCGCAACCGCTGCAATTTCACGGGTCAGACGCTCCAAAGCGGCCTCATAGAGCTGACGCTCTGAATAGCTTTGCTCGCGCTGGTCGTCCTGACGGTGCAGGTCGCGCACAACCTCGGCAATCGCGATCAGGTCACCGGAGTTGATCTTTTGTTCGTATTCCTGTGCCCGGCGGGACCACATGGCCTTTTTCACCTTGGCCTTGCCGCGCAGTGTTTTCATCGCGTGGCTGACCACATCCGGCGTAGCAAGCGCCCGCATACCAACGTCGGTGGCCTTGTGGGTCGGGACCCGCAATGTCATTTTGTCCTTTTCGAAGGCGATGACAAACATCTCCAGCTCGAAACCAGCAACTTCCTGGGTTTCGATCGAGACAATCTTGCCCACCCCATGTGCGGGATACACAACAAATTCATTGGGGCTAAACTCGTTCTTCTTCTTGCTCATGCTCGTCCTTTCATGACGATCCAACTGTACAGACGACAAAAAAACCGGCGGTGGCGGGAAGGCCTCCGTCGGGTCCGTCAACTACAAAATCGGATCAATTCTTTCGCAACATTGGTAGCAGTATACCACAAAACTCAACCGGCCGAAAGCGCCGTGAAAATCAACGCTTATTGGTTCATGTTGCACCGCGTGCCCGAATCAGCCCCCCTCGCCTGCGGCTTCGGAAAACAGCTCCATCTTGCCCTCTTTGCCGTCCATTTCCTCGGCATTGGGCAGCGGATCTTTTTTGGTGATGATGACCGGCCACATCTCGGAATACTTGCGGTTGAACTCAACCCATTTTTCCATGTCCGGCTCTGTATCCGGGCGGATGGCGTCCGCCGGGCATTCAGGTTCGCAAACACCGCAGTCAATGCATTCGTCAGGGTGAATCACCAGCATGTTTTCACCCTCGTAAAAACAATCCACGGGGCACACTTCGACGCAGTCGGTGTATTTGCAGGCGATGCAGTTGTCGTTGACGATATATGTCATGGGGTCATCCGGCAGAGTTTACCGGCACTAGCTAGAATAGTCGCGTGGGTCATTCAAGGTCGAATGGGTCACGATTTTCCCGATGGGTCATCATGTCCCGGCGATCCTTCTTCGTGGGGCGTCCTTTTCTGTCTCCGCCGGGATTATAGGGACGTTTTTCCACCACGGGTGTCAGGTCTTCGTAAAGTGCCTGCGCCTCGGGTGCGGGGCCGCGCCTTTCGCCGCAGGCAAGGATACGCACGACACGTGTTTCGCTGGCCTGAATGAAGGTCAGAACGTCGCCCGGTCCGACAGCGCGTGCCGGTTTGCTGACCGGTTGACGATCCACCCGCACCTTGCCGCCTGTCACAACCCCCGCGGCGATGCTGCGCGACTTGAAGAACCGCGCATGCCACAGCCATTTATCCAACCGAATTGTCGGGCGCGGGTCGGTCAATCCTTCTTGAAGCCAGCCAAGGCAGCCGCGAATGGGTTGTCAGGATCAATCTGCTTTTCTTTCTTCGGCTTTGCGGAAAAGCTTTGTGGTTTGTTGCGATCGCCCTGCGGTTTGCCCTTGCCCTTCGGCTTGCCTTTGCCACGCGGGCGCGCGTCGCCCTGCGGGCGTTGGCGTGCGGGGCGGCCGCCCCACGTGAAGGTATAGAACACCTCCATCTCTGGTCCGGTGTCGGCGGCTTCCAGCGTCGTTTCGGCGGGCACTTCGTCAGTTGGTGGCACCACTTCGGCAGGCGTTTCTGCCGGAACCTCGGCGGGTGTTTCCGTTTCGGTTGCAACGTGATCGGCAACAGCGGCGGTCGCAACCACCTTCACCTTTTCGCGCTCACCCTTCTCTGCCTTGTAGCCCAAGCCCGTCATCAGATCGGCGAACTGGTCCAATGTCATGCCTGTGATCGACAGCATATCCGGGTTCGCTTCAAACCCGCCACGGCTGTCCTTGTCGCGCAGCATATCAGCCAGACGTTCCAGCATATCAATGCGGATCGCCCGTTCACCGGCAGCGCGATACCCCGCCATGGCGTAGTAACCAGCCACGGCATCCTTTGCGGCGGGCACAGTGACCAGTCCCGGCGGCGGGCTTTCAGGGAACTCTGACAGGTCTTTGGCCAGGGACCACAGCACCAATCGCAGACGGGTCGGTGCGGGTTTCAGCAGCAGCGGCATGAAGATCGTGAACTGACCAAAGCGCACACCATGCTTGCGCAGCGCACCACGGGCATCCTGATCCAGCGCCTTGACCTCATCGGCAACTTCGCCACGCGGAAGAACGCCGAAACCCTCGGCCATGCGGAACGCAAAGCCTTTGGCGGCACCTGTCAGCGTTTCATCATTCTTGAGCGCCAGCAGCGATTCGAACCCTGCGACAACCTTGCGATCAATGAAATGCTGCAAGCGGCGCTGCACCTTGGCAGCGACATCCGGGCCCGCCTCGTCATCAACAAACGCTTCGATACCCGGCTTGAGCGGATCGTCGCCCTTGACCAATTTCCCAACCGCTTGGTCGCCCCACATCAGGCCACCTTGCTCGGTGAAATCAATCTCTGGATCGGGCGCATTGTAGAAACGATCGGCCAGCAGATGTAAATGAGGCACCAACGCCTGCACCGACGCCTGACGCAGCGTTTTCGCCTCATCGGGGCTGCCCGCCTTGTCCATGCGAAAGCGGAAACCTTCCAACCGTCCGACGAATTCGCCCTCAACGGTTACTTCACCCTTGTCGTTTACCTCGGCCACAAGGCTCTCCTTCTGTTTGAGCCGGCGAAGCAGAATGCTGGTCCGCCGGTCCACAAATCTTTGCGTCAACGCGCCATGCAGCGCATCTGATAGTCGATCTTCTACCGCGCGGGTTGCATCACGCCAATGAGATTCGTCATCCAGCCACCCGTTCCTCTGCGCCACATACGTCCACGTGCGGATATAGGCCAGCCGTTTTGACAGCGTATCAATGTCCCCGTCCGCGCGGTCAATGCGTTTGACCTGCAATGCGAACCAGTTGGCAGAGACATGCCCAAGCTGATGCAGGTCGTTGTAGATATGGGTCAGCAGGCCCGCATGTTCACCTTTGCTGATGCCACGGAAGTCCGGGATGCGGCAGACATCCCACAGCAACTTGACCGAAGGACCATCTGTTGCGCGCGCCATCACCTCGGGATCCTGCGCCAAGGCCTTTAGGGCTGCCAGATCATCACTTTCGCGCACCCGCGTCAGCCAGACGTCATCGGTGCGGTCCTCCAGCGTCGCAATCAGCCGCTTGACTGACCCGAACTGCAAATCGCTGTTGCGCCATTGCAGCTTCTTGACCGGTTGAAAGCGGTGTTCGCAAATGGCGTCGGCTACTGCATCATCCAAAGGTGGCGCCTCGCCTGTTACCCCAAAGGTGCCGTTCTCGATATGTCTGCCCGCGCGGCCTGCGATCTGACCCAGTTCTTCGGGCTGCAAATGCCGCATCCGCCGCCCATCGAATTTGGTGAGCGAGGAAAAAGCGACGTGGCTGATATCCAAATTCAACCCCATTCCAATGGCATCGGTCGCCACCAGATAATCAACATCGCCGTTTTGATACATCTCGACCTGCGCATTGCGGGTCCGGGGCGAAAGCGCGCCCATCACCACTGCGGCACCGCCCTTGGTCCGGCGAAGCAACTCGGCGATTGCATATACATTTTCAACAGAAAAGCCGACGATTGCCGATCTGGCAGGCATTCTGCTTATCTTTTTCGAACCTGTGTAGCTAAGTTCTGACATCCGTTCCCGGCGCATGAACTGCGCCTCCGGCACCATGGCCGCGATCGCGTTGCGCATGGTTTCAGCACCCAGAAACAGCGTCTCATGCAGACCGCGCGCGTGCAGCAAACGGTCGGTAAAGACATGACCGCGCTCAGGATCACCGCACAGTTGTATTTCATCAACGGCCAGAAAATCGCAACCCATGCCGTCTGGCATCGCCTCAACCGTACACACCCAAAACGCGGCGCGCGGCGGCACGATCCGCTCTTCCCCTGTGACAAGAGCCACAACGCCCGGGCCACGCACCGCAACAATGCGGTCATAAACCTCGCGCGCCAAAAGGCGCAGCGGCAAGCCTATCACCCCGGTCCGGTGCGACAGCATCCGTTCTATCGCATAGTGGGTTTTGCCAGTGTTGGTCGGGCCCAAAACGGCCGTTACCCGGGAAACCGCCATGTCATTCCCCGATACCCGGAGGCAGGCGCCTTACAGCGACTGACCTTCCAATTCCAATTCAAGACGATCCGCATTGCCCTGCACTTCTGCTGACTGCGGATTGATTTCAAGGATCATGCGATAAATTTCCAACGCATCTTCCTTGCGACCCAGTTCTTCCATGATCAACGCCAGCCCGCGCATTGCCTCAAAATGACGTGGGTTCAAACTCAGCACGCGGCGGATATCATCCAAGGCCGGGCCGGTCTTGCCCAGCAGATAGTACGACGATGCCCGGCCATAGTATCCTTCGGCGAAATCCGGCGCATGATCAACAAGCGCCGTAAAATGCTCAACCGCTGCCACCGGATCGCCATCATCCAATGCGTCCTTGCCACGGCGCAAAAGCAGGTCCATGGCCGCCGATCCGCTGCGTTCCCAAGCGGTTATGATCTGCCGTTCGATACGTTGATGGGTCGCCTCATCAGCGTTCTCCAGCTGTTGAAAAAGCTCGTCCAAAGCGGTTTCTTGCGCAAACGCGGGTAAGGAATACCCGCATACGACAAAAAGTGCCGTAACGATACATTTGAAGCGATGTGTCAGCATACCCATAACAGTAAGTGTAGCGCACTGTGCGGCCAACACCAGAGCCCGCGCAGTCACATCAACGACAAAGGGACGAAAAAATGAGTGATGTTGTGACCGAAGCCGTCGCCGCCTTGAATGCAAAAATGGATGGGGCCGGCTTTGACGGCACCGCGAAATTCGCCATCGAAGGCGAAGGAAGCATCATCATTGATGGTGATGGCGCGCGGGCCAGCGATGACGATGCCGATGTAACACTCTCCGCGTCGACGGATGTGTTCAAAGCGATCCTGGATGGCGAAATGAACCCGACAACCGCATTCATGACCGGCAAGCTGACAATTGAGGGCGATATGGGCCAAGCCATGAAACTTTCAGGCGTGCTCAGCTAAGATGGAGGCGGCACCCCTCTTTGAAGAGATCGCAGACGGTCCGCAGGGCGGGGTGGCCCATTGGCTGACAACATCCGATGGGCTGCGTATCCGCGTGGCCCATTGGGATTTGGCAAATGCCAAAGGCACGGTGCTGATCTTTCCCGGTCGCACGGAATTTATCGAAAAATACGGGCAATCCGCTGCGGCCTTCCGGGATCGCGGCTATGCCAGCGTTGCAATTGACTGGCGCGGGCAAGGCCTTGCCGACCGCATGACGGACAACCGTGCCGTCGGGCATGTTGGCGCGTTCACTGATTACCAGCATGATGTCGATGCAACGATTGCACATGTAAAGGCGCTTGGCCTGCCGCGCCCCTATTTCATGTTAGGCCATTCCATGGGGGGCTGCATTGGGTTGCGGTCCTTGATGGAAGGTATGGATGTGCAGGCTGCGATGTTCTCTGCGCCGATGTGGGGCGTCCAGATGGCCGCACCCCTGCGCCCTCTGGCATGGGGCCTGTCCGCGATGAGCACACCACTGGGCTTTGATCAGGCATTGGCACCGGGTCAGTTTGAGGAAAGCTATGTCAACCGCATCTCTTTCGAAGAGAACACGCTGACAAATGACCCTGAGGTTTTTGAGGCGTTGCGCAATCAACTTGCCCAACACCCCGAGTTGGGCCTTGGCGGTCCTTCTTTGCGTTGGCTGAACACATCACTGCGCGAAATGCACAAGCTGGCCCTTGATCCTTCGCCCAATGTCCCTTGCCTGACTTACCTTGGCACGGAAGAAGCGATTGTGGATCCCCTGCGCATTCAGGAACGGATGGGTGGCTGGCCGGGCGGTACGTTGCGGGTGATTGATGGCGGCAAGCATGAAATGCTGATGGACGCCCCCAAGATGCGCGACGCGATCTTTGACGAGACTGTCACGTTCTTTGACACGCAACGTGCAATCGCCGCTTAATCAAGTTCACTTTCTGCACGCACACGAAAGCCCGCGTGCCGCAATTCGGTAACCGTTTCTGCAACATGTTGCGCATCGCGGGCCTCGATCACGATTTCCAACTCGGCTTGTTTGAGCGACACGCTCTGCATCATGCGCTGGTGAATGACCTCGATGACGTTGGCACCGGCCTCACCGATAATCCTTGAGATATCAGAGAGTTGCCCAGGCGTATCATCAATCTCAAAGGTGAGCCGCGTAATCCGCCCGTCACGCACCAAGCCGCGCAGGATCAGCGTCGACAATAAACGCGAATCGATATTGCCGCCGCAGACCACCAGCCCAACCTTTTTGCCGCGCAATTCTTCGGCGTGTTTTTCAATGACCGCCAGCCCGGCCCCTGCCGCCCCTTCGGCCACGATTTTTTCATGCGACAGCAGATCAAAAACCGCGGCCTCAATCTCGACCTCGGTCGCGGTTTCCACCTGATCGACATACTGTGCAATCAGGGCGACATTCGCATCCGAAGGCGCGCGCACGGCGATCCCTTCTGCCAGCGTTGCCCCGCCAAAATGCGTTTCGCTTCCGTCAAATCGGGCCTTCACGGCATCGAAATTCGCAGCCTGCGCCCCAATAACCTGCACAGCAGGCTTGATCGCCTTGGCCGCAACCGCCATGCCCGCAATCAATCCACCGCCGCCAATCGGCACCACGATGCAATCCAGATCAGGCTCTTGTTCCAGCATTTCAACGGCGACGCTGCCCTGTCCTGCAACCACCACCGTGTCATCAAATGGATGGATGAAAGTCATGCCCTTCTCTGCCGCCATATCGAAGGTGAACTGCACGCTTTCATCAAAACCTGTGCCATGTAGCACCACCTCTGCCCCAAAATCCTTGGTCCGTTTGACTTTGTTAAAGGGCGTCGCTTCCGGCATGACAATCACGGCGGGAATGCCCAACCGATTGGCATGATAGGCCACCCCCTGGGCATGGTTGCCTGCCGAACACGCGATCACGCCCGCCGCACGTTCGCTGTCGGTCAATGTGAGCAATTTGGCCAGCGCACCGCGCGCCTTGAAGGCATTGGTGTGTTGGAGGTTCTCGAGTTTGAGGTAAAGATCAATGCCCAGATGCAGTGACAACCGCGCGGCATGTACCGTGGGTGTGCGCATGGTCGCGGGCCGAATGGCTGCGTAAGTCTTTGTAATAAAATCAAGATCAAGTGTCATTTGCTGCCTCGGCGCATCGGTTTCAGCACAACCTATCCAGCTTGCCTGGCGGGCGAAACCCATCTTACACGGGGTCGGCCATTGGCGCGCGCGGGTGATGCGCTATTGTTGTTGTTATGGCGGATGTGCTCTCCTTCACCGACCGCGGGATCTATTGCCCGGCAGGCGATTTTTACATCGATCCCTGGCGCCCCGTTGATCGTGCACTGATCACCCACGGGCACAGCGACCACGCCCGCCCCAACATGGGGCGGTATCTGGCAACCGACGGGACCGCCCCGGTCATGCGGCACAGGCTGGGCAAGATTGACCTGCAAACAACGGCCTATGGTCAGGTCACACAGATCGGTGACGCAGCCGTGTCATTCCATCCCGCCGGTCATGTACCGGGCTCTGCCCAGATCCGCGTCGCAGTGAAGGGCGAGGTCTGGGTTGTCTCAGGCGACTATAAGACCGTCGCAGACGGTCTTTCAGAACCGTTCGAGCCGGTGCCATGCCATGCCTTCATTACGGAATGCACCTTCGGACTGCCCATTTTCAAATGGACACCCGAGGATATGCTGACAGCGCAAATCAATGCATGGTGGGCGGCCAATGCAGCCGCCGGTCGGACCTCCATCCTTGGCGCCTATGCATTGGGCAAGGCCCAGCGTTTGTTGACAACTGTCAATGCAGACATTGGCCCCATCCTGACCCATGGCGCGATTGAAAACACCAACGAGGTGCTACGCGCCCAAGGGATCACATTGCCCGAAACAATCCCTGTCACACCCCAGACCACACACAAAACCCACCCCGGCGCGCTGGTACTTGCAACGCCCAGCGCGCTCGGCACAACCTGGACCCGCAAGTTCGGCCCATCATCCACAGCCTTTGCAAGCGGCTGGATGGCCTTGCGCGGCGTGCGGCGCAGACGGGCAGCAGACCGGGGCTTTGTGGTGTCTGACCACGCCGATTGGGAGGGGCTGAATACTGCGATCAAGGCCACAGGTGCCATCCGAATCTTTGCAACGCATGGCTATACCACCAGCTTTCAGCGCTGGTTGTCCGAGCAAGGCTATGACGCCCATATCGTGAGCACCGATTATCACGGCGAAACTCTTGACGCAGATGAGGCGGACGCATGAAGGATTTCGCCGCCCTCTTCACCCGCATCGACGAAAGCACCAAAACGACCGTCAAGACTGCTGCCCTTGCAGACTATTTTCAAACAGCCACGCCAGAAGACAGGCTCTGGACCATTGCCCTGTTCACCGGCCGCCGCCCGAAACGCACGATCACAGCGACACGACTACGCGAATGGGCAGCAGAGGTCGCAGGCCTGCCCGATTGGCTGTTTGAGGAAAGCTACAGTATCGTCGGTGATCTGGCCGAGACGATTGCCCTGGTTTTGCCGCCTGCGACGGAAAGCGAAAACCAGACCCTGACCCATTGGATCAGCTTTATCAAATCTCTCTCGGTCTTGGAGGACGATTCCCGCAAAGCAGGCATCCTCAAGGCATGGGACAGCCTGCCTAGCACTGAACGGTTCTTATTCACCAAACTGCTGACAGGCGGATTTCGCATCGGGGTCAGTGCAAAACTGATCACCCGCGCGTTGGCGCAGGCCACCGGTCAGGAAGAGGCCACGCTGACCCACAAACTGATGGGCAACTGGACACCCGACACAACCACATGGGACGCACTGATCGAGGCCGATGATCCCACCGCCGACCTCTCGCGCCCCTATCCGTTCTACCTTGCCTATGGGCTTGATGGTTTCGACGACCTCGGCCCACCCGCTGACTGGAGCGCGGAACGCAAATGGGACGGTATTCGGGGGCAGTTGATCGTGCGGGGTGGCGACCACCACCTGTGGTCACGTGGCGAAGACCTGATGACTGACCGCTTTCCCGAATTGGCGCAGCTGCAGGATTACCTGCCCGACGGCACCGTGCTGGATGGCGAGGTTCTGGCGTTCCGGGATGAAACACCCCTGTCCTTCAACGCTTTGCAAAGGCGGATCGGGCGCAAGACCGTGCCCAAGAAGGTGCTGACCGAGGCGCCGGTGATCCTGATGGCCTATGACCTTCTGGAACACTTGGGCAACGATATCCGCGATTGGCCTTTGCACAAGCGCCGCGAAACACTTGCGGCGCTTGTGCAAGACGTCCCCTCCGCTGCGCCTCTGCGCCTGTCTGCCACTGTTCCCTTCAGGACCTGGGACGATCTAAGCGCCGCGCGCGATCAATCGCGCGACCTGAACGCCGAAGGCCTGATGCTGAAACGGCGCGACAGTCCTTATCTGTCGGGGCGAAAGCGAGGCGATTGGTGGAAATGGAAGATCGACCCGCTCACTATTGATGCGGTGATGATTTATGCGCAGGCTGGTCACGGGCGCCGCGCGAACCTGTTCACTGACTACACATTTGCCGTACGCAACGGCAACGATCTGGTGCCCTTTACCAAAGCCTATTCCGGCCTGACGGACGCTGAATTTCGCGAGATCACCACATGGGTGCGCAAGAATACCTTGCAGCGTTTTGGCCCGGTGCGTCAGGTGCCGCCGACACATGTTTTCGAGATCGCCTTTGAGGGCATTCAGGCCAGCCCGCGCCACAAATCAGGTGTCGCCTTGCGGTTTCCGCGGATGCTGCGTTGGCGCAAGGACAAGCCCGTGGATGAGGCGAACACGCTTGACGATCTCAAAGAGTTGTTGGCGACTTTCGGCTGATGGGCTTCCAACCCAAATCCTTCGGGCATATGTAAAGCGCAATCCAGATTGAAAGGCTTCCCAATGCACCGTTCCCTGCCTGTTTTTGACGCCAACACCAGTGGAGGCCAGAGCTTTGGCGATCTGCCAGAGTGGGATCTGACGGACCTCTATCCCGCGACCGATAGTGCCGAGCTGAAGCGTGATCTGGCATGGCTTGAAAAGGAATGTGCTGCTTTTGCCGCAGATTACGAAGGCAAGCTCGCGGATCTTGATGCCCAAGGACTGCTGAAGGCAGTGCATCGCTACGAGCAGATTGATGTTGTTGCAGGGCGCATCATGTCCTTTGCGGGGCTGCGGTACTATCAGATCACGACCGACAGCGACCGCGCCAAATTCATGGCGGATTGTCAGGACCAGATCACGAATTTCACAACGCCTTTGGTGTTCTACGGGTTGGAGTTTAACCGCCTTGACGACGATCATCTGGCGGGCCTTCTGGCCGCCAATGCCGATCTTGCCCGCTACAAACCAGTGTTTGACCGGATGCGGGCGATGAAACCTCATCAGTTGTCAGATGAGCTGGAAAAGTTTCTGCATGATCAATCGACCGTCGGGGCCGCCGCATGGAACCGTTTGTTTGACGAAACGATGGCAGGGCTGGAATTTGAGGTGGATGGTGAGACGCTCAACCTCGAAGCAACATTGAACCTGCTGACCGAACAGGAGCGGGCCAAACGCGAGGCGGCAACCCATGCGCTGGCCGCTGTCTTTGGTGAAAACATCAAGATCTTTGCCCGTGTCCACAACACGCTGGCAAAGGAAAAAGAGATCGAGGACCGCTGGCGTCAGATGCCATCGCCGCAGGCCGGACGACATCTGGCCAACCATGTCGAGGCGGAAGTGGTCCAAGCGCTGCGCGACGCGGTGGTTGCGGCCTACCCACGTCTGTCGCATCGTTACTATGCGCTCAAGGCAAAGTGGCTGGGGTTGGAGCGTATGCAGGTCTGGGACCGTAACGCACCGCTTCCGATGGAAAGCGAAAAGATCGTGGATTGGGATGAGGCAACCGAAACAGTAATGTCAGCCTATGCCGAATTTGACCCCAAAATGGCCGAGATCGCAAAGCCCTTCTTTACGGATGGCTGGATCGATGCGGCCGTCAAACCCGGCAAGGCCCCCGGCGCCTTTGCCCACCCAACCGTCACATCCGTCCACCCTTATGTGATGCTCAACTACTTGGGCAAACCGCGTGATGTCATGACATTGGCGCATGAGCTGGGCCATGGCGTGCATCAGGTGCTGGCCGCTGAACAGGGCGAACTGCTGTCCTCGACACCGCTGACACTTGCTGAAACGGCGTCTGTCTTTGGTGAAATGCTGACCTTCCGCAAACTGCTGGATGGCGCCCAAAATCAGGAAGAGCGCAAGATCCTGCTGGCAGGCAAGGTTGAGGATATGATCAACACCGTCGTGCGCCAGATCGCCTTTTATGACTTCGAATGCAAACTGCATGCGGCCCGCGCTGAAGGTGAACTGACGCCGGATGACATAAACGCGCTGTGGATGTCTGTGCAGGCAGAAAGCCTTGGGCCGGTGTTCGACTTTGTCGACGGGTATGAAACCTTCTGGGCCTATATCCCGCATTTTGTGCATTCACCCTTCTACGTTTACGCTTATGCGTTCGGCGACGGCCTGGTGAACGCGCTTTATGCGGTGTTTGAGGAAGGTGACCCGGATTTCCGTGAGAAGTATTTCGATATGCTGCGCGCCGGTGGGTCCAAGCATCACAAGGAACTGCTGGCCCCCTTCGGGCTAGATGCGTCTGATCCAAAGTTCTGGGACAAGGGGCTGTCGATGATCAGCGCCATGATTGATGAGTTGGAGGCGATGGAGGATTGACCGCAAAGGTCACTCTTTCACCGCTCGCCCCTTGCATGTCGGACGCCCTGCGCGACGTCCGTGTTGCCGATGATCAGGTCATGTTTTCGGGCTGGATTTAGAAGCAACTGCGTTGCTGAAACCTAATCCAGCTCCGTCCAGGGCCAAGGCTTCACTTCACTTGCTGCTGTTTGATATCGCGCCGCCTTGGCCATCCAGACGCCCATCGTCGTGCCCATTTCGGCGAGTTGATCATTGGGTTCGCGTTTGTTGAACACCATGATCAGAAACTGCGCGACGGTCATAAGACCCAGCAGGGTGCTGGCCATGCTCATCAGCACGGCAATGATGATCATGTTCAAAAGGCGGAGCCAGATATTCTCGTAATCTGTCTCAACATCAATGTCCGAACTGTCCTGATCTTTCGCCATCGTCATCTCCTACGCAGGGTGCCCGCCCGCTGCAAAAACCATATCCATCATGTGCTGCGTGCCGCGCGAAAATTCAAGCGGGCATGGGTAGTCGGCACCAGTCTGCACCGAATGGCAGAAGTTTTCCACCTGATTGACGTAGTGGTTCACCGCAGGCCAGCGTTCAGACACAGTGGTCAGGCCATCATTCTCAAGCGTCAGTTCGGCGACATCAAATACATTCGCGTTGAATGGGCAGCTTAGCGTCAGCACACCCTTGTCGCCGTGAAAAACGATGCTTTGTCGTGGGAACAGGCGCATCGACACCATGCTTTGATAGGTAAATCCGGGGAACTGCGCTGCAAATTGTGCAAAGACATCCACGCCGTTTTCATAGCGCAGGTTGGCGTATGGCACCGCAGCAGGCTCTTGCCCGCTGACAAAGCGCGCCGCCCCCATCGTATAGACCCCGATATCACGCAGACCACCACCGCCCGCCTCGGGCCGGTTGCGAATGTTGCCGGCATCATCGTTATAGAAACTGAACGCCGCTTCGACATGCATCAACGTGCCGATTGCGCCGCCCTGAACCAGCTCACGCGCACGCATGAACTGCGGATGATGCACGATCATATAGGCCTCTGCCGCCAGCTTGCCGGCCGCATCGCGTGCCGCAATCAGCCCGTCAATCTCATCCGCCGCCAGCGCTATCGGCTTTTCACACAAGACATGTTTGCCTGCATCCAATGCCTTTTTCGTCCATTCGACATGCAGGTGGTTCGGCAATGGAACATAGACCGCATCAATCTGCGGATCAGCCAGCAGTGCCTCGTAGCCGGCATAAGCTAACAGTTCAGGGGCAAAGGCCTGAAACCCGGCGGCTTTGTCAGCGCTGGAGGTCGCCAGCCCAACCAGTTGCGCGCCTTTGGCGGCATGGATTGCCGGCCCCATGTGGTTCTTGGCAAAGCCGGCCGCCCCAAGGATGCCCCAACGCAATGGTTTCATGTTTTCGCCCTCCGCTTCCGCCATGTTAGCGCCAACATCGTGCAGAGTGAACAAGGCAGAGGTCGCCTGGCGGCAAAAAACAACCCCGCCGGACGGACCGGCGGGGCAGATAAAGCAACGGGTAAAGCCTGATCAGGCGTCGGCCAGCATACCCTTCTGGCGCGCCAGTTCCTGCATCTTGGCTTGCAGCTTTTCAAACGCGCGCACCTCAATCTGGCGAATACGCTCGCGGCTGACGTCATATTGACCGCTCAGGTCTTCGAGCGTCACGGTTTCCTCGGACAGGCGGCGTTGCATCAGGATGTCTTTCTCGCGATCATTCAGGACCGACATCGCTTCGGCCAACAGCTCGCGCCGGGCATCAAGCTCGTCGCTTGCTTCATAGTCCGCCGCGGTGTTCGCGCTTTCATCCTCAAGCCAGTCCTGCCATTGCGCAGCACCTTCGCCGTCCGCACTGACGGTCGCGTTCAGCGACGCATCACCACCGGACAAGCGACGGTTCATCGAAATGACCTCGTCCTCGGTCACGCCCAGATCATTGGCAATCCGCTGCACGTTTTCAGGGCGCAAATCGCCGTCTTCAAGCGCACCAATGCGGTTCTTTGCCTTACGCAGGTTGAAGAACAGTTTTTTCTGCGCAGAGGTCGTGCCCAGTTTCACCAAAGACCATGACCGCAGGATGTATTCCTGGATCGATGCCCGGATCCACCACATGGCATAGGTCGCCAGACGAAAGCCCTTTTCAGGATCAAAGCGTTTTACAGCCTGCATCAGGCCCACATTCGCTTCCGAGATAACTTCGGCCTGTGGGAGCCCGTAACCACGGTAGCCCATGGCGATTTTGGCTGCCAAACGCAGGTGCGATGTGACCATCTGGTGCGCGGCATCAGTATCTTCGTGATCGACCCAACGCTTGGCGAGCATATATTCCTGCTCTGGCTCCAGCATGGGGAACTTGCGGATTTCCTGCATGTAACGGTTCAGCCCACCCTCTGGGGTTGGTGCTGGAAGATTCTTATAATTACTCACTGTATCTGCCCTCCTATGTTTAAAGGCTTAACATGGATATGGTAGCGCTCGCATTCGGTTTCAAGTGGAGCCCTATCCGATTTCCATAAAAGGTTTATGAACTAATCAGTTTAGTATTACGAGGCACATTTCCGTGCGCTCACGCACATGGGATCGAATATTTCAGCCCAAACCACCAAATGCGCGCAGTAATCCGCGCATATCTTCGGGGATTTCGGCCTCAAAGCGCAGAAATTCGCCCGAAACCGGATGTTCAAAGCCCAATGTCGCCGCATGCAGCGCCTGTCGGGGAAAACTGGCAACAGCAGCGACACCGCTCTCACCAATCGCCTTTTGTGACAGTTTACGCCGCCCGCCATAAACCGGATCACCGATCAGCGCATGACCACAATGGGCCATATGGACGCGAATCTGATGGGTGCGCCCGGTCTCAAGCCAGCACTCGATCAAGGCGGCACAAGCGGGCTGTCCCAACGGTTCGACAATACGCGACCGGGTCACGGCATGACGCCCGGCAGCAAAGGAAACAGCCTGTCTATGACGATCTGTCCGGTGACGGCCAAGGAATGTCTGAATCTTGAGGATATTGCCCGGCTCAAAGGATGTTCCCTTGATGCCCCGCAACCGCGGATCGTTCTGGTCAGGCACACCATAGCAAACTGCCAGATAGCGGCGCTCAACCGTGTGAGCGGCAAATTGATCGGCCAGATGATGATGCGCGCGATCAGATTTCGCGGCGACCAACAAACCAGTCGTTTCCTTGTCGATCCGGTGAACGATTCCGGGGCGCTTCATGCCGCCAACGCCCGACAGCGTTTCACCACAATGATGGATCAGCGCATTCACCAATGTCCCACCGGGCGTGCCTGGGGCAGGATGGACAACCATGCCAGCGGGTTTATTGACGACGATCAAATCATCATCTTCAAACACAACGTCCAGCGGGATATCTTCGCCACCAATATGGCTTTCCTCGGCAACGGACACGGTCACGGCAACAACAGCACCTTCCGCTGTCCGGTGGCGGGGGTCAGTTACCACCACACCATCAACCGTCACAGCACCATCGGCAATCAGCTTGGCCAGCCGCGACCGGCTGAGCGCCGCATCACCCGGCACATCACGGCCCAAGGCCTTGTCCAGCCTTGGCGGCGGGTTTGGCCCGATTTCAAATGTAATGAGCGTCTCACCCACGGTCGTCTCCGGTACTACATGGGAGGGATGGTACCGCCTCCCCGGCTTGAACGGGGGACCCCTGGTTCCACAAACCAGTGCTCTAACCAACTGAGCTAAGGCGGCAACAAAGCTGATCTAGCGGGATGGGATCACGATTGCAAGTCCCCTAAAACGCAATCTGCCAGGTCTCTTCCACCAGATCGACACCAAAGGAATGCGCCGGCTGGGCGCGGAGGTGAATCAGGCTATTTCGGGTGTAGATGCGCCAACCAGTCGGTGTCATCACCACCACGGCGGGCGCTGGCAAAACTCCATTGTGCGACTTGGCCCGCCCTGCCCTTGCCAATCAAGCCCACCCCACGGTAGGACAAGACCCATCAGATCAAAGGGACTGACATGGGTATCAACAACGAACGCGACATCGAGGCGAACATGCAAATCGGACCAACCGATCAAGGCATGGTGCGGATATTCATCGAGGCGGACGGGATCGAGGTTCCGATGGATTTTGATCCTGAGGAAGCAGACGAAATCGCAGAAGAGATCAAAGCGGCGGCAATGGCCGCACGGGCTGTGAAAACCCGGTAGGGTGGGCGAAACCCACGCATTGACTCAACACCTCTGGCGCATGACGTGGGTTTCACCCACCCTACGCATCATTCAATACGGTTGCATTGCGACAAACCCCGGATCACGCGCGGCTTGCGCCCGTATCGCTGCATGGCGCGCAAATTTTTGCACCATCACCTTGCGCCGCGCACCCGCCAACTTCACCTCTGGCCCCATCCGTATAATCTCTGCATCATAGGCATCGGCAAGGATCAATCCGGTGTCATCTGGCAACAACTCGGTTGGAAAGTCGCTGTCGACGGCCCAGAAGAACCGATCGCACCATTCCAGATAGCCTTGCCATTTCTGGTCGGACTGAAAATCAGCGCGGCTTGATTTGCATTCAACAATCCAGACCTCACCCTTTGGTCCCAAACCCATCACGTCAACGCGCAAACCTGACGTCGGAACCAGCTCTTCGACACTCACAAAGTCATGGCTGCGCAACGCACGCGATACGCCACGGGCCAGTAGCTGGCCGGGCATCAGAGTGGGAAGGTCGTGATCATCGGGCATGCACAGCACCCTGAACAATACGTGAACAAAATGCAAGAAGAGATCGCTTGACATGATACTATTTGGTTTCATATAAAAATGATACCAAATAGTATCACGAAGGGAGCAGCCCATGGACACACAACCAACCTTCCGTGCGCTGGCCGATCCGACCCGCCGCGATATTCTACTGATGCTTCGCGACAGGGAAATGACCATCGCCGAAGTCGCCCAGAACTTCGACATGACGCGGGCCGCCGTCAAAAAGCACCTGACCGTGCTGTCAGACGGCGGCTTGATCACCGTGCGGGCGCAAGGCCGAGAACGCATCAACGCACTGAACCCAACGGGCATGGCGCCCATCCGCGACTGGCTCACCTTCTTTGATGCCTTCTGGGATGACCGCCTGAATGCACTGAAGACAGCCATTGAAAAGGACACCCAATGACCCTGCAAAAGACAATCTACCTCAAGGCCGACAAACCCACGGTCTGGAGCTATCTGACAGACCCCGATAAGCTGGCGATCTGGTTCCATAAACCGGCCAAGACCCTGCAAGCAGGTGAGCGCTATGAGATGTTCGGCACGGACTCAGGCGACAAGTTGATGTGGGGCGAGGTGCTGGCGGCGGACCCGCACGATCATTTGTCCTATTCCTTTACCATTGGCCCTATGGGTGATGCCGTCAGCACGGTGACCTGGACATTGGAAGACGTTCCCGGCGGCACGCGCTTGTCGCTGAACCATGCAGGGCTGCCTGAAGGGGCCGCGGCCTTTGATCTGACGCTGGCGCTGGACAAAGGGTGGGATGATCATCTGGGGCGGATGCGCGCATCGCTTCACGCATGACCTGAAACGACTCAGCGCTGCGCCTTGCGCAGCGCTGCGAACGACCTGAAAGCACCAGAATCCCCGGCGTTCATCTTGGTGACGCCATTCATCCTTACATTTCAATCACTCAGAGCCAGTCGTTTATCCTCGGTTCATGCAATCTGTTCAGCTTTGTGACGCAACTTTGACGGAAAACCAGACAACGCGCAGGCGAAAGCCTTTGTGCCGTCACGATTTGGTCCGCTTTGCCGCGTAGCTTCATCCCCAAGGAAGAGGAAACGCTGCACATGTCTTTATTAATGAATATCTCGTTTTTCGAAGTTGGAATGGCCTTGCTTTTCGTTGGCGCTGCTGAGCGCGTCTTGCTTGGATATGCCCCCGCCGAAATGGTTGGCAGCAAAGGCTGGCTGATCCGCGGCGACATCGACGAATAAACCTTGAGCAAGGGGCTTGCCGATCCGGCTCTGCCCGCCTACCTGTCAATCGACGGGTTCTGCGCCTCTTGTAAACCATAGGTACAAATCCAGTGGCCTTAAGCAAATCCGAGGGAGCTGGCTCTGTTCTGACCCTGGTCTGATTATCTGGTGCCCACCTGTATATACAGGTCCTCGGGATTAGTTACCTCTACGGCTGCCGCGGTTCCCGTCACCTTTGCCACCGGCATCCCCACCCTGCACATCTGTCATTCGTCAGCGTCCATTGTCCGGCCCATGCGCGGCCAACCTGACCGGAACCAGCCTACCCCGTTCATCATCATCGTCGTCATCGTCAGACTGCGACATGATCATGAATGCAAACTGCACGCTGCCAAAGACAGTGCCGTTGAAGAACCAAAGCAGGAAAACAGCCAGCCAGCCTACATCTGACCCGGCAATCAGCATCCCCAGCCCGGCCACATTCCGCCAGAGGATCAGTGCGACAAAGACCGCCGACAACGCAAAACCAAATGCGCAATGGCGCAGATAAAGCCGCATCAGGTCGGGTTCTTTTTCAGGGTGCATGGGCGAACTCCTTATCTACAAAGATAAGCTTCATAAACCCTATGACAAGCAGCAGCGCGTGGCCTTAGCCGCCGAAAGCCTCCGGATGCGTTTCGCGGGCCATGTGATCAAGCACGGCATTGACGAATTTTGGCTCTTTCCCGTCGGCCGAGAACGCCTCTGCCACGCCAACAAATTCGCTGATCACAACCTTGGGCGGGGTCTGCTTGAGCACCAGCTCCGCGCCAGCAGCCCGAAAGAGCGCACGCCAAGTGGGATCAATCCGCGCAATGGGCCATTTGGCAACCAGCGCCCGATCGGTCATCTGGTCAATTGCCGCCTGCTCATCAACGGCCTTTTCCATCAGGCCACGGAAAGTATCCACGTCACCTTCGGCCATCTCACCTTCGTCGTAGGTCGCACCCAAGCGATGATCTTCAAACTCGCGCACCACACTGTCAACGGTCTGGCCAGCTGCCTCCATCTGGAACAGGGCCTGCACCGCATAAAGCCGGGCGGCGGATTTCATCTTGCGCTTTTGGTTGTTTGAAAGGGTCATGTAGTGGTCTTGTTATCCGTATCGCCAGCCATCAGAATCTCATGGGTGAACCCCACAGCTTTCTCGGCTTTGCCCCACTTACGGGCGAGTGCGATCAGGTGCAAGGCCGCAACCGCAGCCCCGCCCCCTTTGTTCATTTCGGCGGGATCAGCGCGCACTTCGGCCTGTTTGCGGGTCTCGACCGTCAGGATGCCATTGCCGATGCAAAGGCCCTGCAACCCAAGCAATTGGACCGCGCGACTGCTGTCGTTGCAGACCGTGTCGTAATGCGTCGTCTCGCCCCGGATCACGCACCCTAGGGCCACGTAACCGTCAAAGTTGCTCATCCGCTCGGCGATACCTATGGCAGTGGGAATTTCCAGCGCGCCGGGAACTTCGACGATCTCCCAAGTGGCCCCGGCCTTTTCAATGGCGGCCTTGGCCCCGGCGATCTGATTATCCGAAATGTCCTTGTAATAAGGTGACGCCACAATCAGGATTTTCACCGGCTTGTCGAATTCCGGCAGCGGCATGACGTAGTGGGATGGTCCGGCCATTATCCGATCTCCGAGATTTTGCGAGTGCCGACAATTTCCAAACCGTATGCATCCAGCCCAACAACCTTTGGCTGGGGGGAGTTGGTGAGCAGTTCAATCTCATGTAACCCGAGCGAGCTGAGAATTTGCGCGCCCAGGCCATATTGCCGCAAGGTCTGGGGCGAGCTTTCTTCGCTGGGATCGAGCTTCATATGCACATCCCGCAGCAGGACCAGAGCGCCGCGCCCTTCTTCTGCGATCAAATTCATCGCATCGCCAAATTCATCGCGCCGTCCCTTTGGCCCCACCCCGACCACGTCCAGCATCGGGTCCATCGCATGCATCCGCACCAAGACAGGTTCGTCTGTGGTAATGTCACCCTTGATCAGGGCGATATGCTCCGCACCTTGGGTTTCATCCGTGTAAATGCGCATCTCCCACGTACCGCCGAATTCGGATTGGATCGTGCTGCTTTCGCGCACACGCACCAGATTGTCGTGACGACGGCGATAGGCGATCAGATCACTGATCGTGCCAATCTTGAGGTTATGCAACTGCGCAAAAGCGATGAGGTCCGGCAGGCGGGCCATTTCGCCATCTTCTTTCATGATCTCGCAAATGACGCCGGAAGGGTTCAGCCCCGCAAGGCGGGAGATATCGACCGCAGCCTCGGTATGTCCCGCGCGCACCAGCACGCCGCCGTCGCGCGCGCGCAGTGGAAAGACATGGCCCGGCGTTGCGATATCCACGGCGCTTTTCGTGCCGTCAATCGCTGTTGCCACGGTGCGGGCGCGATCATGGGCGGAAATACCGGTGCTGACACCTTCGCGGGCTTCGATGCTGACAGTGAACGCGGTTTCATGGCGCGATGAGTTATGCGAAGCCATCAATGGCAGGCCCAGCGCATCAATCCGCTCACCGGACAGCGTGAGGCAGATCAACCCGCGCCCATGCTTGGCCATGAAGTTGATCGCATCCGGTGTTGCCATCTGTGCGGGGATCACCAGATCACCTTCGTTTTCGCGGTCTTCATGATCGACCAGAACGAACATCTTGCCATTGCGGGCGTCCTCGATGATCTCTTCGATCTTGCTGATCGCGTCAGACCAATCGCGTTCCACGGGGCCGGGGGATTCAAAATTCTGGTTCATGGGGCTTTCCACGTTGCACTGCGTCGCAGATATCCCAGCGGCCGGTATTTGAAAAGCGTCTAAGCGCCGGGCGTGCCTGTCAGGTAAGGTGGGTCTTGACCCAACTGCCCAGCAAAGAATGCATCAGACCGCAAGAACCCGGCCATCTGTGCCGCCTCGGCCCATTCACGTTCAAACCCTGTGTCGCCAATCATCACGAATTGATCGGCAGGATGTCCCTGCGATGTGGCGATCAGGCGCATCCTGTCACGCATCTGCGCCCAACTGTCAGTGAACTTTGGTGCCGCAAAGGCCCGCGCCAGCCCCGCACAGGTCGCCAGATGCCCAGGCGTGACAGGCCGATGCGCAACCCCTGTGCAATCCACCCTTTGAAGGGCCAGCAGTTTCTGCGCACGCGCGGCAGGGATCGCCTGCCCGTCGCGCAAGACATGCAAGGCGTTGTTGGAGAAAAGAAAACCAATCAGGTCATGCCCAGTGCTCGCCCTGATCCCGGCGTAGGTCTTGTAGGGCAACCCCAATTCAGCGGCCCGGCGCACGCGCAGCCGCACGACCTCAATAGGAAGCGTCGGCATCAGATCTTTGCGCGCTTTCTTCCAGACATGTCTGCGCCAGCTTTTGCCCGGCTCATCCACCCGGCCAGAGTTATGCCCGATCCCCGCCATCATCCATCCATCCTACGGCTTGACCCGCAGCCTTGCGAGCAGCGGCCTCCGTGTCAAATGCGGAGGGGGCGGCGTCTGACAAATAACGCCAGCCGTGGGGGTCTTCGGGGTCACGTCTGCATTCGCGATAGGCAAACTGCCCATCAATCAGGCGAATGATATCCACACAGCGATCCCCGGTGGCGTCTTCTATCGACGCCAGCACCAGTGGCTTTTCACCCGTCATAGTCACGCAACCGCGCGACGTAGCGGGCCATCGTGTCAATCTCAAGGTTGACCGCATCGCCCACACGCACATCACCCCATGTCGTTGCTACCTTGGTATGCGGGATGAAGTTGATGCCGAAATCTGTACCCGCAACCTCATTCACCGTCAGGGACGTGCCGTTGAGCGCCACCGATCCCTTGGGTGCAATAAACCGGGCCAGATCATCCGGCGCGCGCAGTGTCACGCGCGTGCTGTCACCTTCATCGTGCATTGCCACGACCTCGGCCACACCATCGACATGACCTGACACAATGTGACCGCCCAACTCATCCCCGACCTTCAAGGCGCGTTCAAGGTTCAGGGGCCGGCCGACATGCCACGCATTGCGGCCAATATTGGTCAGGTTCACGGTTTCTGCACTGACCTCGACATCAAACCAGTTCTGGGGATCGGTGCCCAGCGCGATAACAGTCAGGCACACGCCATCGCAGGCAATGGAAGCACCTATTTCAATACCTGCAATGTCATAAGCGGTTCCGATCCGCGCACGCAGATCGCCGCGCTGCTCAAGTTCCAACACCTTGCCGATATCCGTGATGATGCCTGTGAACATAAAATATCCTTCATTGCCTACCCCTGACGTAGCCGAGCCGCAGCAGGCGGGCAAGTCAGACCGCTTGTCAGCACGCCACAAAAGAGACAGGAATAGAGGTTAGTACGACTTCAACCCCACAAGCCCAGACAGTCCCGATGACAACTGACCGCATCTTTCTATTCCTGCAAGGGCCACATGGCCCCTACTTTCGGCATTTGGGGA
Source organism: uncultured Paracoccaceae bacterium (assembly GCA_947498645.1). GTDB lineage: Bacteria > Pseudomonadota > Alphaproteobacteria > Rhodobacterales > Rhodobacteraceae > Yoonia. The sequence goes on along the minus strand of CANMKS010000001.1, from coordinate 2,076,467 downwards.
AAATGCTGCGCAAGACAGGTGCCACCGTCTGGCGGGTCGGGTTCAATGCCGGTGATGCTGCCTTTTGGCGCCGTGCGCCGGGATACCTTCCATTTACCGAAAGCCTGTCGCACTGGCCCGATGCGCTGTCCGGCATTCTGACTGAAAAGCACGTCACTGATATCGTGATCTACGGCGATACCCGCCCCGTGCATGCCGAAGCGGTCAGACAGGCCAAGGCCCTTGGCTTGCGCGTTCATGTGTTTGAAGAGGGTTATCTGCGCCCCTATTGGGTGACTTACGAGCGCGATGGCAGCAATGGGCATTCGCGCCTGATGGACATCACCGTGCAGCAGATGCGGGCCCGCCTGGCACAGTCTGGCCCCGATGTGCCAACGCCGCCAGCGCAATGGGGCGATATGCGCCAGCATATCTTTTATGGCGCGCTCTATCATTGGTATGTGATGTTTCGAAACGGCCGCTATCCGGCGTTCCGCACCCACCGCGCCACGCCGATCCGGCGCGAGGCGGCACTGTATACAAAGCGCCTGCTTTCCATGCCATTTCTTGCAGTCGGGCGCGCCTTGGCCACGCGGCGGATCAAGGCAGGCGGTTATCCGTATCATGTCGCCCTGCTGCAACTGGAACATGACGCCAGCTTTCAGGCGCACTCACCGTTTGAAGATATGGGACAGTTCATCTCTGAGGTGATTGCGGGCTTTGCCAAAGGGGCGCCCAAACACCATCATATCGTCTTCAAAGCCCACCCCTTGGAGAACGGGCAATCGCCGCTGCGCAAGACGATCCTGGATACGGCACGGGCCCATGAGGTTGCTGAGCGGGTGCATTACCTGCGTGGCGGCAAACTTGCGCAGATCCTTGGTGATGCGCGTTCGGCTGTCACGGTGAATTCCACAGCCGGGCAACAGGCGCTTTGGCGTGGTATCCCGCTGAAGTCGTTCGGAACAGCCGTCTACAACAAACCGGAATTCGTTTCAGACCAGCCGATCGCGGCCTTCTTTGCATCGCCCCACCGCCCTGATCTGGATGCCTATCGCGAGTATCGGGAGTTCCTGCTTGAAACGAGCCAGTTGCCTGGCGGTTTCTATTCTGCATCTGGCCGCAAACAATTGTTGCGCCATGTGGTCGACAAGATGCTCGCACCAGCCAGCCCCTATGATGCCTTGAATGCCGAAAACGCCGCCGATCCTGCGCCAATCCGCGTTGTGAAGTAACCGGAGCTGCCTTAGCGTGCCGCAATGACAGATACCAAGCGCCAGAACCTTTACGTCTACAATGGCGGCTTTCTGACCGAAGGGCGCGTGCGGCGGATTTTGGATCTGGCAGGCTTTGATATCAAGCTCGGCGCGCCAAAGGGTGACGATCTGGTAGGTGTCTGGGGCCACAGCCCAACCGCGCCAAGAGGCGAAGCCATCGCTGCGCGCAAGGGTGCGGGTATTGTTCGGGTCGAGGACAGCTTTCTGCGCTCGGTGCGTTTGGGCCGCGACGGTGACGCACCCCTGGGATTGAACATCGACCGGGCGGGCGTTCACTTTGATCCCGAAACCCGCTCTGACCTCGAAACGATCCTGACCGAGGATCCGCTGGATGATACTGTCCTGCTGAACCGCGCCAAGGCAGGCATTGCGACGCTGAAATCGGCGCATCTGTCGAAATACAATGCCTTTGACCCGGCACGACCGGTCCCTGATCCAGGCTATGTTCTGGTGATCGACCAAACCCGCAAGGACGCGTCAATCAAAGCCAGCGGATGCGACAGCAACTCTTTTCGCGAGATGCTGTTCTTTGCGCTGACCGAACACCCCGGCGCACGGATCATCATCAAGACCCACCCCCAAACCAAGGCCGGGCACAGCGATGGGTATTTCACCGACAAAGATGCCAATGAGCGGATCACGGTGCTGGACGCTCCGGTTTCCCCCTGGGCCCTGCTTGAGGGCGCTATTGCGGTTTACACCGTGTCGTCACAACTGGGGTTCGAGGCGATCCTCGCAGGACATAAGCCTGTGGTCCTTGGCCAGCCCTTCTACATGGGTTGGGGGCTGACCGATGATCGCAAACCGCTCCAGCGCAGGCAACGTAACCTTACCCGTGCGCAACTGTTTGCAGGCGCGATGATCCTTTATCCAACATGGTATGACCCGTTTCACGACAGGCTTTGCAGCTTTGAAGAGGCAACAGCAACGCTTGCCAGTGCAGCGTCTGCATGGCGCGACGACCACCAGGGATGGGTCGCGGCGGATATGCGCCTGTGGAAGCGCAAGCCACTGCAACAGTTCTTTGGTGGCAGCAAGGCGATGCGATTTGCACGCGGCAGTGCTGCCGTGCGCAAAGCCCAGAGCCGCAGCGCGCGCCTGATGCGCTGGGCCAGCACCGGCGGCGATGATGCCACACTGGTTGAAGACGGCTTTTTGCGCTCGCGGGGTTTGGGCGCTGAACTGATTGCACCGCTGAGCTTGGTCCTGGACGATGTCGGCATCTACTACGATGCAACGCGGCCCAGCCGGTTGGAGAACTTGCTGAACGCCTCTGACGCGCTGGATGATGGCGCGCGGGCGCGGGCCTCGGCACTGATTGCGCGGATCACTGATGCGCGTCTGTCGAAATACAATCTGACCGGAACGCCTCTGCCAGAACTGCCCAAGGGCCGACGCATTCTGGTGCCGGGTCAGGTGCAGGACGATGCCTCCATTCGTCTGGGAACTGCGGAGGTGACGGATAATGCGGGGCTTTTGGCCGCTGTGCGTGACGCGAATCCTGCCGCAGTGATCATCTACAAGCCTCACCCGGACGTCGAGGCCGGCCTGCGACCGGGTGCCGTTGCTGACGCGGACAAGCTGGCGGATGTTGTTCTGGCAAACGGCGACCCCATCGCGGCGATTGATGCCGTTGACGAGGTTTGGACCATGACCTCGCTTTTGGGGTTCGAGGCGCTGCTGCGCGGCAAGCAAGTCACCTGCCTTGGCTCGCCCTTCTATGGCGGGTGGGGGCTGACCGACGACCGCACCATGCCGATTGGGCGACGTATCGCCCGGGTTGACCTGCCCGCCCTCGTCCATGCCGCATTGATCGCCTATCCGCGCTATCGCGACCCGATGACCGGGCTACCCTGCCCTGTCGAAGTGATCGTGGATCGCATCGAAAACGACGACCTGCCAAAGCCCGGCGCAGGCAATCGTGCTTTGGCGAAACTGCAAGGATTGTTTGCGGGCTATGCCCATCTTTGGCGCTGATTAGGCCCGCCGCCAACTGTGACAGATATCATCGCCCACGGGTTGGACCTGTTCCAATGCAAATCGCGGCGCGCTGGCCAACTGGTCAATCCCCATGCCCGCCAGCATTGGCGTCCCTTCGGCCCCAATGGCTACCCCGGCCGAAAACACCACAAGGCGATCAACCAGGTCGGCATGCAGCAATGATGCGGCAAGCATACCGCCGCCTTCGCAAAAGACGCGCGTGATCCCCTCTGCGGCCAAAGCGGACATCAGCGCCACCGGATCAACCTGACCCGCTGATGTCTGGCACGGCAGGCTCTTGGCGCCTGCGGCGGTCCATTGCGCAACATCGGCATCTTCGCCATGACACAGCCAGACAGGTACATCGCGGGCGGTCTGTGCAAGCGCCGTGTCTGCGGAAATCTTTGCGGCGCGTGATACGATCACGCGCACTGGCTGATGTGTCATGCCAAGACCGCGCACCGTCAACGCGGGATCGTCCGCGCGCACGGTGCCTGCACCAACCATCACGGCGTCATGGCGCGCGCGCATCATATGAACGGCCCGGCGTGCAGCAGGACCGGTGATCCACTTGCTTTCGCCTGTGGCCGTGGCGATGCGCCCATCCAAAGTGCCCGCCAGTTTCAGCGTCACAAAGGGCCGCTGCCGGGTCACGCGCAGGAAAAACCCCGCATGATCATGGTTTGCTTCTTGCGCGAGGACACCTTCGGTGACCGCAATGCCTGCGGCCTGCAACATTGCAATGCCCCGCCCCGACACACGCGGATCGGGGTCACCCGTTGCAACAACCACACGGGCAATTTTTGCATCAATCAGGGCTTGCGCGCAGGGCGGTGTCTTGCCCTCATGGGCGCAAGGCTCCAGCGTGACATAGGCCGTTGCCCCGGCGGCCGCGGCAGCAGCCTGCGCCAATGCGCGGGGCTCGGCATGTGGGCGTCCTCCATCTGCTGTCCACCCACGGCCCACCACCAGCCCGTCCTTGACGATGACACAGCCAACGGCCGGATTTGGCCAGACACGCCCCATCCCGCGCCGGCCCAACGACAAGGCCAACGCCATGAAACGTGCGTCAGATCCGATGGTCACTCTTCGTCTTCGGCGGGGGTGTCAGGACGGAGCTCGCTGACGAATTTGTCGAAATCATCCGCGGCCTGGAAGTTCTTGTAAACACTGGCAAAACGGACGTAGGCAACCGTGTCGATCCGGGCGAGGCTTTCCATGACAATCTCACCAATGGTGCCGGACGGGATATCCGTCTCGCCCAAGCTCTCAAGGCGACGCACGATGCCGCTGATCATTTGATCAATACGCTCTGGCTCTACCGGGCGCTTTTGCAATGCGATCCGGATTGAGCGTTCCAGTTTGGGCCGGTCGAAATCCTCGCGGCGGCCGTTGGTCTTGATCACGACCAGATCACGCAATTGCACCCGCTCGTAGGTGGTAAAACGGCCCCCGCAGGCCGGACAGAACCGCCGCCTGCGGATCGCCACGTGATCTTCGGCTGGGCGGCTGTCTTTGACCTGGGTGTCAACATTTCCACAAAATGGGCAACGCATACTACATCCTTATCTCTCACTTAGGGGTCTATCTCTTGTATCAAGGCCCCACTTATCCACAGGCACTATAGGAAGCATGTCAGGTTTTGGGTAGTGGGCAAATTTGGTCGCAAGATGCAGCGGAATAACCGTTGCCAATGGGACTCGATTTGGCGAACGCCTAACTGAGATGCGCCACAACCGTGCGGATATGGGGCCGGTCACGATGCTCAAACAGATAAATCCCCTGCCATGTGCCAAGGGCCATGCGCCCATCGGTAACCGGGATCGACAGATGTGTGGGCAGCAAAGCCGCCTTGATATGCGCGGGCATATCATCGGGCCCTTCATAGGTGTGGGTCAGATAGGCCATCGCAGGGTCTGTCGTGGGTGGCACCAGCCGCGCAAAGAAATTCTGTAGATCCACCTGCACCTCGGGGTCTGCATTTTCCTGAATGACGAGGCTCGCTGAGGTGTGCTGCACAAAGAGGGTCAACAGGCCGGTGCCGGACACCCAATCCGCCACATTGCGTGTAAACTCATATAGACCGGGGCCGGAGGTCGAAATCTCAAATCGGTTTTGCATGCCTGCACAATCCGCGGGTCAAACAGAAAGCGCAAGAGCGCGAGGGGCTACTCTTCCGCGCAGGCCAGCGATGTTTGCTGGATGGATGCCTTGTTGTTCGATCCATCATCCGAAAGCCCCAGAATAAAAGCCAAAAGCGGGGTCAATGGAACGGCACAGGTGTCGTTATGATCGCTTGCGACCGCTGGTGCCATCGCCACCTGAGAGAGTGTGGCATAAGATTGCGGTGCGGGCTCAGTGCCGTAAGCATTGGCAGCAGCGGGCAACGAAACCGACAGCATCGCTGCGGCAAATGAGATCGAGAGTTTGGTCATGACGACATCCTTTCTGGTACAGGATGTGCGCCTGAAGTGGCGTCATTTCAATCTGCTGAAACCACATGTCACGTGATCGTAAATGCACATGAGCACCGCGTGAGCGGCTGTAACCCGCGCTTATTCGAACAGGCGCATGCCCTGTTCGTCGATGATCTGCTTGGCCTTGGCGACTGATGCGTCCTCTGCCTGTTCCTTGGAATTCAGCACATCCGAGCGGATCAACAAATGCGCTTGCCCATCCTTTTCAATCCGCGCCGCCAGTCGCCAGCCGCCGCTTTCCTTTTGTGGGGTCGGCGTGATGGCAAAGTCTTTGTAGGTTTCGGGTTCAGCAGACGGCGTGGGCCCACCGCCGAAGAGTTTTGAGAATAATGACATGTTTGCCTCTTTTCCTTTGGGTCAGATTAGAGCCTCATGCGCGGCGCGTGAAGGGCGAGCCACGTTCGGTCATTCCTTAAAGCAAAACCCCTCCGATCGAACAGATCGAAGGGGTCAAGAGATCAATAGCAATCGTCTCTTACTGATCCAGGAACGACCGCAACTTCCGCGACCGGCTTGGATGCTTCAGCTTCCGCAACGCCTTCGCCTCGATCTGGCGGATACGCTCTCGTGTAACGCTGAACTGCTGACCCACTTCTTCTAGCGTGTGGTCGGTGTTCATGCCGATACCAAAACGCATCCGCAGCACGCGTTCTTCACGCGGGGTAAGCGAGGCCAGAACCCGTGTCGTGGTTTCCTTGAGGTTTTCCTGAATGGCGCTGTCCAACGGCAGGATCGCATTCTTGTCCTCGATGAAATCACCCAGTTGGCTGTCCTCTTCGTCGCCAATTGGCGTCTCAAGGCTGATCGGCTCTTTGGCGATCTTCATCACCTTGCGGACCTTTTCCAAAGGCATTTGCAGCTTTTCAGCAAGTTCCTCTGGCGTCGGCTCACGTCCGATTTCATGCAGCATCTGGCGACCGGTACGGACCAGTTTGTTGATCGTCTCGATCATATGCACAGGAATACGGATCGTGCGGGCCTGATCGGCGATCGAGCGGGTGATCGCCTGACGGATCCACCATGTCGCATAGGTCGAGAATTTGTAACCGCGGCGGTATTCGAACTTGTCGACCGCCTTCATCAGGCCGATGTTACCTTCCTGAATAAGATCAAGGAATTGCAGGCCACGGTTCGTGTACTTCTTGGCGATCGAAATGACCAACCGCAGGTTCGCCTCGACCATTTCTTTCTTGGCCTGACGCGCCTCTTTTTCGCCCTTCTGGACCTGTTGGACGATGCGGCGGAATTCGGTGATATCGACACCGACATATTGACCGACCTGAGCCATATCGCCGCGCAACTCTTCGATCTTGCCGGTCGATTTCTCGATCATCATCTGCCAGCCGCGGCCGGACTTTTCTGACATCTCTTCAAGCCAGTTGGGGTCCAGCTCGCGCCCACGATAGGCGTCAATAAATTCGCGGCGGTTGATGCGGGCCTGATCGGCCAGTTTCACCATGGAACTGTCGATAGACATGATCCGGCGGTTGATGCCGTAAAGCTGGTCGATCAGCGCCTCAATCCGGTTGTTGTGCAGGTGAAGTGAATTCACAAGCTCCACAATCTCGGACCGCAGCTTTTGATATTTCTTTTCCTGCTTGTCAGAGAACGATGAATCCTCGTTCAAGGTCGCCGACATCCGGGCATCCTGCATATCGGACAGCATCGAAAAGTCGCGGGCAATCAGCTCTAGCGTTTCCAGAACGCGAGGCTTGAGCGCGGCCTCCATCGCGGCAAGCGACATATTGGCCTGATCGTCGTCATCATCGTCGTCGTCCTTGGCAATCGGGTTGCCATCGGCGTCAAGCTCTTGTGTCTCTTCTTTCTTGTCCTCGGTTCCGGCAGCGACGGGTGAGGCAACAACGGTTTCTTCCTCGCCATCCTCGCCAAGCTGATTGCCGAAAGTGGTTTCAAGGTCGATCACATCGCGCAGCAGAATGTCCTCGGACAGAAGTTCGTCGCGCCAGATCGTGATCGCCTGAAAGGTCAGCGGGCTTTCACAAAGCCCAAGGATCATCGTATTGCGGCCGGCTTCAATCCGCTTGGCAATCGCGATTTCACCTTCGCGCGACAACAGCTCAACCGAGCCCATCTCGCGCAGATACATGCGGACCGGATCATCGGTACGATCAAGCTTTTCAGCCTCAGCGCCGCCGAGTGTGACCTCGCGGGAACCGGCAATAGTCGCGACTTCTGTGCCGCTCTTGTCGTCTTCGGCCTCTTCGCTTTCTTCTTCCTCAGTGACCTGAATGCCCATCTCAGAGAGCATCGACATCACGTCTTCGATCTGGTCAGACGACACCTGCTCTGGCGGCAGTACCGCGTTCAGCTGGTCATAAGTGATGTAGCCCCGCTCGCGCGCGTCAGCGATCATCTTTTTGACGGCGGCCTGGCTCATATCTAGGCTGATATCGCCGTCCTGGTCGCCATCTTTACGGTCGTCGTTGTCTTTCGCGGCCATGCAGAATTGCCCCTTCGAATGCGTTGTTCCTCTGCCGAAGTGATTCGGCTGATTCGGCTTTGTTCGAATCAACCTCGCATCGAGGTGATTCGCAAGCAGATGACACTTTGTTTTTAGTGACTGTGGCTTGATTCACGACTTAGGGCGATTGCGCCCCTTTGCAAAGTTGATTCGGTCAAGAAGTTGGTCAAACGCACTTTGCTCGTCTTTCTTCATGCGGGCGCCGTTTTCACCAACGGCATATTCTGCCCGATCATCGTTGTCACCCCGCCCCGCCTTGTCCAGCGCGGCAGAGGCTTGGGCCAATCGCCATGTCACCCCTTCATCGGCAACACCGCTGAGATCCTCAACAGCGTCTTCGATTTCACGGGCATGCCCACGTCTGGCCACCAGCTTGGCAAATTCCTCAGCCAGGCAAAGCCGGGCCACCTCAATATTCCCTGCCCGGCGCACTGCCGGGCTTATGGCGACATGGTTCTGCGCCAGAAGCTTTTCAAGGGGCTCTTCGCCCAGGTCCGCGTTTATTGCCTGCACCGGATCCTCTGCGCCCAGGTGCCGCAACAAGACCGCCTGCACATCCCGATGCAACGGATCGCGGCAATCCATCTGTTCCAGCGCGGTTTCAAACTCCGCGGCAACCGCCGGTGTCACCAACATAGTGGCCAAAATGACCGCCTCGCGCAGATGCCCTTCATCGGTTGTGCCCGCGGCCAAGGCAGAGGAGCGCGCCGCCGCAACAGGGCTGACCTCGCGCTTCCAGGCGTCCTGCTTGGGGGCCCAGTTGCGCACACCTGCTTTGCGGGGCGTTCCGGCCTTCCGTGCAGAAAACAGCGCCCAGCGCAAATCCTTGATCGCCTGACCATAATGGCTGCGGATTGACGGATCCTTGATCAAGTTGATCTTTTCACGCAGCGCCTTGTCGAGGGCGGCTTTGCGCTCGGGGCTATCAAACACTTGCCCGTCGGTTTCACGTTGCCACAACAGTTGCACCATCGGGATCGCCTGATCGAGCAGCTTTTGCATCGCACCTGCGCCCTGTGCCTTGATCAAATCATCCGGGTCCATCCCTTCTGGCATCAAGGCAAAGCGTAGCGATTGCCCGGCTTCCAGCAGCGGCAGAGCAATATCAATGACCCGCATCGCGGCCCGCAACCCCGCCTTATCCCCGTCAAGTGCGATGATCGGCTCTGGCGCGATCCGCCACAGCAGGCGCAATTGATCTTCGGTGATGGCGGTCCCCAAAGGGGCGACGGTCGCGCCAAAACCTGCCTCTGACAGGGCAATCACATCCATATACCCTTCGGCCACAATCAGCGGCTTGCCCTTGCCCGCCGCCTCGCGTGCGGGCCCGTGGTTGTAAAGACTGCGCCCTTTGTCAAAGAGTGCGGTTTCCGGCGAGTTGTAGTATTTCGCAGGATGGTTGGGGTCCATTGCCCGGCCACCGAAACCAATCGCACGCCCGCGTGCATCGCGGATGGGGAACATGATGCGGCCCCGAAACCGATTATAGAGACCGTTGCCACGATCGCTTTCCGCGGCCAGCCCGGCCTCAACCACCAGTTTTGTGTCAACGCCTTTGCCTGTCAGATGCTCCAACACACCCGCTGCGCCGGGGGCAAAGCCGATATCCCACCGCGCTTGCGCCTCGGCACTCAGCCCACGCCGTTCCAGATAGTCGCGTGCCTCGGCAGCAGCGGCAGTCTGCAACTGCAACCGGTGGAACTGCACCGCCTGTTCCATCACATCAATCAGGACCGTGCGGTGATCTGCCTTTTCCTGCGCGCGCGGGTCACTTGCCGGCACGGTCATACCTGCCTCGCCCGCCAAAATCTTGACGGCCTCCATGAAATCGACGTTCTCGGTCTCGCGCACAAAGGAAATTGCATCCCCTTTGGCGTGGCACCCAAAGCAGTAGTAAAACCCCTTGCGGTCATCGACGTGGAAACTGGCCGTCTTTTCCTGATGGAACGGGCATGGCGCCCAAAGGTCGCCCTTGCCCTGATTGGATTTGCGGGTGTCCCACATCACCTTGCGGCCCACGACCTGCCCCAGGGACAGACGGGTGCGCAACTCATCAAGGAAACCGGGCGGCAGACTCATAGGGCATAGTATCGGCTATTCGGACGCCAATGGAAATGGGGGCTGCGCTCTCAGGCGCGGGATGCGACGCCGCGCATGGCCACCTGCAATTCATGAACCATTGTGGCCGCCATTGAACGCATGGCCATGACCTCAAACGCCGCAGACCCCGTCCGCGTGATGGTCACAGACATATGCCCCAACATGGTTTTGGCCACATGGTTTGTCTTGAACACATGCGGGCGCAGATCGACGGGGATCAGCCGGGCAAGCACATCTTCAACGCCTGCGCCGGAGATTGAAACAACAGCCCAGGCATCGGATTGATCAGTGACAGCCGCCAGCCCGTCCAGCGACGCATCACCCGCCACGATCCATGTGCCATGACCAAACCATGTCACAGCGCCGTGGCGGCGGTTCGCGGCGGGCAACCCAGCGCCGCATTGCGCCTTCAGCGCGTCAGAGGTCGCCTTCTGTTTCCCGTCAAATGGCGCAACAGACACAAGCTGGTCCATAACCACCTCTGTCACGGCAATGCCGCCTTCGCTGATTGGCAAAAGGCCTTCACAAGGTGTCAGGGCGATCAATTTAACCACGGGCCCGCCCTCCGTCTGGGTCAAAGAATACCGGGTCGCAGACTTCAACCTCTTGGGTGATATCGCGCAGATGATCACGCAGCTTGATCACTTCGCCGTGGCGCGCGCGGCCGTTTTCAAGGAACCCAAGGGCCAGATAAGTGTCCAGCGTAGGGGAATAGCAAACCGAGGTTGTATACCCTTTGCTGTTTACTCTTGTCTCAGCGGCTGCTGTTTCGAACAGATGCGCGCCAGCGCTCAGCGCATGATCCGCACCTTGCGATTTCAGACCAACCAACTGCTGCCGTTCATCCCCTACCATCCCCGGTCGGGCAGCGGCGGATTTGCCGATACAGTCCTTTTTGGCACTGATCATCCGCCCCATGCCAATATCAAAGGCTGTGGTTCGCCCGTGGATTTCCGCATGGGTGATAAACCCTTTTTCGATCCGCAGCACATTCAGCGCTTCCATCCCGTAAGGGCCGCCGCCCATAACCTCGGCTTGCGCGGTCAGCATTCGAAACAGGCTTTCGCCATAGCGCGCAGGCACGGCGACCTCATAAGCATGTTCGCCCGAAAACGAGATACGGAACAGCCGCCCCGGCACGCCCGCGACGCCCATGTCACCGCAGGCCATGAAGGGCCAGCTGTCATCATCCAAGGACTGATCCAGAACGGTGTTCAGCAGGTCTCGCGCCTTTGGGCCCGCTACAGCAAACTGCGCCCATTGCTCGGTCACTGACATCACCTTGGCGTTCAAATCAGGTCGCAACGCCTGCAACACAAACTCAAGATGGCGCATCACCAGACCGGCCGCGGCCGTTGTCGTCGTCATCACAAAGTGATCCTCTGCCAGCCGTGCCGTGGTGCCGTCATCCAGAACATGCCCATCCTCACGCAGCATCAGGCCATAGCGGACGCGTCCGGTTTTGAGGGTCGAGAACATGTTGGTATAGACAAAGTCCAGCAAAGCCGCCGCATCCGGCCCCTGAATATCGATCTTGCCCAGGGTCGAGACGTCACAAACACCCACCGCGCCGCGCACATAGCCAACCTCACGGTCGCAGGACTGCTGCCAATGGGTTTCGCCTGGCTGCGGGAAATAGCTTGGGCGGTACCACAGCCCCGCCTCGATCATCGGCGCATCGCGCGCGATGGTGGCCTTATGCGACGTGGTGAACCGTTCCGGTGCAAAACCTTTGCCCTGACTGCCTGCCCCCATTGCAGCAATAGGCACCGGCACATAAGGCGGTCGGAATGTGGTGGTGCCCGTTTCGGGGATACCCCGCCCGGTCGCATCGGCCAGCACAGCGAGGGCCACGACATTCGACGACTTGCCTTGGTCGGGTGCCATGCCTTGGGTGGTGTAGCGCTTCATATGTTCAACAGAGCGGAAGTTTTCCTGCGCAGCCAGTTTGATATCCTTCACATGCACGTCGTTTTGGAAATCGATCCACATGCGCCCTTTGCCCGGCACTGCCCATAGCGGCGTCACGGCATAGGCGGCATCATCCGCAGCAGGGACCGTCACCTTGGGTTTCAACCCAAGGCCCCTTGCAATGTCAGCGGCGACTGCCGCACCTTCGGCCAGACACTCTGCGGTGCTAAAGCGTCCACTACAGGCCCCCGCCGTGACCATCCCCGGAACACTGTCAGGTGTTGGCACAAAGGATGCAATATCCTCACGCCATGTCGGGCGCCCGTTCATATGACAGGTCAAATGCACCGTCGGGTTCCATCCACCTGACATCGCCAGACAGTCGGTCGGTATCTCGCGTGTGCCGCCGTTATGGCTGATCGTTATGCTCCTGAGCCCGTGGCGGCCCTTGGTTTGGATAACCTGCGCACCCGTGTAGATCGGAAAGTCACCATCGACCTTTGCGTCATCACGGCTGTCGATCAAAGCTGCCACCTTAATACCCGCAGCCCGCAGATCACGGGCCGTGCGATGGGCGTCATCGTTGTTGCAAAAGATCGTCACAGCCTTACCCGGAGCGACCCCCCATCTGTTCACATAAGAGCGCACCGCACTGGCCATCATCACACCGGGGCGGTCGTTATTGGGAAACGCGATGGGACGCTCTAGCGCGCCTGCACAGAGGATCGCGTGTTTTGTTGCAATGCGCCAGAAACAGCTCAGCGGCTTACCCGGCGCGGGGGCGCCGGCAACCGTTTCGAATGCGCCATAGGTGCCCTGATCATAGGCCCCCGTCACAGTTGTGCGCGACATCAGACGCACGTTGTCCAGTGCTGCAAGCTCATCCAGTCTGGCTTTCACCCATGCCGTTGCAGGCTGTCCGTCAATCTCTTCGTTCTCGCGCAGCAGCCGGCCACCCATCGCGACATCTTCATCTGCAAGGATCACATCTGCACCCGCACGTGCGGCTGTGAGTGCCGCCATCAGCCCTGCGGGACCGGCCCCAATCACCAAGACATCACAAAAAGCAAACGCCTTTTCATATGCATCTTCATTGGCCTTGCCACTGAGCGCGCCCAACCCGGCGGCGCGGCGGATCACCGGCTCATACAGCTTTTCCCAAAAACTGCGCGGCCACATGAAGGTCTTGTAGTAGAAACCCGCCGCGAGAAACGGTGCGGCCAGATCATTGATCGCCATTGCATCATAGCGCAGCGAAGGCCACGCATTCTGGCTGAAGACTTCCAATCCCTCGGATACTTCCACGGTCGTCGCCCGCACGTTCGGTTCAGCCTGCGCGCCGCGCCCGACCGTGACCAGCGCGTTCTGCTCTTCAGACCCGGCCGACATGACCCCACGCGGGCGGTGATACTTGAACGACCGAGCAACCAGTTTGATCTCATTGGCCAGAAGTGCTGCTGCAACGGGTTCGCCCGGCACGCCCAGCAGTTTGCGGCCATCAAATGTGAAGGTGACTGTCTGTGCCGGTGCTTGCAGTCTCATCGCTTCACCTTTTGCGCCAGTGTGGCTTTGTGGATGGCGTGGGTCACCGTGTTGCGCTCCACTACCAGCCAGGCCCCACAACCGGCCTCGTGAAACCATAGATCACGGGTTTCGCCTGCGGGGTTATCGCGGTTGTGCAGATAGTCGTCCCATGCCTCTGGCCCTGCATCGGGGGCGGGACGTGACAAGGCCAGCGCATCGCCTTGATAATAAAACTCGCGCCGGTCACGCTCACCACAATTGGGACAGGTTATGCGCATGTCATGCTCTTTTCATCTTGGCCAATAAACTCAATATCCAACACCGGCCCCTAGTGCAGATTGTGCTGAGAGCCGGTGCCCTCTTCATCCAGCAGGCCCACGCCCGTCCGGAAGCGGTCCAATCGGAACTTTGCTGCTGCATCATGGTGGCGTCCTGTGGCCATCAGATGGGCAAAGCTGAAACCGGATGCCGGCACGGCCTTGAACCCGCCATAGCACCAGCCGCAGTCGATAAAGAGTCCCTCTGTCGCTGTCTTGTCGATGATCGGTGATCCGTCAGGCGTCATATCCATGATCCCACCCCAGGACCGTAATACCTTTGCTTTGCCGATCATCGGCATCAGCGTCATCGCGGCATCCATCACATGTTCCTTCATCGGCAGGTTTCCCCGCGCGGCGTAAGAAGCGTAGAAATCAAGGTCGCCGCCAAAGACAAGGCCACCCTTGTCAGATTGGCTGATGTAGAAGTGGCCCATGCCAAAGCTGACCACGTGGTCAATCACCGGTTTGAGACCTTCGCTGACAAAGGCCTGCAAGACATGGCTTTCGATGGGCAGGCGCATGCCCGCCATTGCCGCCACCTGACCAGAGCGCCCCGCAACGACGATACCCACCTTCTTGGCCTTGATCGCCCCGCGCGTGGTTTGCACACCTTTGACAACACCACCTTCGATATCAATGCCAGTGACTTCGCAATTCTGAATGATGTCGACGCCACGCTGATCCGCACCGCGCGCATAGCCCCATGCCACCGCATCATGGCGCGCAGAACCGCCACGCGGGTGGTAAAGGCCGCCATATATCGGAAAACGCCCATTGTCGAAATCAAGGTAAGGCAGATGCGCGCGCACCCCGTCCCGGTCCAGCAGGATCGCGTCATCACCCTGATTGATCATGGCATTGCCACGACGGGCAAAAGCATCACGCTGGCCGTCAGAGTGGAACAGGTTGATCAGGCCGCGCTGCGAATGCATCACGTTATAATTCAACTCCTGCTCCATCCCTTCCCACATCTTGAGGGAATGCGAATAGAACTCTGAATTGCCGGGGAGAAAGTAGTTGGCGCGCACAATGGTCGTGTTCCGGCCCACGTTACCGCCGCCAATATAGCCCTTTTCCAGAACGGCAATATTGGTCAGCCCGTGTTCTTTGGCCAGATAAAAGGCCGTCGCAAGCCCATGCCCGCCCCCGCCGATGATGACCGCATCATAGTGCGCTTTCGGTTCGGGATCGCGCCAAACCGGCTTCCATCCCTTTTGGCCAAACAGCCCCTCTTTGATCACCCGAAAGCCGGAATAGCCCATGTCGCGTTTCCCCTTGCTTGACGTGACACTAGCAATCAAGCCACACGATTGCATCGTCTCTTTTCGACAGATGCCGGACGGTGGGCGACCTTACAGAAATCGTCTGGGCAGGCGGTGCAAATGGCTGGAAAGAATGCTCTCAAATGCCGCTGTCTCTTCACGCGATGCAAATGCATCAAGCGGGATCACCGAAAACTGGCGCTGATCCACCAGCAGGAACAAGAAGCTGTCAGTACGCGCAAAACTTTGAAACCGGTTCCATGGTTGGTGATGATTGCCTTCAAGACTGGACACGCCAACGCCCGCCGCTGCAACAGTCGCTGTGATTGGCCCTTCGTATTTGCGCATCGCGCGAAAATGCCTGCGCCACATCCTGTCCCGCAGCAGATCCATCACCACAAAGACCAGCGCCCCCGCAACAAGCAAAGGCGCAAACGGTCCGGGCACCCCTTGCCAAAAGAGAAACCCGGCGCAGAGGATCACAGCCGCTGCCAGCCCGTAGTTTCCAGCACGTCCCAGTGCCCGATAGGCCCAAAGCTCGCCGCAGGCCCGCATAAAGCGGGCCTCGTCGATCCTGTAGGTCACTGAAACAGATGGAACGGCATCTTGCATCATCAGCGGCCTGCGTGCCGCAAACGTCGCGGCTTACAGCCCCTTCGCGCGATAGCTGTCAGCTACCTTGCGGATGGACACCAGATACGCCGCAGTGCGCAGGTCCTCAACGTCGCTGCGCGCGTGCCAAACCTCGCGCATGGCCTGATAGGCGGCGCGCATCGTGTCATCCAGACCAGAGCGCACAAGTTCCAACTCACCCGCGCCGCGTAAATAGCGCTCTTTAAAATTCGGGCTGAGCTCCCAGCCGAGCCCCTTGTCGGACGACAGACGCTCCAACTCGTCAACAACGAGTTGGTGGCGGCTTTCCTCGGCCCGGCGCTGCATGCGGCCAAAGCGAATGTGCGACAGGTTCTTGACCCATTCAAAATAGGAAACAGTTACGCCGCCCGCATTGGCATACATGTCAGGAATGATCACGCAGCCCTTGTCCCGCAGGATGTCATCCGCGCCCGCCGTGATCGGGCCATTGGCGGCCTCGATGATCAATGGCGCCTTAATGCGATCTGCGTTGCTGAGATTGATGACACCTTCCAGAGCCGCAGGAATAAGAATGTCGCATTCCTTCTCCAGCACTGCGCCGCCGTCCATCTGATGGTTTGCGTCAGGGTAGCCCGCGACGCCACCGTGCTTGACGATCCATTCGCGCACAGCCTCGACGTTGAGGCCCCTTTCGTCATGGAGCGCCCCGTCTCTTTCAATGATGCCGGTAATGAGAGAGCCGTCTTCTTCTGAGAGGAACTTGGCCGCGTGATAGCCCACGTTGCCCAATCCCTGCACGATCACACGTTTGCCTTTCAGACTGCCGCTCAGGTTGGCGATTGCGATATCTTCAGGATGGCGAAAGAACTCTTGCAGTGCATATTGCACACCGCGCCCAGTTGCCTCGACACGGCCGGCTATACCACCTGCATTTGTCGGCTTGCCAGTGACACAGGCGGCACCGTTAATGTCTGTGGTGTTCATGCGTTTATACTGGTCGGCAATCCAGGCCATCTCGCGTTCGCCTGTACCCATGTCAGGGGCGGGCACGTTTTGGGCCGGGTTGATCAGGTCGCGCTTGATCAACTCATAGGCAAAGCGGCGGGTGATCAGTTCAAGCTCATGATCTTCCCAATCGCGCGGATTGATCCGCAGGCCACCTTTTGATCCCCCAAAAGGCGCTTCGACCAATGCGCATTTATAGGTCATCAGTGCGGCCAGCGCCTCGACCTCGTCCTGATGGACCGAAGGGGCAAAGCGCAATCCGCCCTTGACCGGCTCCATATGCTCAGAGTGAACCGAACGATACCCGGTGAACGTATGGATATCGCCGCGCAGCCTGACACCAAAACGCACTGTGTAAGTCGCGTTACACACACGTATCTTTTCCTCAAGCCCGGGCGCGAGGTCCATCAGAGCAACAGCCCTGTTGAACATCATGTCTACGGATTCTCGGAAACTTGGTTCAGGCAGATTGGATTGCGTGTTCATGTGTCAGTCCTTGCAGGGCATCAATTGTTATTTGCGTGGAGGGGTTATCGATCCATTCTGCCACCATAGAACCGATTCGCAAGAAAGCCTCCAAAAAATGAGCAGCAAGATGAACGCACGATGAATAATTGGTTTCCCTTTGCCTTACAGGTGCACCGCAAACATTAAATTTGTTTCTGTAACGCCAACAGTTGCCGCGCAACTGCCACAATGTGGCCACTTTAGTTACCTAAATCCGCTGGAACGCCTTGCATCCGCTACTTTTTTTGCCAGGGCGCGCGATGTTATGTTATCTGCAAGGATGAAGTAATCCGCGGCGCTGTCACGCCGGTTTCTGCCATTCGCATTTCGGGGAATACTATGCTGCAAACGAAAGACACCACGACACGAGTTTCTCTTTTGAAACAGTCGCGCGCTGCGTTCTTGCGCCAGTTTGGTCGGGACGAAGACGGTAGCATCATTGTTATGACGCTGTTGTTGTTGGTCGTGATGCTCGTACTTGGCGGCATGGCCGTCGATTTCATGCGTTTTGAATCGCGTCGCGCAATGTTGCAAAGTGTCGCAGACCGCGCAGTGCTGGCGGCAGCAGAACTTGACCAGACGCTCGAGCCCGACGAAGTGGTTATCAACTTCTTCGACACACAGGGCTACGGCGGTGCAATCGTCGGCACCCCAAACGTTGATCCATCAAACAACAGCCGCTCCGTTTCTGTTGAGGCTGAGGTTGATGTCGATACCTTTTATCTGAGGCTGATTGGCATTGACACACTCACGGCACCTGCCCGCTCTGCCGCTGTCGAAGGCACCGGCAATGTTGAGGTGACACTTGTGCTCGATATCTCTGGTTCGATGGGCAATTGGGTGAGCAGCGAAAACACCACAAAGATGGAATTGCTCCGCGAAGCGGCAATGAATTTTATCGATGACTTACTTTTGCCAGAGTACGAGGACCGCATTTCAATCAATCTGGTTGCCTATTCACAGCACGTGGGGATCGGCGATGACATCTTCCATCGGTTGAACACACGCCCGGATACAGTTTTTGAAAGCGGAATTGATCCGATCAGTTCCTTTGTCACAAACGATGAATTCGCCGCAGATCCTACGCTCGATGTTGGCACCGTGGCGGTCATTGACCCACTGTTGGGACCTTACTACACGAACCCGGCGCGTTGCGTTGATTTCCTTGAGGAAGAGTACAACACGCTGACCCTTGATACATCGCGCGTCTATAAGCAGGTCGAGTATTTTGAGCACTACAGCTCTTGGGATTCAGGCATCGACTACCCGGTCTGCCCAGAAGAAGACTTTGAACAGATCATTTTCTTGTCCCAGGATGCGGCTGAATTGAAGGGTGCGATCGAAGATTATCGCCCGACGACGTTTACCTCTATCCACCTGGGTTTGAAGTGGGGCGTGTCGCTTCTTGATCCGTCCATGCGCAATCTGCTTGGCAGTGTCAGCACCGTTGACGATGCTTTCCGCGGGTCACGGCCTGCCGACTATACAGACGCCAATACGGTCAAATATCTGATCCTCATGACTGACGGTGAAAATGTTCGCGGCCAGCGGATCGAGGAAGACCACTATTGGAACGATGACGATGCGGGTGATGTCTATACGGCATACGAATGGCAAGATATCTGGTCTGAGTATGGTCTGAATTACTGGTTGTACTACAGAGACACGGATGGCCACAGTTCTGCCGGCCTGACTGACTACCCGACGACTGCGGCATTGCACGACACATGGATGCAGCAACTGTGCGATCTGGCTACCGCGGAATACACCGTCTTTACGATTGCAATGGGGTCAACCGCCCACGGCGAGCAAGAGATGGAGGAATGCGTCGAGGGTGATCCCGATAGCTTTGCCTATACGACCGATCTGACAGGTGCAGACGATGAAAGCGGCATCGACGATATCTTTGACGCGATCGCCCGCCAGATCACAGCACTGCGGTTGAACCTCTGATGCAACACTTGATGTCAAATATCAGCGCCGTCTGGCGCAGGTTTGCGGCAGATGACCGCGGCACCACGTCGCTGGAGTTCGTGATTATCTTTCCCGTGTTCTTCAGTTTTTTTCTGATGACATTTGAAACCGGTATCATATCGCTGCGTCATGTCATGCTGGAGCGTGGCGTTGACATTGCCGTGCGCGATGTGCGCATCGGTGCGCAGACTTCGCCAACCCGCGACACGTTTCGTGAGCGAATTTGCGACGCAGCATTGATTATTGAAGACTGCGAAAACCAGATGGAAATTGAACTTCTTGCACGTGACCCACATCTCTGGGCAGATGTTCCAAACGAGGTACAATGCATCGACCGCGGCGACATGACCGTAGACAACAGTCAGATTGATAATCTGGCCAACAACCAACTGATGTTCATTCGCGCCTGCGTTCGTATTGATCCCTTTTTTCCAATAAGCAATATCGGCAGAACACGCGTGGCAAGCATTGGGCAAACGATCGTTGACAACAACAGTGGTGGCGCCGCGGCCGGTTCACATGCGCTGGTATCAATGTCAGCCTTTGTCGTTGAACCCTATATGCTCGAGGTGGAATAAAGCGTGATGCGGACATACTTGCGCAAATTTCGGGATGACCAAAACGGCTCAATGTCGATCGAGCTTTTGTTGGTTACCCCCATATTGGTCTGGGCTCTGCTGTCGACCTATGTCTACTTCGATCTCTTCCGCGTGGAATCGAATAGCAATCGCGCAGCACTGACCATTGCGGATATGTTCAGCCGTGAAACGGTGGATGTCGACAATACGTATCTTAACAATGCGCGGAGTATCCTGCGTGAACTGACTTACGAAGAATCCCACCCCGATTTTCGTATTACGGTCTACACCTACCAAGAAAGTACCGACTCTTACCGCCGCATCTGGTCAAGAAACCGGGGCATGGCGCCGAACTACACCAATGCCGAACTCACCAACTTGAAGGCTGCGGGCCGGCTTCCAGCGCTTGCAGATGGTGACCGCGCCATTCTGCTACAGACCCGGACAGAATATGATGCGCCATTTTCGGTTGGACTTGGTCCATTTACCAGCACCAACCTCGATGATGTGACGTTTCAGACATACATTGTCATTCGTCCGCGCCCCGGCCAACTGTGCTTTCTGCAGAACAACGGCGTAAAGAGGTGCTAGCGCTTCTTTGAGGCCTCAAGCCGTAAGGCAACCTGTTCGGCCATGAATCTTGATTGACCGGCGGCTGTGACGCCTCCTACCCCCACACGGCGACCGATACGCCACCAAAGCCCCGGTGCCCAGGCGCGGGGCTTTTTGCTGTTCAACACAAGCGTAAATCCATTTGACGGTTTCAAAGCAAAGGCACCCCGCGAAACAGTTGCGATATCTGCAATCTCGGCCAGGACCACGCCCGAACTGTCCCGCAGATCCGTTTCCGTCAGCGTAATCACCTGCGTCGTCGCGCGCCGCAGCTTTTCGGCCAGCCAGAGCATCGCCACGCCAAAAACCAGCATAAACACCATCCATTGCAGGGCAGGCGGTTGCGTCAACGTGGTGTAGATCACCAACGCTCCAAGCGAAAACAAGACACCATAGGCAAACCAGCGCCGCCCCTGTGATGCCTGCACGGTGGCATAGATGCCGTCCTGGTCCGGCTGAAACATGCGATGTCCTTTGCGATTTGTAACGGCTTAGCCGAAGCGCGCGGGAATGCCTAGGCTGCGACCGCCTTGCGCACCAAATCCCAATAAATCGCCTCGATCTTTGCGGTCGGCAGGCGCCCGTCCGTGCGATACCAATGTGACAGCCCGGTCAGCATGCCGATAAGGGCCATTGTCGTCACCCGCGTATCATCCATTTCGAAAACACCTTTCGCCTCGCCCGCCCGCAGGATTTCTTCCAAGGCGTCTTCATAGCGGTGCCGCATCGCTTCGATCCGGGCGAAGTTTTCGGGCGACAGGTTGCGCAGCTCCATATAGGCCACAAACACTTGATCGGCGCGGGGCAGATGAAATCGGATATGGAACCGCGTGAAACCCTCCAACCGTGTGAACGGATCACCTTGAATATCTGCGGAATCCCAAGCGGCCAGCAGATCGGTCATATGCGTGCGCATCAACTCAAAAAGCAGGCTTTGTTTGTCAGGCGTGTAGTTATAAAGCGCACCGGCCTGTACGCCCACCTGCGCCGCGATTTGGCGCATAGTAACAGCTGCAAACCCATGCTGCGCAATCAGTTGAAGCGCTGCCGCCTGCACCTTCGGCCCGGTGATTTCAGAATGAGAACCTTGCTTGCGCGCCATGAAACCCGTCTAACTGAACAACCGTTCATTTGCAAAGCCTGCAAATGCCATTGCCCCTGATGATCCGGGACGACTATGGTGCGCCCATGCGACTGACCGCCCTTCTTCTCTTTGCCCTTGGTGCTTGTACAGCCTTTCCCGCGTTGGAAGGCACGATCAGTGACGCCGCACGCCAAGCGCCCTACCCGGATCTGACAGCAGTGCCGTTGGCGCCGGTTGCGACGAATGCAGAAGAAGATATGCTCGCCATCCGTATCGCGGCATTGCAGGCCCGCGCTGCCCGTATCAGGCGGATCAACATCGGCGCGTTGCAGTAGCCCTGTCTATTCGCTAGACGAAGGCGACGATATTGCAACGATGGAACCCGACCACATGACTACACCACTACGCCTTGGAATCGCCGGTCTGGGCACCGTTGGGGTCGGCATTGTACGGATTGTGCAGAACCACGCGACGTTGCTGGAACAGCGCGCCGGTCGGCCTGTTGTCATCACCGCAGTTTCCGCGCGCTCCAAGACCAAAAACCGGGATGTGGACCTGTCGGGTTACGATTGGGTAGATGATCCGGTTGCATTGGCTAAACGTGCTGATGTGGATGTCTTCGTCGAAGTCATGGGCGGCCACGAAGGCCCTGCGAAACACGCAACCGAAGCGGCCATCGCCGCTGGCAAAGACGTGGTCAGCGCCAATAAGGCCTTGCTCGCGATCCATGGTCAGGCATTGGCAGAGGCCGCCGAAGATGCAGGTCAGGTCATTCGCTTTGAGGCCGCCGTCGCCGGTGGCATCCCGGTTGTGAAGTCACTGACCGAAGGTCTGGCTGGCAATGAAATTACCCGCGTCATGGGTGTGATGAATGGCAGCTGCAACTACATCCTGACGCGGATGGAGGATGCCGGGCTCAGCTATGAGGCCGTGTTTGATGAGGCCAATCAGCTAGGCTTCCTCGAAGCTGATCCAGAGCTGGACGTGGGCGGCATTGATGCCGGTCACAAGCTGGCGCTCTTGTCCTCTATCGCTTTTGGCACACAGGTGGATTTTGACGCTGTTGAATTGGAAGGCATCGGGTCGGTCACGATCGACGATATCCGCCAAGCCGCCGATATGGGTTACAAGATCAAGCTGCTGGGTGTGGCCCAGATGACAGGGCGCGGGCTGGAGCAACGCATGTCGCCTTGCCTTGTGCCGGTCACCTCGCCCTTGGGCCAACTTGCAGGCGGCACCAATATGGTGGTGCTGGAGGGCGACGCGGTCAGCCAGATCGTTCTGCGCGGTCCCGGTGCCGGTGAAGGCCCCACAGCCAGTGCCGTGATGGGGGATGTCATGGACATCGCGCGCGGGATGCGTATGCCGACCTTCGGCCAACCTGCTAAGACATTGCGCAAGGCGCGGGCTGCGCGAGCCGCCGTGCCTGCCCCCTACTACTTGCGAATGCGGCTGCTGGATAAACCCGGCGCCTTGGCCAAGGTTGCCCATGCCATGGGCGAGGCCGGTATCTCAATTGATCGGATGCGCCAATACGACCATCAAGACACTACCGCCCCGGTGCTCATCGTCACCCACAAAACAACGCGCACAGCATTGGAAGAAGCCTTGGTCGATTTCAAGAAAACCGGTGTGGTTGATGGTGATCCGGTCGCGATACGAATCGAAGCGGTCTAAAGCAAACCACATTGGGTTTAGCGCAAACAGCCTTGTGGCGCGCCGCATGACAGGCTTTAGAAAGATAAGCCAAAAAGGACAGTTTTATGCCAAAGACGTTTGATTTCAACGACCGTAACCTTTCGCTGGGCCTCGCCCGCGTCTCGGAGGCCGCAGCGATTGCCTGCGCTCCACTGATCGGACGCGGTGATGAAAAAGCGGCGGATCAAGCTGCGGTGGATGCGATGCGCACACAGCTGAACCGCTTGGATATCGCCGGTGTCGTCGTGATCGGTGAAGGCGAGCGTGACGAAGCGCCGATGCTGTTTATCGGCGAAGAAGTTGGAACGGGCAAAGGCCCCGGCGTGGACATCGCGCTGGATCCGCTGGAAGGCACAACACTGACGGCCAAGGACATGCCCAACGCATTGGCCGTCATCGCGATGGGGCCGCGCGGCTCTATGCTGCATGCGCCTGATGTCTATATGGACAAACTGGCCATCGGACCGGGTTTTCGCCCCGGCGTCGTGACCCTTGATATGTCACCATCCGAGCGGGTCTCGGCACTGGCGGCGGCAAAGGGCTGCTCGACCAATGACATCACGGTCTGTGTGCTGGAGCGTCCGCGCCACGAGGACATGATTGCAGAGCTGCGCAGCACGGGCGCCGCGATCCGCCTGATCACCGACGGTGACGTCGCAGGCGTGATGCATTGCGCCGAACCGGACCTGACCGGCATTGATATGTATATGGGATCAGGCGGCGCGCCCGAAGGTGTACTGGCTGCGGCTGCGCTCAAATGCATGGGCGGGCAGATCTTTGGCCGCCTGATGTTCCGCAATGATGATGAGCGTGGACGCGCGACAAAGGCCGGGATCACCAATTTTGACCGGGTCTATACCCGCGATGACATGGTCACGGGCGATGTGATTTTTGCGGCCACGGGTGTGACCGATGGCTCGCTGGTACCGGGGATCAAACGGGAAGTTGGCTTTGTGACCGCCGAGACGATCCTGATGCGCTCCAAGACCGGCTCTGTGCGGCGCATGATCTATCGCAACCCACTGAGCTAAAGAAGACAAGCAATGCAAGAATAGGGCGTGGCGCAGGCCGCGCCCTTTCTATATTGTGGCTGACTATGACGAACACACCAGATCATGCGTTTTTGGGGGTTGAAATCTCTGCCACGGGCCGCCGCTGGATTGGCCCCACCGTAGAGGAAGATCGCCTTGCCGAGGCGCTGACCCAGGAAACCGGCCTGCCTGCCCCGCTGTGCCGCGTGCTTGCCAAGCGCGGGGTGAGCGCTGCGGATGCGGACGGTTTTCTGGCACCTACCCTGCGTGATCTGCTGCCTGATCCACAAGGGTTGCGCGATATGGACAAGGCGACAGGCAGGTTCCTGCAAGCCGTCACCAGGAAAGAGCGCATCGCCATCTTTGCCGACTACGATGTTGACGGCGGCACCTCTGCGGCCCTTTTGATCAACTGGCTGCGCGACATGGGGCGGCCTGCGACCCTTTATGTGCCCGACCGGATTGACGAAGGTTATGGGCCCAATGATGCGGCGATGGCCGCGCTGGCAAAGGATCACGACCTGATTATCTGCGTGGATTGCGGCACGCTATCGCACGGGCCGATTGCGGCGGCACAAGGGGCCGACGTCGTGGTGCTCGACCACCACCTCGGCGGGGAAACCCTGCCGGATGCACTGGCCGTGGTGAACCCCAACAGGCAGGACGAAAGCGGCGATCTTGCGCATCTTTGTGCGGCGGCAGTCGTGTTTCTGATGCTGGTGGATGCCAACCGGCAATTGCGTGAAGCCAGGCAGAAAGGGCCGGACCTGATGGCGATGCTCGATCTGGTTGGGCTGGCAACCGTGGCCGATGTGGCACCGCTTGTGGGTGTGAACCGTGCTTTCGTGCGACAGGGGCTGACGGTTATGGCGCGACGCAATCGTATCGGCCTGACAGCATTGGCTGACGTAGCGGGGTTGGATCAGGCCCCGACCAGCTATCATCTGGGGTTCGTCCTGGGGCCGCGGGTCAATGCAGGCGGACGGATTGGCAAGGCGGATCTGGGCGCACGGCTGTTGTCAACCAATGATCCGCATGAGGCAACGGCGCTGGCTGAAAAGCTCGACACACTCAACACCGACCGCCGCGAAGTTGAGGCCAGAGTACGTGACCTCGCCCTTGAGCAAGCCACAGAGCGTGGGCTCGACGGTCCGCTGGTCTGGGCCGCTGGCGAAGGCTGGCACCCCGGCGTGGTGGGCATCGTCGCCTCGCGGCTGAAAGAGGCCACCAACCGCCCTGCAATTGTGATCGGACTGGACGGGGATGAGGGCAAAGGTTCCGGTCGGTCGGTCAGCGGTGTTGATCTGGGGGCCGCGATCCAGCGATTGACCCACGAGGGGCTGCTGATCAAAGGCGGTGGGCATAAGATGGCGGCCGGCCTGACCGTGGCGCGCGACAAACTGGACGCGGCCATGGCGCGTCTGGGCGAGTTGCTGGCCAAACAGGGGGCAGCAGATATCGGTCCTGCCGACCTCAAGATCAGCAGCATCCTGATGCCGGGCGCGGCAACGGTCGAACTGATCAACCAGATCGAAGATGCCGGGCCCTTTGGCGCCGGCGCCCCTGCCCCGCGCTTTGCCTTTCCTGATTGTCAGATACATTTTGCCAAACAGGTTGGCGCGAACCACCTCAAGATCAGCTTTGGGGATGGTCTGGGCGGGCGGATCGAAGGGATCAGCTTTGGTGCCATGGACGGGCCACTTGGGCCTATGCTGCTGGGCCACAACGGCGCACGGTTCCATCTGGCGGGCCGGTTAGAGATCAACACCTGGCAAGGGCGACAGTCGGTGCAACTGCGGCTCGAAGACGCCGCCCCGGCCCATTAAATCTTCGCAGAAAAAAGCCACAAAAACCTCTTGCGCGCCCGGCACAGTTTCCCTAAAAGCGGCGCACCAACTGCGGTCCCTTCGTCTATCGGTTAGGACGCCAGGTTTTCAACCTGGAAAGAGGGGTTCGATTCCCCTAGGGACTGCCATTGGTGACCTTCCCCGATTTAGATGATTCTTCCCGATCTCTGCGCATGGCGCAGTACTGTGGCATCACCACTCTTCCCAATCCCATAAACTCTCTTGTATCAAGCGTTGACCAGTGCGTTCTTGCGCATTTGCCAATCCAGTCAACCCAAAGGGCCGCATCATGAGCGCATTCGACGAAGATCTGTTCCTCAAAGGGCTGGAGCAACGCAAGGCAACGCTCGGTGCGGATTATGTGGAACAGAACCTTGCGGCCGCAGATGACTTCACGCGCCCCTTTCAGGAAGCGATGACGGCGTGGTGCTGGGGCTTTGGCTGGGGGGATGACGTGATCGACGCCAAGACACGCTCGATGATGAACCTGTCGATGATCGGTGCATTGGGCAAGATGCACGAATGGGAAATCCATTGCCGGGGGGCCATCTCCAACGGTGTTTCGACCGAGGAAATCCGCGCAATCATCCACGTCATCGGGATTTATTGTGGTGTTCCGCAGGCGCTGGAGTGTTTCCGTGTCGCCCGCCGCGTGATTGAGGAAAAGTAGGCGCCGCAGCGGGCGCCTACTTGTCTCTCTGCTTACTCTGCCGCCTCGGCGTAATCTTCCATCGGCGGGCAGGTGCATGTCAGGTTGCGGTCGCCCCAGACGTTGTCCACGCGATTGACCGGTGGCCAGTATTTGTCCACGCGGAAGGCCCCGGCAGGGAAACATCCCGTTTCGCGGCTATAAGGCCGATCCCAGTCCTTGACGAGGTCTTCCATCGTATGTGGCGCGTTCTTGAGTGGGTTGTTTTCGGGGTCCATCGTCCCATTTTCAATCGCGCGAATCTCTTCACGGATCCCCAGCATCGCATCACAAAACCGGTCAAGTTCTGCTTTGGTTTCGGATTCGGTGGGTTCAACCATCAGCGTGCCCGACACAGGCCAGGACATGGTTGGCGCATGAAAGCCGCAGTCGGACAGGCGCTTGGCGATATCGTCAACCGTCACATGCGCACTGTCTGCAAAGGGGCGCGTGTCGATAATACACTCATGCGCGACCTTGCCGGATGGCCCTTTGTAGAGCACATCAAATGCCCCTTCGAGCCGTTTCGCGATATAGTTGGCATTCAGAATCGCAACCCGCGTGGCCTGCGTCAGCCCCTCACCACCCATCATCAGGCAGTAAGCCCATGAGATTGGCAGAAGCGACGGCGAACCAAATGGCGCGCCACTTACGGCACCGTCGCCGTCATTGGGATCACCGGGCAGATGTTCGATCAGGTGGTCTTTGACACCAATCGGTCCCATGCCGGGGCCACCGCCACCATGCGGAATGCAGAAGGTCTTGTGCAGGTTCAAATGGCTGACGTCACCGCCAAGATCGCCAGGGCGGCTAAGACCGACCATCGCGTTCATGTTGGCACCGTCAATATAGACCTGCCCACCGGCATCATGTGTGATCTGGCAGACCTCGATCACGGTTTCCTCAAAGACGCCATGCGTCGACGGATAGGTGATCATGCAGGCGGCAAGATCATCACCATGCTCGGCCACCTTGGCCTTGAAGTCCGCAAGGTCGATGTCACCGTTATCGGCTGATTTCACGGGCACAACTTTCCACCCAACCATCTGTGCAGAGGCGGGGTTTGTGCCATGCGCACTCATCGGGATAAGGCAGATGTTGCGATGCCCACCGCCAGTGGCGCGGTGATAGCGTGCAATGGTCAAGAGCCCCGCATATTCACCCTGCGCGCCGGAATTGGGCTGCATCGAGATCGCGTCATAGCCGGTGATATCGCATAGCTTGGCAGAGAGATCATCGATCATCTCGGTATAGCCTGCCGCCTGATCACGTGGGCAATAGGGGTGGAGCAATGAAAACTCGCGCCAGCTGACGGGCATCATCTCGGCGGCCGCGTTCAATTTCATCGTGCAGGACCCAAGCGGTATCATGGCCCGATCAAGCGCCAGATCACGGTCTGCAAGCCGGCGCATATAACGCATCATTTCCGTCTCGGCCCGGTTCATATGGAACACCGGATGGGTCAGGAATTCGCTGGTACGGATCAGCTTTTCGGGCATGTTGTAATGCGGCGTGTAATCCTTGTCTTCACGGGTGATCCCGAAGGCGCGCCAAACTTTTTCAATGGTTGCCGGACGCGTACGTTCATCCAGCGTGATGCCAACCTTTGTCTTGCCGATGATACGCAGGTTGATGCCCTCATCCAGCGCCGACTTGACCACCGCGGCTTGCAGCGGTCCGACGTCAATGGTGACCGTGTCAAAGAAGGTTGCAGGGCGCACATCAAAGCCACCTTGCTTGAGGCCCTCAACCAGACGCGCGGTTTTGCGGTGAATACGTTGCGCAATCGCCTTGAGGCCCTCTGGCCCGTGGAACACAGCGTAGAAACCCGCCATCACAGCCAGCAGTGCCTGCGCGGTGCAGACGTTAGATGTGGCCTTTTCACGGCGGATATGCTGCTCGCGGGTTTGCAGGGACAACCGATAGGCGCGGTTGCCGTGGCTGTCGATGGACACCCCGACAATGCGCCCCGGCATGTTCCGGGCATAGTTCTCTTTGGTCGCCATATAGGCCGCGTGTGGTCCGCCATAGCCGATGGGAACACCAAAACGCTGGGTCGTCCCAACGGCAATATCGGCACCCATCGCGCCGGGTTCTTTCAACAGTGTCAGTGAAAGCGGATCAGCCGCGATGATGCCAATTGCCTTGGTGTCGTGCAGCTTGGCGATTTCGGGTGTGAAATCCCGCAGATGACCATAGGTGCCGGGATACTGGAAAATCGCGCCAAAGACGGCCTCTGCATCCAGGTCATCAGGATTGCCAATGGTGATCTCGATCCCCAGCGGTTCAGCGCGGGTTCGCATGACGGAGATATTCTGCGGGTGGCAGTTCTCATCAATGAAAAAGCCTTTTGCCTTTGATTTGCTCACCCGCTGCGCCATGGTCATAGCTTCAGCGCAGGCTGTCGCCTCATCCAGCAAAGAGGCATTGGCGATCTCCAGACCGGTCAGGTCAGAGACCATCGTCTGAAAGTTCAAGAGCGCCTCAAGCCGCCCTTGGCTGATCTCTGGTTGATAAGGTGTATAGGCCGTGTACCACGCCGGGTTTTCAAGAATGTTGCGCTGGATCACCGGCGGCGTCACCGTCCCGTGAAACCCCTGGCCGATCAGCGACGTCAGTACCTTGTTCTTGGATGCGGTGACGCGCATGTGATGCAGCAGCTCGCGTTCTGACTTCGCCTTGCCAAAGTCGAGCGGCTCTTTCTGGCGGATATTCGCGGGCAGCGTGTCATCAATCAGCGCGTCGAGGTCTTTCTCGCCCACCACTTTGAGCATTTCTGTCATTTCTGCGGGCGACGGGCCAATGTGGCGACGGTTGGCAAAGTCATAAGGCAGGTAGTCGGTGGGCGTGAAAGTCATCTGATCAATCCTTAGCCAATCATTTCTTTGTAGGCAGCTTCGTCCATCATATCGTCAAGCTGTGACGCATCAGATGGCCGGATCTTGAAGAACCAGCCTTCGCCAATGGCGTCGCTGTTAGCAAGGCTTGGATCATCGGCTAGGGCCGTGTTCACTTCGGTGATTTCGCCGTCAATCGGGGCCAGAATATCCGATGCCGCCTTGACGCTTTCGATCACGACAATTTCGTCATCCTTGGCCACTGTGTCGCCAACCTCAGGCAGTTCCACGAAAACAAGGTCGCCCAATTGCGATGTCGCATGCTCTGTAATGCCCACAACATAAACGTCACCTTCGGCGCGCAGCCATTCGTGTTCTTCAGTGTATTTCATGTGTTTTCTCCCTGTTATCTTTTGAAGTTGGCCGGTGTGAACGGCATTTTTGTAAGCGTGAGTGGCTGGCGTTTGCCGCGCAACTCACCAAAAACGGTTGTGCCAAGTGCGGCATGTTCTTTTGCGACATACCCCATTGCAACTGGTCCACCGACGGTTGGTCCGAAACCGCCCGATGTGATGGCGCCGATGGGATCTGTTGCATCCTCGGAGGCAAACAATGGCACACCTTCGCGCATTGGCGCACGGCCTTCGGGCAATAGCCCCACCCGTTTGCGCGTTGCGCCGTTTTCCATCTGTGCCATGATCTGTGATGCGCCGGGAAACCCGCCCGCCCGCGCGCCACCGGCGCGGCGCACCTTGGAAATTGCCCAGGTCAATGCGCCTTCAACAGGCGATGTTGTGGTGTCAATGTCGTGCCCGTAAAGACAAAGCCCCGCCTCAAGCCGCAGTGAATCGCGGGCACCAAGGCCAATGGCCTCGACATCCGGATGGGCAAGCAGTGACTTGGCCAGTGCCTCAGCCGCATCAGCGGGCACCGAAATCTCATAGCCGTCCTCACCGGTATAGCCGGAACGCGACACCCATGCCTCGATCCCGTTCAAATCCAGTGTCGCCACATCCATGAAATTCATCCCGGCAGCACGTTCATCCAATGACGCCAGCACCGCTTCGGCAGACGGTCCTTGCAAGGCCAGCAAAGCGCGGTCAGTAATCTCGGTGACAGAAAGATCAGGCTCAAGGGCTGCTTTCATCCGGGCGATATCCGCCTCTTTGCAGGCTGCATTCACCACGACAAAAACATGATCGCCACGATTGGCCAGCATCAGGTCATCTTCAATGCCACCATCATCATTGGTGAAAAACCCATAGCGTTGTCGGTCTTCGCCCAGATCCAGAATATCAATGGGGATCAGTGTCTCTAACCCTGCCGCTGCATCCGCATAGGTCGCGCCTTTGACAACAACCTGCCCCATATGGCTGACGTCAAACAAACCGGCCTTGGCCCGTGTTTGTTGATGTTCCTTCAATACGCCAAGGGGATACTGGACTGGCATATCGTAGCCTGCAAAGGGCACCATCTTGGCCCCAAGTTCCACATGCAACGCATGAAGCGGCGTTTCCTTGAGCTGCGTCATATCGCGTGTCGCCTTCTTATCAAGCCGGCGAGATTTTGATTAAATCAAGCGGCACCACAGTGGCGCAAGCGATGCCCGCGCGTTGGTGCCCCCTCTGTCCGCTTGCCTGAGATCATTATCCCTTCGGCGGGTGCATGTGGCACCACTCTCCAGAGTATTCGAGTCTTGGCGCTGGTCCGTTGGCCTGAGAGATTCCGAGGCGGTTGCTCCTTCGGCACCAGAAAGCTGGTTCTCCCAACGTCAAGTATTGGGGCATTTGGTAGCGGAAAGCGCTATCAGCTTGCAAGAGTGAATCGCTGGTTTCTGCATTCCGTCGCATACAGAGATGCTAAATGTCCCCTCGTTTGACAGTTCGCCCGCATTATCAAAACCTTGCGAAAAGTGCTGTCACCGAATTGTGGGTGGTTTCGCAGTGCCGCCAGACACATAGTCAACTGATCTCAGACAACAGGAGCGGGAATGTCAGCGAAGTATTATGCGCCACAGGGCGGGCACCCCGGCCAAGACCAACTTCTGACAGATCGTGCCGTGTTCACTGATGCCTATGCGGTGATCCCCAAGGGCACGATGCGCGACATTGTCACCAGTTTTCTGCCCTTCTGGACCGACACCCGCCTATGGGTGATCGCTCGTCCGATGACCGGATTTGCCGAAACATTTTCGCAATACATCATGGAAGTCGGCCCCGGCGGCGGCTCCGATCAGCCCGAGGCTGATCCGGCCGCACAGGGTGTCCTGTTCATCGTCGAGGGTGAGGCCGCATTGTCGGTCAACGGGCAGACCCATGTGATGAAGCCGGGAGGGTATGCCTATCTGCCACCATCATCCGGTTGGACACTTCACAACACCTCTGACGACATGCTGCGCTTTCATTGGATCCGCAAAGCCTATGACGCCGTTCCCGGCCTTGATCTGCCAGAGGTGATTGTCACGAACGAAAATGACATCGCGCCAACGGTCATGCCCGACACGGATGGAAAATGGGCCACGACGCGCTTTGTCGATCCAACGGATCTGCGCCACGACATGCATGTGACTATCGTGACCTTTGAACCGGGTGCCGTCATTCCCTTTCTTGAGACCCATGTGATGGAACACGGCCTTTACGTGCTGGAAGGCAAAGCAGCATATCGCCTTAATCAGGACTGGGTGGAGGTAGAGGCAGGCGACTACATGTGGTTACGCGCGTTCTGCCCACAGGCCTGTTACGCAGGTGGGCCGGGCAAGTTTCGTTACCTGCTATATAAGGATGTGAACCGACATATGCCGTTGCGCCTTGGCGGCGCTGGATAGCCATCAGCGCAGGAAGAAAACCAACGCCATCAGCGCGCCAACTGCCGTCACAAAGTGACGCAATAGATCAGTGCGTGTAATGCGTCGGCTGGCGCGCGCGCCAACATAGCCGCCGATCATCGTGCTGACCGCCATGGGCAAGGCTTGCTCCCATGCGATCAGCCCGGCGGCAATGAAGGCAGCGGCTGACACCAGCGACAGCAGCGCCGACAGCATCGTCTTGAGCCCGTTCATCCCGTGCAGATTGCTGTACCCAAGCAATCCAAATGTGGCGAGCAGCATGATGCCAAGCCCACCATTGAAATAGCCGCCATAGATCGACACGGCAAAAATCGCAGCAGCAGAGACGACAACACCCGCTGACGCCACCCCGCGCCTCTGCACATGGGCCAACAGCACCGGACCAAGCGCAAAAAGCACCGTCGCCAGCAGCAAAAGCCACGGCACGATCCAAAGGAAGGCGTCGCCCGGCGTGATGATCAGCAAGAGCGCACCAAGCAAGCCGCCTGCGGTGCCACAGACAGCAATGGCAGGTAAGGATAGCGCCCCCTCTGCCTGCATGTCATGGCGAAAGCCCCATGCGCTGCTCAGATAGCCCGGCAAAGCCGCCAATGTGGCCGTCGCATTTGCCGCCACAGGAGGCACGCCAACGGCAATCAGCGCAGGCAGGCTGAGGAAGGTGCCGCCGCCTGCAACAGCGTTCAGCACGCCCGCAGCAAAGCCTGCAACACTCAGAAGGACCAGATCAAACATGGCATGGCTCTTGCTTCATTCTGGCACAGGGCGCAAGACAAAGGGCCCGGTC
Source organism: uncultured Paracoccaceae bacterium (assembly GCA_947498645.1). Taxonomy (GTDB): domain Bacteria; phylum Pseudomonadota; class Alphaproteobacteria; order Rhodobacterales; family Rhodobacteraceae; genus Yoonia. Next base: position 2,043,071 of record CANMKS010000001.1, on the reverse strand, counting down.
ACAATGACCGGGCCCCGTTAGACCTTGTTCAGGCGCGTGACTTACTTGGGCAACGATCCGTCGCCATGGCCAGCCATACCGCCCGAGACTTCCTCGGTTGCCTCGCCTGCCAGTTCTTCCGGCAGGATCAGGTTGAGGATGATGGCAATGAAGGCAGCAGGCAGCAGGCCCGATGTCATCAGGATACGTGCCGTGTCAGGCAAACCGGCAACGGCACCCGGCTCCAACTGAAGGCCAAGACCAATGGAAAGGGCAATCGCAAAGATCACCATGTTGCGCCGGTTCCAGTCAACATCCGACAGCATCGAGATGCCTGCAGCCACAACCATGCCAAACATCACGATCACACCACCGCCAAGCACTTCGATGGGCACCGTGCGGATGATACCGCCCACTTTGGGAATAAGTCCGCAAATGATCAGGAAAATCGCACCGCATGTCACCACGTGGCGGCTCATCACGCCTGTCATCGCAATCAGACCCACGTTCTGGCTGAAGGATGTGTTTGGAAAGCCGCCAAAGATGCCAGCGACAGCCGATCCAAGACCATCAGCATAGGTCGCGCCGGTGATCTCTTCTTCTGTAGCTTCGCGTCCTGCACCACCTTTTGTGATACCTGTGACATCGCCCACAGTCTCAATCGCTGAAATAAAGGCCATCAGGCAGAAACCGATCACCGCGGCAATCGAGAACTCAAATCCGTATTTGAACGGCTGTGGCAGGGCGAAAGCGGCTGAACGCTCCCATGAACCCGTCACGGCGGACCATTCCAGAATGCCCACGCCCAGCGCGTAGAAATAGCCAACAATCAGGCCGATCAACACGGCCGAGACCGACAGCATACCAGAGGTGAAGAACTTCAGCCCCAGCGTGACGAAGATCACGACCAATGCGGCAGACCAGTTGAGCAGCGATCCGTACTCTGGCGTGCCGATCGCGGGCACACCACCTGCGGCATACTGAATACCTACTTTGACCAATGCCAGACCGATCATCGTGACCACAAGCCCCGTGACGAGCGGTGGCAAGGCAAAGCGTATCTTGCCGATGAAAAGGCCCAGGAATGCATGGAAGATACCGCCAACCACGATCCCCCCAAACAAGGCGGCCAAGCCATCAACACCCTTGCCCGCGACAAGCGGGATCATGATCGGAATAAAGGCAAATGACGTACCCTGCACGATGGGCAGCTTGGCCCCAACCGGCCCGATCGAGACCGTTTGCAGCAATGTCGCGACGCCTGCAAACAGCATGGACATCTGGATCAGATACAGCAGTTCCGGGAAATCAGGGCTATTGGACCCAAAGCCAAAACCGGCAGCACCTGCGACGATGATTGCCGGTGTTACGTTGGATACAAACATTGCCAGCACGTGCTGGATGCCCAGTGGAATGGCGCGTTGCAGCGCCGGTGTATAATTTGGATCGCGGAGTTGCTCTGCTGTCCCGATTGCGTTGTCTACCATAGTGTGTCCCTCCCTTTGGACGTATTGACCAGTCTTCCCGCTGGCAAATGATTATCCATCTGTGATGATGAATGGTGTTTCAAACCAATGTTCTTGCAGGTTCGGACCCTCCCCGATCCGATCTACAACGGCGAATAATCCGGGCGCATGAAGGGGCGTCAGCACCCCGTGCCATGTGCCGCGTGCATAGTTTACCCCCTGCCCTGCCGCCGTCAGAAATGCGCGTGGCCGGGATGGGCTTCCGTTTTCATCAGGTGCCACGACCACAACGAAAGGGTCAAAGCTCATGGGCAGGAAGGCCTGACTGCCTTCAGGGTGCCGTTCGACCATATCAAGCGTAATCGGGAACTGCCGGGGTTCGGCATTGAAAAGGCTGATGCCTGCGCGGCCACCCCGAATGTCGATCTGCGCACGGTCATGGTAGCGGCCACAAAGCCCTTGATTGATAATCTTGTCCGGGTCGCCCGCCACCTCAAGAACATCGCCAAAGGGCGCAAAGGCCTCTTTGGTCAGCGGTTCAATGTGCAAGAGCTGCGTCATTTGCCCAACTTCTCGATCAGGCGCAGTTCGGCGATGCGTTCCACTTGTCGGCACGCTTCGGCGAACTCTGTGGCGCCGTCATTGTCGATCCGCCGCTGAAATGCCGCCAGAATAGAGGCTTTGTCGTTGTCCTTCACGGCGATGATGAAGGGAAAACCGTGGCGCGCGACATATTGCGCGTTAAGCGCCTGAAACATCTCGCGCTCTTCATCGGTCAAATGATCAAGACCGGCGCCCGCCTGCTCTGCTGTGCTTTCCGCTGTCAGCTTGCCCGCAGCGGCCAGTTTGCCCGCCAGATCGGGGTGCGCATTCAAAACGCCCAAACACTGCTCATCCGAGGCAGAGCGGAACACGCGAACCAGCGCGCTATGCACACCTTGCGCCGTGTCGTGGGTCGGCCCAAGCTCTAGCGCATGTGCACCTTCGGCAATCCACGGGCTATGCTCAAAGATGCCGCCGAACGCTCCGACAAATGCCTCGTGATCCATTTCGGACGGGGCAGTCCGTGCCACGGGCGGATGTTCTTGCATCCAGTGCTCGGCAATCTCCAGACGTGTCGCGAACCAGACATCGTCATGCGACTTCATATAGTCGATCACGCGCGCCAATGCCGCAGCGCGCCCCGGACGGCCCATCAGACGGCAATGCAGACCAATGGACAGCATCTTGGGCACGCCCGCAGCGCCTTCGGCGTAAAGCACATCAAAGCTGTCACGCAGGTAGCTTTCAAACTGGTCACCATTGGTAAAGCCCGCCTGAATGGCAAAGCGCATGTCGTTGCAGTCCATCGTATAGGGCACGATCAACTGGTCTCTGCGACCAAGGCGCATCCAATAGGGCAGATCGTCAGCATAGCTGTCCGCCACATAGGCAAATTGGCCGGTCTCTGCGGCCAGATGAACAGTATTGTTGGAACAGCGGCCCGTGTACCAGCCGCGCGGCGGCGCACCCGTCACCTCAGTGTGCAAACGTATGGCCTCGGCCATCTGTGCGCGCTCTACGTCTTCGGGCATATCCTTGTGTTCGACCCATTTCAGGCCATGGCTGGCAATCTCCCAGCCCGCAGCCTGCATCGCGGCCACCTGCTCTGGCGCGCGGGCCAAAGCCGTGGCCACGCCGTAAACCGTCACGGGCAAATCGGCCATCAAACGATGCAAACGCCAGAACCCGGCGCGAGAGCCGTATTCATAAAGCGATTCCATGTTGAAATGGCGCTGGCCCGGCCAAGGCGCCGCGCCCGTAATCTCGGACAGAAACGCCTCAGAGGCAGGATCACCATGTAAGATGTTGTTCTCACCACCTTCTTCGTAGTTCAGCACGATCTGCACGGCAATCTTTGCCCCGCCCGGCCAATTGGCAGCAGGCGGTTGGGCACCATATCCGGTCATGTCACGGGGGTAGCGGGTCACAAGATGGATTCCTTTGTCGTTAATCTCCTATAAAGCAACGTAATCAGTTTCGTTTTCAAAAAATATGAGAAAGAGCCTCTTGTTGCATGGCTTTGCGAATGTCGCCCCTTTCTGGCACTAAGCGGCAAGCGAAAAGAGGAGCAACCTAGTGAGCGGTTATCTGACAACACACGTTCTGGACACCGCGCGCGGCTGCCCGGCAGAAGGTCTCAAGATTGAGCTGTTTGCGATTGCGGGGGACAAAAGAACGCACCTCAAAACGCTCATCACCAATGATGACGGCCGCACGGATGAGCAGATCCTGCCAGCGGATAAGTTCAGCACCGGCACCTATGAGTTGGTGTTTCACGCCGGTGCCTACCTTGATGCGACCGGCACCCCGCCAGAGGATCCACGGTTCCTTGATATCATTCCGATCCGTTTTGGCATGTCAGAGGCGTCGCACTATCACGTGCCACTGCTCCTCTCGCCCTTCGGATACTCGACCTATCGCGGGTCCTGATCGCCCCGCACGACCGCGCTGATCCGCTCGATAACAAAATCCATGAACAAGCGCGTCTTGGGGTCCTGCCGCCTGCGGTGCGTGAACAGGCATGCCATCTGAATAGGTGTTGGCGGTGTCTCGACCGCAACCGGCACAAGGTGCCCGGCTTTCAGGTGATCGGCCACTTCAAACACCGGCTTCATCGCAATGCCGTTCCCGCTGAGCGCCCAATCCGTCAACACATCACCATCGTCGGATTCGTAGCGGCCCCGCACACGGAACTTCTGTGGCCCGTCGGCTGTCATCAATGGCCACTGAAACTCTGACGCGCCGGGAAAGCGCAGGTTAAGGCATTCGTGACCGTCAGCAATCAGATCAGCACCCGATGCCGGGTTGCCGTGTGTGTCGACATAGGAAGGCGACGCGCAAAGGACACGTTCCACATCGGCGATCTTGCGAATGCGCAGATTGCTGTCTTCGGGCTCTCCCAAAAAAAACGCCAGATCAAGACCTTCGGTTGTCAGGTCGAACTTGCGGTCGGTCAGCCGCAGGCGCAGCGTGATCTCTGGGTATAGCGCCAGAAAATCCGGCACATGCGGCGCAATCAAACGTCGCCCGACACCCAGAGGGGCCGCAACATAAAGCGCGCCTTTGGGATTCTCTGTGATATTGGCCACTTGCGATTCGGCATTGGCCACACTTTCCAGTATCTCGCAGGCACCGCCGTAAAAGGCGCGCCCCTGTTCCGTCGATGTCAGGCTGCGGGTCGTGCGCTGAAACAGCCGCACGCTCAGATGCCCCTCAAGCTGAGAGATGCGCGCCGAGGTGACGGCAGGCGAAATACGCAAATCGCGCGCTGCGGCAGACATGCTGCCCAGCTCATAAACACGGACGAAAGTACGGATATTGTCGAGATAGGACATTTGCTTGTTTTTTTTGATGCTGTTTGGCGTCTAGAAGCAATAGCAGAACAATCCGCTCTCGCATAGGATGGGTAGCAACGACGCCAACCGGGGATATGCCATGTATGATCTTGCTATTTTATGGGACTGGATCGCTTTTTCCATCCGCTGGCTGCACGTTATTACGGCGATGGCCTGGATCGGGGCCTCGTTTTACTTCATCGCACTTGATTTGATGCTGAAACCTGCGCCGGACATGCCCGAAGGTGCATCTGGCGAAGAATGGGAGGTCCACGGCGGCGGGTTCTATCACACCACCAAATACATGGTCGCCCCGGCCCAGATGCCCGAGCATCTGACATGGCATAAATGGCAAAGCTATTGGACATGGCTCTCTGGTGCCGCGCTCTTGATGATCGTCTATTGGGTCGGTGGCGAACTTTACCTGCTGGACCCCACGAAGGTCGATCTTGCGCTTTGGCAAGGCATCCTGATCTCTGGCGGGTCGCTGACAATTGGCTGGCTACTCTATGATGCGATGTGCAAATCAAAGCTCAGCGAGCAACCGACCGTTCTTATGCTTTTGCTGTTTGTGATCCTTGTTGCGATGTCTTGGGGCTACAACCAGATATTCACGGGCCGCGCCGCACTGCTGCATCTTGGTGCCTTCACCGCGACGATCATGACCGCCAACGTGTTCTTTCAGATCATGCCAAACCAGCGGATTGTTGTCGAAGACCTCAAGGCGGGCCGCACACCAGATGCCAAATACGGCAAGATTGCCAAGGTGCGTTCGACCCATAACAACTACCTCACGCTGCCGGTCGTGTTCCTGATGCTGTCGAACCACTATCCGCTGGCCTTTGGCACGCAATATGCGTGGATCATCGCCAGCCTGATCTTCCTTACTGGCGTCACGATCCGCCACTACTTCAACACCATGCACAAGACCGGCAAAGGGCCGCATTGGACATGGGGTGTGACGGTTCTGCTGATGATCATCATTGCGTGGCTTTCAACCGTGCGCACCGGCGATACATGGCAGGAAGCAGAAGCGCGCGCCTTGACCCCCTATGAGCAAGAGTTCGCATCTGCCGAAGGCTTTGATGACGCCTTCAATACCGTGATCGGCAATTGTTCGATGTGCCATGCGCGCGAACCCGTCTGGGGCAACATGCAATGGGCGCCCAAGGGCGTTTATCTTGAAACGCCCAGCGATGTCGCGCGGCACGCAGACGCGATCTACCTGCAAGCGGGTGTAAGCCACGCGATGCCCCCGCCAAACGCCGTCCAGATGGACCCAGAGGCACGTGCGATACTGGTGTCATGGGTGCGAGATGTCAGGAACGGCGGCTAGGGTCTGGGCCCATACGTTTGCGTCTTTCCTTCATCCGCTCATTTGCGGCGGCAGTCCCGTCATGAAAAGACCCAAAGAGCTTGTCCCACGGGATTTCAAGCGATCCGTAGTTGCACTCAAAATAGCGGTGATGCATCTGATGGTGAAAGGTGCCAAGGCGCAGCCTGTTCTTGTCCTTGATCACCAGCCCTTCGAACCCGGTGTGGGTCGTTGCGGCTGTCAGCGTGTAATATTGCAGATGATATAGAATATGAACCGGATGTGCTGCGACGATCCAATGGATCATCACTGACCCCAGAAAGATCACATGCTCAACCGGATGCATCGAAAGGCCAGACCATGGGCCCACGTTGATGTTGCGATGGTGTAAAGCGTGGATGTGTTTGTACAGCACCGGCACATGCAGCAGGCGGTGAATCCAATAGAAATAAAAGCTTTCCCAAACCGGAATCAGAAAGAACAGGGCGATGAACCAAACCGGGTTTGCCGCCCAGGTCAGCAGGGGCGCATGACCATTGGCCAGCGCCCAGAACATCAATACTTCGTAGGCGGTCCAGACCGTGACGCCACTGGCCAATGTCCAGAACATATTGTCACGAATTTGCCCGCCCAGCGTGAACTGTTTGCCGTTCTTCATAAGGGCGCGGGGATCAAACTTGAGCCGCTGACCTTGTTTGGTGAAGCCATAAAAATAAAGGTGCAGCCCCCCGGCAACCAAGGTCATCAGGATCAGGTTGCGCAGATAAATTTGCGCAATCCAACCGATGCCCAGGGTCTTTGTTTCGCTCAGCGGCGGCTGGAACCAGTAGAATGAAATGACGGCGATCCCGACGATGATCAGCCGCTCGGATATCAGAAACCAGGATTGCCAGAGCCAGCGCACAATCGCCATCGGCCGCAGGGGCCACTGGAACAGTGGTGATACCTGCAAGGGTACCTCTGGCGTGTGGTGCCATCCTTTGAGCGGTGCGTCCGACATATCTATACCCCTTTTGGTGCAGCCTACGCCATTCACGCGCGTTTCGTGCAAGCCTTGTTTGATGCAAAGCCCGCCGGGGCGCAAAAAAAGAGCGCCACGGTTTGCCGCGGCGCTCAATTCAGACCAAGAAATCTGGCATTACTTCATTGTGATGCGACCATCGGTGTAGGGCTGATACGGGCCCTGCTCTGCAATGAATTCAGCAGTCACATCAGCCAGATCCGGGCCAAAGTCATAGGCATTCATCGCTGTTTCAAACATCGAATACCCATCACCGCCGTTGCGTACAAAGTTGTTGGACACAACACCGTAGGTCGCCGACGGATCAATCGGCGCGCCGCCAACCATCACATCACTGATGCGCGATCCAACCTCGGCAGACAGATCAACAGCAAAGCTCATCCCGGCAACCTGTGGAAAACGGCCAGAGCCTTCTTCATGCTGGCTAACGCCGTTTTCAAGCGCGGCGATCATCGTCTCACCCGTCACCTGGAACGTGGACAGTGTGTTCTGGAATGGCAGTACGGTCAGCACCTCACCCTTGGTAATCTCGCCCGCGTCAATAGAGGCGCGGATACCGCCAGAGTTCTGGAATGCGATCTGGATACCCTGATCGGCCACGCGGGCCAGCATCGCATCTGCGATCAGGTTCCCCATGGGGCATTCCATCGCGCGACACACAGACCGGTCACCTTCAATCGCGGCGGCGGCTTCTGCCACAACCTGATTGCGGATCTCATCCAATGGCGCCGCCAGTTCCGCAACCCGCGCAACTGTCGCTTCGTCCTCGGCCACGTTGCCGTCGATCAGCAGCGGCGCGCCTGACGCTTCGATCAGCACACCTGCGTCGTCGAAGGTCACATTCAGCTCGCCCAGAAACTTACCATAGGCATAGGCCTGCACGATTGCAGTATCCCCAACCATTGTTGGGTATGGACCTGCGGCATCTTCATCATCACCCAGCAGCGTATTGGTGTGACCGCCAACAATGACGTCAACGCCCGTGGTGTTGGCGGCAACCTCCTGGTCAACACCATAGCCAGAGTGTGACAACACGATGATCTTGTTCACGCCCATCTCGGTCAGTTTGTCGACCTCGGCCTGCACGGCGGCAACCGGCGCGGTGAAAGTCACATTCGGTCCGGGGCTTGCCAGCTCATCGGTGTTTTCGGGTGTCAGGCCGATCATGCCAATCTGCTCACCGCCGCGTTCAATCACGGTGGATTTCATCAATACGCCTGCCAGCAGCGGTTCGGCCGAGACGTCAGCGTTGGACATCAGGACTGGGAATTCAACCGCATCCATAAAGCCTTTCAGAACCTCAGGACCATCGTCAAATTCGTGGTTGCCCACGGTCATGCCGTCATAGCCCAGCTTGTTCATGAATTCGGCAGCCATCGCGCCTTTGTAGTAGGTGTAGAACAGCGTGCCCTGAAACTGGTCCCCGCCATCCACCAGAATGGAATTATTGGACCGCGCGCGCGCATCAGCAATCGCCGTGACCAGACGGGCGGTGCCGCCAAAACATTTGCCTTCGGCGTTGTCTTCCGCAGAACAGCCGCTGTCGAACCGGCTGATCGGCTCAAAGCGGGCATGAAAGTCGTTGGTGTGCAGGATCGTCAGCGAATAGTCCGCCACCGCCATGCTGGCCGTCATGGCCAGCGCACAGGTTGTCGTCATTATACGTGAAATCATCGGAACAGGTCCCCCAAGGTTGGAATGACGACAGCTTGGCGAGGGGCATTGAGAGAGTCAAATTGAATAACCGCGCGATCTTGGGGCCCTTACGTCAACGAACACGCCTTGGGTGCTTGACCATCTTTGATGCAAAGGCCATCACCCGCCTATGCTGATTTACAAGATTTTCCGGGCCGATGAGTGGGCCGCATTGCAGTCTGATGGTGATACCACGGGCGCACCGATTGATGTGGCCGACGGCTATATCCATTTCTCTACGGCTGGAACCGTGGCCGAGACCGCAGCCAAGTATTTTGCAGGTATCGAAGGTCTTGTCTTGTTGGCGGTGGAAACAGAAGGGCTCGACCCGCTGAAATGGGAACCTGCCCGCAAAGACGTTCTGTTCCCCCATCTTTATCGCAAGCTGACGATGCAGGATGTGCTTTGGTCCAAACCATTGCCATTGGTTGATGGCACGCATCAGTTTCCGGACCTCGCATGAGGACGCTTGAACGCATTGGCCTGACGGCGCTACGCCAGCTTGATCCAGAGGTCGGGCATGGGCTGGCGCTCAAGGCGTTGAATGCCGGGTTGGGACCAAAGACCGGGCCAGTCACATCGCCCCGGCTCAGAACCACCTTGGCGGGCCTGCAATTGCCCAACCCCGTTGGTCTGGCCGCAGGCTTTGACAAGAACGCCACTGCGCTACATGCGCTTGCCAAAACCGGTTTTGGCTTTCTGGAAGTTGGTGCAGCCACGCCGCGCCCGCAACCGGGCAACCCGAAACCGCGGCTTTTTCGGCTTACGCAAGATCAAGCCGCGATCAATCGCTTTGGTTTCAACAATGACGGCATGGAAGCCATTGCCGACAGGCTTTCCCGGCGCCCTGCGGGGGCTGTTACGGGGCTGAACCTTGGGGCCAACAAGGACAGCAGCGACAAGGCCGCGGATTTTGCCAAAGTGCTGACCTGTTGCGGGCCACAGGTGGATTTCGCAACGGTCAATGTGTCATCTCCCAACACTGAAAAGCTGCGCGACCTGCAAGGCAAAGCAGCGCTTGCCGCACTGCTCGCAGGCGTGATGGAAGCCCGTGCGGCCCTTAAGAACCCCATCCCTGTTTTCCTCAAGATCGCCCCCGATCTGACCGCAGACGAGATTGCCGAAGTGGCCGAGGTGGCCAATGCGTCCGGCATTGATGCGATCATTGCGACCAATACGACACTTGACCGTGACGGATTGCAGGGGCCGCACACGGGCGAAACGGGCGGTCTGTCTGGCCAGCCGTTGTTTGAAAAATCAACGCGCGTGCTTGCGCAGCTTGCCGGGATGACCGCCTTGCCGATCATCGGCGTTGGTGGCGTGGGCAGTGCCGCCCAAGCCTATGAGAAAATCCGCGCAGGCGCGTTAGCGGTGCAGCTATATACGGCACTTGTCTACGGCGGGATTTCATTGGCCGATGATATTGCCACGGGCCTTGATGATCTTCTGGCCCGTGACGGCTTTGCGACCGTTGCAGATGCTGTGGGATCAGGCCGCAGCGACTGGACCTGAGGCCGGCCTGTCTGCCTCGGCCTCCAACGCCGGATATTTCCAGCCCAATGTGCCGCCGCGCACAACGAAGTTGAGCAGCAAGGCCAACCAAAGCCCGTGGTTCTGAAAGAGCGCCATCAGCGGAATGACCGTCACAAAGTAGACGACGGCCGACACGATCATCATGTTGCGCATGTCCTTGGTGCGCGTGGCACCGATGAAAATACCATCCAGCATCCATGCCGCCACGCCGACAACTGGGGCCGCGATCATATAGGGCAAATAGACCCGTGCAGCCACGCGCACCTCTGGGGCGGTTGTCATGATGTCGATGACCGTCGCACCAAACACGGCAAAGCTGATCGCGAGCATGGCACAGACAATCGCCCCCCAAAAACTGCTGAGGATCGCCGAGCGCCGGAGCGCAACCCGCGCCTTTGCCCCCAGCGCCTGCCCCACCATCGCCTCGGCGGCAAAGGCAAAACCATCTAGCGCATAGGCGGTGACTTGAAGGAATTGCATCAGGATTTGATTGGCTGCCAGTTGCACGTCACCAAAGTCTGCTGCAAAAAACAGGAAGCTGACAAAGATCGCCTGCAACAGAACAGATCGGATCAGAATGTCGGTGTTCACGACGGCCATGTGTTTCAACCGCGCGATGTCAAACACCCGCTCTACCGTCAGCCATGCCGGACGCGCAAAAACACTGCGGCACAGCCACAAGCCAACAAGCAAGCCACCCCACTCTGCAATGAACGTGGCCCAGGCCACGCCAGTCACACCCCAACCCTGCACAAGGCCGAGGTAGTAGCTAAGCAAAATATTGGCCCCGTTCATGCCCACCTGAATGACCAGAACCGCGCGGGTACGCTCTTGTGCGATCAACCAGCCGGTGATGCCATATAGGGCGATGGTTGCCGGTGCGGACCAGATCCGGATTTGCATATAGTCGCGGGCGAGGCTTTCAACCTCTGCGCTCGCAGGTGAAACCCAGAACGCCCCGCGAAAGATCAGCACTTGCGCTGCAATCATCACAACGCCAGCCGAAAGGCCAATCAGCAGCGCACGCGAAAACAGCGCATCGACCTCTTCGCCGTCTCCCGCACCGCTGGCCTGCGATGTCAGCCCCGTTGTGCCCATCCGCAAAAAGCCAAAGATCCAGTAGACGGCTGACAGGATGATTGCGCCGATACCAACAGCGCCAATCGGGGCCGCTTCGCCCAACTGCCCCACTACGCCGGTATCGACAATGCCAAGGATCGGCACCGTGGCATTGGACAGCACAATCGGCAGTGCAATCGCCAGCACACGTTTGTGGGTCAGCCGCGGGGTTTCAGCCATCGCGCTGCGGCATCAGGAAATGCCCGGTGCCCTGCGCGAACAAGCGGCTGCGGTTGTCCTGCCAGGCCTCGACATGGACCGAAGCAAAACGGCGGCCAGAGCGGTTGACGCGCGCGCGCGCATAGGCGTCACGCGGCAGACCGGACCGCAGATAATCGACGGTAAAGTCGATTGTCTTGGGAAACTGGATGCGGGGCGCATCGTCACTGAACTTGCCAGCTTCCATATCTTCCCAGACCATCGCCCAGCTGAGCTCGATAATGGCGGTGACTTCCAGAAAGGCGGCTGTCACGCCACCATGAATGGCGGGCAACATCGGGTTGCCGATCAGTTTGTCGGCAAAAGGCAGCACGGCGGTCAGCTCGTCACCACGACGGTCAATCTGAATGCCCAGAAACTGGATATAGGGCACACCGGACACCAACGTCTGTAGCGTGTCGTCGCGACGCTGTTTGACAACCTGGACTGGCTCTGGGCGGCGGCTCATGACTTGCCCCTCTCGATTGTGAATGCGCCGGTGGCCGTGGCCACAGGGCGGCTTGGGTCCGCATCAACGGCTGTGGCGCGAATGAAGGCGACAGAGCGCGTGACGTGATAGCATTCAGCGGTGGCGGTGATGCGATCACCGGGTGTTGCAGGGCGCATGTAGTCGATACGCAAATCAAGCGTCGCCGTCGCAAGAGCAGCGGCAGGATGCGCCATCACCGCGGCCCCGGCGCAGGTGTCCATCAATGCAGATACAGCGCCGCCATGGATCACGCCGGTTTCCGGATCGCCCACAAACCGCGCATCATAGTCCATGCCAATGACCGCCTTGCCGTCATCCACTTCTGTCAGTTCCATCCCCAGCTCTTGCGCATGTGGGATCGCCTCGATGAATTTGCGGGCCAGCATATCGCGGCGCTTCTTTTGATCGTCAGACATGGCGTCTCCTGATTGACCTGCATCCGCGATATATCTGTTTCCGTCAATTGGCCAGACGCGCGGTTGCCCAGTCCAATGCTAGTCGTTACGATTACACAAGGGAGAAGAACATGTCGGACACACGCCTGTCATTCAAAGAGATGTGCGCGAAATTCGACGTAACGCCTCGCACGTTGCGCTACTACGAGTACATCGAATTGCTCAGCCCCGAAAAAGAGGGGCGATCCCGCTTCTACGGCGCAAAAGAGCTGGCGCGGATGACATTGATATTGCGTGGACGACGATTTGGTTTTTCGCTTGAGGATATCCGCCAGTGGCTGCTGATCTATGAAAATGAAGGCACCGAGGCGCAGATGCATGAATGGATTGCACTTGCCGATCGCCAGCTGGTCGAACTGGCAGAGCAAAAGAAGCAACTGGAAGAGACGATTTCAGAACTTCGGACATTGCGGGACGATACAGCCAAGACACTTGGCTAGCGCCTTTGCCCTTCACATTTGAGTTAGCGCCGCGCGATCAGATCGGGAAACCAGACCGGATTCGGCCGGATTGACCATTGGAAATTGCGCTGCACATCGCCACCAACCCCCTTAAAAAAGCGCTTTGGGGGGAATAAATGAAATTTTTCCCGGTTTTTTTGTTGCGCCGCACCTGCCCTCATTTTTCCTGACCTTTCGTCAACCTGCTCGTGACGCCACGTTACGTTTACGTTAACGTCAGCTTTGCTTGTAAGGTAGGGCCAACCTCCGCAAGTGCGTGCCATTCGAAACACGCATAAGGAAGGAATGAGAAAGATGACGACCGACACACTTAACATTCGCGAAATGTGTGACGCATTTGATGTGACGCCACGCACACTTCGCTTTTACGAAGCCAAAGAATTGCTGTTCCCGATCCGTGAGGGGCAGAAACGCCTTTTCACAAAGCGGGACCGCGCCCGCCTGAAATTGATCCTGCGCGGCAAGCGCTTTGGTTTTTCATTGGAAGAAATTCGTCAGTTGCTTGACCTCTACCACATGAACGACGGCCAAGAGGCCCAGCTGTCCAAATCTTATGTACTTGCCGAACAACATCTTGCCGACATGGAGGCCCAAAAGGCCGAGTTGGAAGAAGCGATCAGCGAGTTGAAGGAGCAGATGGCCTGGGGTGCTGAAAAGCTCGCCCAATTGGCCAAAGAGAAAACGGTCGCGGCCTAATCAGGCCCGACCACCCAACAAGACCAAACGGAGAGACACCAGATGCCGATCTACAATGCACCCACCAAAGACATCCAGTTTGTGTTGCATGACCTGCTCAAGGTCAGCGAACAGGACATTCCCGGATTTGAAGACCTTGACCGGGACTTTACCGGTGCGGTTGTTGAAGAAGCCGGCAAGGTGGCCTCCGAAGTCTTGCACCCACTTAACGTGGTGGGCGACACCGAAGGTTGTGTGATGGAAAACGGCGTTGTCCGCACGCCAACCGGCTTTAAGGCCGCCTTTGAGCAGATGAAAGATGGCGGCTGGACCGCAATGGATTGCGATCCCGAATACGGCGGCCAGGGCCTGCCTTACGTCATGCATACGGCAGCACAGGAACCGTTTGTTTCCGCCAACATGGCCTTTAACATGTACCAAGGCCTGACCCACGGTGCCTACTCCGCAATCCATGCGCATGGGTCTGACGAGCAAAAGCAAAAATATCTGCCCAAGATGGTCTCTTGCGAATGGACCGGCACGATGAACCTGACCGAGCCGCATTGCGGCACGGATCTGGGGCTGATGCGCACGAAAGCTGTGCCAAACGATGACGGTTCTTTCAAAATCTCTGGTCAGAAGATCTTTATTTCTGCCGGTGAGCACGACATGGCCGAAAACATCATTCACCTTGTTTTGGCAAAAATCCCCGGCGGGCCGGAGGGTATCAAAGGTGTCTCGCTCTTTATTGTGCCCAAGTTCATGGTCAACGACGATGGCTCGCTTGGTGCGCGCAATGGTGTCGCCTGTGGCAAGATCGAAGAAAAGATGGGCATCCATGGTAACTCGACCTGCGTGATGAACTATGACGAGGCGACAGGCTATCTGATCGGGCAAGAGCACAAAGGTATGCGGGCGATGTTCACGATGATGAACGAGGCACGCCTGGGTGTTGGCCTGCAAGGCTATGCCCAAGCTGAAAGCGCCTATCAGAATGCCGTGGCCTATGCCAACGACCGCCTGCAAGGGCGCGATGTGACGGGTGCCAAAAACCCCGATGGCCCTGCCGATCCGCTGATCGTGCATCCTGATATTCGCCGCAACCTGATGGACCAGAAATCCTTTGTCGAAGGGGCGCGTGCGTTCACATACTGGGGGGCTTACCTGATCGACCGGGCGCATAAAAATGACGATGCCCAGGCCGACGGCCTGATTTCCTTGATGACGCCAGTTATCAAAGGGTTCCTGACCGACAAGGGCTTTGAGTACGCAACAGCGGCACAGCAGGTCTATGGCGGTCACGGCTACATCGAAGAATGGGGCATGTCCCAATACGCCCGCGACGCCCGCATCGCCATGATCTACGAAGGCGCAAATGGTGTGCAGGCGCTGGACCTTGTAGGCCGCAAGCTGGCCCAAGACGGCGGCAAGCATGTGATGGCGTTCTTTGAGATGATCAAAACCTTCATCAAGGAAAACGAAGGCAATGAAGCGCTGAAGGCTGACTTTCTTGAGCCACTGAAAGCCGCGTCAAAGGATTTGCAAGCCGCCGGCATGTACTTCATGCAGAACGCGACAAAGCCGAATAACGCGCTGTCAGGCTCTTATGACTTCATGCACATGATGGGCCACGTCTGCCTTGGCCTGATGTGGGCGCGCATGGCGAAAGCGGCAATGGAAGCCCTGGAAGGTGGTGCATCTGACACCGCGTTCTACGAGACCAAGATCGCAACCGGCCGCTACTACATGGCGCGCCAACTGCCCGCCACAGCGATGCACCTCGCACGCATCAACACCGGTGGCGATACTATCATGGCGTTAGAAGCCGCAAACTTCTAAGCTTGGCGAAGGCGCGCCTATTTCGGCGCGCCTTTGTCGGCCACGGATCAGTCCCGTAGCCACACAATAGGTTGGGAGGCCTTCGCGACATGATGAAATTACACTGCTTCGGCGAAAGCGGAAACGCCTACAAGGCGGCCCTGACCCTGACCCTTGCCGATGCGACCTGGGAACCAGTGTTCGTGGACTTCTTCAAAGGTGCCACGCGCGCGCCGGAATTCCGCGCGCTTAACGTCATGGGCGAGGTGCCGGTCCTGGAAGACGGCGAATTGATCCTGAGCCAATCGGGTGTCATTCAGGATTACATCAGTTCCAAAACGGGCAAGCTGGGCGGCAAATCCGCCGCTGAACGCCGTGACGTGCTGCGCTGGATGTTCTTTGATAATCACAAGGTATCCGGCGTTGCCGGACCTTTGCGGTTCAACATGAACTTCCTGCCTGAGGACAAGCGCAATGCCGATGTAAACGCCTTCATGGCCATGCGTCTGGCCTCGGCCCTCAAGATCATGGAAACCCAGCTGGCCGAGCAAGCATGGCTTGCCGCCGATGACATCACTATCGCCGATATCGCATGTGCTGGTTACCTGTTTTACACCGAAGATTTCACCTTCGACCGTACCAATTATCCCAATATCGACCGCTGGCTGACTGCCATCGCAGACCAACCCGGTTGGAAACACCCTTATGACCTGATGCCGCGCGCCCTTGGGTGACGCGACCGAACTGGAGGACCACATGACCGAAGCTTATATCTACGACGCCATTCGCACCCCGCGTGGCAAGGGCCGCAAGGACGGCAGCCTGCACGAAGTAACATCCGCGCGGCTCTCCGCTGGCGTGCTCAACGCGCTCAAAGAGCGGAACAACCTCGAAGGTCATGCCGTCGAAGACGTGATCTGGGGCAACGTGACCCAAGTCGGCGAACAGGGTGGTTGCCTTGCGCGGACCGCCGTTCTGGCCTCTGACCTTGATCAGAGGATCCCCGGCCTTGCGATCAACCGCTTTTGTGCCTCTGGCATGGAAGCTGTGAACCTTGCGGCCAACCAGGTAAAGGGCGGCGCAGGTGAGGCTTACATCGCTGGTGGTGTCGAAATGATGGGCCGTGTTGCCATGGGGTCCGACGGGGCAGCGATTGCTGTTGATCCCTCCATCGCCATGGACACCTATTTTGTACCACAGGGTATCTCTGCCGATATCATCGCAACCGAATATGGCTTTGGCCGCGATGATGCCGACCAGCTTGCCATGGAAAGCCAGAAACGTGCCAAGCAGGCATGGGACGAAAAGCGTTTCGAAAAATCCATCGTGCCTGTGCGCGATGTGAACGGCCTCGCCATTCTGGATCACGACGAATACATGCGCCCCGGCACCGACATGCAGTCGCTGGGCGGCCTGAACCCGGCCTTCCAGGCCATGGGCGAGGTGATGCCCGGCTTCGACAAGGTCGCGCTGATGAAGTACCCGCATCTGGAAAAGATCAACCACATCCACCACGCCGGGAACTCTTCGGGTATCGTGGATGGGGCCGCAGGCGTTCTGATCGCTTCCAAGGAATGGGGCGAGGCGCATGGCATCAAACCCCGCGCGCGGATCAAAGCCACAGCAAAGATCGGGACCGACCCGACCATCATGCTGACTGGTCCGGTGCCCGTGACTGAGCATATCATGAAGTCCTCTGGCATGAGCATCAGCGACATCGACCTATTCGAAGTCAACGAAGCCTTCGCATCGGTCGTTCTGCGCTTCATGCAAGCCTTTGATGTTGATGACAGCGTTGTGAACGTCAATGGCGGCGCCATCGCCATGGGTCACCCTTTGGGTGCCACCGGCGCCATCATCATTGGCACGCTGCTGGACGAGTTGGAGCGCACCGGCAAAGGCACCGGGCTTGCGACACTTTGCATTGCTTCCGGCATGGGGGCCGCAACAATCATCGAGCGGGTGTAACCCATGGCTGCGCAGGCGCGAATTGCAGCCTCCGATATCGCGGAGGCTATTCTGGAAGTCACAGGCGAAGCCCTGATGTCCGGGGATTTCGACGCCTTGGCGGCCGTCTATCACGTGCCACAAATCATGCTCACGATGGCGGGCCCCATTCACATGGAGACGCCAGAAGATCTGCGCCGCGCATTTGATGGGACGCTTCAACATTTCAAAGGTTTGGGTGTCACAGAATTGGTACGCGCATGTGTGGCGGCCGAGTATACTTCGCCAACGCGCATCGAATCTACGCATGTCACCGAACTGGTCAAAAATGGTGAACGCCTCAATGAACCTTTTCCAGTGTTTTCGGTTCTCGAAAAGATAGGTGACGGCTGGAGTGTCACCCGTGCCGAATACGCGCTGGAAGAGACAAACGCATGGGCATTGGCGCTGGGTCGCGCCGATGCATCGCACCGCAAAAAATCAACATAACGGACCATGGGCCAAGCCGCTGAAATGTTGGCGCGCCGGCCCATCAAGAAGGAATGAACAAAGATGACTGACTTTACCATGAGCAAAGACGCCGACGGCGTCGCAACGATTGTCTGGGACACTGTTGGCAAATCCATGAACGTCATGAACCAGCAGGGTTTCCTTGATCTGGACGCGCTGATTGATCAGGCCTTGGCCGATGACACGATCAAGGGTGTGATCATTACCTCTGGCAAGGCAGGATCCTTTGCTGGTGGCATGGACCTGAATATCATTGCCAAAATGAAGGAAAGCGCCGGCGATGATCCCGCACGTGGTCTGTTTGAAGGTGTGATGAACATGCACGCTGTACTGCGCAAGATCGAACGCGCAGGCATGGATCTCAAGACCAACAAAGGCGGCAAGCCGATTGCAGCCGCCCTGCCCGGCACGGCTCTTGGCATCGGTCTGGAAATCCCGCTGGCCTGTCACCGCATCTTTGCCGCTGATAACCCAAAGGCCAAGATCGGCCTTCCCGAAATCCTCGTCGGTATTTTCCCCGGTGCGGGTGGCACAACACGCCTGTCACGCAAGCTGGGTGCGATGGGCGCATCACCGCTCCTGCTCGAAGGCAAGCTGAATGATCCCAAGAAGGCAAAAGCTGCTGGTGTCGTGGATGAGGTTGTCCCTGCTGACGAACTGCTATCCGCTGCCAAAGCATGGGTTCTGTCAGAACCTTCCATCGTCAAACCATGGGACGAAAAGGGATATAAGATGCCCGGCGGTGCCCCTTACCACCCTGCCGGTTTCATGACCTTCGTGGGAGCTTCCGCGATGGTCAATGGCAAGACCCAAGGTGTCTATCCTGCGGCCAAGGCCCTGCTGTCCGCCGTCTACGAAGGCGCATTGGTGCCTTTCGATACCGCAATCAAGATCGAGGCACGCTGGTTCACCAACGTCCTGATGAACCCATCGTCCTCCGCGATGATCCGCAGCCTGTTCATCAACAAAGAGGCATTGGAAAAAGGGGCCAACCGCCCAGACGCCCCCGACCAAAAGGTCAAAAAGGTTGGCGTCATCGGCGCGGGCATGATGGGCGCTGGCATTTCGCTTGTCTCGGCTCTCGCAGGGATCGAAGTTGTCCTGATCGACAGCACGCAAGAGGCCGCGGACAAAGGCAAGTCCTACACCACTGCTCACTTGGACAAGGGCATCGCCCGCAAGAAAGTGACGGAAGAAAAGAAAGAGGCCGTGTTGGGCCTGATCAACGCCACGACAGACTATGACGCGCTCAAAGGGTGCGACCTGATTGTCGAAGCCGTCTTCGAGGACGTGGGTGTCAAAGCTGACGTCACTGCCAAGGTGCAGGCCGTCACCGGGCCTGATTGCATCTTCGCCACCAACACATCGACCCTGCCAATCACCGAACTGGCAAAGGCATCCGCCGACGCCGAGAAATTCATCGGCATCCACTTCTTTAGCCCCGTCGACAAAATGCTGCTGGTGGAAATCATCAAAGGCAAAGAGACTGGTGATGTGGCAGTGGCAAAGGCGCTCGACTATGTGCGCCAGATCAAGAAAACACCGATTGTCGTCAACGATGAACGGTTTTTCTACGCCAACCGCTGCATCATTCCCTACATCAACGAAGGCATTCGGATGGTGAAGGAAGGCGTCGAACCTGCGCTGATCGAAAACGCGGCCAAATTGGTTGGTATGCCACTTGGCCCGCTGCAACTGGTTGATGAAACTTCGGTTGATCTGGGCGTGAAGATTGCCAAAGCCACGCGCGCTGCGATGGGCGATGCCTACCCTGACGGCGAGGTCGACGAGGTTCTGTTCTGGATGTTCGATCAAGACCGTCTTGGCCGGAAATCCAACGCCGGTTTCTACAGCTACGACGACAAGGGCAAACGCGGTGGCCTCTGGGATGGCCTTGCCGCACAATACCCTGTCGCGGATGAACAGCCCGACCTGATCACCGTGCAGCACCGCCTGCTGTTCGCGCAAACGCTGGAAGCGGTGCGCGCGCTGGAAGAGGGCGTGTTGGAAGATATCCGCGAAGGCGACGTTGGTGCGATCCTTGGCTGGGGCTTTGCACCATGGTCGGGCGGGCCGTTCAGCTGGCTCGACATCATCGGCGCGCCCTATGCGGCAGAACGCTGTGATCAGCTGACCGCCGCATTCGGCGATCGTTTCAAAACGCCCGACTTGCTGCGCGAAATGGCTGACAAAGGTCAGGATTTCTACAAGCGTTTCGGCTCTGCTGCGAAAGCCGCCTAAACCATTCGGCGCATACCCAAACGGGGGTGCGCCAAATCACAGCGCTGTCTGGTACCCGAAGCGTTCGATATCAACTGCCGCAATTCCCCGCACGATTTCAAACCCTTCCGCGTCATAGTAGCTGCGCCAATCGGTCCGACGTTCCGATTTATTCACATGCGGGATACTTAGCTCAAAACCTAAGTGTTCGCAAAAAGGCGCAAGATCCTCAGGATGCTCCAACCGAGCATAGAGCGTGCAGCGGTCCTCCCCATTGATGTCAGTGACATAGCTGGCATATGGCGACCGCCTGAGCGTTGATTGGATCAACTCCTGGCGCAAAAACCCGGCAAACTCATACTGCTGCGCCAGCATGACAGCCGGGTGGTCAAAGCGCTGCACTCGCAGCCAATGATAATAACTCACCATCCGGTCCCATGGATTACGCACCAGCGTGACCACGAAAAAATCCGCCCCAAATAGCCCGGCAATATCGCGCAAGGTGCTGTGCTTCCACAATCGACCGGGCGCATTCAGCGTCTTGAGCCGGCCTCTGCGGCGCTTGGCCTTTGGGGTATCACCAATCAGAATATCATCCGCCGCCGCGCGATCCTCCAGGGCCAGCGCGAGGCTGGTCCCACCCGTCTTGGGAATATGCACAAAGACAAAGCGGCGCTTGGGCGAGATAATCATGCGGGCCTGCGGATGGCGATTGCGGCACCGGACAGCATAATCAACGCCATGCCAAACAAGCCCAGCGGCGGCACCGCCTGCCCCCACAGATACCAGGCCCATGCGCTGGCAAAGATCAGGAGCGAGAACTCGAAAACCGCCACCGAACTTGCCTCACCAATCTGATAGCCACGAAACAACAACATGATGCCGATCAGCGTCCCAACAGCCTGCATCGCAATCCAGAACATCAAGCCGCCATTCAAGGGCATCCACCCGCGCAGGGCAAAGCCGTCGGCACCAACGCCAACGCCGGGAAACATCAGGCAGCCGACCGCACCCATGACCGCCAGCATCACAAAGAACCCCGCGCTCAGGGCAACAGTACCCTCACCCTCGCACCAGGCACGGGTTGCTACTGCGCCAATGGCATAGAACATCCCGGCCAGAATGGGCAGGAAGGCCACCCAATCAAGATTTGCCGGATCAGGCCGGATCACCAGCAAAGCACCGACAAACCCCAGGACGATTGCGCAGCCATGCAGCAAGGTGATCCGCTTGCCTTGAAACACAACGGCAATCAAGGCGACAAACAGCGGCGAGGTAAAGAACCCCGCGACAACCAAGCCAATAGGCAGGACTGCCAGACAGCCAAAATAAATCAGCATGGCAATCGCCTGAATGGCACTGCGCGCCAGTACCGCCCAAGGGCGCCTTGGCCGGATTGCGCCAATCCCAAAGAGCGCAAGACCCACCATGATCGCCAAAGCCACCCCGCTGCGCAGCAAATGAAACTGCCATAACGAGCCGTCTTCAGTCACGTAGAGCGTGAAGTTATCGCTCAGCCCCAAAGCTGCCATTCCTGCCAGAATGCACAGGGCGGCACGGGTCGGGGCGATGTGTTGTGTCATTGGGTTGCTCTGCTCTCATTTCCTGTCTTCCAAAGTCACCAACATGACGCAATACTCAACCCTCAAAGCGACGCAGACAGCGGGAGGGCAACATGGGTTGGATGCGAGACGAAACCGGTCTTGGGAAATGTGCGGCAAACTATGTGCCGCTGACGCCCCTGTCGCATTTGCAGCGCGCGGCACTGATCTTTGCCGATCGCGAGGCGGTTGTGTATGGCGCAACCCGGCTGAGCTATGCCGACTACTACAGGCGTGTGTCGCGGCTTGCCTCTGCCCTCACAAAGGTCGGCGTCACGCCGGGCGACGTTGTTGCAACGATCCTGCCCAATATCCCTGCCCAGTCCGAGGCCGCCTTTGGCGTTCCTGCATGTGGGGCGGTGCTGAACACCATCAACACAAGGCTCGATGTGGATACTGTCGCCTACATCTTTGACCACGGCGAGGCAAAGGTCGCCCTTGTGGACAGCCAATTCCTGCCGCTCGCGATGGCGGCCATCGACCAGATGGAAGGCACAGCCCCGCTGATCATCGAAGTTCCCGACGATCAGGCCGGGGTCCACGCGATGGGCGAACAACAAAATTATGAGGATTTTCTGGCCACGGGCGACCCCGGTTTCTCATGGCTCCTGCCAGAAGACGAATGGGAAAGCCTTGCGCTGAACTACACATCCGGCACAACCGGACGGCCCAAGGGCGTGGTCTATCATCATCGTGGCGCATACCTGATGACCATGGGCACACCGATCAGCTGGGAATTGCCGCTTTTCATGCGCTACCTGCAAATCGTGCCGCTGTTTCACTGCAACGGCTGGAACCACACCTGGATGATGCCTGCGCTGGGTGGCACCGTGGTGTGCTGCCGCGATATCTCGGCCAAGGCGATCTATGACGCGATTGGCGACGAGGGGGTGACGCATTTTGGCGGCGCGCCGATTGTTCTGAACCTCATCGTGAACGCAAAGGAAGAAGAACGGCGCAGCTTTGACCATGTGGTCGAGGTGTTCACCGCAGGCGCGCCCCCTGCCCCGGCAACGCTGGCCGCTATTGGCAAACTGGGGTTCAACATCAAACAGGTTTACGGGCTGACCGAAACCTATGGGCATGTGACCGAATGCATCTGGGACGACGCATGGAATACGCTGTCCGAAGACGACCAATCCGCCATCAAGGCGCGACAAGGTGTGGCCTTCCCGATGATGGAGGACGTGACCGTGGTAGACGACCACATGGGTCAGGTGGCGCGGGACGGTGCAACCCAGGGCGAGATCGTGATGCGTGGCAATGCGGTAATGAAAGGCTATCTCAAGAACCCGGAAGCCACGCAAAAAGCGTTCTCTGGCGGATATTTCCACTCTGAAGATCTTGCAATCCAGCACCCCGGTGGCGCGATCCAGATATCGGACCGGGCCAAGGACATCATCATCTCGGGTGGGGAAAACATCAGTTCCGTCGAGGTTGAAGGCGCGTTGATGCACCACGCTGCCGTCAACCTTTGCGCCGTTGTGGCCAAACCCGATGACAAATGGGGCGAAGTGCCTTGCGCCTTTGTTGAACTGAAAGACGGGGCCACTGCCCAGGAGGCCGAGATCATCGCCTTCACCCGCGAACGGCTGGCGGGGTTCAAATGCCCCAAAAAGGTGGTGTTTCAGGAACTGCCCAAGACATCGACAGGAAAAATCCAGAAGTTCGCGCTGCGCAAACTGGCCAAGGCGCTTTAAGCCCGCGCCGGATGCCTCCGGCGGAAGTTTGATTGGACGCAGAAAGATGAAGGATGCGCGCTGTCGGGTTGCCCACTACAGGCTGATCGGGTCAGATCCCCGACAGCGCGTCTTTCCACGTCACGGTCATCAACGCTTCCGCCTGTACCGCCCACCCAACTTAACGCAGCTTCGTTAAGGCAATGCTAACCTCGTCTTTCCATGTCCAATCAAACTTCCCCCGGAGGGTCCGGCGCTGCCGCGTCTCCCTTGGGGTGCAAGGTCGTTTCCAGCATGACAATCTGCATCCACCGCGTTACCTTTGAAAGAAAAGGCAGTTGGGCAGATGACAGCACTGGACAGATATGTGCGGCTGGAAAGCGATGCGTTGTGGCGCGCGGGGCCCGATGCGCAGCGGCGCGATGTCACGATTTCCTTTGGCGACGCCACATTGGTGATTTCTGACGGTGCCGGTCGCCCACTGGCCCATTGGTCACTGCCGGCCTTGATCCGACAAAATCCCGATGAGACACCTGCCATCTACGCGCCGGATGATGCGGCGAGCGAGCTTCTTGAGATCGCAGACCCGACGATGATCGAGGCCATCGAAGAAGTGCGCAAAGCGCTTGCCAAGTCTCGCCCACACCCCGGCAAGCTGCGTCATTGGCTGACGGGTACGATCACGTTGCTTGTCGTCGCATTGGCGATTTTTTGGCTGCCCGGAGCGCTGACCCGGCAAACGCTTGCCGTTGTGCCCGCACCCAAGCGGATCGAGATTGGGGCGACGATCCTGGGCCACATGCAGGCGGTGACAGGTGCCCCTTGCCGCGCGCCCATGGCAGAGCAGGCCACCCGCGATCTGGCCGCGCGGCTGTTCGGTGCCGGCACCATGGTGCAGATCGTTGTGTTGCCCAAACTCGCCGCCGGCAGCATCGCGTTGCCCGGCGGCCTGATCGCACTGGACAGCCAAATGCTCGGGCAGGCAAACGATCCGGCGGTTGCCGCGGGCTTTGTTCTGGCGGCCCGCGCGGCAGTCGTTGGCGATGACCCCATGCAAAACCTGCTTGAGGATGCCGGTCTGGGCGTCACATTCCGGCTTTTGACAACAGGAGAGATCCCACAGCACATCCTGCAAGGCGTCGCGACAGAACTTGCCTCAGCCGAAACGTCACCCGTCGTTGATCCGACGGTGTTGCAGGCGTTGATGGCGACAACACAGATCCCCCAAACGCCGTATCTGAATGCCGTTGATCAACGCACCGGTTCCATGCCCGACCTCGGTGCAGACCCCATTGATGAGGCAACGGTGCCCCTGATCCTGAACGACAGCGCATGGGTGGCGTTGCAGAATATCTGCAACAACTGACCGCTCTATTTGGTGCCGAACATCCGGTCGCCCGCATCACCCAGACCCGGCACGATATAGCCGTTTTCGTTCAGGTGGCTGTCGATCGCTGCCGTGACAATCGGTACGTCAGGATGCGCCTCTTTCATGCGCGCAATGCCTTCCGGGGCGGCCAGCAGGCACAGGAAACGAATGTTCTTGGCGCCTGCCTTCTTCAACAAATCAATCGCCGCAACCGAAGAATTGCCCGTGGCCAACATCGGATCAACCGCAATGACAAGGCGGTCCTCCAATTCTGTCGGCACCTTGAAGTAATACTGCACAGGTGTGAGCGTTTCCTCATCCCGGTACAGCCCAACAAACCCCACACGCGCCGACGGGATCAGCTCCAGCACACCATCCAAAAGCCCATTGCCCGCCCGCAGGATCGACACAAGTGCCAGCTTCTTGCCATCAATCACAGGTGCATCCATCGGCTCCAGCGGGGTATTGATCCGCCGGGTTGTCATGGGCAGACCACGCGTCACCTCATAGGCCAGCAACTGACTGATTTCGCGCAATAGCTGGCGAAAGCTGGCGGTCGATGTGTCGGTCTGGCGCATCAGCGTCAGCTTATGCTGCACCAGCGGGTGGGTGACGTGGGTGACGTGTTCAGTCATTGGCAGGCTCCAGGCGTTTGGCCACACGGGCGCGGGTCTCTTCATCGCAGAATGCAGCAGCAAGGGCGGTTTGGTTCAGGCTGGCAAAATCATCTTCGTTCCAGCCAAAGGTGCGATGCAGCATCTGATACTCCGCTGTCATAGTGGTGTGAAAGAATGGGGGGTCATCGGTTGACACGGTCACTTTCACGCCCCGCTCGCGCAGTTTCTCAATCGGGTGGTCGGCCCAGCCTTTCACCGCTTTGAGGACCACGTTCGAACCAGGACAGACCTCTAGCACGACGCCCTGCTCGGCAATCTCATCCACCAATGCCAGGTCCGCAATCGCGCCGATCCCATGTCCGATCCGCGAGACTTTCAGATCGCGAAGCGTCTCGGCCACCATAGAGGGTCCACCCCATTCGCCCGCATGACAGGTCAGCGGCAGGCCCGCCTCGCGCGCCATGTCAAAACTGTAGGCGTAATCGCCCGGACGGCCGACCATTTCGCCCCCGGCCATCCCGTAGCCGGTAATGAAATCGCCAAAGGTCTCAGCCGCGCAATGGGCGGCGGGTTTGCTGGCCTCCGGTCCGAAATGGCGGATGCCCGTGACGATCCCCTTGAGCGTGATACCTAGCTTGGTCTCGGCCTCATCTGCTGCGTCTTTCATTGCGGCAAGGTAGTCTTTCCAGGCGGTCAAATCGCCGCCGCCGCAAAAGTCTGGTGACACGAAGGTTTCCATGTAAACCACGCCATGCGCTGCGGTTTCTTCCAGCACCGCCATGGTCAGACGGCGGAAATCTTCGGGCGTTTGCAATGTCGTACAGGCGGCCTCATAGACTTGCAGGAAGTGATCAAAATCACGGAAGGCATAGCCGCCGTCATCGTCAAAAATCCCGCTGATATCAATGTTCTTTTCAGCAGCGAGCCCACGGATGAAGGCAGGCGGAGCACAACCTTCAAGATGCGTGTGCAGTTCGACTTTGGGGATGGATTGAAAACTCATAGAAAGCTGGCTCCTTCACCGGAATAGGGCACCGACAGGTGGTCTGCGATGCTGGCCGCGACATCGGTAAAGGCCAACTGGCCCAGCGCCTTTGTGCCGATCCCATGCACCAATACTGGTACGCGCTCGCGTGTGTGGTCGGTTCCAATCCAAGTGGGATCATTCCCGTGATCGGCAGTGACAATCACCAGATCACCCGCGCGCGCATGGTCCAGCAGTTCGCCAAGTTCAGCGTCAAACCAGTCAAGATGTGCCCCATATCCTTGCGGGTTTCGTCTGTGACCGTATTCGCTGTCAAATTCCACAAGGTTGGCGAAAACAAAAGCCCCATCTGCGGCTTCACCCATCAAATCGTGCAAATGCCCCATCAGTGCCTTGTCGGGCCCTTTGCGCAGATCATCAATCCCGCGCATCGAAAAGATGTCACCGATCTTGCCCACCGCATGCACGGTGCGCCCAGCGTCATGCACATAGTCACACAGCGTCGGCGCTGGTGGCGCGATGGCAAAATCCTTGCGATTTGCCGTGCGTTTGAAATTCCCCGCTTCGCCTGTAAACGGGCGCGCAATGACGCGCCCGACCTTCATCTCATGCAGCATGGGTGCCAGATCAGCGCAGAGCTTGTGCAAGCGTTCCAGTCCAAAGACCTCTTCATGGGCCGCAATCTGCAAGACGCTATCGACAGAGGTATAGCAAATCGGCCAACCGCTCTTGAGGTGCGCAGGCCCTTCTTCGTCGATCACGGCGGTACCTGACGCATGGCGATTGGCCAGAATGCCATCTGTACCCGCCAACGCACAAATCCGCTTGGTCACAGCATCCGGGAAGGCAGGTTCGGTCTTGGGAAAGACGTGCCATTCCCAGGGCACCGGCACGCCCGTCAGTTCCCAATGGCCCGAAGGCGTATCCTTGCCAATCGACACCTCTGTCGCAGCGCCCCATGCCCCGGTTGGCGTGGCATCCAGCCCCGGCGCCACATCGCCAGAGGCAAGCGTCACCGCTGCCCCAAGGCCAAGCGCATCCATCACAGGCACACGCAGCCCCGCATCGCGTGCGATATGCGCAACCGTATTCGCGCCGGTATCGGGGTGATCACCGTTAAAGAACTGTGCGGCATCCGGCGCACCGCCGATGCCCACACTGTCGATCACAATCAGAAATGCGCGTGGCATCAGGTCACCTCCTGCAAAATGAGCGGTCCGGTCGGTGCGACGTCATCACCAATTGAAATGGCGGCCTGCACGGCCATGGCGGCCGCTACGGCTGCATCTTCATCGGCGGCATGCACCACACAAAGCGGATCGCCACGCGAGACGCTGTCGCCCAAACCCACCATCTCGGTCAAGCCTACCGCAGGGTTAATCGGGTCGGTTTCAACATTGCGTCCGCCACCAAGGCCCACAACGGCCAGTCCCAGCGCCTCACCATCAATCGACGTGATCCGCCCCGTGGCCGGTGCCGTGACATCGCCCACGATGGGCGCTTTGGGCAAATGCGTGTGCCAGTCCTGCGCCATATCAGGCGGGCCGCCAAGGGCTGTGATCATCCGGGCGAAATGCTCCATCGCCTTACCGGAGCTGATGGCAACCGTGACCCGGTCTGCGGCATCCACCGGGTCTTCGCCCTGCATGACCAGTAGCTTTGCGCAGAGCGCCACCGTCAGATCATAAAGACGGGGTGCGGCAATCGTATTGCCCGCCAGCACCTCCATGCACACAGCAACCTCAACCGCGTTGCCCAATGCGGGCGCCAGCGGTTCGTTCATGTCGGTGATCAGGGCCGCTGTCTTGCACCCGGCCCCATTGGCCGTGCTGACCAAAGCCTGCGCAAGCTCCAACGCATCCTCAGGCGTTTTCATGAAGGCACCAGAGCCGCATTTGACATCCAGAACGAGGCTTCCCAACCCTGCCGCCAGTTTTTTGGACAGGATCGAGGCGGTGATCAGATCAACGCTTTCTACCGTGGCGGTGACATCACGAATGGCATAAAGGCGGCGGTCAGCCGGTGCGATCTTGCCCGTGGCGCTGACAATCGCACAGCCCACGTCGCGGGTGATCTGGCGCAATTGGGCCTCTGCGACATTGATTTTCAAACCGGGAATGGCCTCCAGCTTGTCCAGCGTGCCGCCAGTATGGCCAAGACCGCGCCCTGACACCATCGGCACATAGGCGCCGCACGCCGCCAGTACCGGGGCGAGAATCAATGAAACGCAATCGCCCACACCGCCTGTCGAATGCTTATCAAGCACCGGGCCCGGCAAATCCCATTGCAGCACATCGCCGCTGTCACGCATCCCTTGGGTCAGGGCGACGCGGCCCGCGTCGGACAGGCCGTTCAGCACCACCGCCATGGCAAAGGCACCGGCCTGCGCATCACTGACGGACCCGTTGGCAAGACCATCTGCGAACCACGTCAGCTCCTCCAGGCTGGGCGTTTGGTGGCGGCGCACCGCGGCTATGATGGCGCGGGCATCCACGTCAGACGCGGCTCATGTAGTCGGCATCAAAACTGCCCGGCAACAAGGCCGCGATTGTGGTTTCATGCACAATGCCGTCGATCGTTGCCAGGGTGACTTTGACGTCGCCTTCGGCGAACTCGGCAATCTTCTGACGGCAGCCGCCACAGGGGCTCACTGGTTTGGGACTGTCGGCAATGACGGCAATCTCTTTGATCGCTGTATCACCAGCGGCCACCATCGCGGCAATTGCCCCGGCTTCGGCGCAGGTGCCTTCAGGGTAGGCCACGTTTTCGACGTTACAGCCCACATAGACCGCGCCCGAAGCCGCCGTCAGTGCGGCACCAACCTTGAACTTCGAATAGGGCGCGTGGGCGTTTTCACGCACGGCACGGGCAGCAGCGATCAGCGACATGGGACCTCCGGTCATAAGGGTTTTGGCAGAGTGTGACGGGACGCGGCAGGATGCAAGTGCCTAGAGCGTTGTCGCGAAGGCACCCGGCAGTGCCACCTCCAGCAGCTCAAGATCATCGGATGGATCGCTGTACCGCGTCTGCATATCAGGCGGCGTGACAAAGGCATCACCGGGCGACAGCACGTAAGGCTCCTTACCCTCGCCCTCCAATGTCATCGAACCTTCCATCACAAAGGTAAAGTGAATGTCGGCATCATGGCTGGCCCAAACCGGCGCGCCATCGCCCTTGCGGATCACGTTAACGCCGGCGACATCCTTGGTGTTCGCCGCAATTGTCGTATCGCGCGCAATGAACCCCGGCAAACGGGCAGGACGCCAATCGGCTTTTGCCGCTTCATTGAAAACAAAACGCTGCCCCTGCCATTCGCGATCAGGGCGCAGGTGCGGGGTGGGCAGCTCCATCTCATGATCAATCTCAGTGACATGTTCAGCAGGCACGCCGATTTCGATCACTTCGATCCCTTCGGATGCCTCAAGCACGCGGTGCCGGATTTCGGGGGGCTGGATAAAACAATCGCCAGCAGTCAGCCGGATCGGCGGCCCCTGATCCTCATAGACGACATCAACCCAGCCACGATAGCAAAAGATCAGCTGAAACCCGACCTTGTGGAAATGCACCATGTCAGGGACCGGGCCGCCATCGGGAATGCGAATATGGCTTGCGATGATCGACCCACCCAGGCGACTGGGGATCAAATCGCGATAGTGCATGCCAGCGCGGCCAATGACCCACGGGGCCTGATCAGCCAGACGGCGCACGACAAAGGCATGGTCGGTTTGCGGCATCTCTAACGGAGCATTCAACGGATGCACCTCGATACGTGTCCCACCGGGCGCTGTCAGCAGCGTTTCCCCCCCCGCAAAACCCGCGTCATCAGTCAAAATGCGCAGGATCCCAGGCGCACCGCCCACCGACTGATCCAGCCTGACACGCAGACCATACCCCGAATAAACTGCAACGCTGGGGTTGTCTGCCAGATAGATCATATCCAGCCGCATCCCCAGTGTGCCGCCGAAAAACCCAAGATCGGCACGTAAATCAACCGTGGGCAAACACACCTCTGCCCGGATATCTGTCATGTCAGTCATGGTTTGCACCCTGTCGCTGCCGCAATTAATTTGCAAGGGTGGCGGCGGGCGGCCAAGTTGAAATTGGGCTTTTCGCCATCAAAATAAAATGGTTTAATATTAAACCATTCTGGGAGAACGCGAATGACCGATGACAATAACGACCGCCTGCGCCAAGCTGCATTGGACTATCACAAGTTCCCCAGACCCGGAAAACTTGAAATCCGCGCAACCAAACCCATGGCCAACGGCCGCGATCTGGCGCGCGCTTACTCCCCCGGCGTGGCCGAGGCCTGCCTTGAGATCAAGGAAAACGCCGATACAGCGCGCGATTACACGGCGCGGGGCAATCTGGTGGCGGTTGTCACCAATGGATCAGCCGTTCTTGGCCTTGGAAATATCGGCGCGCTGGCCTCCAAACCGGTCATGGAAGGTAAGGCGGTCCTGTTCAAGAAGTTCGCCAATATCGACTGCTTTGATATTGAACTGAACGAACCTGATCCCGAAAAGCTGGCCGATATCGTCTGCGCGCTGGAACCCACATTTGGCGCAATCAATCTGGAAGATATCAAAGCACCGGACTGCTTTATCGTTGAAAAGCTGTGCAATGAACGGATGAACATCCCTGTCTTTCACGATGACCAACACGGCACAGCTATTGTTGTGGGGGCCGCTGCGACCAATGCCCTGCGCGTTGCGGGCAAGAAATTTCAGGATATCAAGATTGTCAGCACCGGCGGCGGTGCGGCGGGGATTGCCTGCCTGAACATGCTGCTCAAACTTGGGGTAAAGCGCGAAAACGTCTATCTCTGCGATATCGAAGGCCTGGTTTACGAAGGTCGCGAAAAGGATATGACCCCGCAAAAGGCGGAATACGCCCAGGGCACCACAGCGGCCACCCTGGATGATGTCATTGATGGTGCTGACCTGTTTCTGGGGCTGTCTGGCCCCGGCGTCCTGAAATCCGAAATGGTCAAGAAAATGGCCGCCCGCCCAATCATCTTTGCGCTGGCTAACCCAAACCCGGAAATCAGCCCAGAGGATGCCCGCGCCGCCAATCCCGATGCCATCATCGCCACTGGCCGCAGTGATTTTCCCAATCAGGTCAATAACGTACTGTGCTTTCCCTTCATTTTCCGCGGCGCATTGGATGTCGGCGCGACAGAGATTAACGACGAAATGAAGATCGCCTGCGTCGAAGGTATCGCCGCCCTCGCCCGCGCAACCACAAGCGCCGAGGCGGCGGCAGCCTACAAAGGTGAGCAGCTGACATTCGGCCCGGAGTACCTGATCCCCAAGCCCTTTGACCCACGCCTGATGGGTGTCGTTGCTAGCGCCGTGGCAGGGGCCGCGATTGAAACAGGCGTTGCCCAGCGCCCCATCGCTGATATGCCTGCCTACAAGGCGAACCTTGACGGCTCTGTCTTCAAATCCGCCATGATCATGCGCCCCGTCTTTGACGCGGCCCGCACCGCCGCCCGCCGGATCGTCTTTGCCGAGGGCGAGGACGAGCGTGTGCTGCGTGCCTCACAGGCGATCATGGAGGAAACCACCGACCTTCCCATCCTGATCGGGCGCCCAGAGGTCATCGAAAGGCGCTGCGAACGGGCAGGTCTGAAAATTCGTCCCGGTGTCGATTTTTCGATCGTAAATCCCGAAAACGATCCGCGCTATCGCGACTACTGGGGGACGTACCACGATCTGATGGCGCGAAAGGGCGTGACGCCCGATCTGGCCAAGGCCATCATGCGCACCAACACGACCGCGATTGCCGCCGTCATGGTGCAGCGCGAAGAGGCCGACAGCATGATCTGCGGCACATTCGGCCAGTACCTTTGGCACCTGAAATACGTTTGCGAAATTCTGGGCACAGAGGCCTATCGCCCTGTCGCCGCACTCTCGCTGATGATCCTTGAAGACGGGCCGCTGTTTGTGGCCGACACCCAGGTCCACCCGGAACCCACGCCAGAACAAATCGCCGAAGCGGTCATTGGCGCGGCACGCCATGTGCGCCGTTTTGGCGTCGATCCGAAAATTGCCCTGTGTTCGCACAGTCAGTTCGGCAACCTGGATAGTGATAGCGGGCGACGTATGCGGGCGGCGATGGCAATCCTCGATAGCGCGCCGCGTGACTTTGATTATGAAGGGGAAATGCACGTGGACGCAGCCCTTGACGAAGAGTTGCGCAACCGCGTTTTCCCCGCCGCGCATCTGCCCGGTGCCGCCAATACGCTCGTCTTTGCCAATACTGATGCGGCATCCGGCGTTCGAAACGCACTGAAACAAAAGGCAGGTGGGCTTGAGGTTGGGCCAATCCTGATGGGCATGGGCAACCGCTGCCATATCGTGACGCCGTCCATTACTGCACGGGGGCTGCTGAATATGTCCGCTGTCGCAGGAACACCGGTGGCTCACTACGAATAGGGGCTGGCGGGGTTGGGACAGAACCCCGCCAGCAACTTGATCTTAGGGGTTCAGGTCTGCTGGGTCAGCATCCTTCACGTCGACCCAATAGGTCTCGGCTGTTTCGATGTGGCCGGGGATGTCTTCCTGCCAGATTTCAGAAACGGCTGGCGAAAGGTTAAGGTACAGACGGTCGTCTACGATCTTCCAAACATCTGGATCACCGTCGAATTTGAACCCGTTGGCCAGGCCAAAGGCGCAGAACCCGCCATACTGTGGCGCGTAATGCTCAGGGTCGGCCTCGAACAGGGCTTTGGTTTCTTCGGATGCAAACCGATAGACGGCGCCATTGTGCTCGGCGGTGATGTTCACCTGACCTTGCTGCGGCTCGCCTTGTGTGAAGTATGACGTTGGATCGACCCCGCGCAGCGCAAGATCGGTGCTGGTGACGTTGACATCAAATTCGCCTGCAAAGGCGGTAGAGGCAAAACTTGCTGCAAGGGCGATTGCTGCGATGCCGGTTTTCAGTACGTTTTTCATTTGGTTCTTCCTTTGTGTTTCTAAGCCGCGCAATACCGGCAATTGGATCAAATGCACTGGTCATCGAATGCGAGCCCACAGCTATGAATGTGTCGGCGCAGTCGCAAGTCACATGCCGCTCACTGCAATTTGCAAATTGCGGGAGAATGAAGTTTTTTAATTATATAACAGTTACTTAAACACATGCAGTCCGTCGTGCAGGATAAGCTGTGCACCACCGCACGGATCACTGTGACCGGATGGTAAATAAATTTACACCGTTCCGATCCTGACCGCATTCCTGTGTTGCCGAACAGAATGCACCTGCTTTACTAATTTCCAGGTCAGGGAGGCACACATGAAATATCGCGACGTATACGCCAGTTGGAAAGACAACCCAGAAGGGTTCTGGATGGATCAGGCCAAGGCAATCGACTGGGTGACACCGCCATCGCGCGCGCTCGACGATAGTAATGCCCCGCTTTACCGCTGGTTCACCGATGCAAAGGTGAACACCTGCTATAACGCCGTCGACCGCCACGTCGAAAACGGGCGCGGTGATCAGGCGGCCATCATCTATGACAGCCCCGTTACCGACACCAAGTCCACGATCACCTATGCCCAATTGCAGACCCGCGTGGCCACGCTCGCCGGGGCGCTGCGTGACAAGGGCGTGACCAAAGGCGACCGGGTGATCATCTACATGCCGATGATCCCCGAAGCGCTCGAGGCGATGCTTGCCTGTGCCCGTCTGGGCGCGATCCACTCCGTCGTTTTTGGTGGTTTTGCCGCCAACGAACTTGCCGTGCGGATTGATGACGCGACCCCCAAGGCGATCATCGCAGGCTCCTGCGGGATCGAGCCGGGGCGCATCGTGGAATACAAACCCCTGCTGGATGGCGCGATCGCGCTGGCCGACCACAAACCCGATTTCTGCGTGATCCTGCAACGCGCACAACACACCGCCACCCTGATTGATGGGCGTGATTACGACTGGCACGCCATGCAACAGGGCGTCACCCCGGCCGAATGCGTCCCCGTCCAGGGCGATCACCCGGCCTACATCCTTTATACATCCGGTACTACCGGCGCACCCAAAGGCGTTGTGCGCCCGACGGCGGGCCATCTGGTCGCGCTCAACTGGACCATGAAGGCGATCTACAACGTCGACCCCGGCGATGTGTTTTGGGCGGCCTCTGACGTGGGCTGGGTCGTTGGCCATTCCTACATCTGCTACGCGCCCCTGATCCACGGCAACACAACCGTGGTGTTTGAAGGCAAACCCATTGGCACCCCCGACGCTGGCACATTCTGGCGGGTTATCGAGGAACATAAGGTCAAATCATTCTTTACCGCCCCGACGGCGTTCCGCGCGATCAAACGCGAAGACCCCGAGGGCAAAATGATCAAGGACTATGACATCTCGCACCTGCACGCATTGTATCTGGCGGGCGAACGGGCAGATCCCGACACGATTGAATGGGCGCAGCGCGTCATGAATGTCCCGGTCTATGATCACTGGTGGCAGACCGAGACGGGCTACACCATCGCAGGCAACCCTGCCGGGATCGAGGCGCTGCCAGTCAAAATAGGATCACCCACCGTGGCGATGCCGGGCTACGACGTGCAGATTCTGGACGAAGCCGGCCATCCGATGCCAGCCGGGGAACTGGGCGCTATCGCCGTCAAACTTCCCCTGCCACCCGGCACGCTGCCGACGCTGTGGAACGCGGAAGAGCGGTTCGTCAAATCCTACCTCAACACCTTCCCCGGCTATTATGAAACGGGCGATGCGGGCATGATCGACGAGGACGGCTACCTCTACATCATGGCGCGCACAGACGACGTGATCAACGTGGCAGGCCACCGGCTTTCAACCGGAGCAATGGAAGAAGTACTCGCAGGCCACCCCGACGTCGGCGAATGTGCCGTGATTGGGGTGACGGATGAGTTGAAAGGACAACTGCCCATGGGGTTTGTCTGCCTCAACAAGGGCTGTGACAGACCGCATGAAGAGATCGCGAAAGAGGTCATCAAATCGGTGCGCGATACCATCGGGCCGGTGGCGGCCTTCAAACTGGTCGCCGTGGTGGACAGGTTGCCAAAAACGCGGTCAGGCAAGATCCTGCGTGCCACGATGGTGAAAATTGCAGATGGGCAAGAGTTCAAAATGCCCGCAACGATTGATGATCCGGCGATCTTGGATGAGATCAGGGAGGCGTTGAAACCGCTGGGGTATGCGGAGGCGTGATTTGGGTGCGGGCACGTGGGTTTCACCCACCCTACGCAAGTTGCTCTCTGATCAGTAGGGTGGGTGAAACCCACGCGCCGTCACGCAAACTGCTCCCTGATCAACCGTTCTTCCAACCCATGCCCCGGATCAAACAAGATCCGGTGCCGCACCGCGGGCTCAGAGTGTATTTCCACGCTCACCACATCCCGCACCGATTTCCCGTCTGCATCGGCCATCACGGGCCGTTTGCCGGGGTCGATGACGTCAAACCGCACCACGGCCTTTTTGGGCAACAGCGCCCCGCGCCAGCGCCGGGGTCGAAAGGCCGACATGGCCGTCAGCGCCAGCACATCAGACCCAATCGGCAGGATCGGCCCGTGCGCAGAATAGTTATAGGCCGTGGACCCCGCAGGTGTTGCCACCAGCGCGCCATCGCAAACCAGTTCATCCATACGCATGCGACCATCCACTGTGATCCGCAGTTTGGCCGCCTGCGGGCCTGCACGCAGCAGGCTGACCTCATTGATGGCCAGCGCATCATGCATCGTGCCATCCACTGTCAACGCGGTCATGGTCAAGGGGTTGATCACCTCTTCCTCTGCGGCGTCCAGCCGGGCACGCAGATCCGCATCGCCATAGGCGTTCATCAAGAACCCGACAGTGCCACGGTTCATCCCGTAAACTGGCACGTCCAGCCCTTGCGTGGCATGGAGCGTTTGCAGCATGAAACCATCGCCCCCCAAGGCGACAATCACGTCCGCCTCTGCCTGTGGCACGTCCCCATGGGTCGCGGCCAACTCGCGCAGGGCGGTCTGGGCGATGGGCACGGGACTGGCCACAAAGGCGATCTTGGGGCGGGGCATAAGCAAATAACCTTTTCGTTCCCATAAGTTGTGCGGGGATCAGCCCTGAAACGCAAGCCGCAGATCGGAAACCCCGCGTGACGCACTCATAAAGATCATGGTCGTTTTGGTGCTTTAGCCCGCAGGCACGCTGGGATATGAGGGCGCAGGATACAACACGCCCAAGGGGGACGCACCGATGAACGCCACTGTCCGCGACGACGGTTTTTTCACTGAAACACTGGAAACACGTGATCCGGAAATTCACGCGGCGATGCAGGCCGAACTGAAGCGCCAGCGCAAAGAGATTGAACTGATCGCATCGGAAAACATCGTCTCTGCCGCCGTGATGGAGGCGCAGGGCGGCGTAATGACAAACAAATACGCCGAAGGCTATCCCGGACGCCGTTACTATGGCGGGTGTGAACACGTGGACGTGGCCGAAAACCTTGCCATTGAGCGCGCCAAGAAGCTGTTCAACTGCGACTTTGCCAATGTGCAGCCAAACTCTGGCTCGCAGGCCAACCAAGGTGTGTTTCAGGCGCTCTTGCAGCCCGGCGATACGATCCTTGGCATGTCGCTGGATGCAGGTGGCCACCTGACCCACGGGGCAAAGCCAAACCAATCGGGCAAATGGTTCAACGCCGTGCAATATGGCGTCCGCAAGCAGGACAGCATGCTGGACTATGACGAAGTGCAGCGCCTTGCGACCGAACATCAGCCCAAGATGATCATCGCCGGTGGCTCTGCCATTCCGCGCATCATTGATTTTGCAAGGATGCGCGAGATTGCAGATAGTGTTGGCGCCTACCTGCTGGTTGATATGGCCCATTTTGCGGGCCTTGTTGCTTGCGGTCTTTATCCGTCGCCCTTCCCTCACGCGCATGTTGCCACGACAACCACACACAAAACCCTGCGCGGCCCGCGTGGCGGCATGATTGTCACCAATGACGAGGCGATTGCAAAGAAATGCAACTCTGCCATTTTCCCCGGCATTCAGGGTGGTCCGCTGATGCATGTGATCGCAGGCAAAGCCGTGGCCTTTGGCGAGGCGCTGCGCCCCGAATTCAAGGCCTATCAGGAACAGGTTGTGAAGAACGCACAGGCGCTGGCCGATCAACTGATGAAGGGCGGCCTTGATATCGTCACTGGCGGAACTGACAGCCATGTGATGCTGGTCGATCTGCGACCCAAAGGTGTGAAAGGCAACGCAACCGAAAAGGCCCTGGGCCGCGCCCATATCACTTGCAACAAAAACGGCATCCCGTTTGACCCTGAAAAGCCGATGGTCACATCAGGTATCCGCCTGGGGTCTCCTGCGGGGACGACACGCGGCTTTGGTGAAACCGAGTTCCGCCAGATCGCCGACTGGATCGTGGAAGTGACCGAAGGACTGGCCGCCAATGGCGAAGACGGCAATGGCGCGGTCGAGGAAAAGGTGAAAGCAGAAGTCGAAGCACTGTGCGACCGCTTCCCGATTTATCCAAACCTCTAAGACTTGCTCTGCCTGGCCAACCGGCCGGGCATCCGCATACGGTTCAGCTAGACGAATCCACGCTGCACCAGAACAAACAGCAGCAACGCGCCGGTCACCAGCAGGGCAAAGGCAATCGAGGCTGCCATGTTAAGCGCCGCCGTCCGCCGTCGCGCACCCGGATCGACACCCTCCAGAAAGCCCATCACGCGGCGATGCGCCTGCTTGGCCCCTGCCATATCGACCATGCGCTGTAGCTTGGGGTTTTCCGAAAGGACAACCGCCTGCGCTAGATAGGTCGCGTCACTGCGGACACGACGCGGCAACAGGCGCCCGGCCTTGCGGATTTGCGCAGCCAATGACCGCCCGCGCACCCGCAGCTTGCCCTCCAAAGCGGCCTGCACCTCGTCCACCATCTGTTGTAACGTCATCGCCATGGGCCACCCGGTAATTGCTCGCGCCCGATTGCTCAATCCCTCTGGCCCCTGCCCGCGCGGAAGGCTACCAGTAGATGCATGTTGAACACGGTAAGATATGACGGGCCAACAGATGTGCCCTTGTTGATCGCACATGGGCTGTTTGGGTCGGCGCGCAACTGGGGCGTGATCGCCAAGCGGCTGTCGGCGACGCGGCCTGTCGTTGCAGTCGATATGCGCAATCATGGGCAAAGCGATTGGCAAAATAGCCACTCTTATCAAGAGCTTGCAGACGATCTGGCACAGGTGCTGGACGGGCCTGCGGATGTGCTTGGGCACTCGATGGGGGGCAAGGCTGCGATGGTACTGGCGCTGCACCACCCTGAAATGGTTCGAAAACTGATCGTCGCGGATATCGCACCTGTGGCCTACGGCCACACACAGATGGGGCCGATTGAGGCGATGCGGCGTGTGGATCTGGACAGCGTGAGCAGCCGGGCAGAGGCCAAGGCGCAGCTGGGCGATCTGGAACCGGGCGTGGATGATTTCCTGCTGCAAAGCCTTGATCTGAAAGAGAAACGCTGGCGCCTAAATTTGGATGTGCTGAGCGCGGAGATGGACAAAATCATCGGGTTTCCAGAGGTTTCAGGCCAATTCGACGGGCCGACGCTGTTTCTGTCCGGGGGCAACTCTGACTATGTCCAGCGCGACGCGCGGCCCCGGATCAAAGAGCTGTTCCCGCAAGCCAAATTTGCCAAAATCCCCGGCGCAGGGCACTGGCTGCACGCCGAAAAACCGCGCGAATTTGAGGCGGCGGTGACGGCATTTCTGGCGTAAACATCCTGTACAGACAGCGTACATACACTGTACGTACAGCTCCGCCGTCTTGCCCTGCCACGCACCGCCCGTTAGGCTGCGTTCATCAGATTGAACAAAGAGGTTCCCCATGATCCGTATCGCCCTTGTCCTGACTGTCCTTGGCCTGTCCGCCTGTGAAACCGTGCAAGGGGTCGGGCGTGATATCTCGAACGCCGGGCAAGCGATCGACAACGCGCTGTAGACACTACTTGCGCTTTACAAATTCGGTCAGAATGACAATGCGCTGACCCTCCACGCGGCCTTCGATATGGGCCGCGTTATCGGGGACCAATGTGATGCCGCGCACAGCCGTCCCGCGCTTGGCGGTAAAGCCTGCACCTTTGACCGGCAAGTCCTTGATCAAAACAACCGTATCGCCGGCCTGTAGCGGCGCACCGTGGGCATCTTTGTGGGCGGTCACAGCGGCCACATTATCGGCCCAGGCCTGCGTGTCGTCATCCAGATAAAGCTGATCAAACAAATCACGCGCCCAAGGGGTGTCGAGCTTGGCCAGCGTGCGCGCGGCAAGCACCTGCACCGCCCTGTCATCCGACCACATGGTGGACGCCAGCACGCGAAAATGATCGCCCGCAGGGGCGTCTAGGGCATCAGCACAGGTGATACAAATCGTGACCGCAGCATCCGCAGGCCCACCAGAGACAAGATGAGAGGTCGACGGAACGTCAGGCGTGGTGCAAAGGGGGCATGGCATGGGGCGAGGTGTAGGCGGGTTTGGTGGGAGATGGAAGGTGGGGGCGCGACCCAATTTGACGAGGCGATACCAGAACATAACCCATCATTGACATGACTGAACAACACCGATAGAACAAAGTAAGAACAATCTAGAGATACACCATGCCCTACGATGGAAGAGCGGTCGCAAACTTAATTCTTGATTGCGCAGAAAAAGAGCGGATTCCTATGAGCAATTTGGTGCTCCAAAAAATCCTGTTTTTTTGTCATGCTTGGAACTTGGTCGAAGAGGGTGAGCCTCTTGTAAAGCATCAGTTTGAAGCGTGGCAGCACGGCCCGGTATTGCAGTATATTTATCGTCAATTTCGCAACTTCGAAGCTAACCCTATTACATCAAGAGCAACTAAGTTGGATCCATTTGACGGAACCCAAAAGGTTGTAACCGTTGACCTCCCTGACCATGTTAAAGATCGGGTGGAGCGAGTAGTATCGTTTTATGGGAAGTTACAGCCGTGGGACTTGGTGGAATTGAGCCACGAAAGTGGCGGCCCATGGGACAAGGTTTGGCATTATGACGGAAAGGTAAATCCAGGAATGAAAATTCAAGACGATAGTATCTTGGACTTTTACTCCAAGGCTGACCCGTCTCATAGGATTCAATAAGTATGGCTAAGCTAAGAGTTCCGTCACTTCAGCATCTGTCTCGAAATTGGAAAAACGACAGTGGGGTCATTAGCCGTGACTTGGTTAGGCTAGTGAAAAATCCGCCGATGTTTAATTATAATAGCGTTTATTCAGCTGCATTTGATCTTTTGCACTTCAAACAACCCTTAGAAGAAGTGATGGAGGGAATTCGGCGAAAAGAGAAACGAGAACTCGTCCGAAAGAACTTTCTAGAAATTGTCCCACTAATACACGACCATTTCCAAAATGTATCTCCGGACTTTGTGAATCCGGTTAGTTCAAGAATGTACTCGTTTGGACAAGATCTTAGTGTGCCTTTTACTCCACCGTTGATTTACGGTGTCGGTGGGCGTCTGCACTTTCCTTGGTTTAGTTTTTGGAGGGTCAATCCTCTTCGTGATGAAAATTTGTCATTGTTCACCACGCTTGTGCATGAGGTTCTGGAGGACGATCCCGACTTTGATGATATTGTATTTGAGATTCTGGATTTTAGTGCGAATGATTCAAAAAGCGCTCGCACGCTGGACACCTTGAATGCAGCAGATGTACCTAGATTGAGCAATTCGCGTAAGCGTGAAATGTTAGAGACATTTGTTGATGGATATAACAAAGCGAAAGCAATTCTTGAAGCGGACCCAAATATCAAGCCTGAAAAGGACACATCGGACGATGATCGATACTCTGACGATGCACAACCCGACCTCTTTGGCTAGTCATCGCCCACCTTCATAACCAAGGCGCGCCAAACCGCCACCCGGTGCGGCCGCCTATCGCTTCCCCGCACACGCTCCCAAAATGACCAGCTTAGCTGTCCATTTTAAGAGCGGAAATGAACGCCTCCTGTGGTATATCAACTTTCCCGAACTGCCGCATCTTCTTCTTCCCCGCCTTCTGCTTGTCCAGCAGCTTGCGTTTCCGCGTGGCGTCCCCGCCGTAGCATTTGGCCGTCACGTCTTTGCGCAACGCTGAGAGCGTCTCGCGGGCGATCACTTTGCCGCCAATCGCCGCCTGGATCGGGATTTTGAACATGTGGCGCGGGATCAGGTCTTTGAGCTTTTCGACCATCGCCCGGCCCCGCATTTCGGCCCGGTCGCGGTGTACCATCATCGACAGCGCATCAACCGGTTCGTCGTTCACCAGCACCGACATTTTTACCAGATTATCCTGCTGATAGCCCGTCATCTGATAGTCAAAACTCGCATAGCCCTTGGTGACAGATTTCAGGCGGTCGTAGAAGTCAAACACCACCTCGTTCAGGGGCAGGTCGTACACCACCATTGCCCGCGACCCGGCATAGGTCAGGTCAAGCTGTACGCCGCGCCGGTCCTGGCAGAGTTTCAGCACGTCACCCAGATACTCATCCGGCACAAGGATCGTCGCCTTGATCCGCGGTTCTTCCAGGTGGTCCACATGGGTCAGGTCGGGCATGTCGGCGGGGTTGTGCAGGTCGATCATTTCGCCGTCGCGCATATAGACGTGATAGACAACCGAGGGCGCGGTCGTGATCAACTCGATGTTGTATTCCCGCTCAATCCGGTCGCGGATCACTTCAAGGTGCAAGAGCCCCAGGAAACCACAGCGGAAGCCAAAGCCAAGTGCGGCTGATGTCTCCATCTCGTTACTGAAAGAGGCGTCGTTCAGTGCCAGTTTGTCGATGGCGTCGCGCAGATCCTCGAATTCGGAACTGTCTACGGGGAACAGCCCGCAGAACACCACCGGCTGCGCGGGCTTAAAGCCGGGCAGCGCCACCTCGGTTCCTTTGCGTTCGGATGTGATCGTGTCGCCCACCCGCGTGTCACGCACCTGTTTGATCGAGGCGGTGATAAACCCGATCTCGCCCGGTCCCAGTTCGGCCACGTCCTGCATTTGGGGCCGGAACACCCCGATCTTGTCGATCCCGTGCACCGTGCCGTTGGACATGAATTTGACGCGGTCGTTTTTCTTCATCACGCCGTCGATGACACGCACCAGAACGATCACCCCGAGGTAGCTGTCGTACCAGCTATCCACCAGCATCGCCTTGAGCGGTGCATCCCGGTCGCCTTTGGGTGCGGGCAGCAGGTTGACGATGGCCTCAAGCGTGTCATGGATCCCGACCCCTGTTTTGGCGCTGACCCGAATGGCGCCGGAGGCGTCGATCCCGATCACATCCTCGATTTGCTCCGCCACCCGGTCACATTCCGCGGCCGGCAGGTCGATCTTGTTCAGCACCGGCACGATTTCATGATCGGCATCAATGGCTTGGTAGACATTGGCAAGCGTCTGCGCCTCGACCCCCTGGGTGCTGTCAACCACCAGCAATGACCCTTCGACGGCGCGCATCGACCGCGACACCTCATAGGCGAAATCGACGTGGCCGGGCGTGTCGATCAGGTTAAGCACATAAGCCTCACCATTATCGGCTGTGTAGTCGATGCGCACGGTGTTCGCTTTGATGGTGATCCCGCGTTCCCGCTCGATATCCATGCTGTCAAGAAGCTGCGCCTTCATATCCCGGTCAGCCACCGTGTTGGTGGACTGGATGAGGCGGTCAGCGAGGGTCGATTTCCCGTGGTCGATATGGGCGACGATAGAGAAATTACGGATGTGCGATAGGTCTGTCATAGCAGGGATATGAGGGGGTTTTGGGGGGCGGTCAAGTGGGATGGTGTGGCGGTATCCCTGTCCGGTTTTTTCAAGACACATCAATCGCAGTAACCACGCCCAAAACGAAACAATCAATGGGTGGCGCTCTGCGCTTCACCTCCTACCGGCTTCAGTCCCAATCAAGGGGCTGTGCCAGCCGCTCAAGCAAAACTTGCGTGGGTTGATACTTGAGATCAGCAATAGAGCTACTGATGACAGCAGAGCATAACCCCGTCGCATTCGCCTCTGAGACGAAACGGGAGTAGTCTGGCTGTATTTCCTGGATCGAAGGGCAGCTTCCGTACTTTTCACCTACACTACGGCATTGATGGTTCAGTATCCTGTCCAAACGCACAAATTCACAAACGACGTCCTGTGGTAAATCACTGGTTATCTTGATCACGGGGTCGCTTGGATTGCGCTCATAGTGGGCGTAGCCCAACAGATCCATCATATGAAACTGTGTTGCTTCAATGACCCATGGTTCGTGATCACTATAGAAAATGGCGTTCTGATAGAATGGCATGGCGCGCCCTTCTTTTGCATATTCGTAGTTACCGCTGTAGCCGTGGGCGATATTGAGCCAAACATCTGAATCAAAAGGTCGGGCAACGGCAAGTCGGGCATTCAGGATTTCGGTGTTTTCTCTGCGAACGTCGCGTTGAAAGTCAAAGTCAATTGTCGAAAGCAGCAGGCCCCTCAGCAGCACCGTCTCGATGGCGTCAATGTTGTA
Organism: uncultured Paracoccaceae bacterium; assembly: GCA_947498645.1. Taxonomy (GTDB): domain Bacteria; phylum Pseudomonadota; class Alphaproteobacteria; order Rhodobacterales; family Rhodobacteraceae; genus Yoonia. The sequence goes on along the minus strand of CANMKS010000001.1, from coordinate 1,999,045 downwards.
GGGATCATGGACAAGCGTATCTCTTGCCTGCTCTTTTGCTTCAATCGCCACATCTACGAGTACGGCTTCCATTTCTGCCGTTCGAGGGAAGCTTCGCATGTACCGCTCTGCGATTTCGACTTTTTCGTTCCCATCACCTTGCAAATAGTCGTGAATGACCTGCCTTTCTGCATCGGTACGTGGCCGGTCAAAGGCATTGGTGATGTACCACGCACGTTGATAGTCGAGCGATGGATGATATCGGTCTCCCAAGCTGTCCAACCCGCTCGCCTGAACCTCGCGTGGGGCTCTGTTTCCGACAAACAAGACTTTGCAGATATCCACATCAAAACTCTCGTCGGGGATACTGTCTGCGTGTGTCTCGCAAATCAAATTTATGTCGCTTGCGCCACGTCCCCTCCAGCCGCGGACTGTAAAGAAACGCGCATTTCGCAATGAACGGACATTTGGCGTGCGTTCCATGATGTCGGACAAAATGCCTAGGAAAACGTAACGCGAGAAATAGCTAGTCGTCGGTTGCAATAACAGGATCATGTCGGAGGCGGGCACAAAGTCAGGTGCCTGCTCATAGGCAACAACTGCATGCTCCATGGCCCGGTATTGTGCTTGGCTGAACGCAACGGCCGCGTCTCGGTTTGTGTCACGGGCAAACCCGTCCCCCCTCCATCCCCAAGACGCGCTGAATAGCTGCCTTGCCCGGACGGAATTCGCATAGGGTGATTGCGGCAAGGCCAAAAGCCAAGCATCAACGGTTTTTACAATGTCGGGATGCGTGACCGCGACACCGTCGACCATCTGGCGCAGCGCGTCATAGCTGATTTCGCCACGCACATTTTGCATATGCGCCAATGAAAGACGCCGCTCGATCTGTTCGAAATCGCCAGCCAATGCCCACTCGCGCAGTTGGTCGACGGTAGTTTGTCCAAAAGCCATCGAAAAATTGAAGATCAAGACTGTGGTGAGTATCAATAGGCGCACTTTGAGCAATCTCCCGTACTTAAATCAAATATTGGCAGTACTTGAACAACCTATGGGCGATAAAACAAGCCATTCTGATTGAAATCCAGCCCATGATCACCCTTTTTCCGAATGTTGGCAGAGGTTGGAAATGCCGACCAAGCCATTGCATCACCTCGACGTCATCGTCATACTTCTTGGGTGGGGCATAACCTTATTGGACCATCCGGGAACAACCCGGAGGCCGGGCAGAGGACGATGTGATGCGGTATTTCTTGATGATCGGGGCTGTGGCCTCAGTCGCGGCCTGTGGTGGTGGTTCCCGTGGTGCGACCGGTGATATTTCGCGGGCCTGTCTTGAGGCGGATCGCCGCGCGGCGTCGCCCGCCTTATGTTCCTGCGTGCAGCAGGTGGCCAATCAGTCGCTCTCAAACGGGGATCGGGCGCGCGCCGCGGCCTTCTTTTCTGACCCTCAGTTGGCACAGGACACCCGCCAGTCAGACCGCCGCAGTGATGAACGTTTTTGGGATCGCTACAAGGCCTTTACCGAGCTGGCGACCCAGATATGTCAGCCAGTAGACGCCTAGCCGCCCCCTCGATCATGTCCAGCGCGCCGTCAAAGTCGCGGGTATAGTAAGGGTCGGGCACATCTGCATCCGCCATCAACCTGACGGCTGTGTCATTGCCCGCAGGCCGTAACCTTTCGATATCGGCAAGGTTCTGGCGATCCATCGCGACAATCAGATCAAAGGCCGCGAAATCAGCCGCCGTGAACTGGCGGGCGCGCAGATCACTCAGATCGATCCCCCGCGCCTGTGCCGCCGCCTGCATCGGCCCGTAGGGCGGATCACCCACATGCCAGCCCCCGGTTCCGGCACTGTCCAGCGTCAGATCAGGGGCAAGCGCCCGCATCATCCCTTCTGCGGCAGGCGAGCGGCAGATGTTTCCCAGACAGACAAAAACGATGCGTTTCAGCGCAACACCCCTTTGCGTGTCATCGCGCGGGCATAGAGCCACAACCCAATCAGAATGATCGGGATTGCAATGCTGAAGATCACAGCGCCCATCCCCGCCGCCGCCGTCATGTTGCCCCCATCGGCGATCAGGTAGGTATAGACAGATGATCCGATCAACCCAAGCAGTGACAGCCCAAAGGCGGCACTCGCAAAGCGTGACCGCAGCAGCAACAGCACCGATCCAATGACCGAAAGCCAAACGCCGATGGCCCATGTAAAGTCAAACCACAGCGGCGCCTGCTCCAGCAACATCAGCCGCGCCTCGGGTTGGGCGGCGAGGTAGTCCGCGCTGTTCATCCGCGTCATCAGATAATCCATCGCACCGCCCGCATTCCACAAAAGCGACACGATCCCGACGATCCACAGGTGAATGGGTGTCCTGGTCATGGTCTTTCCTCCCTGTTGTTGCGGCGATGATAGCAAACCATCGGCATTGAGGCTATTCTGTCTTGCCTTGCCCCCCGAAGCTCCACCAGACTTGCCCCCATGAAAATCGCGATTTTGACAGGGGCCGGTGTGTCGGCTGAAAGCGGGCTTGGCACGTTTCGCGACAAGGACGGGTTGTGGACCAGATACGATCTGGACGAGGTCGCAACACCGCAGGGCTTTGCCCGCAATCCGGCGCTGGTGCATGATTTCTACAACGCCCGCCGCGCCAATTGTGTGCAGGCCACGCCCAATGCCGCCCATGAAGCGCTGGCCCGGCTGGAGAACGGTGCGCATGACGTGACCCTGATCACCCAGAATGTCGACGATCTGCATGAACGCGCCGGATCACAGGCCGTCATCCATATGCATGGCTCCCTGACGCGGGCCACCTGTGCCGTTTGTCGCGCAACCTGGGCGGCCCCTTTGGTGATGGCTGCGGATGACCCCTGCCCGGATTGTGCGGCCCGCGCCACCCGCCCTGATATCGTCTGGTTTGGCGAGATCCCCTATCATATGGACCAGATTGCCGAAACCGTCAGCAAAGCCGATCTTTTTGTGGCTATCGGCACCGCTGCCGAGGTCTATCCGGCGGCTGGTTTGGTGGAGATTGCCCAAGGCCGCACGTTGGAAATCAACCTTGCCCCTTCGGCGCAGGCCAATGCCTTTGACGATCACCTGATCGGCCCGGCAACAGTGGTCGTCCCCGAATGGGTTGCCGGGCTTGTCTGACCGGCGGGGCTGGACCTTTCCCTGCGGCCAGATAAGAAAGGGGCATGAACAAGACCACTGACATCCCTGCCCTTGCGGCCAAAGTGCAAACAGGCGACCGCCGCGCCCTGGCCCGTGCGATCACATTGGTCGAAAGCGGGCGTGCCGACCACCGCGAAGAGGCATTGGCGCTGCTCGGCGCGCTGGACCGCACCAAAGAGGCCCTGCGCATTGGCCTGTCGGGCACGCCCGGTGTGGGCAAGTCGACCTTTATCGAAAGTTTCGGGCTGATGCTGACAGGCATGGGCAAGCGGGTGGCGGTGTTGGCGGTTGATCCCTCCTCGGCGCGTTCCGGTGGCTCCATTCTGGGCGACAAGACACGCATGGACCAGCTGGCGCGCGATCCCAACGCCTTTATCCGCCCCTCGCCCAGTCAGACCCAATTGGGTGGTGTGGCCCGGCGCACGCGCGAGGCAGTCGCATTGTGTGAGGCGGCAGGGTTTGACGTGGTGCTGATCGAGACGGTCGGCGTTGGCCAGTCCGAGACTGTGGTGGCGCAGATGGCCGACCTTTTTGTGTTGCTGCTGGCCCCTGCGGGCGGGGATGAGTTGCAAGGGGTCAAGCGCGGCATCATGGAAATGGCTGATCTGATCCTTGTGAACAAGGCCGATGGTGACCTCAAGGCACAAGCCACCCGGACCTGTGCCGATTATGCCGGTGCCTTGCGGTTGCTGCGCAAGCGGATGCAGGACCCTCAGGGGTTTCCCAAGGCGCTGACGATTTCAGCGCTGGAGACGGAAGGTCTGCAAACCGCCTGGGAGGAGATGGCAACATTGGCCACATGGCGCCAGAATGCGGGCATCTGGGCGCAGACCCGGCAGGAACAGGCCCGTTATTGGTTTGCCGAGGATGTGCGCCATGGATTGCTGCAACTGTTACAGGATGACCCGGACCATGTGGCACGGTTGCAGCAGGCAGAGGCTGCTGTCGCGGCAGGTCTGAAAACCCCGACGCTTGCTGCGGCAGAGGTCCTGGACCCGATCCGGCGCCGATTGCAGTAGGATGGGTGCAATGACCCGATTTGACGGCGTGTCGTGGCGGCGTGGCGTATTGACCGAACAGGAGCTTGCGGCGCTGGACAGCGTCAGCGCGGTGAATGCCAAACCCGGCCGGCGTATCGAGCTTGGCCACGCGATCCTCACGGCCTTGCGCCCTGTCGATGCCTGCGTCCAACACGTCGTGCCCGATATGGCACCTGTGCGGCTTGTGGCGTTTGACAAGACCGCCCAGTCCAACTGGGCGCTGCCCTGGCATCAGGACAGGGTGATCGCGGTCGCGGAAAGACATGACGTCAGCGGTTATGACAACTGGACCCGCAAGGATGGTGTCTGGCATTGCGAGCCGCCAGTGTCCTTGTTGCAGCAGATGCTATTTGTACGCGTGCATCTGGATGACTGTGATCGTGATGGTGGGGCGATGGAAATCGCGATAGGCAGCCATCAGGCGGGAAAAGTTGACACCGAGAGTGCCGCGGCAGAGGCGCAGCGCTATCCCGGTCATGTTTGTCAGGCGCAACGCGGAGATGTTCTGACTATGGATATGTTGACACTGCACCGTTCGCTGCCTGCAAGCAAACCATCTGCGCGCCGGGTGTTGCGGGTGGATTACGCAGCGGTATCCTTGTCCGCCCCCTTGGCATGGGCAAAATGATCGGCCGCTGCGGGCAAACCGGGTTGACGGGATCAAGGAATCCGCCTATCTCGCGCTGATCTTATACCGACCCTGCGGATGCGGGGTTCTAACCCCGTATCACAAGATGTCCCGCCGTCCGGGTGTGTGATGTCGAACAACAAGGATGATGCTCATGTCGCGCCGTTGCGAACTGACTGGAAAAGGCCCAATGTCTGGCAACAATGTCAGCCACGCCAAAAACCGTACCCGCCGCCGTTTTTTGCCAAACCTGCAGGACGTGACATTGATGTCCGACGTGCTGGGCCGGTCTTTCAAACTGAAGATTTCAAACGCGGCCCTGCGCACCGTTGACCACCGTGGTGGTCTGGATGCGTTCATGGCGAAAGCGAAAGATGCTGAGCTTTCAACTGACGCGCTGAAGATCAAGAAAGAGATTGCAAAAGCGACGGCAGCATAAGCCCATCAATTTTGCCGATTGAAGGCCCGGTGATCGCAAGATCAGCGGGCCTTTCTCTTTTCCGGGTGGGTGGGCTAAAGCCCACCTTACGCATGTGCACCGTCTCGCATCCTTGGCCGAAGGCGGTTGCATTTTGCTATGCCAAACACATGGTGCGCCAAGTGATCTAAAGCGTTTCGAAATCAACTTGAGACACAAGGTGATTTCGAAACGCTTTAATTTCTTAGATCAGACGGTGTTCTTCCTGTTTCGCGTTTGAACGCTTTGTAAAACGCAGAACGGGAGTTGAAGCCGACATCGTAGGCAATCACAAGGATCGTCTCGTCTGTTGCAGTCAACTGTTCGATCGCATCCTTGATCCGCCACCCATTCACAAGATCAAAGAAACTTTTGTTCAGATGGGTGTTCAGAGCCTGAGACACATAATGAGACGTGACGCCAATGTGCTTTGCCAAATCCCAAAGCGACAAATTTGGGTCACGGTAGAGCACGTCCTTTGCCATCGCCGCCTCAACCTTACGGGCAATGCGCTCTAGCCGATCATTATCAAGCGCGGATTTCTCATACTTTCGCGGCTCGGGACGTTCGGGTTCTGGAGGAAGAACAACGGGCCGGCGGGACAATCCCGGTCGCTGCCGCAACCCCCAAACACCAATGGCCCAGAATAAGGCGAGCAGTGCTGTGCTGTTCAGTGTCGGCAACCATGTGTCATATGTATCTTCGGCAAAGAGACCCGACAAAACCGATACAGTCAATGCGATGCTCACGCAGAGGTAGAAAGCCATACATATCAAGATCACCCAAATCCAGGTCAACTCTCGGTTTTCTGTACTGGCAAACACATCCTTAAGACGGGTCCGATAAGCCATGAGGCGGCGGATGATCAGGTAAATGTAGGTTGCTATCATCGCTTTGAACACAACATCGGCGAGCAGAACAGCCAGCGCAATGACGACAAACCCCAACGCCCGCGGGTCATCATCGTCCAACTCCATTTCTGCAAACCCGTCCGGCAGAAACAAAAGGGACCAGAAAGAAGCCAACACAAAGATGATTGGGATCACGTGATACCACAATTTCGGGATGCGTTCCGTTGGGCCTTCTGTCGTCAGTGCCCGGACATAGGCCCAAAGAAGGAACGGGAGGGTGATTTCCAAACCGCCGACAAGGACGCTGATACGGAATAAGATGCCCAAACTATCGGGATCATATGTCTGGGCTATTGCGGCAACGCCGGTCGAGGTGCCTTGGAACAGGAACAGCAATGCGAGGGGTAGGTATACCCCGGTGTCTTGCCGCCTGAGCAGCAAAAGATGTGCGCAAAACAAACAAATGCCTGTCGTGATCATGCTGATAGAGATGTCAAATGTCATTCGGCGCCCGGTTGCCCTTTTCTTTCAGATAGGGTGATGTGCCCCGCCCGCGAGGGGAGTGCAATCCTGTGCCTTGATTGTCGGGGCACAGTTCGCCGCCATCGCGGGATAGCATGGTTGATGCTGGTTAAGGACAGTCCCAAAGATGCGTTTGAGCAGCGAAGACAAGAGAGTTCCTTCGACTCCGCTACCCAAGTTTTCATAGGATTGATGAAGACCCTTGCGGTCTGCCAATACCTATTCGACAGCCATCGACCGCCTTACTCAAAGCCCGGCGACACTTATCGCTAGGGATTGATTTTCTGCGGCCACCCTCTCTTGCACCGCCCTGCACGCTTGCAGGTCTCCGTTGACACAGGCAGCGTCAAGCTGATTGCGTGCAGAGATCTCTGCAGGTGTTTCGCAAGCGCAGAGGCCAAGAACGGCAAGGGTAATAAGTTTCTTCATTGGTGTTTCTTTCTTTTGGATTTTCACATCGTGCCATCGTGGAGTGTTCGATTCCGAAAGGGCGCGCGTTTCTTAGTTTGTTGGTGAGCTTGTTATTTGTTGGCGAAGTCGTATCGGGATCTCCTGATTGGTTGTTTCGAAGGACGATCTACCGATCAGGCCGTTCTTGTCGTCCGCCCCAACGGGCGGAGACACTGTTTTTCGATAACTGATATGGTGCGAGGTTGCGGTGCGACAGTCGTTGACACGTCAACCGTTTGAGCTGTCCGCCAGCGTTCACAACATCAAACATGAACGGCTGATTTCATATTCATTGCGCTTCATATGCCGCGCGAGATCAGTGCGATGCCAACAGAACGGCCTTCACTTTGGCAAAGCTCACCTGAAATAAGCCCCCGACCGGGGCCGCCTGTAAGGTGGCGTCTTGACCCACCTTATGGCAATGATCAGACATGACCGCTCTGCCTATTGATCCTGCCTTGCCTGACCTGTTCGCGGCCCTCGCATCGCAGGGCCGTGCCGTCTTGCAGGCCCCACCCGGTGCGGGCAAGACCACCCGCGTTCCGCTGGCCATGCTGGATGCCGATCTCACCCCCGGCAAGATCATCATGCTGGAGCCCCGCCGCCTTGCTGCGCGCGCCGCGGCCGAACGTCTGGCCGAAGGTTTGGGCGAAAAACCGGGCCAGACCGTCGGCTACCGCATGCGGGGTGACAGCACGGCGGGTGACCGTATCGAAGTGGTCACCGAAGGTATCCTGACCCGCATGATCCAGACCGATCCAGCCCTTTCCGGCATTGGCGTTGTGATCTTTGACGAATTCCATGAACGGTCCCTGAACGCCGATCTGGGCCTTGCCCTGGCGTGGGAAGCCCGCGCCGTGCTCCGCCCTGATCTGATCCTGCTGGTCATGTCCGCCACGCTGGATGCCGCACCGGTGGCCGCCATGCTCGATGATGCCCCTGTCGTCACCTCCGAAGGCCGTGCCTTTCCTGTCACCACCCATTATCTGGACCGCAACCTGCCCAAAGGCACCCGGCTTGAGACCGCAACCGCCGATCTGATCCTAGATGCCGTGGCCCGGACCACCGGGGGCGTGCTGGCCTTTCTTCCGGGAGAAGGTGAGATCCGCCGCGTTGCCGCACAATTGGCCGGGCGCCTGCCCGATGGGTGCCACATCCGCCCGCTTTATGGCGCCCTGCCCTTTGCCGAACAACGCAAGGCTATCGCCCCGGTCACATCCGGCCGCAAGATCGTCCTGTCGACTTCAATCGCGGAAACCTCGCTGACCATCGAGGATATCCGCGTTGTCGTGGATGCTGGCCGCGCCCGTCGCGCCCGGTTTGATCCTGCCTCCGGCATGTCCCGGCTGGTGACCGAAAAGGTCAGCAAGGCAGAGGCCACCCAGCGCGCCGGGCGCGCAGGCCGTGTGGCGCCGGGCGATGCCTTTTGCTTGTGGACCAAGGGCGAGCATGGCGCACTGCCCGCCTTCGCCCCGACCGAAATTGAAGCCGCAGACCTGACCGGCCTTGCCCTGGAGATGGCTGCCTGGGGCAGTGATGACCTGGCATTCCTCACGCCACCACCAGCAGGAGCCTTGGCCGAAGCCCGCGCATTGCTGAGAAGCCTTGGTGGGCTGGATGCCGCAGACCGGATCACCGATCACGGTCGCGATCTGGCCAGGCTACCGTTGCATCCGCGCCTTGCCCATATGTTGCACAAGGCGGGCAAACAGGCCGCTCCGCTGGCCGCCCTGCTGGCCGCGCGCGACCCGTTGCGCGGTGCCCCGGTTGACCTGTCACTGCGGATGGCCGCGCTTCAAAAACGCTATGATGGTCCCGGACAGTTGCACCCCGGCGCTGTCGCCCAGATCAAGGCCGAGGTGCCGCGATTGGCTCGTGGACTGAAAGACCAAGCGCCGCTAAGCCTTGGCCAACAAGCGGCCCTTGCCTATCCCGACCGCATCGGGTTGCGCCGCAAGGGTGACGACCCGCGCTATGTGCTCTCTGGTGGCAAGGGCGCCTATCTGGATGCCGCCGATCCGCTTGCCGGGGTCCGTTTGCTGGTGGCGACCGATCTGGATGGCGACACCCGCGAGGCCCGGATCAGGCAGGCGGCCGCAATCACCGAGGCGGAACTGCGTGACATCTTTCAGAATCAGATTTTCTGGACCGATCTTTGCACATGGTCCAAACGCGACCGCCGCGTGCTGACCCGCCAGCAGGAATGTTTCGGCGCCCTTGTGCTGGATGACCGGGTCTGGTCCGATGCACCGCCTGAGGCGGTCGCACAGGCGATGTTGGAGGGGGTGCGCCAGCTGGGCTTGTATCCATCGGACGCAGCCGCACGGTTCCGGGCCCGCGTGGCCTTGGTGGATGGTCTGCCCGCAATGGATGACGCCACCTTGATCAATCATCTGGAGGATTGGCTTTTGCCGCATCTGTCCGGCGTGCGGTCCGCAGAGGATTGGAAGCGCTTTGATCTGCTGCCCGCCTTGCGCGCGATGTTGGATTGGGATCAGATGCAACGCCTCGACCGGGCCGCGCCAGCGCATTTTGAGACCCCTCTGGGGCGCAAGATACCCATCGACTATGCCGGAGAAGCACCCGGCATCACGCTGCGTCTGCAAGAGATGTTCGGTGTCACGACGCATCCAAAGGTTGGAAAGACGCCCTTGCGGGTCACGCTGTTGTCGCCCGGGCAAAAGCCAGTGCAGGTCACGCAGGACATTGTCGGATTCTGGGCGACGTCCTACGCCGATGTGCGCCGCGATATGCGCGGGCGCTATCCGCGCCATCCCTGGCCTGACGACCCCACCCAGGCCGACCCCACGTTACGCGCCAAGCCACGCGGCACATGAGCGCAGATTTGCCCGAAAGGTGACTGCTGGTAGGGCGAAATGAACTGGTCCTGACCACCGCTAAAACACTCTTCAATTTTTCCACATTTTCTGCGGCTTCCTTTAGGGCGTTGAAAACCATTGCCTCTAAAACGCGAGCTACGCTCACGCAGAGGTTTTCGATATGGTCAGGTTTTCTCTCAAGTGGCTTATGCTCTGTCTGGCGTTGGTGCTGCCCGGCATCGCATCGTCCCAGGATCAGGTAACTGTCTATATTGACGCGGATTACACGCTGACCCAGCACCCTGCCGAGGCGATTGAGGCCGGCCTTCTGGCGGCAATCAGCAGCCACCCTACCCCAGCAAATGTGCGCGTGGTCGCAATCGACAACCGCGCCAATGCGCGGCGTTCGAACGACACACTTGATGCCGCGCGCAATGACCCGACCGCTGTTGCCGTGTTTGGGGGCATGCACTCACCCCATTATCTCGTCAATCTTGAGCAGATCAACAAAAGTGGCCTGCCGTTGCTTTTGCCGTGGTCCGCGGCGGGGCCATTGACCCGTGGCGCGCACGGCGATCAGAACTGGGTCTTTCGCCTGTCAGTTGATGACCGGAAAGCGGCTGATCATCTCTACTCTGTCGCACTGGAACGCGGGTGCCAGCGACCGGCGGCCATCGCGGTGGATAACCCGTGGGGCCGGTACAATATGTCAGAGTTGCAAAAAGCAGCCTATACGCGGGCCCAGGTCCTGTCCGAGGCGGTTGTTTTGCACAACACTGCCGGTGAGCGGACCGTGAGTGATGCTGTAAAGAGGGTCGCGCAAGCTGAGGCAGATTGTGTCATTATTGTTGCCGGGTTCGAGCTGATTTCGACCATCATAGCACATCTTGCCAATGCCGACGCACCGCCAAAGATCATCAGTCATTGGGGGATCCTTGGAGGCCGCATCACAGAGCGTATCGACTTTGACGGCATCACGGCGACAGGTTTGGAAATTTTAGGTACATGTGGTCTTCATCAATATGCTGCCCGTGTTTCGCATCATATCGCCGCGGAGCGGCACTTTCCGGACGCTTTGCACCCGCGCGAACATCCGGCACCTCATGGGTTCTATCACGCCTTTGATCTGGGGCGCCTGTTCCTGCTTGCACTTGACCGCGCACGTCTGGACGCACAATGGCATCAAGGCATCGATGCGCAACGTGACGCATTGCGCCGTGCATTTCATAACCTTGACGGCACATATGAAGGGTTGATCACCAACTACCAGCAGCCTTTTCAGCCAGTGACACCACAGACCCCAGATGGACACGAAGCGCTGGGGCGCGAAGATCTGTGCATGACGCGGGTGGCACGGAACGGAAACCTAAAGCCGGTTTTTGAGCGCCGTGACCCTGTCCAGCCGGACCAATTGGACCTGGCGCAGCATCATGGCAATCCGGGCCGCGACTGATGCGAGAGGGAACCAGTGTAACTGTCCGCTATCTGTCGCTGATCGCCTTGGGCTATTGCGCCGCCATTCTGGCGGTGGCGGCGGCCGTCCAATTCGCGTCTGCGCCGGCACTCAAGACCATGCAAGCGGACGCCAAACGATCCCATCTTGCCACCAAAAGCAGCATCCTGCGTGACATTCTGGATGAACTGGTACTGGATGTCCGGCTATTGACCCGGAACCCCGATATTCAAAACTATACCCTTGGGGAAACCAAGACGTCCCTGCGCGCCGAGGACGCCATCCTGGCCAACCCGAGGTTCAGGTCGGTGGCCCTGTTCGACTATAAGGGCCGCCCGCTTCTGTCGATCAGAGATCCGGAAACGCTGAACCAAGCCGACCGGTATCTGCCCATCGAGTATGTCGAAGGCCTGAACGACTGGGTGTCCGGTGCGCGGTCACCTGTGCCGCGCATCAGCTACAGGCCGGGGGACGCACTGCACAGCGCCCATTTTCTGGTGTCCATGCCGGTCCAGCGCGCCGGTATCACAGAAGGCATACTGACGGCTGAGACTGTGGTGGACCTGACCAATGTTCTGCGCGAGGAGGGAGACGCCCCCGTCACGCGGATTGTCACCCAATTCCAGTTGGCGAACCAACAAGAATGGGCACCGTTTCAGGCACCACCAGTCGCGATGGAAGTGCCTGGCACAACCTTTTCCCTGCTGGCCGATTCTGACGCGCAAGCCATAAAGACCATAGGTCAATCGCTTATCCGAAAGGCCATCCTTGTCGCTGTCGCCGCCTTGGCCGTGCCGTTCGGTTTGATGGGCGTCCTTGGAATGCAGGCCATCGTGGACCCCCATCGTGCGTTGGAGCTGTCGAAGGCTGAATTAAGTGACAAGTCGCGTGAATTGGCGCGCCTTGCGCAAATCGCGCAAATGGCCAATGAAGGCGTCGTTGTGACCAATGTACCCGGCCATATTCTGTGGACAAATGCGGCATTCGCCAAGATCACCGGATACACAACGCAAGAGGCGCTGGGCAAGAAACTCGACGACTTGCTTCATGGTCCAGACACCGATCTGGCCGTTGGCAAGCGCATCCTGTGCGCGCTGGAAAGGCGCGAACCCATTCAGGCTGAAATTCTTTACTATCGCAAGAACAACACGCCCTGCTGGATTCGCCTTAGCATTTCGCCGATGACGACGGGACAAGAAGAAGACGTGCAATTCGCGGCCATTGTGACCGATATCACAGAAGCCAAAGAAGCGCGGGATGAACTGCTCGCGGCGCGCGAACAGGCCCGCCAGCAAGCCCGCCATGACCCGCTTACCGCGCTGCCGAACCGCCGCGCGCTTGACGATGCCCTCGATGAACTGGCGCCCAAAACGGAACAACCGCGCGTGCTGATCCGCGTCGACCTGGACCACTTCAAGAGCGTGAACGACACGCTGGGCCATGCCGCTGGCGATGCGGTCTTGTGCAACGTTGCCGAACATCTGGTTAATCGAACCCGCGGTGACGATCTTGCCGCGCGCGTGGGCGGTGACGAATTTGTCGTCCTGCTGGCCCAGGGCGCAACATTGGAAAGCGCGAGGCGGCTCGCTGATCGGCTGGGCCGCGACATCTCTTCTGAGATGGAGATCGATGGCCATGCCTGCCGCATTGGTGCAAGTTTCGGGATCGCCTCAACACAGGGTGGGTTCATTTCCAACAAGGACCTGCTCAAAAGCGCCGACGCTGCCCTGTATCTGGCCAAAGAGGCCGGGCGTGGCGCCACGGTTCTTTACAGCCCGCAAATCCACACGTCTGTTCTTGCCAAGCGCACGCTGACGGCCGACATTGAGCGGGGCATTGCAAATGGCGAGTTTCTGGCGTGGTTTCAGCCTCAATTTGATGCCCAAACCAATGAAATCGTTGGTGTCGAGGCCCTTGCCCGTTGGCAGCATCCCGATCATGGCATCCTTAGCCCTGCGAGCTTTCTGCCTGTTGCCGCGCAACTGCGCTTGATCCCGGACATTGACAAGGCAGTGTTTGCATATGGCCTGAACAAGATATCGGCGATGAATGATGCAGGCACGCCAATTCCGCGCATATCCTTCAATGTTGGTGCCCATCAGATCATGAATCAGCGCCTGGAAGAAACCATCAAGACGTGGGACCTTGGAAAAACCGAAGTCACGCTGGAGATGCTGGAAAGCGTTCTTGTCGAAGATCAGGGGAGCGGATTCCTTGCGCGTTTGGCTGATCTGCGTTTGGCAGGGTTCCGCATTGAGGTAGATGATTTTGGTTCAGGCCACGCTTCGGTTGTGGGGCTACGTTCCATGCGCCCTGACGGGATGAAGCTGGATATGAGCCTGGTACGCCCCATCGACACCTCAAATACGGCGCGTGAACTGGTCAAGTCCATGATCGACATGGGCCGTGCGCTGGACATTACGGTGACCGCCGAAGGTGTTGAAACGGCAACCCACGCCGCGATCCTGAGGGAACTGGGATGCGACACGCTGCAAGGGTATCATCTAGCCCGGCCAATGCCCTTCGAGAAACTGGTAACTTCTGCGAAGGTTGGATTTGGATCGGACGCTTTGGTATCAGATCCAATTGCATCCTCGGCCATAGCGCCACTTTCACGAAACCTTGGTGATTTGGAGCGCCCGCGCCACCGTCGCACTGCTGACAAGCATCCCACGCCACAAAGATGAGGTGGAAGTGGCAGGCCCATTTTCAGCATTGGCGCCCTTGATGACGCCTGACCATTGCTGGCACCGCTACTGAATTTCTAGCCGGCTTTGAGGCCGCAGCCCTCAAAATCCATTCAAGTCAATTACATAGCAGCGCCGATGCATTCATGTTGTCAGCATTGTGGTGGAAAAGAATTTCTGGAGCGGGCGAGGGGAATCGAACCCCTATCATCAGATTGGAAATCTGAGGTCTTACCATTACACAACGCCCGCGACCTTCTAGGGCATCTATTCCACCTGCGATTTGAGGTCAAGATGCGCAGATCTCGCCCGATCGAAAAATGACGAACAAATGCGATATGGGTAGATAATGCCAGTCATCCGTGGTTTGTCATCGTGCCTCTTTTCTTCGGAATGGGCGGGTCGCAGTTGCCGTGAGCGTGCCTGTTCGCATGTCTTTCCCGGCCAGCGGCGTTGCGACACAAGCGGATGTGTGGGTACGTTCAACATGTCACGCTAGACGAGGTCGGCCAATTTTAGCCTTTGGATCTTACCTGACGGCCCTTTTGGCAACTCCGGCAAGAAATGAATGGTGTCAGGTGATTTGAATTTCCCGAGGCGTTCCTGACAAAGTGCGATCAGCGCCTTTTCTGACAACTGCGATCCTGGTTTGACGGCGACCGCTGCTTCCACCGTTTCGCCATAGTTCTTGCAAGACCGCGCAAAGGCGGCCGCTTCGATGATGTCGGGTTCAGAGTAGAGAACCTCATCAATTTCGCGCGGCGCGATGTTTTCGCCACCTTTGATGATCAGCTCTTTCAAGCGACCAGTTACAAAGACGTAACCATCTTCATCAACATGCCCCAAATCGCCGGTACGCAGCCATTCGCCAGCAAATGTCTTTTGGGTTGCTTTTGGATCATGCAGGTATTCAACCATGACATTGGGACCGCGGACTGCGATCTCTCCCTCTTGGAAGGGTGGTACGGGCGCGAGGTCGGGTCCAAAAATGCAGACCTCATTGCCGTAACCAACCCCAGGCGATCCAATTTTGCGGACGCCGGGCGGAAGCGGGTTTGACAGTATTTGCGCGGCTGTTTCTGTCAGGCCCATCGTTTCTATGATGGGGACGTTGAACCGCTCTTCGAATGCAGATTGCGTTTCGACCGCCAAGGCCGATGAAGCAGAACGGCCAAACCTGAGCCGTTCGAGGACTTCGCGCGCCGGGTCCGCTTCATTGTGAAGAAGGTGGCTAATGATTGTTGGCACGACCGAGAACCAAGTGACTTTTGCCTCGTCAGCCTGATTCCAAAACTTGCTGGCCGAGAATTTCGCAGTCATCGCCAGTGACCCGCCTGAAACAAGCGCGCCCATCATCGTGACGCATAGCCCGTTGATGTGATAGATCGGCAGCACACAAAACCCTCGATCCGCGCGCGACAAGTCATGTGCGATCGCGGTTGTCCACCCTCCGGCCAGAAGGCTGGCATGGGAATGCACAACGCCTTTGGGCTGTCCGGTTGTGCCGGATGTATACATCAAGAGCGCATGTTGGTTGCTTGTGAAAGCGGGGATATCTGCCTTTTCCTGCAGTATGGCAGGGGTGATCATTTGCATGTCTGCGGGGGCGACCTTGGCAATCGCGTCGGTTTGGCTGTCGTGGACGAAGGCAAATTGCGCGCCACTATGTGCGAGCGCATAGGCGATGGCATCGGGGCCAGCTGCCAGATTGATCATCGTCGCCCGGAAGCCGCCATAAAGCGCGGCATAAACTGACAAGACCCCTTCTCGTCCATTTGGATGGACGATGGCGACGCTTTCGCCCTGTTTGATCCCGCGCCCGATCAGCCCTTGCGCCATACTGCGCGCCTGATCACGCAACGCGCGCCAGCCAAGAGTTTCGCGTGTTTCGGGGAAAACAATGGCAGTGCCATCTTCTGACGCCCGCGCGTCCAACCAATCTTTTACGGTGCCCTTGGGTGGTGCCGCCGCTTCAAATATCATTGGCCGGCCTCACTCCAATAATCGCCAAAGATATCTTCGACGGCTGGTTCATTGGCGGGGATCTCTCGGACAATCTTGGTGGTCTGCATGAAATGCCGCCAGTGCAGATTGGTATCAATTGAATTGCCACCCCAAGACCCACAGCCCATCGACAATGAGAACGGCATGCCGTTGGTAAAGGAACCACCCGTCGCAAAGGTATGTGCCTGGTTCACAATCACGCGGCTGGTGGGGATGGCTTTGGCAAGTATCAGCGGCCGGTCTTGGGTTTGTGTATGCAGGCCAACGGAGTGACCCGCCCCTTGGTGCGTTTCGATTGCATGGGTTATGCGGACAGCATCGTCAAAGTCCTTCGCACGATAAACTGTCAGAACACGGCTTAGTTTCTCGCCCGACAGCGGGTGTTCGGGGCCAATGCCTGTCGTCTCGACCGCGATATAGGCGGTGTCAGGTGGCACTTCATCAGTCAGGCCAAGGGCTGCAATCATCTTGTCTGCGTCTTGCGCAATCGCTTGGGGGTTCAGGTGACCTTTCACCCAAAGCTTCGAGGTAACCTTGGTCTCATCCCTGATCAGCGCGCCACCAGTGCGGGCCATTTCGGCGGCAAAGGCATCATATATCTCATCGACAACAACGATTGCATTCTCGGACGAGCAAGAGGTCGCGTTGTCAAAGGTCTTGGACGCTTTTATCTTCTCGGCAGCCGCAGCCAGGTCTGCGGTTTCATCGACAATGACCGCCACATTGCCAGCCCCAACGGCCAGCGCCGGCGTGCCGGATGTATAGGCCCGTTTGACGTTGTTCTGGCTGCCTGTGACGACAATCAGATCAGCAATTTCCAATAGGCGCTGGGTCTTTTCCTTTGATCCGCGCCCCGGAATCATCTGGACCAGATCACGGTCAATGCCCAGCTTATCGAATTCTGCGTGGATATAGCCCAGCAATGCCTCGCAGGTTGGCACACCTTTTGGTGATGGCGATACGACAATTGCATTTCCGCATTTAAGAGCGTTGATGACGTTATTCGCAGGCGTTGCACCGGGGTTCGTGGACGGCACAACCGCCCCGATCACACCGATCGGGCGCGCGACCTCGGTGATGCCGGTCGCTGGATCATCGCTGATGATACCATGGGTCTTTGCGTGCTGGATATCGCGCATCAGACCAAGCGTCTTGCGATGGTTCTTGGTAATCTTGTCGGGCACATTTCCCAGACCCGTCGTCTGGACCGCGAGTTCCGCCAGATGGCGGTTGCGAGAGGGTTCCATGATCGCCCAAGCTGCGGCTTGCGCTGCACGGTCATAGGCCTTTTGTGATCCATGACGCTCAAAGGCGTTTTGGGCCGTACGCGCACGGGCGACGATGGCTTCAACCTCAGCGATGGGATCAATGGAATTCATGGGGCGTTACCTGTTTTTGAGGGCGCAGCACCCCAGAGAGGGTGCTGCGCATTCGGTTTATAGGCCAGACAGAAGCTCTTCGAGCGTTTCCTGACGCGCAGCCCACATCGCAATCACTTCGTCGCGCGTCATGATGTGCATTGGCGAACCACCGGCCGCCATACGGCTTTGTACGCGGCTGTTTTCGAACATCGCAGGCACGGTCGCGGCCAGCTTGTCGATGATCGGTTGTGGTGTACCCTTGGGCACCATGACACCGCGGAAGTTGACCGATGCGTTGTCGATGTCAAAGCCTTGTTCCATCATTGTCGGGACGTCTGGCAGGAATTCTGTATTGCGCTCCAGGTCGAACACCCCAAGGATTTTCACGTTCCCGGCGGCCTGCGCGCGGAATGCATCAGACAGGTTGTTCACGCCGCCCAGAACCTCGCCCGCGATCACGGCGCGCATCGCACCTGCGCCACCTGCGTTGTTTGGAATATAGGCCAGTTTCACACCGGCCGCTTTTTCAAGCTGCAGCGCTGCGATGTGGTGACCCACAAAGAGGCCAGCGCCAGAGAAAGTCAGACCACCTGGGTTTTCCTTGGCATAGTTGACCACGTCTTCCATCGAATTGAATTCGCTATCGGCACCAACGACAAACACAGCCGGGTCTGCACCCCAGTTTGCGATCGGCTCAAAGCTCTCTGACGAGTAGGACACCCCACCCTCGATAGACTGTGCCACAAAGTGCGGGATGTTGTAGGCACCAAGCGTGTAACCATCGGCCTCTGCCTCTGTCGCAAACCAGTTCCATCCGACACGGCCACCCGCACCGGGGCGGTTAACGATTGCGATTGGCATGCCAAGCGCATCTTCGTTGCCGGCTGTCATCGTCACGATGCGCGCCTGAAAGTCCGTCGCGCCACCAGCGCCATAGCTGACCATCATCATGATTGGCCGTTCCGGATAATCGCCATGACCGTCAGCGAACGCCGTTCCCGTCATTGTGGCCAAGGCCAATGCGGCCCCTGCAATCCATTTTTTCATAGTATCCTCCCTAGGGTTAACTCTGCCGCCTTTGCGGTTCAGAAAAAAATCTCTCGCGGTGTGAAGACATTCAGCAGTTGCGCGAAAAGACCGTACATGACCGCCATGAAACCGGCGGTGATCAACAGACGCTTGACCCAGCTTTTCAATTCTGAATGCGGGGCCGGGTCGTAAAGTGAAAGCAGGATAAAAAAGGCAATCGTCGTGGCCGTATAGAAACCAAGCGCCTTGGCGGCCCAATAGACATAGATGATCGCCACGATCAAACCGGGCAGCATGTTGCGCATCGCGGCACCGCTGATCCCATTGCCGACCTTTGTTCGCCCCAGGATGGCCTTTACAAAGGTCCAGATCGCCAAGACAGCGAAGACAGATGAAATCAGGCGCGGAAATATGAAAGCGTCCGCCGGTTCCTGCGTAAAGCTGATGTAGGCAATGCTCAGGCCGACAACCGCTATCAGGCCGGATGCAACAATATGCTGATTGCGGGGTAGATCGGTCATGACAGTGCCTCTTCTTTTGCGACAGCATCGTCTTTGGTGGTATAGCGGCGGGCCATGATCTCCATCCATACCGAGTAGGTGATTGATGCCAGCACGATCAGGATCAACAGCCAGTTGAGCCAACCGGTAAAGAAGTAGGTTCCGGTGCCCACTGTTGCATTTGCGATCATTGAGCCCTGGATAAAGTTCGCTTCTGCGATAGGGCCAAGGATCAGACCAAGGACAAGCGGCGCCGCCGAGAAACCAAACCGCTCTAGAAAGTACATCGCCAGACCCAAGGTCGCCATGACGTAAACGTCGCCGATAGAGTTCTGGACAGAGTAGCTACCAAAAACAGCAAGCCCCAAAACGATTGCAGCCATCACCGCATGCGGCACCCGTGCGACGCTTGCCGCCAAACCGGCGATATAGAGCCCGAAGATGCACATCAGCACCTGGCCAATCAACATCGAGTCGATGAAGGTCCATGCGACCTGCGGGTAGTTCATGAACAGATCGGGGCCGGGAAAAATGCCGTGGATCAAAAGACCGCCCAGCAGAACCGCCGCGGTCGGCGAACCCGGTATCGAGAGCGTCAGCAATGGCACCAGTGACGGGCCAACCATCGCGTTGTTCGCACTTTCGGCTGCGATCACACCTTCGCTGTGCCCGGTCCCGAATTTCTCGCTTTCTTTGCTGAATTTCTTGGACTGGTCATAGGCAACGAGCCCGGCAATCTGCCCGCCCACGCCGGGGATCAGACCGATGATAGAGCCAGTGATCGTTCCGATGGCAAGTGCAGTCTTGCGCTTGAAAACCTCGACAAAGGCAAGGCGGATCGGGTGTTTCTGGACGCTGATGATCTCTGCGTCATCACTGCACCGGCCCTTTGTGAACATTGTGATCACCTGCGGAATGGCAAAGAGGCCGATCAACGCGGGGATCACATTGATGCCTCCGCTCACCGCGGGGTGAAAGATGAAGCGTTGCGCGCCCATGATGTCATCAAAGCCAATCGTGGCCAGCCATAGGCCGATACAGCCCGACAACAGACCTTTCACGACCGAGCTTGAATCGAGTGTCCCGATCACGGTAACGCCGAGGATTGCCAGCCAGAACAGATGGGACGGACCAAACGCCAGCGCCCATTGTGCCAATACCGGCGTCAGAAAGATCAATAGCAAGACGCCAAAGACCCCACCAATGGCCGATGCAATAAACGACAGTTGCAGGGCTTTTGCCCCCTCGCCTTTCATCGCCATCGTGTGACCGTCCAGCGTGGTGGCGATATTGGCAGGCGCGCCGGGAATTTTCAGCAGGATCGCACTGACCGCACCACCGGCAACGGTAGAGGTGTAGGCAGCGCCCAGAAGGATCAGACCCTGCTGCGGCTCAAGCTGAAAGGTAAACGGAATGAGCAAGGCCACGGCCATGGTCGGCGATAGTCCGGGCGTCGCACCCAAGATCAGACCACCGATGGTCCCCAGCAATAGCAGCCCGAAGTTAATCGGGGTGAACACATCGCCCATGTAATACAGGAATTCCATCTGGCCCAATGCCTCCCAAACTTAGGCTTGACCATTTACGCTAAGCGATGAAAATAGTTTTGCAAATGTTTTCATAAAATCGCTGATGTGGTGGATTAAGTGTCTGATAGTAAGCCGAAAAAAGCAGATATTTTCACCGTATCAAAAGCGGCGCGCGTGTCCCCATCGACAGTGTCACGCTATTTCAACCACCCAGAGCTGTTGAAATCCGCCACCCGCAAGAGGATCGATTCCGCGGTGCGCAGGACAGGTTACATCCGCAATCGGGCCGCGCAAACCATTCATGGGATCAGGTCTGGAACCATTGGTGTTCTGGTGCCAACCTTGGACCACGCAATCTTTGCAGAGGTGGTTCAGGCCTTTTCCGATACAGTCTCGACACAAGGTTTTACCATTCTGCTGGCGTCGCATGGATATGACCTGCAACGCGAATATGCGATCTTGCGCAAGTTCCTTGAACATCGCGTTGATGGCGTTGTCCTGACCGGGTTGGACCATGACGAGGCTGTCTTTCAACTGCTCGACAGTCAGGAAATTCCTTGCGTCTTGATGTGGAACTACTCTGCGACCTCACGATTTCCATCAATCGGGGCGGATAACGAACAAGCGGGCAAGCTTATCGCAGAGCATGTCCTTGCCCTTGGCCATCGCCGTATTGCCTGCATGTTTCCCCCAACCAACGGGAATGATCGCGCATTGGCGAGGCGGGAAATCGTTCTTGATACATTGCGCGCGTCCGGGATCGAGGTTCCAGAGGAATGGATGCTAGAAACCGTTTACAGCATCTCTGACTCAAAGCAGGATTCAAGGGCGCTTTTCACTCAGGATGATCGCCCTACGGCGCTGATCTGCGGCAACGATATTCTTGCGACCGGCGCGCTTTACGGGGCGACTGCAAGCGGGCTTTCGGTTCCGGATGATGTCACGGTTGTTGGCATTGGCGATTTCAAGGGTTCCTCGGAAATCGAACCTGCATTGACAACTGTGCGGCTGCCTGCACGTCGCATAGGACAAGAAGCGGGCAACGCATTGGTCTCTGCAATCATTGATCCTGCTTCGGGCCATTTTGGGAGTTTGAACTGCGCACCAGAGTTTATTCAACGGAGATCCAGTGCAGCTGTGTCGTAGTGTTACTGGCGATAAGCGCCGGACACCACTCTGCGCATTCTAGGTTAGTGTTTGCACAGCCCAGCGCGTTTTCCCGTGCAGGTTTCTTAATCGAGTTTGTCGCTCAAAAACTCTTTCCACCCCAGAAAAATGAACCCTATGCCAGCAGCTGCAACCAGGGAAGATGCACCAAATGCGCCAACGTTTTCAAGGAGCCACTGCATGAGCGGTCTCAACGCCTCTACCGGGAAGTCATTCGTTGCAGGACCGGTGCTGATGTTCTCGCTATCCTTGGACAACAAGGCGTAAAACTTGGGTGCGCCCAGGAAAAGCACCATCTGCCCTAGTCCAACGAACAAAGCACCCAAGATAATCTCATGATAGTTGGTTGGTAACTTAATACCGCATTCAGATTCTGGCTTCATGAGATCGTGCTTCTTTGTAGGGGACGGCGTCGCATCCAGGGGCTTTTGATAGACGGAGGAAATGGTCATGATCAGAGAACTCTGTCATTTCTAATTGCCGGATGCGGCCGACTTCAGACGCCGTTTCAGATTGTCCCGTTCAGTTTCGAGCGCTGTTACCCGATCCAAATCGATATTGCGTTCGAAACGGGACTGCTCAAGGCGCTGCTTCCAATACTGTGTATCAGCCGCCATCGACTCCAATTCCTTGGAGCGACCGAATTGCCAAATGAGCCAGCCAAGGGCCAAACCCAAGAGGAAGGTGGACGACAAGTAGCCTAGGATTAAGATCAGTTGCGTAGACATGGTTACTCCAACATTAGATATGGCAACATGGGGCGAGCGGAGGGTTAGCTCTGCTCCCAATCAAAAACGATGCGCTGGTTGAGTGACTGGCCATCGCTGGTTTCGTTATCTGCGATGGGATCGCTTCCCCCAAATCCGACGGCGCGCACGGATGATGCCTGCACACCCTTTTCAATCAGGAAATCACGCACAGCTTTTGCCTGCCCGTCACTGAGCAGCAGATTGCTGGCGACCCCGCCGGCGCTGCCGGTGTGACCCTCGATCTCAAGCGTCAGATTCTGCTGCACGCAATCAGATGCAATGGCAGCAAGTATTTCCAGAAGCGGCAGTGAGCTGCTGTCGATCGTCGTTGAACCGGCTTCAAAGCTTACCTTTGCCTCGGCAAGCACAGCATCTGTCTTTTCCTGACAGCCTGCCACAGGCGACGTGACGCCGCCACCTGTCCGCGCGATAAGCCCTGCAATGACGGTGTCGCGCTTCGCCACTTCATCAGCCAGACCGGATGCTTCGCCAGACAGCGACGTCACCTGCAGTTCAAGACCTTCAATCTGTTCCGTCAGTGCCGAGGTCGTCTGCTCTTGTGCGGTCGTCATTTCGGTCAAAGCTGCGATACGGTCCTCTGCTGCGGCAAGATCCTGGGCGCGCTGCTCGAGGAGCGCTTGGGCCTGTGCCACTTCATCGTTTTCCGCCGCGGACAGTGCGACAGCGTTGTTTTCCTGCTCTGCAAGTTGTTGGGTGAGTTGATCTCTTTCGCTTTCAAGTGCGGCAATTCTGGCCTGCAACGTCTGAGCTTCCTCGCGTCCTTCGACAATTGCATCATTGAGGGATTGGATGTTGACCTCTGCCTCGCGTGTCGCGTTTTCACTGCTTTCCAGACCCGCCGTAAGCGCTGCAAGTTCCTGCGTTAGGCTGTTCTTGTCGGATTCCAGGGCGGCATTTGCCGCTTCCACGACGCCCAGCTGTTCATTCATGTTCTCCAGTTGGGACTGAAGTTCATCGCGCTCGGTCGCGGTCGCTTCCAGCGTGGTGGATTGATCCGCGTTTTCGTCCCGAAGATCGGCAATCGTTTGATTTGCCGCGGCGATTTGTTGATCAAATTCACTCTGGTTCGCTTCAATCTGGGCGGTTGCTTCTTCCAGCCCGGCAGCAGCACTTTCAGCAGTTGCTGTGTTGTCGGTTGCTGGAATGGATCGCAAAGCGGCAAAGAATATCAGCGCCGTCAAAGCCAAGACACTACAAATAAGAGATAGTCGCATTTTGGTATTCCTAGTTAACGTTCTCTACAACCATCGTAGACCATCGCGTCTGTCTGGTGCCTTGCGGCAATCGCAACAGGCGTAGCGACAGCCGCAGAGATTTTGAACTGGTTCTTCTATTCAGGTAGCGGTGATGAGCGGCCCGAAATGGGGGCCGCCCTTTATGTTTGCAGGCCAGTTCAGCCATTCACCACGGTGAATTCGATCCGACGGTTACGCCGCTTGTTCTCAATGGAATCGTTGGCAACAATCGGCACAGCTTCACCGAAGCCGATCGTTTCGATACGGTCAGCATCAGCACCTGCATCTACCAGATACGCGCGAACAGATCTTGCCCGAGCCTCTGACAGAATTTGGTTCAGGGCCGCGCTACCATCAGAGTCCGTGTGACCATCGACCCTGATCGAAAGCTCTGGGCAGCGGTTCACGATTTCAACGATGCTATCGAGCAACGGCGCGCTGCGACTTTCAAGTGCAGCGCTGCTGCGTGCAAAGTAGATGTTGTCGGTACGTGACATGATCTCGAACCGGCCTTTGCAGGCAGCCAGAGAAAAGTCGCCTTCGTCTTCCATGGCAACGGTTTCGGTTTCCGACATCTCAAGCATTGCGGTTGACGCCATCATGTAGCTTTCCGCGGATTCAGCGCGGTTGAACATGAAGTCAAAGGTCACCGTCGCAGACGGGATAATTTCGACTTTGGCGGCTTCCTCTAGTTTGGCAACGCCACCTTCAAGCCCGAAATCAGCAACCGGAAGTGAAATCGGGGTGCTGGAGGTGACAGACACAGTATCATCATCAAGCAACATGACAGCGATCTCTGCCTCACGCTCTGACGTTACGCCGTGCAGGTCGATTGTGTATGGCGCCATTATGATTTTCCGACGCACATCTCTGAGGTCAGCAAGCTGAGCCGGATCAATCTGCATTGTGATGACTGCTTCTGGGAACTGGAATGTTTCAAAAAGCAAGAAGCGCATGCGCACGTTCCGCAAATCCACGGCCGTATCCACCGAATCAAGCAGTACACGCACTGTGGCCAGTCCGTTTTCGTCAATGGTTCCCGTGTAGGTGCCGAATGTGCTGGATTCGACCTTTGTTTCATTCTTCACCGACTGAAAGCGGAGAGCGGAAGAATCAGCGTTCATCGTCCAACCAGGGGCGAAAACATTTTCTTGTGAAAGGGCTTGTTGCGGCCCAAGACAGACCAGACCAGCGATCAAAACAGGCTTCCACTTCGCGGAAGCAACTTTCATAATAGTCAACACAGTTTTCTCCAAACAGTTTACTCAGTTGCGATGCCCGCCGCCTAGTGGTTGCAAAGCGGCCGACCGGATTAAAGGCCCTCGATTACACCAGTGAGAACCTTGTCTTTGTTTGGAGCTAAGACATAAATACATCACAATTTAGACCAAAATGTGATCATTATGGCGTGTAAGAGATCATTGTAGAATAAGTGAGACCACAGCATTGCCCTTCTTGAAAGGCAGTTCTGGCGGTCATATGACTAGTCTTTGTTAGTGATAGGATAACGATATGTTTCGAAGAATACTGTCGGTGGGCGCAATCATGTTGGCCACTACAACAATCGCATCGGCACAGGAGGCTTCCACAGAAGAAGCGCTTGCTTGGGAAGCCGTAAAAGACAGCGACGCATCTGCGGATGTTTTTGCTTTTATCGAACGTTATCCGAACGGAGCGTTCACGAAAGATGCCCAAGCGCTCATGATTGATCTACTTTGGGTTGAGATGGCAGCGGCAGCGCCCGTGACGGACGCCGAGACCGGGGAACCCACCAGCCAGGATCCGATAGCCGTTAC
Source organism: uncultured Paracoccaceae bacterium (assembly GCA_947498645.1). Classification (GTDB taxonomy): domain Bacteria; phylum Pseudomonadota; class Alphaproteobacteria; order Rhodobacterales; family Rhodobacteraceae; genus Yoonia. Next base: position 1,973,595 of record CANMKS010000001.1, on the reverse strand, counting down.
ATTCAGCGCGCCATTGACCGAGGGCGATCCGGAGATTGTCGGCAAGTCAATTGAAGAGCTGATCGTCGGCAGCCCACTTTTCCCGCCGGTTGAGGGCCTGCCAGAGTCCTATTGGAAGGAGCAGGACTGCTCGAACTGCCATGAATGGGAGCAGGCAAACCTTTGCACTCAGGCAAATACCTATCTGACAGATGCTGGTGCCGAAAACCTGACAAAACAGCACCCCTACGGCGGGACGTTCAAGCAAAACCTGCGCGTCTGGGCAATGGCTGGCTGCGAATAAATCCGCGTTGATCAGCGGCTGGCCGGTGGCCAGCCACCCACTCCTAACAATTGAAAGTACCGCAAGACTGACGCGCCTGTCCTGGCTTTAGGTTTCAGTGAGCCAGCAGCAGGCCTGCTGACGTTCCAAACGTCGCAGGCGATAGTCCTATCGCCGTGATTGCAAAGGCAAATGTGTCTGGGGGCATCAACGCCAGACAGGTTGCCGCGTGCCTTTGGTTCTTTTCTGCGCGCCTCTGAGATCAGAACTGGGCGCGAATTTCATCGCCAATACAAGATTCGACATCGCCAGAACAAATGCGAAAAAAATCGCATATGCGGCCAGAATTTCGAGTACGGGCACTTTGAAATTCAGCGATGACAGGCTTGCGATAATCAACGGTGCATACCACGACACAACAGATGTTGTGCCCGCAAAAACGAATGTCCGCCGCTCAGCCATTGTGCGTCCCTCAAAGACGGTCTTGCCGATCTGATCCTTAAGCGCGGGAAGGATGGTCTTGTGGATGAAGATGCCGTTAAGCGTCAATATCAGGACAATGATCATCTTTGCCCAAACTTTTTCATTCGTCAGTTTGATAGGCTCGAACACAGCGTAGAAAAGCAGGAAACCCAAGCCGGACAACCAAATCACGCTAATGCCCACGCTCACGATCGTTGAGCCAAATTTGAAAATATCAAACGCCCCGTGTGAAATGCGTTTTCCGATAAAAAAGCGCAAAACGACCAAGTCAAGCATCGTTGCAACGCCAATCCCAAGCATCAGTCCTAAGAAATGCAGCAACCGCAGAATATTGCGCAACAATACGACAGGATCGCTGAACAGCGTTGTGAACAGATCATGCATCGAAAGCCCCCACGGCCTGTGAAATTTAGAGCGCTGCCAACTGGTTACCTTCACCACACGAAAAGAACAAAACACAGGCTTAAGGAGAACAGTAGCGGACAAATAAATGTTTGTTAATCTTTTTGTTTTCTCTGGTGTTAGGGGTTTTTTAACCATTTGGAACACAAGTTCACAGCGAGTTCGCTCATCTCGTTGGCTTCTTGTCCACGTATTCTGCCTGTTCGATATTCGCGCTTGTGTGTATTTGCCGCGGCAAAAGCACGTCTTTGGGTTGTGGCCTGAACCGTGATGTGGATGACCGATGATGGCCGCGTCGCGCCTGCAAAGCACCGCTGCATCAACGAAGCGCAAGAATCGAGCGACAGCAAAGCCCCACTCGATTGATCTAGAATTCTGAAAACCCAAAGTCTGCTTTGGTGCCAATCCCGAAGTTTACACAACCCTCAAGCGCGATGCCTGAGAGGTTGTTGGTCACGAGCTGAGTTTTCACGGCCTATGCCACCAGAAAATTCAACTCAGCAGTGAGATACTCCTGTGGTGTGTGCCTCCAAGGGTCTTTGCTAAGAATTCAGGTGAAGATCGCGTGCGTAGACTTGGCCACGCGCACGATAGTGTTCGCTCTGATCTATCCAAAGCGTCTTTTCACACCAGCTACAGCATCAGCCAAGAGAACCAGATCTACGGCCAAGGCAACAAACGTCGCACCATTTTCCAGATGCCGCTTGGCAACATCTGCCTCCAGGGCCATCACGCCCGCAGGCACCCCTAACCGGACCAGGTCGTTGATGGCTTTTGTCACAGCGGCATCAACGTCAGGATTATCCATCTGGCCAGCCAACCCCATGCTGGCGCTGAGATCCGCAGGACCGATGAAAACCGCGTCCACGCCATCGGTTCGTGCAATGGCCTCCAAGTTCTCTAACCCTTTGACGGTCTCGACCTGCACGACCAGACAAAGTTCATCCCACGCGCCCTGAAAGTAGTTGTCCACCTGCCCGTAACGTGTCGCACGCGTCATTCCAGCCATGCCGCGCATGCCGTGGGGGCCATAGCGCATGGCGTGAACAGCTGCTGCGGCCTCTTCTGCCGTTTGCACATAAGGCACAAGCAATGTCTGCGCCCCCATGTCGAGAATGCGTTTGAAAAGCGTGGGATCATTTGCCGCCGGCCGCACGACAGCCGAGGTTTCGGGGTATTGTCCTATGGCTTGCAATGCAGGCAACACCTCGATCGTTTCGATCGCGGCATGTTCACAATCTACCAAAACCCAGTCAAAACCGGCCCCACCCAAAAGCTCTGGAACCGTATTTCCACCAATCGTGTTCCAGATGCCAAGTTGGCGCTGTCCTGCGTGCAGCGCCGCCTTGAACTGGTTCTTTGGGTTTTTCATGATGGATCCTTAGGTCGAGACGTGGCTGACATCCTTGTCTGGGGAATAGATATCAAGGATGTTCCAATGCCCTGTTGTTGGTGTCGGGTTATTGATCATGGGTACATCCAATACTGTCGGCTTTCCGCTGGCAATCGCGGACTGCAATGCTGGAAGCAACGCATCGGCTGAGGTGACGCGCATACCTTCGGCCCCGTAAGCCCGCGCGATTTCGGCATAGCCGGGACCGTTTGTAGGCGCTTGGGCACTCCCCGGGAAAGTCGTGCCATAGGTCAGGCCGTAGTGCGCCTTTTGCAAACCTGCGATTGTGCCGAATGCATTGTTATTCATGACCAGCCAGATGATGCCGAGGTTCAACTCAACCGCTGTGGCAAGCATCGACGGGTTCTGCCCGAACCCACCGTCACCCACTAGGCTGAGCACCACACGCTCTGGCGCCGCCAGCTTTGCGCCAATCGCGGCCGGCGGGCCAAAGCCCATCGTGGCAAAGCCACCCGGCGTCAGGATGGAGCCCGGTGTGAGGATATCAAATTGCTGCCCCACCCCGTTTTTGTTCCAGCCCACATCTGTGGTGATGATGGCATCATCAGGAAGTGCAATGCGTGTATCAGCCAGAATGCGCTCGGGCATCATCGGGAAAGCCGCAGAGGTTTGCATCTGGGCGTTCGATGCTTTGAACGTCTCGCGGAATGCCGCAATTTCTGCCTTTTTCTCTTTGCGGGCAAAGCCATCCGGATGCATTTCCTTTGCCACACGGATCAGCACACGCAGGGCTGCTTTTGCATCGGCGACAACGCCAATCTCGGTAGGGTAGTTACGCCCGATCTCTTGCGGCTCGATGTCGATATGGATGACCTTTGTGTCGTTGCCATCTGCACCGATGTTGAAGGTGTAACCGGGATACCAGCTTGAGCAATCCGCCTCCTTGAACCGTGTCCCCACGGCAAAGACGACATCCGCGTTCAGACAGGTTTGGTTGACAAGTTCCGTGCCCCAGAAACCGGTCATGCCCATCACCAGCGGATGATCATCGCGCAGCGCGCCCTTGCCCATCAGTGAATGCGCAACGGGCAGGCCCATATGGGACGCAAATGCATCCAGTTCCTCGGATGCTTGCGCCAACAAAATCCCGCCGCCCACATAGGCGACGGGATTTTGGGCCGCAGCCAGACAACTCACAATCTGGCGGGCTGTCTCATCATCCATGGATGGCTTGACGAGAGTCTTCGTATTTTTGGCGACCCGGTCAAAAGTGTCGGATGGGATCACCTCGCTGAAGATATCCATGGGCACATTGACCAGAACCGGTCCGGGCTGGCCGCTTTCGGCCAGATGGAACGCCTTTTCCAGGATCTCGGCCATCAAGTCGGCACGGTCAACGCGCCAGGCGCGTTTGACAAAGGGCCGATAGATTTCCCATTGCGCCGCATCTGCGTGCAGGTTCACTTCCTGATGCGGATGCTTGCCGTAGTAATGCGTGGGAATATCGCCCGCGATCACGACCATTGGAATGCAATCAAGTGCCGCATTGGCCACGCCCGTCGCGCAGTTCGTCAACCCAGGAGACAGGTGAGACAGCACAACGGACGCGCGCCCCGTCACCCGTGCATAGGCGTCCGCGGCATGGCTTGCGATTTGTTCGTGGCGCACAGTGACGAAATCAATCGGGCTATCCGCAAGGGCCGCCAGAACCGCAATGTTTGTATGGCCGCACAGGCCAAAAACATGTTTCACCTCGCGTCTTTGCAGAAAATCAACAATGTGTTCCGCAACTGTCTTTCCGGTAATTTTCGTTCCATCCATTACGCGACCTCCTGACCATAGAATTCGCCGAACAGCTCTTGCTCTGACGGGCGGTCCTCTGCGATGGGCCGTGCGACCCATGTGTAGTTCATCATGTGTTTCATGGTGACATTTTCATTGGTGATGTTGCCGCCCCAGATCCCGCAACCAAGGCTGGAGGTCATGGGCATCCCATTGGTCCAGGCGCCGGCATTCGCCTTGGACTGCGGCTGGCGCACCATCATGCGGCTGACAGGTGCAACCCGTGCCAGTGCGTCGATATTGTCGTCACTGTGGCTGTAGATACCGCAAGAGTGGCCTTTGCCACCGGTGTTGTAGATAGCACGGACCGTATCGAGCGCGTCTTCAAATGTATCAAACCGATAAAGCGCCATCACAGTCGTCAACTTTTCCTTGCTGAACTTGTGTTCTGGGCCAATCGCGCCGTGGTTATCGACCATGAGGAACGTGCGATCATCGGGAATACTGAACCCGGCCACATCTGCCGTCTGCTGCGGCTTGCAGGCGATGGTCGAGAACGTGCGATTGCCCTTTTCATCCCACATTGCTTTCTCAAGCAGAGCCGTTTCGTCAGCATTGCATAAATACCCGCCCTCGGCCTCCAGCGCCTTGACCATCCGGTCATAGATCGACTGCTGAATGATGATGTTGCCGTCAGCTGAACAGCCCGATCCGAAATCGGAAGTCTTGGATATCCGCGTGTTCTGCGCGGCGATCTCGATATCCGCCGTTTCATCAATCACGATGGAAGAATTGCCCGCCCCAACCCCATAGGCCGGGCGACCAGAAGAATACGCCGCTTTCACCATAGGCTTACCACCGGTTGCCAGCGTCAAATCGCATTCTTCCATCAGATGTTGGGTCATTGGAATGGATGGGTAGCGGACGCATTGGAACAAATCGGCTGGCGCACCAACGGCGCGGCAGGCTGCGCGCATCACTTCGGTCATTTCCCATGTGGTCTGCGCCGTGCGCGGATGCGGCGAGAAAATGACAGCGTTGCGCGCATTGGCGGCGGCAACGCCCGTCACTGGCGGCGTCATCGCAGGGTTTGTCATCGGAATGAGGGACGCAATCACACCAGCCGGTTTGGCGTATTTGACCAGACCCTTGGCCTCATCAACCTCAACAACGCCCGTTGACGGTGTGCGCAGCACATCGCGCAGCACCATCTGGATTTTGAAGCGCTTCGCGGGTCGCCCTTCACGATCCCCAATACCGCTTTCATCAACACCTTGATGGGCAAGCCGCGTGAATGTCTTTTCATTGCCTGCGTACCAGGCAATCGCCTGTGCAAGGCGATCCAATTCTGCCTGCGACCAGTCTTCAATGGCAGCCATTGCCTTGCGGCCGCGCGCAATCATGTCGGCGGTCAATTGGCGGTCTTCTTCAGTAAGCTCTTTGGCCATCTGTCATTGTACTTTCTTGTGGAGGAATAGGGTGGTGACGGCGCTGTGACCGGACGGACCCAAAGGTGCGTTTGGCGTGGATCAGGCAGCGACGTGCGTGTTCTTCATAGCCAAGCTCTGCGACACGCGACTGGTTTGGCAATTCGATGGAGTAATCCACCGGCGGCATCCGTTCGATGACCCCAGCAAAATCAATACACCCCTCGCCTGGATAAAGGCGGGCATCGCGGGCCAGTTGGATCATGCCTTCGCGTGTGTCCGCGATCCCAGGCAAAGCGTCCGAAATGTGCAGGAAATTCAGCAGTGCACCCGGAACATGCAAAAGTTCGGCAAGGTCAACGCGGGACAGGTGCAGATAGAGTGTATCAACCAAAATGCCTGCGTTTGGTTGATCAGCGGCACGCACAATGTCGAGCGTTTCATCAAGCGTCCGCAGGCGGCTGAAGCTGGGAAACTCAAGATCAACCGACAGGCCGTAAGGCGCTGCAATTTCACAGGTTTCGGCGTAGCAATCGACGATGAAGTTGCGATCATCCCGCGTGGGCGTCCATGCAGACATGATCATGCGGGTTGCACCAAGTTCGCCGCCCAGCGCGCAGGCGGGTTCAAAACTCCTTGGGTCGCAGTCCTCGGTGATGCGGGCCAGTTCAACATCCAAAACCTTCAGCCCGGTCGTCTTCAGCGCCGTCTTGGTGGCCGAAACCATCGCCTTGTCCACCGGGCTTTCATGGAACTCACCGGGCACGTTCATCTGGATAAACCGCGGGCTGACCGCGTCATAGCCCGCACGCGCGGCGATATAGATCAGCTCAGGCGCGGTCGCGTTGATCAGGGTGAGATGCGCAAGGGAATAGAGCGGGTTCCCATCTTGATCTGGCATTTTGAATCACCTCATAATCTCTGCGTGTAGCAGTATCATATTATGTATTCAAAAATCTATGATATTTTATGAATTAGATGGTTTTGTGATCTCACTGCGGCTCAGGTTCGTATTTTGGAAGATATGCAGGTGGCATCGGCCCCTTGTTGCGCCCGCCCTGCTGCATCTGCTCCCATGCATGTGACAGAATGCCGACAGAGCGAGACAGGCAGAACAGCCCCCGTGACAAAGGTGCCGGGAAACCCAACTCGCAGAAAATGACGGCTGTTGCGCCGTCGATATTCATCGCGAGCGGGTGCTTTTGGTTCAGGTTGGCCTGCACCGCCTCTCCGATCTCGGCATAGCGACCAGTGACGGTTCCCGCCTGCGCAGCATCGCGCACCAATGACATCAAACGCGGCGCGCGCGGATCAACCGGTTTATGGAACCGGTGTCCAAAACCGCTGACAATCTTGCCATGCGCTGCGCGCCACTGGTCCAGGCCGGCTTGAACGGCGTCTTTCAAGCTGGCCCCAGCATCAATCCGTCTTGCGATATCATAATACAGCTCCGCGCATTGCTCTCCGGCACCGCCGTGCACATCGCCCAGCATGTTCACACCGTTCGCCATTGCATTGTTCAGCCCCACCCCGCAGGTCGCTGTCATGCGGGCGGCTGCGATGGATGGCGCTTGCGGGCCATGATCGACACCCGCAACCAAAGCGGCCTCCAGCAATGCGGCTTCTTCAGCTGAGGCCAAATGGCCAACGGTCATCAGCCAGATCATCTGGGGAAAGGACACATTGCCAATCAGGTCTTCAACCCTGTGCCCGCGAAACGCGATCTTGCCGGGTTCCATGTCAATGATGGATGTGCGCCACCACGCGCGGATTGCATCGGCATCATCGGTCATGCGGCACCTTTGAGTTTGCGTGTCTGGGTTTGCGCCGCCAGACGGATCGGCGCATTGCGGGCGCCATATCCTGCGTAGCGCCCCTTTCGTTGGACGACTTCAAAAAAGAAACCGTCAAAAATCGCTTGCCCATAAAGCTGAAAGTAGCTGCCGGCCTCATCCTGATCATACAGGATACTATGGTCTTGCAATGCTGCTGTTGTTGCATCGTCCAGGCCAAATGCGGCCTGTGTATCTGCGTAGTAATTCCGCGGGATCGCCAAACGGGCAAAACCAGCAGTTTCCAACTGTGCAGAGGTTTCAAAGATATCATCTGTCTGAAACGCGATATGCTGCACCCCTGCCCCGGGCCGACCCGACACAAACGACCCTGCCAGCGTCTGTGCATCCGCGGCACCATTCAGGTTCAGGCGGACTTCGCCTTCTGGACTTTCAATCGCTTGGCTGCGGACGATGCCCGAAGGATCAGCGACGTTGACAATTGGTGTTTTGCTCATCTGAAATGTCGAAAGATAGTAAAGCAGCCAGCTTTGCATCTCATCATAACGCATGGTCTGGGCGACATGATCAATGCGGCGCAGCCCTGCGGGCGGCACGGCCTGCGTCCGTGCGACAGGTTCAAATTCGATATCCCAGACACGGTGCAAGTCGGATTGCTCATCAATGAAATGAATGACACTGCCACCAACACCGCGAATGGCGGGAATGTCCAATTCTCCTAATCCGACCGACTGGGTGAAATCCTGTGTGCCAAGCGCCTTGGCCCGCGCAACCGTTTCCGCCGCGTCCTGTACCCGCAGCCCCATGTCACACACGCAAGGCCCATGATCTGCAAAGGCCTGACCTGCGTGGCCCGATCCTTCCTGATTGATCACAATATTGGCCGCACCTTGCCGCCAAAGCGTGACATTCTTGGAAAGATGCTTGCGTTCTCTGCGAAACGCCATTGCCGTCAGCGTGCGTTCCAGTTCCGCTGCGGTCTTTGCATCCACAGCAAATTCGATAAACTCAAAACCTCTGGCCGGCACTTTTGCGGGCAATGCTGGCGTCGCGTTGCGCAACAACGGTTCATTCATGCCAGCGTCCGACAGGGCCGTGACTAGTGACCGATAGGCATTGCGCACCGTATCAGGCCCCTCTGGTGTTGCACCGACGGACCATGGCCCTTGATAACCTGCCCGCACAAGGACACGGGCCAGGCCGCCCAAATTCAGTGTGCCCTGCCCCGGCAACATCGGCTGTTGTGGCCCGTCCCACAGGGCCACATGAAACACGCGCGCGCCGTCCAGATCGCGCAGCCGCGCAGGGCGCGAGCCGTCGCCCAGGACAGCAAAGGCATTGAGGGCCAGGCCGATCTGCGGATCATTCCGTTCTGTGACCATGGCCGTCACGACGTCCTCGACGATCCGCGTCGGTTGAAACGCCACACGAACACCTGCTTGGGGTTCAAAATCAGGCAATGCGGTATCCGCAACTGCGACGACAAGCAGGTCGGCTTTCAGTTCTTTTGCAATCCTGAGTTTCGCATTGATCACATTGGGTGTCGCCCCAACCTGCAATGGGCCCACAGAGGCAATTGCCAGCCCCGCATCCGCAATCAGATCAGCCAGTTCCGGAAGATCCCCGTCAAATTGGGCAACATCGGTCAGACTGAGATCAATCGCCTCAAACCCACACTTGGCAATCACGCGCAACTTTTCCCGCAGATCACCCGGAACAACATGCGTTGGGATCGTCAGCATCAGCCCTGATAACCCAGCAGACGCGGCAGCCACAGAACAAGACCGGGCGACAGCATCATCAGGATCAATGCCCCGATCAACACAACAAGAAAGGCCCAAATCTCGGAAATGATCTCGCGCAGCGGAATATCTGTGACGGCGTTAATCACGAACAGCAGAATACCATAGGGCGGCGTGATCAGCCCGATCATGGAATTGACCACGACCAGCACGCCAAAATGCACCAGATCAATGCCCAAAGCCTCGCAGGTTGGAATGAACAGCGGAACAATCACAAGGATGATCGTTGTCGCGTCCAGCACACAGCCCAACAGCAGGATCAGCAGGTTCACCATGATCAGGAACATCAGCGGGCTGATATCTGCCTCGCCAAGGAAGGCCGAGATCGCTTGCGGGATCTGTTCGGTGATCACGATGTAGTTGAGGATAAATGCACCCCCGATCACGATGCCCACTGCGGCAGAAGAGCGGGCGCTATCCACAAAGACCTGATAAAGCGCCCTGAGCGAGATTGCGCGGTAGAACATCGCGGCCAGCAAAAGGGCATAGAAGGCGGCCACAGCGGCAGCTTCTGTCGGTGTCGTGACGCCGCCATAAATGCCGTAGAGCAAGATGACCGGCATCAAAAGCGCGGGAAAAGCATTGGCCGTTGCGCGCGGCAGCTGTTTCAGGGGAACGGCCTCTTCCACAGCAAACCCGCGTTTATGGGCAAGGTATCCGTTCATGCCCATCAGAACGACGCCCATGATCAGGCCGGGCAAGATACCCGCCAGGAACAGCGCGCCGATAGACGCATTCGAGACCAGCGCATACAGCACCATCGGGATAGAGGGCGGTATAATCGGGCCTATCGTGGCAGAGGCGGCCGTGATGGCCGCGGCATATCCCCGCGAATAGCGCCCGTCGCGCGTCATCATGGAGATGATGATTTTTCCGATGCCTGCCGCGTCAGCAACGGCAGAACCGGACATGCCCGAGAATATCAGCGACGCGACCACATTGACGTGCCCAAGCCCCCCTTTGAAACGACCAACAACTGCGACGCAGAAGTTCAACAAGCGATCCGTGATGGAGCCTGCATTCATGATGTTAGCGGCAACGATGAACAGCGGCACAGCAAGCAGAATGGCGCTTTTGTAAAAGCCTTGCAGGATTTTCTCGCCTGCCAAGGCAACATCAAGCCCCGCAAACCCAAGGTAAACGACCGAGGCGAGCAAAATCGAATAGCCAATTGGCGTACCGATACCTGCAAGAAAGAACAGGGTGATCAGCATGGAGAGGAGTTCAAAGCTCATGACTTGTGCTCCTTCTCTGCTGCCGCTTCGGTTTCCAGCACAACCTCAAGCTCGGTCTTGGGTGGCCCCCACCGGTAGGTATCAATGGCCAGCCAAGCGTAGCGGGCCGCAACAACCAGCATGAAGGCGCCGTAGACAGAGAAGATCGTGCGCAGCGGGATTTTGTCGCCCGTGAACGGGTTCCGCACTGTCGAGGTTTTGCGGATCTTCATCCAGTCGATGTAGTCCCAAGTCGGCAAAAAGGCGTAGAGCATCCCAGCGACAATCGCGACCGCCGAAATGATGGCAAAGATCGTGCGCACACGGCGCGATACCGACAGGTAGATAATATCGAATTTTACATGGTCATACTCGCGGACCACAAACGCGCAACTGAAGAAGATGACCCAAACCCACAGGATCGCGATCAACTCCAGCGTCCAGCCTAGTGGCTTGATGGATGCGAGGATCGGGAAAGGTTCGGCAAGGCCAAAGTAACCCACAATCTGGGGCGCATAACGCGACCCGATTTGCAGTAGAAAAATAAAGAAAATCGCAGCCAACATTGTGGCTGCGATTGCGTCAGAGATACGAGAGACCCACTTGAAGAAATTTCTCATTATGTGCCTCTCGCTGGTTCTGGCCTTTAGTTACCAAGTGCGTTGATCTGTTCCAACACACCCTCTGGCCAGCTTGCTGCAAATTCGCTGCCAACATACTGGGCCTGCACGTGCTCGCGGAATGCGGCCGTATCAGGTGTATATACCTCAACACCGTTTTCTTCGATGAAGGCTGCAAGGCTGTTTTCCAGTTCAAGCTGACGCAGACGGCCAACAGACGCGGCCGCATCTGCGGCTGTCTGAACTTTCAGCTGCTGTTCTGGTGTCAGGCTGTTGAAGGTCTCAGCGGAAATCGCGATGTAGTTCAGGTCAACAAGGTGCGATGTCAGCGCGATCTGCTTTGTAACTTCGTAGAACTTGCGGTCCACAACAGTTGGCAGCGGGTTGTCCTGACCGTCAACTGCGCCTGTTGCCAAACCGGTGTAGACCTCTGAGAAGGCCATTGGCGTCGGGGATGCACCCAATGCCGCACCCAGGAACTGCCATGCGTCTGTGCCCGGCATACGTAAGTTTACCCCGGCGAGGTCCGCAGGTGTCTGCACATCCAGCTCTTCACGTGTCTGACGCAGGTTTACGTGACGACGACCAAGATACATGACGGACAGCAGCTTTACGCCAAGCTCTTCTTCGACCTTCGCTTTGAACGGGTCCATCAGTGGATCGTTGAATACACGGACCTGATGCGCGGCGTCCTGATGAACATAGCCGGTTGCAAAGATCGAAAACTCTGGGAAGAACTGTGCCAGTTCCTGTGCAGAGGTGATCGACATCTCTAGGTTGCCACGGCTGATTGCGTCTAGCTCTGTGCCTTGGTCAAAAAGCGTCGCGTTATAGCTTGGCTCGTAAGACGCAAAGCCGGAAACCGCTGGGCCGAAAACCTCGGCCAGGGCGACAGAACGCGCATCTGTTTCAGAACCAGATGTCGACATCCGCAGTTGGATGGCATGGCCGTCAGCGAAAGAAGCGGTTCCTGCGAAAGTGCCTGCTGCGACCATGGCGGCCATCGCAAGGCGACGTGTCAAATTCAGTGTCATTGGTGTCCTCCCAGACGTTTGTAATGCCCCTCCGGGCTGGTTGTGCGGCAGATTAATGCCTCATTTTCCTAATTTCGCAATAGATTTTACAAAATATCGGATATTTTATTCGGCAGCTGTGGTGGATTCCTCCTGTAACGCGCCGAGATGGATCAGTTTTTGCGTCATCGCAGCTTTTTGGATCGCCTCGACAACACGTAAGGTCTTGAGCCCCTCTTCGCCGTTGACCAAAGGTTCGGCCTTTCCGCGAATGACCTCTTCGAAATGCGCAATCTGGTTGATAAGCGGGTCGGAGGAACTGACCGGCATCGCTGTTGCCTTGATCGGGTTCCACCAGCTTGTGCCGCCGTCATGCTGCCAAAGTCGCATATCGGGGATCGACAACGCCCCCTCGGATCCGCCGATCAAGTAACAGGATTCGTTCGTCGCCGGATAAATTGGGTATTCGCGCGATGTCAGCTCCCAACTCCAGGGCGACACAACGCTGTCTGAAACGGTGATTGTACAAACAGCACCGCTTTCGAACCGAAGCACGGCAGCGGCCAGGTCTTCGTTTTCATAACCGCGCATAGAGGGGGCCATCTGGGCCTGAACGGTGACGACCTCACCAAGGAAATGGCGCATCAGATCAACGTCATGGACAAGGTTGACAGAAATCGGCCCCGCGCCGGTTTTCTTCCGCCAGGGCGCCACGTCAAAGTAGTCGTCAGGTTTGTAGAACCAGCACGTGACCTGTGCTGCGCGCACTTGCCCAATCGCTCCGTCTTTGATCAGCCCCGCTGACTTTTGAATGATCGGGTTATGACGTCTGTGATGGCCGACAAGGATCGGAACACCGCGCTGTTGCGCGAAGTCGATCAAGCCTTCTGCTTGATCTGCCGATGCCGCCAACGGCTTCTCGATCAGGACGGGTACATCATGTGTGACACATTCCATCCCACCATCCACATGCAAAAGCGTTGGCGTAGACAGCACGACACCGTCAACAGACGTGCGCTCGAACATCTCGGCCAGACTTTTGAAGACGGGGACGCTCTGCGCTGTCGGGCCGGGCTCAACAACAGCGGTAAGCTGAACGCCTTCGACACGCTCGATCGCTGCGATATGACGTTGCCCAACGAGGCCGGCGCCCACAACGGCGAGTTTAATTGGTTGCCCCATACGGCCCCTCATCGCTTCAACTCGATGGCACGCTAGCAGAGTTCAGCAGATTCGCAATAATATATGATATTTTTTATATTTGCCTATTTTATCCAGTATTGAGGAATATCGGATAATCATGCTATCACCTGCAAAACACATCATCCAAGAGGCTTGGCATGTCACAAACTGCACCCACAGTTGGGTCCAGCACATACGAACGCATCAAGCACGATATCATCTTTGGTGAATTGGCTCCGGGAACGAAACTCAAACTCGATGGTTTGCGGGAACGCTATGAGGCGAGTGTTTCCACACTTCGCGAAACGCTGAACCGCCTGGCCAGCGAAGGGTTTGTTCAAGCGGCCGAACAACGCGGGTTCTTCGTGCGCCCTGTGTCGGCAGAGGACCTGACCGAGATTGCCGAGCTACGCATCTTGCTTGAGTGCTCTGCGCTTGAAACTTCCATTGCATGTGGCGACGCCGACTGGGAGGGAAATCTGGTTGCTGCCCACCACAAGCTGCATCTGATCGAACAGAAGATGCTGGATGGGGACCTTTCACAAAAGGAAATCTGGAAACGCTACGATTGGGAATTTCACCAAGCCATGATCCAGGCCTGCAATTCCCAGAACTTGCTGTCGCTTCATGGCACGATTTTTGACAAATATCTGCGTTACCAGATGCTGGTTCTGACAAACCGTGGTAAAGATGCGGTGCTGGAACACAAGACAATGTTTGATGCGGCACTCGCACGGGATACGGCAAAAGCAAAGTCTGCGCTGGAAACCCACATTCGGCTGGGATTGGAACATACCTTGGCCGCTATGGCCGAGATGTAGTGGTGCACTAAGCGCACCGCATCCCGGCCCTGCTAACCGCCACTGTTTGCGTTACTCCGGTCCCGACAATCCACGCGCACCGCGTCACATCGCTACCGCTTCCTGCTTTGGAACAAGAGCGACATGATCCCAAGTACCGCTGACACCATGATCAACAGCAGCGACACCGCGTTCAGCACCGGTGTTGAGCCTTGCTTGAGCTTGTCAAACATTGTGATCGTCAATGGCGAGTCGGACCCCACCAGCATGAGTGTGGTGTTGAAGTTCTCGAAACTCATCAGCACCGACACAACGGCCGAGGCCACAATTGCTGGCAGAAGAAACGGCAGTGTGATCTGCCGTATTGCGCCCAATTTGCTGGCGCCAAGGTTCAAAGCTGCTTCTTCCAGACTTGGGTCGAACTTTTGTAGCCGCGCCGAGATGACCAGCGTGGCAAAGGTGGTGATAAACGAAAACTGACCAAGGATGACAAGGATCAGGCCCGGACGCAGACCGTCGAACCACAGACCTGTCGCGTCCTCCAATGTGTTGGCGACCGAACTGGAAAACACCAGGATCGAGATCCCGAGGATCACGCCAGGAATGATCAGTGGCAAGAGCATCAGCATATAGAGCAGAGCCTTGCCGCGGAAGCTGTGCCGGACAAAGAGAAACGCATTGCAGGTGCCCACTGCCACGGCGAGGCCGGACACCCACATTGCCACAAAGGCAGATGTGCCGATGGACCGAATGATCGCGCGTTCATGGAACACCCCGATAAACGGCGCTTCGTTGCCAAAGAACCACGCGAGTGTGAAACCTTCCCATGGCAGTGACGGGAAGACACTGTTGTTAAAGGCGAAGACACACACAACCGTCAACGGAAGGGCCAGGTAGACAAAGAACGCCGCGACATAGGCGCGGTAACACCACTTGGCAAAGGTAGGTTGAGGAACAGTAGTGATCATGCGCGCCCCATCGTTTCAGTCAGCGATTGCCGCGACAGTTTAAGGCCGGCAAAAACCACAAGGGACGACAGCGCCAAGAGCAGGAACCCAAATGCCGATCCCAACTCCCAGTTAAACCGCGTTATGAATTGGGTGTAGATCATGCCTGTGAACCACAGGCTGTCTTTGCCACCCAACAGGATCGGGGTCAGGTAGTTCCCAAGTGACAGCATAAAGACCACGATACATCCCGACACGATGCCGGGCATTGCGTGGGGGATGACAATCTCACGCATAATTGACGTGCTGGTTCCGCCCAGATCATAGCCTGCTTCGATCAGGCTGTCGTCAAGGCTGTCCAGGGTCGTGACCAGTGGAACGACCATGAACAGGATGGAGGTGTAGACAAGGCCCACCATGATCGCCGCATCATTATACAACATCTCAACCGGGCCATTGACCAGACCCAGATACTGCAGGGCGTTGGAAATGACCCCGGTTTCGCGCAGCAGGATCATCCAGCCGAAGGTACGCACCAGCTCGGACACCCAGAACGGGATCATGCACATCAGGAAAAGCGTGGTTTTGGTACGGCCACGTGTCAGTTTGGCAATGTAGTAGGCAATGGGAAACCCGAGTATCAGGGTCAATGCCGTCGCGAGGATCGACATGATCGCGGTGCGCGCAAAGGTGCGCCAGTACAGCGGTTCGTTGAAGAATGCGGCATAGTTGGCAAAACCGGTCTCGTATTCCCGCGGTCCGATCTTTTCGCTGATCGAAACGATGAACAACCCGACATGCGGCAGGATAATGAGGACCACGAGCCATAACAGGATCGGGGCAAGGAGCAGGTAAAACCCAAGGCGCGAGGTGTCAGAGGTCATGGTTCATGTCCCCGACGCAGGATAGCAGCGGGCCTGTTTGGGATCCCAACGGGTGAACACGCTATCGCCTGTGCGCAAGTTTGCGAAACTGCCGGTTTGCGGCAAGGCGACTTTCAAAAGGTCGCCGGATTGGTCTTTCACCGTCACACTGCTGTTGGCCCCGTTGAACAGGACAGATGCGACCTCTCCTCTGGACACATTGACGCCATCAGTTGCAGTGCCAAGTTCTATGGCTTCAGGCCGCAGGAACACTTGTGCGCATTGCCCCACGCTCAGCCCATTGGCAGGTGCGTCGATTTTCATCTCTGTTCCGGCATTGGATGTCAGTGTCAGCATGGCACCATTCACCGCCGAAACCTTGGCATTGATGACGTTTGCGTCGCCGACAAAGCCCGCCACGAAAGCAGTGCTTGGTGCATGATAGACATCGTGCGGGGTGCCGATCTGTTCGAACCGGCCCTTGTTCATCACGGCGATATTGTCGCTCATCACCAGGGCCTCGGACTGGTCGTGGGTGATGTAGACGAACGTTGTGTTGAAAGCGGATTGCAGCGATTTCAGCTCGACCTTCATATGCTCTCGCAGCTTCAGATCGAGAGCGCCCAAGGGTTCGTCAAGTAACAGCACATCCGGTTCCAGCACCATACAGCGCGCGATAGCGACGCGCTGCTTTTGTCCGCCTGATATCTGGTCGATCCGCCGTTGCGACACATCCGGCAGGCCGACACGTTCAAGAACCTTTGCAACGCGCGTTTTGATCTCTGACTTGGCGACGCCGCGTTGACGCAGCCCAAAGCCGACATTGTCGCCGATGTTCATTGTCGGAAACAGGGCCAGATGCTGAAACACCATCGACACGGGCCGCTTGTTCGGCGGCACGCCGATCATTGACTTGCCCTTGATCCGCAGATCACCGCTGGTGGGCGACTGGAACCCTGCAATCATGCGCAACAGGGTTGTCTTGCCACAGCCGGACGGGCCAAGGATGGAAAAGAACGATCCTTGCGGAACCTCAAAGCTGACGCGATCTACAGCGCGAAACGCGTCGAAGTCTTTCGTCAGGTCACTGCACGCAAGATCGGGATAGGAAACGGACAAATTGCATCCTCGCAAGGTAAAAAAGGGCATCATAAAGATGCCCTTTATGTTGGTTTCAGTTTGGCTTAGTTCGCCGCGTTGATCCGGTCGAGAGTTGCGCCTTCCAGTGCTTCCAGACCAGCAGGCACGGGTGGATACCATTTGATGTTGTCAATCGCGGCCTGATCAAAGCTGCCCTGATAGCGCGCTTTGAGGTCTGCGTTGACACCTGCATCGCCATCAACAGCCGCTGTGAAGTTACCAGCTGTATTGGTGATCATTGCTGCGATTTCCGGCTGCATCACAAAGTCGATCCAGTCGTAAGCTGCATCATCCGCACGGCCACGCGCGGGCATGACAAATGTGTCAATCCAGCCCAGCGCACCTGCCTCTGGTGCAACGAAGGTGATGTCCGGGTTATCGGCGTTCAGCTGCCAACCACCTGTATCCCACGCCATTGAGGCCACAACCTCGCCAGAACGCAGCAGGTTCTTGATCTCGTCGCCGCCGTCCCAATAGGTTTTCACATTCGGCTTACATCCGGTCAGCATCGCTTCGACCTCATCGAGAATGCTTTGATAGGCGTCCGCATCATCATAGGCCGCAAACGGATCGAGGCCCATGGAATAGGCAAATCCGATCAGCGTCGGGCGCTTCAGTCGATAGGACACCTGACCGGCCACAGATGCATCGCACAGATCAGTGTAGTCGGTCACATTGCCAGCCATCGCGGTGTTTACAACAAGACCGCTGGTGCCCCAAACATGTGGCAGGCCGTACACTTCACCTTCGTAAGTGCTGTTGCTGGCCGTCGCGGCAAGCATCGAGGGAATGAACAGGTCGGCGTTCACGCGCGACATATCAATCGGCTTGTAGATCCCGAACTCTTCTTGTGCGCTGGCAATCCGGTCTTGGCTTGGCTGGGCCAAGTCAAAGCCGCCGCCGTTGGTGGCACGCAGTTTGGCGATCATTTCCTCGTTGTTGGATGTCGTGACTTCGACGGTATGACCAGTTTCGGCCTCGAACAAGTCGATAACCTCTTGAGGTGCGTAGCCGCCCCAGGTCAGCAGACGCAGCGTTTCTGCCTGCGCCATTTGTGCAGTGAGTGCCGCAACAACGGCGACGGATGATACCAGTGAAAATTTCATGAAACTCTTCCCCTTATGGATGTTCGATTGGTGTCGTAGATTAGGTTTTTGTAACAGCATTAAGTCAGACAGCGGCCTTTATGTCCATGAATGACCAGCCGGGCACGCCGCGCGTCTGGCGGCACCATGCAACGCTGGGATCGCACTATTTTTGGTTCTGTCACAAGCATGCCTCCAACAGTCTCCGCGTGTTTTCTTTGGTCATCTTCACAGGATTACCGCCGGTGCTGGGGTCGCTCAGCGCGCCCGCAACGATGCGGTCGATATCCGGGTCGGTGACGCCAAGTGCCGTGAGCGTTTTGGGAATGCCCAGTGACGCGTTCAGATCGTCGACATGTGCGCAAAACCCATCAAAACCGCCCGCAATCCCCAGATAGCTGGCCGCCTGTGCCATCGTGTTTTCAATCGCGGGTTTATTGAACTGTAAGACCGCAGGCATACAGACCGCGTTCGTTGTCCCATGGTGGGTGTGATACATGGCACCAATCGGGTGCGACAGCGCATGGATCGCGCCCAGCCCTTTCTGAAAGGCCGTCGCTCCCATCGCGGCCGCTGACATCATATGAGCGCGCGCTTCCAGATCCGTCCCGTCTGCATAGGCGCGCGGAAGATATTCCTTCACCAACCGCATGCCTTCCAATGCTATGCCTTGTGACATCGGGTGGTAGTGGGGTGAACAGAACGCCTCGACGCAATGGGCGAAAGCGTCAAGGCCGGTGCCCGCCGTGATAGACTTTGGCATGCCGACCGTCAGTTCCGGGTCACAGATGACGACCGTTGGCAAAAACTTTGGATGGAAGATGATTTTCTTTTCTTCTGTCTCGGAATTGGTGATGACGGAGGCCCGCCCCACCTCGGACCCTGTCCCGGCAGTCGTCGGGACAGCCACGATCGGGGCAATGGCATCGGCATCCGCGCGGGTCCACCAATCGCCGATGTCTTCAAAATCCCACAAGGGCCGGGTCTGGCCTGCAAGGAAAGCCACCAGTTTGCCCAAATCAAGACCAGAACCGCCGCCAAAAGCCACAACCCCATCGTGGCCACCATCCTTGTAAGCCTGAACGCCGGCTGCTGCGTTCTTCTCGTTCGGGTTCGGGTCCACATCTGCAAAAATCGCGCGACCAAGGCCTGCTGCCTCTAACAAGTCCAGCGTCCTGGTTGTGATATCCATATTCGCCAGTCCACGATCCGTGACCAGCAATGGTTTCTTGATGCCAGAGGTGCGGCATGCATCTGCGATCTCGGAAATGCGGCCAGCGCCGAAACGAATAGCGGTTGGGTAGGACCAATTGGCGATCAGCGTCATGTCTCAGGCTTTCTTCAAGTGATAGGATTTTGGACGGGTCAGGTTATGGTACCCAATCAGCGAAAGACCCCCGCCGCGCCCTGTGTCTTTGCAACCGGTCCAGCACAGGCCCGGATCAAGATAGTCCGCACGGTTCATAAAGACCGTACCGGTTTCGATCTGATCTGCAATTGCCTCGGCCCGGCGCACATCGCCAGTCCAGATCGACGCGGTCAGCCCAAAGTGGCTATCATTCATCAGCCGGATGGCCTCTGCGTCATCATTGACGGACATGATCCCTACAACGGGTCCAAAGCTTTCGTCGCGCATCACGCGCATATCATGGGATACATTGGTCAGGATCTGCGGGGTCAGGTAGGCGCCGCCGTCATCCTCTGCAAACGTCGCGATATGGGCCTTGGCCCCGGCCGCAACCGCCTCTGCCGTTTGTTGGCGCACCTCCTCGGCAAAACGCTTGTGGGCCATTGGGCCCAGCGTCGTTTCCGGGTTCAGAGGATTGCCCAGCTTGTATCCGCTGACAATCGCTACCGCCTTTTCAACAAAGGTATCAAAGTGTTGTTTTGCGACGTAGATCCGCTCAATCCCGCAGCAGCACTGCCCCGCATTGAACATCGCGCCATCAATCAACGTATCGACGGCTGCGTCCAGGTCAGCATCATCGCAAACATAGCCGGGGTCTTTGCCGCCCAGCTCTAGCCCGACGCCGGTGAATGTGCCCGCTGCGGCCTGTTCAATCGCTTGCCCCCCGCCGACAGACCCGGTGAAATTCACAAAGCCAAAGGACTTTGCGGCAATCAGATCAGAAGTTGTCTGATGATCCAGAAAGACATTCTGAAACACATCTTCCGGCAAACCCGCTGCATGAAACGCCTGCGCCATCCGCTCGCCCACCAAAGGTGTCTGGCTTGCGTGTTTCAGGATCACTGCGTTGCCCGAAATCAAGGCCGGGGCGACCGTATTGATAGCCGTCATATAGGGGTAGTTCCACGGGGCCACGACCAGCACGACGCCATGAGGGACGCGTTTGATAACGCGCCGAAAGGCGCTGCTATCCTCGATCACGATATCGGCCAACGCATCTTTGGCGATGCTGGCCATGTAACTGGCCCGCTCGTCAAAACCGCCAAACTCACCGCCATAGCGAACGGGCCGGCCCATTTGATGAGCCAGTTCCGGGACGATTTCATCATTCATCGCACCAACATTGGCAACACCGGCCTGCACAAGGGCAATCCGGTCCTCCAACGGTCGCGCGGCCCAAGCGATTTGAGCGTCTTTCGCACGCGCGACGGCCGCTTTGGCATCCTTGGACGATAATGTGGGACGTTCTGCATAAACGGTCCCATCAATGGGAGACACACAACGGATCATTCTTAAGCCCTTTCAAAACCGCGCGCGATTTCCCAATCGGTCACGATACGATCAAATTCTTCTTGTTCCCATTCGGCACAGCGGGTGTAGTGGTCGATCACCTCGTCGCCCATCGCCGCACGCAACATCGCAGAGTTGCGCAATGTCTCAGTCGCTGCGCGCAGTGTTTGCGGTATGTCCTGCGCCTTGGCGTCCTCGTAAACGTCGCCCTTGGTCGGCGGGGACAATTCCATCTTATCCTCAATGCCCTTGATCCCGGCAGCCAGCATCGCAGCCTGTGCCAGATAAGGGTTCAGATCAGATCCGCCAATCCGGCATTCAGCGCGGATGCCTTTGGTGCCATCGCCACACAAGCGGAAGCCAGCGGTGCGGTTGTCCACGGACCAGACCGTCTTTGTCGGGGCAAATGTGCCCTTGGCGAAACGCTTGTAGCTGTTGATGTAAGGGGCCAAAAAGAAGGTGTAATCCGGGGCATGAGCGATCAACCCGGCCATATAGTGCCGCATCAGATCAGACATGCCGAGATCAGCATCGGCGTCGTAAAATGCAGGCTTGCCATCTACCCACAAGGACTGATGCACATGTGAAGAGCTTCCTACCTTGGTATGATCCCACTTTGGCAGGAAGGTTGCCGCATGGCCCTGTTGCCAGGCGATTTCCTTGATCCCATTTTTAGCAATCGTATGGTGATCGGCGCAATCAAGGGCGTCGGCATAGCGAATATTCAGCTCTTCCTGACCGGTTTCGGCCTCTCCCTTGGAATTCTCGATCGGCAGACCGGCGCCGAACAAGTGATTGCGGATCGGGCGCATCACGCCTTCTTCCTTGGTGGTTTGCAGGATGTTGTAATCTTCGTTGTACCCGCTGATCGGGGTCAGATCGCGAAAGCCGCCTTTGCGGATATCGTCAAAGGACTTCTCGAACAAAAAGAACTCCAGCTCGGTCGCCATCATCGCGTCAAAGCCCAACTCTTTCAGGCGAGCGATCTGCTTTTTCAACATCTGACGCGGGGCATGTGGCACCGGTGCGTGTGTGTGATGATCAAGAATATCGCAAAGGACCATCGCGGTGCCTTCAAGCCAGGGCAAAACGCGGATCGTGCTCAGGTCGGGCGCCATGACATAATCGCCATAGCCCTGTTCCCAGCTGCTTGCGGCGTAGCCTTCAGGTGTTGCCATCTCCAGATCTGTGGCCAACAGGTAGTTGCAGCAATGCGTTTCCTTAAAAGACGTCTCAACAAAGTTGACGCCGTGAAACCGTTTGCCCATCAAGCGGCCCTGCATGTCCGGAAAACAGGTCAGTACCGTGTCGATGGAACCGTCTTTGACCGCCGCTTCGAGCGCCTCGAACGTGAGATTACCTGCCATGATCTATTTCCTTATGGGCGTTGAAACCACACCGCGTTGAAGGCGGTGTGGTCTGATTTTTTCTGCGATGCCTTACTCGAAATTGTAAGGGGCACCGGCCTGATTGATGACGGCGTTGTACTCTTTGAAGATGTTGACGATCTTCTGGTGAACTTCGCCTTCCTGCGCAACTTCTTCCCAGAACTCCTTGGCTGCGTTCTCGACCTCGGCCCATTCGTTCGCGGGAACCGACCGCAGCTGCAGTTTGTCGCCATTGGCGCGCAGTGCCGCTTCACCGCCCCAGTACCACTGGTTGCGATAGGTGTGCCCTGCTTCTGTTGCGGCCATCACAATCGCCTTGAGATGTTCTGGCAGATCGGCCCAGCGTTCCTCGTTCACGAACCAGGACCCGATCCACGCACCCGAGATGTTGTTGGTCAGGAAGTAGTCGGTCACGTCAGCCCAGCCGACAGTGTAATCCTCGGTGATGCCGGACCATGCCATGCCGTCCAACTCGCCGGTTTGTACGGCAACTTCGGCGTCCTCGTAGGGGATATTCACCGGAACAACGCCGAACTTTGTCAAAAACCGCCCGGCAGTTGGGAAGGTGTATAGGCGCAGACCGTCAAGATCGGCCACGCTGTTGATCTCTTTCGTGGTGTTGAAGTTGCAGGGATCCTGCCCCGCAGCGGACAACCATTTGACACCGACCTTGGCGTATTCTTCTTCCCAGATTTCCTTAAGGCCGTATTGGTTGAAGAGCACTGGCACGTCGAGGATGTGCTTGGTCGCAAACGGGAAGTACCCCCCAAACTGCTGCAGGGGTGTGGGTGACGCCATTGAATCGTCGTCCGAATGTACCCCGTCAATTGTGCCGCGCTGCAAGGCCTGAAACAGCTCGCCGGTGGGGACGATCTGATCGGCATAGAACAGTTCCACTTCCAGTTCGCCTTTGGCAGCGGTGTTGATGTAGTCAATGACGGGCTTGGTCACATGCTCGCCCAAGGCAGAACCCGCATAGGTCTGAAAGCGCCATTTGATGGCTTCCTGAGCGCGCGCAACCGAAGGTGCCGCCAATGTTGCGGCCCCGGCAAGGCCGGCATTCCGAATGAAATTACGTCTTGTGGTCATAATACTCTCCTTGTTTGATTTCAGCTCCGTTGGCGGAGTTCTCAGTTATTATTTTCCGTAAACATAGGTAGGCAGCCAAAGCGCGAGTTGCGGGAACACCATCACGAGGATAAGCGCCCCGATCATCACCAGAACAAATGGCCCGATGGAACGATAGATGTCCTGGATGCTGATCTCTGGCGGGGCCATCGCACGCATCAGGAACAAGTTATATCCGAACGGCGGCGTCATATAGGCGATCTGGCAGGTGATGGTGTAGAGGATCCCATACCAGATCAGATCAAACCCAAGCGCCCCGACCAGCGGCACGTAAAGCGGGGCCACAATGACCAGCATTGCCGTGTCATCCAAAAAAGTCCCCATCAGGATAAACGAAAGCTGCATCAGGATCAGAATGACCCAGGGGTTCAGGCCCAGGCGCTCTGTGAACAGGTTTTCGATGGCTTTTACAGCGCCCAGCCCATCAAACACCGCCCCAAAGGCAAGTGCTGCGAGTATGATCCACATGAACATGCAGGTGATGCCCAGCGTATTGCGGACCGAATTCTCGAACACTTCACGGGTCATACGCCCCTTGAAGACCGCCGCAAGAAACGCTGTCATCGCGCCGATGGCAGAGCTTTCAACCAAGGATGTCCAGCCGTTCACAAAAGGCACCATCATCACCGCAAAGATCACCAACGGCAGCAACCCTGCGCGCAGCAACCGCAGCTTTTCAGCCATCGGCAGGTCGCGTTCTTTCGCATCCAGTGAAGGCCCCAGATCGGGGTTTTTCCAGCAGCGGATAACGATGTAGAGAATGAACATCGCCGCCATCATCAGCCCCGGAACAACGCCCGCCAGCCATAACTGCCCGACCGGTTGCCGTGCGATCATCGCATAAAGCACCAGAACAACAGATGGGGGCACCAGAATGCCAAGCGATGACCCCGCCTGAATGACGCCCGTCACCATGCGCTTGTCGTAACCGCGTTTGAGCAATTCGGGCAGTGCAATCGTGGCACCAATCGCCATTCCGGCGACGCTGAGCCCGTTCATCGCGGAAATGAGCACCATCAGTCCAATTGTCCCGATGGCCAGCCCGCCTCGTAGCCCGCCCATCCAGACGTGGAACATCTTGTACAGGTCATCGGCGATGCGCGACTCGCTCAGCACGTAGCCCATGAAAATGAACATCGGCAGCGTCAGAAGCGGATACCATTTCATTAGTTTCATCGCGGCGGCAAAGCCGATGTCATACCCGCCTTTGTCGCCCCACAGCAGCAAAGCCGCGACAACGGCCACGAAACCGATCGCGCCGAACACCCGTTGTCCGGTAAGCAGCATCAGCATCATGGTTGAAAACATAAGGGTCGCGATCATCTCATAAGGCATCAGATTTCAGCACCCTTGAGACGCAGAACGTCTTTGAACAATTCCGAAATGCATTGCAGCAGCATCAAGAAGAAGCCAACGATCATCACCACTTTGATCGGCCAAAGATAGGGACGCCACGAGGACGACGATCGTTCCAGCGTGCCGACCTCCTCGGCGCCAGTGATGACGCCTGCAAGAAACGAGAATGGTTCGCTTTTCCAGTATCCCAGGGAATATGCGGTTGAGCTGACGGCCCCATAGATCAACACGCAAAGATAGAAGATCAGGAACAGCATCGTGAACGCGTCAAACCACGCTTTTCGCCGCACAGACCAGCCGCCGTACAGCAAGTCCATCCGCACGTTCGATCCCAGTTGCAGGGAATATGGACCGCCCAGAATATAGTATCCAACCATCACAAACTGCGCCATTTCCAACGTCCAGAGCGTTGGCAGGAAGAACGTCTTGCTGATCGAGGACCAAAGCAGGACCCCCATCAACACAAAGATCCCGTACATCGCCACCCGACCCAGCCGGTAGTTCACGGCATCAACGCCGCGAATATATCCGCGCATCATGCCTTGCATACTTCACGCCCCAAGGCTTGCAGCGCCTGCCTGATCCAACCTGCCAGCGTGTTTGCCATGGCGATTTGTCCGGCTTCATCTGCAATCAGATCGTTCCGCACCTCGATCATCACGTTCAGATGGCCGTGCTTGATCGCATGTTCTTTCAGCGTGTGTGTGACACCATGTTCGGGGCCATATGGGCTATTGCGGCGCACATCGTGACCGTCGGCGACCCGCAGCACCGCGTCCGCCAACAAACTGTCATTGTCATGCAATATGCCGATTTCGACGTCCCGCGCCTCACCGTTGTAGACCGGCGCAAAGCTGTGCACCGTCACGATCACTGGATCAGTGCGGCTTGCGATCTGTGATGCAAGTGTCTGTTCAAACGGCTTGTAGTAGCGCGCAACCCGTGCGTTTTTATCTTCCTCGGTCAAGTCAGCATTGCCCGGAATTTCATATGCCTCGCTGCGCGCGGGCATCGCGTCAGGGGCACTTGGCGGGCGGTTGCAGTCATAGACAAGGCGGGACACGGTAGAAGAAACAAGCACCGCATCAAGATCCTGCGACATGCGTTGGGCAACGGCCATCGCGCCCGGATCCCACGCTGCATGGCTAAGCCTGGCAGCAGGGGTGATGCCCAAATCCTTGAATGCATCAGGGATTTGGTGGCTGGCATGTTCACAAACCAAGACAATCGCGGAACGGGCCTCGCTGCGCGAAACCTCAACAACACCATCGCCTGATTGCAATAAGACCATACGCCCCCCTGCCGATAAAGTGCTTGCTATCCGGTGGCCATGTCAACACAATTGTGAAATATTTATCACACATCAGTTCATTCTGTTATTTTTATGAACAAAACGGAGACAGCGATGGCAGAGGCTGCACAAACGATATCAGACCACATCCACAAGATGCTGGACGATCTGACACGGGCAGAGCGGCAACTGGCACTGTCTGTACTTGAGAATTACCCCGCCTCTGGCCTTGGGCCTTTGACCGCACTTGCAAAGGATGCGGATGTGTCTGTGCCAACCGTCGCCCGCATGGTTCAGAAACTTGGCTACAAGGGTTACCCCGAATTTCAGGCCGCCTTGCGTGAGGAACTCAGGGCGAAAGTAAAAACGCCCATTGCCAAACATGACACATGGGCAGAAGCGGCACCTTCTGGCCATATCCTCAATCGCTTTACAGAGGCGGTGATCGAAAACATCCGTCTGACGCTGAGCCAGATTGACCCTTCAGCCTTTGACCATGCTTGCAACTTGATGGCGGACGTGGATCGCCATCTATTCATTGTCGGAGGTCGGATCACACATACTTTGGCGGAATACCTGTTCCTGCATATGCAGGTCATCCGGCCCAATTTGACGCATGTGCAATCCACGTCAAACACGTGGCCCCACTACCTTTTGAATGCCAAGGAAGGCGACGTTTTTGTCATCTTCGATGTGCGGCGCTACGAAAACAACACGCTGAAGCTGGCCGAACTCGCCCATGAACGCGGCGCCCAGATTATTCTGATGACCGACCAGTGGCGTTCGCCGGTGCATCAAATGGCAACAGTTTGCCTGAGCAATCGGATCGTTGTGCCATCAGCCTGGGACAGTGCGACAACGACAATGCTGCTATTGGAAACGATGGTTTCTTCTGTGCAAACGTTGAATTGGACACAAACCAAGGCCCGTATCGAGAGGCTGGAAGATATGTTTGATCAAACAAAACTGTTCCGGAAGTTCACGTAAGGCGGGCCTCTCTCCCCGAGGGTCTGCCCCCTTACACCCCTAAACAATAACGCATGATCGCCTTTTGTGCATGCAGTCGGTTTTCCGCCTCATCGAAGATCACCGAATGCGGGCCGTCCATGACGCTGCTTGTCGCCTCATCATCGCGGTGGGCAGGCAGGCAATGCATGAACAATGCATCAGCCTTGGCCTTGGCCATCAGCGCATCATTGACCTGATAGCCGCGTAGCTGGTTATGCCGCCGTTCGCGGGCCGATTGCGGATCATGCATGCTGACCCAGGTATCGGTCACCACCAGATCGGCGCCTTGCACCGCCTCGTCAGGGTCGCGCACAGTCGTATAAAGCCCCGCCAGCGCTGGTTCGGGGTCAAGCGGCGGCGGCCCGGTAAAGACCAGATCAAATTCAAACTGCTTGGCCGCATGGGCGAAACTGGCGAACACGTTGTTGCCATCGCCTGACCAGACCACCTTTTTGCCTTTGATGGGTCCGTTGTGTTCTTCAAACGTCATGACATCTGCCATGATCTGACAGGGATGCGTGCGATTGGTCAGCCCGTTGATAACCGGCACGGTGGCATATTCAGCCATGTCCAGCAGCGTCTGTTCTTCAAACGTGCGGATCATGATCAGATCAACATAGCGTGACAGCACGCGGGCGGTGTCCGCAATCGTTTCACCGTGGCCCAGCTGCATGTCAGCCCCCGACAGCACCATGGTCTGCCCACCCATCTGGCGCACGCCCACGTCAAATGACACGCGGGTCCGGGTCGAAGGTTTTTCAAAGATCAGCGCGACCATATGGCCTGCCAATGGCTGATCGGCATCGGGTGTACCCTTGGGTTTGCCTGCGCGCGCAGATTTCATCACCTGCGCGTTGTCGATAATCCCCCGCAGGGCATCAGTGGACGTGACATCAATATCAAGAAAGTGGTTCATCAGTTTCGCTTTTTGTTGGGCCGGATTTCCAGCCGATTGTCAGTTATGTGTCATCACCTGAACGAGACGCCCGTCGCGCGTCGCGGCAAGGCGTCGGTTCATGAAACCTGCTTGTCGGAAAATGCTGATCCCGCGGGTGTCAGTGGAGTTCGGCCCAACCGCAACCTGCGGATACTTCATGCGCAGATCGCGGACCCGTGCCTCGATATACCCCACTGAATGGCCCTGCCCGAGGAAATCACGATCACCCACAAAGGTCGACAAGACCCGCACGCCGCGTGGCAAATCCGCGTATTGGGGCATCCCGAAGGTCTGCACATCGTGGTCATGCAGGTAGGCAAAGGCGTGATCGATCAGAGAAACGACCCACATATCAATATCAGGATTATCCATATCTTGCTGCATCAGCGCCAGTTGCGTGTCCGCGTTTGGCCACCAGGTCTTGACATGCGCAGTGGCCAGCCAGCGGCGCATCAAAGGCAGGTCAGCCTCGGTCAAACGGCGGAACGTGTAGTTACGCATCGGCCCCCTTCACTTGGGATGCCGCGGCATCCAGCAAATCGACAGCCGTCGCAATCTCCTCATCTGTAATCGTCAGGGCGGGCAACAGGCGCACGACATTGTCGGCGGCAGGCACGGTCAATACCCCCTGCCCATAGCCTGCAGCGACCACATCCGTGTTTGTCGCCTTGCACTTCAGCCCCATCATCAGGCCCGTGCCACGCACGGCTTCAAAGACATCGGGATGTGCGGCAACCAACCCTTCCAGTTTTTGGCGCATCAATGCGGCCTTGCGGTTCACCTCGGCCAGGAATGCGTCATCGCCGATGATATCCATCACCTTGCCCCCCACGGCACAGGCCAATGGGTTGCCCCCATAGGTGGACCCATGTGTGCCAGCCGTCATACCAGAGGCGGCGTTTTCCGTGGCCAGTACAGCGCCCAAGGGAAAGCCCCCACCAATGCCTTTGGCAACCATCATGATATCCGGCGTCACGCCGGCCCATTCATGCGCGAACAGCTTGCCCGTCCGACCCATGCCGCATTGCACCTCATCAAGGATCATCAGGATACCGTGCTGATCGCACAAATCGCGCAAGCCTTTCAGGCAGGCATCAGGCAGCGGGCGAATGCCGCCCTCGCCCTGAATGGGTTCAACCATGATCGCGGCAATTTTGTCCGAAACGGCAGCCCTAAGCGCATCATGATCGCCGAACTCCAGATGCGTGAAACCGGGCAGCAGCGGGCCAAAGCCCTTGGTCATCTTCTCGGATCCCGCTGCCGCAATCCCTGCACTGGACCGGCCATGGAAGGAACCCGAGAAGGTGATGATCTCTGTCCGGTCAGGCGCGCCTTTGTCGTGCCAGTATTTGCGCGCCATCTTCACCGCCAATTCGCAGGCTTCGGTGCCGGAATTGGTAAAGAACACGGTGTCCGCAAAGGTCTGTTCAACCAGCGCATCCGCCAGTTTTTGCTGGGCAGGGATGTTGTAAAGGTTCGACA
Organism: uncultured Paracoccaceae bacterium; assembly: GCA_947498645.1. Classification (GTDB taxonomy): domain Bacteria; phylum Pseudomonadota; class Alphaproteobacteria; order Rhodobacterales; family Rhodobacteraceae; genus Yoonia. The sequence continues at coordinate 1,944,138 of CANMKS010000001.1, read as the reverse complement.
CATGCCACAACGCATTGGCCTGCTCAGCCAGCGCGGCGACAAGGGCCGGATGGGCATGGCCCAGCGCATTCACCGCGATCCCGGCACCAAGGTCCAGAAAGCGTCGCCCGTCTTCTTCCACCAGCCAAGAGCCAGCACCGGACACGAATGTCAGAGGTGCGCGTGAATAGGTTGGCAGAACAGATGCGATCATGATGATCATCCTTCAACAATAAGCCCGATTGGTGCAGAACCATGCCGGGGTGTCAACAATGTTAGGGGTTATGACGGGTGTGACAAAAGGCGGCGCGGGATCAGCGTCGGCGTCGGCTTTGATATGTCAAAATAGTCGTCATAAGGCATCGGTAGCGCAAAGGCGTACACGATGGAAGCCCCGAAATTTTGCAAGGCGCGTCCGGGCAGGCCCCCGCAAATGATCACAGTGCAACCTGTGGCCATTCACGGATAACCCGACATGCAGGTGCGAGAGGGTCTTGGCCATGCAGAGCCCTTCTATGCCGTCACCCTGCCCCACAAATATCCGCACCCCGCTTTGCGTGTTCTGCTGGGCCGGTAGGTGTTTTTTGTTGGCCGTGGTAGGCTATGACCGTAATCAAACGGGGGGTTATCATGGCGGGGAACGCAGTCACGATACTTGTCGGCACCACCAAAGGTGCTTTTGTCATCACAGGAACAGAGGCCCGCGACGACTGGACCGTCACAGGGCCGCATTGCAACGGCTGGTCGATCAGCCATGTTGTGGGGGACGCCGAAACCGGGCGCGTTTGGGCGGGCGGCGGTGGCGATTTTTTCGGTGCGGGTGTTTGGGCTTCGGACGACAATGGCGCAACCTGGACCCTGACGCGGCTGACCGAAGGCGACATCGACGGCTGGGCGGCAAATGAACCCGACTTTGCCAGATCCATGGGCTGGACAGGCGATCCGCTACCTTTTGACAAGGACTTCAGCCAAATCTGGTCGCTGCATTATGCCCATGGTGTGCTTTATGCCGGGGCCAAACCGGCGACACTGCTGCAAAGTCACGACCATGGCAAAACCTGGGAAAAGGTCGAAGCGCTGACCAATCACCCCTCTGCCGCTGACTGGAATCCCGGTGCGGCGGGATTGGTCCTGCACACGATGGTGACAGACCCCGATGACCCGCAAAAACTATGGATCGGTATCTCTGCCGCCGGTGTTTTTGCCACCGAAGACGGGGGCAAAACATGGGAACGCCGCAACCGGCTGACCAATGCGGCCGCCTGCGAAGGGCACGACCACCCGGCGGCACCCAGCGATGGAGAGGTTGGGCATTGCGTGCATAATATGATGCGCGCGCCGGGCACGACCGATCTGCTTTATCAACAAAACCACCATGGCGTCTGGCGATCAGGTGACGGTGGGCGCAGTTGGGATGACATTACCGGCGGGCTCCCATCGACCTTTGGTTTTCCGATCCGGGTGCACCCGCGCGATCCCGATACGATCTGGACAATCCCGCTGAACGGCGACAGCCAGGGGCGCTTTCCGCCGGATGCCGCAGCGGCCGTCTGGCGATCCACCGATGGCGGGCAAAGCTGGCAGGATTGCCGCAAGGGACTGCCGCAGGAAAACTGCTATTTCACGGTGCTGCGTCAGGCCATGGCGGGGGATCGCCAAGACAGCCCCGGTGTCTATTTTGGTACCAACAGCGGGTCGGTTTTCGCAAGCTTCGACGGCGGCGACCGCTGGCAGGAAATCATGGCACATTTCCCCACGATCCTATCGGTAGAGGTGATGGACCACATCTAGACGATCTGCGCTTGTCTCTGCCCTCCTGGCGGTTCACAGATGCGGTATGACACTGCGCACTGCCAACCCTCCGCTTGCTATTGCATTCATGCTGACGGCAACCGCCTTTATCGCGGGCACGATGTTGGTGGCAAAGTCGCTGGGTACTGATGCGCTGGGCCCGGCGCTGCATCCGCTACAGGTCAGCCATGGGCGTTTCCTTTTCGCATTTGCCGCGATTGCCAGTGCCGCAGCCGTAATACGCCCGAAAATCAACCGGCCCCACTTGGGATTGCACATCGGACGCACGGTATTTGGCTGGGGTGGGGTCACGCTGATGTTTGCCGCCGTCGCCTACATCCCGCTTTCCGACGCCACTGCGATCAGTTTCCTCAACCCGGTCTTTTGCATGCTGCTGGCCATTCCGCTGTTGAAAGAGCGCGTGGGGCCGTGGCGTTGGCTGGCCGCTTTCATGGCTTTCGGTGGTGCCTTGATCCTGCTCCGTCCTGGTCCGGACTCTTTCCAACTGGCCGGGCTTTTGGCGCTTGGCGCTGCCATCATCATGGGGATGGAGCTGATTTTCATCAAGAAGCTCGCCGATCGCGAACCATCGTTTCAGATCTTGCTGGTGAACAATGCGCTGGGGGTTTGCATCGCCAGCCTCGCCGTCGTACCTGTTTGGGTGATGCCAACCCCGGCACAATGGGGCGCACTGGCCACTTTGGGATGTGTGATGGCTCTCGCACAGGCCTGTTTCGTGAATGCGGTCGCGCGGGCCGACGCCAGTTTCGTGACACCTTTCAGCTATGTGACACTGATTTTCGCGACACTATATGACCTGCTGATCTTTGACGTCTGGCCGGATCAGATCAGCATTTTGGGGGCGCTGATCATCCTGACGGGGGCTTCGCTTTTGGCGTGGCGGGAACGGCGCGCTGTGACCTGAGAGAAACGCTGGGCGTTGTTCATCCTACGGACAAATTCCCGCCATGATTGTGAATTACGCGATCCAATATGAACGATATATACGAGTTTCGCCGCGCAGCAGGCAAAGGCGCCATACTGCTAAGTTTTGTTTCCGTTGTGCTGTTGCTGATGGCGGTGGTGATCTATGCGGTTTCATCATTGATCTGGCTGGCCTGGGTGTATGTCGGCCTCACCATCGTCTGGATGCTACTGCCCCGCCCGGCCTTGGGCATCCGCGTCGACGAAACTGACCTGACTATTTCCGCCTGGAACAAACCGCGCAGCATCGCGCTTGATGACATCGCACATCTGCGCGCCCACGAAGCCCGGACGGGCACAGAGGTAACGGTCGTCTACAAAGACCAGTCCGAAGAGGCGCTTTTTGCCGGTGATTTCCCTGACATCGACACGCTGGTTGCCGTCATGGCAGCGCGCGGCATTGCCGTCAGGGATGACGCGCTTTAGGCCTTCAGCCGATAGCCTGTATGCATCCAGCGCAGGCAAATGCTGATCACGACAATGCAGGCGCTTCCCACAACCATCAACCCAACCCAGGGGCTGCTGTCGCTGACCCCGATCATCCCAAAACGCACACCGTCAATGATGTAGAAGAACGGGTTTGCGTGGCTCAGCGTCTGCATGAAAGGTGGCAGCGCCTCGATGGAATAGAAGGTGCCGGACAAAAACGCCAAAGGGGTCACCAAGAAGTTTGAAATCGCCGAAAGCTGATCAAACTTATTGGCAAAGATGCCCGCAATCATGCCAAGCCCTCCCATCAGGATGGACCCCAGCAGCACAAAGACTAGAACCCAGAGCGGGTGTTGCAGACCCACGCCAAGGAATATGACTGCCCCGGTGGCGATCACCACCGCAACCAGCCCACCGCGGGCGATGGCGCCGCCAAGGTAGCCTGCGACCAGCTCGCCGGCAGAAAGCGGCGGCATCAGCGTATCCACAATATTGCCCTGCACCTTCGCCGAGGCGAGTGAAGACGACGTATTGGCAAAGGCGTTCTGGATCACGGTCATCGTCAAAATACCTGGGGCCAGAAACGTCATGAAGGGCACGCCCATCACATCGCCCCTTTGCGACCCGATGGCGATGGTAAAGATCATCAGAAATAGTCCGGCATTGATCAACGGGGCCATGACGGTTTGCGACCAGACATTCATGAAGCGTCTGATCTCTCGCTGCGTCAACGTCCAGGTGCCCAGCCAGTTTACTCGCCCAAAGCGGCGCACGCCCATTTGACTGTCTTCGCTCATCATACCATTTTCCTTGCTTGTCCGTAGCACATAGCCGATCACGGCCCGATAGCCAGCCCATGAATGGCATGATAGACAACCGGCCATTGCAATAACCTATGATCGGGGGCGCCATGCGCATCTTTTTGTCAGTCATTCTGGGGCTTTGGACCATCGTTGCACATGCTGACAGCATCGACCCGCCTTTGCCTGCGCTTTACGGTGTCGCCGGCGTCGCCGCAGACGACACCTTGAACCTGCGCGCCGGGCCCAGTGGCAGTGACGCCATCATTGGCACATTGGCACCGGATACAGACCGGCTTGAGGTCGTCGCGCTGAGCCGCGAAGGGAAATGGGCGATGGTGAACCATGGCGAAAGCGCGGGCTGGGTTGCCATGCGGTTCCTGACACCGCAGCCGGTTGCCACAACCCTACTTGGGCTGCCCGCAGGTTTGCAGTGCTTCGGGACAGAGCCGTTTTGGGACATCACATTCTTTGATGAAATGAACCTGATCCTGAACACGCCCGAGGGTGAAACAGGCCATGCGATTACCGCAAATGCGCCAGCACCGGCGTTCGTGAACCTTCCAGAGACCGGGTTCAGCTTTGCCTGGCGGACCAACCGCGAGATTGTCAGCGCACATATTCTGCCCGGTGCCTGTTCCGACGGAATGAGCGATCGACGCTACGGGCTGCATTACATCGACGATCAGGGGTTGCGGCGGGGCTGCTGTAGCCTCAATTGAGGTGATCGGCGCGCCGCATGTGACTTCGCGGCCAGAACTTGCGCAAAAGGCGCGCGCCCTCCTTCACATCGGGGGCGGCAATGATTAGTATGGCCCAGATGAGATAGAATGGCCCAGCCGCGCCCAATGGCGGTGCTCGGCCACAGTGATCAAAGGAATACATATGTCCTGGACAGACGAGCGCGTTGAGACGCTCAAAAAGATGTGGGGCGAAGGCCAGTCGGCCAGCCAGATCGCCAAGGAATTGGGCGGCGTCACGCGCAATGCCGTGATCGGCAAGGTACACCGCTTGGGCCTGTCCAATCGGGCCGGATCTGGCGGCGGTTCAACGGCAAAGGCCGCGCCCAAGGAAAAACCGGCAGCGGCAGCAAAGCCCGCGGCGAAACCCGCACCCAAACCCAAGGCCGCCCCTGCATCGACCCCGCCAAAGGAAGAGCCGGAGCTTGATGAAAACGGGATTCCGATCTCTGCCGCACGGCGGGCGATCATCCCGGCAGGCCAACCGCTGCCACCGCAACCATCTGCAAATGAAATCAGCCCAGAGGCATTGGCCAAGGTCAGCGAAGTCGAAAAGACCGCCAAGCGGATCAGCCTGATGGAATTGACCGAGAAGACCTGCAAATGGCCTGTTGGCGATCCGGCGACGGATGATTTCTGGTTCTGCGGTCTTGGTGTGCAGCAAGGCAAGCCATATTGCGAGGCGCATGTGGGCGTGGCATTCCAGCCCATGTCCTCGCGTCGCGACCGGCGGCGGTAAGCAACAGCGGATCAGGTAAGGTGGATCATGATCCACCTTACGTAAACCAACGGGCCGCCCTTTTTGGGCGGCCCGTGGCGTTTGGCAAGCATGGTGTGCTGTCCGAGCGGTGATCATCGGCTTTGACCGTGATCCAATCCCCCCTGAAATCTTGCACGTTTTGGTTCACGTAACGTAAAGGAATAAATCCTTCCGATAATCGCCTTTAACGTGCATGATGGTCTTCTATGACGGAGGTACACCATGGTTAGATTGATTAACCAGGTTCAAGAGTCTCTCTGTAACAAGTATTTCATGCTCACACTGAACGCAGGCAAAGTCCCGCAATCAGACACAATGCCAGACGCCCGGCCCGTTGCCGTACCAACGCTGCGCGAGGTGATGGAACATCGATACAATGGACGGGTCGTCAATGAGGCGTCACCTCTTGGTCGTCCACGCATTGGTGCGATTGCAACTGCGGCTGAGACCTGAGCCTGCCCTTAAGATGCCCCCAACGCGGTTCCCCGCGCTCGTTTCGTTGCGAAATTCGGACGGCAATGCACAGCGGGGCCTAACCACCAATCAAAACGGAGCACGACATGATAGACGCCAGCCTTCCTGCCACAATCATTGATGATGCAGGGTTCAAATGTCTTGTTGATGCATGGAAGTTTGCAGATATCTGGGACAAGTTTGATGTGATTTACGACAGCAAACCTGACGTGCCAGAGCGGTTGCGTGCATTTACAATCGTCAGAAGCAACGACCCGAGCGAGCCTTATGGTGTCTTGCTGCAAATGTCGCCTGCAACCGCGATGACCCACGATCACGCCAGTTACATGAGCACGAAACTCCTTGCAAAGGTGCGGCTCAACTGACGCCCATCGGCGATAGCACGGCGTATCAGGGCGCGCGGGACCGCGCCCAGCCCACAAACGGGAAAGCCCTGGCACAAGGCCAGGGCTTGGGAAGAGTAACCGCTTCCCTATGCATATCCACTTGGGGAATGTGTGAGTGTCGCAGATACACGTAGATTCGATGCGGTTAACGCAAAGGTAAACCATCCGCCTCGGAATGCAAGAAACGCTGTGTTACTGAATCGGCAACAAAGCGCAGGGAATGCGAGATATTGAGCCAATAGCGTGGCGTAAGGGGTGGCCAATCCCACGAATGATGGCACATACCCGCCCGAACTTCCAACACACCAAAACGCAGACAGGCAAGGCGACACGCAACGATGACACTTTCGGATTTCAACGACACCACCGCTGATGCTCGCCCGGACGAGATGCTGGAGAACGCAAAGATTGCGACCAACTATCTCAAGGCCATCAGCCATGAAGGTCGCCTGATGATCCTGTGCCATTTGGCCACGGGCGAAAAATCGGTCACTGCGTTGGAAACGCTTTTATCGGCCCGTCAGGCGGCGGTGTCACAACAGCTGGGCCGGTTGCGCCTTGCAGGGCTGGTCCGCCCGCGCCGTGAAGGCAAGACAATCTACTACAGCTTGACGGATGACAAATCCCGCAAGATCATCGGGCTGATCCACGAGTTGTTCTGCAAGACCGAGTGAGGCTTGCCACCTCCCCTGCAACGCACGTGGATTTTGTTTGGGAAGGAACCACCGATGCCAGACCCGAGAAGGGATGCCAATATCGCCGCGGCGATTGGGTGCAACACTAGGCAAGGGCTGTCTGCCTTGTCGCGTCTGGCCGTCAGCGCAGCTGCTCCCTTTGCGGCGCCAGAGTGACGGACGCCAGACATAACGGTAGGACCGGATGAAAGGCGCATTCCTTCTCAGTGCATCGCGCAGTGGGTCCACCATGATGTCCACAATCCTGCGTGAACACCCCGATGTTCTGAGCCTGTCTGAATTGATGACCACCCAAGGGTCGCGTGCCCTTTTGCCGGGCGTGATCAGCGGCAGGGCCTTCTGGCAGCAACTTGCCACACCCACGACCGTCATGCGCCATTTGGCGAACCCTGACAGCGCGCCGCGCGAATTTCTCTATCATACGGTAGAAAACGGACGCTTTGATCCCTACCGCTGCCCTCCGATACTTGCCGTCACCCTGCCGCATTTGTTCCACGACCCCGACGCAGAATTTGACCGGTTGGCCCAGGCTGTGCCGCAGTTTCCCGCCCAAACAAGGGCGGAACACTATCGCGGACTGATCGAAACCCTTGGCCAACAAACAGGACGCAGCATCTGGGTCGAACGGTCGGGCGGCACCTTGCTGGCCACTGCGGCGCTGGCAAATGCATTTCCCAAGGCAAAGTTTGCCGTCATCCTGCGCGATGCGCGTGATGTCACCTTGTCCATGCAAAACTACAAGCCTGCACGCCTTCTGGTCTGGTTCTGGAAACGCGCAAGGCGGCTGGGCATTGATGTTTTTGATCCTGCAACCCAGATCGGCAGCGCCCGATGGATCGCCTTGGTTGAGCGCCTCACGGCCCCTTTGTTGCCAATGCAGCGCATCCTGAACACGCCGCCGGCTATCGAAGATGCCGCCGCCTGCTGTGCTGCGCTGATGACAAGCGGGATCAGGCAATTCCAAAACCTGCCGGAAGCGCGGCGCTTGGTCGTTCACTATGAAAAGATTGTCCAACAACCACGCGCCGAGCTTGCGCGCGTTGCCGCGTTCCTTGAACTCCCTCAGGACGATGCGTGGTTCGACTTCGGCGTCGGCATCCCCCGAGCCTTTCCTGCACGCTACCTGTCTTTGCCGCCTGATGAACAGGCCAAGCTGAGTGCGTTAACCGCTGACGTGCGGCAGCTCTCGGATCAGCTTAGCTGACCGGTCACCCGTGCAGTCCCAGCAAATTTGCGCCCGCAGCAGCGTTAGCCCAATGCCTGCAATCGCTTGAGCAGCGACGATGTATCCCAGCGTCCGCCACCCAGTTTCTGCACGTCTTTGTAGAACTGGTCGACCAAGGCGGTCACAGGCAGGCTGGCCCCGTTTTCGTTGGCTGTGTTCAGGCAGATGCCCAAATCCTTGCGCATCCAGTCAACGGCAAACCCATGATCAAAGTGATCATCCAGCATGGTTTCGTAGCGGTTTGACATTTGCCAACTGCCCGCCGCCCCCTGACTGATCACCTCGACCACAGCACGGCCGTCAAGGCCCGCCTTTTGCGCAAAATGCAGCGCTTCTGACAGACCCTGTACCAATCCGGCAATAGCAATCTGGTTGCACATCTTGGTCATTTGACCTGCACCGCTTTCACCGATCCGGCGGCACATCTTGGCATAAGCGGCGATGATCGTCTCGGCCTTGGCATAGGTCTCTTCCGCTCCGCCACACATGACCGACAGGGACGCATTTTCGGCCCCCGCCTGCCCGCCAGAGATCGGCGCGTCGACATAGCCCAATCCCAATGCCGCTGCCGCATCGTGCAATTCGCGGGTCACGGCGGCAGAGACTGTGGTGTGGTCAACGAAAATGGCACCGGATTGCATTGCACCAAAGGCGCCGTCGGCCCCGGTGCAAACGGCGCGCAGATCATCGTCATTGCCAACGCAGGCCATGACCATATCGGCGCCCGCCGCGGCCGTGGCAGGGGTTGCCCCCATGGCACCGCCGTGTTCAGCGACCCATTTTTCAGCCTTAGCCGCAGTCCGGTTGTAAACCGTCACCTCATGGCCCGCCGCCTGAAGATGCCCGGCCATCGGATAGCCCATCACACCAAGGCCCAGGAATGCCAGTTTCGCCATCATCTCTCTCCCATTGATTCTGTGTTGGGAGGTAACTTAGTCTGCCATTTCCCAAGGGATAGTGTAGTTGTTCAGCGCGCCGCCAATATCTTCGGCAGAGACATCACCGGTTTTGCCGATATGGGCCACCAAGCCGCGCCGTTTGTCTTCGCTGACCTCGCGCACTTCTGCCGCCAGATCGCCAAGGGCGGCATTGTAGATGCGTGTAATCGCCTTTTTGCGCAGATCAGGTTTGAAGATCTTGCCCACTGCAGTTTTTGGCAATTCGGGCAGTATTTCCAGATGCTTGGGGTGCGCTGCACGTTCGTGAATATGCTCTTTGGCATAAGCCATCAGCTCTTCAGAGGTGATCTCGGCGCCGTCAACAAGTTCGACAAATGCGCAGGGCACCTCTCCGGCGTGTTCGTCTGGTTGACCAATCGCGCCCGCAAATGCGACTGCGTCATGCCCGGCCAATGCCTCTTCGATCTCGGCGGGATCAATGTTATGTCCGCCGCGAATGATCAGGTCTTTGGCACGGCCCGTGATCCAAAGATATCCATCGGCATCCTTGCGTCCCAAATCGCCCGTCCGCAAGTACTGCGCATTCGACAGCGCCCCCGCGTAAAACAGGTCCGCATTTTTTTCGACTTCTGTATATGTCATCCCGTCGTAGACGCCGGGGTTGGATACGCAAATTTCGCCGATTTCATCCACGCCACGCTCTTCGCCCGATGCCGGGTCCATGATCTTGACGTCCGTATAAGGGAACGGAATACCGATAGAGCCGACGCGCTTTTCGCCCATGGGCGGGTTGATGGACACAAGGCAGGTTGCTTCGGTCAGGCCGTAGCCTTCACAGATCGTGACGCCTGCCGCCTCTTCAAACCGGCGATAAAGCTCAAGCGGGAGCGGGGCCGAACCGCAGAAAGCCAACCGCAAGGACGAAATATCGGCATCCACTTTGCGTTGCATCAGCGCGGACATGGCCGTGGGCACGGTGATCATGAAGGTCACTTTGTGCTTTTCGATCAGCTTCCAGAAGTTATCAAACACCCCTTCCCCGCGATACCCTTGCGGGGTTGGAAAGACGACTTGCGCACCTGAGCCGAGCGAGGCCCCCAGTGACACAATCGTTGCAAAAACATGGAACAACGGAAGCGGGCAGATTTGCACATCGTTTTCGGTAAAGAGCAGGCGATCACCAAGCCAGGCATTGTAGACAATCCCGGAATAGCGGTGCTGCACAACCTTTGGCATCCCCGTGGTGCCACCTGTGTGGAAGTACGCGGCCACACGGTCCACCTTGCTATCCTCAAAAGTCAGTTCCTTGGGTTGCTTTTCCATCTCGGCGTTGAAATCGACCACAGTTGCCTTGTGTGACACTGGGTTCTTGGGCCGGATCAATGGCACGATGAATTTCTTTAGCCCGGTCAGGTAGCGAAGCAGGTCCACCTCGACCACATGGGTCACATTGGGGGCCAGACGGACGGCCTCTGCCGCTTTCTGGGCCACGTCGGTCTTGGGGAATGCCTTGAGCGTGACCAGCACCTTGGCATTGGTTTCGCGCAGGATCGCGGCGATCTGTTCGGCCTCAAGCAGCGGGTTGATGGGGTTGACGATCCCTGCAACCTGACCACCCAGATAAGTGAGGATTGTCTCGGTCGCGTTGGGCAGCAGATATGCGACGACATCGCTTTCGCCCACGCCCATGCTCCGGAACATATTTGCGGTCTGGCCGGTCTTTTCACGCAGCGTTGACCAGTCAAGCGTTTCACAGGGGGCATTGGGATCAGACAGCAAACTGAAACTGACGGCCTTGCGGTTGGGAAACTTGCCAGCCGTCCGGCTGAGCATCGCATATGTGGTTGTCGGCACATCCCGCGCATCCCACATCATTTCGTTTTCGATGGCGTCCCGATCCGCGACACTTGCAAAAGCCATGTCGTCTCCTCCCTAGATTATCATCACCGCACTTAAATTAGCGGCCTCCCTGACAAAGCAAGTTGGGCAAGTTTGGGCACAATCACAAGTCTGACGCTACGAAAAACCGCGTTATTCGGCGGCAAGACCCTCGGTAAACTGCAATCTGGCCAGCCGCGCATAGAGTCCACCTTGCGCCACAAGGCTGTCATGCGTGCCCTGTGCGGCGATCTTGCCGTCCTCCAGCACGATGATCCGGTCCGCCTTTTTCACGGTCGCAAGGCGGTGTGCCACGATCAGGGTTGTCCGCGTGCGCGCCAGTTCTTCGACCGCGCGTTGAACGGCATATTCGCTTTCGGCATCCAGGGCACTTGTCGCCTCGTCCAGCAACAGGATCGGGGCGTCACGCAAAATGGCGCGCGCAATGGCGATCCGTTGCTTTTGCCCACCGGAAAGCATCACACCACGTTCGCCGACGTAACTGTCATAGCCGTCCGGCAGCGCCGTCAGGAAGTCATGCGCAGCGGCAGCTTTTGCTGCGGCCTCGACTTCGGCATCAGTGGCGGTTGGTCGTCCAAAACGAATGTTCTCGCGCGCCGTATCGGCAAAGATCACAGGGTCTTGCGGCACAAGTGCTATATGCTTGCGGAAATCCGACCGCTCAAGATCACGCAGATCAAAGCCATCGATTTTCACTGCTCCACCTTGCGGGTCATAGAACCGCTGTACCATCTGGATAATGGTGCTTTTGCCTGCACCCGATGGTCCGACAAGGGCCACCGTTTCACCCGGTTCGATCGTCAAATCAATCTCATCAAGTGCCGAGACTTGCGGGCGCGATGGATAGTGGAAGGCCACCTTTTCGAAACTCAGTTTACCTTTGACCGGTGTTGGCAGGATGCCCGGCTTGGCGGGGTCAAGGACGGTGTCTTCGGCCGTCAGCAGCTCGACCAATCGCTCGGTCGCGCCAGCCGCGCGTTGCAACTCGCCCCACACTTCTGAAAGGGCCGCAACAGCACCACCCACCATGATGGTATAGAACATGAATTGTACCAGCCCGCCTTCGGTGATTTCGCCCTGGCTGACGTCCTCAGACCCCATCTGCAAAAACAGAACGATGGCAGCAAAGATCATGAAGATCACAATCGCAGTCAGCATAGAGCGTGTCAGGATCCGACGACGCGCCGACCGGTAGCTTTGCTCGGTGACCTCATCAAACTTTGCGCGGCTCAATTCCTCGTGCGTAAAGGCCTGCACGGTTTGTGCGGCCAGCAACTGCTCTGAAGCGTCACCACTGGATTCTGCAATCAGGTCCTGGTTTTCCTTGGACAGGCTGCGCACGCGGCGGCCCAGAAACAGGATCGGGAACAGCACCACAGGGATTGGCCAAAGCACCATGGCGCTCATCTTGACCGAGGTGAGCAGCATAAGAATGACACCACCCACAAAAATCAGGATGTTGCGCAAGGCGATCGAGGCAGAGCTGCCAATGACTGACAGGATCAGTGTCGTATCTGTGGTGATCCGGCTAAGCACCTCACCTGTCATGATCCGCTCGTAAAACGCGGGGCTCATGCTGATCATGCGGTTGAACACGGCTTTGCGAATATCGGCCACAACACGTTCGCCCAACCGCGTCACAAGGTAGTACCGCGCCGCCGTCCCAAAGGCGAGCAGGACCGCGATAGTCAGCAAGGTCACAAAATGCTGGCCGATCTCCTGGCTGTCCAACCCGAAACTGTCGACCACAAGGCGGGCGGCAATCGGAAAGGTCAGCGCGACCATCGCCGTAAAGACCAGTGCAACCCCGGCCCCGATGATGTTGAGCTTGTAGGGTTTCACGAATGGCCAAAGCGCCCGCAATGCCCCGACCTTTTTACCGGTCGGGCGATCTTCTGGATTTTGGAGCTGCGGGTCGGCCATTGATGATCCTTTGCTGCGTTCTAGTGCACATAAAACTGAACTAACCGTTTCACAAGGCAATAGGCTGCATGTGCGATATGCGCATGTGTATGGCTGGATTGGTCGGAGTAGCGGGCACCAGACACAGGCCACACGCATTGGTGAGCACGTCACGCACCAATGTATCCAATTCTAGATATGCAGGGTTGAAGGGCGGAAAATTGTGTTCATGTGATCGCTTTGCACATCGGTCACAAACGGTCGCTGCACACCTGGGATGATACACACATCGTAAATCTCGGATGCGACGCCTTCTATGGTCAGCGTTTCCTTGATCTCGCCACTGCGCAGATCAACAATGGAAATCTGACATTGGGGGTCGCGTTTGTCGCGGGTCAAAATGTCGTTCAGCGGTGTTTCATCATTGCCTTCAAAAACGCCGTGCTCTCTTGGCTTTGACGATCCGACAAATGCAAAATGACGCCAGAATGCAATGCCGCGGGTAAAGCCCGGAATAAAGCAGATCGGCGTATAGGTTCCGGTCTTGCGATCAATATGACCGAATTCACCACGGCCGCTGTTCGCGACGTAAAGCTCGCCCTCATGCAGCTGCGGCGAATGCGGCATATGCAAGCCACGGCAGATCACTTCATTTGTGGTGACATCCATCACGATGCCGGTGCCTTCGCTTTTGGGGTTATTGCGCCAGCCTCTGATCTGATCCGTTTCCGCAAATGCCGTCACATATTTAGGCTTCCCGCCTTCAAGCGCCAGACAGTTCAGATGACATTTGTCGCCATATTCAAACTGGCTGATGAAGGGGGGTTTCCAGACCGGCTCAAAACTCCATTTGGGATGCAGTTTTCCGATACAGTTGAAGTTGCATGAAATGAAAAAGACGCCCTCGTCGGATGCACGGACATCGTGAAGGTTGATCATGCCGGTTGTGGTCGCACCCATCGGCACAAAGACCGCGTCATGACCTTGCGAGGTCTGACCGGGTTGCAGGAAATTCTCAAATCGCCACAGTTGCTTTTGCCCCGCCATCCAGAGGGTCTGATTATGTATGCTGAGGCCCATGGAGCGTGGGAAGCTGGCCTCGGAAAACTGGAAGCTGCCAACGGAATCGAAGCCCACCATGAATAGCTTGCCAATGTGGTAGGTGTTGAATGCAATTGAGAAACGGCGCTGCGCCATCCATTGCCGCAGGCCCCGCGACGCGCTGATCGTGATCTTGCGCGTCTCTTGATCCGGCGTTTCAACCTGACTGATGTCAAAGGTTTCCCGGTCGTCGGTCTGTTCCATTGATTGACACTATCACTGCTGGACGTAACTATGGTTTGGTACAATTAGAGCCATGACGCCGAAACAACAACCGCTAAGGCAGCCCCATGCAAACAACCGAAAAAGGTGCGGCCCCTGACGACGGTGGCATGATCCAGGTATCGCCGCTTTACCCGAACCAAGACGTTCTGGGCGTCATCGGCGAATTCTGTTTTTTGTGTTTTCACTCAAAGGTGCATCGCAGCTGGTCGATGGAAATGATCGGCAAAGTGTTCGAGCCGCCCATCTACCTCAAGCAGTTTCAGGTCTACCGCGCGCGCGATGTGCCGCGCGGGCTGGTGACATGGGCCCAGATGGACGATGCGACCGAAGCCAAGTTCATCAAGGGAAACGGCCTGGACAGCTATGACGAATGGAATTCCGGTACCAACCTTTGGATTGTCGATCTGATGGCCCCTTGGGGTCACGGCAAGGCGATCATTGCTGATGTTCTAAAGTCCATGCCTGGCACATCATTCAAGACATTGCGTGTACGCGGTGGCCAAAAGCGGGTTGTCGAATATTACCGCAAAGACCCGGAAAGCAAATGGAAGATTCGCCAGCTTTGACGATCAGCGTCAGTCGCACCGGCGCAAAAGCGCGGGAGCTTGCTGAATTTTCGGTTTGACGCCGGGTCAGTGACATATTGCAGATAGAATTTTACGCATAAGGTCGCTAATGTTAGTTAGCGACAGACGTGTGTGATTGGAGACGTGCAATGGTTGGCTTGGTTGGCCCCACAACGGCAACAGCGACAGAAGGCCTGAATGGTGCGGGAAACGTGACCGTGACAGGCTCTGTCAGCAATACCGATCCCGGCATCTATGCTTGGCTGCCCGGTGGTTATACCGTTTTGTCCGCGCCTGGTTTCGGCACCCTGACAATCACACATAACACGGCGACAGGTGAAGGCGGCTATACATGGTCATTCGTGTTCGATTCCGATGACCCTGCACTGGACACCCTTGATAGTGGTTCATCCCTGGATATCACTTTTAACGTCCGGGTATTTGATGTTTCCTGGACGGGTACAGCCGATGACCCATTCGATGGGCCCAACAACACAGTTGTTGTTGATACGCATCAGGTCACCATCACCATCTTTGGTGAAAATGAGGTCTGTTTTACCCGTGGCACAGAGATCGCCACACCGGACGGTCCGCGCATGATCGAAGACCTTCAGGTTGGTGATCCGGTCCTGACCCGTGACAATGAAGTAAAACACGTCAAATGGCTTGGATACTCCGAGATTTCCGATGCCCGGCGACGCGGCAACGATGGGCTGGAGCCGATCCTGATCGAAAAAGGCGCGATAGAGCGAAACGTGCCATCGCGCGATCTGGTCGTCTCACCGCAACACCGCATCCTTCTGGCGGGTCAGGTTGCCGATACACTTTTTGACTCTGAATGCCGCCTTGTCGCGGCAAAGCATCTTTGCGACGGGCAGCGTATCAGGCCCTGTGGTGAGCGTTTTGAGAAACTGGAATACTGGCATCTGATGCTGGATGATCATGATGTGGTCATGGCAAACGGCTGTCCGGTGGAATCTTTCTATTTCGGCCCAATGTCGGCGGGAATCCTCGACAGTGGCCAAGTCAGCGAGTTGAAAGCGATCTTCCCCGATCTGGCGGCAGGTGGTCATGAGTTGGCCTATCCGGTGCTGAAAGCCCGAGACGCCGGGCAAGTGATTGCGCATCTGGAAAGCGAAGTTTCCCACTAGCCGCTGCCGCGCAGCAGCCTGATTACTTCAATGCACGCGCCAAGAAGGCCTGCGTCGCCGCCTGTTGTGGCGCACCGAAAAGCCGTTCCGGCGGCCCCTCTTCCACAATGCGTCCGTTAGCCAGAAAACAAACCTTGTCGGCGGCTTCGCGTGCGAAACCCATCTCGTGCGTCGCAAGAACCATCGTCATACCCTGGTTCTTGAGCATAAGCAGCACGTCCAGCACCTCACCCACCAACTGCGGATCAAGGGCTGACGTAATCTCATCAAACAACATCACCTCGGGGCGCATCGCCAAGGCCCGCACAATGGCGACCCTTTGCTGCTGACCGCCAGACAGTTGGTCAGGATAGTTATGCATACGGTCAGCCAGACCAAACCGAGTGAACAGCGCCTCAACGTCTGGCTGGGCCTTAGCGCGCGATAGCCCGTGCACACGCCGCGGGGCGAGCATCGCATTTTCCAGTGCAGTCATATGGGGAAACAGGTTGAAACTTTGGAACACCATGCCGATCCGGGCGCGCACGCCTTGCGGGTTCAGGCCCGGCACGGCGATATCTTCACCATCCAGCAGGATCTCTCCCTCCTCGACCGGTTCCAGCAGGTTGATACACCGCAGTAGCGTTGATTTACCCGCCCCCGACGCCCCGATCAAACAGACCATCTGGCCTTCCTCAACATCCAGATTGATCCCATCGCAAACCGTGGTGTCACCGAATCGTTTGACGACATCGCGCAATTCGAGCTTGGCCATCAGCTGCGATCCCGCATTTGGCGCGCCATCAGATAATCGGCATAGCGTGTGGCCGGGATCGTCACGATCAAAAAGATGATCGCCGCCCCGACATAGGGTGTGAAATTCGCCAGCAGCGACTTGAACACGCCGGCCTGACGGAAAATCTCGACCGGGCCGATGAAACTCAGCAAAGAGACATCCTTTTGCAGTGCAATCAGCATGTTCATCTGTGAAGGCACAACATTGCGGATCGCCTGCGGAAGGACCACATCACGCATGACCTGCCGATCCGACAACCCCAATGACGACGCGGCCGCACGCTGGCTTTGGTGAACACTATCAATGCCTGAGCGGAAAATCTCGGCCACATAGGCCGAATATGTCAGGATCAGCGCCAGCGACCCCCAGATATAGGGTGAATTCCACGGGCGCGGCAGACCCAGCCCCGGAATGCCGAACCCGATCAGATAGACTGTGAGGATGACCGGCACACCGCGAAATACATCCGTAAACGCCGCCCCGAAAATGCGCAGCGGGAAAAGTGCGGGCGATTTGGCGTCGCGCGCCAATGCGATGAGCAGGCCAAGCACCGCAATGGCAGGTGCCGACCACGCAAAGATCATCACATTGATCTTGAATGCATCAAGCAGCTTGGGAAAAGATTTAGCCAGCACCGCACCGTTGAAAAAGCTCTTTTGAACCTGCTCCCAGCCGGGGGTCATCGGTACGAAGATGACGATTGCGGCGACGACAACTGCCGTGCTTGTTGCCGCGATGATCAACGACCGCCTGCGCTGCTGCGCCTCATAGCGTTCGCGGCGGGTCATCTCCGCCGCTTGTTTCTGCGCCATATTATTTGATCAGTGGAACACCGGTGGTGTCCTGAAGCCATTCGGCCTCGATCGCGGCCAGCTCGCCGCTTTCGGACAGGGCAGCCAGCGCTTCGTCAACGCAGGCCTTCAGCGGGTTGCCGTCTTCCATCAACATGCCGAATTGATCGGGGTTGTCGCTGGCATCCGGTGCGAACTGACCGATCACCTTTGACCCTTCGATCATCACAGCGCTCAGGAAAAGTGCCGTGGGCAGGTCGAACAAGGCCGCATCAATCTGATTGGCACTCATCGCTGCGTTCACATCTGCATTGTCGCCATAGAGCAGCGGGTCATTGCTGGGTTGGATCACGCTGGCCAGCTTCGGCACAGCAGTGGTTGTCCCAACGGCCCCCCATTGCAATTCGCGCAAGGCATCAAGCGTTGCTTCCGTGTCGACCGCACCTGGGCTGACCAGCACAGCCATGGGTGCTGTGTAATAGGGCATAGAAAAATCAACAACTTCCTCACGCTCTGGTGTGATCGAGTACTGCTGCATGTTAACGTCAAAGTTCTTGGCGCCGGGTTGGATCGCCTCATCAAAGGATGACCGGACCCAGATCACATCCTCAGCCGCAAATCCCATTTCTGCGGCAACCGCATAGGCCACTGCCGCTTCGAACCCCTGCCCGCTTTCGGGTGCATCGTCCATGACCCAAGGGTAGTAAGCCGGATTGCCCGTCGCGATTGTGAGTTTGCCTTCGGTGAGCGTTTTTCCCGCCGCACAATGGCCACCAGCAACAGCTGTCGTTGACATCAGCGCAAGCGCGACAGCGCCGGCAGAGAGCATCTTGAACATATCATCAAACCT
Source organism: uncultured Paracoccaceae bacterium (assembly GCA_947498645.1). Lineage (GTDB taxonomy): Bacteria > Pseudomonadota > Alphaproteobacteria > Rhodobacterales > Rhodobacteraceae > Yoonia. The sequence continues at coordinate 1,925,716 of CANMKS010000001.1, read as the reverse complement.
TCTGTTGGAAACATTTTGGCCAAAGCGTAGTAGCGCATGCCAAAGGTGTCCAGCACGATACGATGGAACGCCGGTGCCACCCCATGCAATCAAAGCTCGCCACCTGCACGGTGTTCGTTCAGCTTGATATGCAGGTTCGCGCCAATCGTAGAAATCGGGTGCGGTGGCAGGCGGCTTGGCTGATCGGCCTTCAGCGCACGGTCCAACCCCGGTGAGGTCACGCCCATTGCCAGCTCCGCCGCTGTCACCCCAGCAAAAGTGCCTTTGGCGGTGCCAAGGCCGTTCTGACAGCACGCAGCATATAGCCCCGGTTCCAGTTCTTGTATCACCTGCACGTTGTTGCGGCTCAAACAAAGCCGTCCGCCCCAGCGATATGCCATTTCGACCCCATCGAGCATCGGGAAACGCGCAGCAAATGCAGCATCATGGTCTCGTCCGATGCGCGCGATGCGTTTGTCGGACACCTCCATGGAAGGATCAAAGGTAAAGCGGTTGCGGATCACGATCCTGTCGCCGCCGGTCCCGCTGATGCGCCGGACGGTTGTGCCCAGCGGATCCGCAGGCGTGATACCCCAGATCGGATCACCGCCCAGACGTACGACTTCACTGTCCGTCAGCGCGCGCGTCATCGAGGCATAGGTAAAGACATGCATCAGCCGGTTGGCCAGATATCCAAAGCTGGCCAAATGCCCGTTCACGGCCATGATAACCTTTGGGGCCGTCACTTTGCCCGTGGGTGTGGTGACCACCCACTCGCCATCGCGCTTCAGCTCCTGAACGGGGCTGTTTTCATATATGGAAACCCGGTTCGAACGCAGCCCTGCCGCCACGCCACGCACAAAGCGGGCCGGTTGGATGACGGCCGTGCCGGGGGTGAAAAGGCCGCCCCTGTAGTAATCAGTGCCGGTAATCCGCTGCATTTGCTGCTGGCTCAGCAGGTCATGCGCTTCACCCATGGCCGCAAGGTGCTTGGCATAGCTTTCATTGTGCGCGAGCCCCTTTTCGGTTGCCGCCCCATTGATTTTGCCCGATTGCACGAAGGCTTCGGGGTCCAGCTCATATTCTTCGGCCATCTGGCGGGCATAGGAAATGCCACGGCGGTTGTCTTCTGTCTGCGCCCGGTCATGCTCTAGCTGCCCGCCATAGTCGGCGCTGGCCAAATCATGCGGCAAATCAATCATAAAGCCAGAATTGCGCCCCGCTGGCCCCTCGCCCACGCGCACGGCATCCAGCACCACAATCCGGGCTCCGGGCGCGAGCTTTGACAAACGGTGGGCGGCGGCAAGCCCGGCAAATCCCGCGCCAATGACAAGCCAATCTGCCGTGACCGTGTCTTGCAACGGCGTGGCCGGTGCAGCAGGCGGCAATAGGCTGTTCCAACCAGCAAGGCCGGGGTCTTTGGGCAAACGCTTGGCTTTCATCTTAATTGTCCTGATTCAGCGCATCAGCGGCGGGAATTTCAGCCTCGCGACGGGCAATATAATCCAGCAGCGCCTCATTGACGCCTTCATCCAGCTTGGGTTCCTCATATTCATCGAGCATGGCCTTGGCGCGGATCAGGGCCCGCTCGGTAATCTCGATGCCGCCTTCGGCCTGCCACTGCTCGATAGAGTTGTTGTCAAACATCTCGGGCATGAAGAACGCCTTCTGGAAGTGCTCCAGCGTATGGGCATGGCCCAGATAATGCCCGCCGGGGCCAATGTCTGGCACGGCGGCGATGGCTTCGTCAAAGTCGTCCCAATTGATGCCCTCGGCCATCCGATAGCCCATCGCGCACATCTCGGCATCGACGATGAACTTGGCGGTTGAACAGTGCATCCCTGCTTCGTTCCAGCCTGCGCTGTGCCAGATGTAATTGGCGCCCGCCATGAGCACCGCGTTCAGGGTCATCGCGGATTCATAACCCGCCTGCGCGTCAAACGTCTTGGCCCCGCCAAGCGTGTTGGAGGTCCGCCATGGCACACCATAGAACCGTGCCATCTGACCAATCATAAAGTTCATCAGGCTGATCTCTGGCGTGCCCGCCATCGGCGCGCCGGATTTCATAGACACGGTGCTGAGGTAGTGACCGTAGATCGCCGGGCACCCTGGCTTGATGACCTGAGTATAGGCCAAAGCGCTGAGTGCTTCGGCATTAAGTTGCGCCACCGTGGCCGCCGTTGAGGCGGGTGTATTGGCCCCACCCAAAACGAAGGGAGAACACAAGACAGGCTGGTTGCGGCGGCAGAACGCGCGCATCGCCCCCAGCATCGTCTCATCCCAGACAAGCGGCGAGTTTCCGTTGCAGTTCCCGGTGACGACGGGATGGGTGTCGATGAAATCGTCACCAAAGAGGATCGCGCACATTTCGATCACATCTTCCGCGTTTTTGGGGCTGGTCGTCATGCCCATGAAGGTCTTGTCGGAGTGCTTCATCGACGAATAGGTGATCCGCAGATGCCTTTGGCTGATCGGGTGGTCGTAAGGTTCCACGATATGATGCGCTGACGAATGGATCGCGGGCAGCATATGGCTGAGCTTGTGGAAATTCGCCAGATCATCAAGCGTTGGATTGCGCCGCTGATCTTCGAGGTCACGCAGGAACGGCGCCCCCGTCATCGGCACAAAGATGCTGTGATCCTTGCCAAAGGGCAGATTATTGGCCGGGTTGCGGGCGTGATAGGTGAATGTTTCGGGGATGGTTGCGATCAATTCGCGGACCAGCGCCCGGTCCAGAAAAACCATCTCGCCGTCCACCTTGGCCCCGGCCCGTTTCCAATCGGCCAAGGCAATCGGGTCGCGGAACTGAACGCCAACATTTTCCAGAATATCCATAGAAGCCGCGTCGATTTTTTCGACCTGCTCGGGCGTCATGGGTTCCGTCAGGGGCAAGCGCCTTTTCAACGCAGGCAACATCGTCACATCGCGCGTCTGGCGGATCGCCTTGCGCGCACCGCGCCCGCGACGCACCGAGCCAACGGCATCAACGCTCATGATACGTTGTCCCCGTCGGCGGGATCGCTCAGGTCCAACCAGATTGTCTTGAGCTCGGTATATTGATCGTGGGCGTGCAGCCCATTGTCACGCCCGCCAAAGCCCGATTGCTTGTAGCCGCCAAAGGGCGTGGCCATATTGCCTTCACCGTAACAGTTGATTGTTACCGTGCCTGCCCGGATATCGCGCGCGGCCCGCATGGCGCTGCGCCCACCGGCAGAGAATATCGACGCGGCCAGCCCATAGTCGGTGTCATTGGCGACCTGCACAGCCTCATCATTGCTGGCCACTTCGATCACACCCAGAACCGGGCCGAAGATTTCTTCGCGCGCGCGCACATCACCCGCCGCCATCTCGATCACAACTGGCGCCACAAAGGGGCTGTCGTCGCTGCGATCAAGATAGCCGCGCACCTTGGCGCAATGGCCCTGATCAATCAGCGCGCCGATGTGGTTTGCAGGGTCCAGCGGATCGCCGGTTTTCCAATTGCGCAGATGCGCCTCGATCTTCTCCATCAATGCCGCTTTGACAGCTTTGTGGACAATCAGGCGCGACGTTGCAGAGCAGTTCTGCCCGGCATTCCAGAATGCCGCATTCACCACATGGCCTGCCACATGGTCGAGGTTCTCAGCATCGTCAAAGACCACCGCCGGGTTCTTGCCGCCGCATTCCAGCACCACTTTCTTGAGGTTGCTGTCGGCCGCATAGCGCAGGAAATGGCGCCCGGTTTCAGTCGAGCCGGTAAAGCTGACCATATCCACGTCCATATGACGGCCCAAAGGTTCACCCACAGAAGGGCCATCCCCCGGCAAGACCTGCAAGACACCGCGCGGGATACCCGCTTCAGCGGCAAGCTCGGCCACCCGCAGTGCGGTCAGGCTGGTCTGCTCTGCCGGTTTCACGATCACTGAACAGCCCGCCGCAAGGGCTGGGCCGATTTTCCACGCCAACATCATCAACGGGAAGTTCCATGGCAACACGGCGGCGACAACGCCAATGGGTTCGCGCACGATCATGGCCATGGCCCCGTCGCCGGTGGGGGCTGTTTGATCGTAGATCTTGTCGGCAGCTTCGGCGTGCCATTTGATGCAGTGGATCGTCTCGGGCAGGTCAATCTGCTCGCAATCGGCAATCGGCTTGCCGCTCTCGATGCTTTCCATCACCGCCAGTTCGCGCCGGTTCCGGGTGATCAGCTTGCTCAGGCGGATCAGCACATCCTTGCGGGCGTCAGGGTCCAGCTTTGACCAATGCCCCTGATCAAAGGCCTCGCGGGCCTTGGCGACAGCCAGATCAACATCTGCGGCGTCAGCACAAGAGATTTGCGCAATTTCATCACCTGTCGCGGGGTTTGTGGTGGCCATCATCGGGCCGTTTCCAGCGCGGTATTTGCCGTCGATAAACGGGCTGCGCGGCAAGTCGAGCGCTGCTGCGATCGCCTGATATTCGGCATGTGTCAGAAGGTCAGTCATATCTTTTGCCCCGTCATGTTGGAGATAGCCGTATTCATGGTGCGGATCACTTCGGCCAAGGCGCGTTTGTCATCCTTGTTGAGCGGTTGCAGCGGCTTGCGTGGTGGCCCGGCATCAATCCCGCGCAGGGTAAGGCCATATTTGATGCATTGCACAAATTTCCCGCCCTGTTCGAGCACACGCATCAACGGCAACATCGCGGACATAATGGCGCGGCCTTTGGTAAAATCACCCTCAACAGCGCAGGCCTGATAAAGTGCGATATGAGCCTCGGGCGCAAAATTGGACCCTGCACAGACCCAGGAACGCGCGCCCCAGGCAAAGAATTCAAGCGCCTGATCATCCATCCCGCAGGACAACGCGATATGCGGATAGTCGCGGGCCATCATATGCAGGCGGTTCACATCGCCCGAGCTTTCCTTGATGGCGCAAAAATTTGGACTGCGGCCCAAACGATCAAGGCATTCCTCGTCCATATTCACCGACATGCGCCCCGGATAATTATAAAGCATCACAGGCAGGTTTGCGGCGCGATCCACGGCCAGGGCATGCAAGGCGATCTCGCGCCCTGTGGGGTAGGCATAGGGCGGCGTTGCCACCAATAGCGCATCTGCACCCGCGTCCTTTGCTGCTTTGGCAAACATCACACTGTCTTCGGTGCGGATGGCACCAGTGCCGACAATCATTGGCACACGCCCACCAATCATCGCCTTTGCTGTGGTCATCATCGCAATCCGCTCCTCTGCGGTCTGCGCGTAGTACTCACCGGTTGAGCCGGCCACGATGATCCCATGCACACCTGACGTGATCAGATGCTCAACGGTCTGCGCAAGTGCCGCCTCGTTCAGTGAAAAATCGTCATGATAGGGCGTGACGATGGGGGTATAGATGCCTTCAAACTGCATGGCTGTTGTCCTTGAGAGAAATCACATTGACCGGAAGCGGATCAGGACGCACATAGCGTTCCATCTGATCGCGGCTGAGATCCCAGTGCTGGATGGTCAGTTCGATGGCCAACGCGCCCTCGCGCGCTTCGATCGCTGTGATCAATGCCTCGTGCTGGTCAATCGCCTTGCGCACCAGATCGGTTTCAGCAGGGGACGATGGACTATAAAAAGTCTGGCTGAGCCGCGTGTGATCAATGAGCAAGCGCGACAGCGCGGCCTCAAGATAGGCATTCTGGGCCATGTCGCCGATGATGGCGTGAAACCGGTGGTTGGCCAGCGCTGCCGCTTCGCTTTGGTTCGCCTTTGCAGCCTTTGCAAAGGTCAGCTGCGCCGCCTTGAGGTCATCCAACTGGCCACTCGTCCGGGTTTCCGCCGCCAGCCGCGAGATATTGGCATAAATCAAAGGGGCTGTCTGAAAGAAGGTGCGCATAACGGCGACATCCATCGACGCCACCTTTGCGCCGCGATTGTGTGCGCGCGCGGCATAACCTTCCCCTATCAGGCGCTGGAGCACCTCGCGCAGCGGGGTGCGTGACATGCCGTATTGTTCGGTCAGGCTGACCTCATCAAGATCTGAACCGGGCACCAACTCTGTCGAGAGAATGCGTCGTTTGAGATCGTCCAGGCATGCGTCTTTTGAGAATCGTTTCATCAGAGTATCCAATCTGTATACATGTTGTATACATTTTGACACAGACGCAAGAATTTTACGCGCATTGCCTTAGGACATGCGCATAAGGGTGGGTGAACCGGCAGTGCTGCGGCTGTTTTGGGCGGCTAGATCATGTTGCTGACTTGCTTTGGTGGCATCGGCGACAGGCGCGCAAACCGCACAAAGGCGGGAGCCCAAATCGCAGCCACCGGACTAACACCAGAACTCCAAGAATGGTGCCCGCGGCCGGACTCGAACCGGCACGGCCTTGCGGCCAAGAGATTTTAAGTCTCCGATGTCTACCATTCCACCACGCGGGCACGCTGCTATTCCTATGCGCAGCAGCCAAGGTCGGCAAGCGGTGATCAGAGGTCAGTGCCCATCGGTTCGGTCAGAAGGACACGCTCTTGCAGCCAGGGGTTCATCTCGACCGCGGCGCGCAGGGCTTCTTGTGCTTCTTCGTCGCGCCCCAGGCCCATCAGCGTCAACCCTTTGCCCGACAAGGCGGCGATATGGTTTGGCATGATTTCAAGGGCGATATTGAGATCCGCCAGGGCGGCCTCGAAATCCTGCACCAGATAGCTGGCAAAGGCACGCTGGTTGTATCCTTCGGCATAGTCAGGACAATACTCGACCAACCGCGTCAGCGTCTCGCGGGCACCCAGAAAATCATAGATTATGCGTTGCGACATGCCTTCATCCAGCATTTCCTGCGCCAATGCGTCCGGCGCATCAAGCCATAGCTCCCAAAGTTGCTGGCTCAGCGCCCGCGCCTCGCCCTGACCGCGAGAAACGCTCAATTCATCCACAATCTGGGCGATGCGTGCACTGTGATCGGTGACAGCAGGGCAGCTTTGGGCGAAAGCGGGCGCTGCGATGAGGCAAAGAGGCAATATCCATTTCATGGATCAAGTATCTGAGCCGAAACCCGCCAAGGTCAAGTCACGAGCCCGTGCCCGGCGACAAGGGCGACAGCCCCTCTTCCTTTACCGCCTGCATGGCCACGTAGGTTGATGTATTGGCGACGTGCGGCAGGGTCGAGATTTTCTCTGCCAAAACAGCGCGGTATCCCGGCATACCTGCGGTGCGGACCTTCAGCAGATAGTCGAACGCTCCGGCAATCAGGTGGCATTGTTCAATTTCCGGCACCCTCAGAACTGCACTGTTAAACGCCGCCAATGCGCTTTCCCGCGTGTCCGATAACTTGACCTCGACAAAGGCGACGTGATCACGCCCCAGTCGAATGGCATCATAAAGTGCGCGATAGCCTCGAATGACGCCGTGATCTTCCAGCCGTTTCAATCGCGCCTGTGTCGGTGATTTCGACAGCCCGATGCGGCGGGCGAGTTCGGTCACGCTGATCCGGCCTTCGACTGTCAGTATGTCGAGAATCTTGCGGTCAAATGTATCCAGATCAGAAAGCTTTTCGGCCATAATTTCTGCCATCAATAAGTCGAATTGCCTGCCATTCTGCCACACTGAAGGCATCTTGACTAGTCATTCTGGTATATGCTGGGCCAAACCCAAAGCGAGAGCCTGCAATGCCAAGAGACCATAGCACCGATCTTCACCGTCAAATCGACCTTGCCATGTATCAAGACGAGGCTGCCAGCGTGCAAAATCTGGTCGAGTCCGCCGCCCTTTCGCAGGACGACCGCGCGCGCATCTCTGACAAAGCTGCCGATCTGGTCCGCCAGATCCGTGGCAGTTCGGAGCCGGGCCTGATGGAGGTCTTTCTGGCAGAATACGGCCTTTCGACGGATGAAGGCATTGCGCTAATGTGTCTGGCAGAGGCGCTGTTGCGCGTCCCGGACGCCGAAACCATGGACGACCTGATCGAGGACAAAATCGCCCCTTCTGATTGGGGCAAACACCTGGGCCACTCTGCGTCTTCCCTTGTCAACGCATCTACATGGGCGTTGATGCTGACGGGCCGGGTGCTGGACGATGAAAAACCGGGCATGACACGCCACCTGCGCAGCGCCGTCAAACGGTTGGGGGAACCTGTGATCCGCACCGCTGTTGCCCGTGCCATGCGTGAAATGGGCCGCCAGTTTGTTTTGGGTGAGGACATCGGCAAAGCCATGAAGCGCGCCGAAGGTATGCAGGCGAAAGGCTTTACCTATAGCTATGACATGCTGGGCGAAGCGGCCCGCACAGACGCGGATGCGCGCGGCTATCACCTTGCCTATTCCCGTGCGATCAGTGCGATCGCAGAGCATTGCACGCATAGCACCGTCGCAGAAAACCCCGGCATCTCGGTCAAACTATCAGCGCTCCACCCCCGTTATGAGGTGGCCCAAGAAGCACGGGTCATGGAAGAGCTTGTGCCGCGTGTCCGCGCGCTTGCGCTTTTGGCGAAATCCGCAGGCATGGGTTTCAACATTGATGCCGAAGAGGCGGACCGCCTGTCATTGTCTCTGAACGTGATCAGCGCTGTTCTGTCCGAACCTGCCTTGTCGGGTTGGGATGGGTTTGGCGTCGTCGTTCAGGCCTATGGGCAGCGCGCCGCTTTGGTCATCGACTACCTGCATGATCTTGCCGCGCGTTTGGACCGCAAGATCATGATCCGCCTTGTCAAAGGCGCCTATTGGGATGCCGAAATCAAACGTGCGCAAGTGGAAGGCATCAATGGCTTCCCTGTGTTCACCTCCAAACAGCACACCGACATCAGCTATATCGCCAACGCCCGCAAGCTTTTGGGCCTGACGGATCGTATCTATCCGCAGTTTGCCACCCATAACGCGCATACGGTCGCTGCCGTCCTGGACATGGCGCAAACCATGGGACGCGGAAAAGATGATTTTGAGTTCCAGCGCCTGCATGGCATGGGCGAAACACTGCACACGATTGTCCTGAAAGCTGAACAGACCCACTGCCGGATCTATGCGCCTGTTGGCGCGCACGAGGACCTGCTGGCCTATCTTGTCCGTCGCCTGCTGGAAAACGGTGCGAACTCCAGCTTTGTCAATCAGATCGTCGATGAAGACGTGCCACCAGAGGTCGTGGCCGCCTGCCCGTTTGAAAGCGCCGGCAACGGGCCCCAACTGCCAACGGGCCCAAACCTCTATCAGCCGCAGCGCATCAATTCCAAAGGCTGGGATCTGACGCATGGGCCGACGTTGGATGCCATCGCAAAGGAACGGGAACCGCTGCTGAAAGCGTCCTTCGTGGGTCACCCGCTCACTGCTGGCGACCATGCCTACCCCCGCGCGTCGCTCAATGCACCGCAGCCGGTGCTGAACCCTGCAAAACCGGGCGATCAGGTTGGTCAGGTGCAGGTCAGCACGCCAGAAGATATCGCCGCCGCTCTTGATGCGGCCAGCATCTGGTCTGAGAATGTTGCGACGCGTGCCGAAATCCTCAACGCCGCGGCGGATGCTTACGAAGCAAATGCGGAAGAGCTGTTTGCCATTCTCTGCCGCGAAGCGGGTAAAGCGCTGCCTGATGCCGTTGCGGAACTGCGTGAGGCCGTAGATTTCCTACGCTACTATGCGGCACAGGCCCACGCCGACCAGACCGCGCGCGGCCTCTGGACCTGCATCAGTCCCTGGAATTTTCCATTGGCAATTTTCACTGGCCAGATAGCGGCAGCGCTCGCCGCAGGCAACGCTGTGCTTGCGAAACCGGCCGAGCAAACACCGCTGATTGCGACCCGCGCGGTTGCGCTGCTCCATGCCGCCGGTGTTCCGGCCCCTGCGTTGCAGCTGTTGCCGGGCGGGGGCGAAGTTGGTGCGGCGCTGACGGGTGATGCGCGTATCAATGGTGTGGCCTTCACCGGGTCCACGGCCACTGCTTTGAAAATCCGGGCCAATATGGCCGCGCATTGCGTTCCCGGCACGCCGCTGATTGCGGAAACGGGTGGGCTGAACGCGATGATCGTCGACAGCACCGCCCTGCCCGAACACGCCGTGCGCGACATCATCAACGGGGCGTTCCGCTCTGCCGGGCAACGCTGTTCGGCCCTGCGCTGCCTTTATGTGCAAGAGGATATCGCAAAGCCGCTTTTGACCATGCTGAAAGGTGCTATGGATGAATTGAGCGTTGGTGATCCCTGGCATCTGTCCACAGATGTAGGCCCCGTCATTGATGCGGCGGCCAAAAAGGGCATCGCCGACCACATTGCTGCCGCGCTGGCGGAAGGCCGCATCATTCACCAGATCGACGCGCCCGCGCAGGGTCACTTTATCGCCCCGGTCGCCATCAAAGTGTCGGGCATTGCCGAGATGACCAAAGAGGTTTTCGGCCCGGTCCTGCATGTGGCGACCTTCAAGGCATCCGAACTGGACGCGGTGATCGACGCGATCAATGCCACCGGCTATGGTTTGACTTTTGGCCTGCACACAAGAATCGATGATCGGGTGCAGACAATTGTCGAGCGGGTTCAGGCGGGCAACCTTTATGTGAACCGTGACCAGATCGGCGCCATTGTGGGCAGTCAGCCCTTTGGCGGTGAAGGCATGTCCGGAACCGGCCCAAAGGCAGGTGGCCCACACTATCTGCCCCGCTTTACGGCCAACCCTGTTGCGCCGACAACGGTGCAATGGGCCAATGCGGCAAACACGGACGACCTCGCAATCCAACTGCAAACTGCACCCAAGGATCAGGATCACCGCGTTACTGACCTGCCCGGCCCAACGGGTGAATCCAATCGCCACAGCCTGCACGCGCGCGGCCCCATCCTTTGCTTGGGACCGGGCGCCACTGCGGCGGCAGAGCAAACCGCCGCCGTGGCCGCCCTGGGCGGTCTCGCCGTGAACGCCCAAGGTGATCTTACGCCAGAGGCGCTGACAACGCTGGCCCCGCTTGGCGGTGTCATCTGGTGGGGCGATGACGACACAGGACGCAGGATTGAAACAGCCCTGAGCAAACGCGAGGGGCCGATCACCGCGCTGATCACCGGATTGCCTGACACAGCCCATGTGCTGCACGAACGCCATGTTTGCATCGACACCACGGCAGCGGGTGGCAATGCCGCACTTTTGGCCGAGGTCGCGGGTGCCTGACATCAGCTTCGGCTTGACCAAACCGGCCACATGGATAACGGTCGCGCTATGTTTCCCATACGCGACCACAACCCGTCCGAGCGCACGCCTTATGTGACCCTGTCCCTGATCGCCATCAATGTGGTGGTGTTTCTTGCAGGGCTGGCCTTGCTGCAAAATGACCGGGCGCTGGGGCAGTTCTACTACGACTACGCCCTGCTGCCGATCAGGCTTTCGCAGGGCGAGAATTATGCCGCATTGGTGACCTCGACCTTCCTGCATGGCGGGTTCATGCATCTGGCAGGCAATATGCTGTTTTTGTGGATCTTCGGGGACAATCTGGAAGAGGACATGGGGCATATCCCCTTCCTCATCTTCTATTTGGTTTGCGGGATCGGGGCAGGACTGGCACAGTTTGCAACTGACCCAATGTCAGCGGTGCCAACGGTGGGCGCATCAGGTGCAATCGCCGGGGTAATGGGCGGATATCTTTTGCTGTATCCCAAAGCGCGGGTTGATATCTTTATCTTCTTTGTTGTGTTCTTTCGCATTTTCCCGATCCCAGCCTGGATCATGCTGGCGCTGTGGTTCGCGCTGCAACTTTTCAACGGCTTCAGCATCGACACCACAGGCGGGGGTGTCGCCTATTGGGCGCACGCGGGCGGCTTTGTGATTGGGTTTGTTCTGACGCTGCCGCTTTGGCTTAGACTGGGTGGCGGGCTCTATTGGCGGCAAACGCACGGGCATCCACCGCATCCCGAGGCAACATATGGGCGCAGCAGCATACCTGTGGTGCGGCGCTAGGTGTTGCGAATAACCTTGGCGAAGGTTTCAAAAATCGGCTCATTGGCACAGATCAACGCACCGCTCTCAAGAATGTCGCCCTCTGGGTTCAGCGGCTCGATAATGCCGCCCGCCTCGCGCACGATGACAACACCGGCCGCGATATCCCAGGCCTTCAAGCCACGCTCCCAAAAACCGTCATAGCGGCCAGCAGCGACATAGGCCAGGTCAAGGGCCGCCGCACCAAAGCGGCGCACACCGGCACAGGTGGGCATGATGCGGGCCAGGTCTTGCAGTGATTCCGGCAAATCAATGCGGCCACCAAACGGCAGGCCCGTCGCAAAAATGCTCTCAATCATGCGGTGACGGCCCGAGACGCGCAGGCGGCTTTCATTCATCCAGGCACCGCCGCCTTTTTCGGCATAGAACATCTCATCCTTGACGGGGTCATAGATGACACCGGCCACGATCTGTCCCTTGTGCTCCAACGCGATGGACACGGCCCAATGCGGCAGGCCGTGCAAGAAATTTGTAGTGCCATCAAGCGGATCAACGATCCAACGGCGTGTGGGATCTTCGCCATCAACCTCAGAGCCTTCCTCGCCAAGAAAACCGTAGGAGGGGCGCGCATGCATCAGTTCTTCCTTGATCAGCGCTTCTGCGGCTTTATCCGCACGGCTGACAAAGTCACCGGGGCCCTTGGTGCTGACCTGAAGGTTCTCGACCTCGCCAAAATCCTTGAGCAAACCGCGCCCGGCCTTGCGGGCGGTTTTCATCATTACATTCAGGTTTGCGCTGCCAGCCATTGCGAGGTGTCCTTGGTTCGGGATCAAGCGCGGCGTATAGGCCGCTAAGCCTAAGGAGGCAAGAGCCTCAGGCGCGTTGTAGTTTGACCGCCTCTTGCCGGGCCAGACGGATCAGATGCGCCATGTAGGGACGGCTGGTGTCATCCTCGCGCGTGGCAGCGTAAAGCCTGCGCGTGATACCCGATTTCGTCAGCGGCCGCGTCACATAGTCCGAGTTGTAGCGCACCTGACGCACCACCCAATCGGGCAGCACGGCAACACCCCTGTTTGAGGCCACAAGAAGAAGGATCACGGCCGTCAGTTCGACCTGCCGCACCTCTGCCGGTTCAACCTTGGCAGGGGTCAGAAGCTGGGAAAACACATCCAAACGCGCCCGGTCCACGGGATAGGTGATCAGCGTCTGACCGCGAAAATCCTCTGCCTCGATCACATCTTTCTGTGCAAGCGGGTGCGCGGCAGAGGCGACAAAAACCGCATCATAGTCAAAAAGCGGCGTAAAATCCGTCTCGGGCAGATCCTCGGGGTCGGATGAGACAACAAGATCCACCTCTTCCTTGCGCAAGGCAGGCAGCGCATCAAAGGCAAGACCGGGGCGAATATCAACATCGACATCCGGCCAAGCCTTGCGGAACTGCTCCAGCACCGGAAACAGCCATTCAAAACAGGCGTGACATTCAATCGCGATATGCAGACGACCCGATTTGCCCGCGATCAACCCCGAAAACTCCAACTCCAAGGCGGCCACCTGTGGAAGGATCGTCTCGGCCGCCGCCAACATACGCATACCTGCGGCAGACAGCTTCAACGGCTTGGAACGACGCACAAAAAGCTCCACTCCGGCCTGATCCTCAATCCCCTTGATCTGATGCGACAGGGCCGATTGCGTGATATTCAACTGATCTGCGGCCCGCGCCAAACCGCCGGTGTCATGGATTGCCTTGATCGTACGCAAGTGCCGGAATTCGATATGCATATGTGAGCGATCCTCATTACTTTGGTGAAGTATATGAATTTGCCTCAACTCCATAGAGGTGGGACAAGAGCAAATCAAGCAAGAGGTTTGCCATGTCCGCCCCATCCGTATCTTTCGAATTCTTCCCGCCCAAATCACTAGAGGCGTCTTTCCGGCTTTGGGATTGCGTGAACACGCTGGCCCCACTTGATCCGTCCTTTGTGTCCGTCACCTATGGCGCGGGCGGCACGACACGCAAACTGACCCATGAGGCCGTGACAACAATCCACAAGGCCAGCGGGCTCAACGTGGCGGCGCATCTGACTTGCGTGGACGCAACCAAAGCCGACACCCTTGCGATTGCCGAAAGCTATGCCAAGGCAGGGGTGCGCGACATTGTTGCGTTGCGGGGGGATGCCCCAAAGGACAGCCAGACGTTCCGGCAACACCCGGACGGTTTTGCAAGCTCGGTTGAGCTGATCACCGCCTTGTCGGAAACCGGACACTTCAATATTCGCGTCGGCGCCTATCCGGAAAAGCATCCCGAGGCCGTCGATCAATCCGCCGATATTGCATTCCTGAAACGGAAATTCGATGCAGGTGCGACATCAGCGATCACACAGTTCTTTTTTGAGGCTGAGACGTTTTTCCGTTTCCGTGATGCCTGTCAGAAGGCCGGTATTGACGCGCCTATCATCCCCGGCATCCTACCGATCGAAAACTGGGCGGGCACGCAGCGGTTTGCGGCCCAATGCGGCACACAAATTCCACAGGTCATCCGCGATGCCTTTGACAATGCGACCCGCGATGGCACCACGGACCTGCTTGCCACTGCTGTCGCGACAGAGCTTTGTGACGACCTGCGCCAAGGCGGCGTGGACCATTTGCATTTCTACACCCTCAACCGTCCAGAGCTGACGCGCGATGTCTGTCATGCGCTCGGCGTCACGCCCAAAGTACAGTTGCAAAACGTCGCCTAAAAGGTCAGCTTGCGCAAAGTTAGACCAGAGGCCCCATGTTCGTCGCAACCGCCCCCGAAGATATGCCTGACCTGGACACGACATTGTCCATGTCGGGGTTGGAATTCATGCAAGCGATGCAGCGAGGCGAGCTGAGCCGCCCACCGATTTCGGCTTTGTTGAACTACACGTTGGACAGCGTTGAAGACGGCAAGGTTGTCTTTCGTGGTACGCCAGAGTTCCAACATACCAACCCCGCAGGCGGTGTGCATGGCGGCTGGTACGGCACCTTGCTGGATAGCTGCATGTCTTGCGCAGTGATGACCAAAACACCCAAGGGATCGGTCTATACAACACTCGAATACAAGGTAAACCTGACTGGCGCGATCCCGATCAACACCGAAATCCTGGCCATCGGGACCATTGCCCATGCAGGCAGGACCACCGGTGTCGCCCACGGTGAAATCCGGGATGCCGAAACCAACAGGCTTTATGCCACCGGATCAGCCACTTGTCTGATTATGAAGCTCCTGGGCGACTGACACCTCTGGCACATCGCCGGAAATCGTGTCGTGCAGACGCTCGGACCGGCAACGCCCGACGATCCGTTTGCGCCGCGACAGGAATATCTTGGCCCAGCCGCGCCAGCTTCCTACTGACGGGGCGGTCACATCTTGCTCAAAACGGGTCTGCCACCCGTCCGGCAAAGGCACGCCGCAAGCGCTCAGGCGCCCCAGCATCCAGACCAACGGTATATTCGCCAAGGGGCGCGCGGCGGGGTTCTGCCAGACCTGCCCGCCGACGTCACCATGGTTACCCCGAAACCAGACCTGCTCCATATGCCCTTGCCAGCCCACAGGGCAGGCCCACATCACAGGCGCATAGGCCTCACGTCGTTCATCAATGGCAACCGCGTGAAAGCCGTTGCGGATATGCGGGCCAAGGGCATGATTGTGAAAATCGTGCTGCGCCTGCGCCCAGCGCCAGATAATTGGCAGGCGTAGGCCCAATGCCTTTACAGTGTCCCATACCGCGACGACCTCAACCTGCGCTTCTGCGTGGCAATAGTGATCGCGAAAGGCCTGGATCGTGCCGCTGCGCGCGCCGATACGGTAATGCCGATAAGCCTGCCGTACCGCGCGAACTGTCGCGCAATCGGCCTTGACCAATCCCACCATATCAATGACCCCTGCCAATGACCGGACCGCATAGGCCCCCCGAGAATAGCCCACCAGAACGATCTGATCGCCGGGGCGATAGCGCGAGGCAACAACGCCGTAAGCCCGCTCAATCTGGCGATTGATCCCCTTGCCCGTGATCACACCCCAGGTGCTTGACCAATCGCGCCATTGGATACCGGCCTCGTAATAGACGGTCAGGTTTGACGTCCGGCTGACCTCGCTCAGCAATTTGAACGTCAGGCCTGCGTTGGTTTCACAACCCTCCGAGAGCGAGGACATGGTCCCATCAAGGATGACAACATGGGTCGCCGGACCGCGTTTGCGTACCCCGCCCTCTTCTGTGCGGGCACGCCTGCCAAAAAGGCCAAAGAACCAGTCACGCAGCGCCACTATTGTCCTTCGCCTCTTGGATTCTCTGCCAAACGCGGTGCGGTGTGTAAGGCATCTGCGCATCGCGCACACCCAAGTCCCACAACGCATCCACAACGGCGTTCGCCATCGCCGCCAGCGCGCCAACGGTGCCAGCCTCACCACAGCCTTTCATGCCCATGGGGTTATACAGCGACGGTGTGCATTCGGTCGAAAAGTCAATCATAGGTACATCATCCGCACGTGGCATCCCATAGTCCATAAAACTCGCCGTGAGCAGTTGGCCATCTGCATCAAACACCACCCTTTCCGTCAGAGCCTGTCCGATGCCTTGTGCCACACCGCCATGCACCTGCCCTGCGACCAGCATAGGATTAATAAGGTTACCAAAGTCATCGACGACCGTATAGCGATCCACTTTTACGACACCTGTTTCAGGATCAACCTCAACTTCGGCTACATGCGCCCCGTTGGGAAAACTGCGGTTTTCAAGCGTGATCCGGGCCGTATGGCGCAGCAAATCGTCGCGGCCTGCGTCGCGGGCCATATCCGCCACGTCCAGCATTGTCGGGGTCAGGTTGGACCCGGCGATGCGAAACCGCTCGTCGTCAAAGCTGATTGCAGCGGCATCGACACTCTCCATATCTGCCAGAAAAGCGGTGAAAGCATCCAACATCACATCAATTGTGGCCAAAGTGGCTGTGTTCTGCACCGTGACCGAACGCGATCCGCCCGTCCCGCCACCGGTTGCGATCCGGTCACTATCACCTTGAATGACGGTGATCCGATCGGCGGGAATACCTGTTTGATCTGCCAGAAACTGCGCGTAAACCGTCTCGTGACCCTGACCGTTTGATTGCGTGCCCACATAGATCGCGGCACCCGCATCCGTGAATTCCACCGTCGTGGTTTCCGTCGGATCGCCCAGGATGCTCTCGATATAATAGCAAAGCCCCTGCCCGCGCAGCTTGCCCCGATTGGCAGAAGCTGCCTTGCGCATGGCAAAGCCATCGCGGTCGGCCTCGCGTGCGACACTTGCCAAGACCATGCCAAAGTCGCCCACGTCGTAGGTTACACCGCTGACCGTGGTGTAGGGAAATTGATCGGGCTTGATAAAGTTCTTCTGCCGCAAAGCCCACGCATCAACGCCCAACTGCCGGGCGGCCGCGTCCATGGTGCGTTCCAGCACGAAAATCGCCTCTGGGCGGCCCGCGCCGCGATAG
The DNA here is from genome assembly GCA_947498645.1 of uncultured Paracoccaceae bacterium. Classification (GTDB taxonomy): domain Bacteria; phylum Pseudomonadota; class Alphaproteobacteria; order Rhodobacterales; family Rhodobacteraceae; genus Yoonia. The sequence continues at coordinate 1,908,417 of CANMKS010000001.1, read as the reverse complement.
GCGTCCACGGGCGTGGTATTTGTATAGATACCGCGCGTGCGCATGTAGGCGGTCTGCACATCATAGGTGCCCATCAGCACCTTGGCGAAAAGGTCGGTCTGAATACCTTGGGCGAATTGCGAATTGTAGGCACCCATATTGGCGATTGTATCCAACTGATAGGCCATGATGCGGTGGTCCGCATCAAAGGCCAGGGTTGCGGTCGTCGTCAGATCACGTCCCGCATTGTCGGTCAGCATTGCCTCTGTCCGTTCCGACATCCAACGCACGGGACGGCCCAGCACACGGGCGGCATGGGCCACGCAGAACGTCTCGGGGTAGCGCATTGCCTTCATGCCAAAGCCGCCCCCCACGTCGGGATTGGTGACGCGAATATCATCTGCGTCCAGCCCGAAGTGGTGAACAAGGTCGTTCTTGGTGCTCCAGACGCCCTGACCATTCACCGACACATGCAACCGCCCGTCCACAACCTCGGCATAGCAACCGCGCGGCTCCATCGCGTTGCAGATGATCCGGTTGTCCATGACATCGACGGTCACAACATGCGCGGCCTTGGCGATTTGCGCGGCGGTTGCACCTTCATCGCCCAGACCCCAATCAAAAGCGATATTTTCCGGTGCTTCGGCATGGATGTTGTCGCCGCCAATCGCCAGATCGACGTGCGCGGGCAAATCATCGATCTCCAGTTCGATGAGTTCGGCTGCATCTTTGGCTGCCGCAAGGCTGTCCGCGACAATCATCGCCACAGCCTCACCCACATGGCGGACGTGGGACTGCGCCAGAAGTGGCCGCAGGGGGGCTGCACCCTTTGTGCCATCGCGGTTGCTGACGGTTGATCCCGTCAGGCCCAGTTTTACCCCGGCGGCGACCAAATCGTCCGATGTCACAATCAAATGCACGCCCGGCATCTCTCGGGCGTCATTCACATCCATTGCAGTGATTTCGCCATGGGCCACTGTGGCGCGCAGGAAATAGGCAAATAGCGCGCCCTCGGGCGCGATATCGTCCACGTAACGGCCATGCCCGGTCAGAAACCGCATATCCTCAACCCGTTTGACGGGTTGGCTTTTGCCGAACTTTTCCATTGCGTCCTCGTTAGCTTGTTGATGCAGACCCTAGCGGTGATGCGTCCCTTGTCCAGCGCGATTGCTGCGGCTGTCGCGGTCAAGCGCGACATGTCGCATTCACGCTGCCAGTCTGGGGATGCATGAAACGGAGGTTAGAATGATCCCCAACCTTGATCTGCCTGATGGCAAGCTGACGCCCGCCTTGCAACAGCAGTATTGGGAGGACGGATACCTGTTCCCGCTCCCGGCACTTTCCGGGGCCGATGCTCTGGCCTACCGCGCCGAAATCGAAGGGATTGAGCGCGACTGGCTTGACAATGGCCTGCCGCAACCGCTGAACACCTACAAACGGATCAATGCCCATATCGTGATGCCGATGGTCGCACAGATCGCGACGCATCCGGCCATTCTTGACGTGATCGAAGGGATTCTGGGCCCTGATATCATGGTGTTCTCGGGCGAATTCTTCATTAAGGAACCGCAGACCCGGCACATTGTCTCCATGCATCAGGATCTGACCTATTGGGGGCTGGGGGCCATTGACGGGCTGGTAACGGCGTGGATCCCGCTTTCGCCGGCCACGCCCGCCTCGGGCTGCATGGATTTCGTGCGCGCCAGCCACAAGAACGCGATCTTGCCGCATCACGATACCTTTGGTGCTGACAACCTGCTTAGTCGCGGGCAAGAGGTGCGTGTCGATGTGGCTGACGATCAGAAAACAGCCATCGAAATTCATCCCGGTCAGATGAGCCTGCATCATGGGCTAACCATCCACGGATCAGGCCCGAACACCAGCGATGACCGGCGGATTGCCTGCGTGATCCGTTACATCCGTCCCGACATGCGCCAGCAGGTTGGCGAAAAGGACTATGCCATGCTCGCGCGGGGCGAAGACCGTCACGGCAACTTTATCCATGTGCCACCGCCAAAGGCGAACTTTGACCCCGCCGCGATGGCGCTTTACGAAGAGATACGCGCCGTGCAAGCCCAAGTCATGATGAAAGGTGCTGCGGCCAAAACGGGGATGTATGCGTAATGGATCGCGTCAAGTTTACCGCCATGAAAGATGGCGACAAGGAAGACTATGATTTTCTGACTGAACACGAGGTCGCATATACCAAAGGCACCGCGGCCCGCCTGCTGAAGGCCATGGTCAGCCTTGATGAAGGATTGTCGGGCTATCAGATCACCCGCCTCGGCCACTCACTGCAATCCGCCACACGGGCAGAGCGGGATGGGGCCGACACCGATTGGATCGTGGCCGCCCTGTTGCACGATATCGGCGATATCTACGCACCCTATAATCACGATGAGTATGCGGCCACCATCCTGCGCCCCTTTGTGCGCGAGCAGGTCACGTGGGTCGTCGAGAAACACGGTGATTTCCAGTTGGTATATTACGGTGAACATGTGGGCGCGGACCCACACAAGCGCGACGCCTACAAGGACCACCCCTATTTCGATGACTGCGCAACCTTCTGCGAGCGTTGGGACCAAAGCTCGTTTGATCCGGCATATGATACGCTTTCGTTGTCCCACTTCGCCGCGCGGGTCGAAGAGGTGTTCGCCCGAACGCCGTATGATCCTGATGTAATCCGTGCAGGTGAACGGGAACCATTGACCAAATAGCGTACATTAAACGTATTATTTATCAATATCTTAGAACTTTTCTCGAATTTTTTTGCCTGAGCCGGGAATAATTCCAGGGCCCACCGCGTAGTCCTCATAACTGACGGATGATCCGGCAGCATGATGATTATTAGCCTTGGAGATACCAAATGAAATTCTCAGCAATTGCACTTTCCCTCGTTGTTGGCCTGTCTGCATGTGACGCCTATGCGGGTGGTCACGCCACAGCACCCGTGGCTCAGTCAAACGGCATCCTTGTCGATGATCAGGGCATGAGCCTTTACACCTTTGACCCCGACACCGCGACATCATCTGCCTGCAATGGCGGCTGTGCCGTCAACTGGCCACCGCTGATTGCACCGGCAGATGCCGATGAGGCCGGTCAGTTCACAACGATCACGCGCAACGACGGCACCAAGCAATGGGCCTATGCGGGCCAACCCCTTTACCTGTGGGTGAATGACCGCCAACCCGGCGATATCACAGGTGACGGTGTTGGTGGCAACTGGCACCTTGCCCGCCCCTGATCTTCTGTCCCCCGCGTTTTAATGAGTATCGGCCTGCCCTTCTTCCCAGGGCGGGCCATTTCTTGCTGTCATTTACCGTCGGACCTTTGGCAAGCGGCTGTCGTCTACCTTTTGTGGCCCGACATCACCTTCCCAGACGCTATGGCCCTTGCGGACATAGACGTTGATATCGGTGCCGACCCCAATGGCATTCAACTTGCCGATCCGATGCATCAGACTTTCGCCGCGCACCCCATCTTTGGTGCGCCAGACTAGATAGCCCCGGCCCGATGGACGACCTGAATTCCTTGTCTCAACGATCCGCTCAATGCGCGCCGCCGTACGATACCCGTACCGCCAGGTCAGCACGGCACGATTGGCACGCCCACCAATGAACCACAAAGCAATCAACCCACCGATACCTGAAATCGCCGCAAACCACTGCAACGCCACGGCATCATCATGCGCCTCGCCCACATAGGTTTCGAACTGCGTCGGTTTATTCGGCAAGTATCTGATATCATGCGATGACCCGCGCGGGGACCGATCATATTGTGATTGCGGCACCTTGCGTTGGCGCTCGATGACTTGGTCGCCCACCAAGAACCGGTAAGTCACATAGTGATCATCGTCACCCTCACTGTCTGTCCTGATGCGCCGATTGACGACCTCGGCCTGTGTGACGATACCGACAAGCTCATAACGGGCGGCAGCACGGTATTGGCTGACGCTCCATAGCGTGACCCCAAGGCACATCACGGCGGCGATAATCGCCAACCAACCGCCCCGTGCATGAAACAGGGAAAACCACGGGCGCGGTTCTGTCAGATCATGCTTGGGTGGTATCTCTTTCATCACAGGCCTTGGCTGCCGGGCGTTGTGATATGTTTAGAAGACCCCAAACCCCCAGCAAACCCTTTTCCTTCGCCGCACCCTCCGCTATCTGCTGATCCAAGCGCAGGAGAGTTGCAGACATGGCCATGGAAAAGACATTCAACGCCGCCGAGGCAGAGGCACGCATCTACAAGATGTGGGAAGACGCAGGCGCGTTCAAAGCCGGCGCAAATGCGTCGCGGGATGACACGTTCTGCATCATGTTGCCGCCGCCCAATGTGACGGGATCGCTGCATGTGGGCCACGCCTTTAATCACACGATCATGGATATGCTCACCCGCTGGAAGCGGATGCAGGGTTATGACACGCTTTGGCAACCGGGGTTGGACCATGCGGGCATTGCCACGCAACTGATGGTCGAGAAAGACCTGATGGAAACCCAACAGCCCAAGCGCACCGAACTGGGGCGCGAGAAATTCCTTGAAAAGGTCTGGGAATGGAAAGCGGCCAAAGGCGGCACCATTGAACAGCAAGCCCGCCGTCTGGGCGACAGCATGGACTGGTCCCGCTCTGCCTTTACGATGTCGGGGGCTGAAAGCGCGCCTGAGGGTGAAAAGCCCGGCAACTTCCACGATGCCGTGCTCAAGGTCTTTGTCAAAATGTACAACGACGGGCTGATCTATCGCGGCAAGCGCCTGGTCAACTGGGATCCGCATTTTGAAACCGCGATTTCCGATCTCGAGGTCGAGAATATCGAAGTCGACGGCCACATGTGGCACTTCAAATACCCGCTGGCAGGTGGCGAGACCTACGAATACGTCGAAAAGGACGAAGACGGGAATGTGACCTTGCGCGAGGTGCGCGATTACATCTCCATCGCCACAACCCGCCCTGAAACCATGCTGGGTGATGGTGCGGTGGCCGTGCATAAGGATGATGAACGCTACGCGCCCATCGTCGGTAAGCTCTGTGAAATCCCCGTTGGTCCGAAAGAACACCGCCGCCTGATCCCGATCATCACCGACCCCTACCCTGATATGAATTTCGGTTCTGGTGCGGTAAAGATCACCGGCGCGCATGACTTCAACGACTACGAGGTCGCCAAGCGTGGCAACATCCCGATGTATAATCTGATGGACACCAAGGGTTCTATGCGCGCCGATGGCAAACCCTACGCAGAGGAGGCCGCAACAGCGCAGGCCATTGCCAATGGCGAACAGGAATTCGACGAAGCGATGATCGCCGCCATGAATATGGTGCCCGAAGAATACCGCGGGCTGGACCGGTTCGAAGCGCGCAAGCGCGTAGTCGCGGATATCACGGCAGAGGGCAACGCGGTGATGGTCGAAGGTCCGCCAAACGAAGATGGCGAAACCTGTTTTGCGCCCGAAATGATCCCGTTTGTTGAAAACAAAAAAATCATGCAGCCCTTCGGCGACCGCTCCAAGGTTGTGATCGAGCCGATGCTGACCGACCAATGGTTTGTGGACACCGCCAAAATCGTCGGCCCCGCGCTGGATGCTGTGAAAGAAGGCCGCACCAAGATCATGCCCGAAAGCGGCGAGAAGGTGTATTACCACTGGCTAGAGAATATCGAGCCGTGGTGCATCTCGCGCCAGCTGTGGTGGGGGCATCAGATCCCGGTTTGGTATGGGCCTGATCATCACAATGATCCTAGCGATATCTACTGTGCTGCCACAGAGCACGGCGCGGTGATGGCCGCTTTCGCCCGCTACGATCAAAGTGGCGTATTTCCAAACGATATCTCGATAGAGGCAAAGTTGAAATTGACTCGGGATATGCTCACCCGCGACCCGGACGTCCTCGACACATGGTTCTCCTCCGGCCTCTGGCCTTTCGGCACTCTCGGCTGGCCTGCTGACGACCCGGCGATGAAATACTTCCCCGGCGACGTGCTTGTCACCGGGCAGGACATCCTGTTCTTCTGGGTCGCCCGCATGATGATGATGAGCCAAGCCGTGCTGCAACAAGACCCGTTCCACACCGTCTACCTGCACCAACTTGTCCGCGACGCCAAGGGCGAGAAGATGTCGAAAACCCGCGGCAATGTCATCGACCCACTGGATATGATCGACGCCTACGGCGCCGACGCCCTGCGCTTTTCCAACGCGCAGATGGCGGCCTTGGGCGGTGTCCTGAAAATCTCTGAGGATCGGATCAAGGGCTACCGCAACTTTGGCACCAAACTGTGGAATGCGTTTAGCTTTGCCGACCACTACCAAATCCCCTACACCGGCGACCCGGCAAAACCAGACGTCAGCCAGACACTGAACAAATGGATCATCGGCGAAACCGGCAAAGTGCGCGAAACCGTCGATGCAGCGATGGAGGCCTATCGCTTCAACGACGCCGCCGACGCGCTTTACGCCTTCACATGGGGCAAGGTCTGCGACTGGTATCTGGAGTTTTCCAAACCCATCCTGCAAGGCGATGATGCCGCAGCCAAGGCCGAGACCGAACAAACCCTGCGCTGGGTGCTGGACCAATGCCTGATCCTGCTGCACCCGATCATGCCATTCATCACCGAAGAGCTGTGGCAACAGGCCGATAGCCGCGCCAAAATGCTGATCCACGCCGATTGGCCGACTTACACAGCGGCCGATCTGGTTGACGCAGATGCCGACCGCGAAATGAACTGGGTCATCGACCTGATCGACAACACCCGCTCTGCGCGCGCGCAGGTGCATGTGCCTGCCGGTGCAAAAGTGCCGCTGCTGGTCACGGGGCTGGACGCCAAAGGGCAATCCGCCTGGGACAATAATGCGGCCCTGATCCAGCGGCTTGCACGGATTGAAAGCCTCTCTGCTGTGGATAGCTTCCCCAAAGGTTGCGTGACCATCCCAATGGAGGGCGGCACCTTCGGCATCCCGCTGGAAGGGCTGATCGATGTCGACGCCGAAATCGCGCGACTGGAAAAGACGCTGCAAAAGCTGGGCAAGGAACTCGGCGGCCTGCGCGGACGTCTGAACAACCCAAAATTCGTGGCCTCCGCCCCGGATGAGGTTGTGGCAGAGGCAAAGGCAAACCTCGCCCTACGCGAAAACGAAGAAGCGCAACTGAAAGCGGCAATCGCGCGCCTGCAAGAGATCGGCTAACACAAAACAGGGGCGGTCCGAACGCCGCCCCTTCCACTTTCCATGTCCAATCAAACTTCCGCCGGAGGCATCCTCACGGCACCACACGCTCAACGGCGCGCATCATGCCCAGCGCCTTGTCATAGACCAGCGTCAAAATACGTCGCCCACTTGTCTTGCTGGCGATCTGCGGCACAGCACGTACCGCAACGGCGGCGCCACTACTCACTAAAAATCCGCGTCGACTGATATTCATCTTGCGCCTCCATTGCTGCATTTCGGGGCCAGGTTTGAAAGTGGGACCGCCGAAACACTTTAGTTGCGAACGATTCTCATATATGAACGGTTGCAGCTATTTCAAGGGCAGGCTTATCTGACAGCATGACAAAACCAGCCCTGACCCCGCTCGCCGCCTCTCTGCCTGCCTCTGTCCCATTTGTTGGGCCGGAAGCGCAGGAACGCCAAATGGGCCGTCCCTTCATCGCCCGTCTGGGTGCCAATGAAAACGGGTTCGGCCCATCACCCAAGGCCATCGCCGCGATGCAAAGGGCCGCCGGAGAGGTCTGGATGTACGGCGACCCCGAAAGCCATGACCTGCGCCTGGCACTGGCCACGCATCACGGCATCGGCCCTGAAAACATCATGGTTGGCGAAGGCATCGATTCATTGCTCGGGCTTCTGGTGCGCCTGTACGTGGGTTCTGGCGATGCTGTTGTGACATCTGCCGGGGCCTATCCGACGTTCAACTATCATGTCGCCGGGTTCGGCGGGGTTCTGCACACCGTCCCTTACAAAGGCGATCACGAAGACCCGGATGCATTGCTCAGCAAAGCAGCCGGGACCAATGCAAAGATGATCTATCTGGCCAACCCCGACAATCCGATGGGCACCTGGCACAGCGCCGAGGTTATTCAGGCCATGGCAAACAGGCTGCCACCGGGCTGCATGTTGGTGCTCGATGAAGCCTACATCGAACTTGCCCCGGACGGTACAGCGCCGAAGATCGACACAACCGCCGACAACGTGATCCGTATGCGTACATTCTCCAAGGCCTATGGCATGGCCGGTGCGCGGGTGGGCTATGCCATAGGCGCCGCAGAGGTCATTGCCAACTTCAACAAAGTGCGCAACCATTTCGGCATGTCCCGGATTGGCCAAGAGGGCGCATTGGCCGCTTTGCAAGATGCAGACTGGCTGCGCTTCATCCAAACCGAGGTGGCCAAGGCACGTTTGCACATCGCAGATATCGCGCAAGCCAACGGGCTGACCGCGCTTGCCTCGGCGACTAACTTTGTGGCCATTGATTGCGGCGCGGATGGCGATTTTGCCCGCCGGGTTTTGGCCGAACTGGTGGCGCGGGGCATCTTTGTGCGCATGCCATTCGTCGCACCCCAAGACCGCTGTATTCGGATCAGTTGCGGCCCCAAGGCAGAGCTTGACGCCCTTGCCGCAACCCTGCCCTCTGCCCTTACCGCCGCAGGCGCACACGAAAAATTAGGGTGATTTTTGCAAAAAGCTGATTAGCCTGATCACACAGCTTCAGGAGTCCGCATGTCGCAACACCCGATCCGCCGCGTTGAAGATTACACAGATGCGTTCCTGGCATCACTTTGGGTGCTGCTTTTTATGGGGTTCTGGGTCATCGCCGCAGCGTTTGGCTATCTCTGGGTTGCAGTCAGTGCCTATGGCCTCAACCACTTTTTCAAATGGATTGGACGCATCAACACCCGCTAGGCGCGTTGCGCCAACGCCTGGGCCGCTGCCTCCAACGCGCCACTTCCATGTGGGATTTCCAATGCCTTCAGCCCGGCATCAATCGTGCCCAGCACGCCCATGATCATATGTGCATTGACGTGCCCCATATGGCCAATGCGGAAATATGCATCCGCTGGTTCACGACCCAAACCAATGCCCAGCGTCAGGCCACATTGCTGCTCGCACCATTTGCGCAAACGGTCACCATGCGGTGACCCAATGGCAACGGATGTCACCGCATGTGAACGATCTGCGGGGTCCGCAATATTCAGGCGCATCGGCCCGGCCGCGGACCAGCAATCAAATGCCGCCCAAATCACCTGGGCGAGCTTTTCATGGCGTGCAAAAACCGCCTCAAACCCTTCGGCCTTGATCATGTCAAGCGCAGTGCGCAGCCCAAAAAGGTGATGCGTCGGCGCGGTGCCATCAAAATACTGATAGTAGACGTCAGGATTGATGCGTGAACGCCAGTCCCAATAGGTCGTCACACAATCACCACGCGCGGCATCCGCCTTGTCATTGAACCAGACAAAGCTGATCCCAGCGGGTGTCATCAGCCCCTTTTGGCAGGCAGACACCATCACATCGACGCCCCAGGCATCCATCTCGAACCGGTCGCACCCCAGCGAGGCAATGCAATCGGCCATCAGCAAGGCCGGATGGCCCACCCTGTCCATCACAGCGCGTACGCCGGCGACGTCGTTCTTGACGCCGGTCGAGGTATCCACATGAACCATCAAAACGGCCTTGATCCGGCCGGCAGTGTCGGCCGCAAGAACCTGCTCAACCTGGCCCAGGTCCACCGGATCCTGCGCGCCGTAATCGATGGTTTCGACCTTGGCACCCAGCCCTTGCGCCATTTCGCCCCAGCCAATGCAGAAACGACCCGTGGCCAGCACCAGAACCGTATCGCCGCTTGATAGAACATTGGCGAGTGCGGCCTCCCATGCGGCATGCCCATTGCCAATGTAGATTGCGACATTGGCCTGTGTCATCGCCAACGCCTTGAGATCGGGGATCAGGCTATCTGTCAGATCATGCAGCGCACCTTCATAGATGTTGGGCGAGGCCATATGCATCGTCTGCAAGACAGCTTCGGGAATCACCGATGGGCCGGGAATAGCCAGGTAAGCGCGACCATTGGACAAAGACATGTGGAAACTTTCGACTGTGGTTTGCAGCGGACACTAATACCCCGCATTGTGGCGTCAAGCTTGCCTTGCTTGCCCTTGGCACCCATTTGCGATTAGACCCTTAGTCAATCGCGCAGCAGAAGGCTTTTCATGGCCCCGCCCACCCCAAAACCCGGCAGTAAGAAAAATCAATCCGCAGCAAGCCTCTTTTGGTGGCTGTGGCGTGACTACCTGCGCAACTACAGATGGCTTTTGGCCGGCGCTGTCGTGCTGATGATGATCGAAGGATCAATGCTGGCGCTGATCAGCCGCATGATCCAACCCATGTTTGATGACGTTTTCGCAGAAGGTGACCGCAACGCACTGTATTTTGTGGGCTTTGCGATCATGGGCATATTCTTTGTGCGCGCAATCACGTCATCGGGGCAACGTATCCTGATGTCGCTGATCAATCTCTTGGCAGCCGCAGATATGCGCAAACATTTGCTACGCCACATGATGACGCTGGACAGCGGCTTCTTTCAATTGCACCCGCCGGGCCAGTTGATTGAGCGGGTGCAAGGTGACGTCGGTGTGATCAACGGGGTGTGGAGCAGCATCCTGACGGCCATTGCACGCGATCTGGTGTCATTGATTGGGCTGTTGGCCGTCGCCTTGTGGATCGACTGGCGCTGGACGTTGATTGCCGTTGTCGGCATTCCATTGCTCATCCTGCCTTCATTGCTGGTTCAGGCCTACATTCGCCGCAGGGCCCGCAACACACGTGAAATCGCAGGGCGCGTTTCGACACGGCTGGATGAGGTTTTCCATGGCATTAACCCGGTCAAACTGAACTCCCTCGAAGACTATCAGGCAAAGCGGTATGATGGCCTGATCCGCGAAGGCGTGGATGCCAGCATGCGCACCTCTGTCGGCCAGGCGGCTGTCCCTGCCATGATCGATATCATGACGGGTATCGGTTTTCTTGGGGTGATGCTCTACGGCGGGTCCGAAATCATCGCAGGCGAAAAGACCAACGGCGAATTCATGGCGTTCTTTACGGCCATGTCGCTGGCCTTTGATCCGCTGCGCCGTCTGGGGCTGGTCAGCGGGCAGTGGCAAATGGCGGCCGCCAGCGTCGAGCGGCTTCAGCATGTGCTGAACCTCAAACCAACGATACTGTCGCCCGCGAAGGCGACCGCTTTGCCTTCAGGTTCGCCAGCGGTTGCATTGCGAGACGTGCAGATGAACTATGGCGACCTGCCGGTTTTGCGTGGTGCGAATTTCACAGCCGAAGCTGGCAAGACGACGGCCCTTGTTGGCGCATCCGGTGCCGGCAAAAGCACCGTCTTCAACGTGCTGACCCGCCTGATCGAGCCAAGTGAAGGCGCGGCCACGATTAACGACATCCCGATCACAGAGTTTGACCTTGCCGAATTGCGCGGGCTTTTCTCTGTTGTGACCCAGGATGCCGCACTGTTTGACGAAACCCTGCGCGACAACATCCTGCTGGGGCGCGAGGATGTTGATGACGCACATCTGCAAGACGTGCTGGACGCGGCCCATGTATCGGATTTCCTGCCGATGCTGCCCAATGGATTGGATAGCCCGGCAGGGCCGCGCGGATCAAACCTGTCCGGTGGACAACGGCAGCGCGTGGCGATTGCGCGCGCCTTGCTGCGTGATACGCCGATCCTGCTGCTGGACGAGGCGACTAGCGCGCTTGATACGAAATCAGAGAAGATTGTGCAGACAGCGCTGGAGAAACTTTCGACAGGGCGCACAACCTTGGTTATCGCGCACCGCCTGTCGACCATTCGCAATGCGGATTCCATTGTCGTGATGGATCAGGGCCGCGTCGTTGACCAGGGTGACCATGAAACGCTGATTGCCCGCGGCGGCATTTACGCCGACCTACATCGCCTGCAGTTCTCACAAGAGGAAAGCGAAAAGAATGCCTGATCGCAGCGTCTTGGCCATTGGTGGTACTGACCGCCTGTCCTTCCTGCAAGGGCTTGTGACAAACGATGTGACCAAAGCAGACGGCGGGATCATCTACACGGCGCTGCTGACGCCCCAAGGCAAGTTCATCGCGGACTTTTTTGTGCTGGGTCAGGATGACCGGCTTTTGGTTGATGTCGCGACATCGCACGTGCAGGTGCTTGGCCAGCGGCTGATGATGTACCGGCTGCGCGCGGATGTGACAGTTGAACCGACCGATCTTGTTGTCTCGCGCGGGACAGGCGACGTGCCCGATGGAGCCTTCGCCGACCCGCGCCATCCTGCCCTTGGGTGGCGCGCCTATGGCGACAGCGATATTGGCGCGCCGACAGACTGGGATGCCATCCGCGTGGCCAATCTGATCCCCGCCACGGGCGTCGAGCTGACGGATGATACCTACATTCTAGAGGCCGGGTTTGAGGCGCTCAACGGTGTCGATTTCAAAAAGGGGTGTTTTGTCGGGCAAGAGATTGTCGCGCGGATGAAGCACAAGACGACACTCAAGAAGGGCATCGCACAGGTGCAAATCGTAGGCATTGCGAGAACCGGCGATGCGATCACGGCTGATGGCAAACCAGCAGGCATATTGCATACGGTCGCAGGCGACACCGGGCTGGCCTATCTGCGGTTTGATCGGGCAGAGGGTGTGATGCAGGCGGGTGACGCCACCCTGACCCGCATCAAATAAGGCTTAGGCGCGCTCTGAATACTCGAACGTCTCCGTATTCACGACGATATCTTCGTCCTGACCCACAAAAGGCGGGATCATCACGCGCACACCATTGTCCAGCGTTGCAGGCTTAAAGCTGTTGGCGGCTGTTTGACCTTTGACCACCGGCTCAGTCTCGACGACCTTGCAGATCACCTTTTGCGGCAGGCTGACGTTCAGCGCCTCTTCGCCATAATATTCGATCTGCACCGTCATGCCGTCCTGCAGGAAAGGGCGGCGCTCGCCAAGAATATCGGCAGGCAGGGCGATCTGCTCATAGGTTTCGCTGTCCATAAATGTCAGCATGTCGCCATCCTCAAACAAGAACTGCTGATCTTTCTGGTCCAGACGCACACGCTCTACCTTATCAGCCGAGCGGAACCGCTCGTTCAGCTTGCGGCCATCGCGCAGGTTTTTCAGCTCGACCTGTGCAAAGGCCCCGCCCTTGCCGGGCTTCACGTGATCCACCTTGACGGCGCCCCACAGGCCGCCTTCGTGTTCAAGAACATTGCCGGGGCGGATCTCGTTACCGTTGATTTTGGGCATGGGTCACTCTGTCTCAGATTCGTGGTTAAGGTTGAATGAAGGGTTTCCGAGGCTATATCTGCAGCGTGGGAGCCTGACAAGATCATCAAAGCCGGGGAAATTCGTGCGGTTTAGCTATGCGTCTGACGCATGGCTGCCATTCCAAAAGAGCGCCCCCGAATCGATCAAGAACAGGCATAAAGGCCCGCACGCGGGAACTACAAGAGCAAAAAAGGAAACATGATGAGAGATTTCGTCGACGGTACGGCCTTCAACAACGAACAAGGCAACCGTGCCCGCAAGCTCTTTGCTGCCGTCGTCCTCGCCGCATTGGATGATGCGATTGCGGACGACAAGAAATATGGCAACGGTCCAGAGCAGATCGCGCGTTGGGCGCGGTCACGTGACGGACGCGAAGTTTTGTCCTGTGCCGGTATCGACCCGAACGAACGTGTTGTGAACGGCCTTATGGAATTCGTTGGCAAAGGTGTCCGTACATCTGTGGCACTGTCGCGCGAAGAAAGCGAACGTCGCAATGCAGCAGAGCAGGAAGCACGCGCCGCTTAGAAAACGATCTAAGCGTTGACAAAAAGACGCGGCCCCGTTGGGCCGCGTCTTTTTTGTTCAGCCACCACCAAACATGATCGCAAAGATCAGGAAGGGTGCAAACTCCATTGCACCCAGCAGGGCTATCAGCCCCCGCATCCATATCCCTTCAAATCGCCGCCACAAGATTGCGCAGCACAAGAGCGACAGCGCAACCTCGACCGGGCCGACGATGTTGCCATATTGCGCCGGGTCCCAATAGCTGACCGGGCTTTCGAAAATCCAGTTGGTGATCGGCCAGAAATGTGCCCGCCCGTCATCATGATGAAAGGCGAAGTCCAAACCAAGGTGCAGCAACGCCGCACCACAAAGGGCAATCACAACGGGTGATCGCGCCATCATCCCCCATGCAAGGGCCACGCCCCAAAGGATGATTGAATTGTCGATCCGAAAGATGCTTTGCCATTCGTCCGAAAAATAGAGCTGTCCAAACACCACCTCCGGTGACGTGCCCAGAACCTGCAAATGCCACCCCGCCAGCAGGTAAAGTGACAGGTCAGGCAGCAACGATCCGGCAAAGGCGGCGGCTGTCACCCTCGCCTGCGCGGCCCGTCCAAATGCTGTCATGCCAAAAATCAGATGCGCTGGCGTGTTCATGGTCTTTCCCCGCGCCCTTTGCGCCCCTATGACGTTAAACGAGGGGGCAGCGATGACCAAGTCAATCATGATCCAGGGCGCGGGTTCGAACGTGGGGAAATCCATGCTTGTCGCAGGCATCGCGCGTGCCTGCGTGCGGCGGGGCATGTCCGTTGCACCGTTCAAGCCACAAAACATGTCCAACAACGCCGCCGTGACCATCGACGGCGGCGAGATTGGGCGCGCGCAAGCGCTGCAAGCGCTGGCCTGCGGATTGGACCCTTTGGTGGATATGAACCCGGTCCTGCTCAAGCCAGAGTCCGAGGTGGGGGCGCAGATCATCCTGCAAGGCAAGCGATATGCAACGATGAAAGCCCGCGATTATGGCAAACACAAAGCAACGCTTATGCCTGCCGTGTTGGAAAGCTTTGCGCGGATTGGCCAAGGGCGCGATCTGGTCATCGTCGAAGGGGCTGGCAGCCCCGCCGAAGTGAACCTGCGCGCAGGCGATATTGCCAACATGGGCTTTGCCGCAACGGCAGAGGTGCCGGTTGTCCTGATCGGTGACATCGACCGAGGCGGTGTGATTGCGCAGCTTGTGGGGACACACGCCGTATTACCCCCTGAAGACGAGGCTCTGGTCAAAGGCTTCGCCATCAACAAATTTCGCGGCGATCCAACCCTTTTTGCCGAAGGTATGGAAATTATTGCAACCCGGACAGATTGGGCGCCCCTGGGCATCGTGCCGTGGTTCAAGGACGCATGGAAACTGCCCGCCGAAGATGTCATGGACATCGCAAGCCATCAGGGTGGCACGCTCAAGATCGCAGTGCCCCGCCTGAACCGGATCGCGAACTTTGATGATCTGGACCCGCTCAAGGCCACACCCGGCGTCAGCGTCGAGATGATCCCCGAGGGCCGCGCCCTGCCCGGCGATGCTGACCTCGTGATCATTCCCGGCTCAAAATCCACCATCGCCGATCTGGCGCATTTCCGTGCGCAAGGCTGGGACATCGACCTGCAGGCGCATTTGCGGCGCGGGGGGCATGTTCTGGGGATCTGTGGCGGCTATCAAATGCTGGGGGCGGAAATCGCGGACCCCGATGGTATCGAAGGCCCACCGTCTACTGTTGCCGGACTGGGGCTGTTAGACGTGCGCACGGTCATGGTGCCTGAAAAACGTCTGGCCTTGTCACAGGCCACTTATCTGCCCACCGGCGATGCGGTCAGTGGCTATGAAATCCACATCGGCACAACGGACGGGCCGGATTGCGCCCATGGATGGCTTTCACTGGATGGCCGCAAGGAAGGTGCCGCATCGGCAGACGGGCGTGTGATGGGGTGTTATCTGCACGGGCTTTTCACCGCAGACACGTTCCGGCAAGGCTACCTTGCCCGGCTTGGGCGGCCAGTTGACGGGTTCGACTATGCGGGAAGTGTTCAGGACACGTTAGATGCACTTGCCGATCATCTGGAAGCGCATCTTGATATCGACACCCTGCTTGCGCTGGCCGGTTAGTCCAGACCCAACTCTCGGCTCAGCAGGACACGGTTGATCTCTCGGCGGACAAGTTTGCGGACATTGCGCGTCATACGCTCGCCCAGCTCGCCCGTCAGCTCTTCATGCACGATCTTGGTGATCATCGCGCGCAAGGCATCCTCTGCCACTGCGTCGGCGGTTCCGGCAGCCAGCAGATTGGTGATGGCATCACCGTCTGGAGTGTCATCATCCTCGTCAACCGGTGGCGGATTTTCGCCCACGTCCGGCGCATCGTCGGCCTGAGGTTCTGGCATATCTTCGGGTGTATCCGAATCGTGCTGTGGCGTCTGAAAAGCACTGAACGCCCATGCCTCGTCCTCGAATTCCTCGCCCTCATCGGCTTCCCATTCGTCAGGCTGCGCTGTCACGGCCGCTTCAAGTTCGGCGATTTTTTCTTCCAATCCCTCACGCGCATTGGGCTTGTTGCCTCTGAGCCGGTGAACGATATCAACGACTGCTGCCTCGGGAAGTTCAGCAATTGTTGGTGATTCAGGCTCTGACGGCGTGTCATCGGGCGCGCTTTCGCGCACCAGTTGTTCTGGCGTCAGCACCAAGCGTTCTGGTGTTTCCTGTGGCAGATCTTTTTGCAGGTCTTTGTGCGACACAAAGTCCCGCACAGAAGAAACCAATGCGTCGATCTCATCCGTACGTGCAGACTTGGACATTCAAGCTCATCCCAATTTCGCACCCAGTAACAAGATGTTAGCGATAATTAAGACAATTAACAACTGGAGGTTTACTCTTTCCCGATTGCTTCCAGCACCCGATCCAACGCCTGACCTTGCTCGGAAATGGCGGAAGGGGCCCCCTTCACCAGATTGTAATATTCTGCGGGATCATACTGTTGCACCGGCAGGTTCAGGTGGTCCGCCGTCAACAGGCCCATTGCCGCAAGAACAGCATATGAGGCCACAACCTCGTCCGATTGCGCGGCAATCCGGTTCGCTTCGGCATCCAGCAGTTCCTGCTCGGCGTTCAGCACATCCAATGTGGTCCGTGATCCCAATGTCGCCTCTTCGCGCACGCCCTCAAATGCAGTGCGTGCTGCTGTGATCTGACGGTCAGAGGCTTCGCGCGACGCCCGTGCGACTTGCAGGCGGGCGTAGGCGTTTGTGACCTGCTGCTCTATGCTCAGCATGGTCAGGTGCAACCCGGCGCGGGCGGCATCACGGTTTGATCGCACCCGGCGGATGCTGCTCTGGATGGCGCCACCGCTGTAGATCGGGCCGCCAATGGTCACGCCCACTTGTGCAGTTTCATTTGAATCCTGATCGGACGCGATAAAACCGTTCAGCGACACCGACGGCAAACGTGCGGCTTCTGCCCGGCGGATCGCCAGCTCTGCCGCTGCAACAGAGTGCTGTTGTTGTAAGATGCCGGGATGGTTGCGCAAAGCAAAGGCGATGGCATCGCTCAGACTGCGTGACACAGGCGCCGGTGACACATTGCGCGGACCTGACGGCGCACGCCCGACCGCAATCCGGAATTCTTCGCCAGCGATGGCAAGATCACCTTGGGCGGCGGCCAAAAGGCTGCGGGCGGCTGCAAGACGTGCCTCGGCCAATGCGACATCTGTGCGCGTGACCTCACCCACTTCAAACCGGTCTTGTGCTGCACGGAATTCTTGCGTGATGACGCGGACGTTGTTCTGGCGCAACTGCAAGAACTCCTGCGCGCTGCGCAAGTTCATATAGGATTGCACGGCACGCAGCAGAACGTCCTGCTCAACGCCACGCAGCGACTGGCGCGTGGCCAGCACGGTTTCTTTTTGCGCTTCGACAGCAAGCCGATTGGACCCACCAGCATAAAGGGTCAGATCAGCGTTAAGACGCGCCGTTGTCGAATCCGTCGTGGTTTCAATCGGGGCGTCGACCGAGGTGCGGCTGGCCGAATACGACCAGCTGATCACAGGGCGCAGCGCCGCAAAGGCCTGTGCCACATCCTCGTCCGCGGCACGAAGCAGCGCACGGTTTTGCTCCAGCAGGCCAGAGTTGTCATAGGCTGACGTCAGCGCGTCAGATAGGGTTTCGGCCTGCACCTGCGCTGCCGTAAACGTGGACAGGACCAATGCAACAACGGTTAATCTTTTCGCTCTGAGCATGCTGATACCTTATCTACCTTGATCCATTGCACAGCCCCCAAAACGGCGGTGCTTCTAGAGCGCGAATGCCGCTGGTTTTTCAAACCCCGACAGGACAGGCGCGCTTGCATTAAATGAGAACCGCCAGTTCATCACACCGTCGATCTTGTGGCCGACGCGAATGACACCCAATGTGCCCTCGGAAAAGACACAGGCAATCCGCCCGCCTTCGCGCAACTGGTCGGTCAAGGCGGCAGGCACCTCTTCAACGGCGCCTTGCACAACGATAATGTCATATGGCCCGGATTTCGCCGAACCTTCGGCCAATGGCCCCGCCATCACAGCGGCATTGTCAAATCCATGCCGCGAAAGGATGCCTTGGGCTTCTTCCGCACGGGCCTCATCGTCTTCGACACCCACAACGAATTCGCACATTCTTGCCAGAATGGCGGTGGAGTAACCCAGACCGCAGCCCACATCGAGTGCGACATGGTTCTGTTGAATATCCAGCGCATCAAGCATCTTGGCCAGCGTCCTTGGCTCAAGCATCACGCGCCCTGGGCCCAACGCAAGGTTTTCACCCACATATGCCGCCTCGCGCAGATGATCGGGCACGAAGGACTCGCGCGGGACCGAAAGCATCGCATCGATAATCGGGAACTTGGTGACATCAGAGGGTCGCACTTGCGTATCAACCATCATTGTGCGGCGTGAGGTATAGTCGGTCACGATCTAAACTCTTTCGTTCAGTCTGCTTTTGAGCTTGATGCCATAGTTCCCCAAGGGCGGCAACATTTGATCGTTGGGATCGGGATCGTATTTCAGTACGCCAGCCCGGATTTCCACAGGTGCAAATGATGACGGCAGACGCAATTGCGTCGAAGTAGTACGGGCAACGCTGCTTCGTTGCGCATGTGTCGGATCGCAGAATATCAGTTCGCCAAGGCCAATGCCGCCCTGCACCCCAAGATTTCCACGCTAGGTGTTTTACTGCACGGCCCGGCGGGCTAACCTTGTACCAATGCCTGATCAAACTGGAGAAACGGATGTCCCTGAAATACCTGCACACGATGGTTCGCGTCAAAGACCTCGAAAAATCCATTGCTTTCTACGAACTGCTTGGCCTGAAGGAAACGCGCCGCCACGACAGTGAAGGCGGGCGCTTTTCACTGATCTTCATGGCACCTCCGGGGCAAGAGGAGTGCCCGATTGAGCTGACATATAACTGGGACGGCGACGACGGGTTGCCTTCGGACGGGCGGCATTTCGGGCACCTCGCCTATCGCGTGCCCAACATCTACGAAACCTGCCAGCATCTGATGGACAATGGCGTCACGATCAATCGACCGCCACGCGACGGGCATATGGCCTTTGTACGTTCGCCCGACAATATCTCGATCGAACTGCTGCAAGAAGGGGATGATCTTCCATCTGCAGAACCTTGGGCCAGCATGCAGAACACTGGCCATTGGTAAAGGCCGGGCTTCTTTCCTGCCTTTTCCTGGCGGCGGCCCCAGTTGAGGCCTGCCGCCTGGCGCTGGTTCTGGCGCTTGATGTCTCGTCATCGGTGGACGCAGAAGAGGACCTGTTGCAACGCCACGGAATGGCCGCCGCCCTTGTGGCGCCAGAGGTCGAGGCGGCGTTCTTTTCTGGTTCCGATCCGGTCGCCATCCAGATTTTCGAATGGAGCGGACAACAAAACCAGACGGACCTCTTGGCATGGACACTGATCCGGACGCCCTCGGATTTGCAGGAGGCGGCCAATGCCCTGGCCAGAAGTACACGCGGTACAAACGATATGCCTACGGCCATGGGCTATGCCTTGGGATATGCGTCAATCAAATTGCAAAAGGCACCTGCATGTCTTTTCCACACAATTGATATGGCTGGCGATGGTGCCAACAACGACGGTTTCGCCCCTGCCTCGGCCTATGCTGCCTTTCCATTTGATGGCGTGACGGTCAATGGCCTCGTGATTTCAGAGCCGGCGACAGCTGTGGCAAACTACTACCTTGAAGAAGTGATCCGCGGCCCGCATGCCTTTGTTGAAATCGCCGATGGTTTCGCTGACTTCGAGGCGGCAATGCGACGCAAGCTTGTCAGAGAGCTATCGGCCCAGATTATCGGGCGGCTCAATTCCCCGCACGGGGCAAACGGATGATCCGGCTTTGCCTGCTCCTCTTGCTCTTGCCCCAGCTTGCGCAGGCGGTCTGTCGGCAGGCACTGTCGCTTGCGCTGGATGTTTCCAGCTCGGTCGACGATTCCGAGTATCGGTTGCAGATCGAAGGGGTGATCGCCGCACTCAACGCGCCGACGGTCCAGCAGATCCTGTTTCTGCAACCAGAAACGCCAATCACACTGCATGTGTTCGAATGGAGCGGGCCGGTCAATCACACCATTGTTGTTCCATGGACGTCCATCACCAGCCCCGCTGACCTTGCCCGCATCACGGCACAGTTGCGCGCCCATGAACGCGGGACAAAGGCACCCAACACCGCCATCGGCTCGGCCATGCTGGCGGGGTTCACCTATCTGGAACAACAGCCTGATTGCTGGATGCGCACGCTGGATATCTCTGGTGACGGGGAAACCAATACAGGGCCGTTGCCCGAAGAGATCGGTGATGATCTGCGCCCCGAGGGTGTGATCGTGAATGGGCTTGTGGTGGGGTCGGGCAATTTCTTTGGGGATCAGGTCAGCCTGCAATCACTGGAGGATCTGCGCGACTATTATCTGGAAAACGTCATTCGCGGGCCCGGTTCTTTTGTCGAGGTGGCGCTGGACTACGACGATTATGCCGCCACGATGGAACGGAAACTGCTGCGTGAATTGGCGGCGCAGATCCTTGGGCAATCCAGCGAAACAGGCGGATCAAAAGGATGATCCGCATCCTTGCCGTGCTTTTGATCTTGCCGGGGCTGGCGCAAGCCGCCTGCCGGCAGGCGTTGGCCCTTGGGCTTGATGTTTCGGGGTCTGTTGATGCGGCCGAATATCGCCTGCAGCTTGATGGGCTGGCCATCGCGCTGAACAGTGCGCAGGTGCAAGAGGTGCTTTTTGTGCGGCCAGATGCGCCCGTGCATGTGCTGGTCTACGAATGGAGCGGCCCGCTTGATCAAACGATCATCGTGCCTTGGACCGCGATTGCGACACCCCAAGACCTCGCCACCATCACCCGGACCCTGCGCAACCAGCCGCGCAGCGCGGCCGCACCAACCACGGCCATTGGATCTGCCATGCGCGCCGGGTTTGCCTATCTGGACCAAATGCCCGCGTGCTGGAAACGGACATTGGACCTCTCTGGGGACGGGCAAACAAACACCGGGCCGCGCCCGCAGGACATCGGCCCAGAGCAAACGCCAACCGGTGTTGTGGTCAATGGTCTGGTCATCGGCTCCGGCAACCTGCGCGGTGGCGATGCGCGATTTGCTGATGTCAAAGAACTGTCGTCCTACTACAGCAGCTATGTCCTGCGCGGGCCGGGCGCCTTTGTCGAGGTCGCCCTTGGGTTTGAGAACTACGCTGCCGCCATGGAACGCAAACTGCTGCGCGAGTTGGCAAGCATCGCCATTGGCGATGCATCCGCGCCAACACGCTAGCGTTGTCAGGGTGGCCTAGTAGATATAGCGGATCTGATCGGCCCAGTAACGCTCCACCCGGCGCAGGGCCGATGTGATATCCTCTAGCCCATCGTGATCAACCACCTGGCGTTCAACCAGACCTTCGGAATGGGTGCGGAACAATCTGCCCACGACAGCATGCACACCGCGGCCCTTTTCGGTCAGGCGCACCCGCACCGACCGGCGGTCGATCTCACTGCGTTCATGGTGCATATACCCCGCCTCAACCAGTTTCTTGAGGTTGTAGGACACGTTAGAGCCCTGATAGTAGCCGCGCGATTTCAATTCACCCGCTGTCACCTCGTTGTCACCCACGTTGAACAGCAAAAGCCCCTGCACGGCGTTGATTTCCAGCAATCCCAAACGCTCAAACTCATCCTTGATGACGTCCAGCAACAAGCGATGCAAACGCTCCACAAGGGTCAGCGCGTCAAGATAGGTGTTCATGAACGCCATGCTGCGGGCATCCGCCATACCGTCGGGTTTGGCGCTACCTTCGTTGGGGTTGCTCATCTCTGAGTGAATGCTCATGCCACTGATACTCCATCTTTGCCGTGCAAGCAGAGCTAAACCGAAACAAACAAGATTCAGTTAAGGGCAAATTGGCGCAATTACTTCGGACGGGTCACGCCTTGGGCGCCTGCGGCAATCCGTGTCACCAGATCAAGATAGACCTCCGGCACAGGAAACTGGCCGCCGACCCAGCCATAGATATCATGGTCATTTTCGGACAAAAGCTGATCATATAGCCGCAATCCATCATCAGAAAAATCCGCCAGATGAGCATCGGCAAAGGCCGAAAGGATCAAATCCATCTCCTTGATCCCGCGCCGCATCGAGCGCATGCGCAGGCGTTTGATCATCGTCTCGCGTGTTTCGGACATATCAGTCCTTGAGTGCTGCGCGCAGGCGTTTTTCGAGGCGCGCCAGCTTCTCTCCGGCCTGTGCCACCTCACTGCGCAGCCCGCGCAGCTCGGCCAACAGATCAAGCACATCAAGGTTGACACCACCCAGATCCTCTGGCGCTTCCGGGCCTTCACCTTCGCCGGTCAAAAGCCAGCTCATCGACACGCCAAGGATCCCCGACACCATCTGCAAACGGTTCGCCCGCGGCTCCTTGAGGTCATTTTCCCAGCCCGCAATTACGGCCTGTTTCACGCCCAGTTTCCCGGCAAGCCCTTTCTGGTCAAGCCCTGCCGCCTCGCGGGCACCGGCCAGCCTGTCACCGAAAGTCGCTGTTTCCGCGCTGAACCAATCGAGATCATCTGCCATGTCGTGTCCCTTCACGCTTGCTATGAGTCGTGCCCACGTCCTATGTCAAAGACAGTGCATAAATACCACCGGATAAAGACATGACATTTCTTTCAGCGACACTCGACCGCGTCAAACCGTCTCCGACAATTGCAGTCACGACCAAAGCAGCAGAGCTGAAAGCGGCGGGGCGCGACGTCATCGGGCTTGGCGCGGGCGAGCCGGATTTTGACACCCCGCAAAACATCAAAGATGCTGCCGTGGCTGCCATTGCTGCCGGGAAAACGAAATACACTGCCGTTGATGGCATTCCCGAACTGAAAGAGGCGATTTGCGCCAAATTCACGCGCGACAACGCGCTGGATTACACTCCTGCGCAGGTCACCGTCGGAACCGGCGGCAAGCAGGTGCTTTACAATGCCTTCATGGCCACCCTCAATCCCGGCGACGAGGTGATCATCCCCGCACCCTATTGGGTCAGCTATCCCGATATGGTCTTGTTGGCAGGTGGCACACCCGTCACTGTCGAGGCGTCGCTGGAAGCCAACTTCAAGATCACGGCAGCACAGCTTGAGGCGGCAATCACGCCGCAGACCAAATGGTTCCTGTTCAACTCCCCCTCCAACCCGACCGGCGCAGGCTATAGCTGGTCAGAGCTGAAAGAGCTGACAGACGTGTTGCTGCGCCACCCGCATGTCTGGATCATGACGGACGACATGTATGAACATCTGGCCTACGGGAACTTCAGGTTCTGCACACCAGCGCAGGTCGAACCGCAGCTTTACGACCGGACGCTGACCGTCAATGGCGTGTCCAAGGCCTATGCGATGACGGGCTGGCGGATCGGCTATGCCGCCGGGCCAGAGCATCTGATCAAGGCGATGCGCAAGGTCCAGTCGCAGTCGACATCCAACCCCTGCTCTGTCAGCCAATACGCAGCCGTCGAGGCGCTGAACGGCAGGCAGGATTTCCTTGCGCCCAATAACACGTTGTTCGAACGGCGGCGCGATCTGGTTGTGTCAATGCTCAATCAGGCACCGGGGATCGTCTGCCCCACGCCTGAAGGCGCGTTCTACGTCTACCCTTCGATTGCCGGATGCATTGGCAAAACCTCAGCACAGGGCGCCAAGATCACCAATGATGAGGTCTTTGCGACGGCACTGCTCGAAGAAACCGGCGTCGCTGTTGTCTTTGGTGCGGCCTTCGGCCTCAGCCCCAATTTCCGGGTCAGCTATGCAACGTCGGATGCTGCGCTGAAAGAATCCTGCCAGCGCATCATCACCTTCTGCAAGGGCCTGACATGAGCGCGCTGCCAGAGCTCTATTTCCGCATTCGCGACAACGGGGCGGCGGTATTTCGGCTAGACGCCGAAAACCGGGATCGGCGGTTGGAGATGGATCAGATTGCGATCGTGAATACCAACCGGGGTGACTTCAAGGCGCAGGGAGATCACAGGCTGAGCGCCGAAGAAACCGCCGCGATCGAGGATTGGACCGAAAAGCGCATGGCGCGGCTTGCGGATCGCACGCTGGATGACATTCACCGGGCCGTTGACCACCTCAACCTGACGGCGCATTGGGCGCAAACCAAGGCAAGTGATCAAGCACTGGAAGAGGTCACCGATGATCTGCTTTTGGCGATGCATGATCTGCGCAGCGTGCTGGTGCGCAAGAAAGCCGACAGGATCGGTCAAGACAACTAGGGGCAGGATCACCCTGCCCCTAACAACTGCTCTCATGGATCAGTTGTCTGTGCTGTCTGTACCATGATCCATCTTTTCCATATCGGCGGCATCGCGCGCCTCTACGTTGAAAACAACTTCAAGCGATCCGGCATTCTCGAACACCAGCGTTGCAGGCACAGTTTCGCCAACCTCAAACGGGTCACCGCCCAGCCCCATGAACATCACGTGGAACCCGCCAGGGGCCAGGGCAACAGTTTCACCTGCGGGGATATCGACAGCCTCCACATGGCTCATTGATGCCACACTGTCTTTCATGGTGGTGGTATGGATCATGACGCGCGGAAATGCCGCCTCAACAGCCACCAGCCGATCAGCGGTAGTGCCCGTGTTGGTAACAGTCAGATAGCCCGCACCGGACATCGCGGTGGCGGTTGTTTCAAAGGCCATGAGATGTGCAACGACAAGGTCGCCG
Source organism: uncultured Paracoccaceae bacterium (assembly GCA_947498645.1). GTDB lineage: Bacteria > Pseudomonadota > Alphaproteobacteria > Rhodobacterales > Rhodobacteraceae > Yoonia. Next base: position 1,883,358 of record CANMKS010000001.1, on the reverse strand, counting down.
ATTTTGAATTCATCGGCAGCGGCAGGCGTTGCCAAGGCAAGCATGGCCACGGCAGCAAAGGAATAGGTTTTCATAGGATTTCTCCACTTGGGCGGCGTGAGAACAGGCCGCATTTGTTTGATCTCAAAAGGGGGGCTTAAAGATCAGACAACCGGTGGCGCGCGCACAGGACGTGCGGGATCAGCCGCACTGCCCGAATGGCACAATCCAATAAAAACCGGCAAGACGGACACCGTGCGCGGGTCAACCGATATCGTTTTTGCATCGGCAAACGGGACAGTGGCCAGATCAACAAGGCGACAGGCATCGCAGGATTGGCCAACATGATCGCCGCTCGCATCGCCGCAAATCTCTTCCAGAGACCCGCCAACAGCAAGATAGCGCAGCAGGTCGTCGTCCACATCAAGGGGGATGACCCTGTGGGCAAAGCCGGTGCTGGCCAGCGCAACCAGCAGGGCTGCGACAAGGCTGAGCCTGGCAAAAGTGGCGTTCAGAATACGCATGTCAGCCTTGATATAGGTGGATGGCACAGAATGAGCCAGCCCCATTGCCGCGGCATTCTGTCAAACTGCCTGCGGTAACGGGCGGCCTTCATCCCAAGCGATGATGTTATCCAACGCCATCTGGCCCATGGCCGCGCGAACCTCCAGCGCAGCGGTGCCCAGATGCGGCAAGAGCGTGACATTCTCCATCGCGCGAAAGGCGTCCGGAACGCTGGGTTCATTGACAAAAACATCCAGACCAGCGCCAGCGATCCGGCCCTCTTGCAGCGCTGCGATCAGCGCAGGCTCGTCCACGACATCGCCCCGCGCAATATTCACGAATACCCCCGAGGGTTTCATCGCCGCCAATGCCGCGGCATCAATCATCGCGGTGTTACCGCCACCGCCGGGGACGGTCACCACAACGATATCCGCTGTTCCCATCAGCTCGGCCAACGTCTCAACCTGGGTGGCAGGCATATCCACGGGTTTGCGCGAGCGGTTGAAGTAAATCACCGGCATCTCGAACCCGTAGTGACAACGCCGGGCCACGGCTTGACCAATCCGGCCCATGCCGATGATCCCCACTGTCTTGCCGGTCACATGTGTGCCCAGCATATGGGTTGGCCCCCAGCCATCCCATTTGTCTGCACGGACCAGCCGCTCGCCTTCGCCTGCGCGGCGGCAGGTCGACAGGATCAAGGTCATGCCAATGTCGGCAGTGGCATCGGTGACAACATCAGGCGTATTGGACACAGCAACACCCGCCCGCGCCGCAGCGACCGTATCAATGTGATTGTACCCGACGCCAAAATTGGCCAGCACACCACAGCGGATCGCGCCGGCAAAGGCCTCTGCCGTGAACTGATCGCCCAACGTGGGCAGGATCGCGTCATAGTCGCGCAAGGCGGCGGCAGCCTCTTGCACAGTCAGCCCGTCGGCGGTTTCGCGGACGGTCACATCATATCGGGTGCGGGCAGCATCCAGATTGGCATCAGGCAGGACGCGGGTAATCAACAATTTCTTCAATGCAGACGTCCTCCGGTTGGCACAGGATGATCGGGACCAACCAGCACCACTTCACCATTCTCATCAGGCATACCAAGGACCAAAACCTCTGACATGAATTTCCCGATCTGACGGGGTGGAAAGTTCACAACGGCCATCACCTGACGACCCACCAACGCCTCTGGCTGATAGTGCGCGGTGATCTGGGCAGAGGTTCTTTTCTCACCAATCTCTGCGCCAAAATCGATCCAAAGCTTGATGGCAGGCTTGCGGGCCTCCGGGTACGGCTCTGCACGCATGACGGTGCCGACACGCACATCAACTTTCAGGAAATCATCAAAGGCAATCTCAGCCATTTGCCAATTCCTTTGACCGAGCCGCAGCAGCAGCAACAGCGCGGCGCAGCAATGGCGGAAAGCCGTTTTCGGCATCCATCAGTACCTCCAACGCGGCCTGCGTGGTGCCATTGGGCGAGGTCACATTCACACGCAGCTGCGCGGGGCTTTCCTCTGCCGCCTCGGCCAGCTCCCCTGCCCCGCCGACCGTGGCCTTGGCCAGTTGCATGGCAAGCTCTGGCGCAAGGCCCGCCGCTTCGCCTGCGGCGGCCAAAGTTTCGACCAGATGAAAGACATATGCCGGTCCAGACCCTGACACCGCGGTGACGGCATCCATCTGATCTTCACTTTCCAGCCGGACAACCTGACCGATTGTCGTCAATAGCGCCTCGGTCAGATCAAGATCATCCTCTTGCGCATGATCATTGCCAATCAGGGCAGTGATGCCCCGGCCAATGGCCGCTGGCGTGTTTGGCATGGCGCGGATGATCGGCGTTTGAGCGCCCAGCATGTCTTCGAATGTTGCGATGGGTGTGCCCGCAGCAATCGAAATGACAAGGGTCTGCCCGTTGCCGTATTTCTTTATCTCAGGCAACGCCGCGCCCATCATCTGTGGCTTGACTGCGATGATGACAATGGCAGGATCAGGCGGAAGATCACCACCAATTCTGACACCCTGCTCTTTCAGCCAATCAGACGGATTGGGGTCGATCACCCAGACCGACGTCGGCTCCAACCCCGTGCGCAGCCATCCCTCCAGCATCGCCGAGCCCATCTTGCCACAACCCAGCAAGACCAGCCCACGGGCCGCCACATCAGTCATATTCATGCTTGCACCTCTTGAATTTTCATCAAGAGGTTAGTCAAAGGCGCGACAGGTTTAAACCCGGATATGTCGCGTGATTCGCATGTCAGCAACACGGCGGAGCAGTCAAGAAACCGCCGAGCGGGGCAATCGATTGTTGCGAAATGTTAACGGAAAAGTTAACAATCCTACACATTATTGACGTATCGGCCTTCATTTCACGCCGCATTTGGAAAAATAGAAAAGCGGCGTTATTACAAGAGCCGTTAATAGGTGTCAGTTGTTGTACGATTTTGATATTTGGGAAGTTTCTCCCACGTTGGGTGAAACCACATCCGAGCCATGTCGCCGCGAGGGACGTGGGTCACTTCCACTTGTACGGTTCCGCTATCAGGAAACGGCTGATGCGGCGGCAAATGCACCAGCGCCGGTCCGTATGTTTCTGGAAAGTGTGGGCTTCGATTTTCAAGTCAGCCCCAGCGAGATTCCAGACGGATACTTTGACGAAAAACTTGATCAGGCACGGCTTGCGTTGATCGACCGCATGACAGAGGCGCTGTCAAACCGCGCCCTGCGCAAGGCGATCGCGCGCAGGAACGAGCAGAGCAGTTTTGACCACCGCGCGTTCATGACAAGCGTTGTAACAGCCAAACCCATCAAAGTTGATGACGACGGCAACGTATTCCGCATCATCCCCAAACGGCCCAGCCTGACAACGCGACGCAGGCGCCCGCGCCCCATCTGACCCGGCCGCTGGTCGGCGCGCTTTCCAAACCACATACGCCCTGTCTGCGCGTGGAACTGCGCAAACGGCACAAGCGGCGCCAATCCTGATGAAGCGCGCAGTCAGTTATGCGCGGCCGTAGGCCCCACCAATGGCAACCTGAACCGCCTCGTCCGGCGTCCGGTTGGCCCATGTGACCAATTGCATGGCTGGGTAATATTGCTCGCATGCGGCCACTGCGGCCCCGATCATCGTATCAATCTGATCCGGGCCGGCGACCTGATCACCGGTCAACATCAGGCCATAGCGATACACCATCAACTTCTGCTCGTTCCACCATGTGAACGACCCCGCCCAGCAGCGGTCATTGATGGTGTTCAATGTCTCGTAAAGGGCCGGTATCCGGTCTTCAGGCGGCTCCATCTCATAGGTGCAGATCAGGCGGAGAGTTTCATCGTAAGCGGACCATGCAAGGGTGATGGAATAGGTGCGCCACTGGCCTTCGACGGCCATGGCAATCTGGTCATCATGAATGCGGTCAAATTCCCATGCGTGGTGTTCTGCGATGTGCTCCACCAGATCAATGGGGTGAAGATCATCAGCCTCAAGGTAATGTTCGGACAATGCCATATGCTCGGCCTCACTGCGTTGGCGCATGGGTCATGGCAGTGCCCAAGCGCTAGGTGCCTGCTCTAGGGGCGGTGTTGTTCACCGTTCTCCCCTACTAGATATCGTGGCCCGAACAGGACGCAGCTGTAAAGCAATTTCTTGGGGATAACCGCACGGGGGCGCCAATTTCATGTGGATAACCGCATTGTTGCGGCAGGGTTCGGCCCGGACTGGGCACCTGTAACGCAAGTGAACAATACGCCCGCGCACGGGATCAGCGCAGGTCACCCATGACCTGCGGCAAACGCCCTATTCGTACAAATCGAACCGCCACAATATCCCATCAGACATGGTGCTGACGGCTTGCGCGGCCAATTGATCAAGTGTGTCCTGACCCACTGATCGGCCCTCCACAAAAAGGGTGCGAACGCCAAGGCTTTGCGCAAGGGCGCGGCGTTCCTCAGCGGAAAGTGACATATCAAACAAGGCCCGCGTTGCGGCTTGCCTGTCTGCCAGATCATGAATGCCGGGCTCTGGCCAAGGCACCGACAACACGCGCTGCCCGGTCGCGACAATCTGCCAGGCAGACATGTCAAATGCGGCCACGGTTTCCAGATCTGGGACGTCTTCAGTCAGCCTTTGCGCCGACCCGAATGTGTCTGGCGCTCTCTGTGCAATGGCGTCGAATTTCTCTTGAAAGCGCCAGACCGCGCTCACAAACGCCAAAAGAGCGATCGCGCACAATCCCACGGCCAGGGCTTTGCGACGCTGCTCACTCAGACGCGGATCAGCAAATATCTGCAAAGTAAACAGCGCCAGACCAATGTGCAGCACAAGCAGGATCGGCATCATGAAGCGGCCTGCGATCTTGATGCCTGTCAGGCCAATGAGGAAAATGCAGACATAGATCAGCAAAGCCAACAACAATGGGCGCGCCTTTGGCCCGCGCAAACCCAAAACACCAAGGATTGCCGGAACAAAGGGGATCGTCAAAAACACCCAACTGTAAAACCTTGGGCCGCCTGCCCATTCCGAATGGCCGGGCTGCAAAACCAAAGTCAGCGGGTTGTGATACGGCCAGAAAAACGACAGCAGCAATCCCAAAACCACAGCAGTCGAAACAGCCACACGAGCGGCAAGGTTGGCGCCGGGCCACAGCAAGACAAAGCTGCCCACGCCGATGAACCCGATCACCGCACCAAGCTGGTGCGTGGCAAAGTTGAGCGCGACAAGCAGTGCAATGGGCACCAGAAACCTGCCACCGCTCAGCGCCTTAATGACCAACGCCCACAGCAGCAGTGACCAGCTCACCAGAAACGTCGCCGGATAGACCGCACCATAAAGCAATGTGCCCAACGAATGCAGGCCGGTGTGCTGCACCTGATAGCTCCAGCCAAGAAGCAACGTGCAAAGCAACACAAGCGGTGCCCAGGGCGACGGCGAATAGGCGCGCGCAAAGGCAAAGACTGCAATCCCGAAAAAGGCCATCGACAGATATGTTGCAACGGTCAAAGCCGACCAGACGGAAAGATCAAAGAACACTGCAAATGCTGCGACGCTGACCCATAGCGGATGAAAATGCCGGCTGGTTTCCCGGGTCGCAACAAACGGGTTCAGCGGATCACCGAGATTTTCCATCAGCACTTTTATGGCCGCGACATGCTGCCAGATATCCTTGTTGGACTGGTCAGTCATCATGTTAGAGGACGCCACAAAGGCCGCCACGCCCAGCAATAACATCGCTGCAACCACGTAACACAGTATCGGGACAAACGGATTGCCAGCACCACCTGTCGTCGGCAATTGGGGCTCTGTTTCGTTGCTGCGCTGCTGTGGCATAATCACATGAACCGTCTTTTTGTCGTTTATCGCTTTGATCTTCCTGCATAGATTGCAAAGCGTCATCCGTCCATTGGTGATACGCGGCAATGCAGCGGGGCGTCTTCATCGGGTGTGTGAAGGGCGTTTCTTGATCAGGCCAATCGCGCCGCAGGACGGCATTCAAACCCAAAAACCCGCCTTAGGATTTGCCTTCTCTGTTCCCTCGGCCCAATCTGCACCCAACAAAGGGAGCACCCCAGATGAACACGGACCTACTCAAACGATTGTGCGAAATGCCCGGCGTGCCCGGCCACGAAGAGCGCGTGCGCGATCTGATCACATCCGAGGTGAAGGGGCTTTTTGACAGTGTAGAAACGGACCCGATGGGCACCCTGCTTTGCCGCCGGGATGCCAAGGAAAAGGGCGCGCCCAGGATCATGCTGCTCTGCCACATGGACGAGATCGGTTTTCTGGTCAGCCATATCGACAAGAACGGTTTTCTCTATGTCCTGCCCGTCGGTGGCTTTGACCCCCGCAACCTCTTTTCCCGCCGCGTGCTGGTCTGCACCGATCAGGGTGACTATAAAGGCGTGATGAACCCCGGCGGTAAGCCCGTGCATATCTCTTCACCCGAAGACCGCAAGAAAATCCCCGAAGTCGGCGAGTTCTTCATCGATCTCGGCATGGGCGAGGCAGCCAAGGATATCGTCAAGGTCGGCGACTACGTGGTGATGGACGAACCGTTCCTAGAGATGGGGGACAAGTTCGTGTCCAAAGCGCTGGACAATCGCATCGCCTGCTGGCTGGGGATCGAGGCGATCCGCGCCTTGGGCAAAAAGGGGCGCGGTGCGGAAATCCACGTGGCCTTCACAACACAGGAAGAAGTGGGCCTACGCGGCGCGCGCACCTCTGCCTATGCGATCAAACCGGACATCGGGCTGGGCATCGACGTGACGCTGTCCTGCGACACGCCCGGCATCCCGGACAAAGACGCAACGACGATCCAGGGCAAGGGTTTCGGGCTACATGTGCGCGACAGCTCTTTCATCGCTGACAAGAAACTGGTCAGCGAAATCGAAGCCCTCGCCATCAAGAAAAAGATCCCCTACCAGCGCACGATGCTGGCCTCGGGCGGACAGGACGGCGCGGCAGCCCAGCAAGCGGCCGCTGGCGCAAGGGCGGTAGGGATCACCGTGGGCACCCGGTATATCCACACGGTGACCGAGATGATCGCAAAAGACGACCTGCAAGCGGCGCTGGACATTCTGGTGGCGTATTTGGGGGAGTTTTAGGGGGATGGCTGAGATGCGGGACGAAGCTGCCGAGTGTAATCATGCGTAGGGTGGGTGAAACCCACACGTCGCACCAACAAATGCTATCATATGCGTGGGTATTCCCCCCTACGGACGTGACCACAATGAGCTCAAAGCAAACCTCGACTGCGTCTGCTTTGCATTTTGGTTCGGGTGCTTACATGACAGTCGGCACGCGTTGCGTTCTGCAAAGCTCGTTGCAGAAGAGAGTTCCTTGACTGGAAGGCTTTGTCTGGCATGGTCGCATAGATGACAACAACGACATGGACCTGTGATTGCGGTGAAGTGGTACTGAACGTGACGCCGACAGGCGGGACGCGTGCGGTGTGCTATTGCGAGAGCTGTCGGGGGTTCGTCGCGCGACTGGGTGCCGAGAGCATTCTGGATGACTGGGGTGGGAATGATCTGTTTCAGGTCGCACCTGAGGCTGCCACCTTCGTGACCGGGACCGACAAGGTCGCGTGGACGAAGATGACAGACAAAGGCCCGGCCAGGTGGTTCACAACCTGCTGCAAGACACCGCTGGCAAATACACTTGAAACCCGCACAGTGCCGTTTCTGACACTGCAGTCTGCCTATTTTGACATGCAGGACGACCTCGCGCCGATTGAGATCCGGGTGTCCAGAAGCGGCGCCCATGGCCGTGTGCCTGACAGCAAGGGCGGGATGGGACGTTTGATCCGGCAGTTTGTGGTGCGGTCGCTGAAATCGCGGATCACTGGTGGCTGGCGAAGGAACCCGCTGTTCGATGCAGCAGGCCAACCGATTGCGCCGCAGGTGCCCTTGCCGGAGCGTGCGTCGAACACAAACATCAGCTAGCCAACATTAGTTCGTGGCCAAGACGACGAACTTACTTGCTGCCGGGCGTAGGCGGACGTGTCCGTCAATTCACTTTCACAAATTTCGGGACAGGCCCCGGCCTACTTTTCCAGCGCCGCGATCCGTGCGCTCAGCGCTTCGTTCTCTTCGCGCGCTTTCTGCGCCATCGCGCGTACCGCGTCGAACTCTTCGCGGGTGACGAAATCGCGGTCGGCCAGCCAGCGGTCCATCATGGATTTCATCGCGGTCTGTGCTTCGTCCTTGGCCCCTTGCGCCACGCCCATGGCGTTGGTCATCAGCTGGCTCAGGTCGTCGAAGATTTTGTTGTTGCTCTGCATGGGATCCTCCATTCGCGTTCTTCTTTATATGGGGGCTGATTGGTCCGATCACAACCCAAGCGCAGCGGTTGACAATGCCGCAGCGCCAGACAAGGAATGGCGGCATGTTTGCAGCCATCCCCTTCCCCGATATCTCGCCCGAGATTTTCTCATTCACCGTCTTCGGGGCCGAGATTGCCCTGCGCTGGTACGCAATGGCCTATATTGTGGGAATCGCGATTGGCTGGCAGATTATCAAACTGGCACTGAACCGGCCACATCTGTGGCGGGCCGGGCCGCCGATGCAAACCAGCCAGCTCGAAGACCTGCTGACCTATATCGTCATTGGTGTGATCGGCGGCGGGCGTCTGGGCTATGTGCTGCTTTACAAACCGGCGGATTTTCTGGCCGCCCCTCTGGATATCTTCAAAATCTGGGAAGGCGGGCTGTCCTTCCATGGCGGTTTCCTGGGCGTCGTGCTGGGCGTTTACCTGTTTCATCGCCGCCACAAGGTGCCCCTGCCCGATCTGGCGGATATCATCGCGGTCGCAGCCACGCCCGCAATCCTGCTCGTACGCATCGCGAACTTCATCAATGCAGAGCTTTGGGGCAGGCCCACCGACCTGCCGTGGGGCGTCATCTTCCCCGGTGCGGCCGCGCAATCCTGCGCAACAGTGGGCGCGCCTTGCGTGCGCCACCCTTCACAGCTTTACGAGGCGGGGCTTGAAGGGCTGCTGCTTGGCACCGTCCTGCTTCTGCTCGCCTTCCGCTTTGGGGCGCTCAAGAAACACTGGCTGCTGTCAGCGGTCTTTTTCATGGGATACGGGCTGGCCCGCTTTATCGTAGAGTTCGTTCGCCAGCCGGATGCGCAATTCGTCACCTTGGGCAATGAGCTTGGCCTGCGCCTGCACATCGACGGCTATGGGCTGACCATGGGCCAGTTGCTCAGCCTGCCCATGATCCTTGCCGGGTTCGTCGTGATCCTCATGGCGCGGCGCAGATGAGTGTGCTGGGTGATCTGCTGATCGCCCGCATCGCGCGGACCGGGCCGATGAGTATTGCGGATTATATGGCCGATTGCCTGCTGCATCCTGCACATGGGTATTACGCGACGCGCGACCCTTTGGGTGCCGCTGGCGATTTCACGACGGCACCAGAGATCAGCCAAATGTTCGGAGAACTGATCGGGTTATCCTTGGCGCAGGCTTGGCTGGACCAAGGGCAACCTGCCCAGATCACACTGGCCGAATTGGGCCCCGGACGGGGAACCCTGATGGCCGACGCTTTGCGGGCCACCAAAGCCGTACCGGGCTTTCATGCAGCGCTAAGCGTGCATTTCGTCGAAGCCTCGCCCGTGCTGCGCGCCGCACAGGCAGAGCGTGTGCCTGATGCGACATGGCACGACACGACAGACGGCCTGCCCGATGCCCCGCTTTTCCTGATTGCCAATGAATTCTTCGATGCGCTGCCGGTCCGCCAGTTCATCAGAACAGGTGATGCATGGCGCGAAAAGATGGTCGGGGTCAGCGACGATGCGCTGACCTTCGGCCTGTCCGCCCCGGTCCCGCTGGCCGTGCTGGAAAACCGGCTGTCGGACACGCAGCAAGACGATCTGGTCGAACACTGCCCGGCATTGCCGGCTGTCGTGCAAAGCATCAGCCAAAAGATCGCCAGCCATGGCGGGGCGGCGCTGATCATCGACTATGGTGATTGGCAATCAACGGGCAACACCTTGCAGGCCGTCAAAGATCACCAGAAAACGGATCCGCTCCGCGATCCGGGGCTGGCTGACCTGACCGCCCATGTCGATTTTGCGGCCATCGCGGCAGCAGCACTTCCCGCCCAAGCCAGTCCGATGACGTCACAGGGCGTCTTTCTGGAACGGCTGGGCATCACCCAGAGGGCGCAAACCTTGGCCAGCGGGCTGACCGGCGCGGCGCTCAAATCGCATATCGCAGCACATCGACGCTTGACCCACCCGGACGAAATGGGTGACCTTTTCAAGGTGATCAGTATCTATCCCGCATCGGCCATACCGCCCCCCGGACTGGAACCATGACGCTCGACATCATCACCGACCCGCTTTTGCATGGCACCCCCCACGGGTTCTTTGGGCGCGCTGGTGGTGCATCATCAGGGATTTTCGCGGGGCTGAACTGCGGCTACGGCAGCTCTGATCAACATGACGTTGTGACGATCAACCGATCCCGCGTGGCAAAGATGCTGGATGTGCCGCTGGAAAACCTTGTTGGGGTGCATCAGGTTCACTCTGCGGATGTTGTGAAGGTCAGCGCCCCCCATGACACAGCCCCCAAGGCCGATGGGATGGTCACTGCAACACCCGGCATCGCCCTTGCGATCCTGACGGCAGACTGCCAGCCGGTACTATTTGCAGACCGGACCGCCGGTGTCATCGGCGCCGCACATGCGGGATGGAAAGGCGCGCTCAATGGCGTGCTTGAGGCGACACTGGCCGGCATGGAACAGCTTGGCGCGACACGCCAGAACATCGCCGCCGTGATCGGGCCATCAATCAGCCAGCCCAACTATGAGGTCGGTCCAGAATTTCGCGAGACGTTCCTGGCCATCGACCCCACCTACAATCGGTTCTTTCTCAAAGGGCAGGAGGACCGCTTTCAATTCAACCTGCCCGCCTTTGGACTGGCCCAGCTGGCACGCAGCGGCGTGCAGCGTGCAAACTGGACGCGGCACTGCACATATGACAGCCCCAGCCGATTCTTCAGCTATCGGCGCTCTGTTCATCAAAAAGCGGCAGATTATGGGCGTCTGATCGCGGCGATCCGGCTTTGAGCGCCCAAAGTTCAACAGAATAAGGCGTGTGCGCCCCAGTTAGTTAAACATTCGTTCATACTCCCTGCACACACCAACTTCATTTCCTATATTTTTCAAATCGTTACCGGGTTTTTTCCCAATATGATGGCGGGCGCTCACAAAACCCGAAATCCGTCAAATTGCTGCCAGTTTGGTCACCGAAGATATGATTAATCGCCCCCGAATAGGGACGAGCAAGAAAAGAGGTATCAAGATGAAAAGCCGCTGGCAAAAATCCCTTGAAGCAGCCGTTGCAGCCTATGACACACCCATGCCATGGGCACGCGGTCAGATGCGCAACGAGATGATTGCACGCCGCAAGCAAAAGGCTGAAAGCGGGCAAAAGCTCCGCCTGGTCTCGGCGCGCCGCGCATAAGTATCCGTACCTTTTCTTTCAGGTTTCTTTGACCTGAAAGCCCCAACGGTCGACGCTCCGACATATCAAGAACCAACCTGTGTTTCTGGGTTGTTCGTCGGAGACCTCGCCAACACATCGGTCGCACCCCGAGCGATCAAGCGTAACAATCACAGTTTTTCCGAAATAGCCGGGTGGGGCGAAACGGATAATGTGAAACCTGATAGGCCTTCGCATGGACCATTCAATGACCGCTGCTGTCGCAAGATCAGCAGACATCTTTAGCCAGTCAACTGCGCGCCGGCGGCAAATGCCGCAAGCCCGCCCCGTCACCAGTTCGACCCCAGTGCGCAAATACGAAGTAAGCTACCTCACCCCGCAAGCGGAAGAACGCGAGTTCTCCGTTCAAGCCCGTGCATTGCCTTCCGTCGAAAGCGCCTTCGCCGCACTTGGCCCAAACGCCATCGTGCAAACCCGGCGCGGCCATTTCGCTGTCGAGGATGTTTGGCCGGGTGAGGATATCAAGCTCAGCGACGGCAGTTACGAACGACTGCTCTGGCGCGGCAAGATCACGCTCTCACCTTTGAATGAAGCGGATGAAACCGCCCCCAAAATGTCAAAGCTAACGCGTATAACCTCAGACACTTACGGGTTGAACCGCCCTGAGGGCGATCTTGTCCTTGGCCCATCCGCGCGCCTGTTGCACCGCGCGCCCGGTATCAAACGGCTCAAAGGATGTGACCGGGCCTTTATTCCAGCGGCCGAGTTTGTGGATGGGAACACGATCCTGCAAATTGCGCCAACGCATCCAACACCAGTCTATCAGTTCGGCTTTGCCACCCATTGCTGCATGAGCGTGAACGGTCTGGATGTGGAATCGCTCCACCCCGGCACAGCGTTTGAGCTGGGTTTGCGTGGTGCTGGCCTGACGGCCTTCCTGTCGCTCTTCCCGCATAAGACGTCTTTCGAAGACTTCGGCCTACTTGCGCATCCGCGTCTGCGGCTGCAAGATCTGGATCTTCTGAGTTAGGGTCAGCCGTCTGCCGCAACCAGGGGCGCGATCCGCACGGACCGCCCCCAGAACCGCCACAGCAACAAAACAGCCGCAACAGCAAGGCCGATGACCAGCCCCAGCCAAAGGCCAATCGCTCCCATCCCCAGCGGGAAGGCCAGCGCATAACTGATTGGCAGGCCAATGATCCAATAGCTGATCGTGGCCATCACCATAGGCACGGTGGTGTCCTGCACGCCGCGCAGCAGGCCCAGCGCCAACACCTGCAATCCATCCACCAGTTGGAACAGCGCCGCGACCATGATCAGACTTGCGCCGATGCGCAAAAGGTTCGCCCGCTCCGGCTCATCGGGGTCAATGAACAACGACACCAGCGTTTCCGGCATCGCCAAAAAGATCGCCGAGGTCACAATCGCAAAAACCGCCGACATGCCGATCGCCGTGATCCCACCCCGGCGCAGTGATGGCTCGTCCCTGCGGCCCACTGCCCGGCCCGCACGGACGGTCGCGGCCTGAGAAAAGCCGATATGAACCATAAAGGTGAGGCTGGCCAATTGAATGGCGATACCGTGGGCTGCCAGTTCAATCGGACCAATCCAGCCCATCATCACGGCAGAGGCACTGAACAACCCGCCTTCGGCCAATGACGTCAGGCCAATGGGCCAACCCAGCATGAACACCCGTTTCATGATCTCACTGTCAGAGCGCCAGAAGTTCTTGAACAACTCAAACTGCGGCAGTTTGCGTATGATGTAGATGACAAGGATCAACACCGTCACAGCCGTCACTGCGAGGGACGCAATCGCCGCCCCTCGGATGCCCATTTCCGGGGCACCCCAGTTGCCGAAAATCAAGGCGTAATTGACGAAAACATTCAGCACCGCAGTCCCGATGGTGGCCCACAGGATGATCGCCGTATGTTCCATCGCGGCCAGAAACGCCTTGAATGTCATGATGATCAGCGCAGGCACCATCTGCCAGATGATGATCTGCAAATAGATATGCGCCATTGCCGCAACTTCGATATCCTGCCCCATGGCAATCAGGATATCTTCGGCCCAGAAGAACGGGATCGTCACGGCCAGCCCGTAGAAGATCGACAGCCACAGCCCCATGCGGGTCACACGGCGTACCTGCACATCATTATCTTCTTCTGCCGCCGCGGCCACCAATGGGGTCACCGCCTGGGCAAATCCGGCGCCCACGATAAAGATCACAAAGAACATTGTGCCTGCGATGGTAGAGGCGGCCAAAGCGGTCACATCATACCACCCCAGCATCACCGTATCCGTGATATGGATCGCGAATTGCGCCAGATTGCTTAGGATCAACGGCATCCCGAGGGTCCAGATGGCACGGCTGTGCTCTTGATATGTGTGTGCGACGGGTTGCATGGGACAAGGCTTAGGCCCGTCTTTGACCGGGGTAAACCCTTGTCGGTATCTGTCAGCAGAACCATGGACAGAACGATCACAGCCCGCCAGACTAAGCCCCAAACGACGGAGCATGCCATGACAGCCTATGATGCACTGATCCCAGACGCCCGCGCCTTTCTGACAAAGCTCGCCGCCAACAACACGCGCGATTGGTGGCAGGACAATAAATCGACCTATGACGATCAGTTGAAAGCACCCGCACTGGCACTGCTCGACGATCTGTGTGCGCCATTGTCAAAGTTGACCGAAAGCCCCGTCACATCCAAACTTTTCCGCCCGCACCGCGACGTGCGCTTTTCCAAGGACAAGACACCCTACAACACGCATCTGCATATGATGTGGCAGGTGGAGGCGGGTGCGCCGCAAAACCCGGTGTTCTTCTTTGGCGTCGGTCTGGACTACGTGACCACCGGTGCGGGCATGATGGGATTTGACAAGCCTGTGCTGATGAACTGGCGCAAGATGGTTGATCTGGACACCAAACGGATCGCGGGCATTGTGGGCGAGGTCAAGGACCAAGGCTTCAACTTCCGCGACCCCGCGCTCAAGCGTGTGCCACCACCCTTTGACAAGGATCACCCGGCAGGTGACCTGCTGCGGATGAAAGGGGTGACAGCAAGCCGTGAACTCAAAGGCAAAGGGCCGCTAAAGGACCAGATACTAGACACCTTCCGCAGTCTGTGGCCGCTCAACAAACTGCTGATCTCCATCGCCGAGGCCTGACCCAACCGCCTCGCGCACCAACCACCCCTGATAATGCACCATCGGGGCCCCGGTGAAAGGGGCAAACAGTGCCACGTCAAAATGGAACCGCCCGTCAGCCTCGTATTCATGTGCAATGCTTTGCGGCAGCAGGAACCGGGGCAAGGGGATCGGCCCCATGCGCCCGGCATCAACCGGATAATGCAATTGCCCATCCGCAACATGTAGCCCAAGCGTAAACGTCAGCGGGCCAAACCGCTCTGTCATTTTACCGCCTTCGGGGCGCAGAAATGACCAGAACGATTGCCCGTCAAAGCTCCGCTCCCACAGCTCGCCGCCGTTTTGCGGGGTCATGCTGACGGTGATCGGGATATCGTCACAGGCTTTCGGAAACCGAAACACACCCGCCACAAACCGCGCCCAAACCGATGCGCCACGGGTGACCTTGCCCCGTCCCGCCCAGCGGCGCGGGCCATAGACCAGATGAGCATCTTGAACGGTCGCGGGTAACTTGCCGAAACCCTCGCCCAGAACGGTCTGAAATATCGGCCGCAGGTCTTTGCGCAGCACCTCTGTCGTGACTGCCAAATCCTCCATCGCTGCCTCTATCTGGTCAAGACCAACAACCGCCACCGCAGGCCGCGCGCCCGGTTCAATCACCTGCGGATCACGCAAGATCGCGCGCGCCGCGACAGCCGGAATAAACGGCCCCTCACCCGCCTGTGCTATCAAACGCCATGTGCGGCACTGCCAGCCCTCCGCATATTGCGCAGTCACCGCAACCGACATGCCGCCCTTGTCACTGCCAAACGGCTTTAGCCGTTTCGCGATCCACAGCATGGCGGTCACAAACCAGCTTGGCACGCCAAACCGCCACCAACTGCGCAACCACGAAAATGCGGCAAGCGCGTGGTTCATCGCTCCCAGTTCAAGCCCGGCACGAAAACAGACTGACCGCGCGCCAAAGACAAACCCGAACAGCCGCTGATCAGGCACTGCGATCATCCAGCCCCTGCGCCTGATCCCCTGCCCCAAATCAAACACCTCAGAGCGTGACCAACTCCGCTCTGCCACTTGCACCCCGTCCATCGGCATCTGCATCGGCAGGCCGCATTGGTTCAGGATGCTGGCGATAACTGACCGGCCACGCGGCGCGCGGTTACCGGGCAAAATGGCCGTGCTGATGGTGTCGATCTGCGTGGCATCGCCTGCCAGTTTGGCAACAGCAGCCGAGGATATCGCAGGCACGCTCGACACCCCCGAAAGCGCCAAGACACCGGCCGCCTTCGCCTCTGCATCAAGCGCAGAAATACCTGCGCAGAACGCCGCATCATCGGACAAATCCAGATAATGCACCCCCTGCGCAATCGCCGCCCGCGCCAAACGGTATGGGTCATCGCCATATGCATGAAACGGGCCTGCGGCATCCACAACGGCGTCAGGTTGCAAATCCCAAATCGGGGTCAGGTCACCTGCCCGGTCCACTGCCAAAGCATCCGCACCCAAGGCCTGCGCAAGGGTTTCCGCCCGCGCGAGCGACCGACCAGCCACGACAACCTTATGCCCGTCGTGCAGCAGCAACCGGACCAGCCGTTCGCCGAACACACCATAACCGCCCAGAACAACGACCCTCACGGCAAAAGCCGCGCGCGAAACGCCGGATCAGGTAGCGCGCACATGTCACCCCGTCCAAACATCGCATAACGATTGCGCGCGATACGTTGATAAAGCCAATCGCGGGCGGCACGCGGCAGCAGTTTCAGCACGATCAGGCCACGCCCGATCCCGCCAGACCGCTGCCCCACCCGGATCAGCGCATCAAAATCGCGCCAGACGGTGCCATCTTCAATAAACAGCCATGTATCAGGATCCAACGGATCAAGCCCGTTGTCCCGCATCAACCGCGCCCCAGTTTGCGACTGGATTGGCGCAATCTTGATCTCGCCCGCGCGATCCAACCGATGGATCATCCGTGCGCCCCAACTGCACAAGGCGCAGGTGGCATCCATCACGGCAATCGGCGGGGTCGGATCGGGCATTGTTTCTCTTTCTTCACCTTCTGTTATCACGCCCGCCTGCACAGACCAGAGGCCACAGCGTCACACCCCGGTCGCCTGAAACTTTGCCTGCAGATAAGGGCCAGATCGCACCGGAGGATAGGCATCTGAACCATCCAATGGCACAATCTCTGCATCCCAGTCCGGTTGATGAAAAAACGCCAGCGATTGGCGCGCTGGCTGTCCGGGTTTGGCCACCACACGGTGCAATGTGCTGACCCAGCGATCTGCTGTCCAGCGGGCCATCAGATCACCGATATTGATCACAAATGCACCCGCAGGTGCGGGCACATCAACCCATTCACCTTTGATCTGAACCTGCAATCCCTGACTGCCCGGCTGCGGCAACAGAATGGTCAACGACCCATAATCGGTATGCGCCCCCGCTCTTTGCTGCTTGTCCAGCGGCACATCCACGGTCGCGGGATAATGCAATGCCCGCAGCGCCGAAATCGGATGGCCAATGAAAGGATCAAAATGATCCTCCGGCAGGCCCAGCGCGGCCGCAAACGCCCGCATCACCCGTGCGGCCAAATCCTCCATCGCGGCGTAATATGCCTCCCACGCCGCGCGAAATCCGGGCAGATCCGGCCACAGTGTCGGCTGATAGCAAAACCTCATCGCATCGGCCGACGCATCTGTCGGAACATGCAATGGGCCGCCGTTAAAGCTCTCTTTCAGATCAGGCGGCGTATCTTCACCTTTGGAGCGCGCCAAAGCCTCTGCATCGGGGCCAAGATAGCCGTAAGGATACCCCTGATAAGGCGGGGCAACGGCCTGTTTTGCGTCCGGGCTTTGCGCAAAGAACGCCTGCGAGGCGGCCCAGACAGCGGCGATAACCGATGGATCAACCCCATGCCCCTCCAACACCAGAAACCCGGTGCGACGGCAGATGTCATCCAGCGCACGTGCAGCGTCGTGGCGTGCATCTTGATGCGCGGTCTCAAACGCGGCCAGATCGAAACAGGCAAAACTCATCCCAGGACCTCTCGCCAGCTATGCTTGGGCGCAAACCCCACCATCCTTTTGGCCTTGTCGTTGGCATAGAACGTCTCGTCCGGGCGCATCTGCCGTTTCACCGGCACGCCCTGATAGAACCGCGCGATCACCTCATCGCTGGTGATCCCCACCGACATATCGTCATTGGACACATTAAAGACCTCATAGCCCAGCCCATCTGTCTTGAGACAACAATCCACCATATGCCCAAGGTCACGGGCGTCGATATAGGCAAAGATGTTGCGACGCCGGGTTGCAGGATCATCCAAGAAGGCCGGGAAGGTCTCGGCATATTCATGCGGTTCGATCACGTTATTGATGCGCAAGCCATAGATATCTGCGCCGGAACGGGCCTGAAAGGACCGCGCCGTCACCTCGTTACAGACCTTCGACATTGCATAGCTGTCATGGGGAATGGTGGGGTGGTCTTCGTCGATCGGCACATAGTCCGGTTTGACCTCACCATCGGCAAAACAAATGGCATAAGTCGTCTCGGAGCTGGCAAAGATCACCTTGGGAATGCCCAGTTTCAGCGCCGCTTCGATCACGTTGTAGGTGGTCAGGGTGTTCTGGCGAAAACATTCGCCATCCGTGCCGATCATCACGCGGGGAACGGCCGCGAAATGCACAACCGCATCGTAACGCGGTACACCGGTGCCCGCATCCAGTTCTGCAAAATCCGTGAATTGCGACATCGCGCCAATGACCTGGCCCGCATCAGTCAGATCAATCAGCAACTCGGAGACATCCAACCCCGACGGGATCTTGTCCGCATTCACCACATGATGCCCCTGGCCTTGCAAGTAGGTGATAGCATGGCGCCCGGCCTTGCCACTGCCCCCTGTGAAAAATATGCGCATGAATGCTCTCCCTTTGGCAAAGACTATCGCGCGGGTTGGCAGGGCGCTAGGCTGTCTGCACACTCACACCCGACAGGAGCATCCCATGCGCAAAATGACAGCAGCACTTGGCCTGATGGCCGCCACCGCTGGCCATGCCGAAAACCGGATTGATACGGTGCGGCCCGATGCGCCGGAACTGGCGGCCTTTGGCGATCACAAGATCGGGGTCACAACGATGACCTTCACCAATCCCGATCAGATCGACGTGGTGAATACTGGCCAGACCGGCGAACCTCCGCGCTATGACCGCCAACTGACAGTTGAACTGTGGTATCCCGCCAGTGATGACACCACGCCCGGCGGCACCTACACCGCGCTGATCCGGGACGGCGTGACCGAGGCGGTATTGACAGGCCAGGCCGCCCGTGACGCCGCGCCTGACACAACGGACACGTTCCCGCTGATCATCATCTCGCACGGCTACCCCGGCAACCGCTTTTTGTTGTCGCCGCTGGCTGAAAACCTCGCCTCCAAAGGCTACGTCGTGGCGTCCATTGATCATCCCGACAGCACCTATGATGACCAGACTGCCTTTGGCTCCACGCTGGTCAACCGGCCATGGGACCAGCGTTTTGTGATCGATAGCGTCACAGCGCTGGAGGGCGCGCTTGGCCAAATCATTCAGGATGATAACGTCGCCATCGTCGGCTACTCCATGGGCGGCTACGGCGCGCTGATCTACGCGGGCGCCGGCGTGACCGAGATCAGCACCGCCTACGAATGGGGCGCACCGCAAGGCCTGCTGGAGCGCAACATGATGTTCACCGAAAGCCATCGCGCGCTTGCGGATGACCGGGTCAAAGCCTTCGTGGCCTTCGGCCCATGGGGCAACAACACCGGGTTCTGGGACGCAGACGGCTGGGCCGGCATCGAAAAGCCGCTCATGCTGATCGCGGGCAGCATTGACGATGTGTCGCAATACGAGGCCATCCGCGGCATCTTTGACGGCACGGTGAACACCACCCGGCACCTGCTGACATTCGAAAACGCCAATCACAACGCCGGCGCGCCGATGCCTGCGCCCGCGGAAAGCTACGCAGTGTCAGAGGTGCTTGGCTATGCGCCCTTTGACCACTACGCCGACGCGGTCTGGGATAACGTGCGCATGAATAACATCAGCCAGCATTTCGTCAGCGGCTACCTGGACCTGCACCTGAAAGGAGATGCGGACAAAGCCAGCTATTTCGACCTGACACCGGTCGCAACAGAGGGCGTCTGGGTGGTCGACGATGACGGCGACCCCATCGAAGGGCACAGCTATTGGACCGGGTTCCCCAACCGGACAGCGGCGGGGCTGAGGTTTGAAACGAAGGTGACGGGGGAATAGACGCAAGGCCCACCAAATAAAGCCTTTCGTGATTGCCCCGCCGCCGCCTGCCTGCCATTATGGGGGCAATCAAAAGAATGAGCAGTATCATGGCCAATGACCTCCTTTCCGGGGCCACCCCCGACGACTACAACGCCGATAGCATCGAGGTGCTGGAAGGGCTGGAGCCTGTGCGCAAACGCCCCGGCATGTATATCGGCGGCACGGATGAACGCGCCTTGCATCACCTGGTGGCCGAGGTGCTGGACAACTCCATGGACGAAGCGGTTGCAGGCCACGCCAACCGGATTGAAGTGGAACTACACGCAGATCACTCCATCACAATCAAAGACAACGGGCGTGGCATCCCCATCGACCCGCACCCCAAATTCCCCGACAAATCCGCGTTAGAGGTGATCCTATGCACCCTGCACGCAGGCGGTAAGTTCAGCGGCAAAGCCTACCAGACCTCGGGTGGTTTGCACGGTGTGGGTGCCTCTGTGGTCAACGCGCTGTCCGACAGCCTTGTCGTGCAGGTGGCGCGAAACAAGGAAATCTACGAACAACGCTTCTCGCGGGGCATCCCCCTTGGGCCTGTCGAAAAGGTGGGCAGCGCGCCCAATCGGCGCGGCACGACCTTCACCTTCCACGCTGATGCGGAAATCTTCGGCTCTCACCGTTTCAAACCCGCACGGTTGTTCAAATCCATCCGCTCCAAGGCCTATCTGTTCTCTGGCGTTGAAATCCGCTGGAAATCCGAAATCGACGACGGCGAAACCCCGACCGAGGCGACATTCCACTTTCCCGGCGGGCTCTCTGACTACCTCAAGGAAACGCTGGGCACGGCGACGACTTATGCCGACAAACCCTTTGCAGGCACCGTCGATTTCAACGAAAAATTCAGGGAACCGGGCAAGGTCGAATGGGCGATCAACTGGACGCCTGTGCGCGACGGCTTTATCCAATCCTACTGCAACACCGTACCCACGCCCGAAGGCGGCACCCATGTCAGCGGCTTCTGGGCGGCGATCCTGAAGGGCATCAAAGCCTACGGAGAGCTGTCGGGCAACAAAAAGGCCGGGCAGATCACGCGCGATGACCTGATGTCGGGCGGTTGTGCACTGGTGTCCTGTTTCATCCGCGACCCCGCTTTCGTGGGGCAGACCAAGGACCGGCTGTCAACCGAGGCAGCGGCCAAAATGACCGAAGGCGCAGTGCGCGACCACTTTGACAACTGGCTGGCCAATGATACGAAGTCCGCAGGCGCGATCCTTGATTTCCTTGTCCTGCGGGCCGAGGAACGTCTGCGCCGCCGTCAGGAAAAGGAAACCGCGCGCAAATCCGCAACCAAGAAACTGCGCCTGCCCGGCAAACTGACCGATTGCACGTCGAAAGACCGCAAAGGGACCGAGTTGTTCATTGTCGAGGGCGACAGTGCGGGCGGGTCAGGCAAAGGCGCGCGCAACCGGGTCAATCAGGCGCTGCTGCCGCTGAAGGGCAAGATCCTGAACGTGCTGGGTGCGGCATCATCCAAGCTGACGACCAACGCCGAAATCAATGACCTGTGCGAGGCATTGGGCGTTGGCATGGGCACCAAATTCAACGTCGATGACCTGCGTTATGACAAGATCATCATCATGACGGATGCGGATGTGGACGGGGCGCATATCGCCTCGCTGCTGATGACATTCTTCTTCACCCAGATGCGGCCACTGATCGACCAGGGGCACCTCTATCTGGCCTGCCCGCCGCTTTACCGGCTGACGCAGGGGGCGAAACGGGTCTATGTGGCCGATGACGCCGAAAAAGAGGCCGTGATGGCCAAAGGTCTGGGTGGTAAGGGAAAAATCGACGTGCAGCGGTTCAAGGGCTTGGGCGAGATGGATGCCAAAGACCTCAAAGAAACGACAATGGATCCCACCACTCGCAAACTGATCCGCGTGACCGTGCATGATGAAGAGCCGGGGGACACGGCGGATCTGGTTGAGCGTTTGATGGGAAAAAAGCCGGAACTGCGGTTCCAGTATATTCAGGAGAACGCACGGTTTGTGGAGGAGTTGGATGTTTGAGTGATGGAGTATTTGCTGTTCGCCGACGAAGCAAATCCAGAACAAACTGACCCAGCCAAATTCTTCATTTATGGTGGAGTTTTTGTGCCAATCGAAAAGACTGGGCACATACACCGCGCCATCGAGGAGTTGCGCATAGCCTACGATTTCGAGAGCTTGGACCAATTGAAATTCCAAACTCGTTCGAAACCCAAGCATATCTCCATCGATCAACATACAGAGATGAAGGCAGCGGTCTACAAAATCGCCGCTGCAAACAATGTCAAATTTTGCGGATACGCCATATTGCATGCCATCGCTGCAAAGAAAAACCATGCTACTCTGGTGGAGTGGGGCGCCAATATTCTTCTGGCAAAGTATAATCAATTCTTATCCGAAGGAGGGTCCAAAGGCTGGGCCAATTTTGATCGTATCAACACTGCGAAACCTTACAAATACCTTCAGGACAAATTTGCCAATCGTGTCGAGATAGATGGTATCCCCGTCACTCTGGAGAATATTGTCGGATACTCCTTCACTTGCGATGGCGCGTCGCATTTATCGACTTTGGCCGATATTCTAATAGGTGGTTTCCGGTATATTCTAAACGAACCGACAAGAGATGTTGCCGGCAAACGTATCGTTAGTTCTCTTGGTCCATTGTTTTGGGGGCAAATGAAAGATGGCGTGAACTTTATTGGGGACAGAGGCTTGGTTTTGCGTCCCACCGGAGTAAAGGTAGCGAAATATTTAGCTGACTATGAAGAAACGCGAAGCAGGCTCACGGCATGGTCCAAGAGTATGAGTGACGACGAGGCCTAGTACATTTTGATTTGCTTGACGGTGAGCTTTCTGCCGACACCCGTCTTTCCCAACAGAAGGGCATCGCCACCTCTCAGCGACGGCCCTCCCTCTCCAAACACATTCCATCCCTGACTATCACCCACCACAGAAGCGCCCTCCGAGGGGCGGTCAGGCGCCGCCAGACGCCGCCGGGCGGGGCGCTTGGTGAGGGCACCCAAACCCTGTAGGCCGGGGCCTGCCCCGGCGCACCCCATCCATACACGCTGTACGTACAACGTATGTACGCTGTATGTACGCCGTCCATACACCCGTTTCCGCCCCGCGATCTTCCCCTTCACTTGCCGCCCTTTTTTCTCGCCTCACTCCTGCTGGAGACCCTCAAGATAGGCGAGGAGGTCCACAATCGGCTGCGACGTCATGATGGGCTGCCCGGTTTCGGCCTTGGTCGCCACATCCGTGCCCGCAAAGAAATCCCCATAGACCGGCATCATACTGCCATGGCTGATCAGCGGATCGCGCCCATCAATCCGCATCACGACACGGGCCGTCGGGAACACGTCGCCGTTGCGCGCGGCCAGTGTTGTCAGGTCTGCGGGTGGCACCACTAAAGACGGCGACATCGGCCCGCCACCGGCTGCGTCCGTGCCGTGGCAGGTGGCGCAATAGAAGACGAAAATCGCCTCGCCCTGCAGCGCATCCTGCGCCACAGCGGGGCCAGCAAGTCCCAAGGCAGCTACCAAAGGAATAAGTCGCATCACGTCCTCCCTGATCTCTGACACCCAGGTTAGCCTGTGCAGAGGTCAGGCGCGTTGATGCAAATCAAACCCTACCGCAGGCTCAGATTGCCAATCGCCGCGCGGATCATCGTGTTGGTGTCATCACTGTCGCCAGACACGGCCAATCCTACCAGCGCGCCCTTTTCGCCGCCAAAGGCGCGGGCGTAATCTGCGCCTAAGTCCACGCTTTCATTGAAAGAACCCGTGCCGGCCTGCCGCAAGGCAATCGTCACACCCTGCCCGCGCGGCCCATATGGTGACTGGATCACCTGCCCACGCGCGTGATTGCCACCCCATGCATATTGCATGATACGCACATCATCATTGCCAAGAAGGCTGCGGATGTTTGCCCCTTCGAGGCTGGGCGCAATGCTCTCCGGGACGAATACAAAATAGAGCGAGATATTACGGTCATCCCCGCCCTTTTGGCTCAGGTCCGTGGCAGGCACCGATTGTTCCACGGTCCAGCTCCAGGCTGCACCGCTTGCGTCCCAATCCATGCGCCCAACGCGGCTCCATGCGATCGACACCGATCCGTCAGACACCAGCCCGAGGTTTTGCCCAAAGCTGTAGTCGTTGGAACTGAACAGTGACAGGCGCTGTTCCTGCCAACCACTTGAGAAACTGATCGGGCCTGCGGTCGCAGTGGCGGCGGTCAGGGCGAGGACGGCAGAAAGGACAATGCGCATGAGCGGCTCCTTGAAAGTTGTTTGGAGTATCACCTACCCCACTCCGGCCTTCAGGAAAGCCTTGCTGCACTGATTTCACGCAATTGTCAGGCTTGGTTACTGCTGGATGCTGTCCAGATAGTCAGTGAGCAGCAGCAAGGTCATCGGCACCGGTGTGCCCAGTCCGTTGCTTTCGACCACAACTGTCTCTCCCAGATCACCGGCCCCGAACTCTGGCATTGCGGCGCTGAAGTGGGTGCCTCGGTCCAGCCCGTCAATGGTGCTCATCACCGCATCGCGCGGGAAGACCCCACCGTTGCTGGCCGCAAGTCCGGTCAGGTCCGGCGGTGTAACGCTCAGCCCGCGTGACGCGGGGCCGTTGCCCATGGCATCTGCACCATGGCAGGCCGCACAGTTTTCCAGATAGGCGCTGCGCCCATCCATGGGCTTTTCGACACATGCGGCCAATCCAAGGGCCGCTAGAATAATCAGGTATCTCATGCTCTGCCTCCTGTTTTTCTTCATCCTACAGCGTTTCGGATTGTACTTGAAACACCAATCGCGGCCTTTCGCCTATGGCTGGAACGCAAATGGAAATAGGGCCCGACCCTAACAACAGGAGTGGCACCTTGCCTTGATCTGCATCACATTGGTGCTGAAACGACGCAAAGGATCTGCCATGCACGCCAATATCTTGATCATGCTCGCCGCTGGCATTGGCGTGCCGGTACTGGCCGCGCTGAATGCAGCGCTTGGCCGCCATATCGGGTCACCGGCCGTTGCCGCAACCGTGCTGTTCATTGTGGCCCTGAGCTTATCGGCCATCGCCGCGCTGCTGACCAACCCGCAAGCCGTGGCCAAGCTCGCCACTGCCCCACGGCACCTGTTTCTGGCGGGTACATTGGTTGCCTTCTACGTGCTTTCCATCACCTGGATCGCGCCCACGATGGGCGTCGGCAATGCCGTGTTCTTTGTACTGCTGGGGCAGTTGATCTCTGCCGCCGCCATTGATCACTTTGGCCTGTTCACGGCACAGCCGTCACCGCTGACACTGACCCGTGCGGCAGGCGTCGCGCTCATGGCGGCGGGTGTCTTTGTTACGCAGAAAGCTTGAGAACCGACGCCCAAAGCGCCTCTGGCACATCTACCTCGGTCATCACATGGCGGTCCGCACCGGGAATGCGTGCGCCCTCCTGTGCGCCCACCGCCTCGGCTACGCGCGCGAAACGCGCGCCGAAATCGGCGTGATAGGTGCCGGGGTCCATCAGGATGTAGAATTGCCCCAGGTCATGCGGTTTGCCCTCTGCCACTTTCAGGCCGGAGACATCCAGTGAGTTTACCGATCCGGTCATACCAGCCGCCAGCAGTTCTGCCATCAGGCCAAAGCCCCAGCCCTTGTAACCACCCGCGCTGACCAATGCGCCCTTGAGGGCCGCATCCGGATCAGTTGTGGGTTGGCCGTCGCTGTCGACCGCCCAGCCAAGCGGGATGGTTTCACCCGCTGCCTTGGCCATTGTGATCTTGCCCAAGGCTACGGCAGAGGTTGAGAAATCAAAATGCATCACCGGTGCATCCTCGCCCGGAACGGTCATTGCAATGGGGTTGGTGCCGATCACGCGCGCGTTGCCGCCCGGTGGTGCAACGACCGGCGAGGCATTGGTAAAGCCCAGACCGATCAGGCCCGCCGCGGCAATCTGTTCAGTGAAATAGCCCAGCGATGTGCAGGTGTGGGCATGGGCCACTGCCAAAGTTGCAACCCCATTTTCCAGCGTTGCCGCGACGGCCTCGGGCAACGCCATCGCAAAGGCGGGTTGTGCAAAGCCAAGTTTCGCGTCTGCCAGCACCGCACTGGGACGGGGGCGCGAAACAACAGGCGTAACAGTGCCGTTGACCCGGCCCGACGCCAATTGCGTGCAATAGCTTTCCAGATAATAGAGGCCGCAAATCACATTGCCCAATGCCTCTGCCCGCGCCACTGCTTTGGCAACCGCCGCCGCCTGCATTTCGCCTGCGCCATGCGCCAGCAGGGCCGCGCGGCTACGCTCTTCGATCTCAATAACGGTGATACTCATAGGGTCTCCAATACACCTGCGTTCAGCCGGACCTGTCTATCCATACGTGCCGCCAATTCAAGGTTATGTGTTGCGATTACAGCCGCGAGCCCGGTGTCGCGTACCAATGTCATCAGCGCATCAAACACGCGATCAGACGTTTCGGGGTCAAGGTTGCCTGTCGGTTCATCGGCCAAGAGCAATGACGGTTCATTCGCCAGCGCCCGGCAAAAGGCCACCCGCTGTTGTTCGCCGCCCGAAAGCGCCGCAGGGCGATGGGCGGCGCGCTCGGCAATGCCGACCCGCTCCAGCAGGGCCATGGCCCGTGCTTGTGCTTGTTTGTCGCCCGCTCCATTGGCCAGTTGTGGCAGCACGATGTTTTCCAACGCTGTGAACTCTGGCAGTAGATGGTGAAACTGATAGATGAACCCCACTGTCGCACGGCGCACGGCGGTCCGCTTGCGGTCCGACAGATGCGTCATATTGGTGCCCTCGATCATCACGGTGCCGCTGTCCGGTGTGTCCAGCAGGCCTGCGACGTGCAGCAGCGTGGATTTGCCCGCGCCGGAAGGTGCCACCAATGCCACCACTTCGCCCGGAGCCACATCAAGTGACACGCCTTGCAGCACATTCACCTGATTGGGCTTGCCCGCGTTATAGGATTTGGTCAGCCCTGCGACCTGCAATGTGTGATCACTCATAGCGCAATGCCTCAACCGGGTTCATGCGGGCGGCGCGGCGCGCGGGAAAGATGGTGATAATCCACGACAGGCCCAATGACAGCGACATGGCCTTGATCACGTCCACCAGCCGCAGCTCTGCGGGAATGTTGTAGATGCCCCTGATCGACGGGTCCCAGACACCACCACCCGCGACATAGTTCACAAGGCTGAAAATCTGGTCGATATAGATGGCAAAGAGACACCCCAGCACGACACCCAAAGCCGTGCCAATGGTGCCGATCCCTGCCCCGCAGATAAAGAAAATCCGCAGGATCGACCCTTCGGTCAGTCCCATCGTGCGCAGGATGCCAACATCGCGGCCCTTGTTTTTGACCAGCATGATCAACCCGCTGATGATATTCATCGAGGCCACAAGCACGAGGATCGACAGGATGATAAACATCACATTGTCCTCAATCGTCAGCGCGCGCAGGAAACGCCCGACCCGGTCCTGCCAGCTATAGGCCCACAGGCCGGGACCGGCGGTGTTGGCAATTGTCTGCTTGAGCTCTTCGGACTGATTGAGGTCATCGAGCCTGATTTCCAACTCATCCGCGACCCCGTCACGGTTGTAGATCAGCTGGGCCACCTCAAAGGGCAGATAGGCGCGCACCTCATCAATCTGAAACCGCCCGGTGGAAAAGATGAACACCACGTCATAGGCATTGCGCCGTGTCGCCTGCCCCATCGGTGTGGCGGCACCCGAGCGTGTGGTGATCTCGATCCGGTCGCCAACGGTCAGGCCCAGCCGGTTGGCCAGTTCCGACCCAAGTGCAATCCCGTTGGGCAGATCATCAATGTTGCCGACAGTGCGTTCGCTATCCACGATGGCGTCAGAGGCCTTGAGGTCTTCCAGCCTGATCCCAAAGACATCAGCCAACCCGATCCGGCCATTGGCCGAGGCCATGGCCTGCCCACGCACAAGCGGCGCTACAGAGCGCACCCCCGCAATGGTCATGATACGTTCGGCCATTTCTGCATGGTCTTCGATGACTTCGCGCGGCCGCACGACCGTGACATGGGCATTGGCCCCCGCGATCGTGTCGATGAACTCTGCCCGAAAGCCCGACCGCACGGCAAGCGTGGCAATCAAGGCAAATACCGCGAGGGTCACGCCAATCAGACTGATCCACGTCATCACACTGACGCCACCTTCGGCCCGTTTCGCACGGATATAGCGCCAGGCGATCATCCATTCGAATTTGGCAAAAGGTTTGGTGGTTCTCACCTCGGCCATGGCGGCTCCTGCATGTCAATTTCGCGCAACGTGGGGTGGGACGCCGGAATGGTCAAGCGTTCTGCTGCGTCACCGGCGATTTCTGGGTGGTGAAACTGTTGATGGTGCCGCATCACACGACCGATGGGTGATTTATCGTTGGACGCCAGCAAGACGGGGGCGGTTGTCTGGGGTTGTTGATACCAGTTGCGGGCGCATCACCGGCGGGTCATTCTTGACCGCGGGGACACGGCGTTTGGGTGTGGGCTTGCGCACAGATGTGACTTTGCGGAATGGCCACAGGACCGCCGAAAGTACGCCTGCAAAAGCCAGCCATCCACCGATGAAACCGGTGCCCGCTGAGGCAGCACCAGCCGCACTCAACGGCATGGCCGGTGTGAAATCAGCCCAGGTCGCGCGCGCGGTTGCCGTATCCATCATGCGATGTGGCATCATCAAGCGTTCAACGGGGCTGGCGGCCTGCAAGATCATCAGGTTCTCGCTCAGGCGGGCATGGCGCGCAAAGGTGGCGCGCCACATCACCACCTGGCCTTCGACCAAAGGTGTTGCAGCCATGGCCTGCAACATCTCTTCGCGGCCCAGGCCGTCGGCCAGAGCGGTTTCATCAAATGCAACAACGGCGCGGGTGAGCTCATCCACCTGACCACCCAGCCGCTGCATATATTGCTGCGAGAATTCAGGGAACTGCGACAGACCCGCCGCCCCGGTCAACCCGCCAATCAAGCAAAGGGCTCTGATCATATCAGCGCCCCTTTCGGAAAATTCAGTGTCATCTGCTGCCTCGTGACATTTTGTTTTGCCCGTCTAATAGCAGAAAATGAGCAAAAGGAGAACGACCTAGTCGCTCTTCTTCTAGTTGCTGCTCATCACCTTGCATGGGGCAAGGCCAATATTTGGGATCTTCAGCTTGGCCGCCTTCAAGGCTTGGGCAAGCTGATCGGATAGAAAGAGCCGTTCGTCTAGCAGTGGATCACGCCAGAGATCAGGCCCCTCTGCGGAGCTGACATTGACGGCAATCACATCATTTCTGCGCGGCGCCCATACCTTGCCACCGGCAAAGGATTTCACGTTCTTCGAATACTCCGGCAGGAAGCATTTCTTCTTCTCAGTGACGTGCAGGATATAGCAGCTGTGGTCGAGCCGCGTTTCCTGATCGTGTTTGTACACAGGGACCGGAAAGAACTGGTTTGTCCCCATGTCAAATTCGTCAAGGACGGACTTGAACTTTTCAGTGACGACAAGAACGCCACCGTAAATGGTGAATATATCCTTCAAATTGTTCAGCTTGCTCGGCGGGAGGTCATAGTACTCAAAGTAAAGATACTTCGGGACGTCCTTTGCATCGAGCACAGAAGAAAGGTCTCTGCCGCGCTGAAAGACTGGCTGTAACTCCTTGCTGATATGATAGGCGAGTGGCGCATATGCCCGCGTGTCGCTTATGACTGAGGACCGCCAAATTTTCACATCCGTCCGCAACTGCAGGTCTTCCGTCGTCATTTCTCTTCAACTTCTTTCATGAGCGTCGGCTTGATAAACAAGTTTGGCGTGTATGCAATGCGCATATTGCGAGGCTATGGGGATGTCGACATTCCGTCGGCAAGCTGAACACAGGTGGGGCGGCAGGCAGTTTGAACAGTTCCTAGCCTCACGCGCCCCTACTCCGCTATGCGCGCTCTTCCGCGTCCTTGCGTAGCCAGTCGATCACATTTTCCGCGTCCTGATCAGGCGGAAACACCGGATAGAACACGCGCATGATCGCTCCGTCACGGATGATCATTGTCAGGCGTTTATGCAGATGTGTCCCATCAACCTCCAGCCCCGGCAGGTTGAGCGCCTTGCCCAACGCCTGATCAGTGTCTGACAGCAAAGGGAATGGCAGGTGCAGCCGTTCTGCCGCCTCTTGCTGATAGGTCTGATCTTGTGTCGACAGGCCAAAGAGGTGCTTCACGCCGTATTCCCGCAATTGGGCATAGTGGTCGCGGAACGCGCAGGATTGCGGCGTGCAGCCGCGCGCGCCGGGGATCTGATCCCATCCGTCTGGCAGGTCACGGTCCGGGCGGCCTGTCATGGGGTAGACATAGATCACCGCCAACCCGTCCAATTGGCCGATATTGACTGTCCCGCCTGCCGTGCTCGGCAGACTGAGGTCGGGCAGGTTTTCACCTTCCAGATGATCCGCCTTGCCATCATCAGATGGCGCTGGGATCAGTGACCAGTCAACCTCGGTCAGGCTCATGCGATACCTTCGTAGATCTTGGCGATTTTGGCCACGGCCTCTTCGGGGGGCAACTCTTCGCTTTCGCCCGTGCGGCGGCTGGTCAGTTCGACAACACCGTTCTTGAGGCCACGCGGGCCCACGGTGATCCGCCATGGCAGGCCAATCATGTCCATGGTGCCAAACTTGGCGCCTGCACGCTCGTCCCGGTCATCATAGAGCGGCTCAAGACCAAGAGCGGTCAATGACGCGTAAAGGGATTCGCACGCTGCATCCGCCGCCTCATCCCCCTGACGCATGTTCAGAATACCGCAGTGGAACGGCGTGACGCCTTCGGGCCAGATGATACCTTTGTCATCATGGCTTGCCTCAATGATCGCACCCAACAGGCGCGACACACCGATCCCGTGCGAGCCCATATGGACAGGCACCTTGCCGCCCTTGCCATCATCAACCTCGGCGCCCATTGCGTCGGAATATTTGGTGCCAAAGTAGAAGATCTGCCCCACTTCAATGCCGCGCGCCGTGCGGCGGCGCTCTTCAGGGATTTTATTGAACAGCGCCTCGTCATGGGTTTCATCAGTGCGCGCGTAGCGCGAGGTGAATTCTTCCAGCACAGCCTGACAGGCAGCATGATCATCAAAGTCGATCTCGCGGTCGCCGAACTTCAGATCGGTGATCTCGCTGTCATAGAAAACCTCGCTTTCGCCGGTATCGGCCAAGACCAGAAACTCATGCGTGTCATCGCCGCCAATCGGACCACTATCCGCGCGCATCGGGATGGCTTGCAGGCCCATCCGTTCATAGGTGCGCAGGTAGCTGACCAGATGGCGATTGTAGGCGTGCAGCGCGTCTTCCTTGGTCAGGTCGAAGTTATAGCCGTCTTTCATATAGAATTCGCGGCCCCTCATCACACCGAAACGCGGGCGCACCTCATCGCGGAATTTCCACTGGATCTGATAGAGGGTCAGGGGCAGATCCTTATAGCTGTTCACATGGGCGCGAAAGATATCCGTCACCAGTTCCTCAGCCGTTGGCGTGAACAACATGTCGCGCCCGCCCCGGTCCTTGATCCGCAGCATTTCTTCTCCGTAGGCATCATAGCGCCCACTTTCACGCCAAAGATCGGCCGACTGAATTGTCGGCATCTGGATCGCGATGTGACCGGCGCGCGCCTGTTCCTCGTGCACGATATTTTCGATCTTGCGCAGCACCTTAAAGCCCAGTGGCAACCACGAATAGATGCCCGCACTGGCCTGTTTGATCATCCCCGCCTGCAACATATAGCGGTGGCTGACGATCTGCGCCTCGCGGGGCGTTTCTTTCAGAACAGGGAGGAAATAGCGGCTCAGGCGCATCGGATTGACCTTTATGGAAAGCAAATGTTGGCGTTTGGTGTAAGCCGGGCTGCGGGTCCTCGCAAG
Source organism: uncultured Paracoccaceae bacterium (assembly GCA_947498645.1). Taxonomy (GTDB): domain Bacteria; phylum Pseudomonadota; class Alphaproteobacteria; order Rhodobacterales; family Rhodobacteraceae; genus Yoonia. The sequence goes on along the minus strand of CANMKS010000001.1, from coordinate 1,851,579 downwards.
CACTCAGATCACACATAAGCGATGAGGCGGAATAATTCTGCGGGTTCAGGCGTAACTCCTGTAACACTGACCCAATGAAAGGATGACCTCTCATGTCTCGCCTTCTACGCGCCGCCCTCGCAATCTGGCTGCTTCTTCCCGCCATGGCCAGCGCCGCACCGGTCAGCTATGCCCTGCAATCCGACCGGTCCGACGTCGCCTTTGTCTACACGCTTTCGGGCGCCGAGCACCGGGGCACGATGCCAGTTTCGCAAGCCAGCATCCTGATTGATTTCGATACGTTTACGGCATCATCAGTTGAGGTATCCGTGGATGTGCGCGGCGCACGGACAGGCCTGATCTTTGCAACCGAAGCCTTGAAGGCGGGCAGTGTGTTGGATGCCCGCAACCATCCCACAATCCGGTTTCAATCCACCGCGATCCGCCCCAATGACCTGCGCAATCTGTCGGCGGGTGGCAAGATTGATGGCCTGCTGACAATCCGGGGCGTGACCCGGCCTGTGACGCTGGACGCCTCCTTGTTTCGCCAGCAAGGCACCGCAGCGGGTGATCTTAGCCAGCTCAGCTTTCGGATCAGCGGCGCCGTTAATCGGTCTGATTTTGGGGCCAGCGGCTATCGCGATCTTGTGGCTGACACGATCGTGCTTGATATCGCAGCGCGTGTTGTCCGGGCAGAGTAATTTGCCCCCAGCCCTTGCAGGACCAAGCTGCATGCCGCATCTATTGCGGTAAGCAGCTACGGATGAAACATGGCACTTCCTGTCGGACAACAAGCAAAATACTGGAGCATCGCGACTGCTGTGTTCCTCATTTCGCTTTGGTTTCTGGGCGACGTGATTTTGCCGTTTGTACTGGGTGGGGCCATTGCCTATTGCCTTGATCCGATCGCGGACAGGCTGGAACGGGCGGGATGCAGCCGTGTTGCCGCAGTTGCCATCATTACCCTGACAGCCGTCTTGGTATTCATCCCGCTTTTGTTCCTGATTGTCGCCAATCTGGTGGAACAGACAACACTGCTGATCAACACCGCGCCAGAGCTGTTTGATACCGTCAGTACCGGGCTGAGAGAGCGCTTTCCACAACTCTTTGACGAAGAAAGTGCCGCATATCAGCAGCTTGTCGCCTTGCGCGAGGTGGTCCAGGCCAGAGGCGGTGAATTGGTCAACGGGGTTCTGTCCTCGGCGCTGGGGCTGATCAACATCATTGTTCTGGTCGTGATCGTGCCGGTTGTCGCCATCTATATGCTGCTTGACTGGGACAATATGACAGCAAAGATCGACGAAATGCTGCCCCGCGACCATGTTGAAACGATCCGGGGCATCGCGCGCGATATTGATGCGACACTGGCGTCGTTCATTCGGGGCCAAGGCACCGTTTGTCTGATCCTTGGCACCTACTATGCCGTCGCCCTGATGATTGCCGGGCTGAATTTTGGACTGATTGTCGGGTTCATTGCCGGGCTCATTACGTTCATTCCCTATGTTGGCGCGCTGGTGGGCGGCGCTCTGGCGATTGGTCTTGCCCTGTTCCAATTCTGGGGCTCGGTCGAGGTCACCGATGGCGACACCGTCACCTATGCTACCAACTGGCTGCGGATCGGGATTGTCGCCGGCATATTCGGTGTCGGGCAGTTTTTGGAAGGGAACATTCTGACACCGAAACTGGTGGGTGGTTCAGTGGGCCTGCACCCTGTCTGGCTGCTTTTTGCCTTGTCGGTCTTTGGGTCGCTCTTTGGATTTGTTGGTATGCTTGTTGCTGTGCCAATTGCGGCGATGATCGGCGTGGTCGCCCGTTGGGGCATTGTCCAATACAAGCAAAGCCTGCTTTATCGCGGGCAATCCTGATGGCAGATCAGCTTGTTTTTGACTGGCCCACCGGCGTGGCCCTTGGGCCGGATGATTTTTTCGTCTCCGAGGCGAATGCAAAAGCGGCGTCATTGATGGCTTCGCCTGATGACTGGCCCGAGCGTAAACTGGTCATCACCGGCCCTGCCGGATGCGGCAAGAGCCACTTGGCGCGCATCTTTCAGGATCAGACCGGCGCATCGCTGATCAATGCCCGCGACGTGACCCGCGCCTATCTGCCGCCCTGCGACATCGTTGTGATCGAGGACATGGAGCATCTGCCGCAAGCGGCCGAAGAACATGTCTTTCATCTGCACAACAACCTGCGCGCAGGCGGTGGCACGTTGATGATGACAGCACAAACGCCGCCCAGCCGCTGGCCCATCGCCCTGCCCGATCTGCGCAGCCGTATGGAAGCCGCAACGATGGTCCAGATCGAAGATCCCGATGATGCGCTGTTGTCGGCACTGATCATGAAACTATTTGCAGACCGGCAGATCATGCCAAAACCGGAACTGGTCAGCTATCTGGCCACCCGGATCGAGCGGTCGTTTGCCGCCGCCTCTGATATCGTGGCCCGTCTGGATGCCGCCGCCTTGGCGGAAGGGCGCAGCATCAACCGGGGTCTCGCCGCGAGCTTACTGGACAAGCCCGCCTAAACCCCTGATACTTGTCACAGAACCGCAACAAAGGCGGTCCAAAAGGCCCCATGACCAACGCTGACTTTCTTGAAGGGGATTATCCGTCCCCCACAACACTTGATATCGATATCAATAGCCCTGCGCGGTTCGTAAATCGCGAGTTGAGCTGGCTAAGCTTTAACTGGCGCGTGCTGGAAGAGGCGGAAAACCCGCGTGTGCCCCTGCTGGAACGGCTGCGGTTCCTGTCGATCTCGGCCACGAACCTTGATGAGTTCTACACCGTCCGCGTCGCGGGCCTGCGTGAGCTGACGAATGAGGGTAACACCACCCCTGGCCTTGATGGCCGCACGCCAGCCGAACAACTGACCGTGATCGATCTGGATGCGCGCAGCCTGATGGCCCGGCAGCAGGCGGTCTTTAGCGCCTTGCAAGCCGAGATGGCCGAACAGGATATCCACATCCTTGCGCAGAAACACCTGAGCGACGCCGATATCAAATACCTGGAAGATGTGTTCATCGAACAGGTATTCCCCGTCCTTTCCCCGCTTGCAATCGACCCCGCGCACCCCTTCCCTTTTCTGCCCAACGAAGGCTTTGCACTTGCCTTGCAGTTGGAGCGGCCCAGTGACAAACGCCAGTTGCGGTCCCTGCTGCCGGTGCCCGCGCAGATCGACCGGTTCGTGGCCTTGCCCTCTGACAAGGGCCACCGGTTTCTGCCACTCGAAGAATTGCTGCTGCTGAATATCTCGCGGCTTTTCCCCGGATATAAGACAAAGGGCAGTTGCGCTTTCAAAGTCCTGCGCGACAGTGATCTTGAACTTGAGGACGAGGCCGAAGACCTCGTGCGCGAGTTTGAGACCGCCCTGAAGCGCCGCCGCCGCGGTGAAGTCGTGCGCCTGAAGCTATCAGCCGGTGCGCCAACCGCGCTCAAGTCGATGATCATGTCCGAACTGCATGTGACCGAAGAGACTGTGGTTGAGGTTGATGGGTTGATCGGCATTGCCGACCTTGGCGAGTTGGTGCTGGACAGCCGCCCCGAATTGCTTTGGCCCACGTTCGCACCGCGCGTACCCGAACGTGTGCAGGACCACGATGGGGACATGTTTGCAGCGATCCGCCAGAAGGACATGCTGCTGCACCACCCTTACGAGACTTTCGATATGGTGGTGCGTTTCCTGACCCAGGCGGCACGCGACCCCAATGTGGTGGCAATCAAGCAGACGCTCTATCGCACTTCCAAACGCTCTCCGATTGTCGAAGCCCTATGCGAAGCGGCCGAGGACGGCAAATCCGTCACCGCCTTGGTCGAACTCAAGGCCCGCTTTGACGAGGCCGCCAATATCCGCCAGTCGCGGCGGCTGGAACGGGCGGGCGCGCATGTGGTCTATGGTTTCCTGAACTACAAGACCCACGCCAAGATCAGTACCGTTGTCCGGCGCGAGGGTGACAAACTGGTGACCTATACCCATTTTGGCACCGGCAACTATCACCCGATCACCGCACGGATATACACCGACCTGAGTTTATTCACCTGTGATGCAGACCTTGGGCGCGACGCCACGAAGGTGTTCAACTATCTGTCGGGCTATGCCCAGCCGGAGGGCCTTGAAAACCTGTCGATATCGCCACTGACACTGAAGAAAACCCTGCTTGATCGGATCGCGGCAGAGGCTGAAAATGCCCAAGCGGGCAAGCCTGCGATGATCTGGGCCAAGATGAACTCGCTGATCGACAGTGACGTGATAGATGCGCTTTATGCGGCCAGTCAGGCAGGGGTGCGGATCAGCCTTGTGGTGCGGGGCATCTGCGGATTGCGGCCCGGCGTGAAGGGGTTGTCGGAAAACATTCGTGTCAAATCTGTCGTGGGGCGCTTTCTGGAACATTCGCGCATCGTGTGTTTCGGCAATGGGCAAGCCCTGCCTTCCAAAAAGGCCAAGGTCTATATGAGTTCGGCTGACTGGATGGGGCGCAACCTTAACCGGCGGGTCGAAACCTTGGTCGAAATCAAGAACACGACTGTCAAAGCGCAGATCGTTCGCCAGATCATGGCGGCAAATATGGCTGATGTGGCGCAAAGCTGGGTCATGGCAGCCGATGGCAGCTTTCAGCGGGGCACGGTAGAGGAAGGCGCGTTTGCGTTCAACTGCCACCGCTTCTTTATGGAAAACCCATCGCTGTCAGGACGCGGTTCAGCAGGAGCCTCCGATGTCCCGCAGTTGACACACGAGGATGATTAGGCGCGTTGATTGCGCTAAGTAAACCCGGTTGCATTGCCTGTTCTCCGGAAATCTTCAAATCCGGTGTAACGCACGGATTTGATACCCAGAAAACTCTCGTCCTTCTCTGACATTGCCGCAAGCAGCCGCGCGAGGTCTTTGTATTCAGTTCCCCCGCCAGGATGACCACCGGTCAAGGTGACCCGGTGAATGCGGGCGGAATTTGGAATGTCTAAGTGGCAAGAAATGCATTTCGTTATGGACAAGTGCCGACAGCGTAAAGCCAGGCGAATTGGTCAGGTCACGCGATACGATCTCAAGATCGTCGTATTTCTTCAGTACCGGGTGCATTTTCTGTCTGGTTCGGCCCATATTCACGTGTGGTCGCTGTTGCGGTCTGGATCATGATTTCAACCCGCCCCTCTGGCAACCGCAATAATTGCCCGCCCGACGATTGACGCTGATTGCCCGAAAGCTCATGGTTGTCACGGGGTAAGAGCTGCGAGCACATGACGCAATCATCAAATGTTGAAACCATCGACTGGGGCCCGTTCGGGCGCCCGCTGTTTGAAGATGCCGCAGCAAAGGGTCTTAGCCGGGTTGGGGTGATTGATGTCGGCTCCAACTCCGTGCGTTTGGTGGTCTTTGATGGGGCGGCGCGGTCGCCTGCCTATTTCTATAATGAAAAGATCATGTGCGCCCTGGGTGCGGGTCTGACACAAACCGGGCACCTGAACACCGAGGGCCGGTTGCGCGCCCTTTCGGCAATCCGGCGGTTTGCCGCCCTGGCCGAGGGCATGGGTCTGCCTACGTTGACGGCTGTGGCAACGGCTGCGGTACGTGAGGCATCCGACGGCAAGGATTTTCAGGACCATGTGCTGCGTGAAACCGGCATCAAGCTGTGGATCATCGACGGCAAGGAAGAGGCGCGATTGTCGGCGCAAGGCGTTCTTCTGGGGTGGCCGGGCAGCTATGGGTTGGTCTGCGACATCGGCGGATCATCCATGGAATTGGCCGATCTTGCAGACGGCCGCGTCGGGCGGCGTGTAACGTCGGCGCTTGGCCCGCTGAAACTTCGTGAGATCAAGGGCGGTAGGAAAGCCATCAAAGCCCATGTGCGTGAGGTGATCGCAAAGCTGCATGGCGACATGAACAATGTCACCGGTATGCGCCTGTTTCTTGTAGGTGGATCGTGGCGCGCCATCGCCCGCGTCGATATGGAACGACGCGGTTATCCTCTGACGGTTCTGCATGAATACCGGATGTCGTCGCGGCAAATCAGCAAAACGGCCGAGTATATCCGCAAATCAGACCTGCAAGAGCTCCGCAGCCGTTGCAATATCTCTGACAGCCGGATGTCGCTGGTGCCGTTGGCCTCGATTGTACTCAAGGAATTGATCCGCACCTTCAAACCCAAGGATGTGGCTGTGTCATCCTACGGCATCCGCGAGGGAATGCTGTACGAGCAAATGCCGCGTGAGTTGCGCGAACGTGACCCGTTGATCGAGGCCTGCCGTTTTGCCGAGGCCAAAGACGCGCGCCTGCCGGGGTTTGGCCGGGTGCTTTATAACTTTGTGAAACCGCTGTTCCCCCGTGCCAACTGGCAGCGCAAACGTATCATCAAGGCGGCCTGCCTCTTGCACGATGTGAGCTGGCGCGCGCATCCCGACTATCGGGCAGAGGTGACTTTTGACAACGCCACCCGCGCCAATCTGGGTGGATTGAAGCATTATGAACGGATCTTGCTGGGGCTCGCCTTGATGAACCGCTACACCAGCAAGACAGGCAACTCGCGCTTCGAGCCCCTCTTTGAGATGCTTGATGAGGCCCAAATCAAGGAGGCCGAAATACTTGGCCGGGCGATGCGCCTTGGGGCCATGCTTTGGCTGACCGCGGATGAAGAACCCGGCACACTGAAGTGGAAACCCAAGTCGCGTGAATTGACACTGCGACTGACCAACCACGCCCGCCCCTTGTTCGGAGAAGTGGCCGAAGCAAGGTTTGCGGCACTGGCCGCAGCGATGGGCGCAACCGGAACGGTGAAGTTCACCAAATAGACCATCAAGCGCCGTTTGGTAGCGTGATTCTCGACACCGCGTTCACCCGCCGATTGAGGCAATCTTGTGGTGGAGCAACCTTTGATGGCTGCGGCAGAATCACAAATCTTGGCCCATTATCCACAGAAGCCACTAAATAGCTGTGGGCAACAGCCACTGTTTTCCCAATCGACACAGTTGCGCCATGTATCTGCCAGAAAGTTGCCATTATTCGAGGGCTTCCATTACCATATTCATATTGGGTACATGTAGTGCACCGTGCCCGCGTTTGGTTCCATGGTTCTTGTTAGGTTAAATTGTGATGTTGGACGGTAGACAGGTGAACGCAGAAGTTCTGAGTTTTGATGTATCCACGGTGGCCCTCAGGGGTGCCCGGGAATATCAGGAAGATAGCCTCATTTCCAGTTTTGCGCTTGGTCAGGACACAGGTTTCGCCGTGCTTGCTGATGGTATGGGCGGTCATGCGTCCGGGCATATTGCCAGCACACTGGTCGTTACCGAGATGTTTGCACAGCTCAAGATGAAGGACCTGATGCTTGATGAGGGCGTGTTGAACATTCCGACAGCCCTGGAAACTGCTGCCGAGGCGGCAAACAAGCGTGTGTCTGAATACGCGGAAACAAATGACGAAGCCTATGGGATGGGCTCGACGCTGCTGTCGGTTGTGATCAGGCAAGAGAAACTTTTCTGGATATCTGTGGGCGACTCGCCTTTGCTTTTGTTTCGTGATGGCGAGCTGCGTCAGCTGAACAAAGATCACTCCATGGCACCGGAAATTGACATGATGGTCAAAGCAGGGGCGATGACCGAAGAAGTTGGCCGCGATCACCCTGACCGCAACACACTGACATCCGCCATTACCGGCAGCAGAATCCCAAAGATTGATTGCCCCGAGCGTCCGATCGCGTTGCAACCTGAGGATATCCTGATCGTTGCCAGTGATGGCATTCAATATCTGTCCAATGAGGTGATTGCCCGTACGCTTAAGCAAACGCAGACCGGACGCGGCGTCGACATCGCCAACGCGCTGATTGAAGAGATCGAAGAGCTCAAGCACCCAGAGCAAGACAACACCGCCTGCATGGTCGTCAAAGTCGGCGTCAGCTTGCAGGAACAGCCCATCGCAATCGACATCGCCGACAAGCCGGTGCTGGCCAAAGTCCCGGATGAGGTGGAAGAACGCAAACCTTCGTCACGGATCGTAAGGATCGTCCCAAAGAAGCCGGAGCCGAAAGAGCCTGAGATCGAAAGAATTCACCATCAGCAAGAGCCATCTGCATCCGCGAACGAGGATCAGCTTGAGGATGCGCTCGCCGAGGGTGAGCGACGCAAGGCCTATTGGTATCGTGGCCAGAGGTTCTACAAAGACTGACCTGTTGGGCTCATAGCTCTACTTCTCCGGCTTCCAGACGGCGGCGCAACAGGTATCGTTTACACATCACTGCGCAAGGTCCAGCACGACCGGAAAATGATCTGACGCCGCCAAAAGCGCATCGCGCAGCACTGCATCGGCATAGCAATCGGGGTGGTCAAAGGGATGCCAGATCTGCCACCGTGGCGCACGCGCATGCACGTCCGGCGACACCATCACATAATCAAGAAGCGCCTGCAAAAACGGCTGGCCCTTGCGTTTGAAGCGGGCCGTTGTTGGGGTTGCGCCAATTCGCCGCCCCAGCGCCATGCGCGCGTGCGGGTCAAATAGGGGGATGCCCTCGCCCTCACCCAGCACGATCTCGACCCCTGAACGACCGAAAAGCTTTTCATACTCGTCCAACCCGGGGCCATCGTTGAAATCACCAAGAACAATCAGATCGTCACCATCCGCAAGATGATCAGCTACGCGGCGGCGCAGCCAGATACATTGCGCCAATTGCTTGCGCCGGTTCTGGATTGATATCCGCGTCGCCTCTGCCTGATCTCGTGCGCCATGCGGAGCCTTGGATTTTGCGTGCACACCGATCAGGCGCAGCGGGCCAAGGGGCGTTTCCAGTGCAACTTCCAGCGGTGGTTTGGACCAGATGATCGGATCGGGATGGGCATCGACATCAACGTCCATTGCAAACTGTCGATCAAAGCGCGGCGCATCGTGGGTTTCTTTGGGGTCATGCCGGGCCGTGACCGTGTCCGGATCATAAAGCAGGGCAATTTCCTGTTGGGTGTCATTGGTAAAACCCGTCAGGGCTGAACGCGCCCGCAGGCCAAAACGTGCGGCGAAATGTTCCAAAGCCGCAATCGTGCTGCGGTGCCTGCTGGTATCGGGCGCTTCGATGATCATCACCGCATCGGCATCCAACGCGGCAAAAACGCGGCCTAATCCGGCGGTTTGCTGGGCCTTGGTCACGTCCCAGCGCGATGACCAACTGCCATCGTCAATCAAACGGCCAGCATCATCAAAGAGACTGTTGAACCATTCCACATTATATGTGGCGATCCTCACGCTGCCCGTCCGCTCTGGATTTCTTCCCACGCCCGGTTGATCGCCACCATGCGCCGTTCCGCAAGTTTGATGGCCTCTTCCGGGACACCGCGGGCGAGCATCTGATCTGGGTGGGTTTCCCGCACCAATTGACGCCAAGCGGCACGCACGTCGCCCATGGGCGCGTCAGGATCAACGCCCAGCACGTCGTAAGGATCGCGGTCAGCTTCGGCCACAAACTGTGCGCGGATGCTGCGAAAGCGCCGCTCGTCAAAGCCAAAGATCCGCGCCACATCATGCAGAAAATCATCCTCTTTGGGGTGATAGACGCCATCGGCCATCGCAATGTGAAACAGCCCCTCCAGCAGGTCGCAAAGCGGGCGATCATCCTTGCCATACATCGCCTTGATCCGGCGCGCATAGGTGTCGTAGCCCGCCACATCCTGCCGGGCGAGGTTGAACACACGGGCCGCGTTCGCCTCTTCCTCTGGCGGGATCAGAAAGACCTCGCGGAAGGCAACGACCTCATCTTTGGTCACCAGCCCATCGGCCTTGGCCATCTTGGCCCCAAGCGCGATCACGGCGATCGCAAATGCGACGGTACGATCCGGTGAGGCGCGCAGCTTTTCAAAGACTGCCGACAGCCCTTCACCGCTCGCGAGGGCGGCAATCGCATCGGCCATGCGGGACCAGATCGACATCGGGCGGGGCCTTTCAAAGTATCTTTTGCATCAAAACAAGATCGTGCCAACGCCCGAACTTGAACCCCACTTCGGGCAGTGTTGCAACCTCTTCGAAACCCAGACGCGCGTGAAACTGCACCGCGCCGGCGTTTTCGGCGCTGCACCCTGCAAACATGCTGTGTTTGCCTGCTTCCTTTGCATGCAGGAAAAGCGCCTGCATCAGTTTGGCACCGATGCCACGGCCATGTGCGTCATGATGCAACATGATTGTATGCTCAACGGTAAAGCGATACCCCTCGCCACCGCGAAACGGGAAGTAGCGCGCAAAGCCCCAGACCTGATCGCCTTCGGCCCAGACAAGGCAATTCTTGGCGACCAGTTCGACAACTTCAAAAACAGGTTTCTCAACCGGGTTGAAGGTGATCACCGTCTCGCGGATGGCATGGTTCCAGATATCAGCGATCTGGGGGGCGTCGGCAGGCGCGGCGGGGCGGATCGTCATAGGGTTCTTACACCACCAGGTGTGTCAAAAGTGGCCTTTAAGGCAAACGGGCCTACGGCCAATGTCACCCGGTCGTCAGTGACCGCCATCGTGCTGCGCAGCTGCTCGGCCGCGGGATGCGTGACCTCAAATTGGATCAAACGGCACCCGCTGGACGGCAAACGTGCTGCTGGATGATGCGTGCCATCGGCCCATCGGATCAGCGTCGGAAACGCACCGCCATAAGGCAGACTACCGTCATCGGGTACTGTGATCTGCCATGACAGATCACCGCGTGTCAGCGCCTGCGGTGTCCCGGCATCTGCCGGGGCCTTGGCCAGCGCAGCATCCAGATCATCGGTCTGGCAAATCCAGTTGGCCAGACGCGGCGGTCCGCTGAACCGTGCCAGGTCGAACCATGTATGGCCTGCCATTGGCACGGCACCCGGCTCAACAGCGATCACTTCAAGGTAAAGACCATCTGCCAGCCCAAGCAACGTGTTATGTGTGCCATAGCGGGCATGTTGCCCGCCCGGTTGCATCTGCACGCCCAGGCACTTCTCCACCCACGCGGTTCCTTCCTCAAGCGAGGTGCAGGCAACGGCAAGATGGTCGAGTTTCAACATCCCCGCAGTATGCTAGTCGCGCGCGGCCCGGATCAAGGCCAGAATATCCTCGGCGGCCCGAGGGATGTTCGTACCCGGCCCAAAGATCGCTTTGACCCCATTGTCATACAGGAACTGGTAATCCTGCTGCGGGATCACACCACCGCAGATCACGATGATATCCTCGGCGTCAGCATCTTTCAACGCCTGCACCAGCTTGGGCGCAAGGGTCTTGTGACCTGCCGCCTGACTGCTGATCCCGATGACGTGCACATCGTTGTCGATAGCATCCTGTGCCGCCTCGGCGGGCGTCTGGAACAGCGGCCCCACATCCACGTCAAAACCAATATCGGCAAAGGCGGTCGCAATCACCTTCGCGCCACGGTCATGCCCGTCCTGCCCCATCTTCACGACCAACATGCGTGGACGCCGCCCTTCATCCTTGGCGAAGGCCTCGACGCTGGATTGGATCGCGGCGAAGCCTTCATCGCCCTCATAGGCCGCGCCATAGACGCCTGCCAAAGTCTTTACCTCGGCGCGGTGCCGTCCGAATGCTTTTTCCATTGCCATGCTAATCTCTCCGACTGTGGCGCGGGCGCGGGATGCCTCGACTGCCGCTTCCAGCAAGTTGCCGCCTTCATGCGCGCGGCGGGTGAGTTCCGTAAGAGCGGCCTGACATGCTGCGTCATCACGGGCCGTTTTCGTGGCTTCGATACGCGCGATCTGCGACAGGCGCACCGCATCATTGTCGATATCCAGAATGTCGATCGGATCTTCGTTGTCCTTGCGGTATTTGTTCACGCCGACAACGACTTCCGTACCACGGTCAATACCTGCCTGTCGCTTTGCTGCTGTCTCTTCGATCCGCAGCTTGGGCATGCCCGACGCGACAGCCTTGGTCATGCCGCCCATTTCCTCGACCTCTTCGATCAATGCCCAAGCGGCTTCGGCCAATTCATGCGTCAGGTTTTCGACGTAATAAGACCCGGCCAGCGGATCGACCACATTGGTCACGCCCGTTTCTTCCTGCAAGATCAACTGCGTGTTTCGCGCAATCCGCGCACTGAATTCTGTCGGCAGGGCAATCGCCTCGTCCAGGGCATTGGTATGCAGTGATTGCGTACCACCCAGCACCGCGCTCATCGCCTCGTAAGCCGTGCGGATGACGTTGTTATAGGGGTCTTGTTCCTGCAAAGACACGCCAGAGGTCTGGCAATGGGTGCGCAGCATCGACGATTTGGGGTTCTTGGGTTCGAACTCGGCCATGATCCGCGACCACAGCAAACGGGCGGCGCGCAGCTTTGCAGCCTCCATGAAAAAATTCATGCCAATGGCAAAAAAGAACGACAACCGCCCGGCAAACTGATCCACATCCATGCCGCGCGCAATCGCAGTGCGGACGTATTCCCGGCCATCGGCCAGCGTATAGGCGAGTTCCTGGACAAGGTTCGCGCCCGCTTCTTGCATGTGGTAGCCAGAGATCGAGATCGAGTTGAACTTGGGCATCTCATTCGTCGTGTATTCAATGATATCCGCGATGATCCGCATCGAAGGCTCTGGCGGATACACATAAGTGTTCCGCACCATAAATTCCTTCAGAATGTCATTCTGAATAGTGCCCGACAGCACATCCCGCGAATGCCCCTGTTCTTCCCCGGCGACAATGAAATTGGCGAGGATCGGAATAACCGCCCCGTTCATGGTCATCGACACGCTGACCTTATCCAGCGGGATACCATCAAAGAGGATTTTCATATCCTCGACGCTGTCAATCGCGACACCGGCCTTGCCGACATCGCCCTCAACACGAGGGTGATCACTGTCATAGCCACGGTGGGTCGCCAAATCGAAAGCAACAGACACACCCTGCTGACCAGCCGCCAGCGCCTTGCGGTAAAATGCGTTCGACTCTTCGGCCGTTGAAAACCCGGCATATTGCCGGATCGTCCAGGGGCGGCCTGCATACATCGTGGCCTTCACGCCGCGCGTGAACGGAGCCTCGCCCGGTATGCCGCCCATATGCGGCAACCCGTCGGTGTCATCTGCCGTATAGAGCGGCTGCACGGGGATGCCTTCCAGCGTATCCCAGGTGAGCGCCTCCAAAGGCTTGCCACGCAGTTCTTTGCGGGCAATCTCTTCCCATGTTTTCTTATCGGACATTGACATCTCCAGCGGTGGTTTGGCGTCGGAACACGGATTTGTTTGCAGCAAACCGCACTTGCCCCTTAGCTTTTGGCGCAAGCGCCTCTATATCTATGGTCATGAAGTTATTGATGAACATCGCGCTTGCCGCATTGGCCGCCTTGCCCGCAGCAGCGCAGGAAAAAACCGTCATTGAACGCTGGCAAGAAGACCGCACGCAGGTCTTTGACGGGGCCGAAATTACATTGGATGATCTCAATTGGGTTGCGCGACCTTTGGTGATCTTTGCCGATACGCCCAATGATCCGCGCTTCCAGCAGCAAATGGATCTATTGCTGGCCGAGATCGACCTGCTGGCCGAACGCGATGTCATTCTGATCACCGATACGGACCGGTCCGCCATGACCGAGCTGCGGACAGAGTTGCGCCCACGCGGATACATGATGACGCTGATCGGCAAGGACGGGCGCGTGGCCCTGCGCAAACCCGCACCCTGGAGCGTGCGCGAACTGTCACGCTCCATCGACAAAATGCCGCTGCGGCAGCAGGAAATCAGCGACCGCAGGTTGGTGGGGCAATAGCCAATCATTCGAACTCGATGATCACTTCATCGACGGCGAGGCTGTCACCAGCCGCCGCCTTGATCGCTTTGACTGTGCCCTTCTTCTCGGCGCGCAGGATGTTTTCCATCTTCATCGCCTCGACGGTGCACAGCGCCTGACCTTCCTGCACCTCATCACCTTCGGCCACGTCGATCTTTACGATCAGGCCCGGCATCGGACAAAGCAGGAATTTGGATGTATCAGGCGGCAGTTTCTCTGGCATGAGTGCTGCCAATTCTGCCTGACGCGGGGTGCGGACATGTACCTTCAGATCAGCGCCGCGGTAGCGCACGCGGAACCCGCCTGAAATCTTCCCTATCTTGAGCACCAAAGGTGCGCCATCCACCATCAAGCGGGCCAGCGGATCACCCGGTGTCCAATCGCTTTCCACGCGCAAGGATTTGCCCGCTATGGCGACATTTGCGCCCTCTTTGTCCGCAGTAATCTTGACGTCATGCGCATGGCCTTGCAGGTTCACGACCCAATCCTCGCCCACATGGCGTTCGTGGTTGTCCATGCGGCCTGAAATGCGGGTGCGCCGGATTTCAGCAACGCGGTGCATGGCTGCGGCTGCGGCTGCGATACGTTGGCAAACCGCCTCATCCAGCGTCACACCTTCAAAGCCCTCGGGGTATTCCTCCTCGATAAAGGCCGTGGTCATGTTCCCGCTGGTGAATTTTTCATGGTCATAGACTGCCGCGAGGAACGGCAGGTTATGCCCGATCCCTTCCAGCTCAAACCCGTCCAGTGCCAGACGCATTTCCTCGATCGCGGTCGCACGGTCCGGGGCCCATGTGCAAAGTTTTGCGATCATGGGGTCGTAATACATGCTGATCTCGCCGCCCTCGAAAACGCCGGTGTCGTTGCGTACAGCGCGTGTCTCCGTCGCCTCTTCCACGGGTGGCCGATAGCGGGTCAGACGGCCAATCGAGGGTAGGAAGTTGCGATAGGGGTCTTCGGCATACAGGCGGCTTTCCATTGCCCAGCCGTTGATCTTCAGATCATCTTGGGCGAATGGCAGCTTTTCACCTGCCGCGACACGGATCATCTGTTCAACCAGATCAACGCCGGTGATCAGTTCCGTCACCGGGTGTTCCACTTGCAATCGGGTGTTCATTTCCAGGAAATAAAAGTTGCGGTCGCCATCAACGATGAATTCCACTGTCCCGGCGCTTGTGTATCCCACGGCCTGCGCCAGGGCGACGGATTGTTCGCCCATCGCCTTGCGGGTCGCCTCATCCAGAAACGGGCTAGGGGCTTCTTCAATGACCTTCTGGTTCCGGCGCTGGATCGAGCATTCGCGTTCATGCAGATAGACGGCATTGCCATGCCCGTCGCACAGCACCTGAATTTCGATGTGGCGGGGCTGGGTCACGAATTTCTCGATAAAGATGCGGTCGTCGCCAAAGCTGTTGGCCGCCTCGTTCTTGGATGACTGAAACCCTTCGCGGGCCTCATCATCATTCCACGCGATGCGCATGCCCTTGCCACCGCCACCGGCAGAGGCTTTGATCATCACCGGATAGCCAACCTGATTGGAAATCTTGACGGCCTCTTCGGCGTCTTCGATCAGCCCCATGTAGCCGGGAACAGTGGACACATCGGCCTCTTGGGCGATTTTCTTTGAGGTGATCTTGTCGCCCATCGCCTCGATGGCACCTTTGGGCGGGCCGATGAAGGCGACGCCCGCCGCTTCGAGCGCGTCTGCGAATTTGGGGTTCTCGGACAGGAAACCATAGCCCGGATGCACCGCCTCGGCGCCTGTCCGCTTGATTGCCTCCATCACCTTGTCGATGACAATGTAGGATTGGTTCGCAGGGGGCGGGCCAATGTGCACGGCCTCATCCGCCATCTTTACATGCAGCGCATTGCGGTCGGCATCGGAATAAATCGCAACCGTCTGAATACCCATCTTACGGGCAGTCTTGATGACGCGGCAGGCGATTTCGCCACGGTTGGCGATGAGGATTTTCTTGAACATGATCTTTTGCCCCTAGAATGCAAAAACCGCCACCGGGGGCTGATCCCGATGGCGGTTTCCAAAATTGATACGCCCGTGGAGGGCGGGTGTTTCTACCTTAACGGCAGCCGTTGATGCCTGCGTCGTCGCAAAGCACGCCAGCAGCTGCACCAGCAAGCATTGTGCCTGTGCGGTCAGTGCCGAGAATTTCTGCGGCAACAAGGCCAGCACCGGCACCTGCGACGCCGCGCTCTGCGTCGCCCTCAAGGCAACCTGCCAAACCAAATACTGCCACTGTCGCAAGGATGATTGATGTCTTTTGCATAGTCTTACGCCTATCGTTGTTATCTCTGTCGCGTCGGTATTGACGCAATCCGTGTGCCGATCAATAGCGAGTTCGTGCTGATATCCAATATCAACCGCACTATTTCCCGCCCATAGGCAAAAAACCGTCATCGGCCTGCTTGGTGAGTAAGCAGGCCGATCAGGGGAAGGGTAACGGTGTAGAGAATTAGAAGCGGTGGACTTGTTGGTGACCATCTCTTCTGCGTTCAGAGTGACGCATTCGGGCGTCAACGCAAAGCCGCCAAATGCACGCCGCAGTCTATCGGCGGAAACCCGCTTAGATTGTGTCGCAATCGCCGGACTCACCCACCATTCAGCCATGCTCAATACACCACATCAGGGAAAGTCTGACGGGCGACAGCCGCATCAATGCGCAACATCGCCTCGTAGCTGGCAGGGTCGAACGGATCTTCGGCGGGAATCACTTCGCGGCCAAACAGCCAACTCAGACGGCCTGCATCCAGATTGCCGCGCACAAACGGCTCTTCGCCGAACTGTTCCCACAGTGCCTGCATGAAACCCGTATCGGCCCGCTTGTCGGCAGGGCGTCGGTCGGGATAGCGGACCCGTTCACTTAGTGGTGTTGCCCCGTCCTTGTTGGCGCGGCGCAGCGTGAACTGGAAATCCGTGCCCGGCAATCGGCCCGGAAAGCCCCGGTGCTTGTCCATGTAAGGAAGATTAGCCATGCAACTGCCCCCGCATGACCAGGGTGCAGACGGGCCCAAAGGCCCGCCGCAAAATCGTATTAATTGATCTGCCGGAAGTCTTGCGCGGCTTGCGTGGCTGCGGTGTCAGATGTGACACGAAGCGGCCCGCGATCCTGGCTGCCTGACATTGCCACAAGCGCCATAAGCGCCGCGACACCGAAAGCCAAAAGTCCGTGGAACATAGTGATTGCCTGCCTCTTGCTTGCAAGAGCCTTTGGCGATCCGTGCCGCCTTGGCCCATTTGTTGTGCGATCTTAGCGTCGCATAAGGCAGAACTAGCGAAAAATGCTTTGAGGTCATAGGGCTGGGCGGCGTTTTGCATCCGATTTGACGGCAATGTGCCAAAAACCGCGCAGAAACGCAGGCGTGCGCCCACATATTGAGCGCAGACAAATGATGCGCCCAGATGTAGCGATCGGCCGCGCGCGCGTTTCCGCGCATTGGATGAAATTGCGCCTGTCATCATCACAGCGGAATGTTGTCGTGCTTTTTCCACGGCGTATGCGTCTTTTTTGTCCGCAGCGACGCAAAGGCCCGGCAAACGCGCTTGCGCGTGGATTGAGGCATGATGACCTCGTCAATCACACCTTTCTCGGCCGCCACAAAGGGGTTTGCAAAGCGGTCTTCGTAGTCTTGCGTGTGCTTTGCGATCTTCTCTGGGTCATCAAGATCAGCGCGATGGATAATCTCGGTCGCACCCTTGGCGCCCATCACCGCAATCTCTGAGGTGGGCCATGCATAGTTAAAGTCGCCGCGCAGATGCTTTGAGGCCATCACGACATAAGCACCACCATATGCCTTGCGCGTAATCACGGTGACCTTGGGCACTGTCGCCTCGCCATAGGCAAACAGCAGCTTTGCCCCGTGTTTGATCACGCCACCATATTCCTGGCTGGTACCGGGTAGAAAGCCGGGCACATCGACAAGCGACAGGATCGGAATTTCGAAGGCATCGCAAAAACGGACAAAACGCGCGGCCTTGCGCGACGCATCAATATCCAGACATCCCGCAAGCACCATCGGCTGGTTGGCGACGACGCCTACGGTGGCGCCTTCAAGGCGGATAAACCCGGTCAGGATGTTTTTGGCAAACTCTTCCTGGATTTCATAAAAGTCACCCTCATCAGCCAGCTTGGTGATCAGCTCTTTCATGTCGTAGGGCATGTTGGGGTTATCGGGAACAAGCGTATCAAGGCTCTCTTCGACCCGGTTCACATCGTCAAAGAACGGACGCACAGGCGCTTTGTCGCGGTTATTGAGCGGCAGAAAGTCGACAAGACGGCGCGCCTCGGCCAGTGCTTCAACATCATTCTCGAATGCTGCATCAGCCACCGAGGATTTCTTGGTATGTGTTGACGCCCCACCCAGCTCCTCAGCGGTTACCTGTTCGTTTGTGACGGTTTTTACAACGTCCGGGCCTGTGACAAACATGTAAGAGCTGTCTTTGACCATGAAGATAAAGTCGGTCATCGCAGGCGAATATACAGCACCGCCCGCCGTCGGGCCCATGATCAGGCTGATCTGCGGCACCACACCAGAGGCCATGATATTGCGCTGAAAGACCTCGCCATAAGCGGCAAGGCTGGCGACGCCTTCCTGAATGCGCGCACCGCCGCTGTCGTTGATGCCGATGATCGGCGCGCCATTCTGGATCGCCATATCCATGATCTTGCAAATCTTCTGACCATGGGTTTCAGAGACTGAACCACCCATGACAGTGAAGTCCTGGCTGAATACATAGACCAGGCGACCATTGATCGTCCCCCAGCCCGTGACGACACCATCGCCGGCGGGGCGTTCTTTCTCCATCCCGAAATCGGTGCAGCGGTGGGCGACGAACATGTCGAATTCTTCGAATGACCCATCGTCAAGCAACAGCTCCACCCGTTCACGCGCGGTCAGTTTGCCTTTGCTGTGCTGCGCGGCAATCCGTTTTTCGCCGCCACCCAATCGGGCCGCGTTGCGCCGGGTCTCCAGCTCTTGCAAAACATCCATCAGATTATGCCTCCCACTACTTTCCGCCCGTCTTAGCGCGCGGGAGGCAGAAGGGGGAATGGGTAAATTTGCAAATTGTGTGATTTGCTGAATCTAATTTGTGCAAATCTGCAAAGCTTTTCTTACCCATGTCAATGGACAAGCGCCGCCACCCATCCTACACCTTTGCGAATGACATCCGCTCCCTTGGTCCGATTTTTGGATCGCACAACACCACCACATATCCTGACGTTAGTCCTGATTACAGGCATGTCAGCGTTGAATATGTCGATTTTCCTGCCATCGCTTGCAGCGATGACGCAGTATTTTCAGACGGACTACGCCATCATGCAGATTGCCCTCTCGGGGTATCTGGCGGCAACGGCGGTGTTGCAGGTTTTCATCGGCCCGATTTCGGACCGTTATGGGCGGCGGGTGATGGTAATTGGCTCGCTGACGATCTTTGTACTGGCGACAATTGGCGCGCTGATGGCCACAACGGTCGAGACCTTCTTGTTCTTCCGCATCCTACAGGCAGCTGTGGCGACCTCCATGGCGCTTGGCCGCGCGATTGTCCGCGATATCGTTCCTCAGGCACAGGCGGCATCGATGATTGGCTATGTCACCATGGGCATGGCTTTGGTGCCGATGGTTGGCCCGATGATCGGTGGCGGGCTTGAGCAGGCGTTTGGCTGGCAGTCGACCTTTGTGTTTCTGGCGATTGCGGGCAGCATCACGCTGGCGATTGTCTACTTCGATCTTGGCGAAACGGTGCAGGGCGAAGGCACCAGTTTTCGCGATCAACTCCGCACCTACCCCGAGCTGCTGCGCTCGCCACGGTTCTGGGGCTATGTGCTCTGCTCTGCATTTGGCTCTGGCGCGTTCTTTGCGCTTCTGGGCGGGACGTCCTTTGTTGCCAGCGAAATCTTTGACCTGTCCCCATTGTGGAGCGGGATTGCCCTTGGCGCGCCAGCAATCGGCTATGCTTTGGGGAATTTCTTCTCGGGTCGGTATTCGGTGCGCGTCGGCATCAACCGGATGGCGCTGATTGGGACGGGGGTGACGATATTGGGATTGGGAATGTCTGCCCTGCTGACATTCGGTGGCATCAATCACCCACTCAATTTCTTTGGGTTCTGCACGTTCCTTGGGCTCGGCAATGGCATCATGCTGCCCAACGTGATGGCCGGATCCATTTCGGTGCGTCCGCATCTTGCAGGCACAGCCAGCGGGCTGGGTGGTGCGATCATGATTGCCGGCGGGGCGGCACTGGCGCAATTCGCGGGCAGCATCCTGACGCTGGAAACCGGCACGATGCCACTGCAACTGATCATGCTGGGCGTGTCCATCCTTGCGATGCTGTCGATCTTCTTTGTCATATGGCGGGAAAAGCGGATCACTTGAATCCATGCTTTGCAATGGCTAACGTCAGCCAGCAAACTTGCAAAGGTACGGTATGGCGATCCAAAAACTCTATGCGGGAGCAAAGCTGCGTGAATTGCGCGGGCGGCTGTCGCTGACGCAAAAGGCCTTTGCCGAAAAGCTGGGGGTTTCGTTGCCCTACCTCAACCAGATGGAAAACAATAACCGCCCTGTTTCAACAGCGGTGGTTCTTGGGCTGGCGCAGGAATTCGGCTTCGACGTGACCGAACTGCAATCGGGCGATGAGGCGCGACTGGTCAGCGATATGCGCGAGGCGCTGGCCGATCCTGTCTTTACCGGCACGCCACCCGCGCTGGCAGATATGCGGCTTGCGGCCGCAAACGCGCCCGCACTGGCCCGCGCGTTTCTGGACCTGCACGCGGCTTACCGGCAAACGCACGAACGATTGGCCTCACTGGATGAGGCATTGGGACGTGAAGACGCCCGCTTGCAGCCCAGCCCATGGGAAGAGGTGCGCGATTTCTTCCACTATTGTGACAACTACATTGATGCGGTGGATCGCAGCGCAGAGCTATTCGCCAATCGCTGTGATCCGGGCGAAACCATGGCCGCCGCTGCCGTGCGCGCCCTGAACGCCCACGACATCCGCGTGATCTTTGTCGATGCGCCCGACGCCCGCTATTACGACCCCGAAAGCAAAACCCTGCGGATCTCGCAATTTGCGAGCCCTGCCACGCAGACCTTCCAGCTGCTTTTCCAGATTGCATTGATCACCCAAGAGCCCCTTTTGGAGGCCACACTTGATCTGGCACGATTCCAATCCGAAGAGGCGCGCAGTGTTGGAAAGGTCGGTCTTGCCAACTACTTTGCCGGGGCCGCACTGATGCCCTACGGCGCTTTCTTGTCCGCCGCTCAGTCGGCCCGGCATGACCTGGAGGTCCTCGCAACCCGTTTTGGCGCATCAATCGAGCAGGTGGCCCACAGACTGTCCACCCTGCAACGGCCGGGCGCCAAAGGCATCCCATTCTTTTTTGTGCGCGTCGACCAAGCGGGCACAATCACAAAGCGTCATTCGGCAACGACCCTGCAATTTGCCCGCTATGGCGGGGCCTGCCCGCTTTGGAACGTGCATCAGGCGTTCGAACTGCCGGGGCAATTCCTGCGCCAACTGGCCGAAACACCGGACGGTGCGCGCTATTTCTGTCTGGCCCGAGACGTCAGCAAATCCGGCGGAGCTTATGCGGTGCCAACACGGCGTTATGCCATTGGGCTGGGATGCGAAGTCAAACACGCCCCTGCCCTCGTTTACGCCGATCATATGGATATCTCGTCAACCGAAGCCTATGCCCCCATCGGTATTTCCTGCCGTATCTGCGAACGGCGGCAATGCCACCAACGCTCTGTTCCGCCGCTTGAGCGGCAGCTGCGCGTTGACCCTGATCGCCGAGGAATCCTGCCTTATCAGCTTGACTAGCCGCGGGCATCCGGGTTGCACTGTGCCAACAAGATGAAGGAGAGCGCAGGATGGAACTTAGCGGGACAAAGGTGATTGCGGCAGACGTCGATAGCGTTTGGGCGCATCTGAACAACCCTGAGACGCTCAAGGCTTGCATTCCGGGCTGTGAAGAATTGACCGGATCACCCGAAGAGGGGTTTGCCGCTGTCGTCAAACAGAAGGTCGGCCCCGTCAAAGCCACCTTCAAGGGTGAGGTGACGCTGAGCAACGTCGTACCGGGCAAAAGCTACACCATCACTGGCGAAGGTAAGGGTGGCGTTGCAGGCTTTGCCAAAGGCGGCGCAGATGTTGCCCTGACAGCCGTCGATGGCGGCACAGAACTGACCTATGACGTGCAAGCCAAGGTTGGCGGCAAGCTGGCGCAGCTAGGTAGCCGGATCATCGGCGGGTTCGCCCGCAAGATGGCTGATCAGTTCTTTGAAAGTTTTCAGGATGCTGTCGAAGGCAACGAAACGGCCTGATCTACTGCGGTCGCAGGGCCGCGCTGATCTGATCCTTCAGTTTGAGCCGGGTCTTGCGTAGCTCTGACATATGCAGGTCATCAGTGGGTTCGACATTCGTCTCAGCCCGATGAATGGCGCGATTGACGATGTGGTACTGCTCAAAAATGTTGGCGAAATGCGTGTCAGAAGCCTTCAGCGCTTGCATCTTTTCGACGTCATCGGGGAATTCTTCGGCCAATTCATGGGGTGTGTGTGACATGTCGTTCTCCTTGGGTATCGTCAAGCTGAGGATATCAGGGCGGCGCACATGCAACTTTGACACGGATCAAGTGATGCGCTTGCGTTTTGCATCTAACGGCGGGCAGCACGCCAACCTGCCGCTTCGGCCTCGGCTGGGGAACAGAACCAGCGCTCGCCATTGGCAGGGTTGATCCGGGTGCGGTCGTAGTGTTCTTGCCCTGGCCGGTGGTAAATGCGCCCACCCGAAGAAATATTGCCTTTGATTGCACAGTTCTGATCCGGGGCTGGATCATCCGCAAATTGTGTAGCGCGGAACTCTGACGGCATCTGCACCTCAACCGCCCAAAGCCCGCGTTGTGCGATGGCGGCCGTTTTCTCGTCCAGATCATAGGTGTCCGAATATTGGCGAAACGCCCATGCCAAGCCCGACTTCACAATCATCCGCCCCATGTCCTGCCCATCGACCGTGCATTGGGCCACGATGCGCCCATAACGATCAACATCGCGTTGCGTGCATTGGGCAAATGTCCCTTCGAAACGATTGCGCACCGCATCGCGGGTCCATGCCCCGCAATCCCATGTGCGCCCGTCTTGCGTGCAGGGTTGTCCCATCTCTGGCGCGTCAATCCCGAACAGGCGCACGCGCGTGCCACCAACATCTATCGTGTCGGCATCAATCACGCGGACCCTGCCATTGGGATCTGCAATTGCAGTGGTCCCGAGAAGGGCGAAGATTAACAGGAGAATACGTAGCATACCCCGACCTAGAAAGCGCCGGGGTATGGTTTCAAGTGATTTCGTTAACCAAAGTTAAGAAATTGTTAAGATGATCACCGCTGCGCTGTTTCCCAGTCCGGATGAATCCAGGGCTGGTCATTGGATGGCGGCAGTGGGTTGCGTTGCAGAATATGATCCGCCGCCTTTTCGCCCACCATGATCGAGGGGCCATTGGTGTTACCATTGGTCACCTGCGGGAATATTGAGCTATCGGCGACACGCAGCCCCTCGACCCCGATCACGCGGGTTTCAGGGTCAACCACGGCCATCGGATCATTGGGATCGCCCATCTTGCAAGTCCCGCAGGGATGATAGGCGCTTTCGGCATGTTCGCGGATCACCGCGTCCAAGGCCTCGTCGCATTGTGCATCCTCACCTGGTTGGATCTCATGTCCACGGTATTCATCAAAGGCGGGCTGCGCGAAAATCTCGCGCGTCAGGCGGATGCATTTGCGGAAATCCTCCCAATCCTGCGGGTCTGACATGTAGTTGAAGACGATTTTGGGATGCGCGTTGGGGTCCGCAGACCGCAACGTGACCTCACCGCGCGATTTCGAGCGCATCGGCCCGACATGGGCCTGAAAACCATGCCCGTCAGGGACCACTTTGCCGTCATAGCTGACCGCGATCGGCAGGAAGTGGAACTGTATGTCTGGGTATTTGATACCCGCACGCGATCGGATGAAGCCCGCACTTTCGAACTGATTGGAGCTGCCAAGGCCTGTTTTCCACAGCAGCCATTCCAGGCCGATCTTGGCCTTCCCACGAATGTTCCAGTAGGAAAAAAGTGATACCGGTTTGGTTGCGGCCTGCTGGATATAAAGCTCCAGATGATCTTGCAGGTTTTGGCCCACACCGGGGCGGTCTGCGACAACCTCGATCCCGTGCTCTTGCAGGTGCGCTGCAGGCCCGATCCCCGAGAGCATCAACAGCTTCGGCGAATTCAGGGAAGACGCCGAAACAATCACCTCTTTATTAGCGGTGATCACTTCGATCTTGCTGCCACGGCTGACCTCAACCCCCACGGCGCGGCCATCTTCGATCACAATGCGACGGGCAAAGGCGCGGGTGATATTGCAATTTGGGCGCTTGAGCGCGGGGCGCAAATATGCGGCGGCCGCCGACCAGCGTTTGCCCTTGTAGATGGTGGCGTCGAAAGGGCCGAACCCCTCTTGCTGTTCGCCATTGTAATCGCCAGTGACAGGGTAGCCTGCTTGCTGCCCCGCCTCGACAAATGCACGTGTCAGCGGGTTCTTGCGGGGGCCGCGGGTCACATGCAAAGGGCCGTCCTTGCCGCGCCATTCAGGGTTGCCCCCATGACCACCATCGTGCCAATGCTCCATCCGTTTGAAGTAGGGCAGCACATCAGCATAGGACCAGCCATGCGCGCCGCTTTCCGCCCAGTGATCATAGTCGCAGGCATGGCCGCGCACGTAGATCATGCCGTTAATCGAGGATGACCCACCAATGACCTTGCCCCGTGGCGTGACCAGTTCTCGCCCGCCCAGATGCGGCTCGGGTTCGGATTTCATGCCCCAGTCGTACATTTTCATGTTCATGGGATATGAAAGTGCGGCAGGCATCTGGATGAACGGTCCAGCGTCAGAGCCGCCGTGTTCGATGACCATCACCTGCTTGCCTGCCTCGGCCAGGCGATAAGCGATGGCGCAGCCCGCAGAGCCTGCACCTATGATGACGTAATCAGCCTGCATCAAAACGGTGCCTCCAAATCGCCCATGCGGACGTAGACGCCTTTGATCTGACTGTAATGTTCAATGGCCGCTTTGGAGTTTTCGCGGCCAACACCGGATTGTTTTGTGCCGCCAAAAGGTGCCTCTACCGGGGCATCATTGTAGGTGTTGATATAGCATGTGCCTGCCTCAAACCCTGCCGCCATACGGTGCGCACGGGTCAGGTCGGCGGTAAAGACGCCCGCAGCAAGGCCGAAATCCGTGGCATTGGCGCGACGCAGCACCTCTTCTTCGTTTTCGAAATCCAGAACGGACATGACGGGGCCAAAGATTTCGTCCGTCGCGATTGTCATTTCGTCGGCCACATCGGCGAAAACGGTCGGTTCAAGGTAAAAGCCGGGCATATCCACGCGTTTGCCGCCCGTAACCAAACGGGCGCCCTCCTCTTTGCCTTTGGTGATGAAGCCTTCGACGATGTCACGTTGGCGTTCGGACACCAGCGGGCCAAAGTTCACGTCAGGGTCTTGCGGGTCGCCCATTTTGACACCTGAAAGGCGTTCGGTCAGACGTGCCAGAAATGCCTCTTTAATCCCCTTTTGCACGAAGACGCGCGTACCATTCGAGCAGACCTGCCCTGAGGAGTAGAAGTTGCCCAAGATCGCGCCCGAGACTGCGTTTTCCAGATTGGCATCATCAAAGATGACCAGGGGCGATTTGCCGCCCAGTTCCATTGTCACATGCCGAACGCCTTCAGCAGCGGCGGCATAAACTTTCTTGCCTGTTGGCACTGAACCTGTAAGCGAGACCTTATCGACGCGCGGGTCCGTAATGAGAGAGGCGCCAACAGCGCCGTAGCCCTGGATCACGTTATACACGCCCGCCGGTGCGCCAGCCTCGATCATGATTTCCGCGACTTTGAGTGCGCAAAGCGGCGTCGTCTCGGATGGTTTGAACACCATCGTGTTGCCGCAAGCCAGCGCAGGTGCCCCTTTCCAGCAAGCGATTTGCGTGGGGTAGTTCCACGCGCCAATGCCGACGCAAACGCCCAGAGGTTCGCGACGCGTGTAGACAAAGTCATCACCAAGTTGGATATGCTCGCCCGTGATCGCGGCTGCCAGGCCGCCGAAGTATTCCAAGGCGTCCGCGCCGGAGGTTGCATCGACGACGCTGGTTTCCTGATAGGGTTTACCTGTGTCGTAGGTTTCCAACACCGATAGATCGTGATTGCGTTCACGCATGATATCGGCGGCACGGCGCAACACGCGGCCGCGTTCTGTCCCGCTCCATCCGGCCCAAGTTGACTGGGCGGCTTTGGCTGCGGCAAGGGCTTGATCTACAATGGCCGGTGTTGCGGCGTGCAGCGTCGCGATCACCTCGCCTGTTGCGGGGTAGATGACAGGGATTTCTTCACCTGCTGCATCTTCGACGTAAGCGCCGTTGATGAAATGGCTGGCGGTGGGTTGTGTGGACATGGCGGGATGCCTCCGGCGGAAGTTTGATTGGACATAGAAAGTCAGGGTTATTCACCGCGCGGGAAGCGCTGGTTTTCTTCAAGGACGTTGAGGTCCATGTGATTGCGCATGTAGCGTTCGGATGCCTTTTGCAGCGGCTGGTAGTCCCAAGGGAAGTAGCTGCCGTTGCGGAGCGCTTCGTAGACGACCCAGCGGCAGGCTTGGGATTGGCGCACGATGGCGTCGAATGCCGCGAGATCCCAGCGCGCTTCGGACTTGGCGCGGAGCTGGGTGATTGTACCTTGGTGTGCGGGAACGTCGGCAAGGTTCGTCAGCTCATGTGGGTCTGCATCCAGATCAAAGAGCAGGTCGGGGTCCAGCAGGCAGCGGGTGTATTTCCATTTGCCGTAGCGCAATGCAACCAAGGGTGCGTAACTGCCTTCGGCGGCATATTCCATTGCGACAGGCGTATCGCGTGTGCCGCCCTGGCCGAGGTGGACGAGGCTTTCGCCGGTGGTCCATGGCTCTACGTCTGACATGTCGATGCCCGCCAGATCGCAGAGCGTCGGGGCGACATCAATGTTGCTGACTGGGGTCGTGTTCAGACCCGGCTCCATTTCGGTGCTTGAGATCATCAATGGCACGCGAGACGATCCTTCATAGAAGGACATTTTGAACCAAAGGCCACGTTCGCCCAGCATATCGCCATGGTCCGAGACAAAGAGGATTGTCGCGTCCTGCCGCGTATCATCGAGCGTCTTGAGCACTTCCCCAACCTTGTCGTCAAGGTAGGAGATATTGGCGAAATAGGCACGGCGTGCGCGTTTGATATGATCGTCGGTAATGTCGAAGTTGTCACGGTCGTTGGCGTCGAGGATGCGTTGGGAATGGGCATCCTGGTCTTCGTATGGGATTGGCCCAACCTGAGGCATCAGATGGTCGCAGTCCTCATAGAGATCCCAGTATTTCTTGCGCGCCACGTAAGGATCATGCGGATGCGTGAAGCTGACCGTCAGGCACCATGGCCGATCGTCATGTCCGCGTGAGAGATCATAAAGCTTGCGGGTCGCATTGTAGCAGACTTCGTCATCGTACTCCATCTGGTTGGTGATTTCCGCAACCCCTGCCCCGGTGACCGACCCCATGTTGTGATACCACCAGTCGATCCGTTCGCCGGGTTTGCGGTAGTCCGGCGTCCAGCCGAAATCGGGTGGGTAGATGTCGGTGGTCAAGCGTTCTTCGAACCCGTGCAACTGGTCTGGACCCACAAAATGCATCTTGCCAGACAGGCAGGTTTGATAGCCGGCGCGCCGCAGATGGTGCGCATAGGTCGGGATGGATGATGCGAATTCGGCGGCATTGTCATAGACACCTGTCCGCGAAGGCAGCAGCCCCGACATGAATGACGCCCGCCCCGGCGCGCACAGCGGGGATGCGGTGTAGGCGTTCGCGAACCGCGTTGAGCGTGCTGCGAGTTTCTTGAGGTTCGGCGCATGAAGCCAATCGGCCGGACCGTCGGGAAACAACGTGCCGTTCAACTGGTCTACCATGATGATCAGGATATTTGGTTTGGTCATTGCGCGCGCGTCCCAAGCTCGATGTTAAGCAACGCCAGAACTTGCGCCGTCGCATCGGACTGTTCGGTCTGGTTGCGCGACAAGCCTTGATGCAGGTAGAGACCATCAATCAGGCCGGCCAGCCGGGCAGCAGTCCCGCCTGCACTGTCCCCGATAAGGGGACGCAAATCATGCATCAGATTGCTGTGCAGCCGACGCTGATAGATTCGCAGAAGATGGTGGGCATCGCCGGAGGTTTGCGCGAGCACGTAGAAGTTCAGCCACGCGGCGATGACCTCGGGCTGGAAGTTCGAAGAGGCGAAACCGGCGCGGATCACCGCCTCTAGTCGCGCGCGGTGGCCGGTCGCCCCCTTCAGCGCGCGACGCACTTCGGCGGCATAAATAGCAAGTGTGTGCCGCATTGCGGCCAGAAATATCTGCTCCTTGCCACCAAAGTAGTGATGCGCCAGCGCCGACGACATGCCCGCACGTTTGGCAATGTTACTCACCGTCACGTCCAGATTGCCTACGGCCCCAATTTCATCAATCGTGGCTTTCACAAGTGCAGCGCGGCGGATAGGTTCCATTCCAAGCTTGGGCATCTGATCCTCTTTTGGTTGACCTGAGCAGTTAAATTGTTCTTTATTGACTCGTCAATCAAGAAAAAACTCTGGGAGCCCGTTATGAAATTGAAATCTACCTTATCCGTACTGGCCATTTGCGCCGCAGCCCCGGCCCTTGCCGATTGCGACACGATCACATTCTCTGATGTCGGTTGGACCGACATCACCGCCACAACTGCCGCCACAACTGTTGTGCTTGAGGCGCTCGGCTACGAGACTGACATCAAAATCCTGTCCGTGCCTGTGACCTACATCTCATTGGCCGAAGGCGACGTGGACGTCTTCCTTGGCAACTGGATGCCCACAATGGAAGGCGATATCGCCCCCTATCGTGAAGCGGGCACCGTCGACACAGTGCGTGCAAACCTTCAGGGTGCGAAGTATACGCTGGCCGTAAACATGGCCGCCGCCGATATGGGCATCACCTCATTTGCTGACATCGCAGCCAATGCAGATGCGCTTGACGGCAAGATCTACGGCATCGAGCCGGGCAATGACGGCAACCGCCTGATCATGGATATGATCGCCGATGGGGCCTTTGGCTTGGATGACTTCGAAGTTGTTGAAAGCTCTGAACAAGGCATGTTGGCACAGGTTGACCGCGCTTCTGGCCGGGGTGAGCCGATTGTTTTCCTCGGCTGGGAACCCCATCCGATGAATGCTAATTTCGAGATGTCCTATCTTGAAGGTGGCGACGATTGGTTTGGCCCCGACTTTGGCGGCGCAACTGTCTTCACCAACACATCCGCCGGCTATGCCGAAAACTGCCCGAATGTGGGCACGCTGCTGGGCAACCTCGAATTCTCGCTTGCGATGGAAAATGAGATCATGGGTGCCATCCTGAATGACGGCGAAGACCCCGCAGATGCAGCAACGGCGTGGCTGTCTGCCAACCCCGATGCCTTCATGGGCTGGCTGGATGGTGTCACGACCAAAGATGGTGGTGATGCGGTTGAAGCTGTGAAGGCCTCGCTCGGCATGTAAGTTCCAGGGCGCGCGCGATGTATCGCGCGCGCCTGTCTTTTGGCTCAGCTCATCGGCGCGGGCATCTGCGCTTTTTGCGCATCAGGCGCGCTGGTCTTCTCCATGACATTGATCGACACATGCGGCCAGCGGATGATGTCACCAGCAGGGTTCTCAAAGAAATCCAGCAGAATGAACTGGCTGTAAGCCATCAGAAGGTCAGGTTCTTCATCGGTCCCGGTGTCCATTTCCATGATCCAGAAGGTCGACTGCATCTCTGCTGCGTTCGCTTGCCGGACAATAAACGGGATGTTGCGGATACCGGCCTCATCCAGCGTTGTGTCCAGATGTAGCACGGTTGTCCGTTTCACATTCTGCGGCAGGAACTGCAAAAGCGCATTGGGATTCACCGGGTTGAAACCGGGGAAGCCCGCGGCCTCCACGCCTTTGAAGGCGTTATCGAAGAAGTGCTTGTAAGGTGCCAGATAGGGATGGTTGATGTCGGGCGGTGCGTTCAACGGCAGACCGCTGATATCAGGGATGGCAGGCGGGCCATTGATGATCTCGGACTTGCCCAATGCAAGGGCCGCGTCACCATGCGGCACCGTTGCCAGACGCGCCACATCAAGACCCTGTGTGGTAAAGTTGGTCATGTGCAGAAACAGACCCGGTTCGTGGTGGATCGCCAGATTGGCATCCCCCGCCAGACCGCTGGCCGGATTATCGTCTGCGGCGATCTGTTTGATCATCTGCTCATAATCAAGCGTGACAACAAGCTGATCGGTATTGATATCAGGCAAATCACCGCGCTGCGGACCCCGGTTCACGCCACGATTGGGCACGCCTTTGTCGACCAGTGTGAACTTCAGTTCTTCATTGTACTGGTTCATCAGCAGGCGGTAATCCAGCGGGCCATCATCGCTGATGAATGGCAGGGCGATCATGTTCCAGCCGCGCCCCTTGAAATTATCCGTATTTTTCCACGTACCGGGCAGATGCTTGAGCGGGCCAAGGTCCTCATCCCCGGCTGTTGCGACATCTACGTAACGTGCATTTGCGCGATAGCGCTTCTCAAAATCTTGCGAGACCATTCTAATGCTCCTCGTTAAAATAATTTTGTTTAAAATCGTCAAAGGCCGAAAATTGGCCCAACCATCTATAGCATAAATGCGCGAACTTTCATATCGTCGCCGGGGGTAAGGTATCCCGTACTACGAAGGGAGCAGCATGGACTGGCTCACGGAGAACAAGATCCCAGTAGGGGATTGGGCGGAAACAATTTTCGACTGGATGAACGGCAGTCTGGGTTTCTTCTTTGACTGGCTCTCGGACACGATGGAGGCGCTGATCGACGGCATTCTCTGGGTGCTTGAAACGCCGCATCCTTTCTTTGTTATCGCCGCCTTTGCCGCGCTGACATGGGCCGTACAGCGGACATGGAAGACCCCATTGTTTGTGGTGCTTGGCTTTCTGTTCATCCTCAATCAGGACTATTGGGAAGAGACGATGCAATCGCTCACGCTGGTATTGTCGGCCTGCGTGGTTTGTATGGGGATCGGGGTGCCAATTGGCATCGCCGCCGCCCACCGCCCACGCCTTTACCGCGCGATGGTGCCGGTGCTGGACCTGATGCAGACATTGCCAACTTTTGTCTATCTGATCCCTGCGATTGTGTTTTTTGGGATCGGGATGGTGCCCGGACTGATTGCCACGGTGATCTTTGTGCTGCCTGCGCCGATCCGCCTGACGCATCTTGGTGTGTCCTCGACCCCGACCCCACTGTTGGAAGCGGCCCAGGCCTTTGGCGCCACCAAACGCCAGGTACTGTTCAAGGTCGAACTGCCCAGCGCCCTGCCCCAGATCATGGCCGGGTTGAACCAGACAATCATGCTGTCGCTGTCGATGGTGGTGATTGCGGCGCTTGTCGGGGCCAGTGGGCTTGGTGTGCCGGTTATCCGGGCGCTGAACACGGTGAATACGTCACTGGGGTTTGAAAGCGGCTTTGTCATTGTGGTCGTGGCCATCATGCTGGACCGGATGCTGCGGGTGAAACAGAAATGACCCGCGCGCATGGACGCTGCCATTGCGGAACTGTGCAATTTGACGTGACGCTTTCAGATGGGATCGTCACGGCGCGGCGCTGTGATTGTTCGCTTTGTCTGCGACGTGGGGCCGTAGCTGTCTCTGCCGCCAAGGACGCGATCACCTACACGGCCGGTGAGGACAATCTGACCCTCTATCAATTCAACACAAAAGTCGCGCGGCACTATTTCTGCAAAACCTGTGGAATCTATACCCACCACCAGCGGCGATCAAACCCGGATGAAATTGGCGTCAATCTGGCCTGTCTTGATGGGCGAACACCCCTTCTTGCCGAAGTGATCGTGAACGATGGCAAAAACCACCCAACCGATGTTGGCCAAAACGGAATAGTCGGCACCTTACGTTTTGTAGACCAGGAAGGCACAGAATGAACGCGGTAGAATTTGACAACGTCTCAATCGTTTTTGGCAGCAAACCAGAGACCGCTCTGCCGCTCATGGATGAAGGTCTGGAGCGCCCCGAAATCCGCGAAAAGACCGACCAAGTCTTGGGCGTGCATAACTGCTCGCTCAACGTCGAGGTGGGTGAAATTCTGGTTCTGATGGGCCTGTCAGGGTCTGGCAAATCGACGCTTTTGCGCTCGGTGAACGGGCTGAACCCGGTCATTCGTGGCGAGGTTCGCATCAACGATGGCGACTGGTCGTGCAATGTCGGCAGCGCATCGGCCACTGACCTGCGCCGGGTGCGCCGTGAGTGCGTGTCGATGGTGTTTCAGCAGTTTGGCCTTCTGCCGTGGCGGACCGTGCGCGACAATGTGGGCCTTGGGCTGGAACTGGCAGGCATGGATACTGCCGCACGGATCAAGCGCGTGGATCAGGAATTGGAAATGGTCGGCCTTGATGATCGCGCCGATGCGCTGGTCGGCGAATTGTCCGGCGGGATGCAGCAGCGCGTCGGGCTTGCCCGCGCCTTTGCCACCGATGCGCCGATTTTGCTGATGGATGAACCTTTCTCGGCCCTTGATCCGCTGATCCGCACACGTTTGCAGGATGAATTGTTGGAACTGCAAAAGGAGCGCGGGCGCACGATCATCTTTGTGAGTCACGATCTGGATGAGGCGTTCAAGCTGGGCAACCGCATCGCAATCATGGAAGGCGGGCGGATCGTGCAATGCGGCACTCCGCGCGAGATTTTCAGCAATCCGGTCAATGAATACGTGACCGACTTCGTCGCCCATATGAACCCGCTTGGCGTGCTGACTGCCCGCGACGTCATGACCGAGGGCAGTGCGGATGGCGCATCCATTGATGTGGAAACACCGGTGCAGGACATCATGGGCCAGATTGACGGCAGCGCCTTGCAGGTGACAGAGAATGGGAAACCCATCGGCAAGGTCACCCAAGCCTCATTGATTGCGCGCCTGACGCCGGTTTCGGACTAGACCTTTGTTGCCGTCACAACCGGCGTGACGGCGCGCCGGGCGACGGCCTCGCGCCATGTGATAAAGCTCACAGAGGTCATGATCACGGCACCGCCGAATATGACCCAGCCGTCTACGGCCTCGCCAAAGACCACAGCGCCCAGCAGCACGGCCCAAACGAGTTGCAGGAATGTGACCGGCTGCGTGACGGTCAACGGGGCCGCGGCAAAGGCAAGCGTCATGGAATAGTGCCCCGCCGTCGCAAAACAGGCGACGAGGAAAAGCCAGCCCAATTGAGCCAGGGTGGGCGTCACCCACACAGCCAAGGCAAATGGCGCCAACCCTACGGTCACTGTGACCGACAGCATCCCAACAACAACCGGGGCAGAAACCTCGCCCGACAATTGCTTGGCGATCAGATACCCGGCGGCAAAACAAACGGCGGTGCCCAACATCGCGATATGCCCCAATTCAACCGCTTTCACGCCTGGACGCAGGATGATCATCGCACCAATCAACGCCATGATCACCGCCGCCAGGCGGCGGGGCGGCAGGCGCTCACCCAAGAACAGCGCCGCACCCAGCGAGACATAAACGGGCGAGAGATAGTTCATCGCCGTGACCTCGGCGATGGGAATACGGGCCATGGCAAAGAACCACAGGATCACCGCCAGCGTGTGGACCAAACCCCGCGCCCAGAACAGCTTTTTCTGCCGCCCCGTCAGATGGGCCGCAAGGATCGGTTTGATCATCGGGATCAGGAACACCAGCCCCAGCACATAGCGCAGGAACGCCGCCTGCGCCGCCGGCACATCATCACCAACATGTTTGACGACCGCAGTAACGGCCACAAACATCAGACCTGTCACCAGCATCCAGAAGATGCCAGCAACGGGCCGGGACTGTTGTGCAGTTTCCATATGCCATGCGTCGCACCACCGCCCGGCGATGGCAAGCGCAGAAACCGCTGGATGAATGGCCGCGCACCCCGTAACTAAGCGATATGAAGATACTTTTTCTTGGCGATGTCATGGGGCGCTCTGGCCGCGCTGCTATCACCACCCACCTGCCCCGTCTGCGCGAGGCGTGGAAGCTCGACTTTGTGGTGGTCAACGGCGAAAATGCGACCTCTGGGATGGGACTTTCGGGCGATCACGCCAAGATCCTGCTGGATGCGGGCGCGGATGTGATCACGCTGGGCGATCATGCCTTTGATCAAAAGGACATGCTGACCTTTATCGCGTCAGAGCCGCGGATCATCCGGCCGCTCAACTATTCCAAGGCAGCGCCCGGCGTGGGCGCGCGCGTGTTCAACGCAACAAACGGACGCAAGGTTCTGGTGGCCCAGGTGCTGGGTCAGGTCTTTATGAAGCGCCCCTTTGATGACCCTTTCTCGGCCCTTGATGGCGTCCTACGCCAGTACCCGATGGGCGGTCAAGTGAATGCCAGCCTGATCGATATCCATTGCGAGGCGACCTCGGAAAAGATGGCAACGGGTCACTTCTGCGACGGCCGCGCCAGCATTGTCGTGGGCACGCATACCCATGTCCCCACTGCGGACGCGATGATCCTGCCCGGCGGCACGGCCTATCAAACCGACGCAGGCATGTGTGGCGACTACAAT
This sequence comes from uncultured Paracoccaceae bacterium, assembly GCA_947498645.1. Classification (GTDB taxonomy): domain Bacteria; phylum Pseudomonadota; class Alphaproteobacteria; order Rhodobacterales; family Rhodobacteraceae; genus Yoonia. Next base: position 1,817,176 of record CANMKS010000001.1, on the reverse strand, counting down.
TCGGTCATCGGGATGGACAAGGCCGAACCCCTGCGCCGCTTTATCACCGGCATGCCCAAGGCGCGGTTCACGCCCGCCGCGGAAGAGGCAACATTGTCAGGCCTCTACATTGAAACCGACGATCGCACGGGCAAGGCCACAAGGGCCGAGATGGTGCGCCAAGGTGGGCGGCTGGCGCAGGCCGGCCCGACCTAGCCAGCACCGGCTTCAGCCATCCTGCGCAAACCCATGCCTAAAAAGAGTAGCACAAGCAAAATCCCAACAAACAATTGCAGCATGCGGAAGTAGATGGTTGGCAACCGATCCATCTTGGTGCGATAGAGCTCATTGAACGGCACGTTGTGCGGCTTTGTAAGCTTGACGGCCACCCAAGTCGGCACCATCACAAGGAGCAAGAAAACAAAGATAGGGTCCATCCAGTCCGGCACGCGCACAAAACCGAAATTAAACGCCGCCGCGCGGTTTGGGACGATCAAAAGAACCAAGGACAGATATCTGGCAAAAACTATCTTTTTCATGACGGACGGCCCGCGACTGAAGCATGCTTTGGGAATTATTTCTGACAATTTATGCGTTAACGTGAATTCCGGGTCAACATTCAGTCTTTGAGTGTATCCCAAATCCGCGAAGGCTCTGGGCACACACCATTGTTTCACGTCAGGCCAGCGATCGCTTGCCAGACAGCTGACCAAACACGAAGATACAATTCATGGCTGATTTATTCCAACTGACCCAAACACAAAGCGCTGTGCTTACCATGGTGGTTGTGGTCGCCATGTTCCTGATGTTCCTGCGCGAGGTTTTTCCAACAGAAGTGGTGGCCATGGTGGGGGTATCGGTCCTGCTGGCCGCAGGGGTGCTGCCCTATGAGGACGCGGTTGCAGCTTTGGCCAACCCGGCCCCTTGGACAATTGCGGCGATGTTCATCATTGTCGGGGCGCTGGTGCGCACTGGCGCCCTGCATGCCATGACACAGATTGCCGAACGGCAGGCCAAGGTCAGCCCGGCGCGCGCCATAGGTGGCGGGCTGCTGTTTGTGGCAGTGGCCAGTGCCATTATGAACAACACGCCTTTGGTTGTCGTCATGATCCCGGTCTTTGTGCAACTGGCGCGGTCGCTGGGCACGTCGGCCTCAAAGCTGTTGATCCCGCTCAGTTACGCCGCCATCGTGGGCGGCACAATGACCTTGTTGGGGACGTCCACCAACCTATTGGTGGACGGGGTTGCGCGGGCATCCGGGATGCGCCCCTTTGGCATTCTTGAGATCTTTCCAATTGGGGTTGTCGTTGTCCTTTGGACCTTTACCTACCTCTATTTCATGGCGCCCCGCCTACTGCCTGACCGACAAAGTATGGCGACGATGCTTTCTGATCGCTCAAAAAAGAAATTCTTCTCCGAAGCGGTGATCCCCCCTGATAGCAACCTGATCGGACGCGAGGTGACTGGCGTGCAACTGTTCAAACGCGACGGGGTACGCCTGATTGATGTGGTGCGCGGCGACATATCTTTGCGGCGCAATCTGAAGGATGTCGTCTTGCAGGTGGGCGACCGCGTTGTTCTGCGGACCGAAATGACAGAGCTGCTGTCGCTACAGGAAAACAAGGAACTGCGGCGCGTGGACCAGCTTTCTGCAGTTGAGACCACAACCGTTGAAGTGTTGATCACGCCAAACTGCAAGATGGTCAGCCGCCGACTTGGCTCATTGCGCCTGCGCCGGCACTATGCGGTCTATCCGCTGGCCGTGCACAGGCGCGACGCCAATATCAGCAAGCAGATTGATGATGTGATCGTACGGGTCGGGGATACCTTGCTGCTGGAAGGGGCACCGCAGGATATTCAACGGCTTGCCGAAGACATGAACCTTGGCGATGTCTCGGCCCTGTCGCAGCGCGCGTTCCGGCGCAACCGCGCGCCGGTAGCTTTGGGGGTGTTACTGGGTGTTGTTGTGCTTGCAGCCCTTGGCGTGGCCCCGATCTTGATGCTCGCGATGATTGGCGTGACGCTGGTACTGGTCACCGGGTGCATTGATGCGGACGAAGCGTTTTCCTTTGTTGATGGGCGGCTATTGGCCCTGATCTTTGCGATGCTGGGGGTTGGTTCGGCTTTGCAATCCTCAGGTGCAGTGGGGATGATCGCCGACACGCTGTCGCCCGTGATGCTGGTGCTGCCGCCCTTCTTTATCGTGCTGTCGGTCTATCTGCTGTCCAGCATTCTAACGGAACTTGTGTCCAACAATGCGGTTGCCGTGGTCATGACACCGATCGCCATCGGGCTGGCGGCGGCCTTGGGTGTGGACCCGCGCCCCCTAGTTGTGGCGGTGATGATTGCAGCCAGTGCCAGCTTTGCCACGCCAATCGGCTATCAGACCAATACGCTTGTCTACGGACCGGGCGGGTACAAGTTCACCGATTTTCTGAAATTCGGTATTCCGTTGAACCTGTCGCTGGCGCCAATCGTTTCCTTTGTGATCCCTTACATCTGGCCACTGTGACACGGGGTTGCGGGGCACCGGGCCGATGCCCTATAGAGACCCGGATTTATACCGCGACAGACGAGGTTTGAGATGGCTGGCCACTCCAAATGGGCGAATATTCAGCACCGCAAAGGGCGGCAGGATAAACTGCGCTCAAAGCTGTTTTCAAAGCTGGCCAAGGAAATCACCGTTGCCGCCAAGATGGGCGACCCGGACCCCGACAAGAACCCGCGCCTGCGTTTGGCGGTCAAGGAAGCCAAATCCAGCTCAGTCCCCAAGGATGTGATCGACCGCGCGATCAAGAAATCGCAAGGCGGCGATGCCGAGAATTATGACGAAATCCGCTATGAGGGCTACGGCCCCAATGGAGTAGCGGTCATCGTCGAAGCGATGACCGACAACCGCAATCGGACCGCATCGACCGTGCGTTCGACCTTTTCCAAGAACGGCGGCAATTTGGGCGAAACCGGATCAGTTGGTTTCATGTTCGACCGCAAGGGCGAGGTGGTTTACCCCGCTGCCGTTGCGGATGCCGACACCGTCATGATGGCAGCGATTGAAGCCGGGGCCGAAGACGTCCAGAGCGATGATGAAAATCATGTCATCTATTGCGCGGATACTGACCTCAACGAGGTTGCCAATGCGCTTGAGGCGGAATTGGGCGAGTCGGAATCCACCAAACTGATCTGGAAGCCGAATTTGACGACCGAGGTGGATCTGGAAGGGCTCACCAAGCTGATGAAGCTGCTCGATACGCTGGAAGAAGACGACGACATTCAGCGGGTCACGGCCAATTTTGAAGCTTCCGACGACGTCATGGACGCCTTCGCGGAAAGCTGAGCCTGCTTGCACGGGCAGAGGGGGCGCTGCCCCCGCCGCGTTGCGGCCCCCCGAGATATTTTTGAACAAAAGAAGCTAGGGTGTGATGATCCCGTTTTCGGTCACGATCAAGTCAAGCGGCTGATCGGTGGGCTCCAACGGTAGTGCCGCATCTTCCTGCGCTTCATAGGCAAACCCGATCGCCATCGTTGGTTGCGCCGCTCGCAGCTTTTCCAGCGTCCGGTCATAGAACCCACCGCCATATCCCAAACGCCCGCCTTTTCGGTCAAAGGCCACCAGCGGCACGACGACAATCTGCGGTGTCATCCAATCACCGCGTTCGGGGATCATCGCGCCAAATTCACCTTTGATGAGCGCGCATCCCGGCTCCCACAGCCGGAATTGCAGTGGCTGGCCTGCCCCGATGATCACCGGCACGCCAACGGGGCCGTGGGCCGCAGCTTCTTCCATGGCGGGTGTCGGGTCAATCTCGGTCCGCATCGCCATGTAGCCCGCCAGCGGGACACCGCGGTAACCGGCGAGAACCTCGCTGAGGTAGCCCGCTGTTGCACTGCCCATATCATGGGCGATCTCGCGGCGCGCAAAGGCGGCGGTGCGTGCTGCTGATTTGTCCATTAAAGTAACCACGCTGCGGCAAGGCCAAGAAAGGCAAAGAAACCAACGACATCCGTCACGGTTGTCACAAATGCGCCTGAAGCCAGCGCCGGGTCAATCCCCATTTTTTCCAGAACCACAGGGATCACAGTGCCCGCCAGCCCTGCAATGACCAGATTGATCACCATCGCCACGGCAATCACCAGCCCCAGCATCGGTGACCCAAACCAGACAACCCCCACGATGCCCATCACAACAGCAAAGACCGCACCATTGATCAGGCCCACAAGCACCTCGCGCCGGATCACACGCCAGACGTTGGCAGTGGTCAAATCGCGCGTGGCAAGCGCGCGGACTGCCACGGTCAGAGATTGCGTACCGGCATTGCCGCCCATCGAGGCCACAATCGGCATCAGCACGGCAAGTGCTACCAGCCCCGCAATCGTTTCCTCAAAGAGGGAAATAACCATTGAGGCCAGAATGGCGGTGACAAGATTGACCGCCAGCCAGGGAAAGCGCTGGCGCGTTGTTTCGATCACGCGGTCCGACAGGCTGCCCTCGCCGACGCCAGCCAGACGCAGGATGTCTTCCTCGGCTTCTTCTTCAAGAAAGGCCATGGCGTCGTCGATTGTAATCACACCGACAACCCGGTCATCATCATCCACCACCGGGGCGGTAATCATGTGATAGTGGTTGATCGCTTGCGCCACTTCTTCAACGTCCTGATTGACGTGGAAAGTGCGGAACGTGTCCTCTGTCAGATCCTTGAGCGGCATTGTGCGTGGATGGCTGAGCACCCGACCCAGCGTGACATAGCCCACGGCCTTGAGCCGGGGATCAACCAGAATGATGTGATAAAACTGACCTGGCAGAACAACATCCGAGCGCAGAAAATCAATCGCCTCGCCCACGGTCCAGTGTTCTGGTGCGCGCACCAGTTCGGACTGCATATGGCGGCCTGCGGATTCTTCGGGATAGGTGAGCGCCTGTTCGACAACGACGCGGTCGCCCGCCTCCAATGCCTCAAGCACCTGTTCTTGCTGGGCATCATCAAGATATTCGACAAGGTCAACGACATCGTCGCTTTCCAGATCACGCACGGCGTCGGCCAGTTCGGACGGCGCCAGCTGTCCGATCACCTCTTCGCGCAGGTTTTCGTCCAACTCGGACAGGACCTCGCCATCGACACCACCTGACCAGATGGTCAGCAGATCGCGCCGGTCGCGGGCGTCAATCTGCTCAAGAAGGTGGGCAATATCAGCGGGGTGCAGCGGGTCGAGCAACGCATGGATCGAAATCGGGTCGGCCGCCTGAACGGCCTCCATCACATCGCTGACCAACCGGTCGGTGACGCCGAATGCTTCGTCTTCGATGTTGTTGTCTGCCTCTGCCATGTATCCCCCCGCTGCGTTGCAACATAGTCCATTGCCCCGGCGGCACAACGCAGATTTCTGCGATTTACCCCGCGCCGGTGGCAGCATAGGTTTGCGATATGACAATGCAGTTACTCTTGGGCCAAACCCTTGGCTTTTCCGGCAATCCCCTGACGGGGGATTGGGCAGACGCGGCACAGTTTGACAGCGCCGGTGGCGTCTTGATTGATGGTGGGCGGATCATCGAAGTGGGCCATGGCGCTGCTTTGCGCGCGGCACACCCACACGCGCAGGTCACAGACTATGGTGATGCGCTGATCAGTGCGGGCTTTGTCGATGCCCATATGCATTATCCGCAGACCGGAATGATTGCCAGTTGGGGGAAACAACTGATTGATTGGCTCAACACCTATACATTCCCTGAAGAGGCCCGCTTTGGTGACAAGACCTATGCCGATAATGTTGCCGGTCGCACGCTTGATCTGGCGCTGGCCCATGGCACAACGACGCTGACAAGTTTTTGCACGATCCACCCGCAAAGCGTTGATGCCTTCTTTGAGGCAGCAGCAGCACGCAATATGGCCGTCATTGCTGGCAAAACCTGCATGGATCGCAATGCACCGGACAACCTGACGGATACGGCCCAGACAGCCTATGACAACAGCAAGGCCCTGCTGGAAAAATGGCATGGGCAGGGCCGCGCGCAATATGCGATAACGCCCCGTTTTTCGCCGACATCAACGCCGGATCAACTGGCAGCGCTTGGTGCATTGTGGGGGGAATATCCCGACTGCCTGATGCAGACGCATCTGAGCGAACAGCACCCCGAGATTGCATGGGTGAAAGAGCTGTTCCCCGATGCACGCGATTATCTGGACACATATGAGGCCTTTGGCCTGCTGGACGAACGTGGTCTTTATGGCCATGCCATCCACCTGGACCCACGCGAGATTGCCAGGCTGGCCGAGGTCGGCGCTGCGGTGGTGCATTGCCCGACCTCCAACACGTTTATCGGGTCCGGCCTGTTTGATGTCATGGGTCTGGCGAATGCGGCGGTGTCCATCGGTTTGGCGACTGACACCGGGGGCGGGTCATCCTTTTCAATGCTGCGCACGATGGCAGCAGCTTATGAAATTGGCCAATTGCGCGGGGTTGCCTTGCATCCAGCCCAGTTGATGTGGTTGGCCACCGAAGGCTCTGCCGGGGCGCTGAAAATGTCTGGGCAGATCGGCCATCTGGGGGCTGGAGCCATGGCCGACATCACTGTGCTGGACTTGCATTCCACCAATGCGATTGCGCAGCGTAGTGCGCGCGCCGAGGGAATTTGGGACGCGCTCTTTCCCACCATCATGATTGGGGATGACCGGGCAATCAGGGATGTTTGGATTGCGGGCGAGCGGCGGGCCTATGGCGTTTTGAATTCAACTTGAGACATCATGCATCGCCACGCTGCGTCTGAGCCATAGGCGAAAAGCAGCGATTGGCAAAGCGAATTGCTTTAGCAGCCCGAAGACAGCTTCAACACCCAGATGTCACCTGCCAGCCCCAATCCGAAGGATGTGTAATCAGGGCCCAGCATATTGCGTCGGTGTCCGCTTGAGTTTTGCCACCCCGTAAACACCTCTGCCTGTGAGGATTGACCAAATGCGATGTTTTCAGCGCCCGCCTGGATCGCGCATCCGGCCGATACCGCGCGCTGAGCGAAGGTTTCACCGTTGGGGCCGTTGGGCGCACGGTGGGAGAAATAGTTGCGTGCAAGCATGTCCTCTGCGTGGGCTTGCGCAGCGCGGGTCAATGCGGGATTTGATCGAACCGGACCCAGACCTTGGGCGGCGCGAAAGCCGTTCAGCATTTGCGTAAATGAGGCCGATGATGGCACCGCCGCAGATGCCGCCCGCGCCGAGGACGTCGGCGCAGGCGGTGTTGCAGTGCATGCAGCAAACAGGGTGAGGGCTGTCGCAGCAAAGATGAGCTTCATGGTGGGCCAATCGACTAAGGTGGCAATTGCACCCAGTTGGTCGTTGAAAAGAGGCGAAAGTTTGGCAGGCTAGCCACGCTCGGCCAATTTCCGCGCAAGCGCGTTCTGATGGGCGATTGTCTTGCCCATATCAAGTGTCTGCATCTGCCCATCACGCACGATCTGGTGTCCTTCGACATAAAGGGCCGACACACGAGATGGCCCCGCCAACAAAAGCGCTGCCGGATCCCAGGACCCGGCGTTGTCGACGCATTGCGCATCCCAGATCGCAAGATCCGCGCGTTTTCCAACAGCGATTTGCCCGCAGTCGTCGCGCCCCAACACCTGCGCCCCGCCACGTGTGGCGATCTCAAGCGCCTCGCGGGTCGACATGGCATCGGCCCCGTTCTGTACCCGCTGCAACAGCATTGCCATGCGCGCCTCGCCCGCCAGATTGCCGATGTCGTTGCTGGCCGACCCGTCCACGCCCAGCCCCACAGGCACGCCTGCGTCACGCATCGCGCGGATTGGGGCGATGCCCGACCCCAGCCTGCAATTGGAGCAGGGGCAATGGGCGACACCGGTGCGCGATCGGGCGAACAGGTCGATCTCTTGTCCATCAAGTTTCACACAATGTGCATGCCAGACATCGTCGCCGGTCCAGCCCAGGTCTTCGGCATATTGACCGGGGCGGCACCCGAATTTTTCCAGCGAATAGGCAATGTCTTCGTCATTTTCGGCCAGATGGGTGTGCATCATGACACCTTTGTCACGTGCCAGCAGGGCGGCGTCACGCATCAGATCACGGCTGACCGAAAACGGGCTACAGGGGGCCACGCCCACGCGCACCATCGCACCGGGGTTAGGGTCGTGGAACGCATCAATGACGCGGATGCTGTCGTTGAGAATTGCGGCTTCATCCTCGACCAAAGCGTCGGGCGGTAGGCCGCCATCGCTTTCGCCGATGCTCATCGCTCCGCGCGTCGCATGAAACCGCAAGCCAACCTCGGACGCAGCGGCGATTGTGTCATCCAGCCGCGCCCCGTTGGGATAAAGGTAAAGGTGGTCCGATGTCATCGTGCACCCTGACAGGGCCAGTTCAGCAAGGCCCACCTGCGCAGAGACGAACATCTCTTCTGGTCCAAAGCGCGCCCAGATCGGATAAAGCCGCTGAAGCCAACCAAAAAGCAAGGCATCCTGCGCGCCGGGCACTGCGCGGGTCAGGGTCTGGTAAAGATGGTGGTGGGTGTTGACCAGTCCGGGCGTGACGATCTTGCTTGCGGCGTCGAAAACCTCTGCCCCATCTGCCATCAGCCCATGACCAACGGCCGCTATGACGCCGTCACGGATCAGAACGTCGGCGCCATGCAGCTCTGCGCGGTCATCATCCATGGTCAGGATGACATCAGCATTCTTGATCAATGTATCAGTCATTCATCGTCTCATTTATGATGTGCAGCGCCTCAGCATGGATCTCGGAATTTGCCGCCGCAATCGCCCGACCACCGGCATGGGCGGGTCCGCCGGTCCAATCCGTCACAATCCCGCCCGCTGCCTCGATCACCGCGATAGGCGCCTGAATATCATAAGCGTTCAGGCCCGCCTCGATCACAAGATCAATCTGGCCTGCCGCCAGCAATGCATAGCCATAGCAATCCATACCATAGCGGGTCAGATTGGCCTTTGCTGCGACGGCATGAAAGGCGCGGCCTTCCTCTTTGGTGCCAACTTCGGGAAAGGTCGTCATGACGGTTGACTGCGACAAGGACCGCGCCGCACGGCATTTCAGCGCAGCACTGCCCATGGGTCCGATGACCTTGGAGTGGCCAAGGCCACCGACAAAGCGTTCGGCGATATAGGGTTGGTCGATAATCCCAAAAAGCGGCCCACTGTCATCCGAAACCGCGACCAGGACCCCCCACGTGGGCGTGCCGCTGATATAGCCGCGTGTGCCGTCGATTGGGTCAAGTACCCAGGTAAGCCCCGACGGGCCAGCCTTATGGCCGTGCTCTTCGCCCAGTATCGCATCGTCCGGGCGTTCTTGCGCCAGGATATCCCGCATTGCGGCCTCTGCATCGCGGTCTGCAATCGTGACCGGATCAAAGCCGCCCACCAATTTGTTTTCAGAGATCAACGCCGCGCTGCGAAAATGGCGCAAGGTGATGGGGCGCGCGGCGTCGGCCACAGCATGCGCCACGCGGATCAGTTCCGCATGGGTTGAAGGGTCAACGGGCATGGGGTGGTCCTTCTTGCGACTTGCGTTGCCCTTTGCGGTAGCCTGCCGCAAACAAGAAGGTCAAGTCTTCAGCTAAGCGGCTTCGCTGAGAACACGAGCCAGATCAAACAGGCGACGGCGCTGGTTCTCTGGAATCGCATAGTAAGAGCGCAACAGTTCCAACGCTTCTTTGTCGGTCAGAATGTCACCGGGCAGATCGGATGTCGTCGCGTCGCCGGATGACGCAGCTTCAAGACCTTCGAAAAAGAAAGAAACGTCCACGCTCAATACGTTAGCGATATCCCAAAGACGAGAGGCGCTGACCCGGTTCATACCGGTTTCATATTTCTGGATCTGCTGGAACTTGATTCCAACCGCCTCGGCAAGTTGCTGCTGCGTTGTCCCGTTCATCCAACGGCGGTGACGAATGCGTTTTCCAACATGAACGTCGACTGGGTGTTTCATAGTGCTATCCTCATCATGCCGAAAGCTGACGCACAACGCACCAGTCTTCCAGAGTACCCACACACCGAAATAAAAAACAAATTGAGGGCGTGCTTGAACACGTCCATGACTATTACGGCCAGAACACGCAACGGTTGCAGCGCGCTTCCTGCCCTTTAAGACAGGTTCGAGACGTGCAAATGCCGCCAGCCCTGCCCAAAAGTACAGGCCAAGGGTAGCATGGTTTTCGCGGTCGGTGAAGCAATCAAGGCCAATCCCGCGCTGTCATTGCACCCAGATGATGGTTAACTAGCCCTCACCACAAAGGATTCGACTCACATGCGCGCTTTTCAGGTCACCTCATACGACGATCCCCCACAGCTAAAGGACATTCCCGTTCCAACACCCGCCGAAGGCGAAGTGCTGATCAAGGTCGCGGCATGTGGGCTGAATTTCGCCGACCTTCTGATGGCGACGGGCACATATCAGGACACACCGCCCGTGCCCTTCACTTTGGGAATGGAAGTCGCAGGAACCGTCACGGCACAAGGTTCCGGTGTCACCTCGCCCGCAATCGGTACTCGCGTCGTCGTTTTTGGCGGTCAGGGTGGGATGGCAGAGCAAGGTGTTTTTCCAGCGGCGCTGTGCCGTCCAATCCCTGAAAGCATGAATGATGCAACCGCGGCTGGCTTCATGGTGGCCTATGGTACATCACACCTCGCGCTGACGCGGCGTGCCCGGTTGCAACCGGGCGAGACGCTGCTTGTGCTGGGCGCAGCGGGCGGGGTCGGTTTGACGGCCGTTGAAATTGGCAAGGCCATGGGTGCCAAGGTGATCGCAGTGGCCCGCGGCGCGGACAAGCTGGCGGTGGCCAAGGCGGCAGGCGCTGATCATCTGCTTGACAGCACAACGGATGACATCAAGGCGGCGGTCAAGGCACTGGGTGGCGCCGATGTTGTCTATGATCCGGTTGGCGGTGATGCGTTCAAGGCGGCACTGGGCGCGTGCAACCGCGAGGCGCGCGTGATCGTGATTGGCTTTGCCAGCGGCGATGTTCCGCAAATCCCGGCGAATATCATTCTGGTCAAAAACATCTCGGTCATCGGTTTCTATTGGGGTGGCTACCTCAAGTTCAATCCAACCGCATTGACCGACAGCCTTGCTGAGTTGATGGAATGGCACGCCCAGGGACGGCTAGCCCCGCATATCAGCCACATCGTTCCGTTGGATCAGGCCGGCGAGGCGCTGGAATTGATGCGCAGTCGGCAATCCACCGGCAAGGTTGTCGTCACGCCGTAACCAACTGCGGCACCGCCTTGGGTTTGGCATAGCAATGGCGGATGATGTCGGCCATTGCCTTGCTGGCGTGATCTTCGGGTTTGAGGACATACAGATTGATGTTCTGCGGCTGCAGTTCCGGCAGCGCTCCGCCATGATCGATGATTTCGGTTTGCGGTGGCAGGCTACCTTCAACGGCAACATGCACGGCCAGATCAGCGCTAACGGCCGCCTCAACCGCGTTATCCAGTTCTGAATCGACCGCCATGAACCAGTCGAGCTGCTTTTCATTCAGCGCCTGCAACACGCCACTGCGGAAAATACAGTTGCTGCAAAACGCGACAGGCAACGGTTTTTTACGCCACGCACTACCGCCCAGCGCACCGATCCAGAGCAGGGGCAACTCGACAAGTGCCTGCCCTTCGGGACCGCAATCCTCTTCCGTTGTCAGGATCAAATCCACCTCGCCACGTCCAAACATCTCAAGCAATCGGCGCGTCGGGGCTGAAATCAGGCGCACCCGCATACGCGGGAAATCCGCCGCAAAGCACTTTAGAACGGCAGGAACCGCTGGATAGATAATGTCATGGGGAACACCCAGCTTCAGCTCGCCCTCAAACTCTGTTGCGGTCAGTCGGTTGAATATCTCATCGTTGGTTTTCAGCATCGTGCGCGCATAGCCCAATAGTTGCTCACCCGCGGGGGTCAGGCCAATGGTGCGGGCGGAACGGTCCAACAATGCGACGTTCAGCGATTCTTCCAGCCGCTTGAGCTGCATCGACACCGCAGACTGCGTCAGGTTCAGCATGCCTGCGGCACGGGTAACACCACCAGCGTCAGCAACAGAAACAAAAGAACGCAAGGCAGTTAGGTCCAGATTTCGGGGCATATCACATTCCTTGATGATAGCTTTCAAAAGTATTCATTTTCATAATGTCACTATTCTCTCTACACATCAAGCATAGACATACGAAACGAAGCACATATCACGAAAGGGAATGACATGACGATCTCAGTTCGCACAAAAGGTCTCCATGCGGAATGCCAGCCGAAGCCCCGTTCGCTGTGGAAGCGCTTCGCACAGCACATTGCGCTGCGGCGCCAGCGGCAGCATCTGGGCCATCTTGATGAACATCTTCTGAAAGACATCGGCGTCACGCGCGAAGAGGCTTTTGTTGAAAGCCGCAAATCAGCTTGGGATGTGCCTGAACACTGGCACAAATAAGCGCGATCCGGGCAGGACCTGCGACAATCCTGCCCAATTCGATCAGAATTGCGGTTAACACCCCGCTTCTACCTTGAAAAATAAGCGTCAGCTGCCAATATCGACAGCAAGGATGCCGTTTTGCGGCGCCACTGTTTCAATCTGGAGGTCTTGATGGCTCAATTTGATAGCGTAAGAACGGTCGGTGGGGTACGCACGGCCGAAATCGACGAGGGTCTGCGCGCCCACATGAACAAAGTCTACGGCACAATGTCCGTGGGCATGTTGATTACTGCACTTGCCGCATGGGCAATTTCCGGGCTGGCAACGACAGCTGATCCTGCGCAGGCTGTCGCACAGCTGGCAAACGGCAAAATGCTGACAAATCTTGGCGCGCTGATCTACGGCTCACCACTGAAGTGGGTCATCATGTTCGCACCTTTGGCATTTGTTTTCGGCCTGAGCGCGATGATCAGCCGCATGTCTGCCGCAACAGCGCAAACAGTGTTCTACGTCTTTGCCGCAGTCATGGGGCTTTCGCTTAGCTCGATCTTCCTTGTCTACACCGGGTTTTCGATCATTCAGATCTTCCTGATCACTGCGATCGCTTTCGCCAGCCTGTCGTTCTGGGGTTACACAACCAAGAAAGACATTTCCGGCTGGGGCGCGTTCCTGATCATGGGCGTGGTTGGCTTGCTGGTCGCGATGATCGTCAACATCTTCCTGCAATCGGAAGCGATCATGTTTGCGATTTCGGCAATTGGCGTTTTGATTTTCGCTGGCCTGACGGCTTATGACACACAAAAGATCAAGAACGACTACATCGCACATGCCGCACATGGCGACAGCGAGTGGTTGGGCAAAGCCGCCATCATGGGCGCGCTGAACCTCTACCTCGACTTTATCAACATGTTCATCTTCTTGTTGCAGTTGTTCGGCAACCGCGAATAAGCATTGAACTGCTCTAAGAACGAAGGGCTGGTGGCAACATCAGCCCTTTTTCTTTGCTTCAAGGCCATCACATGATTTCTTTGCCCATCACATCGCTAACCGCCATTGTCGCAGGGGCTGTGATCCTGCTTCTTACAATCAAGGTGATCAAGCTGCGGCGCAAGGATGGCGTTGTGCTGGGCGACAATGGCGACCGCGTGCTGACCAAGGCGATCCGTGGCCATGCCAACGCCGCCGAGCAGTTGCCCATCGCGCTGATCCTGATGGGCCTGGCAGAACTTCAGGACGCCAGCACATCTATTCTGGGTGTACTCGCGGCGATACTCATCGTGGGTCGCAGCCTGCACGCGATCTATTTTGGCATAGCAGGCATTCATTGGCGCTGTCGGTTTTATGGGATGGCGCTGACGCTCTTGGCGCAAATCGGGCTGCTGGTCACCCTCGCCATCACGGTCCTGGGCTAAGACGATGCCCATCATTCGCAAAGAAGACGCACCGGTAGACACCCTCGACGTCCCAGATACGCTTGGCAATTTCACCGCGCGACTGTTCAGTGACGCAGGCGGGTTGACCCAATTTGGCGCCTTTACCGAGACACTGCATCCCGGCTCTAGGTCGTCGCACAAGCATTGGCATCAAACCGAGGATGAATTCATCTTTGTGATCGCGGGCACCGTCATCGTGCACGAAGGTGATAGCAAAACTGAAATCGGGGTTGGTGATGCGGCCTGCTTTCCTGCGGGCGCAGAGGTTGGTCATTGTCTCGAAAACGCCAGTGCCGAGGATGTCACGTATCTTGTGGTCGGCACTCGCGCGCCAAACGATGTTGTCACCTACCCCGACAAGGACCGCAGGCTGATTTTCGACCGAACGACAAAATCGCGCCGGTATGAGCATCTGGACGGTACGCCAAGCGACGCCCCAAAGTAGGTCAAACGAAAAAGGCCACGCGCGAAGCGTGGCCCAATCACTGTCCGGTCAGCTGATCAATTACTTGATCTTGCCTTCCTTGTACTCCACGTGCTTGCGCACAACGGGGTCGTACTTCTTGATGACCATCTTCTCGGTCATGGTACGTGCGTTTTTTTTGGTGACGTAGAAGTGCCCGGTCCCCGCAGTGGAGTTCAGGCGGATCTTGATGGTGGTAGGCTTCGCCATGGCTCATCTCTCCTGGTTGCGGGCCGTGATCGGCACATCGCGTGAATCTCGTTGAAGCTGCCTTTTACTCTGGCATGGTGCCGAGTCAACCGCAAAGGTGTTTGAATGGCAGGATTGTGGAGGGTTCAGACAACTCATTGCAGCAATGTAGCAACGGCCGCAGGTTTTGCGGCGCTGTCGCTCGGCTTAACCATCCCGTCCCGGTTCGTTCGGATTGCTTGAGAACAAAGCAATCTTGTTGCCCTGTGGGTCGCGCAGATACCCCACGTAGAAACGTGGCCCATATGCATCTCGGAAGCCCGGTTGTCCCTCGTCAAAGCCGCCTGCGGCAATGGCAGCCGCATGAAGGTCGCGTACCTGGCTTTGGCTGCGCGCCTCAAATGCGACCATGGCACCATTGCCAGCCGAGGCGGGACGTCCATCGAAGGTTGGCTTCACGTAGAAGTCGGGCAGAACAGGTGATTGGCCCACTGCGACCGGCAACGCAAAGCTGAGCCCCTCTGGCCCTTCCTTTAGCACGTAACCAAGGGCCGGCAGAAACGTCACGTAAAATCGCTTCGCCGCCGCGATGTCATCGGCCCCAACAGTGACATAGGCAATCATGCAGTCTGTTCCCCTCGTGAAATCGTGTCACTTGCTACCGGACTACCGTAGCAAAGCAACTGATACAATCTGGGCAATGACAGACCAATTGCTTACCCAGAACAAACACTTCTCTATTTATGGCGGGGCACCATTTGGCACCTGTCCATCACTGCCCGGTTAGATAGTCATGCGCGGATGGCCTATAAGCCGGATTCTGTCCCGCGTGGTTGCCCACACATGGATGACCATTCATCTCGAGCACCTGTTGCCAGACGCCCTCTAGCTGCCAACCCGGACCGTCTGGGGTTCAAGCATCCCCGTCTTGCGACGCGAGGTCCCTATTTGGCATTGCTCCCGGTGGGGCTTGCCGTGCCGCTTGCGTTACCGCTTGCGCGGTGGGCTCTTACCCCACCGTTTCACCGTGACCACGCATGCGTGGCCGTCTGTTCTCTGTGGCGCTTTCCCTGGGGTTGCCCCCGCCGGGCGTTACCCGGCACCGTGCTTTTTGGAGTCCGGACTTTCCTCGACATTGCTGCCGCAGCCATCCAGCCATCCACGCAAATCCGGGGTTAGGCCCAAGCGGCGTTCACGTCAACGGGGAAACGAGTGGCAAGGTCATGGATCATCGCCATATCACTCATATCAAGCGGCCCAGTATGCCACGGGCAAAAGCGCATACGAAAGATCTTGAGCAGCAAAGTAGGATCATCTGTGGCGGTGTAACCAAAGGCTTTCATCGCGGCAACAAAGCGCGCCTCATCGGTCCGATCCGGACCGGCCTCCGAAAAGGTCGCGACAGCACCCGGCGACGGCCAGATTGAATGCCCTTCCGATGCCAGCCTGCGCCAGTCAAACCTTGGACCCGGATCGATCTTTCGCCCCGGTGCCATATCCGAATGCCCGATCACCCGCTCTGGCCGGATGCCCCAACGTGCCTTGATCCCCCGCAACAGATCGGTCAATGCATCCATCTGTGCCGCTGCAAATGGCACAAAGCCGGTGTTGGCAAGTTCAATACCGATAGAGCGGCTGTTCACATCTGTGACACTGCCCCACTGCCCCCTGCCCGCATGCCAGGCGCGCATCGCCTCTGGCACCAATGACAGCACCTCCCCATCTTCTGCAATCAGGTAGTGGGCGGAGACTTCGCTCTCTGGGTTGCACAGCGTTTCCACCGCTGCCGCCGCGGATGCCATTGCCGTATAGTGAATGACCACAATATCAGGTGTCGCACCGTCGCGGCGCGGCCCTTGGTTGGGCGATTGTCGGGTGGTCAGCTTCAGTTTTTCATTGCCTGAATAAACGGTGCCGGATCCCAACCGCAGGCAAACCCGTCCCCATCAGGATCAATGCCGCGCCGGTCACGCTCTGGTCCGCCGCGCGCAAGAAAATCACGCTGCGCATCATCTGGCGTCAGATACTCGGCGCAATTGCGACGGAACCGGCCCTGTCCAGACAGAATGGAGCGGCTGTACCACTCCTGCCCCTTCACGTTGGGCGCATTCAACGCATATGCGACGATATTGGGGCCGGTATTTGCCGGGCGCTCTGGCACGGCTGTGGGGGTGATCTGTTCACGTGCTGCGGCCTGGGCTGCACGACGCTCAGCATCACTTTCAATGGTCTCGCGGCCGGACACCGCGTCAAAGTTCTGCTCATCCGACAGGCCCGTGGTGCCTGCAAGCACAGGTGCAGGGTTGCTGGGCGAGGCATCAATACCTTGGGTGCGCAGCGGGTCACTGCCAAGATTTGGCGCGGTGGCCTGCGGGGTTTGCGCTGCGGCCTGTCCGATCCCGGCCTGTGCCAGCGCGCTGCGCGGGATGGCTTCCTGCCCGCTGGAAGGCAGTGAATTCACCCGCGGCGGCGGCACAATCGAGGCGGTCTGACCGCTCAGCGCGGCCTCGCGCCGGGCACGGTCCAGCTCAAACTGCGAAAAGTCATCAAAGCCGATACCACGCTCACGCGGCACTTCAGTAGAGCTGCAAGCAGCCAACCCAAGGGCAAAGGCGGCGAATAGAATGCCCGGTTTCATGATATCTCACCTGTTAAACTGCGTCTTCTTTGCCGGACAGCCTACCACCACTTTGCAGGCTTGGCCACAAATCCGGCAGACTGCTCAAGGCTGTAAGCCACATTCAGCAAATCCGCCTCTTCCCAAGGCCGCCCGATCAATTGCAGACCCAGCGGCAGGCCCTGCTTGTCCACACCAGTTGGCACAGCGATGCCGGGCAGGCCAGCAAGGTTCACCGTGACCGTGAACACATCGTTCAGGTACATCTGGATCGGATCGGCGTCGGCCATTTCACCCAAACCAAATGCCGCAGAAGGCGTGGCCGGCGTCAGGATGGCATCAACACCGTCAGCAAAAACAGTGTCGAAATCCTGCTTGATCAGCGCCCGCACTTTGCGTGCCCTGTTATAGTACGCGTCATAAAACCCCGCAGAAAGAACATATGTTCCAACCATCACACGACGCTGTACTTCGGCCCCGAAACCTTCGGCGCGGGTCTTTTCGTACATCTCGGTGATGCCGTCGCCCTGCGCCAATTTGGCACGGTGGCCAAAGCGGACGCCGTCATAACGGGCAAGGTTGGATGACGCCTCGGCCGGGGCAATCACGTAATACGCAGGCAGCGCGTATTTGGTGTGCGGCAGGCTGATATCCACGATATTCGCGCCCGCGTCTTTCAACATGGCTGTGCCATCGGCCCAGAGTTTTTCAATTTCTTCGGGCATCCCGTCCATGCGGTATTCCTTGGGGATGCCGATGGTTTTGCCCTTGATGTCACCGGTCAGCGCCGCCTCAAAATTCGGCACATCCAGGTCGGCGCTGGTGCTATCCTTGGGATCATAGCCGCACATCGCTTCCAGCATGATCGCCGCATCGCGCACGTCTTTGGTCATCGGGCCCGCCTGATCCAATGACGACGCGAAAGCCACAACACCCCAACGAGACACGCGACCGTAGGTTGGCTTCATTCCGGTGATGCCGACAAAAGCAGCTGGCTGACGGATGGACCCGCCAGTGTCCGTGCCCGTTGCGGCCAGGCAGAGGTCAGCAGCGACGGCGCTTGCCGATCCGCCAGAAGACCCGCCAGGCGTCAACGCTGCATCATCGTTGCCACGCCGCCATGGGTTGACTGCATTGCCATAGACAGACGTTTCATTGGACGACCCCATGGCAAATTCATCCATGTTCAGCTTTCCCAGCATGACCGCACCGGCATCGAACAGTTGCGTTGTCACCGTGGATTCGTATTCGGGCTTGAACCCTTCCAAAATGCGCGATGCGGCCTGCGACGGCACGCCCTTGGTACAAAACAGGTCTTTGATACCCAGCGGAATACCGCACATGTCAGGGGCATCGCCCGCCTTGATCCGGGCATCGGCGGCTTTGGCTTGTTCGGTGGCAATCTGGGGTGTGTTGTGAACAAACGCACCCAGCGCGCCCGCGCCTTCAATCTCGGTCAGGCAGGCTTGTGTGATTTCTGCGCTGGTTGTGTCACCCTTGCGCATCGCGTCACGGGCCTGGGCAATGGTCAGTTTGCTAAGTTCGGACATTATTCAACCACCTTCGGCACAGCAAAAAACCCTTCACGGGCATCGGGGGCATTCTTGAGCACAGCCTCTTGCTGGCTGCCATCGGTCACCACATCCTCGCGCCGTTTCAGACGCTGCGGGGTCACGGATGTCATCGGTTCCACGCCTTCGACATCAACCTCATTGAGTTGTTCAATAAACCCAAGGATCGCGCTGAACTCTGACGCCAGCGCAGGCAGGGCGTCGTCTTCGACCTTGATGCGGGCCAGCTTGGCCACACGGCGGGCGGTTTCGGTGTCAATGGACATTTGGCGTCTCCGGGTAAAACTTGGGATTGCTTTAGCGACCTGTGCGCCCGGTCGCAAGCATATGGCGGGTGTAAACATGGATCATCCGGCGCGGCATGATCCTGCGCTGGACGGGCCAGACCTTGCGCAAAGAGCCGGATCAAGCGACCGGACCGCGACGAACAGGCTGAGCAGCACCGCCACAAAAGGGGCCCGCAATGCCCGCTCAGCGCCACGACAATCAAGGCCACATTTGCGCCCGGCCTGTCTGCGCAGTGATGATAACGCTCACCTACTGGCGCTTTTGCGCAAAGAAGTCCTTCAACAACGCCTCTGAAGCCCGCGCATCCAGACCGTCGTAAACCTCTGGTACGTGATGGCACTGCGGATGGCTGAACACGCGCGGGCCCTGGGCGATGCCGCCAGATTTCGGATCGGCAGCACCGTAGTACAATCGCGCAATCCGCGCGTTGCTGATCGCCGCAGCGCACATCGGACAAGGCTCCAGCGTGACGTAAAGATGATAGCCCGCCAACCGTTCCTGCCCCAATGCGGCACAGGCCGCACGGATCGCCAATATCTCGGCGTGGGCTGTGGGATCATTCAATTCCCGCGTGCGATTACCGGCCTGCGCGATCACGCCACCGGGGCCACTGACCACCGCACCCACGGGGACTTCGCCACGCGCGGCGGCTGCGCGTGCCTCTTGCAGGGCGATATCCATGTGGCTGTGAAATTCCATACCAGGGTGATGCCTTCTGGATTGCATTTCGGCAAGAGCCCCTCGCATTCCGTAATTGCGCCATTGCCGCCGACAGACTACACCGCGCGGATGACCCAGACACCTCACTCCGGCGATCGCATCGCCAAGGTCCTGTCCCGTGCAGGCATTGCCAGCCGCCGCGAAGCCGAGCGTATGATCGAAGATGGCCGCGTCAGTGTGAACGGCAAAACCATCACCAGCCCTGCGCTGAACGTCACAGCCGATGACAGGATCGTCGTCGATGGCAAACAGGTCGGCGCACCTGACGCACCGCGCCTGTGGTTGTATCACAAACCCGCAGGCCTTGTGACAACCGAGCGGGATGAAAAGGACCGGCCAACCGTTTTCGGATCACTCCCCGAAAACATGCCGCGTGTCATGTCTGTCGGGCGGCTTGATCTGAACTCCGAAGGGCTGCTGCTGCTGACCAATGACGGCGAGATGAAGCGCAAGCTGGAACTGCCGTCAACGGGCTGGCTGCGCCGCTACCGCGTACGCATCAACGGATCGGTCAGCGAGGCAAAGCTCGACGAACTTCGCGCGGGGATCACGGTCGAGGGGATCACCTATCAACCGATGGTCGTGACCTTTGACCGCCAGCAAGGGGCCAACGCCTGGTTGACCGTTAGTCTGCGCGAAGGCAAGAACCGCGAAATTCGCCGCGCCATGGGCGAAATCGGCGTGACGGTGAACCGCCTGATCCGGGTCAGCTATGGGCCGTTCCAGCTTGCCAATCTCAAGCAGGGCGAGGTTGAGGAAATCCGCCAGCGCGTTGTGCGCGACCAACTGGGACTGTCGGGCAAACCCACACCAACCCGCGTGCGCAAACCTGCCAATGGGGCCCCGAGGGGGAAAAAGTCGTCACGATGAACCTTGTCCTGCCGGTGGTGTTATGCATGGTAGTTACTAAAGAAAACACTGGGGGACTACGACGTTGGCCGACCTAATTACGCTGGAAAACGCAACCAATCTGATCATGCTGTGCTTTTTGCAGGCTGTTTTGGGCTTTGATAACCTGCTTTATATCTCGATCGAAAGCCAACGCGCGCCCGTAGCCCACCAAAAGGCCGTGCGCATGTGGGGCATCATCATTGCGGTCGCTCTGCGGGTCGTTCTGCTATTCGTGATGATCAGCCTGATTGATGCGCTGGCCGAACCTTTCTTTATCATGGATTGGGAAGGTGTGCTGGAAGGCGGGGTGAACTTTGCCACCATCGTCTTTGTCTTTGGCGGCATTTTCATCATGTATACGGCCGTCAAGGAAATCGCGCATATGCTGTCTATGGAACATCTGGGCCATGACGTTGACGGAAAATCCGGGAAATCGGCGGTGCAGGTTGTGATCCTGATCGTCATCATGAACCTTATTTTCTCTTTCGATTCAGTACTTTCCGCGCTGGCCATCACCGATGTCTTTCCGATCCTGGCCTTTGCGATCATTCTTTCGGGCATTGCCATGCTGCTGCTGGCCGATGGTGTGACGCGGTTCCTTGAGAAAAACCGGATGTATGAGGTGCTCGGCCTCTTTATCCTTTTGATCGTTGGTGTTGTTCTTCTGGGTGAAGCCGGCCCCGCCGCCGCCCACGCGATGCATGATGATGCCTTGCAGATCAAAGTCATGGGTCAGGACATCATCCCGATGTCAAAATCAACTTTCTACTTCTCTGTTGTCGTGTTGGTTGCGGTGGAAATCATTCAATCCGGCTATAGCCGCAAGCTCAATGCAGAGCGCGCGGCACATCAGAAAGCCTCGTAAATAACGCCCCTCATCCCTATCTGAAAGGCCAAAGCCCTGAAGGAGTGAGTTAAGAAATGATGCGTTTGATCCTCTTGGTGGCCTTTGTGGCGGTGGTTGCAATTGCCGTCACGACGATGCTGGGAACAATGCAAGCGGTCGCGCAGGCGGCCAACGGAAAGGACAACACGTCAATGCCCGTAAAATTTCGACGGATCACATATATCCTGCTGGTTTTGCTGATGCTTGGCGTGACCTCTGGCCTATTGGGGGCAGCGTAATGGCCAAGCGGTTTGGCGGAAAATACAGCCCCGATGGGCAAAGCGCGGGACTGCGCGATAAGGTACGAGCGACACAGCCTGTTGTGGGTAGTGCGGCGATCAAGCTGTTGTACCTGCCGCCAATCCTGCTGGCGTTCACATCACTGAACAATGGAGCCGCGACGCTTCTGCTGGCCTTGATCGGTGCGGCAATCCTCACCCTTGCCGCATGGATGCTGGGTGAAGGGGTTGCGGCCGAAGCTGCCTACAACGCCCGCAAAATCGCCCGTCGCCCTGCGGTGCCGCGCAAGATGATGGCGTCTGTGCTAACCGGTATCGGTGTGGCAATCGCGGCCTTTACAGGCGACAGCGGAATGATGGCATCCGGTCTTTATGGGATCGCCGCCGCTGGGTTGCACATCGCCACATTCGGCATCGACCCGCTGACCGACAAGCGGATGGAAGGTGTCGATACCTTCCAACAGGATCGCGTCGCCCGTGTGGTGGATGAGGCCGAAACCTATCTGGATGTGATGAAATCGCAGATCGAGGGGCTGTCGGACCGTCGCCTGACGGACCGCGTGACAGACTTCCAAACCATCGCCCGCCGCATGATCCGCACCGTCGAAGAAGACCCGCGCGACCTGACCGGCGCGCGTAAATTCCTGGGCGTCTATCTGATGGGTGCCCGCGATGCGACGATCAAATTCGTCGATCTCTACAGCCGAAACAAGGATGCCGGTGCACGCGCAAACTACGCGGCGCTGCTGGCTGATCTGGAAGAAAACTTTGCCGCCCGCACCGAAAAAATGCTGCTGGATGACCGCAGCGATATGGATGTGGAAATCAACGTGCTGCGTGACCGCCTTCAGCGGGAAGGCGTCAGCCTGAAACCAAAAGGGAATGATTAATGTCTGAAACTGTACGCCAGAAAGCCGAAGCCGCATTGGCCGACGTTGAAAAGATCACCGCCGTTGTTTTAGCCGAACCGAAAGGTGAGGTCGTCCCACTGGACAAGGCCGATGCGCCCACCAGCGACGAAATCAACAAACGCGTTGCCGAACTGGACATGTCCGATACCAACTCTATCGTGTCATTTGGCTCTGCTGCGCAGGCCGAATTGCAGGAAATCAGCCAATCCATGCTGGCTGGCGTGCGTAACAAGGATGTAGGCCCAGCGGGCGACAGCCTGCGCAACATCGTAACGACGATCCGCGGGTTTTCGATCTCCGAACTGGACGTGCGCCGTGAACGCAGCTGGTGGGAAAGACTGCTGGGCCGTGCCGCACCCATGGCCAAATTCGCCGCTCGCTTTGAAGAGGTGCAAGGCCAGATTGACCATATCACCGATGACCTTCTCAAGCATGAACATGTGCTGCTGAAAGATATCGAAAGCCTTGATATCCTCTACGACAAGACGCTCAGCTTTTATGATGAACTGGGCCTTTATATTGCTGCTGGTGAAGCCAAGCTGGTTGATCTTGACACCAACACCATCCCCGCAAAAGAGGCCGAAGTGCAGGCCGCCGCCGAAGATCAGGCCGTGATGCAAGCGCAGGAACTGCGCGACATCCGCGCCGCCCGCGATGATCTGGAACGCCGTGTGCATGACCTGAAACTGACCCGTCAGGTGACGATGCAATCGCTGCCGTCGATCCGTCTGGTGCAGGAAAATGACAAGTCACTTGTGACCAAGATCAACTCGACGCTGGTCAACACCGTGCCGCTTTGGGAAACACAACTGGCGCAGGCAGTCACCATCCAACGCTCTGCCGAAGCGGCAGAAGCGGTGCGCGATGCCAATGACCTGACCAACGAGTTGCTCAAGGCCAACGCCGAAAACCTGCGCACGGCAAACAAGACGATCCGCGAAGAAATGGAACGCGGTGTGTTCGACATCAACGCCGTGAAAGAGGCGAACGCCAACCTGATCGCCACTATCAACGAAAGCCTTGAAATCGCGGATGAAGGCAAGCGCAAGCGCGCCGAAGCCGAGATTGAGTTGCAGAAAATGGAGCATGAGCTGAAAGAAACGCTCGCCGCTGCCAAAGCCCGCAAGACGGGCACAGGCGACACTATCGGCACCGCGGCAGGTGCCGAGTAAACATGGGGCTTGGGGGCATTCAGCGGCGCGCCATCATGTTTGTCTGTGCGACAGGGCTGATGGGGTGCGAGCTGTTCATGCCTCCGATCCCGCCTGCTCCGTTGCCTTTGCCCGTGGTGCCCGCGCCGCCGGCAGAGCCTGTCGTGACCCCGCCCAGCCAAGCCAGCCGTGATCTGGCAACCTACTATGGGCGTCTGCAAAACGACCTGCTGGCACAAGGGCTGCTGCGCGGCGATGGTGGTGGGCCGGACACGCCGTTTACTGATACGCAGCTGGCCCGCAACTTTGTGCGCATTGCCCTGTTCAACGAATACCGCGATGACAGTGATTTCCAGCGACCGCAAGCAACGGTTTCCAAGCTGCGCCGCTGGGGCGGTCCCATTCGCATGTCTGTGGAATTTGGGGACACCGTCCCGCTGGCCCAGCGCGATGCCGATCTGGTCAGCGTGACCAGCTATGCCGCGCGCTTGTCGCGCAACACTGGTGTTCCCGTCACAATCACGAATGAGAACCCCAATTTCCACGTGCTGTTTCTGGGCGAGGACGACAGGCGGGCATATGGTGATACGCTGCGCGCACTGATCCCCAATATCTCGGACGCGACAGTACGAACATTCGTCAACCTTCCGCGCGAGCAGCTTTGCGTGGTGATCGGAACTTTTGCTGCCGGGCAATCCACCTATACCAAAGCTGTCGCTATGATCCGCGCTGAGCACCCCAATCTGATGCGCAGTGCGTGTATCCACGAAGAACTGGCGCAAGGCATGGGGTTGGCCAATGACAGCCCCGGCGCGCGCCCTTCCATCTTTAACGATGACGAGGAATTCGCGCTTTTGACGCAACACGACGAACTCTTGCTGCGGATGCTCTACGATCCGCGTCTGCAAGCGGGCATGGACCCGGCAGTTGCCGCACCTATCGCCCGTGCGATCGCACGGGATTACCTTGCGGCAGGAGCAAGCTAACCACCAATGAAGAGGACCTGATACATGGGCATTTTCGATTTTCTGACAGGCGAGTTTATCGACGTCATCCACTGGACCGACAACACCCGCGACACGATGGTCTGGCGGTTTGAGCGCGAAGATCACGAAATCAAATATGGGGCCAAACTGACGGTCCGCGAAGGTCAGGCAGCGGTCTTTGTGCATGAGGGCCAGTTGGCGGATGTCTTCACCCCCGGACTTTACATGTTGGAAACCAACAACATGCCGATCATGACGACGTTGCAGCATTGGGATCACGGCTTCCAAAGCCCGTTCAAGTCCGAGATTTACTTCGTCAACACAACCCGGTTTTCCAACCTCAAATGGGGCACCAAGAACCCTATCATGCTGCGTGATCCTGAGTTCGGGCCGACACGTCTGCGCGCCTTCGGCACCTACACGGTCAAGGTTTCCGATGCGGCGGTGTTCCTGCGCGAAATCGTGGGCACCGACGGTGAATTTACAATGGACGAGATCAGCTATCAGATCCGCAATATCATCGTGCAGGAGTTCAGCCGCGCAATTGCGAAATCCGGTATCCCTGTCCTTGATATGGCGGCAAACACCGCAGAGGTCGGGCAATTGGTGGCCAACGCCATTGATCCAACGCTCAAGCAATACGGCTTGACGATACCCGAGCTTTATATCGAAAACATCAGCCTGCCACCTGCTGTTGAAAAGGCACTGGATGAACGCACATCGCGCGGTGTCGCGGGCAATCTTGATGAGCATATGAAATGGAAAGCGGCGGAAGCCATGACCATGGAAGGCTCTGCCGCAGGCAATGCGATGGGTATGGGCATGGGTGCTGGTCTTGGCATGCAAATGGGTCAGATGAACAGCCCATGGGGCCAGGCCGCGCCGCAGGCACCACAATCCCCCACGCCACCACCGCCGCCACCGGTTGAGCATGTCTGGCATATCGCTGATGCAGGCGACGTCACCGGCCCCTATTCCAAGGCGAAACTGGGCCGCATGGTCACCGAAGGCGGTCTGACCCGCGACAGCATGGTCTGGACCCAAGGGCAGGACGGATGGATGAAGGCCGGCGATGTGACCGAGCTGGCACAGTTGTTCACCGTCATGCCACCGCCGCCGCCCGGAACGTGATCGCGGTTTGGGTGACCTGACAAGGCCGCGCCCTAGGTTGTCTGTCATGAACACCATGGGGTTGACCAGATATCTGCCAAAGCGGCGCACCTGCCTCAAATTGGGGCATGGGCTGATGATCCCATTGTTGGTCTGGTTCATTGTCGTGACACCGGATGACGTCCTGCCTTTTGGCAAGGCCGCGTTTCAGTTTCACTCGATCCTTGCCTTGGTCTTTGTCACGGTTTCGCTGATCTGGATGGCAGACTACATGCGGCGTGGGTTGGCAGGCCGACCGGGCCCGAAACTGGGGCCGAAGGCACGGCTTGCCCATCGTGTGTTGAACACGGCAGTGGTGTGGGGTCTGATCGGAGTGGCCATCACAGGTTTCTTGCTGGGGCTGACTTCAACCAAACTGCTCAGGGCTGGTGGGTTTTTGCCCATTGCTCCGCCGTTGGGCCTGCCCGAGGCGAATGAGATGATTGGCACATTCCATATCTACGAGTTCTATATCCTTGGTGCTGTCGTTGCCGCCCACGCTGGCTTTCATATCTGGCGGCATGTCTGGCTGCGTGATAATGCCTTACGCATCATGGCCCCCAAAACATGGCATAAATTCCTATGATCCCGTGTTTCATGCATAAGATACTATAGATGCCCCAAGCACAGCCCACACATGCCGAACACCGTTTTCCCTGCGACACCTGCGGGTCGGATCTCCGGTTTGATCCGGGCGATCATCAGCTGATCTGCGACCACTGTGGCAATATCGAACAGATCGAAAGTGCCGGTCCCTGGACTGGCAGCATTACCGAACTGGATTTTCGTCAGGCTGCTGAGCAGCGTCTGGCAGATGCGGACATCGAGGAAACCCGCGTCAACAAATGTCCCAACTGCGGCGCGCAGACAGCGTTTGACCCCGATATCCACGCCGCCGAATGCCCGTTTTGCGCCACACCCGTGGTGACGGATACCGGCGCGCACCGGCATATCAAACCGCGCGGTCTGCTACCTTTCGAGTTGGATGAAAAACTAGCCCGCGGCGCCCTTGTCGATTGGCTGGGCAGCCTGTGGTTTGCGCCCAACGGATTGACCGACTACGCCCGCAAGGGCCGCAAGATGAACGGTATCTATGTGCCCTATTGGACCTTCGATGCCGACACCAAAAGCCAATACACCGGCCAACGCGGCACGCACTACTATGAAACAAAAACAGTCGTTCGCGACGGCAAACGCAAGCAGGTGCGCGTACGCAAGACCCGTTGGCGCCGCGTATCTGGCCGGGTGGCGCGCTTCTTTGATGATGTGCTTGTGCTCGCCTCGCGTTCGCTGCCCAAAAAATACACCGATGGGCTAGAGCCGTGGGACCTGTCCGCGCTGGAACCTTACAAACCCGAATACCTTGCCGGGTTCCGCGCCGAAGGATACCAGGTTGAGCTGACAGACGGTTTTGATGAGGCCCGCGCCTTTATGGACCGGATGATCCGGCGGGATGTGAAATATGACATTGGCGGAGACGATCAACGCATCGGCAGCGTTGATACCGACGTGCGCGATGTCACCTTCAAGCATATCCTGCTTCCGGTTTGGCTGGCCGCCTATGAATATCGGGGCAAGACCTACCGATTTGTGGTGAACGGGCGCACCGGACGGGTGCAGGGCGAACGGCCCTATTCAGCCTGGAAGATCGCCTTTGCGGTACTGGTCGGTCTTATCCTTGCGCTTATCGCAGGATTTGTTATCGCTAACAGCCAGTAATTCCAAAGGAGAGCCCGCGATGATCCTGTGCTGTGGTGAAGCCCTGATCGACATGTTGCCGCGCGAAACGGCGACGGGTGAAAGCGCCTTTGCGCCACACGCCGGTGGGTCCGTTTACAACACGGCCATTGCACTTGGGCGTCTGGATGCACCGGTCCAGTTCTTCTCTGGCCTCTCGTCTGATCTATTCGGTGATGTGCTGCGCGATGGGTTGGCCACCTCCAAGGTGGACAGCACCCCCGCCGCCATCTCTGACCGCCACACAACGCTGGCCTTTGTGAAATTGACCGATGGCCATGCGTCCTATGCGTTTTATGATGAAAACACAGCCGGTCGGATGCTTACCCCCGCTGACCTGCCCAATGTGACCGCTGATGCACTGTTCTTTGGCGGCATCAGCCTTGTTGTTGAGCCTTGTGGCGCGGCCTATGAAGCGCTGATGCTGCGTGAGGCGCCGCAGCGGCTGACGATGATCGACCCGAATATCCGCCCGTCATTTATTACTGATGAAGACGCCTATCGCGCGCGTCTGGCCCGGATGCTGGGTGCCGCAGATATCATCAAGACATCCGACGAAGATCTGGAATGGATCACGGGAAATACAGATGCGCCGGCGCTGTTGGCACAGACCGGTGCGCAGGTCATCCTGCTCACCCGTGGCAGTGAGGGCGTCAGTGTTGTGACACAGGCCGAAAGGATCGACGTGCCCGCGCAAAAGGCCACGGTCGTGGACACAGTTGGCGCTGGTGATACGTTCAGTGCGGGTTTCCTCGCGCATTTGCACAAAACCGGACATCTGACCAAGGCAAGCCTTGCGTCCGGTGATCTGCCCGCCGCTGCGGCCTTTGGGGCCAAAGTGGCGGCCATCACGGTCAGCCGTGCTGGTGCCAATCCCCCCTGGACGTCAGAGCTGTGAGGGCCCTAATCCAACGAGTGAAAGAGGCTTCTGTCACGGTTGACGGCGCAGTGATCGGAGAGATCGGCGTAGGCCTGCTGATCCTCGTCTGTGCGATGGAGGGGGACGACCCTGCCAAATCCGCAGCGTTGGCTGCCAAGATCAGCAAGCTGCGCATCTTTACCGATGAGGCGGGCAAGATGAACCGGTCATTGGTTGATTTCGGGGGTGCCGCTTTGATTGTCAGCCAGTTCACCTTGGCCGCTGATACGTCGCGCGGCAACAGACCGGGATTTTCGCAAGCGGCCAAGCCCGACGTCGGCCGCGCGCTTTATGAGCAATTTATACGGGATATAGATGCCTTGGGCATTCCCACCGCCACCGGGTCATTCGGGGCAGATATGGCCGTCAGCCTGATCAATGACGGCCCTGTCACCATCTGGCTGGACGTCTAGGTTAGCTGGCGCAAAGTCCGCCCCAAGGCGCTGACCGCAAAAACCGCAACGGCCACGCAGATGATCGCGGGCCCTACCGGCACATCGAGGATCACCGCAAGCCGCAATCCCGCAATCGCCGAAAGCGCACCGATGGCCATGGATAGCAACGCCATCCGTTCAGGCGTGGAGGCATAGCTGCGCGCCGAAGCCGCAGGAATGATCAGCAGCGCCGTGATCAGCAAAGCCCCCACAACCTTGATCGCAACCGCCACGACCGCAGCCAAAAGCAGTGTCAGGATCAGCTGCGCGCGGCGCGGGTTGAGATCGGCCGCATAGGCCAGATCGGGGCTGAGCGTCGCCGTCAGCATTGCCTGCCACTGCCACCACAGGATCGCCACGACAACGGCACCGCCGCCCCAGATCACGGCCAGATCCATCCGCGTGACACTCAACACATCACCAAACAGATAGGCATCCAGATCAATGCGTTGCCCCGGTATCAGGGTCACGGCAACCAAGCCCAGCGCCAGCGCGCCATGCGCCAGCACACCCAGCATTGTATCAACTGACGTGCCCTGCCCGCTAAGCCCGTGGATCAACAAAGCCATCGCCAAGGCAACGACGCCAACGCCCAGCGTGATCGATGTGCCAAAGAGCAGCGCCAGCGCCACACCCAATACGGCCGCATGCGCCGTTGCATCGCCAAAATAGGCCATCCGCCGCCAGACAACAAAACACCCCAACAGCCCCGCAGCCATCGCCGTGCCCACACCGGCCAGTGCGGCGCGTACCAGAAAATCGTCCAACATTATTCGGCTGCCTCGTGCTGGTGATGCGTATGATCATGGTCATGGTCGTGCGCATGGTCGTGATCATGCCGGTACAGCGCCAGCGCACCCCCGGTCCCCGTGCCGAACAGTTCCCGATAGGCCGGCGCGGCCGAGACAACCTCGGGCGTGCCTTCGCAACAAATATGCCCGTTGAGGCAAATCACCCTGTCCGACGCGCTCATCACGACGTGCAGTTCGTGACTGACCATCAGGACGGCACACCCCAGATCGCGGCGCACTGCGTCAATCTGGCGATAGAAGGCAGCAGAGCCCGGCTGGTCCAAACCCTGCGTTGCCTCATCCAGCATCAGCACATCCGGTTTGCCCAAAATCGCCCGCGCCAGCAGCACCCGCTGGAACTGCCCACCGGAAAGCGACGCCATCTGCCGCTCGGACAGTCCGGCGACGCCCGCCTTGACCAAGGCCTCTTCGGCGGTAGCGCCATCAACCGCCTTTGGCAGATTCAGAAAACGCCGCACGGTAATAGGCAGGGTTGGATCAATATGCAGCTTTTGCGGGACATAGCCGACGCGCAGCCCTGCCGCGCGTGTGATTGTGCCCTTGCGGGGCTTCAAAGCCCCGATCAGAACCCGCAGCAGCGTTGACTTGCCAGAGCCGTTTGGCCCGACAATCGTGACGATCTCGCCGCGCTCCAGCGACAGGCTCACCCTGTGCAGCACGGTCTGGCCGCCATGCCCAAAATCTATGTTGCGCGCTTCGATCAGAGTCATGCCTTGGCCTCCGGCTGGCAGTGCGGGCACAGGCCTTCGGCTTCGATTACCGTCTGTTCAACCTTGAACCCGTTTTGGCTGGCCGTTTGGCCCAGTGCCGCCTCAACCTGCGCTTCAGCAACAACACCACAACTGCGGCAAATCATGAAAGCCGGATCATGGGCTGCACCGGGATGCATACAGGCGATGAAGGCGTTGAGGCGCTCAATCCGATGCACAAAGCCCTGTTCCACAAGAAAGGTCAGCGCCCGATAGGCAACGGGCGGTTTGGAACCAAGCCCTTCGGCATCCAGCCGGGCCAGCACATCATAGGCCCCCATGGCGGCATGACTTTCCAGCAGGATTTCCAGCACACGGCGGCGCACGGGGGTCAGTTGGACGGACCGCGCAGCACATGCGGCATCCGCGGCCGAAAGCGCGGACCGAATGCAGACAGCGTGATCATGCGTGGTGAAACCAAGGGTGTCGTGCGGCATAGGTAGCTCTTGTTATGTTATAACATACGAACTATAGGATCAGCGCTCCCAAAGGACAAGGACCCAATTATGATTCGCTACATCGCTTCATTCACGCTGCTCCCGTTGACGGCCTATGCTGAGGCCCCGAAGGTGATAACAGATATCGCCCCGATCCACAGTCTGACCGCGCAAGTGATGGGCGATCTGGGCACGCCGGATCTGTTGCTGCCCCCCGGCGCTGACCCGCATGACTTTGCCCTACGGCCCAGCGATGCGGATCGTTTGGGCGATGCGGCACTGGTGATCTGGGTGGGTCACGGGCTGACGCCTTGGCTGGAAGAACCGCTGGAGATCCTTGCCCCGTCCGCCACGCAGCTTGAGCTGCTGGAAACAGACGGATGGGAGACGCTTGAAACCCGTGACCTGAAAGAGATCGGCGCCGAGGACGATCATGGGCACGACGAGGATGGACATGATGAAAAGCATGACGCACATGACCACGGCGACTTTGACCCCCATGCATGGGGCGACCCTGACATTGCTCAGGTTTGGTTGGGGCTTATCGCAACAGCCCTGTCCGAGATCGACCCCGACAATGCAGCAACCTATCAGGCCAACGCCAACGCCGCGCAGACCAGCATCGCCGCACTTGATGCCACGCTGACCGCGCGCCTGACACCGCTGGCAGGGCAAAACTATATCCTGCCACATGACGGTTATCAGTATTTTGAGGCGCATTACGGCCTGACAGCCGTTGGTGCATTGGCCGATGTGGATGCACGCACACCGGGGCCTGCGCAGGTCTCTGCCCTGCGTGATCAAATGACTGCCGAGGGGATCGTTTGCGTCTTCAGCGACCGCGCAATTGGTGATCGCTGGGCGGCCATCCTGACAGAGGGCACCAACGCCAACACCGCCAGACTGGATGCAATTGGCGTCGGACTGACAGCAGGCCCGGCGCTTTACACGGATCTGATGGAGCGTCTTGGCACGGCGTTTGAAAGCTGCCTGACAGAGTGATCAGAAATCTGTGGGCGCACCGCCTTCGGCCTTGCGCCGGTCAACAAAGGCGGTGAGCTCTTCCTTGATGCCTTCGTCCATCGGTGGCTCTTCGAACTGGGCGATAATGTCCTTGAACCTGTGATGCGCGCGCTCTGCCGTCCAGACGCCGCCTGCGACTTCCCAGGCTTCAAAGTTGCGCCAGTCCGACAGGAAGGGCTGATAGAACGCCTCCTCATAGCGTTCCTGAGTATGTTCGACCCCAAAGAAATGACCGTTAGGTCCAACCTCCTTGATTGCTTCAATCGCGATATCATCGGGGCCGGTGGCTACCACCTCGGGCTCCATGTACCGCTGGATCATTTGCAGAACTTCGCAATCCATCACAAATTTTTCAGGGCTGGCGATCAACCCGCCCTCAAGCCAACCGGCAGCGTGATAGACGACATTTGTGCCCGACTGAACCGCAGCCCAGAGCGAATTTGATGTCTCCCACATCGCCTGCCCATCAGGGACATTGGCCGCGCAAACGCCGGACGATCGCATCGGCAGGCCGTAGAACCGCGCCATCTGGCCCGTCATCTGCGTCGCGCGCATGTATTCAGGCGTGCCAAAGGCAGGTGCGCCCGATTTCATGTCAACATTGCTGGTAAAAGTGCCAATCACACAGGCCGCACCGGGGCGGACATATTGGAACAATGCAATCGCGCTGATCGCCTCTGCAATGGACAGGGTTACGGCCCCGCTCATCGTCACGGGGGCCATCGCACCGGCCAGCGTAAAGGGCGTTACGACAACCGCCTGCCCGCGGCGCACGCAACGCAAACAGCCGTCAATCATCGGCACATCATGTTTCAGCGGCGAGGTAGAGTTGATGTTGGTGTACATGTGCGGTTTGGATGCGAACTGCTCTTCACTCAGGCCACCGGCGATCTTGACCATCTCCATCACATCCTCGACCCGCTCTTTGCCCAATGAATAGGCGTGGGCCACTTTGTCGGTCAGGACCATCTTGTCGTAAACCACGTCAAGATGGCGGACAGAGGCATGCACATCCACCGGTTCCACGGGATAGCCGCCCGCAAAATGGATGCAGTTAAAATACTGGGTCAGACGCAACAGGTTTGCGCATTGGGCGCGGGTGCCGGACACCTTTTTGCCGATTTCCATATCAAAGTAATTCGGGGGCGAAGATACATTCCCGAACAGGATATGTTTGCCGCCTATCGTGATCCTCTTTTCGGGGTTGCGTGGTGTGATGTCGAATTGCGCAGGCGCCGCGCCCAGCATTTCCATCACCCAGTCGCGGCCCATCCGCACATTGGTGCCGTTCACCGTGCAACCGGCCTGCCTGAACAGCGCCAGCGCTTCCTCGTTCAGGAACTCGATGCCGATATCCTCAAGAATGCGCATTGCACCATTGTGGATGGCCTGCACACCGTCGTCATCCAGTGGTTCTGTCGGGCGGTCGGTGTTGACCGGCAACCGCCATGGCATCTGTTCGATCACGGCTGTGCCGCGCCGCGTCGCCGCCCCTGCACGTCCGCCCCCGCGCCGCCGTGGTTTGCCTGTGTCCACCATCGTCAATTCCTTACGCTACCACGTTCAAGGATGGCAAAGGTCAGCCCGGCAGTATGACGGGAAACCGACATTCACTGTCGGAAACAGGATCAGACGCCTGTTTGTTGGCGCAGCCAGTCTGGGATTTCCGCGATGGACGGCAGAACTACATCCGCCAAAGGGGCAAGCTCCGCGATCGGTGCGGGCCCCGTCAGAACACCAATTGTCCGCATACCCGCCGCGCGGCCTGCGTGTAGATCATGCGTGCTGTCACCAACCATGGCGCAGGCATCAGGCGTCAGGCCGGTGGCATCGCAAAAGGCATATAGCTGCCCTGCATCCGGCTTGGCACCATGTCCGCTGTCATAGCCCGCGATGAAATCAAAGTAATCAGTGACGCCTGCACGCTCCAGATGGCGGCGGGCGGGCATCTCTGCATCATTGGTCGCAATCCCAAGCTGGAAACCGCCATGACGCAGTGCCGCAAAGTAATCAACAAGGGGCGTCGCCTCGACCTGTTCGACTTCTGCCGTTGTTGCGTTCATCCGGTCAAGCAACGCGCCGCGCTCAAGTTCGGGCAGCACGGTCAGGATGCGGTCGGCCACATCCCCGGCGGTGGCCGCAATCACCAAACTGTCAGGGAAAAACCGTGCGTTAGCCACGTCATACCCCAAGGCATCAGCCAATTGCGCGAACAATGCCGGCTCGCCCTGCGTCTCAGCCTCCAGCATGGTGCGCGCCCAGGCACCCCATGTCGCGTTGAAATCGAACAACGTGCCATCCTTGTCAAAAATAATGCCCTTGATCACGGCTAACCTCGCTGTTGGTGCATTGACACCGGACCCCACGCAAAGGACGGTGTCAACCGATGTTAAAGCTCCGTTCTTACCGCTCTCGCCCGATGCACCTCGGCCCCTTCCCACTTGAAAAACTGCGCCGCCAGGCAGCGGTCGATTTGTCCGACCTGCCGCCCATGGAAGGCCTGTCATTCCGCAGGCCCAATGACCCGCGCAGCATCGTCAATGCGATGCAGGACTATCAGGCAATGCTGGACGCCACCCGCGACGGGATGGTGAAAAAAGAGATCGCGGAAATTCCCGATGATCTGACAGAACGCGCCAACCATCTGAAGGCCTTTGGGTACTACTGCGATGCTAGCATGGTTGGTATTTGCGAAATCCCACCGGCGACCCGGCTGGAAACGCCACTGGCAAATCCCGATGTTGACCGCTTGGCCGACAAACTGCGCACCATGCAGACCAAAACGCTGGCCGCCGGTATTGACGTCATCATGGCGGGCCTGCGCGAAAGCATGGCCCTGCCGCCCGAAGATTGCCGGCACCACACCCATGCACTTGTGTTTCTGTATGATCACCCGCGCGCGCCCCGCACGGACGAACCGGGCGCTGACTGGATCGCGGACGCCCTGCCCCACCGCGCCTGCCTGCGCGGCATGGAAACTGCCGTGACCTTGGCTAGCTACATCCGCACATTGGGCTATGATGCACGGGCGCATTCCATGGCGGCATCCGACGTGCATTTGGGTGGACTGGCCGCAAGCGCCGGGTTGGTGGCACTTGAAAACGGCAAACTGCTGAACCCGTTTACCGGCGACCAATACGGTTTGGCAGCTGTCACAACGACGCTGGCAATGACCCCGGATCAACCGATCATCGCTGGCCAGACACCACCGGGCAGCTATCAGACCGGGCTGGGGGACCACGCCAAGTCCGCCCGGACCCGCGACCCTTATGCCAAACGCAACTACGCCGATGGGCCGCACCCGTTTGAGACGCTCAAACGTGTGGATGAACCGACCACCTATATCGACTGGGCCAATGTCGCCCGCGTGCCCAAACGCGCCAACCTTTTTGCGCGGGCGCTGTTTGGCGACATGGGCAAACACGTGCAAGACGCCACCAAAAACGGCAACTACGTGCGCAAATCCGCGGCGGCCTATGCGTTCCGCCCATCGCTTGGCGCTTTCGTCTTGCTGCAGGATGGCAAAGCAAAAGGCGCAGAAACCACAGATACTCCTGCGAATAACGCCGCCAACATCAAATCAGCACTCTACTTCCTGGGCGTTGATGCGGTCGGGCTTTCTGCCTGCCCCGACTGGACCTACTACAGCCATGACGCTGCAGGAGAGCCGATCTCCCCCTACCACGGCAACGCCATTTCCATGATCATTGATCAGGGGCATGAAACGATGGAAGGGGCATCCGGCGACGACTGGATCGCCTGTGCGCAATCCATGCGGGCGTATCTGCGGTTTTCGCTGCTTGGCGGGGTGCTGGCGCAGCACCTGCGCAACCTTGGCTATACCGCGCGCGTCCACTCTGTCATGGACGAAGAAGTCCTGCACCCGCCGCTCCTGCTTCTTGCCGGACTGGGCGAGGTCAGCCGGATCGGCGAGGTGATCCTCAACCCTTTCCTTGGGCCGCGCCTGAAATCCGGTGTCGTGACAACCAACATGCCGATGACGCATGACAAGCCGATTGATTTTGGCCTGCAAAAGTTCTGCGATGCCTGCAACAAATGCGCCCGCGAATGCCCGTCGGGGGCCATCACCGCCGGGCCAAAACTGATGTTCAACGGCTATGAAATCTGGAAATCCGACAGCCAGAAATGCACGACCTATCGGGTAAGCCAGAAAAACGGAGCCATGTGCGGGCGCTGCATGAAAACCTGCCCGTGGAATTTGGAAGGCCTGTTTGCCGAAGCACCATTTCGCAAACTTGCCATGACCGTGCCGCAGGCCGCCAAAACGCTCGCCGCACTTGATGACAAGCTGGGCAAAGGATCCATCAACCCCGTCAAGAAATGGTGGTGGAACCTGGAGATGGAGGACGACGGCGCCTACCGCCCATCGCGCCACCCTGTGAACGCGCGCGATCTGCAAACCGATCTTGACCTGAAATTCGAAGATCAGACGCTTGCCGTCTACCCAGCCCCACTTGCACCGCCCCCCTACCCCTGGCCTGCGCCAATGGACCGCGAGGCGGGCATCGCCGCCTATGAGGCGATGATCCCGGCAGACGAACACAAACGCCGTCGGGCCAAGGGTGATGCACCAGAACATACGTATACACCGGTTCAAGGCGACGCGCCGGTTATTCCCGTGATAATCAGCAGGGCCGAACAGATGGCCGACGGGGTAACGAAATATGAATTCTCACGCCCCGATGGCGGCGACCTGCCACCGGCCACGGCGGGGGCGCATATCGACGTTGTTGTGGCCCCGGAATTCTTTCGGCAATACTCGCTTAGCGGCGATCCCGCTGACCGGTCCAAATACCAGATTGCCGTATTGCGCGAAGATGAAGGGCGTGGCGGCTCCAAGCTCATGCATCGCATCTTCAACGAAGGGCGGCGGGTTTTCATCTCACCCCCGATCAATCACTTCCCGTTAGAAGAGACCGCCACTAGAACGTTGCTGTTCGGCGGGGGTATCGGCATCACGCCGATGATTGCCATGGCGCATCGGTTACATGCGATTGGGGCAGAGTTTTCCTTGCATTATTGCATCCGGTCGCGCGACACGGCCGGGTTTTTGGACGATCTGACAAATGTGCCATGGGCCGACAAGGTTCACCTGCATATTTCATCCGAAGGAACCCGCGCCGATCTTGCGGCACTCACCAGCTATGAGCCCGGTGCCCATGTCTACACCTGCGGACCCGACATTTTCATGGCCGCTGTGATGGCTATGGCAGAGGCCAATGGTTTCCCCGAAGACGCCCGGCATCTGGAATATTTTGCTGTGCCAGAGCAGCCGGAATATGAAAACCACCCTTTCACGCTTGCCTTGCAAGACGGGCGCGAAATCCCTGTCGCCGCCGATCAATCGGCGTCAGATGCGTTGCTCGCTGCCGGGGTACATGTGGACGTGAAATGTGCGGACGGCTTATGCGGTGTGTGCAAATGCGGCGTGCTTGCAGGTGAGGTCGAGCACCGGGATTTTGTGCTGTCAAAAGCGCAGCGCGAAGGTCAGATGATTCTATGCCAAAGCCGCGCCAAGAACGCCGGTGACACGATAAAGATCGACCTCTAGGTCCAATGCACCGCTTCGGCACCCGGTAGGGCATAGCGTGCCCGCAGCGGTTGATCATATCCCAGATCAATGCTGTCGCAGAATGTCACGACCCAGTCGTCATCCATGGTGATAAAGTCCAGAACTGCCGCCTGAAACGCAGGATCGGTCGCTCTGTTGCGCATATCATCCACAGTTCCTCCGCTCGCCCCAAGAAAAACAGGGCAAAGCTCTTCGTTGGCGGCCAGCCAGGCCAGTCCTTTGAGTGCGATTAATTCGGCCTGTTCAGGGGTCATTGATCTTCCTTACGCCCGGAGAAACGTTTTCTTAACCAAACATGGCGACTTTGCTTGGCACTGGGACCGGGGCCAGAAGGCCCAACGTAGGAGCAAACCATGTCTGGGCGTATATTGATCATTGACGCAGCCGCGACAAACAGAATTGTATTGAGGGTCAAAATGCTGGCGGCGCATTTTGCCGTCGATGCCTGCGCCACAGCAAAAGAGGCGAAGGCACTGATTTCACAGACGCGGCCTGACCTGATCCTGATCAATCTGTGTGATGCCTCTGAAAACCGGTATGATTTTTGCCGACAACTGCGTAAATCCGCTGAAACCGCGACAGTTGCCATCATCGCCGTTGGCGGGGCCGATACCGCAACCGCCCGATTTGCGGCGCTTGATGCCGGTGCTGATGATATCCTGGCCCTGCCCATCAATGATACGCTGCTGCTGGCACGGATTCGCAGTCTTTTGCGCGTGCGCAGCACAAGAGAAGAGCTTGCCCTGCGCGAAAGTACAAGCTGCGCCCTTGGATTTGACGAAAAAGCCGCCCCCTTTGCGCCCGCAGCGCGGGTGGCACTGTTGACCGATCAGACGGGTGATAATCTGCCCCTCTGCCGCAAGCTCCAAGCTGGGCTACGACAGGACATCCCGCAACGCGCCCCCGCATCCGTTTTGGCCGACACCGGCGCAGAGCAGGCACCAGATCTGTTTGTCATTGATGCCTGCGGCAAAGAACAAGGCACATTGTTTGGGCTTGTGTCGGATTTGCGCGCAAGGGTTGAAACACGCTGGGCTGCACAGTTGATCGTTGTGCCAAAAGATGCACATGAAGTGGCCGCAATGTTTCTTGATCTGGGTGCAGACGATGTGGTGCCTGCCGATTGCTGCGAAGGTGAACTGAAACTGCGGGCGCGGGCACTGATCCAGCGCAAGCTGGGACAGGACAAGCTGCGTGATACGGTGCGCAGCGGCTTGCAGGCCGCCATCACTGATCCGCTCACCGGGCTTTATAACAGGCGCTATGCCGAACCGCATCTGGCGCGCATGGCCGAACAGGCGGTGGCCACAAGGCAACCCTTTGCGGTGATGATGATCGATATCGACTATTTTAAGGCGGTCAATGACACCTACGGGCACCCAGCGGGTGATGCTGTGTTGTGCCAGCTTTCGACGCACCTGCGCGCCAATTTGCGGGCGATTGACTTGGTGGCGCGCATGGGTGGGGAAGAGTTTTTGATCGCCATGCCCGGCACAACCAAGACACAGGCACGTCTTGCCGCCGATCGGCTGCGCCATCTGATCGACGGCTCTGTTCTGGCCCACGCCGAAGACGGTAGCCCGATCAGTGTGACAATCTCTGTCGGGGTTGCCGTCAGCGCGCCTTGCGCCACCGATAACCCCGCGATCGGCAAGATCTGCACCAGCGCCGACAAGGCGCTTTTCCGGGCGAAATCCAGCGGCCGCAATCAGGTCGCGATGAGCAAATCAGCCGCCTGAAGGCCGGTCCCGAAACGGACGGGGGCGCGACAACTCTTCGCGAAGCTGCGCTGCAAATTCCGCGCGACGCTCTGGTGTCATATCTGTCACCAATGCCAAGAATGCGGCCTGCGCCCGCATCCGCACGTCATCCATCTTTTGCGACTGCGCATCCAGCAGCGCCTGCAATACGGCGGGGTCAAACGGGTCGGCCTGCAAGGCCGCAACCAACCCGCCGATGCGTTCGCGTGGGTTCAGATCATGCAGTGCACGGCTTTCACGCAGGCTCTGTCCAATCGCACGGCGCTCTTGCCGGGTCAGCGCACGTGTCATCGGGCCGATCCCAAGATCAAAGCTGCGCGGACCATCCGGCCCGGCCCGGCCAGAAGCGATAGAGCCCACGACAATACCGGCAACCGCCAGATTCAGCGCCAGTGACAGCGCCAGCACAATTTTCCATATGCGGCGCGGTTTCGTCGCGGCAGGCGTATTCTCAACCATCACTCAAAGCCCCCGCATCCAGCAACAAAGTCGTCGAAAAAAGATCAACACTCACCGTATCTCCCATCAAGCGCGCCGTCAGATCACTGACCGAGGCAGGCGGTGCAACGCCAACCCAAATCCCCGCAACGGTCGCCGCAGCCAGCCCGCCCAGCGCAGGCCATCCGCCGATGGCATCCATGATGCGGGCCCACAGTCCGGGTTGACCGATCACATGGGCAGAGGGCGCTGGCTGAACGCCCGCGGCATCCGCCAACACCCGCGCAATCAAATCTTCGCTTGGCTGTGCAGGTGGCTGCGCGCTGGCCTGTGTAAACAGATCATCAAGCATGTCGTCATTCGGGTTCGTCATCGTCATACCCCAGTTCTGCCTTTCGCCCTGCCATAACCTCGGCAAGGGCCCGTTTTCCGCGTGCTGTCAAACTTTCCACGGACCGCACGCTGATGTCCATGATTTGCGCGATTTCAGGGTTCGAGAGCCCCTCAAGGTGTCGCAGTGACACCGCTTGCGCCTGCCTTTCCGGCAAGGCTGCCATTGCATCTGACAGCGCCCGCATCCGCGCCTGTGTTTGCATTTGCGCTGCCACGCTGGGGCTGCCGTCCAAGGGCTCGGCCACCTGATCAAGGGCCACACTGCGCCTTTTGCGCAACCGGTCCGTGCAGAGGTTTGCCACCACACGGTAAAGCCACGTGCTGATCTGCGCCTCATCCTGCCGCCACTCTGGTGCCACCTTCCACAAGCGCATCATCGCATCCTGCGCCACATCCTCGGCTTCGGCCGGATTGGCCAGCAAGCGCGTTGCCTGCGCCAGCACCCGCGGCAAAAGCCGCGCCGTCAACACACGCGCCGCCTGCCCATCGCCATTGGCGAAAGCAACCAGGACGGCGGCGTCGGATGCACCCGCAAAAGGGTCTGGCGAAGTGGTCATTGCTGAAATTGCTAGCCCGATTGCCGATAACTGGCAATCGGCAGGGGAAGAGACGCCCCTGCCGAACCAGCCCTACCCGCGACCTTTGCGGCCGTTGCCACTGTGCGCGCGCATCCGCTCTTTGGCGACCTCAAATTCCTCCTCGGAAATCGTGCCGTCGTCGTTGACGTCAGCCCGTTCGAACATGCGTTCTGCGCGATCCTGACCACGTGTGGGCAACTCATCCTGCTGCAACAGACCATCACCATTCTCATCATGGCGTTCAATCATCCGGGCCACGCGATCTGCATTGCGCGCCTCAGCGGCGGCGGCCATTTCCTCTGGGGACAGGGCACCATCGCCATTTACATCCGCCTCGGCAAAGCGCGCCGCGCCACGGGCCTGCAATTCATCCAGTGTCAGGGCACCGTCACCATTTGCATCCAATGTCGCAAAGTCAGGACGCTCGCGGTGGTTTTCGGCAGATGCCGCACCTGCGGTCAAAACGAGGCCTGAAAGAAGTGCTGCCATCAAAATCTTGGTTTTCATTTGTCTTTCCTTTTCATCATATCCCGCAGCCTTCTGCGCTGCTGACCCTCCTTCAACGCGGCGGCACTCCGTTTCCGTCGCGGGTTTGCGAAAAACTCTTCTGGTCAAATCAGCGCACCCTCTTCCAATGGACGCGGCAATAGTCCATTTCAGGGCCAACAACCGGAGCATGAAAATGACCAATGCAGAGTTCCAGATCGACGACCGCCCAACCAAGCCTGCCCTCTGGCGCGGGCTTCGCTGCCG
Organism: uncultured Paracoccaceae bacterium; assembly: GCA_947498645.1. Classification (GTDB taxonomy): domain Bacteria; phylum Pseudomonadota; class Alphaproteobacteria; order Rhodobacterales; family Rhodobacteraceae; genus Yoonia. The sequence goes on along the minus strand of CANMKS010000001.1, from coordinate 1,775,675 downwards.
CTGTCCGCAATGCGGTGAAGGCAAGCTATTCACGAAGTACCTCAAGGTCGCCGATACCTGCCCGAATTGCGAAGAAGAGCTGTTTCATCACCGCGCTGACGATGGTCCGGCCTATCTGACCATCCTTGTGGTGGGGCATATCCTTGCCTTCGCAATCCATTTCATGTGGGTGTATTTCCGGCCAGAACCTTGGGTGATGGCGACAACACTCACCGTTGGCTCGGTTGCCTTGTCGCTCTTTCTTTTGCCGCGCATGAAGGGCATGGTTGTGGCCATTCAGTGGGCCCGGCGGATGCACGGGTTCGGGCACAACGGTTAGGTCGAGATGGATAAGGCGGCAATCCGCGACGCGGCAACACTGATCCTTCTGCGCGATGCAGGCACTGCACCGTCGGTATTGATGGGCCAGCGCGGCGCAAAGGCGACGTTCATGCCGGGCAAATTTGTCTTTCCCGGCGGTGCGGTTGATGACAATGACGCCACCGTGCCGCTTGCCCCTCTGCCTGATCTGGACGCGGCCCGCCTGACCGAGGAAAGCACCCGTGCCAGCAACACCCTTGCCGCAGCCGCCATTCGCGAACTTTGGGAGGAAACCGGACAGGTGCTTGGTCATCCGCAGGATTGGCCCGATGCCCCGCAAGGCTGGCGCGGCTTCGCCGCCACCGGGCACATTCCAAATGGGGCGGCCTTGCAATTCTTCTTTCGCGCCGTGACACCCGCCGGACGGCCTCGCCGTTTTGATGCAAGGTTCTTTCTGGCCGATGCAGCAGAGCTGATCGGCGACCCTGATGATTTTTCGGGGGCCGAGGACGAGCTTGCCCATTTGCAATGGGTGCCATTATCCCACGCGCGGACATTTGACCTGCCCTTCATCACGCAAATTGTTCTGGCCGAACTGGCTGGCCATCTGGCGCGCGGTGGCCCACCCGCCAGCGTACCGTTTTTTCGCAACGATGATGAGGCCCATCTGATCAGCCGACTGGGTGGCCGCAGCCCGCTTTAGAGCAACAACACCAGCATGATGATGCTGAGCGTAAGCAACAGCAATCCTTGCCATTCGCGTGTCGTCACCTTTTCCCCAAAAACAAATGCGCCAATCAGCAGCGAAAAGAGCAGTTCAATCTGCCCGACCGCGTTCACATAAGCCGCGTTCTGCAGGGTAAAGGCGGTAAACCAGCAGATCGACCCAATCATGCTGGTCACCCCCACGAGGCCCGCAACACGCCATGCCGACAGAACCCGCATGATCTCGCCCCGTTCTCGCCATGCCAGCCACGCAGCCATGGCGATGGTCTGAAACGCGGTCACAAAGGCCAGCGTCATGATGGCACGGTAAAACACATCGCCATCCGCCAAGGAGAGCGACGCCCCGCGATAACCGTTGCCCGAAATGCCAAACAGCACCCCTGCCCCAAGCCCCAATGCGGTCGCCTTGTTAAAGATGCGTTGATGCCACGGCCCCACACCGTCCGGTGGATCCGACAGCAGCAGAACCCCACCCAACCCGATCAGCATCGCAAGGATTGTCAGGGTGGTGAACGTATCGCCCAGGATGATGAACCCGAACAGCGCGCTCAGCAGTACCTCGGTCTTTTTGAAGGTGATCCCGACGGCAAAATTGCGATGGCTGAAAAGAGCAACCACACACATTGTTGCCAAGATCTGCGACATGCCCCCGGCCAGCATATAGGGCCAAAAGGATAAGGGCAGTCCGGGAAAGCCCTGCCCTGTGCTGCTGGCGTAGATCACCGCAATCACCGCCACCAAAGGCGATGAATAGACAAACCGTGCAAAGGTCGCCCCTGCTGTCGAAAGCGCCATACCCTTCAGCCGCTTTTGCAGCATGAAGCGCAGCGTTTGCGCTGTGGCAGCGCCAACCGTGATGAGGATCCAGGGTTCCATGGGGCGTCTATGCCCCTAATCGGCTACCGCCGCCAGAGCGGGTGCGCAACGGGGTCCTTTGCGCGCCAGAAATATCGCGCAAAGACCTCTGCGTAGGAGGCATAGACATAACCGCCATTACGCCGTTGGTAGAGGTCTTTGCGCGATCGGTAGAGGGCAGGCAATCTGTACCAAGCCACTCTTGGGTGCATGTGATGCACCACATGCAGGTTGTTGTTGAGAAAGAGAAACCCAAAGACCCCGCCGCGCTCTATTATGACAGAGCGTCCGCTGGCACGTTCATGGGCGCGGTGCTCCAGATAGGTACGCAATTTGAGGATCGACATGCCCAGATAAGCGGCGATCAGATAGGACCAAAGCGGCATGGGCGATATGCTGACAACCGTCACCACGGTGGCCAAAGCAGGGAGATGCCACGCCCAACCGCGCATGACCGATGCATCGCGCATGCGCCACTCGGATATGAAAAAGGCGATCGTTCCGACAAGCGGGCCAATGCAAAGACGCCCCGCCAATGTATTGTTCACCTGCAGAATGCACCGGGCTGCCGCGGGCAGACCGCGCCAGACATCAGCCGACAGAAAATTGCTTTCCGGATCATCATAGGGATCGGTGATCACCTCGTCGTGGTGATGTGCCAAATGGGTCGCCTTGAACCTTGCATAAGGAATAACCAGCATTAGCGGCGGCCAGATCAGCAGATCGTTCAGCCATTGCTGCGCGAAGGGGTGCCCGTGAATGACCTCGTGCTGCAATGACGCATGCAACGCGATTATCACACCACCAAAAACGACACCCACCCACAACGGCATGATCCAAAGGGCAAGGCCCCAAGCCAGATAACATGCTACGATTAACCAAACGGTGGGCCACGCGATGCCTGCCCGCGCGCCTATATTTCTTTGTCCCATGGGCGCGAGGGTATGCGATCACACATCAGTGGACCATTCGGACAGTAGTTCACAAAATTCTCGATATGTGATAATATTTTCCAATGGTGATAAAAATTGACAAACGCGACCGCGCCCAGCTGTTTCGGGAAAGATTGCTCGCCGCGATGACCCAAACCAACACCACGCAAAGCGGTCTGGCGCGGCAGGCGGGTGTAGACCGCTCCACCCTGTCGCAACTGCTTAAGGATCAGGGTGCAAGATTGCCCAACGCGCAGTTGGTCGCCGAATGCGCCGCGGCCCTTGGGGTCAGCGCCGACTGGCTATTGGGCCTGTCCGACCGGCCTGAACAGGCCGCCGATCTGGTCGCAACCGCCATTTCCATGACCGAAGCGCCCCGCGCTATGGTCGATGATCAGATCTTTGCCTGGCATCAAGAGGCTGCGGGCTACAAAATCCGCCATGTGCCCGCCGGGTTGCCCGATATGCTCAAGACCGTGGATATCCTGCGTTGGGAATATGCGCCCTCCTTAGGCAAAACGATTGAGCAGGCGATTGGCGCCAGCACCGACAGGCTGAACTGGATGCGCGGGTCCCGGTCAGATTACGAGATTGCAATCCCGATGTCAGAGGTTGAAGCCTTCGCACGTGCCGAAGGCTATTATGCGGGTGTGCCGTCTGCGCTGCGCAGGGCGCAGCTGCTGCAATTTCGTGACCTGCACACGCAGCTGTACCCCACTTTGCGCCTGCACCTATTCGATCAACGCGAGTTGTATTCAGCCCCAGTGACCGTCTTTGGCCCGCTTCTTGCCGTGATCTATATCGGGCAGAATTATCTGGTGTTTCGCGATACCGAACGGGTCACGGCCATCACGACCCATTTTGATGCATTGGTGCGCGCTGCCAGCATCAGCCAGAAAGACCTGACCACCTACTTTGATCGCCTGATCCGGCGGATCACCTAGCCCCGTACACCAATCGCTTTGCCAGCACCTTCCGGGATCGGCAAAGCCGCGTGAGCGTCGGCGATCTTTTTCAGCGTCGCTGCCAGTTTTGGCGCGGGTTCCGACGCGCGTCGGGTCTCTAGGCTGACGTGGATCAGCATATGCTCGCCTGTCGCCAGTTCACGGTCGCCTGCGAACATGCGATGGAACAGATGCATCTTTTTGCCAGCCCCTGCCAGAACCTGCGTCTCGATACGGATCACAGCACCCGCATGTACTTCGTCCAGATGCCGGATATGCGTCTCAGCGGTGAAGTAGCTGCCGCCGGTTGCGATATACTCGGCATCACAGCCAATCAGCAGCATCAGCCGGTCGGTGGCGTCGCCAAAGGCCTGCAAATAGCGCGCCTCGTTCATGTGTCCGTTGTAGTCGGTCCAGTCCAAAGGCACGGCACGGTCAACCGTGACAATCGGCTGACTGATATCGGCAGGAAGCGCAACCACGCCTTCGACCCGGCGGTCCTGCGCGTTTAGCAATTTTCCCGCACCCCAGTCCTGCGCCTTCAGCCCGCGCAGAATGCTGACCAGATTGTCGTCGCGGGCACGCTCCAGCTCGCGGATCGAATACTTGCCCGATTGGGCGTCAGATTGATCGGCAACCGCATCGATCAGCTCATCCGTCAGTTCGGGCACATCCATCAGTTTGGTCCAGGGCCACTTCAGGCAAGGGCCGAACTGCTCGATGAAATGGCGCATACCGGCTTCGCCGCCAGCAATGCGGTAGGTTTCAAACAGGCCCATCTGCGCCCAGCGCAGGCCAAAGCCATAGCGGATCGCGTCGTCGATCTCTTCGGTTGTGGCGATGCCATCCTTGATCAGCCAAAGCGCCTCGCGCCACACGGCCTCCAGAAAGCGGTCCGCGATATGGGCGTCAATCTCGGCACGGACATGCAGCGGGTGCATCCCGATGCTGGTCAGAATCTCTTTTGCCTTGTCGGTGATTGCCGGTGCCGTCTTTTCGCTGGGAACCAACTCGACAAGCGGCAGCAGGTACACCGGGTTGAACGGGTGTGTGACCACTATCTGCGCCGGGCGTGTGGCACAGCCCTGCAACTCTGACGGTTTGAAGCCACTGGTGGAGGAGCCGATCACAGCGTCATGGGGGCAATGTTCTTGCAGGGTCTGATAGACCTTGCGTTTCAGTTCCAACCGCTCGGGCACGCTTTCCTGAACCCAGTCCACACCTGCGACAGCCGCCGATATGGTGTCGTGGAACGTCAGCTTACCCTCCGCAGGCAGCGCCACGTCAGACAATCCCGGCAAGGACCGCCGCGCATTGTTCAGTACCTCGGTGATCTTGCGCTCGGCGTCAGGATCGGGGTCAAAAACCCGCACATCCCAGCCCATCAACAAGAACCGCGCGGCCCAGCCGCCACCGATTACACCACCGCCGACGATGGCTGCTGTCTGCTGTGTCATGTTGAACCTTAAGAGTTGGTACTGGGGTGGTTGAATTCATCCGCTGGCACCGGCTCACGCCGGATCGTAGGATCACAGGCGACCATCGCCGTATTGCTGTCACGGATAATCAGCCCGCCGCGCGCGCGGCATTGCTCGAATGTCATACGGTTGCCGATAACCATGAATTCCTGCCGGCCAGAACCGCCGCCACCCATGGCCCCTGTGCCTTCGCAGGCTGCCAAAGCCAAAACACTTCCCAAAATCATGCGCTTCATTGCGGCACCTCCATTAGTCGGCTGAGATCATAGCCGTTGAATTCCAAAACATCACGTGCTGCTTGCAGTCGGTCTGGCGGGATCACCGGGTCGCGGTTCAGTATCCAGCCGGACCGCCCATCCGGTGCACCGACAACCGCTGTGCGATAGCTTTCGTCGGTCCAAAGCACCCAGTAATCAGCGGCCACAAAGGGCACCGAAGGAAAACGCACCTTTAGCCTGCCAGGGCCAACAATCTCTGCCGTACCTGCAATCCGTGATTTTTCTCTGCCATCGGGGTTGCGACATATGTTTAGAACAGAGAGCAGCCCATCTGCGCGCAGACCGTATTCAGCGGTGACTCCAACGCAGCCCGCTTCAAACGGGACCGGATAGCGGGCGACCTCATACCATTGACCAAGGTAACGGGCAGGCTCAAAGACTGCTTTGGATGCAATTGGCGCATCCGTATCGCGATAAACGGAAAACAGCCCACCACTATTCTGCGTCGCACAGCCCGCAAGCAGCACGATCAGCGCAAGCGCCCTCACTTGGCGACCGGGGCGCGTTTGGTCAGGCCCAGCTTTGCGCGCACTTCGGCCGGACCGATCACCTTGGCCCCAAGGTTTTCGACAATACCGGCGGCACGCTCGACCAATTGCGCATTGGTCGCCAGCACGCCGCGATCCAGCATCAGGTTATCCTCAAGCCCGACACGCACATTGCCGCCCGCCAGCACAGAGGCCGCAACATAAGGCATCTGACTGCGTCCCAACCCGAAGGCAGAGAAGATCCAATCGTCGGGCACATTATTGACCATCGCCATAAAGGTGTTGAGGTCATCAGGGGCGCCCCACGGCACGCCCATGCAAAGCTGAACCAATGCGGGGCTGTCCAGCACACCATCCTTGACCAATTGCTTGGCATACCACAGATGGCCCGTGTCGAAGGCTTCGATCTCTGGCTTAACCCCAAGATCGGTCATCATCTGCCCCATGGCGACCAGCATGCCGGGCGTGTTGGTCATCACATAGTCAGCCTCGGCGAAGTTCATGGTGCCGCAATCCAACGTGCAAATTTCGGGCAAACATGCGGCAACATGGGCAACCCTTTCGGTCGCGCCCACCATATCCGTGCCTGCGATGGTGGGCAGCGGGGTTTCGGTGCCGCCAAAAACCATGTCACCGCCCATGCCAGCGGTCAGGTTCAGCACGACGTCGACCTCTGCATCGCGAATACGGTCGGTTACTTCGCGATAGAGCGCCAAATCGCGTGAAGGCACGCCGGTCTCTGGGTCGCGGACGTGGCAATGCACGACCGCAGCGCCCGCTTTGGCAGCATCAATCGCACTGTCAGCAATCTGCTGGGGGGAACGCGGGACATGCGGGCTGCGGTCCTGTGTGGAGCCAGAGCCGGTCACGGCACAGGTGATAAAGACCTCGCGGTTCATCTCAAGTGGCATCGGCGCTCTCCCCTTCATTTGCACGCTGTGTTCCGGCGACATTTGCCGAAATCAACGGACCGCACAAGGCGGAATTCTTGACAGGCCGGTGGGTGCTCTGCCACAAGCGCTGCATGACCAGAGCAATGCACACCGCAGTGATCTATTTTACCAGCGCCATATCACGGCGGCTGGCCTCTTTCTGATACGTAATACCAACAGCCGCCCGTAAGGGTTGGCTTTGTTTCATCTGTCCTTGCGGGCCGCACGCCAAGGACAACACATGGTCGAGATTTCCGACGTTACCCCGAAAGACATTCCCGCCTTGCTGGCAATGATCCGTCAACTCTGCGCCTTTCATGGCGACACCTGCGTGATGGGGCTGGCCGATACGCAAGCGCAGTTCATCGACGGGCCGCTGACAGGCTTCATTGCCCATCAGGATGGGCGTCCGGTCGGTTACGCCGCCATTGAGCCGCATTGGCGACCAATGCATCACGGGCCCCTTCTTGATATCGCCCATCTTTTCGTCAAGGAGGCGATGCGCGGACGCGGCGTGGCCAAAGCACTGATCAAAGCGGCGCAGGCCCACGCGCGCCAAGCAGGGGCCTGTAGGCTGATCATTGGCACATCACCGGTGAACCCCGGTGCCGCTGCGGCGTATCGGGCCATGGGGCTGGCCGAGATCACAGCACAGCCCGGCCCCCGGTTTGAAATCGCGATGGATGCCACATGTAAGGTGGATTGAAATCCACCTTACTTAATAAGGCATCGGATGTGCCTTATGCACGGCATCAATCTCGGCAATCACCTCATCCGGCAAGACAAGACCCTTGCCCGCAAGGATTTGCGTTAACTGCTCTGATTTTGTCGCACCAAAGATCGCCGACACCGCAAAAGGCCGCGTGCGTTGCCACGCCATCGCCATATGCACCGGATCCAGCCCATGTTTCGCGGCAACATCCAGATAGGCCTGCACCGCTGGCCACAGCCGGCCCGTCACCCGCCCACCAAGATCACTGTTGACTGACATGCGGCTGCCTTCCGGCACGACGCCATTTTGGTACTTTCCCGTCAGCAGGCCACATGCCAACGGCGAGAAAGACAGCAAAGTCACGTCTTCATTCACCGCCATCTCGGCCATGTCGGTGTCGTAAAGACGGCAGAGCAAGGAATACTCGTTCTGCACCGATGCCATACGTGGCAGGCCCGCCTTGTCGGCCTGATCTATCCATTTTGTCATGCCCCAGGCGCTTTCGTTCGACATACCAATGGCGCGGATTTTCCCCGCCTTAACCGCCGCATTCAGCGCCTCAAGCACGTCCATCATATGGTCCATCGTCTGCTGGCGGTTCTGGCCTGAGGGGTCAAAGGTCCAGTTCTGCCGGAACATGTAAGAGCCACGCATCGGCCAATGCATTTGATAAAGGTCGATCACATCTGTTTGCAGGCGTTTGAGCGAGCTATCGACCGCCTCGCGAATGACCGCCCCGTCATAGCCGCGCCCATCGCGCACCCAGCCGGGATTGTCGCCCGAGACTTTGGTGGCCACCACAATCTCATCCCGTCGCCCGGTCTTGGTGATCCAATTGCCAATGGTTTGCTCTGACAGGCCAACCGTTTCGGCACGGATCGGGTTGACAGGATACATCTCGGCCGTGTCGAGGAAATTGATCCCCGCCTCCAACGACATGTCGATCTGGCGATGCGCGTCCTCCTGCGGTGTTTGATTACCAAAGGTCATTGTGCCCAGACACCATTCGCTGACCATGATATCGGTGCGGCCAAGGGGGATTTGTTTCATCTGCTCTGCCTTAAAACTGTTTCGCGCCAGACCCTAATGCGCATGCCCGCAAGGGCAAGGGCCCAAAGACGACATAGGCAACGTCGATAATGGCCTAGAAACTCACAGCCAACAGGCGCATAGCTGGCCCTATGCGTATGATCATCTCCTTCGCCGCCCTGTTCCTGTCGGTTGCCTTGTTGCAGTTGTCCTCTGGCGGTGTCGGCCCTCTTGATGCCTTGACCGGGCTCGAGGTTGGGTTCTCGCAATCTCAGGTGGGTTTTCTCGGCTCTGCCCATTTCATGGGATTCTTCATCGGTTGCTGGTGGGCACCCCGCCTGATGGGCAGCGTCGGCCACAGCCGCGCATTCGCGACTTTCACGGCCATGGGGGCAATTGGCTTGGCCGCCCATGTGGTCATTACGGAACCCTATTTCTGGGCCTTCTTTCGCATCGGATCAGGCATTTGTGTCGCAGGCTGTTACACGGTGATCGAGGCATGGTTGCAGGCCAAAGTCACCAATGAAACACGCGGCCGTGCCATGGCCAGCTACCGCATTGCAGACACCGGTGCCTCGTTCATTGCGCAGTTCATGATTGGCGCTTTGGCCAATCTGGAAACCTACATAGCCTACAATATCCTGACGATCCTGTGCTGTGCGTCCCTTTTGCCGCTTGCACTCACCCGCGTGCCCCAGCCCGAAACCCCAAAGGCCACGCGGCTACGCCCTGCCCTTGCATGGGCCTGCTCGCCAATGGCTGTTGCGGCGGTGCTTGTCGCGGCACTCTCAAGCGCGTCCTTCCGCATGGTTGGTCCGATCTATGGGCAAGAGGTCGGGTTGACGGCAAACCAGATCGGTTCGTTCCTTGCGGCCTTTGTGGCCGGAGGTGCGATTGCGCAATATCCCGTGGGCTGGCTCGCCGACAAATACGACCGCCGCTGGGTGATGATCTGGCTGTCCGTGGCGGCAATCCTGTCCTGTACGTTCACCGTGGCGACCGCAGGCCAGGGAACCACGATTATTCTGACCGCCTCATTCCTGTTCGGACTGACGACCTTCCCGATTTATTCGGTGGCCACCGCCCACGCCCATGACTTTGCAACCTCGGACCAACGGGTCGAACTCTCCGCCGCGCTGATGTTTTTCTTCGCATTGGGGGCGATTGCAGCGCCATTGACCACCTCAGCACTGATTGGTGCGTTTGGTCCCGCGGCACTGTTTTATTTCATCTCGGCAGGGCACGTGCTGCTGGTTGTTTTCGGCCTGACCAGAATGCGCGTGCGCGGCGCACCCGAAGCACGCACCCGCTACATCTACGCCCCGCGCACCAGTTTTGGGATTGGCCGGTTGCTGGGGCGCAGCCGCGAAAATCAGAAGGAATAAAGCACCGCTACCCGTGTTGTCGTGATCGCTGCGGTAAATGTGTTATCCATGAAGTCGCGGATCAATTCGCCACGCAAGGCAATATTCGGTGTCAGCACCCGCTCTGCACCAAATCCAACATTATAGCCGCCAGAGGTGTCATCATCGAAGTAATATTCGGTCACGCCGCCACCGGCCCGGATTGTGTAATCATTCCAGTCGTAGCTGGCCAGAATGCGCACCCGCAGCGTGTCATAGTCGTTGTCGCCCGCAACACGCGCGCCTGCGTCAATCTCTGCCCCAAGCCCCATGGCACCGGTCTCAATCCCAAAACCTGCGATGACAGAGGTCACGGTTTGGGCGTCACCGGAATGGGGGAACAGATAATCTAGACCGCCGCCTACATAGATCTCTTGCGCTTGTGCGGCGGTGCCAAGGGTAGCGGCAAAAAGGGCGGCGGCGAGGGTTTTCATCAGCTCTCTCCAATGATGGGTGGCGTCAAAGCCGTGTTTAAGCTGCCAATCCCTGCCACGCAACATCTGGCATCTGCCGCGCACCCCAGCTAGATAGGGCCAAACCCATCAAGGACACCCGCGCATGGCCCGCCATCTGATCACATCCGCCATTCCCTACATCAACGGGATCAAGCACCTGGGAAATCTCATCGGCAGCCAATTGCCCGCCGATCTTTACGCCCGCTATTTGCGCCAGCGTGGGCATGAGGTGCTGTTTCTTTGTGCCACGGACGAACACGGCACACCGGCAGAGCTGGCCGCGGCAAAGGCCGGGCAACCCGTCGCCGAATACTGCGCGGAAATGCATGCGGTGCAATCCAGGATCGCGGACGGGTTCCGGCTGTCCTTTGACCACTTCGGCCGGTCCTCCAGCCCGCAAAACCATGCACTGACGCAAGCCTTCGCCGGACGGCTGGACGAGATCGGCCTGATCCGGGAAGTCACCGAGGAACAAGTCTATTCAAAGGCCGATGGCCGTTTTCTACCGGACCGCTATATCGAAGGCACCTGCCCGAACTGTGGCTTTGAAAGTGCGCGCGGCGATCAATGCGACAATTGCACCAAGCAATTGGACCCCACTGATCTGATCAATCCCTATTCCACCATCTCCGGTTCGACCGAATTGGAGGTCCGCGAAACCAAACACCTCTATCTGCGTCAGTCGCAGATGCGCGCTCAGCTTGCTGCCTGGATCGACAGCAAGAAGGATTGGCCGATACTGACGACGTCCATTGCCAAGAAGTGGCTCAACGACGGTGACGGGTTGCAGGATCGTGGCATCACCCGTGATCTGGATTGGGGCATTCCGGTCAAGAAGGGCGACGCCGACTGGCCCGGCATGGAAGGCAAGGTATTCTACGTCTGGTTTGACGCCCCCATCGAATACATCGCCTGCGCGCAGGAATGGGAAGACGCGGGCAAAGGCACCGATTGGGCGCGCTGGTGGCGCACCGACAAGGGTGCCGATGATGTCACCTACACCCAGTTCATGGGCAAGGATAACGTGCCCTTCCACACCTTGTCCTTTCCAGCCACCATTCTGGGGTCACAGGAACCCTGGAAGCTGGTCGATTACATCAAATCGTTCAACTATCTGAACTACGATGGCGGCCAATTCAGCACCTCGCGCGGGCGCGGTGTGTTCATGGACCAGGCGCTAGAGCTTTTGCCGCCAGACTATTGGCGTTGGTGGCTTTTATCACATGCGCCCGAGTCGTCGGATGCTGAGTTTACCTGGGAAAACTTCCAGACTGACGTGAACAAAGACCTGGCTGACGTATTGGGTAACTTTGTTAGCCGGATCACTAAGTTTTGCCGCTCCAAGTTTGGTGAAGCCGTGCCCGAAGGCGGTGCGTACGGTCCTGCCGAAGAGAAACTGATCGCCGATCTGACCACACGATTGCAGGCCTATGAAGGCCACATGGATGCAATGGAGGTCCGCAAGTCAGCCGCCGAATTGCGTGCCATCTGGGTGCTGGGCAATGAATACCTGCAAGCCAATGCCCCATGGACGACCTTCAAGACCGACCCGGACACAGCAGCCATGCAAGTGCGCCTCGCGCTGAACTTGATCCGTATCTATGCGGTGCTCAGTGCAGCGTTCATCCCTGACGCATCCAAGGTCATGATTGATGCAATGCAGACCGAGGATGACGCCTGGCCCTCAGATGTCGCAGCAGCCGTCATGGCCCTGCGAGCAGGCCATGCCTTTACGGTGCCAGACAACCTGTTCCGCAAAGTCACCGATGAAGAGCGCGACGCATGGGCCGACCGCTTTGCCGGTACACGGGAGTAACCGGCATGATCATCGGTCACATCGGGGCGCGCGCAGGCAGCAAGGGAGTGCCAAACAAGAACTTCCGGATGCTGCATGGCAAACATCTGATCGACTGGTCGCTGGATCAGTTGATAGCGTCGGACCGCGTGGATCATGTTGTTGTGTCCACCGACTCACCGGAAATCTACGAACACGGGCTCAAGCGCGGGTGTCTGGATATCGGGCTACGCCCCGCGCATCTGGCGACGGACACCGCGGCCAAATGGGATGTGTGGCAACATGCTTTGGCGCAGGTCGAAGAACAGACCGGGCCGGCGGATGCGTTTCTCGACCTCGATTGCACCTCGCCGCTGCGGTTGCCCGAGGACATCGACGCAGGTCTCAACCTTTTTGAGGACGCGCAGCCCGACATGGTCATGTCCTGCTGCGAAAGCCGCAAGAACCCTTATTTCAACATGCTGGAAACCGACGCGGACGGCGGGCTGCATGTCTCAAAACCACTGCCCCACGGCGTTGTCGCCCGCCAGCAGGCACCGATGGTCTACGATCATGTGGGTTTGGTCTATGTGGTCAAGCCGAGTTACCTGCGCACTGCAAGCCGTTTGTTCGAAGGTCATGTGATCCCGCTGATCGTGCCCAATGAGCGCGGGCTGGACGTCGACAGCCCCTTTGACTGGGACGTGATCGAATTCCTTTTGGGCAAGCAGATAGCCGAAGGGCTGCGCGACTAGCGCCAGCCTTGCCAGGGCTTCAGTGCTGCTTGCTTGGCGGCAAAGCTCGCGGTCAGGGCATCACGATCATATTCATCGCGGATCCAGTCGATGATTCCGATCTCCGCTTCTGCATTGCGGGCCTCATAGACATCAAGGAAGTGATCCAGAATCCCGGTCGATGACCGCCGAATATGCAGATACCGAAAACTCAACTGCTTGCGCGCCACTGCAATCGAAGCACCTTCATGCACGATCAGATACAACGCGGCCACCAAACCGGTACGATCCGCGCCTGATTTACAGTGCAGCAGAAATGGGCGCTCCATCGTCTCAAACGCCGCAAATAACCGCAGCAAGGCCTCTTTATGGGGGGACTGGCGCGCCGACATCTGGATCGAGATCAGATTGAGACCAAGCCTCTGACAGCTTTCTTCTTCAAATAGATAGTGGGCTTCCTTTGACCCACCCCGCAGGTTCAGCACGGTCTTGATGCCCATCTTGGCATAGGCCGCGAACCGTTTGTGGTCAGGGTGGTTAGAGCGATAAACCCCCTCTGCCACCTTGTCGAAGTTGTGCCAATAATACCGCAAAATCCCATGATCCAGCCAAGTCATGGCGCGTTGCGCACGTTTCCGTTCGACCGGGTCAGTGATGTTCCTGCCCATGGATTTGCGCAACTCGCGTTCCTTTTCGTCCAATGTGTTGAGGATTTTACGGATCATCTTTGTGCCAATAATTGCGATGCCTGTGACTTGGACCATGCCTTGCCCATTTGCAATGGTGACCCTGCGATTGCCTGCCCGCGTGAAACCTCATAAACACAGGCAACCACCGCAAACAGGAGCGTGAATATGCAGATTGCAGGCCGCGAAATCGGACCAGAGTACCCCCCGCTCGTCATCGCCGAAATCGGGATTAACCATGGTGGCGACCTTGCCGTGGCCAAGGACATGGTGCGCCTTGCCGCCGGTGCGGGCTGCGAGATGATCAAACATCAGACCCACATCATCGAAGATGAAATGACCGAAGAGGCCAAGCAGATCTTTCCGCCGAACGCCGATGTGTCGATCTGGGATGTCATGGCCGCATGTGCCCTGTCGCTTGAGGATGAGGCAGAGCTGAAACGCTATACCGAAAGCCTTGGCATGATCTGGATCTCTACCCCCTTCTCGCGGGCGGCTGCAGATTTTCTGCATGAACTGGACGTGCCTGCGTTCAAGATCGGATCGGGCGAGGCCGACAACCTGCCACTGATCCGCCATATCGCGCGGATGGGCAAACCGGTGATCATGTCCACAGGCATGCAAAGCATCGAGACGATAAAGGCTTCGGTCGCAATACTGGACGATGCGGGTGTCGAATACGCCCTGCTGGAATGTACGAACCTTTACCCTTCACCGCCCGAGATTGTCTCTTTGCAGGGTGTCACAGACTTAAGAAACGCGTTCCCCAACGCCGTGGTTGGTTTCTCTGATCATTCCATCGGGCCAGAGATGGCGCTGGCCTCTGTCGCATTGGGCGCTTGTATTCTTGAGCGGCACTACACCGACACCCGCTATCGCAAGGGCCCCGATATCATCAATTCGATGGACCCCGCTGAGCTACGCCACCTGATCGACCGCTCTCGCGAAATTCATATCGCGCTGAACAACCGCAAAGAACGCACAAGCGCCGAAGAGGACGTATACCGCTTTGCCCGTGCATCCGTGGTTGCAGACCGCGACCTGCCTGCCGGTCATATCATCACCGAAGCCGATATCTGGGCGCGCCGCCCCGGCTCTGGCGAGATCGCGGGGTACGATTTTGACAAGGTGGTTGGGAAAACACTGAAACGGGCGGTGACGCGGAACATGCAGCTGACTTGGGACACACTTGATGGCTGAGCCGCTTTCGCGTGCGGATCTGGGCGTGTGGCTGATCAACCTTGATCGCGACACCAACAGGCGTGCAGAGATGGAGCGGCAGTTGGACAACCTCAACCTGCCCTACACCCGTTTCCCGGCGATCTATGGCAAGGATCACGTCGAAGACCTGTTGAAACGCGCGGATGCCAACGCATACGCCCGCAACATGGGCAGCCCGATCTTGCCGGGAAAAATGGGCTGCTACGCAAGCCACATCGCCGTGTGGGAGGCATTCCTTGCCTCTGACCACAAGGTCGCGCTGATCCTCGAAGACGACGTAGTGTTCCATGATGACTTTCTGGAAAGCCTTGATATAGCTTTGGCTGCATCCGAACATTGGGACACACTCCGTTTCAACTGCATCCGGGCTAAGCTGCCGATAAGCCAGGGGAAAATCGGCCCCTATACACTGAACGCCTACGCCGGGCCGTTCACCGGCAATGCAACTTATCTGCTCAAAAAAAACGTAGCACAGCGCATATTGCCCAACCTCTGGCCGCAGACGCGTGCCTTTGATCATGAGCTTAATCGCTTCTTCCGGCATAATTTCCGCCAATTCGGGCTGGAACCGTTTTCGAGCCATGTGGATGATGGCGACATCAGTTCCATCACCGGGGCGGGTTTTGCACTGGTGCAGAAATTCAAATGGTACAAGCGCCTGCCGCACTATCGTTTGAAAGCCGCCAACTACTTGCGACGGGCCGCATGGCTGTTGCGAAAAGGCCGGATCATCCCAAAACATCGGCCTTTGGGCTAAAGCCCACCGTGACACCAGAAAGCAGGTAGGTTTTTGCAAAGCGCCATCCACACCCTCGCGTCCTATCGCGCCGACCCCGATATTTTTGGGCAGCGGGGCATTGCACGCAACGTCACGGTGAAAGATCCGGCGTTTTGGGACCAGTATGACAATGACACACTGATCTATGATGCAATCTGGTGTGCAAAACGGCGCGAGATCACGGTGTTCTTCCCCAAACTTATCGGGTTTGAGAAGGCGATACGGAGCGCGATCTGGTCGATTGATGGCAAGCCTCTCAGACCACACCGGCTGCGACGTTTCCGTGTATATGATGCGCTCACTCTACCAAGCGAGGCCTTCACAGGATCGCTCACGTTGACTGTTAACGATGATCAGCTTGCGCTTTCCGTCAGCCATGCCGATCACAACCGCTTTGCCGGGCGCCGAGTCATCTATACGCAGGTCAAGGATGACCCTTTGCACTGGGTGCGCGACTGGGTCACAGCACATCAGCGCAACCACGGGGTCGATGCAGTGTTGGTGACAAACAACAACAGCACGGCATTCAGCAGCGAAGAATTGCGCCTGACACTGGCGTCGATCAAGGGGATTGCGGTGGCTGACGTTCTGGACGCACCACATCGTTTTGGCCCGCTCCCCCGCACTGCAGACAACGTCGGGGCGACAATGTTTCAGCAACGCACGCTTTTGAACCTCGTCAAGGCACGGTGGTTTGCGCAGGCATATGGTGTCTTGATGTGCGACGTGGATGAATTGGTTGTATCACGTGACGGCCAGAGCATTTTTGATGCGGCACAGCGATCCTGGTTCAAATACGTTCGTTTCAATGGGGAATGGCGTCACCACAAGGCTGATCCCGAAACAGTTAGGCATGCCGACCACATCTTTCGGAAGCAAACAGGCAATGACTGCGTTAGCAAGTATTGCATCGTCCCTGATAGCTTCCTTGGCCGCAGATCATGGTCCGTACATGCCGTTGAAAGCGTGAACCGGCGCATTTTCCCAGCGTCACCAAAGTTTCGCCATTATCATTGCCGTGGCATCTCCACATCCTGGAAAAACATGCGCAACAAGCCGGCACCGGCGAGCATGGTGCGTGATGAAGCAACAGCCGCATTCATGGCACAAACCTTTTCTGATCATCCTGGAGATCGCCAGACATAGGGTCACGGCGTCCTATCGCGCGGGGCCGACAAGTTCTCATCTTGCGCCGACACCAATGGGAACATAACATGAACATATGCTACTGACCCTCGCCCAAAAACTCGCCATTCTCAGCGATGCCGCCCGCTATGACGCCTCTTGCGCGTCCAGCGGGACGCAGCGCCGTGACAGTCGCGACGGCAAGGGGCTGGGGTCAACCGAAGGGTCAGGCATCTGCCATGCATATGCCCCCGATGGCCGCTGCATCAGCTTGCTCAAGATCCTGATGACGAACTTCTGCATCTATGATTGCGCCTATTGCATCAACCGCGTGTCTTCAAACGTGCAGCGCGCGCGGTTTTCGGTGGATGAGGTCGTGGATCTGACCATTGAATTCTATCGGCGCAACTACATTGAAGGGCTGTTCCTGTCTTCCGGCATCATCCAATCGCCAGACCGAACAATGGAAGACATGATGCGGATCGCCAAACGCCTGCGCGAGGTTGAGAATTTCCGCGGCTATATCCACCTCAAGACGATCCCCGATGCCGCGCCCGAACTGATTGAGCAGGCAGGGCTTTATGCCGATCATTTGTCGATCAACGTAGAACTGCCCACAGACAACAGCGTCAGAGCCTACGCCCCAGAAAAGAACCCCACCACGATCCGCAAGGCCATGGGTGATGTCAAAGCACGCAAAGATATGGCGGACAGTGCGACGGATGCCACGATCCTCGGTCAATCGACGCAGCTTTATGAGGCCTACAAACTCAAGCGGGTATATTACTCCGCATTTTCGCCAATCCCCGATGCCACAGCAAAACTACCGCTGATCAAACCACCACTGGCCCGCGAACACAGGCTGTATCAGGCCGACTGGCTGTTGCGCTTCTACGGGTTTGATGTGGCCGAGATTACAGCGGCACGGCCCGACGGCAATCTGGATCTGGATATTGACCCCAAGCTGGCATGGGCCTTGCAGAACCGCGCGCTGTTCCCCATCGACGTCAACCGCGCCAGCAAAGAGATGCTTTTGCGCGTTCCGGGGCTTGGGACACGTTCGGTCGGGCGCATCCTGTCTACGCGCAGACACCGGCGTGTGCGTTATGATGATCTGCTGCGCATCGGGGCCTCTCTGAAAAAGGCGCGTGCCTTCATCACCGCCCATGATTGGTCGCCCGGCGCGTTGACTGACAGTGCAAACCTGCGCGCCCGTTTTGCCCCACCACCCGAACAAATGAGCCTCTTTTGATGTACACAGTTCTCCTGCCCCGGATCGGCACAGATGTTGCCTGGCGTGATGCCGCCAGGCGCCTGATTGGTGCCGGAATCTTGCCTGCGGATGTGCTGTGGGACTTTGGCGCAGAAATGGAAGAGCTTTTTGCAACCGCCGCGCCCCTGCCGCCCGTGACACGGCGGATCAAGGCCCGCAAAGCTTTGTCAGTCTGGCCAATACCGTTATCTGGCACAAAGACCCGCAACGCTTTGCCCGGCTTTATGCGCTGCTCTGGCGGCTACGGCACCAGCCCGGCCTGATGCAGGACAGGGCCGACCCCGACCTCGCCAAACTGCGCCAGATGGAAAAGGGCGTGCAGCGCTGCAAACACAAGATGAAAGCGTTTGTGCGGTTCCGCGACCTGCGGCAAGGCGGGGCGCGGCGCAGCTTTGCCGCATGGTTTGAACCGACCCATCACACGGTTGAACCCGCCGCCCCATTCTTTGCCCGGCGTTTTGCAGATATGGATTGGATGATCGCAACACCGGATGTCACCGCGCAATTCGTCGATGGAAACCTGTCCTTCCACCCCGGCCAACCCAAACCCGATTTGCCCGAAGACGCCGCAGAGACGCTTTGGGGTACGTATTTCTGCAATATCTTCAACCCAGCGCGACTGAAGGTCAGTGCGATGACCTCTGAGATGCCCAGGAAATACTGGAAGAACCTGCCAGAGGCGCAGCATATTCACGGGCTGATCGCGGGGGCAGAGGACAAGGTGCGCAGAATGCAAGCGGCCGCCCCGACCCTGCCGCCAGAACGGGCGGACAAGATCAAGCGTCAGCTGCGGAACGGGTCACCAGAGGCGGACTAGCCGAAAGGATTGACCTGCCGGCTGTCCCGGCTGCCCAACAACGCACAACGATACTCGGCCTCGACATTGCGTGAGATGCGGGCAATTTCAGCGTTCACCTCTGCCCGGACACCAAGGCCAGAGGCAAACCCGCCGCCACTTTCACGGGCAAAGCGGTTTTGTGCTTCCAGGATAGCACCATCGACATAGCGGTGCGCTGCGGCAGCGTTTGACGTGGATTGGCAGGCATATCTGCGCACGGTGACACCATCCGCGCTCATCACTTCGACATTCGTGCGACCGGGGTAGGATTGGGATGACAGCGTCGGGCCAGAACACGCCGCCAATCCGGCGACCATGATCAAGGCTCCTGCAAGATGTAGGCGGTTCACTTTGCACACTCCTCTTTGACAGTCGCACCGATGCTGACCGCCCAATCGGGCAAGAGTATGGCAATACCGCCATCACCGGTGCACACCAGATAGACCGTGTCGCCCTCGGTCGCATCCAGAACGGCCAAAGCCTCCTTTGCACAGGGTCAAGACGGAGGAATTGTCAACTTTGCGGGTTTTGATCTCAAACATTGCGAGTGCCCCCAAACTGCCCCGCATATGCGTCAATATGTGCTCAGGTGTTGAACAGGAAGTGCATCACGTCACCGTCTTTGACGATATAGGCCTTGCCCTCTGCCCGCATCTTGCCTGCTTCCTTCGCCGGTTGCTCGCCGCCCAACGTCACAAAATCATCATAAGCGATGGTTTCGGCGCGGATGAACCCGCGCTCAAAATCGCCGTGGATGACGCCTGCGGCCTGCGGAGCAGAGGTGCCTTCTTTGATCGTCCAAGCGCGGGCCTCCTTTGGACCAACGGTAAAGTAGGTTTGCAAATGCAGCAGCTCATACCCCGCCCGGATCAACCGATCGAGGCCTGCTTCCTCCAGACCCATTTCGCCCAGGAACATTTCGGCCTCGTCGGGCTCTAGCTGGCTGATTTCCTCTTCGATCCGCGCAGAAATCACGACGTGAGAGTTGCCCTGCGCCGCGGCCATTTCGGCGACGCGGGCGGATTGGCTGTTGCCAGAGCCTGCACTGTCTTCCTCGACATTGCAGACGTAAAGTACGGGCTTGGTTGTCAGCAGTTGCAACATCTTCCACGCCTTGGCGTCTTCGGCGTCTACCTCAACTGTCCGCGCAGGTTTGCCCTCTTCCAATGCGGCCTGCGCCATTTCCAATAGGCGCACCTGCTGCACCGCGTCCTTGTCACCCCCACGCACCTTGCGCGTGAGGTTCTGCATCCGCTTTTCAATGGATTCCAGATCAGACAGCATCAGTTCAGTCTCGATCACATCCGCATCAGCAACAGGATCAACCCGCCCGTCCACATGGGTGATGTCATCATCTTCAAAACAGCGCAGCACATGGGCGATGGCGTCGCATTCGCGGATATTGGCAAGGAACTGATTGCCCAGACCCTCCCCCTGGCTGGCGCCCTTTACAAGCCCTGCGATATCCACAAAGGTCATGCGCGTCGGGATGATCTGCTTGGAACTGGCAATCGCCGCCAGCTTGTCCAGCCGGGCATCAGGGACGGCAACGTCACCGACATTGGGTTCAATCGTGCAAAACGGAAAGTTCGCAGCCTGCGCGGCCGCTGTTTTCGTCAGCGCGTTGAACAGGGTCGATTTGCCCACGTTTGGCAAACCCACAATACCCATTTTGAAACCCATGGCGGCTCTCCTTTGATGCTAGCCGCGCTTCTATGGGGCGTCGAGGCCGGGCGCAAGCGGGGCAAGCATCATTCCCCGACATCACCCCAAAGTGCTTGGCTCAAGGCGGAATTTGGGAAGATATTACGATTTAGCACTGTAAATCCTTTCTCTTCGATCAAAGTTGGCTCGTCGCCAAACAATGACCGTCCCAGTCCAGCTTTGACATTGGGCGAGGCAAAGCCAGCATATGCGAGAAGAGTCGGGTACACATCGATCATGGAACCTGGTCGGGCTACGTCAACATCTGCTTGTTCAATCATAGGCGCAAAATCGAGGGGGAAGAGAATCACGGTATTCTTGCGCTGTTCAATAGCAAGTTCTGAACCCATTGTTTTGTCGTGATTGAGGTGATCAGACATCAATGCAACCAGGGTTGGCCGACCATTTCGAATTTTTTCAAATTTGCCAAGAAAGTGATTCAGGTTCGTAATCGTGCAAGAAACCGCGCTTTCGATAGTTGGCGCCAACTTCGATACGCCATCGTCAGTGCAATTGCGCGAGAGCGTGGCAGAACTGCCATGAGGTCCAAATGTCTCGACAATCAGCAGAGTTGGTGACGGGTCATTCGCGCTTTGTGCATATACTTCCAACGCCACATCAAAAACGATCTGGTCGTCCAATACCCACTCCGTTGCATCTGCGGCCGCGAATTCGTCGGCATCAACCAGTGCAAAAATATCGGCCCTATCTGTGACTTCATCAATCGCATGTGACCGAAGAAAATGATCGATCCCCCCAAATGACTCATCACCGCCAACAACAAACTTGTTTCTATATCCGGCGGCTGCCGTGACATCGCCAAGGCAATTCAAACCAGTGAGGAAATCCTCTTGTTCTGTAAGTCTATTGAAATAACGGGCCCCGTTCGGCACAATTGGCACACCGCATTGGGTCGCAACGAGTCCCGCAAGCGACCAGCCGGTTCCTTCAACCTGCCCTATATCGGTGAAACTTAGACCCTGCTGCTCGTATTGCTTCAACGGTTCGAACAAATCACCATAAAATTCCTCATCAGCGAATGTCCGCTCCAGTCCTTCCAGATAAACAACGATGATATCAGGGCTTAACGCGGGCACTGCAAGATCGGGCTGCGCCAATCGCTGGTGGAGATAATTTGGAGTCTGCATCCTGTGTAGCATCTGCAGAAGATGCAGCGACATCGGGTTTAGCGTCAGTAGTGCCCCAATACCAATTAGGTAGGGAAGCTTTTTCAGCTTCACAATATTTGCGATAGCGAAGGTCGCAAAAGCCACAACGACGACAGCAAGGAGGCTTTCGCGAATTTCGCGCTCAAAGCCCTGCAAGGTTAACCCATCAGTGCTAAACTGAAGATGGAATACAAACGACACCAATTCGATGTGCCCGAATACCCGTGCAACCACGATAAACGGCACTGTCGCCACGCCTACCAAACAGATTAGTATCAGGAACCTGTTAGGCACGCTCCATATCTGCCGCCCTCCCAGAAGCAACACGATGAGCAAAAGCCAAGAGACGATACGCCCAACATCCGTTGCATGGGTCAGAGGAATTGCTATGACGGAAAACGCGAGTATGAGCATAGCCCCAAGACAAAAGAGCAAGAGCGCGTTCTTCTTAGATTTCATTCTTCAACAACATGAATGGTTGACTGACAGCACTGAGGTCTGTGCCGACTGCAGGTTTCGTTAGCGTGTTGGAGAGAGTGGATGAGCACTCACTCAGCAAACCCACAATACCAATTTTGAACCCCATGGCAGCTATCCCTTGACGCTTCTCGCGCTTCTAGGAGGCAAACAAATGCAATGCAAGGTTGTTTTCTTATTCCTGCGCGGCGTTCCAAATCGCAGCTTTCAGAAGCGGGTTCGGGAATAGCTCGGTATTGTAACGCCCGATGCCTTTCTCCTCGACAATCGTTGGTTGGTCAGAGAACAGAGAGCGGCCCAAGCCCGCCATCGCGTCACGATCCGCAAGCCCGGCAAATGCCAGTAGCGTGGGAAAGACGTCAGGCATGCTACCCGGTTTGTCGATAAGCGTTCCGGCGGGTTCCAGTGCGCTGTCCAGCCCCAACCCGAACATGATCACTGTATTCTGGCGATTGCTGTCATTGAACCGCGCGCCCATTGCGGGATCATGGTTAAGGTGGTCCGACATCAACACGACCACCGTACTGCGATCCCCACGGGACCGGGCGACATGGTCAAGGAACGACACCATATCTTTCAACGTACAGGCAATTGCAGTTGGCACATCGGGGGCCAAGCCTGCCTGACCCGAGGATGTACACCCGCGTGACACAACGGCCGTACTCCCATGGGGCCCATAGGTTTCAATCGTCAGGAGCATCGGTGCCGCGTCAGTCACCCTGCGATCATATTCCTGTCGCGCAGCGTCAAAAATCAACTGATCATCCAGAACCCAGCCTGATTCGGCCTTGGCGATTTCCCTTGCCGGGCGCGTTGCGGCCAAGACGTCACTGTCGATGATCCTGTCAACGGGATGTGCCGCAAAGAAATGATCATACCCCCCAAATCCAAGGCCACTGCCCATCAGAAAGCTGGACTGGTAGCCCAGATCACCCAGGATATCGCTCATGCAGCGCCGCTCTGGCATAAAATCTGCCTGATCGCGCATCCCCGCGTAGTAGCGAAGCCCGTTAGGGATAAGCGGCACACCACATTGGGTAGCAACAATCCCTGCGAGCGACCATTCCGTCCCGAAAATCTGTCCAACCTGTGAAAAGCTGACGCCTTGACGCTCATAGCTCAGTAGCGGTGCATAAACGTCACCAAAGGCCGCGGTGTTTGCATAACTTCGCTCCAACCCTTCTAGGTAAACAATGATGATATCCGGCCGCGCGGCGGTGGCTGACAGCTCCAATGGCTCAAGCTGCAAGTGCAGGTCACTTTCGATATCCTGCCTGCCGCTGAATTCGTAAATGTAGCGCGTCAACGGGTTGAAAAGCACCAAAAGACAAGTGGCCACCATGTAAATGAAGACCCTATCCTTCAGGAAATTGCTGATCGCCATGGCAGCAAAGACAATCATGCATACGTAAAGGATGCCTTCAAATATCTCACGCTCAAACCCTGCGAAATCCGCGCCCGAAATGCCAAACTGCGCGTGGAACAGCAGCGAGATCACAATGAAGCTGCCAAAGGCCCGCGACACTATCACAAACGGGATGGCGACAAGCCCAGCCAGCACCGGCAGCCAAATCGCCTTGGTCGGTCGCGCCCAGATCGCCGAGCGCCCCATCATCAGCCCGACCAACAGGATCGCAGCCCCCGACATCAGCATCGGCGCACTCTCGATGCCCGGTTTGTTGATATTGATCAGGCTGACAAGGACCAGACTGGCAAATGCCGCCACGGCCACGACTTTTCGCAATATAATCATATTCTACTTATTCGTTTCGTGCCGATGAAAGATGGATTCAACTGGTCTCGCAATATCGCGGCACCGATAAGAATGAAAGGTGGCGCAATTGGGGCCGGGGTCATTGCCCATTGATTTTCCTGCAAACATCCCGCAAACCACCCCAAATTGACATTGCTGGGATGATGATGAGCAGAATCGACGCAAAATTCGCGCAGTTGCGTGCCGAAGGTAAGAAGGCATTTGTGGCCTATGTCATGGCCGGGGATACCGACTATGACACCGGACTGGAGATCGTCAAAGGCCTGCCCGGTGCAGGTGTCGATATCATTGAGCTGGGTATGCCTTTTACCGATCCGATGGCCGATGGTCCCACCATTCAGCTGGCCGGTCAGCGCGCACTGGAAGCGGGTCAGAATCTGGAAAAGACCCTGCAATATGCGCGCGAGTTGCGCAAAGATGACGACACAACCCCGATCGTCATGATGGGGTATTACAACCCGATCTATTCGCGCGGCGTTGATGCGTTTCTGGCGGATGCCAAGGCCGCAGGCATTGACGGGCTGATCATCGTCGATTTGCCACCCGAGGAGGACGACGAGCTCTGCATCCCTGCTCAGGCCATGGGGATCAACTTTATCCGGCTGGCCACACCAACCACGGATGACAAACGCCTGCCAACCGTCCTGCAAAACACATCCGGCTTTGTCTATTATGTCTCTGTCACCGGGATCACCGGGGCCGCCGAAGCGCAGGCAGCAGATGTGGCGCCCGAAGTCGCCCGCATCAAATCGCAGACGGACCTGCCGGTCATCGTTGGCTTTGGCATCAAAACGCCTGACGCGGCCGAGGCGATTGCCAAAATTGCCGACGGCGCTGTTGTTGGCTCTGCCATCGTCGAAAAGATTGGCGCAGGCGAAGGTGTCCCTGATGTTCTGGCCTTTGTGAAATCATTGGCGGATGGCACGCACCGCGGTTGACGGTCTTGCGCTAAATTCCCCAAACTGGTAAATTTAAGTTACCAATTTGGGGAATCCGCCATGCCTGTCATTACGACAATCGCTGATCTGAAACGGCTGCATAAGCGCCGCACGCCCAAGATGTTCTATGACTACGCGGAAAGCGGCAGCTGGACCGAGCAGACATTTCGCGAAAACACATCGGACTTTGATCTTATCCGCCTGCGGCAACGGATCGCTGTCGATATGACAAACCGCACCACGGCCTCGCAGATGATCGGGCAGGATGTGGCGATGCCGGTGGCGCTGGCCCCGGTTGGCCTGACAGGCATGCAATGTGCCGACGGTGAGATCAAAGCAGCACGGGCGGCCGAGAAATTCGGCGTGCCCTTTACATTGTCAACGATGTCGATCTGTTCGATCGAAGATGTCGCAGAGAACACTGAAAAACCCTTCTGGTTTCAGGTCTACACGCTGAAAGATGACGACTTCATGCAGCGCCTGTTTGATCGTGCCCGTGATGCGGGCTGTTCGGCGATGGTGATCACGCTGGATCTGCAAATCATGGGGCAGCGACACAAGGACCTTAAGAACGGATTGTCGGCACCGCCAAAATTCACACTGGCCAGCGTGGCCAATCTTGCCACCAAAGTGCCCTGGGGTCTGGAAATGCTGCAAACCAAGCGGCGCTTTTTCGGCAATATCGTGGGGCACGCCAAGGGCGTGTCTGATCCCTCTTCGCTGGCCTCTTGGACAGCAGAGGCATTTGACCCTGCGCTTGACTGGGCCCGCGTTGCGCAGCTGATGAAGATGTGGGGCGGTCCGGTCATCCTCAAGGGGATTCTGGATGCCGATGATGCGCGCAAGGCAGCAGAGCTGGGCGCAGATGCGATCATCGTGTCCAACCACGGTGGCCGGCAGTTGGACGGGGCTTTGTCCTCGATCCGCGCACTACCTGCGATCATTGATGCAGTCGGAGACAAGGTTGAGGTCCATCTTGATAGCGGCATACGCTCTGGTCAGGACGTGCTGAAGGCGCTCGCGATGGGTGCCAAGGGCACCTATATCGGGCGCGCTTTTGTGAACGGGCTTGGTGCCATGGGCGAGAAAGGCGTGACCAAAGCGCTTGAGGTTATCCATAAGGAATTGGACACCACAATGGCGCTTTGCGGGCGCCGGGATGTCGCCACATTGGACAAAGATGTGCTGCTTGTGCCCGAAGATTTTGCCGGACGATGGGCATAACCTCGCCCCCGCGGTTGCATTGAGCAAGAAATCGCCAAACGCCCAATTCACAGCATTTCTTCACTTTCGCGCGGCATTCATGCGACAATTATGTGAAAAATACGCCAAAATGGCGATATATACGCATGTAATCATTGACCATTCCGCTGGCACAGATAAAGGTGCAATCGGATTTGGTGCGCTGCCCTCTGCTGCGCGTCCTGCCACGAAAAAAAGTTTAAGGAGTATCATCTATGCGCATCACCACAACAGTCGCCGCTGCTGCATCCATCGCAGTTCTGTCCACATCCGCTTTCGCAGGCGGCATGGCACCAGAAGTTATGGAGCCACCAGTGGTCATGGAAGAGCCAATGGCAGAGCCAACATCCTCTGTTAGCCCAACGTACATCGTTCTGGGTGTTCTTGCTGCTCTTCTGATCGCAGCAGCTGTCAACGAAGCTGACTAAGAATTACCGATCTTTGCGGCGCAATTCGTGGCGCAATGATCAAAGAACATACACGTGAAAACGTGACCGTTTGAAAGCAGGGCAGCACCATTGCGGTGTCTGCCCTGTCTTTTTGGCCGGGTCTTAATCTGCCTGCCTCGCGGACACCCGCGGCAAACGCTGCACGGCAAGCGCCAATGGCACCGCCATGGACAGCAGCACAGCAACGCCCAGAAACGCGATCCGCAGGCCAAAAACTTCCGAGATCAACCCCATCATCATGGGAGCAAAGAAAAACCCCGAAAACCCGATGACGGCTGTCCGGCTGATCGCTTCAGTCCGCAAATGCGGCGCGACCAGCTTGCCCACCAATGCCAGGCCCATCGGGCCAATCACCGACACACCCAAACCAAGAATGCCAAAACCCAGATAGGCCACCATTGGCGTAGGAGCGACAGCCGCAATCACCGCCCCCACCGCCGAAATGAACGCCGCGCCGATCACAACCGGGATTTCGCGCAACCGTTCAGCGACGACCTGACCCGAGAACCGGCCAATCGCCATGGTGATCCCCAGCATTGCTGGACCCAAGGCTCCCTCTGCCGCGCCACCGCCCAAAGTGCGCTCAACATGCAAGGCCGACCACGCCTCGACCGTGGCCTCGGACATAAAGGCCACCAGAACGATCGCACCGCACAAGGCAATGGGCCACAAGGGATAGCCGCCGTCATATCCCTCATCAGCTTCCACCACGGTAAACGCCATTTTGATATACAGCGTCAGAACCAGCACAACCGCACCAACCCCGGCAAAAACCGGCGTTGGGGGCAGACCTGCCTCGCGCGCGGCACCGACGATCAGGGCACCCACCGCATAGGCCACCGAGAACATCGCGTGATTGGCATTCATCAACGGGCGGTCATGCTGCGCCTCAAGCTCGCTGACCCTTGCATTCATCACCACGTCCAGCAGTCCCGACGCCAGCCCGACAAGCGCCATGGCCATGGCAAAGAACAGCGGCACCGTCATCGCACCGGGCAAGAGCCACGCAACCGCAAGAAACACTGCGCCAACCTGCATGCCGCGCGCGCCCAGTATCCTGTCGGCATGGGGTGCCAGCCACATGGCCGAGACCAGCCCGGTCGCGGACCCTAACAACAGCGTGCCAAACAGTGCATCCGAGGCACCAAGCTGAGTCTTGAAAACCGGCACATAGGCCGCAAAACACCCCCAAAACAGGCCGATGATCACAAAGGCTGTAGCA
Organism: uncultured Paracoccaceae bacterium; assembly: GCA_947498645.1. Lineage (GTDB taxonomy): Bacteria > Pseudomonadota > Alphaproteobacteria > Rhodobacterales > Rhodobacteraceae > Yoonia. Next base: position 1,747,739 of record CANMKS010000001.1, on the reverse strand, counting down.
GGACGACGGGACAGATATAAGGCGCTGAGGATGGACATGACGCCATGCGTGGAACGTAAGATTCCCCAAAGCAAGTGCCAAAGCAGTTTTGGCGGATAAAACCTCTTTTCAAACTGTCACAATGGTCCTATACGGCGGGCTTCATCGGGCTCGGACACCCTTGGAGGCGGGCCCCTAAATTATCGGAGAATTACTATGGCTGCTAAGGTCCAAGATCTTAACGCCAAGGTACGCGCGGGGACAGGCAAGGGGGCCGCCCGCCAAGCTCGCCGTGAAGGCGACGTACCTGGCATTGTTTATGGTGGCGGCGTTGACCCGCAATCCATCAGCATCCCATTCAACTACCTTCTGACAAAACTGCGCAAGGGTGGCTTTATGTCTACGCTGCACAACCTCAAGATCGAGGGTCAGGAAGACGTGCGCGTCATCTGCCGTGGCGTTCAGCGCGACGTGGTCAAAGACCTGCCAACACACATCGACCTGATGCGCCTCAAGCGTACAAGCCGTGTGAAGATCTTTATCCCTGTTGAGTTCCTCAACCAGGATACATGCCCCGGCGTGAAAAAAGGTGGCGTTCTGACAGTTGTTCGCAACGAAGTTGAACTTGACGTTCTGGCTGGCGACATCCCAGAGCACATCACCATTGATCTGGCAGAAGTCGAAATCGGCGACACCATTTCAATCAGCGATGTGACGTTGCCTGAAGGCGCGACACCTGCGATCACCGATCGTGACTTTGTTATCGCCAACGTACAGGCGCCACGCGCCCTGCTGGCCGATGATGAGGAAGAAGCCGAAGAAGTCGCAGCAGATGAAGTCCCAACCACAGGCGACGACGCCGCTGCCGAAGACGAATAATCGACACCCATGTGTTGATGAAAGGGCATCCCGCTGGGGTGCCCTTTTTGTTTTGCGGAATGACTTAGGCCATTCCTCTGAAAGCAGGTACACTGCATCATGGCGTATAACTATGATGAACTATATGGCACGCAGCCCAATGCGCTTGGCGCACCAACCAAAGCGTTTGTCGATTTCTTTGCTGCCTGCAAAGATGAACGGCTCCGTGTTTTGGATATCGGCTGCGGGCAAGGGCGCGACGCCATCTTCATCGCGCGCGCGGGGCATCATGTTGTGGGTGTCGACCTTTCGCCGATGGGCATTCGTGACCTAAATGCTGCCGCAACAAAAGAAGGCTTGCCCATTGAAGGCATCGTTGCCGATATCAGCACCTACGAGCCCTCGGGCCACTTCGATGTTTTGCTGATCGACCGCACATTGCACATGCTGCCCGATGCGCCGCGTCTGGCCGCACTCAAACGTCTCATCCCTTGCGTCGTGCCGGGTGGCTGGGCCTTGATCGCGGATGAGCGCGCCAATATGGCCGGGTTCAAAGACGTTTTTGAGAGTGACACCGCTGACTGGCACATCAAGACGGACAAACGCGGTTTGTTGTTCCTCAAGCGCAACTGAGCATCACCAAAGCACATCTGGCGCTGCACCGCGGCATCCGATAGATAGAGCTCATGAAACTTCTTGTAGGCCTTGGAAACCCCGGCGCGAAATACGCCCAGAACCGCCATAACATCGGCTTTATGGCCATGGACCGGATTGCGTCCGACCATGGATTTGGCGGCTGGCGCAACAAATTTCAGGGACAGACCTGCGATGGCCGCTTTGGGTCGGAACGTGTGACGCTGCTCAAGCCCGAAACCTTCATGAACCTCTCTGGGCAATCGGTTGGCGAGGCGATGCGCTATCTCAAGCTCGCACCCGAGGACGTGATCGTTTTTCATGACGAGATTGATCTGGCCCCCGGCAAGGTACGCCTCAAAACCGGCGGTGGGCATGCAGGCCATAACGGGCTGCGCTCCATTCACGGCCACATTGGCCCTGACTATGATCGCGTGCGCATGGGCGTCGGGCATCCGGGTCACAAGGATGCCGTGCCCGGCTATGTGCTGCGCGACTTTCCCAAGGCCGACGCGGAATGGCTTGATGATGAACTGCGGGGCATCAGCGACGGCATTGCCCATTTGATTGACGGCGACGGCGGCAAGTTCCTCAATGCGATTGCGCTGCGTGTCGCACCGCCCCGATCCTCAAAATCGGCACCAAAGCCAAAAACAGAAAAACCCACGCCCGAACCCGCGCCAGACACGCGCTCGGGCTTGCAGAAACTCGTGGACAGGTTCCGGTGACACCGGCCCATATCCGCGAGGCGTTTGCATTTCAGGCAAAGGCCTGCGCCAGCCTTGGATCCCCCTTTATGGGTCGATTGATGCAGGCCTGTGCGGATATGCCTTGGCCCGAAGGGCCAGTGACCACACGTATCTTCACCTGGGAAGGTGATATCAGCCCGCGCGGCCAATCCGTGCCCCTGCGCTTGGCAGGCGCGTTGCATGGCTTGCATCTGCAAGGGCATAGCGGGCTTGCTGCGGTCTATCCGCCAAAGGACGTTGATGACCATTCGCTCTGGTCGGCAGTCAGCAGCACCCTGCAAAGCGACGCCGCACATATCGCAGAATGGCTCGACAGCGCACCTCAGACCAATGAGGTGCGCCGCTCTGCCACGCTGATTGCTGCCGGGCATGTCATTGCCAATTGGTTTGGGTTGCCGATACGCACGTCAGAGCTCGGGGCGAGCGGTGGCCTGAATATGCATTGGGACAGCTATGCACTGGACATTGATGGAGAGCGCTTCGGACATGCCACCCCTGCCCTGACGCTGACACCGGACTGGTCGGGGTCCATGCCACCAGGCACCCGGCCAACCGTCACCGAACGCGCAGGTGTGGACCTCAACCCTCTGAACCCCGCCAACCCAGAGCATGCATTGCGCCTGCAGGCATATCTTTGGCCTGATCAACCTGAGCGCTTGGCCCTGACACGGGCGGCTATTGCGGCGGCAAAGACCCAGGTAGATCAAGGCGATGCAATCGACTGGCTGGCAGGCCGGTTGCCGCATAAACAGGGGCAGGCACATATGATCTACAGTACCGTCGCCTGGCAGTACTTTCCGCAAGACAAACAAGCCCAAGGCACAGCGATGATCGAAGCCGCCGGGGCGCAGGCCACAGCGCAGTCACCGCTGGCGTGGTTCGGGATGGAAAATGATGGCGGCGAACAGGGTGCGGCACTGACGTTGCGGCTCTGGCCAGGAGATGTGACACTCAACCTTGGGCGCGCTGATTTTCATGGCCGCTGGGTGCAGTGGGCCGGGGCGTGATGAGCACTATCTGCTGAAGGACGCAAGGAAAGACCGCAAACACATGGAAAAAGATCCCTCATTCAATGTTCTTGGGAGTGCCCTTGCACCCTGCTCGACCGATCCGGTGACCGGGTTCTTCCGCAATGGGGCCTGCGATACCTGCGCGGCTGATGAAGGGAGCCATACCGTCTGTGCGGTCATGACGGCTGAGTTTCTTGCCTTTTCGAAATACGTCGGTAACGATCTGAGCACGCCGCGGGCAGAGTTCGGCTTTCCGGGGCTTCAGGCGGGCGATAGTTGGTGCCTTTGCGCCAGCCGGTTCTTGCAAGCCCATGAGGAAGGCTGCGCGCCGCAGGTCAATTTACATGCCACCCATGTGCGCGCGCTGGAGATTGTCCCGATTGATGTTTTGCGCGCTCATACCGTTGCGGACGATCTGCGCTAGTCAGCTGCCGCCATCAGGTCATCAATGAACAGGCTCAGCAATTGCGTCCGCCCGGATACACCGGATTTGCGGTAAATCGCGTTTGTTTGCGCCTTGATCGTGCCTTCGCTGACGCTGCGGAGGCTTGCAATTTCCTGCGTTGACATACCCTTGATCGCAAATAGGGCCACATCACGTTCTGCCGGGGTCAACTCCCACCGGGAAAAGCGCTCTTCCATCACCTCGACAAAGGCGCCAGAGGCCAGCCTGAGCTGATCTTCGACCACCGAATTGCGCGCCATGGTCCGCCGCAGAATGATCCAACCAAACACAACGCCCAGCAAAAGGCCAAGCGCGGCGCCCAATTCAATCATTTCATGCGCGCGCCAGCTGATCGGTGCGATCCCCAAAACAGACATGAGAATCTGCGCGACGAAAAAGACCGCGCAGATCAACTGCACGATCACGATGGCCAACATGGCGGGCTGGCCCTTCACCAGAAGTGTTGCGCGATGCGATAGCGACGGCAACTACTCATCATCGTCGTCTTCATCGTCATCTTCGTCATCATCATCGTCGTCATCATCATCTTCGTCGTCTTCGTCGCTGTCGTCCTCTTCATCCTCATCGTCTTCGTCTTCGTCTTCGTCTTCGTCTTCGTCTGAGCCGCCATTCTCATCCTCTCCGTCGTCGTCAACCGGACCGCCAAAGGTACCACCACCAGGATTGAACAACCGCGGACCATCATCGTCGCCATCTTCGATCGTGCGCCAGTAGTCGCGCAAGATCTCTCCGGTCTGAGGGTTAAAGACCAGTTCACGCCGAAGATCATCACGATAGGCAATGACGCGGATACGCCCCAACCAGGTTCGGTTCAGCGTCATTTCAGTGAAGCCCTGATTGCGCAATTGCGCGACAATCTGATCCTGCACAGACTGGGCCGCTGCAAACTGCGGCGCCCCAGTCAGGGCCAAACATATGACAAATCGTTTTAACATCAGCATCCTTTTACGATGATTTGGCCTGATGCGACAGATGCAGCGGCTTACTCGTCGTCATCCTCGTCATCGTCTTCATCATCATCTTCATCATCTTCATCGTCATCTTCGTCATCTTCGTCGTCTTCATCGTCTTCATCGTCTTCATCGTCTTCATCTTCGTCGTCTTCATCTTCATCTTCATCGTCTTCATCTTCATCATCTTCGTCGTCTTCGTCGTCTTCGTCGTCTTCGTCTTCGTCGTCTTCATCATCGAGGAAATCTTCATCGTCGCTGTCAATGCTCACACCAGGTTGGTAATCCTCATCATCATCGACATCTTCCACCTCTTGAAACAGAATTTCACCGGTAAATGCGTCATAGATGACTTCCAGCTTGCGGCCATTTCGAACAGCCTCGATTTTCACCTGCGTGGGGCCGTTCTTGACTTCAATGCTTTCATAGCCCTGGGCCTGCAGCTGCGGGATCACCTGATCAGCAACCGACTGGCCGAAGGCGGCCCCAGCGGTCAATCCGAAAGCGGCCGTTGTTGAGAGTAAAAACTTTTTCATCTTTCATTCCTTTCGATGCGCCGGCCCGCGCCATGCGGGCCGTTGCAACAAAAGGAAGCAGGCAAACCGACCTGATGCTATTGATCAGCGGTTTAATCAGACGCAGTAAACCCCCGAACGACGGGCCTAAACCAAAGTTTAGAGGCCTATTCGCTGTCCATTTCAAACCCGAGGTGCTTTGCCACCGTAAAGATGTCCTTGTCGCCCCTGCCGCACATATTCATCACCAGCAGGTGATCCTTGGGCAGTTCGGGCGCGATTTTCATCACATGGGCCAATGCGTGTGAGGGTTCCAACGCCGGGATGATCCCCTCTTGCGCGCAGCACAGCTGGAACGCTTCCAGGGCCTCGACATCGGTGATCGCCACATATTGTGCGCGGCCGATCTCATGCAGCCAGGCATGCTCTGGCCCGATGCCGGGATAGTCGAGCCCGGCTGAGATACTGAACCCTTCCAGTATCTGACCCACATCATCCTGCAACAGATAGGTGCGGTTGCCGTGCAACACGCCGGGGCGACCGCCCGTCAACGATGCGCAATGTTCCATCTTGGCGTTCACGCCTTTGCCGCCTGCCTCTACCCCAATGATGTTGACGTCCTTGTCATCAAGGAAAGGGTAAAACAGGCCCATGGCGTTTGAACCACCGCCAATCGCGGCAATCAGGGTATCGGGCAAACGCCCCTCAGCCGCCTGCATTTGTTCTTTGGTTTCCTTGCCAATAATCGCCTGAAAATCACGGACCATCGCAGGGTACGGGTGCGGCCCGGCCACCGTGCCGATGCAGTAGAATGTGTCGCGCACATTGGTGACCCAATCGCGCAGCGCATCATTCATCGCGTCCTTCAGCGTGCCGCGTCCCGATGTGACAGGAACAACTTCCGCCCCCAGCAAGCGCATCCGAAACACGTTGGGCGCCTGACGCTCCACATCATGCGCACCCATGTAGACCACGCATTTCAGGCCGAATTTCGCACAGACCGTTGCCGTGGCAACACCATGCTGACCGGCACCGGTTTCAGCAATGATCCGGGTCTTGCCCATACGGCGGGCCAGAATGATCTGGCCCAGCACGTTGTTGATCTTATGGGCGCCGGTGTGGTTCAACTCATCGCGTTTGAGGTAAATCTTGGCACCACCCAGATGCTCTGTCAGGCGCTCTGCAAAATAGAGCGGGCTGGGACGGCCAACGTAATGTGTCCACAGATCATGCATCTCGGCCCAGAAGGCCTCGTCCGTCTTGGCATGTTCATACTGCTCTTCCAATTCAAGGATCAGCGGCATGAGGGTTTCGGACACAAACCGTCCGCCAAATTCGCCAAAGCGGCCCTTTTCATCGGGACCGGTCATGAAGCTGTTGAAAAGATCGTTGGCCATGGGACACCTGCTGTTTTCGCGCGGATCAGCAGTATCGCGGGATGCGGGTGAGGTAAAGCAACCAACGTGTGACAGACTTTCATCGAAAGTCTGAAATCAAATCCTCATAGAGGATTTGCCCCCAATTCTTGTTCCATGAATTGATTACGACACGACGACGCGCACTGGTTCAGCATTGCAGAAGACAATAACTTGTCCAGCATTCTCCACAGCGGAATAACCACGGCGTGCGATTTCGGCAGAGAATACATCACGGCCCACCATACGCTCCATATCCCGCACTTTGCGGCGCACCACGCCACCATCACGGACGGCTTGCGCGGAAAACAAATGGCGAAACCATGCTTCTGGGGTCATTGGCAATGCGTTCATCACGTGATGCTGCCACAACGAGGTAAATGCCGCCTTAACGCGCACCAGCCGCGGCGCAGAAAGCGGCAATCAGATCCGCATCTTTCTGACCCGGCGCGCTTTCCACGCCAGAGGACACATCCACCTGCGTTGCCCCCGTCAGGGCGATCGCTTCGGCCACATTGTCAGGTGTTAGCCCACCGGCAAGCATCCAAGGCACCGGCCAGCGACGGTCCGCGATGAGGCGCCAATCGAAAGACAGGCCATTGCCACCAGGCAGATCCGCATTTTTGGGAGGTTTGGCATCAACCAAAAGCTGATCGGCGACCCGGGCGTAGTGCTCCAATTGTGGCAAATCACTTTCATCGGCGACACCAACGGCCTTCATAACCGGCAACCCGTAGCGCGCGCGCACTTCTGTCACACGCTCCGGCGTTTCGGCGCCATGCAATTGCAAGATATCCAGCGGCACCTCGGCGGTGATGACATCCAACAGGGCATTATCCGCATTCACAACCAAAGCGGTTTTCGCAACGCCGACCGGCACCTTGGCGGCCAACTGGGCGGCGACCTCAACCGACACGTGACGCGGGGATTTGGGAAAAAACACCAACCCCACATAAGACGCGCCAGCATCCACTGCGGCTTGCAGCGTGGCCGCGTCGCGCAGCCCGCAAATCTTTACACGGGTCTGAGGTGACATTGGTCAGGTCTTTTCCAGCAACGCCAGCACGTCGTCATCATCCTTGGCCCCGGCGGCACCCCCTTTGAGCTGCTGGACTTCGCGACGCAGGCTTTCCAACTCGCGGGCCTTGCTGCGGGCATCTGCACGCATACGATGCTCACGAACCCATTCCCAAAGGAACCCAATCATCAGACCAACACCAACGCCAATAAAGATCACAATGAAAAGCGGCAAGCTGATGTCAGGCGAGATGCCAAGCAGATCAGCCATGGCCTGCGGCATGGCGCGCAGGGTCACAAAATCGCGGTTGGCCAGTCCGACCAGTATCAGGCACAGACCGACGATGGCCCAGAATGTATAGCGGATCGTTTTCAACTTACCCTCCTCGCGCAGCGCGGCGTGCGGCCAGTGGGGCCGAATTGCCTTTGGTCAGGAAGATAGTGTGCTGGTGACCACCTGCAATGGGAAACTGATCGTTTAGTTCCCGTTCAACCGGTCGCGCAGCAGTTTGCCGGTCTTGAAGAACGGCACATGCTTCTCTTCAACTTTCACGGCCTCACCGGTTCGCGGATTGCGGCCAATCCGCTCATCACGCTTCTTGACGGAAAAAGCGCCAAAGCCGCGCAGTTCAACCCGGTCGCCTCGGGCCATTGCTTCGATGATCTCGTCAAACACCGTGTTCACGATGCGTTCGACATCGCGTTGATACAAGTGCGGGTTCTCGTCGGCGAGTTTCTGGATCAGTTCAGAACGGATCATGTTTTGGCCTCCCAACCAACAAGAAAAATCGACGGGTTTGCCCCGCTTTGCGCGCGACTATAGGCATTTTGTTCCAGCGGCGAAATAGCGGGATTCAACCGTTTCCATGCAAAATACATGGTTTCAACGCGCCAATCTTCGCGAATCTGAACCATTGTACCGACAATCTAACCGTCAAGGCACAGGTGTCACCCCCGAAATCTCAACGATTCGCGCGTCCGTATTGGCGTCTGGGTTTGACGGGGCGGTTTGCCCCTTGCGCCCGCCATAGATCAAACATCGCGATATTCAAATCGCTCCGACGTCCAGAACGCTGAACTTTATGGCTGAACACAGCGCACGAAAAACCCCGCCGCAGAGACCTGCGGCGGGGTTTCTTTTTCGACTTCGTCAGAACAGACTTATTCGTCGCCCTTCAGAGCCGCACCAAGGATATCGCCCAAGGATGCGCCGGAATCGCTGGAGCCATACTGCTCAACCGCTTCCTTCTCTTCTGCAATCTCGCGTGCCTTGATCGACAGACCCAGCTTGCGGGTCTTGCTGTCGATGTTGGTCACACGGACGTCGACCTTGTCGCCGACGCCAAAACGCTCTGGGCGCTGCTCGGCACGGTCGCGGGACAGGTCAGAGCGACGGATGAAGGATTTCGCACCTTCATAGTCCACTTCGATGCCACCATCTTCGATCTTGGTCACTTCAACAGTGATAACCGAACCGCGCTTCACGCCGCCAACAGCTTCGGCGAACGGATCACCGTCGAGTGCTTTGATGGACAGCGAAATACGCTCTTTCTCAACGTCAACTTCGGCAACCTTGGCGCGAACCATATCGCCTTTGCGGAAATCGCCAATCACGTCTTCGCCACGGCCTTCCCATGTCAGGTCAGACAGGTGAACCATGCCGTCGATGTCGCCTTCGAGGCCAACAAACAGACCGAATTCGGTGATGTTCTTGACTTCGCCTTCAACCTCAGTGCCCTCAGGGAACTGCTCTGCAAAGACTTCCCATGGGTTGCGCTGTGTCTGTTTCAGGCCAAGGGAAACGCGGCGCTTGGCGCTGTCGATTTCCAGAACCATGACTTCGACTTCCTGCGACGTAGACACGATCTTGCCGGGGTGTACGTTTTTCTTGGTCCAGGACATCTCGGACACGTGAACCAGACCTTCAACACCGGCTTCCAGTTCAACAAATGCGCCGTAATCAGTGATGTTGGTCACGCGACCCTGGTGAACGGAACCGAGTGAGAACTTGGCTTCAACCGCATCCCATGGATCATCCTGAAGCTGCTTCATGCCAAGGCTGATACGGTGGGTTTCTTTGTTGATCTTGATGACCTGCACCTTGATCGTCTCACCAATGGTAAGGATCTCGGATGGGTGGTTCACACGGCGCCATGCCATGTCTGTGACGTGCAACAGGCCGTCAACACCGCCAAGGTCAACAAACGCACCGTATTCGGTGATGTTCTTGACGACGCCATCAACTTCCTGACCTTCGGTCAGGTTGCCGATCACTTCGGCGCGCTGCTCTGCACGGCTTTCTTCAAGGATCGCACGGCGGGACACAACGATGTTGCCACGGCGACGGTCCATCTTCAGGATCTGGAATGGCTGCTTCAGACCCATCAATGGGCCCGCGTCACGCACAGGGCGGACGTCTACCTGCGAGCCCGGCAAGAACGCGACTGCGCCGCCAAGGTCCACGGTGAAACCACCTTTGACGCGGCCAAAGATTGCGCCATCAACGCGCTCTTCGTCAGCATATGCTTTTTCCAGACGATCCCATGCTTCTTCACGGCGGGCCATCTCGCGAGAGATAACAGCTTCGCCACGGGCGTTTTCAACTTGGCGCAGGAACACTTCAACAGTGTCACCAACAGCCAGTTCAGCCTCTTCACCGGGATTTGCGAATTCTTTGATATCAACGCGGCCTTCCATCTTGTAGCCGACGTCGATGATGGCTTGGCCCGCTTCGATTGCGATAACCTTGCCTTTGACAACTGACCCCTCAGCGGGTGTGTCCATTTCGAAGCTTTCATTCAGGAGTGCTTCAAACTCTTCCATTGTGTTAGCCATGTGGCGTCGTTTTCCTAACGTTTGGTTTTATACGGGCCGAGCGGTTGTCTCCGCCGGTCTTTAGATGATTGCCCACCATGGGTGGGACGGGTTTCAATTGGTCGCAAGCCCCATAGCGGAACATAAAACAACAGGGCCGGTAGATTACCGACCCCGCTCAAGTCTCACGTCCGCGCCTGTCTCGACACTTCGACAGAGCGGCGTATAGGCGGCATTGGGCCAGTATGCAAGGGGTTTCGACCGTCATGGGGGCGCACAATTGACAACGGGCGGCATCCCTGTTTCGGATACCGCCCGCCTTGTTTTCACCGCACCAATTAGCGGAACAGCAAACGGTCCTGCAATGCGTCGAGGTTGTCTTTGTAGTCCATCAACGCGGCGTCACCATCAACACCGGCGGCATTTGCAATGGCGACCCATTCAGCGTTCCGTTCATCCGAATAGGCTTGCAATTCGGCCAGAAGATCGTCGCTGGCTTTGACAGCCTTCAATCCCGTCTCGATCATATGTGCCCGGTGACCGTTATCAAAAACATCCCAAGACGCCGACCGATGGGCCAAAAGCTCGCCCGAGATTTCTTCAATCGCCGCACGGTCAGCTTCCGAAATACGCGCCCATGCGTCATTGGACAGGATCACCGAGAATGTCGGCGTATACATACCGTTGTCCACTTCGGTCACGGTCCGTTCCGGCGTCCAGATACCGACAGCGCGCGCCGCACCGTGGGCCATAAAGAAGGTCAGTGTGCCGTACTGGCTTTCGTCTTGCGCCATCAACTGGTTCTGGGTTTCCTCGCGCACGGCCGCAGGGCCACGCGTGTCCAGACCGGCAAAATAGGGAATGGCGTAGTTGTTGGATTCGGCGATGTTTTCCTCCGACATTGCCGGTTCACCATCAAGACGCCAGATGTGGGCGGCGGGGGCAGCAACAAAACCCATCAGCGCGGCGTCGTCAAAATACCCGGTGTCAGCAAGGTGCTTGTCATGCAGGTTCCACAAGGAAACGGCCGTCTGCTCAGCCGACCCACCCATCAGCGGAGTCATCGGCAGTTGCAGCAACGGATGCGATGCAGCGAGGTGGCCATTGTATACATAAGCCCCGTCAACCTGGCCAGAGGTCACAAGATCAAACTGTTCCGCCGCGTTCTGGTTCACCACCGGTGGATCAATGAACTGCACCCGACCGTCGGTCACTTCCGTGATCTCGTCCAGATAAACATCAATGATACCGCTGTTGATAATGAACTTACCCCCGGACGCTTTGTTAAAGGTCAGGATGATCGGACCTTCGGGGGTGACTGCCACAACGGTCTCTTGCTCAGCTTCCTCTTCCGCAACCTCAACCACCTCTGCTTTTGGGGTGGGTTCAACTTCGGACGCCACAGCGCTGCTGCCGGGGCAAGGCACGTCCAGTATCTGGCCGACCCGGATCAAATTGGGATTGTTGCCAACGACGTCACGGTTTGCGTCGTAGATGACGGCAAACGAGGCGCTGCCATAGGCACGCACGCTGATCTTGCTGAGTGAGTCCCCACGCACAACAGTGTAGGTTTCACCGCATGCGATATCCGCGCCCGACTGGGCAAGCACGGCAAAAGGGAAAGAGGCAAGGGAAAGGGTTGCCAAAACGCTGGCACGGACGGTGGTCTTCATATCTATTCCAATCATTAACACCTTGACAACAAACGCCAAAGCCACTGAGCACCCAAAAAGTAGGCGCCGCTTGCAGTCTATGAGAAGTGACTTGGGCCGCATTGCGGCAAAAGTCAGTCAAATTTTCGAAAACAGTCAAAGGTTGATGGGCCAGAACAGCCCACGATCACTCGCGCGTCAGCACCAGCATCAAATAGGTGTTGTTCGCTGCAAAATGCGCGGCATTGCGGGATTGCTGGTTTAGACGCTGGTCCAGACGCGCCCGTTTGCGCGGGCTGATCAGGCGACGCAGCATCCAATGCCCAAAGCGACGCAGGCGCGGTCGTTGCCCGGCCAGTTCTTCATCAACACGCTGAACGGCATAACCGATCACATTGAAAAGGCCCTGCTCAAGATCAATCGACGGGGCCACCTGTGTGGTGATGTCAATTTCCTGACTCACTTTCAGCCCAAGGGCTTCGGTGCGGGCGCGAAACGCGGCGATTGCGTGTCCCCCGCCGACCGTGGCTTTTACCGCATCAGACCGGAACTGCGCACTGCGGAAACAGTCCGCGATTACAATGCGCCCCTCAGGTGCCAAAAGCGTCAAACACTTCGCCATGCCGATATCGAGCGGAATATACTGAAAGCTCTCCGAGAAAATGCAGACGTCAAATGGGCCGTCCAACTGCGCATCCTGAAAAGTAGCCTCATGCACCACAGCCTGCGGTGCATTCTCGCGGCAACGCTCAGCAAGAAAAGCGCTGGGGATAACGATCTCGACCTGATGGCCAAGCGCAATCAGTTTTCGCGCCGTCTCGCCCGCGCCACCGCCGATATCAAGAATACGGCACGGCCTGTCCGGCAGTCGCTCAAAAAGCAGATCGGTATAAGCCGCCTGCGCTGTACCAAAATTGGCCGCGCAAACCTCTAGCTGATCCCAATAACCGTAGTGTAGATTTTCGGCCCCAGTGAGCCATTTCGAAAACGTGAGCCCGATATCAAGGCCCAGGCCACGTGTGTCTAGTTTCTTCCCCGTCATGCCATTCCGGTAGTAGAAATAATGACTTGGTGAAAGAAAAAACTGATGGGCGGGTGTTATCCCTTGCGGACTGTGGCGTCAGAGGTCGTTCAGTGCCACCTGCACGGCTGCAAAATACGCCCCCACCTGCGCCCCATCAACCAAGGCATGATGCACCTCAAGCGTCATCGCCATATCCCAACGCCCGCCGTGGTCCACGAACTTGCCCCAGGTCACACGTGGAATGCAGTCATCGGGGCCTGGCAAGGCATTGTTGATTGATGTGTAATCCAGCCACGGCATGCAGGATAAATACGCCAAATCATCACGCTCGCCGCTATTGGCCTGTAGCGCGCCACCTTTTGCCGCCGCGTCGATCAACGCCTTGGCCTGCGCGTCGAACCGCGTAAATTCGGCTACGAACGGCACATAGGCATAGCCAAAACTGCCAGCGTCTGTGGGCACAGTCATCGACAGGGTAATCCTGTCATGGCGCACAACCACATCGTCGCGAAAGCGCATACAAAGCTCCGGCACCGCGTGCAGCCCGCTGCCGATAGCATAGAGGCAGGCGCGATAAGGCGATATGCCACGGGCCTTGCGCTTCATCAGATGTGAGCAATCCAATCGGCTCGTGACAGCATAATGCGGCTTCTCATAAGTGCGAAAGAAATGAAACTGTGCCGCGCGGGGCCAATTCTCAAGGTCGACAATGTGACAGGTCATATTCCAAGAGTGTCAAATATCCTGCCCGCGTTCCAGCAAATCTTCGATCAACTGGCGTTGTAAATCGCCGCTGTCGCCGCGGCCAAACTGGGCGGCTCCTCCGGTGTACAGCGACCCATAGGTTTTGGCGATGTTCACCGTCTGGGCAATACCCGAGATGAATTGGTCCCGCTCCAACTCTCTGAAGGGATGGATGAACACACCCCAAAGGCGGCCCTGTGCCACTGCATAGCGTGCATCCAGCGCGCTGTCGAAATTCGCCTGCATGACCCGTTGCATTTCTTCCGCCGTCATCGTCTCGGCTGAACGAATGGGAACCATGGCCCGCATCCGGTTGGCCGCGACATCCGTCACAATCAGGATCGGGATATCATCAACGGTCAGAGTAAAGCCGGGGCCAGTTACCGCCGCCTCTGGATCAAGCGCGCGCACGATCTGTGCCATACGCTCCACCGTCATATGAGGTTCCGCTTCTTGCGCAGAGACGGTTGCGGGCAGAAAGAATGCGATCAGGACAAGGCAACGGATCATCGGGATACTCCTTTGCCATCAGTCTAGAAGGCACGCGCCACACAGCCAAAGCAAGCTTTGGTGAAAGATTGAAACGTCGTGCGTGTCAGCCGCGCTTGGCTGTTATGATCTCAATCGCGCGGGCAACAGCCGCATCAATGCTCAGATCAGAAGTATCCAGCAGGACGGCATCGGCAGCAGGCACCAAGGGGGCAGCCGCACGATTGCGGTCCCGGTCGTCGCGGGCTTTGACGTCAGCCAGCACAGTTTCAAACGTGATCTCCATGCCCTTGCCGGTTAATTCCTGAAACCGGCGCCCGGCCCTGCATTCGGGGCTGGCAGTCACGAATAACTTGGCCTCGGCATCGGGGCAGATCACCGTGCCAATATCGCGACCATCCAGAACGGCGCCGGCGCCCCTGCGGGCAAAATCACGCTGAAATGCCTCCAGCGCTTGGCGCACCTCGGGCATCACCGCAACCTCGCTGGCGGCCTGCGCCACGGCAGGTGTGCGCAAGGCGTCATTTTCCAAATCAACAGGATCAAGCGCGCGCGCAGCAGCAACAGGGTCCGCCCCCGCCAGAACCTTGGCCGCAACAGCACGGTAAAGCAGCCCCGTATCCAGATGGGCAAAGCCGAAATGCGCCGCCACCGCCTTGGATATCGTTCCCTTGCCCGCGGCGGCAGGGCCGTCAATGGCAATGGTAAAGCTCATGTATTGCTGCGCACGATCTGTGCGCCGAGATCGGCCATGAGCCCCTCAAAAATCGGGAATGAGGTGGCGATCGGGCTGCCATCATCAATGTGCATTGGCTTTTGCGTCGCCATCCCCATGACGGCAAAGGCCATCGCAATGCGGTGATCCAACTGGCTTGCCACGGTTGCACCACCGGGCACATTACCATGACCCAGCCCGGTGACCTGCCACCAATCGGGGCCTTCATCGACCTGCACACCGGCAGCGCGCAACCCTTTGGCCATCGCATCAATTCGGTCGCTTTCCTTGACACGCAGTTCTTTGACGCCCTGCATATCGGTCACGCCCTCTGCGAATGAGGCCACGACCGACAAAACGGGATATTCGTCAATCATGCTGGCAGCGCGGGCAGGCGGCACCGCGATGCCCTTAAGGTCGGGTGAGAATTTCGCGCGCAGATCGGCAACCGGTTCGCCACCCTCTTCGCGCATATTCTCAAAGGTCAGATCGGCACCCATCTCTTGCAATGTGGCGAACAGGCCCGCACGGGTCGGGTTCAGCCCGATATTGGGGACCAGCACATCAGATCCGGGCACAATCAGGGCGGCACAGACCGGAAACGCCGCCGATGATGGATCGCGGGGGACAATGATGGTCTGCGGGGTCAGTTCCGGTTGGCCATCCAGTGTGATCACCCGGCCTTCGTCGGTTTCTTCAACATGCAATGTCGCGCCAAAGCCCTGAAGCATACGTTCCGTATGATCGCGGGTCGCCTCTTTCTCGATCACCACTGTCTGACCGGGCGCATTCAGACCCGCCAAAAGCACCGCCGATTTTACCTGCGCCGATGGCACGGGCACGGTGTACTGCACGGGAACAGGCTCTGCCGCGCCCACCAGGGTCATGGGCAAACGACCACCCTCTCGGCCAACGGCCTGGGTGCCAAATAGTGCCAGCGGGTCAGTGACACGCCCCATCGGGCGGCCATTGAGCGATGCGTCACCTGTAAAGGTGGCCGTAATGGGCGAGGTCGCCATCGCCCCCATGATCAACCGCACGCCGGTGCCCGAATTGCCGCAGTCGATGACGTTCTGAGGTTCGGCAAATCCACCAACACCAACACCTGAAACCGTCCACTCGCCACCGCCATGATCGGTCACTGTCGCCCCAAAGGCGCGCATGGCCCTAGCGGTATCAAGGACATCGTCGCCTTCCAGCAGGCCGGTGATCCGGGTCTCGCCAACGCAAAGTGCGCCCAGGATCAATGAACGATGCGAGATCGACTTGTCACCGGGCACATTCGCTGTGCCCTTCAGCGGGCCGCAAGGCCGGGATGTCATCGGGATCGGGGTGCCATGGCCGGACATATCAGGAATTCCTTCTCGCTTGCGCCGCTGATAGCGCAGGGTCGCGACAGGGTCCATTCCCCTGATTCATCTTGGCCGGAAAAACACGCCCCTGAGGTTCCGGCGCTCAAACCCGGCGAAAGGTCAGGTAATGCGGTGTACGGCCTTCGCGCAGGGCTTTCTGCTCATAACGGGTCGAGTGCCAGTCGGACCAGGGTGTGCGCCAATCAGCAGGCGCTTGCGCGAGCCATTCAAAGCCATGGCGCGGAACCTGCTCGAGTGTCTGGCGCACATAATCGGGGATATCGGTGGCCACCCGCAGTTCCGCTCCCGGTTTCATCACCCTGTGCAGCGGGGCCAGATGCTCTGGCGTGACAAAACGGCGGCGGTGGTGGCGCTTCTTGGGCCACGGGTCAGGGTAGTTCAGGAATACCTTGCTGAGCGTGGCATCGGGCAGCACATCAAACAGATCACGAACATCGCCGGGATGAACACGCAAGTTGGACACATCCGCCTTGCGGATTTTGCCCAACAGCATGGCGACACCATTGATGAAAGGTTCGCAACCAATCAGGCCAATATCCCGGTAGGTCTCGGCCATATGCAGCAGATGTTCACCACCGCCAAAACCGATCTCCAACCAGATATCGCGGGCGCCAAATACCGAATGCAGATCAAGGGGGACGCGGTCGGGATTCTCCTCCCAGCTGATCGGGCCGGGCGACAATGGTGCCAGATCGTTCTCTAGATAATCATGCTGTGACGCACGGATCGTCTTGCCTTTGAAACGGCCGTAGAAGTTGCGCCATGGGGCGCCAGAGGGGTGGTTGGTCTTGCTCATGCGGGGGCTTTAGCAAGCTGGCCCCACCGGCGCAAACACTCACTCGCGCAGGACGCCGGCTTCTTCCAGCTCTTGGCGCGTTGGGAACCACATGCCGGGACGGTATGTCTTGGTTTCGACGGCGAACGCTGGTTCAACACCACGCGACAGCATATAGGCAATCTGTTCGGCTGTTTCATGCTGCGTGTCGCCATAAAGCCATGTGGCAAAATCCCAGGGCGTGTGCCAATGGGACTGCGCGCGCCAGTATTTGTAATAGTCCTGAATATCTTCGGCATTCCAGCTGTTCTGATGAAATCCGATCCGCGAGCCGCGGGCCATCTCGCGGCGCGCGCCCGCCAGGAATATGGTGACGCAGGCACTGCTGCATTCATCAACGACACGGGTGTCCAGTTCATAATCCTGCACGATCTGCGCCATATCAGCCCCGACCCAAACGACCCCGCCGTTGCTTGTCAGCTGCAAAACCGTGATATCCTTGTTTTGCCGCAGATGTTCGGCAAGCAGTCCCGCATCCCCTTCCGATATCTCGGCATATCTGCCGTTGATCTCTATTTGGCTGTTGTAGATCAGCGTGGTGCCATCAACCGTGAACTTGGCTTCCGCCGTGTTTTCCGCGATGTCGGATGTTGCGGCGAATTTCTCGGCAAACAGCGGCGTGGCAGCGCCAGCCAGTAGACCCAAGACCAAGAAAAACTCTCGCAACATGATGCAATCTCCGAACAATTTCGCCATTCAGCTTAAAGGCGAGTAGCGACAACAGCCAGTTATTTCAGCGCAAGCGTCTCGGAATGTAGCAAGCGTGCCGCAATGTAAGGTGGATCATGATCCACCTTACCCCAATCAAACAGCTTTCTTCAAAGCCTCAACCAGATCTGTGCGTTCCCAGCTAAACCCGCCATCAGCATCGGGTTCCCGCCCAAAATGGCCGTAAGACGCAGTGCGTTCATAGATTGGTTTGTTCAACTGCAGATGCTCACGGATACCGCGCGGCGTCAGTTCCATGACCTGCGCGATGGCCTGCTCGATCGCAACCGGATCAACTTCGCCTGTCCCATGTGTGTCGGCATAGATCGACAGCGGTTTGGCCACCCCGATGGCATAGCTGAGTTGGATCGTGCAGCGCTCTGCCATGCCCGCAGCCACGACGTTCTTGGCCAGATAGCGCGCAGCATATGCCGCCGAACGGTCCACTTTGGTCGGATCCTTGCCCGAGAACGCACCACCACCGTGCGGCGCTGCACCACCATAGGTATCAACGATGATCTTGCGCCCCGTCAGACCGGCATCCCCGTCAGGGCCGCCAATCACAAATGTCCCCGTTGGATTCACCCACCATTCGGTTTGCGGTGTGATCAGCCCCTCTGGCAGCACTTCGCGAATGTAAGGCTCTACAATCGCGCGGATATCGTCACTGCTCTGGCTTTCGTCACGGTGCTGGGTTGAAAGCACGATCTGCGTGGCCTCAACCGGTTTGCCATCCACATAACGCAGGGAAATCTGGCTTTTGGCATCCGGGCGCAAAGTGGGCTCTTCGCCCGATTTGCGCACTTGGGCGAGGCGGCGCAGGATCGCATGGGCGTATTGGATCGGCGCCGGCATCAGGGCATCAGTCTCGGTCGTGGCATAGCCAAACATGATACCCTGATCGCCCGCACCTTCATCCTTGTCCTTGGCGGCATCAACGCCCTGGGCGATATGCGCGGACTGCTCATGCAGCAAGTTCGTCACCTTGCAGGTCGCGTGGTGAAACTTGTCCTGCTCGTAGCCGATATCCTTGATACAGGCGCGCGCGATATCCTCGACCCGGCCCATGTAATCCTTGAGCTTGGATTGATCCGAAAGCCCGACCTCTCCGCCAATCACGACACGGTTTGTAGTGGCGAAGGTTTCGCAGGCAACCCGCGCTTCGGGTTCTTCTGCGAGAAATGCATCAAGGACTGCGTCTGAAATCCGGTCGCAAACTTTGTCGGGGTGCCCCTCAGAAACAGATTCCGAGGTAAAAATGTAGTTTTGCCGTGCCATGGGGAAGTGCTCCATTAAAAATTCTCTGCCACGTCAGGAAGCCGTTGTAGCAGAATTACAATCCCGGATAGGGGGTGGTCAGCCTCAGGTCAATCGCTATCGCGCCTGGCCATCAGATAACCCGGTATCATCAACAAAAAGAGCAGAATTATGGCGGGTAGATCACCCCACTTTGCATAAAGCGTTTCCGGCAGAGCCGCAGGCAAACGCGCATCCACCGCCCCTTCTGCATTCAGCGGCAATTCAGCCGTGAGCCGCCCACGGGCATCAATCATCGCACTGATCCCGGTATTGGCGGCCCGCACCATGGGCAGCCCCTGTTCAATCGCGCGCAACCGGGCCTGTGCCAGATGCTGCAGCGGCCCCGCCCCTTGCCCGAACCACGCATCATTTGTGATCAGCAAAAGCATCCTCGGGCGCGTATCGCCATAGCTGATCTCTTCGGCAAAAATGCCCTCGTAACAGATCAACGGCACCGCTTTGCCGATGCCGGGGATCGTCACCGGGCCGGGTTCAGCGCCGGGGGTAAACCCGGTGCCCAGACTGCGCGCCAGCCCCGTGGCCCCTGCCCGCCCGATCAGGTCCGCACCGGGCATATACTCCCCAAACGGGACCAGATGCCGCTTGTCATAGATTGCCTGCACATCACCGCCCGGCCCCATCACAACCAAACTGTTGTAGGCGCGCAAGTCCGCGTCCCGTCGCTGGATACCGAAAACCAGCGGCGCGCCGCGGGTGGCATCGGACAGCAGGGAATACTCTGCGTCCAGTGAATTGAGCAGATAGGGAACAGAGGTCTCTGGCCAGACCACCAGATCAGCGGCCTCCCCCTCGCTGGTCAACCGCAAGAGGCGCGCAAAAAACAGATCGCGATAGGCGGGATCCCACTTCTGGCTTTGGGGGGCGTTGGGTTGCACAAGGCGCACCAGCGGCGCGTCGGTATCGGCGGCGGGCATCGGTCCGGGCTGTGAAACAAAGTTCAGCGCCACCAGCAAGCCCAGCGCGGCCAGTCCAATCAATCGGGCAGAACCAAGAAGTGCCGCCAGGGCCCATGCGCAAAGCACAACCGATAGGCTGAGCAGATGCGGACCGCCCCAGGCCGCCACCTGCGCAATGCCAGTGGCCAGCCAGACGTGCCCCAAAAGCACCCAGGGAAACCCGGTCAGGATCAATGCCCGCAAAACCTCCGCACCGACCAGCATCAGGCCCGGCATCAGGGTGCTCCGCGGGGCAACCCGGTGCGACACCCACCCGGCCAGCGCCCAGAACAAGGCGGCACCGCCCCCCATCAAGAGCAACGCAAAGGGGGCCATCCAGCCATGGCGGGCCACATCCACCAGAAACGGTTCGACAATCCAGTGCAGGCTGAAGACAAAATAGCCAAAGCCGAATGACCAGAAAAAAAATGCCGATTGGCGGGCGGTCTGACTTGTGGGGGCAATCACTAGGACAGCGGCCAGTGCCAGCATCGTCAGCGGCCACAAATCGAAGGGGGCCTGCCCCAACGCGGCCAATACGCCCAACGCAGCAAGCAGCAGCCAGCGCACCCATCCGGGCAAATGCGCAAACCGCGCCAAAAAATCAGGCATCCCGGCTTTCCGGTTTGGGCTGCGAAGGCGTCAGACGCACACGCAACCGCTTGATCCTGCGGGGATCAGCATCCACAACCTCGAACTCCGGACCATCAGGGTGCGCAATCATCTCTCCGCGCACGGGCAGATGGCCGGCAAGCATCGTCACCAACCCGCCCAGCGTATCGATCTCTTCTTCATCAATCTGCTCGTGTGTGGTCAGATCCATGCCGATCTCGGCCTGAAACGCATCCAACTCGGTGCGGGCCTGCGCCAGATAGCAACCGGGTTTTTCCATGATCCAGCTTTTGGCTTCTTCGATGTCGTGTTCGTCCTCGATTTCGCCCACGACCTGTTCGATCACATCCTCGATGGTGACCAGCCCGTCGGTGCCGCCGTATTCATCAATGACCAATGCCATGTGGATACGTTCGGCCTGCATCTTGGTCAGCAGGACGCCCAGCGGCATCGAAGGTGGCACATAGATCAACGGGCGCAGCATTTCGCGCAGATCCATCGACGTGTTTTTGCCGTTGAACCCATGACGAAGGGCAAAATCCTTGAGGTTCGCGATACCAATCGGCGTGTCCAGCGTGCCGTCATAGACCGGCAAACGGGTCAACCCGCTTTCGCGGAACACCTCGACCAGCTCATCCTTGGTGATCGTTGCCGGGACGGCCACGATATCAGGCTTGGGAATGGCCACATCCTCGACGCGCATCCGTCGTAGATTCAACATGCCCAGAACAGAGCCTGCGGGCTTCACATGCTCTGATGGGCGCGTCTCAAGCAGTTCCGGCTGTGCGGGCGGGCGAATGGCGTGTTTCAAGCGGGTCCAAAGGCCCGCCTGTGTTTCTGTCTGGTCCTGTTGCGCGCTTTGCGCTGCAATAGATGGACCCGCGTCTGTGTCGCCCATTTTTCCCTTACCTATGAAGGCCTAGTGGCCCGTCTCATTCCTATATGGGTCAGCAATACCCAATTTGCCAAGTATTTCAGTTTCCAATCCCTCCATCAGGGTGGCATCACGGTCACGCTCGTGATCGAAACCCAACAGATGGAGTGTGCCATGTATCAGCAAATGAATGGCGTGGTCACCTATGGTTTTCCCTGCCTCGGCGGCTTCGCGCGCGCAGGTGTCATAGGCAATGGCGATATCGCCCAGTTCATTGTCCGGGCCGACTTGCGGCATCATCGGCATCTCACCGTCGATCACGGCACCTCGCTCTTGTGAGGGCCAGCTAAGTACATTTGTCGGGCGGGGTTTGCCGCGGAAATCTTCGTTCAGAACGGCAATACGCGCGTCATTGCACGCAAGTACGCTGATCTCGAACAGGGATGGCTCCAATCCCAAACGGGCCAATGTGGCATCAGTGGCACATTGGGCGAGATCTTCAATCGCGGCCCAGCGCGGGTCCTCAACCATGCAATCCACGGTCACTTCGGATCATCCGCCTCATAGGCTTCGATGATGGCGGCGACCAACGGGTGACGCACGACATCCTTCGACGTGAAGTAGTTAAAGCTGATCTTGGGAATGTTCTTGAGCAACCGCTCCGCATCCCACAGGCCCGAATTCACGCCGCGCGGCAGGTCGATCTGCGTGCGGTCGCCGGTAATGACCATGCGTGACCCCTCTCCCAGACGGGTCAGAAACATCTTCATCTGCATGGTTGTGGCGTTCTGCGCCTCATCCAGCACGACAAAAGCATTGGACAGGGTCCGTCCGCGCATAAAGGCCAAAGGCGCAATTTCAATGACCTTTTCCTCGATCATCTTGGCAGATTGCTTACCCGGCAGAAAATCATTCAGCGCGTCATAAAGCGGCTGCATGTAAGGATCGACCTTGTCCTTCATGTCACCGGGCAAATAGCCCAGCTTCTCACCGGCCTCCACCGCGGGACGCGACAGGATGATCTTGTCCACATGACCAGAGATCAGCATGTTAACGCCCACGGCAACGGCCAGATAGGTCTTGCCGGTACCTGCGGGGCCAATGCCAAAGGCCAATTCCTTGTCAAATAGCGATTTGACATAGGCCTTCTGCGCGTCCGTGCGCGGCTCAATCAGCTTCTTGCGGGTCTTGATCTCGACCCGCGATGTCTCGCCCTTGAACAACTCGATCTGATCACCGTCGCGTGCGGGGCCGCGGACCGGTTCCGCACCCATGCGCAATTCGCGGTCCAGATCACCGGGTTCCAGCGTGCGGCCTGCTTCAAGGCGGCTATAAAGCGCCTGCAAGACCTTTGTCGCCTCATGGCGGGCGTCATCCTCGCCAATCACGGCAAGCTGGTTGCCGCGGCGCAGGATCTGCACATCAAGTTTGTCTTCAATGGTGGTCAGGTTGCGGTCATATTCGCCGCAAAGATCGATCAGCAAAAAGTTGTCCGGGAATTCCAACAGGGCTTCTGTGGCAGCTTCAGCGGGTGGGGTCAGGGCACCAGTGGCCAATCATCTCTCCTCTTGAGTCTAGATATGGGCATCGTGGCAAGTCAGGCCGCAAGGCGCAAGGCATCAAACGGGAATGTCACGGAATTGATGCGAATTTTCGCGCGTAGGGTGGGTGAAACCCACGTGGTCCGGGCGTGGGTTGCACCCACCCTACGCCAACTCACCTTTCAATGAATTCGGGCTGTCCTGCACCACCTTCACGCGGCGCACCTGCCCCAGCACATCCGCTGGCGCATCCGCATAAACCGCATGCAGATACTCGGACTTTCCGATCATCTGCCCTGGCTCGCGTCCCGCCTTCTCAAACAATACCTTAACCTCACGACCGACCATCGCCGCCTGTGTTGCCTGCTGCTGTTCGCGCAACAAGGCCTGCAACCGCTGCAAACGGTCGTTCATCACATCCTCAGGCAGCTGCGGTTTTTCTGCTGCCGGTGTGCCGGGCCGGGTGGAGTATTTGAACGAATAGGCCTGCCCATAGTGAACATCGCGGACCAGTTGCAACGTGTCCTCGAAATCGGCGTCGGTTTCACCGGGGAAACCCACAATGAAGTCGCCAGACAGCAGCAAATCAGGACGCGCTGCACGAATGCGTTCGATCAGCCGCAAATAGCTTTCGCCAGTATGTTTGCGGTTCATTGCCTTGAGGATACGGTCAGAGCCGGATTGCACAGGCAAATGCAGATAGGGCATCAGCTTTTCACAGGTGCCATGGGCCGCGATCAGCGCATCATCCATGTCGTTGGGGTGCGAAGTGGTAAAGCGAATACGCTCCAATCCATCAACCTTGTCCAGCGCCCAGATCAACCCGGCCAGGCCACCCTCATGCCCGTGATAGGCGTTCACGTTCTGACCCAGCAGCGTGATTTCCTTCACGCCGCTTTCCACCAGCTCCTGCGCCTCGCGAATAATGCGATCGGCGGGGCGGGAAACTTCGGCTCCGCGGGTGTAAGGCACCACACAGAATGCACAAAACTTGTCGCAGCCTTCCTGCACGGTCAAAAACGCGGTCGGGCCGCGTTTGGCCTTGGAACGGGTCTTGAGTGTCTCGAACTTGTCATCATCGGGGAAATCGGTATCCAGCGCCTTCGCCCCGGTCTGCACCGCATCATCCATCGCCGGCAGGCGGTGATAACTTTGCGGACCAACCACCAGATCAACCATCGGCTGGCGGCGCATGATCTCTTCACCCTCGGCCTGAGCCACACAACCGGCCACACCGATCTTGAGATCGGGGTTCTCGGCCTTCAACCCTTTGAAGCGCCCCAGCTCGGAATAGACCTTTTCTGCCGCTTTTTCGCGGATATGGCAGGTGTTAAGCAGAATCATATCCGCATCATCAGGCGTCTGGGTCTGCACATACCCCTTGCCGCCCAGCGCCTCGGCCATGCGTTCGCTGTCATAGACGTTCATCTGACAGCCATATGTCTTGATAAAGAGCTTTTTGGGCGCGGACATCGCAAAGACCTTGGGTTGGGGAATTGGAGGCCTTCTAGCGGCTTGCTGGATTGCTTGCAATGCGGCGCAATATAGCCGAATTTGCGCAAACCTCAGCAGAACAGGCGGCACATGCATTTTACATCCCTGTCCATGCTCAAAGCAAACGCCAGACAGTCACTGGGCAACCGGCCCGTTGGGTTGATTCTGATGGACGACGACGTCGAGGTGGAAAGCACGATCGCGCACCACCTGAATGTGGGATTTGGCGATCTGCTCCTCTTTTGCGCGCCAGAGGCGACTATGCCGGACAATCTGGCGCCAAATGTGCACCGGGTCGATTGTGAGGTGACCAGTGATGATGCCCTGCCCATGGTGATCAACACCGCAATCAAGGCCTTGCCGGGGCAGTGGATTTACTACTGCTATAACGCCGAGTACCTTTACTATCCGTTCTGCGAAGATCGCAGTGTGGGCGAAATGCTGACCTTCATGACCGAAGAGCGGCGCGATACGGTCATGACCCATCTGGTCGATCTTTACCCGGAAGACCTGTCCGCCCATCCGGGCGGTGTCGACCGGCAAAACGCGCATTTTGATCGCTCTGGTTATTACGCGCTGGCCCGCGAAGACGCGGCAGGACAGGCGCTTGAGCGGCAGATCGACGTCTATGGCGGGTTACGCTGGCGGTTTGAGGAACATATCAGCAGCGCAAGGCAACGGTTGAACCGGGTGTCGTTCTTTCGGGCCGTGCCGGGGCTTGCGATGCTGCCTGACCGCTCTTTCAATATTGCAGAGTTCAACACGTTCTCTTGCCCCTGGCATAACAACCTCACAGCTGCCGTGGGATCGTTTCGCACGGCCAAGGCACTGCGCCGCAATCCGGGCAGTCGCGATGTGATCAACACCTTCCACTGCCCACAATCAGAGCGTTTCAGCTGGCAATCCCAACAACTTTTGGACTTGGGCCTGATGGAACCGGGGCAATGGTTTTGACAGATCGGCCTGCCTGCGCGCGGTGAAGTGAGCAGTAGGGCCAATCGCTTGGCCTGCATACAAGACCCGCATGAATGGGTGCAGAACGGATCAGATGCATGTGCAGGGCCAGATCATCTTCATCCCGGATCAGATGTTCCCAGAACCTGCGCTGCCAGATACCTTTTTCGCCTCGTCTGCGGTGGCTGGGCGGAACATAGGCTGGCGCGGGCACATTGCGCGAAAAGGCTGATTTGATCATCCGCCAGCGTTTGGAAAAATCTGCATCATCCTCGGGCAGGGTCCAGATCATGTGAAGCTTGTTCGGCAGAATGACGGCCGCATCAATCACAAATGGCCAGCGCTTGCGGGTCAGCCGGGTGGCGTCGCGCAGCACGTCGATATGGCTGATCAGCAGATCGGAACGCTGATCCTGCAAACGAACGGTAAAGAAATAGGTGCCACCGGGCACACGTAAGCGGCGATAGTTCGACATCACACCAGAGTGACGCGACAAAGTTAATGAAGGGTAAAGTGCTGCAAGACGTAAGGTGGATCATGATCCACCTTACTGATCAGGTCCGTCGCAACCTGATCACAACGTCAACAGATGCAATCTCTGCACCCTCCGGTGCATCGGGCAAATGCCGGATTTCCAACTGATCCGCAGGCGCATCAGTCAGCTTTGCACTGTCTTCCCAGTAAAAATGCGGATGATCCGTCATATTGGTATCAAAATAGCTCTTTGAGCCATCGACCGTGATCTCTCGCATCAACCCGGCATCGCAAAACGCACGCAAGGTATTATAGACCGTAGCCAGTGAAACTTTTTCATCCGTATCGAAAGCCGCATCAAACAGGCTTTCTGCCGTGACATGCCGATCCTGACCATCACCAACAAGCAGCGTCGCCAGCGTCATACGCTGCCGTGTTGGGCGCAATCCTGCGCCGGCAAGCCAATCCGCGCTGCGTTGTGTTTCGATCTGTGTCATCGTCACTCTTTTGCTGCTTTATGCCATTCATATGGGAACTTGGGGGTTATGATCAAATAAAAACACGCAGAAAACCGGCGGACTTGCTCTCACAAAGCTCCGGGTGCTAGAGGTCAGGCAACGCAGTCAACAACAATGAGACCAGTGCAATGGCGGATTATCCCACAAGTTTTGACAAAGAAGGCCTGCTCAAATGCGCCCGCGGAGAGCTGTTTGGCGAAGGCAATGCACAGCTTCCGGCGCCGCCTATGCTGATGATGGACCGGATCACCGACATCTCGGGCGACGGCGGACTGCACGGCAAGGGCCATGTGGTGGCCGAGTTCGATATCACCCCTGATCTGTGGTTCTTTGAGTGCCATTTCCCCGGCAACCCGATCATGCCCGGCTGTCTGGGCCTTGACGGGCTGTGGCAGTTGACCGGTTTCAACCTAGGCTGGCGCGGCTGGCAAGGGCGCGGCTATGCGCTTGGCGTCGGCGAAGTCAAACTGACAGGCATGGTGCGCCCGGATCGCAAGATGCTGACCTATAAGGTAGATTTCACCAAAGCCATCCAAACCCGCCGCCTGACCATGGGCGTGGCCAACGGGATTGTTGAGGCCGATGGCGAGGTCATCTATCAAGTCACCGATATGAAGGTTGCGTTGTCCGAAAGTTAGGCCACCAATCTACGACGAATATGAAGGAGAGGTGCCCATGCGCCGTGTTGTTGTCACCGGTCTCGGGATCGTGTCGCCCATCGGGAATAATGCTGATGAGGTTCTGGCGTCACTCAAAGCCGGGAAATCCGGAATCGAAGCCTCGGCAGAAATGGCCGAACACGGGTTTCGTAGCCAGATCGCGGGTACGCTCAAGATCGACATTACTGAACATGTCGACAAGCGCACCCTGCGTTTCATGGGGCCGGGTGCGGCATATGCGCATATCGCCATGGGACAGGCCATTGCGGATGCGGGGCTGGACGAAGATCAGATCGTGAACCCGATGACGGGCCTCATTGCGGGGTCCGGCGGGCCGTCCACCTCAGCCATCTTGACGGCGCATGAGGTGGTCAAGAACACCGGTGCGACCAAACGCATCGGCCCCTTTGCGGTGCCAAAGGCGATGTCATCCACCGTCAGCGCCAACCTTGCGACGGCCTATAAGATCAAGGGCATGAACTTCTCGATCACCTCCGCATGTTCGACGTCTCTGCACTGCATCGGCATGGCCGCCCAGCAAATCGCCTTGGGCAACCAGGACACGATGTTTGCGGGCGGCGGTGAGGAACTCGACTGGACCCTGTCCTGCCTCTTTGACGCAATGGGGGCCATGTCGTCGAAATACAATGACACCCCAGAGCGGGCAAGCCGCGCCTTTGACGCCGACCGCGACGGGTTTGTGATTGCCGGTGGCGGTGCGATGGTTGTGCTGGAAAGTCTGGAAAGCGCACAGGCGCGCGGGGCCAAGATTTACGCTGAAGTCACTGGCTTTGCGGCCACATCCGACGGCGCAGATATGGTTGCACCCTCCGGTGAAGGCGGTGAGCGGGCGATGCGCGGCGCGCTGAAAACCCTGCCCGATGATCGCAAGGTCAGCTATATCAATGCCCATGGCACCTCGACACCTGTTGGTGACGTGGGTGAGGTTGAGGCCGTGCGCCGGGTCTTTGGCGAAGGCGCCACGCCGCCGATCAGCTCTACCAAATCCATGACTGGCCACAGCCAAGGGGCCACCGGCGCACAAGAGGCCGTCTATTGCCTGCTGATGTTGCAAGATGATTTCATCGCACCTTCGATCAACGTCGAAAACCTCGACCCGGCACTGAAGCCCGAAGAAATTGCAACTGAACTGGTTGAGGATGCTGGCCTTGATACCGTGATGACAAATTCGTTCGGGTTTGGCGGCACCAACGGCTCCATGCTGCTGTCGAAATTCAAAGGGTAGACGCGATGACAATCTCGATGAAGGGCAAACGCGGGCTGATCATGGGCGTGGCCAATGAACGGTCCATCGCATGGGGGATCGCCAAGGCCATGGCAGAGGCCGGCGCGGAACTTGCGTTCACCTATCAGGGCGAGGCATTTGGTAAACGCTTGGAACCATTGGCACAATCGGTCGGATCAGACATCATGGTTGACGTCGATGTCACCGATGATGCCAGCATGGACACGGCCTTTGCCACGCTCAAGGACCGCTGGGGCAGCCTTGATTTCGTGGTACATGCCATCGCCTTTTCCGACAAGAACGAACTGACCGGGCGCTTCATCAACACCAGTCGCGATAACTTCAAAAACTCGCTGGCAATCTCGTGCTATTCCTTCATCGACGTGGCCAATCGGGCGTCACAGATGATGCCCGACGGCGGCACGCTGCTGACGCTGACATATCAAGGGTCCAACCGCGTCACTCCGTTTTATAACGTGATGGGCGTGGCCAAAGCCGCACTGGAATCCGCCACCCGCTATCTGGCCAACGACCTAGGCCCGCAAGGCATCCGCGTGAACGCGATCAGCCCCGGCCCGATGAAAACGCTGGCAGGGGCCGCTATTGGCGGCGCGCGCAAGACGTACAAGCATACAGACCAGAATGCGCCCATGCGGTCCAATGCGACCCTAGAAGCCGTTGGCGGCACCGCGGTTTATCTGGCATCAGATGCGGGTGCCTGCACAACGGGCGAGATCATCCGCGTTGATGGCGGGTTCCACGTGCTGGGGATGCCGCAGCCGGATCACTTGGTCTAGGCCGACATGGTTCAACATGCAGATTGCCTTCATACGCGATAGCGTTTGCGCAGGTGACGATATCACTGCGCCAAACAGGTCACTCTTTTCTTTTGTTGGAACACCATTGATCTCCGAGGTGCTGGCAAATCGCGGGCCCGCCTTGGGGTATTTGCCCTGCGTGCATAACTCCGCTACGTTTTGGCGCGCCTATGTCGGGGCGAAACACGTCGCGAATGTATCGTTCCAATGCGAACCAGAGCGCAGCCTGAATGTGACGCTGCTTTGCGATGACTTTCGCATGAATAGTTCTGAAGTTACTTTTGTGGCAGCGGGCCAGCAACCGATAGCACGGTGAGCTGGCCTCCGTTTTTCTGGATTAATCCGCCCCGATCCCGCATCAAGGTCCGATATTCTATGACGGGGTCACACACCTAATCGTGAGCCGCGCAGCCACTACGCGGCATCAATTCCCATAATCTCAATCGCAAAATTCAAATCCTTGCCTGCCAGCGGGTGGTTGGCGTCCAACGTCACTTCAGTCTCTGACACCTCGGCCACTGTTACAGGCACAACCTGCCCCTGCGGCGTCTGCATCTGCAATTGCGTGCCAACTTCAACCGGGATCTCTGCCGGGATTTGCTCGCGCGGCACCGCCTGGCGCGCGTCAGGATTGCTTTCGCCGTAGGCTTGGGCGCAAGGCACGTTGACGTCCTTCTTGTCGCCCACCGCCATGCCGGGGATCGCGGCATCAAGCCCTGCGATAATCTGGCCAGAGCCAACAACGAATTCCAGCGGGTCGCGCCCTTGAGAACTGTCGAACACCTCACCACCGTCCAAAGTACCGGTGTAGTTGATGCGAACGGTATCGCCTGCTTTTGCTACGCTCATCTTCTTATCCTTCGTCATTCCTGAATTTCGGCGAACGCTACGTGGTGACAGCCCGGGTTGCAAACGCATTGCCCCTTTTCGTGGCCTTCTGCCCATGACAGGGTAAGCGCAGCAATGGAGAACGCTATGCCAATCACCACTTATGTCTTTGATGCCTATGGCACATTGCTTGACGTGAACGCCGCCGCGGCCAAGGCCGCACAAGAGCCCGCACATGCAGCATTGGCCGACGTCTGGCCCGCCCTGGCGCGCGATTGGCGGCTCAAGCAGTTGCAATACACCTGGTTACGGGCGGTTGCGAACCGGCATTGTGATTTCTGGCAGGTCACGCAGGACGGGCTGGATTGGGCGATGGCAGCGCATGGGCTGACCAATAACGCCACCCGAACCCGCCTGCTGGAGCTTTACTGGGAGCTTGCAGCATACCCGGAAGTCCCCGCAATGCTGACCGCGCTAAAGGCGGCGGGCAAGGCGACCGCAATCCTGTCCAATGGATCACCCGATATGCTGAACGGAGCGGTCACATCCGCAGGGATCGCCGGTGATCTGGATGCGGTGCTCAGCGTCGAAGACGTGGGCGTCTTCAAGCCCGCCGACCGCGTTTATGACATGGTGGGCGCGCATTTCGGCTGCGCCAAGGATGAGGTGCTGTTTGTTTCATCCAACGGATGGGATGCCGCAGGGGCTGCCGGATACGGGTTTCAAACCGCATGGGTGAACCGCACGGGTGAACCGATGGACAGGCTATACGCCAAACCGCACCACGTTTTGTCAGACCTGACAACAATCCCGGAGTTCACTTGATGCCGCAGTTCACCACCCACGATGGGGTCAGGCTGCACTACGTGGATGAAGGGACAGGTTTGCCTGTGATCGCCCTTGCGGGTTTGACCCGCAATGGCGCCGATTTTGACCACGTGGCCCCGCATTTGCCCCTGCGTCTGATCCGGCTGGACTATCGCGGGCGGGGTCAGTCTGACTGGGCCGATCCCGCGACCTACACAATCCCGCAAGAGGCTCAGGATACATTGGCCCTGATGGATCATCTGGGACTGGACAAAGCCGCGATACTTGGCACCTCGCGCGGCGGGTTGATCGCGATGGTACTGGCCGCCACTGCAAAGGATCGGTTGCTGGGCGTGGCGCTCAACGACATCGGCCCGGTGATTGATGAAAAGGGTCTGGACGTCATCAAGGATTACATCGGGCGCAATCCGGTGCAGAAAACCTATGTTGAAGCAGCAAAGGCGCGGGCAAAGCTCTGGACGCATTTCGAAGGCGTACCGATGGACCGCTGGCTGGCAGAGGTGCAGGCGCATTACCAAGAAACGCCGGATGGTCTGGTCATTCGCTATGACCCAAAACTGCGCGATGCGGTGCTTGCGGCCGGGGCGCAGCCTGCCCCGGACCTGTGGCCCTTGTTTGATGCGCTTGCCGGTTTGCCGTTGGCGCTGGTGCGCGGTGAAAATTCAGACCTGCTGACCAAGGACACAGCCGATGAAATGACCCGCCGCCGCCCTGATATGATCCGGGCCGATGTGCCGGGGCGTGGCCATGTGCCGTTTCTGGATGAACCGCAAGCGCTGGATGCGCTGCATAAATGGGTGGAGAAACTGCAATGAATATCGACATGATCCGCGCCGCGGCAGACCGCATCAAGGGCCACGCAAGGCGCACGCCAATCCTGACATCACCTTTTCTGGACGATATCGCCGGGCGGCGTGTTTTCCTCAAGGCCGAATGCCTGCAACACACGGGATCGTTCAAATTCCGTGGTGGCTGGTCGGCCGTGTCATCGCTGACGGATAACGCGCTCAAAACCGGGGTCATCGCCTTTTCCAGCGGCAACCACGCGCAAGGCGTGGCACTTGCCGCCCGCGAACATGGCGCGCCTGCCGTGATTGTCATGCCCGCCGATGCCCCAACCGTAAAAATCGAAAACACCCGCGCATTGGGGGCCGAGGTCGTGCTTTATGATCGCGCGACCGAGGATCGCGATGAAATCGGCGCAAGACTGTCGGCCGAGCGCGGGCTGACGCTGATCAAGCCGTTTGATGAACCACAGGTCATCGCCGGGCAAGGTACCACAGGGTTAGAGATTGCCGAGGACATGAACGCGTTGGGCGTTACGAATGCCGATGTGATGGTGTGCTGTGGCGGTGGTGGCTTGACCTCTGGCATCGCACTTGCCTTGGCCGCTGATGCGCCGGGCCTGCGGGTACGCCCGGCAGAGCCGGAAGAGTTTGACGATGTAACCCGGTCGCTGGCCAGCGGCAAAATTGAACGCAACACCCGGCTGGATGGATCGCTTTGCGATGCGATCATCACGCCGCAGCCGGGCGATCTGACCTTTCCGATCATGCAAGCGCACTGCGGCCCCGGCATTGTGGTCAGCGAAGACGAATGTATGCGCGCCGTGGCCCTTGCGTTTGAACGGTTGCGAATTGTGGTTGAACCCGGTGGCGCGGCGGCGCTGGCTGCGGCCTTGTTCCACCCTGACGCTTTCACGGGCGACGCCGTGATCGCTGTGGCCACTGGTGGCAACGTCGATGCCGCCGTCTTTGCCCAAGCCCTGGAGACCTTGAAATGACCCGTTTCACCATCGCAAGTTTCAACGTCAAAAACCTGATCGAGGCCGATCAGGAATATTACCGGTTCGAACAATACACCCCCGAAGAATACGCGTGGAAACGCGCATGGCTGGCCGATCAGCTGCTGACGATGAACGCGGATATCGTCTGTTTTCAGGAAATTTTCAGCGAGGCCGCACTGCGTGATGTGGTGATCGAAACGGACGAACTGGGACAGGCCGCGAATGAGGCGGTGATCCCCGACCGGTCCAAGCGCTATGCCCGCAAGGCGATTTTCCGCAAACTGGCCTTTGAACCCTATACCGAGGCCGCCTTGGCCTTTGCCCCAAACAGCTTTGACAGTGGCCCCGGCCAACGCCGCCCCGGCGTCGCGATCCTGTCGCGGTTTGGTTTTGCCGAACCGCCAGAGGTGTTGCAGGATTTGGATGAGCCGCTGGATATCCCTTTCCGCGATCTGGATGGCAGCGACGGCGGCACTTACCGCGTATCGCGCCTGAGCCGCCCGATCATGAAGGCACGCATCCCGGTGGGTGGCACGGTGGTGACGGTCTTTAACTGCCACCTGAAATCGAAACTGGGCGAATTGGAACGCCCCGAAGGCGCGCCCTTCCCGCCTGCCGCCGATCTGGTGAATTATGATCCCGCCGCCCGCGCCATGGGGTCGCTGCGGTCAGCCCTGCGTCGCATGGCAGAGGCCTGGGTGCTGCGGTCCGCGGTTCTTGAGGAATTGAAGGCAGGTCGCCCGGTCATGGTCCTGGGTGATTTCAACGACAGCGAACATGCGGTGTCCTCCGAAATTATCACCGGCGAAGTCCCGTTCAAGAATTATGCGTGGATGCGCAGGCACGATGCGCAGACACGGCGGGATCGCTATTCCGATGAAGAGAACGAGATTATTCAGGAACAGATCAACAAGGTTCGGCTCTTTTCGGCTGAAAAGCTGTTCGTGAAACGGTCCCTGCGCGACATGGTCTATACGTCAGCCTTTGGCGGGGTGTTCGAAAGCATCGACCAGATCCTGATGTCGCGCCATTTCATCGACGGCGATGATGGGATTGGCGAAATGGAATATTTCAGCGTCCTGAACGACCATCTGACCGACGGATCCCACCCAGAGGCACCATATAACAAACTCGCCTCGGACCATGGGCAGATCATGGCGCATATGGTCATTGACGGCGATGATGACGAAGATGACTGAGCATCAGATTACCAGCCGCGATGGCGTGGTCCTGCATGCTCAGGTAGAGGGGCCGGATGATGGCCCTGTGGTCGTTTTTGCCAATGCGCTGGGCACGACCCTGCACCTGTGGGATCCGATCATGCCCTATCTGACCCCCGGTCTGCGGATTGTGCGCTATGACAAACGCGGGCACGGGCGGTCTGATGTGCCGGATGCGCCCTATACGATGGGTCAACTGGTCAGCGATGCAGAAGCTGTTTGCGACGCGCTGAACCTGCGCGATACGCTGTTTGTGGGCCTGTCGGTCGGCGGGATGATAGGTCAGGGGCTGGCCGTCAAACGGCCAGAAATCATTCGCGCGCTGGTCCTGTCCAATACAGCGGCCAAAATCGGTAATCCCGAGTTTTGGCAAAACCGGATTGCGCTGGTCGAAACGCAGGGGATGGCCGCTGCATCGGACGAGGTGGTCAAACGTTGGTTCGGCCGCGCATTCCATGGGACGCCGGCAATGGCACCGTGGAAGGCAATGCTTCAGGCGGCATCGATCGCAGGATACACCGGTGTTTGCGCGGCAATTGCAGGGACTGATTTCTACACCCCCACCAGCGGCCTGCGCATCCCCATGCTGGGTATCGCCGGGTCAGAGGATGCATCAACCCCGCCTGATCTTGTCCGCGAAACCGTTGATCTGGTGCCGGGGTCGCAGTTCACCTTGATGCGCAGAACCGGACATTTGCCCTGCGTCGAGGCACCGGAAATCTATGCCGGGCACATCAACAGTTTCCTTTCGGCGACTGGTCATATCTAAGTTACGCGCACAGCCACTTGCAAACTGAACTAAACAGTTTAATTCTGCGCTGATGAACAAACGCCTTGCCGTCACTTTTATCCTGATTTCGGTCATGCTGGACAGTATGGGCATCGGGCTGATCATGCCCGTCATGCCCGACCTGATCCAAGAGGTCGAAGGTCAGGGCCTTGGCGCCGCCGCCGTCTGGGGGGGTATCCTTGCAACGATCTTTGCGGCGATGCAATTTCTGTTTGGTCCAACGCTGGGCAGCCTGTCGGACCGTTATGGCCGCCGCCCGATCCTGATTGGATCGCTTGTCATCATGGCCTTTGACTATGTGCTGATGGCGGTGGCAGGAACGATCACATGGCTGATCATCGCCCGGCTTATTGGCGGTATCACCGCCGCGACACAATCAACATCGGCGGCCTATATGGCCGATATCTCGGCACCGGATGAGAAAGCCGCGAATTTCGGCCTGATCGGGGCGGCCTTTGGCGTGGGGTTTGTGTTGGGGCCGCTTTTGGGCGGTGTGCTGGCCGAATTCGGGACGCGCGCGCCGTTCTGGGCAGCAGCGTTCCTTGCCGCGGCCAATGCGGCTTTTGGCTATTTTGTTCTGCCCGAAACCGTGACCGACCGCATTCGCCGCCCGTTTGCATGGCGACGAGCGAACCCGCTGGGGGCCTTCAGGAACATCGGATCGTTGCCCGGTCTGAAACGCCTGTTGCTGATCACATTTGTCTATACGATCGCATTCTTCGTCTATCCCGGCGTCTGGGCCTATTTCGGGGCCGAAAGGTTTGACTGGGGGCCGGGGATGATCGGGCTGTCACTGGGGCTGTTCGGGGTTGGCATTGCCGTCGTGCAGGGGTTGCTGATCCGCCCGATTATCGCGCGGATCGGGGAACGCAATGCTGTGATCCTTGGGCTGGGGTTTGATGTGCTGGCCTTTGTTGCCCTTGGTTTTGTGACCAACGGCTGGGTGGCCCTGGCGCTGACACCGCTGACGGCCATCGGCTCTGTCGCCGGCCCCGCCTTGCAGGGGGTCATGTCGCGCACCGCACCTGACGACCAGCAGGGCGAATTGCAGGGAACAGTAACGTCGATCAACGCCGTGGCCACGATTCTTGCCCCGCTGATGGTCACACAGACGTTCTGGTATTTCACGGCAACCGATGCACCGGTTTATTTGCCCGGTGCGCCTTTCCTGCTGTCAGCCGTATTGACCATGGGTTGCATCCTCGTCTTCGTACAAACACCCCGGCCGGCGCGCCCACGTACCGCGTAAGGTCGCGTTCAGACTTGCAAGCGGATTGCCAGCGTTCCAAGCTGCACGTCAGCAACTGATATCGGACCATCACAATGCCACAGATCAAAGCCGCGGTTTGCCGCCAATTCGGCGCACCGCTTTCCATCGAAACCATCAATCTGGCTGCCCCTGAAATGGGCGAGGTTGAGGTCACATTGAAAGCCTGCGCCATCTGCCATTCTGACATTTCCTACATTGATGGCGCATGGGGCGGCACCCTGCCTGCGGTCTATGGGCACGAGGCTGCCGGGCATGTCACAGCTATCGGCAACGGTGTGCGCGGCGTGGCGGTGGGTGATCCTGTCGTCGTAACCCTGATCCGGTCCTGCGGCACCTGCCCGTCCTGCGCGGGGGGCAAACCGGTGGCCTGCGAAAGCGATATGGCAAGCGGGCCACTGACGGGCGAGAACGGCGAGGCGCTGGAACAGGCGATGAACACCGGCGGTTTTGCCGAAAAGGTCGTCGTGGATCAAAGTCAGGTGGTGAAACTGTCTGACGGGATTGCGATGGATGTGGCATCCCTACTGGCCTGCGGCGTGATCACCGGCGTGGGGGCTGTGGTGAATGCCGCCGCCTTGCGCGCAGGTCAGGACGTGGTGGTCATTGGCGCAGGTGGCGTGGG
The DNA here is from genome assembly GCA_947498645.1 of uncultured Paracoccaceae bacterium. Classification (GTDB taxonomy): domain Bacteria; phylum Pseudomonadota; class Alphaproteobacteria; order Rhodobacterales; family Rhodobacteraceae; genus Yoonia. The sequence continues at coordinate 1,711,004 of CANMKS010000001.1, read as the reverse complement.
TCTGAACGCGATCCAGGGGGCGCGGATCGCGGGTGCGCGGCGGATCATCGCGGTGGATATGTCGGAAGAGAAGCTCGCCATTGCCAGGGAATTCGGGGCAACGGACGGTGTTCTGGCAACCGAAGATAAACCATGGCGTTTGGCGAAGACGGCGATGGGGCGCGGGGCTGACGCGGTGTTTGTGACTGTCGGTGCGATCCCCGCCTATGATACTGCACCGCAATATCTGGCCAATGGTGGCAAGGTGATCATGGTGGGGATGCCACATTCCGGGGCCATGTCATCCTATGAGCCGGTGATGTTAGCGGCGACCGGTCAAGGCATGATCGGGTCCAAGATGGGCGATGTCGTGATCGCGCGGGATATCCCGTGGATGGTGGACCTATACGCACAGGGACGGCTGAAACTGGATGAGCTGATCTCGGGCCGGTGGCCGCTGGAGCAGATCAATGAGGCGATTGCAGATACCAAAACAGGCAGCGCCAAGCGCAATGTGATTGTTTTTGACTAACGGACGTCACGGGTAAGGTGGATCATGATCCACCTTACATCAGTCATCCATCGCGCCATCCCAGTCATAGACGACAATCCCATCCGTCTCGCGCGCATCAAGGGATCTATAAAGCGCCCGCGCCGCAACATTGTCAGTCTCTGTCGCCAGCCAAATCCCCTGACATCCACGCGCCCGCGCAATGTCCAGCAGCTTTGCACACATCTGCTTGGCAATGCCCCGCCGCAGATGGCTGTCGCGCACGCCAACCTCGGCCACGAAAAACGCAGGTGGCTTGTCGGGGTGCAGCATGATCTGCCCGCTGGCCATGCCCACGGCACTGTCACCGTCAAACGCCAGAATGACCTCGTGCAGCGGGTCGTTCAGAAACGCCTTCGACTGATCGCCGCGCATCGGGTTGTCAAAAAGCCCCTCTTGCACCGCCATCAGCATGTCCAGATCATCTGGACCTAATCTGTGCAACGTGATTGGGTCGGACATAATACATCTCCTGCCAAGGATACGCCCATGAAACTCTCCGATCTTGATGTGATTGTCACGGCCCCACCTGCCCCCGGCTGGGGCGGGCGCTATTGGATCATCCCCAAGGTGACAACGGATACCGGTGTTGTGGGCTATGGCGAATGCTATGCCTCCTCTGTCGGGCCAGAGGTGATGAAGGCCGTCATCAAGGATGTGTTCGAACGGCACATGGCGGATGAGAACCCCGAAAACATCGAACTGATGTTCCGCCGCGTCTATTCTGCGGGCTTTACCCAACGCCCTGACCTGACCGTCATCGGCGCGTGGTCGGGTTTGGAAATGGCCTGCTGGGATATCCTTGGCAAGGATCGCGACCGCCCGGTGCATGCCCTGATCGGCGGGCGCATGAATGACCGCATCCGCGCCTATACCTACCTTTACCCGCGCCCCACGCATCCGCTGCCAGATTTCTGGGCCAACCCCGATATGGCGGCAGAGGTCGCCGTGGATATGGTTGAAAAAGGTTATACGGCAGTCAAGTTCGACCCCGCTGGCCCCTACACCATCCGCGGTGGGCATATGCCGTCGATGCATGACGTTTCCCAGTCGGTCGCGTTCTGCAAAGCGATCAGGAACGCAGTGGGCGACCGCGCCGATCTGCTGTTTGGCACCCATGGACAGTTCAGCACCGGGGGCGCGATCCGACTGGGCAAAGCGTTAGAGGCATATAGCCCGCTGTGGTACGAAGAACCGATCCCACCCGATAACGTCGCCGAAATGGCCAAGGTCGCCGCAGCAGTCAACATCCCCGTGGCGACGGGTGAACGGCTGACCACAAAATCAGAATTTGCTCCCATTTTGCGATCGGGCGCGGCCACGATCCTGCAACCCGCCCTCGGTCGGTCTGGCGGCATCTGGGAAACAAAAAAGATCGCAGCACTGGCCGAAGTCTATAACGCCCAGATCGCCCCACATCTGTATGCAGGGCCGGTGGAATGGGCGGCGAACATCCAACTCGCCGCTTCCATCCCCAATATCCTGATGGCTGAAACGATCGAAACGCCATTCCACCACGATCTGATCAAAGGCAGCATCACGGTTGAGGAGGGATATATCCCCGTGCCGACCGCGCCGGGACTGGGGATTGATTTTGACGAAGACCTCGCCCGCGCCCATCCATATGAGGGCGACGGGCTGCACCTGCAAATGCAGGAAGCACCGATTGGGTATCACGGGGTGAACAGTTTCGCGGGTGGTGCGCCGGTCAAAACGCAAGGTGGGTGAAACCCACGCACCCCTTCCCAATCCTGCCAACTTCGCCTATCACTGAACCACGTTCACCACGAGGCACCCAATGGCACGCAAAACCGAAAGCCGCCGCAAGGAATTGCGCGACAACCTGATCATCATCGCCGAACGCACAATTGCATCTGATGGCCTTGGCGCATTGCGCGCCCGTGATCTGGCCAAGGAAGCAGGCTGTGCCGTCGGGGCCATCTACAATGTCTTTGGCGACCTGACCGATCTGACCTTGGCCGTGAACGCGCGGACGTTTCACCGTCTGGGCGCCGATGTGGCCGAAGCGCTTGCCGATGCCCCCCAAAACCCGGTTGAACAGCTGGTCATCATGGCGCAGGCCTATCACCGGTTTGCCGCCGAAAATCACCTTAGCTGGCGTGCCCTGTTTGATGTGGAACGCGCGCCGGGCGAGGCAGCGCCCGACTGGTATCTGCAAGAAATGGGACGGTTGTTCACCTATATCTCTGACCCTTTGGCGGTCATATTCCCGGATCGGGACGCCAAGGAACTGGCCCTGATGACCCGTGCGCTGTTTTCATCGGTGCATGGCATCGTACTTTTGGGGCTGGATGAAGCAAGCGCAGGCGTACCATCTGACGACATCGACCGCATGATCGCCCTTGTCTTAAGGCAAATCACGACTTCAGCATAATTTTCTGAACAATGTTCGCATTTTTTCTTGCAATGTGAGATCGGAGCCGCTATCTCCATTTTGTGAACGATGTTCATAATTGAGAGAAACGGAGAAACCGATGTTCAAGACACTTGCCACATTGATTAACGGGCAAAATGCACGCGCCGAAGACCGGGTGCGCGATGCCTTTGCAATCGAACTGATCGACCAGAAAATCCGCGAAAGTGAAAACAGCCTGCGCGCCGCCAAGGCGACGCTTGCGAGCCTGATCCAGCGTCAGCGGTCCGAGGAAAATCAGCATGGCGCGCTCAAATCCCGCATCGCTGATCTGACCAAACGCGCCAAGGAAGCGCTGGACAATGACCGCGAGGATATGGCCGAAGAAGCCGCCCGCGCCATTGCGGCCATGGAAAACGAACTGACAATGCGCCGCGAAACGCTGGATCGGTTGGACCAAAAGGTGATCCGCCTGCGGTCGTCCATCGAAAGCGGTCACCGCCGGATTATCGACCTCAAACAAGGCGCCATTCAGGCCCGTGCGGTGCGCCGCGAACAGAATATCCAGATGCGCATGGTCAAAACCGGTGTGCAATCGGGCAGCGTGGAAGAAGCCGAAGAACTGATTTCCCGCGTTCTCGGCCGCGACGACCCGTTTGAACGGACCGAGATTCTGGCCGACATCAACCGCGATCTGGAAGGCGACAGCATCGCCGACCGGATGGCCGACGCGGGCTTTGGCAACGCCACGCGGTCAACTGCGGACGATGTGCTGGCCCGCCTGAAGTCATCCAAGAAATAACCCATCCACCTAGAATCAAATCCCGAAAGGAAAATCCAATGTTGAACAAGAATTCAGATAACGGCCTGATCATGTTTGTGAACCTGTTGGGCGTCGGTGTTGCCTACGCCATGTTGGCTATCTCGCTGTGGCTATCCACCGATGTGCCGCTTTCCACCAAAGGTTTCTGGGCCATGTCAGTGATGATGCTGACCCTCGCGCTGGTGAACTTCGTCAAATACCGCTTTGACGATAAAATGTCCGAGGATCGCATCCAGCGCATCGAAGACGCCAAGAACGAAAAACTGCTGTCGGAATATGTTGGCAGCGAAAAAGACCTCTGATCGGTCGCACCCCTAAAACCCCGTTCATCCATGATGGACGGGGTTCACCCTTTTCAAATCCCATTTGTATCGTCAGAGTTACGCCCATGAGTTACCTGCGCCAGTTTGCCGCCCGTATTGTCGGCCAGTCCATCCGCATCTTTGCACGTGCAATCACTGCCGTGCGCGCCGAATGGAAAGGGATCGAACCGGTCCCGCGCCAGCGCGTCTACTTTGCCAATCACACCAGCAATGCCGACATGCCGATGATCTGGTCGGTCCTGCCGCCTGCAATGCGCCGTACCGTGCGCCCGGTCGCTGCCGCCGACTACTGGCTGAAGAACAAGCTGCGCGCCTTTGTCGGGCCAGAGGTGTTCAACTGCGTGCTGGTGGACCGCCGCCCAGAGGTGAAAGACAAACCGATGGACAAGATCATTGCAGCACTCGACGAAGGATCATCGCTGATCATCTTTCCCGAAGGCAACCGCAACATGACCGACGACCCGCTGCTGCCGTTCAAGGCAGGCCTCTATAACATGGGGGTAGCCCGGCCAGAGGTTGATCTGGTTCCCACATGGGTCGCCAACCTGACCGAGATCATGCCCAAGGGCGAAATCATCCCCCTGCCCCTGATCTGCACGGTGACATTTGGTGAGCCGATCCATGTGAAAAAGGGCGAAAGCAAGGATGATTTCCTCAAACGCGCCTCTGATGCTTTGCTGGCGCAACGCCCGGAGGTCCGGTCATGAGCCCGATGATGACCGATATTCTCCTGTTGGCTTTTGGCAGCTTTGGTATCCTGATTGCCCTGACATTTGTGGGCGAGGTGCTGCGCGCCCGCGAAGATCCCGCCACGAACAACCCGGTCCTCGATACCTATATGACCCGCGTGCAAAGCTGGTGGGGCATGGTCGCCTTTATCGGGGTTGCGCTGCTTTTGGGCAAACCGGGTGTGATGATCCTGTTTGGCTTTGCCTCTTTCGCGGCCTTGCGCGAATTCCTGACGCTGACAACCAAGGCACAGGCCGATCACCTGTCACTGGCGTTGGCTTTTTTTGTGGTCCTGCCCTTGCAATACGTCTTTGTCGGCATGGAATGGGCGGCCCTCTACAACGTCTTTATCCCCGTCTACGCCTTCCTGTTCCTGCCTATGGTCTCGGCCTTGCGCGGCAATCCTGAAAAGTTTCTGGTGCGTGTCGCAGAAACCCAATGGGCGCTGATGATCGCCGTCTACTGCGTCAGTCTGGTGCCGGCGCTAATGTCAGTTGAGGTTGACGGCTATGGCGACCGGTCACTGCTGCTGATCGCCTTCCTTGTCATGGTCGTGCAATTCGGCGACCTGCTGGAATACTTCTTTGGCAGGCGGATCGGGCGCACTCGCGTGGCCCCCGGCCTGTCGCCCAAAACATGGGAAGGTGTGATGATGGGCGTGGCCAGTGCGGCGATCATCGGGGCGATGCTGAACTGGATCACACCGTTCGGTTTGATTGGGGCTGCACTGATGGCCGCAATTTCATCCTTTGTCGGCATGTTGGGCAATCTGGTGGTTGCAGCAATCAAACGGGATCGTGGGGTCAAGGACTGGTCGCATCTGATCCCCGGTCAGGGCGGCTTTGTCGATCAGCTGGACAGCGTGATCTTTGCCGCCCCCATCTTTTACATGCTGACGGTCTATTTCTACGGCTAACCCCGGCCGGCAAACTGGCGCAGTTTGGACAGGTTCTTGGCCAGAAGCGTGCCAACACCGCCCACCCCGTGCCGCCTGATCGCGCGATAATCCTCGCGGCTTTTGCGGACCATATGGGCAATAGACCGGTTGCTGATACCGCCCATCTTCATGCGCACCATGACATGTGGAAGATACGCCAGTCTGACCTGCCCGGACGTCAAAAAACGTAACATCGCTTCGTAATCGCCAGAAATCCGATAGCTGGTGTCATAAAGCCCTGCCTGCTCAAAAACCGAGCGCCGCAGATAAACTGTCGGATGTGGCGGCATCCAACCGCGCCGGAGCTTTGCAGGATCAAACGTGCCCGCACGCCAATGCCGGATCACGCGGTCAGGATCATCGCGGGCGACATATTGAAGATCGCCATAAACACCATCAACCGCCGGATCGTCAAAGGCCTCTGCGATCATCGCCAGCACATCCCCATCAGCCAGTTGATCATCGGCATGCAAAACACCCACAACATCCCCTGTCGCACGGACGATGCCCTGATTGATCGCGTCATAGATGCCGGTGTCAGGCGCCGACTGAAGCGTCATCGCGCGATGCCCGGCCAGTGCCAGATAGCCCAATGTGCCGTCAGTTGACCCACCATCCTGCACTATGTGTTCAATCTCCGTATGTGACTGCTCCCCAAGGCTCTGCAACATATCGGGCAGAGTCGCTCGCCCATTCATGACGGCGGTCACGATGGAAATCTTCATGCGGCGTCTTCTCGCTGTTGGTGGTAGTGGATTGCCAAATCAACGCCCAACACACGGCGGATCGCCAGATCAGGTGGGGCACCGGTCTCGGCAATGTAGCCTGTAACCTCTGCCAGTTTGGCATCCACCAGATAGCGATACCAAAACCCCTGCAAGACATGGAAGGCGCGCGCATGGCTGCCATCCAGCAGGCCCAGACGCAGCACGAAGCGATAAAAGAAATACGCCCCGGACCGCAGGCCGGGCGGCAATCGGCCATAAATCACTGTCTTTACCCACCGTTTCAGCCCGCCCTGTTGCAGGCCCTGGCCCTGCGGTAGCAAACCATAACGCGCATTCAGGATGTCGATGACTTCGCGGCTGGCATATCGGTTGTGCTTGGCGATCCACCAATCCAGCGGGTTAAGGTTGTTGTCGACCAACTCGCCCTGCAACGTCGCAGTGGGGCCATCGACCACGATGTGCTCATCCATCCAACGGTCCTCACAACGACCCGCCCCATTGCGGAACAGGCGCATCACCTGCACCGGAAAGACACCCCCATAACGGACCGGCTGCCCCATGAACCAGATACGCCTGCGCAGATAAAGGCCCGCCACATCCGGCAGGCCCGCCGCAATCTCTGCCGACAGCGCCGGTGTCAGCACCTCATCTGCATCCAGCCGCAGCACCCAACCGGGCACACCCGCGATCTGGTCCAGTGCCCAGTTGAACTGGGCCGCATGGGTGGTCCATGGGTGATACATCACCTCTGCACCCGCGGCTTTGGCAAGCGCTACCGTGTCGTCCTCGGATCCGCTATCCACAACCAGGATGCGCGTTGCAACATCGCGGACCGACGCGATAGCACGTCTGATATGGCGCGCCTCATTCATCGTCAGGATAATCACCGTCAAATCCGTCATGTCGCAGGCCTCACCTGCATCGGATTGCCCGCACCGATCTGCCCCGCTGCAAGGTCGCGCATCGCAACACCGCGCGCGCCAAGCACCGCCCCCGCCCCGATCTGCACACCCGGCCCAACAAAGGCATCGGCGCAAACCCATGCATCGTCGCCAATCGTGATTGGCGCACGGACCAGCGGTCTTGCGGCCTCGCGCCAGGCGTGGGTGCCCGCGCACAGATGCGCATTTTGGGAAATCGTGGCCCGCGGCCCGATATCAATTCGGCCAAGCGCATAAAGGATGGCACGGTCACCAACCGCCGCATGATCGCCGATACGCAGATGCCACGGGACGGCCATGCGCACAGTTGGATAGATATGAACCTCTGCGCCAATCTGCGCCCCAAAACGGCGAAGCATCCAGCGACGCCAGCCCCAAAGCGGGCGCGGGCTGAACCGAAACAGCGGATATGCCAAGGCCCACAGCACGCGCCCCAGCTTTTCGCGGCGGCTCCAGCTTGTGGCGGCACGGTTTGCTGTCACATCAGCGCGGATGGTCATGCGGGCACCTGCGCAAGCGTTTCCTGACACAGCATGGCGTAGAGGTCAGCAAATGCATCCACCATCGCTGCGGGTGAGAAATCGCGTGTCATCCACGCCCGTCCGCGCGCACCCATCGCCGCCAAATCAGCCTGCGCAAGCCGGTTGATCTCTGCTGTCAGATCGTCCCTTGCAAGGTCGATACACCGGCCGCAACCCATCCTTTCGACGTCCTGCCAGGGTGTTCCTGTTGTCGTGATCACCGGCAAACCATGGGCCAGCGCCTCGGCCACGGCGATGCCGAAATTCTCTGAGTGCGATGGCAATACGAAAAGATCAGCACGGGCAAAGGCCGCGGCTTTGGCAGCACCCTCTACATGACCATGCAGGGTGACACGTCCATGATAGCGCTTTGCGGCTTTTTGCAACTTGGCCACATAGGCGGCATCGCCCGTCCCATAGATATCCAGCACAAAACCGCTCGGCAGGCGCTCCATCGCTTCAAACAGGACCGACAGGCCTTTCTTCGGATGCAACCGGCCCAGAAAGATCAGGCGGCAAGCCGTATGATCGGAACGGCGGCGATTAATCTGCCGCGGGACATCCACAGCATTGGGGATTTCAACGGTCCTGATACCCGCCAACTGGCTGACACTGCCAGCTGCTTCGCTGGCGGCCGTGACATGCAACACCGTATCGCGTGGGCGGATCAGATTTGCGGTGCGTGCAAACATCCGCTTGGTGGCGCGGCGCGGCGCATCCTCCCACTCGGCTGTGGCTTGCAAGGCACCACGCGGCGACCACACAACGGGCTTGCCAAAGGCCCGCGCCAGCAACAGCGTGGGCAAGGTGGGCATATTGTAAGTGGCCGTCAGGTGCACGACATCGGCCCAGGCTACAGCCGCTGGCAAACGCGCCAATAACCCCGGTGCAATCGCATGCCCTGCCAGACGTCGCGCATAGGTGACAGGATAGGGCAATGCGGCGGGTGTGATCCTGTCTTTCAGATCGGGGCTGGCCGCGTCTGTTGTCAACACACGCAGCGCAACACCGGCCCGCGCGGCCATCCCATCGCAGATGGCCTTGGTCGACCAGATCGGCCCGCCCCAATAGGTTGCGGGATAGAATGACGGGGTAACATGCAGAATCTTCATGCTGCCACCGCTGCCGCGTCACGCTGCCCAATGATCCGCGCAGGATTGCCTGCCACAATGGCCCCAGCGGGCACATCACGGGTCACAATCGCTCCGGCACCAATCACGGCGTGCGCCCCGATAGACTGACACTGCGGCAGGATCACCGCACGCATCCCGACCCATGCGCCCGCCCCCACTGATTTTGCGAAATGTGCCGGTTGTGCGCGCGGGTCCAGCCCGTGATCATGGGTATAAAGCACAGCACCTTCAGAGATCATGACATCGTCGCCAATCCGCAAATCACCTGTGAAATCCAAATGCACATCACGGTTGATCTGGACACGGTCCCCGATCTTCAGAACGCCGCCGGATACTTCGGACGATGCATGCACCCCGCGCCACAGATAACAGCCGCAACCAACATGGACATTTCCGGGCGGGGTAAGTGACACACCGGCCTGAATGACCGCCCCGGAACCCAATCCACCCAATGCAGCACGGTGCAGCCGCGTGGCAAACCGCGCGCCAACCCTGCGCCCCAATGCTCTGCTGGCGCGCAGCACAACGTGAATGGCTCTAAACAGCATGACAATGCCTCCATCTGGAATGAAAAGGACGCCTGACGCGGTAGCGCGGCACAAAGACGGCCAGCATCACCACAAGGATCACCGCCTGTGCCACCGCACCCACGACAAAGGCGCTGAAGGATGATTGCAAAGTGGCCTGCACAAAGGGATAAAACAGGAGCGGGTACAGCCAGAACGCCCCATGACGCAGCACATGAGGCGACGCGAGCAGCAGCACTTCGCCCCTGCGATAAAGCCAGCCCAACACCAACCCCACAAGTATCCCCGCCCAGCCAAAGTTGATAAATGCTTCGCCAGGGCCGGTCACGTTAAACGCACCGCCGGTATCCAGCCCCATCACATCGCGTTTGAAAAACACCCCAAGATCAATGGCAGGCTTGTCAATCCAAAGCGCACGCGGCACCCAGCCGAAACTCCACCAGCTATAACTCTCGCCCAGCAGATACATGGGCGCTGTAACCCGATCGGTGACCATCACGGATGCATTGATATCCAGAAAATAGGTGGATCCCACGACCTGATGCAGCAATCCGGCCTCCTGCCCGCGCAAGGCGGTCATATAGGCAGAGGCCAGCAGGACAGCTACCGCCGCAACGCCGATGCAAACCACGGCGCGCGCATCAATGCGCCCACCCAGAATGGCAAAGGTGGCCACTGCAAAGACCAGCAGCTCGACCAGCTCAAACCGGTCGCCAGACATCAATGCGATCAGTGCGACAAGCGCCGCCAGAACAGTCGCTTGCGCCAGAAGGTAACGATGGCGCAACACCAGCCCTTGCCCCAGAAGCAGGACAAAGGCGAATTTGGGCACAATAAACAGGGTCTTGATCCCCGCCAATGTCGCGCCGACACCATTGCTGTTCACATTGATCTGCTTTGCCGTATTCAACTGCGTCAGCACATCAAGCGACACAGCATCAGCGCCCCGCGCCCGGATCAAAAGCATGATCGTTACGGCAGCGACCCCAAAGGCGACCACAAATAGCCAACCCTGCCGGACGACACCCGCAGCGATCAGCCGCGCATCCGCGGTTCGGGGCGCGGTCAATACCGGGCGCACCGCGCAGCGATAACCAAGACAGAGCGACAGGATAAACCCGGCAAGATAAAGCGCGCCCACCATCTGTGCACCGGGGGTCGAGACAAACCGCGCAAAAAACGCCCATTCCGGCACCGTACTGTAGACGATGACTTTGATCAGGAAACCGAAAGCCGCAAAATAGGCCAGCAAATGCATGGGCGACACAACCCTCACCACCCCGTAACGCCGCCCCATCCAAAGCGGCAGTCCGGTGCAAAAGGCGGCCAGCGCGATGATCAGGGCGCTCTCCATCGTGCGACCCTCCGCTGCAAAAGCACCCCGGCCGAGGTGTCCACACCAACAGTGCGACGCAGGGCCCACCACAACGCGACACTGCCGATGCTCATGGCCCCGACATAGATCGCCGCATTGGCAAAGGCTGTCAGCGCCGGGCCCAGCGCAAAGGCCGCCACCAGATAAAGCCCCACCATGGAAAGCCGCGCCAAAACGGCGTAGCGCGCAAAACCGCATAACGTGGCAACCGTGAACCCCGAGGCAAACCAGACCTGCACAAACCCGCCCAGCGCCAATAGCGCCAGAACACCTTGGGCGATGTGCAGATGGCCCGGCGCCACAGCGAGCGGGATCAACGCCAGCGCCAATATCACCGCCGCAAAGATGGCCCCGCCAGACAGAACGGCAATGCGGCTCCCTGCGGCACTGGCGCGCTGCAAGCCATGCACGTCGCCCGCACCAAAAGCGGCAGAGATCGGTGCCGCACTCACCCATGTGGCCACGGTGACCGGCAATGCGATCAAATTGGCAAGGCGACGCAGGATGGCGTAAAGCCCGAAGACCTCTGGCGGCAGAAACAGCCCGCCAACGATCAAATCAGCCTGCGCCACGCCAACACCCAGCACCGACGCGCCCCAAAGTGGACCCGCATCCCTGGGCCACGCCCTTCGCGCATCACTCTGCGGCAGGGTGATCCACAGCATCGCCACGCAGGCAACCAACGCCATCAACAGCGCCGCCATGGCAAGTCCGGCTTGCACATCGCCCGATCTCAGCACCAGCGCAGCACCCAGCGCCAGTTGCGGGCCAGCATCACGCAGGATCATCGACCCCTGCACACTACCTAGGCCGCGCAGGACGCTGGCCAGACAGCTCAGCAGATTGGTCGCCAAGGCAACAGCGATCAGTGTCAGCCATGGCAAAGCAGGCCACATCACCCACAGCGGACCATAGGCCAGCGCGGCAAGCATTGCGGGATAGATGACCGCAACCCGCATGATGCCCGCAAATTGGATACCGCTCCCGTCAGTCATCCCACGCAGCAGGATCAAGGGACCACCAAAGGAAAAGGCGGTGCCTGCAACCAGGGCAATGCTCCACCAAAGGGCCAAAGAACCAAAGGCTTCCAGACCAAGGGCGTAGGCCAACCCCATCATCACGGCAAAATTGACGCCGACAATGCCCGCGCGCACCACCATGGTTCCAGCGGCGGCGGCCTTTGCCAGACGTGCAATCTCTTGTCTCAATCTCAAACCACAGCACTCCGCACGGGTTAACCAAGCCGCACCACCGCTTCAGTGGTCATTCATTGAGATTAAATTTTGGTTAACCCCTGTGTGGTCTTTTGCAAAAGCAAGTCTGCCGAACCAATGGATGCGGGTGCAATGACATATCAAACAGTTGCCCATGAGGCCGGACAAGAGGCGCGGCTGGCAGAGCGGTATGCGCCTGTTGCGCCGCTTGATCTGCTGGGTCTTCTGTCGACGCTTTGGCGCGGCAAACTGCTGATCCTGTTCACCACGATCTGCGCTGTCCTGTCAGGCGGCTATTACGCCTTTCACATGACCAGCCCGCAATATCAGGCAACCGCAACGCTTCAGATCGAGGCGGTTGCAACGCCGCTGCGCGGTGTGACACAGCAATGGAACGCGCCCGATCCTGATCCCTCCAGCCTCAATACCGAAGTGACCGCGCTTAGCTCGAACCGCATCCTCGGGCAGGTGATCGATCGGCTAGACTTGCTGGAAGACCCCGAATTCAACCGCTATCTGCAAACCCCGTCACCCTATTCCGTGACAGCGATACGTGGGCGGCTCAGGCATCTTCTGGCCGGAACCACGCCCATACCTCCGGACCAGGCGGCGATATACGAAAAGACCATCCAGAACCTGCGCGCCGCGCTGACCGCCACCCGGCCAGAGGACACCTATATCTTTGAAATTAGAGCACAAAGCAGCTCTGACGCGAAAGCCATCACATTGGCCAATGTCACAGCCGCCGCCTATGTCGCGGATCAGCAACGCCTGAAAGATGCCGCAACCCTGACAGCCGAATACTGGCTGGCCACGCGCGTGCAGACACTCGAAGCGCAGCTTGGCGCGCAGGAAATGGCTGTGAACGATCTGATCGCAACGGCGCAAATCCAGGAAAACGCCAAACTTGACGGCCTGAGCAACCAGATCCTTCTGTCCGAACAGCAGTTGGATGCAGCACAAGCCGCACTGGCTCAGCTGCAATCCGCCTCTCCCCCACAAAGCCCACGCCAATCCGCCGAGATCGCACAGCTCCGGTCCGAAATCGCCGATATTGGTGCGCAGCGCGACAGGCTGCGGGCACAACTGACGGCACAATCCGCAGGGCTGGGGCGCCTGCATCAAATGCAGCGCGAGGCCGACGCCACCCGCGCGCTCTACCAGTCGTTTTTGGCGCGGTTACAGGAAACCCGCGTCCAACGCGGGCTGGAACACCCCAACAGTCAGGTGATCACCGCGGCCACCTCGGCCCGATATCTTGGGCCACGCAAACTGCTGATCATTGAAATCGCGGCCCTGCTGGGTGTGTTGCTGGGCGTGTCGCTGATCATCCTGCGGGACGCCCTGCGCAACGGGGCCAATGATCCTGCACGGTTGCACAGCGCCACCGGCCTGCCGGTCTTTGCACGGACCCGCCAAACCCGGATCCGTAACCTGCGTCAACTGCGGCGTGCCATGGCCAGCTTTGCGCCAGCCATGCGGGCCATTCGCACCGAACTGATGCTGGCGGCAAACGGCCACACCCCAGCGGTGATCCTTTGCACGGCAAGTCACAGCGGTGAAGGCAAGACAACCCATGCAGTCGCTCTGGCCCACGCATTGGCCCAGGCAGGCAAGGGCGTGCTGCTGCTTGGTGCTGATCTGGCCAATCCCGGCTTTGTCAAACACCTGCGCCTGCAACCATCCGCCGGGATTGCCGATGTGATTGCAGGTGACGCGCTGCTTCAGGATGCCTTGGTCAATGATACTCTGCTGGGGTTTGATCTGCTCTTGGCACGCCGGGGCAACAGGTCGGACGATCCTATTCTCTCCGACAGGCTCGATGGCATCTGCGGCCTTTTACGCGAACGCTATGATCACATCATCATTGATGCGCCCCCTGTCCTGACCGACCCGACAGCAGCACTTTGGGCGCAACGGGCCGATGCGGTGATCTACGGGGTGCAATGGGCCAAAACCCCGCTTGCGATGGTGCAAGCGGGGCTGGATAAACTTCACGATGCCGGCGCGCCGGTGACCGGTCTTGTGCTGACCAAGGTTAGCCGGCGCGCGCTCCGCGAAAGCCAACACAACGCAGCGCGGCCTTGGGGCAGGCCTGTGTTTGGCTAAGGCGCTAACCCACCATCATCACATGACGGTTGAAAAAGCGGATCACGTCACCGGACCCAAAGCTCAGCCCGGCGCCATTGTCCGCCTGCACATAGGCTTTGGCAGCCCAATCAAGCCCGCCGCTTGCCGTTCTGGCGTTCAAATTCGGGCGCAGGAAAGCGTTGAACTGATCCAGCACATTGCCCGCACCGGGCACAGCACCCGCCTCATGCCCATAAAACAGGCCACGCCCCATCACCGACCCGGTCAATCCAAGGCGGCTGGCACCGGCAAAATCAATGTTGGGTGGGTTCACTCCGGCATGATCGGCCAAGGTGACCGTGGCATCCGGCGCGTCCAGCGTGGCCACAACTGTGGTCGCACTTTCACCGTCCCAATGCACCATGGGCAACATGCCGGCATAGAACCACGCCACATCGGCCTGCGGCCCCGTGGCTGTGACCGCAACGTCATGGCGGACACTTCCCGGTGCGATACTGCGAACCAACTGGCAATTGCCAAGCGGGGCACCGGCCTGCGTCTGCCAGTTCAGATCCTCCGTCAACGTCAGTTGCGCACCCACGCTGAGCCCGTTTCCCGTTGTCGCAGGGGTCCAGGCCGCGCCATCCAGCATGACATTGCGCGCCACAAGCGCCTCATTCCCGTGGGTCTGACCGCCCAGTTCAGTGAACGCCCCATCCACATCAAACCGCAGCGCATATTTACGCTCGGACGCATAATCGATGGCAACAAACTGCGGATAGGTCGGGCGGTTGTCGGCACGCCAATCCAAAGCGCCGTCCGAGGCAATCCCGCCACCATGCGTCGGGGGCACCGTTCCGCTGACGCCATTGGCGCGGGCGGCATAAAAGACCCCGCCCCACTGCACCTCATCACCCATGCCATAGCTGGTGTTGGGCGTCCAAAGCGGCGGCAGGACACGGGGATCAGACAGATCACCAGAGATTGCAATCGCTTCGAGCATGATGGCATTGCCGCCAGGGCTGGCAACGCCGCCAACGCTGACCTCGACAAGATGGCTACCGGTCAGACCACTGGCGACCTTGACGGATTGTCGGCGGGTCAGATCGTTCGCATGATAGGTCGGGAACGCCTTGAACCCAAGGCCGTCAGGATCCCCGATCTCGTTCACGAGCGTTTGTGCGCCATCAATATCCACGCGCAGATAGGCCCCATTGGTTCGGCCCGTGTAATGCACCCAAACATCATATGGTGCGACCCGATCAACGGTGACGGCGGCCTTGGCGGTCAGTGAACTGGTACTGATCGCGCGGTTGCCCGTGTAGCTGCCCGCAAGGCCAGAGCCCGAGGACTGCAACTGCGACCACGACCCCGTCAACGCCATCTCACCCACGGCATAGATATTGCGCAATTCCGCGATCAACGTCTCGCGCCAGGAATAGCGGGTGGAGGGATCATTATTGTCCAACCGCAGACAGGCGGCATGGTTCTGGCCAACCTCTGTCCAAAGGGTCAGACCGTCATCCTGACCGGCGGCAAGGGCGACATGTCGCCCGCCACCCGCGCGAAAGAACGCGGCAAGCGGCAGCGCACCCGCCCGTGCGCCAAGGTTATGACCTGGCGAAAGCTCTAGCCCGATCACGGATCAGTACCACGCAACCAGTTGGGCGCTTGTTCCCGTCGCCATCACACGGACGGGGCGGATGGACAGGACAGCGCCAGCTGTCACCTCATAACTCACCGCTTCGCCGTCATTGTCCAACAGCGCCGCTGTGCCGGACGTATTGACATAGATCGCACGGGGACGGACCGGCAGGTCCGCAGCATCATCAGGGGTAATGGCGTAATGTGCGACAGCTGGGGATGTCAGGTTTACATAGTCAGTATCAAAAGGATCAGGCATCAAGGCTCTCCGGGTTAGATTGTCGGAAAGTGGATACACCTGCGGGGCTTACCAACCGCTTGGCCCTGCGCACGGTACAGGACGCAACAGCATGTGGCCAAGGGCGGGGCGATCGCGGTATGAGCAGGAATGACAGATCAAAACGACACCACAACGCTTGCTCCTGCCGCGCCCTTTTGGGCCATCGGGGACGTGCATGGGCGTGACGATCTGTTGGACGCAATGCTCGCACGTCTGATGCCAGACGGGCTGCCAATTGTGCTGGTTGGTGACTACATCAACAAAGGGCCGGATAGTGCAGCAACCCTGCGGCGGCTGATGGGGCTGGCGGGGAACGATCAGATTATCACGCTCCGCGGCAACCACGAAGAGCTGCTGCTACGCTTCCTGCGCCGCCCTCGGCGGTTCGCGCGGGCGTTCCTGCGCTTTGGCGGGCGCAAGACACTGACCGATTTCGGGATCACAGAACTCCCCGAACACCCCGCACTTTATCAATGCAACCAGGCACGCAACGCCCTGCTGGAGGTTATGCCGGAATTGGGTGGGTGGCTCGCAAATCTCCCCTACATCTGGCACAGCGGCAACGTGAGTGTTCTGCACGCTGGCGCAGACCCGGACGCGGCTCTGGCGGATCAAAAGCCCATCACATTCCCCTGGGGGCATCCGAATTTCCTGACAAAACCGCGCAAGGACGGACAATGGATCGTCCACGGACACAACCCGGTTGAGACGGTCGAAATTGGTCAGGGGCGCATCGCCATCGACACACAGGCCTACCACACCGGGGTGCTGTCAGCGGTGAAGATATCAGCAGGCAATGCCGAGGTTCTTCAGCTTCCCTGACGGGCCAGAACAACCGTAATCGTGCGCCATGTGATCCACAGGTCCAGGGCAAAGCTGGCGTATTTGAGGTAATAATGATCCGCCGCGACCTTGCGGTGAATACCGTCCAAACCATCAACATAACCCACTTCGGTCTGGGCATAACCGCTGATGCCCGGCATCACCTGATGACGTTCGGCATAGCCCGGAATTTCACGCAGATAGACACAAGCGTGCTCAAAGGCGTCGGGGCGCGGGCCAATCAGGCTCATCTCGCCGCGCAGCACATTAATGACCTGCGGCAACTCATCCAGCCGGGTGCGGCGCAGAAAGCGGCCCAACCGGCCGATGCGATCTGTCTCCAACGCATCAAATGCACCGCGCGGCTGCGGTGCGGCCGTGCGCATGGTACGAAACTTGAAGGCCACAAAGGGCTGACAGGACCGGCCCATGCGGCGTTGACGAAAGAACAAGGGGCCAGGATTGAAGAACGGGTTCAGCAAGACAAGAAGGCCCGCCGCGCAACACAGCGGAATGAGCAGGAGCAAACCAACAACGACGTCAAAAACAATCTTTGCAGCACTCTCGGGCCGGGCCTTCGTCTTGGTGACCGTTTCGCCCAACAGGGCGTCATCACCACCAAAATCACTCTCACGCAAATCGAACATCGCTGCACTCTCAACCTTAAGTGATACCGCCAATCCGGAAGACATCTTATGGTTAAGAGATAGGTGAAGAACGGTTAATGAAGGATTAATTTCACGGCGATCCAACTGGCTAAGTCCCCGCAGGAACAAGAAAATCAGCCGATTTCATTAACGAATTGGGGAAAATAAGGAACAAATCGTTAAGGTGACATGGCGATCCGAGAAGGACTCGAACCCTCAACCTGCTGATTAGAAGTCAGCTGCTCTATCCAGTTGAGCTATCGGACCGCTGGGGCCGGGTATGGCGCGGACTATTGCCCTTTGGCAAGCCAAAACCAGCAGTTAGTGCGTCCAGGCACCACGCCGGTTGGTCGCAAAGTTTTCGCCATAGCCGCCGGGACGGATATTTGCCTTGCGCGGCTTGGGCTCTTGCACAACGGCATCAATCCCGTGCTCCTTGGCATAGTCCAAAGCGGCGTCCTTGCTGTCAAACGCAAGTTTCACCTGGGCCTGCGTATCGCTGGACGATGTCCATCCCATCAGCGGATCAACCTCGCGCGCGGTTTCGGCAACATGTTCCAGCACCCAATGCTTGGTTTTTGCCGTGCCCGATGACATGGCGGTTTTGGCTGGCTTGTAAATACGTGCGCGCATCGTGGTCTCCCTTGGCTGGGTTCTATATGTGCAAATCGACGTGTTTGCGCAAGCCCGCGATCACGCCCACTCGCCTGCCCGCATCACCGGTACACGCTCGCCGGTCTTGGTGATCCCGTCAATATCCACGGCATCCGATCCCATCATCCAGTCCACATGGATGATGCTCTGATTGCCACCCTTTTGCTTGAGCTCTTCGGGGCTCAGCTCCGACCCACCTTCAATCGTGTCAGCATAGCACTGCCCCAGCGCGATATGGCAGGATGCGTTTTCATCAAAGAGAGTGTTGTAGAACAAGGTGCCGGACTGGCTGATCGGGCTGGAATGGGGCACCAGCGCCACCTCACCAATCCGGCTCGCGCCATCGTCGGTCTTCAGCAGCGCGTTCAGAACATCCGCGCCCTTGGACGCTGTCGCCTCAACGATCCGTCCTGCTTCAAAGCGCACGGCGATATCCTCAATCACATTGCCCTGATGGGCCAGCGGCTTGGTCGCGGCAACCGTTCCGTCAACTTTATAGGCGTGCGGACAGGTAAAGACCTCTTCGGTGGGGATATTCGGCTGACAGACGACACCATTCAACGCAGGCGACGCCCCGCCCTTCCAGATATGGCCATCAGCCAGACCCAGATGCAGGTCCGTGCCGGGACCGGTATAATGCAAGGCACTGAAGTTCTGCGCATTCAGCCAGTTCACCCGGTCTTTCAAGGTGGCCGTATGCTCGGCCCAGTTCTTCACCGGATCGTCACCACTCAGACGCGAGGCATCATAGATCGCATCCATCAGCTTACCCTGCGCCTCTTCCACCGGCAGATCGGGATAAACACGCGACGCCCAGGCCGCACCGGGATAGGCCACGATATTCCAGTTCACCTCAAACCCCACAATCGGGTTCATTGCGGGTTTGGCCGCGATTGAAGTGGCTTTGCTCAGACGGGCGACTTTTTCGGGGTCCTGTTCCGACAACAGCATCGGATCATCACCGGTGATCGCCATACGGGCGGCGCCACCTTTGAAGGCGGCGGCCATCCCTTCGAACAACCACTCCGGTGCCCGGTCAAAACTTTCATCCGGGGCATGTTCATAACGGGCCAAGGTGATCGCATCATCATTGAAAAACGGCGTCACAATGCCGCCACCGGCCTTATAGGCATGGACCGCGATGCGGCGCACCAGATCAAGGGCGGCCATAGGGGCGGTAATCACCAGATCCTGCCCCGGTTGCAGGTTCACGCCGGTGCGCACCGCCACCTCGGCAAGACGGTCAAGTTTGGCGGGATCAATATGGTCGGACATCTGCGGCACCTCTGTGTAAGTCAGGCAGACAGTATGATCTGCGAAACAAAGGTCAACCACTGCCGCCACGACAATCGCACCTTAGGCGGCGCGCGGTTGCAGCAAACCCGCACGCGCAGCGCATCCCGCTGCCGTTCTGGACTTCGCCGAATGCTTCCCAGTCAGGACGGGCTGGCCTGCGCGAAATCCTCAACTGCAAACACATCCGGCAGAATCTCGACTTCCCAAGGCCGTGGGGGTGGCGTCTTTGCCAGATCGCGTATCGCAAGGCCCTCAAAAACCGTCGTAGGATCGCCGGGGAAGCTGACAACAATGGGCGCGCCGCGTCGGATGATCTCAAGCAAGGCGATGTCATAATCCAGCAATGCCAGCGCCCATGCGTCAGCCTCACCATCGTGCCGCAACCAATCGGCAAAGGCCTTGCACTCCAAAGGCGCATAAAGCTTTGGGTCGCTGTCCTTGTAGAACCGCTTCAGGCGTGTCTCCACGGCAGCACCATCGCGCAGCAACAGATAGCGCAACAGGCGCGGTAACGACCGGGCCAGAATGGACCCGCGAAAACTGCGCGCCAGAAAGGCATAAAGGGTCAGCGCCTCTGCGTTCTCTTCCCACTCAGCGACCTGCGTTTCCGCCTTCCAGACAGCGTCGGTCAGCACAGCATCCCATTGCGCGGGATCAGGGGCGGGCTTGGGTGCAGGTGGTGCAAGCGCCGCAGGACGCGCATCTGTTGTCGCCGCACCGGTTTCCGACCACAGATAACGCAGATCATCAACGGTGCGATCAAATTCCTCATTGGTAAAGCGCTCAAGAAACGTATCGAAAATCTCGAAATTCAAGGCACCCAAATTTGGCAGTGATTGCAGCACCTCCAGCGACCGGGCGGTCAACTCATCTGGAATGGTGCCGGAATGGCTGTCGAGCCAAAAGCCATCACGCTCTTCGCCACCGGCAAGATGCACCTCCCACACCCGATCAAGGGGGATCTGCGACAGGAATTCATCCCAATCGAGCCTGCCATTGCGGTGATTGCAGTAAAGATTATGCAAATCCAGCAGGATACCGCAATCTGCGTTCTCGACGACCTGAGACACAAAACACCCATCCGGCATCTCAAAAGGTTTGCGCGACAGATAGGATACGCCGGTCTCGACGGCGACAGGGCGGCCAACACCGCCCGCGAATTTCGTGATGTTGGCGACGGCCTGGGCAACACCGGCTTCGGTTTGCAGCGGCGGCAGCAGGAACCCGGCAGACTGATGCGGCGTACCTGCAATCGACAAATGTTCGCTCACCCAAGGGGAGCCCAGCCGCTCTGCGGTCTGGCGCAACAAAGCAAGATGGGCATTGTCAGGGCTGCGCGTGCCCCCCAATGGGACACCCACACTATGCACCAACTTATGGCCCGGCAAATCTGCGTAAAGGTCAACGCCTGGCGTGAACTCGAAAAACGGACCGTCAATCGGATCATCGGCCAGCCACAGGGTTTGGGGTTCGATCTCGAGCACATCAAGTGCATCCGGGCGGCGCTCCAGAAATGGCCGAAGCGCCGTCGCATAGATCATTCCCACCCCAAGTTTCGGAGGGTGAAATGTCATGTCCTAGCCAACCGCCATGACGCGCTCGGACACGTTGAGCTTCTCATCCAGCGCAAACTGCTGCTCTAGGTTGAGGAACATATCGCAGCCGGTGGCACAGGCCACATGGCCGGTGATTTCAGCGATGCGATCAATCGCATCAAAGACGTTCTCGATCTTGTTGGCAAAGGCGGGTTGAACGGCAACATTGACCGTCGCACTTTCCTTCGCAAAGCGATTGCGGATCGGGT
Organism: uncultured Paracoccaceae bacterium; assembly: GCA_947498645.1. GTDB lineage: Bacteria > Pseudomonadota > Alphaproteobacteria > Rhodobacterales > Rhodobacteraceae > Yoonia. The sequence continues at coordinate 1,689,633 of CANMKS010000001.1, read as the reverse complement.
TCGCGGCCGAAAGACGGGTTTTGACATCCCGCTCAAAGATATGGTCGCGCTGCAGTTCCAGATAGATGTTGTGACCCGAACAACAGGCCGGGCAGCCGAGCTTGTCAAGAATGGTGCCAAAGGACTTTTTCAGGCTACCAATATCAGACGCCACAGAAGCCGGAATTGAAACGCGCACGGCTTTTCCAATGTTCTCTTTCGTTTCCATAATACTCTCCTTTAAAAAATACGCCCAAAGCCGAAAAATCTGCTGGCAACAGGCAGGAGAATACTACGCTCACAATATGTTTGTGGTAGTCTGGCAATCCTTACTTTCGCTCAGGTCGCGCTATGAGGGCTGGCGCGCCGCGCGGCGTCAGTACACGCGCTGCTCTGCCCTGCGGATGCTGAACCCGCCGCCGTCCTCATTGGTGCAGATCATGCCGACCTCTTCGGACCGGCAGATAATCCCGGCGAAACCAATGCTCGCCCCATATGGCAGGATCGTCGTCACCCCGTCCCGGTCAATCGTGCGGGTGGCACAATTCACGATGCCCGGCCCCTTGGGCAAAACCGCAAAGGATGTCCCCCAAACCCCTTCGCAGCCCGCGGGGCGTTCGGTAAAGCTTTGGCGGGTCACATCAAGGTCACAGCGCGCACTGGCAACGCCCGTGTCCTGAATCTGACACCGGATATTGCCGGAAGGTGACATGAATGAGATTTCCGCCGCTGAAACAGGCCAGGCGATGACCCATAACAGGAGGCTCAGAAAGATAGTCCGCATGAAACTCGACTGCTTTGTAACCCTTTACATCCCGCACTCTAGCGCACCCATCTGTCGCAGCAAATCAAATGTCATTGCACATGCGTGGTTTCTTGCCGCAGCATGCTGACACATCCTGTCAGCAGCCACCCTTGAACCCCTTCGCAAACACATCAACTATAGGTTTGACCCCAAAGGACCATTCCAATGGCTTACGCCCAGACCGACAAACGCGAGGTTGACCAGTTCCTCGCCAATCCCGCCCCCGACGTCAAAACCCGCGAAAAGCTGGAAGGCGGCAAGGCCTTTGTGCTGAAAACAGACTTTGAACCGGCCGGCGACCAGCCAACCGCGATCAAGGAATTGAGCGAGGGCATCCTGAACGGCGAACGCGATCAGGTTCTGCTGGGGGCCACCGGCACCGGTAAAACCTTTACCATGGCCAAGATGATCGAAAAGACACAACGCCCCGCGATCATCCTTGCGCCCAACAAAACCCTCGCTGCCCAGCTTTATGGCGAATTCAAGGGGTTCTTCCCCGACAACGCCGTTGAGTATTTCGTGTCATACTACGACTACTACCAGCCAGAAGCCTACGTCGCCCGCTCGGACACCTACATCGAGAAAGAATCCCAGATCAACGAACAGATCGACCGGATGCGCCACTCCGCCACGCGGGCGCTGCTGGAACGGGACGATGTGATTATCGTCGCCTCGGTCTCTTGTATCTACGGTATCGGGTCTGTCGAAACCTATGGGGCGATGACGCAGGATATCCATGTGGGCCGCGAATACGACCAGCGCGGGATCATGGCAGATCTGATCGCCCAGCAATACAGGCGCAATGATCAGGCGTTCCAGCGCGGCACCTTCCGGGTGCGCGGCGATAGCCTGGAAATCTGGCCTGCCCACCTTGATGATCGGGCATGGAAACTGTCGTTCTTCGGGGAAGAACTAGAAGGTATCACCGAATTCGACCCGCTGACCGGCGACAAGACCGACACCTTTGAAAAGGTCCGCGTCTATGCCAATTCGCACTACGTGACACCCAAACCGACGATGCAACAGGCCATCATCGGGATCAAAAAAGAATTGCGCGCCCGGCTGGACCAACTGGTCGCTGAGGGCAAACTGCTAGAGGCACAGCGCCTTGAGCAGCGCTGCAACTTCGACCTCGAAATGCTGGAGGCCACCGGTGTCTGCAACGGCATCGAAAACTACTCTCGCTACCTCACAGGCCGCGCACCGGGCGAACCGCCGCCCACCCTGTTCGAATTCATCCCCGATAACGCGATTGTCTTTGCTGATGAATCGCACGTCTCTGTTCCGCAGATCGGCGGCATGTACAAAGGCGACTACCGGCGCAAATTCACGCTGGCCGAACACGGATTCCGCCTGCCGTCCTGCATGGATAACCGCCCGCTCAAATTCGAAGAATGGGACGCCATGCGCCCGCAATCCGTCTTTGTCTCGGCAACCCCCGCAGCATGGGAGCTGGAACAGGCAGGCGGCGTCTTTACCGAACAAATCATCCGCCCCACCGGGTTGATCGACCCCGAGATTGAAATCAGACCGGTTGATATGCAGGTCGATGACCTGCTGGACGAGGTGCGCAAGGTCGCCGCCGACGGCTATCGCACATTGGTCACGACGCTGACCAAACGCATGGCCGAAGACCTGACCGAATACATGCATGAACAGGGGATCAGGGTCCGCTACATGCACAGCGACATCGACACGATCGAACGCATCGAAATCCTGCGTGACCTGCGCCTTGGCGCCTTTGACGTGCTGATCGGGATCAACCTGCTGCGCGAGGGGCTCGACATTCCCGAATGTGGGCTGGTCGCGATTTTGGACGCCGACAAAGAAGGCTTCCTGCGCTCCGAAACCTCATTGGTGCAAACCACCGGCCGCGCCGCACGTAACGCCGAAGGGCGCGTGATCATGTACGCCGACCGGATCACCGGTTCGATGGAACGGGCGATCAACGAAACCAACCGCCGCCGGGCCAAGCAGATGGCCTACAATGAAGAACACGGGATCACCCCGCAGACGGTCAAAAAGAACGTCGAGGACATCCTCGCAGGCCTCTACAAAGGCGACGTGGACATGAACCGCGTGACGGCCAAAGTCGACAAACCAATGGCGGGCGCAAACCTCGCTGCGGTGCTGGACGGGCTGCGGACGGACATGCGCAAAGCCGCCGAAAACCTCGAGTTCGAAGAGGCCGCAAGACTGCGGGATGAGGTCAAGCGACTGGAAACGGTTGAATTGGCAGTCGCGGACGACCCGCTGGCGCGGCAACAGGCGGTGGATCGGGCGGTCGACGATGCGCAAAAAGCGTCAGGCCGAAGTACCGGCGGGCGCGGGGGAATGCGCGGCGGGAAGAGCAGGTATGGGGGGAAGAAGAGGTAGATGGACAACTTCGAAGCTCAAGTGCGAAACCCGTCCGAAACAATCTTGTAGGGTGGGTGAAACCCCCGCACATTCACGGCTGCCACCAGGGTAAGCATTTCCCCACTCGCCACACGACTCCGCCTGCCTCCATACTCGCCCCATTTAACCGCCTCGCCAATGTTTGCGATGCACCCATGATTGGGCGGAGATATGACACAAGCACTTTTTGGTTTTACATTTGCATTCATCACAGCCGCCGTCGTCATCGCCGGCGACTTTGTTCTGAAACTCGCCGCTGATGGCGGCAAACCGGTCTGGTCGGGCTACGTCGTTGCGGGATGTGTAATCTATGCGCTCTCGGCGATATTCTGGTTCTATGCCATGCGCCACGTCACGCTCGCGCAGGCGGGTGTCGCCTATTCAATGCTGACGCTTCTGGCGCTTTGCGCGATTGGCGTGATCTGGTTTGATGAACAAATGGCGCTGCGCGAATATCTCGGGATTTGCTTTGCCCTTGCTGCCATGGCCCTGATCACCTGACAGCCGTAGGGTGGGTGAAACCCACGCGCCGGGCAATCGTGGGTTCCACCCACCCTACCGCGCCCGCACCTTAACCCCACATTCACACAACCCATCGCACGGCCAATTAACCCGCCAAATCCATACGGCGTGTACGTACGACGTATGTACGGCATATGTACGCTATCCATACGCCACAAAACCCAACAAAACCTCGCATTAACGGGCGAACCCCCACCTCACCGGGTCCGCACCGCTCTTCACCCACCGAGCGTTGCTTGCCCCCGGCGCGCGGCCCGCTACATCTTTCTCATGCGCACCGCTCTTGCCCTCCTCTTCCTCGCTTCTCCCGCCGCCGCGTGGGAGTTCCGGGCCAGCCCAATCTGCACTCTGACGGACACCTCGGGCGCGGGCGGGATGACCGTCACCTATGACCCTGCCATCACCGAATACGCGATCACCGTGACCCTGCCCGACGGCATCTGGCCCAACGGCCCAACCTTCGCCATGGCCTTTGTCGGCGACCGCCCGATCAACATCCAAACTGACCGTTTCACACGCAGCGACGATGGCCGCAGCCTGACCGTCATTGACCGCGGTTTTGGCAATGTTCTGAATGGGTTGGAATTCAACAATCGCGCCTACGCGATTATGGGCGAAACGGCAATGGGAGTGCCATTGGACGGGATCGGCCCGGCAATCGCCGCGTTCAGGGATTGCCCGGCTGTGAACCTCACCTGACATGCAAAAAGCCCGCCAAAACGGCGGGCTTTGTTGTTTTTCTTATGGATGAAGGATCAGCCCTTACCCTTCCAAGGCACCAGCCATTTTTCGGCCTGCCGCATCAGCATATCAATGCTGAACCCGATGATCCCGATCAGGATGATCCCCATCAGAACGATATCGGTGCTTTGGAACTTCGAGGCGACCATGATCATCATGCCAGCCCCTTTTTCCGCAGCGACAAGTTCTGCCGCCACAACCGTGCCCCAGCACACACCCATGGCAACGCGCGCACCGGTAAAGATTTCTGGAAGCGAGTTCGGTATGATCACATGGCGCATGATCTGCCACTTGGAGGCACCCAAGCTATAGGCCGCATGCACCTTGGAAATCCGCACACCGGACACGCCGGACCGCGCCGCGATCGCCATGATCCAAAGGGCGGCAAGGAACAGCAGGATGATCTTGCCGACCTCGCCAATACCCGCCCAGATGATCACCAAAGGGATCAGAGCAAGTGGTGGTACAGGGCGCATGAATTCTACGATCGGGTCAAACCAACCGCGGAACCAGTTGGACAGACCCATCGCGTAACCCAATGGAATCCCGACCAAGGCCCCCAGCAGAAAACCCACGATGACACGGAACAGCGAATAGCCAAGATGTTCGGCCAGGGTCGAGTTGCGATAGCCCACAGTGGCGATCTCACCTAGGCGGCTCCATACCGCTTCTGGCGACGGCAGCCAGATCGGCTCCATTTGTACGCCGGTCGCGGGGATGATGTTCAGCGTGCCTTTATCGGACATGGCAACACGTCCAAAGGCCACGTCTACAGACCCGCCCGGCGCAATCGCCTGCCCATCAATGGCTGTGATGAATGTCTCTTCATCGCGACCCATTTCATCGTTGCGGTCCACGCGCAGCAGTTCGCTGCGGTAGACAGCAATGGCAGTTGCGTCGTTCTTGGCGATGCCTTCACCGGGATCGACCTCGGGCGCGTCGACTTCCTCGCCTGTCGGATGCACGATCACGCTGACAGTGGCGTTATCGGTTTGACCGTCGGGTGTCGTGATCGTGTATTCAAATGCACCTTCGCCGCTGAAAGGGCCCGGCGCATGCATGAAGCCCGGCAGCAGCTTGGACCCTGTGAATGCACCCCAAAGCACGAAGATCAGCACAATGGATACAACCGATGCAACAGTGTTCGAGGTCACCGCACTTTCATCGCCAAAGGTCACGGTTTTCAGCGAGCTATAGTCGTGTTTCGGCGTCAGCAGACGTTTCACGCCGCTCCAGATGACCATCATCAGAAGGATCAAAAGGACGTAACCAATGATATAAGGCGCAGCAGCAAAGAGCGTTGTCAGAACAGCCCAAAGCTCTCCCCAAAGATTTCCCAGAAGTTCCATTATGCGTCCTCCGTCCGGCCCATGATTTCTTCTTCCATGTCCCAGATCATGCCCAGAATTTCTTCGCGGACCTCACCGAACTTCGGATGTTTCTTGACCTCGCGCAGGTCTTGGCCAACGCCCATCTCTGCAAACGGCAGCCGGTATTCGGTATGAATACGCCCCGGACGCGGGGCCATCACGATCAGGCGTTCCCCCAACAGCAACGCTTCTTCGACCGAGTGCGTGATCAGGATGATCGTCTTGCCGGTCTCTTTCCAGAGCTTCAGCACAAGACCCTGCATCTTTTCGCGGGTCAGCGCGTCCAGCGCACCCAGCGGTTCGTCCATCAAGATCACGTCCGGTTCGTTCGCCAGACACCGGGCCAACGCGACACGCTGCTGCATACCACCCGAAAGCTCGTAGACCGCCTTGTCCTTGAAGTCCTGCAAACCAACAATATCAAGCAGGTGATCGACGATGCCCGCCTTCTCGGCCTTCGGCATGCCTTTCATGGATGGACCAAAGCCCACGTTTTCACGCACGCTCATCCATTCAAACAACGCACCCTGCTGGAACACCATGCCGCGCTCGGCGGCTGGGCCTGTCACCTGATGCCCGTTGAGGATGATCTGACCCTCTGTTGGGGCCAAGAAACCTGCAACGATGTTCAACAACGTGGTCTTACCACAGCCCGACGGCCCAAGCACCGACAACAACTCACCCGCCTTGAGGTCGAGCGAGACGTCCTTGAGTGCCTGCACCGACGACCCGTTTGGCAGATCGAAGCGCATTGAAACTCTATCTAATTGTAACCCTGACATGTCTCATCCCATTGTTTCCCCTGAAAATTCTTGCGCAGCGGCAGGAATTGTCACGAGAACAATGAAAATGCTGGCGCGCGGTTCACCGCGCGCCAGTGATAGCGATTTACATGTCGCTGACGGCCTGAAGTGGGCCTGTGTTCACAGCACCTTCATAGCTGTCCAGCGCCGATGGGATGGAACCGGATTCGACGAATACGTCTGCAACACCCTTCATGAAGGAAGGTGCAGCACCACCCAGCCATGCTTCGGACAGCTGCGTTGAAACGTCTGGGAACACGAATGTTGCCATGGTTTCAGCCGTTGCGTCTTCGTCCATACCGGCATCGTTGGCGATCACGGGCAGCATTTCAGCAACGCCCGAACCATCGTTCCAGGATGCGTTTGCTGCTGCGGTGACCTCAAGGAATTTGGCAACCAAGTCTGCGTTCTCGGCGACAAAACCCGCAGGTGCGGATGTGACGTCAAACACCAGAATGCCCAGTGCTTCTTTCTCGGCACCGGTCAGCAGCACGTTGCCGTGTTCTTTCATGCGGCGCAGCGCGCCACCCCAACCGCAGGACATATCGACCTGACCTTGCGCCAAGGCAGCAGCGCCTTCGGCAGGTGCCATGTCAACCACGTCAAGCGATGCCAGATCGACACCAAAGTGGTCCATCTGACGCAAGAAGCCATAGTGCGCAGCGGTGCCAAGCGGCACGGCCACTTTCTTGCCTGCCAGTTCGCCCGCGCTGTCGGCATCAATTTCAAGGCCGGAGGACACAACGCAGTTGTCGTTCTCGGCATAGGATACAGCTACGTCGAGGATCTGAAGATCCTGACCCGCAGATGCTGCCACAACAAAAGGTGGCACACCCTGGCTGACCGCGATCTGCACGTCGCCCGATGCCATTGCAGCAGACATCGCCGTACCTGAATCAAAGCTGACCCAGTTCACTGTCACGCCCATGGCTTCGTCATATGTGCCATTCACTTTGGCGTACTGAAACGGCATGGGCCATTCGAGGAAGTAAGCCACCGTAATCTCACCATGGCCGTCAGCCATAGCTGTTGTGGCACCTGTCATCAGTGCAACGCCAGCAGCGGCACCCATCAGAGCATTCTTGAGTTTCATTTGTTTCTCCCGTGTTGTGACGCCCTTTTTGGGCATCGTCATTTACGGCGGTTTGCCCGCCTTCATTGGTTAGCTGAACATGAAAGCAGTGGTCATCCAACCCTAAACATGCACAGCAGGTCAATTGACGCGTTCCCCGCGCCCGTTCGCCTCGTCTGATTTTAGAGCACCCAAAACACTGACAAGTCGCAGGGCAGCGAAAGCAATTCACGCCGCTACGTCAATCAAAGATATCGTCACCTCTGACACGCCTGTTGGCGCAATGAACGGAATAAGTTTTTCAAATTTTTAGTGTTTTCAGTTAGTTACACTTCACAGCACACTGCCAGTTTGTCCGAATTGTATGTTTTTGGCTATATTTAAGCGCTCAAACTGGCCCTATCGACAAAGATCACGTCAGAGGCAAACTACATCAGCAACAGGGATGCTGCGTATCGGATTCGCAGCGCCTTTTCTTATTTCTGGGAGTGATGGATATGGATACGCAGAACTTCGCAAATGACCCCGCGCATGTGGTTGAAGCTGACCGCGCGCATGTCTGGCACCACCTGAGCCAGCACAAGCCCTACGAAACGATCGACCCGCGTATCATCGTGGAAGGCAAGGGCCTGCGCGTATGGGACATCAAGGGCAAAGAACACATTGATGCCGTGTCCGGCGGCGTCTGGACAGTCAACGTCGGTTATGGCCGCAAGCGTATCGCGGACGCGATTTCCGAGGCGGTGACCAAGATGTGTTTCTTTGGCGGCACCGCAGGCACCATCCCCGGCGCACAATTCGCCGAGATGCTGATTGACAAGATGCCGGGTCTGGATCGCGTCTATTATGCCAACTCCGGCTCTGAGGCGAATGAGAAGGCGTTCAAGATGGTCCGCCAGATCAGCCACAAGCATTATGGCGGCAAGAAAAGCAAAATTCTGTACCGCGAGCGTGACTATCACGGATCGACCATCGCCACGATGTCGGCAGGTGGTCAGGATGAACGCAACGCACAATACGGTCCGTTCACTCCGGGATTTGTGCGTGTGCCGCACTGCCTTGAGTATCGGTCTCAGGATGGATCGACCGGCGAAGAATACGGCGCAAAAGCGGCCCAAGCCATCGAAGATGTCATCATCGCCGAAGGGGCCGACACAATCGGTGCGCTGTGCCTTGAGCCGATCACCGCGGGTGGCGGGATCATTTTGCCACCCAAAGGGTACTGGGAGCGTGTTCAGGAAATCTGCAAGAAATACGATATCCTGCTGCATATTGATGAGGTCGTCTGCGGCGTGGGCCGCACCGGCACCTGGTTTGGCTATCAGCAGTTTGGCGTGCAACCCGACATCGTGACGATGGCAAAGGGTGTGGCGTCCGGCTATGCCGCCATTTCCTGCTGTGTGACCACGAACCGGGTCTTTGACATGTTCAAGGATGACACTGATCACCTTGGCTATTTCCGCGATATCTCGACCTTTGGCGGCTGCACGGCGGGTCCGGCGGCGGCCATCGAGAACATGAAGATCATCGAGGAAGAAGACCTGCGCGGGAACTCTGCTGCGATGGGCGAACACCTGCAAGGCAACCTGCAAGCGCTGATGGACAAGCACAAGTGGATCGGCGACGTGCGCGGCATGGGCCTGTTTGCCGGCGCCGAACTGGTTGTGGACCGCGACACCAAAGAGCCGGTTGACGAAAAGCAAATCGGTGCGATCGTTGCCGACTGTATGGCGCAGGGCGTCATCATTGGTGCAACGAACCGGTCATTGCCCGGCTACAACAACACGCTGCTGTTTGCCCCTGCCCTGATCGCGACCAAGGACGATCTGGATCAGGTGACCGCCGCCGTTGATGGCGCGATTACACGGGTTCTGGGTTAACGATCCGTCGGCGCGGGTGGGGCCACCTGCGCCGACACATCATATGGGCCATGCAATGTCTGTGACGTGACATATGTGGCCACACATGTGACGCCCAACGCGACAACAAACGCAATCTGTAGCAGTTTCATGTCAGGTCTCCGATCCGGCTACCTTTGAAACGTGCGTATCCGTCAATTCCGTCGAAAAAAGATCGCCGCCTTGCGTGATCCTGGAAATAGGTCCAGTCTACCTCTACTCTAGGGCCAGTCTATGTCTATTTCCGTCGAAACCTTCTTCCTTGACCCTTCCGCTGAAGGTACGCTTCAGGCGCGTATTCAGCAGATGGTTGCACAGGGCATTCTGGCGGGGCGTTTTCGCCCCGGTGAACGCTTGCCGTCATCACGAAAAATGGCGACGCACCTTGGGGTCAGCCGGATCACCGTGACGCTGGCCTATACCGAATTGGTGGCGGATGATTACCTGACATCACGCGGGCGGTCGGGGTATTTCGTGTCTGACAACGCCCCCGAACCACCCGCCTTTCCCGCCCAGCGATTTAACACCGGCACCGTGGATTGGTCGCGCGCCATCGGGCAACGGTTCACACCCGGACTGAGCCTTGATAAACCTGCCGACTGGGCCGATTACCGCTATTCCTTCATCTACGGGCAGGCGGACAAGACGTTGTTCGACAGCGCCAACTGGCGGTTATGCGCACTGCGGGCTTTGGGGATGCGCGACTTCAATGCGTTGACCGCGGATTACTTTGATGGCGATGACCCGCAACTGGTGGATTTCATCGCGCGGCAAACGCTGCCGCGCCGCGGGATTTTGGCGAACCCGGACGAGATACTGGTCACAATGGGTGCGCAAAACGCACTGTGGTTATCCGCGCAGGTGCTGCTGAACAGCCGCCGCCGCGCTGCAATCGAAGACCCTTGCTATCCGGCATTGCGCACGATCCTGACCCAGTCACGCTGCCAGTTAAGCATGGTGCCCGTGGACCACGACGGGCTGCCACCCGAAGACCTGCCTGCGGAAACGGATGTTGTTTTCACCACGCCGAGCCACCAATGCCCGACGGCCGCGACCATGCCAATGGCCCGGCGCAAGGCATTGCTGGACAAGGCAGAGGCCGAAGATTTCGTGATCGTTGAAGACGACTATGAATTTGAGATGTCGTTTCTGAAATCACCGTCGCCGTCGCTCAAATCGCTCGATCAGAACGGGCGGGTTGTCTATGTCGGATCGTTCTCCAAGTCACTTTTCCCCGGCCTGCGCCTTGGCTATCTGGTCGGCCCTGCGCCTTTTATCCGCGAAGCCCGCGCCTTGCGGGCAACCGTGCTGCGCCACCCGCCGGGGCATATCCAGCGCACGGTCAGCTATTACCTGTCATTGGGGCACTACGATGCGCTCGTCCGCAGGATGAGCAAGACCTACCATGAACGCCGACAGGTCATGGTGTCGGCCCTGAATGATCATGGCCTGACGATTGCCGGTGAAGGATATTACGGCGGGTCATCCATTTGGCTCCGCACGCCGACGGGGACGGATACAACTGTTCTGGCCGGAAGACTGCGCGCCAGCAGGGTGCTGGTCGAACCGGGCGCACCCTTTTTTGGGGGCGAGGCACCTCCGACCGAATACATGCGCCTCGCCTATTCTTCGATCCCCTCTTCGCGAATACCTCAAGGGATTGGCTTGATTGCTGAGGCAATTCAATATAGCTGATTTTTGAGACTACACGTCTCAATAAGTTCTTCGCTGGCCTTAGGAACCAATACCATCTGGACCTAACCCAGCACCGTCGCAAAACATAATGTCGCGGCAATCTCGGCAGGGGCGCTGCGCCTTTTGCATGATTCATCCAAGGGAAGGACCCACCGCCATGAAAATGACCACCGAAGAAGCCTTCGTCAAAACGCTGCAAGCGCACGGCATTCGCCATGCCTTTGGGATCATCGGCTCTGCCATGATGCCAATTTCCGATATTTTCCCGGCCGCCGGGATCACCTTCTGGGACTGCGCCCACGAAGGGTCTGCGGGCATGATGGCAGATGGCTTTACCCGCGCCACCGGTGAAATGTCGATGATGATCTCCCAAAACGGCCCCGGCATTACAAACTTTGTGACCGCCGTAAAGACAGCTTACTGGAACCACACGCCTTGCCTGTTGGTGACACCACAGGCCGCCAACAAGACCATCGGTCAAGGCGGTTTTCAGGAAATGGAGCAAATGAACGTCTTTGCTGATTGCGTTGCATATCAGGAAGAAGTCCGCGATCCGACACGTATCTGCGAAGTCTTGGCGCGCGTGATTTCAAAGGCCAAGCGTCTCTCCGCACCTGCCCAGATCAACATCCCGCGCGATTTCTGGACGCAGATTGTCGACATCGAATTGCCGGAGCCGATCGAATTCGAAGCAAACCCGGGCGGCGAGATGTCCATTGCCAAGGCAGCCGAGCTGCTGTCGACCGCGAAATTCCCTGTCATCCTGAACGGCGCTGGCGTTGTTCTGGCAGAAGGCGGGATCGCCGCATCCAAAGTTCTGGCTGAAAAGCTCGATGCGCCCGTTTGCGTTGGTTACCAGCACAATGATGCCTTCCCCGGCACCCACCCGCTGTTTGCCGGTCCGTTGGGCTACAACGGCTCAAAAGCCGCGATGCAACTGATCAACAAAGCTGATGTTGTGCTGGCACTTGGCACACGTCTGAACCCCTTTTCAACATTGCCGGGCTATGGCATCGACTACTGGCCAACCGAAGCCAAGGTCATTCAGGTCGACATCAACCCAGATCGCATCGGCCTGACGAAAAAAGTGACCGTCGGCATTGTCGGCGACGCAACCAAAGTTGCAAAAAGCATCACTGCCCAACTTGCTGATACCGCGGGCGACGCTGGCCGGGATGACCGTAAAGCGCTGATCGCGCAGACCAAATCGGCCTGGGCGCAGGAACTGTCTTCACTTGATCACGAACAAGACGATCCGGGCACAACATGGAACGAACGCGCACGTGCGGCACGGCCTGACTGGTTGTCCCCCCGGCAGGCATGGCGCGCTATTCAGGCCGCGATGCCCGAAAACGCTATCATTTCGTCCGACATCGGCAACAACTGTGCGATCGGCAATGCATACCCATCATTCCCGACAGGCCGCAAATACCTAGCACCTGGCTTGTTTGGCCCATGCGGTTACGGCCTGCCGTCAATCATCGGTGCGAAAATCGGCCAGCCTGATGTGCCGGTCATCGGTTTCTCCGGGGATGGCGCCTTTGGTATTGCGGTAAACGAGCTGACAGCGATTGGCCGCGATGAATGGCCAGCCGTGACACAGATCGTATTCCGCAACTACCAGTGGGGTGCTGAAAAGCGGAACTCGACACTTTGGTTCGACGACAACTTTGTTGGCACGGAACTGGATATGAAAGTGTCTTACGCTGGCATCGCAAACGCATGTGGTCTGAAAGGCGTCAAAGCCACAACGATGGAAGAACTGACTGCGGCACTCAAGCAGGCAATGATCGACCAGATGGAAAACAACACCACCACGTTGATCGAAGCCATCATCAACCAGGAACTTGGCGAACCGTTCCGCCGTGACGCCATGAAAAAGCCGGTCAAAGTCGCCGGAATCGATGCGTCCGATATGGTAACCGGTTAAGTTGCCATTCGACCTTGGCCCTGGCACGGCGGCGGCCCTTGCATTTGCTTTGCTGGGGGCCGCTTTCGTCCGGGGTTATTCGGGTTTTGGGTTTTCGGCGATCTTTATCGCCTTTGCGGCCCTTCTGACGAACCCGCTTCCTCTGATCCCGGTCGTGTTTGCATGCGAAATGTTGATGACCGTCTTTCAGGCCCGTGGCATTCGTGGTCATGTGGACTGGCGTCGGGTTTTGTGGCTGCTGGTGGGGGCAGCGATTGCGCTGCCGCTTTCGGTTTCGTTCATATTGTCGGTGGGCGAAGGCACGGTGCGCGTTGTGATCTCGGCCATCATTCTGCTGCTGTCGTTGGTGCTGCTGTCCGGCTGGACCTTGCAACGCCGGATCGGTCCGGCGGGTCACGGCGGTGTCGGCATCATTTCAGGCATGTGCAACAGCGCAGGGATCGGCGGATTGCCCGTGGCCGCCTTTATGTCGGCCCAACCAATCGAGGCGGCAGTTTTCCGTGCCACGATGATCGTCTATCTGACCGGGCTGGACATGATCACGCTGCCTTTACTTTGGGCCGGGGGATTGGTGACATGGGACACAGCAATAGGCATCGCAATGGCGTTTCCGATCCTCGGCGTCGGCGTCATGCTGGGCGGGCGTCAGTTTCTGGCCGCTTCCCCTTCGACATTCCGGCGCTTTGCGGTGATGCTGCTATTGGCGCTGTCCGTTCTGGGACTGCTGCGCGCAACGAAAGGTCTGTAAGATGAGTTCTCCGTTTCTATCCCTCCGCGAGGCCACAGCGCCTGCCGACCTGATCGCCCGCGCCCAAGGGTTTGGCCCGCCCCGCGTGGCCATTGCCCGCGCAGGGGCCCCCTTGCCAATGGAAGCCGCTGAGGACGCAACCAAAGCCGGCATCATGACCCCCGTTTTTGTGGGCGAGGCGGATATGATCCGCGCCGAGGCTGCCAAACTGGACTGGGATATTTCAGGCTATGCCTTGCACGACACCACAGGCGAAGAGGAGGCAGGCAAGACCGCCGCCGCGCTGTGTGGTGCAGGTGAGGCGGACGTGCTGATGAAAGGTCAGTTGCACACCGACGTTTTCATGAAATCCGCGGTCAGCCGCGATGCGGGCCTGCGTACCGGCGCGCGTTTCGTGCATATCTTCCATATTTCCCACCCCGATGGCGGCAAGCCAATCCTGATTTCGGACGCAGCCGTGAACGTCTCGCCTGATCTGACGACGCGGCAATCTGCAATTGTCGAGGTCAGGAAACTGCTGAACAAACTGGGCAATGACCGTCCCAAGATCGCGATCCTTTCGGCCACCGAAAGCGCGATCCCCTCCGTGCCATCCTCTATGGATGGCAAGGCGCTGGCCGAGTGGGCCAAGGCGAATGTGGAGGGTATTGATGTATCCGGCCCGCTGGCGCTCGACCTGATCATCTCGCCCAAAGCAGTCGCCACCAAAAAGCTGACCGATGATCCGGTCGCGGGTCAGGCAGACGCCATCATCGTGCCGGATATCGTATCAGGCAACGCCCTGTTCAAAGCATTCGTCTACCTGACCGGGGGCTGTGCGGCTGGCGTTGTGACCGGGGCCAAGGTGCCGATCCTGCTGACATCCCGCGCCGATCCGCCTGCGGCCCGCATTGCATCTGCCGCATTGGCCGCAATTAGCTGCGGTCTGCCCCGGTGATCCTGATTCTGAACGCTGGATCTTCATCGCTGAAGATCGAGGTGTTTGACGACACCCTCGCCCCGTTGATTGCCGGGCGCGTGACGAACCTTGGTACCCTTGGGCAACTGCAACTGGGTGAGAACACCCAGGACGTCGAAACACGCAATCATGCGCAAGCGCTTGACCTGATGATCGCCGCCTTGGACAAGGCGGGCTTTCCCATCACAGGCTTTACCGCGGCGGCCCACCGCATCGTGCATGGTGGGGCCGTCCTGACCGCGCCCGCCCGCCTGACCCCACCCGTCATCGCGACAATAGAAAGCGTCGTGCCGCTGGCACCGCTGCATAATCCCAATAACTTGGCGGGCATCTACGCATTGCAGGCGATGGCGCCGGACCTGCCGCAATATTGCAGCTTTGGAACCGCGTTCCACGCCACCAATCCCGACGTCGCCACCCGCTATGCCATCCCCCAAACCCACCACGACGCGGGCATTCGCCGCTATGGGTTTCATGGGCTGTCTTATGCGAACATGGTGGCCGAATTCGGCGATGCCCTGCCAAAGCGATTGCTGGCGCTGCATCTGGGCAATGGGGCAAGCCTTTGCGCCATCCACCAAGGCCGGTCCATTGCAACATCCATGGGGTATTCGCCCCTGTCGGGTCTGACCATGGGCACGCGGCCGGGCGATATCGACGGGGCGGCGGTGTTGCGCATATCCAAGGCATTGGGTGAGGACGAAACCGACCGGATGCTGAACAAGAACGCTGGACTAAAGGCGCTCGCTGGCGACAACAACATGAAGACGTTGCTTGAACGCGACGATGACGCCGCCCGTTTTGCGGTTGATCACTTTTGTTATTGGGCCGCGCGGCATGCAGGGTCTGCAATTGTCGCCATGGGCGGGTTGGATGCGGTGGCCTTTACCGGCGGCATAGGTGAAAATGCACAAGCGATCCGCGACAAGATCATGGGCTACCTGTCCTGCTTTGGCGACGTCCCGATACATGTCATCGCAGCGGATGAAGAAAAGCAGATCGCGCGCGACGCCCTGGCCCTGATCAAAGAGGGGCGATGAATGTTTGACACTCTGCTGACATGGACAGATCTGACCACGCAAGAGTTTGCAATTCTGACTGGTATCGTGCTGGTCGCGGGCATTGTGCGCGGGTTTTCCGGCTTTGCGCTGTCAGCGGTTGTCATGGCGACCGCCGTGCTGATCCTGCCGCCGGTGCAGTTGATCCCGATCTGCTGGTGGCTGGAGATGACGGCCTCTGTCCTGATGGCGCGGGGCGGCTGGAAAGAGGCGGATCGCGGTGTCGTGCTGGGCCTTGTTATCGGATCGACGATCGGCGTGCCGTTCGGGCTTTGGCTGACTACGTCGATCTCGGTTTCGGCTAGCAAGTTGATCGTCCTGACGCTGATCATCGTGCTGGCCGCCACGCAGCTTGCCAAGGTGCGTATGCCGTTTCTTGCAACAAAACCGGGGCTATATGGGTCCGGCTTTGCGGCGGGCGTCGTCACCGGTCTGGCACATGTCGGCGGCATGGTGATCGCGCTCTATGTGCTGTCGCAAGATGCCCCTGCCGCAAAAATGCGGGCCGCATTGGTGTTATTCTTGTTTCTGGGGGCGCTGACGTCGATGATCACATTGCTATGGTTTGGTGTCATGAACAGCACAGGCGCCGCGCGCGGGCTCAGCCTTGCCATCCCGGCAGCAATCGGTGTGATTCTGGGCCAGCGTCTGTTCACACCACGTCTTGCCCCCTACTATCGCCCCTTCTGCCTGTCACTGCTTTGCGCATTGGCCGGTGCCGCCCTCGTCCGCACGCAAATCGTTTGAAAGGTTCGCTCATGTCTTTGGATCAGCCACAACTGGATACTTCGCCCGCCGTATCAGACGAGGTGCGCAAGACGACTTGCTATATGTGTGCCTGCCGCTGCGGGATCAACGTGCATATGAAAGATGGCAAGGTTGCCTATATCGAAGGCAACAAGGATCACCCGGTCAATCAGGGGGTGCTGTGCGCCAAAGGGTCAGCGGGCATCATGCAGCACAACGCCCCATCGCGGCTACGAGCCCCGTTGAAACGCGTGGGCCCGCGCGGGTCGGGTGAGTTTGAAGAAATCTCATGGGAAGAAGCGCTGACCATGGCGACAGATTGGCTCAAGCCGATCCGCGAGAACAATCCTGAGAAACTGGCGTTCTTTACAGGTCGCGATCAGTCGCAGTCTTTCACCGGTTTCTGGGCGCAGGGGTTCGGCACCCCGAACTTTGCCGCTCATGGCGGGTTCTGTTCGGTCAACATGGCCGCCGCCGGCATCTACACGATGGGCGGCGCGTTCTGGGAATTTGGCCAGCCCGACTGGGATCACACGAAACTGTTCATGCTGTTTGGTGTTGCAGAAGATCACGACAGCAATCCCATCAAGATGGGCATCGGCAAGCTCAAGAAACGCGGCGCGCGCATGGTCGGGGTCAACCCGATCCGCACAGGCTATAATGCCGTTGCCGATGATTGGGTGGGCATCACCCCCGGCACCGACGGGTTGTTCATCCTTGCGATGGTCCACTGCCTGATGAAGGCGGGCAAGGTCGATCTGGACTATCTGGCCCGCTTCACCAACGCATCTGTCCTGATTAACCAAGACCCCAAGTCCGACCAATACGGCCTGTTCCTGCGCGACAAAGACGGCCAGCCACAGGTCATCGACCGCAACACCGGCCAACTGGCGGCGTGGAACGGCAAAGGGGTCGATCCCGATCTGGCTGGCACATACCGCGCCAAAGGGATCTCTCACCGCCCCGTCTTTCACCTGATGGCAGACCGCTATCTGTCAGATGAATACGCACCCGAGGCTGTCGCAGAGCGCTGCGGCATTCCAGCCGAGCGTATTCGCGCATTGGCCGCCGACCTGGCCCGCGTCGCCTTTGACGAAGCGATTGAGCTGGACCGCCCATGGACCGATTTCCGTGGCAAGAAACATGACAAAATGATCGGCCGCCCGGTCAGTTTCCACGCGATGCGCGGCATCTCAGCGCATTCAAACGGGTTTCAGACCTGTCGCGCGCTGCATGTGCTGCAAATCATCCTGGGCTCGGTTGAGGTGCCCGGCGGTATGCGCTTTAAACCGCCCTACCCCAAACCCGCGACGGCCCACCCCAAACCACACGGCAAGGTGACACCGGGTGCCGCACTTGATGGCCCGCACCTTGGCTATACCCATGGCCCCGAAGACCTGCTGCTGCACGACGACGGCAGCCCCAAGCGGATCGACAAGGCCTACACATGGGATAACCCGATGTCTGCCCACGGGCTGATGCATATGGTGATTTCCAACGCCCATGCGGGGGATCCCTACAAGATCGACACCCTGTTTATGTATATGGCAAATATGTCGTGGAATTCGTCGATGAACACCGGCGGCGTCACCAGGATGCTGACGGACAAGGACGAAAACGGCGACTATGTGATCCCGCATATCATCTACTCTGACGCCTATTCATCGGAAATGGTGGCCTATGCCGACTTGATCCTCCCTGACACCACATATCTGGAGCGGCACGACTGTATCTCGCTGCTCGACCGTCCGATTTGCGAGGCGGACGGCGTGGCCGACGCGATCCGCTGGCCCGTGGTTGAACCCGACCGCGATGTGCGTGGCTTCCAATCGGTGCTGTGTGATCTGGGCGCACGCCTTGGCATGCCGGGTTTCGTCAATGAAGATGGCAGCCAGAAGTATCAGGGCTACGCCGACTATATCACCAACCACATCCGCCGTCCGGGCGTTGGCCCGCTGGCGGGTTTCCGCAACGCGGATGGGTCTGGCAAAGGGCGCGGTGACGTGAACCCGGACCAAATCCAGAACTACATCGACAATGGTGGGTTCTGGCTGGAACACGTGCCTGAAAACGCCGCCTACTACAAACCGTTCAACGCCGAATATCAGGACTGGGCGGTGAAGATGGGCTTTTATGATGCCGTCCAGCCCTACATCTTCCAGCTTTATGTCGAACCGCTGCGCAAGTTTCAGGCGGCCGCCGAAGGTATCGGCGAGCGACAACCGCCCGAACACCTGCGCGAACGGCTGAAGGTCACGATGGACCCGTTGCCGATCTGGTATGGTGCGCTTGAGGATGATCAGGTTGATCTTGACACATACCCCGTCCATGCGCTGACCCAACGGCCCATGGCGATGTATCATTCCTGGGGCACGCAGAATGCTTGGCTGCGGCAAATCCACGGGCATAATCCCCTTTATGTGCCAACCAAAATCTGGGAGGCGAATGGCTTTGCAGAAGGTGACTGGGCCAAGGTCAGCTCTGCCCACGGCTCTATCGTGGTGCCGGTTGCACATCAGGCATCGCTGAACGCGAACACCGTCTGGACATGGAATGCCATCGGCAAACGCAAGGGCGCCTGGGCGCTGGATGAAGGGGCAACCGAAGCGACAAAAGGTTTCTTGCTGAACCACCTGATCCACGAATTGCTGCCGCCCAAAGGCGACGGTCTGCGCTGGGCGAACTCTGACCCGGTCACTGGCCAGGCTGCATGGTTCGACCTGCGGGTGAAGATCGAAAAATCCGCCGTGCCAAACGAAGCACAACCCGCCATGCCTGCGATCAAGTCACCTGTGGGCAAAGGGCCGAGCGAGCTAGAGTGGAAAGTGGGCAAATGACCAACCTCCAAGTGCTCCTGCTCATCGCGGCGTTCCTGACGCTGACCGTCGGCAGTTTCGTCTGGTATATCGCCACATGGGACAGCCGAAAGGCTGGAACTGATACCAGCCTCGTTATCTTGCCAAATAAACTCTCGCCGGAGGCTCCGGCATTTCAAGAAAGGGCAGCGCTATGACCCAACTGCCACCGCCATCCGCCAAGAAACTGGGGCTGGTCATTGATCTGGACACCTGCGTTGGCTGTCATGCCTGCGTGATCTCCTGCAAGGGCTGGAACACCGAAAACTATGGCGCGCCGCTGTCGGATCAACAGGCCTATGGGGCTAACCCGTCAGGCACCTTTCTGAACCGGGTCCACTCTTACGAGGTGCAGCCAGACCAAGGCGCAGCACAACTGATCCACTTCCCCAAATCCTGCCTGCATTGCGAAGACGCGCCATGCGTCACCGTCTGCCCAACCGGGGCAAGCTACAAACGCGCCGAGGACGGGATCGTTCTGGTCAATGAAAGTGACTGCATCGGTTGTGGTCTTTGCGCCTGGGCCTGCCCCTATGGCGCGCGCGAATTGGACGCCAAAGAAGGGGTGATGAAGAAATGTACCCTTTGCGTCGATCGCATCTATAACGAAAACCTGCCCGAAGAAGACCGCCAGCCCGCCTGCGTGCGGACATGCCCCGCAGGTGCGCGGCATTTTGGCGATCTGGGGGACGAAAACAGCGATGTCTCCAAACTGGTCGCCGAACGGGGTGGCTTTGATCTGATGCCCGAACAAGGCACCAAACCCGTCAACAAATATCTGCCACCACGTCCCAAGGATGAAATGCCGGAATTCGACGTGCTGGCACCATACCTTGAACCGATCGCAAGCGACGGCAAAGGCTTTGTCGGTTGGCTTGACAAAGCCTTGTCCGCCTTACCCGGAGGAGCGAAATAATGCATCCCGCAGCCTCAGTCATTCTTTTCAACACCTTCTCTGGCCTTGGCTTTGGCCTGCTGTTCTGGTTGGGCATGGGCGCGATTGTCCCCACTGGCACGGGCGCTTTTGTCTGGTTCGCCATCGCCTATGTCTTTGCGGTTGGCGGTCTTATCGCCTCGACCTTTCACCTTGGGCACCCGGAACGCGCGATCAAAGCCTTCAGCCAATGGAAGACCAGCTGGCTGAGCCGCGAGGGCGTTTGCGCGGTCTTCGCACTGATCATGATGGCGATCTATGGTGCCGGGCTGGTCTTTGCGGGCACACGGCTTGGGCTGATCGGGTTTATCGGCGGTCTCGCCTCGCTTGGTGTCGTGTTCACGACATCTATGATCTACACCCAGATGAAAACAGTGCCCCGCTGGCGGCATTGGACAACACCGGCAATGTATCTGTTGCTGTCTGTTGGCGGTGGCGCACTCTTGGCCGGTCAGGTCAAAGTAGCAGCAGTTCTGCTGCTTGCGGGCGGCATCTTGCAGATGTTTGCTTGGGGCAGCGGTGACATGCGTTTCAAGGCATCCGGCACAACAATGGCAAGCGCTACAGGACTTGGCCATATCGGCAAGGTGCGCGCATTTGAGCCGCCCCATACCGGCACCAACTACCTGATGCGCGAATTCATCCATCAGGTAGGGCGCAAACATGCCGATCAGCTGCGGATCATCACCATCGGGCTGGCCTTTGTCTTGCCGGTGGTCCTGCTGCTTTTGCCGTTTAGCCATATCCTCGCGGCATTGGCAGTGCTGAGCCATATCGCAGGGGTGCTGACGCTACGCTGGCTGTTCTTTGCGCAGGCTGAACATGTTGTGGGCCTGTATTACGGCAAACGCTGAATTGGCGTGGGTTTCACCCACCCTACGTGGGGCGGGTGAAACCCACTTCGGTCACGTCCGAATACGCTGTTCTGTCTCGGCATCGAACAGATAGATGCGGCTGGCGTCAATATTGATGCCAACCTTTGCGCCCTCTTCGCTGCGCACATCGCCTCGCTCTTCCACAACAATGCGCTCACCGCTGTCGCTTGTCAGATAGGCGAATGAGACACCGCCAAGGCTTTCCGTCATTTCGACCAGATGGGTGTCACCATTGGGATCAATGGTGATGTGTTCGGGTCGGGCACCAACGCTAAGCGCCTTGCCTTCATAAGCCGCGCTAATCATCCCATCGTAGCTGGCAGCCAATCCGGGTGCTTCCACAGCGCCGCCCTTGGCCGTCCCGCTCACAAAGTTCATTGCGGGCGAACCGATAAAGCCCGCCACAAATTTGTTGTCAGGATCACGATACAAATCCATCGGCGCGCCGACCTGCTCGATCACGCCCAGACGCAACACAACGATCTTATCGGCCAGTGTCATCGCCTCGACCTGATCGTGAGTGACATAGATCATCGTCGCGCCGATTTCCTTGTGCAGG
The DNA here is from genome assembly GCA_947498645.1 of uncultured Paracoccaceae bacterium. GTDB lineage: Bacteria > Pseudomonadota > Alphaproteobacteria > Rhodobacterales > Rhodobacteraceae > Yoonia. The sequence continues at coordinate 1,667,687 of CANMKS010000001.1, read as the reverse complement.
CGCGCGATCTCAACCCGCATTTCAACCCGCAATTCAGCGTCAAGGTTGGACAGGGGTTCATCAAACAGGAAAACTTCGGGGCCGCGCACAATCGCACGACCGATAGAGACGCGCTGACGCTGGCCACCAGACAGCGCCGCAGGCTTGCGATCCAGATAAGGCTCAAGTTTGAGGATACGGGTAGCCTCGGCCACCTTTTCCTCGATCTCGGGCTTGGGGTGGCCGTTCATCTTGAGGCCGAACCCCATGTTATCCTTCACCGTCATATGCGGGTAAAGCGCATAGGTCTGGAACACCATGGCCACGCCGCGCTCTGACGGATCCATGCGGGTCACGTCACGGGTGCCGATCTGCATCTGGCCTTCGGTGGTTTCTTCCAAACCGGCAACCATGCGCAACAGGGTGGATTTGCCGCAACCTGACGGGCCAACAAAAACGCAGAATTCGCCATCTTCGATTTCAAGGTCGATTCCGTGGATGACCTGCACATCGCCGTAGCGTTTGATCACCTTATTCAGCGTAACACCTGACATGGCCTAAATCCTCGTTGCTTCTTTTGTGTGGTAATCGGGAAAGCTCCAGTTCTGGGCCTCCCGTGTAATTTTCGCGGCCGTTTCGCGCAGAATGGGCACGTAGGCTTCCAACCCTGCAAGATTGGTGCGGCTGGTTGTGCTTGTCACCGACAACGCGCCAAGGACGCGGCCGGTATCGGTCAGAATCGGCATGGCAACACAGATGATGCCTGGCTCGTGTTCCTCGCGGTCAAAACCATAGCCGTTCTGGCGAATGTCGCTCAGCTCAGCGCGCAGCGCATCGGCGCTGTCAAGCGTATGTTCGGTAAAGACATGAAACGATTGCTGTTCGATGACTGTCTTTGCGGTCGCATCATCCAGAAAGGCCATCATGACCTTGCCGACACCGGTGCAATAGGCCGGACCAACCTTGCCTGCCTGGCTATACATCTCAACCGGCTTACCGGCATTGCGTTTGTCGATGTAAAGAACCTGAGCCGCATCAAGCTGGGCCAGATGCACGGTTTCGCCCACGGCATTGCTGAGTGCGTCAATATGCGGACGGGCGACGGGCGCCAGTGTGGATTGATCCCAGGCCGCATGGGCAAGACGCACCAAACGCAATCCGGGGCTGTAGGTCTGGCGTTCAGGATCATAGGCAAGCATGCCCTGATTCGTCAGCGTCTGCACAAATCGGTAAAGCGTCGGCTTTGGAAAATCGGATTGCGACAAAAGCTCGCCAAAGCGGACAGGGCGGCCAAAAGCGGCCACCTGGTCCAGCACTTCAAGTGCCTTGCCGACAGTCCCATCACCGGTCACGCGTCCCATCTGTCCTCCCTCATCTCTGGCCAGCTTTGGCACCAGTCTCCTCCCCGGTGCCGCTTTGAGATGTTGACAAGGCTAGCCTGTTCGCGGTTTAGTATCAACATCCAAAACCAAGTTTCAAATAATGAAACCGGTTTTACACACGGAAGCATACTGGGAGGATACCATGCATTCCATTTTGAAGACGTCGCTTGCGGCGTTGGTTGCTGCTGGCGTAACCGCGTCATCGGCTGCGGCAGATGCGCACGCACTGTCCGGCGAACTGAATATCATCTCTGACATGTCCAACCCTGCGCCGCGCGCAGTGATGGAAGGCCTTGCTGCCGATTTCGGCGAGATGCACCCAGAGCTTGAGGTCAACCTGACGATTGTTGACCGCGAAGCCTGGAAGACACAGATCCGCAACGCGCTGGGTGCAAACCCGCCCGACGTTGTGAACTGGTACGCGGCAAACCGCATGCGTCCCTATGTCGATGCCGGCCTGTTTGCCGACATCTCTGACCTCTGGGCCGAGCCCGAATTCGAGGCGCTGGCCTCTACCAAAGGTGCGATGACACTCGACGGTGCCCAATGGGGCGTGCCTTACACTTACTACCAGTGGGGCGTGTACTACCGTAAGGACATCTTTGAGCAGTATGGCCTGGAAGAACCAAGCAACTGGGAAGAAGAAGTCGCCAATTGCCAGACCCTTCTGGACAATGGCGTGAAGTGCTACACCATCGGCACCAAGTTCCTTTGGACCGCTGGCGGTTGGTTCGACTACATCAACTCGCGCACCAATGGCTATGACTTCCATATCGCACTGGCCCGTGGTGAGATCGAATGGACAGACGACCGCGTCCGTCAGACTTTCGCCAACTGGCGTCAGCTGATCGACATGGGTGCCTTCATCGACGATCACCAGACCTACAGCTGGCAGGAAGCGCTGCCCTTCATGGTCAATGGCGAAGCTGCCGCTTACCTGATGGGGAACTTTGCGGTTGCCGCGATGCGTGACGGTGGCCTGGATGACAGCAAACTGGACTTCTACCAGTTCCCCGTCATCAACGCCGACGTCGATTTCGCAGAAGATGCGCCAACAGATACGTTCCACATCGCTTCCGGCGCGCAGAACATGGATGCAGCAAAGGAATTCCTGCGGTTCGTGACCTCTGCCGAAGTTCAAACCGAAATCAACAGCGGTTCTGGTCTTGGTCAGCTGCCTGTGAACGCAAATGCGTCCATCGACGATGATAAGTTCCTTGCGCAAGGCTTCGAGATGCTGTCCAGCAACGCTGGCGGCGGAATCATGCAGTTCTTTGACCGTGACTTTGATGCGGAAATGGCATCTGTCGGCATGGAAGGCCTGCAAGAATTCATGGTGTTCCCGGACAATCTGGACGACATCCTGATGCGCCTCGAAGAGACGCGCCAGCGTATCTATAACTAAAACGTCGCGGTGGGTTTTTACCCACCCTACGGCACCCACCCTCGCGTAGGGTGGGTGCAACCCACGGCACAAACCAACCCATCTGCAAACCCCGGACATAAGGGTTTTCACATGTGTTGACTCATCAGGAGAAACGCCATGTCAGTATCGCCGGCCGTACCCAGCACCCATGCGTCACAGCCGAATCGTGGCTGGTACAAACGCAATGAGATCGCGATAACGCCGTGGCTTTTCCTGTTGCCTGCGATGATCTTCTTTGCGGTCTATGTGATTGTCCCCATTGGTCAGTCCTTTTGGATTTCGTTCCACGAATGGGATGGTCTGGGCGAAAAGGCGTGGGTTGGCACCGCCAATTATGAACGCCTGCTGGGCATTGGCGACCAGAACATGGACCGCAAGTTCACGGTTTCGTTCTGGAACAACCTCAAATGGCTGGTGCTCTACCTCCTGGCGATCCCGGCTGGTCTGTTTATCGCGCTCTTTCTGAACCAGACGGTGACAGGCATCCGTTTCTATAAGTCGATGTTCTTTTTCCCCTTCGTGATCAGCCAGGTTGTGGTTGGTCTGGTGTTCAGCTGGTTTTACCTGCCACGCGAAGGCCTGTTGAACGCTGTCCTGGCCATCTTTGGTGCAGGGCCGGTGAACATTCTGGGTGACCCGACACTGGCGACCTACGGCATCATCGCAGCGGGCCTCTGGCCGCAGACGGCCTATTGCATGATCCTTTACCTGACCGGCCTGAACGCGGTTGACCCTGAACAGGTCGAAGCTGCGCGGCTTGACGGGGCCAAGGGGCACAAGATGCTCTGGTATGTGATCCTACCACAGCTGAAACCTGCGACATTCATCGCATTTGTGGTGACGATCATCGGGGCCCTGCGATCGTTCGACCTGATCAGTGTGATGACCAACGGCGGACCATTCGGATCCACGCGGGTACTGTCCTTTTATATGTTTGAGGAATCGCTCTCGGAATTTGGTTTCCGCATGGGCTATGGCGCGGCCATCGCGGTGGTGCTTTTCTTCTTGATGCTCGGGTTCATCACCTACTTCCTCTACTCCATGTACCGTGACGAAAAGGGGGCGCACTGATGTTTCCGACACCACTCGAAAAAACCTCGCGCCAATGGCAGATCTCCTATCAGGTGCTGCTGCCGATCATGCTGATCATCTGGCTGTTGCCGCTGATTGCTGTGGCCAACTTCTCGATCAAGCCCGAGTCCGATTTCGTCAACGGCAACTACTGGGGTATCCCCAGCAGCTTTGATGCCTTCTCGAACTACGGCAAGGTGTTCTTTGAATCGAACATGCCGCGCTATCTGCTGAACTCGCTCTTTATCACCATTCCCACGGTGATTGGTGCGGTCGCGCTGTCCTGCATGGCTGGCTTTGCGTTGGGCATCTACAAGTTCCGCAGCAACCTGCTGATCTTCTTTATCTTCATTGCGGGCAATTTTGTGCCCTTCCAGATCCTTATGGTGCCGGTCCGTGACCTGACTGTGAACATGAACCTTTATGACACCAAAACCGGGCTCGTGTTGTTCCACATCGCGTTCCAAACCGGGTTCTGTACGCTGTTTATGCGCAACTTCATTCGGGCACTTCCATTCCCGTTGATCGAAGCGGCGCGCGTTGAGGGCATCGCGGAATGGAAAATTTTCCTCTACGTGGTGTTGCCACTGATGAAGCCCGCGCTTGCGGCTCTCGCCGTGCTGATCTTTACCTTCATCTGGAATGATTATTTCTGGGCTGTCGTGCTGACCCAAGGGCCAACCGCGCAACCTGTCACCGCCGGGATCACCGAATTCAATTCGCAGTTCCGTGCCGCCTATCACCTGATGAGCGCTGGTTCCATCGTGGCAGCATTGCCACCTGTCGCAATGTTCTTCTTGATGCAGAAACACTTTATCGCGGGCCTCACCCTCGGAGCTGTAAAGTAAGACCACATGAACCGTACTTATCGTATTGACGACGGTCGCCAGACACTTGTTCTGGCGGCGCGAAACGACCGTCTGCCAGAGGCGGTCTATTGGGGGGCGATGCTTCCTGATGATGAAGACCTGAACACCCTGCACGCTGCCAATGCGATTGATGTCACGGGTGGAATGCTTGACGAAAACCCTGACCTGTCGATCTGCCCAGAGGCCACGCGCAGCTTTCCCGGCCAACCCGGTCTGATCGTGCGGGACAGCGATGGCACGCCGCTTTTGCCGAAATTCTGTTTTGAGAACGCGGAACAAAACGGCACATTAACGCTGACCTATGCCGATAAGGCCAATGGCCTGACCCTGACCGTCAGCTTTGTCAGCGATCACGATACGCATACGATCACCTGCCAGACGACGCTGGATGCGACACGGCCGGTTCACCTGCATTGGCTTGCGGCCCCGGTTCTGCCCGCGCCGCAGCAATCTGATGAAATGATCGACGTGTCCGGTCGCTGGTGTGGTGAATTTCAACTGTCCCGCACCGCATGGGCCCCCGGCATGCGTTACCGCGAAAACCGCACGGGCCGCACTGGGCATGAACATTTTCCCGGCCTGATCATTCCGTGCCGCGGCGCGACAAATACGACCGGCGAGGCGTATGCCTTTCATTACGGCTGGTCTGGTGGTCACAAGATGATCGCCGAGGAATTGCAGGACGGTCGCCGCCAGATCCAATGGGGCCATGCCGCACGCATGGAAACCGAGGCCGCGACCCAGTTCAAGACAGCACCCCTTTACATCGTCTATTCTGACACCGGGTTGAACGGCTGTGCCGTTTCATTCCAACGTCACCTGCGCGACAGGATTGTGACCTGGCCAAAACCAGACGCCCCGCGTCCGGTGCATTACAACTGCTGGGAAGCTGTCTATTTCGATCATAAGCTACCTGTGCTGACAGATATCGCCGACCGCGCCGCAGCCTTGGGCGCAGAGCGTTTCGTGCTGGATGATGGCTGGTTCGGAAACCGCGACGACGACACCCGCAGCCTGTCGGACTGGACAGTCGACCCGCGCAAGTACCCCGACGGCCTGCACCCGCTGATCACCCATGTGCATGGCCTTGGCATGACCTTTGGCATCTGGTTCGAGCCAGAGATGATCAACGAAGACAGCGATATCCACCGCGCCCACCCCGATTGGGCACTGGGTAGCGAGGATCAGACATTGGGACGCCAGCAAAAGGCGCTGAACATGGCGCTGCCTGAGGTGCGCGATTTTCTTTACGATCGGATGTCAGCCATTCTGCGCGATCACGACGTTGACTACATCAAATGGGACCACAACCGCGTGTTGCCGATGCCGGATGCATCACAAACCCGCGGGTCATATGCGCTGATCGACCGCTTGCGCGCCGATTTTCCGAATGTGGAAATCGAAAGCTGCGCCTCTGGTGGTGGCCGCATCGACTTTGGCATTTTGCAGCGCACGCAACGGGTCTGGCTGTCCGACAGCAACGACGCGCTGGAACGGTTGCGCATCCAACATGACGCGGCGTTGTTCTTGCCCCTTTGTGTCACCGGCAGCCACGTCGGCCCGCGCCATTGCCACACCTCCGGGCGCAACCTTGATATCTCGTTCCGGGCATGGGTCGCGGCCCAGCGCCACATGGGGTTCGAGATGGACCCGCGCGAGTTGGACGACGTTGAAACCGCCGTCCTGAAAGAGGTGACAGGCTGGTGGAAGCATAACCGCGACTGGATGCAAAAGGCCGATATCCTGCGGCTGGACAGCGCCGATCCTGCCGTGCTGGCCGAGCAGCAACTGGCACGTGACAAGGACCGCTTTGTCGTCTTCGCAGGCAAGGCGGCAACCAGTTCGCAAATCGCACCGCGCCCCTTGCGCCTGACCGGGTTGGAACCTGACGCGACCTACCGGATCAACCTTGCGAACCGCAATTCACTGCACCGCCTGTCACGTGGGACCACCGCCCTGAAAACCGACGCTCTGGAACTGTCAGGCACCTACCTTATGCACCACGGTGTGACTTTGCCATGGTCGTTCCCGGAACGGATGTGGGTGCTGGAAGGGACACGGCTATGACCGCCACTTTCCATGACCTCAAGGGCGCGTCAGTCTTTATCACCGGCGGCGGCAACGGCATTGGTGCCGCGTTGACCGACGGGTTCTTGGCGCAAGGTGCAAAGGTTACCTTTGTCGGGCGTTCAGATGCATCGGATTTCGTGGATGAAATGGCGGACAAGCATGGGCAACGCCCCCTGTTTATCCAATGCGACATCACCGATACCGGCGCGTTGCAGGCCGCGATGGATGAGGCCGTTGCCACCTACGGCGGGATGCATGCACTGGTAAACAACGCGGCCAATGACATGCGTTATGATGCGATGGATATCACGCCGCAAATTTGGGACGACATGCAGGCGGTCAACTTCAAGGCCTACTTTTTTGCCTGCCAGAAGGCCGCCGCAGTGATGAGTGAAGGCGGATCGATCATCAATTATTCCTCGATCACTTATCTGATGGGTGCGGCAGGCATGGCGCCCTACGTCAGCGCCAATGCGGGCATCATGGGGATGAGCCGCGCACTTGCCCGCGAATGGGGGCCAAGGGGCATCCGGGTGAACGCCATCGCGCCGGGTTGGGTCTTTACCGACAAGCAGGAAACCAAATGGGCAACGCCCGAAGCGAAAACCGCCTTTTTGGAAAAACAATGCCTGAAAACCTTTATCCAACCTGCCGATATGGTAGGTGGAACGCTCTTTCTGGCCTCAGATACCTCTGCGATGATGACAGGCCAGACACTCGTGATTGATGCAGGCGTGGTGGGCACCGGATGACCGAGAACACGATCAAAGCCGATTGGATCGCCGTTGACTGGGGCACCAGCAACATGCGCGCCTGGGCAATGTCTGCGTCAGGCACGGTTCTGGCAGAGGCGCGCTCTGACAAAGGCATGAGCCAGCTGGCACGAGACCAGTTTGAACCAGCATTGCTTGCGGCAGTTGGTGGCTGGATCGCCGGGCCGACAACTGTTGTCGCCTGTGGCATGGTCGGCTCGCGGCAAGGCTGGGTCGAGGCACCCTATGCCGCCGTGCCCTGTGCCACCATGCCCGGTGGGTTTGCGCGGGCTGTCACGCAGGATGCCGCCCTGTCGGTTCATGTGATCCCCGGCATCAAACAGGTAGACCCCGCAGACGTCATGCGCGGAGAAGAAACCCAGATCAGCGGTTTTCTGTCCCGCAACCCCAATTGGGACGGCGTGATCTGCCTGCCCGGCACACACACGAAATGGGTGCATATCAGCGCGGATGAAGTGGTCAGCTTTCAGACCTTCATGACCGGTGAGCTTTTTACCACCATCTCTGAGCAGACCGTTCTGCGGCATTCCATTGCAACCGACGGATGGGACAACGATGCCTTTCTTGCTGGGTTGGATACAGCCCTTGCCCGGCCCGAGCGGCTAGCCAGCAGGCTCTTTTCGTTGCGGGCCGAAGGCCTGCTGCATGGTTTGGAGGGCGCATCAGCGCGCGCGCGGCTGTCGGGGCTGTTGATCGGGGCGGAATTGGCGGGGTCAAAACCCTATTGGCTTGGCCAGCAGATCGCCGTGATCGGCGATAGCGACCTGTCCAAAATCTACGTCGATGCATTGGCCACGCAGGGCGCCCCCGCCACGCAAGTGAACGCAACCTCTGTCACGCTTGCGGGCCTGACGGCCGCCTATCAACGCTTGAAAGGATAACCCATGGAGCGCCCTCTGATTGCGATTCTGCGCGGGATCACTCCGGTTGAGGCGGCACCCATTGCTGCCGCCCTGATCGACGCAGGCATCACCAAGATCGAAGTGCCGCTGAACTCGCCTGATCCGTTTGACAGCATCAAGGCAATGGTGGACGCGCATGGCAATGACGCGTTGATCGGCGCTGGCACGGTCCTGTCGGTCGAGGATGTCGGGCGGGTCGCCCAAGTTGGCGGCAAACTGATCGTCTCGCCCAACTATGACCAGCGGGTGATCGTCGCCACCAAAACCGCAGGCATGCAAAGCTGGCCCGGCGTCATGACACCAACCGAATGTTTTGGCGCACTCAAGGCCGGCGCAGATGGCCTGAAGATTTTCCCCGCCAGTCTGATTGGCCCTGCGGGGATCAAAGCCATCCGTGCGGTGCTGCCCAAGGGCACGCAGGTTTATGCGGTTGGTGGCGCGGGTGCGGATAACTTTGCAGAATGGATGGCGGCCAGTGCGGATGGTTTTGGCATCGGTTCTGCGCTCTATCAGCCGGGGCTCTCCGTGGCCGAGGTCGCGGCACGGGCCCGCGATATGGTTGCAGCTTACGATGCGGCGGCCACATGATCTTTGATGCCACACAATGCCAACTTGGCGAGGGGCCACTATGGCATCCGACCCGCAAAGAATTGTTCTGGTGCGATATTCTGGGCAAGCGTCTGCACAGCAAGACACAGCGCTGGGATTTTGACAGTTACGTCAGTGCGGCAGGCTGGATTGATGACAACAGCCTGCTTATCGCCACTGACAACGCCATCCGGCATCTGGACCTGACAACCGGCAACCACGGCGTTGTTGTACCGCTGGAAAAGGGCAACCCTGTCACACGGTCAAACGATGGGCGTGCGGACCCGCAGGGCGGGTTCTGGATCGGCACCATGGGGATCAACGCAGAGCCAAACGCAGGGGCAATCTACCGCTTTTACAAAGGCGAGCTGCGCAAGCTCTACCCCGGTATCACGATCTCGAATGCGATCTGTTTTGCGCCAGATCGCAAGACGGCCTATTTCACCGATACACCCACACAGATGATCATGCGCGTCGCACTGGATGACGACGGTTGGCCCGTGGCAGAGCCCACCCTGCACATCGACCTGCGCGGCACAGCGTTCCGTCCGGACGGGGCCGTGGTGGATGCGAATGGCAATCTGTGGAACGCGCAATGGGGGGTGGGTCGCGTGGCGGGCTATGCGCCAGATGGCACCTTTATTGAAAGTTTCAACTTTGGCGCACAACAAACCTCTTGCCCGGCTTTTGGCGGGGACGATCTGACGACGCTCTATTGCACTTCGGCTGCCGTTGGCCTGAAGGGTGATGACCAAGGCAAGACGTTTGCCACCCAAACCCGCTATACCGGACAGGCAGAACACCGGGTAATCCTGTAAAAGCTTGACCAAAAACTCAAAGGGACTGCCATGAAGCGCACGCTCGGCATTTGTTACTACCCCGAACACTGGCCCGAGGACCAATGGGCCAAGGATGCCGCGCATATGGTCGCAACTGGGCTGACCTGGGTGCGGATCGGCGAGTTCGGCTGGAGCCGGATGGAACCGGCACCCGGTACCTTTTCATGGGATTGGCTGGACCGTGCGATTGACGTGCTTGGCGGTGCCGGGCTCAAAATCATCCTTGGCACGCCGACCGCGACCCCGCCCCGCTGGATGGTGGACAAACATCCCGACATGCTGGCGGTTGATGCCCAAGGTCGCCCGCGCAAGTTCGGATCGCGCCGGCACTATGATTTCAGCCATTTGGGCTACCGTGATGAATGCCGACGCATCGCCCGCCTGATGGGTGAACGCTATGGCAAGAACCCAGTTATCGCCGCTTGGCAAATCGACAATGAATATGACTGCCATGACACAACGCTCAGTTTCTCTGACGCCGCCCGAAAGGGCTTTCAGGACTGGCTCGCACAGAAATATCAGTCCACGGATGCCTTGAACCGCGCCTGGGGAAATGTGTTCTGGTCAATGGAATACGACAGCTTTGATCAGATCGACCTGCCAAACCTGACCGTCACCGAACCCAACCACCCGCACCAACTCGCCTTTCGGCGCTTTAGTTCGGATCAGGTGGTGGCCTTCAACAAAGTACAGGCAGACGAGCTGCGCAAACATACCGATGCCCCACTGATCCATAATTACATGGGGCGGATTACAACGTTCGATCATTGGAAGGTCGGCGCTGACCTCGATATCGCGTCATGGGACAGTTACCCGATAGGCTTTCTGTCGGACCGGCTGGAGGGCACACCGGCGTTCAAGCAAGCCTTTCTGCGCCAGGGCCACCCCGACAATCAGGCATTCCACCACGATCTTTACCGCGCAGTCGGCAAAGGCCGCATGTGGGTGATGGAACAACAACCCGGCCCCGTGAACTGGGCGCCCTATAACCCGGCCCCGCTACCCGGTATGGCGCGTCTTTGGGCGTGGGAGGCTTTTGCCCATGGGGCCGAGACTGTCTGCTATTTCCGCTGGCGACAGGCACCTTTCGCGCAAGAGCAGATGCACGCTGGGCTCTTACGTCCTGACAACGCACCGGCCCCTGCATTGGTCGAGGTGCGGCAAGTGGCGGATGAGATTGAGGCGCTTGCAGATGTTGGCACGGCGCAGGCGCAAGCAGCGCTGGTGTTTGACTACGGAAGCGCCTGGGCCTGGGATGCGCAGCCCCAGGGTGCCGATTTCGAGATGTTCCGCCTGGCCTTTGCGGCCTATTGCGTAATGCGCCGGGCAGGTTTGAACATTGATATTCTGCCGCCAGATACCGGCGACCTCTCTGACTATAAACTCGTGATGGCACCCGGTGTCATGACGCTTTCCGATCCGCTCCGAAACGCCCTGTCCAACTTCAAGGGCATGGCCTTGATCGGTCCGCGGACCGACACCAAAACAGATGAGTTGAGCATCCCCACCCCGCTTGGTCCCGACCTGCCCAACACGGACATCAGCGTGAGCCTCACCGAAAGCATGCCGCCTAACGACGCCATCGCACTGGAAGGTGGCGGGCAGTTTGTCCATTGGTTCGAGCATCTGGAAGGGACAGCAGATGTGTTTGCGCAAACGACCAACGGCCAACCTGCCATCATGGGCAATGCGAACCTGCGCTATCTTGCTGGTTGGCCTGATGATCGGACTTTTGACAACATTCTTAGCGCCATCTGCGCGGAACTGGGCATTGAGACGCATATGCTGACCGATGGCCTGCGCGTCCGCGATACGGCGACGCATCGTTTTGTCTTTAACTACGCCAACACCGCGCAAGAGTGGCGCGGCACAACGATTCCAGCCGCCGGTGTGCATTGGGAACTCTTGTAATGGCACATTTCGGCACGACCCGGACGGGCGACGACATTGCCAAGATCACAATTGCCGCTGGCGATCTGACCGTCAGTATCCTTACCTTCGGTGCGATTGTGCAAGATGTACGCTTGGGTGGTGTCCCTTATGGGTTGGTGCTCGGGTCGGATGTGCTCAGCGACTATGAAGACACGATGGGCTATTTCGGCGCGATTGTGGGGCCCATCGCCAACCGGATCAGCAATGCCCGTGTGCGGCTGGACGGGATGATGTACGAATTGGAGCGCAACGAGAACGGCGCGGTCCACCTGCACTCAGGGTCCGAAGGGGTGCATCGCCGGGTTTGGCAGGTTGCATCACAAACCGCCGATAGCGTCACACTGGCGCTGACACTGGCCGACGGCGTTGCGGGGCTTCCGGGTAACCGCGACATTCGGGTGACCTATCAGGCCAGCGCACCTGCGGCGCTGACCATGACCATTGACGGGACCACGGATGCCGCGACCTGCATGAATTTTGCCAGCCACATCTACTGGAACCTCGACGGCACAGAGACATGGGAAGGTCACAAGCTGCAAATCGCAGCCGATCACTATCTGCCTGTCAACGATCACACCTGCCCAACGGGCGAGGTTGCACCCGTTGCGGACACGCCGATGGATTTCCGGCAGCCCATCGCGCCAAAGATCGGATCGCCTGATCTGGACCACAACTTCTGCATTGTTGGCGGTAAACAGCCCATCCGTGACGTTCTTTGGCTTACCGGACAAACCAATGTCAGCATGGCCATGGCCACGACCGAGGCGGGCGTGCAAATCCACGACGCCGCGACCTCGCACCGCCCCGGTCGTTCCTGCTATGAGGGCCTCGTGATCGAACCACAGGCGTGGCCCGATGCGCCAAACCATCGCGGCTTCGGGTCGATCAAAGTGACGCCAGATCAGCCCTATCGCCAGGAAACGCGCTGGACATTTACCCGCTAACCTCCAGCCCATTTTCATTCATTGCGCAGCAATGCGCGACCACGAATGGCCCTGTCGCCAACGCCACCCAGATAGTGACATCAGCGCGCCTTGCTGTCGCACCCCCCTGATCCAGCCAGCAACGCCGCTATATAAGGATCACGGGCATGAGCGCCCTGAAACTGAGGCACTGCATGGAACTCGAAACCCTTCTTCTTTCGCGCATTCAATTTGCGGCGAACATATCCTTCCATATCTTGTTTCCCACGATCACGATCGCATTGGGCTGGGTGCTGCTGTTCTTCAAGCTGCGCTACAACCGCACCGGCCAAGAACGCTGGATGGAGGCGTACAGCTTTTGGGTGAAAATCTTTGCGCTGTCCTTCGCGATGGGCGTTGTGTCGGGCATTACGATGTCGTTCCAGTTCGGCACCAACTGGCCCGGTTTCATGGAAAAAGTGGGCAATATCGCAGGGCCGCTGCTCGCCTACGAGATCATGACGGCCTTCTTTCTAGAGGCGGTGTTCCTCGGCATCATGCTCTTTGGCTTTAGCCGGGTGCCCAACTGGCTGCACACAATGGCAACCTTTCTGGTGGCCTTCGGCACCATGATGTCGGCCTTCTGGATTATCGTGTTGAACTCTTGGATGCATACGCCCCAAGGGTATGAGATGATTGACGGCGTCGCCCATGCGACCGATTGGTTTGCCATCATATTCAATCCGTCCATGCCCTATCGCTTTGCGCATATGGTCTTGGCCAGCTTCTTGACTGTCAGCTTCCTGATTGCAGGTGTCAGCGCATTCCGCTGGCTGATCGGCGGGCGAACCGAAGGCGTGCGCGTTGCGTTGAAAACTGCTGTGTTTGCGGCCGCGATGCTCATCCCGGTACAAATTCTGGTCGGTGACTCCCATGGGCTGAACACCAAAGAGTATCAACCCGCCAAAGTCGCCGCGATGGAAGCCAACTGGGAAACCGACACAGCCGTACCGCTGATCCTCTTTGCGATCCCGGATGAGGAGGCCCGTGAGAATCGGTTCGAAATCAGTATCCCCAAGCTCGCTTCTTTCATTCTGACACATAACTGGAACGGAGAAGTGAAAGGCTTGGACGACTTTGTCACAGAGGATGGCGAGGTACTGCATCCGCGTGTCTTGCCGGTCTTTTGGTCGTTCCGCGTGATGGTGGGCACCGGCCTGCTGATGCTGCTGATCAGCTGGACCGCAACCTATATGATCATACGGCGCAAACGCGGGGTCGAAGGGTTGCCCAAGCCGATGCTTTGCGCACTGGTCGGGATGAGCTTCAGCGGATGGTTGGCAACCCTGGCCGGTTGGTACACGACCGAGATCGGACGGCAGCCTTGGCTGGTGCAAGGGGTGATGACAACCAAAGAGGCGGTGGCCAACGTGCCCGCCCCCTTGGTGCTGTCAACGCTGATTGCCTATCTGGCGGTCTACGCGGCACTGCTTGTGGCCTATGTTTTCGTCATCTTCTATCTGGCACGCAAAGCGGCGCGAGGCGAAGACATCGGCACACGCGTGGCACCATCACCAGCGGCAACCCCCAAAGCGATACCAATGGAGTAGCATGATGACCTATTTTGGCGATGCGAACATCTGGCTGCCATTCGTCTTTGCAGCGCTGATGGGTGTATCCATCCTGATCTATGTGGTTCTGGACGGGTTTGACCTGGGTATTGGGGTTCTGTTTCCTTTGGCAAACGACGATGAAAAGGACCGTATGATCGCCTCTATCGGGCCATTCTGGGACGCCAATGAAACCTGGTTGGTGCTGTCCGTTGGTCTGCTGCTGGTGGCCTTTCCCTCGGCGCATGGGGCAATCCTGACAGCGCTTTATCTGCCAGTTGCTATCATGTTGATCGGCCTCATCCTGCGCGGTGTCGCATTCGAATTCCGGGCCAAGGCACCTGCCCCGCACAAACGCCTTTGGAACAATGCGTTCTTTACAGGCTCGCTGATGACCTCACTTAGCCAGGGCTTCATGCTGGGCATGTATGTAATGGGGCTGGAGTGGAGCTGGATCAACGTCGCCTTTGCCATGCTGACAGCCCTGTTCCTGACAGTCGGGTACAGCTTTATTGGCGCGACATGGATCATTCACAAGACCTCGGAAGCATTGCAGATCAAGGCGGTCGACTGGGCCAAGGGCGGCATTTGGGGGCTGATTTTGGGGATCGGGGCCATTTCGCTGGCCACACCCTTCGTCAGTGCGCGCATCTTTGACAAATGGTTCAGCTGGCCCGAGGCGATGTACCTCGCGCCACTGCCTGTCCTGTCGGCATTGCTGGTGTTCTGGCTCTGGTCGATGTTGCACAAAATGCCCTACGCCGGGGACCGCCGGTCGTGGCAGCCATTTGCAGCTGCAACGGCGCTTTGGGTGGCGGCTTTTGCGGGGATGGCCTACAGTTTCTATCCCTATGTGGTGCCAGAAAAGATCACGATATATGAGGCGGCGAGCGCGCCCGAAAGCCTGTTCATCATCCTGATCGGAACCTGCATCGTCCTGCCGACGATCATTGGATATACGGTCTTGTCCTATGTGATTTTCCGCGGCAAGGCGACCGAGCTGCGCTATGACTAGCCGCGCGTGGGTCAAGACCCACCTTACAGCCGGGACCGTTGCGGCACGTAAGGTGGGTTTTAACCCACCTTACCCGCAGAATCGGTTTGACAGCCCAGCCCCCATTGCGTAACCCCTCGCTCGTGGAATGGCGCGGTAGCTCAGTTGGTTAGAGCGAACGACTCATAATCGTTAGGTCGGGAGTTCAAATCTCCCCCACGCCACCACCAAACTCCGTCAGATACGACAAACAGACCGCAGCAAGCCGACAATCCGGCTTAGGGGCGTTTGGCACCGCCAAACCAGCCTCACGCGCGTGACAATTCCGGCGTGCCATCACTTCCCCCCTGCGCGGTATGCCGCTAGCGTCTCACCAACACCACAGGAGACCAAGCATGTCCGTTCTTGATCAAATCGCCCAAGCCATCGGCGCTGACCACATCCTGACCGGCAATGACGCCGCGCCCTACGGCAAGGACTGGACGGGTGCCTATACCTCTACCCCCCTTGCGGTCCTGCGCCCTGCAAGCACCGCCGAGGTCTCCGCGATACTCAAGATTGCCAATGATACCGGCACGCCGGTTGTGCCCGCCTCCGGCCGCACAGGGCTGACCGGCGCAACCCTGGCAGAAGGCGCGTTGATGCTCTCGGTCGAACGGCTCAACACGATCACAGAAATCAATGCCGCAGGGCAAACCGCCACCGTTGGCGCAGGGGTCATCCTGTCCAACCTGCACGATGCGGCGGCGGCCCATGATCTGATCTTCCCGCTCACGCTGGGTGCCCGCGGTTCTGCCATGATCGGCGGCTTGCTCTCTACCAATGCCGGCGGCTCCAACGTCGTGCGCTACGGCAGCACACGCGGGCTGTGCCTGGGGCTTGAGGTTGTGATGTCCGACGGACGGATCATGAATTTGATGAGCGAGCTGCACAAGGACAACTCCGGCCTTGATCTGCGCAATCTGATGATCGGGGCAGAAGGCACATTGGGGGTCATCACCGCCGCTGTGCTGAAACTGCGTCCCAAACCCCGCGCCTATGCCACCGCGATGGTCGCGGTACGGTCCTTGCCCGACGCGCTCGACCTGCTGCATCAACTGCAAAGCGCCACCGGCGGTGGGGTCGAGGCTTTTGAATACATGCCCCGCAGTTACATCGACAAGCATCGCGAATTGTTCCCCGATGCCCAGCCTCCCTTTGAAGACGCCTATGACGTCAACATCATGATCGAAGTGGCGGCCACCATGGCCCGCGACGCCCTGCCCGCCCCGGATGGCAGCCTGCCCGTCGTGACACTGCTAGAGGACACGCTGGGCGCAATGCTGGAACAAGGCACCGTCTTGGACGCGGTCATCGCCCAGAATGAGGCCCAGCGCCGCGACATCTGGAAACGGCGCGAAGATGCAGGCGAGGTCGCCTTTTTTGGCGGGGTCTTCGTGAATACGGACGTGGCCGTGCCACTGGACAGGGTCGCGACGTTTCAAGACATGCTGACCCCGCGCATCAAGGCCATTGATCCCGACGCCAGTGAGGTCATCGTGGCCCATCTGGGCGACGGCAACATTCACCACACCAGCTATATCAGCCGCAATGATCCCGATGCGATGAATGCACTGGTCGAAGCGGTCGAAGATGTGGTGCAGGAACTGGGCGGGTCATTCAGTGCGGAACACGGGATCGGGGTGTCAAAGCTGGACACCATGAAACGGCGCAAGGATCCGGTTGCACTGGATACAATGCGGGCAATCAAAGCAGCACTTGATCCAAATAATATCCTCAATCCCGGAAAGGTGATCCCGCCCGCCTGAGCAAGAAAATTCGCGAATTTTCTTGCGTGGATAGAAGGAATTTCGGCGAAATTCCTTCGCCGCTCAGAAAAACTCCGGACCAGCCTGCGCCAAAAGCTTCGCGGCCATCGCGCGCCCCATCTCGGCCCCATCCGCAATGTCGCCGGTCATGTCATCGTTGAACACTTCCGTGCCATCAGTGCGCAATATCTCTCCGCGCAGCCGAAGCGATCCGCCATCCAGATCAGCCAGACCACCAATCGGCGTTTCGCACGACCCATCCAGATGCGCCAGAAACGCGCGCTCCGCGGCCAGCCGCTGGCCCGTTGGGCCATCGTGAATGGCCTCCAGCATCTCCGCAGCGCGTGTATCATCACCGCGCCGCTCGATCCCGATCGCCCCCTGCGCCACCGCGGGCAGCATATCCTCGGGCATCACAGCCCTGCGCGGCACATCCGTCATTCCCAAACGGTTCAAACCCGCCATCGCCAGAAAGGTCGCCTCGGCCACACCATCCGCCAGTTTCTTCAACCGGGTCTGCACATTGCCGCGAAACTCAACGACATTCAGATCCGGACGTCGCGCCAAAAGCTGCGCGCGGCGGCGCAATGAGGACGTACCAACCGTAGCGCCTTCTGCCAGATCGCCCAAACCTTTCGCACTCAGCGACACAAAAGCATCGCGCACATCCTCGCGGGGCAGATATGTGTCCAGCAGCAGCCCACCGGGCTGTTCAACCGGCATATCCTTCATCGAATGCACGGCGATATCAATGGACCCGTCCAGCAGCGCCTCTTCGATTTCGCGTGTGAACAGACCCTTGCCGCCGATCTCTTTTAACGGACGGTCCTGAATGGCATCACCTGTCACCTTGATGATGCAAATCTCAAAGGCGTTTTCAGGCAAATCAAACGCCGCCATCAACCGCGCGCGGGTCTCATGCGCCTGGGCCAAAGCCAGGGGCGATCCACGGGTTCCGATATTGAACGGCGATGCGGGAGAGGGTAAATCCAAAGTCATGATGTGATTGTTAGACCCGTCAATCTGGCCTGACAACTCCCTTGACATGTTTGCATCCAACTGGGACGACGGAGACATCAAAAAGGACTTTTCATGGCGCAGCAGAAAACCATTCTCCGGGCCCTTGCCGGCGAAACACTTCCCACGCCACCGATCTGGATGATGCGTCAGGCCGGGCGGTATCTGCCCGAGTATAAGGCGACCCGCGCGCAGGCCGGGGACTTCCTGTCGCTGTGCTATAACCCGGAACTTGCGGCAGAGGTCACGCTCCAACCCATCCGCCGCTATGGCTTTGACGCGGCAATCCTTTTTGCTGATATCCTGCTGTTGCCGCAGGCCTTGGGGGCGGACCTGTGGTTCGTCACCGGCGAAGGCCCGCGCCTGTCCACAATCACCTCTGCGGATGAGCTGGCCAAACTCAAACCAACCGAAGCGATCCACGACACACTCAACCCTGTGTACGAAACGGTAAAGATCCTGTCGCGTGAACTGCCCAAAGAGACAACATTGATCGGCTTTGCAGGCGCGCCCTGGACCGTGGCCACCTATATGATCGCTGGGCAAGGCACCCCGGATCAGGGACCGGCCCACGCACTCAAAACCGAAAATCGGCCTGTGTTTGAAGGGATCATTGATCGGCTGACCGAAGGGACAATTGCCTATCTGTCAAAACAGATCGAAGCGGGCGCGGAATGTGTAAAGCTTTTCGACAGCTGGGCCGGATCGCTGCAAGGCGATGATTTCACGACCTTCTCGATCAAGCCGATGCAGCGGATCACGGCAGCGCTGAAAGAAAATCATCCTGGCATCCCTGTGATCGCCTTCCCACGCGGTGCAGGCACGAAATACGCGGGCGTCCATGCGGCAACCGGGGCCGATTGTGTGGCCGTGGACGATGGCGTTGACGCCGCTTGGGTGGCAGATCATGTGCAAAATGATGGCTGCGTGCAGGGCAACCTGAAATCATCCCATATGGTCACAGGCGGTCAGGCGCTCGTCTCGGAAACCCGGCGCATCTGCGACGCCCTTGGCAAAGGGCCACATATCTTCAACCTTGGCCACGGAATTACCCCTGACGCTGACCCTGAAAATGTCCAATTGATGATTGATACTGTGCGCGGAGCCTAGCAACAGCACCTCCGCGGCGTTGGCTCAGACAACAGATCGGAGCATTCTCGCTTGCAAATTCCATTCACATTGCGCCTTGCGTTCCATGGGTTCCGCTCTGCCATGCGGGCGGCAATGTTGTTCTTTTGTGCCTGGCTGGTCTTTATCCCTGCCAATGCCGAGGAACAGGCCGCACTCGGTGCCTCTGCGGATGAGCGATATCCCATTGGCCTGCGTCCCATGCGCTCAGCACGGGCCGTTGTCGCCATCGCACCTGACAGATTCTATGTGCTGGTCGCGGGAATGATGGGTGACAGCATCTCGCCGCTTTTCGTTCGTATCGCGATGACGCAACTGGCCGCCGGGGCTGGCAAACCAGCAACCATGCAGACAGACTCTGGCATCCAAAGCGACCGCGACATTGACGGCCCACGCTTTATTCAGGTGGATTGATCAGACCCATTTCGCCATTGGCGGCAGGCTCATCAACACTGCGTTGGCATCATGGCCCGTGGCCAACCCGAACTTTGTGCCGCGGTCATAGACAAGGTTGTATTCTGCATAGAGCCCACGATGCACCAGCTGCCTGTCCTTGTCGGCATCCGTCCAATCGGCATTACGGCGCTTTTCTACCAGCGGCACATAGGCTGGCAGGAATGCCTTGCCGATATCCTGTGTCAGTTTGAAATCGGCCTCCCAGTCACCGGTGCAGTGGTCATCCATAAAGATGCCACCGACACCACGCGCCCGATTGCGGTGCGGGATATAGAAATACTCATCCGCCCATTGCTTGAGCTTGGGGTAATACCCTTCGCCATGCGGATCGAGATGCGCTTTCTGGATGGCGTGAAAATGGGCTGTGTCCTCGGCATATTCGATGCAGGGGTTCAGATCGGACCCGCCGCCAAACCACCAGGCATGGGGTGTCCAGAACATGCGGGTGTTCATATGGACCGCCGGGGCATGGGGGTTCTCCATATGCGCCACCAGTGAAATGCCAGACGCCCAGAAACGCGGATCATCTGCCATACCGGGCACACCGCGCGCGGCCATCGCCTTTTGCGCAGAGGCACCCAACGCGCCATAAACGGTCGAGACATTGACCCCGACTTTTTCAAACACACGGCCGCCGCGCATCACCGACATCAGCCCGCCACCTGCGTCCGATCCATCGTCCGATGTGCGCTTGGTTTCGGAAACGTCAAAGCGCCCGGCGGGGCCGTCGCCGCCCTGCGTATGCTCCAGCGCCTCAAACGCCGCCACAATTTCATCACGTAAAGTGCGAAACCATGCGGATGCCTTGGTTTTTTCTGTGGCGAAGCCATCAGCCATACGTCGTCCTGCCCCTGATATTGAATAGCATGTGTGTTATGCCTTTATGCACAATACCGAAGACACAACGATGATCCAGATCAAAACCGGAGAGATGCCATGCGCCCTGCCCTTATTGTCCTGCCCTTGGTGGCCCTCGCCGCATGTGCGACCCCGCGCGAGCAATGCATCAACGACGTCACCCGAGAAACACGCATTCTCAGCAGCCTGATCGCAGAGACCGAAGGCAACATCGCCCGCGGGTACGCGCTTGAAGAACGGCAGGAGGTGCGCACCATCAACAGCCGTTGCTCTGGCAGCACACCGGATGGTGATGAGTTCACATTCCCCTGCAAGGACACCCAGACGTTCACATCAACCGCGCCAGTGGCCATCGACCTGAATGCAGAACGTGCAAAGCTGGCATCACTTCAGGACCGCTTTGTGCAAATGCAGGCAACCTCTAATCAGGCGGTTGCACAGTGCATCAGGGTTCATCCTGAATAATCAGTGCGCCGAGACGGCGGCCGGGTCAATCAATGTGCGCCCGCCGTCAACCGTGATGATCTGGCCGGTCACAAAGGCAGATGCATCTGACGCGAGGTATTGCACAGCATCAGACACTTCGCCGGGGCTTGCGATCCGGTGCAGGGGTGTGCTTTCGACAATGGCTTCGCGCATCGTGTCGTGATCCTTCAATGATCCCTTGAGGCTTGCACTCATCACGCTGCCAAACGCCACCGCATTGACCCGGATACCATTCGGGGCAAGGGCAACGGCCATCGACCGTGTCATCTGATCCAGCGCGGCAGAGCTGACCGAATAGGCCAGCAATTCAGGGTGCGCGCGACGGGCCGCGATGGATGACAGGTTGACGATAGACCCAAGCGGCCCGCTTGTTTCACCATCTGCCTGTTTGATCATCCGGCGCGCCACGGCCTGGCTGACGCGCAGCGCGGTCATTGTGTTCTGCTGGAGCAGTTCCTCTACAGTATTATCGTCGGGATCAAGCGGGTCGGTTGTCATCACCTGACGTGATGCATTCACCAGAATATCCACACGTTCAAACGCATCAATTGTCGCAGACAACAGATTTGCAATTGTCAGCTTCTTGCGCAGATCACCCGAGAATGTGCGCACGTTCTCTTCTTTCTGCGCGTCCTCGCCCATTTCATGGCACAGCTTTTTTTCGTCCATATCGGCAAAGACCACATTTGCACCCATCTGGACAAAATGCCGCCCAATCGCGAGGCCAACACCGTTTGCGGCACCGGTGACAATGGCCGTCTTGCCAGAAATGGAAAAGGACATGGGAGAAGTCTCCTTGGCAGGGGTCTTAGCGCCGTGGTTTGTTGGCGTGGAATACTTTGAAGGCACCATTGCCCGCGATCGTGTCAACATTGCGGAAACACTCGGTCATCGTGGCTTCATACGGCAAATGGCGGTTCGCAACCATCCATAGCTTGCCATTGGGGGTCAGCAGGCGGGCCGCGGCCTGAATAAAGGCACGACCCAGCGACGGGTCAGAGGCACGGCTGGTGTGAAACGGCGGGTTCATGACGATACCGTCATAGGCGGCCTGGGGTGCAAAGCGTGTCGCATCCGCCCAATGAAACGATACCCGATCATCGGTGACGTTCAACTTGGCACAGTCAAGTGACAAGGCCTCTGCCTCGATCAGGTCGAGCGACCGAACACCTGCCCGCTCCAATACCGGGGCCGCCAGATATCCCCATCCGGCGCCCAGATCGGCCATCCGGGCGGGCAATTTGGCAGGCAATGCCTCTGCCAGAAGGGCGGAGCCCGCGTCAACGGCCCCATCCGAAAAGACACCAGCGACAGTGAAGTACGCATGGGCACCCTTTTGTGGTGCAGGCGCCGCCCAATCGGCAAAAGCATCGCTGGCCGCAAACCAGAAGATGCGCCCATGCGCCTTGGTCAGCGATGGCAGATCGCCCAGCGCCTTGCGGCAGGCCTTGAAGTGGCTGTCGACACCGTCTGTCTTCTGACCATCAACAATCACAAAATCGGCTTGTGCACAGGCCTCGGCAATCATCGTACGCGCCAAGGCCTTGGCGCGCGGCACAACAACAATTGCAGCGGCGCAACGGCCCAGATCCTGCGAAACCGCGTAACCCGCTCCCTGCCAGGCGACGGCATCGGGGTAGAACCCCTGCACGATCTGAACCGTATCGCGGGGCAATGCGGAAACGTCATAGGACGCCGCAGGGCGCATAATCGTAATCGCACCATCGGGCAACGACATCAGGCCATCTGCAATGGCGGTGCTGAGGCGAGATTGGGACATGGCGGGGCGAACAGCGCAAACGGCGCTATTCTTTCTCCATCGTGCATTGCAGCGGGTGCTGGTGACGTTGCGCGAAATCCATCACCTGAGCAACCTTGGTCTCGGCGATTTCATGACTAAAGACACCAACAACCGCGAGACCCTTTTTGTGGACGGTCAGCATCAACTCAAAGGCTTGCGCATGGGACAGCCCAAAGAAGCGCTCAAGAACATGTACGACAAACTCCATCGGGGTGAAGTCATCGTTCAAAATCATCACCTTATACATCGGGGGGCGTTTGGTCTTTGGCTTCGTCTCAAGTGCGACACCGACATCACTGTCGTTGTCCCCTTCCTTGTCCGCCATCATATGAACCTGAGCCTGCATCATTCCGCCTTGGTGTGCTAGGCGTTATATATAAGGCACAGGTTCGCCATGAAAACCCCGTCTTTGAACAAAGCGAACACATGCCACAATCGCTTGAAACTGGCCCATATAGGGGGTCAACGCCAAAACAACACAAGATATGGGATTTCAGGATCAGTAACGCCCGCAAAGTCTTTGAATTTGGGGTATTTTCTGAAATCCCGACCTATGTTAGCGTCTTCTCATAACAATAAGACCACCGGAAAAATCCGGGGTCAGAGGCAGTAAAAAAGAGGCAAGCGACGTGGCAAGTCGTCCGGGACAGTGGGCCCTCCAGGGGCTATTTCTATTCGTATTGATGGTATCTTTGCTGCTTGCGCCGATCCGCGCTGGTGCAGCTCCTTATGCTGCCATGGTCATGGACGCGCGCACAGGTGAAGTCCTGCATTCGCGCAACGCCGACACGCGGTTGCACCCTGCGTCGCTGACCAAGATGATGACACTCTACGTGGCCTTCCAGGCCATCGAGCGCGGAGAGATCACACTTGACACACCCGTCACGATCAGCCGCCTTGCCGCATCAGAACCGCCTTCCCGACTTGGCTTGCGCGCCGGTCAGACGATCCGGCTGCGTTTCCTGCTGCGGGCCGCCGCCGTGAAATCCGCCAATGACGCGGCAACGGCGATTGGTGAGGCGATCTCGGGCTCCGAAGAGGCCTTTGCCACCCGAATGAACCGCACCGCGCGGGCCATGGGCATGCGCAACACCAATTTCCGCAACGCACACGGGCTGACACAATCGGGGCATTTGTCGACTGCACGCGATATGTCAGTGCTGGGACGGCATGTGATCTATGACTTCCCGCAGTATTATAACCTCTTCTC
Organism: uncultured Paracoccaceae bacterium; assembly: GCA_947498645.1. Classification (GTDB taxonomy): domain Bacteria; phylum Pseudomonadota; class Alphaproteobacteria; order Rhodobacterales; family Rhodobacteraceae; genus Yoonia. The sequence goes on along the minus strand of CANMKS010000001.1, from coordinate 1,643,586 downwards.
GCGCCGCTCTGCCGATGCAGGCATCGCCACCGTGCGCCATACCAACCGCCGCTGGCTGGACAGCTATGAAGGCGGCGACGGCATCAAAACCGGCTATACAAACGCAGCGGGCTTTAACCTCGTGGCCTCTGCCCAGCGCGGGCAGGAACGCATTATTGCAACTGTCTTTGGCGGCTCATCCACCTCGGCACGCAACGCACGGATTACAGAACTGATGGATATGGGCTTTAACCGCGCCCCCTCGCGCGCGACGATCCGGCGGCCCAATCCACCCGCGGCCATGCTGACAAGTGCCCCTGCAACGGGCACCGTGGGCAACCCCGGCAAGATTGTACGTGTCAGTGGCCTTGTGACACGCAGCATCCGGCCCGTGATGCGGCCCACGGCAGAACCGGCACCAGCCGAAATCGTGGTCGCAGCAGCACCAACAGCAGAGCCTGCCCCTGCGCCCGTACCCGCAGTTGACCCCGAAATCATCAACGCCGTTGTGGCAGAGGCCGTTGACGCCGCGCTTGCCGAAGCACTTGCAGGTGTGGCCGATGAACCGGTCCAAGTTGCTGCCGCCGCACCTACAGTTGTCCCGGTTGCGCGGCCCGTACCGGGCGAAACTGTCATCGCAGCAGCCCCTGCCCCATCCATCGACACCGGCCCCGAGATTGTCACCCGGATATCCACATCCGGCGGGCGGCACTGGGGTGTGAACGTCGGACGCTACAACACCCGCTATGACGCGGAACGTGTCCTTTTGCGCGTGGCCTTGAACGAGATGAGCGCGCTTGACGGCTCATTGCGCCGCGTTGTGCAACGCTCTGGCGGGTTTGACGCCAACTTCATGGGGCTGACCCGCGAAGGGGCTGATCTGGCCTGTCGCAGGCTTCAGGCGCGGGGAACGACCTGCTTCATGATCGGCTCGGACAGCTAACCACGAAAAGAAATCACGTTTCTTGGGAATAAACCCGGTTCTTTATGCGTAACCCTTGCAAGAGCGGCAATCACGTCGCTTGCAAAACCAGCGCAACCGGAGACCCGAGCATGAAAATGATCGCCGCCATCGCCCTTGCCTTGCTTGTTGCTGCAAGTGGCAAGGCCTTCGGACAATCCTATGGCTATTCCTATGACAACGCCCCGCATGAGATCACACAGACCGCAGGGCGCGACCCGCTGGCAGACGCCAATGGCATGACGCTTTACCTCTGGGTGGGTGACAAAACCAGCGACGGCGTTGGTGCTGTGTGGCATATCGCCAATTAATCAGGTCAAAGGGGGTGTTGATTTGCCAGGCATTCTGCACCACTCTCACCCTTCGCCGCGACATCGGCCGTTTGCTGCGCAAGGCACATTGCAAATCCTTTCAAAATCTTCATCATCGCGCGGACAACTGAATATGAAGCGCCGGTGCCCTTGCACCGATCTGACCCTTAACAATGCGGTGGCGATGACCCCGGACCAGTTCAAAACTGAATTGATTGGCCTGCTGCCGCGCCTGCGCCGCTTCGCGTTGAGCCTGACACGCTCTGGCCCCGATGCAGATGACCTGTTGCAGGACGCCTGCGCTGCTGCTCTCCAGAAATGGGAACAATATGATCCGGCCCAGCCGCTGGACCGCTGGATGTTCCGTATCGTGCGCAACATGTGGATCAGCGAAATACGCAAGCGCAAAACCCGGCAGGGCGAAGGGCAAATCCCCGCCGAAGAGGCGGCAGAACTGCGGACCGAAGACACCGCCGCCGATGATCTGACTGCCCGGCAGGTCCGGGGAAAGGTTGAAAACCTTGATCAGGATCTGGCGCAACCGCTTTTGTTGGTCTGCGCCGAAGGCTACAGTTATCGCGAGGTGGCAGAGCTGCTGAGCATTCCGATCGGCACCGTGATGAGCCGCATTCACCGGGCGCGGAAGCTCTTGATCTCCAGCCTCTCAGAAGTGGAGCAGGTCGCGAAATGACGGACTTCTCAATAAAACTCAGCGCCTATCTGGATGGCGAATTAGATGGAGCAGAGGCCGAAGCGGTCGAAGCACGGCTGGCCAGCGATCCGCAGGCGCAGGCCATGCTGGACGCGATGATGGAGGCCGATGCGGCAGCGCTGGAACAATTCGACGACCAACTGACGGACCCGGTACCATTCGCCCTCGCCCAGCAGATCAAGGCGGCCCCTTTGCAAGCAACCGCGCGTGCCGCTGCACCGGCGCGCCCCATCTGGACAACATTGGCTGCGGCGGCCGTCGTCTTTGCCTTGGGCGGCCTTGGCGGCTATGCGCTCAAGGACCGGACCGCTCCTGTGGTAACCGCGGGTTGGCTGGCCGACATCGCCGATTATCACGCCGTCTACGCCAAAGAGGGCCGGCATCTGGTTGAGGTGGGCGCCGATGAGGCGGAACACATCGAAACCTGGTTGGGCAAGACAATCGGCACCAGCTTCACAATCCCCGAACTCTCCGGGTTTGATCTGACCTTTGAAGGTGGGCGGTTGCTGGTTGCCAATGGCAAACCGGTCGCTCAATTGATGTACCGCGATGCAGCAGGGGCGGTCGTCGCCCTTTGCCTGCAACAAAGCAACAGCACCACAACGACGCCCCCCACGTTCAATGAACAGACAATCAATGGGTTTGATTTTGTCTCATGGCGGGCAGGCGACGCGCAATACGTGGTGATCGGCGACAACGGCAGAGCTGAACTGCCCGATATCGCGGCGGCGGCGGCGCTGGAAATTTAGGCGACCTTACCTTCAAACGCCGCCGCCATCAGTGCGCGGGTGTAGGCGTTCTGCGGTGCATCAAAGATCGTATCGGCATCGCCTGCTTCCACAACGTCGCCCTGCTTCATCACCATCACCTTGTGCGACAAGGCACGCACGACCTTCAGGTCATGGCTGATGAACAGATAAGCCAGCCCATATTTCTGCTGCAAATCGCGCAACAGCTGCACAATCTGCACCTGCACCGTCATATCAAGCGCGCTGGTCGGCTCATCCAGAATCAACAGCTTGGGGCGCAGGATCATCGCGCGCGCAATCGCGATGCGCTGGCGCTGGCCGCCGGAAAATTCATGCGGGTAACGATCCATCAGCGACGGATCAAGGCCCACTTCGCCCATGATCTCGCCTACCATCTCGCGCTTGTCGCGGCCAGGTGCGACCCCATGCACGCCAAGCCCCTCAGCGATGATCTCTTCTACCGTCATGCGTGGGCTGAGCGAGCCGTAAGGATCCTGAAACACGATCTGCATGTCGCTGCGCAAAGGGCGCATCTGGCGCTGGTTGAGGTGGTGAATATCGGTATTCTGAAACGCAATCCGACCCTCTGACCGGATCAACCGCATCACCGCAAGGGCCAGCGTTGTCTTGCCAGAGCCACTTTCACCAACCACGCCCAGAGTCTCGCCTGCCCGGACGGTCAGGGTAGCGTCGTTGACCGCCTTCACATGCCCCACCGTGCGCTTGAGCAGACCGCGCTGGATCGGAAACCAGATGCGCGCGCCATTGGTTTCCAGCACCACGGGGGCGGTATTTTCGACAGGCGCAGGAACACCGCTGCTTTCAGCAGCCAATAGCATCTGAGTATAGGGATGCTGCGGATTGGAAAATATCTCGGCCGTGGGGCCGCTTTCGACGATCTCACCGTCTTTCATCACGCAGACCCGATCGGCGATCTTGCGCACGATGGTCAGGTCATGGGTGATAAAAAGCATCGACATGCCTTCGTCACGTTTCAGCTCGGCCAGCAATTCCAGAATCTGGGCCTGAATGGTCACATCCAGCGCCGTCGTCGGCTCGTCCGCGATCAGTAGTTCAGGGCCATTCGCCAGCGCCATCGCGATCATCACGCGCTGGCGTTGCCCGCCAGAAAGCTGGTGAGGGTAGGCACTAAGACGGCTTTCGGCGTCACGGATACCCACCCGGTGCAGCAGTTGCACAATGCGGTTCGTGACAGCGGCGCCGCGCAAACCCGAGTGCAGTTCGATGCTCTCGGCCAACTGCTTTTCAATGGTGTGCAGCGGGTTGAGCGATGTCATCGGCTCTTGGAAGATAAAACTGATGTCATTGCCGCGCACACGGCGCAATTCCGGCTCATCCGCGCCAACCATCTCGGCGCCTTCATATGTGATAGACCCGGCCATCACTGCACTGTCACCCAGCAGCTGCACGGTGGACAGGGCAGTCACGGATTTGCCGGACCCGCTCTCACCAACCAGCGCGACTGTCTCGCCCCGGTTCACGGTAAAGGACACACCACGCACCGCATGTGTCGTATTGCCATCCTGACGAAAGGCGACGCGCAGGTCTTTGACATCAAGGACGGTATTGCTCATTTGCGATCTGTCCCCGCTGTGGCGGCTTGCGCAAAAACATCGTCATCCGTGATCACGTCGCCATCTGCTACAAAGGTCTTGCGTGGATCAAAGGCATCGCGGACGCCCTCAAAGATAAAGACCAGCAGCGACAGCATCACCGCAAAGGTGAAAAAGGCGGTGAACCCCAGCCACGGTGCCTGTAGGTTCTGTTTGGCCTGCAAAGTCATTTCACCCAAGGACGGGGCCGAGGATGGAAGGCCAAAGCCCAGAAAATCCAGCGTCGCCAAGCCGCCAATCGCACCGGTGACCAAAAAGGGCAGCATCGTCAGCGTCGCCACCATCGCGTTGGGCAGCATATGACGGAACATGATCGTGCGATCACGCACGCCCAGCGCCTTGGCAGCACGCACATATTCCAGATTGCGCGCACGTAGGAATTCGGCCCTGACCAGCCCCACAAGGGCGGGCCAGCCGAACAGCACTGTCAAAAACACAAGGAGCCAGTAACTGCGGCCCAGAATCGCGAAGAGAATGATGATGACATAAAGTGACGGAATTCCGGTCCATATCTCGATGATGCGCTGGAAGATCAGGTCGATCCAACCGCCAAAATAACCCTGCACAGCACCAGCGATGATCCCGATAAAGGATGCGGCGGCAGTGACGATCAACGCAAAGGTCACCGAGACCCGAAAACCATAGATGACGCGGGCGACAACATCGCGTTTGGTGTCATCGGTGCCCAGCCAGTTCTCTGCACTTGGCGGTGCCGGTGCCACGCCACGCACATCCACGATGGTGTTGTAGGAATAAGGAATAACCGGCCAAAGCATCCAGCCCTTCTGAAAATCGCCATCCAGCGTCTCACCCGCCGCAACAGCGGCGATCAGCTCGTCTGGTGTGTCAAAACAGGCATCCAGCCCGCCGGTGACAATCAGGCAATCCACCTCTATCTCGCCATAGCCAGCCTCGGTGGGGAAATCGCCGCCAAAATCCTTTTCGGAATAGAAGCTGAAAATCGGCATCCGGATTTCGCCGCGATAGCTGACCGCGATGGGTTTGTCATTGGCGATGAACTCGGCCATCAGCGACAGACCAAACAGCACCGAAAAGATGACAAGCGACCAATAGGCGCGCCGGTTGCGTCGGAAATTGCGCAACCGTCGTTTGTTGAGCGGTGAAAGGAAAGGACGCTTTGCCATCAGTTTCGCGCCTCAAAATCAATGCGTGGATCAATCAGCACATAGGTCAGATCCGTGATGATCCCGACAACCAGCCCCATCAGCGAGAAGGCAAATAGCGTCCCAAAGACCACCGGATAGTCACGCGCGACCACGGCCTCAAATCCCAGACGGCCCAACCCATCAAGCGAGAACAGCGTCTCGATAATCAGTGAACTGCCAAAGAACACACTGATGAACAGTGCCGGAAAGCCCGAGATTACGATCAACATGGCGTTGCGGAACACATGACCATAGAGCACACGCGATTCCGACAGCCCCTTGGCGCGTGCTGTTATGACATATTGCTTCTTGATCTCATCAAGAAAGCTGTTCTTGGTCAGCAACGTCAGCGTCGCAAAGGCAGCGATGGTCGAGGCAAGCACCGGCAAGGTGATATGCCAGAAATAGTCAAGCACTTTGCCAATCAGGCTCAGATCATCAAAATTTGCGGACGTCAGACCACGCAGCGGGAAGATGCGCCAGTAAGACCCACCTGCAAACAGCACGATCAACAGGATCGCAAACAAGAACCCCGGAATGGCATAGCCCACGATGATCGCACCCGATGTCCAGGTGTCAAAGGGTGTGCCGTCCCTGACCGCCTTCTTGATGCCCAGCGGGATCGAGATCATGTAAGCAATAAGCGTCGACCACAGCCCCAGCGTGATCGAGACCGGCATCTTTTCCATCACCAGATCAAACACGCTGATCGAGCGGAAGTAGCTTTCGCCGAAATCGAACCGCACGTAGTTCCACATCATGTTGAGGAACCGTTCAAGCGGGGGTTTGTCAAAACCGAACTCTCGTTCCAGATCAGCGATGAAATCGGCAGGTAATCCGCGCCCGCCGATGTAGTCGCTGTCGCCACTGTCCACCAGCTCACTGCCGCCGCCGGAAATGCCTTCGAACACATCTCCGCCGCCTTCCAGCTCAGCCAGGATTTGTTCGATGGGGCCACCAGGGACAAATTGGATCAGGGCAAAGTTGATGATCATGATCCCCAGCAACGTCGGGATCACAAGCAGCAAGCGCCTTAGTATATATGCGCCCATTTACGCGACCTTACTGAAACGCACCGGTGGCGCGCAGCGCCTCGCCGGCCTCTGCATCATACCACCAGTTGTCGATGGGCGAGAGCGCGAGCGGCGGGATCTCTTCAAAGCGGTACATGTCGTAGTAGGCGACAGTATGCTTGTTTTTCTGCCACTGCGGGATCCAGAAACGCTCTGCCCGCAGGACACGGTCCAAGGCGCGCGTGCCGGTTGTCAGCTCGTCCAGTGTCTTGGCATCGACAATCGCATCAATGATCCGATCCACGGCCGGGGATTTCAGGCGCATCGGATTGCGCGAGCTGTCCTCGGCAGCCTCCGACCCAAAGAACTGCGCCAACTGTTGGCCCGGCTCAAAGCCCTGGCCCAGTGATGCGTTCACAATGTCAAAATTGCCCGACCGGCGCCGCTCAATCCACTGGGCGGTGTCCACACGCTCCAGCGCGGCATCCACACCAAGACGTTTGAGGTTTTCAACAATCGGATTGATGATCCGGTCAAACTGCGGTGATCTTTCAAGAAAGGTCACCGACAGGGTTTCGCCATCCTTGCGGCGCAAACCGTCATCGCCCGCAACCCAGCCCGCCTCATCCAGCAGCGCAGAAGCCGCACGCAATGCGCGACGATCAAGCGGGCGCTCTGCTGTGCTGGATACCGGTGGGATCACAGCCTCGTCAGTCAGGATGCTAGCATCCAGCAGGCCTTCCTCAACAAGCGGTTGCAGGATCGCGATCTCTTCGGCGGACGGCACACCAACCGCCTTGAGATCGGAATTGTCCCAGAACGATTCCGGGCGCTCGTAAAGCCCATAAAACAGCGAGTCGTTCATCCATTCGAAATTCACCATCAGACCAAGCGCCTGACGCACCAAAGGATCCTCGAATTTTTCCTGATTGAGGTTGAACACAAACCCCTGCCCAGTTCCAATCGCCCCATCGGGCAGTTCTTCGACGATTACCCAGCCATTTTCGCGCGCTGGAAAGTCATAACCGGTGGCCCATTGGATCGAACTGTTTTCAGTGCGAAACGCATAGACACCGCTTTTGAAGCCTTCAAAGGCAGAGCCACTATCGGCAAAATACTCAACGCGCAGGGTCTCAAAGTTGTTGCGCCCCTGATTGAGGGGCAAATCCGCGCCCCACCAGTTCGGATCATAGCGATAGATGATCTGACGGCCGATATCGACCTCATCCAGACGGTAGGGGCCTGTGGCCATAAATGGCTCATCCGAGGCCTCATCAAGACGTGTGCCGGTCTCTTCGAACCACGCTTTTGAGAATGCCGATGTGCCGCCAACCCAGCTGACAACGTCGCGGCGCGGCGCGGTTTCGGTAAAGTTGAAACGGATCCGGTGGCTATCCAACACCTCAACGCTGTCGATGAATTGCGAATAGACACTGCGGTATTCGGTAATGCCCTGCTCAAGGTAAAGCTCAAAGGTGAATTTGATATCCTCGGCAGTCATGGTTGTGCCATCCCAGAATGTCACGTCATCACGCAGATTGAAGATCACCCAGTCGCGGCTTTCAGGATACTCCATCGTTTCGCACAGGTAGCAATAGACCCCATAGGGATCATCGGCAAAAGACGTCAGAATCGACTCGTAACCGATCGTTGAAAGGGCCGCAGGCACGCCCTTGCGCGTGGAAAGATTGAAACTATCAAATGTTCCCTGCGCCCATTGCGAGAATTCGCCCCCCTTGGGCGCATCCGGGTTCACATAGTCCAGCACCTGATCAGGCCCGTATTTCAACTCGCCGAAATTCACATACCCATGGCTGATCGTGATCTCTTCATGGCTATCTGCCAGCACCTCGGCCCCTGCCCAAAGGGCCGCAACCCCGATCACCGATCCCAGCAGCCAGTGTCGCATATTGCCATCGTTGCGATCATGCGTGGTGACGGCGGCACGGGCTTGCGGGTGGTTTGGCATGGGGCACTCCGGTTCATTACGGTCTTTGAGACGTTAAATGAAGTAAATGTGGTGTTTGGCAAACATTCAAGTTGAGTTTGCGTGATGAAATGGTGATTGACGCATCCGTGAAACCGAAAAAGGCCGCCCGGCGGGCGACCTTTCATGAACCAGCATGTCGATGCTGTTGATCAGTTGAACGTCGCCAGATAGGCGATCAGGTTCGCGCGATCCTCGACCTTGCGCATACCGTTGTAGGACATCGCAGTGCCGGGGGCGAAGGCGCTTGGCTTTTCAAGGAAGGCATTCAGATTGTCCGGGGTCCAGACATCTGCCACCTCGGCCAATGCACCGGAGTAGTTAAAGTCATCATAGAACTGGACCGGGCGATCCACGATACCGTGCAACGCTGGGCCGGTCCCGTGCTGGCCCGGCTCAAGCGCGTGGCAAGACCGACACGCGCGCCACAGGCCTTCGCCTTCTTGGGCGCTGGCAGATGCCAGAACAACGGCAAAATCAACCTCTTCGACAGCTTCGTCGGCACCGCCTTCGGCGCCTTCAACCTCGATCACATAGGCCTGATGATCATCGTGACCGCCACTGTGGTAGATTTCCTCGGCCAGCCAGGCACCCAGCAAAAAGACCAGAAACGTGCCACAAAGGCCCCCCACCAGTTTTGTCATCGTCATTGTGTCGAACATGTCGCGTTCCATTCCGTTCAAAGCGTTGCCGCTATCTATCCGTTTCCCACATCGGGTTGCAAGGTATAGTGGCGCGACCAAATGCCCATTTTTGCCGGGTAAAAGCAGAGAGGCCGCAACAATGCAGCAGAAAATCGCATTTCAAGGTGAGTTGGGCGCATATGGGCACGAGGCCTGCGTGACCGCGCGGCCGGACTACACGCCGCTGCCCTGCCCCACATTTGAAGCGGCCATCGATGCGGTACGCAAGGGCGACGCCGACCTTGGCATGATCGCAGTTGAAAATTCGACTTATGGGCGGGTGGCTGATGTGCATTCGCTTTTGCCCGAAAGCGGGCTGCATATCGTCGATGAGACTTTCGTGCGGGTGCATGTCAATCTGCTGGGCACGTCCGAGGCAAAGCTGGACGACATCAAAGAGGCGCATGGCCATCCGGTTATTCTGCCACAATGCGCCCGGTTCCTGCGCGATCATAAGATTCGGGGGCGCGTCAGCTCAGACAATGCGCGCGCCGCGCGCGAGGTCGCCGCGGGCGGTGATCCGTCGGTGGCGGCCCTGGCCTCGGAACTGGCCGCGGAAATTTACGGACTCAAGGTTCTGGCCCGCCACATCGAAGATCACGCACGCAACACCACACGTTTTCTCATCATGGCCAGCGAACCCGATTACATTCGGCGCGGCGCGTCGGGCATGATGACAAGTTTTGTCTTTCGCGTGCGCAACATTCCCGCCGCCCTATACAAGGCGATGGGCGGTTTTGCGACGAACAGCGTCAACATGACAAAACTGGAAAGCTACATGGTCGGCGGCGAATTCACGGCGACGCAATTCTATGCCGAAATCGAAGGGCATCCCGACGATGCCAACGTACAGCTAGCCATGGAAGAGCTGGGCTATTTCACTGACCATCTGCATGTGATGGGTGTTTATCCTGCGGCAGCGCGGCGGCACGAAAAAAGCGGCAGTTAAACGCCTGCGTTAAGCGCCGCCGCTTCGATCCAGTTTCGAAAATCAATGACAGGCGGATAACTGGCGTTCCGTTCGGGCCAAACCAAATAGTAGGAACCGATTGCCAATGGGGGTAAACCGTTGATAGCGGCAAGGCTTCCATTCTCCAACTCTCTGGCCACAAGGTACTTTGGCACAATCGCTGCCCCGACGCCGAATACGGCAGCCTGGATCATGGTGGCAAATTGGTCGAATTGGAGCGTCGGCAGATACGCAACCTCATGGCCTTGCTGATGAAACCATTTGCTCCAAGCATCCGATCGTGTTTCGAGGCTCAAGAGAGGCAGCTGCAGAACATCCTCGGCCGTCTCGACGCCTTTTAACTTGTCGGGCGACGCAACGGCGATGGCCTCTTCCTGCATCAAGCGCAATGACTGCGTTTGCGGCCAATCATCAGAACCAAAATGAATTGCTGCGTGATACCCCTCAACCGAGAAATCAAACGGCTTTGTCCGGGTGGACAGGTTGACAGTTACGCCGGGGTGTTCGGCAAGGAAGTGTGAAAGCCGCGGAGCAAGCCAATGGGTCGCAAACGCGGGTAGAACCGCCAGATTGAGTTCTCCGCCATGCGGATTTGTGTGCAGCTTGATGCCCGCGCTAGCGATCAACTTGATGCCCTGTCCAATGTCCTTGGCATAGGCCGCTCCTGCTGGAGTCAGGTGCAGCCGCTGCTTGTCACGCACAAACAGTTTGATGCCGATCCGGTCCTCCAGTTTTTGAATCTGGCGGCTGACGGCACCTTGGGTCAGGCTCAATTCTTCAGCAGCCAACGTGACAGAGCCGCGTCGGGCGACCGCTTCGAAAGCGGACAACCAGGTAAAGGGTGGAAGAAAACGGCGTGGGACAGAGATATCATTCCATTTTGACATGAACACATTCCATGATTTCATATGACATCTTGCTATCAGCCCAATAAATAGACCGAAATTGTTGCTCACCTTAGGTCAAGAAATTGCAAAGTGGAATGATCTTGATGCATCAAACATCCAAGGACAGCCCAGAAACGGCTTGTTCCAGCAGACGCGCGCACTTGCCACCCGACCACAAAGGACCGATCTATGCCCTTGAAACCCAAAGATAAACCGGACCTGTCGCGGTTCGAATGGGACGATCCCTTCCTGATCGAAGCCCAACTGAGCGAAGACGAACGCATGATGCGCGACGCTGCGCAAAATTATGCGCGCGAAAAACTGCAACCCCGTGTGATCAAGGCTTATGCAGCAGAAACAACCGACCCCGATATCTTCCGCGAAATGGGTCAGATGGGATTGCTGGGTGTCACCATCCCCGAAGAATACGGCGGGCTTGGCGCGTCTTATGTGACCTACGGCCTTGTCGCGCGCGAGATTGAGCGTGTGGACAGCGGGTACCGTTCGATGATGTCGGTGCAATCCTCGCTGGTGATGTACCCGATTTTTGCCTATGGCACCGAAGAACAGCGTCAGAAGTACCTGCCCAAGCTTGCCAGCGGAGAATGGATCGGCTGCTTCGGCCTGACCGAATCCGACGCGGGCAGTGACCCCGGCGGAATGAAGACGACGGCGCGAAAGACGGACGACGGCTATGTGCTGAATGGCACCAAGATGTGGATCTCGAATGCTCCCATTGCCGATGTATTTGTCGTCTGGGCCAAATCCGAAGCGCATGGCGGCAAAATTCGCGGTTTCGTCTTGGACAAGGGAACGCCCGGCCTCACCGCGCCCAAGATCGGCGGTAAGCTCAGCCTACGCACCTCAATCACCGGCGAGATCGTGATGGATAATGTTGCGGTGGCAGAAGATGCACTCTTGCCCAATGTCGAAGGTTTGAAAGGACCATTCGGCTGCCTCAACCGCGCGCGTTATGGTATTTCCTGGGGTGTTTTGGGGGCGGCCGAATTTTGCTGGCACGCAGCAAGACAGTATGGGCTGGACCGCAGGCAGTTCGGCAAACCTCTTGCCCAGACCCAATTGTTCCAATTGAAACTGGCCAATATGCAGACAGAAATCACCTTGGGCCTACAGGGGTGTCTTCGGATTGGACGTCTTATGGACGATGCACAGGCCGCGCCCGAAATGATCAGCCTGATGAAACGCAACAATTGCGGCAAAGCCTTGGACATCGCCCGCATGGCCCGTGATATGCACGGCGGCAACGGCATCTCGGAAGAATTTCAGGTGATCCGTCATATGGTTAACCTTGAGACCGTAAACACTTATGAAGGCACCCATGATGTGCACGCGCTGATCCTTGGACGCGCGCAAACGGGGCTACAGGCCTTTTTCTGAAAGGGACATCCGTGATGGATCGCGCCGATATTGTCCATGATGCCTTTTTGCGGCGGGTCCGCGCCAGGGACTTCCCCCCCGGTGCGCCGGCTTTGGGTGCATTGTCGAAACCCGAAGCGGTTGCCATCTTCCGCGCCCAGTGTCTAAGCCGCAACCTTGACCGGCGGTCGCGCAAGATGCAGGCCGAGGGTCAGGGGTTTTATACAATCGGCTCGTCAGGCCATGAAGGCATGGCTGCGGTTGCTTCGGCCTTGCGGGTTGATGACATGGCGTTCCTTCATTACCGCGACGGCGCCTTTCAGACCCGGCGGTCTGCCATGGTGCCCGGAACGACACCCACGTGGGACATGCTGCTAAGCTTCGCGACGGCCAAGTCGGACCCTATGTCCGGCGGGCGGCACAAGGTTCTGGGGTCAAAGTCCCTGAACATCCCGCCGCAGACCTCGACCATCGCAAGCCATCTGCCAAAGGCCGTAGGTGCCGCATATTCGATCGGTCTTGCCAATCGCCGCCCCCCCGAACACAAAACACTGGCCGACGACAGCATCGTGATGTGTTCCTTTGGCGACGCCTCGGCCAACCATTCAACTGCCCAAGGCGCGTTCAATACGGCCTGCTGGACGTCTTACCAATCAGTGCCGCTGCCACTTCTTTTTGTGTGCGAGGATAACGGCATTGGTATTTCAACCCGGACCCCGCAAGGCTGGATCGGCGCCAATTTCGCAAGTAGACCGGGCCTGAGGTATTTCCACGCCAATGGTCTGGACATCTTTGACACGTACAACGCCGCAGTCGATGCGGCGAACTACGTCCGCACCCGCAAGAAACCCGCCTTTCTGCATCTTTCACTGGTCCGCCTTTACGGTCATGCCGGTGCAGATGTGCAGCAATCATACCTTGCCAAATCGGTCTTCGAAGATTGGGAAAGCAACGACCCTCTTCTTCATTCAGCGCGGCAGTTGATCAATGTGGGCGCCCTGTCACCAGAAGAGGTCTTGTCGGTCTACCAAGAAACCGAAGCCCAATGCGCCCGTGTCGCTGCCGAGGTGATCAAGCAGCCGCGCCTAGCTACCGCAGATGACGTCATGGCCTCGATCGTCCCACCTGCCCGCGCCTGCAAACCGACCAACGGGCCAAGTCCCGATACGCGAAAAGCCGCCTTCGACAGGGAACTGAAAGCAACGGACAATCCGCAACCCATGTCAAAGCTGATCAACTGGGCGCTGACAGATTTGATGCTGGAGCACCCCGAAATCGTGATGATGGGCGAGGACGTCGGGCGGAAGGGCGGCGTCTATGGCGTGACCCAGAAACTGTCCGAGCGGTTCGGACCAGACCGCGTCATCGACACGCTTCTGGATGAACAATCAATCCTCGGTCTCGCGATCGGTCTGGCGCATAACGGCTTTGTGCCGATGCCCGAAATTCAGTTTCTGGCCTACCTGCATAATGCCGAAGACCAGTTGCGCGGCGAGGCCGCGACCTTGCCATTCTTCTCGAACGGTCAGTTCACCAATCCGATGGTGCTGCGTATCGCGGGACTTGGGTATCAGAAAGGTTTTGGCGGGCATTTTCACAACGACAACTCACTGGCGGTTCTGCGGGATATTCCGGGCCTCATTATTGCCTGCCCGTCCCATGGCGTTGACGCGGCGCTGATGCTGCGCGAATGCGTGCGGCTGGCGCGCGAGGAACAGCGCGTCGTCGTTTTCGTCGAACCGATCGCGCTTTACCCGATGCGCGACCTTCACGCAGACAAGGACGGCGGCTGGATGCGTACTTACCCCGCACCAGGGCAATCCATCCCGCTTGGCGAAGTTGGCGTAACAGGGGACGGCCCGCTGGCAATTCTCACCTATGGCAATGGGCATTACTTGTCGCAACAAGCCGCACGGATCCTTGCCGAAGACGGGATCAAGACGCGCGTGATCGACATGCGCTGGATTGCTCCTATGCCGACGGCAGGTATTCTGGCCGCCATCGACGGCGCAAAAAAGGTTTTGATCGTTGATGAGTGCCGCGGCACCGGCGGGCAATCCGAGGCGCTGCTGTCAATGCTGACCGAACAAAGCGACATACCCGCCGCCCGGCTGGCCGCCGAGGATAGTTTCATCGCCACTGGCCCAGCCTATGCCGCCACGATGCCGGATCGTGACAGCATCATGAAAGCAGCCAAAGCACATTGGAACGCCTCATGAAACAAACCGCTGTTGTGATCGCGCCCGGACGTGGCACCTACAACGAGACCGAACTTGGATACCTTGGGCGTCGTCATTCTGCATTTCCGGCGCTGAAAGATTTTGATGCATACCGCGCGGCGAACGGACAAACCACCGTCAGCGCGCTCGATCAGGCAGAACGCTTCTCTGCCGCTACTCACACGCGCGGCGACAATGCATCACCGCTGATCTTTGCCTGCGGTCTGGCCGATTTTGGCGTGATCAACCGCGCGCGTTTCGACATCATTGGCGTGACCGGCAATTCGATGGGATGGTACACCGCGCTTGCCTGCGCCGGGGCGTTGGATCCTATGGCAGGCTTTCGCGTCGCCAATACCATGGGCACGCTGATGCAAGAGCATATGATCGGCGGTCAGCTGATCCATCCGTTTGTCGATGACGATTGGCGCGAAATCCCCGGTCAAAGGGACAGCCTGCTTGCAAAGGTTGAACACATCAACGCCCGCGCGGATCACATCCTCGACCTGTCGATTGACCTTGGCGGGATGCTTGTCCTTGCGGGAAACGAGGCGGGACTGTCTGCTTTCCAACGTGATGTTCCGCCCGTTCAAGAGCGCTTCCCGATGCGTCTGAAAAACCACGCGGCGTTCCACACAGCGTTGCAGGAACCGATATCCAAACTTGGCTTCAGCGCGCTTCCCGCGTCACTTTTCCAACAACCCAAGCTGCCCCTGATCGACGGGCGTGGCGCGATGTGGTTTCCACATGAAACGGACATGACCGCATTGTATGACTACACATTGGGCGATCAGGTCACAAAAAGCTATGATTTCGCCGCGGCAGTCAGAACCGCGGCAAGGGAACTGATGCCAGACGTCTTTATCGTTCTTGGTCCCGGCAAGACGCTCAATGGGGCAACGGCACAGGCCCTAATTCGTTGCGGGTGGCGCGGCATAGGTTCCAAGGCAGACCTTGCCGAGGCTTCGTCCGATCAGCCGCGCCTTTTGTCCATGGGCATGACAGATCAGCGTGCGCTCAGCACCTGATTTCCGATCTGGCCGCGTGGCGACGCGCCTGCCAGACAATCATCGTTGCCTGATGTTGTCGTTTGTCGGTGACAAGCCCTAGCTTCTCGCGCGGTAATGGTCTTCCACGTCTTCAGCATAATCCACGACCCGTGCCTTGAAGCGCTTGGTCAGCTTGGTCTTGGCCAGTTTCAGGGATTGCAACAGCAACCGCGCCGTCAAGGTACGCGCCCGCATCTCAAACCCGACAATCACCCGTGTCCGGGCAGGTGACAGGGCCACCAGTTCCACCTCGGTGACAGCAAAAATGCCATCTGACATGCTGTCCACCTTCAAGGCATTGGGTGGGTCAAGCTGGACCAGTGTGGCCTGCACGCTGCGATCTCTGCCGCGAAAGGTGAAATCCACATCCCAGACGGTGCCAACCTGCACATCGCCTGAGCCCTGCCGGGTCACCTGCGCACCGTTGCGCAATGCGCGCCGCTCAAAGGCCGCAAAATCAGTGACGCAGGCAAAGACAAAGTCTATCGGCGCTTCGAGATCTTCACGGGTGCTTAACTTCATGTTCTTCGTCCCATGCCTGCCCGATCAGTCAAGTTTGTCTGACAACCAGGCCTCAAGCAGAAAATGCGCAATCGCGCCCTTTCGTGCCGGAAGGATGGTGGGGTGATTGCCGCTGAAGGCAAGGGCCATGTCCTCACGGCTGACCCAGATCGCATCTTCAATCTCTTCGGGGTCAATTGTCAGCGCGGTATCCAGCGCCTCGCCCGCGCAGCCAATCATCAGTGATGCAGGAAACGGCCAGGGCTGGCTGGACAGATAGCTGACAGCGCCTACCCGTACACCCGCCTCTTCAAACACCTCGCGGCGCACGGCCGCCTCGATGGTTTCGCCCGGCTCCACAAACCCTGCCAACAGGGAATACATACCGTCAGGCCAACCTGGTGAGCGGCCCAACAGGACAGAGTTTCCATGGGTAATCAGCATGATGACCACCGGGTCAGTGCGGGGAAAATGATGTCCGCCACAGGCCCCACAGTCGCGCTGCCAACCGCCCATGGCAAAATGGCTTTCCGCGCCACACTGCGCACAGAACCGGTGGGACACATGCCAGCCCATCACCGCCTTCGCCGTGGCCGCCAGTTCCGCATCGCGGGGCGAAAGCCGGGTCATGACGGCGCGCAACTCTGTAAAGGCACCACCCTTAACGGCTGGGTGGGTCTGTTCGGAAGGGTCAAGAAACCCGCCTATCTGTGCCTCATCCAGATCGGCAGGTGTCCACCCCGATAGATCCGCCGCAAAGACGGGGGCGTCGTCTTCGCGACCAAGAAACACCATATCCCGCGCCGCATCACCAAGCACCGGATGATCCCCCGGCACGCGGATCAGGCCACCTTCGCCAATCATTGGCTTGCCCCGCCACAACAGGATCATCTGCGCGCCGGGTTGCGCTTGCAATTCACGGGCCTGCCCCCGCATTTCCGCCGCACGATCAAGGCCAGAGCCACCGAATGTCACTGTTTCTGCAATCTTCATTCTGCCGGGATGCCATGCCGCATGTTCAAGTGCAATTTTTCTGTTTTTGTGGTGAGTAGTGAACTTAAAATTCCCGCGGAAGTTGTATATGAATGGCACGGCCCCACCTATGCACCAGGACAAGCCAGCCCGTGGGCAGTTGCGCATTCTGACAACGACCGACTTGCATATGCAATTGCTTGGGTACGACTACTTTGCCGATCGGCCAGATAGCTCCATTGGCCTGATAAACCTTGCAGCACTGATCGAACGCCTGCGCGCCGCGCCGCAAGTCACAACAATCCTGTGCGACAACGGCGATCTGATCCAAGGCACACCGCTGGCCGACCATCTGGCTGATACTTTGCGCCCGGATGAAGCACACCCAATGATCGCAGCACTCAATCTGCTGGACTACGACGCCATGACGCTGGGCAACCACGATTTTGACTTTGGGCTCAGCTTTCTGCGGCAGGCGCTTCGCGGTGCGCGGTTTCCCGTTGTCAGCGCCAATATTCATGTTCCCGCAGGCGATGCGCTGGCGCAGCCCTTCACCATTCTGAAACGCGCGGTGCACTGCGACGACGGGCACACGCGCTCGGTTCACATCGGCATCACCGGCTTTGGCCCACCGCAAATCGCGGATTGGGACGACAGCAGCCATGAAGGGCTTGTTGCAACTGATGACATTGTCAGCGCAGCCACCCGGATCGTGCCGAAAATCAAAAGCGCAGGTGCGGATATCATCGTTGCGCTTTGCCACTCGGGTATCGGATCAGCAACGCCCGACGCCCGGATGGAGAATGCAGCCGTCCCCCTTGCCGCCGTTCCGGGCATTGATGTTGTCATCGCAGGGCATACCCATGACAGGTTTCCAAATGCACAGCTGCCAGCAACGGCGCAGGTTGATCCAATCAATGGCACACTAAACGGCAAACCCGCCGTGCTTGCGTCGTCATTTGGCAAAGCGCTTGGGGTCATTGATCTTGATCTGGACTGGCAACCAAAAGGCTGGACGATCGCGGGCCACGCGGTGCGACTGGAACGCCCAGCGCCGGATGCAGCGGCGCAAGGATCGCTGCAAGACCAGCTTGGCAGTCTTGTCCAGCACGCCCACGATGAAACGCTGCGGCAGATGCGCAAGCCCATCGCGCAAACCAACACGCCCATCCATAGCTATTTGGCGACGGTTGCCCCTGATGTGCCGCAACAGCTATTGGCAAGTGCGATGAAAGACGCGGCCAGACGCGGCCTGCCTGCGCATATGACTGATGACATGCCCCTTGTTGCAGCTACGGCACCCTTCCGGTTTGGCGGGCGCAGCGGTCTGGGACAATTCATCAGCATTTCGCCGGGGCCGATCACATTGCATGATGCCGCCGCCATCTTTCCCTTTGCCGACAGGCTCGTGGCGGCGCGGCGCACGGGGGCGGATCTGATGGTCTGGCTTGAACGTGCCGCGTCTTACTACAATCAGATCGCACAGGGCACATCCGACAGGACGCTCAACAACCCACAACATGCGGGCTATCACTGCGATACCATGTCTGATCTGTCGTATGAAATCGACCTGACACAACCCGCCCGTTTTGATGCCCATGGCAAATGTATCCGACCGAATGCTGCGCGGGTCACCTCACTTTGCTGGAACGGTAATCCTGTCGCAGCGACGGATCAGTTCATCGTGACAACAACCAGTTTCCGCGCTCAGGGAGGCGGTGGGTTTGCAGCTATCCCCGAAAGGGACATCCTTTATCGGGCAACCCGAAAGATGCGCGACGTGCTGATTGACTACCTCGGTCGTCAGGGCACGATTACCCCAGCCGTTGCTGCAAACTGGCGGTTTGCCTCAAACCCAGGTGCCGCGGCGGTATTCGAAAGCGCCACAGAAGCCGCAGATGATCTGCCGCCCAACATCACGCTGATGAACCCGACGCGAACCGGGCTGTCACGATACCGGATCAGCTTCTGACATCTTGCACACCGGGGTGCGCAGGGCTATATCAAGGCTGAGAGGTTGGCGCGGGCGAGCGCCTCGCCAACCTGGTCAGGTCCGGAAGGAAGCAGCCACAACGAGCCCCGCTTGGGTCGATGTCCAGCCTCTCACCTATGTGTTTGCATTCGCAAACACATCACCCGACAGTGCGAAACTGTGCAACAGTTTGGCGGCGTCGGGATACTAATGAAACCGCATCCAGCAAAGGAGGATGTTCATGATTGTCGCAATCAACGCCCTCCCGGTCCGGGTGCGCTGAAGCTATTTCCGCCCCCTCGTCCGGTTCCTGCTGACGCGATCATGCGTCCGGCACTCGACTTCCCTTTGACGAGGACAGATCATTGACAGATCTTACACGCGACGCCCTTGGCTGGTCGCCCTTCTATATGTCCCAACTTGAAATTGAAGAGTTGGAAGCCCTGACACCTGCCCGCATTGCCACGGTCCACCGCGACCGGGTTGTGGGCTTTTCCGAAATCGGAACGCTGGAACTGACACTCAGTCCCGGCATCACAACCGCCGCTGTTGCCGTTGGCGACTGGGTGTTGGCCGCACCCGAACAACACCGGCTGGTGCGTGTGCTGGACCGCAAGACGGAACTGACCCGTGGCACAGAATATCATACCGGTGAAAAACAACTGATCGCGGCCAATCTTGACACGCTTTTCATCACATCGTCCTGCAACAACGACTTTAACCCTGCGCGACTGGAGCGCTATCTGGCACTGGCCCATGACGCGATGATCACACCTGTGATCGTGCTGACCAAAGCCGATCAGACCGATGATCCAGACAGCTATGTTGATCAGGCCAAGGTTCTGGGGCGTGATCTTGATGTCATCGCCTTTGATGCCAAAAACGATGATGTGCCGACATTGCTGGCACTCTGGTGTGGCAAGGGACAAACCGTGGCACTTGCCGGATCATCCGGTGTGGGCAAAACGACCGTGGCCAATGCGCTGACAGGCGGCAATGCTGCCACGCAGGACATCCGCGAGGATGACGCGCGCGGGCGTCACACGACAACCGGGCGATCCCTGCACCCAATGGCCAGCGGCGGCTGGCTGATCGATACACCCGGTATGCGCGGGCTTGGCGTGGCAGAGGTGGCATACGGTATCGACGCAACCTTCCCCGAGATTTCGGAACTTGCGACAACGTGCAAATTCCGCGACTGCGAACATGAAACCGAACCCGGCTGCGCCGTACAGGCCGGCATTGCCAGCGGTGCGGTCGACCCTGATCGGCTCAAGCGGTTCAAAAAGCTCAAGCGTGAAAACGAATATGCCACCGAAACCATCGCGCAGGCGCGTGATCGCTATCGCAAACTGGGCAAGATGTATCGGTCGGCGACGGCCAAAAAGAAGGGGCGCTAACCCACGGGTTGTACGTACAGGATCTGTACAGTGTATGTACAGGTTCTGTACGCAAGATTTTGGCGGTTCATCCCTGCCGCGCCCATGCCATCTGCGCCTCGGTTTCGACAGCGCAAGGCCGGATATCGCGCAGGCGCGCAAGCGCCTCATCCGCGTCTTCACCTGCCGCAATCATCAGACGCAGCACCATCATCCCCGACCGCCCGCACCCGCCATAGCAATGCACCAGAACGCGGTCGCCTTTGGCCAGCGTGGCCAGCGCCCGGTCGCGCGCGGCAGGCCAGTCCTGCCCGAAAGGCGTGCCAAAATCGGGCACCGGAAAATGAAGCCAGCCGATCCCTTCATTGATTAGATCCGCGCCCAATGTGCCAGCACCCTTGCGCTCTAATTCGGCCTGCGTCGTCAGCGTGATCACCAGCGCCGGACGCCAATCAAGCAATCGCTGCCAGTCGGTATAGTAATGCCGCGTGCGCCCCGGCATGGGGGTGATGGCAAGCGCACCACCCCCTGCCTGAAGACTGTGAATAACAAATTCAGGCAATCCCGTGCTCCACCACCTGTCCCGGATATTGATCCGCCCATTCCGCAAGGAAATCAACAACTTCCGGCGTCCCCGCCAGATCAATGGCACGCTTCGGCAAGGCAACGCCCTCCTTCAAGGCAAGCTCAAGACAGCCCAGATAGTCGCGGGTTTCCCGCTTGGGATTGCTCTCTGAGCCATGAATGATCGTCGAAAGCAGCGTGCCGCCATAGCCGTTGACGTGGCTCAGATCAGGCTTGAGGCGCAGAAAATACCCCATCATCTCGGGCAGCCCTTCCCACCCGGCAACCTGCACAGGCGTCAGGCCTTCGCCATCTGGCTGATCCCACGGCAGGCCAAGTGCTATAAGGGCCTGCACATGTGGCAGCTTTCCGGGCAAATGCAGGATTTCACGCAAGATATTCTGATAGACCGCAGGAATTTGTGCAGGGTCAATAACGGCCCTATCGGGCAAGTTGCCGTCTGCTGCTGCAGCAAGCAAGGCCTCCACTTCTGTCAGCGGCATCGGATCAAGCATCTTGGCCAGCGATGCGTGTCCATACACGCAGGCGCAGGCAAAGGCCGTGACACCCTTGCGTATCAGGGTTTGATCAGCCCCCGCCCCGAGCAGCATGCTGCAAATCTCAGGCGAACACATCCGCAAGGCGGCATGATGCAACGCGGTCATGCTGCCGTTGTCTTCGTTCGGGTCGGCCCCTGCGTCCAGCAGCAATTGCACCATGCCTGTGTCACCCGCATCCAAGGCCCGCAATAAGGCGTTGGTGCCTGTGGGATCAGCGCCCGCCGCCAGAAGCATACGCACACCGGCATCATGCCCGATTTCGGTTGCATGATAGAGGCTTTCGTTATCGTTTGGATCGGCCCCATGATCCAACAACCACTGCGCCATAGGCATGTTTCGCGCATGTCCGATAGCGCCGTATAGCGCCGACAGCGGATGATCGCCCCCCATCTGTGGCGTGTAGCTGTCGTTGACGTCAGCGCCGTTGGCGCGCAGCAGATCGGCGATTGAAAGCATATCCGCCTGCCGGTCTGGCCAGCCGCGCAGCATGGGCGAATAGCTCAGATGCAATATCGGGCGCCTGCCGCCTTCCGACCGGGTTGCAAGTTGCGGGTCCTTGGCCAAGGCGGCACGTACGGCAGGCAGGTCATATAGCGCGACCTGCAGGCAAAATGCGCCATCAGCAATGTCCGGCGTGTCCCACATCAGTTGCTGCACAACCTGGGTCTGCCCATGGGCCAATGCGATTTTCAGGCGCTGCACCTTGGCCGCGTGATCCATGCCGCGCGTTTCGACTGCTGTTTTCATTTGCGGCCAACTGGCAAAGTTGTTTTCGCGGGCCACAACATGCAGGAAATCCGCACGTTTCAGCACACCATCGCGCCGCAACTGTGCCAAGTCGACGCGCGCAATCGCGTCGCGGTCGCCGGTTTCATAGCGTTTTTGAAGGGTCTTTGCCTGCCTGCGCAGGTCATCAAGTGGGTCTGTCATCGGCTTCCTCACCATATGCGCCCGTGGTTCGCTGGCCTGGGCAAATGAGAAAGACCACAAATGTGGGTCGTTCGGAGCATTCATTGGGTGCATCACGCTTTCCGCGAACCAGGTGGCCGCCCAACACGGCACATGCACCGTAGACCGTAGATATTTGGCGTGCAAGATGTGGACCAATCCCCCACACCCGCCTACGCTGCCCCGAGTCCCGAATCCGAAGGCACCCATGACCGACCAACCCAGCTATCAAGTGCTCGCCCGTAAATATCGGCCTGAAACCTTTGCCGATATGGTGGGTCAGGATGCGATGGTGCGCACGCTGAAAAACGCCTTTGCCGCCGACCGGATTGCGCAAGCGTTCATCATGACCGGGATCAGGGGCACCGGCAAGACGACCACAGCCCGGATCATCGCCAAGGGCATGAATTGCATCGGGCCGGACGGCACAGGTGGTCCAACCACCGAACCCTGCGGTGAATGCGAACATTGCGTGGCGATCATGGAAGGGCGCCATGTGGACGTGATGGAGATGGACGCGGCATCCCGCACAGGCGTCGGCGATATCCGCGAGATTATTGACTCAGTTCACTATCGCGCCGCCTCTGCCCGGTTCAAGATCTACATCATCGACGAAGTGCATATGCTCTCCAAGAATGCCTTCAACGCCTTGTTGAAAACGCTGGAAGAGCCCCCCGCGCACGTCAAATTCATCTTTGCCACCACCGAAATCCGGCAAGTGCCCGTCACGGTCTTGTCCCGCTGCCAACGCTTTGACCTGCGCCGGATCGAACCCGAAACCCAGATTGCCCTGTTGCGCAAGATCGCAACCGCTGAAGGGGCCGACATCACCGATGAGGCGCTTGCGCTGATCACTCGCGCCGCCGAAGGTTCCGCCCGCGATGCGCAATCGCTGCTGGATCAGGCGATCAGCCACGGTGCCGGTGAGACCACCGCCGATCAGGTGCGCGCGATGCTGGGACTGGCGGATCGGGGCCGCGTGCTGGACCTTTTTGATCTGATCCTGCGCGGCGAGGCTGCTGCCGCACTGACAGAGCTTTCCGAACAATATGCCGATGGTGCGGACCCCATGGCGGTCCTGCGTGATCTGGCAGAGGTTTGTCATTGGATCAGCGTGATCAAGATCACCCCGGAAGCCGCAGAAGACCCCACGATCAGCCCTGACGAGCGCACACGCGGTCAAGCCATGGCCAGCACGTTGCCCATGCGGGTCCTGTCACGCATGTGGCAGATGATGCTCAAGGCATTGGAAGAGGTGGCGATGGCCCCCAACGCCATGATGGCCGCCGAGATGGCCGTGATCCGATTGACCCATGTTGCGGATCTGCCCAGCCCGGAAGAGCTGGTGCGCAAACTGCAAGACGCGACACCACCGACCGGCAGACCATCCGGTGGTCGACCTGCACCGCAAGGTGGCGGCACCACGGCGATGGGCACGGCACCTGCGCCAACACATAGCGCACCCAGCGGACCGTCAGCATCCGGCGCGCAAACGGCTGTCGCTTTGGCGACCGACGCCTTGCAGCACTACGCCCGGTTCGAAGACGTCGTCGAATTGATCCGCACGCACCGCGACGTGAAACTGTTGGTCGAGGTTGAAGCCGGCTTGCGTCTGGTCAGCTATCAACCGGGCCGGATCGAGGTGAATCCTACGCCGCAGGCCGCCGCAGACCTGGTGGGGCGCCTGGGGTCGCGATTGCAAGCCTGGACAGGTAACCGCTGGGCCATCAGCGTGGCCGAGGGCGGTGCGCCGACCATTGCCGAAACCCGTGATGCCGCCGAAAATGCCGTGCGGGCAGAGGCGGAAAAACACCCGCTGGTGCAAGCTGTGATCGCCGCCTTTCCCAAGGCAAAGATTACCGACATCCGCACAGAGGCTGAACTGGAACAGGACGCATTGGAAGATGCCCTGCCGGAAGTGGACGATGAATGGGATCCCTTCGACGACGATTGATCCCACCCATCTGCGATGCGGTCATTTCAAACTGCCCGAAGGCCAGATCAACTGTATGGCGCAATCGTGCAGAAGGCAGGACACCCTACGCCGAGTAAAAGGCTATCAAAAAAACGCGGCACTGGAAGTTTCTTCATACATCTGAGTAATTCTATCAGGGTGTATATTTGACAATTCCACTCAAGAAAACGCCATCCTTGCGGCCTGCTGTCCAAACGCCTATCTGAAAGGAGGATCGAGACAGGAGAGTGATATGCTCAAAGGACTAGGCGGGCTTGGCGATATGGCCAAGATGATGAAACAGGCACAGGAAGTGCAGGGCAAGATGGCCCAGATGCAGGAAGACCTTGAAAATATCTCTGTCGAAGGTGTCAGCGGTGCCGGGCTGGTCAAGGCAACGGCGACTGCCAAAGGTGAACTGAAAGGGCTGGATATTGACCCTTCGATCTTCAACGGCGACGACAAGGAAGTTGTCGAAGACCTGATCCTTGCCGCGATCAAAGACGCGCAGACCAAAGCCTCTGAACGGGCACAGGAAGAAATGGGCAAGATCACCGAAGGCCTGGGCCTGCCGCCGGGTGTGAACCTGCCATTCTAGGGCCGCAAAGAATTTTCGCGAAAATTCTTCCGACAGAACAAATTTCTCGAAATTTGTTCGCTACACCGAGAACCCCATGACGAATGATACCGAAGATCTTGATCACCTGATCGCCTTGATGGCCAAGTTGCCGGGCCTTGGTCCGCGCTCGGCCCGGCGTGCGGTGCTGCATCTGATCAAGAAGCGGTCGTTGGTGTTACTGCCGCTCGCGGATGCGATGCAAAAGGTGGGGGCGACGGTGCGCGAGTGTCTCAACTGCGGCAACGTCTGCACCAGCGATATTTGCGATATCTGCCAATCCGAAAAACGCGCCACCGGCCAGATTGCCGTGGTCGAGGATGTGGCCGATCTATGGGCGATGGAGCGGGCCCAGGTCTTCAAGGGGCGCTATCATGTGCTGGGCGGTACATTGTCCGCTTTGGACGCGATTGGCCCGGACGAATTGCGCATTCCAAAATTGCTGGACCGCATCAAGGCAGAGGGTATCACCGAAGTGATCCTTGCGCTTGCGGCCACAATTGATGGCCAGACCACGGCCCATTATATCGCCGATCAACTGCCCGGATTGACAGTCACATCCCTTGCGCAGGGCGTGCCTGTGGGGGGTGAGTTGGACTATCTTGACGATGGCACAATTACGGCGGCGCTGAATGCACGTAAAGCGCTTTAGCGTCCAGGCAGATCAATACCCTGATATTGCCACAACTTCGCACATCACCTGCCCCAATCGGCACCTAGTCAGACCAGGCAACAAGAGACTTGCCTGACATGACCAACGACCACCGCCAACAACAATTTGCAGAGCGCCTGCGCCGGATCGAAGAGCAGCGCAACGGCGCGCCCAGCGCGCCCGAACAAGCGGCCCGACCACAGCCTTCGCAGCCATCTTCAAATTACGGGTATGGCGTGGAACAGGAAGACCACCGAATCCGCAACGGCATCATCTGGGCGTTCATTTTTGCGGCCCTTGGCGCTGGCGGGTATTACGGCTGGAAAGCCCTGCCGCAAGATATGGTTGATGCGATTGCGGGAATGGCATCCTCGTCCGAAAGCACGATGGCAACATCCGGTGTCGCGTCGATTTCATCCGGTTCGTCGGCCACACGCGAAACTGAGCTGATGTCTGATCAAGGGCCAACGCTGGCCTCGCCGCTGGTGGCGCACCACGGTCCGGACCCGCTGGAGCTTGCCGCGCTTGTTGATGCGCCAGAATTGCCTACGGGCGATACCGCTCTCGGCCGGTTGATCGGATTCGAACGCAACGCGATGTGCAACCTGCGCCAGCCCTTGCCGTCCGAAAAAATCATGAACCTGCGCATTCAAACCGCACTGATGACGGCCCCCGTACAGGCGTTTTCACAGGAGCAGCTTGCCAATCGTCTGATCGGTAACATCGAAAACGTCACGCAAGACGGACGTGACTATGACCCGACAGCGCAGGTCACCGGGCAAAAGACGGCGATGGACGTCTTTGTGACGGATAGCTCTGCCCCGATCTATCTGGTGTTGCAAAACCTTGGATCGGGTGTGATCTGGAACATTCACACAGCCCCTGACGTGACGATTGCGCATGTTGCGATTATCTCTTCTGGCTTCTCCGGGTTGGTTGCCCCACCCGATGACGCCAGTTTTGAGGCCTTGCTGGTCAGTGACTTTGTCTCGCGTCATGAATTCGGCGCTGATGATGTCATTCGCGACTGCATGATCCGGCCATGGCGCAAGCCACAGCCTGACTGGATCGCCTCAATCAAAGCGGCGGATGGCAATATGCTGTATGAAAATCAGGTTCATACCTATCAGAAGGGGTATGAGGCCTATAACGCCTGGTTCACCAAGACCCTTGGCGTTGATGCCAGCACAAACCTGGTGACCGCCCGCGATGCAGCCCATGCCTTGCTGGGGCCCGCGCCCGCTGAACCCATCACCTATCAATCCATGGCCGGTCAGGACGTTTACGTGATGCGCACCGACCATATGTTCACGGGCGATACAGCAACGCGGCAATCCATCACCGATGATCTGCATAACAACCTGCTTTTGGCGGCGATCGGCGGTGGCGTTGATGCCCTGAACCCTGATCCCATGGTGGAGGTTTCGCAATGACCGGTTTGCGTGTGATCATGATTGTGTTGGGTTTGCTGATTGCGGCGCCCTTCATTGCGCTGAACATCTGGGGTTTGCAGATGACGCAATGGGTGAATGAGGTCACCGCCCAGAATGAGGCGATGATCAACGGCGACAGTGATGAGGTTGTCATGCCGCCGATGCCCACGACCCCGCTAAGCTGGATCAGGGACCGGGCCGAGGTGCGCGATACGTTTTCGACCGACGCCATCACCGCCCGGCGCTTTGTCAGCGTTGCAGAAATCGTCACATTCGATGACCTGCTGGCACCGGGTGAAAACGTGCCCGATCAAGAGTTGCACAAACTTTATGCAACGGCGCGCGCGCCTGCACGGCTGTTCACCTACTGCGCCGAGATCCTGGCAACTGTCGGTACGGCCTGCGACGTTATTCATGCCGATGTTCGTTTGAACCGCGCCGGCAAATATGAGCTGAGCGGGAGGTTGGGCTTTGTTCCACGCGCAGATTTTGGTGACCCTTCGGATGTCGCAAATGGTGAGATCGTGAATGCGCGTGTGTCATTGCCGTATGAGGGCAACATCGGTCCTGCCAATGACGCCGAAACGCGGCAGGCGATCTTGCAGGAGGCGCAGGCGATCTGCGACACGCTACGCGCAGAATTGGGGAATTGTGTACTTTCCCGCGTCGCACTTGATGTGAGCGAGTTGTGGATTACCGATCTGGAGGCTTTGCCCGCAGGCACAAACCCGCAACGGATTGAAGCCTCTGCCGAATTTGCGGTCTATGCCGACAAGACGGTTTTGAACCGGCGTGGCTTTCAGGAAATGCTGGATAAGATGGTCAATCCAAGCTGACGGGCGCGGCAAGCGGCGATTGAAACGCCTCTGCCAGTGCATCAAAAACGGTTCTGATCCGGCGGCTTGTCGTCAGCTCTCGATGGGTGGCCAGCCAGATCGGGAACTCTATGCGGTCAAAGCTGGTCAGTATCTGTTCGACGCCGGGCCGATCCGGCCAAAGCCCATCTGGCCCGATGGCGATCCCCAGCCCCGCGCGCATCAGTTCCCACATCACAACACCGCTGTCGGAATTGGCCTTGAACTGATCAGGCGTCAAATGAATGCCCAGGTCTGCCAGAAACGCCAGCATCTGTGTGGTGTCGCGTGGCCCAACGAAATCATGATGTCTGAGGTCCGCGATTGTCTGCGGACGCCCGTGGCGCTCCAGATAGTCGGTTGCCGCATAATAACCAGCCTGTGCGTCTACAAGCCTGCGGGCAATCAGGTCAGGCTGTTCAGGACGTACATGGCGAATGGCGATATCTGCATCGCGCCGGGTGAGGTTTTCAAGCCGGTTCGAGGCAACTATGTCGATGATCAGACCCGGCGCTTGCTTGCGCAATTTCATGAGGACAGGCGGCAGGAACCCAGCGGCAAACAGGTCGCTTGCCGTGATCGAGACTTTGCCCGCAACATCCTGACTTTGCCCCGCTGCGACCATGGAAATACGGCTGGCTGCATCCCCCATCGCCTGCACATGTTCCAGCAAATCACGCCCGGCAGAGGTGATCGCAAGCGACCGCCCGGCCCTTTCGAACAAGGTCACCCCAAGGTCCTGTTCCAACGCGGCCACTTGGCGGCCCAAGGTTGGTTGGGTTGACTGAAGCGCACGGGCGGCCGCACTCAACGAGCCTTCTTCAGCGGTCGCAAGAAACGCCCTGATCTGGTTCCAATCGAATGAGACAGCCTGCCAATTCATACAAATATGTATACCTAATCGGCAAATTTCCGCAATTTATATCGCATAACCGCATGGGTACACTGGTGGCAATTCAGATTGGTATAGCAACGAAGGATCCGCCAATGGCCACCGCCACGTTTTGGGACAAAGCCGCAAAGAAATACGCGGCCTCTCCGATCAAGGATATGACCGCTTATGAAGACACGCTGACACGCACCCGCAGTTTCCTGCATGCCGAGGATCATCTGCTGGAAGTTGGGTGCGGCACAGGCAGCACCGCCATCAAGCTTGCGCCCTCGGTCAAGCGGATCACGGCCACAGATATTTCTGGCAAGATGCTGTCGATTGCAGAAGACAAGATCGCAGGCGATGGTCCGCATAACATCAATTTTGTGCAGTCCGAGATCACAAAACCACTGGCCGATGCACCGTTTGATGCGATTTGCGCGTTCAGCATCCTGCATCTGGTGGACGATCTGGACAAGACGCTGCTGCATCTGCGCGGCCTGCTCAAACCTGGTGGCTACTTCATTTCAAAGACGGCGTGTTTGAGTGACATGAACTTTCTGATCAAACCGATGATCAAGGTGATGCAGTTCTTTGGCAAAGCCCCGCATGTGTTGGTGTTTGATGCGCAAACACTCGAGGCCAGTTTCCGCAAAGCGGGATTTGATGTGACCGAGACGGGGTATTTTGGCAAGAACACCTCGGCACGGTTCATCGTGGCGCGCCGACCAGAATAGCAAAAGGGCGCCCCATTGGGACGCCCTTTGCAAAACCGCAATTCACGAATAATCAGTCTTCGCTGTCATCATCATCCGGCAGGTTGAAGAAGCTGTCGGCGTCAGACACATCGCGTGTATCTTCTTCGTCCTCATCATCGCGCGGATCAGACAGGCTGAATGTCTCAAGACCGGCCATCGCACTTGGCATCTTTGGCTCGGCTGGCATGCCCAGTGATTGCTCTGTGCTGACCAGCTTGCGACGCTCATCATCCGACATCGCCTCGCCATCTTTGGCTTTCTTGGCGTTGGCCTTTTGCACAGCCGCATCCAGTTCGGATTGCTTGCACAGACCCAGTGCAACCGGGTCAATCGGTTCAATGTTGTTGATGTTCCAGTGTGTGCGCTCGCGGATCGCCTGGATGGTTGGCTTGGTGGTGCCGACCAGTTTGGAGATCTGACCGTCTGTCAGCTCTGGGTGGAACTTTACCAACCAGTAGATTGACGCAGGGCGATCCTGACGCTTGGACAGGGGCGTGTAGCGTGGCCCACGGCGTTTTTCCTCGCCTGCGGCTGCGGCGTAAAACTTTAGCTTCAGCTTGTAAGTCGGGCTGGCCTCGGCCTTGTCGATTTCTTCCTGCGTCAGCTGGTTGTTCGCAATCGGATCAAAGCCCTTCACACCGACCGCCACATCGCCATCGGCAATGCCTTGCACTTCCAACTCGTGAAAGCCGCAGAAGTCTGCGATCTGCTTGAAGGTCAGTGTTGTGTTGTCGCAAAGCCAAACAGCGGTGGCTTTGGCCATAATCGGTTTATCGGACATTTTTTATCTCCATCTTATCGGCAGACAAGCCTTTCCCGCGCCCTTACTTGGGCAGACTGTTTTCACAGCCGGGTTCGCATTGTCGGGGAACTTGATGTCTATATAGTGATGGCTGCACCGATAGGAAAGATCAAAATGCGCACCCTGTTTGCCTTGCTTTGTTTGCTATCCTCGCCTGTCGCGGCGCAAGACCGCGCGGGAGAGTTCGACTATTACGTTCTGTCACTGTCCTGGTCGGCGAATTGGTGCGCACTGGAAGGGGACGAGCGCGGCTCACCGCAATGCGATCCTTCGGCGGATTTCGGCTGGATTCTGCATGGTCTGTGGCCGCAATACGAACGCGGTTATCCGGCAAATTGCGCGACCAGTGAACGCCCGCCCAGCCGCAGTGACACAGGCGCGATGGCCGATATCATGGGCACATCCGGGCTGGCATGGCACCAATGGCGCAAACACGGGGTGTGTTCGGGGCTGTCGTCAGATGATTACTTCGCCCTGTCCCGCGAGGCCTATGGGCGGATCACACGGCCCGAAGTCTTTCGTCAACTCACCCGCGATGTAACTTTGCCTGCCACACTTATTGAAGAGGCGTTCATGCGCGATAACCCCTCCTTGCAGGCCGATCAGATCACCATCACCTGCAAATCAGACCATATCCAAGAGGCCCGTATTTGCATGACCCGTGACCTGCAGTTGCGCCGTTGCGGTGACGATGTGATCCGCGATTGCGCGATGACGGATGCGGTCTTTAACGCCATGCGATAACGCAAAAGGCACCGCAAAACGGTGCCTTTTTCAACGTCCTGGATCAATGATCAATCAGGAGTTTGTCGGTTCCGGTTCTGCCGGTACACGCGATCCGTCTTTGAGGATAATCACGCCGCGTGTGTCCTGACACCGTGGTTTGCCATCGCGGGTCAGGCGCGGTGTCATATATCCTTCGATGCCGTCATCCAGATACCAGTGCTGGCAACCATCAGGATCAACCCAGACGTTCGCGACGCCATCGCGCAGAAGGCCGCCATCAAGGCCACCATCCGTGACATCATTGTCATCATTGCCAGAGCGCTCACAGGCGACAAGCGCGCCCAGCGCCATGCACACCATCAAACTACGTCCAAAACCAAACATTACATCCCATCCATGTTGGGCGCGATTCGCGCTTTTCTCATTGCACCACACCATATGTTGAGATCGCCTTTAGGTCTACTCAATGGAACCTATCCTTAAGGAAGGCTCAGCCCGCGCCGACGATAGCGTGGGTCAGCGGGCTATCTTGGTCGGCCAGATCCTCGATCACACTGAAATGATGATGCCCTTCCGCGACAACCTTGGTGCAATCCCAAGCCGCGCGCAGGGCTTCCGCCTGTTCCAGAAACACAGGCCGCTCGTCCGCGCCAACCCAGACCGTCACCGGCATCAGGGGCGCCGGCAAATGCACCGGGCTTTGCGTGCTTGCCTCTTCATCATCGATCTTCAGATCCGCGTTCATTGACGTGTTCATCAGCGGTGCAAGATCCGCCACAGGAGAGATAGACACAACGCGCGCAATACGATCCTGCCAGCGGGCACCGATGCGTGGCGCTGTCATCAGCGCGGCCAAATGCCCGCCAGCGGAATGACCCGTCAGGCAGATCGGACCCAAAGCGCGTTCACTGGCACATTGAATGGCTGCCGCGATCTGATCACCGATCTGGGTGATCCGCACATCTGGACAAAGGTCATAGGACGGCATTGCCACCGCCCAGCCCTGCGCCAATGGCCCTGCCGCAAGATGTGACCAGAAGGATTTATCAAACCGCAGCCAATACCCGCCATGCACAAAGACAATAAGGCCTTTGGCCAATCTGTCGGGATGAAAAAGATCGAACCGCTGACGCGGGCTTTCGCCGTAGGGCAAGTCAATCTCGCAACGCACCGACCCGCGAAAGGCCGCAGCGGCAGTCGCCCATTTCGCCGGGTAAGCATCTGCCCCGGGAATATGCGCCGCATTCGCGTAAGCGTCGTCCCAATCCATCACATCCCCCTTTACGGCAGCACCTTGCATAGGTCAGATAGCGCCTAACCTAAGGGAGGCTACCATGCTTGACGACACCACCAACCTCAAATCCATGCTGACACGTCCAGATTTGGTTTGCGCCGAAGCATTCGTAGCAGGCAAATGGGTGCAAGCGGCTAGTGGCAAAACCTTTGATGTCACAAACCCCGCGCGGGGCGACGTCATTGCCAAGGTTCCTGATCTGTCCCGCGAGGAAGTGGCAGAAGCGATTGCCGCCGCCGAGGTTGCCCGTAAGCCATGGGCCGCTCTTGCAGCAAAGGACCGTGCCAAGGTTCTGCGCAAGTGGTTTGACCTGATGATGGCCAACCAAGAGGATCTTGCGATCATCATGACCGCCGAACAGGGCAAACCCCTTGCCGAAGCGCGTGGAGAGGTCGCCTATGGCGCATCTTTCGTGGAATGGTTCGGTGAAGAGGCCAAGCGCATCTATGGTCAGACAATCCCCGGTCATATGGCTGACAAACGCATCACTGTGATCAAACAACCGATCGGCGTGGCCGCTGGCATCACCCCGTGGAATTTCCCAAATGCAATGATCGCGCGCAAGGTTGCGCCCGCCCTGGCAGCGGGTTGTTCATTTGTCGTGCGTCCAGCATCCCTGACGCCGCTTTCGGCATTGGCCATGGCGAAACTGGGCGAAGAGGCCGGCATCCCGCAGGGGCTGTTGTCCGTCGTGACATCGACATCATCGTCTCAGGTCGGCAAAGAGTTCTGCGAGAACCCGCTTGTCCGCAAGCTGACCTTCACCGGGTCAACCGAGGTTGGGCGCATCCTGCTGAAACAAGCCGCAGATCAGGTCATGAAATGCTCCATGGAGTTGGGCGGCAACGCGCCTTTCATCGTCTTTGACGATGCTGATCTGGACGCCGCAGTTGAAGGGGCCATCGCCTGCAAGTTTCGCAACAACGGGCAAACCTGCGTCTGCGCCAACCGCATTTATGTGCAAAAGGGCGTCTACGATACCTTTGCCGCCAAGCTGAAGGTCGCGGTTGAAAAGCTGCATGTCGGCGACGGGCTGTCAGAGGGCACAACGCTTGGCCCGCTGATCGAACCGGCGGCTGTTGATAAGGTGCAGGAACACCTTGATGACGCCCTGTCCAAAGGTGGCGAGATCCTGACCGGTGGCAAGCCTCATGCCTATGGCGGGCAATTCTTTGAGCCGACGATTGTGACCAACGCCACGTCCGACATGCTGGTCAGCGCCGATGAAACCTTCGGCCCCTTTGCCCCGCTCTTTATGTTCGAAGACGAAGACGACGTGATTGCCAAGGCCAATGACACAATCTTTGGCCTCGCATCCTATTTCTACGCCAAAGACCTCAGCCGTGTGACCAAGGTCGCGGAGGCACTGGAATACGGGATTGTCGGCGTGAACACCGGCATCATCTCAACCGAAGTCGCCCCATTTGGCGGGGTCAAACAATCCGGCCTGGGTCGCGAAGGTTCCAGCCACGGGATTGAGGATTACCTTGAGATGAAATACATCTGCTTGTCAGTCTAGTGCCGCGGGGCACAACAGGACGAAGCGAGGAATGATGGCCAAAGACCTTTACACTGTTGTGTCCACGATGAAGAACGAGGGGCCATTCATTCTTGAATGGGTGGCCCACTACAAAACCCTTGGTTTTGACGACATCATTGTCTGCACCAACGACTGCACCGACCCCACCGTCGACATCCTGCTACGGCTGCAAGAGATGGGGTATGTGGTGCAGCACAACACTATTGTACGCGGGGGCGGCATTCACCGCAGTGCCCTGCGTCAGGCGACCCGCCGCTATGATATCGTCAAGGACGCCAAATGGGTCTTTATCTGCGACATTGATGAATTTCTGAACATTCATATGGGGGATGGGTCGGTCCGGGCACTGGTGGCAGAAACCGGCGAGGACGTGGATGTTATCTCGGTGCCATGGCGCAATTTTGGGCCGGACGGACGCGAGGATTTCGTTGACGAACCGGTGACCGAACAATTCACCAAAGGCGAATTGCCTTGGGATGCAAAACTTCGCCCGGCAACAGGCAAGTTTGTCAAATCGCTCTATACCAATCAGGACAAATTTCAGCGGGCAGGATTGCATGCTCCCGTCGCAATGGACGACATGGCAGGGCAGATCGACTGGGTGTTGCCCGGTGGCGCGCCCTACGTCAAAGATGGCGAACGCACGGCGCACCCTCCCCTTTTTGAGAAGGCGCAGGTCAATCACTATGCGCTCAAATCGCTGGACAGTTATCTGGTGCAGCGGGCACGGGGGCGGGCCAATCACACCAGTCAGACCATCGGGATGGAATATTGGGAACGGTTCAATCACAACGATGAAACCGATCTGACGATCAACCGCTACGCCAAGGCATCCGGCGCGCTTTTGGCAGAGCTGAAATCTGACAAGGTTCTGGCAGAGCTGCATGAAAAGGCCGTCGATTGGCATCGCCGCAAGGCGCTGTCGCTCAAAATGGACCCGGATATGGATGCGCTGGTGACGTCGCTGCGGGCCGCCCTCTAGACACATCGGCGCAACGATACCCGGAGTTAAAAAATTCACACATCGCCAAGGATTGACCATTGGCGCGCGTCCAACCACCGTGATGCGCATGATGACAAGCGATGAGGACCTGGCCGAAGCCGCCGCCGCGGGCGATGGTGCTGCGTTCAGCAGCCTGCTGGACCGGCACTATGACCGGCTCTTTGCGTTCTGCTTTCGTCTGACCGGGGCGCGCAGTGATGCCGAAGACCTGACACAGGACATCTGTGCAGCACTGCCCGCGAAACTTGCCAGCTATCAGCGCCGCGCGAAGGTCACGACATGGCTTTACCGGGTTGCTGTCAATGCCGCCCATGACCGCCGCCGCAAGCGGGCGACCTATACCAAGGCAACCGAAGGCTGGGGCGATTGGGAAATCAACCGGACCGCCGCCAATCAGGAAACACACGCGCAACTTGATTGGCTCACTGCGGCCATGAACCAACTGGGCGATGATCTGCGCGACACGCTGGTGCTGATTCTGGACGACATGACCCATGCGCAAGCGGCTGAGGTTCTGGGTGTCTCGGAAGGCACGGTCAGCTGGCGCATCTCGGAGGCCAAGAAAATGCTGCGTGCGATCAAGCAAAAGGAGGACATGACATGACCGATGACCTCGACGATCTGAAATCCCTGATGGATGCGGCGACCCCGCGCCCGGATGCCGCACGCCGTGCTGAAAACCTGGCACTTGCGCAAAGAAACTTCGACGCCCTCCAAGGATCACGCGATGAGCCGCGTCCCACTGTTGTAACCGGCCCCAAGGGCCTCTGGACAGGAGTGAAGACGATGATGAACGCAATGACATCCAAAGGCGGGCTGACCGCGACAACGGCATTGGTCGCCTGTGGTTTTCTGGTTTTGACACCACAAGGGCAGGATTTGCTGCGCCCGCCATCGCCGCCGCAGATCACGATGACAGAATTTGATGGCGCGTTAGGCGGCACAGTTGTCGAGGAAGCACCCATTGCTGAACTGCGTGCAACTGATGACGCTCCGCTCGCGTCGGCGCGCGAAGAAACGGCACTAAAGACACCCGAGGCCGACCTTGCCTTTGAAAACTTTTCTGATGCACCGGAAGTGATAGCGTCTGGTGCGGCACCTGAGCCTTCCATGCTGCCTCGGGCAGAGATGGCCGAACAAACATCCCCTGTTCTTGACGCTGAGGTCGCCGAAAGCGCAGCTTCGTCCACGTCGCGGATGCGGGTCACCCAGCAGATTGCACAAACAGAATCTTTGCTTGCTGCCCCGGCGTTGGTCGCACCTGGCGATGACCGGTTTGTGGCGCCTGTCACCGACACCGAAGCCTTCGCCAACGCCGACAGCAATCCGCTGCAAATTACCGCTGAAACGCCCGTTTCGACCTTCTCAATTGATGTCGATACGGCCGCATACGCCGTGGTCCGTTCGTCCTTGATGCGGGGTCAACTGCCCCCGTCAGAGGCCGTCAGGATCGAGGAGCTGATCAACTACTTCCCCTATGATTATGCTGCACCTGATGCGAATGAAGCGCCCTTCCGACCCACCGTGTCCACCTTCCAGACGCCTTGGAACGCGGATACCCAACTGGTCCACATCGCTCTGCAAGGCCAAATGCCTGCGATTGCTGATCGCCCGCCGCTGAACCTTGTTTTTCTGGTCGATACTTCCGGGTCGATGGATGATCCGGCCAAGCTGCCTCTGCTCAAGCAATCCTTCCGCTTGATGCTGGATCAGCTACGCCCCGAGGATCAGGTCGCCATCGTCGAATACGCCGGCAGCGCCGGGCAGGTGCTGGCACCAACCGCCGCATCGGAACGGACAACCATTCTGCGCGCGATCCAGTCGCTTGGGGCCGGTGGGTCAACCAACGGGCAAGGCGGGTTGGAACAAGCCTACAGCGTGGCCGAGGGCATGGCCGAAAACGGCGAGGTCAGCCGGATCATTCTGGCCACCGATGGTGATTTCAATGTGGGATTGAGCGATCCAAATGCGTTGACCGACTTTATCGCCGACAAGCGCGACACAGGCACCTATCTGAGCGTGCTGGGCTTTGGCCGGGGCAATCTGGACGATGCAACAATGCAGGCGCTGGCGCAGAACGGGAACGGCACGGCCGCTTATATTGATACGCTGTCCGAAGCGCAGAAGGTGCTGGTTGATCAGCTGTCCGGTGCGCTTTTTCCGATTGCTGGGGACGTGAAGGTACAGGTTGAATTCAATCCGGCACAGATCGCTGAGTATCGCCTTATTGGCTATGAAACGCGCGCGCTGCGCCGCGAGGATTTCAACAATGACGCCGTGGATGCCGGTGAACTGGGGGCCGGGCATTCGGTGACTGCAATTTACGAGGTGACGCCGGTAGGTAGCCCAGCGCAACTAAGCGATCCGCTGCGCTATGCGCCCAGCACAGCGGCAGTAGGTTCAGACGAGCTTGGGTTTCTTAAGCTGCGCTATAAGGCACCGGGTGAAACGGTCAGCCAGTTGATCGAGGTGCCCATCATGCAAGATAGTGGGCTGGAGAGCGAGGCTGGCTTTGCCGCCGCTATCGCAGGGTTCGGGCAGCTTTTGCGGAACCCGCAGTATCTGGGCGATTGGGGTTATGACGACGCGATTGCCTTGGCCACTGCCAACCGTGGTGAGGATGCATTTGGCTATCGCACCGAAGCCGTGCAGTTGATGCGCCTGGCCCAAAGCCTGTCACAATAGCGGCAGTGTGTAAGGTGGATCATGATCCACCTTACCCCATCTGCTGTTGTGCCAATGGCAGGATCTGACGCTGTATCAACCGCTGCAAATCACCAAAATGCCCGCCGCTGCGCGCAGGCAGCGTCGGATCAGAGGTCAACGCGACAGTCAGCGCCACATCAGGAGCGACGCAGATGATCTGCCCGCCATATCCACGTGCCAAGGCATATTTCACACCTGCCCCCTGCCCGAGAAACCAACCATACCCGTAATTCAGCCCTGAAAATGCAGACCGTGTCCGGCGCTGCATGGACTGTTCAACCCAATCCGCACTCAGCACCTGCACCCCATCGAAACGACCGTTCTGGCGGTACATTTCACCAAATCGCACCATCGCTTCCAGGGTCAGCGCCATTTCATTGCCGCCAAGGTAGCGGCCCTGCGGATCACGGGCCCATGCGGGGATATCGAACCCCAGCGGATCACCTAAACGCTGACGCGCCAGTTCCAGAAGCGACAGCCCCGACACCTCGGACAACACCGCACCCAGCACATGAAACGACCCGGTGGAATAGAGCATCCGCGACCCCGGCTCGGCCACAATGGGACGGCTGAGCGCGTTGGCCACCCAATCGCGGCTACTGACCCAAGCGCCATAGTTGGCACCTGATGTGCGTTCCAGCCCGGCCTGCATCGTAATCAGGTTTTCGATGCTGATACCGGCCACACGCGGGTCCGCTGCATCAGGAATGAGGTGCGGTGCAACTTGCCCCAGTGTCACGTCAAGCGAGGGGAGCTCTGTACGGTCAAGCGCTGCACCGGTCAAAGCGGCGACAAAGGTTTTCGAGACAGATTTAATCGGAACGGGGCGATTGATGCCTGGGCCGCGAAACACCTCTGACAGAACGGTCCGGCCGGACTGCCGGACCATGATGGCGCGGCATTGTTCAAGGCTCCGCGCCGCCATGGCCACATCACCCCATGAACTTGCCTGGGCGACCGCTGGTGCCGCAAGCAGCGCACATCCGCCCGCCAGAAATCTCCGTCGATCCATCACTACTCATCAAACCTGGTCGTTTTGCCAAACTAGGCTTACGTCATGGTGCCCCAAAAGCCACCCTACACTTTTGTGATGCTTCAGTGCTTGTAGGCTTCCGTTTCATAGAATGCCTGCAAGGTCTGATGCTTCTGCGGGCGGAAACGGTCCAACTCGGACACTGCCGTAATCCGATCCAGCCGAAACATTCGAAAATCATCGCGTAACTCGCACCAACAAACCGCTGTCCAGACCTTGCCCCAGAACCAGACGCCCAAAGGCCGGACAACGCGCGCTGTCGGGCGCCCCTGCTCGTCCTCATAGGTCATGTCCAGACGGGTTTGGCTTTCCGACGCGGCCTCGAACCTGTCAAGGTGATCGCGCCAGTTGCCGCGTGTCCATGGCATATCCATGACATGCACGTTGACCTGCCCCGCCTGCTGACGGGCCGCGGGCGGCAGCACAGCATCAATCTTGACCAGCGCCTCTTGCGCCGCCGCCGCCATTTTGGTGCCACCCCAGGTCTGCAAAATTCGCGCTGCGGCAACCAATGCCACGATCTCATCCTGATTGAACATCAGTGGCGGCAGGTCGTAGCCATCGCGCATCAGATACCCAACACCCGCCTCGCCTTCGATCGGCACGCCGGACCCGATCAAATGGGCGATATCGCGGTAGATCGTGCGTGGCGTCACCTCCAGTTTTTCGGCCAATTGCGCAGCTGTGGTCAGCCGACCGCCCCGCAGAAACTGCAAGATCTGAAAGAGGCGGTCGGCGCGGCGCATTTAGCCTGCGGCCTCGAACAACCCGATGGAATTGCCATCAAGGTCTTTGGCATAGACAAACCGCCCTGCGGGGATTGCGATGGGAGGGCTCACAACTTCGCCGCCAGCATTGGTGCAACGGGCCATGCCGTCTTCAAGGCTGCCTTCGACGCCCAGATGAATGGTGTTGCCGCTATCTGGCGCAGGCTTGCCAGGATATAGATGCGCGCCTGCGGTGTTCTCCAGCCCACCCAATACGGCCATCGGGTTGGGGCCGGAATTGTCGATCTTCATGTCATAACCAAAGACGTCATTGTAGAACGCCACGGATTTTTCCATGTCGGTCACAGGGATTTCACCCCAAACGATCACTGCACGGTCAGCCATATCTCATCTCCTTACGAATTGGTTGATGAGGCTGTTTAACCATACCCCTGCTGACAGCGTTGTGTCAGCATGTTTTCAGGAGGGCGGACTTCATACGATCAGCATCACGCCAGAGGTGCGGTGAAGTCTCTTGGGCGACGCCCAACAAGTGCCTCAAAGCCAGCGCAGCCACATGCGGCTTTCAGCATGTTAACCCCGTGCGTTGCGCATTCTGGGACGGATCAGGCTGACACCGCCGCAACACCGTTCTCGCGTGGCAACCCGTCTACCCAAGGATCCAGTCCAGCCCCACATCCGTTGTTTTGCGTGGCTCATACTCACCTGACACCCATCCCGCGTAGCCCTGTCGATCCAGTAAATCGAAAAAGGCTGGATAGTCGATCTCGCCCCGGTCAGGTTCGCCTCTGTCCGGCATCTGCGCGACCTGAATATGCGCTGTGATATCGCGCATCGCGTCCCACGTACCAGCGACATCGCCCGTGATCCTGGCCGCATGAAACGCATCGAACTGCAACCGCAGGTTCGGGGCGTTGACGGTGGTGACGATCTCGCGGCCCAAACCAAAGTCATTCAGGAAATAGCCGGGCATTGTGTCGTTGTTGATCGGCTCGATCGTTAGGCTTTGCTTTGGGGCTTCGGTGGCGGCCCAGCGCAGGTTGTTCAGGAATGTTTCCTTGGCCGCGGGCCCTTCAGCAACCCCTGCCATGATATGCAGGTGCTGGGCACCCAGCGTTTTCGCATAGCGCAGCGCCCGGCGAAAATCCTTGCGGAACCGATCTTCCAGCCCCGGCACCGCCGCAAACCCTTGTGGCCCGCCGGTGTAGTTCGGTGGCGGGCAGTTGATCAGCACCATCGCGACCTCATGGCGGACCAGTTCATTCACGATATCCTGCGCGTTCACATCATAGGGAAAGAGCACTTCAACTCCGTCAAATCCAGCCTCTTTTGCAGCAGCGATCCGTTCTGGAAATGGCAATTCAGTAAACAGCCATGTCAGATTGGCGCAGAACTTTGGCATCATGTCCCCTCGATACTCGGCCCCTTCCGGGGCATCCGAGCACCTATGCTAGCCCCGTCACCATGCATTGAACACCTGCCCGGGCTGCGCCGTTGACGTCGCGTCGGCGTTGCTTGACGTATTGGTCAATCATATCTTTGTATCACGTGATTGAGGAGGCCGACATGATCGCAACTTTACGTGTTCTGATGCACATGGGCAGCTTGCAGCGCCTGTTGCCATTCTGGCTGGCCGCTCTTGGCTGTTTTGTCGTGTTCTTTTCGCCCTGGATGATCCTGGCGGTCGTCTATGGCGTCATTATGCAATTCTTTGTGGAATATGCGATGCACCGCTTTCTGCTGCATCGCGAGCCGCCCACCGATCAGGGCTTGTTCAACGCGCTGTACCGCAGCCACATCGGGCACCACGAATTCCCTTCGGATGCCGAGTTCTTTACCGGCGATGATCATTGGTATCCGGTGCGGTTTGGTCTTATCTCGGTTGCGTTGCACACTGTGATCCTCTGGCCTTTCGTGGGGCTTGCTGCGGCAGCGCTCTTTGGCTTTGTCACACTCTTTCTGGGGTCGGTCAGTGCCTTTGCCTTCTATGAATTCTGCCATACGCTGGCGCATCTGAACGTCAAAAAGGGCTGGTTCGGGCAACGGATCACGCGCACGCATCTCGCCCATCATTTTCAAGACCACGAGGCGACATTCCACGTCAGCTTTGGCATGGGCTGGATTGATCGTCTGATGGGCACACCCCATGATCCGGAAGCTGCCCGCGCGCGCTATGATCGCGAGACAATCCTGTCTATGGGCATGGACCCAGAGGATTTACGCCTTGTCACAGCCCGCAAGGCCTATGGCGTCGCCAAGATGCCGCGCAACGCAAAGCGGGCCTGATCAGGGCAGTTCATCCGACGGAATGATCGGGAAGAAAACACCTTCGGAGCGGATACCGAACCAACGGCTGCCGTCATGATCGTCATGTTCGCAAAGTTCGACCAGACGATAGAAAGACTTCCGGTCGATCAGGGCCTCGAGGTTGGCGCGCACCAGAATGTAGGGCGATGGTTCACCTGTTTCGGGGTCACGTTCAACGCGGATCGGGTGGTCTGGCCCGGCGACCATGACATCGCCGACGTTGGTTTCAAACGCGAGCCCCTCACCCTGCTTGTTGAAATCGACAGCAACAAATGGTGCGTCATCGACAGTGATGCCGACCTTTTCAACCGGTGTTACAAGCACATAATCATCGCCATCCCTGCGCAGAATGGTCGAAAACAGGCGCACCAACTCGGGCCGGCCGATCGGTGTGCCCATGTAGAACCATGTGCCATCCCGCGCGATCCGCATGTCGATATGCCCGCAATGGGGCGGATTCCATAAATGCACCGGCGGCAAACCGCCTTTTTGGGCGGCACGCGCACTTTGCGCGAGGCTTTCTGCGGATGGGGTCACAATCTTTTGTGTGGTCATTGTTTTTGCCATTGGGTGTGATGGAATTATCTGTTCCTATGAAGATATAGCTTAACCGGAGGAATGTCATGGCCGCTGAGACCGATCTTGTTGCCCAAATCGAAGAACTGGGCGCAAAGCTGATTGAGGCGCGCAGCAGTATCGCGGCCCGGTTTATCGGCCAGACCCGCGTTGTTGATCTGACCTTGACCGCCCTGATCTGCGGCGGGCATGCGGTGTTGGTCGGCCTGCCCGGTCTGGGCAAGACGCGCCTTGTGGATACGCTGTCAACGGTGATGGGCCTGAAGGGCAACCGCATTCAGTTCACCCCCGATCTGATGCCTGCGGATATTCTTGGCTCTGAGGTGTTGGAGACGACTGACGACGGCAAGCGCGCCTTTCGCTTTATCGAAGGACCGGTTTTTTGCCAGCTTCTGATGGCCGATGAGATTAACCGCGCTTCGCCCCGGACCCAATCGGCACTGTTGCAGGCCATGCAGGAAAAAGAGGTCACCATCGCAGGCGAGCATCGCGCATTGGGCGTGCCTTTCCATGTGCTGGCCACGCAAAACCCGATTGAACAGGAGGGCACCTATCCGCTCCCTGAAGCGCAGCTTGACCGTTTTCTGGTGCAGATCGACGTGCCCTACCCAGACCGTGACACCGAAAAGGACATTCTGATTGCAACAACCGGTATTGAGGACGCGCAATCAAAGGAAGTCTTCACAGCGCAAGAAATGCTTGATGCGCAGACATTGCTGCGCCGCATGCCTGTGGGCGAAAACATCGTCGAGATGATCCTTGATCTTGTCCGTGCCTGTCGCCCTGATGATGCCGGCGCGCCCGATCTGGTGCGCCAGAATGTCAGTTGGGGCCCCGGCCCGCGTGCCGCTCAGGCGCTGATGCTGACGGTGCGGGCACAAGCCCTGCTGGAAGGACGTCTTGCCCCCTCTGCCGAAGATGTGCGCGCTATGGCCGTGCCGGTGCTGGAACATCGCATGGCACTGTCCTTTGCGGCCCGCGCGCGCGGTGAAAGCATTCATCACGTCATTAACACCGTCGCGGATCAGATCACAACGGTGGCCTCTGCCGCATGAGCACACCCCTCACCCTGAGATCAGCTGCCGAGGCGCTTGCCGCGCCGCTGCCGCCGCTTTTGGCGGAGGCAGAACATCTGGCAACGGCTGTTCTTTTGGGTGATCACGGGCGCAGGCGGGCCGGAACCGGTGATACCTTCTGGCAATACCGCCCCGCACAGCCGCATGATGCGGCCCGCAGCATCGACTGGCGCCGCTCAGCCCGGTCAGATGCCAATTTTGTGCAGGACAAGGAATGGCAAATCGCGCAGTCCATTCTGCTTTGGGTGGATCAGGCGGCGTCAATGTCTTTCCGCTCTGATGATAATCTGCCGACCAAGGCAGAGCGCGCCCGTACGCTGGGACTGGCCACCGCCATTCTGCTGGTCCGCGGCGGAGAGCGTGTCGGGTTGACCGGTCTGCGTCTGCCGCCACGCAGAGGCGAAGCGCAGCTGATGCAAATGGCGCAGCTCTTGTCGCAAGACGGCGACACCGACTATGGCGCGCCAGAGGCCCAAGGCATGCTGCCACATTCACGCGCGTTCTTTGTCAGTGACTTTCTGGGCGACATCCAACCGATTGAAGACGCACTATTGCGCGCGGCTGATCGCGGTGTTGGTGGTGCCTTGCTGCAAATCCTGGACCCACAGGAAGAGGCCTTTCCTTTTGATGGCCGCACCATCTTTGAAAGCATGACAGGGGCGCTGCAACACGAAACACTCAAAGCGGGTGACCTGAAATCCCGCTATCTGGACAGGCTGGCCGCGCGCAAGGATCGCCTGCAACACCTTGCCCGCACCACAGGCTGGCAATTCCAGACGCACCACACCGGGCAAAGCGCCACACATGCACTGCTCTGGCTTTACGGCGCGTTGGAGCATCACGCCTGATGTGGTCTATTGGTCCCATAGGTTTTGCCGCGCCATGGCTGCTGCTTGGCCTCATCGCCTTGCCGATCCTGTGGATCCTGCTGCGTGCTGTGCCACCCGCCCCGATCCGCCGGCGGTTTCCGGGTGTCGCCTTGCTGCTTGGCCTGACCGATGACGACAACCAAACCGACCGCACGCCCTGGTG
The DNA here is from genome assembly GCA_947498645.1 of uncultured Paracoccaceae bacterium. Classification (GTDB taxonomy): domain Bacteria; phylum Pseudomonadota; class Alphaproteobacteria; order Rhodobacterales; family Rhodobacteraceae; genus Yoonia. The sequence goes on along the minus strand of CANMKS010000001.1, from coordinate 1,599,032 downwards.
GCTGCTGCTGTTGCGCATTCTGGCCGTCGCAGCGGCGATCATCGGATTTGCAGGCCCCGTCCTGAACCCGCAAAACGCGCGCAGCGGAGCTGGCGATTTGGTCATCATCCTAGATGGATCATGGGCCGGTGCCCCAAGCTGGCAAGCCCGCATCGACCGTGTTGATATGCTCTTGTCCGAAGCGGCATTGGCGGACCGGCGTGCCGCAGTCATTAACCTCAATAACTTGCCGGTGGGTGATATTCCCTTTGCCGCGCCCAACGATTGGCAGAACCGTTTGCCCAATATCCAACCGCAGCCTTGGCAACCCTCTGATGTTGTCGCCTGGTTTGCACAGAGCAATGAGCGCTTTGAGACCTATTGGATTTCCGATGGTCTGGATTGGGACGGACGGACCGATCTGCTTGCTGCCTTGGAAGAACGCGGAGCGGTGACGGTCTTCCAGACACCCCGCCAGATCGTTGGCCTGCGCCCTGCCCGGTTTGAGAATGGTGAAGTGCTGGTCTCGGCCACCCGCTCACCCATTGGCAATCCACTTGATACGACGGTCACTGCCATCGGGCTGGACCCTGCGGGTGTCGAGCGCCAGCTTGCCACGGTTCCCTTGGTTTTTGCCCCCGGAGAGCCGATTGCGGAAACCGCAATGGTGCTTCCGCCGGAGCTGCGCAACCGCATCACCCGGTTTGAGGTTGGCGGCACCCGCTCTGCCGGTGCGGTGAGCCTGACGGACGATGCCCTCAAAAGGCGCGAAGTTGCGCTGATCGCAGGTCGCGATGACCGTGAGGGGTTGGAATTGCTCTCGCCGCTCTTCTACCTGCGCGAGGCACTGGAACCGACAGCAGATATTATCGACGGGACGTTGGACGATATCCTGCTTGCCAATCCCGACGTGATCATTCTGGCCGATGTGGCGAACCTTGCAGGCAGCGAAAACGACGCGGTGTTGGAGTGGGTCGAGAGCGGCGGTATGCTCTTGCGGTTTGCCGGGCCGGCCCTTGCGGCCTCTGATCAGGGCCGTATCGAAGAAGATCCGTTGCTGCCTGTACGCCTGCGCTCTGGCGGGCGGTCAGTTGGCGGCGCGATGAGCTGGGGAGAACCCAAAACACTGGCGCCTTTCGCCGAAGACAGCCCTTTCTTTGGGCTGCCTGTCCCGGATGATGTCACCGTCACCAGCCAGGTTATGGCGCAGCCTGACCCAACATTGGCTGACCGGGTGATTGCGCAGCTGACCGACGGCACCCCTTTGGTCACGCGCAGACTAAGCGGGGAAGGGCAGATCGTTCTGGTACATGTGACGGCCAATGCGGAATGGTCCAGCCTGCCGTTGTCGGGTCTTTTCGTGCAGATGCTTGAACGGCTTGCCGTTTCAACACGGCCTGCCACCCCCGATGAGGCTGAACTCGCGGGCACCACATGGTTGCCCGGCAAGGTGCTGGATGCTTTTGGACGGCTCGAAGATGGCAGCGCATTGCCCGGAGTATCAGGTGAAGTGCTGGCCGCGGGCGTGCCAAGCGCCACATTGCAACCGGGGCTATATACTGGGGGCGACAGGCAGTTGGCCGTGAACGTGATCGGGCCCGAAACCGCGCTGAATGTGGCGGCCTGGCCGGCAAGGATTGCGATAGAGGGTATGGCCGTTCTGCGCGAAACCGCGCTGAAGGGATGGCTTCTGAGTGCAACCGTGCTCTTGCTGTTGCTTGATGTGATCGCCTCACTTGCCATTGGCGGCAGGCTGCGCGGACCGAGCGCTGATGTTGCGGCAGCCGCTGCACTGATGCTTTTGCTTGCACCGCAGGCGGAGGCGCAAACAGCAGAAGAATTTGCGCTGCGCGCCACGTCCGAGGTTGTTCTGGCCCATGTCCTGACCGGTGATCGCGAGACCGATGAAACCGCGGAAGCAGGCCTGCGCGGCCTGTCGCAGACGCTGTTCCGGCGCACCTCGATCGAGCCTGCAGCACCCTTGGGCGTAAACCTTGAAACCGACGAACTGGCCTTTTTCCCGATCCTCTATTGGCCCGTCACAGCCGATCAACCACTGCCCAGCCGGGCAGCTTATGGCAAGCTGAACCGATACCTGCGGTCCGGTGGGATGATCATGTTTGATACCCGCGATGCCGATACCGCCCGCTTTGGTTCCGGTTCTCCCGAAGGGCGCAAGCTACAGGCCATTGCCCGCTCGCTTGATATCCCACCCTTGGAGCCGATCCCGTCAGACCATGTGCTGACCCGCACCTTCTATCTGCTACAGGATTTTCCGGGTCGCTATGCCAGCCGCGATGTCTGGGTCGAAGCCGCCCCCATCGGGGCTGAACAGGTTGAGGGGATGCCTTTCCGCAATCTCAATGACGGGGTGACCCCGGTAATCATCGGTGGCAACGATTGGGCGCGGGCCTGGGCCGTTGATAACAACGGACGGCGCATGTTCCCCGTCGGGCGCGGCAGGTCAGGCGAACGACAGCGCGAGATTGCGCTGCGCTTTGGCGTGAATGTCATCATGCATGTGCTGACGGGCAACTATAAGTCGGATCAGGTGCATGTCCCTGATCTGCTGGATCGGCTGGGGCAGTGATGACCGGCACATTGATCCTTGATCCTCTGGTCCCCATGGTGGTGCTGTTGACAGTGGCAGGGCTGGCGCTGCTCGCGCTCGTTCTTGCGATCTGGCGGCGTTTGCCGGGTTGGTGGTTGCGCGGGTTTGCGGGGTTTGTTCTGCTCACTGCTTTGGCCAACCCCGCTATTCAGCAAGAAGACCGCGAACCGCTGACCGATATCGTCATGCTTGTGGTTGATGAAAGTGCCAGCCAGCGCATTGGCGGCAGGCCCGATCAAAATGCGGCAGCCATTGACAATGTCGCGGCTGAACTGGCGCGCCAACCCAACACCGAACTGCGCATCGTCACATTGGGCGATGCCGAAGGCGATTTGGGCACAACCCTGATGACCGCCCTGTCAGAGGCTTTGGCGGAAGAACCGCAAGCGCGCATCGCGGGCATCGTCCTTGTCACCGACGGGCGTGTGCATGACATCGAAAGGGCACCGGCCCTGCCTGCCCCAATGCATACCTTGCTGACCGGAGAGCCCGAGGATTGGGATCGGCGGCTGGTCGTCGAAAACGCGCCCGCCTTTGCCATCCTGGGGGAAGAGGTCAACCTGACGCTGCGCATCGAAGATCAGGGCGCCGCGCCCGAGAGCACATCTGTGCCTCTGTCAATTGCAATTGACGGGGATACACCGGTTGTCGTGCAGGTGCCTATTGGGCAGGATGTTCAATTGCCCATCTCATTGCCGCATGGCGGGATGAATGTGCTGCAATTCAACATTCCGGTGGCGGAAGGAGAGCTGACCAACCGCAACAACGCCGCCGTAATCCAGATCAACGGCGTGCGCGACCGTCTGCGCGTGCTGCTTGTATCAGGCGAGCCGCATCCGGGGGAACGGACCTGGCGCAACCTGCTCAAATCGGATTCCGCTGTCGATCTGGTCCATTTCACCATTCTGCGCCCCCCTGAAAAACAGGACGGCGTACCAGTGAATGAGCTGTCTCTGATCGCCTTCCCGACCCGCGAGCTGTTTCTGGAAAAAATCAACGACTTTGATCTGATCATCTTTGATCGGTATCGCCGCCGGGGCATCCTGCCCAGCGCCTACCTTGATAACATCCGCGATTACGTTGAACAGGGCGGCGCCGTGCTGATTTCATCCGGGCCGGAATATGGCTCTGCTGAAAGCATCTACCGCTCACCGCTTGGTAACATCCTGCCCGGTGCGCCAACAGCGCGGGTCTTTGAGGAGGGGTTTGTCCCACAGCTGACCGATATCGGGCAACGTCACCCGGTCACCGAGGGGCTGGACCTGTTGTCGCCCAATCCAGATGGCGACGGTCCGGGCTGGGGCCGATGGTTCCGGCTGATTGATGTATTGGTGCCGGAGGCCGCAACAACCGTCATGTCAGGCCTTGATGACCGCCCTCTTTTGATCCTCAACCGGATCGGTGAAGGTCGTGTTTCGCTGATGGCCTCGGATCATTCCTGGCTATGGGATCGGGGCTATGAAGGCGGCGGTCCGCAGTTGGAACTGCTGCGCCGTCTGGCGCATTGGATGATGAAAGAACCTGAGCTTGAAGAAGAGGCGCTTTGGGTTGAACCGACCGGCCAGAAGATGCGGATTATCCGGCGCACGCTTGATCTGGAAACCGGCGACGTGACGGTGACGCATCCGGATGGGTCCGAGACAGCGCTGACGCTTGAAGAAGTATCACCGGGCCGGTTTGAGACACTGTGGGATGCGCCCGAGATTGGCCTTTACCGTCTGGACGATGGCGAAGAAACCACTGTGATCGCACTTGGGCCCTCAGCCCCGCGCGAGTTTGAGCAAACCATTGCGAGTGCCGAGTTACTGCAACCGCTGGTCGACGGCACCGGCGGCGGCGTCGTGCAGGTCAGCGATGGCGACGTGAGCATCCGTTCGGTGCGCGAGGGTCGCCCTGCGGCTGGGCGTGGCTGGATCGGGATCACGCCGCGCGGGGCGTACCGCACGGCTGATATCAGTATCAACTCTCTGCTGCCGTCCTGGGCCTATCTTTTGCTGGCCGCGTTGATGATCGTTGGCGCATGGCTGCGCGAAGGCCGCAGATAAGTTGCGAGGATGGTGATGCTGGGCACGGTCTTGAAAGTTCTCGCCTTTTTCCTGATTGGTCTGATCGCCTTGGTTGGCTGCCAGACCGTGCGCAACTCGGGCAACGCGGCTCTGCCGCCAAATGATGCGCAAACGCTTCGTGTGGCGACCTACAACGTCCATTACATCATCCTGGGCCAGCAAACCGGCCCCTGGTCCGTCGGAGACTGGGAGCGCAGGAAAGGGCCCATGGATTTGGCCTTCAAGGAGATAGATGCCGATGTGATTGGATTTCAGGAGATGGAGAGCTTTGCCAGAGGCAACGGCAATAACACCAACCTGACGCTGGACTGGCTACTTGCGAACAATCCCGGCTATGCCGCAGCCGCAGTGGGTGACCCGTCCGCGTTCCCATCCACGCAACCGATCCTCTACCGTGCTGACAAGTTGCGAATGCTGGATCAAGGCTGGTTCTTTTTTTCTGAAGCACCAGACGTGATCTATTCGCGGACCTTCAACGGCTCTTACCCTGCCTTCGCGTCTTGGGCGCAATTTGAAGATCAAACAAACGGCGCGGTGTTTCGGGTGGTGAACATCCACACGGATTACGCCAGCCTGTCGAACCGCCAGAAATCGATCGCACTGGTTGCAGAGCGCATCACGCCCTGGATTGCGGATCGCGAAGCACTTTTTGCAATTGGGGACCTGAATGCACGTTTGGGTGGGCAATTGGTCAGAACCCTCGAAGACACCGGGCTGTCGTTCGTTCCGGTGCGAGGATCAACCTATCACTTCAACCGGGGCATCAACCTGTTTGGCGCGGTCGATCACATCGCGACAACAGATCGCGCCCAACTGATTGGCACGCCTGTTGTCTTGCGCAAGAAATATGCGGGCGAATGGCCAACCGATCACTATCCGCTTGTTGCGGACTTCCAGCTTGTTGGCCCCTAAGCCGTTATGGGTTCAAATTCACCTCGAACAGTGTCTCTGACCAGCCGTCAACGTTGCAGCGCGCCCGCACGAAAAGGGTTGTTACGCCTTCCGGGATATCCACCCCGGACAGTGACCGGGTGAAGGGTTGTTCATTCACATGCGGATGCGCAAGCTCGCGAATGCCGAGGCTGTTGCCGTCGGCATCCAGCACCTCCCACCCGTCGGCATAGTGATCCCATCCCGTGTCAGGATGTGACAAGGTTACACTGATGCTGGATCCGTTGATCGTCACAGCCTCGACAACGGGTGCATCGGCAAAGGCGGGGCCTGCGAGGCAGGCAATCAAGGCAAGATATCTCATGTTGTATCTTTTAGCAGAATTGAACGGGGCAGTGACGCAAATTCGCGTGACCACAAAACCCAGAGCACGATCAGCGTCGCGATGATCAGCGCGACCGACCCAAGCAGCCAGGCCAATGCACCCATGGCAAAATACATGCCCCGCAAACCGCGGTTAAAGTTGATGGCGGCCCGGATGTTCAGTTCCGCTGCCTGCGCCGCACGCGGGTGTGCTGCCGGGTCATCGGGGTCGTTGGGCACAGCGGCCATCAGGACAGCGCAGTAACCAAAAACGCGGTTGGCCCAGACGAATTTCAAAAAGGCATTGGTCAGAAAAAGCGCCACCAGCCCCAGTTTCAGCTGAAAGACCAATACAGGCACGGGCATCTCGGTCACTTCAGCGGCCAACCCGCTAAGCGGTTCAGTATTGCCGGCAAGTGCCAGAACACCACCCACAGCCAACAGACAGGTAGAGGCGAAAAAGGCCGTGCCCTGCCGCAGGCTGGCAAGAATCTGGCTGTCAAAGATGCGTGGATCTCGCGTCACAAAGACCTTCATCCATGCGCGGCGCTCTTCTGACATCAGCATGGTCACAGATGGGCGCTTGGCACCGGGGTGTTCGATCAGCCAGCCGATCGCAAACCAGGCGACCACAATCAGGCCGACAGCACATAAATCGAGGGGGGCCAGAAGGCTCAGATGATCAATTAGTCTCATGACCCTCGGTTTAGCCTTTTGACATTGGACTTGCCATATCACAAAATTGGTAATATATTTTTACCAATCCGATAGATTGGAGTCGCAAGATGGAAATGCCTGCCCCGAGTACCCATGTGTTGGCCCGCAAGGAACAGATCGTCGCGCGGCTGAAAGAGGTTCTGCCAACCAATGCTGTGATCTCGGATGAAAACCAGACACGCGCCTATGAATGCGATGCGCTGACGGCATATAAATGCCCGCCGCTTTGCGCCATTCTGCCTGCCAACACCGCTGAAGTTTCCGCCGCGCTGAAGGTATGCCACGAAATGGGCGTGCCGGTGGTTCCGCGCGGCTCTGGCACATCATTGGCCGGTGGTGCATTGCCCACGGCCGATTGCGTGATCCTCGGTGTGGCCAAGATGAACGGCGTGATCGAAACCAACTATGCTGACCGCTACATCAAGGTGCAAAGCGGGCGAACCAACCTGTCTGTCACCGGCGCGGTAGAGGCGGAAGGGTTCTTTTACGCCCCCGATCCGTCCAGCCAGCTCGCCTGTGCTATCGCAGGCAATATCGCGATGAACTCCGGCGGGGCGCATTGCCTGAAATACGGCGTCACCACCAACAATCTGATGGGCGTCACCATGGTGATGATGGATGGCACGATCGTTGACGTGGGCGGCGCGCATCTGGATGCCGCAGGGCTGGACGTGCTGGGCGTCATCTGCGGATCAGAAGGCCAGCTTGGTGTCGTGACAGAGGCGACTCTGCGCATCCTGCACAAACCAGAAGGCGCACGCCCGGTATTGATGGGCTATGACAGTGCTGAAACTGCCGGGCAGGTTGTGTCGGACATCATCAAGGCGGGTATTCTGCCGGTCGCAATCGAATATATGGACGAGATGCTGATTGGTGTTTGCGAAGAATTCTCGGGCGCAGGCTATCCCGAGTGTGAGGCGCTGCTGATTGTTGAGGTTGAAGGCTCTGAGGCCGAGATTGACGATCAACTGGCCCGGATCAAGACTATCGCGGCAAAGCACAATCCCGTTGAACTGCGCGAGGCGCAGTCACCGGATGAAGCGGCGCGCATTTGGGCGGGCCGCAAAGCTGCCTTCAGCGCCATTGGGAAAATCTCTGACTATATGTGTCTGGATGGGACAATCCCGGTCTCGTCGTTACCTTATGTGCTGAAGCGGATTGGCGAGATGTCCAAACACTACGGTCTTGGTGTCGGCAATGTGTTCCACGCAGGCGACGGCAATATGCACCCCCTGATCCTGTATGACGCCAACAAACCCGGCGATCTTGAGATTTGTGAAGCGTTTGGCGCGGAGGTGCTGAAACTTTGCGTCGAGGTCGGCGGTTGCCTGACCGGCGAACATGGCGTGGGCATCGAAAAGCGTGATCTGATGACCGTGCAATATGACCCCGCCGACCTTGAGGCGCAAATGGCAATCAAAGATGTATTTGATCCTGATTGGCTTTTGAATGCCGCCAAAGTGTTCCCATTGGCCAGCTCTGAGCCCCGCCGCGCCGCATAGAGGGGGCTTTGCCCCCGCGTGTCCCACGCCCCCCAAGATATTTTTGAACAAAAGAAGACGGACATGACGCCATCCACCGAAGCAGAACTGGCCGAGATGATTGCCACATCCGATGAACCCTTGCGGATCAAAGGCGGGGGTACACGTCCCATCGGGCGCACGGAAGGGCAAGAGTTGAGCACAGCAAAGCTGAGCGGGATCAGCCTGTATGAACCCGGTGCGCTGACCATTGTTGCCGGCTCAGGCACGCCGCTGTCGGAGGTTGAGGCCGCACTTGCGGCCGAAAACCAGCGCCTTGCGTTTGAGCCGATGGACCACAGACCGCTTTTGGGAACCACCGGGGCGCCAACATTGGGTGGCATGGTCGCGGCCAATATCTCTGGTCCGCGCCGCATCGCTGTTGGTGCATGTCGGGATTTCATGCTGGGTGTGCGCTGCGTCGATGGCGCGGGCACAATCATCAAGAACGGTGGCCGGGTGATGAAGAATGTGACGGGCTATGATCTGGTCAAGTTGATGACAGGGTCTTACGGTACGCTGGGGGTGCTGACCGAGGTCTCCCTCAAAGTGCTGCCAGATGTGGAAACCATGGGCACTGTCATGTTGCATGGTCTACGGGATGACAGGGCGATTGCAGCACTCTCTGCCGCGCTTGGATCGCCGTTTGAAGCCACAGGTGCCGCGCATTTCCCCAAAAGCAAGTTTGGCGAGCCGTTGACCATGATCCGCATTGAAGGGTTCGAGACCTCGGTCAAGTACCGTGCGGAAAAGCTGCGCGATCTGCTCAAGAATTACGGCGACGCCGAGATTGCGGTTGGCGCAACAGAAGGCCCCGGCGCGGCCGAAGGGTGGAAATGGGTTCGCGATGCTGCCGCTTTTACAGACCAGCCGGGGGATGTCTGGCGGGTCTCATGCAAGCCGTCTGACGCAGCTGGGATTGCCGCCCGCATGGGGGCAAAGGCAGTGCAATATGACTGGGGCGGCGGGCTGATCTGGGCGCTGACAGAGGCAGGGCATGACCTGCGCGCTGCGATCGGGGCTTTTGATGGTCATGCCACACTGATCCGGGGCACTGCTGACCTGCCCGTCTTTCACCCGGAAGCCCCGGCGCTTGCTGCAATCACCAGCGGGCTGCGCGCCAAATTCGACCCACGTGGCATTCTTAACCCCGGGATCATGACCTGATGCAGACGACATTCACGCCAGAACAGCTAACCGATCCCGATATCGCCCGCTCAAACGAAATACTGCGCAATTGCGTGCATTGCGGCTTTTGTACTGCCACCTGCCCCACCTATCAGGTACTGGGGGATGAACTGGATAGTCCGCGCGGCCGGATCTATCTGATCAAGGATATGCTTGAGAACGCGCGCAAACCGGATGCAAAGACTGTCATGCACATCGACCGCTGCTTGTCTTGCCTGGCGTGCATGACCACCTGCCCGTCAGGCGTGCATTACATGCATCTGGTTGATCATGCCCGCGCCTACATCGAAAAGACCTACGACCGCCCCCTATCTGACCGCGCCTTGCGCTGGCTTCTGGCGCGCATTCTGCCCTATCCGATGCGATTTCGGGTCGCCTTGCTTGGGGCCAGGATCGGGCGGCCATTTGCGCGGCTGATGCCCGATGCCCGCCTGCGTGCCATGCTTGAAATGGCCCCCAGAACCATACCACCCGTCAGTCGCAACGACGACCCGCAGACCTTTGCCGCCGAGAATCCGAAAATGCGTGTGGCCCTGATGACCGGATGTGCGCAAAAGGCGCTGAATACCGATATCAACGACGCCACTATCCGCTTGCTGACCCGTCTTGGGGCAGAGGTTGTCGTGGCCGAAGGTGCGGGCTGTTGTGGGGCGTTGACCCACCACATGGGCAAAGAGGCCGAAAGCCACGCAACAGCGGCCAAAAACATCAAGGCCTGGGCGCGGGAAATCGACAACGGCGGGCTGGATGCGATTGTAATCAACACCTCTGGCTGCGGCACGACGGTCAAGGACTATGGCCATATGTTCCGCAATGATCCGCTCGCCGCAGACGCGGCACGCGTGTCAGCGATTGCGATGGACGTCTCGGAAATCCTGATGAAACTTGATTTACCCGAAGGTGAGGACAAGAACACCAAGGTCGCCTATCACGCTGCCTGTTCGCTCCAACACGGCCAACAGATCAAAACCTTCCCCAAGGACTTGCTGAAAAAGGCCGGTTTCACGGTACTGGAACCGGCAGACAGCCATCTGTGTTGCGGGTCGGCGGGTACCTACAACCTGATGCAGCCTGAGATTTCCAAGCAACTCAAATCCCGCAAGGTCCAAACCCTGGAAGCTCTGACCCCCGACATCATTGCCGCTGGCAACATCGGTTGCATGATGCAAATCGGCGGCGGCACGGATGTGCCCATCGTGCATACGGTTGAATTGCTTGATTGGGCGACAGGCGGGCCGCAGCCCCCTGCACTGACCGCGCCGGGCAAACGCGAACCGCAAATCCCGATCTTGCGTGGATGACATAATCCTGCCGCAAGTCTTTCGCAGGCTGAGCGCTCGCGATTCAAGGTGATTCATGCGCAGGCTCTTGATTTCAGCATTCCTATTTGCGGCCTCCGCCCTGCATGCGCAGGAAAGCGGGTTGGTGACGCTTGAGACGCGGCAAGACAGCCAAGGCTGGGAAGCGGTCGGCAGGCTCGATATCCGGGGCAAGGGGTTTTGCACGGCAGCGCTCATCCGCGAGCGCCTGATCCTCACGGCCGCCCATTGCCTTTACGACAATGACGGCAGCCTGATTGCGCCAGAACGGTTCGAGTTCCTCGCAGGACTGCGTGATGGACGCTCGCAAGCAACACGGAACGTGGCCAGAGCCATCGCGCATCCGCAGTATGACTTTGGCGGCGGGGCCTCGGACGCATCCGAAGTTGCGATGGACATCGCGGTGCTAGAACTGGATCAGCCAATCCGCACAACGCGCATCAGGCCTTTCCTGATTGCGCAGCGTCCCATTACCGGGGATGCCGTTGGCGTGGTATCTTATGGGCGCGGCCGTGAGGGCGCGCCAAGCCTGCAAGAGGTCTGCAACGTCTTGGGGCGTCAGACCGGTGTGATCGTGATGACTTGCGATGTTGAATATGGCTCCAGCGGGTCACCGGTCTTTATGGTGCAGGATGGGGAAACCCGGATTGCGTCGGTTGTCTCTGCCATGGCGCAGGTCAACGGGCAGAAAGTATCGCTGGGCACTTCACTGGCAGGCCCGTTGAATGCGCTGCTGGCGCATTTCGCCGCACTTGGCCCGGCCAGACCAGGAGGCACGCAGCGTTTGATCAACAGCGCCGAGCGCAATGAGATAGGCGCGAAATTCGTCCGCCCCTGAGCAGATTTTCCTCTTGAAAGCCGAAAAACAGGTTCCCACATATGCTGGGTCGGGATGCCAATGATGGGTCTCGGCACAAACCGCCTGTCCCAAATGGGAAGGCAATCACATTGTTATCGCTTACTGAAAGGATGACCCAAATGCGTGCATTTGATCTGACCCCCCTCTACCGTGCCACCGTTGGTTTTGACCAGATTGCCGATCTGATGGATCGTGCGCTTGCCAGCGACGTCGGCCAGAACACCTATCCCCCATATAACATCGAAAAGACCGAAGACGACGCATGGCGTATCTCGATTGCTGTTGCCGGGTTTTCCGATGATGACCTCGCGATTGAGGTCAAGGACCGTGCGCTTTTGATCACTGGGCGCAAAGCGCCCGACGAAACCGAGCGTAACTACCTGCACCGTGGCATCGCCACGCGGGCGTTTGAACGACGTTTCCACCTTGCCGACCACGTGCGCGTCACCGGGGCGTCCCACGAAAACGGTATGCTGAATATTGACCTGATCCGCGAAGTGCCTGAGGCATTGAAACCACGCAGGATCGAGATTGCAGCAACTGGCAAGAAAGATGCGAACCTGGTTGAGGCCAAATCGGTCAACTGACCCGCGATAGCAAAGCCATACTGCAAGCGCGCCACCCAACCGGTGGCGCGCTTTTGCATTGGTGTAACGCGCCTGCGAAAGTCACCTAGGCGGATGGCACAATCTTGTTGTCACGCACGCGGAACATGTTGATCTTCTTGCGATCCTCGGCAGGGTGGATACCGAACACATCGATGTATTTCTTGCAAAGCGTCGGCGCGTTGGCATAGCCCACAGCAATCGCAATCTGGGTCATGCTGTCTTTGCTATAAAGCAGAAGCTGCCGGGCTTTATGTATGCGCAAGGATTTGTAGTAGCCGCCGGGCGTATTCCCCGTCGTCTTGTGAAACATTCGTTCGAGCTGGCGGACAGAGACGCCCACCTGATCGGCCACATCCGAAATGTTGATTGGATCTTCAATGTGAACCGCAAAGATATCCACGGCCTGCCGCACAATGGGCGGCAGCATGTCATGGGTGCTTTCGGCGGCGAATGTTGGTTTGCGCTGCGTGACACCCTGCCCGCGCACCAGCGGATGCTGGAACCAGCAGGCGACCTCGGTCGCGACATCCGGACCAAGGTTTTCCTCGATCAACAAAAGCGACAGATCAAATGCCGCTGCCGCGCCCGACGCGGTCAGGCGATTACGGTCGATCATGATCACATCTTCGGTTGCTCTGAGACGGGGAAACTCGGCAGCAAAGGCCGCCTCGTAGCACCAATGCACAGATGTCGTGTAACCTGACAAAAGACCACTGCGCGCCAAAGGAAAGATGCCGCCACTGACCGCTCCCATTGTCACACCGTGACGTGCGAATTTGCGCAAGCGTCCTTCAGAAACTGTTGGATTGTCAAACCGCGATGACGGCCCGCTGAGCAGAAAAAGCTGATCCAGTCTCTCGCAATCTTCCAATTGCAAGTCAGGCTCGAACCAGACCTTGGCACTGGCTTCGACCCGCGTGCCGTCTTCTGACACCAGCTTCCAGGAAAAGGTTTCTGACGCCACAATTTCATTGGCAGCGCGAAGCGGCTCAATCATTGAGGTCAGGCAGGCCATCGGGAAACCCGGAAAGATCAGAAAGCCGATCTGAATATTCTTGTTTGAGATCATGACATTTTCACAGACGGAACCAAATATACAATTTTAGCGCAAGATAGGTGAATATCTTTTTCCTTGTCATTGTATGCCCGGCATCGCGCAGTAAGTGAATGCGCATTGAAAACCGTGTCGCATAATGGCGGCCAAGTTCCTTTGACATCATTTTTTCGTGGTCTTAAAGAAGAGAGACTGGCTGTCCACACCCAAGCCAGACATCTTCCCACAAGAGCTGCGCATATTGGCTATTTTCTGAGAAATAAGAATACCCACCTTAGCAGCTAAAGCGTACAGAGCCGGACTATATGAGCAATCGACAGATCACTTTTTTCGGATGGATCCTGTTTGTGATCTCGGCCATCAGTTTCTGTATCGCATCCATTGGCAATTTCTGGGGGATGTTCGGATCCGTTTTGTTCCTGATCGCCTGTCTGGTTTTTCTGATCCCTTACTTTCGGGACGACAGCTAAACGCGCTTGGACTGAACCAGCTTGCTGCGTTCAGTTTTCTCTGGGCGCAAGCGTGTCGCGGAAAACCAATGATGCGCGCAACTCGACGGGTTTCAGCGCAATGCCTTTCCCCAGCAATTGCGCCAAGGCAAGCCCCGCAAGGCGCCCCATTTCACGATGAGGGACATGAACCGTCGTTAATGCTGGATGGGCCACCTGCGCCAGTTCAATATCATCAAAGCCTATGATGGAAACATCATCAGGCACTTGGATACCAAGTTCCCGCGCGCGCCGAAGCGCGCCCACCGCCAGCACATCGTTGCCACAAAACACCGCTGTGGGTCTGGGCATCATGCCGATGGCCTGTTCAAACGCGACGGCGCCCTCTTCGATCCCATAGGTGGTTTCGACGTAGTGGAGATCGTCAGGCTGCAATCCTGCTTCATGCATTGCCGAAAGAATTCCGGCGTGCCGTGCTGATGCCCGGTCATTCGAAGCAGTTTCAGCAGATATCAAAGCCAGGTTGCGATGCCCCATCTTGATCACTTCAGCTGCCATGTCCTGCATCGCGGCCTTGTTGTCAAAACCGATTGAAGGGCGGTCGGCGTCTGGGTCATAGGCCCATGTCACCAACACAGGCACATTCTGCGCATCAAGGAACTTGTAGATGTCGGGATTGCGGTGATGGCCAATCAATAAAAGGGCATCTGCGCCGCGCGCCACCAGTGATCTGATCTGTTCTTCTTCGGTATCGGCGCGATAGGCTGAACTGGCGATCAGCATCGTGTAACCATGCGTGCGCAACTCATCCTGAAATGCCTGCAATCCCCGCGCAAAAATGGCGTTTTCCATGGTGGGAATGATCGCACCAATTGTCATGGTGCGACGCACGGCCATGGCGCGCGCGCCAAAATTCGGTGAGTAGCCCAGCTTTGCCACAGCCTCATTGACCCGTCTGCGCGTATCAGGTGCAACCTTGCCCGGAGAATTGATCGCGCGCGATACCGTCGCGGTCGACACCTCGGCAAGTGTGGCCACATCCTCAAGCGTGGGTATTGCTGGCTGCGTCGTCATCAAAACTCCGGATCAAATACCGACCTACTCTTAGCGAGGTCTCTCTGTATGAGATAGTAAAAATATTCCGCTCGAAATGTAAGCGCTTGCATCAGTGATATGTAAGCGCTTACACTAACCTCGAATCGGATAACGGCTGGGAGGAGTCGCGCATGCCGCTTTGGGGAGCGATCATCTTGTTTGTCGTCTTTGCCGTGAATGTTGGCCTCGGCTCATTTGCGGATGCATCGTTCCTGAACGATGTGGGCGAAATGCTGCTCTTGCTGGCGGTAGCGGTCTTGTTCGTTGTCGCGATTCTGCAAAAGGAAGCTGCTTCCAAGAAATGAGGCAGACGTTACGGTCCAGGGAGGACACACCATTGGAAAAAGATACGAATAGCCTGAAGTCGGCCACGCGCCGCAATTTTCTAAAGCTCGCCGGAACAGGTAGCTTCACTGCCGCCCTTGTTGCTGGTGCTGCAGGCACATTGTGGTCCACCGAGGCCGCAGCCCAGTCCGCAAATGAAGAGCGCGAGCGCGAAGCAGCGGCTGAACATGTGATGACAATTGCAACCGCCTATGTGCTGGGCGCATCACGCGGTTACCCCATCATGCAGCTGGACCTCAAAGAGAACATCCAGAACGCGACCAACGGTAAGGTCTATGTCAAACTTGCCCCCGGTGGTCAGTTGGGCGCAGGCGGTGCGCTGGTTCAGAAGGTACAAGGCGGCACAATTCAGGCGGCACAGCATTCGCTGTCCAACTTTGCGCCCTTCGCATCGGTCGTTGATCTGATCAATATGCCGTACCTGTGTGGGTCCAACCAGCGTTTCACCAACCTTGTGCACTCTGACGTCTGGGCGCAAGAAGTGAACCCAAAGGTCGAAGCCGCAGGCTTTAAGCCCCTGTTCTACGTCAATATCGACCCGCGCGTTGTTGCCGTTCGTGCCGGTGGCTCTGGCCCGGTTCTGACACCCGGTGATCTGGAAGGCGTGAAATTCCGGGTTCCCGGCTCTGCAATGTTGCAGCAGTATTACCGGATGGTCGGCGCGAACCCGACACCTGTTGCATGGGGTGAAACACCTTCTGCGATCAAGCAGGGTGTTGCCGATGCGCTTGACCCATCGGTTGGCGCGCTAGAGGTCTTTGGCTTCAAAGACATTCTTAGCCACGTGACATTCACGCAGGCCGTGCCGGATAGCCAAGTCTATTCCTGTAACCTGGAGTGGTTCAACTCCATGCCCGCCGACGTACAAGACGGCATCATGGAAGCGTCTGAAATCACGCGCCACCAGAACCTTGCCAAGGTACCATCAGCACGCAACTACGCGATGGCAGAACTGCGCAAGGCCGGCGTCGAGTTCCACTCGCTCACCGATGACCAGCTGGCTGAATGGCAAGCGGTTGGCGGCTATGAGAACGCCGATTGGGACAGCTTCAAGGTTGAACTTGCCGGGTCCATGGAGACATTTGCGAAACTGGTCGAAGCGGCTGGCACAATGGGCCGCTACTACGTCCACGACGCATAAATAGGTTATGAACAGGCGCCCGCATTGGGCGCCTGTTTCCCATCTTCAATGACCGGGATCTGAGACAGCGCAATGTCGTGGCGCTGCCCGAAAGGTACACCATGAACATATTGCGCAAACTGGATCAAAACGCCGAGCGGTGGCTGCTTTTGATTTTCTACGTCATGCTTGTCGTGACGATGGCGGTTGAAGTCCTGCGACGCGAGGTTTTTTCCTACTCGTCGATCTGGGGCGAAGAGGTTGTGCGATATTCATTCATCTATCTGGCATGGATCGGCGCCGCTGTTGCCGTCAAGGATCGCATCCACATTCGTATCGACGTGATCATGCATTACCTTGGGCCGCGGCCCAAGGCGCTGCTGTATATCTTCGGTGACCTCGTGATGTTCGTCGTCGCAATCATCGCGCTCTATTGGTCATGGGAGGCTGTGCATATCTCGGCAAAATTCGGTTCGGTCACGGATGGTTTGCGTGTTTCTAAGGTCTGGGCTCTGATGGCAGTGCCGCTGGGCTTTGCCTTGATGATGCTGCGGCTCACCCAGTCTTTCATTCGTGATGTACGCGCACTTCGTGACGGCAAGCCCGTTTTCGAAGGCGACACACTGTTTGATTAAGGAAATAACCGATGCTGTTTAATACCCTTAGTCAAACGGTCGAACTTGGGTGGGACTTCTACCTGCCTGTCATCCTGTTTGTTGTCTTGATCGCGCTGGCTGTTCCCGTCTGGGCATCCATCGGTGCCGCTGCCATCGTCATGCTGATGATGTCCGGCGATCTACCGCTAAGTGCCGTTGGCGAAAGCCTGTTCACCGGGATTGACGCCTTTGCGCTCACCGCCGTACCGCTGTTCATTTTGACCGGGGACGTGCTGGTGCGTACCGGGCTTAGCCGAAAGTTTCTTGATGTCGCCGAAGCTCTCACGCAATTCGCAAAGGGTGGGTTTGGTTCTGCCACGGTGCTGGTCTGTGGGATGTTCGCGGCGATTTCCGGGTCCGACGCAGCGGGTGCCGCAGCGGTTGGCCGGATGACAATCGCGCGTCTGGTTGAAAGCGGCTATCCCCGCCCCTACGCCTGTGCGCTTGTGGCGGCGGGTGCCTGTACCGGCATCCTGATCCCACCATCCATCGCCTACATCATCATTGGCCTGGTGCTGGGCATATCAGCCTCAACCTTGTTCCTGGCCGCTGTGATCCCCGGCCTGGCGATCCTGATCTCTATCCTGATCACCAATGTCATCGTGAACAGGATTTACGGCTACGAAGGCGGCGGCAACGTCACGATGGCGGAGTACTTCAGCAATCTTTTGATTGCGCTGAAATCCGGCTGGTACGCCTTTATCGTCCCCGGCATCATCTTCTACGGCATCTTCTCTGGTCGCATGACACCTACCGAGGCAGGCGCGACCGCGGTCGTCGTGACGATCATCATCGGCTTTATTCTTGGCACGCTGAAGCTGGCGGATTTTCCGGCGATGCTGCTGAGCTCGGCCAAGGTGAACGGGATCATTCTGCCCATTATCGCCTTTTCGGCACCACTGGCCGAGGCTTTGGCCATCATGGGTGTACCACAGGGTTTTGTTGCGTCGATGACCGCCCTGACAGACGAACCGTGGATCCTCATTCTGATCATGATCGGTATCCTGATCGCAGCTGGCTGCGTCATGGAAACGACCCCGAACATCGTGATCCTTGCACCGATCTTGCTGCCGCTGGCGGAGAACATCGGCATGAACGAAATTCAGTTCTGCATCATGATGATTACCGCATTGGGTGTAGGGTTCATCACCCCGCCTTTGGGTCTGAACCTCTTTGTGGTGGCCGGGATCACCGGTGAATCCATTCTGAAAATTGCAGCGCGGGCAATTCCGTTTGTGTTGTGCATGCTGATCGTGGTTCTCCTGATTGCCTATATCCCGGCAATCTCGACGACCTTGCTTCCCGATATCTACAAATAAGGTAACTCCTCATGTCCCGCGAATATCTTAAGAAAGCGACGTTGACGGCTCAGTCCGGCGCGTCGGATGTCCACGAACTTGTCAAAGGCATTCTTGACGACATCGAGGCAGGCGGCGACGTCAAGGCGATGGAGTATGCAGCCAAATTCGACAAATACGATGGCAATGTGATCATCACCGCAGAAGAAATCGAGGCCGCCACAGCTTTGGTTCCTGACAAGCTCAAGGACGATATCCAGTTCGCCCATGACAACGTCAAACGGTTTGCCGAAGCCCAGAAAGCCACCGTCAGCAATATCGAATATGAAATCGTTCCCGGTCTGATTGCCGGGCAAAAAGCAATCCCGGTGGATGCCGCCGGCTGCTATGTCCCCGGTGGCCGCTACAGCCATATCGCCTCTGCGATTATGACGGTGACAACAGCAAAGGTTGCGGGCTGCAATCACATCACCGTCGCGTCGCCCCCACGTCCGGGCGTGGGTGTGGCCCCGGCGATCATCTATGCCGCCCATATTTGCGGCGCTGATACGATCATGGCGATGGGTGGCGTGCAGGGCGTGGCCGCAATGACCTTTGGTCTGTTTGACCTGCCCAAGGCCAACATCCTTGTCGGTCCCGGCAACCAGTTTGTCGCCGAAGCCAAGCGCATCCTGTTTGGCCGCGTCGGCATTGATATGATTGCAGGGCCCACCGACAGCCTGATTTTGGCTGACAAGACTGCGGACCCACATATCGTGGCAACCGATTTGGTCAGTCAGGCAGAACATGGTTACAACTCGCCCGTCTGGCTGGTCACCGATGACAAGTCATTGGCCAAGGACGTGATGAAGCGCGTCCCTGACCTGATCGAGGACCTGCCCGAAGTGAACCGCGACAACGCCCGTGCGGCCTGGCGTGACTATGCCGAGGTCATCGTCTGTGCCGATCGCGAAGGCATGGCCGCTTGTTCCGACGAATACGCACCAGAGCATCTGACGGTACAGGCCGAAGACCTGCCATGGTGGCTGGAGCGGTTGAGCTGCTATGGTTCGCTTTTCCTTGGTGAAGAAACAACCGTGTCCTATGGCGACAAAGCGTCTGGCACCAATCACGTCCTGCCGACATCAGGTGCGGCATCCTACACTGGTGGTTTGTCGGTCCATAAGTACATGAAGATCGTGACATGGCAGCAGGCAACCCGCGACGGCTCCAAACGTGTGGCACAGGCAACGGCCCGGATATCTCGGCTTGAAGGGATGGAAGGGCACGCCCGTGCCGCCGATGTGCGTCTGGCCAAATACTTCCCCGGCGAAAATTTTGACCTGACACCGGATGAGTAACCCTGCCGATCTCTTTGATCTGACCGGACGGGTCGCTTGTGTCACTGGCGCAAGTGCGGGTCTTGGGCAGCGTGCAGCCACCGTCTTGGCACGGGCTGGTGCCAGAGTTGTTGGCGTGGCCCGCCGCGCCGCCGCCTTGGACGACTGGAGGCACAAGATCGGCGAAAACGCCGCTGTGGTTGCCGCGGATCTATCACAGCGCGATCAAATCGCGCAGATTGCGGGCCAGATTGCCGCGCCTTTCGGCGCGCCGGATATTCTGGTGCATGCCGCCGGTATCAATACCCGCGAAAGCGCCGATGACGTAACCCCGGAAGGGTGGGACGTGACCATGAACCTCAACCTTGCGGCACCATTCTTTCTAAGCCAGGCCTTTGCGCCCATGATGAAACAGCGCGGCTGGGGGCGGATCGTGAGTTTTGCGTCTTTGCAGACAACCCGCGCATTCCCCGGTGGCGTCGCCTACGGCGCATCCAAGGCAGGTATCGGCCAGTTGACCCGCGCCATGGCCGAGGCGTGGTCCAAGGACGGCATCACTGCAAACGCCATCGGACCCGGATTCTTCCCCACAGAGCTGACGGGTCCGGTTTTTTCAGATCCCGAACGCGCGGCACGCAACGCCGCACAAACCTGTGCGGGACGTAATGGGAAGTTGTCCGATATTGATGGCCCGCTGTTGTTTCTCTGTGCAGATGCATCGGCCTATGTCACTGGTCAGGTTCTCATGGTTGACGGAGGGTTCACCGCAAAATGAAGGCACTTGTTTATGACGGCGTGGAAACGCTGATATATCGCTACATGCCTGATCCGGTACCAGCCCTTGGGCAAAGCCTGATCAAGGTGAAGGCCTCTGGCATCTGCGGCTCTGACATGCACGCCTATCTGGGCCATGATGACCGTCGGCCCGCGCCGTTGATTTTGGGCCATGAGGCGGCGGGAATTGTTGCGGGGGGTGATCTGGATGGCACCCGTGTCACGATCAATCCGCTGGTTAGCTGCGGGACGTGCCGCGCATGCACATCCGGGCGCGATAACCTGTGCCCGGAGCGTATGATCATCTCCATGCCGCCGCGTGAAGGTGCCTTTGGGGAACTGGTGGCGATGGCAAACGAAAACCTCGTCGAAGTGCCCGATCATGTCCCGCTGGCCAAGGCAGCGCTAGCCGAGCCACTTGCGTGCGGGTGGCATGCCGTGCGCCTTGGCGCTGATGCGTTGGACATGCCCTTGTCACAGGCGCGGTGTGTTGTTGTAGGTGGTGGCGCGATTGGCGTCGGGGCGGCCTTGTGCCTGCGCGCCTTCGGTGCCTCCGACATCAAGGTGATCGAACCCAACGACCTGCGCCGCACTACATTGGCAGCGATTGAAGGTTTCATAGCGGTCGAACCTGGCGCCGTGACAGACGCTGATCTTGTCATCGACGGTGTCGGCTATGCGGCGACACGCGCTGATGCATCGGCGATCACAAGGCCCGGCGGTGTCATCATGCACATCGGTTTGGGTGACGGCGCTGGCGGGCTCGACATTCGGCGCATGACCTTGCAAGAGATCACATTCATCGGGACCTATACCTATACAGCCCAAGATTTCCGCGACACAGCAGCAGCCATTTTCGATGGGCGGCTGGGGGCGTTAGACTGGACAGAGGAACGGCCCCTTTCCGAAGGCGGACAGGCCTTTGCGGATATTCGTGCCGGCATCGTTGCCGCACCCAAAATCATTCTGCGCCCCGAGGGCGCAGATCCGACCCCATAGGAGGTACGCTATGTACAAGAACATTCTCGTCCCCATGGCCCTGGACCATGGCGTAGGTGAAACCAGCGTTGATATCGCGCAGCGTCTGCTTGCCGATGGTGGCAAAATCACAGCCCTGCACGTCTACGAAGCGCCGCATGGATCAGTGGGGGCCTACGTTGATGAAAGTGTCATCCAAAACGCATTCGACGGCGCAAAAGCGCGCCTGGAGGCGCGAGTGGCCGACATGTCGGGCGTGACGGCAATGATCGTCAAGGGCCACAGCGGCCGGACCATCATTGATGCTGCCGCCGAATTGGGCGTCGACTGCATTGTCATGGGCTCTCACAAACCCGGGTTGATCGACTACTTTCTAGGCTCGACCGCCGCGCGCGTGGTGCAGCATGCGCCCTGCGCCGTCCATGTGGCGCGCGATACGAAATAACCTATACCCCCTTTCACGCATACGCCCATCAGGGCGTCATCAGGAGACCTAAGACCTTGAGTATCAGCAGCAAGATCGTGGATGACTTTGTCGCCAACGATGTATCCTTCATCACGACTGTGCCGTGTAAGCAGTTGGCCGGTGTGATCGACGAAGTCGAAGCACGCCCTGAAATTTTCCACATCCCGTCCAACAAAGAGGACGAGGGCATGGGCCTGTGTGCAGGTGCCTTCATGGGCGGCAAGCGCCCGGCGATCATCATGCAGAACACGGCGATTGGCGTGACCATCAACACACTGGCCACGCTGACGCAGTATTACCGTATGCCGCTGCCCATGCTGATCAGCTACCGAGGTGAGCTGCGCGAACCTGTGGCCTGTCAGGTGGAAATGGCCGTGCATACCAAGGCACTGCTGAACCAGATGAACATCCCGACCTATCATTTCCATAAGGAATCGGATGCGGATGAACTGGATGCGATCCTGAAATACACCTTCATGTGCAACAAACCTGTGGCCATCCTGACGGATGCGTCCTTTTGGGGAGGCTACGGCGACCAATGATCCGTTCTGAAATCCTGCGCGAAATCGCGCCAATCCTGCGTGACCAACTGGTCGTCTGCAACATCGGTCTGCCCAGCCAAGAGCTGCACATGATCGACGATAATGCCAAGAACTTCTACATGCTGGGCACAATGGGCCTGTCATCCTCCATCGGTCTGGGTCTTGCCTTGGCCCAGGACAAGACCGTCATTTCCATTGATGGTGATGGTTCTGTTCTGACCAACCTTGGCACCCTGCCCACCATCGCGAACAACGTGGCGGACAACTACATCCTGTTGATCATCGACAACGGCTCTTACGGGTCCACCGGGGATCAGCCGACATATGCCGGCAAGAAGACCAAGCTGGAAAACGTCGCCAAGGCTTGTGGCTGCGAAAACGTCGTTGTGTGCAAGGACGTGGACACCGCCAAGACATTGCAGGCGGCCATCGACAGCAAGCAGATGACGATCATTGTCAGCAAATGTGACAGTGGAAACATCAAGCTGCCTGTCATCACCATGGATCCGGTCGTGATCCGCGACCGCTTTATGAAGGCCGTGGCCAGCTAAATGCCCGCGAAGATACATTCCAGTGAAGACGCCCACCGCCTGGCGCGCAAACGTCTTCCCTGGATGATCTTTGACTATATCGACGGCGCCGCTGGCGCCGAAATCGGGGCCGCACGTAATCGTGCGGCCTTTGACCAACTGGAACTGCGGCCGCGTATCCTGCGCAACGTCAGTGACCGCTCGCTTTCGGTGCCACTTTGGGACAAGCCGACCAAAGCGCCGTTTGGGATCAGCCCGATGGGCATGTGCAACCTTTCTGGTCCCGGTGCCGATATGATGCTGGCGCGGCTGGCCGCCCGCGAGAACGTCCCTTTGGGCGTGTCCACTGTTGCTTCTACCGCGATGGAACCGCTGATCGAAGAGGCTGAAGGCAACGCTTGGTTTCAGCTCTATTTCAGCGGCGACGGCACCGGCACATTCAAACTGGTTGAACGGGCCAAGGCCGCTGGCTATGACACCATCGTCCTCACCGTCGATGTGGCAGAAGTCGGCCGCCGCCCGCGCGAATTGCGCCACGGTTTCACCATGCCCTTCAAGATCGGCCCCAAGCAGTTCATTGATTTCGCCCTGCATCCGCGCTGGTCGCTCTCTTCGCTTTATGCGGGCAAGCCGCAAATGGCGAATTTTGACATGGACGGCTATGACTTTGACCGCACCGAAAGCCGGGCGCGCGCGGACTGGGATACACTCGCCCGCTTGCGGGATATCTGGCCGGGCAAACTTGTCGTGAAAGGTGTGCTTGACGCCGATGACGCGGTTACGCTCAAAGCCGCAGGCGTCGATGCGATCCAGGTTTCCAGCCATGGGGCACGACAGTTGGACAGCGCACCACCCCCAATTCTCGAATTGGGCCGGATCAGGGACGCGCTCGGCCCGGACTATCCGCTATTCTACGATACCGGATTGCGCAGCGGCGAAGACGTGGTCAAAGCCTACGCGCAGGGTGCAAACTTCACCTTCCTCGGACGCATCCTGCAATTTGCCATCGCCGCGGGCGGTGAAGAGGGTCTGAAAGAACTGTGGAACGTCCTGCGCGCAGAGACCAGCATCACCCTCGCCCAGATCGGCAAACGGTCATTGCTGGATGATCTTCCTGTGAATTGAGCTACCTGCTCGGGGACGAACGCCTGATTGCCGGAATTCGCCCAGTTGTCGTAAATGGCACGATTCCTGTCCGATCTTCGTTTCAGAATTGCCGTTGCTTGCAGCACATTGCGCAGGAAAGGATGTCGGAAATGCGTTATTCGGGGTTGAAGGTCATAAAAGAGGCGCTGACCGGCCACAAAGGATGGACGCCGGCATGGCGCGATCCGGAACCGCAGCCTGAATACGATATCATCATCATTGGCGGTGGCGGGCATGGATTGGCCACAGCCTACTATTTGGCCAAGGAATATGGGCAAAAGCGCATCGCCGTGCTTGAAAAAGGCTGGATCGGCAGTGGCAATGTCGGGCGCAACACGACCATCATCCGGTCCAACTACCTGCTGGACGGGAACGAGCCGTTTTACGAGTTTTCGCTTAAATTGTGGGAAGGGCTGGAACAGGATTTCAACTACAACGCCATGGTGTCTCAACGTGGCATTCTGAACCTGATCCACTCTGATGCGCAGCGTGATGCGTTTACGCGGCGCGGCAATGCGATGCTGCTAAACGGTGCGGATGCCGAGATGCTGACAACTGCGCAGATCAAGGCGCGCTATCCTTTCCTCAATACAGAAGACGCCCGTTTCCCCATCAAGGGCGGTTTGGCGCAACATCGCGGTGGCACAGTGCGCCATGATGCGGTCGCCTGGGGCTATGCGCGGGGTGCGGACAGCCGCGGCGTTGATATCATCCAGAACTGCGAGGTGACGGGCTTCCGGATCGAGAACGGCAAATGCCTTGGGGTGGAAACCTCGCGCGGATACATTGGCGCCAAGAAAATCGGATGTGCGGTTGCCGGGTCATCCAGTCGGTTGATGTCCAAGGCCGATATGCGACTACCAATGGAAAGTCATGTCCTGCAGGCGTTTGTGTCCGAAGGCCTTAAACCGGTCCTGCCCGGTGTCGTGACGTTTGGTGCGGGCCATTTTTACGTGAGCCAATCTGACAAGGGCGGTCTGGTCTTTGGTGGTGATCTGGACGGCTATAACTCTTATGCCCAGCGCGGCAATCTGCCCACCGTCGAAGACGTCTGCGAAGGCGGCATGGCGATCTTCCCCGCCTTTGGCCGCGCACGTCTGTTGCGCATGTGGGGCGGCATCATGGATATGTCGATGGATGGCTCACCCATTATCGACCGCACCCATATCGACGGGCTCTATTTCAACGGCGGCTGGTGTTACGGCGGGTTCAAGGCAACGCCTGCGTCAGGCTTTTGCTTTGCGCATTTGCTGGCGAAAGATGCGCCCCACCCGACCGCCACGGCCTATCGGTTCGACCGATTTGAAAAGGGCCTGATGATCGACGAAAAAGGGATGGGCAATCAGCCCAATTTGCACTGATGATTATTGACCACCCCCTGCTTGGCCCACGCGACGCTGCCGAGTTCACCTATTTGGGCGATGCCAAGCTGATTGATCGCCCGGATTGGCAATCTGAAACGGCGGCCAAAGATTTCTATGAATACGGCTATCTGCGCGACAATCCCGCCGGTTGGCATCAAGAGTTGTGGTTTCACGAGGCGGGCGACCGTTCGTGGCTGGTTGTGACCCGCAACACCGTCACGCATGAAATCTCCAAGGTGGAAATGGCCCGCGATGTGGCGCGCGCCAGAGGGCGATCCAAATGACACAAGTAAACCGATTGCCCGGCGGTCAGATCGACCGCAGCCAGAGCTGCAAATTCACCTTTGACGGCAAGGCCTACACCGGTCACGCCGGTGATACGCTTGCCTCGGCGCTGTTGGCCAACGGTGTCCGTCTTATGGGCCGGTCATTCAAATATCACCGCCCGCGGGGCGTTCTGACAGCAGGATCAGAAGAGCCCAACGCGCTTGTTGAGTTGCGCGGCGGTGCGCGACAAGAGCCGAACACGCGCGCGACAACGGTAGAGCTTTATGATGGGCTACTGGCAAAAAGCCAGAACCGGATGGGATCACTGCGCTTTGATCTGCTGGCGATCAACGACCGTTTCTCAAACTTCCTGACGGCCGGATTTTATTACAAAACCTTCATGTGGCCTGCCGCCTTTTGGGAGAAACTGTACGAGCCGATTATTCGCAAAGCCGCGGGCCTTGGATCGCTGTCGCTGAAGGATGACCCGGATGTCTATGACAAAGGGTTCCTGCATTGCGATTTGTTGATCATCGGGGCCGGCCCCGCCGGTCTGATGGCTGCGCTGACGGCAGGTCGTGCGGGCGCAGATGTGATCCTCGCTGATGAGGATTTTGTACTTGGCGGACGGTTGAACAGCGAGACCCTCACAATCGGCGATCAATCCGGTGCTGATTGGGCCGCAGAGGTTGTCGCCGAATTGACCACCCTGCCCAACGTCCGCATCATGCCACGTACAACGGTCATCGGCGCGTTTGATCACGGGATTTACGGGGCCGTGGAACGGGTCAGCGATCATCTGTACGCGCCGGATGCGGGAAAGCCGCGACAGGTGCTTTGGCGGATCTACACACAAAAAACCATTCTGGCCGCAGGCGCGACCGAGCGCCCGATCGCCTTTGAAAACAACGACCGTCCCGGCATCATGCTGGGCAGCGCCATACGCAGCTATGCCAATCGTTTCGCCGTTTCAGCGGACAAGCGCGTTGCGATCTTTACCAACAATGATGACGGGCACCGTACCGCCGCTGATCTTCATGCCAAGGGCGTAAAGATCAGCGCGGTTGTTGATGTGCGCCCAGACGTTCCACGTAGCCTGGATTACGAGGTGCTGCATGGTGAAGTCGTCAACACCAAAGGCAGGCTTGGCCTGACCTTTGCCGAGGTAAGACTTGCCGACGGCAGCATGCGCACGCTGGAATGTGGGGCTCTGGGCATGTCGGGGGGATGGAACCCCAATGTGCATATGACCTGCCATCAACGCGGCCGCCCCATCTGGAACGACGCCATTGCTGCCTTCGTGCCGGGCGCTGAATTGCCGCCGGGGATGGTCGTTGCCGGTGCCGCCAATGGTGATCTGTCGACCGCCGGTGCGCTGCAAGGCGGTGCAACTGCGGCAAAACGGGCACTGGGTCTGAAGGGCCGCTTGCCAAAACTGCCAGAGACTGGGGATGCGTCGATCAACCTCAAACCTTTCTGGTATGTCGAAGGCTGTTCGCGGGCTTGGCTTGATCAGCAAAACGACGTAACGGTCAAGGACGTCAAGCTGAGCCATCAGGAAGGCTTTCGTTCCGTTGAACACCTCAAGCGTTACACCACACTTGGCATGGCGACGGATCAGGGCAAAACCTCCAACATGGGTGGCCTTGCGATTATGGCCGAACTTGCTGGCAAAACGATTCCAGAAGTGGGCACCACAATCTTTCGCCCACCCTATACGCCCACGGCGATTGGTGTGCTGGGCGGGCGTCATCGCGGGCAGGAATTTCACCCCAAACGCCTGACCCCGTCGCACAAATGGGCCGAAGAGCAGGGTGCCGTTTTTGTCGAGGTCGGCAATTGGCTGCGCGCCCAATGGTTTCCACAAGCCGGAGAGACGACATGGCGCGAAAGCGTTGATCGCGAGGTTCTCGCGACGCGCAAATCTGTTGGCGTTTGCGATGTGACCACATTGGGTAAGGTCGATGTGCAGGGCACGGATGCGGCGGATTTCCTGAACAAGATATACTGCAACGGCTTTGCTAAACTGGCCGTTGGCAAGACCCGCTATGGCCTGATGCTGCGTGAGGACGGCATTGCGATGGATGACGGGACAGCGGCCCGTCTGGCCGAGGATCACTTCGTCGTCACGACGACAACCGCAAACGCCCTGCCCGTTTATCGGCATATGGAGTTTGTGCGGCAATGCCTTTTCCCCGATATGGATGTGCAGTTGATCTCGACCACCGAAGCCTGGGCGCAATACGCCGTCGCCGGGCCCAACAGCCGCAAATTGCTGTCACAGATCGTCGATCAGGACATCAGCAACGATGCCTTCCCCTTCATGGCCTGTGCAAATATCACCATCTGTGGCGGATTGCGCGCACGGCTCTTCCGGATCTCTTTCAGCGGTGAACTGGCCTATGAGATTGCCGTGCCAACCGCATATGGCGACGCGCTGATCCGCAAGATCATGGAAGCAGGCGCGCAATACGACGTGACACCCTATGGCACCGAGGCGCTTGGCGTGATGCGTATCGAAAAGGGCCATGCCGCCGGGAACGAGTTGAATGGCACCACCACCGCGCTGAACCTCGGGATGGGACGCATGGTGTCCAAGACAAAGGACAGCATCGGGTCAAAACTCTCGGAACGTGAAGGGTTGAACGGTGAAGGCCAGCTTTATCAGGTTGGCATCAAGCCGATTGATCCAAAAGATCCGGTGCCAGCGGGGGGGCATCTGATGAATGCTGATGGCCCTGTCGATGCAGCACATGATCAGGGGTACGCCACCTCTGCCTGTTATTCACCCAATCTGGGCCATGCGATTGCGATTGGGTTTCTCAAGAATGGTGCAGACCGCATGGGCGAGCAGATGCGCCTTGTCAGCCCACTGACGGGTGTGGATGTCAAAGTCGAAATCACCAGCGCGCATTTCATTGATCCAGAGGGAGAGCGGCTCCGTGCATGATCTTCAGCCTATGACTGCTTTGGGCGGCGACGCGCCACAGGTCGATACATTCGATCACGTCACAATCACCGAAAACGATGGGTTGGCGCTGGCGTCAGTTGCCGCGCGGATGGGCCATGAAAAAACCTGTCACACGACCCTGAAAAAACTGCTTGGGGCAGTGCCGGAACCGGGCAAGGCGGTCCTTCACGACCCCGAAGCCGGATTCTGGATGGGGCCGGATCAATGGATGATTGGCGCACCACGGGAAACACATGAATTGCTGGCGGATCACCTCAAGGAACGCTTTGGGGATACCGCATCCATCACCGAACAAACGGGCGCTTGGGTGTGTTTCGATGTGATCGGTCCTGCCATGCCCGACATTTGCGAGCGGCTATGCGCGGTGCCCATTCGCCGGATGACGGCAGGCGATGCCCAGCGCACGATGATCCACCAGTTAGGGTGCTTTGTGATCCGCCGCGACAACCCCGAGCATATCCGCATCCTCGGCCCACGCGCGTCTGCCGGATCATTGCACCATGCGCTGATCACAGCGGCGCATTCAGTGGCCTAGCTGAGCGCCAGAAGCGCTTAATGCGCTTCGGCCCAGTTGGCCCCCTGCCCCGCATCAACGGCCAGCTTGACGTCAAGCTTCACAGCCGGATCGCTTGCGTTCTCCATGACGTCGCGCGCGGCGGTGATCAGGTCATCGACTGCGCCTTCCTCGACCTCAAAGATCAATTCGTCGTGGACCTGTAGCAACATCTTGGCGGGAAGACCTTCAATCGCTGCTGGCATACGGATCATCGCGCGGCGGATCACATCTGCTGCCGTGCCCTGAATTGGCGCGTTGATCGCGGCGCGTTTGGCAAAGCCTGCATGGGGCCCTTTGGCGTTGATCTCTGGCGTGTTGATTTTGCGGCCAAACAGCGTTTGGACGTAGGTGTGTTCTTTGGCAAAGGCCACGGTGTCGTCCATATATTTGCGAATACCGGGGAACCGTTCGAAATAGCGGTCGATAAAGCCTTGCGCCTCGCCGCGCGGGATACGCAGGTTGCGCGCCAGACCAAAGCCCGAAATGCCATAGATTACACCAAAGTTGATCGCCTTGGCCTGACGGCGCACATCCGGCGTCATCTCATCCAGCGGCACATCAAACATCTCTGATGCGGTCATCGCGTGAATATCGATCCCATCCAGGAATGCCTGCTTCAGCGCATCAATCTCGGCGATATGCGCAAGGATGCGCAGCTCGATCTGGGAATAGTCGAGGCTGACAATCACCTTGCCCTCTTCAGCCACAAAGGCCTCTCGGATACGCCGCCCTTCCTCTGATCGGACAGGGATATTCTGCAGGTTTGGATCAGTTGACGCGAGCCTGCCAGTGTTGGCACCAGCAATGGAATAAGAGGTATGCACGCGGCCGGTGTCCGCGTTGATGTGTTCTTGCAGCGCATCCGTGTAGGTGGATTTCAGCTTTGCCAGTTGACGATAATCCAGGATGCGCGCCGCAAAGTCATGCTCGGTTGCCAAATCTTCCAGTGCTTCGGCAGGGGTAGACCATTGTCCGGTCTTAGTTTTTTTGCCTCCTTCCAGTCCCATTTCGTCAAAGAGTATCTGACCAACCTGGGCAGGGGATTGAACATTGAATGACCGGCCTGCGAGTTCATAAAGTTCGTCTTCAAGCCCCGCCAGTTTCTGGGCAAAGCCATTCGACATGCGGCTCAGCGTATCGCGATCCACTTTGATCCCGTTCCGCTCCATCTGTGCCAGAACAGGGACCAAGGGGCGTTCCATCGTTTCATAGACGGACGTTACCCGTTTTATTTGTAATTGCGGCTTGAACTGTTGCCACAGACGCAGGGTGATGTCGGCATCCTCTGCGGCATATTTCACGGCATCGTCAACCGGCACACGGTCAAAAGTGATCGCCGATTTGCCCGTGCCCAACAGCGGCTTGATCGGGATCGGCGTGTGCCCCAGATAGCGTTCGGAAAGTGTATCCATCCCGTGATTATGCAGCCCCGCGTTCATGGCGTAAGACATCAGCATCGTGTCATCTATCGGATCAACAGCGATATTCAGACGGGCGAATATCTTGGTGTCATACTTCATGTTCTGGCCGATTTTCAGGATGGCCGGGTCTTCCAGTACGGGTTTGAGCAGCGCCAGGCACTCCTCAAAATCCATCTGCCCCTCTGCCAGATCGTCAGAACCAAAAAGATCGTCTGATGTTGCAGATTTATGTGTCAACGGGATGTAGCAAGCCTGCCCCGGTTCAACCGAAAGCGAGATACCGACCAGATCAGCAATCATTTCATTCAGGCCGGTTGTTTCGGTGTCCACGGCCACATAGCCGCGTTCGCGGATGCGGCTGATCCAATCTGCAAGGGCGGCTTTGTCACGGACGCATTCATAGGCGTCCGGGTCAAATGGAACAGCTTCTGGGGCCGCCACCTCTTCGGCAGCAGGCGCTTTGTCTTCGATCGTCGGCGGTTCAACTCCCAGTTTCTCTGCAATCCGTTTCGTGACGGTCCGAAACTCCATTTCGGCCAGAAACCCCAGCAATGTTTCCGGCTCTGGCTCGCGGACTTCCAGATCATCAAGCGCGAAATCCAGCGTCATATCGCAATCAAGCTGAACCAGTTTCTTTGACAGCTCTATCTGTGCGCGGTTGTTGATCAGCGTCTCGCGACGTTTGGGTTGCTTGATCTCGCCGGCGCGGTCCAGCAAGCTTTCCAGATCGCCATATTCGTTGATCAGCAAGGCGGCAGTCTTGATCCCGATACCAGGCGCGCCCGGCACATTGTCCACGCTGTCACCGGCCAGCGCCTGCACATCCACAACACGTTCTGGTCCAACACCGAATTTTTCATGCACACCGTCCCTGTCGATGCGCTTGTTTTTCATCGGGTCCAGCATTTCAACCCCGTCGCCGACCAACTGCATCAGGTCCTTGTCGGATGACACAATCGTCACGCGCCCACCGGCATCACGGGCCAGATGGGACAGGGTGGCGATAATGTCGTCGGCCTCGAACCCTTCCATTTCCTCGCAAGCGATATTGAACGCCTTTGTGGCAGTGCGGGTCAGGGGGATTTGCGGGCGCAGGTCCTCTGGCATCGCATCACGGTTGGCTTTGTACTGGTCATACATGTCGTTGCGAAACGTATGGCTGCCTTTGTCAAAAATGACTGCCACATGGGTTGCGGCATCGGCACCGCTGTTGCCTTCGACATAGCGTTGCAGCATGTTCACAAACCCGCTGACCGCCCCAACAGGCAACCCGTCAGACTTGCGCGTCAGCGGTGGCAGCGCATGATAAGCGCGGAAAATAAACGCCGATCCGTCGATCAGATGCAGATGACTGCCTTTGCCAAACGCCATATTGGACCCCCTTTGGTATTGTTCAACACCTAGCGCGAGGGGCGCAGAGGGTCTAGTGCGCGGCCTGAATGAACGTGCCGTTTTGCAGGTCTTTCATCGCCTGATGCAGCTCTGCTTGTGTGTTCATCACAATCGGGCCATGCCATGCGACAGGTTCCTGAATGGGGCGTCCGGCAATCAGCAGGAACCGCATGCCATCAGGCCCCGCCTGCACAGTCACATCGTCACCATTGCCGAAACGCACCAGCGTGCGGTTGCCGGTCATGTCGCGGATGTTGACCTCTTGGCCTGCCACTTCTTTTTCGACGCGCACGCCAACAGGATCAGAGGCATCCACAAAACGGCCCTCGCCCGCAAAGACATAGGCAAAGGCGTTTGCGCGTGTATCCACCGGTAGTGTCTTGCGCGTGTTGGGTGGGATAGACACATCCAGATAAAGCGGATCAGCGGCGATCCCATCAACCGGGCCAGCCTTGCCCCAGAACTTGCCGGTGATAATCTTCACCCGTGTCCCGTCGTCATCAATGATTTCAGGCACATCGCTGCCCGCAATATCCTGATAACGCGGTGCCGTCATTTTCAAGGACGAGGGCAGGTTCGCCCAAAGCTGAAACCCGTGCATCTGCCCTGCGGCATTCCCGCTTGGCATTTCCTGATGCAGAATGCCCGAACCTGCGGTCATCCACTGGACGGACCCCGCCCCCAGCACACCGTTGTTACCCAGCGAGTCGCCATGGGCGACCTGACCCTCCAGAACATAGGTAATTGTCTCGATCCCGCGATGTGGATGCCAGGGAAAACCGCGTTCATAATGCGCAGGGTCATCGTTCCGGAAATCATCCAACAGCAGAAACGGATCGCTCTCGCTTGGGTCACCAAAACCGAAAACGCGGTGCAGATGAACACCAGCCCCTTCCATCGTGGGGTGGGCGTGGGTGGTTTGGGTCACAGGTCGGAACGTCATTTCATGCTCCTTGAGAAACGCAAGCAGCATATAGCGCAGGGCAGCCTACCGCAAAACACGTACCCGCGAACACAAACTGTGCAGAATTCAGACCTGACCTTCGAATTCCTTATGCACCAGTTTGGCATCGCAGTAGGGGCACTCGACCCAGCCATGCTCGTGCGGGATTTGCAGCCAGACGCGCGGATGACCAAGCGCACCCTCACCCCCATCACAGGCAACACGCCAATCATGAACAATCTTCGTTTCTGGGGCCGGTCTGGACATGATCTATCTCATCTGGTTGCCGCGGGCCACTGCCCGCCTTAGATCATGCAGATATACCGCAGGCGCGGCACAGGGGAAAGACCGGCATGACCGACAATGCGATAGAAATTCATGGACTCAAGAAAACCTACGGCGCGACTGGACGCGCAGCGGCGAAAGAGGCTCTCAAAGGCATTGATCTGACAATCCCGCGCGGGTCGATCTTTGGGCTTCTGGGGCCGAATGGCGCTGGCAAATCCACCTTGATCAATATTCTGGCGGGGCTTGTGGTCAAATCCGCAGGAAGCGTGAAAATCTGGGGCTTTGATCAGGACGAAAATCCGCGCCAATCGCGTGCGGCGATTGGCGTCATGCCGCAAGAACCACACCTTGATCCGTTCTTTACACCG
This sequence comes from uncultured Paracoccaceae bacterium, assembly GCA_947498645.1. Lineage (GTDB taxonomy): Bacteria > Pseudomonadota > Alphaproteobacteria > Rhodobacterales > Rhodobacteraceae > Yoonia. The sequence goes on along the minus strand of CANMKS010000001.1, from coordinate 1,565,569 downwards.
GCGGGGTCACTGGATGTGCAGGCCGGGCTCTACGGCGTGCCCAGGAATCAACGCAAGACCGCAGAGATCCTCGACCTGATCGGACTGACGGACAAAGCTGACGCCTATGCGCGCTCGCTGTCGGGCGGTATGCGCCGCAGGCTTTTGCTGGGCAAGGCGCTGGTGCATTCGCCGCAAATTCTGGTGCTGGACGAACCCACCGCCGGGGTGGATATCGAGTTGCGCAATATGCTGTGGCAAAACGTGCGCCGTCTGAACGACGAAGGCATGACGATCATCCTCACAACGCATTACCTCGAAGAAGCCGAAGAGATGTGCGACGACATCGCCATCATCAATCATGGTGAGGTGATCGTGAAGGATAGCACCGCCAATCTTCTTGGCAGGCTGGATAGCAAGACGCTTGTTATCACACCTGAAACAGCAGCAGATCTACCGCCACTACCCGATACGATCACCGGGCAAAAGCTGACCGACGGCACACTGACCTTCACCTACCAATGCGGGATTACGCCCGCCGATCAGATCCTGTCATTGGTCCGCGATGCAGGCATCATCATCAAAGACGTGCGCACCGAGGAACCACATCTGGAAGACGTGTTTCTGTCGCTGACCTCATCGCGCTAACCTTGCAGCATCCGCCCCAGCTGGCGACCACCAATGATGTGCATATGATAGTGCGGCACATCCTGTACCCCATGGGCGCGCGTATTTGCAATCGCGCGGAACCCTGCGGCAACGTCGGTCAGGCGGCAGACCTCTGCGATGGCCTGCATAAAACCTGCCTGCTCATCGGCTGATGCATCGCGGGCAAAGTGATCGAGGCTGACGTAAGCACCTTTTGGGATGACTAGAACATGCACAGGTGCCTGTGGCGCGATATCTTCAAACGCAAGGGCATGGTCATTTTCATAGACCGTCTTGTTGGGGATTTCTCCGCGCAGAATTTTGGCAAAGATGTTCTGATCGTCATAGGCAAAGTCCATGGGCGTCCTCAATCGACAAAAAGATGGGGGGTTTCGGCAAGTTTGCGGGCGACCTCTGGTGAAGTACTCAGAAACCGGGCAATCGCGGCGGCGTTTTCATCCAGTGACGCGGTTTCCTTGATGCGGCTTGCATTGGCAAACTCAGCGTCCCGGATCGCGTCGCGTTCATAGATCATGTCATGACGAATGGTCGGCAAAAGGCGCTCAAGGGTGGCATTGCTGGTTTGCTCTCCTGCCAGACCAACCCGATTGGCATGGCCCACTAGATAGGCATCATCGAAGCTGCATTCGATCTCCAGCAGGCGGACGGTGGCGCGATCCGTGAAGAAGTCGCGCATCAAATCAAGGCTGGATGTATCCAGGCAGATGACCAGACGGTCACTGTCGTAATGATCGAAAAGCATCCGCATCAAGGCCCGTCTGTGGCGGCCACGTTTGCGCAGACTGCTTTCGATACCGCCCAGATCCGGCAGTTCGGTAGCATCTTCGTTGAACAAATATTCGACGGCGGGCACATTTGTGTGCTGGCGAATAGCGGCAACCAGGCGTTTGGCGACATGCCATTTCTTACAGGCGATGATCATCAATTCGCGGCTGCGGCCCAGCGTCGTCTCGTTTTCCCAGAACCGTGGGGCAAAACGGCGCCCGATCCGGCCGCGCCCGGTGAGGAATCGAAACAGATTGCGCCCCTCGTCAGAGATCACGAAATCCATCTCTTCGCCGGCATATAGATCGCCAAGGCGATCACGTAGTCCTTCCGCCTCTGCACTGATCTTACGGGCAAAAATACCATCCTGACCAAGCAGCAGGTCATAGTGATCGTTGTAGAAGGTTACCGGCATACCGTAATCGGTGAACATCAGGAAGGTCAGCGTGCGGTTCTCGATCTCGCGTCCGGGCACCAGATGCCGCACGAGCGTTTGGAAAAACGTCTCATCGGGGATCCATGTTGTGCGGAAAAACCGCATGACATCGCGGCGTGTCTTGGTGAATTCGAGGATCGCCTCGACCGTGCGGCGACGCAGACACCACCATTGTGATCCGATCATGACTTGCAGATCTTTGGGAATGTCGCGCGTAATCCTGAGCCGTTCCTGCAAGCCAAGCGCTGCATAAAACCGCCGCTTCTGGGTGCGCTCATTGAAGAAATGGCGGTAAATCAGCCGTTCTTCGCGAAATCCCGTCTTGATCCAGTCACTGTCAAAGAAATCGTAGCTTTCGATGTAATCAACATCGTTCCGATCCAGCATTTGATGCGCGAACCTGGCCGACTTGATCGGCATGCAATCGCCGGACACCATGTAGAAATGCGTAGCCCTCGGAAATGCCTCCTCGGCGGCGGCAACGGCGTTCAGTGTCGCCTGCACAAGGCTCCACTCACCCCAGCCGCATTTGATCCGGCGCTTTGCGAAAACGACATTCGGGTTCTCGGCCAGACCATCCTGAATCGCGCGATAGTCGGGCTGCGCCGCCGATCCGTCAAAATGAATGGCCACATAATCACCCGCCGCCGTCAGCTGCGTTGCCTGCCGCACGACAGCATCAGGGTTCTTGTGACACAAGAGGATGAAGGCGATGCGGGCCATGAACAGGCAGTTATCCTTTGGCTGAATAAACGTCGTGAGATGTCATAACGCGAACAGACATTGAAGTGACAGTGTTTCTTTGCTCTTAAAGGGGCACAACAAAGAGGAATTGGTAAGTGGCGAACTTTCCCGGCACATGGATGACAACCAGCGAAAGCATGGTCTATCGCGTTGTACCCAAATGCGCATGTTCGACCATTGGCCAGATCATGTATTACTCTGACCATGGCGCGTTCTTTGATGGCGATATCCACGATGCCAAAACGGGTATCCACAAATGGGCACTGGATGATAGTCAGGACGTCATAAAAAAGAACGTGCGCCAGCACAAAAGCTATGCCTTCACCTGTGTGCGCAATCCCTACACCCGTATCCTGTCGTCATTCTTTGACAAAATCTGCGGTGTGCAGCGCAACGGCAAATATTATCGCGGCAATCTGGTGCCGCTGCTGATCCAAAAATACGGCATTGACGTTGGCGACCCTGACAACGGGTTTGAGTTTGATCAGATCAAAAGCTTTCGCCGGTTTTTGCTGTTCGCCCGCGACACCATCCGCTGGCGCCGTCCGATGGAGCCCGACATTCACTGGTCCGCCATGTCGGGCCATATCTCGACCTTCATTGTGAATGGGGGCCGATACGACAAGATCTTCTGGACCGAGCAATTCAACGACGGCATGCAAGATGTGTTGAATGGCATGGAAACGGCACATCCTGTCGATCTGGCCCAAATCCCGCGCTTTAACGAAAGCGAAGGGCACGGACCCAAGCGCGCGCACCCGGTCGAGGATTACTTTGACGACCTGTCGATGCATCTGGTCTACGAAATCTACAAAAGGGATTTCCGTATCTTCAAATACGATTTCGAAAATCCCGCGAACAAAATGCCCATCGGCGAGATTGATCTGGATGAGGTTCACGCAAAGCTTGGCCAATAGCAAAACGGTTCCTTAGGGGGCTATCTGCCCCGGTGACCGGCAGCATCGCGATTTTCGTCGCGAACAATTGCTCGACAGGATCATGTCTGGCGCTACGTCTTGCGTCGTGCAGTGAAAGGGTGACACAAAGGTGACCGTTGTTTTGATCCTTGGCAGCGGGCCGAATGTCGTCGCCTGCCGCGATTGGCCGCGCGCGCCATTTGACCGGATCGTGGCCATCAACAATGCCTGGGCAGTGCGGTCTGATTGGGATTATCACATCCATCCCGATGATTTCCCGCCGGAACGGATGCCAATAAAGCTGCGCGCCGGCCAGCGGATCATCCGCGCCGCAGACTATGTGCCGTTGCAGAACAGCCTGGGTGGGTTCGTTTATGCCGGCGGCACCATGGCCTTTACGGCGTGCTACTGGGCGCTTGCCGCACTCAATCCCCGCGTGATCGCCGTTTTGGGCTGCGACATGGTTTATGGCGGGGCGGCCAAGACGCATTTCTATGGCGAGGGAACTGCTGACCCGCTGCGCAAGGATGTCACCTTGCGATCACTCGAGGCAAAGTCAGCGCGCCTGATGGTCATTGCCGCGCAGCAGAACTGTGCGATGGTCAACCTGTCTGACGATGAAAGTCGACTGGTTTTCCCACGCGCGACCGTGGCGACTGCAAGCAAGGCAACACCGTTGGCGACCGACAAAAGCACGGTCAATGCAGCCCTCGCCGAAGAACGGCGTTTGGGATACGACGTGCCGTCCGGCAAGTACTGGAAAGAAGAAGACCGTTTCGACGTCACCGCCATTGATCGGCTCGACGCGCTTTGGCTTAAATCAACTTTTCAGCCGCAAAGAGGCTCTTGAGGTCCGTTTTGGGTCGTGGCCCAATATGGCCGATCACCTCTGCGGCCGCGACAACGCCCATGCGCCCGCATGTCTCTAGCGGCTGGCCGGTTGTGAAACCATAAAGGAATCCCGCGGCGAACTGATCACCAGCACCGGTCGCATCCACGGGCACGACTTTGCGAACCGGCACTTGCACCTGTTTTTCGCCTTGGATCAGTATGACCGGATCACCCGAGCAGGTGCAGACAACCGTTTCACACACAGCGCTCGCCTGTTTGAGGGCTGCATCCAGGTCATCAGTTTCATAAAGCGTCGTCCACTCAGCCGCATTGCCCAAAACGAAATCCATGTCTTCGGCGACAAGGCGTTGGAAATCAGCCCGGTGGCGGTCGGCGCAAAACGGATCGGACAGCGTGATACCTGCCTGACCACCTGCCGCGCGCATTGATTGTGCGGCGGCGGTAAAGGCGGTTTTGCCTTCGTCCTTGTCGAACAGATACCCTTCGAGAAACAGGATTTTGCCACCGGCGAACAATGCCTCTGACACATCACCCTGCCCCAGATCGGCCCCAGCCCCCAGATAGGTGTTCATCGACCGCTCTCCGTCAGGCGAGACAAAAATCATCGAGCGCGAGGTAGGTGCCTGCGCGTGGGCCGATGGCACGTTGGGAAATGCTGTGCCCGCCTCTTCCATGCCCTTGGCATAAAACCGACCTAGAGCATCATCTTTTACCTTGCCGATAAAGGCAGTCGACAGGCCCAGACTGCCCAATCCGGCGATGGTATTCGCCACGGAACCGCCCGGCGTTTCGGTGCGATCCTGCATCGCGCCATAAAGCAACTCTGCCCGGTCACGTTCGATCAACTGCATGATGCCTTTTTCGATCCCCATGTGATCGAGAAATGTATCACTGGCATGGCCGATCACATCGACAATCGCATTGCCGATCCCGATGACATCATAGTTGCTCATAGGTTCTTATCCTCAAATAAACAAAGATCGCGCACCAGACAGGCCGCGCATTTGGGTTTACGCGCCACGCAGGTGTAGCGCCCATGCAGGATCATCCAGTGATGGGCATGTAGTTGAAAATCTGCCGGAATGTGATCCTCGATCGCGCGTTCGACCGCGTCTACATCTTTTCCCACCGCAACGCCGCTGCGATTGCCAAACCGAAAGATATGGGTGTCGACGGCCTGTGCGGGTTGTCCCCACCACATGTTCAAAACTACATTGGCGGTCTTGCGGCCCACGCCAGGCAATGATTGCAAAGCTGCGCGCGAATTGGGCACCTCACCGCCAAAGTCATCGACCAGGATCTGGCTCATCTTGATGACATTCTTGGCCTTGTTGCGAAACAGACCGATGGTCTTGATATGCTCTGTCACGCCGTCCAGCCCAAGGTCGAGCATCTTCTGTGGCGTATCAGCGATTTTGAACAATGCGCGCGTGGCCTTGTTCACACCCGCATCTGTCGCCTGCGCCGACAGCGCCACCGCGACCACAAGTGTGTAAACATTCACATGTTCCAACTCACCTTTCGGTTCGGCCTCTGCCGTGTGGAAGCGCGTAAAAATCTCGCGAATGGTATGATAATCAAGCTGTTTTGCCATGCGCTCCGGTATGCCTGCTTGGCCCAAAGGGGGCAAGCGCCAGATGCGCAATTTCCGGGTCGCGTAGTGGCCAGATTGCCCTTAATTTGAAACCATGGAACACACTGAGACATATCACTACCAAGTCATGCGCCGCGCGATCGAAGCCATCGACGCCGCAGGCGACGAACCGCAAACGCTGGCCGATCTGGCGGCCGACATGAACATGAGCCCCGCACATTTTCAGCGGCTCTTTTCGACATGGGTTGGCGTGTCGCCAAAACGCTATCAGCAGTATCTAACGCTGGCGCACGCCAAGACGTTGTTGCGCGACCGTTTTACGACGCTTGAGACCGCCCATGCGGTCGGTTTGTCAGGCAGCGGACGGTTACACGACCTCTTTGTGCGCTGGGAGGCCATGAGCCCCGGTGACTATGCCCGCGACGGTGCGGACCTGACGATCCATTGGGGCTGGTTTGAAAGCCACTTCGGGCCCGCCCTTGTGATGGGCACCGATCGCGGCATCTGCGGGTTGGCATTCGCGGCAGAGGCTGGGCCGGAACCTGCAATGGCCGACCTGCAATCGCGTTGGCCCAAGGCCCGCTTTGTCGAAGACCCGGATTTTCTGCGCCCATGGGCCGAGGCAGCGCTTGGGATGACTGGCGAGACCAAGCTGCACATGATCGGCGCCCCGTTCCAGCTTAAGGTATGGGAGGCCTTGCTGACTATTCCTTCAGGCCATGTCACCACTTATTCCGAGATTGCACAGTCTATCGGCAAACCCAAAGCGGTGCGCGCCGTTGGTACGGCGGTCGGGCGCAATCCGGTCAGTTGGCTGATCCCCTGCCACCGGGCATTGCGCAAATCAGGCGGCCTGGGCGGGTATCACTGGGGGCTTCCCGTGAAACGCGCCATGCTCGCGTGGGAATCAGCGCGCGTGGATGCAACCGCAGAGCGGGCGTAAAGTAAGCGAAACCATGCTGGTCACAGGGCCGCTATTGGATATCATGGGCAAATTCTGCATAAGCTGACCTATCCACGGCGCGATTTGCGCACATACATCAAATGGAACCATGACCATGACACTTAAGAAATTCCCACTCGTCCTTGCGGCGTCCACGATGACATTTGTCGCAGCTTGTGACACCACCGGACCGAACCAGATGCAAAACACACAGCAAGGCGCCCTGATCGGTGCTGGCGCCGGCGCGGTGCTTGGCGCGCTGACAAACAACGACGGCTCTGTGCGCGAACGCAATCAGGCCGCATTGATCGGTGCCGCCCTTGGTGCGGGTGTTGGCGCAGGCGTTGGTAACTCGCTTGATCGTCAGGCCGAAGACCTGCGTCGCCAGTTGCGTAATGATGTTGGCGTGTCCAACAACGGCCGTGACCTGCGCGTTGTCCTGAGCCAGGACCTGCTTTTCGCGACCAACAGCACACAGTTGTCCAGCACCGCCCAGCGTGAGCTGCGCATTGTCGCCAACTCGCTGCAACAGTACCCTGACACAACAATCAACGTGATCGGCCATACCGACAACGTGGGTGATGCGTCCTTTAACCAGGGTCTGTCCGAGCGTCGTGCGCAAGCCGTATCCGGCGTGTTGCTTAGCGGTGGTGTTTCGGCAGCCCGTGTGCGCTCCATCGGTGCGGGCGAGAACCAGCCCGTTGCGTCCAACCTTAATGAGGCTGGCCGTCAGGCCAACCGCCGGGTTGAGATTGTGATCACGCCAAACTAAGGCGCTGATCCTGACGATTTGCCGAAAGGGGCTGCGATTGCGCAGCCCCTTTTTTGTTGTGAGCGCCCCGCTTTGGTCATATCATTTGACCAATCGGAGATGATATTCCATGCCGTTTGAACCTGTTCAGCAAGAAAAACTCTCTCATGGTGTGATCCGCCAGGTGGAAAGTCTGATCCTGCGCGGCATTCTGCGCCCCGGTGAACGTCTGCCGTCCGAACGTGAACTGAGCGAGCGGATGGGCGTTTCGCGGCCCTCCCTGCGCGAGGCTTTGGCAGATCTGCAAGACCGTGGTTTGCTGATGTCCAAGGCGGGCGCTGGCGTCTATGTGGCTGACGTGCTGGGCTCGGCGTTTTCACCCGCTCTGGTCACGCTCTTTGCCACCCATGACACGGCGGTTTTTGACTACATCAGTTTCCGCCGCGATATGGAGGGACTGGCAGCAGAACGCGCGGCACGGCTGGCCAGCGATACGGATCTCAAGGTCATCAACGCGATCTTTGAAAAGATGGAAGCGGCCCATCAAAAACGGAACCCGGCGGATGAGGCCCGGCTTGATGCCGATTTCCATCTGTCGATCATCGAAGCCAGCCACAACGTCATCATGCTGCATATGATGCGCTCGATGTACGAGTTGTTGCGTGAAGGTGTGTTCTACAACCGCACTGTCATGTTCAAACAACGGATGACGCGCGATACTCTGTTGGACCAGCACCGCATGATCAATACTGCGTTGCAATCACGCGATCCGCAGGCGGCACGTGCTGCGGTGGAATCGCATCTCAGCTTTGTTGAAACCGCGCTGTCCGATCAGCAGCAGTCCGACCGTAACGAGGCTTTTGCGCAAAAACGGCTGGAGCATGAAGCCAAACGTTAGGGTCTGATGTCACCCCGGATCAGTGCGGCCCACAGCCAGATTGACACGGCTGCCTGAATGGACATCCCGATCAGCACAAAAGGGTGGATGAGACCGGCGATTTGGCTGGCAAAGACCGCCACGTTCCAAAGCCAGTGCCACAGGATGAGTGGCCAAAGACTGCCGATCCGGATCGCCAGCGGCGCAAGCGCAAAGCCAACAATCAGGGCAAAGCCAACCTGCTGCACCGTCCCCGCGGCGGTCTGCCCGGAAATCCCATTCACGAAATGCAACGCCGCAAAACCCGCTGTGCTGAGCAGCAGAGCATAGGCAACCGGCAATTCGGCCAACGCCCCGCGCAGCAAGATACCCCGAAACATGACCTCTTCCCCGAAGGCCACAAAAAGTGGGGCCAGCAACAGAAAGGCCCAGGTTGCTGTGCCAAGGTCATTGAGCGCGGTTGCGGAGCCACTAAAGAATACCGCCCCAAACAAAAGACCCAGGACCCACCATGCGGGCAGAAACCAGATAAGACCTGGCAGGTCTATCCGGCCAAATCCCACCTTCCGCCACCCACCACTGCGCAGGGCAAAGAACACACAAAGCACGACAGCAACACACTGAACCGGCAAGAGTTTGGCCAATACGTCTGGAACATCCACGGGGGGTTCGCCAACGCGAAAAACAAGAAGCGTGCCAAGGGACAGGACGCCGGCATATAGCGCAGCGGCGCGCACCCCCAGCCAAAGGGTCGGCATTTTTGGTCTTCTCCCGCTTTCGCCCCGGGGTTGAGTGTTCAAGCGCAGCGCCCCTCTGTCAACGAAAAAGCCCGGCAGCGCATCACGCAGCCGGGCTTTCTATTCGGTTGTGACGGCCGCTTAGTGAAGTTTGTCAGCCACCGTAGCGATTGATGTGTCGATCAATGCACCAGCAGATTTCGCGTCCATCTGCTTGGCGATCACGTCCTTGGCAGCGCCAACAGCGACCATGATCGCCTGATCACGCACTTCCTTGATGGCGTCGGCCTGCGCACTCGCAATCTGTTCTTCAGCAGCAGCAAGGCGGCGAGTGATCGATTTCGCGATATCGTCCTTGGCGGCGGCGGCAGCATTTGTCGCCTCTTCCTTGGCAGCAGCAACGATACGTGCTGACTGCTCCTGAACTTCCTTTTGCTTGCGCTCGTAGCTGGCCAGCAAAGACTGGGCTTCTTCGCGCAGCGCCTTGGCTTCATCCAGTTCAGATTTGATGCCATCGGCACGCTTGTCCAACATGCCACCAACAAGGCTGGGCACTTTGTAGTACAGCAGGATCCCAACAAAGATCAGGAAGGCGATCGAGACAACAAAGTCCGTGTTCGCCAGCGAAAAGAACGGCTTGTCACCTGCCGCAAGTGCAGGGCTGGCGGCAAGAGCGAAAAGGGCGGTGAGTGTCAGTCTCATATCTTACCCTTTCATCCGCGCATTGATTGCAGCCGTGATCGTCTTGGCATCGGCACTGCCACCCATGGCGGCAACCAATTCCTTGGCTGTGTCCTTGGCGACGGCGGTCACGCTTTTCTTTGCGCCTTCGCGAATTTCGGCAATGGCTGCTTCGCTTTCGGCTGTCTTGGCCGCGATCTCGGCGTCTGCTTTCTGCAGTTCCACGTCTAACTCGGCCTGAATTTCTGCTTTGGCTTCGGCGACGATCTTTTGCGCCTCCGCACGGGCATCCAGAAGCGCCTGGTCATAAGCCGCTTCAGCTTCTGCCGCCTTATTCTTCAGCTCTTCAGCTGCGGCAATATCATTTGTGATCGTGCCGGACCGTTCTGCCAGAACCGCACCAATGCGAGGCAAAGCGATGCGTGACATCACAAAGAAAATTGCGATCAATGTGACAACCAGCCAGAAAATCTGGTTGGGCATCCAATCCGCACAAAGCTGCGGCATACCGAGGGCAGAACCCCCTGCATCTACGCAAGCACCAGCGACGGCGTCTGTTGTTTCTGTTGCCATGATGGCCCCCGAATACCTTGAGTGTTTACTTGGTGGTCACGGGGTTCCGCGACCACCAAGCCGTAAGGATATGGGTGTGTTCTTAGACTGCGAACATCAGCAGAAGCGACACGAGGAATGCAAAGATCCCCAGAGCTTCGGCGAATGCCAGACCGATGAACAATGTTGCTGTCTGACCAGCAGCAGCAGATGGGTTGCGCAATGCGCCAGCCAGGTAGTTGCCTGCAACTGTACCAACACCGATTGCGGCAGCGCCGGAACCGATAGCTGCGAGACCTGCGCCGATGTGTGCGAGTTGACCTTCCATGAGTATTTCTCCTTACGATTGGAAGTTAGATAGTAGGGTGGGTAAAACCCACGTCGTTAGTGTGCGGGGTGAAGCGCGTCTTTCAGGTAGACACACGTCAGAATAGTGAAAACATAGGCCTGAATACCGGCCACAAGAACCTCGAGCCCATAGATGGCGACAATGCCGAAAATCGCGACCGGGCTTACCAGTGTCAGCGCGGCAAAGCCTGCGAACACTTTCAGAACCGCGTGGCCCGCCATGATGTTGCCCGCCAAACGAATAGAGTGGCTGACCGGGCGCACGAAATAGGAAATTACCTCGATAATCGCGATGATCGGGCGCAGGATTGCCGGGGCATCTGACATCCAGAACAGACCCAGGAAAGACGCGCCGTTTTTGACAAAGCCAAGGATCGTCACGCAAATGAACACGCCGAAACCCAGAACCGCCGTCACCGCAATCATGGATGTCGGGCTATAGGACATCGGGATCAGGGCAAGGTAGTTGGCGAACAGGATGAACAGGAACAGCGTCATGATGTAGGGGAAGTATTTCACCCCATCTTTGCCGGTCACATCTTCAACCATCTTGTAGATAAAGCCGTAGATCAGCTCACCAATCGACTGGAGCCGGGTCGGGATAATCGCACGGCCACGACTGCCCAGAACGAACACTGCCAGGATGGCAAGCAGCGCAATGCCCATCCACAGCGTCACATTCGTCGGTGTATACCAGTGAACAGGGCCGTCACCGAACAGTGGCTTGACGATAAACTGATCCAGCGGGTGAAATACCAGACCACCTTCTGCTTTTTCTTCAGCCACGTGTTTCGCCCTCTTTCTCCGCAGCCTCTAGCTGCTTTTTCTGCACTTCCTTGGCTGACCGCATCATGGTGAGAACACCAGCAGCGAGGCCAAAAAATATAAACAGCACCAGAAAAATCGGCATCGTACCAAACGCGGTATCCAGCCCGTATCCAATGCCAAAGCCGATCCCAAGACCGGCGACAAGCTCTATCACCATCCGCCAGGCCAGTTGCGCCTGAGAATAGTGCTCTTCTGAATGGTCCTTTACCTTTTCCGGCGTTTTGAGCGCGTCAATCTTCGCTTCAAGCGCCTTGAGGCGGTCAGCATCATCGCGTTCAGACATCGGTTTTGGCCCATCCGTCAGTTGCCGTTGGTCTATGGCGGGACCACAACAGAGTCAAGCAAACGCTAACCCTTGATTATGTGTTTAATTTCAATATCTTAATGTCAGTATCACGCTAGGATTTCGCCCCGTTTCACCTGCGAAACGGCATTTGCGATATTCAACCTATTGGTTGACTATCGCCTGACGGACCAGAGTGTCGCGCTTTCGTCCAGCGGCCAGTCACGCTCGCTATGCCCATCCACATAACTCACATGAAGAACCGGATCGGATGGTACACCTGATAACCTGCAACGTCGGCAATCTCAGATTTTCGTCAAGCCCCGCGTCAAATGCCGGCGACCGCCCGGCGTTACGAAATACTGGCGTGACAGGTCATTGATTGCTAAGCGTTGGCAGGATGGCACACCCTCTCGACATCATTTTCGCGGCTTTGGCCGATCCCACACGCCGCGCGATTCTTTCGATGCTGCTGGAAGATGACATGGCCGTCACCGATGTTGCCGAACCGTTTGAGACATCTTTGGCCGCCATATCCAAACATCTGGCCGTACTGACCGCCGCTGGTCTGATTTCGCAGGAAAAACGCGGCCGTGTGAAATGGTGCAAACTGGAACCTGACGCATTGCGCGAAGCCTCGGTTTGGATGCAGGCATTTGGCCAGATGGATGCAATTGATCTTGATGCCTTCGAAAGCTTCCTGTCTCAACAGCTCAAAGAGGGCGCGCAATAGACGCGCCCCAAATCAAGGTTTTTCAGTTCGCCAGTGGTGGTCTGACCACGCACTGCCCGCGTCGTGGCGAATGACGTCAGAGCACGAAGCGAACGATAGCCAGTACGATAACCACAAGTCCGACAAGATAGATGATATTGCGCATAATGTTTCCTTTGTTTCGTGACAGAGTAACGCCGCGCGCGCCCATAGGTTCCCACTCAACTACGTCGCTGGCGCTACATCATCATTCCGCAACAAGAGGAAAAGCGCAAATATCGTCAACGCGAGCCCGATGATCACCTTGGCGGGCGCCGTGTCACCAGCCAGCGCAATCTCCCAGACCAGCACCCAGCTTGGCACCAGATAAGTATACGCCATGACCTTTGAACTCGGCAGTCGGAGTGCTGCGAATTGCAGCAAGGTAAAGGTCGCAGCACTAGCGAAAACGGCTGTGTAGATGATTGTCAGCCAGACAATCATTGGCAGGTTGGCCCAATCCGTTGCGATTGCCTCTCTTCCGCCCCAGAACGTCAACAGGATGGACCCCGCCAGCAAAACGCCAAAACTGAACACAATCGCGCTTTCACCCCGGTTCAGTTTGCGTACCAGCGGGGTATAAACCGCATGGGCAGCGCAGCCCCAGAAGTAGATCATCTCGCCCTGCCCGATCTCAAATCGCAGGATCGCGGCAACATCGGCCCGAAAGATGACCCAGATCGCACCCAATGCCCCTATCACCAAGGCAAGGGCGATCCGTGGTGTCACGACTTGTCGCAGCAGGATATAACCAAACCCCGCCGACAGGATCGGCGTCAGGGTGAACACAGCCGCAGCGCTGACCGGCGGGGCGGTTTTCAACCCTTCGAACATCAGCACAAAGTAAGTTGTGAAAAAGGACGCCAGCACGACGTAACGCCATGGCGCCTGGGCGGCACTGCGGGGCAATCCGGTTGTGGCCAACGCAACCATCCCCATAATCGCTGTGGCAATCCAGAACCGCACAACATTCAGCACTGTCGGCGCAATCTCGTTGGCGGCCAGCGACCCCAGCGCAAACGAGCCCGCCACCAGCATCGAAAAGACGAGCATCGCCAGATGCCCGGCACGGCCATGCGTCATTAACACTCCAGCGTCTTGATGCGATCTTTCAGAAAGCGCAGGAAGGTTTGCACTTTGGTCGTCCGGTGCAAATCCACATGGGTCACGATCCATAGCGGTGCGGCCCATTCGTCTTGGCGTGCAATCACCTCGGTCAGTGCGGGATCAGCCTTTGCGACCTGCGCCAGAACAAACCCGATCCCGGCACCGGCTACGATGGCATCCTGCATATTGCGGTTATCGGTCGCGCGATAGGTCAAGCGATCTTCCGACACCATCTCGCGCAGCCAACGGTTGAAGGGGGCACGGTTGTTATCGCTGTCATGTGTCACGAAATAATGGTTCTTGAAGTCCGCCGCGTCCTTTGGCGCACCATGTCGCGCGATGTAACCGTCAGAGGCGACCAGCGCCATCTGCTGCTGCATGAATGGCTGCACCACGTTGTCGGGCTCTTCGGGCATGGTGCCCGCTCGGATTGCGACATGGGCCTCGCCGTATTCCAACCGAAACACGCGGTCACCCGTCCGGTAGCGCACCCGCACCTCGGGGTGTTCGGCCTGAAACGCCACCAATACCGGGGTCAACATGCACGACGCCGTCGCCAGCGATGTGACAACAAGGTCGCCCGACACACCTTCTCCCTGCCCCTTGATCCGCCCGGCCAACTGCGTGAACTGATCATCGGTGGCCTGCGCGACCTGCAACAGATCGGTGCCGGCCTCGGTGGCCGTGTACCCGCGCGCATGACGCTGAAACAGTTTTGCCCCCAGACGCTGTTCCAGCGCATCAATGTGGCGGATCACCGTGGCGTGGTGCACGCCCAGTTGATCAGCGGCACCGCTGACGGTGCCCATCCGCGCCACCTGAAAGGCCGTTCTGATCTCATCCCAGTTATCCACGCGGTCACCTGTGCATTTGCAAACATTTGACGACAAAATTCGGATATTTCGTTCGCCAGCGCAAGGCCGTATTTCCGATAGCATCCACCGCAGGGGCCCGCGCATAACCACCGTCCTACATACCAATGCCTCTGGCATTGTGGATGGCGCAGCCAGCCGTGCCACCACCGATTGCTGGTTCACCCTGTGTAGGTTGACTTAACCGCGCTACGGGCGTAAACGCCAGCCAACACCCGGATAGCATCAGCTTTCCGGTCCCCAAATATCAGGGGATCGCCCTCCGTCAGCGCGTCGCGCCCACGGGGGCGCTACTGCTTTTTGCATTGCGTCACTATATACGCAGGGCAACCAAAAACGAGACGAGGGCCTTGGCCGATGTTTGAAAATCTATCCGAACGCCTATCCGGTGTCTTTGACAAGCTGACCAAGCAAGGTGCGCTGACGGATGATGACGTCAAAACGGCCCTGCGCGAGGTGCGCGTGGCCTTGCTTGAGGCTGATGTATCGCTGCCTGTTGCGCGCGACTTCATCAAAGCCGTGCAAGACAAGGCAACCGGCCAGGCCGTCACAAAGTCAATCACGCCCGGCCAGCAAGTCGTCAAGATTGTGCATGATGAATTGCAGCATGTCCTGACCGGCGATGATGACCCCGGCGCGCTGAAAATCGACAACCCACCTGCCCCGATCCTGATGGTGGGTTTGCAAGGGTCTGGCAAAACGACAACCACTGCCAAACTGGCCAAACGTCTGAAAGAACGCGAAGGCAAGCGTGTGCTGATGGCCTCGCTTGATACCAACCGCCCTGCCGCGATGGAGCAGTTGGCGATCTTGGGCGGGCAAATCGGTGTCGATACCCTGCCCATTGTCAAAGGCGAAGACCCGGTTGCGATTGCCAAACGCGCCAAGACCCAAGCCAGCCTTGGTGGGTACGACGTCTATATGCTCGACACCGCGGGTCGCTTGCACATTGACGCAGAACTGATTGCGCAGGCCGCCGCCGTGCGCGACGTCGCCAACCCACGCGAAACACTGCTGGTGGTTGATGGTCTGACCGGGCAGGACGCGGTGAATGTAGCCCAGGAATTCGACGACAAGATCGGTGTGTCAGGCGTGGTCCTGACGCGAATGGACGGCGACGGGCGCGGTGGTGCGGCTCTGTCTATGCGCGCGATCACGGGCAAGCCCATTCGCTTTGTCGGTCTTGGCGAAAAGATGGACGCGATTGAGACGTTCGAGCCGGATCGCATTGCGGGCCGCATCCTTGGCATGGGCGACATTGTTGCGTTGGTCGAAAAGGCGCAGGAAACGATCGAGGCCGAACAGGCCGAACGCATGATGAAGCGCTTTCAAAAGGGTCGCTTCAACATGAACGACCTGAAGATGCAGCTCGAGCAGATGATGAAGATGGGCGGCATGGAAGGCATGATGGGAATGATGCCCGGCGCCGCCAAGATGGGCAAACAGATGGCCGCCGCTGGCATGGATGACAGCATCCTCAAACGCCAAATCGCGTTGATCAACTCCATGACCAAGAAAGAACGGGCCAACCCTGACCTGCTGGCAGCAAGCCGCAAAAAGCGCGTTGCAAAGGGTGCCGGGTTGGAAGTGTCCGAGTTGAACAAACTGGTCAAACAACACCGCCAGATGGCCGATATGATGAAAAAGATGGGCAAGGGCGGCATGTTGAAACAGGCCATGAAGGGCATGTTCGGCAAAGGCGGCGGAATGCCCGACGGCGGGATGCCCGATATGAACGACCCCAAGGCGATGGCCGAAGCAGCCAAAGCGCTGCAAGGCAAGATGCCGCCCGGTGGTTTGCCCGGTTTGGGCGGTGGTGCGGGACTGCCACCCGGCCTGTCAGGTTTCGGAAAAAAGAAGTAACCGATGACACCCGCCCCCACCCTCACCACGGCGCGCCTTGTGTTGCGCGGCCCGCAGAAACGGGACCTTGCGGCCTTCACCGCATGGGTCACCCGGTCTGAGCGGATGGAGGCTGTGGGTGGTCGGGGTACAGAACGTGATGCATGGCGCGGCTTTATCGCAGGCATCGGACATTGGCAGTGGCACGGCTATGGCTTCTTTACGGTGACCGAGCGTGAAACAGGTATTGCCGCAGGGCGTGTCGGTGTGTTGCACCACATCGAATGGCCGCAGCCTGAACTGGCATGGCATATGTTTGATGGCTTTGAAGGGCGGTCCTATGCGTTTGAAGCCGCCTGTGCAGTGCGCGAATGGGCCGGTGGCACGCTGGGGCTTGAGCCGCTGATATCATTGATCTCTCCCAACAACACACGATCCTTGGCGCTGGCGACCCGGCTAGGCGCTGTTGAGGAACGCCGCGATGTTGTAGATGGCGAAAACTGCATCGTGTTTCGGCACTTGGCACACAACGACCCGCGCGCGGTACGGCAAGCTGCGGGGGCGATTGCATGATCCCAACCTTGCACACCAAACGCCTGACGCTGCGCCCCTATCTGCGTGGTGATTTCGACACCTACGCCGCCTTCATGGCCAGTGACCGCGCTGTCTATATGGATGGCCCCATCGACCGTAATCAGGCGTGGACATGGTTTACCAATGATGTGGCCACGTGGCCGCTTTATGGTTTTGGCACTTTGGCCATCGAGATGGATGGAAAGCTCGCCGGTGGTGTTGGCCTCGTGCATCCACCACATTTCCCGGAACCCGAATGTGGCTGGTTCATCTATGATGGCTTCACCGGCATGGGACTGGCAGAGGAAGCCGGGCGCGCGATCATCAACCACACCTTTGCTACGACAGATCTGCCCAGCATTGTCAGTTACATTGGTGAACGCAACGCGGCCTCGATCCGCGTGGCGCAAAAGCTGGGCGCTGTGCATGACGTCAATGCAAAGGCGCCCGAAGACAAAGGCACGCTGGTCTATCGCCACATGCGGGGTAAGGCATGACACCCTGGGCGCAGACACCGCAAGGCGGCAAAAAACAAATCGCTGCGATCACGGCCGCTATACCGCGGATTGAAACCGAACGGCTGACGTTGCGCCTGCCGCGCCTTTCCGATTGGGCAACGCTGGAACCGATTTTTACCACCGACCGCGCCGCATTTATCGGAGGACCGATGGCGGCAGAGGATGCGTGGCTTGATTTCAACCAACTTGTGGCGGGTTGGGTGCTCCGCGGGCATGGGGCGCTGACCATTTGTCGCGCATCAGATGATGATGCTGTGCTGGGTCTGGTTTTGCTGGGACACGAATTTGGCGACCCTGCGCCAGAGCTTGGCTGGCTACTGACCGCCGAGGCTGAAGGGCACGGATACGCCACCGAAGCCGCAGTCGCCCTGCGAGATCTTGGGCACCAAATCTACGGCACAGAATTCGTCAGCTACATCGCTGACGGCAATGATTCCTCTGTCCGTGTCGCCAATCGCCTTGGCGCGCAGATGTCCGGCACGCATCCCGCCGACAGCAGCGTAGCCATTTTCCGTTACCCCCCAGATAGGAGCGCCCGATGACTGACGCCACCACCCGCGCCGCTGATATCCTGAAGGATCATCGCGAAAGCATCGACCGGCTTGATGCCATCCTTGTCTACACATTGGGCGAGCGCTTCAAACATACGCAGGCGGTGGGGCGGCTAAAGGCCGAACACGACCTGCCCCCCTCCGACCCTGCGCGTGAAGAAAGACAGATCGCGCGGCTTACCGATCTTGCAAACCGGGCCGATCTTGATCCGGAATTTGCCAAGAAATTCCTGAACTTCATCATTCAGGAAGTCATCCAACACCACAAACAACACCAATCCTGAGGGCCTGCGCCCTCGACCCCATCTTTAAGGAGAAAATCTGATGGCTATGAAAATCCGTTTGGCCCGTGGCGGCTCAAAGAAACGTCCATTTTATGCAATCGTGGCGGCCGACAGCCGTATGCCACGCGATGGCCGTTTCATCGAAAAGCTGGGCACATATAACCCCATGCTGCCAAAAGACAGCGAAGAGCGCGTGAAAATGAACATGGAGCGCGTGAAATACTGGTTGGGCGAAGGCGCACAGCCAACCGACCGTGTATCGCGCATGTTGGAAGCTGCCGGCGAACTGCCCAAGAAAGACCGCAGCAACCCCAAGAAGGGTACACCAGGCAAAGCTGCTCAGGCACGTGCTGAAGAAAAAGCTGCCAAAGCCGCTGCTGCTGAAGAAGCTGCAAACGCACCTGCGGAAGAAGCACCCGCAGAAGAAGTGGCTGAAGAAGCCGCAGCAGAAGAGTAAATCTGCAAAGGTCGCCCCGGCCCAGCGCCAGGGCGACACTCATTCCCCATTTGGGACCAATGCATGTTCCGCTTGTTACGCACGCTTATTCTGGTGATGTTCGCCTTTGTGGCAGGCATGCTGTTTGAGCGCGAAGGCCAGCAGGGCATCTGCGAGGGCGGTGGCGGACTGTGGGTTGAAAATATTTGCGTGGGACCGGAGTTTGACTGATGACTGATCGTGTAATCGTGGGTGCCATTGGCGGCGCATTTGGTGTTCAGGGCGAAGTGCGCCTGAAGTCCTATTGCGCCGACCCGCAAGCGATTGCAGATTACACCCCGCTTTATGCCGAAGACGGGCGCGCCTTTGCCCAGGTTCTGCTGACGGGCCAGCTCAAGAACGGGTTTACCGCGCACATTGATGGCGTTGTGACCAAAGAAGATGCCGACGCTCTGCGCAACGTGAACCTTTATGCCCCGCGCGATGTGATGCCGTCACTGCCGGATGATGAATATTACTACACCGATCTGATTGGCCTCACCGTACTGGACACCGGCGGGGCGACCCTTGGCACGGTCAAGAACGTCATGGACCACGGCGCGGGCGACTTGCTGGAAATCATCGTGCCGGGTGCGTCCGACACAGTATTGCTGCCCTTTACGCAGGCCGCCGTGCCAACCGTTGATCTGGCCAGCCGACGCATTATTGCGGACCCGCCAGAGGGGTTGTTTTGACCAAGCCACCAAAATCCGCCGGGCGCATTGCTGTCCGCCCCACGCTGAAGCCGCGTGAATTGATGACGGAGACCCCGGATATTGCCGGTGCCTGGACAGCCCAGATACTGACCCTGTTCCCGCAGGCCTTTCCCGGTGTGCTGGGCGAAAGCCTGACTGGCAAAGCGTTGCAGGATGGGTTGTGGCAATTGCAGACCTATGATTTGCGCGACTATGGCATTGGCAAGCATCGCAATGTTGACGACACCCCGGCGGGTGGCGGCGCAGGGATGGTGCTGCGGGCTGATGTTCTGGAAAAAGCGATTGTCGAGGCGCGCGCCGGGACCAAGGGTGTGGCCCCTTTGGTTTACCTGTCGCCGCGCGGGCCGCGGTTTGATCAGGCGACGGCACGCAACTGGGCACGCATGGATGGGGTAACCATGCTCTGTGGCCGGTTTGAGGGCGTGGATGAACGGGTGTTGCAACATTTCGGCATCCAAGAGATCAGCCTTGGCGATTTCGTCATGACCGGCGGCGAGATTGCGGCGCAGGCGATGATCGACGCGACGGTGCGGTTGCTGCCTGGCGTTCTGGGAAATGCGGACAGCGCGATCGAAGAAAGCTTTTCTGCCGGGCTTTTGGAACACCCGCAATACACCAAACCCGCCGAATGGCAGGGGCACAAGATCCCCGAGGTGCTGCTGTCCGGCAACCACGCCAAAATCACGGCGTGGCGGCGCGAGATGTCGGAAAAGATCACGCAAGATCGGCGGCCTGATTTATGGTCGGCCCACAAGGGCAGGCAAAGGAAGGATTGATGCTGACAGCAAGTTTCATCTTCACTGAAACCGAACTGGATGATGAGTTCTTTCGGTTGGATGCGCTGATTGCGCAGGCCGCCGAAGAAACCAACGGATTCCTGGGCAAAGAAAACTGGTTCAGCGAAGACCGTAAAACGCGAAACTCCATCTACTATTGGGACAATCATCTGGCCCTTAAGGCATTTTCAGCGCATCCATCGCATCTAGAAGCCAAAAAGCAGTACGAGAAATGGTACGGCGGATTTCATGTTGTGATTTCTGAGGTCACAAAATCCTACGGCGACGGTGCATTTGACCACATCACACCCAACAACCGCCCCGTCAGACGCCCCAAAACCACTTGATCCACGCAGCCCATGCGCCTATACGGCAGCATTCCCGGTCAGCGCAGCTGATTCCGGGCGTTGGTTTATGGAACCATCCGGAGCATGAGAGCACCTGCGTTGGTGCAGCCCTCACCGGACAGGCCGGACGACCACAACAAAAGAAACGATGACGCATCTCTGGCGGGCAGGCAACTGGACCCGGTAACGACGCAGAGCTCTGAGCCACGCAAACAAACATTGCGGATAACCGCAAGCATCATAAGGAGCGTTTCAGATGGACCTGATCGCACAACTCGAAGCGGAACAAGTCGCCGCACTTGGGGCCACAATCCCCGACTTTAAGGCGGGTGATACCATCCGCGTCGGTTACAAAGTGACCGAAGGCACACGCAGCCGTGTGCAGAACTACGAAGGCGTGTGCATCGCCCGCAAGAACGGCAAAGGTATTGCCGGGTCTTTCACAGTGCGCAAGATTTCCTTTGGCGAAGGTGTGGAGCGTGTTTTCCCGCTGCATTCCACCAACATCGACAGCATCACCGTGGTTCGCCGTGGTCGTGTGCGTCGCGCCAAGCTGTACTATCTCCGGTCGCGTCGCGGTAAGTCCGCACGTATCGCAGAGGTCACCAACTACAAAGCGCCTAAGGGCGCCACAAGCTAAGGATTGCCATCATGAAAAAAGATACGCATCCCGATTACCACATCATCGACGTCAAAATGACCGATGGCACTGTGGTGCAGATGAAATCCACATGGGGCAAGGAAGGTGACACCATGTCGCTGGATATCGACCCATCCGTGCACCCTGCATGGAACGGTGGCTCCACCCGTCTGATGGACGCCGGTGGCCGTGTGTCCAAGTTCAAGAACAAATACGCTGGTCTTGGTTTCTAAGGCACGCGTGGGTTTCACCCACCCTACGATTTAGGAACGCCGCTCCGAATTGGGGCGGCGTTTTGCGTTTGATGCGCAGTGTCGCTCACCGGCAGAATTGCCCACTAAGGCAAGGGTTTTCGCGCCTCTGATGACCGGCAGTCCGTTCAGCCCGCACCAATCGCAGACAAGATCAAAAAACACTTGAAGCTCTAGCTACTAGAGACATTACAACACTCACAACGCAGGCAAAGGAGAGTAGCATGGCCGGGTGTTGTGGGCATGATGCCAAGTTCGACGGTGTCTCAGACGACTACAAGCGACGGCTATGGCTGGTCATCGCGATCAACGCTGTCATGTTCGCGGTCGAGATGGGCGCTGGCCACTATGCGCGATCGCAGGCGCTGCAAGCGGATGCGCTTGATTTTCTGGGCGATGCGCTCACTTACGGGCTATCGCTGGCTGTTATCGGGTCATCGTTGCGGGTGCGATCCAATGCGGCCCTGCTCAAAGGCTTCAGCCTTGCGTTGATGGGTTTGTGGGTCATGGGTTCCACACTCTACCGGGTGATCTATCTGGGCGTACCAGAGGCAAATATCATGGGCGTGATCGGGGTACTGGCGCTCGCCGCCAATGTGGCGAGTGTGCTGTTGCTCGTGGCTTATAAAGATGGCGACGCAAATGTCCGCTCGGTCTGGCTATGTTCACGCAATGATGCAATTGGCAATGTGGCCGTCATCATCGCGGCGCTCGGCGTGTGGGGTACATCCACGGGTTGGCCGGATGTGATCGTGGCCAGCATCATGGCGGGCCTGTTCCTGTCATCTTCGGTTCAGATTATCCGGCAGGCGATGATCGAAAGGCAATCGCTGGCGCAGCCCGATCACGAAGCGCATCAACAACCCTAGCTGTTCGTCGCGATCAGCGTTGCAAAGACCTGTGAGCCGTAAAGCCGGCCCGCGGCCATCCGCCGCTCGTATTCCGCGGCCAATGCATCGGCCAACCCCTGCCCTATGTCGCCACGCGCGACCATAACCTTGGCGGTTTCAACAACCCATGGCAGCATCTGCGTGTTGTCAGTAATGGCACGGCTGACCACATCAAAGGCCTCAACGGCAAAGCCCGCGTCCCTTACCATGCCGCGCAGCCTCGCCACGATAAACGGGTCTGTGACAAATTCGGCAACAAAAAACCTCGCGCTGGCATCAAGCGGATCACCGGGAAAGTTACCAAGCGTTGCCTTGGAAAAATCAGCGTCGCAAATCACCAAGGTGCCACCGGGTTTCAGGACGCGCTTTGCCTCTGCGATCAGGATCGTCGGATCGGGCACATGCGTCAGCACCGTGTGCATAATAAGATGATCCGCGCTTCCGGCCTCAAGCGGAAGCGCACCACCATCAGCAACCTCAAACGCAAGATTGTCCAAACCTCCAGCACGCTGGATTGCTTCGGAAACGAAGCCTTTGGACGGCTCAAAGCCAATGACCCTGCCCGCTGCCGCATGGGCCGCGATCCGGCGCGTGACGGCCCCGGCACCTGCCCCGACCTCGACAGTGAGCGTGTCGGGGGCAAACTGCAACTTGCCCAGATAGGTCGCCACAATCTGTTCCATCGTGGGGTCGTCTTGTCGTGCATCCATCGAATCCGCAAATGACTTGATAAAATCAGCACCCGCCGCATCAACGTTTTGAAATGGATCGGCCATGACATCGCTCCTTTCCGTCTCGCTTTTCATGACGCTAGACCGGTGTTGCGATGTAATCACCTGTTTTTTCAGGTGTCGGGCTGTTTTGCCCGAATGCGATTGTTGCGCGCGTTGTGCTCCAGCTCTGCCAATCCCAGCAGTTCCAGCACTGGCCCCACGTAGTTCGCAAACCGCCCACGATAGCCTTTGCGCATTCCGTAATATCCGCCGACAGGGTTGTCACCGGACCGCGCCCAGGCCTCTAGCGTGCCGTCCTTGACCGGCTTGCCTTCGTCCGCATTGCCCAGCGGCACCCAGTCTCCCACGCCAAGCAACCAGGCATGTGCATCTTCGATGGCGCATAGCTGATAGGACAACTGCGTCTTGCCCACCTGCACGACCAATGCGGGCGGGTCGCCGTCGGGTTTGCGCCAAACTTGGAACTCAGAGCTGAGCGGCGGCGTTTTCAACGTCCATGGATCGTCGGGCTGGCCAGTGCCATAGGTGACTGTATTCATTGGGCTGTTCCTGTTGCGTGCTGTTCAAGGGCTTGGGCAAACTGGTCAAAAGATGGTTGCAGGTCCGGCATGGATTTCCAGATCAAACCGGACAGCGGACCGGAAAACACCTCTTGCATGTGAAAATCTGTCCGGGCCCCGCTTGGCGCCAGCGTGAAGGTCCGCGTGCCTGTAAACAAGCCCAATGGCATACCGCCCTGCCAGACCATCTTGCGTGCGGGGTCAAAGGTTGTGACCCGCAGCTTGAAGGCGCGGTCGCCTGCGACCTCTGCGTATAGCGCCAGTCGGTTCCCCAAGGCGATATCGCCATCCAACCGCGTGATCCCGAATGACCCATCCGCCAGTATCGCGCGATTGGTCAGGATCGCCCAAACCTGTTCGGGCCGAGCGGCGATATGACGATGGGCTGACACTTCTGGCATTCCAAAACTCCTTGACGTTTTGATCTGCCTAGCGCCCCATATATGACATCTATTGTCATATATGGATCACCAAAAATGCGCGGTGCGAGATTGTTGCAATGCCTGCTACTCCTCCAGAACCGGGGTCGGATGACCAGTGCGGCCTTGGCTGAAGAACTTGAGGTGTCACAACGCACGATCCTGCGCGATCTGGACGCAATGACCGAGGCGGGCCTGCCTGTCATCGTGCATCAAGGGGCGATGGGTGGAATTGAACTTGGGTTCGAGTACCGCACCAAGCTGACGGCCCTGACCGAGGATGAGGCAGAGGCGATTGGTGTGATGCTCGCCCATCCACATCCCGAGTTGGCACAGATTGAGCGGATGCAAGCCGCGCGGCGGGCCGCAGGCAAACTGATTGAAAGCCAGTCCAAAACGATCCGTAATCTGATTGCGAAGGCACAGGACCAGTTTGAACTCCACCATGCGCCGTCAGCGGACGCTGACCCGCGCATCGCTGCCCTCGCCCGTGCGGTGCGTCATCAAAACAAAGTGGTGTTGGCGCATACCGCACCCACCCCCCTGCCGATCCATCCGATCAGGCTGGAATATGCGGCAGGTACGCGATGGGTCGTTCACTGCGCCAAAACATTGGATGCCGTCGCCGAGGACAGCTGGGGCGATATCGCCATTTCTGCCAAGACCTTTGACCTCTGAATTGCAGCGCGTTGATGCCAGCCCTATATTCATTGCGATGACAGGAGCCTGCCATGGACCACCCGCTGCGCGGTTTGATTGATCAGATTGTGGAAAACGCCGAACGACGCGGCGATTTCAAGGATCTGCCCGGCGCGGGCAAGCCTTTGGCGCATCTGGATGACCCGCAGAACGCCGTGCTGAACCGGATGATGCAAGAGGCGGATGCCAAATCACCGGTCGTTGTCCTGCGCCGTCAGATTCTGGACGCGCAAGAGCAGTTGAAAACCCTGACCGATGCGACCGAGCGCAAAGCTGTGCAGCTGCAATTGTCAGAGCTGCACACAAAACTCAGCCTCGAAATGGAAGCGTTTCGCAAATACGGGTGACGCTAAAACTCTGCTGACGCTACGCCGCAGATTGCCCGCGGCTTCGGCCACCGCCGCCACCCCGACGCCGCCCACCGGGCTTGCCTTGACCGCCGCCGGGTTTGCCGCCAGCGCGCTGACCAGCCGCGCGATTGCCACCACCGCCACGACGACCGCCACCACCATTGGGGCGCTTTTTCTGACCGGGCTGGATTTCCCAAGGACGGCCAGAGGCGACCGGAATAGTGTCCTTCATCGCTTTTTCGATATCCTGCAACTCGATCATCTCATCCGGTGCAACCAATGCGACCGCTGATCCATCAGCCCCCGCACGCGCAGTCCGGCCAATACGGTGGACATAGTTTTCGGCCACATTTGGCAGGTCGTAGTTATAAACGAAGCGCACATCAGGAATGTCGAGGCCACGGGCCGCCACATCTGTCGCCACAAGAACGCGGGTCTTGCCGGCCTTGAATGCTTCCAGCGCACGCTGGCGCTGCCCTTGCGATTTGTTGCCATGGATCGAAGCGGCAGCGAACCCTTTTTTCTCAAGCACCTTATAAAGCTTCTCGCAGCCGTGTTTGGTCCGGCCAAACACAATGGCCAGTTCGTCCCGGTGTTTGTCCAGCAGTTCAATCAGCAGGTCCGTCTTGGCCGCTTGTGCCACGAAATGCACAGACTGGTTGATCTTTTTGACCGCCTGGCCCGGAGGGTTCACCTGCACGCGCACGGCGTCAGTCAAATAGGTTCCGGCCAGTTCGCCCATCAGTTTCGGCATCGTGGCCGAGAACATCATGGTCTGGCGGTCTTTGGCCAGCAGCGGCGCGATGCGGCGCAATGCATGGATAAAACCCATGTCGAGCATCTGGTCGGCCTCATCGAGGACCAGATAGATCGTTTCGTCCAAACGCACGGCGCGACGATCCAGCAGGTCGATCAAGCGGCCGGGCGTTGCGACCAGCAGGTCTACACCGCCAGCCAGACGTTTCGTCTGTGCCACGATCCCTGCCCCGCCTACGACAAGCGCCACTTTCAGGTGGCTGCCTTTGGTATAGGCGGTCAGGTTATCGGCAATCTGTTTGGCCAGCTCGCGCGTCGGTGCAAGGATCAGGCCGCGCGATGTTTTCGGGTTGGGTTTCACACCGGCCTTCATCAGCGCGTGGATCATTGGCAGACCAAAGGCTGCGGTTTTGCCGCTGCCTGTCTGTGCAAGCCCCATCACGTCGCGGCCATTCATGGCGTGCGGGATGGCTTGAGTCTGAATTGGGGTGGGATCGGTGATCCCTTGCTCTTTAAGTACGTTAATCAATCGGGGCGCGAGGCCCAGCATGTCAAAATCCATGAATGGATATCCTATTTCTTGCGGGCGTCTGGCCCGCACATGTCATTTGGCCCACGACATGTGTGTCGTGAACCCGTGCAAGGTTGCGCCAATATACTGACAGCCAAGACCGCATTGTCCGGGCGCCGATGTGGCGCGGGACCCCTGCGTGATGTGGGAACCTGAAGTTTAATCGACGCCTTGCGACAGACTGTGCGTCTCGCTCTGCTCACGCGGCAGCTTGCATCGGTTAGGTGGCACATGCGCCTTCGCAGGCCATCTGTCAAGACGGTGCGAAAAAGAACGTGCGTGGTGTCGCCTCGTGCTTTCACTCGCGCAGACCACATCATATAGTGGCGCAAAGATATAAATGGTGAGGGCCGTGCAGTGGCGCATATAATTGTTGTCGGCAACGAAAAAGGCGGTGCGGGCAAGTCTACGGTCTCGATGCATGTGGCAACGGCATTGGCCCGCATGGGCCATAAGGTGGGCACGCTTGACCTTGATCTGCGTCAGAAAACACTGGGGCGTTACATCAAGAATCGCCAGACGTTCCTTGCCAAAAAGGGCCTTGATCTGCCGACCCCCGCCTATCACGACCTGCCCGAGATTGACCAAACGACGCTGAAGCCCGGCGAAAATGCCTATGATCACCGGCTGTCCATGGCTGTGGCCAAAATGGAATCAGCTGCCGACTTCATCCTGATCGACTGTCCCGGCTCGCACACCCGGCTGAGCCAGGTCGCTCATTCATTGGCCGACACGCTGATCACCCCGCTGAATGACAGCTTTATCGACTTTGATCTTTTGGCCCATGTGGACAGTGACGGGGAGGACATCACAGGCCCCTCCGTCTATTCCGAAATGGTGTGGAATGCGCGACAACTGCGCAGTCAGGCCGGGCTCAAACCCATTGACTGGATCGTCGTGCGCAACCGCATGGGGGCACAGGCGATGGTGAATAAGGAAAAGATGCAGCGGGCCATCGCCAAGCTCTCCAAGCGGATCGGCTTTCGCACCGCACCGGGATTTAATGAGCGGGTGATCTTTCGCGAACTCTTTCCGCGTGGGCTCACCCTGCTGGACCTGCGGGACATCGGGGTGAAAGGGATGAATATCTCAAACGTCGCCGCCCGGCAGGAATTGCGCGAGTTGATCAAGGCGCTTGATTTGCCCGGTGTCACACCGGATTTCTAAAGTGCCGACAAACTGTCTTTCGCTATCCAAATCAGCACCCTAAGGTGATCTCAATAAGGGAGAGATAGTTTTGCGTGAATTAATCTCGTTGCAGCGCTATGCAACGCTGGTGATCGTGGCGTTACTGGCCGTCGCGACATTGCTGATCGGGTTTTGGGTCCCTTGGGTCTCTGTCTTGTTCGTCATTTTCGCCTTGCTGACCCTGGTTGGTCTGCGCGACATCAGCCAAGACCATCACGCTGTGACCCGCAACTATCCCATCATCGGGCACATCCGGTTTCTGTTTGAAAAAATCCGCCCCGAAATTCGCCAGTATCTGATCGAAAGCGATCAGGACGAACAACCCTTTAGCCGCGAACAACGCTCGCTTGTTTATCAACGCGCAAAAGGGGCAGAGGACAAGCGCCCATTTGGCACGCAGGAACGGGTGTATGAGGCAGGCTATCACTGGCTGACCCACTCGGTTGAACCCACGCATTTCGCCGATAGTGACTTTCGCGTCACCGTCGGCGGGCCTGATTGCAAGCAACCCTACGCGGCCTCGCTCTATAACATCTCGGCGATGAGCTTTGGGTCGCTCTCGGCCAATGCCATCTCAGCCCTGAACAAAGGCGCCAAGATTGGCGGCTTTGCCCATGATACCGGCGAAGGCGGGATCAGCCGCTACCACCGCGAAGGCGGGGGCGATTTGATCTACGAAATCGGCTCTGGCTATTTCGGCTGCCGCAATGACGATGGCAGCTTCAACCCTGATAAATACGCTGAACGTGCCGCTCTTGAGCAAGTCAAGATGATCGAAGTCAAGCTGAGCCAGGGGGCCAAGCCCGGCCATGGTGGTATGTTACCTGCGGCCAAGATCACACCGGAGATTGCAGAGGCCCGTGATATTCCCATGGGTGTCGATTGCATCTCGCCCGCCGCCCATAGCGCCTTCAGCGGGCCGATGGAGATGATGCAATTTCTTGGTAAGCTGCGTGACTTGTCCGGCGGCAAACCTGTTGGTTTCAAACTTTGCATCGGCCACCGGCGCGAGTTCATGTGCATGGTCAAGGCGATGCTGGAAACCGGGATCACCCCCGACTTTATCGTTGTTGACGGCTCTGAGGGCGGCACCGGTGCCGCACCATTGGAGTTTGCCAATCACGTCGGGATGCCGATGGTTGAGGGTCTCAGCTTTGTCCATAACACCCTGCGCGGTGCTGGCATCCGCGATCAGATCAAGATCGGGGCAGCAGGCAAACTGGTCAGTGCCTTTGACATCGCATACGCCCTGTCACTGGGGGCAGATTGGTGCAACTCGGCTCGCGGCTACATGTTCGCGATTGGCTGCATTCAGGCGCAGGCCTGCCACACCAACCACTGCCCTGTCGGGGTGACCACACAGGATCCGTTGCGCCAAAAGGCGCTGAACGTCGCCGACAAAAGCCAACGCGTGGCCCGCTTTCACAAAAATACGCTCAAGGCGCTGGGCGAAATGGCCGGGGCTGCAGGATTGCAGAACCCATGTGATTTCCTGCCGTATCATTTCATGGCACGGCGTGGCGACGGGACCATGACAGAAGCCAATGACGTCTATACCTACATGCCAGAAGGCTTTCTGCTGAAAGGCACTGGTGACGATCACGGATTTACCGAACGCTGGAACCGGGCAGACGCCCACAGCTTTGCCCCGCCAGAGGCGCGTCAAAGCGTTTCGGTTTGACCTGATGCATCGCGCAACACAACTTGCGTTCGACCGTCATGGAGAGGCAGCAAATTGTGATACTGCTTGAAACCGAAATGCGTCAGTCGTCCTGACGCGGCGGGGTGCGTCCGGCCATGCGCATCATGAGTGACATGCGCGGGGTTGTCCCGGTCTCTGCCCGCGACCGGGTGCGCAGCACGGGTGTATTCTCGGAATTGCCGCTCCGGCTTTCGCGCAGCACGATATACATGCCGCTTGCGATTATGATGCCCGCGCCAATCGCCGTGGGCTGATCAATCGTTTCACCAAAGAACGCATAGCCAAAGATGCTGGCCCATATGATCTGGCTGTACTGCATCGGTGCGATGATCGCAGCCTCACCCGACTGATAGGCCGCAATCACAAGGCGGCTGGCAAACCATGCAAAGGTGGCAATGATCGCCAGCAAGCCCAGATGCTCAATCGGCATGGGGACATAGACGAAGGGCAGCGCACAGGCCATCAGCGTAAAGTTCGCAACCATCGGGTAAAGCAGCATGACCGCAGGCCGCTCTTCACTGCCGATCTTGCGCACCACGATTGAGGCCAAAGCACCGCCAACAGCACCGACAAGGGCAGCAAGGTGGCCCAAGGACAGCTCGGTTTCTCCGGGGCGCAGCACGACCAGGACGCCGCCAAGGCCCACAAGCACCGCCATCCAGCGGCGCAGCCGCACCCTTTCGCCCAGAACGGGGATCGCCAGAACGGTGATCAAAAGCGGCGTTGCAAAAACGATGGCATAAACCTGTGTCAGCGGCAGGACCGAGAACGCATAGAATACACTGACACCGGTTGCGGCTGCGGCCCCTGTCCGCAGGGCCAGCCACCAGGGATGCACCGGAACAAGCGTGCCCGGTTTGCTGTCCCGCATCAGCATGAGAGTCGCCAAGGGAAAGCTCAGCAACACGCTGAAGAACACGATCTGAAAGGGCGAATAAGTCCCACCCAGAACTTTCACGATCACATCATGGGTCGAGAAAATGCCAAAGGCGAGCAGCGCGAACAATGCACCTTTGACATTGGGGGACATGATCTTTCCTTTTCGCTTAGGACTCAGACGGGCAGTTGTATGCACTATCCTGCATCACGGGGGCTGTCAGCATACCGTATTCGGCAACCTCGTCAGGGCGCATCCAATAAATGTCATCCGCAGGCGCCGCGTAGATAGTGAACCAATAGAACGCATCGTCGCCCAGCATATCTGCGATATACTTTCGGTTCGCCTCATGCTCGGGGGAATCACGCGGATAATCCTTGGCCTCGCGGGTGCCATCAGACCACGAATGCACACCAATCCGTGCGCCCGCCTCCATCGTCCGCTCGACACCGGCAAGAAAGAAATCGACACCGCCGGACGCGATTTCACTGTCACTGGTCAGATGGGTATTCAGCCCCAGCGCGCGAACCTGATAGGATAGCGGGATCATCGTGTCATCATCCAGCGAACCCGGCACATCACATTCAACAATCGTTTTGATCTGCGGATTCGCGGCAATGACTGCTGCAAACTGCTCATCGGTCTTGCTGTTGATTTCGCCGCTCATATAGAGCGTTTCGCCATCCACGGTGAACCGGGTGGTTTCAATCAGGTTGAGCGCACCAACCGCTACAATTTCACACCCGCCCAGTGCTGCCAGCGTACCAACGCCAACCACAGCCACCGCGAGTGTTACGCCCCGTTTCAAAGGCTCGCATCCAGTGCCGCAAGGATCACATCACCCATTTCCGTCGTGCCAAGTGGCGTGCCACCCTCTGGGCCCATCAGATCGCCGGTGCGGGCACCATCAGCCAGAACCTTTTCAATGGCGGCTTCCAGACGATCCGCTTCTGCACCTTCGTCGAAGGAATAGCGCAGCGCCATCGCGAACGACAGGATGCAGGCAATAGGGTTCGCCTTACCCTGACCAGCGATATCAGGGGCAGAGCCGTGGACCGGTTCATACATCGCCTTGGGCCGTCCATTGGCCATCGGCAGACCCAAAGACGCGGATGGCAGCATACCCAGCGAGCCGGTCAACATGGCCGCGCAATCAGACAGGATGTCACCAAAAAGGTTATCCGTCAGGATCACATCAAAC
This sequence comes from uncultured Paracoccaceae bacterium, assembly GCA_947498645.1. GTDB lineage: Bacteria > Pseudomonadota > Alphaproteobacteria > Rhodobacterales > Rhodobacteraceae > Yoonia. The sequence continues at coordinate 1,533,963 of CANMKS010000001.1, read as the reverse complement.
TGCTTGGGCGCGCGAACCAGCTGCATCGCACCGTTGTCGGCGTACATATGGGACAGTTCGACATCGGCGTAATCCGCCTGATGCACTTCATTAACCACATCGCGCCACAGAATGCCGCTTTCCATGACGTTGGCCTTTTCCATAGAGCAGACCTTGTTGCCACGTTTCTTGGCCAGCTCAAATGCGGCGCGCGCCGCACGTTCGATCTCGGCCTCGGTGTAGCGTTGTGTGTTGATGCCCACACGCATGTTATCTTCAATGTGAATGCCACGCGGCTCACCAAAATAGACCCCAGAGGTCAGTTCGCGCACAATCATGATGTCGAGGCCAGCGATCAGCTCTTTCTTCAGCGACGAGAAATCAGCCAGCGCGTCAAAACACTGCGCCGGGCGCAGGTTGGCGAAGAGGTCCATTTCCTTGCGCAGACGCAGCAACCCGCGCTCTGGCTTCACGCTGAAATCTAGATTGTCGTATTTTGGGCCGCCCACGGCGCCCAGCAGCACCGCATCTACCTCTTGGGCCTTGGCCATCGTGTCGTCATGCAAGGGCACACCATGGGCGTCATAGGCCGCACCACCAACCAGATCCTCAGAGACATCGAAGGTGAGGTCGCGCTTATCGCCGAACCAGCCAATGATCCGCTTCACCTCATCCATAACTTCAGGGCCGATGCCGTCACCGGCCAAGATCAAAAGAGAGGGGTTAGCCATGGGTCACATCCTTGCTTGCATATGTTGGACAGGCCCTAGCGCGATGGGGCGCGGTGTTCAAGATACCAAGGGCTTTAACCCTTCTGCCAGTAGTTCCCAAACCCGGCGAACGCGGGGTGTCTGGCGCATTGCTTCGTGGGCGGTCAGCCAGATGGGCAACGGTGGGATCTCAACGTCTTTCATCAATTGCACAACAAGCGGGTCCGCCCGCCCGACAATCGTCTGTGCAAACCCGATACCGCATCCCGCACGCACCAGTTCCCAGTAGGCGATGTGATCGTCACATCGCACCTTGTAGAAATCCCGGTCCACATGAATGCCCACCTTGGCCATGCCCTCGATGATGTGAAGATGTGTATCGTACCCGACAAAATCATGGCCGACTACATCGGCGAGCGACACTGGCGCGCCACGTTCTGCCAGATACGATCTTGCAGCGAAAACCCCCAATGCGATGTCGCCAATATGTTGGGTCACAAGGTCAAGCTGCGTGGGTCGGTACATCCTGACGGCGATATCAGCCTCGCGAAAGAGCAGATTGCTGGTATCGTCACTGGGCACCAGCTCAATCGAAATCTGCGGTTCAAGTCTGCGGATTTTTGCAATGATCTGCGGCAGATGCATGGCGGAGGTTGCAACACTTGCCGTAATCCGCACAGTGCCATCCAGACGCGCCTGCTGACCCGCAGCTGTCAGCGTGATCTGGCGCATTGCGTCCCGCATGGCCTTTGCGGGGGCGACAAGTTCGGCTCCGGTTTGAGTAAGTGCGAAACCGCGCGGCTGACGGCGAAACAGCTCTGCGCCCAATTGCGCCTCGATCGCTTTGATCTGTCGCCCCAATGTTGGCTGGCTTGTGCCCAGCTGACGTGCAGCACCTGAAAGGCTACCCGTTTCTGCGACAGCCAGAAAAGTCTGCACCAGTGACCAGTCAAGGTGTCCAAGCACTTTATCCATTCAATTATGAATACATGATCTACGCAATCTAGCAATTTATTTTATATATCGGTTGATCCATCTTCCGTTCAGACACAATGACGGAGCAAACCATGCAACAGACAGTCTTGATCTTGGGTGCAAGCGGCAAAATCGGTAGCCGGTCAGCAGAAGCGTTTTGGAATGCGGGGTGGACCGTGCGATCCTATGACCGCGCCACCGGCGATATGGTGGCCGCCGCCAAAGGTGTTGACGTGATCGTCAATGGGCTCAACCCGCCCGCCTATCACGATTGGGAACGCACGATCCCGGAAATCACAAAGCAGGTGATTGCTGCCGCACAGGCCAGCGGAGCCACGGTGATCATTCCCGGCAATATCTATAACTACGGTGATCAACCTGGGGTGCTGGACGAAACAACCCCACAGAATGCGCATACCAAAAAGGGGCGGGTGCGGATCGAGATGGAAGAGGCTTATCGCGCCTCTGGCGTGCCAACAATCGTGCTCCGCGCAGGTAACTTCATCGATCCCGCCGGCAATGGCGACATCATGAGCATGTTAGTGATGCGCAGCATTACCAAGGGCAAACTCACCTCTGCCTCGGCCCCCGATACGCTGCAAGCCTACGCATATGTGCCCGATTGGGCCCGTGCTGCGGTGCAACTGGCCGAAAGCCGCGCGCAATTGGACCGGTTTGAAGACGTACCTTTTCCGGGTCATGCCTTTACGATCAACGCGCTTCAATCTGTCGTGCAGGCCAAATTGGATCGCCCGATCAAGATTGACCGCTTTCCCTGGGCCATTATGACGTTGCTCAGCCCGTTCTGGGAACTGGCCCGTGAAATGCGCGAAATGCGGTATCTTTTCGAGATGCCGCACCAGATCGGCGCCACAAAATTCAACCGGCTGTTGCCAGACTTTGCGGCCACCCCGTTGGAAGAGGTGATGCTGGCGGGGCTACCTGCTGATATCCACCCAAACAAGGTGATGAACCCCAGCCGCCAGCCCGTCATCTCCTAGGATATTCGCATTCGCGCTCCCTTTGGCGGGCCAGAAAACGCCCGCGTCGATAACCTCCCAGTCGCGTGAGGGCAGAACATAGCTGACCCGCAGATCGCCCGGACCATCGTCCGGCCAATCTGCGGTGTTCTGGCCGGGCAGTGGATCTTGCAAGCGCGGATCAGCCAAAAACCCCGCCATCGCTTCAGAAAACCCCTGCCCGGCCACAGGATCAAGATTGGCATTGCCCGCGATCACAAACCCTTGCGGCACAGCGCCATGGCCACCATCCAGAACCTCTTGCCACAGCCGAAGTTCATCACGGTTACGCAGACCATTCATGTCTTCCGGCCCATCGAAGACAGGTGGCGTCGCAGCGTAGGCGAGCAGTGGAACCGGCGGGCCATCCGGCACGGCGATCGGGACAATCCAATGCCCGGTCGAAGACAGCCGCAGAATGGCCTGTGTGCCCTCATCAAGAAATGGCCCCGCTTCAGTCTGAGGCAGGATCGCCCCGGGCATGTCAGCCCAGAGCAGTTTTGAAAGATCCACGACATCCCCCGTCAGGATCGGAAAACGAGACAAGATCGCCATGCCGCCATCTCCGGCAAACCGCCCATAACCCTGCGCATCGCGGGCATCACCCAGCCTGCCGTTACCATCGATATCGCGGCCCGTGGGGATGCCGGTATTGGGCTGCAACGCAAAACGGAAGGGAAAGTCAGCGCCGAATCTTTCGGCGAAAAGGGTGAGCGCCAGCCCATCCAGATCGTAATCAAAGTCGGTGAGCACCAGAACATCCGGGGCCGTGTGGGCAATGACGCCGACAATCGCCGCGATCTCTGCATCATCCCCTTTTGCAAGGTCACGCAACAGCAATCCAGGGCCATCACGGCTGAGCGGGGCCGCAAAAGTGGTGATACGATAGGTGTCAGCAGATGCCGGCGACGCGGCAAGTATCGCAATCAGAAGGGGCCAGAACGGCCATCTGCGCGGTCGTGAGATTTCTCGCGTTGCAACAGGATCATCTGCGCCACACGGCTGAGTGCAACGCCACGCATCAAAATACTGGCTGGCAAAAAGGCCCATGCGGATACCGTCCAGATCAACGTCTGCGGATTATCAAGGTTTATGGGCGTGCCAAGACGCTCCACCAGTTTCACAACCGCAGGAACAATAAAGGGCAGCAGAAATCCTAATATAATGTTAATGCGGCCGTCACGTTGCAGGCGTTTGACCACATCGCCGCCCGCAGTCGGGTCAAATGTGGGCAGGTTGATCCAGACGTTGAACGCCTCGGTACGGCGCGGCCAATGGTAAAGGCGCAGCAGAATGACAAACCAGATCACCGAAAACACCGACACCAGATAGCTAAGCCCTGCTGCGTCCCGCAGGCGCGTGATCACTGCAGGGTCTGTGCCATCCGGCATCATCAACACCATCAGGCGTACAGGCGAATACGGAAAATCAATGGCCTGACCAATCTGCGAGCCACTGGCCTGAAACTGTGATGAAATCGCCGATGGCGCGTCGCCACCACGAAAGATGATCGCCAGACAAAAGACAGTAGCAAAAAGCGCCGAGAAACGCACCCTGTTAAAAGGGGGAGCATCGCGAAACTCAACCAGGCTTGGGCTCTTCGAACTATATTCAACGATGGTGAAAAGGGCGCCAAAAATCGCGACAAGCGTAACAATCTGTGTGCTGTTCACACTGCCACTAGGCAGCAATGCATAGGGCAACACGATCAGCATTATGACCATGATCGCTCTGACAATTGCTCCTGGCAGACGTGTCAGCAATGCGTGTTACCCCTCTCAAAGCTAGCGGACAGGTCACATGGCAGGGTCGTCCCTTACGGCCATGATCAACGTCATATACTTGTTGTTGGCGATATATTGCGCAATCGGTTTGGACGCATCAATGAACAGAGGCGTGAAACCGCGCATGATGACCGCTTTGCGGAAGGAGTGATGCGCGAATGCAACCGAATGTAGCAAAATGGCCGACCATCCATGCGCTCGAAGGGGAATGCAAAAGGCCGCGCCTGAGTTAGACGCGGCCTCGGTTCTTATTCAGATTTGGTTACACCCAAGGGCGAGCAGCGCTGGCCTGTGCTTCGAAACTATCGATTGACTTGGCCTTTTCCATGGTCAAACCAATGTCATCCAAGCCGTTGATCAGGCAGTGCTTTTTGAATGGGTCAACCTCAAAGCTGAAAACCTCACCATCGGAAGAAGTGATCGTCTGCGCTTCAAGATCCACCTCAATACGCGCGTTTGAACCTTTTTCAGCGTCCTTCATCAACACATCGACCTGCTCTTGCGGCAGGGCAATGGGCAAGATGCCGTTCTTGAAACAGTTGTTGTAGAAGATGTCGGCATAGGACGGCGCAATCACGCAGGTGATCCCGAAATCCGCAATCGCCCATGGCGCGTGTTCACGCGATGATCCGCAGCCAAAGTTGTCGCCCGCCACCAAAATCTGGGTCTCGCGATACTGCGGCTTGTTCAGCACAAAATCCGCGATTTCATTGCGATCATCATCATAGCGCATCTCGTCAAACAGGTTCACCCCAAGGCCAGAGCGCTTGATCGTTTTCAGGAACTGCTTGGGGATGATCATATCGGTGTCGATGTTGACCAAAGGCATCGGCGCGGCAATGCCGCTGAGTTTCGTGAACTTCTGCATTACATCATCTCCCGCACGTCGGTCAGTTTTCCTGTGATGGCTGCTGCGGCGGCCATCTGGGGTGACATCAGATGGGTGCGTCCGCCCCGGCCCTGACGGCCCTCAAAGTTGCGGTTGGACGTCGCCGCGCAGCGTTCACCCGGCGCCAGTTGATCAGGGTTCATCGCCAGGCACATGGAACAGCCTGCAAGTCGCCACTCAAAACCGGCGTCGATAAATATCTGTGCCAACCCTTCTTCTTCGGCTTGTGCGCGGACCAAACCAGATCCCGGCACGACCATCGCGCGCAGGCCGTCCTTCTTTTTCTTGCCCTTCAGGATCGCCGCAGCAGCACGCAAGTCTTCGATCCGGCCATTGGTACAGGAACCGATGAACACCGTGTCGATCGCGATATCCGACAAAGGCGTGCCCGGCTTCAGGTCCATATAGTCAAGCGAACGCTGTGCCGCACCGACCTTGCCACCTTCGAAATCATCGGCAGCTGGCACCACCGCTGTGATCGGCAGCACATCCTCGGGCGACGTGCCCCATGTCACAACGGGCGCGATGTCTTCGCCTTTCAGCGTAATCACCTTGTCAAAATGTGCGCCCTCGTCAGTAAAGAGCGTCCGCCAATAGGTCTCGGCCGCTTCCCATGCCGCACCTTTTGGTGCGTGCGGGCGACCCTTGCAGTATTCATAAGTCTTTTCGTCCGGGGCAATCAGGCCAGCACGCGCGCCGCCCTCGATGGCCATGTTGCAAACGGTCATGCGCCCTTCCATGGACAGGTCGCGGATCGCCTCGCCACAGTATTCGATGACATAGCCGGTCCCGCCAGCGGTGCCTGTGGCACCGATCACCGAGAGGGTAATATCCTTGGCCGTTACACCGGGGCGCAATTTGCCCGTGATTTCGACCTTCATGTTCTTGGACTTCTTCTGGATCAGCGTTTGGGTGGCCAACACGTGCTCCACCTCGGACGTGCCGATCCCGTGGGCCAATGCGCCAAAGGCACCGTGGGTTGCAGTGTGGCTGTCACCGCACACAACTGTCATACCCGGCAATGTCCACCCCTGTTCGGGGCCAACGATATGCACGATGCCCTGACGGACATCGGAAACAGGGTAGTAATGGATGCCAAATTCCTTGGCATTGGTGTCCAAGGCCGCCACTTGAATGGCGCTGTCCTCGGTCATGTTCTTGGGGTTATCGCGGCCCGGTGTTGTCGGCACATTGTGATCTGGCACGGCAATTGTCTTTTCCGGCGCGCGGACCTGTCGGCCTGCCATGCGCAACCCTTCAAAGGCTTGCGGGCTGGTCACTTCGTGTACCAGATGGCGGTCAATATACAGCAGGCAAGTGCCGTCTTCGGCTTCGTGGGCTACATGCGCATCCCAGATCTTATCATAGAGCGTTTTGGGGGACATTGTCCTCTCCCGTCATAAAATGTCAGTGGTCGTCAGGTGAGCGGAAACGAGGCAATTTATCCGCGGGCGAGGATCGTGCAGCGCGCACCAAAAAACCGCCAAGGCAGTCGTGCGCGATCATCCATGTCAAAAACCTTTTTCATGCAGGTCCAGATACACCGGCGACACCAACGCCGCAAGGGCAGGAAGGATCAAGATCATGTGCGGTACGCAGCGCGCCCCTTTGCCGCATCAGGAAGACTGACACGACAAAGCCCGGTTCGACCAGTTTGGGTCAGACGGCAAGTTGTCCCTGCACAAATGCAAGTGTTGCCTGCGGATCAAAGTAGTCCGCGTTGTCCGTGAACACGACGTTGATCTCAGCGTCCTCCAGACCCGTCAGCGTTGCACCACGCAAAAACACGCCCGCGCCCTCGCTTCCCGGTACGTCCGGCTCTCCGTCAGCGATCCTCGCCAGAACAAATACGCCGTTCACTGGGGTGCCGCCCTCCATCACCGTGCGCGCTTCGAGCACAAATTCAACGTCAGGTGCTGCCCCGCCACCCAAATCGGCATCCACGGTCAGCGTCAGCGTATCCTCGGCAGGGTTGAATTCTGTAATGGTGCCGCGGGTCGGAATGGTATCATCCTCGGCGTTTGCGAGGATATAGAAGTCTGTTTGACCACCAAACTCATCGCTCAGGGTGCCCTGTCCGGTCACCAGAACCAAATCGTCGTCACCGGCACCGCCCTCGGCTTCGCCACGTCCACCCCAAATGAACAGGGTGTCATTTCCATCATCACCATCGACGTCATCTCTGCGCAGCGTGTCGATGATCAACTCACCACCAGCGCCCCGAACAGCCGGCGCACCGCCAAGCAGGATATCATCGCCCGGACCACCATCAATATCATCGGCATTCCGGCCGCCATCAATCGTGTCGATACCTTCGCCGCCTTGGATTCTGTCAGCACCATCACCGCCGTTTAATGTGTCATCACCATCAAAACCAAAAATGAAGTCCCGACCGTCACCACCGTTGACAGTGTCATTGCCTGCACCCGCCCTGACGGTGTCGTCGCCACCAAGTGCATTGATCGTATCATCACCGGCAAAACCAAAGATCAGATCATTGCCTTCAGTACCATTGAGATCCGGGTCATCCTCAAGCGTGCCGCGAATTTCATTCCGGTCGTCGTCATCATCTCCACCATCGCCAATAAGTGGCACAAGGAGCACGCCGGACGCGAGAAGCAACAGAATAATCGTCATATCCATGGTGGGTTCTTTCCCGAAGTATTGGTTTACGGATTGTTAAACCCAGACAGCCATCCAAACAAGAAAAGAGAGTATAGCCGCGCAATTCAACATTCCGAGTGGCGGATTTGCGCCGCTTGCCTAACCCCCCTGCCCCATGCGACCCTTTCGGCCAGACAAACCGCTCAGGATCAGAATGGCCGTTCACGAAAACACTCCCGACAATGACGCAGCAGAGGCGCCATTGGCTGAGGTCATCAGCATCGGCAACGACCTGTTTTCGCAAGGGCAGGTATTCGTAGAGAGCATGTTCCGTCCCTGGAACTTTTATCAACTGCTGATCGCGCTTGGGGTTTTCGTTGCGGCCCATATCCTGCGGGCCGTCCTCGGCCCGCGTATCCGGGCCTGGATGGGATCGCGGGACAATTGGCCCAAGTGGCGGATGCGGATCCTGGTTGTCGTCCATCAACGCCTGCGCGCGATCTTCTTTGTCGTCCTGATCTGGGCGGTGATTTACGCCATGCGAGAGTACACATGGAACAGCCGCAGTTACCTGCTGAGCATCATCGGGACACTGGCCTTTGCCTGGCTTGCCATCGTCTTTGGCACCCGCCTGATCAAAAGCCCGCTGCTGCGCAAAATGGTGCGCTATGGCGCCTGGACATGGGCCACGTTGCAGATACTGGGACTTCTGGAAGAGGCTGAACGGCTGCTTGACAGCGTTGGCTTCGAAATCGGCGACATCCGGTTCTCCTTGTTGTTGCTTGTGCAAGGGCTGGTCATTCTGGGTGCGCTGATCGCGCTTGCACGGTTCTTCACCACAACAACCGCCTCACGGATCAGATCAAACGAAGACATCAGTCCCTCCATGCAGGTGCTGATCGTCAAAGGGGTGCAGATCGCGTTCTATGGCGCCGCGTTCTTTCTTGGTGTCCGGGCGTTAGGGATCGACCTGACCGGGCTTGCCGTACTCTCCGGCGCCATCGGTGTGGGCCTTGGTTTTGGTCTGCAAAAGGTTGTCTCCAACCTTGTGTCCGGCGTGATCATCCTGCTGGACAAGTCGATCAAACCGGGCGACGTGATCAGCCTTGGCGACACCTTTGGCTGGATCAATTCACTGGGCGCGCGCTATGTTTCGGTCGTCACCCGCGACGGGCGGGAATATCTGATCCCCAACGAAGACCTGATCACCGGTCAGGTGGTGAACTGGTCGCACTCCAACGATTTCGTGCGCCTCGATATCAACTTTGGGACAGCCTATCACGACAACCCACACGAGGTGCGACGCATCGCGATTGAGGCCGCGCAAGGGGTGGATCGGGTGCTCAAAACCCGGCCGACAGTGTGTCATATCGTGGGGTTTGGCGACAGTTCAGTGGATTATATCTTGCGGTTCTGGATCAGAGACCCGACCGGCGGCCTGACCAATATCCGCGGTAATGTATTTCTGGCACTCTGGGATGCATTTGCAGAAAACGGCATCAGCATTCCGTTCCCACAGAGGGAAGTGAAGTTGCTGGAGAGCGAGCAGGTGCATGTGAAGATTGACGAGTAAGGTGGATTCACGCTTTGCGGGACAAAGTGACGCTTAGGTTAACTCCACCAAGGTCTGATTTCGGCCAGTGTCTGTGTCTGCTTTGATCCAGATCAACGCGTGCCCAAAGCGTTTCAATCAGATTGAGCCGTGACCTGTCTCTACCGTCGCGGCTCATTTCCATGAAAATCACTGCATTTCTCTTCATGGCGTCAATTTTGATCCTTCTTGCCGGGCTCTACGCATGGAGGTTGATGGATCATCGCTCTGATCGCCAAGAAACAGCAAAGTTACTGGCAACGCGCGGCGAGGACCCACCGCAATTTACACCCAGCATGGTGGCGGACCTGCCCGGACCCGCGCGACGATATTTCCTGTTTGCCATCGCGGCAGACGCGCGCCTCAATACAGTTGCTGAAGTTTACATGCGTGGACAGTTTGCGATGGGGAACAAAGACGCCCCGAACTATATTCCAATGACCGCTGAACAGGTTCTGGCAGCACCTGAGGGGTTTGTTTGGAAGATGTCTGCGGGTTCAGGTGCGATGAGGGTTTCTGGGTCTGATAGCGCGAGTTGGACACGGTTTTGGTTGGCTGGTGTGATACCAGTTGCGCGGTCGGGCGGCACAGCCGACCACACTTTGTCAGGGTTTGGTCGTTATATGTCCGAAGCCATTTTCTGGTCGCCCGCCTCCGTCCTCCCATCAGAAAATGTGGTTTGGGAAGGCGTTGATGAGAACACCGCGCGCGTGACGATGACACATAACGATAATCGGCAGTCTGTCGATGTAACGGTGGACGCCGACGGTCGACCCGTTAAGTTTGTTTTGCAGCGGTGGAGTAACGCAAACGCCGAAAAACAATTCCGCTTTCAACCTTTTGGCGGCTACCTTTCCGAGTTTCAAACCTTCTCGGGCTTTCAGATTCCCACGCACGTCGAAGTGGGGAACCTGTTTGGGACCGATGAATATTTTCCGTTCTTCATCGCCAACGTCAGCGACGTTCGCTTTGACCGGTAGAAACTGCGTTTGCTGACATTCGAACTGTTGCCAGCATTTGCCGCTTTGGACCCTAGACCTGCCATTCGTCGCAAAAAAATAAGGCCGCGCAGTTTTCCGCGCGGCCCAGTCCTCACAAAACAGGGCAGTGGCGCTACCCTTTGTTCATCCGGTTCTCAATCAGGTCGTCCACCACCGATGGATCAGCCAGCGTGGACGTATCGCCCAGCGCGCCAAAATCATCCTCGGCAATCTTGCGCAGGATACGTCGCATGATCTTGCCAGAGCGTGTTTTTGGCAGGCCGGGGGCCCATTGGATCAGATCTGGCTTGGCAATCGGGCCAATCTCGGACCGCACCCAGACCTCAAGCTCTTTGCGCAGCTCTTCGGATGGTTCCTGCCCACCCATCAGGGTCACATAGGCATAGATGCCTTGCCCCTTAATGTCGTGCGGATAGCCAACGACGGCAGCTTCGGCCACCTTGGCGTGGGCGACCAACGCGCTTTCCACCTCGGCCGTGCCCATCCGGTGACCAGAGACGTTGATCACATCGTCAACGCGGCCCGTAATCCAGTAATAGCCATCTTCGTCGCGCTTACAGCCGTCACCGGTGAAGTAGTAGTTCTTGTAGTCCGCGAAATAGGTCTTTTCGAACCGTTCGTGATCGCCCCAGACCGTGCGCATCTGGGCGGGCCAGCTGTCCTTCATGCACAAGACGCCTTCGGCGGCGGTATCGTGGATTTCTTCGCCCGATGTCGGTTCCAGAATAACCGGCTGGATGCCAAAGAACGGCAAGGTCGCCGAACCGGGTTTCGTCGCCGTTGCGCCGGGCAGTGGGGTCAACAGGTGGCCACCTGTTTCGGTCTGCCACCATGTGTCAACAATTGGCGCTTTGCCCTTGCCGACCACATCATTGTACCAGTTCCAGGCTTCGGGGTTGATCGGCTCACCCACGGTGCCCAGCACTTTGATGTCAGAAAGGTCGTACTTCTCTACGAACTCATTGCCCTGCCCCATCAGCGCGCGGATGGCCGTGGGGGCCGTGTAGAACTGGTTCACTTTGTGCTTTTCACACACAGCCCAGAAGCGGCCCGCGTCAGGGTAGGTCGGCACGCCTTCGAACATCAGCGTCGTTGCGCCATTGGCCAGTGGGCCATAGACGATATAGCTGTGCCCAGTGACCCACCCCACATCGGCGGTACACCAGAACACATCACCATCGTGATAGTCAAACGTGTATTGATGGGTCATCGCGGCATAGACAATATAGCCGCCCGTGGTGTGGACCACCCCCTTTGGCATACCGGTAGAGCCCGAGGTGTAGAGGATGAACAGCGGATCTTCCGCGCCCATCTCTTCGGGCGGGCAATCTGCGCTGACTTTCTCGGACATCTCGTGCAGCCAATAGTCACCTTCGGGGCGCCATGCGATTTGTTGCCCGGTGCGTTTCACACACAGACATTTGCAATCATGCATGACGTTGATCAGCGCCTGATTGACGCTGTCCTTGAGGTTGGTCACACGACCACCACGCGGCGCGCCGTCGGCAGTGACGACGACTTTCGCCTGCGATCCGCTAATGCGCGCAGCAAGGGCATCAGCCGAGAACCCGGCGAATACAATCGAATGGATCGCCCCAATGCGGGTACAGGCCAGCATCGCATAGGCGGCTTCGGGGATCATCGGCATGTAAAGGACGACGCGGTCGCCTTTGCCCACGCCCATCTCCTTGAGGACATTCGCCATGCGCGAGGTTTTCTCGTGCAGGTCTTTGTAGGTAATATGCTGCGCCTCTTCATCCGGGCTGTCAGGTTCCCAGATGATCGCGGTCTGGTCGCCCCGTGTTGCCAGATGCCGGTCGATGCAGTTGGCGCTGACATTCAGCGTGCCGTCTTCAAACCATTTGATATCAACATTGCCGGGGGCAAAGCTGGTGTTCTTGACCTTGGTGAACGGCTTGATCCAATCGACCCGCTTGCCATGCTCTGCCCAGAACGCCTCTGGATCGTTGATTGAGGCCTCATACATCGCCTCATACGTCGCTTTGTCAGCATGTGCGCCTTTCGCCATATCGGCAGATGGTGCATAGGTGCCTGTCGGATAATCGGTCATGGCGTGTCCCCCCATTGAGTTTTCGCAGCGGCGCAGGGCGAAACCCGCGGCCTCCTCCGCGGCGCATCATGGTGAAATTGTAACTGAATCCAAGGTGCGGAACACATCAATCGGCGGATTTGTCAAATTTTGCGCAAGATTGCTACATGCGATGTCAAGCAATTTACACTCCCGATTTGGCCGCACCTTGGGTAGGAAACACAAATGCAAACGATCCTGATCCTTGGCGCTGCGGTCTGGCAAAACGGCCCATCCCCAACCCTGCGGCGGCGCACGGCACATGCTGCAACCCTGTGGCATGCACAACCTGGCGCGCAGATCGTCGCCTGTGGCGGGTTGGGCGCCCATCCCCCGACCGAGGCCGCAGCAATGCGGGAAATGCTTGTCGCAGATGGGGTGAGGGACGGGGCGATCACACTGGAAGATCAGTCAACAAACACCTTGGAAAACATCCGCAACGGGGCGCGATTGGCCACGTTTGACACGATCATCATCGTGACGGACAGATATCATGCGCGACGCGCGCTGATGGTCGCGCGGCACTTTGGGCTGGATGCAAGGGCAAACTGCCCAAAGCCGAAAGGCTGGCACATCAAGCAGCGCCTGCGCGAGGTCATCGCGATCTTGGGGTATAAGCTGAAACTGGGCGCTAAGCGCCAAGCAGAATGACAAGCAGCCCAACGGCAATCACCAGACATAACGGCGCATAGTAGCGCTGGTCATATGTGTTGAACGGCTCTTCCGGGGTCATGGCACGCCAGGTCTTTGTATAGGCAATCGCCCCGCGCCCAAGGAAAACAGCCACCGCAAACCACAAGACAAACCGAGAGACCGCCCATTGTGGCATCCAGAGCGCTGCAACCACGACCAGCAATGCCGCCACAACCAGCAAACAGGGTATGGTGCCGGGCATGCGCGTCACGCCCTTTGCCCCCACAACAGCGCGGGCAAGCTGCTCCTCATCCTTGATGGGCAGCCAAATCGTCATGCCCCATGCAAAGTGGGTGGCCGCAATCACGCCCAGGATCACTGTCAGTAGAATCGCCATAAGCTCAGGATACGCCAATAATGTCTGCGGCGCTGCATCAATGGTACTGCGACACGCAGACAAAGTAGCGACCGACCCACTCGATCAAAGCTGGGCCGCTCGCTATGCGCAAATGATCCGACCTCAGGCGTCGTGGCGAAAGACCATGCTGATGGCGTCGGCACGGGTCAAACCCTTGGCGCGCAGCTCTTCTTCAGGGATCGCGCTGACGGCTGCCAATGCCTGTGCGCGCGAGTTGTTCTCGGCCAGACTCTCAAGCAAACGTGCAAAGGCACGGAAAGGTGTCAGGACCAGCTCTGCCAGCATTTCGCGGTTAGAGATCAATGTGTTATCGGGACGAAATGTCATCATGTGCCTCGTAGATTAAAGTGTCAGTCCTCCCGACACTTCAATTAGGCCCCTTCACACCGCACAACAACGCTGCATTCTGCATGTCCAGCATGCAGCAATTGCATTGCTTCCGTTGGGTCAGGGCCATCCTTTCAACGCCCGTTGAGACACCAAAAAGGGACACCCAAGGGTGCCCCTTTCGACAAGATCTTGCCCCTGAACCTATGTGGTTTGATCCATCCGCACCGCATAGCGCACCTCGCCCTTAACGGGTTGGCTCCAATTAAGATGCACAGAACGATTGTCGCCCCCCTGTTCCCCCTCTGACCATGGCAGGTCTTGAATGCGGACGGAGGCGGCATTGGTGATCGCACCTTGCGGCATGACACTTTCAACACTGCGGGCGCGGCCACCAAAGGGCAGTCTGGCACCTGCGTCCATCACCCATGTGGTTGCTTCTGTTTGCTGATTATGTGTCAGATGGGCAGGGTTCGTTGCCGGTTCATTCACATTGTGGAACGTGTTGCCAAAGAAATCCAAATCGCGGGTCCGGGTACAGTCGAGATCGGCGAATGTCGTATCAACGCCTTCCACCCGATCAATACGCCCGTTGAGCGACCGAAAGACATTCCCCACCACTGAAAACCCGTTGATGAAATGGCCTGCGCCATACGGCTTGATCACGATGAAATTGAACCAATCCGCGACGTCATTTGTCGTAAACATATTGCCCGTGATCGTCAGACCACCAAAGGAAAACTGCGCGCCAAGGGCCGGTGAGGCGTCATGTTCGTTGGTCCATTCAATGAAGTTATTGTCGCAATAATTGCCTGTGAAGATGCTTTTGGGGTTCGGCAGGGTCAGCACGATACCCCCCATGCGTACGCCATTGACCTCATCATCGCCATGGAACCAGTGGTTGCCTGTCATCAGATTGCCGGATCCGGCCAGCACGCAAAAATGCCTGAACTTGCTGACCCGGTTGTCGCGAATTTTCACATCATTGGCGTTGGCATTGAAGCCAATGCTGACACGCGAGGCGACAGGTACGGCCTGCTCATCCGAGATCAGCTGACAGCGGTCGATCATCATGCCCTGGCACCCACGCCCCGGCGATGTGATGCCACGGTCCTTGGGTTTGTTCACAAAGCAGTCGCGCACATGAAAGGTAAACCCATCCGGCGCCATCATGATGCCACTGGCGACACCACGGCCCTGAAACTCGATATCGTCCAGAATGAACTGGCTCAGCTTCTGATAACCAGAGAAATCGAGCATGTATTGAAAACGTGTAAAGGTGAAAACCTGACTGCCTTCGGCATCATAAAGCGGGCGGCTCAACTCCAGCGTTTCAGCACCGATATTCACCGAGGTGACATAAATCTCGCGGCCGACGCCATTGCCCTCGACCAGTGATCCAACCGGAATGCTGGCAATGTTGGTCACATTTGTCAGTTCCCTGTGGTTGGTGGCCGAATATGTTGCCTGAGACGTCACCTGAACCGGATCCCAAGCGGCACTGTCATTGGGCTGAAACTGGCCATTGCGAATGACACGGCGGGTTTCGAACCGCACACGTGACGGATCAGTTGCCTGCATATCGACAGGTTCGGTCAACAAAACGCGGCGCCCGCACAGATCCAGCGAATCGTGGTCGGCAAAATTGATCAGCGCCTGATAGGCCTTCTTGAAGGCCAGTTCCTCATCCTGAAACGCGGCCAAATAGGTGTCATAGTTATAGTCGCGCCGCATGATGAACCGATGCTCGGGCGCTTGCACGATTCGCCCCTCAAAGCGCACGACATTGTCCATCGTGACATGGCTTTGCAGCAGATAATCGCCCGCTGGCACCATCACCGTCCGGCCATCAGCAGCAGCATCAGCGGCGTTGAAGGCCGCACTGTCATCGGTGACACCGTCACCCTTGGCACCATAGTCCCGCACGTCAACAAGACCCACCAGATCACGGGTGAAGACGGATGAAACATCGTCAATCGTGATGTCGTCCAGACGCACCAGACCACCCGTGGGGCCGGTCAGATTGATGCCCAGATGACCGTATTGCGCACCGGTCCAGACCATATCCACACCCGACCGGTCCGCCGTTGCGATGATCGCCTTGACCTCGACAACCTCACCATAGGTGGTCAGTTGTACTGACGGGCCAACCTCAGGCACACCAGTCAGTTCGATCCCACCCGCAAGGCCAGCCCAACCACTGATACTGACCGCAGGCAGCGGGCCAGAGATCGCCTTGATCCGCGCAGTCACCTGCAGATAGCAACCCGGCTCGATCGGCGTCTCGCCCATGTAGCGGACGCGCGTTGTGGCATCCGTCTTGAGCACCTCAAGGCATCCCGCAAAATCCTGATCGGCCGCAACAAAGACACCAGACCCGCTCAGCGCATAGCTGTCGGACCCCGGCGTCCCATCCCCCGACGACCACAGCGCAAGCCCGGCAGAAAACGGCAATGGATTGAAGACGATCCCGTCGGTAATGGCTTTGTTCATGGCAAATGGCCCCTTTTGATGACTACGAAAAGCCGGCGGCAAGTGCCGGGCGACGGGGCCAAGGGGTAAAGGCAGAAAGTGAAGAGCGGCTAAGACCACCATGACGCAGGGGCACGCAACACCTGTCGCCACCGGTGTGGAACGCCCGGTGTCAAAGCGCCATTTCGCAGGATCAGCTTCGGCTCAAACGCCTTGCGCGTCAGGCGCCAACGTCAGGCGCGGGCAACAGTTGCACACCGTTTATCTGCCAGCCGTCAGCTGTCTCGATCATCTGATAATCCAGTATATGCAGCCCACCCTGGGCATCGCGCACCATCACCTTTTGCCACAGGTTGCCGCGCACATCGCGCAGTTCCAGAAACCGCACATCAGCATTGTCCCAGACCATCGGATAGCCTTGCTGGACCATCATGCCAAAGTTGCCGGGATTGCCAAACAAGCGCTTGATGTTGGGGCTGGCGTATTGCCAGGCCGCGTTGATGTCGCGGTCGTTGAAGGCGTTCAACTGGTTCCCGATCACGCCCTCAATCGCATCTGAATCCTGCGCAAATACAGATGTCGCCGCCAGCCAAAGCCCTAAAACCAGTGATAAAATACGCATCATGAGCACCTTTCTGTCCCAACCCATATCAATAGATACGGACAGGGCGGCAGATTAGTTTCATTTTTTGGTTGGCTTGGGTTTCAGTCCCTTTGCAAATTCCACCGATTTTGCGAACCAGCCCGCCAGCGTTTCCTCGGCCTGAAACAGGGCATCCGGCACCGCGACATAGCCGTTCATCACACTGTTGTGGCGGATGACCGGGTCGTTTGCATACGCATCGCCATAGGTCGCGATGTCATCTTTGGACAGCCTGATACACAGTTCGCCATCTGGCCCGACAAAGCTGAACATATTGCCATTCACAGCTGTGTAGGCGTTGGCCTTGCCCTTGCGGGTCAGGCCATCGTGCTGTGCAATCAGGCGGTCATAAATTGCGATTACGGCGTCACGGTCCATACCGGAACCTAGCGCAAACTGCTTTACTCTGCCAAGCGACCTTCGATCAGCGCAATCGTCTCATCCACACCGTAAAGCGCGATGAACCCGCCAAAGCGTGGGCCTTGTGATGCGCCCAAGAGCACCTCGTAAAGTGCAGTGAACCACGCGCGCAGCGGGTCAAACCCATGCTCTTTGCCAACGGCAAACACCATCGTCTGCAACTCTTCCGCGTCCAATCCACCATCCCACGCCTTCAGGCGGGCAACCAGGTCTTCCAACGCGGCCCGTTCCTGATCGCTGGGCGCACGATACACCTTCGTGGGTTTCACGAAATCATTGTAGTAGCGCACGGCAAAACCTGCCGCCTGATCCATCTGCGGGTTCTTTTCGGCAGATGCCTCTGGCGCATAGCGCTGGATAAAGCCCCAAAGCGTATCCTTGTCCTCAGCCCCGGAAACAGAGGCAAGGTTCAAGAGCATGGCAAAAGGCACAACCATATCGGAGGCGGGCACATTGTGGCCGTGAATGTGGAACACCGGGTTATTCGCCCGACCCGCATCATCCTGATCGGCATAAGCGCGGAGTTGCTGATGGTACTCATCAACGGCCTTTGGGATCACATCGAAATGCATCCGCTTGGCGGTCTTGGGCTTGAGGTACATGAAATAGCTCAAGGATTCGGTCGAGGCATAGGTCAGCCATTCATCAATCGAAATCCCGTTGCCTGAGGACTTCGAAATCTTCTGACCATTTTCATCCAGAAACAGCTCGTAAGAAAAGTGGTTCGGCTTCTTCCCACCCAAAATCTCGCAAATCCGGTCATAGATTGCGGTGTTGGTGGCATGTTCCTTGCCATACATCTCAAAATCAACGTCAAGTGCTGCCCAGCGCGCGCCAAAATCCGGCTTCCACTGCAATTTCACATTGCCGCCGGTAACTGGCAGGGTCCACTCGCGGCCATCGGGATCGTCAAAGGTGATCTCGCCCTTTGCACCGTCGACATGCTTCATCGGCACATAAAGAACACGCCCCGTTTCAGGATGGATCGGCAGAAAGATCGAATATGTGCCTTGGCGCTCTTCACGCAAGGATTTCAGCATGACCGCCATGATGTCGTCATAGCGGGCGGCGGCACGCAGCAGGATTTCATCAAACTGACCCGTCTGATAAAATTCGCGCGCAGAGTAAAATTCATACTCAAACCCGAAGGTATCCAGAAACCGGCGCAGCATCGCGTTGTTATGATGGCCAAAGCTTTCATGTGTGCCAAACGGATCCGGCACGGATGTCAGCGGCTTATGCATATGTTCGGCCAGCATCTCTTGCTGGGGCACATTGCCCGGCACCTTGCGCATCCCATCAAGATCGTCGGAAAAACAGATCAGCTTGGTCGGGATATCTGAAATCACCTGAAACGCCCGGCGGATCATCGTTGTGCGCAGAACTTCACCAAACGTACCGATATGGGGCAACCCAGAGGGGCCATAGCCGGTCTCAAACAAGACATACCCCTTCTCGGGCATCTTGTTTTCATACCGTTTAAGCAATGCGCGGGCCTCAACAAAGGGCCAGGCCTTTGACGTCATCGCCGCTTCACGCAAATTGCTCATCTGTCTTCTCGCATCGCTTCAGGGTGTCATTTTGACCCCACTAACGGGCACTCCCTATTGCGAGACGAGGGTCGGGTCAATAAATGGGTAGGCAAAGCAAAGGATTTGATCATGCTCGAAGACGCCCCAATGACCGCACAGGATGCGCTGGCCGCCCTGATGATCGCCATGTCGGCCTCTGACGAGGAAATCCGCACCGCAGAGCTGGTGAAAATGAGCAATTCAATCAACAACTTGCCCGTTTTTGCAGGTTACGACGCAGAGCGCCTGCCGCGCATGTCCAAAACGGTCTTTGACCTTCTGGAGCAGGAAGAAGGGCTGGAAACGCTTTTTGGCCTGATCCGCGATGCCCTGCCCGAGCGCCTGTTCGAGACGGCATATGCGCTGTCTTGCGACGTTGCGGCGGCTGATGGCCGTATTGTGGGGCCGGAAGTGCGGATGCTGGAAGAGATTCGCGATGAGCTGAACCTTGATCGGCTACATGCGGCGGCAATCGAACGCGGATCACGCGCCCGGCATATGACGCTAGACTAGCCGCACCGCGAGGTGTTTGAGGATATCCTGCTGCAAGCTCCGCGCACGCCGGTTCCATGACCGGGCGCCTGGTGGCTGCTCATCACCTTGCAGCTTGCCCCGCTCGCGCGCTTCCAGATCAGCAGCAAAAATCGCAAAGGCCAGATCGCGGCCCTGTCGGGTCTGCACATAGCCCGCGAGGGTCGAAACGAAATTCAACGTCCCCGTCTTGGCGCGAACCTCCACACCGCCTTCGATGACTTTATCATCGTCGTCCACCAGCGATACGGTCCGCATGATCGGGCGCAGCGTGTTTTCGACGCCCTCGGCGCGCAGTAGCTGCACCATATCTGCGGCAGTGATCCGCGACAGATCACCAAGCCCGGAATGATCAACCAGATAGGGGGAAATCCCACCAGCACGGGTATCAGCCCAGCGCGCCATGCCATAGGCCGAGGTGCGCAACCCACGTTGCTGGCCTGTACGCTCCGACGTTGCCATCAGGCCCGCGGCCTCAGCGGTGATATTTGTCGAAAACCGCAACATCGACCGCATCAGTTCACGGAACGGCGCGCTTTCGATCTCTGCCAAGGGTGTGCCGGTTGGTTCTTCTGCGGTCTCCTCCGGGGCCTTCAGCACGATTCCGTGACTTCGCGCAAAGGTCGCGAAGACCTGCCCTGCATAAAGCGCCGGATTGCGCACCGGTAACCAGCGCGACCCTTCATCATTCAACGCCGCCTTTGCCACCGTCCATTGATCAACATTGCCAGCAGTCCGGTAGGTAAAGACCGGGGTTGAACGATCAACGACGCGGATGCGTGACGAGGTAACAGCAGGCCGGTAGCTCTCGCTCCGGGCATCCATTGCGGTCTCGAATGCATCTTCTATGCGTTTCCATTCAAAATGAACGCGATTGAAGTTCAGGTTCAGCCCAGTGATTGTCGGATTGTACCCAAGGTGGTCAAGCTGCTGGCTGTCAATCTCATCAAGATTGACCAAAGCACCGTCCCAGACCTGAAACGCGCCCCGAACCTCGCGCAGCCCTGCATCCTTCAAACGCTGCGCCAGTTCAGCAAGGTCATCAGTGACCAAATTCGGATCACCGCCACCGGCCAAGATCAAATTACCATCTAAAATTCCGTTTTCGATGATGCCAGCAGCAAACAGGCGCGTCTTAAAGCGAAAATCACTGCCCAGAGATTCCAGTGCATAAAGCGCGGTAACCGCTTTTGTCACGCTGGCAGGCGGCTGCGGCACGTCCGGTGAAATCGCCTCGATCACCTCACCGGATGCTGTATCAACCACAACGACGCCGACTTCACCAGACAGCCCCGCGCCCGTCACGATCCGGGCCACTGCATTCTTGTCCGGCACACGGGAAATGGGACGGATCGACGTCAGTGGCGCTTCGGCCCAGGCGCGTGTCGCCACAGCAGACACCGCACCGCCCAACAACGCACGTCGCGAAAGCCGCATCACCACTCCCCCCGCGCACGGATCGCTGTCGAGGATTGATCCGACATCGGCAAATTGACAAAGGCCCAGGCAGGGGGCGGCATCCGGCCCAAAACATGAGCGCCCCGACCCGGAATCCGCGCCTGAGCATAGACCTTCGCCGTCTTGGACAGACGCGCCGAGATACGATCACCGGGGCGGGCAACCACGCCAATCGGCACGTTTTCGATGATCCAGCGCCAATCTTGCCAGCGGTGAAACTGCGCCAGATTGTCGGCGCCCATCAGCCAGACAAACCGCACGCCGGGATACCGGCGGCGCAAGGCAGCAAGGGTCTGCGCGGTATAGCGTGTGCCCAGATGCGCCTCGATATCGGTGATTGTGACACGCGGATGCTGCATGATCGCCTGTGCGGCCTGCATCCGCTCTGCCAAAGGCGCAGGGCCATCTTTCTTGAGCGGATTGCCCGGCGACACCAGCCACCAAAGCCGGTCCAGCCCAAACCGCCTGAGCGCAGCCTTGCTGATATGCACATGCCCTGCGTGAGATGGATCAAACGATCCTCCCAAAAGCCCGATGACCTGGCCGGGCTTAGCGACAGGCAGGGCGGTCATTGGCCCGAACCTTTGCCGGTCCGGCCAACAGGAATTTTGCTAAACTCAGGCGACATCGTTCCTCTTACACCCCTGCCATGTAATAGCCATCGCAAGGCAATCCCTGTCAATCGGCATGGGGCACAAAGGCGAAACCGGTGCCATTTGGGTGTCAATTCGGCGCAACGATACGATTGTCATGCGATAGCGTCGCCTCAACCGCATCACCGGCGCGATCGAAAGCGCATGGTTCACGGCACATAGTCGAACCGCGCAAAGCGCGCCTCTTTCCCTTGGCCGGTCAAATCAAATGCAAACATGCCCACAAATGCCCCGGTGAAGGATGCATGCTCGCCGCGCCCGCCTTCGTCAGAAACAACAGAGGCATCCAGTGGCGGCCCAAGCCGTTGCCAATCACCGCCCTGCGCATACCAGAACTGTTGGGTGGCCCCATCAACGGTGACACGCAGATCAACGGGGCCTTCCGCTAGGGGGATCGGTTCTGCGGGATAGTTTAGCGCTTCTTCCGGCCAATCCCCCGGACAGGACAGAACCGTCAAGGCCCGGCCCCGCCCCGGCTCAGCAGTCACAGCAGCGGCGTGAAACTTGTGGCGGTTGTAGTAGGTCACAAGCCCCGCCGCCTGCTGATAGGTGTTTGGTTCAAACGTAACGGTTGTTTCCGCCAGATAGGCCGGATCCTCCTGCCTGCGCGCCACCAGTGATTGCTCAAACCAACTGCCCAGACTTTCCCGGCCGATCAGTGTCAGCGCATCAGCATCTTCGCGGAAAATGCGTTGGGTGTCTGGCGTACGCAGCCATTGAAACTCCGGCGGCAAAGCGCCGCCAAACATTCGCCGGACAGCAGCACGTGGTCGTGGGTCCACTGCCAAAGGTGCAGGCACTTGCGCCCGCGCCTGCATCCCGCCTGCTTTCAGGTACAGCCAATCATCGCGCCAGATGACCTCTTCGATGCCGGTCTCTCGTCCCATCGGGCAAAACGGCCCCGGCTGTTGCGGGCGGCCCATCAGAAACGTGTGGTAGAGGGTTCCCCAATGGGTCTCAACATACTGGCCATGGCCTGTGCGTTGTACCGGGCTGTCACCGCCATCAGCACAGATAACATGCAGATCCGGGTGGTTTTCATATGGGCCCCAGATTGCGCGTGATCGGGCCAGCGACACCGCATGTTGATACCCTGTTCCGCCCTCGGCTGTGGTCAGATAGTAATACCCGTTTCGCTTGAACAGATGCGGTGCCTCGGTCAATCCGCGCGCGGTGCCCGCATAGATATTCTTGACCGGTCCGAAAAGGCCGCGCTCGGGTGACCATTCCTGCAACAATATCCCGTCAAAGGCATCATGTGCCGGGTTTACGCCGGTACCCGGTCCCCGATGGTTCCATTGCATATTCACGAACCATTTGCGGCCATCGTCATCGTGAAACAGCGACGGATCAAACCCCGATGAATTCACATACCAAGGGTCGGACCATTCACCATCAATCGTCGCGCAGGTGGTGATGTAGTTGGGGGCATCCTTAAAGGCCCCGTCAAGCCGTTTCACATCCGTATAGACCAGCCAGAACAGGCCATCTGCGTAAGACAGACAAGGCGCCCAGATCCCGCAGCTATCAGGGTTGCCGCGCATGTCCAGCAACGCTGCGCGGTTCAGGGGCCGCGCAACCAGATCCCAGTTCACCAGATCGCGCGAATGGTGGATCTGGACGCCGGGATACCACTCAAACGTCGAGGTCGCGATGTAGTAATCCTCGCCCACCCGGCAGATAGACGGATCAGGGTTGAAGCCCGGCAATACAGGGTTGCGGATCATTTCTTGCGATCCGCGCCGCCTGCTTGCTGCTCCGCCGATGCCGCCCAAAGGTTGATCTGCTCTTCATCCGCATATTGATCAATCAAGGCGAGTTCTTCCGCGCTAAACGCAAGGTTGCCGATGGCCCCTGCGCAATCCTCAACCTGACTTGGCTTTGACGCCCCGATCAGCGCCGTGGTAATCCCGCCATCCCGTAAAACCCAGGCAATCGCCATCTGCGCCAGCGTCTGCCCACGGCCCTCGGCAATTTCATTGAGCTTGCGGATATTGCCCAGCACCTCATCAGTCAGCATCGAGGGGAACAAGGATTTGTCCTGTGTGGCCCTGCTCCCCTCAGGAACGCCACCAAGGTATTTCTTGGTCAGCATGCCTTGGGCCAATGGGGTAAAGGCGATGGAACCGACGCCCAACTCATCCAGCGTGTCCTTCAACCCATCCCGTTCGACCCAACGGTTCAGCATATTGTAACTGGGTTGGTGGATCAGGCAGGGCGTGCCCAGATCCTTCAGGATCGCCACAGCCTCGCGGGTGCGCGCTGAATTATAGGATGAAATCCCGGCATAAAGGGCACGACCCGAACGCACGATATAGTCCAAAGCACCCATTGTTTCCTCAAGCGGGGTGTCAGGATCAAACCGGTGCGAATAGAAGATGTCGACATAATCAAGGCCCATCCGCTTGAGCGATTGATCACAAGAGGCAACCAGATATTTGCGGCTGCCCCATTCACCATAAGGGCCCGGCCACATGTCATATCCCGCCTTGGAACTGATGATCAGCTCATCACGATAACCTTTGAAATCCTCGGCCAGGATAGAGCCAAAAGCATGTTCAGCCGATCCCGGCGGCGGGCCATAGTTATTGGCCAGATCAAAATGCGTGATCCCGTGATCAAACGCGGTCCGGCAAATCGCCTGCTTTGTCTCATGCGGCATGTCATGGCCAAAGTTGTGCCAAAGCCCAAGCGACACCGCCGGCAGTTTCACCCCGGACGCCCCACAGCGGCGATAGACCATACGGTCATAACGGTCTTCAGCAGGCACGTAAGTCATTGCATTCTCCTATAACGATTACGGACAAGCGACCATGCTGCCACACGCTTGTCAATGTCCTGCCGGTCAGCGCCGTGTCACGCCTTTGTGCGCAAACGATACCGTGTCGTGGTCAGTTGATCCGAAACAGCACTTGTCTTGCTGTCGATAAAGCCAAGACCACGCATATGGGTGCGGATCGCGGTATCGCCGATCACGGCGGCCTTGCCCTTTTGATGAACCATCCAGATGTGCTTTTCGGGGTGTGCCAAGGCCAGATCAGACGCCCTTGGCAGATCGCCCTCTCGCAGCAGAACCGCAATCAAGAGCGCCGCCTTATCGGGGTCTGCTGCCGTGGCGCCCGCCAAGGCCGCGCTCAGTGTCGTGTCTTGAAAGTCACCTTGCACAAATGCGGGCGTCTGCGCAGAAACGCCCAGCTTTTCCGCCAGACTCGGCGGTTGCTTGAGCAAGGCCTTCTGCCAGCGCGCGGCCTCAACCGCACCAAATTCCATCATCAGATCACCGCTTTGCGTGCGGACAAGAACACCCTCATCCCCCAGATCAACATCGCTGATGGCAGCGCGCGGCAGGTCCAGCCGCATCTCGCCACGCAACTGGAGGAAGCGGCTGTCAAGATGAACCTTCGCCTCGGCTATATCGCCTTGCCAATGACAGACTGCGACAGCTTCACGGCCCATTTCCATCACCCTCTTTCACAACATCTTTTCATCATATCACAGGCGTGCCACTGTTCAAAAAATGACAGCACTGGCGACAGACAAGCAAGAGGAAGCATGATCGATTTTCTCATCATCGGTGGCGGTATTGCCGGCGTCTCTGCCGCAGCGCGGCTTTCAGAGCTTGGTTCGGTCACCCTGCTCGAACAAGAGGATGCGCTGGCCTACCACGCCTCGGGGCGGTCGGCAGCGCTTTTCGAACAGAACTACGGCAAGCCGGCGACGGTCGCGCTGAACAAGGCCAGCCGCGACTTTCACCGCGAGGCGGATGTTCTGAGCCCACGTGGCCTGATGGTGCTTGGCTCCAAGGAACTGGCAGAAACTTTTGCCCAAGACGTGCAAGACATGCACCTTGAACAGATCACCGTCGCCGAAGCGCAATCAATGTTCCCGGTGCTGGATGCCAAGGTGGTTGACCGCGCCGCCTATGATGCCTCTGCATGGGATATTGATACCGACAAACTGGTGCAGACATTCGTGCGCATCGCGCGCAGCAACGGCGCCGCGATCAGGGCGAAATCCAGGGTCACGGCGATCACCCGCACAGGGCCAGGCTGGGCGGTTGCGGCAGGTGATGAAACCTTCGAGGCCCGCATATTGGTTAATGCAGCAGGTGCCTGGGTTGATGAAATCGCCCGAATTGCGGGCATTCAAACCATCGGGTTTACGCCTTTACGCCGTTCCATGGCCCGCATCCCCGCACCGGGGGGCCATGACCTGAGCAGTTGGCCCATGGCCTTTGGCGCGGGCGAAGACTGGTATTGCAAGCCGGACGCGGGCGCGCTGATCGTCTCTCCTGCCGAAGAAGACCTAACCACCCCGCATGACGCCTATACCGACGATATGGTCCTGGCCGAAGGGCTGGCCCGTTACGAAAGCTTCGTGACCGAACCGGTCACGCGGCTCATCAGTTCCTGGGCCGGGCTGCGCACTTTTGCCCCTGACCGCAACCTTGTTCTGGGGCGCGACCCGATTGAACCGACATTCATCTGGTGTGCGGGGCAAGGCGGCTACGGGATGCAGTCTTCTCCGGGGGCAAGTCAGTTGCTTGCGGATCTGATTGGGGGTGCCGCATCACCTTTTTCAGCACAGACCATCGCAGAGCTGTCACCGCAGAGGTTTACATGACCGCATATACCAACGATCGGGGGCAACCCATTGGCGCACCCGTGCCCGACTGGACCGGCTGCGCACCAATCCCCAAAACACCAATGCACGGACGCACATGTGATGTGATCCCGTTAGAGCCGTCACATAGCACAGGCTTGCACGCAGCCTTCAGCGCGGATCAGACCGGCACGCTCTGGACCTATATGCCGACAGGGCCATTTGCGGATGAAGCGGCCTATGGGGCATGGGTGGACGGTGCCTGCCAAAGCACGGACCCGCTCTTTTTCACGGTGATCGACAAATCCAACGGCAGCCCCGTCGGGGTCGCTAGTTTTCTGCGCATCCAGCCGGAAAACGGGGTGGCCGAGGTGGGCTACATCACCTTTTCGCCTGCGCTTCAACGCACGGTCATGGCGACCGAGGCAATGTACCTGATGATGGCCCGTGTCTTTGATGAACTCGGCTATCGGCGCTACGAATGGAAATGCGACGCGCTGAATGCGCCATCGCGCAAGGCCGCCGCGCGACTGGGGTTTTCCTACGACGGGCTGTTCAAACAGGCATTGGTCTACAAGGGACGCAACAGGGATACAGCGTGGTTTTCGATCCTCGACAAGGATTGGCCACGGATCAAATCCGGTTTCGAAAAATGGATCGCACCAGAGAACTTTGATGACGCAGGCCAACAGCTGCGCCCGCTTGCCGTTGCACCGCCAAACACATGAGCGCCCGCCATCCCAGTCAGGAAATCCTTCCTTGTTTTCTAACGACAAAGTCGCACCATCGCCCCACGAACGGCCCAATTATGAAAGCGACCAAATGACACGATTTACACTCACCACTGCCCTGCTTCTGATCCCTGCCACAGCCTTTGCCGAAACCCAGCTAGAGCGTTTTGAAAACCTGTCCGAGAGCATGAACCAGATGATGGTTGAAATGATGGCCTTCGAAATCGAAAGCCTTGGCGGTGATGCAACGGCATTGCGCGACGTCAAATCGGCCATGCCGGAATGGGACGATGAGATGCGGACCGCCGGTGGATGTATCCTTGATCAGTACCGTGAGGCCGCCGGCAACGCCGAGGTGGATGCCCTGCTCGACCGTTTGGATGCCGCGCTGCCGGTCATGCAACAGATGGGCATGACGGAATTTGCGGAAAGTGAGATGGCCGAAACCATGCTGCCCGACGGTATGACGCTAGAGGATTCCGCCCGCATCAATCAGGAATGCGGCATGATGGAACTGCAATTGCGCGATATGCAGGAAACCGGCTTTACCGAGGCGATGATGGCCGCAAGCGCGACCGTTCCGTCCGAATAGGGTCAGACCTGATAGAACCGCAATGGCTTGGTATCCTCACGGATCACCAGGCCTTTTGCCTCCAAATCCAGCTGAACGCATTTCTGCCACCAGCCAGAGGTGGCACCACCGGGAAACAGGTTCTCGGGCAGGTGGGCCTTGGCGACTTCCTTGGATTCTTTGGCCGTCATGCCCGGTGATGCCTTTGGCAGCGTCTTTAGCATCGCTGCTTTCATCGCATCGTATTTTGCACGATCCACATTGGTCACCTGACCCGGCACATTCACATTCTCGACGGCGATTTTTTCTGACATATCAGTACCCCACTCCCCCTGCTTGATCGTCATTTTGCATCAAACACCCGCCTTCGCCAAGAAGTAGGGAATACCCGCATAGGGCGCAAAACCGATCTGTGGCACCATTTACCCATTCAAAACAATAGCTTTTTAACAACAGATTGAGAGTTGCGCCATGGGACGGACCTGTGTCGAAATACACGAATGGATTGAAGAACAAGTCGAACGCCCCATCGAAGAATGGGAAGACCGGCAAGAAGAGCGATGCCGCGAAGAACGCTGCAAATGGTGGATGCTCTGCCTGAACAAACTGTTCTGCTGGCTTGTCTGGGTCACCGTCAAGGTGGTGCGCTGGGTGGTTGTAACCGTCGGCAAATGGGTCACGCGGGTTGTCTGCACGGCGATCAATGTCATCCTCGACATCATCGGTTTTATCGTCGGGTTGATCCTGTCCATTCCGATCATCGGCGGGATCATCCGCACAGTGCTCAACTGGGTGCTAGAGATCATCTGGCGGATTGTCGGCATCTTTGACTTCATCCTCAGCCTTGCGGGCCTGCGCCCACGCAAAAAGATGTATTTCGGTGTGGTCATCCCGGTCATCAACGATACACCTCTGGCCACCCAGGCCCAGTTGCAGCCGCTGGTGGACAGCGTCATCGAAATCTTCGACCGGACCTGCAACATTGACGCGCGCTTTACCGGTTTTTGCGAAACAGGGATCTCTCCGCCCGGTGGTACGATCACCGTCGATTGCGGGGCCGGTGGTTTCTTTGCCGATTGGTGGCTGGATGGCAGCTGGTTCGAGTTTGTGACGAAAACCTGCAAATTCACATCCAACTGGCGCAATGTCATCGGCTATGGGGGCGAGATTATCGGCTTTGTCGTCAATGACATCCAGCCGGGCACAACAAACGGCTGCTCAATGTCGGGCACCCACAACTATGTCACCATTGAAGGACCAGCACTGCGTCCGCCCGCGCTCTTGGCGCATGAAATCGGACATGCCTGCCTGCTGGGTCACAATGAAGACACAGGCAACCTGATGAACTCTTCAACGCCGAATATTGCGCAACCGCTGCTGACAAACTGGCAATCCAGTGTCGTGCGGTCCTCGCGCCACGTGACCTACCTGTAACGAAGGGAGACCCGCCATGGAAAACGACAAACACCAGGGGCATCGCTGCCATCATCCCCACCCCTTGTTTGGGTTGGGGGTGGCCAGTGCCATCGTTCTGATCGTCGTGATTGTCTTTCTCGCGTTCTTCGGAGGCGGCTAAATGACCCCCATCGACTTGCGCATCACGCAACCCCATCAGCTGTGGGAGGTGATCCGGCAAGCCAATCGGATCCGGCGGATCAAGCTCGACCTGCCGCAACTGCCGGACAACCGCCGCGCCCTGACCGAACATCGTCTGGCACAACTGATACGCCCCTGCGGCTGCACCGAAGGGGCCATTGCGATGCTGATCAGCATCCCGCTCGCCTTTATCGTGTTTCAGTGGGGTTGGCCGCCGGACACGGCGTTTGGCCTGCCTGTTTCATCAGCGATCGCGATGGTTGTCTGCGCCAGCCTGATCGGCAAAGCCATCGGTATTTTCCGCGGCAAACGGGCGCTGCAAAACTATGTGCAGCGCCTGTTGAGTGAGATGCAGACCTAACCGTCAACCCGGATGGTTGCGTTTTTGGGGTCGTAGGGGCTGTCCTCGACAATCTCGGCAGGCCACAGC
This sequence comes from uncultured Paracoccaceae bacterium, assembly GCA_947498645.1. Classification (GTDB taxonomy): domain Bacteria; phylum Pseudomonadota; class Alphaproteobacteria; order Rhodobacterales; family Rhodobacteraceae; genus Yoonia. The sequence goes on along the minus strand of CANMKS010000001.1, from coordinate 1,504,266 downwards.
TGGTCCAGCATCTTGACCTGTAGCTTGGTTCCCACCTCAGCAAGTGCAGGCGGCACATAACCCATCCCGATGGATTTCTCGAAAGCCACGGAATAACCGCCAGAGGTCAGACGCCCAACGCGGTTGCCATCCATATCGTAAAGCGCCTCACGGCCCCATGGATCAGCATCATCAGGGCCATCAATCAGCAAGGTGACACATTTCGAACGGATACCCTTGGCTTCCATCGCGGCCTTGCCGTTGAAGTCTTTGGAAAGGTCCACGAAACGCGGCAAATCGGCTTCCAATGGGGTGGCATCGCGACCCAACTCGGTGCCGAACGCACGATAGGATTTCTCCTGCCGCAGCCAGTTCTGCGCCCGCGCACCAACCAGCTTCATCCCATGCGGCTCCCCTGCTTTTTCCAGCAGGTCAAAAAGATAGTTCTGCATTTCGATCGGGTGGTGCAATTCCCAGCCAAGCTCACCGGTATAAGCCACACGGATCGCATTTACCGGGCACATGCCCAGTTCAATCTGCTTGGCCGACAGCCAGGGAAAGCGCTTGTTGCTCAGCGCCGTCGCAGGATCGGCATCCTTGATCACCGCATTCATCACATCGCGCGATTTTGGCCCCGCAATCGCAAAGACACCCCATTGTGTGGTGACGTTCTGTACCTCGATACGACCGAATTCGGCCTCTTTGTCTTCGACCGCCTTGCGCAGGAAATCCGCGTCATAATCTGTCCACGCACCAGCAGAGACAAGGTAGTATTCATCGTCCTTCAACCGGACGATGGTGTATTCCGTGCGCGTCGTGCCGTGATCGGTCAGCGCATAGGTCAGGTTGATCCGGCCCACGCGGGGCAGTTTGTTGGTTGTGAACCAGTCAAGAAACGCGGTCGCGCCGGGGCCTTTGACGATATGTTTGGTAAAGGCTGTGGCGTCGATCAGGCCAACGCCCTCACGGATCGCCTTGGCCTCGTCCACCGCATATTGCCACCAGCCGCCGCGCCGGAATGATCGGCTGTCGTGATCGTTGAACCCTTCGGGGGCAAAATAGTTTGGGCGCTCCCAGCCGTTCACAAACCCAAACTGTGCGCCACGCGCCGCTTGGCGGTCATAGGCGGGCGATGTGCGCAGCGGGCGGCAGGCCGGGCGTTCTTCGTCTGGGTGATGCAGGACATACACGTGGTCGTAGCATTCTTCGTTCTTGCGGGCTGCAAACTCGGTCGTCATCCAGTCGCCGTAACGCTTGGGATCGAGCGAGGCCATGTCGATCTCGGCCTCGCCATCGACCATCATCTGGGCAAGGTAATAGCCTGTGCCACCCGCAGCGGTGATCCCGAAGGAAAACCCTTCGGCCAGCCACATATTGCGCAAACCCGGTGCTGGACCAACCAAAGGATTGCCGTCAGGGGTATAGCAAATCGGGCCGTTGAAATCATCCTTCAGCCCGCTTTCCTCGCACGACGGTACGCGGTGGATCATGGCCATATACTGTTCTTCGATCCGCTCAAGATCGAGCGGGAAGAGGTCGGCGCGGAAACTGTCCGGCACACCATGTTCAAACACGGCAGGCGCGCCCTTTTCGTAGACACCCAGAATCCAGCCGCCGCGTTCCTCACGCACGTAGGACTGGGCATCGGCATCACGCACAACCGGGTGCTCGACATTTCCTTCGGCACGGTAGGCTTCCAGCGCGGGGTCTTTGTCCATGACGATGAACTGATGTTCGACCGGGATCGCCGGCATTTTGATGCCCAGCTTCTTGGCCGTGGTCTGGGCATGGTTGCCCGATGCGGTGACGACATGTTCGGCAGTGATCACAACCTGCTCGTCAGACGGCACCAGATTGCCGCCCTTTTCCACCATCTTTGTGCAGGTGACTTCCCAGGCCTCACCGGTCCAGTGAAACGCATCCGCCTGCCATTTACGCTCAATCACGGCACCATGCTGGCGCGCGCCTTTGGCCATGGCCTGCGTCACATCAGCGGGGTTAATGTAACCATCCGTGTGATGATAAATTGCGCCCTTCAGGTCTTCTGTATTGATCAACGGCCATTTCGCCTTGATCTCATCGGGGGTCATCCAGACGTAAGGCACATCGCAGGTTTCGGCGGTGGATGCATAAAGCATATACTCATCCATCCGTTCCTGCGTCTGCGCCATGCGCAGGTTGCCAACAACGGCAAAACCGGCGTTCAGCCCGGTTTCTTCCTCAAGCGACTTGTAAAAATCGACCGAGTATTTGTGGATATGCGTTGTCGCAAAGGACATGTTGAACAAGGGCAGCAGGCCTGCGGCGTGCCATGTGGACCCCGATGTCAGTTCATCCCGCTCCAGCAGCATCACATCATCCCAGCCCGCCTTGGCCAAATGATAGGCAATAGACGTGCCAACTGCGCCGCCACCGACGACCAATGCTTTGACTTGGGTTTTCATGCGCGCGACTCCCTTGGCACCTATGCGCCATAACTTGCGCGAAACGGCAACGCCGCGATAGAACCAGCCGACCGGTTGAGGCGCAAAACCGACAACTGCACGACATTGCTGAATGCCGGTCAGGGTTTCCAGACTGGTCAGAGGCGCGCTTCCGTGTTCCCCTACGTCAACGAAGGGAACAGGCATGACGATCTATCGACTGAAAGATGCGGCCACGCTGGCGAAAGCGAGCTACACAGCGGCGCAGATCATATCGCCTCCGGTGGTCAAGTCGTTGGACCATGACGACGTGCAAGCGCATGTTCTTCAAGGCAACATCCTGCTTCTGCCCGGTTCCAACTCTGTGCGCGATTACCTCAAGTTCAATCTTCGGCCACTGCGGCTGGGCAATCGTCGCCTGACGATGAGCAACGGAGAAACCGAGCGCGGCGCGTCAGGAACAATCTGGCATCAGGGTTTTCTAGTCTACGCCCGTGTCATCTTTGACTGGCTCAAGGACGAAGGGATCAAACCCAAATTCATCATCGGCCATTCGCTTGGGGCCGCGGCAACGCAAATCCTGTCAAAAAGCTATGACACCCCCGCCATTGGTTTTGCAGCACCGCGTCCCAAAAAAACCAACAACCGCGTCAAACATGATGACAAATGCCTGCTGCTGAACCGCACGGACGATATCGTGCCAAAGATGCCCAGCGCGTTCACGCACATGGGTCAGGCAAAGCTTCTGCGCTCTGCCACGGACCAACGGTTTCTCGCGCATTCCATGCCGCGATATCAGTCAATTATCGAAGAGGCGGTGCAGGCCCAGCGATTGCCAGAAACCTGGGGCTAAAGCATCGACGGCACAACCAAATCCGGCGGCCTGTGCCCATCGGCAAATGTCTTGATATTCACGATCACCTTCTCGCCCATCTCGATCCGGCCTTCCAGCGTGGCCGATCCCATATGCGGCAGCAAGATCGCGTTGGGCAGTTCTTTCAGGCGCGGGTTGATCTCGTGACCACGCTCAAACACGTCCAGTCCGGCGCCTGCAATCTCGCCAACTCGCAGCATCCGGGTCAGGGCGTTTTCGTCAATCACCTCGCCGCGCGACGTGTTCACGATCACAGCATCAGGTTTCATCAGCTTTAACCGCCGCGCATTCATCAGGTGGAAGGTTGACGGCGTGTGGGGGCAGTTGATCGACAGCACGTCAACCCGCGACACCATCTGATCCAGACTTTCCCAATATGTGGCATCAAGTGCTGCTTCGACCTCTGGCCGCAATTGTTTACGATTGTGGTAATGGACCTGCATACCAAAGGCAGCGGCCCGCCGCGCCACGGCCTGTCCAATGCGGCCCATGCCCAGGATACCCAAACGGCGGCCCTTGATGCGCCCGCCCATCATCGCGGTTGGTGACCAGCCTTGCCAGTTATTGGACTGCGCCAACCGCAGCCCTTCGGCCAACCGGCGGGTTACGCCCAGGATCAGCGCCATGACCATATCGGCGGTATCTTCTGTCACAACGCCCGGAGTGTTGGACACATGAATGCCGCGCTGCCGTGCCGTGGCCACATCAATATTGTCAACGCCAGCCCCGTAATTCGCGATCAGCTTTAGCTTTTCGCCGGCCCGCGCCAACAGCTTGGCGTCAATCTGATCGGTGATCGTACTGACCAGCACATCGGCGCTGGCCATCGCATCGGCCAGTTCATCTGTCGTCATGGGCGCGTCTTCATCGCGCAGCGTGACGTTGAACAATTCCTTCAATCGGGTCTCGACCACCTCAGGTAACCGTCGCGTCACAACAACACTTAGCTGCTTACCTGGCATTCAAATACCTCCCCGGGTTTTCAAATTGTTCATCCCGTGTCAGGTTGCGCCAAAGGGACGCGCAGCACAAGAACCGCGCGCCGTAAAATGAGCAGTTAAGGGCAAGTAATGGGTGCATGGGCGCAGTGGCTCCGGCAGATGCAGATCGCAGTTGTTGCGGTGATGCTTTGTGTGGGTGCAGGTCATGCGCAACAGACCGACACAGGCCCGGCCATCGGTCCCGAAACAAATCTTCCCCTGCCCCGCTTTGTGTCGCTCCGCGCGAGTGAGGCGAACGTAAGGCGCGGCCCGTCCCTGTCGCACCGCATTGATTGGGTCTTCAAACGCCGCGATATGCCGCTGCAAGTAATCGCGGAATACGGCCATTGGCGGCGGGTCATCGACCGCGACGGGCAAGGCGGCTGGGTCCATTATCGGATGCTGTCAGGATCGCGCACCGTTGTTGTCGAAGGCGAGACAGCGCTGCGCAGCCGCCCGGAAACGGATGCTCTGGAAAACGCCATGTTGGAGCCCGGCGTTGTCGCCCGTCTTGGCGATTGCAATCCCGAATGGTGCCAGTTGACCGCCGGCGGCTATCGCGGCTGGGCCCCAAAAGCCGTGCTTTGGGGTGTCGCTGACGCCGAAATCAGGGACTGACCGGCCATACGGTTGTACGTACAGTGTATGTACAGCGTATGTACGGGATATTTACGCCGCTTTTTCCAATCCTCGCCCTTTCAAAAGCGCCTCAACCCCCGGCAGGCGACCCCGGAACCTGGTATAAAGATCCGCCGCATCCACTGAGCCGCCAGAGGACAAAATCGTCTCTTCCAACCGCTTGGCTGTGGCAGGATCAAACGGGCCACCGGCCTCTTCGAAGGCGGCGAAGGCATCGGCATCCATCACCTCTGACCACATGTAGCTGTAGTAGCCGCTGGAGTATCCATCGCCTGCAAAGACATGGGCAAAATGCGGCGTGGCGTGGCGCATCCGGATGGCATGCGGCATCCCGATTTCTGCAAGAATTTCCGCTTGCCGCTGCATCGGGTCAGCCGGGGCAGGACCATCGTGAAAGCCCAGGTCCACAAGGGCAGAGGCCACATATTCCACCGTCTGAAACCCCATATCATAGGTCGCCGCACCCAGCATCCGGTTCAGCAGATCCTCTGGCATCGGCGCGCCGGTGTCGGCATGGGTCGCAAACTCGGCCAGGACTTCCGGCACTTCCAGCCAGTGTTCATAAAGCTGGCTTGGCAGCTCTACAAAGTCGCGGGCCACGGATGTCCCCGAAATGCTTTCATAGGTCACATCTGACAACATCTGGTGCAGCGCATGGCCAAATTCATGAAACAATGTGCGGGCGTCATCATAAGACAGCAACGCAGGCTTTCCGGTCTCAGGTTTGGCAAAGTTGCAGACGTTCACAACATGCGGGCGAATGTCCCCCGACAGCCGCTGCTGCGACCGCATCGCAGCGCACCACGCGCCTGATCGTTTCGACCCCCGGGCAAAATAATCGCCAATGAAAACAGCCACATGTTCACCCTTGCGGGTCACCTCCCAAAGGCGCACATCGGGGTGATATACCGGGCCGTCAATTGCCGCGAACTCCAATCCAAACAGGCGGTTTGCGCAGGCAAATGCGGCCTCGATCATGCGGTCCAATTGCAGGTAGGGCTTCAACTCTGCCTCGTCGAGGTCATGCAATTCCTTACGGCGTTTCTCGGAATAATAGCGCCAGTCCCAAGCCTCCAACGGGCCCGCGAAGCCATCGGCGTGCAGCATTTTTTCCAACGCCGACGCATCAGCCACTGCTGCCGCTTTGGCAGGTTTCCAGACCTGCATCAGCAAGTCCCGCACAGCACCCGGCGTGCCTGCCATCTCGGTTTCCAGCTTGAAGTCGGCGAATGTTTCATAACCCAGTAGCTTTGCACGCTGCTCACGCAGTTTCAGCGTCTCGGCAGCAATGCCTCTATTGTCCGTTTTGCCGCCATTTGCGCCACGCGCGCCCCATGCCTCATAGGCTTTCTGTCGCAAATCGCGTCGATCGGAAAATTGCAAGAACGGCACGATCAATGATCGCGACAGGGTCACGACCGGGCCGCCCGCATCTTTTTCCTCGCCCGCTGCTTTCGCAGTGGCAATGACAAACTCTGGCAGGCCTGAAAGATCATCGGGACCCAGCGGCATGAACCAGTCGCGCTCATCAGTCAGCAGGTTTTGCACGAACTCCGTGCCCAAGACAGACAGACGCGATTTCACCGCGCGCAAATCTTCTGCCGCTGCCCCTTCCAACTGTGCACCAGCACGGACAAAATCACGGCGGGTTAACATCAGGACGCGCTGCTGTTCGTCAGTCAGATCGAGGGTGTCGCGCTGGGCCCAGACCGCCTCGACCCGCGCAAACAGCGCCTTATTCTCTGAAATCTCAGAGCTATAAGCGCTAAGCAGCGGGGCAAAGTCACGCTGCAGGGCTTCGCGGGCTGGATTGCTGTCGGCACCGGCAAGGCTGTAAAACGCGCTCAGCACCCGGTTGAGCATCTCATCCGCCGCTTCCATTGCTGCAATCGTATTGTCAAAGTCGGGCGTTTCCGGATTGTCCGCGATGGCCGCAATATTGGCGCGCGAGGTGGCAAGCGCTGCCTCAACAGCGGGCATGAAATCATCGTCAGATATCTGATCAAATGGCGGCAATCCAAAGGGCGTGGACCAATCAGCAAGCAGCGGGTTTGTCATGGGAATTCTCCTTTGGTTCTCAGGTAGGGCAGGTCATCCAGACATGCCAGCGAAGGACATATAAAAAAGCAGAAAGTCTCAGATCTCGGCGCCGCGCCCGTGGCAAACGGCACAATCGCTGCGCGGCTTGATTGCGATGGAACGGGTCTGTGCATAAAGCGCATCATAGATCAGCAACCGCCCGCCCAAACCATCGCCCGCACCGGTGATCTGCTTGACCGTCTCCACGGCCATCATAGCACCAATGACACCGGGCAGCGGGCCAATAACGCCAGCCTCAGCACAGCTTGGCACCAAGGATGGATCGGGCGCCGTCGGGAAGACGCAGGCGTAACAGGGCGTGCCTGCCGCAGGATCATAAAGGCTGATCTGGCCTTCCCACTGCGTGAGCGCGGCCGCAATCAGTGGCGTCTGTGACTGTACGGCAGTCTCATTGACCAGATAGCGGGTATCAAAGTTATCCGTACCATCCAGCACCACATCATAGTCGGCGAACAGGTCTGCCGCGATCTCTGACGTCAATCGGCGATGGTAGGGGCGGACGGTCACAAAGGGATTCTGCGCCTTCATGGCTTCTGCCGCCGACTGGACCTTGGGCTTGCCGATATTGCGATCCAGATGGATCACCTGCCGTTGCAGATTGGCATTCTCGACTGCATCATCATCAATCACGCCAATCGTGCCGACACCCGCTGCCGCCAGATACTGCAAGGCAGGCGCGCCCAAGCCCCCGGCCCCCACAACCAGCACACGCGCATCGCGCAGCGCTTTTTGGCCAACACCGCCGACCTCGCGCAGGATGATATGCCGGGCGTAGCGATCAAGTTCGGTTTCGGAAAAGCTGCCTATCTTGGTCGGCACGACCTGTGCCTGTGCTGCGCGGACCTTCAGCCGTGACAGGATTTTGCGGTAGCCCCAGATCAGAAACCCAAAGCCAATCAACATTCCCCATAGCCGCGCATCACCGCCTGTCGCCATGCGCAGCGGATGCCCATCGGGCAAAGCCACATGCAGCATCAACACGCCCGCCAGCAGGATGGCCAGCATGTTCCAGCGTATGGCATGGGGCACCTTCATCACGATCCCGATGATCCACAGGACCGCCGCCATTGCACCGACCATGATCATAGGCCGGTTGACCCAAACCCACCGCCACCACGCGGTGTATCGTCCAGCGTCTCAACCACCGCGAACGCTGCCTGCACAACGGGTGCCACAATCATCTGTGCGATGCGCATTCCGTGGGTAATCTCAAATATATCTGCGCCAAGGTTGATCATGATCACGCCCAAAGGCCCACGGTAATCGCTGTCGATGGTGCCCGGCGTGTTTGCCAGGGTGACGCCATGCTTGAGCGCCAGACCAGAGCGCGGCCTGATCTGCACCTCAAAACCGGCGGGGATGGCCATACGCAGGCCGGTCGGCACCAGCGCGCGACCACCCGGCGGCAACATGATCGCGGCCTTTTGTGGCAAATTGGCGCGCAAGTCCGCCCCGGCTGCACCTGCCGTCTCATAGCGCGGCAGACCAAGCGTGGTATCTGCACCTGCGTCCCACTGGAACTGAACTGTCACACTCACGCAAGCGCCTCGGCGATTTTTGCGGCAAGGGCCTGTGCGACTTCGGGTTTGGTCATCCGTGGCCAGTCCTCTGCGCCGTCTTGGGTGATCAACGTCACATCGTTTTCCGCACCACCCATGATCTCGGTTTCAGGCGACACATCATTGGCGACAATCCAGTCACATTGCTTGCGCGCACGCTTGGCGGTGGCATTTGCGATGACATCATCGGTTTCGGCGGCAAAACCGACGACCAGCTTTGGGCGACCCGTCTTCTTTTGTGCGACAGTGGCCAGAATGTCGGGGTTCTCGGCAAATTCCAGTTTCGGCAAGCCGGAGCCATCTTTCTTGATCTTGGATGGGCCCGCATTGGCCACATGCCAATCAGCGACAGCAGCAGCAAAAACAGCCGCATCAGCAGCGCCGGCAGTAGTGACGGCCTCTAACATCTGCGCTGCGGTTTGCACTTTGATCGTTTCAACACCCATCGGCGGCGCCACGTCGGCCGGGCCGGTCACAAATGTCACCCGCGCACCAAGCCCTGCGAGCGCGGCAGCAATCGCTGTGCCCTGCGCCCCAGAGGATCGGTTTGCGATATAGCGCACCGGGTCAATCGGCTCGTGCGTGGGGCCAGAGGTCACAATGACATGCTTGCCCTTTAGCGGACCATCGGCGAGCGCGGCGTCAACAGCGGCAATAATTTCAGGCACCTCGGCCATGCGGCCGGGGCCGTATTCGCCGCAGGCCATGTCGCCCTCGTTCGGGCCGACAACCAAGACGCCGTCGCCCTGCAACGTCGCCAGATTGCGCTGCGTGGCCGGGTGCTGCCACATGCGCACATTCATCGATGGGGCAATCAAGACGCGCTTGTCCGTGGCCAAAAGTAGCGTTGATGCCAGATCATTGGCCAAACCGCCCGCCATCTTGGCCATCAGATCAGCCGTTGCCGGGGCCACGACAATCAGATCGGCGGCACGTGATAATTCAATATGGCCCATCTCGGCCTCATCGGTCAGATCAAAGAGATTCTGATAGATTCTTGAGGCGGAGAGCGCAGATAAACTTAAAGGCGTCACAAACTCTGCACCGGCCTTGGTCAGTACGGGTGTCACCTGCGCGCCCTGCTCGCGCAGGCGACGCACCAGATCAAGCGATTTGAAAGCGGCAATGCCACCCCCAACGATCAACAAAATATGCTTGTTTGCCAGCATGTGCTGTCTCCGGTCCATGTTGGCCCGACACTAGGTCAGATCGGACGGGAAACACAATGTTTGGCGCAAGGTTAGCGACTATGCAAAGAACGCATGTACTTCGGTGCTTTGGGATTCCAGACTTTTGCGCATCTTGCCGAATGCTGCGGCTTCCAACTGACGCACACGTTCTTTGGACAGGCCAAGCTCTGTTCCGAGGCTTTCCAGTGTACGTGGAGCATCGCGCAACTTGCGCTCGCGGACGATGAACTGCTCTCGGTCGTTCAGGCCAGACAAGGCCGTCAGCAACCACTGGCGCAGGGTGTCGTTGTCGTGGTCGTGCGCCACGGTGTCTTCGGCCTGCGGACCAGTGTCTTCGAGCGCGTCAATCCACTCGCGGCCTTCATCCTCGGTTGATTGTGTGGCGTTAAGCGAAAAGTCAGAACCGGACAGGCGCCCTTCCATCATCTCAACATCATGCAGCGGCACACCGACCTCAATCGCGATCAACTCGCGCATTTCCTGCTTGTCCAAGACGCGCCCTTCGGCGGCAGCTTCGCGCTCCAGCCGGGCCTGCACACGGCGCATGTTGAAGAACAATGACTTCTGCGAAGATGTGGAGCCGGTGCGCACCATCGACCAGTTGCGCATCACATAATCCTGGATCGAGGCTTTGATCCACCAGACCGCGTAAGTAGAGAAACGCACACCGCGATCGGGGTCAAATTTATCTGCCGCCTTCATCAATCCGACCGATGCCTCTTGGATCAGGTCATTCATCGGGGCGCCGTAGCGTTTGAATTTGGAGGCCATGGAAATCGCAAGGCGCATATAGGCGGTGATCAAACGATGCAGCGCTTTTTCGTCACGCTCATCGCGCCACGCATAGGCCAAAGCAAGTTCGGTTTCAGCATCGAGCAGCTCTGCCTTCATAGCTGTCCGCGACAAAGTTTGATCAGAAAAACCGGAAACACCCATGAATATTCTCCCAGATAGCCGATGATGCATTAACTTTATTTCTTGGAGTGGTTACGCATGGGTGAACGCATCAGATCAAAAAAAGTTGCCAAATTGCTATTGCCCAACCTTACTCTCGTTCTAGGTGGCGCTGCCTCTGGAAAATCTGCTTTCGCAGAAGGCCTTGTTTTGCAGGCTGGTGAACCCCCGGTCTATGTCGCCACTGCACAAATCTTTGATGACGAGATGGCAATGAAAGTTGCGCGGCACCAAAAGACACGCGGCACCGGCTGGACCACGATTGAGGAGCCTTTGGATATTGCTGCGGCATTGGATCTGGTTGGACGCAACCAACCGGTCCTGATTGACTGCGCGACCCTGTGGCTGACCAATGTGATACTGGGCGAACATGACGTTGACGCCGCATCGGATGGGTTCTTGCAAACGGTAAAGGCGTTTGCCGGGCCGGTTGTCGTGGTGTCGAACGAAGTGGGTCAGGGCATTGTTCCCGACAACACCCTTTCACGTCAGTTTCGCAATGCTCAAGGTCGCCTGAACCAACAAATCGCGGCAGAGGCCGATCTTGTCGTGGCAGTGATGGCGGGCCTTCCCATGGCGATCAAGGGCACCCTGCCGTGACCCGTCTTTGGTTGGTGCGGCACGGCCCCACACATGCCAAGTCAATGGTTGGCTGGTCCGATCTGCCCGCTGATCTGTCGGATACTGCCGCCATTGCGCGTCTGCGCGCCCATTTGCCGGATGCGCCGGTTGTGTCGTCTGATCTGCGCCGTGCATCTGCCACGGCAGATGCGCTGAACCCGGAATATCGCCTTCCGCATGATCCGGCCCTGCGCGAGATCAACTTTGGTGATTGGGAACTGCGGACATTTGCAGAGGTCGAAGCCGAAGACCCCGACACCATCCGCGCCTACTGGGAAACGCCCGGCCACGTGGCCCCGCCCAATGGCGAAAGCTGGAACGCCGTGCGGCAGCGGGTGGATAGCGCAGTTAATAGGTACCTTGCTGACACATATGACGATCTGATCGTCGTTGCCCATTTCGGCGTGATCCTGACCCAGGTACAGCGAGCGCTGGGCATTGGCGCATATGAGGCGTTCAGCCACCGGATCGACAACCTGTCGGTCACTCAGCTGACCTATGCAAATGATGGCTGGCTGGCAGGTCCGATCAATCACAATCCGTGATGCAATGCGTCACAGAACATCGCTCGCCAATTGATCAATGCTGCGGCTAAGGTCGCGCGTATGACATATGAGCTCTACATCGGTGATCGCACCTTCAGTAGCTGGTCGCTGCGCGGCTGGTTGATGTTCGAAAAATTCGGACTGGATTACAATACCAACACGGTCGGGCTTTATGCAGGCACCATGCACGCCGATCTTGCCGACCTAGCCCCGGCACGCACTGTGCCTGCCATGCGGACGCCAGCAGGGCACGTTTTGACCGATAGCCTTGCGATGGCGGAAACGCTTGTGGAAAATCATCCTGATGTCGATCTTTACCCGCGTGACCCCAGCGCACGCGCGCTCGCACGGTCCATCACGGCTGAGATGCACAGTGGTTTTGGCGCGCTGCGCGACGCCTGCCCAATGCAACTGGCATTCTGTTGGGACGGGTTTCAGGTATCGGATCGCGTGAACGCCGACATCACGCGAATTGAATACCTTTGGTCTTTGGCACGGAGACGGCACGGCGCAGACGGGCCGTGGCTTTTTGGGAAATACACACTCGCTGATGTATTTTATGCGCCTGTCGCGATGCGTATCGTCGGGTACGGCTTGCCGGTCAGTGATGCGGCATCCGCTTATGTGCAGGCTCATCTGCGCGATCCGGCGTTCCTTGCGTGGCGCGAATTGGCGATGAAAGACAGCTATGCGCCTTGGCCATATCCGCAGGATCTGCCGCGCAAACCTTGGCCTGGCGACACACATTAACCTTTCCTAAACCTCACCCCCCTAACCGTTAACCAATAACGGAGGGTTGCGATGGTCGCGCTGGCCTACACGGTGGCATTTGAAGGGATCGAGGCGCGGCTAGTCGAGGTACAATGCGCCATAACGCCAGGAATACCTGCGTTTTCAATCGTGGGGCTACCGGACAAGGCCGTGTCAGAGGCCCGTGAACGGGTCCGCGCGGCACTGACAGCCATGGCAATTGCCCTGCCGTCGAAACGGATCACTGTAAACCTGTCGCCTGCGGACCTGCCCAAGGAAGGCTCGCACTTTGACTTGCCCATCGCGCTGGCACTGCTGGCGGCCTTGGACATCGTGCCCTTGGATGACGCTGCCCAAACGGTGGCCTTGGGGGAGCTGTCACTGAACGGCACGTTGGTGCCAGTTGTCGGCGCATTGCCTGCGGCGATGGCCGCAGCGGCGGAAGAGCGCACATTGCTCTGCCCGCAGGCTTGCGGATCAGAGGCGGCATGGGTGGGAGCGGCAAAGGTCATTGCACCACGCAGCTTGTCGGATGTGGTTCGGCACTTCACCGGGCAGGCCGTCTTGCCGCCCTCCGAGCCGGGCGAGGTCAACGGGCAAACCGGGTTGCAGGACCTGTCAGAGGTCAAAGGACAAGAACGGGCCAAACGCGCGTTGGAGATTGCCGCAGCCGGACGGCACCATCTGTTGCTGATCGGCTCACCCGGATCGGGCAAATCAATGCTGGCGGCACGCATTCCGGGGATCCTGCCACCGCTCAGCCCTGAAGAGGCGCTTGAAACCTCGATGATCCACTCGCTGTCTGGATTGCTGGACGAAGGTGGCATCAACCGTGAACGTCCTTTCAGGGAACCACACCACACGGCCTCTATGGCCGCCATCGTGGGCGGAGGGCGCGGGGCAAAACCCGGAGAGATCAGCCTGGCCCATAACGGCGTGCTTTTCATGGATGAATTTCCCGAATTCCCGCGCACCGTGCTGGAAACATTGCGCCAACCCATCGAAACCGGTGAGGTGGTGGTCGCGCGGGCAAACGCGCACGTCCGCTACCCTTGCCGCTTCATGCTTGTGGCGGCCGCGAATCCTTGCAAATGCGGCTACCTGGCAGACCCAGCACGCGCCTGCGCGCGGGTCCCGCAATGCGGAGAGGATTATCTGGGGCGCATCTCGGGGCCCCTGATGGACCGGTTTGATCTGCGCGTCGAGGTGCCACCTGTCGCATTCACTGATCTCGATTTGCCCGAAGGTGGCGACACATCCGCAGAGGTCGCCGCACGGGTCGCTGCGGCCCGCGCCAAACAGGAACGCCGGTTCGCCGGACACGCGACCGCGCGTGTCAACGCGGATGCGGAAGGGCATCTGCTCGATGAGATCGCAACGCCTGACGATGACGGGCGCGCGCTCCTCGTGAAAGTCGCCGAGCGGTTTGGTCTATCCGCGCGCGGCTATCACCGCGTGCTGCGGGTGGCGCGCACCATCGCGGACCTTGAAGGCGTTGACAGAGTGCAACGCGCGCATGTGGCAGAGGCGGTCAGTTTTCGGGTTGCCACACTGACGGAAAACTAGCGCTTCGCCTCGATCGCCAGCCATATCTTCTCGGCGATATTGACGCCATCGAAGCGCTCAAGCTCCTGAATACCTGTGGGCGAGGTCACATTGATCTCGGTCAGCCAATCACCGATCACATCGATGCCGACAAATATCTGACCCTTATCGCGCAAAAGCGGACCAATCCGGGCGCAAATCTCGCGGTCGCGATCTGTCAGCGCGACCTTCTCAGGGCGCCCACCAACATGCATGTTTGACCGTGTCTCGCCAGCCGCAGGTACACGGTTGATCGCGCCAACAGGTTCGCCGTCAACCAGAATCACGCGCTTGTCGCCTTTGGCAACGGCGGGCAGAAATTGCTGCATGATCAGAGGTTCGCGGTTGATGCCCGCAAAAAGCTCGTGCAGGGACGCCAGGTTGCGGTCGTCGGCCATGAGTTTGAACACCCCCGCACCCCCATTGCCATACAGCGGCTTGAGGATCACATCGCCATGACGGGCACGGAACGTCTTGAGCGTTTCCAGATCCCGCGCGATCATCGTGGGCGGGGTCAGGTCGGGAAAATCGAGCACCAGAAGCTTTTCAGGGTAATTGCGCACCCAAAACGGATCATTCACGACCAAAGTATCCGGGTGAACCATATCAAGAAGATGGGTTGTGGTGATATAGCCCATATCAAAAGGGGGGTCCTGACGCAGCCAGACAACATCCATCTCTGAAAGGTCAATTGTCTGTTCCGCACCCAAGGCAAAGTGGTCACCCTTGACCCGTTGCACGGTCAACGGCCAGCCCCTGGCTGTGACCTTGCCGGTGTCATAGGCAAGCTTGTCCGGTGTGTAATAGAAAAGGCTGTGACCACGCGCCTGCGCTTCTTCGGCAATGCGGAAGGTGCTGTCAGCATCAATGTCAATTGGCCCAATCGGGTCCATCTGGAATGCGATCTTTAGTGTCATCGGGCCGGCCTTTGTCTTGTGTGATGGCCTCTAGATGGCGCAGGGCCGCGTGATGTGCAATGGGGCGTCAGGCTTCCATGAAGGCGTTTTCGATCACCTGTACGGCACCGCCACTGTTTACCAATGCCAGATCAAATCGCACATCCGTCAATTGACCACGCGGCTCATGCATCAGAAACTCCGAAGCCGCGGCACAGATACGGTCCATCTGCCGTCGCGCAAGTCGCGTGGCCGCTTGCGCAAAACTCCGGCTTTTCTTGACCTCGACAAAGATAACCGTGTCACCATCGCGCGCAATCAGATCAACCTCTCCGGCCTGGCCGCGCCAGCGCTGTGCGGCAATGCGGTGATCACGGCGCAGATAATCATTGGCGACCACATCCTCTGCCACCCGCCCGGCATGATATCCCACTGATCCTGTCATGTCTCATCCCCCAAGGTCAGCGCGATTTGGTAGACCTGCCGCCGTGGCAGGCCCAATGCCCCCGCAACAACGGTTGCCGCATCCTTTACACGCATCGTTTTCATCGCTTCCCGCAGCGCAACACTCACATCCTGATCATCGACTGCGCGCGCACCCGCACGCCCAACCAGAACCACCACTTCACCTTTCACCGTCCGATCAGCGAATTGTTCAGCGAGCGTGGCGAGGTTGCCGCGCACCACCTCTTCAAACTTCTTTGTCAGTTCCCGACAGACAACCGCCTCTCGATCCTCTCCCAGAACATCCCGCAAATTACCTAACATTTCACCAACGCGTTTCGGGCTTTCATAAAATACCAGCGTAAACGGCACATCCCGCAACCCTGCGATCTCGGTTTCGCGTTGTTGCTTCGACGCAGGCAGGAACCCGACAAAGGCAAAACGATCTGTTGGCAGCCCCGAAACGGTCAGCGCCGCCAGCACTGCCGATGCACCCGGTGCAGAGGTGACGGGCAGACCTTCCGCGATAACGGCGCGCCCCAATTCATAGCCCGGATCAGCAACAAGCGGCGTGCCCGCCTCCGAAACATAAGCCACGGATTTACCGTTCTTGATGTCCTGAACCAGCCGGGCAACAGCCCCTTCGCCACTGTGGTCATGAAACGCGACAACCTTGCGCCCGTTCAACCCAACACCATGAATTTCCATCAGCTTTCTTGCCGTTCGCGTATCTTCTGCCGCGATCAGATCGGCAGATGCCAGAATATCCAGACTGCGCAATGTAATGTCGCGCGCAGCCCCGATGGGGGTCGCTACGAAATACAACCCGGCAGAGAGTGGCTTGCTTTCAAAATTCATCTCTGGACCCGACTGCCCCCTGCTTTATGATAGCCCCAATTCGCGGCGAGTTATGCACGTTACTGTCGCACGTTTCAGGAGGAATAGCCGCCATGTTTGCCCGTTTCCGCACTGCCCGCAAGCGCATCGCCCAGTTTTTTGCTCTCACATCTCTGCTTTGGCTGGCAGCCTGTGATGTCACCCTTGCCCCAGACGCAAATGTCGGTCAGTCAATCGACCTAAGCGCCCCTATTCAAGTGGCGTTGCTTGTGCCCGGCGCTTCCGCGCAGGAAACGGACAATCAGCTTGCCCAGAACTTTGAAAATGCGGCCCGTCTGGCGATCGCCGACCTCGAGGGCGCAACGATTGATCTGCGTGTCTACAACACCGCAGGCGGCAATCCGCAACAGGCCGCGGCCTCTGCAACGCAGGCCGTCAATGACGGCGCCAAGATTATTATCGGGCCGCTATATGGTGAGGCGGCAAATGCCGCGGGTGTTGCCATTGCTGGCCGCGATGTGAATGTGCTGGCATTCTCCAACAACACGGCATTTGCTGGCGGCAATGTCTTTATTCTGGGCGCTACATTTGACAACACCGCCGCAAGGTTGGTCAGCTTTGGGCAGCGGTTGGGGATCAACCGCTATATGGTGCTGCACGGCGATGATCTGCCCGGTCGTGTGGGCCGCGATGCCATTACCACAGCTGTGCAGAACGGTGGCGCAGAAGTCGTTGGTGTGGAAAGTTACCCGCTTTCACAGCAGGGCATCTTCACCTCGACCCGGCGCATTGTGTCCAACGTCAACGGATCAGGCGCGCAGGCCGTTTTCACCACAGCCGGCGCGAACGCTGACCTGCCGATTATCGCAACAGCCCTGCCTGATGCAGGCATGAACACCCAACGCAGCCCGTTTGTCGGGCTGACCCGCTGGGATACCTTGCCGCAACTTGTCGCACTTCCCGGACTTGAGGGCGGCCTGTTCGCCCTTCCTGATGCCGGACCGTCAGAGCTTTTTGCGAACCGGTATTCGGCCACTTATGGCGACGCGCCGCACCCGTTGGCCGGGCTTGCCTATGATGGTATTGCGGCCATTGGCGCGCTTGCCGCCGCAGGCAATAGTGACGCGCTCACCAAGGCAGCGCTGACCCAACCGCAGGGCTTCCGTGGCACGGCAGGTGTCTTCCGTCTGCTGCCAAACGGCCTTAACCAACGTGGTCTGGCTATCGCAACCATCCAAAATAATCAGGTCGTTATCCTTGAACAAGCGCCAAGAAGCTTTGGTGGCGCGGGCTTCTAAACCCGTTCAGCCGTCGCAAGAGGACACGCCGGACAGGTTAATCTGTCCGGCGTCCGCTATTTTTGACAGTGCTGTCATCACGGCAGAGATTGCTGAAAAAATCGCTGATGCGGGATCTGAAAAGGAAATCCGGATGGCGACCGTCGCGGTGCTTGGCGAGGCGCGCAAACGCGGCATGGCCACGATTGCGGCGGCCTTTGCCGAGCAACCCTTTGCGGCACGGCAAGTCACCGCATCCTACAGCTGGCTGACCGATCAGATCATCGCAATCATCTTGCAGGTGGCGCAGACAACCCTGCACCCACTGCCAAACCCGACCGAGGCAGAGCGCCTGTCACTGATCGCTGTTGGTGGTTGTGGACGGGGCGAGATGGCCCCGTTTTCGGACGTGGATCTGCTGTTTCTGACGCCTTACAAGATCACGCCCTGGTCCGAGAGTGTCATCGAATCGATGCTCTATATGCTGTGGGATCTCAAGCTAAAGGTCGGGCACGCCAGCCGCACGGTCAAAGACTGTCTGCGGCTGGCCAAGGACGATTATACGATCCGCACCTCACTTGTCGAATACCGCTATCTTGCCGGTGATGCCGCCTTGGCCGATGAGTTGGGAGAGCGGCTCTGGACCGATCTGTTCCAGTCCACCGCCAGCGAATTCATCGAGGCAAAGCTTGAAGAACGGGCCGAGCGGCACCGCAAGCAGGGCGGCCAGCGCTATGTGGTAGAGCCCAACGTCAAGGAGGGCAAAGGCGGTCTGCGCGACCTGCAATCGCTGTTCTGGATCAACAAATACATCAATGGTGTCAAAGATGCCGCCGATCTGGTGTCTCTCAAGGTTTTCACGCAAGAGGAATTCGAAACCTTCGTGACAGCCGAGGATTTCCTTTGGGCCGTGCGCTGTCACCTGCATCTGATCGCCGGGCGGGCGATGGATCAACTGACCTTTGATCTGCAGGTCGAGGTGGCTTCTGCCATGGGATACACCGATCATGGCGGGCGGCGCGGGGTTGAACATTTCATGCAGGCCTACTTTCGCCAGGCCACCCATGTAGGAGAGTTGACGCGGGTCTTTCTGACGGCACTTGAAGCCAACCATGTGAAGTCAGAACCGACGCTGTTGCGCCTGCTTGGGCGGCGCAAACGGGCCAAGGCGCCCTATACGATCAAGCAAAACCGCCTGACCATCGCCGATGAGACGGCCTTCTTCGCCGATAACCTTAACATGCTGCGTATCTTTGAAGAGGCTCTGCGCACCGGCACGCTTTTGCATCCTGATGCGATGCGCCTGATTGCGGCAAACCTTGATTTGGTCGACGCGGGAATGCGCGAAAACAAGGAAGCGCGGCGCATTTTCATTGATCTGCTGCTTAAACACGGCAACCCCGAACGCGCGCTGCGCCGCATGAATGAATTGGGGGTGCTGGCGGCCTTTATCCCCGAATTTGCCCCGATCGTGGCGATGATGCAGTTCAATATGTATCACCACTACACCGTGGACGAGCATATCATCCAATGTATCAGCAACCTCGCCCAGATTGAGCGTAAGGAGTTGATCGAGGAACTGCCCGTTGTATCCGGCATTCTGGAACGCGGGGTGGCGCGCAAGGTCATCTATGTCGCGCTCTTGCTGCACGACATCGGCAAGGGCCGGGATGAGGACCATTCGATCCTTGGCGCACAGATCGCGCGAAAGATCTGCCCGCGACTGGGGCTGAGCAAGAAGGATTGTGAGACCGTTGAATGGCTGATCCGTTACCATCTGCTGATGTCTGACGTCGCCCAAAAGCGCGATATCTCGGAACCCCGCACTGTTAGAGGGTTTGCCAATGCCGTCAAATCGGTCGAGCGGCTTGATCTGCTGACGGTGCTGACGGTCTGTGATATTCGCGGGGTCGGGCCGGACACATGGAACAACTGGAAAGCGGTGCTGATCCGCAACCTTTACCGTGCCACCAAGGCCGCCTTGGAAACCGGGCTTGAAGATCTTAACCGCGAAACCCAACAGGCCGAAGCGAAACGCGCCCTGCGGGCCGAGCTTCGTGATTGGGACAGCAAAGACATCAAGGCAGAAATCGGCCGCCACTACGGACCCTATTGGCAAGGCGTGCCACTTTCGGCGCAACTCGTCTTTGCCGAGATGCTCAAGGACATTGATGAAGGTGACTTCAAGGTTGACCTGATGCCCGACGATGAACGGGACGCGACACGCGCCTGTTTTGCGATGGTGGATCATGCAGGGCTACTTAGCCGGATTACCGGCGCGCTTGCGCTTGTGGGGGCCAATATCGTCGATGCGCGCAGCCTGACGACCAAGGATGGCTACTATACCGGCGTCTTCTGGTTGCAGGACAATGATGGCAACCCCTATGAGGCAGACCGTCTGCCAAGGCTGCGCAAGATGATTGACCGCACCTTGCGGGGCGAGTTGGTTGCCAAGGAAGAGCTGCGCAGCAAAGACAAGATCAAGAAACGCGAACGTGCGTTCCGCGTTCCCACGACGATCAGTTTCGACAATGAAGGCTCTGAGATTTACACGATCATCGAAGTCGACACCCGCGACCGTCCCGGACTTCTGCACGATTTGACACGAACCCTTACGGACAACCATGTCTCTATCTCGTCGGCTGTCATTGCCACATACGGAGAGCAGGTTGTGGATACATTCTATGCCAAGGACATTGTGGGGCTAAAGCTGCACTCGGAGGCGCGGCGCGCCTCGCTTGAACGTAAACTGCTTGCGGCAATCGCTGCCGGGGTCGAACGGGCGGCGAAAGCGTGACCATGAAACCGATCCGCCTGATGGCCGGGTTCTTTACGGTTGGCATCTGGACCTTGCTTAGCCGGGTCATGGGATTTGTGCGCGATATCATGATTGCCGCCTATCTTGGCACCGGCCCGGTGGCAGAGGCGTTTTTGGTCGCTTTCTCGCTGCCCAACCTCTTTCGGCGCTTCTTTGCGGAAGGGGCGTTCAACATGGCCTTTGTGCCGATGTTTTCCAAAAAACTGGAAGGTGGCGAAGACCCACAGCGCTTTGCGCAGGATGCCTTTGTCGGGCTGGGCGGCATTCTGACGATCTTTACGGTGATCGGTGTCATTTTCATGCCTGCACTGGTGACATTGATGGCCAGTGGGTTTTTGGGCACTGAACGGTTCGATCTGGCGGTCTACTATGGCCGCATTGCGTTTCCGTATATTCTGTTCATTTCTCTATCGGCATTGCTGTCGGGCGTTCTGAACGCAACCGGGCGCTTTACGGCGGCGGCAGCAGCGCCGATCCTGCTAAATGTTGTCTTTGTCGCGACGCTGGTGGTTGCGGGGATAGGTTGTGAATGCACTGGCATTGAGGGCCAAAGCTATTTGGGATCAGCATTGGCCTATGCTGTGCCTGTCGCGGGCATCGCCCAATTTGCGCTGGTCTGGGTTGCGGCCAAGAAGGCCGGCTACACGCTGCGCGTCGGCTGGCCCAAGATCACACCGGAACTCAAGCGCCTCGCCATTATCGCCGCCCCAGCGGCACTTGCGGGCGGCGTGGTGCAGATCAACCTGCTGGTGGGGCGGCAGGTCGCCAGCTACTTTGACGGTGCTGTGGCGTGGCTCAACTATGCCGACAGGCTTTATCAACTGCCGCTGGGGGTCGTGGGGATCGCTGTGGGCGTTGTGCTTTTGCCGGACCTGTCACGCAGGCTGCGCGCGGGGGATGCAGAAGGCGGGCGCGATGCGTTCAATCGCGCCTCGGAAATCAGTCTGGCCCTAACCATTCCTGCGGCTGTTGCGCTGATGGTTATCCCGCTGCCGCTTGTCAGCGTGCTCTTCGAACGGGGGGCCTTCACCAGTGACGATTCCGCCGCCACCGCGATTGCCGTTGCGATCTATGGCCTTGGCCTGCCCGCCTTTGTGCTGCAAAAAACCCTTCAGCCGCTGTTCTTTGCGCGCGAAGACACCAAACGGCCCTTCTACTATGCGTTGGTGGCCATGGTGCTGAACGCAGTGCTGGCCATAGGTTTGTCGCCGGTGATCGGCTTTGCCGCAGCGGCAGTGGGCACAACCCTTACTGGCTGGGCGATGGTGGTGATGCTTGTGTTTGGAACACGCACGATGGACGGGGCGGCGCGTCTTGATGCGCGGCTGAAACGGCGGCTATGGCGGATCGTTCTGGCAGCCGTGGGTATGGGTGTGATCCTGTTCTTTGCAGTCGCCCTGATGAACCCGTTCTTTGGCGTGCCGACCTTGCGCTATGGCGCGCTGCTGCTGCTGGTGGTGATCGGCATCGTCAGTTATTTTGGCTTGGGTCAACTGCTGGGTGCATTTCAGCTGTCGGAATTCCGCAGGAACCTGCGGCGTTAGGACCGGTCGCGCATTCGCGCGACAAATGTGCTCCACCCGCCGGGGGCAAGCAGGACCGACAGGCCAAACCCTGCGAAAAAGCCGCTCAATTCAGCGATCCATGTGGGCGGCGGGGGCGTCTGATACAAAAACCCTGACATCACACCAAAAATAAGCTGGATCAAAAGCAGGAACCCGATCAGCCGAAACGCCAGCAACTGGTTTTCACCCGCCTGCCCCAGACGTAGCCAAAGTGCATAGGTATAGGCCCCGATCAGGCCATAAACCGGCGTGAACCCACCCAAAAGCGGATAGCCACCATCATAAAGCAGCCCATAGACGAGCGCACCGACAATGGCCGTCAGCAGATAAAGGACCGCAACCTTGATACTGCCGTAATACTCGGCCGTGAATTTCCCCAAGGCCAGCGTCAGGGCCGCACAAAAGGCGACCTGCGTCAGATGCACGTTGATGAAGGGATAAGCGACAAGGCGGATCAGCATATCAAAGGAATAGTCACCGGCGACCAGAATACGGTCGAGCACATTGGGCGAAAACCCATATTGGTCAATCGCAGCCAGCCGCCAACCCACGCCCTGCGCCCCACCAAGCATCCCGTATTCGGCCAGTTGAAACACCACCTCGATCCCGAGGATCAGCAAGGTCAGACCAATAATCAGAGGCGGAAGTGTGTGAAACAGGCTTTCCGGCTTGGTATCGCTGTCTGGCTCCATGGGCAGATGTCCTGATTGGTTGAAGTTGACGGGTCTCTCTGGCATGGGTATGCGACCCCTGCCCCGAAATCCAGCCCGGACATTTGCACCATGACAAACGCCAATTTCACCCCTCGTGTCTTTTCCGGGGTCAAACCCTCTGGCGGGTTGACGCTGGGCAATTATCTGGGCGCGATCAAACGCTTTGTCGGGATGCAAGGGCAGATGGAAACGGTCTATTGCGTCGTTGACATGCACGCGATCACCGTCTGGCAGGACCCCAAGGAACTGTCCAACATGACGCGCGAGGTTGCGGCAGGTTATCTGGCCGCTGGCCTTGATCCGACGCGATCCATTCTTTTCAACCAAAGTCAGGTGTCGGCCCATGCCGAATTGGGCTGGATCTTTAACTGTGTCGCGCGTGTTGGCTGGATGAACCGCATGACGCAGTTCAAAGACAAAGCGGGCAGCAACGCGGAAAAGCAATCGCTGGGCCTTTATGCCTACCCTGCGCTGATGGCAGCGGACATTCTGCTTTATCATGCAACCCATGTGCCGGTGGGCGACGACCAGAAACAGCACGTGGAATTGACCCGCGACATTGCCGCCAAGTTCAACCACGACTTTGGCCGAGATTTCTTTCCGCTGACCGAACCGGTCATTGAAGGCCCTGCCATGCGGATCATGAACCTGCGTGACGGGACCAAGAAGATGTCAAAATCCGGCGAAAGCGATATGGAACGCATCAACATGACCGATGATGCCGACACAATCGCCAAGAAGTTCAAGAAAGCCAAAACTGACCCAGAGCCGCTGCCCGAAACCGTGGATGGCCTCAAGGACCGGCCAGAGGCGCGCAATCTGGTCGATATCTACGCCGCGCTCAACGATATGACACCAGAGGCCGTGATCGCCGAATACCCCGGCGCAGGCTGGGGCAAGTTCAAACCGGCCCTTGCCGATCTTGCGGTGGAAAAACTCGCTCCGATGTCAGCCGAGATGGCACGTTTCATGGATGACCCCGCCGAGATTGACCGCATTCTGGCTGACGGTGCTGCCAAGGCGCGCGCCATCGCCGACCCGATCCTGCGCGACACCTATGACATCGTGGGGATGCTGCGCAGCTAAGCCAAGTGTGAGCTGCCGCACAGATCCCATGCGAGCATGGGCATTTTGTGAATTGATGCTGGCGTTTAAGTTGCGGGGATCAAACACAAAGGACTGTGATCATGTCTGCAAAACCTTCCGCCCGCGTGGGCCATGTGCATCTGCGGGTCTCTGACCTCGACCGCGCCATTGCGTTTTATGAGGGCATTCTGGGGTTCGCTGTCACCCAACGCACAGGATCAGGCGCGGCATTCCTTGCCGCGGGGGATTATCACCACCATATCGGTCTGAACACTTGGGAGAGCCTTGGCGCAGCGCCGCCACCCGCTGGCCACACAGGTTTGTATCACTCCGCCTTCCTTTATCCAGATCGCAAGGCATTGGCAGAGGTGCTCGCCCGCATCGTGGCGGCTGGCATTCCCATTGATGGTGCCGCCGACCACGGGGTGAGCGAAGCAATCTATCTGCGTGACCCGGATGAGAACGGGGTCGAAATCTACATCGACAAACCCAAGGCGGACTGGCCACGCAATGCCGACGGAAGCCTGCAAATGGTGAACGCCCGCCTTGATCTGGATGGCATTCTGGCACTGGCGGATGGACCGTCACAAAACTGAATCCTACCAACGCGACACTCTGGTCAGCGCGGCATGGATTCGCTCTGCCCGCTTTGGCCTGGTGGTACTCACCCCTTCACACCCACGCCAACATTGGCGTCTGATGTTCCCCGGCATCGGACGCCAACCGCGACTTTACCTCCGCCATTCTGGGGCCTAGGGTTTGGCCGAACAGGAGGCGCGCTATGGCGGTTGGGCAGAATATCCGAACATATTTCAACGGCACCTGGCACGACGGTGACGTGCCAATCATGCGGGCTGCCGATCACGGCTCTTGGCTGGGCACAACCGTCTTTGACGGGGCGCGGTTTGTGAACGGGCTGATGCCCGATCTGGATCTGCATTGCGCGCGCGTCAATCGCTCGGCCACGGCGCTGATGCTCAAGCCGACCGTCAGCACAGAGGATATGATTGCGATCACCAAGGAAGGTCTGGCCAAATACGCCCCCGGTGCGGCTGTCTATATCCGCCCGATGTATTGGGGCATTCACGGTGACCCCACCGCAATCGTGCCAAGCGATGAGGAAACCGGCTTTGCCATTTGCCTTGAGGAAATTCCCTTTGCCGACCCGTCCGCCACGACAACGCTGGGACTGACCCGGTTTCGCAGACCGGTGATTGATAGTGCCGTAGTGAACGCAAAAGCAGGGTGCCTTTACCCCAACAACGCCCGCATGTTGGCAGAGGTGCGCGCACGTGGATTCGGCAATGCCCTGGTCGCTGACGCCATGGGTAATGTGGCCGAAACCGCGACCGCAAACGTCTTTATGGTCAAAGACGGCGAGGTGTTTACCCCGATCGCAAACGGGACGTTCCTTGCCGGGATCACGCGGGCGCGGCACATGTCGAACCTGCGCGCCGATGGTGTTCAGGTGCATGAAACCGTGCTGAGTTTT
Organism: uncultured Paracoccaceae bacterium; assembly: GCA_947498645.1. Taxonomy (GTDB): domain Bacteria; phylum Pseudomonadota; class Alphaproteobacteria; order Rhodobacterales; family Rhodobacteraceae; genus Yoonia. The sequence continues at coordinate 1,478,940 of CANMKS010000001.1, read as the reverse complement.
GACGATTTCCGTGACGCGGACGAGGTTTTCCTGTCCGGCAATATGTCAAAGGTCACACCGGTCACCGCGTTTGAGGATCGCAAGTATCAGATCGGCCCGGTCACACGCAAAACCCGCGACATGTACTGGGACTGGGCCGCAAGCACTGCGTAAAGTGCCGTTGCCACGCCTGCAAGGATACGCCACAGTTGCGCAGGAAGAGGGAGTTCACAATGCGTAAGTTCTTGGTTGTGCTGGATGATAGCCGCGAGTGCCTGAATGCCATGCGCTTTGCCGCCATGCGGGCCGCGCATACGGGTGGCGGCGTTGCGATTCTATCCGTCATCCCGCCCGATGAATTCAACCACTGGATCGGCGTGGGCGAGATCATGCGAGCCGAAGCGCGCGAACGGATCGAGGTCCATTACGAGGTCTTTGCCAAATGGATGCGCGATAAACAGAATGTGCATCCCGAATTGATCATTCGCGAGGGCGAACCGCTGGTCGAAATCATGGCGCAAATCAGCGAAGACCCCGACATCGGCATTCTGGTTCTTGGTGCGGGAACCGACAATAAGGGCCCCGGCCCGCTGGTGACCCATATGAGCCGTCAGGCGGGAACTCTGCCAATCCCTTTGACGATTGTGCCGGGTGATATCTCGAAAGAGCGGCTTGAGGCGATCACCTGAGCAATTGCACAGTTTAGAATCGTTCCAAACCTTGACAGTCAGGGCTGTGATGCGCATATCTAAAGCCTGACAAAAAAGGTTGGCCCCATGTTCATCCAGACTGAATCAACTCCTAATCCTGCAACACTCAAGTTTCTGCCCGGACAGAATGTTCTTGAGGTGGGCACCGCCGATTTCCCAAGCATTGAAGCCGCGGAAGGCTCTCCGCTAGCCAAGCGCATATTCGCGACCGGCAATATCACCGGCGTGTTTTTTGGGATCGATTTTGTTACGGTCACAAAGGCGGATGATGTTGAGTGGGACCATATCAAGCCAGGTATCCTCGGCGCGATCATGGAACATTACCAGTCCGGTCAACCGGTGATGGCTGACGACCACAAGCCGGCCAGCGGCCATGCAGAGCATACGGGCGAAGATGCTGAAATCGTAGGCCAGATCAAAGAGTTGTTGGACACACGTGTGCGTCCGGCTGTGGCGCAGGACGGCGGCGACATCACATTCCACGGATTCGAGCGCGGCATCGTCTATCTGCATATGCAGGGCGCTTGCGCCGGTTGCCCATCTTCGACATTGACGCTGAAAATGGGGATCGAAAACCTGTTGCGCCACTACATCCCCGAGGTGGTCGAGGTGCGACCGGTTGCAGCCTAAACCTATCATTCTGGCATTTGATACATCGGCGGCGCATTGCGCCGCCGCTTTGCTATTGGGTGACCGGATTGTGACCCGCGTCGATGAAATGGCCAAAGGTCAGGCCGAACATCTGCTACCCATGCTGGAAGAGATGCTACAGGCAGAAAACCTTGGCTGGTGTGATCTTGATGGCATTGGCGTTGGTGTCGGGCCGGGGAATTTCACCGGCATCCGTATTTCTGTTTCGGCTGCGCGTGGGCTGGCACTGGGACTTGGCAAGCCCGCCATTGGGGTCAACGGTTTCGAAGCCCGCGCCCATCACGAGGATCGCCCATATCAGGCGACAATCCCCGCACCACGCGGGCAAAGCTATGTTCAGGTTTTCGCAGCCGATGGAACGACATCCGCACCCACGCAAATCGATGCGGAGGCAACAAAGCAAAAAACCGCAGAGGCGCTGATAGCCGCCGCCGCCCAGATTGCAGCCGCACGCCTGGATGCCAACGCCCCGCGCCCTGCCCCGCTTTATGTGCGCAGCGCCGATGCTGCCCCACCGCGCGACCCGGCACCCACAATCCTGTCATGACGCCACAAGCGCTCGCCGACTTACATGCGCTGGCATTCAGCGCAACACGCGCGTGGACGGCGCGGGAATTCAGCGACCTGTTGCGCCATCCGGGGGCGATCCTGGTGAATACCGACGCAAGCTTTGTGCTTTTGCGCGTTGTCGCCGAAGAAGCAGAAGTGCTGACGCTGGCCACTGATCCCGCAAGGCGCCGCCAAGGACTGGCCCGCGCCATGCTCGCAGCCGGCGAAGCAGCGGCGAAAAAGCGCGGTGCGACAACGATTTTCCTTGAGGTTGCAGAAGACAACACTGCCGCACGCGCCCTTTATGCGGCGGCAGGCTACATCCCGGTCGGGCGCAGGCCGGGGTATTACATCCCCAAAGATGGCGCGGCGGTGGCGGCACTTGTGCTACGCAAAGACCTGAATCCCTCTTAACCCCGCGTAAACGCGCGATTCAGCGGTAAACTTGCAGTTTCAGAAGCAAAAAGCGGTTGATCTTCCCAGCCAAGCGGGGCCTTATCTTGTGATGACCCGCCAGGACAATGGCGTGGCTTTTCACTGAGGGGGCGCGTATCCGCCCGCAACACACCTCGCGTAACGACCTGGGAGAAAACCAATGACCCTTATGCAGAAATTTCTTGGCGCATCTGCTGCGCTGGCGCTGACAGCCGGCACTGCCGCCGCCGATCCGGCCATCCTTTTCGATCTTGGCGGCAAGTTCGACAAGTCTTTCAACGAAAGCGCCTATAACGGTGCCGAGCGTTGGGCAGCCGAAACCGGCGGTTCATACGCCGAAGTTGAAATCCAATCTGACGCACAGCGCGAACAGGCGATCCGCCGTTTTGCAGAGTCCGGTGCGAACCCGATTGTCATGGCCGGCTTTTCTTGGGCCACTCCATTGGCTGAAGTGGCCGCCGATTACCCTGACACCAAATTCGCAATCATCGACATGGTTGTTGATGCGCCAAACGTACGCTCTGTTGTCTTCAACGAGCATGAAGGCTCTTACCTTGTGGGCATGATGGCTGCGATGGCATCTGAAACCGGCACGGTGTCCTTCGTTGGCGGGATGGATATCCCATTGATTCGCAAATTCGCATGTGGCTACGCACAGGGTGCTGCCGCCGTGAACCCCGACATCACCGTGATCGCCAACATGACGGGCACAACACCTGCGGCATGGAATGATCCGGTCAAAGGGTCCGAACTGACACTGGCACAGATCAGCCAGGGTTCTGACGTTGTGTTTGCTGCCGCTGGCGGCACCGGCGTCGGCGTTCTGCAAACCGCCGCGGACGAAGATATCTTGTCGATCGGCGTGGACGCCAACCAGAACTACCTGCACCCCGGTGAGGTTCTGACGTCCATGCTCAAGCGTGTTGATAACGCCGTCTATGACGCGATGTCAGCTGGTGTCGACCTTGAAACAGGCTTCAACGTGATGAGCGTTGCAAACCGTGGTGTCGGTTTCGCAATGGATGCCAACAACGAGCCGATTGTGTCCTATGACATGCTGGAAGCCACATATGGCGCCGCAGCTGACATGGCATCGGGCGAACTTTCCGTTCATGACTACACATCTGACGAAAGCTGCCCAGCGCTCGACTTCTAAGTCCACGCCAAGGCCAACAAAATCGAGGGCCGCGCAGTTGATATGCGCGGCCCTTTTTTGCTGAAATGGGGAGCATGCCATGACCGACGCGATCACCACGTTTTTTGATGCATGGGGGATGTCGGACGCCGATGCCCGTGGCGCTGCCATTCAGAAATCACTCGCCTCGACCGCGACTTATGCAGACCCCCGCACTGACACCCCCCTGACGGGGCCGGATGCTGTCGCCGAATACGTCGGTATGTTTTCCGCCCAGGCCCCCGGTGCTGTCGCAGAAATTGCAGGCTCGGACACGCGCGATGGCGTCACCCGTGCAACAATCGCATTCAAAATGCCAAACGGGATGCAGCAATTGGGCCAATACTTCGTGGAAATGGGGCAAGATGGGCAAATCAGCCGCATGGTTGGATTTGTTGGAACAGGAGCGCCAGAATGAGCGACATCGCCCCCGCCATTGAACTCAAGGGTATTTCAAAGGCCTTTGGACCCGTTCAAGCAAACAAAGATATCTCGATCCGGGTGATGCCCGGCACGATCCACGGGATCATCGGTGAGAATGGAGCGGGTAAATCGACGCTGATGTCGATTTTATATGGGTTTTATAAGGCGGATGCTGGCGAAATCTTCATCTCTGGTCAGAAAACTGCAATTCCGGATAGCCAGGCGGCCATCGCCGCAGGCATCGGTATGGTGTTCCAGCATTTCAAACTGGTCGAAAATTTCACTGTGCTTGAGAACGTGGTTCTTGGCGCAGAAGACAGCGGCCTGCTGCGCCCGTCACTGGCGCGCGCGCGGCGCGAGCTCAAGAGCCTTGCCGAAGAATATGAACTCAACGTCGATCCGGACGCGCTGATCGAAGAGGTCGGCGTGGGTATGCAGCAGCGCGTGGAAATCCTCAAAGCGCTGTATCGCAAGGCCGATATTCTGATCCTTGATGAACCCACCGGCGTGCTGACCCCGGCAGAGGCCGATCACCTGTTCCGCATTCTCGAGAACCTCAAGCGCGAGGGCAAAACCATTATTCTGATCACGCACAAACTGCGCGAGATCATGGATATCACCGACACCGTCAGCGTGATGCGACGCGGCGAGATGACGGCAACGGTCAAGACGTCAGAAACCAGCCCGCCCGAGCTGGCCGAATTGATGGTCGGGCGCAAAGTACTGCTGCGCGTTGACAAGAAACCGGCAGAGATCGGGCGCAAAATTCTTGAGGTCAAAGACCTCAACGTGACGGACGACAAAGGCGTGCATCGGGTCAAAGGTGTCAGCTTCGACGTCCACGCAGGCGAAATCCTCGGGATTGCGGGCGTGGCTGGCAACGGTCAATCCGAACTGCTTGAAGTGCTCGGCGGATATGAGAAAGCGACAGGCACGATCCTCATCAACGGCGAAGAGATTGACTTGACCGGTGCGAAATCAGACGGGCAAAGCCGCCGCAAGCGCGGTATCAGCCACGTACCAGAGGATCGCCAGCGTGAAGGCCTGATCATGGACTTCCACGCATGGGAAAACACCGCCTTTGGCTATCACCATGATGCAGAGTACCAGCGGTCCAAGCTTTTCATGGACAATGCGGCGATCCGCAAGGACACCGAAGAAAAGATGGCGCGTTTCGACGTCCGCCCCCCTGATCCAAACCTTGCGGCAAAGAGTTTTTCCGGCGGAAACCAGCAGAAAATCGTGTTGGCCCGCGAGATTGAACAGAACCCGGACCTGCTGCTGATCGGGCAACCGACACGCGGTGTGGACATTGGTGCCATCGAATTCATCCACCAACAGATTGTTGCACTTAGGGATCAGGGCAAAGCAATTTTGTTGGTTTCTGTGGAGTTAGAGGAAATTTTGTCGCTGTCTGACCGCATTGCCGTTATGTTCGACGGAAAAATGATGGGCGAGCGGATGCCTGATAAGACAGATGAAAAAGAACTCGGACTGCTGATGGCAGGCATGAGCGGAGAAGCTGCGTAATGGACATTATGCCAAAATGGGCAGATGTGATCCTGATCCCCCTGATCTCGATCCTGCTGGCCGCAATTCTGTCGGCTCTCGTGATCCTTGCGATCGGTGAAAACCCATGGGCTGCGCTCAAGCTGATGGTCGATGGGGCTTTAGGGTCCACCTATGGCTGGGGCTATACGCTTTATTACGCGACAAACTTCATCTTTACGGGTCTTGCCGTTTCTATCGCCTTTCATGCACGTCTGTTTAACATTGGTGGCGAAGGCCAGGCGTTGATTGGCGGGCTTGGCGTGGCCATCATCTGCTTGTTCATTCCTTGGCCGCATTGGACCCTTGCCCTGTTGGGGGCCGCTATTGGCGCGGCCATCTTTGGCGCTGCATGGGCCGCGATCCCTGCGTTCCTGCAAGCCAAGCGCGGTAGCCACATCGTGATCACGACGATCATGTTCAACTTTATCGCAGCGGCGGTGCTGAACTATTTCCTGATTGGTGCATTGAAGGCGCCCGGCATGGAACCCGCTACGCCCAAATTCCCCGAGGCGACGCATCTGCCGTCCTTCCAGGACATGTTCAACTTTGGCGACACCACATTCTTTCGTGGCGCACCGGCCAATATCACGTTCTTTGTCGCATTGGCCGCTTGTGTGGCCCTTTGGGCGCTGATCTGGAAAACACGACTTGGCTATGAAATCCGGTCTTTCGGGTATTCGGAATCGGCCGCGAAATATGCGGGTATCAGCCCGACCAAAATTATCATGGTTGCCATGCTTATCTCAGGCGCTCTTGCCGGCATGATGGCCATCAACAACGTGCAGGGCGAGGCCGAACGGCTGGTCCTGAACGCAGTGGAGGGGGCGGGCTTTATCGGCATCGCCGTCGCACTGATGGGGCGCAGCCATCCTTTCGGGGTATTGCTGGCGGCCCTTCTTTTCGGCTTTCTATATCAAGGCGGCGCAGAACTCGCCCTATGGACGTCGATCCCCCGTGAGTTGATCATCGTAATACAGGCATTGGTGATCCTCTTTACGGGCGCACTGGACAATATGGTGCGCATGCCGCTCGAGCGGCTATTCCTATCATTGAGGAGAGCAAAAACATGATGGCAGGACCATTCAAAATAGGTGTCGAAGACGACACCGGCGCCGATCTGGGCTTTGTGCTCAGTTGTTTGGCGTTAGGTATGATTTCCATGGAAGAACTCCACCAGTGGGTTCACCATGTCATCGACCAGACACCCGCAAGCGAGGTTCCACCGCATCTGGTGGCGCTCTTGTCGCTGCAAAAACCGACAAGCGTGCTGATGCCCAGCAAATCCGTAATGCCCCGTGTGCCGCATGATCCGTTTATCACGGACGAGCGGTTTGACGCGATGCTTGGGCTACAGTTCTTCCTGCGCAAAGACCGCACACAAGCGGTTGATATCAGCCAAGCAGAGGCCGAGACCGCATTGCGCAACAACCCGGAAGTGGCTGATCGTTTCTTCGCCCTCTTCCCGTTCCTGATGGAGAAAGCGGCTTAAGCCATGGACTTTGCAACCCTCTTGCAGATGCTGGACGCAACCTTGCGTCTGGCGACCCCGCTTCTTCTGGCCTGTCTGGCCGGGCTCTATTCCGAGCGGGCTGGTATCTTTGATATCGGGCTTGAGGGAAAAATGCTCGCGGCAGCGTTCCTATCGGCCGCCATCGCTGCGGTAACAGGCAATGTCTGGCTTGGACTTTTGGCAGGCATTGGCGCGTCCATGGTCCTGTCCGTGGTGCACGGGCTGGCCTCGATTACGTTCCGCGGGAACCAGTTGATATCGGGGGTTGCTATCAACTTCCTTGCGGCGGGTCTGACGGTGGTGATCGCGCAAAGCTGGTTTGCCCAAGGCGGGCGTACGCCGCAGCTTACAGGTGACGCGCGGTTCAATCCCATTGAACTGCCTTTTGCGGATGCATTGCAAAACGTGCCCGTTATCGGGCCGATTTACTATGAACTCATTTCCGGACACACGATCCTTGTTTATGTCGCGCTTTTGATGGTGCCGCTGACGTGGTGGATCCTGTTCCGCACACGCTTTGGCTTGCGCTTGCGCGCGGTAGGAGAGAACCCAGCCGCCGTTGATACCGCAGGCGTATCCGTCATCTGGCTGCGCTTTGCCGCTGTTGGCATTTGCGGTGTCCTTTGCGGTATCGCCGGAGCCTATCTCGCCACAGCGCTACAGGCTGGTTTTGTCAAAGACATGAGTGCTGGTCGCGGCTTTATCGCGCTGGCCGCACTGATCTTTGCCAAATGGCGGCCCTGGTATGCGCTTTATGCCTGCCTGCTGTTTGGCTTCCTGCAAGCGATGTCGCTGCGCCCCGATGTGATCGAGCGTGTGCTCAGCTTCCAGGTGAACGGTCAATTCCTTGACGTGCTGCCCTATATCCTGACCGTGGTGATCCTTGCCGGTTTCGTCGGCAAGGCAATCCCGCCACGCGCAGGGGGCGAGCCCTATGTCAAAGAACGCTGAGGCGCTTGCCGCCCAGATCAAAGGTGCGGCCGGTGATGCACCAGTGCGCCTTGGTCTGATCCTTGGCTCTGGCCTTGGGCATATCGCGGACGAAGTGGACGGTGTGGCGATCCCCTATGGTGACCTGCCTGGCTTTCCCCATGCGGGCGTATCCGGCCACAACCCCAACCTTTTGATCGGTGATCTTGAAGGCGTGCGTGTGGCCGTCTTTGGTGGTCGGGCACACTATTACGAAAGCGGTCGTGGCGATGCGATGCGGCTCCCATTGGAAGTGCTTAGGGCGTTGGGGGCCGATATGATGATCGCGACCAACGCGGCAGGGTCCATGCGCGACGACATGCCAACCGGGTCGATCATGTGCCTGTCGGATCATATCAACTTTTCTGGCCTGAACCCGTTGATCGGGGAACCGACAGATGCGCGGTTTGTGCCAATGAAGGATGCCTATGACCCGGACATCCGCAAAGACCTGCGCGCCGCCGCTGCTGCCGCCAAGGTCGAGATGGCCGATGGTGTCTACGCATGGTATTCCGGCCCGTCCTTTGAAACCCCCGCCGAAATCAAAGCAATCAAAATGCTGGGTGCCGATGCCGTTGGCATGTCGACCGTGCCCGAGGTGATCCTTGCGCGTTTCCTTGGTCTCAAGGCCGCCGCCATCTCGACCATCACCAATATGGCCGCCGGGATGAGCGACGAAGCGATCAGTCATGAACACACCAAGGCAATGGCGCCCGTTGGCGCCGCCAAACTTGAGAAAGTTCTGCGCGGATATCTTTGCGGCCTCCGATAGGTCCAATCCTGCTCCACCGGTAAGTCCACGTGGCGGAATTGCTGCAATAGCAGCATGAATCGTCCGACACCATTTGACAGACGCGCAACAAAGGTTTTTGTTGCCTCCCAGTGGCACAAGCGCCCCGGATCAGTTCATGCAGATTTATCTTCCTATCGCCGAGGTTTCGGTGAACGCCTTCCTTTTACTTGGACTGGGCGGAATTGTGGGCATTTTGTCAGGCATGTTTGGTGTTGGTGGCGGCTTCCTGATGACGCCTCTGTTGTTCTTTATCGGCATTCCACCTGCTGTGGCAGTCGCAACAGAGGCGAATCAAATCGTCGCATCATCTTTCTCCGGCGTGCTTGCACACCTGAAACGAAAGACGGTGGATCTCCGAATGGGGACGGTGCTGTTGATAGGTGGCCTGATCGGTTCCGGGCTTGGCATAATCCTGTTCAACTACCTTAAATCATTGGGTCAGGTCGAACTTTTGGTGCAGCTTTGCTATGTCGTCTTTCTTGGCATGATCGGCACGCTGATGTTCTTGGAAAGCCTCAAGGCAATCCGTCAGGCCAGCAAAAGCGGCGGTGTGAGCATCCCCAAGCGGCGCAAGCACAATTGGGTTCACAACCTGCCCTTCAAAATGAAATTCCGGGTCTCGGGGCTTTATATCTCTGTCATTCCACCTTTGTTGGTGGGTGTGCTTGTTGGTGTGCTGGCGGCCATCATGGGTGTTGGCGGCGGTTTCATCATGGTGCCTGCGATGATCTATCTGCTTGGCATGCCCACCAAGGTGGTTGTCGGCACCTCGTTGTTTCAGATTATCTTTGTGACAGCCTTCACCACAATGCTGCACGCGACCACCAACTTTACGGTTGATGTGGTTCTGGCGGTGCTCTTGCTGATCGGCGGTGTTGTTGGTGCCCAAATCGGCACGCGGATCGGCGTCAGGATGAAGGCAGAACAATTGCGCATCTGGCTGGCGATCATGGTTCTGGCGGTATGTGGTAAACTCGCCTTTGATCTATTGGTGACGCCAAGCGAGTTCTATTCGCTTGGCACAGGGGGGCACTCATGATCCGCCTTCTTGCACTTCTCATGGTCCTCGCCATGCCTGCCAAGGCCGAAGAAATCGTGCTTGGCCTCAGCCGTGACGAGGTGGCAATCACCGCGACCTTCGAAGGCTCTGAGATCTTGATCTTTGGCGCGATCAAACGTGACGATTCAACACCGATTGAGGGCGACCTGGGGGTGATTGTCACCGTCGCCGGACCCGACCACCCTGTGGTCGTGCGCAAGAAGGACCGCCGTTTTGGCATTTGGGTCAATACTGAATCCGTCGAAGTGGACGTGGCACCAACCTTTTATGCTGTTGCAACAAACCGCCCGCTCCAAGAGATCCTGACCTTTACCGAAGACCTGAATACACGCATCAGCACCCAACGCGCGATCCGGTCGGTTGGGTCAACCGTCGAAGGTGCCGAACGATTTACGCAGGCGTTGATCCGCATCCGCGCCGGACAAGGCCTGTATCAGACGTTGCCAGAGGGGGTTTGGGTTGAAGAAGAAGCACTTTTCCGCACCCTCATCCCGCTGCCTGCCAACCTGACCGAAGGTGACTACAAAGCCGAGATTTACCTGACCCGCGATAAGCAGATTGTCGATTTTTATGCCACAACGATCCCGGTAAAAAAGGTTGGGCTGGAACGCTGGCTCTATAACCTCGCCCATGAACACGCCTTCTGGTACGGGCTGATGTCGCTGTCCATCGCCATTGCTGCCGGTTGGGGCGCTTCTGCTGTCTTCACGCTGTTCCGGCGCTAACCGCGCCCGATATGCGGCATCTTGGATGCCATCACCATCATCGTTTGCACATTGGCTTCTGCTGGCAATGACGCCATGTGGAACACTGATCGCGCCACATCGACCACATCCATACTGGGCAGCGGATCTAACCCTTGGGCAGCGCGGGTCTTTTCCAGATTGGTGACAAGATCCGTCCGCGCATTGCCAATATCAATCTGCCCGCAGGCAATGTTGAAGGCGCGCCCATCCACTGTCAGCGTCTTAGTCAGCCCGCTGACCCCATGTTTCGTGGTGGTATAGCAGACCGAACCTTCGCGTGGTGTATGCGCAGAGATCGACCCGTTGTTGATGATCCGCCCACCTTGCGGCGTCTGCCTGCGCATCTGGCGAAACGCGGCTCGGGCACAAAGGAACATGCCCGTCAGGTTGACATCGACAACCTGCTTCCAGTCATCCAGCGCGATTTCATCAATCGTCGCTTGCGGGCCAAACATGCCTGCGTTGTTGAACAGAACATCGAGATGGCCAAAATCCACGAAAGCTGCATCCACCGCCGCCGCCTCCGTCACATCGCAAGACATGCGCACCGCATTGGGATGGTCAATCTGGGCAAGCACATCCGCGCGTCGGGCAATCAATCCCACACGCCAGCCCTGCGCCAGAAAATACTCTGCCGTTTCACGGCCAATTCCGCTGCTCGCGCCTGTAACAATGATTGATTTCATATCTCTTCACTCTTCAATTCCAAAGGCGCCGCCGGGACCTCCAAATCATCAACGCGCAGAACACCTGACGGACGCGCGAGGCGGTTGCGAACCACCCAGCGCAGCTGGGTTTCGGCGCGCGTGATCGCCACATAGGCCAGACGTTTCCAAAGCGGTTGACCGGCCTCAACCCGGCCCATCCGCGAGGCTGCATAGATGTCAGGGGCGAACACCTGCACCGTGTCCCACTGCGAACCCTGCGCCTTATGGATGGTCACCGCCGCGCCGTGCAGGAAGGTCGCGCCCATGCGGGCAGCAAAGGGGATGAAGGGTTCTTCATCTCCTTCCTGTTCAATCTTCACGATGCTGGCAGCACTGACCTGCGGGTCCTCCGCACCCATCACATGCAACCGCGAAAACCCCGGTTTACGGCCCGGTCCAAGGTAGATGACCTGTGCGCCCTTGATCAGGCCCCGCGCCTCCAAATCAAGTCGCTTTTTGCGATGCTTCAGCGGTAGTTCAATGCCATCACAAATCAGCGGTTCACCCGCCAACAGCTCATCGCCCGGCGCGTCAAAGGCGGCGCGAAAGGCGTGGATCAGGCGGATGCGGGTCGCGTTGCGCCAGACCAGACATGGCGACCGGGCCATCAGATCAGCCTCAACCCTTTGGGCCATTACGACACGTTCGTCGGTTTTGGCGGCGTCTTCGACCATCCGCTCAAAGCCATAGAAATCCAGCTGCGGATCGGCCAGCGCATGTGCCAGATCAAGGATCGGGTTTCCCGCGTCCTGCCGGTGAATGCGATTGAGCGTGAGAACACGCTTTTCCGGCAAAGTCTCAAACACCATCCCGCCCGACGATTGGACCGGTGGCAGCTGTGCGGGATCACCAAATAATAGCAGCGTTGGAAAAATCTCTTTGAGGTCTTCAAACTGCTTTTCATCCAGCATGGAGCTTTCATCGACAAAGCCGATATCCAGCGCCTCTTCACGGCGCTTCCAGCCGGTGATGAAATCACTGCCGCGCAGCCCCGCGGCGGCCAGGGCAGCGGGCACAGACTTATTGATCTGATAGGACGCAAATGCGCGATCAAGCGCAACCTCGGTCAGCCCTTCAATCTCGGGTTTCTCGCCTTGTCCGGCCAGCCATTCGGCCACCTTTTCGTATTCCGGGTCATAGACCGGTGTATAAAGAATACGGTGGATCGTTGTGGCGGGCACGCCATGGTTGCGCAGAACGCTGGCCGCCTTGTTGGTCGGGGCGAGGATAGCCAAGGTGCGGCGGTCCTTGCGTTTGCGCCCCTCCCAATCGCCGGAAATCACATCGACACCCGCGTCATCAAGTGCATGGTAAAGCTTGGCAAGGAGCATCGTCTTGCCAGACCCGGCCTTGCCGACGACAGCGAGCACAGAGGTCGTGTCAGACTGCGGTGGTTGCAGAAGGCTGTCATCCAGATCAATGCCCGATTGGCGCAGCGCCACAGCGACGTTGTCCCAGGCTTCGGCCTGATCTTCGGAAAATGTGATGAGAGGTGCGTTCATGGCTGAACACTATCGGGTGGCCCGCGGCGCTGCCAGCCCAATTGGGTGCAGCCAACGCGCTTTAGCCGATGTCAGGCTCTGGTGGGAAATGCGGCGCCTCGCCCACATCGCCCGCAATCGCCTGTTGCGTCACATCAACGCGCGATGCGATTTCAACCGACGCAACAAGAGCCGCTTCTTCCAACTGTTCGCCCAGCAGCGGCATATCATTTTGGCGCGCAAATGATCGCAGGTCCGCCAGAACGTCGATGATCCAATCCTGTCCCATAAGGCAACCTCGCGAGGAATGATTAACGAATGCTTAACAACCTTAAGCTGTATTGTCGAGTTTGCCAAATATCTTTGGGTGGAGGATGAATTGTCAGAACCATCGACAAAAAAGGGCGCCGCCATGTCTGACAACGCCCCAGCTTGGGAATCTCTTGATATGGCTCAGCGATCTTGTGAGGCGATCACCGTTTCATCAAAGGTGCGCAGACCCATCGTGGGCGCTTGAACCAGCACGGACATATTGCCGGGCTTATGCTCATTGCGGCGCATCTTGGTGTGCGCGGCAGGGATTTCGGCCCAATCAAAGCATTCAGACATGCAAGGGTCCAGACGCCGTTCAACCATCAGGTTGTTGGCAGCACTCGCCTGCTTGAGGTGGGCAAAATGGCTGCCCTGCAAACGCTTTTGGTGCATCCACATGTAACGCACATCAAAGGTGCAGTTGAACCCGCTGGTGCCAGCACAGATCACGACCATGCCACCCTTCTTGCAGACGAGCGATGACACAGGAAACGTCGCTTCACCGGGGTGTTCAAACACCATATCGACGTTCACGCCCTTGCCGGTAATCTCCCAGATCGCCTTGCCAAACTTGCGCGCTTCTTTGAGCCACGTGTTATATTCGGGCGTATTGACCGTGGGCAGCTGACCCCAGCAACTGAAATCATTGCGGTTGATAACGCCCTTTGCGCCCAGCGACATCACAAACTCGCGCTTGCTTTCGTCACTGATCACGCCAATCGCATTTGCACCGACCGTATTGATCAATTGGATCGCATAAGACCCCAGACCACCGGACGCCCCCCAAACGAGCACGTTCTGCCCGGGCTTGAGGTCATGCGGTTCGTGACCGAACAGCATCCGATAAGCGGTCGCCAGAGTGAGCGTATAGCAAGCGCTTTCTTCCCAGGTCAGATGCCGTGGGCGGGGCATCAGTTGCTGCGACTGCACGCAGGTGAACTGCGCGAATGACCCATCGGGCGTCTCATAGCCCCAGATCCGCTGGCTTTCCGAAAACATCGGGTCGCCGCCGTTGCAGTGTTCATCGTCGCCGTCGTCTTGGTTGCAGTGGATGACAACCTCGTCACCAACCTTCCAGCGTTTGACCTTGTCCCCAACCGCCCAGACGATGCCCGCGGCGTCGGAACCGGCAATATGGTATTCTGCTTTATGCACGTCAAAGGGGCTGATCGGCTGACCAAGACCGGCCCAGACGCCATTATAGTTCACGCCAGCCGCCATCACCAGAACCAGCACCTCATGACTGTCAGGCTGCGGACATTTCACAACTTCCTGCTGAAAGGCCTGCTCTGGCTCACCATGACGCTCACGACGGATGGTCCATGCATGCATTTCGGCAGGGACGTGGCCAAGGGGCGGCATTTCACCCACCTCATACAGATCTTTTTGCGGGGCATTGTAGGTTGCCCCGAGGGCAGATTCTTCTAGGGCCATTTCAGTCTCCATCACATCGGTCCGTTGCATTGCCGCACCGCAGAATCGGCGGCGTCGCAGACTGGATATCGGACGAAAGGGTAACTTTGCAACATATTTTGGACCACTATTGAAATTAAATTACTCTGCAACTGCAGAAAGTTTATCCTCCATCGCTGCAGTTGCACTAAAATGATGGGCAATCGAGTTTGCATAGAAACGCAAAACGGGACCACCCGGTTCTGTCACAGTCAGCTTGTCACCGACATTTGTGATTACCCCTCGGTCTGTCAGACGCATCACGGCGTCAGCCACCAACTCATCCGGTTTACGGCGGGGGTACGGCAGTTGCTTGTCATTCAAGGTGATGATTGATTGTGCGACAGCCTGTTCAAGGTCAGCCTGCGACATCGGCCCCTGCGCCAGCAGATGCCGCGCCACCAAAGGTACGCCCAGCACCGGGGTTACATGCGCGATTCGCTCCATCAGTTCCGTCGCAATGGCGGCGGTCAGATCCGCGTCCTCGGCGGCGTGATACTTTGACAACTCCAGCGGTTCGCCAAAGCTGACTGAAGCGGTGCCGAACTTATTGAACCGCCGTGTGATTCGCAGCCAGACATGGCGTGCGATACGCCCCAACACAGGGATCAACGGCGGCTTGAACTTCCGGTTTCCCGCGCTGTCTGCCTTGATCAGGATGGTATCTTCCAACACACGATCATAGTTCAGCGCGACCGGCACAAAGATGACTTCGCGCGCTTCTGGGTCAAAATCCTCAACCACGTAATTCAGCAACCCCATACGTGGCGGAGCCAGCAAACCATTCAGGCTCAACCCACCCTCAGGGAACACCGCCTGGCTGACGCCGCCGCGCGTTGCCATCTGCACGTAGCGCGCCAAAACCTTGCGATAAAGGGCGCCGCGCGACTTGCGCCGGATAAAATATGCGCCCATCGACCGGATAATCGCGGACAACGGCCAGACCCGTGCCCATTCTCCGACGGCATAGGACAGCGCACCGGCATTCGCGGCCAGATAGGTAACCAATACATAGTCCATGTTACTGCGGTGATTGATCACAAAGATCACAGTCGCATCAGGGTCGATCTCCGACAGTTTCTTGCGGTCAAAGGTGCCCAACTTGATCCGGTAAAGCGATTTCGACAGCCAACGCGCCAGACGTATGCCGATGCTGAAATAGGCGGTGGCCGAAAACGATGGCACAATCTCGCGCGCGTAGCGCCGCGCTTTTTCAAAGGCCACATTCTCGGGGATCTTTTCCTTGCGGGCGTGTTCAACAATCGCCGCTGTGACCTCTGGGTCATAGATCAGGCGCTGGATCATGTCATAGCGACGGGCCAGCTTGAACGGCTCGATCGGGCGCTGAAGGCGTTCGTTGACACGCGCAATTACCCGCTCTGCCCGTTTGCGGAAAAACCACCGGACAGACGGAAACAGGAAATGCGAGGCAAAAGTCACGCCCGCAAAAAGAATGATCAGAACAAAGACCCAAACGGGCATGGATACGGTTTGCGTCATATGCAGACCGTGACAGGGAACGGAGGCGGCGTAAATCCCGTCATGCCGCAACGCAGCGAATTGACAGCGCCATAAAATGTCCGATATGGAGCATCAAGCGTAATTTAATTACGCACGATGATTCAGGAGACCTACCCATGTCGCAAACGCAGAAAGACCACCCTTGGCTGTTCCGCACTTATGCCGGGCATTCGACCGCTGTGGCGTCCAACGCGCTTTATCGCGGAAACCTTGCCAAAGGACAGACCGGTCTTTCCGTTGCTTTCGATCTACCAACACAGACCGGCTATGACAGTGATCACGTGCTGGCCAAGGGCGAGGTCGGCAAGGTCGGCGTCCCGGTCAGCCACCTTGGCGACATGCGCGCACTTTTTGACGATATTCCGCTGGATCAGATGAACACGTCGATGACGATCAATGCCACCGCGCCCTGGCTTCTGGCGCTTTATATTGCTGTGGCCGAAGAACAGGGCGCAGATATCAGCGCCCTGCAAGGCACGGTTCAAAACGACATCATCAAGGAATACCTGTCGCGCGGCACATATATCTGCCCGCCTGAACCGTCCCTGCGGATGATCACTGATGTCGCCGCCTATACCCGCGAACACATGCCAAAGTGGAACCCGATGAACGTGTGTTCCTATCACCTGCAAGAGGCGGGCGCGACGCCAGAGGAAGAACTGGCATTTGCGCTCGCAACCGCGACGGCCGTTTTGGACGACCTGAAAGGCAAGGTTCCTTCCGAACATTTCCCGGCAATGGTTGGACGCATCTCGTTTTTTGTGAATGCCGGTATTCGGTTTGTGACCGAGCTGTGCAAAATGCGGGCATTTGTCGAATTATGGGATGAGATTTGCGTGACTCGCTATGGCGTGGAAGACGCCAAATACCGCCGTTTCCGTTACGGCGTGCAGGTCAATTCACTGGGGTTGACTGAACAGCAACCTGAAAACAATGTCTGCCGTATTCTGCTGGAAACGTTGGGGGTGACACTTTCCAAAAATGCCCGCGCCCGAGCTGTGCAATTACCTGCATGGAACGAAGCACTCGGCCTACCCCGTCCGTGGGATCAGCAATGGTCGCTGCGAATGCAACAGATTTTGGCGTATGAAACTGATCTTCTGGAATTTGGCGACTTATTCGACGGGAACCCGGCCATTGATCGCAAGGTGAACCAGCTAAAAGACGGCGCGCGCGCGGAACTGGCGCAAATTGACGGAATGGGCGGTGCTGTTGGGGCCATCGGCTATATGAAATCGCGATTGGTCGACAGCAATGCCGCGCGCATTGGCGGAATCGAAAAAGGTGACACAACCGTTGTTGGCGTCAATAAATGGCAAACAAGTGAACCGTCCCCGCTCACTGCTGGCGAGGATGCCATTATGGTCACTGATCCAGAAGCAGAAGCAGATCAACTGCGCCGCCTGAATCAATGGAAAACCGATCGCGATGCGGGGGCGGTCAAATCCGCCCTCGCCGATTTGCGTGCCGCAGCCAAAGACGGCAGCAATATCATGATCCCCTCTATCGCCTGCGCCCGCGCTGGCGTGACCACAGGGGAATGGGCCGATGTCATTCGCAGTGTGTTCGGGCAATACCGTGCGCCCACAGGGGTCAGCAATAACCCATCCAACCGCACCGAAGGCCTGGACGATTTGCGCGAACAGGTTGATCTGGTCAGTGTCGCATTGGGTCGCAGGCTGAAGTTCCTTGTCGGAAAACCGGGGCTTGACGGGCATTCCAACGGGGCCGAACAAATTGCGACCCGCGCGCGTGATTGCGGCATGGAGATTGATTACGAAGGTATTCGCCTGACCCCCGAAGAATTGGTGACCGCCGCACAAAATGGCGGTGCGCATGTCATCGGTCTGTCGATCCTGTCGGGTTCGCATATCCCGCTGGTGCGCGATGTGATGGCACGGCTGAATGCCGCAGGCATTGCGCATATCCCGGTTATTGCCGGTGGTATTATTCCTGACGACGACGCGCAGAAATTGCGCGCCATGGGTGTGGCAAAAGTCTATACACCGAAAGATTTTGAATTGAACAAAATCATGGCCGATATCGTCACCCTGGTTGATCCACGCTCTGTCGCGGCGGAATAGTCGGTAATCTTCTGCGCTTTAGTACAGTTCACATTCTTTTGAGGATGAGGGTCCATCACATTGATGCTACCGCAATCCCATCAATACGGAGTGAAAACAGATGAAACCTGACTTAAGGTCGATGACACGCAAAGAGTTGGAGAAACTCAAAGCGAATGTTGAAAAGGCGCTGGAACGAATAGAGGTAAAAGACAAGAAAGCCGCATTGGCAGCTGCTGAAAAGGCTGCTGCTGCGCATGGCTTTTCTCTGGCCGAGATTGCCGGCGGTGCGGAAGCGCCGAAAAAGCGCCGCGCAAAGAAAGGACCAAAGACGGTCTCTGCACCCAAATACAAGAACCCAAGCGATCCGTCACAAACCTGGACTGGCAAGGGTCGCCAGCCTGATTGGTTCAAAAAGGCGATCATCGGTGGGACAACGCCAGACGCGATGGAAATCTAGCTTTCCACCGTCCACCGGCAAATGTAAGCTGGGCCTCCAACCAACAGGAGGCTCAGCATGACAATCCATATCGGCGCTGAAAAAGGCGATATCGCACCCACCGTTCTGATGCCTGGCGACCCCTATCGCGCGAAATGGGCGGCCGAAACATTTCTACAGGATGCCCGCTGCATCAACAAAGTGCGCGGCATGTTGGGGTTTACCGGTACATGGAACGGCCATCCTGTCACAATCCAAGGGTCCGGCATGGGGATGCCGTCGCTTTCGATCTACGCCAATGAACTGATTGCGGACTATGACGCGCAAACACTGATCCGGATTGGGTCATGCGGCGGGATGCAGGAACATGTTGGTATCCGCGACGTGATTCTGGCGATGACAGCATCAACCCTTTCCACCCCATCGCGCGGCATATTCAGAGAGCTGAACTTTGCGCCCTGCGCAGATTATGGGTTGCTTGCCGCAGCACATGACGCGGCGAAAGCCAAAAATGTGCCAACGCATGTGGGCGGCATCTATTCGTCTGATGTTTTCTATGACGAACGCCCCGACCTGAACGAACAGATGGTCCGGCACGGCATTCTGGGAGTCGAAATGGAAGCGGCAGAACTTTACAATCTAGCGGCCCGTCACGGACGGCGGGCATTGGCCGTGCTGACGGTCAGCGATCACCTGATCACGCATGAAGCCTTGCCAGCCGAAGACCGGGAACGGTCCTTTGGTGATATGGTCGAGATTGCGCTGACGGCAGCATTCGCAGAAGCCTCGTAAGAGGCTTCATCCACTCAGATACATGCTGCACTTTATGGTCAAGCCGGGTTAGACCACCCGCTCAACCATCATGCCTTTGATATGCGCAATCGCCTTGGCGGGGTTCAGACCTTTGGGACAGGTCTTGGCACAGTTCATGATCGTATGGCAGCGGTACAGCTTGAACGGATCCTCAAGTTGATCCAACCGCTCTCCCGTCGCCTCATCCCGGCTGTCGATGATCCAGCGGTAGGCGTGCAGCAATGCTGCTGGTCCAAGATAGCGATCACCGTTCCACCAATATGACGGGCAAGACGTCGAACATGAGGCGCACATCACGCATTCATAAAGACCGTCAAGTTTCTTGCGGTCCTCGATGGATTGCTTCCACTCTTTCGCAGGGCGGTTCGTCTTGGTTTCCAGCCAGGGCATGATGCTGGCATGCTGGGCATAGAAGTGGGTCAAATCAGGGATCAGATCCTTGATCACCGGCATATGAGGCAGCGGATAGATCTTCACGTCACCCTTGACCTCATCCATGCCGTAAATGCAGGCCAGCGTGTTGATCCCGTCGATATTCATCGCACAAGACCCACAAATGCCCTCACGGCAGGACCGGCGGAAGGTCAGGGTCGGATCGATCTCGTTTTTGATCTTGATCAGGGCATCCAGAACCATCGGCCCACAGGTATCCATATCAATGAAATAAGTATCCAGCTGCGGGTTCTTCCCGTCATCAGGGTTCCAGCGATAAATCTGGACCTTGCGCAGATTGGTGGCCCCGTCTGGCTTAGGCCAGGTCTTGCCCACCTTCATGCGGGAGTTTTTGGGAAGTGTCAGTTGTACCATTTTCTCACCGGTTCTTGAATCGCCTGCCAATACACCGCGCAGACGTTCTTGCGAGCGTGCGGCACCGGCGTGTAGGAAGACTTCACCGCACCATAATAACCAACTAGGGTGCAATGAACAGTAAGTGCGCGGCAAAAGAAGGAAAAAGAAACGAAATGCCGCAGTTGTCTCTTTGCATATTGCCGCGATGAAACTTCTTTGCCTGCCTTCTGCCCCTGGAAACCCCTACCAGCGACTGATGTATGCCAGCATCGCAGACATTATCCCGATCATCTATGCTGGCCCCGGCGGCCTCGGGCATCTGTCAGATCCTGACGTCACGATACTTCACCTTCATTGGGATGACCGCCTGTTCGGCAAGAACTCCGATCAGCTCGCTGAGGCAGAATCTCGGGAAAGTGTCATCACCCAGATTTCAACCTTTCAGGCGCGGGGAGGCCGTGTCGTCTGGACAGTGCACAATCGGGAGCCGCACAAGATTACAAACCTGGACGGCTTCAAGGCGGGGCGAGCGGCATTATGCGATATCGCGGATGTTATCCACGTCCACGCCCCTCATGCCAAAGACCACCTGATCGAGGCTTACGGAACGCAGCCTGACAAAATCCACGTCGTGCCACACCCAAGTTATCTCGGCGAATATGAGCCTGAAGAGACCACGCTCAATCGCAATCTGCCCAAAACCGATTGCCGTTGCTTTTTGTTTTTTGGGATGTTTCGCGGTTCAAAAGGCATCCACAAGATAAGGGAAACCGCAGGCAAACTGACAAAACGGCAAGTACCCTACCATTTAAAAATGTACGGCAAGGCATTTGCATCACAAGCAAGATTGCTACGGCTTCTTGAAGCTAACCCGAATGTGGACCTGCGCACCGACCGTATTCCAGATGAATATCTGGCAGAGATATTTAGCAGCGCGCAGGTTTTCCTTGCCCCTTACGATACCCTTTTTACGTCGGGTTCGGTGATGCTGGCGTTGACCTTCGGATTGCCAATCATCGGCCCCAACATCCGTGAACTGCGCGAGACGACACCAGATGCCTGCCATCATCTGTTCTACGACCCCGCGTCACCGCGAGGCTTGATAAAGAGCATGTTGCAATTCACAGACATGACTGACGCGGCCTTGTCGGACATCCGGCAGGCGTGTCTGAACTTTGCACAGGAACGCTCCCCGCATCTGGCAAGCCGGGACTTCAGGAAATTACTGGCGATCAACAGCTAGATACGGCAACACTTGCAGAATTGGGACCGCAATTCCCGCGCAACCGAACCGAAAAGGAACTTTGATGGCACGGGCAAACCCATTTGAATTTGTGCGATCTCTGAATGACGTTGGTGTTGGCCTCACATCCACATCCGGCGCGGAAGACGGCGGTCTGGCTACACGTCCGAAAAGGTTGTTTCGCAGACTTGAAAGGCAAGGCTTTCTTGTCGAGCAAACCGGCCTGAATGCCGAAGCCTTGAAGGCTTATGGATTTCGCCCGGATGTCGTATTTGATATCGGGGTCGATTTTGGCACGCCCGAGCTCTACACGGCCTTTTCCGACAGTAAGTTCATTCTGGTTGATCCGGTCGCCGAGAGCGAAGCAAAGGTAGCAGCTTGGGCGAGCAAGATTGACTACGATTTTCATTGCTGTGCGGTTGGCGCGAAAGCCGGCGACATCACCCTGAATGTGCCGTCGACAGAGGCTAAGGTACGGCATAGCCGGGCATCAATCCATGAATTTGAAGATGGGTACAACAACATCTTTGCATCAGTAGAAAAGCGAAAGGTTCCGATGGTGCGGTTGGATAGTCTCTCTAAAGGGTTGGATGGCACTTTTGGCATTAAGATTGATGCGGAGGGCGCGGAACTGGATGTAATCAAAGGGGCAACAAAAACACTCAAACAAACCGAATTCGTTATTGCCGAGGCATCAGTCAAAGCGCGCTACAAGGGCGGCTATCGCTTTTCTGATCTGGTGGCAGCCATGGCAAGGAATGGGTTTGAAATATTGGAGTTCCTACGCCCGATACGCCCCGAAGCGGCCGACTGCGATGTGATCTTCGCGCGGTTGGATAGCGGACGGTTTGATTTGTGACCGTTGGTTGTGTAGATCACTTCCCTACAGCATGAGTTGACGTGTTTTTGTTCCGTCACAATACATTTCCCAAATACCGGGCATGATACAGAAATTCTGAGTTGACGGACCCATAGCGTTTTCAATGGAGATCTGTCCAAGACTGGACGTGGCGTTCAGAAAACTTAAAATGTGTGTGTTTGAACAGCCATGGCCTTTCGGGCGAATGGATCACTGACCATTCACAACGCTTAGGATCTGGTCCGCACGGTTGTCAAATGTGTGATCCGCAAGCACAATTTTGGACGCTTCATGAATCTTGTCTTTTGACATCGATCGCGCTTGCTCTATCGCATCACCGAAGGTCGCATCAGTGTATTGGTGGCAGAAAGTCGCCGCGACTTCGGGCAGGCCCTCCATCACTTCCGTCAACAACGGCGTGCCACTGGCGAGAACGTCATAAATCCGATTTGATGCAAAGCCATCATTGAGCATTGTTGGCGTATGGTCGTTGAGCACAATATTAGCGGAACTGTAGTACAGACCAAGCCGATCATTTGGAATTGATGGTCCACGCCAAACCGGAGCGGGAAGACTATCATTCCATCCCCTGCCCCAGACCTGCAAGTCCAGTTTCTCCCTGAGGGCAAGGTCCACGACAGGCCGTGATGCATATTGGCGCCTGTTTCCGACGAATAAAACATCAGAAATGCGTAATGGGTCGCGATCTTTCGGTCCAAACAATCGCGCATCGGTGCATTGAGGCAAAAAGGTACACGAGATACCTTGTTTGGCTAACTTCTCTGCAAATGGGCGGGACGCAACAAAGACGTGCGCAGCGCCTTCAAATTCCCCCTTCGGAACGCTGTCTGGGTGAGAAATCAGCCACATAAAGTATGGGCGGTTCCGGCGTGGTCGAATAGGTCTTTTGCCGCGCACAATCAGATCGATCTGACCTCTTGCCACTAGACGTTGTCTGAATTCTCGGATCCGGCCACGCACTGCAAAGTCGAACGACACGTTTACGTCTCGACGCTCAAAGGCATCGGCAAGCGAACGCGCGAAATACCAGTCTCCCCAAACGTCTCCATCTTTGGGGTTGGGGCAAGGCAAGACGATCCTGACAGTATCAATCAAAAGCCGAATGCCGCCGGTAATTTATCCCTTTCAAATTTTGCAAGACAAGCATCGCTATTCACTAGGTCAAGGCTCTCATAGAATTTTGATATGCCGAATTGTTCGAGTTCAATCCCCGTCTGATCTGAGATGAGTTGATCGCATGCCTCTGTGAGTGTTGTGTTGTCTGGGTCAAGATTTGATATCAACAAGAGGCCGGTTGGCGCAGCGTCCAAAACCTGAACCTTTAGGTCTGGCCGCAATTCACGCAAGACAGGAACAATTTTCCAGACGTCCCCTGTCCATTGCCGTGTTTCCGCCTTGTCCCAGCTTCTTTTTGACATTGTGCGATTGAACGGGACGCAATCATGAATTGTGATGACGCCGTTTGGATTTGCATGTTTTTCCGCATTTATGAAATCGCGAAGGATGTACTCAAAAAGATGCATGCCATCCAAGAATGCCAAATCAAAACTCGGCTGTACCTGCCTGAAGAAATCATGGTTGAAGGCGTCATCGCTCGGCAGTTGTAGCAGATGTAACGATGGCTTCTCCGTCGTCACGTCAGCATCAAGTTTGAACTCTGGATCAATCGCGACGGCGTTACAATTTGCCAAGCGAAGGCTTGTCCCGCGTTGGGTGCCAATTTCAAGATACCACGTAGGGGAAAGCGCTGCGTGCAATGCAGACAATACGTCAAGGTACGGACGGCCCTTTGGCTGCTTCATGTCAGTGTCCGGCCCAAGTATAGGGGACGCGACTACCTTTTTTTTCTTCTTAAAGATCATATTCTACCAATGCATCTGCGATTAGTCACACGAGTGAATTCATCGCTTTCATGACTTCAGTTTTCAAGAACAAAAGCTACCACGTACTACAACAACCGCAATCGAACCGGCCTGATCGGCGCTTCGCCGGTCAGCCGGAACACGCAGCTTTCATAGACCTCGACCGGGTCGCGGCCGCGCAGGAAATCGCCAGATACGCCAATGCTCGCGCTGCCGAATCCTCCGGTGTTGCTATTGGCGCCCACTGTCAAGCCGACGCTTGGGCCCTGTGCGGCTCTTGCACGTTCTTCGCAGCGATCCGCTGCCTCCTGCGGTGTCGGGGGTGCCACCTCGCAGGCTGCAAGGCCGAGGCAAAGCAAGACAAGGATGCCACGTATCATGACCCTACACCCCTAATCCAAGTGAATTGTTGACCGCACAGCGCACCGTATCGGGCCGTCCTGCAATGTCGACTATCAGGTTTGTCGTCGTGGGTGTGACCCCAAGCACAGCCGCCTCGGCGATTGTGACAATCTCAGAACCGCTTGCGTTATCAATGATGCAATCTGTGAAAGGGGCGGCATTCACGCCGGGGAACCGGGTTTGCACCACACCGTTTACCACGCCTTTGGCTGCATCGCGGGCGATCACATCGCCAGCGGGACCAAGGTCATTCAGGCAGGCCGACAACAGCACAGCCGCGCCAAGAGGCAAGAAAAACCGCATCAGAACGTCCGCTCTTTTGGGGCGATCTTCGCCGCGGAGATGCCGCCTTGCGCCTCTGTCGTCAGGCCTTCGGTGATCACCGGGCGATAGCTCAGCTTGACCTTGGCATCTTTCACATGGCTGATGGTATGAACGCGCCAGTTTTCATCATCGCGCGTTGCATAGTCTTCGTGCGCATGGGCGCCCCGGCTTTCCTTGCGCGCCTCAGCCCCGACAATCGTAGCCAGCGCATTTGGCATCAGGTTGGTCAGTTCGATCGTTTCCATCAGGTCGCTGTTCCAGACAAGGCTGCGGTCAGTGACAGACAAATCATCCATCTTGCCCGCAATCGCGGTCATTTTCTTCACACCTTCACCCAGCGTCTTGTCGGTGCGGAATACGGCCGCATCGGCCTGCATCGCCTTCTGCATCTCCAGGCGTAGCTCTGCGGTGCTTACTGTGCCCTTGGCATGACGCAGCCCGTCAAAGCGGTCAAAGCACTGATCCACAGACGCCTGATTCAGGGTCGGGTTGGGTGCTTCACGGTCGACAACTTCACCCGCACGGATCGCAGCGGCACGACCGAAGACGACCAGGTCAATCAGGCTGTTTGACCCCAGACGGTTTGCACCGTGAACAGAGGCACAGCCCGCCTCACCCACCGCCATCAGGCCCGGCACAACGCGGTTGGGATCTTTCTTGGTGGGGCTCAAAACCTCACCATAATAGTTCGTCGGGATGCCACCCATGTTGTAGTGCACGGTTGGCAAAACCGGGATCGCCTCTTTCGTAACATCAACACCCGCAAAGATGCGCGCGCTTTCCGAAATACCGGGCAGCCGTTCAGCCAAAGCTTCCGCCGGCAAGTGGTTGAGGTTGAGGTGAATATGATCCCCCCCCGCGCCCACACCGCGCCCTTCGCGGATTTCCATCGTCATGCAGCGGCTGACATAGTCGCGGGGTGCGAGGTCTTTGTAATTGGGCGCATAGCGCTCCATGAACCGCTCGCCCTCAGAGTTGGTCAGATAACCCCCTTCGCCACGCGCGCCTTCGGTGATCAGGCAGCCTGCGCCGTAGATACCCGTCGGGTGGAACTGCACGAATTCCATATCCTGCAAAGGCAAACCCTGACGCGCCACCATGCCACCACCGTCACCGGTGCAGGTGTGGGCGGAGGTCGCGCTAAAGTATGCGCGGCCATAACCACCTGTTGCGAGCACAACAGTCTTTGCATTGAAGACGTGCATCGTGCCGTCATCCAGCTTCCACGCAATAACCCCCTGACAGATGCCATCATCGGACATAATCAGATCAAGGGCGAAGTATTCGATATAGAATTCCGCCTGCTGTTTCAGCGACTGGCCATAAAGCGTGTGCAGGATTGCGTGGCCGGTGCGGTCAGCCGCGGCACAGGTGCGCTGCACCGGGGGGCCTTCGCCAAATTCGGTTGTGTGGCCGCCAAAGGGACGCTGATAAATCTTGCCCTCTTCGGTCCGGCTGAATGGCACGCCATAATGCTCCAGCTCATAAACCGCCTTGGGTGCCTCACGCGCCAGATATTCCATCGCATCAGTATCACCCAGCCAGTCTGAACCTTTCACGGTGTCATACATGTGCCATTGCCAGCTATCGGGGCCCATGTTGCCCAGTGATGCGGCAATACCACCCTGGGCCGCGACAGTGTGCGACCGTGTCGGGAACACCTTGGTGATACAGGCGGTGCGCAGACCCTGTTCTGCCAGACCCAGCGTAGCCCGCAGCCCTGCCCCGCCAGCGCCTACAACAATCGCGTCATAGGTGTGGGTTTCATATTCATATGCAGCCATAGTGACGATGCTCCGGGGAATTAAAGGGCGATGCGGATGATTGCGAAGATCGCAAAACCAGCCGCCGCATAAGACAGGCAGATCATGGCGATGATCGCGGCCTTGCGGGCGAAACCATGCACATAATCCTCAATCAGGGTTTGGACACCACCACGGAAATGGTAAAATCCGACCAGCATGGTCAGCGCGGCCACAACAGCCGGAAACGGGCGCTGGTAATAGGCGATCACCTCTTCATAGGGCGACCCGAGGATCGCGCCAAAGGTGAAGATAAAAAGCGGAATCAGAAACAGCAAAGCGACGGATGACACCATCATCTGCCAATGGTGTTCGGTCCCCGTTTTGGCGGACCCCATGCCAACAGCGCGTTTACGATCGGTTAGAAATGCCATTGCCTTGCCCCCCTTATACCACAACCACGGTGAAGATCGTCAGCAAGACTGACAACACCACCATCATTTGCCCAGCGAGTTCCGATTTTTCAACATCCAGCATACGGCCACTGTCCCAGACCAGATGGCGCAGCCCCCCCAGCAAGTGATACCAGACACCCAGAACCGACAGGAACATGATCAGATCGCCAAACCAACTGGTCAGAAACCCGTTTGCTATGGCAAATGCTTCTGGCCCGGTTGCGGCAGCAACAAACCACCACACAATCAACAAGGCGGAAACGATCAGGGCATTGCCCGTAATCCGCACCAATATTGATGTCATGGATGTCCATTGCGGACGATAGATCGTCAAATGCGGTGAAAGCGGGCGGTTGCCCCGGTTCACGTCAGCCATATCAGTTCCCTTCGTTGGCCCATGTCGCCCGGCAAGGCGACGCCTTTGACGTCTTTCTGCACCATTCGAAGCAGAGAGTCACGCCACGGCACGGCGATAAAACGTGAAAATGTGACTCGATATCGGATTTGGGATGATATGTGATCACGCCGAAAATTCCCGTGATCACAAATTAGAATTATTCGAGATCCAGCACTGCGATTGCCTTGGTCAATTCGCGATAAAGTTTCTTTGCAATCTGCGCGGGGTAGTCGGAAAACCGGTTCGCCGTCACGGCAAAGGCACCGTCACCCGTGATCACCTCTGCTTCGAAATAATTGGTAAGGCCTTGCACGCTGTCCTCGATCACCAGCGCGTTTACAGTGATCTGCGCCTCGGCCAAAGCGTCCCAGAGCGCAGCAGGCGGACGCCCCTCATTGTTCGGGCCATCGCCCGAGATATCAATGACATGTCTTTCGCATTCCGGCACTTGGGCAAAATAGGCTATCGAAAGGGCAATCGCCTCGCCAATCGCGGTCGAGAAATTGCGCCACAGGCGTGGCTCCAATGTCACCTGTTCGGCAAATCCCACAACTGCGTCATGGTCCGTCATATCAGTCCAGTTGATGACGACCCTTTGCCGGCCTGAGCCTGTCCACTGCATCAGGGCGAGCTTGGCTTGCCCCTCAACCAGGGCACCAGAAATCGCACGATCGACCAGGGCCGCTGCCAGCCCATCCATCTGAATGCGATATTCATTGGGGCTGACCGACCCCGAAACATCGACAGCCAGCATCAACGCCACTTCACATCCCTGTGCCGGGGCACCGAGGCAAAGCAGACCGGAGAGGAAGAAGGCACGCATGCCCGCAGCCTACGCCTTGCGGGCTTTCTGGCAAATCACGCTTTTGTCGTCAAAGTGGCATCAGCGCCCAATAGTCCAGATCAAGCAGGACATCGGGATCGTATTTACCATCCTCACCGCGCAGCACTCCAGCCGCCCCTTTGGTCGCCACCAGACGCAACCGCACTGCCCCGACACCGGGCGCGCTGGTTTCGGCAATATCCAGCACCTCGGACCAGGCCCGCACAGTATCACCTGCAAAACAAGGGCTGGCGTGGGCGCCACCATTGAGCGCAACGATCATCTGGGCATTGGCCAACCCGTTGAAAGACAGCGCGCGCGCAAGTGAAATCACATGACCACCATAGATCAACCGCTTGCCGTCAGGCCGGTTGGTTGCATCAAAATGCACCTTGGCGGTGTTCTGCCAAAGGCGGGTGGCCAGCATATGTTCGGCTTCCTCTACCGTGACGCCATCAACATGGTCGATGATCTCACCCACGGTGTAGTCAGCCAAGCGATGCGGTTCGCCCGCCAGCGCAAAATCATACCCGGAAAAATCCAGTCCCTCCGGGACCACCAGATCATCAGCCAGGACCGCTTTTGCCAAATCAGGTATAACGGTCGCTGGCGCCGCGCCTTCACCGCGTTTGCGGACCATCACCCAGCGCACATAAGACAGCACAATATCACCGCGCTGATTGCGCCCCGTCGTGCGCACCCAAACAACGCCTGACTTGCCGTTAGAGTTTTGCTTGACCCCGATCACCTCGGACGCAGAGGTCAGCGTGTCGCCGGGGTAAACAGGCAGGTGCCAGCGCCCTTCGGCATAGCCCAGATTGGCCACCGCATTCAGCGATACATCCGGCACGGTCTTGCCAAAGACCGTGTGAAACGTCGCCAGATCATCGATCGGGGATGCAGGCAACCCACAGGCACGTGCAAACTCATCGGATGAATAGACGGCACCCCGCGCGGGATAAAGCGCGTGATACATCGCCCGCTCCCCCCCGGAAACCGTGCGCGGAACGGCATGGGTAATGACCTCTCCCACGCTGTAGTCTTCAAAAAAGCGTCCAGGGTTGGTCTTGCTCATTGCTGGCCCAATTTCATGTCAGAGGAATAGGGTTGGTCGATCTCTTTCGTGACCGCCTGACCGCAGCGCATCACACCATTGGCGTGGTCATAGGCATAGGTCGGATCGCCATAAAGCTCCCAACCCTTGGACAGGGCTTCGGAGACCTTGTGGCAGAAGGCGGATGTGTCATCCTCGGTCAGCAGGCGATAGATCTTCATCGGTTCACCCCCACGGCGTGACGCCCAGCAGATGGTGGATGAACATCACAACGAAAACGACGCCAAGCGTGATGATGATCGATACCACTTCCTTGGCGGCGGGCGCGCGCTCTGGCTGTTCCCATGGGCCTTCCTGGGCGTTGATTACAAAAATCTCGACCACGGCCCAGACCAGCAGCCCCCCAAACAGGATAAACGACGGCGTGTCGCCATTCACCAACAGGTGCGCAATGGCCCAGATCGAAAAACCGGTCAGTTGCGGGTGGCGCACCTTGGTGCCCAGCCAGATCTTCTGGCCCTGTGCGGCGCTGGCGGCATAGAAATAGAACGCCACGATCATCAGCAGGTTGTTGATGCCAACCAGCATCGGATCGCGGCCCCAGTAGACCGTGCCGCCTGCGTCGCGATAGCCCAGCACCATCAACAGAACGCTCAGCAGTATGGCGCCAGCGACCACCGGGTAACCCTTTACGCCCAGTGCAGCCCGTCTGCCCGGCGCCAACCTTTTAAACAAATGTGCCGCCCACCAAAGGGCAACCCCAAGAACCAGTAACGTCATTTCGTCTCCAATGCAGCGATAGCCTCCGCTTTGGCTAACGTCGCGCGCGCGGTCACGATATGCAAGTTCTCAACAATGCGGCCATCAACCACGGCGACGCCCTGACCTTCCTTTTCGGCCTCTTCAAACGCCGAAATCTGCCGGCGGGCCAGATCAATTTCATCCGCGGTCGGGCCAAAAGCGGTGTTGGCAATGGCGACCTGCGCCGGGTGAATCAAGGTCTTGCCATCAAAGCCCATGTCGCGGCCTTCTGTACATTCCGCGCGCAACCCGTCCTCGTCCTTGAATGCGTTATAGACCCCATCAAGCGCCACGATCCCTGCCGCCTTGGCCGCGAGCATGCACATCTGCAACGACGTCATCAGCGCCGCGCGCCCACGCGAATTGAGGTCTTTGGCCAGATCATTCGTGCCAAGCACAAAACCCGCAATGCGCGGATGTGCGGCAATTTGGGCTGCATTCAGAATACCTTGTGGGGTTTCCATCATTGCCCAAATCGGCAGATCAGGGACCAACGCGGCGAGGGCATCCACGTCCTTTGGTCCGTTCACCTTTGGCAATAGGATCGCATCACATGCCATCGCGGCAACGGCGGCTGCGTCATCCGCACCCCACTCTGTATCCAACCCATTGATGCGCACAATCTTGAGGCGCGCGCCATAACCACCATCTGCCAAAGCAGCGTGCAGCGTATCGCGGGCGGCAACCTTGGCATCAGGGGCCACCGCATCCTCCAGATCAAAGAGGATCACATCAACCGGCAGACCGCGCGCCTTATCAAGTGCCCGATCCTTGGAACCGGGGATATAAAGTGCAGAACGGTAAGGGCGGTCTTGCATCGAATCTTCCTCGCAACAAAGTTGCGCGAAGAACGCCAGATTCTGACAGATCATTCAAGATAAAAATGCCGCAGCGCAGCGATCCTGCATCGTTACGGTGTATTAACCATTTTCGCGCATCTTGCCCCGCAGAATTGCGCCAGCTGCCGGGCCGCGATTGTGTGACCCGCTTTGTAAAAAGGGGACGATAATGCGACGTACACTCTTTCTGATGTCCTTCGGGATTGGGGCCATTTTGTTGGCCGCGCAGCAATCCCATGCACAGGGCAGCAATTGCGCCGACCACGACACTGTGGTTGAACGGCTGGCCGAACGCTACGGCGAAAGCCGCCAGACCATTGGTCTGGCCAGCGACAATTCCGTGGTAGAGGTGTTTGCCTCAATGGACACAGGCTCCTGGACAATCACGGTGACACGACCGGGTGGGCCAACCTGCCTTGTGGCCGCTGGGCAAGCCTATCAGTACATCAACGAACCGCTCGCCAATCTTGACCGCGGCACCTGACCTCAGGCCAATGCCACCCAGATAAGCCTGACACCTGTCAGTACGAGCAAGACGTAGGTCAGCGCAAAGAACGGGCGCTCCGGGACCAGATGATGCGCCCGGACGCCAATCCACGCACCCAGCAAGGCAAAGGGGGCCAGCATCAGGCTGCCCATAATCGTGTCCCAACTGAAGATACCCAGAAAGACGTAAGGCACGGCCTTCATCCAGTTCACCGCCCAGAACACAACCACCGTTGTGGCCTGATAGGCAGTCTTGCTCAGCCCTTGTGACAGCAGAAACACTGCGGATGGCGGGCCTCCGGCGTGGCTGACAAAACTGGTAAATCCGCTGACCGTGCCCGCAAACCACGCCAAAGGGGCCGAAAACGGCATCTGGCGCACCTGCAACCAGCCCAGTGCTCGGCTCAGCTGAAATGCAACAAAAGCCAGACAAATCAGCCCGATCAGCAAGCGGAACACATTCGCATCCACAATCGCATAAAGAAACGCCGCAATGATACAGCCGGGGACGCCACCGATCATCAATCCCTTGGCAGAGGGCCAGTGCCACTTGCCCCAATAGGGCTTCAACGTCGCAGCATCGATGAGCATAAAGAGCGGCAAAACAATGCCCAGCGCTGCCCCCGGTGGCACCACCAACGCCAGAATCGCGCCTGCGACAAATGCTGCACCAGAGCCGAATCCACCCTTGGAAATGCCTCCAAAGATGATTGCCGGGATGCCGACCACAAAAAATTGCCACCCGAACTCAATCACATCTGATCCTGGATTTCCGCTGCATTTGTCTTTCGTTAGCGGGTTCGGGGCAGCTTGACCACCACGCGGCGCGTGATGCCGCAATGCAGCACACTTGCACGCCGCGCGCCAAACCCTTACCCACGCGGGCGTAGCCAAACCACCAAAGGACCTGTTTCAATGGCCAGACCCAAGATTGCCCTAATCGGCGCCGGACAAATCGGCGGCACGCTCGCGCACCTCGCAGCTGTCAAAGAACTTGGCGACATCACCATGTTTGATATCGCAGAAGAAGGCGACATTGCGCGCGGCAAAGCACTGGACATCGCCGAGAGCGGCCCGGTTTCAGGCATCGACGTTGCCCTGAAGGGCACGAATGATTACGCCGAAATCGCTGGCGCAGACGTCTGCATCGTCACCGCCGGTGTCGCCCGCAAGCCGGGCATGTCCCGCGATGACCTGCTTGGCATCAACCTCAAGGTCATGAAATCCGTTGGCGAAGGCATCGCCGCCCACGCGCCCAACGCATTCGTGATCTGCATCACCAACCCGCTGGATGCGATGGTCTGGGCGCTGCGCGAATTCTCCGGCCTTCCGCACAATATGGTCTGCGGCATGGCAGGTGTTCTAGACAGCGCGCGTTTCCGTCACTTCCTTGCCGAAGAGTTCGACGTCTCCATGCGCGACGTCACCGCCTTTGTTCTGGGCGGGCACGGCGACACAATGGTGCCGTTGACACGCTATTCCACCGTCGCGGGCATCCCATTGCCCGATCTGGTCGAGATGGGCTGGACCACGCAAGACAAACTTGATGCGATTGTTCAGCGCACCCGCGACGGCGGTGCCGAAATCGTTGGCCTGCTGAAAACCGGATCTGCCTTCTACGCACCCGCGACCTCAGGCATCGAGATGGCCGAGGCCTACCTCAAAGATCAAAAGCGCCTGCTGCCATGTGCCGCTCATGTTGACGGTGCCTACGGCCTTGATGGTTTTTACGTCGGTGTGCCGACAATCATCGGTGCTGGCGGGATCGAACGTGTGGTCGAGATCAAGATGAACAAGGCCGAACAAGCGATGTTCGATAAGTCGGTTGATGCTGTCAAAGGTCTGGTTGCGGCCTGCAAAGGCATCGACGACAGCCTCGCATAAACAAACAAACTTTCTTTTGGAGAAGGGCTGCCATCGGGCGGCCCTTTTTCGTTTAGCCTGTTGGCAGGTCGAGAAACGACAGGATGTCTGCTTTGTTCATTGCCAGCCAGCGGTCAATCGCGTCAGGGCTCAGATCGGCAACTGCATCCGGAAAGAAATGTGTAATCGCAACCAGCGGATCAAAGGACGGCTGCAACAGCAGCCCATGATCGGCCAAAGTTCGCAAACGCGCCTCATCCGCCGTCTTGAGCGTATCATGCAGCTCCCCCGCCGCATCAGGATCTTCCAGCACGGTCGCCGCCTGCCCGGCCCGGTGCGCCGATGGCGGCATGCCGTCGTCATGCTCTAACGCTTGGGCCATCCGCAGCAATTTGAATATCCACTGCTGCCGCGTCAGCCCCTCAAAATGCAAAAGGACCATCTGATCCGCCGGGCAACGATGGATGGCCAGTTTGACCTCGCGGTCCTGCGGGCGCGGGCGATGGATCGACAGGCGCAAATCACGGCCTGTCCGGCTGAACGCCTTGCCCTGCGCATGGCCGGTCAAACCACGATAGGTCAAGTCGTATGATGATCCGAAAATCGCACGGCCCACCTCGGCGGGCTTGGCAAATGGCAACCGGAATACACCTTCAAGAACCGTTGCGGCGGGCCCCACATGCACCCGCTCTGCCACAGGAAAGGTCAGCGCTTCGAATGCGTCGGGTACATCCGCAAGGCAGGTCGTCACATCGCCATCACACCAGACGAATTCATCTGCATCTATATGTAACAACCAATCCGCCTCCGCCCGCGTGTAAGCATGACGGGCATTGCTGACCTGCCGCACTTCATGGCGAGGCGGGCGTTTGCGCCCAAAGACTGCCCAATGGGCCGCATCACACCGGGTTACGTGTACCTGATCAAGATGGGCACAGATATCTGCCGCCGGATCATCTGGCTGATCAAAATAAAGATAGATTGCATCGGCCCCAAGCCACAAATGCCACGCCACAAACGCCTGCACCAATGCAGGCGGTTCATCCACCGTGGCCACGACGGCCCATGTCGGTTTGGCATCACTCATTGCTGCATGGCTACCATTGCAGCGAATCCTTTAAAACTGAATAAAATGCGCAGGATGACCGACCATGTCACATTTTGTGATCACACTTTTTTCCACTGTGATCACAAATGTGCGAATCTTGTGCATTTTAGCAATTTTCACTTAGAAACCCGGAATTTGTTGTGTTCTAACTTGGGGCAACCGAAGCCAAATTGGAATTGTCTTATGAACATTCACGAATATCAGGCCAAAGCTTTGTTGCGCAGCTATGGCGCGCCTGTCTCTGACGGTCGCCCAGTGACCCGCGCCGAAGATGCCAAAACCGCTGCTGGCGAAATGGACGGCCCACTTTGGGTCGTTAAAGCGCAGATTCACGCAGGCGGACGTGGCAAAGGCAAGTTTAAAGAAGCTGATGCCGGCGAAGCAGGCGGCGTGCGTCTGGCCAAATCGGTTGAGGAAGCGGCACAGGAAGCCAAGAAGATGCTTGGCCGCACCTTGGTCACGCATCAAACCGGGCCAGCAGGCAAGCAAGTCAACCGCATCTATATCGAAGATGGTTCCGGGATTGAGACAGAAATGTACCTCGCCTTGCTGGTCGATCGCGCGACCAGCCGCATCGGTTTCGTCTGCTCCACCGAGGGCGGTATGGATATTGAGGAAGTCGCGGCAAACACACCCGCGAAAATCCTCAACTTCACCGTTGATCCGGCCACTGGCTACCAGCCATTCCATGGCCGCCGCGTCGCTTTCGCCCTTGGCCTTACCGGCAATCAGGTCAAGCAATGCGTGAAATTGATGGGCCAGCTTTACCAAGCCTTCGTCGAAAAAGACATGGAGATGCTTGAGATCAACCCCCTGATCGTCACTGACGGCGGCGACCTTAAGGTGCTTGACGCCAAGGTGGCATTCGACGGCAACGCGGTCTACCGCCACGCTGATGTGGCCGCACTGCGGGACGAGACGGAAGAAGACCCCAAAGAACTCGCCGCGTCAAAATTCGACCTCAACTATATCGCGCTCGACGGTGAAATCGGCTGCATGGTCAACGGCGCGGGTCTGGCGATGGCGACGATGGACATCATCAAGCTTTACGGGGCCGAACCCGCCAACTTCCTTGACGTGGGCGGCGGTGCGACCAAGGAAAAGGTGACCGAGGCGTTCAAAATCATCACCTCTGACCCGAACGTCAAAGGCATCCTTGTGAACATCTTCGGCGGCATCATGCGCTGCGATGTGATTGCCGACGGCGTGATCGCGGCCGTGAAAGAAGTCGGGCTGAAAGTGCCGCTTGTCGTGCGTCTCGAAGGTACGAACGTCGAAAAAGGCAAAGAGATCATCAACAATTCGGACGTAGACGTGAT
Source organism: uncultured Paracoccaceae bacterium (assembly GCA_947498645.1). Lineage (GTDB taxonomy): Bacteria > Pseudomonadota > Alphaproteobacteria > Rhodobacterales > Rhodobacteraceae > Yoonia. The sequence goes on along the minus strand of CANMKS010000001.1, from coordinate 1,443,215 downwards.
CGCAGCGGACGACCTGAAAGATGGCGCGCAGAAGATCGTGAAGGCCGTCAAAGGTTGACCCCCTAGGGTGGGTCCAACCCACGCGAAGACAAGATTTTAAGGAGCCAACACCATGGCCATTCTCGTAAACGAAAACACAAAAGTCATCTGTCAGGGCCTTACCGGTTCGCAGGGGACATTCCACTCTGAACAGGCCATCGCCTATGGCACCAAGATGGTCGGCGGCGTGACCCCCGGCAAAGGTGGGCAAACCCACCTCGACCTGCCGATCTTCAACTCGGTCCACGAGGCCAAGCATGTGACCGAGGCCAACGCCTCTGTCATCTACGTGCCCCCACCCTTCGCGGCGGACTCAATCCTTGAGGCCATCGACGCCGAGATGGAGCTGATCATCTGCATCACCGAAGGCATCCCTGTCCTCGACATGATGCGCGTGAAAAAGGCGCTTGAGGGCTCGACCTCTCGCCTGATCGGCCCCAACTGCCCCGGTGTCATCACACCTGACGCCTGCAAGATTGGTATCATGCCCGGCCACATCCACAAACGCGGGTCGGTCGGCGTTGTGTCCCGTTCCGGCACGCTGACCTATGAGGCGGTCAAGCAGACCTCAGACAGCGGCCTGGGCCAGTCCACCGCCGTGGGCATCGGCGGCGACCCCATTAAGGGAACCGAGCATATCGACGTGCTGGATATGTTCCTTGACGATGATGAGACGCATTCGATCATCATGATCGGCGAAATCGGCGGTTCCGCCGAGGAAGAAGCCGCCGAATTCCTGACCGCCCAAAAGAAAAAAGGGCGCTGGAAGCCAACAGCAGGTTTCATCGCCGGACGCACAGCACCTCCCGGCCGCCGCATGGGCCACGCCGGTGCGATTGTCGCAGGCGGCAAAGGTGATGCGGAAAGCAAGATCGAAGCGATGAAGTCCGCCGGGATCGTGGTGGCAGATAGCCCGGCAACACTGGGCGAGGCTGTGCTGGAAGCGATTGGGTAGGTCAAATGGGCTTCAAGGACGCGATAAAGACCTGTCTGGATAAATATATCGACTTCTCCGGGCGCGCGACGCGCTCGGAGTTTTGGTACTTTGTGCTGTTTCTTGCGCTCGTAAATCTTGCCGGCTCAATGCTTTTTGGTGCCGTCGCGGGGAATGGCACATTTCGATTGGCACTCGCAGTTAAGTTCGGCCTCGGGTCAAGTGAAAGCTGGTTTACCAATATCTACACAGCACTCTTCGTCATTCCTTTTCTAAGCGGAATGACCCGCCGATTGAACGATACCAATTTTCCGGTTGGTAACTTCATTTCTGCCGGCATCGCAATTTTCATCTTGCTGTCCTTTGCATCCAAACTCACAAACGATCAACTACCGATTCCTGTGGTCGTCGTCCCCCTGATGGGCTGGTCTTTGTTCTTCATTTACGTGCTTGCTCGCCGATCATTTGTTGGAACTAACATCCATGGCCCTAACCCCAATGAGGTCCCCCAATGAACGACCATTCCCCCAACGACATCTTCCACGCCTCCTCTTTCCTGCAGGGGCATAACGCGGAGTATGTGGAGCAACTCTACGCCCGCTACGCCGATAACCCCGGTGCGGTGGATGAAAGCTGGCAGGCTTTCTTCCGGTCCTTGGGGGATGCCCCCACCGATGCCAAGGCAGAGGCTGCTGGCCCGTCCTGGGCGCGCGCCGATTGGCCCCCTGCGCCAAATGATGACCTGACCGCGGCACTTGATGGCCAATGGCCGGCTGAGCCCGAAGCGGCAGGCAAAAAGATCAAGGACAAAGCCGCCGAAAAGGGTGTGTCACTGGACGAAAGCCAGGTCCGCGCTGCCGTCCTCGACAGTATCCGCGCACTGATGATCATCCGCGCTTACCGCATCAGGGGCCATCTGATTGCCGACCTTGATCCACTGGGCATGCGCGATCAAAAACCGCATCCAGAGCTCGACCCTGCGTCCTACGGCTTTACCGCCGCTGACATGGACCGCCCGATTTTCATCGACAACGTCCTTGGCCTTGAAGTCGCGACAATGAACGACATCCTTGCCATCGTGCAACGCACCTATTGCGGCACCTTCGCGCTGCAATACATGCATATTTCCAACCCAGAAGAGGCTGGCTGGCTCAAAGAACGCATCGAAGGCTACGGCAAGGAAATCGCCTTCACCAAAAACGGGCGCAAGGCGATCCTGAATTCATTGGTTCAGGCCGAGGGTTTCGAAAAATTCCTGCACGTCAAATACATGGGTACCAAGCGTTTCGGCCTTGATGGCGGCGAAAGCCTGATCCCCGCGATGGAACAGATCATCAAGCGCGGCGGGCAGCTGGGCCTTGACGAGATTATCATCGGCATGCCCCACCGCGGCCGTCTTTCGGTGCTCGCCAATGTGATGGAAAAACCCTACCGCGCGATCTTTAACGAATTCCAGGGCGGGTCGTTCAAGCCTGAGGATGTTGATGGGTCAGGCGATGTGAAATACCACCTCGGCGCCTCTTCCGACCGCAGTTTTGATGACAACACCGTGCATTTGTCACTGACCGCCAACCCTTCCCACCTAGAGGCGGTGAACCCCGTTGTGCTGGGCAAGGTCCGCGCCAAGCAGGATCAGAAGAACGACGAAGACCGCACCCGCGTCATGGGCGTTCTGCTGCACGGCGATGCGGCCTTTGCGGGCCAAGGCGTTGTGGCGGAAGGGTTCGGCCTGTCGGGGCTGAAAGGCCACAAAACCGGCGGCACGATGCATATCGTCGTGAACAACCAGATTGGCTTCACCACGGCACCGCACTTTTCACGGTCTTCGCCTTACCCCACCGATATCGCCCTGATGGTCGAGGCGCCGATCTTTCACGTGAACGGTGACGACCCAGAGGCCGTGGTCCATGCCGCCCGCGTCGCCACTGAATTCCGCCAGAAGTTCCACAAGGACGTGGTGCTGGATATCATCTGCTACCGCCGCTTTGGTCATAACGAAGGCGACGAGCCGATGTTCACCAACCCGGTGATGTACAAGAAGATCAAAAAGCAAAAGACGACGCTGACGCTCTACACTGAACGGCTGGTGCAGGACGGGCTGATCCCCGAAGGCGAAATCGAGGATATGAAAGCGGCCTTCCAAGCCTACCTCAACGAAGAGTTTGAGGCCGGGAAATCCTACAAGCCGAACAAGGCAGATTGGCTGGATGGCAAGTGGTCGCATCTGGACCGCAAGGAAGAGGACTATCAACGCGGTGCCACCGCCATTGAAGAAAAGACCTTTGATGACGTGGGCAAGGCGTTATCCACAGCCCCCGACGACTTTCCGCTGCACAAAACCATCGGACGCCTGATCGAAAACAAGGCCAAGATGTTCGAGACCGGCGAAAACATCGACTGGGCGACCGGCGAAGCACTGGCCTTCGGCTCATTGCTCACCGAAGGTTATCCTGTGCGCCTGTCCGGCCAGGATTGTACGCGCGGCACATTCAGCCACAGGCACTCTGGCCTGATTAATCAAGATAACGAAGACCGTTACTACCCGCTCAACAATATCCGCGAGGGGCAAGCACAGTATGAAGTCATCGACTCGATGCTGTCAGAATATGCGGTGCTGGGTTTTGAATACGGCTATTCACTGGCCGAACCTAACGCGTTGACACTGTGGGAAGCGCAGTTCGGCGATTTCGCCAATGGCGCGCAGATCATGTTTGACCAGTTCATCAGCTCTGGTGAAAGCAAATGGCTCCGCATGTCCGGCCTCGTCTGCCTGCTGCCGCATGGGTACGAAGGGCAAGGGCCAGAGCACTCCTCTGCGCGTCTGGAACGCTTCCTGACGATGTGTGGCGGCGACAACTGGATCGTGGCCAACTGCACAACGCCGGCAAACTACTTTCACTTGCTGCGGCGTCAACTGCACCGGACCTTCCGCAAACCACTGATTCTGATGACGCCCAAATCACTGTTGCGGCACAAATTGGCGGTCTCCAAGAAGGAAGAATTCACAACCGGATCATCCTTCCATCGCGTCCTCTGGGACGATGCGCAACTTGGCAACTCTGACACCAAACTGGTTGCCGACAGCAAGATCAAACGGGTCGTGATGTGCTCTGGCAAGGTCTACTTTGACTTGCTGGAAGAACGTGACGCACGTGGCATCAAAGACATCTACATCATGCGCTACGAACAGTTCTATCCGTTCCCCGCGCAATCTGCGGTGAACGAACTGAGCCGCTTCAAGAACGCGGAAATGGTCTGGTGCCAGGAAGAGCCCAAGAACCAGGGCGCGTGGTCGTTCATGGAACCCAACATTGAATGGGTCCTCACCCGGATCAAGGCCAAACACACACGGCCCGTCTATGCAGGCCGTCCTGCTGCGGCCAGCCCTGCCACCGGTCTGGCCAGCCAGCACAAAGCACAACAAGCAGCCCTCGTCGACGATGCACTGACCATCAAAGGAACAAAGTAATGAGCACCGAAGTCCGCGTCCCAACCCTTGGCGAATCCGTGACAGAGGCCACCGTGGCCACATGGTTCAAACAACCCGGCGATGCTGTTGCCGTTGATGAAATGCTGTGCGAACTCGAAACCGACAAGGTCACGGTCGAGGTGCCAAGCCCCGTCGCTGGCACTCTGTCGGAAATCGTCGCCGCCGAAGGCGAAACCGTTGGTGTTGACGCCCTGCTGGCACAAATCGTCGAAGGCGACGCAGCGCCGGCACCCGCCGCGAAGAAAGAAGAACCAAAGGCAGAAGCCGCCCCAACACCTGCAGCGGCCACAAAAGATGTCGAAGACGCCCCGTCGGCCAAAAAGCTGATGGCTGAAAACAACCTCTCTGATGTCGCAGGCACCGGCAAAGACGGCCGCGTGATGAAAGAGGATGTGCTCAACGCACTCACATCAGCCGCTCCTGCGCCTTCATCGGCGCCAGCACCGCGCGCACCAGTCGCCGCCGATCAGGCCGACCGCGAAGAGCGGGTCAAAATGACCCGTCTGCGCCAGACCATCGCCAAGCGCCTGAAAGACAGCCAGAACACCGCCGCCATGCTGACCACCTACAACGAGGTCGACATGACCGAGGTGATGGCTCTGCGTACCGAATACAAAGACCTGTTCCTGAAGAAGCACGGCGTGAAGCTGGGCTTTATGTCGTTCTTTACCAAGGCCTGTATTCACGCGCTGAACGAAGTGCCCGAAGTGAACGCCGAAATCGACGGCACTGATGTTGTGTATAAAAACTACGTCAACATGGGCATCGCCGCAGGCACACCCACCGGCCTTGTCGTGCCGGTGATCAATGACGCTGATCAGATGTCATTCGCAGGCATCGAAAAAGCGATTGCCGAAATGGGCGCGAAAGCCCGCGACGGCAAGCTGAGCATGGCCGAAATGCAAGGCGGCACCTTCACGATCTCCAACGGAGGCGTTTACGGCTCGCTGATGTCCTCCCCCATCCTGAACCCACCGCAGTCGGGTATTTTGGGTATGCACAAAATCCAGGACCGCCCAATGGCGATTGGCGGTCAGGTCGTGATCCGGCCCATGATGTATCTGGCCCTGTCCTACGACCACCGGATCGTGGACGGCAAAGGGGCGGTGACGTTCCTTGTGCGGGTGAAAGAAGCGCTTGAGGATCCACGGCGGTTGTTGATGGATTTGTGATTGATCAAGTGCGTGGGTTTCACCCACCCTACGTAGGGTGGGTGAAACCCACGCGCAAAACGCGACATGATGACAATGCAAAACCAGACGAACACAGGGCAGCTCCCGGACCGTGGGGTGGGCACTGCCCGGCAAGCCGGGCGGAGACAATAGTTGGAACAGGTTGTCACAATTGTTGGTGCGTTAGGTATTGGCTCTTTGATCACGGTTCTTGTCCAGTCTTGGCTATCGGGAAGATCTCAGGATGCCAAGCAGCTATTTGCTGAAAGAAAAGAAGCCTACAGTGGACTGCTAAAGGCTTGGCATGATCAAATGAGCAGCGGACCAACCAACAAGACACAATCCGAGATCGGCTATTGGTGGTTTAGGACAGAACTTGTGGCCTCAAAGCAGTTAATTATTGCGTTAGAAGAAATGCTAGAAACAGATCCCGGAACGGACCGTCGGGATGCCACTCTCAGCATCGTTAAGGCCGAAATGCGAACAGACTTGATGCAAGGACGCAAGTGAAATGACCGCCGAGCTCACCGTCCTCGCCCTCGCCGCCCTCCTCCAAGGCGTCCAGTTCACCCTGATGGCGATCCCTGCCAATATCGAACTTGGTGTCGGCAAGACACTGTCCCCCCGCGACACCAGCCGCATGGGCAAACCCATGGTCGAACAGGTCAGCGACAAAACCGGCCGCTTGATCCGCGCGATGAACAACCATTTTGAGGCGCTGATCCTCTTCACCATCGCCGTCGTTGTCGTCACCCTTGGCGACAAAGGCACCGGGTTCAGCGCCATCTGCGCGTGGACCTATCTAGCCGCCCGCATCCTCTACATCCCCGCCTACTACTTTGGCCTCGCCCCCTGGCGTTCGCTGATCTGGTTTGTGGGGTTCCTCTCAACCATGCTGATGATAGTGTCAGCCCTGATATGATACTGTGCCCGACAAAAGCCCGACGCTTTGCCGACACGAAAAATTGCCCAAGGAGACCCCCATGTCCAGCTATGATGTCATCGTAATCGGCTCCGGCCCCGGCGGCTATGTCTGCGCGATCCGTTGCGCCCAACTGGGGATGAAAGTGGCCTGCGTCGAAGGCCGCGAAACGCTTGGCGGCACCTGTTTGAACGTGGGCTGCATCCCCTCCAAGGCACTGCTGCACGCCACCCACATGCTGCATGAGGCAGAGCATAACTTCGCAACCATGGGCCTGAAGGGCAAAGCGCCGTCGGTCGATTGGAAACAGATGCTGCAATACAAGGCCGAGACGATCGGCCAGAACACCGGCGGCATCGAATTTCTATTCAAAAAGAACAAGGTAGACTGGATCAAAGGCTGGGCCTCTATCCCCGAGGCGGGCAAGGTCAAGGTTGGTGATGACGTCCATGACGCCAAGAACATCATCATCGCCTCAGGGTCGGAACCGTCATCCCTGCCCGGTGTCGAGGTCGATGAAAAAACGGTTGTGACCTCGACCGGTGCGCTGGAACTGGGCAAAGTGCCGAAGAAACTCGTCGTGATTGGTGCAGGCGTCATCGGGCTGGAACTGGGGTCGGTTTATGCCCGATTGGGCGCAGAGGTTGAGGTGATCGAATTCCTCGATGCCATCACCCCCGGCATGGACGCAGAGATCGCCAAGACGTTCCAACGAATGCTGAAGAAACAGGGGCTCAAGTTTACAATGGGTGCCGCCGTACAGGGCGCCACGGTCAAAGGCGGCAAGGCCACCGTCACCTACAAACTGCGTAAGGACGACAGCGAACACAGCGTCGTGGCTGACACCGTTCTGGTGGCCACAGGCCGCAAACCCTACACCGATGGTCTGGGCCTAGAGAGTTTGGGCGTTGAAGTGTCAGAGCGCGGCCAGATCAAGACCAACGACCGCTATGCCACGAATGTGGCGGGGATCTATGCCATCGGCGACGCAATTGACGGGCCAATGCTGGCGCACAAAGCCGAAGACGAAGGCATGGCGGTTGCCGAAGGGATTGCAGGTCAGCATCCGCATGTAAACTACGGTGTCATCCCCGGTGTGATCTATACGCACCCAGAGGTCGCCAATGTTGGCGAAACCGAAGAAACCCTGAAAGAACAAGGACGTAAGTACAAGGTTGGCAAGTTCCCCTTCATGGGCAACGCACGGGCCAAGGCCAATTTTGCGGGCGAAGGTTTCGTGAAAATCCTTGTGGATGCGACAACCGACAGGGTGCTGGGCGCGCATATCATCGGCCCTATGGCGGGCGATCTGATCCATGAAATCTGCGTGGCGATGGAGTTCGGTGCAGCTGCCGAAGATATCGCCCGGACTTGCCACGCGCATCCAACCTACTCAGAAGCCGTGCGCGAAGCCGCATTGGCCTGCGGTGACGGCGCAATTCACGCCTAGACCCTGCGAACACTGTCGTGTGCGGCCCGCGCATCGGGTGGCACACGATGCGCACCTTGACCATTTCAACAGCGGTTTTGCCGACTGTGTCATTGGTGCAAGAGCCGCTTGAAAATTCAGTATTTTCTCCACTCAAGGACATAAGCACGCCACATTCTTTAGGTTCGTTGTTGCGATATTGAGTAAAATAAACCGAGAATCCAAATGAAGCGGTTCACGACCCTTTTGTTGCTATGTGTGATGCTCAGCAGCCCCGCCTACGCCTTTACGGCGAATACAGGCATGTTCCCCGATCTAGAGTTTGTGGACCAGACTCAGATCCCCGGCCCCGACAATACCAAGATGTCATTGTGCTATGTCACAAATGACTTTCGGATTTTGGGCTTTACGTTGACCAGCGATATCACGGGCTATGCGCTGGCCGATGATCGTTGCGCCTCTGAACCGGACCGGTCTTTCAGTGCCGAGCAGATGGAAACGGCACAGTCGCTGAACCTTGTTGATCCGACAATCCCCACTGAACCCAAGAATGGCATTCGCCGCACCGTGCAGAACTACGGGATTTGGGTGGCACTTGCTTTGGGTCTGATCGCTGTCATCATTCGCCGTCTTAAATCCATTCTGGGCCTCGATCCGCGCGCGCGGATGCGCAAGAAAGCATCAAAACGGATTCTGGACGTGCTTTGTTATGTGGGTAAATGCGACGGAATGGTCGCCTCGAACGAGATTGCCCTGATTGGCCAGACCGCCCGACGCCTGACGCGCCGCAATGTGCTGGCCGCTGATATCATCCGCATCACCGACCATCTTGATATGAACCTCAGCTCGCAGGACTTTATCAACTTTGGCAAAGGGATGCGCGACAGTGAAAAAGATACCATGATGCAAGGCGCATTTTACGTGGCCCTGGCCAGCGGGCGCATCCTGCCAGCAGAGCATGAGTTTCTGTCAAACCTGGCTTACGGTATCGGGATGCCCGGCGAAGACTTTCGCAGGGTCATGAACCTCGCCATTGCAGATCTCGACAACTACCCACCTAACCTTTGAGCATCCGCAGGCCCTGCGTGGCGTCAGAACGCACCGCAAGGCGCAAGCCCGGCTCATCCCCGGCTTTGAGGGCCGCGAGGATAAGCTTGTGGTTATAGGGCGGCTCTGTCCGGTTTAGCCGCCCGTAAAGCGCGCGCATCGTCGGCCCAAGCTGAAGCCAGACTGTTTCTGCCATTGCCAGCATCGCAGGGGCCTGGGCACGCAGATAAAGCGTGCGGTGGAATTCCAGGTTCATCCGAATATAGCCTGTCGCATCGTGGCGTGCGATCCCTTGGCTGACACTGTGATTGATCGCCTCCAGACGCTCGATCAAAGCGAAATGCGCACGTGGCAAGGCGCGCGAGGCCAGTTCAGGCTCCAACAAGGCGCGCAACGTGGCCAATTCCTCGATACGCTCGTTTGACAGCGCAGGTGTCGAGACCCGACCGGATGAAGACAAGAACAACGCCCCTTCCGCCACCAGACGGCGCACAGCCTCGCGCGCAGGCGTCATGGAAACGTCGTAAGTCTTGCCGATACCGCGCAGCGTCAGCGCCTCCCCCGGGGGGATCTCTCCGTGCATGATACGGGTGCGGAGCGCGCGATACACCCGCTCATGCGCGGCGGTCGTGCTGTCCTGCGGGCGGGGTTGGATCATCATGGGTCAAATGTGATCACAAAAAACAGGCCGGTCAATCGTCAAAACTCACACGGTGCAAAGCATCACCATGATCCCGCAACCATTGGCGGGGGGCAGCATAGTTGGGATGGATCGTAGCCACAGTGGCCCAGAACGCGGGCTGATGGTTCATCTCGACCAGATGGGCGACTTCATGGGCGGCAACATAATCCAACACCTCTGGTGGCGCCATGATCAAGCGCCAGGAATACATCAGCGCGCCCTGCGCCGAACAAGACCCCCAGCGCGACCGGGTGTCTCTGATGGTCAATCGGGAATAGCTGCGGCCCAAAGCGGCCGCGTATCGATCCGAGGCCACAGCCAGCGCATCACGCGCCTGGTGGCGCAGAATGGCCTTTATCTGCGGACCGGCAGGCGCACCCTCAGCGACACGCAATCCTTCATCAGTCAATGACGCGCGTTTCCACGGCCCCGCCAGAATCGGCACAGCTTTCCCACGCAATAGCACTGTGCCACCAGCATCTGCTTTCGCGACCGGGCGCAGATCGGCCAGATGCCCACGCAGCCAAACCTCCTTGCTGCGCAGAAAGGCGATTCCCTCGCGCAGCGGTGCATGCTGCGGCATCGTCAGCGTCACACGGCCATCCAGACGCGACACACGCAAGGACAGACGCTTGGCGCGCGCGGACTGCCGCAAAGTGACATCAATCGGGGGGTTGCCTTCAAGCGTGTGACGGCCCATATCCAACTACTCATATTTTACGTGCCAAAGGCTTTGACACGCCCCACTGCTTATGGCAGTTGGCACCGATCACCCGCAAGGGACCGAACATGTTTTTGAAGGGATAGCCTATGCCTAAGGAAGAGTGGGGCACAAAGCGCCTTTGCCCGGAAACCGGCAAACGCTTTTACGACCTGAACGCCACGCCGATCATCAGCCCCTATACGGGCAATGAGGTGACTGTCGATACATCCAAGACCCGCACCATGGCGGCCGATGCCGAGGATGCACAGACAACCAAACTCAAAGAGAAGGCAGAAGACGACGATCTGGTTCTCGACGATGATGACGACGATGATGACGACGTTGATCTGGGCGATGATGTTCTGGAAGATGATGACGACGACACAGTCTCGCTTGACGAACTGGCCGACGTGGCCAAGAACGACGACGAATAAACGACCAGTGCGGGCGCGATTTTTGACTTGATCTCGCCCGGCCCGCTGCCTAAAGAGCAGCACGCAGTGATTGCTGCACGGATGGGGCCTTAGCTCAGTTGGGAGAGCGCTTGCATGGCATGCAAGAGGTCAGGGGTTCGACTCCCCTAGGCTCCACCATTTAGCTTCATTCGCCATTTTTCTGTTGATTTGCGCTCACCCCAGCACAATGCATCAATCAGCGTGGGTTGAGAGCGGTGGATACATGGTCAAAGCAGCAAGGGCGACGAACGCCTTTGTCGCTAAGGCGTACCAAGTCTTTCCATATCAATTTGCACACTTCAAAGATCTCGAAAGCGAACCGAAATCGCGCTGATCGCTTGTGCTAATATCTGCATCATTTCGGACTAGCATGGGGTGGGCGCAACGAGCATCAAGCGCAGGGATACCTGCAAGCGGGACCATGATCCCGATATTTACCCGTCCCCACCCAGTTCTTCCCAATTCTCGCGCACCCAGCCTTTGATCAGCTGCGCCTCTTCCCAGCGGTTGGACATCTCAGCACCGTCCGGTCCTGTCATCGCGTATTCCGGCGGCCCGAGTTCGCAAACAAAGATGCAATCACCCGAAGGATTTCGCGCCCGCCAATCGGCCAGACCTTCGCGCCACCACCCTTTGAACAGTTCCACCCATTTCTGGTGCTGCGGAAAATCCAGCTGCAACTGAATTTGTTGGCGAGACGCAACACGGCCCTGAAAACTGTCAGAGCGTTGCAGGATGCGACTCATCAACCCGAGGTCATGTTCGGACAGCGGAAACCAGAACTCCCGGTCGACGACATAGTGGGACAGGTCCGCACAAATTCGCATTTCAGGGATGCGGTCAAGCAGTTGCAGGGTCGTGTAAAGGTCGTTGGTGATGCAGTTGCGGTGCGTCTCGAACTGGACCGGCACACCAACCCGGTCGGCCATGCCCATCCATGTTTCAATCACCGGCACCATGTCATCTAGGGCGATCGGCATCACCTGCCCGATCACATCGACAAAAGGCGCGCCGAAATCGGCGGCCATGTGCAACGTGCCTTCAAGGCTTTCTATGGTTTTGGGAAAAGCCACGATCAACGGCGTCAGCCTGTTCGCCTCCATGTGCGGTCGCACCGCATGGGCCACAGCGACGTCGGACGCGCCCAGATCAATCGCCATCCCGTCAAACCCGGCACTCGCGACCATCGCGCACACCTGATCGTAGGGCAGCTTTACACCCGTCTGGTCATGTGGCTGCATCGCCCAAAGCGAAGTGTAGACCTTGAGTTGCCTCATCATAGGCTGCAACCCCGGACTTGAGGCGTCATTCCGCTGGCATCCGGGTCACCCGACCACCAGAGCGTGGGATCACCCAGACCTCATCCATCGGATACTGGCTTTCGTCCTTGGTCAACAGCTTGCCGATCACCTGAACCTGAAACTCCAGCCAGCCCATACGGTGGACCGTGCCTGCCTTTGCCTCGATCCGGTCATTCAGATCACGCAGCTTCCAGAACGGCACCGCAGGAAACGTATGATGGGCGGTATGATAGGGCATTTGCCAGCACAGCCAGCGTTGCACCGCATTGGCGCGGGTCGAGCGGGTGTTTTCCATGATGTCGTTCACATGGCTCAGCCCCAGGTGCTCGATGGTGTTTTGTAATTGGTGAATTGGCTTGGTCAGGATCATCGGGATCAGCCAGAAAATCAGGGCACCCCAGGACGAGAAGATCACCGATAGCAAGGCAATCACGGCATAGCCCAGTACATGCAGACGGCTTTCGCGGATGATCATCGCTTCTTCCTCGGCGCGGATAAATGGCTCAATGATGATTCCCCGTGCGCGCCGAATGACCCCAAAGAACCGATTGCGCCAATAGGTGATCCCGCTGAGCCACAAAAGATAGGTCGTCAGCGTGTAAGGTTCGCGCACCAGTTCGCCGTCGCGCTCCCAATCCTGGGTGTATTGGTGATGGGCGAAGTGCATCACCTGATCAAAGTCGCGCGGAAAGACCTGGATGAAGCCAATGATCCGGCCAAACACTTCGTTGAGCTTGCGCGTCTTGAAGACGGTTGCGTGACTCAATTCATGCTGGGCTGCATAGAGAAAATTCAGCAAGACACCCAAGCCCAGCCCCGTCAACCAAACCCAGCCGCTGCCCAAGGCCTGCGCGTGCAGGATACCGACGATCACGATCGCGCCCACATGGCTGGCCATTTGCAGGCCACCACGCAGATCAGAGCGTTCCGAAAGACTGCGAAGCTCTCCCGGTGTCAACAAATCCCGTCGTGAAAAACTCTGTTCCATGGCTGTAGGGTGGGTGCAAACCCACGCTCCGTCAATGTTTAAGGTGACGGTCATATTTGCATTGGGCAAAACAAGATTTCTAACCAAAGATTCGATGCGGCCACCGCACGTTGCTTTCTGACGTGGCGTTTGGGGGTGACGGTCGCGACAACTTTGGCCATGCTCAGCGCCAAAGCGAAAGGCACGTTCATGACCCATTACCCCTATCTTCTTGCCCCCCTTGATCTGGGTTTCACCACACTAAAAAATCGGGTGCTTATGGGGTCAATGCACACTGGCTTGGAAGAAACCAAGGACTGGAACCGGGTGGCCGAGTTCTATGCTGAACGCGCACGCGGCGATGTGGCGCTAATGGTCACTGGCGGCATGGCCCCCAATCCCGAGGGTGGTGTCTTTCCGGGCGCTGCTGGCCTTTACACCGATGCGGATATTGCCAACCATCGCATCGTCACCGATCGCGTGCATGAGGCGGACGGCAAAATCGCCATGCAGATCCTGCACGCGGGTCGTTACGCCTATGCTCCTAATTGTGTGGCACCCTCGGCGGTGAAATCCCCAATCTCTCCCTTCCCGCCACAGGAACTGGATGAGGACGGTATCGAGAAGCAGATCAGCGATATTGTAACCGCCGCCAGCCGCGCAAAAGAGGCAGGCTATGACGGGGTCGAAGTGATGGGATCAGAGGGCTATTTCATCAACCAGTTCCTTGTGACCCACACTAACAAGCGCGCCGACCGTTGGGGCGGCTCTTATGAGAACCGTATGCGTTTACCAATTGAGATTGTGCGCCGCGTCCGCGAAGCCGTTGGTCCGGATTTCATCCTGATCTACCGCCTTTCAATGATTGATCTGGTGCCCAATGGCTCGACTTGGGAAGAGGTCGTGCAATTGGCCAAGGCCGTTGAAGCCGCCGGCGCCACCATCATCAATACCGGCATCGGCTGGCACGAGGCACGTATCCCCACAATCGCGACATCCGTGCCGCGGCGCGCCTTTGCCTGGGTTACCAAAAAACTGATGGGCGAGGTGAACATCCCCATCATCACCTCCAACCGGATCAACATGCCCGAAGTCGCAGAAGGCGTTCTGTCTGACGGTTGTGCCGACATGGTCAGTATGGCGCGGCCGTTCTTGGCCGACGCCGATTTCGTGGCAAAAGCCGCCGCCGGCAAAGCGGCCGAGATTGCACCTTGTATCGCCTGCAACCAAGCCTGCCTTGATCACACGTTTAGTGGCAAACTGTCATCCTGCCTGGTAAACCCGCGTGCCTGCCATGAAACCGAACTGACAGTCGCGCCTGCCAAGGCGCCCAGGACGATTGCCGTCGTGGGTGCAGGTCCGGCGGGCCTTTCTGCGGCTCTGACCGCAGCAGAGCGCGGGCACAGTGTCACCATCTTTGACAAATCCGATGAAATCGGTGGCCAACTCAACATGGCCAAGCAGGTACCGGGCAAAGAGGAATTCTGGGGGCTGGTCGACTACTATCGCACTATGGTCGCCAAGGCGGGTATTGCACTGCAACTGGGCGCGGCAGCAACACCTGACACACTCGCTGATTTCGACGAAATCATCATCGCAACGGGTGTGGCCCCACGTGACCCGGCGATCCCCGGTCAGGACGGGCCGAACGTGCTATCCTATATCGACGTGCTGCGTGGCAAGGCCGAGGTCGGCCAGACCGTGGCCATTATCGGCGCTGGCGGGATCGGCTTTGATGTCGCCGAGTATCTGGTCACAGATGATAGTCCGACAGAGGATCTGGATGCATGGCTTGAAGAATGGGGTGTTGGCGACCCTGAAAGAACACGCGGCGGCCTGCGCCCCGAAGGACCAAAGCCCGAGGCGCCTGTGCGACAGATCACGCTGCTTCAGCGCAAGTCCGAGAAGCTGGGCAAGCGGCTGGGCAAGACAACAGGCTGGATTCACCGTGCCGGGCTTCAGATGAAGAACGTGCAGATGGTTGGTGGTGTGAACTATGAAAGGATCGACGCCGAAGGGTTGCATGTCAGCCAGGGCGAGGCCCGCGAGAACCCTCGCGTGATTGCGGCCGACACCATCGTGCTTTGCGCAGGTCAGGTGCCAGAGCGTCACCTGGCGGATGAACTGATCGCTTTGGGTCGCAATGTGCATGTGATTGGCGGGGCTGATGTGGCCGCTGAACTGGATGCCAAGCGCGCAATTGATCAGGGAACGCGACTGGCCGCTGCGCTTTAGCGTTCATCTAAATAGGGCAACAATGAGGGGGTAGCAGTCATGCTATCCCCTTTGCCTTATGGTAATTCTGCGCAGGCGGCTGTTTCCAGACGGGCACCAAAGCGGATTCATACCGCCATATTGTCAGGCATTGGTCCCATTCCTGCCCGAATTGAAGATCACATAAGATACCAGTGGTAACGTATGTGATTGGGAATTTTCGATGGATCGACTGACTGAAATGGAGGCTTTTGCGACAGTTGTCGATCAAGGTGGGTTTACGGACGCCGCCAAGAAGATGGGCATCTCCAAATCTGCCGTTTCCAAACATGTTTCATCACTGGAAGCCCGCCTTGGTGCGCGCCTTCTGAATCGCACGACCCGCCGTGTCAGCCCCACGGAAATTGGGCTCGCCTATTATGACCGCGCCCGCCGTGTGTTGAATGATGCCGGTGAGGCCGACGCGCTGGTCACCTCGATGCAATCCGCCCCATCGGGCCTGCTGCGCATCAGCGTCGCAACCGACTTTGGTGTGAACCACCTGTCGCCCGTTCTGGGCGATTTCCTAGCCGAATTCCCCGACATCACTGTGAACATGGTGCTTAACAACCGCTATGTTGAACTGATCTCGGAAGGTTTTGATATGGCCGTCCGAATAGGAGAGTTGGAAGACAGCACCCTGCGCGCGCGCAAGCTGACCGACACGACCAAACGTATGATCGCGGCGCCAGCTTATTTTGAGCAATACGGCCGCCCCGAAAAGATTGATGATCTGAACGAACACAAGCTGCTGCATTATTCAAACCAGGCAAACTCTGCGGTCTGGAAACTGACGGCGCCTTCGGGTGAGAAACGTCAGGTCCGCACCGCAGGCTGGTTAACCGTGAACGATGGGCAGTCCCTGCTGAATGCCTGTATTGGCGGCCTTGGTATCGCATACCTGCCAAGCTTTCTTTATGCTGACGCCATGCGCGACGGGCTGATAGAAGAAGCAATCCCCGATCTGCCAAAAGAGACGCAAGGCATCTATGCCGTTTACCCACCAGGCCGCTTTACGCAGCCAAAAGTGCGCGCCTTTATTGATTTCCTCGCACATGCCTTTGCCGACAAGGGCCCCGATGTTTGGTAGTCTCCCAGCGACGGTACGGTGGCGCATAACTGCGCGCTCGCACAGCGGGGCACAGAACATGTTCGCCTACCTTAAGCCAATCGCAACACATGCGTCCTATCTTCCAGACAGGCTGGAAGAGGGACGGCATGGAAAGATTAATGCGTTTGCTGGCACCGCAAACTGCAATCGGGTTCTGTCTCCGGTTTTTGTGTCTTATCGGGCTATTGGCCTCCGCAAGCGGACTTTTTCATCACTTCATTGAAGACCAAAGCGACGGGCATCTGGTCTATTTCGTGCTGCATTCCTTTATCGTCAGCGGACCCTTGGTCGCCTTCTTTCTTGCCGTCACCCATTTTCAGATCCAGCTGCAACAGAACCTTTGGACCTTGTCCCGTGAAGATGGGCTAACAGGCCTATATAACCGGCGCACCTTTTTCGATCTGACCACGACAGCCAGATCCAAGAAAAAAGCGGGGGTGCTCATGATGATTGACGCGGATCGGTTCAAGGCCATTAATGACACATACGGGCACCAGGCAGGCGATGAATGCCTCAAAAGCATTGCTTACACCATCAAACGCAACATCAGAGAAGATGACATCGTCGGGCGGATCGGTGGCGAGGAATTTGCTGTCTATCTGCATGCCTCTACACTGCCGCAAGCACGCGCCATCGGTGAACGCCTGACCAAGCCGATTTCATTCAGCACAGATGCAACCGGCCCTTTGACCGTCACACTTTCAATCGGGGCCGCGACCACAAATCCTGGTTGGACGATTGATGATGTCTTCGGCTTTGCTGATCACGCACTTTATCAGGCCAAGCAACAGGGGCGCGCGCGGATGATCGTATTTGACGAAATCGAAGCGGTGTCACCCACGAATGGCGCTGCGTGACCCGCTATTCGCTGGTTGAGGTCACGATGACTTCGACGCGTCTGTTTGCCTCGCGACCATCCTCTGTCAGGTTCGTGGCCACCGGCGCGAGATACCCCATTCCTTCCGCCTCAAGCTGTCGACGGTCCGCCCCGTAGACCGCGACCAGCCGTTCCAATACCGAGGCTGCACGCCGCTTTGACAACGCAATATTGCCCTCCAGCCCGCCGGCGGCATCTGTGTGACCGACAAGGGCCACCGTGCGATTGGGGTAGGTCAGCAGGTAGTCCGCCAAAGCCTGCAACGATGTATAGTCATCGGTGCCCAACTGGGCAGAACCGGTTTCAAATGACAGATCGCGCAGAATCGCGCTGCCGGTTTGATCCAGCTGCGCTGCAATACTTGCCTGCGACACTGCACCGGACGCCCGCACCACAGGCGCGGCGGCGACCGCCAGCGGTGGATCATCCGCAATCGCCGGAGCAACATGTGTGATTTGCACAAACCCTGCCTGTGCCGTCCGACTGGTCAAAAGGCTCAGGTATTCAGGACCGTTTTCCCCCGTCCGCTCTGCGGCAAGGAACCGGAAATCGCCGATGTTGATCCGCATCTCTGGCGGGGGCAGCGTTTCCACGCCAAAGCGAAAATCAAATCCGCCGCAGGCCTCGGTCTGGCATTCAAAGATGATCCGATACCGGTCGTTGCGCAACTGTTCACGCAAGGGCCGCACGAGTTGCAACGTGGTCAAGGATGCCGCCTCAATGCGCCATGCCTGTTGGATCAACCGCCCCTCAACCGTTTGGATCGGCATCTCGCCCCGATCCCATATGCCTATCGGCATCACATAGCTGTCCAAGGGGCGAACCACCTCGCGTTGCAAGCTGGCATTGGACGGAAAATCCAACGTCTGGGCCCCGGCAGCCCCTGCCAGAAAGGCGATCAGAACAACCAGAGACCGGATCATCGCGCCTGCGCGTGGTAGGCGTCATTCGGCGCCATCTGCGTGGCCGAGGCAATCCGGTTGCTCATGTTATAAAAGCCCGTGACGGCAGCAATGTCCCAGATGTCACGATCCGAAAACCCGACTTGTCGCAGCGCGTCGCGATCAGTCTCATCGATCTTGGCACTGGCCAAGGTCATCATTTCGGCGAATTCCAGCATGGCTTTCTGGCGCGCATCTAGCGGAGCCACGCGCCAGTTCATCACCAGCATTTCACCCAGTTTCGGATCACCCGACAGCTGGCGTACAGCAGCGCCATGGGCCGTCAGGCAATAGTAGCATTTGTTGATTGACGACACGGTGACAGCAATCATTTCGCGTTCCAGCTTGGACAGCCCCGACTCGGCCAGCATCACATCGTTGTAAAGTGTGGTGAAGGCGTTCAGCTTGTCGATGTCAAAGGCGTAGGCCTGCAGGACATTCGGCACCATCCCCAGCTTTTCCTGGCAGATATCAAAATACTTCTGCGTCTCTTTGGGCAGCGGATCAACCATCGGAAGATCAAGGGCAGTGGGTTGGTCGGTCAAGGCGTCACTCCGTCAAAATGCGATAGTGATACTGTCCCACAAGCGTCATGCCGAGGGAAGTGTAGAGCGCATTCGCCCCGTCATTTGCCTGTGTCGTCACCAAAGTCAGATAGGTTGCACCCGCATCCAATGCCCAGAATGCCGCCGCACGGGTCAGATGCCGCGCCAGGCCCTGCCTGCGATGCGCATGGGCAATCTCTAGCGCATGGATCATAGCACAATCACAAGCAACACCCACGAAAACCGTGCCTGCGGGCCTGTCGTTCAGCCGCCCCAGCAAAGTTGTCTTTGGTACGCCCGCCCGCTCCATCACATCCAGCCGCCCTTGGCCGATGCCGCCCTCAGCCCAAACCTCTATCTGTGCCGCCAGCGGGGGCCAGACCTCAAATGATGTCACAGGCGGCGGGCGCTCTGTCGCGATTTTCGCCGCTGGTGCAGCGTACATGTTTACCGGATCCTTGATCGCGTAGCCGCGCACAGCCAGCATCGCATCTAGCGCATCATCGCCCTCACGGATCATGAATAGCGGGGTTTGCCCTGCGTGGCGCATCGCATCAGCGGCCTGCGCAATGTCATCCTCGGTCACTTCCCGTTCTGCTGTTGCCGCACTCACACGGCTGCTGCCGCTGCGATCAAGCCGGACGACCCATGGCCCAACCGCCTGCCTGGCAGAGGCAGGCCAAGTGCCATCAATGACGGCGTAGAGCTTCTTGGCGTCGGGCAGGCTCATACCGCAAAAATGTCCGCAAGTTCTGTCATCGCATGATCCAACCGCGCCGCATCACTGCCGCGCACGACAATGTTGGCGCCATAGATGCCATCCTTCTGGAAAGGGTAGGATCCAACAGAAAGATCCGCAAACTGGTTTGCAAACAGGGCGAGTGGCCCCGCGATATCCCCTTCGCCGCGTACAACGCGCAAGGTCCGCGATAACAGCGGCTTGCCCCCTGTCAGCAGGGGCAGGACGCTCGCGACCATCGCCTGAAATACCGATGGCACACCGGCCATCACATGCACATTGTGCAATGTGAACCCCGGCGCGGTGCTGACTGGATTGTCGATCAGTGTCGCGCCATCAGGAATACGTGCCATACGCAGCCGCGCTGCGTTCAACTCTTGCCCGGATCGGTCATAATGGGCCTGCAACAAGGCACGCGCATCGTCGCGTATGTCAATGGGCGTCTCGAAGGCCGCAGCGATGCAGTCAGCGGTGATATCATCATGCGTCGGCCCGATGCCACCGCTGGTAAAGACGTGATCATATGCGGCAGAAAGCGCCTGCACAGCCGTAACAATCGCAGTACGATCATCGCTCACCACGCGTACCTCTTGCAGGTCGATCCCTATCGCCGTGAGTTGCCCCGCCAGATAATGCATATTCGCATCGCGCGTGCGGCCTGACAGTATCTCATCGCCAATCACGAGCATTGCGGCGGTCGGGTTGGGCATCTGGTGGTTCTCCTGTCTTGCCAATCCGGTTATAGGGGCGGCTATGGAATTTGCCACGTCTCTTGTCCCTGCCCGCCTGATCCGACGCTACAAGCGTTTCCTGGCGGATGTGCGGCTGGAGGATGGACGCGAAGTAACAGCCCATTGCGCCAACCCCGGCTCGATGATGGGGCTGGCAGAGCCGGGCACGAAGATTTGGCTGGAACCCAACGACGATCCCAAGAAAAAACTCAGGTTCGGCTGGCGCCTGGTAGATCACGAAAACGGGCATTTCACCGGGGTAGATACTTCTGTCCCCAACCGCGCGTTGAAGGCAGCGCTGCTGGCGCATGAGGTGCCCGGATTGCCCACTTATGATCTGGTGCGCCCGGAGGTAAAGTATGGACAGAACAGCCGCATCGATTTTCTGCTCAGCGGGTCCGGCCCGGATACATATGTAGAGGTTAAAAGTGTCACCCTGTCCCGGCAGCAAGGCGTCGCCGAGTTTCCCGACAGTGTGACCGCGCGTGGCGCGAAACATCTGGCTGAACTGGCGCAGATGGTTGCAGAGGGCCATCGCGCGATCATGTTCTATCTGGTGCAACGAACCGATTGTGCAGAGGTCACTTTAGCCGGCGATATCGACCCGACCTATAAGGCCGCGTTTGATCAGGCAGCGGCGGCAGGTGTCACCGTGCTGGCACAGGCCTGTCAGATCAGCCCGCAGGCGATCACATTGGGCAAACCGCTCCGTTTCCGGGCCTAGAACTCATCGCCGTTTTCACCTATGTGCCGGGTAACAGCAAAAGGACACGGCCCTGTGGAAACGAACAAAGCCCACCTGACCAAAGATGGCATTCGCCTTTATCAGCCAGACGACTTTGCCGGTATGGCGAAAGCGGGTGCGCTGGCCGCGCAAATCCTTGATGATATTGCCCCGCATGTCTTTCCCGGCCAATCTACCGGAGAGATCGACCGGTTG
This sequence comes from uncultured Paracoccaceae bacterium, assembly GCA_947498645.1. Classification (GTDB taxonomy): domain Bacteria; phylum Pseudomonadota; class Alphaproteobacteria; order Rhodobacterales; family Rhodobacteraceae; genus Yoonia. The sequence goes on along the minus strand of CANMKS010000001.1, from coordinate 1,421,937 downwards.
ATCACCCAGATGGTCAATGATGCCGGCGCGGCCTCTGCCACCATTGGCTATAAGGGCTATCAACATGCGAGCTGTATTTCCGTCAATCACGTGGTCTGTCACGGTATTCCGGGCGATAAAAAGCTCAAATCAGGCGATATCCTGAACATTGATGTCACCGTGATTGTTGATGGATGGTTTGGCGACACCAGCCGCATGTATGTGGCGGGCGCACCGTCGCGCAAGGCAGAGCGCCTGATTGAAGTCACCCATGATGCCTTGATGAAGGGGATTGAGGCGGCAAAGCCAGGCAATACCTTTGGCGATATCGGCTATGCCATTCAACTGTTCGCCGAAAGTCATCGCATGTCTGTGGTCCGCGACTTCTGCGGCCATGGGTTGGGCCGCGTGTTTCATGCGCCGCCGAATGTGCTGCACTACGGTCGCCCAGGCACCGGTGCCCGGCTCGAGGAAGGGATGTTCTTTACCATTGAGCCGATGATCAATCTTGGCCGCCCGGAAACCAAGGTGCTGGCCGATGACTGGACAGCCGTGACCCGCGACAAATCGCTGTCCGCGCAGTTCGAGCATTCGATCGGGATCACGGCGGATGGCTGCGAAATCTTTACATTGTCGCAAAATGGCACGTTTCACCCCACATATAACGTCTGACTCAGGAGGGAAAATCACGCGCGATTTCCCCTCTTGCGAATGACTTGCAACTAAACGCACCCCTCCCTATATCAATCGTGTCGCTAGCGGTGACACCTTTCCCCCAAATATTGATGAAAAGGATGCATGCTATGCACATCTTGAAAACTGCCGCCATCGCGGCTGCCTTTGGCTTATCTGCCACTTCTGTTCTGGCGCAGGAAGTCACACTACGCTTTCAGCACTTTGTGTCACCGGCCAGTGCCAACCCAACCTATTTCATGCAGCCTTGGGCCGACGCGATTGAGGAACAATCCGAAGGCCGCATCAAGGTCGAGCTTTACCCCTTCATGCAGTTGGGCGGCGCTGCCCCCAACCAATACGACCTGATCCGCGACGGCGCGATTGATGGCGGCTGGGTCATCCCCGGCTATCAACCAAATCGGTTCCCCGAAGCCGAAGCAATGGAACTGCCCTTCATGACCACCAAATCCGGTGAAGATGCAAGTGCCGCCGCATGGCAATTCACACAAGAATTCCTGATGGACGACTTCGCAGATGTCCACGTGATCGCGGCCCATATGCATGGTCCCGGCATTGTTCACAAACGAGGCGCCTCTGTGGAAACCGTTGAGGATTTCGCAGGCCTGAAACTGCGCGGCCCATCGCGGCCTGCGACGTTGTTGCTTGAAGAACTTGGCGCCACACCCATCGGCATGCCCGTCCCGCAATTCCCCGAAGCCTTGTCCAAAGGTGTGGTTGATGGAGGTGTTATCACGTGGGAGATGTCGCCGTCTCTGAAACTGAACGAGCTGACGGACAGCCACACGGACGTGGCGGGTGATCGGGCGCTTTATAACCTCTATTTCATCTGGGCGATGAACAAGGACGTCTACGAGGGTATGCCTGACGATCTGCGCGCCATTATCGACGCAAACTCGGGCATGATGGCAAGTAAGTGGGCGGGCAGCGCCCATGATACAGGCGACGTTGTCGGCCGTGATCTGATGGCCGCTGATGGCAACGAGATTGCCGAATTGTCAGAGGCCGAAACGGCGCGGATCATGGCGCTGGGCGACAATGTAACCGCTGCATGGATTACAGAGATGGACGCCAAGGGTTACGACGGCGCGGCACTGGTTGCAGCGGCGCAAGCAGCAGTCGCAGATAATCGCGCATCGGAGTAAGTGAATTGGGTCGCCCCTTTGGGCGGCCCTTTTTGTCAGGTGATCCGCGCGACAACGTAATCTGCCAAATCAACCAACATTTGCTTGAGCGGTTGATCCGGAACAACATCCAAAGCCGATTTCGCCGTTTCAGCCCAGGCAATAGCGTCTTCGCGCGTGCTTTCCATCGTCTGATATTTCGCAAGCAGGCTGATCGCATGATCCAGATCACCGTCTTCCTGCTTGCCCTTTTCGATGGTCCGCACCCAGAACGCGCGTTCTTCGCCGTTTGCAGCGGCGACAGCGCGGATCACAGGCAAGGTCAGTTTACGTTCGCGGAAATCGTCGCCCACGTTCTTGCCGGTGGCCTTGGTGCCGCCATAGTCAAGCAGATCGTCAACAATCTGAAAAGAGATGCCCAAGGCATCACCATAGTCATAAAGCGCCTTCTTGGTCGCGGCATCCTGGCCTGCAATCTCTGCGCCCACTTCCATGGCTGCAGAAAATAGCGCGGCTGTTTTCCCGCGTACAACTTGCAGATAGACCGCCTCGGTCGTGGCCAGATCGCGCGCCGCGGTGAGTTGTAGCACTTCACCCTCGGCAATCGTCGCGGCAGCATTTGCGAGAATATCCAGAACCCGCATAGAGCCTGTTTCGACCATCAACTGGAACGAGCGGGCAAACAGATAGTCACCGACCAGAACGCTTGATGTATTGTCCCACAACAGGTTCGCCGTGGGTCGCCCACGCCGCTGGCTGCTTTCGTCCACCACGTCGTCATGCAGCAAGGTCGCAGTGTGAATAAACTCAACTGTTGCGGCCAGATGCACATGATAGGGGCCGTCATAGCCACACATCCGCGCCGCCGCCAATGTCAGCATCGGACGCAGGCGCTTGCCGCCTGCCTCAACCAGATGCGCGGTCACTTCGGGGATGCGCGGGGCGTGTTTGGACGCCATCCTTTCGCGGATCAGCCCGTTCACCGCTGCCAGATCATCCGCCAGGGCCGCAGCCAATTGTTCGTGCGGTTTCGTTGCTGCGGTATCAAGGCTCATTGAAGTTTCCGTCATGTGAATAGACATCCGTTATGCGGCGTCTTAGGTCTTGGATATGAAAGAGCTTTTGCGCACCAATGACCCTACTGTCCTTGCCTTTGCAACCGCCCTGTTGGACAGCGAGGGTATAGACTGGTTCGCCTTCGACGTAAACATGAGCGTCCTTGAAGGCAGCATAGGCATAATGCCGCGCCGCTTGATGGTGCTGGACCGCGATTTGTTCATGGCAGAGGCCGTGATGCGCGATGGCGAGATTGATCTGGGCCGTGACTGACGATCTGACACAGGACGATTTTCTGGGGGGCAAGATTCATGTCTGGCAACCTCGGCGTGGATATCGGGCGGGTGTTGATCCGGTGATATTGGCGGCGTCCGTGGCTGCCAAACCGGGGCAAACAGTATTGGAACTGGGCTGTGGTGTTGGCGTGGCCTCGCTTTGCGTTGCGGCGCGCGTTGCAGGTGTGCGGATCACCGGGGTTGAGGTGCAGGCGAACTATGCTGCCCTCGCCCAGCGCAACGCAACTGAGAATACCCTGCCCCTGAAAGTCGTGACCGCCGACCTGCGCGCCTTGCCAGCGGACCTGCGACAACAACGATTTGATCATGTGATCATGAACCCACCCTATTTTGATCGCAGTGCAGGAACGGCCGCCACAGATCACGGGCGTGATCTGGCCTTGGGCGGTGATACCCCGCTGACGGATTGGGTGCAGATTGGCGCGCGCCGGGTCGGCCCTCGCGGTTACCTTACCATGATTCAGCGAATGGAACGCCTGCCCGAGGTGTTGGCAGCACTTGAAGGGCGCCTGGGTGCGGTCATCGTGCGGCCCATTGCGGGGCGCGCGGGCAAAGCACCAGAACTGTTCTTGCTACAAGCCCGGCAGGAGGGGCGCGCAGCGTTTCGTATGGCACCAACGCTGATCATGCATAAAGGCGCGACCCATAGCAGCGATCAGGAAAGCTATACCCCGGCAGTGCGCGCGGTTTTGCGCAATGGCGCGGAATTACCCATCTGGTCTTAACGATTTGGCAACTTATGCACGCGACGATTGGTCTCGTACCGAATTGCTGCCTTGCGGCGTGACAGAGCGGGGCAGATGTGGTGCAATCAAAACACCCAAACCGATAGGAGGACGACCATGAGCTTGAGTTCGCATTTGCAGGAACTGAAGAAGAAACACCAAAACCTCTCGGAACATGTCGAAGTGATGCAGCGTAGCCCTGCGGCAGACGACATTGAAATTGCGAAACTTAAGAAGCAAAAGCTGATGCTCAAGGAAGAAATCACACGCCTGAGCACGCACTAGCAAAGTGAATAACGCTCTGGCAGCGCAAAACGCTGTCAGGGCAGTTCTGAAGCCCGCACCAGCTGGCGACCTTCAGCGAATTTCTTGGACGTCTGAATTTCCTCAAGCACCCAGGCCTCGAACGCCGCAATATGCGGGCGTTTTTCATTGCCTTGCGGGCAGATGAAGCGGAACTGCGCTTCCGAAATCAGACCAACATCAAATGGAGCGACAAGCCGTCGTGCTTCCAGGGCGCGGGTTGCCAGTGAAACGCGGCCCAAAACCACGCCTGCCCCCGCAATCGCCGCATCGATCGCATGGTCGGCCTGAGAGAACCTTGTGCCGTGAGAAGTGTCGATCTCGATCCCGGCGGCTTTGCACCAGGCCTCCCAGCCGGTGGGCAGCTTGAAGAACCCAATCGAATCGTCGTGGATCAATGTCGCCTGCGCGAGCTTTTCCGGCGTGTCGTATCTTTGCGCCATTTCTGGCGTCATCATGGGTGTCATCCATTCATCGATCAGCGGGCGGGTGTAGACGTCTTTGTCATGCCCAAGGCCAAAGCGGATTGCGACATCAACTTCATCGCGGTCAAAGTCGATGATCCGCAGGGTTGCCAGAAACCGCAACTCGATTTCCTTATGCGCTTGGGCAAAGTCATACATGCGCGGTGCCAGCCATTTTGACGTAAAGGCCGGCCCGGCGGTAACGGTCAGCACGCCACCATCAGTTAATCTTTTTGTACTACGCCACGCTGCAGATAAGGTTGTGAAGGCGTCCGTTGCACCCGGTGCAAGGCAGCGCCCGGCCTCCGTCAACTCCACAGCGCGATTGAGGCGGCGAAAGACAGGTTGTCCCAGATCTGCCTCTAAAGCCTTGATTTGATAGGATAATGCGGCAGGCGTGACGTTCAGTTCTTCAGCAGCACGCTGAAATGACATATGGCGCGCCGCGGCTTCAAAGGCACGCAGTGCGGTAAGGGGTGGCAATCGGCCCGACATGGTTCAGTTTAATATAGCTTAACTCAAGCAATAGAAAGTCTCGTTTGTCGGAGAGGCGCGGATTGCACATATTAAGGACATCAAGGCAAACAAATCACATTGAAGGAACGCACGATGCACGAGACAACGACAAGCCCCCGCATCCGTGAAGGTATCGAACGTGCGCATCAAGAGCGTGGCAAGGCACTGCGCAACGTCGTTCGTTGGTTCACAGGCCGCCACTAGGAATTTCGCTCCGACGACATCCGTCGCCGAACGAAAAAGGGCCACGCCTGATCAGCGTGGCCCTTGTTTTGTTCGCTCAGTTTGCCCTACGACATGTACTGCCCGCCGTTTGCAGACAGGGTTGAACCCGTCACAAAGCCAGCATCATCGGAGGCAAGGAAGCAGACAGCCCGTGCAATCTCGGAGGCTTCGCCAAGGCGGCCGACAGGGATTTGCGGCAGGATGACTTCGTTCATCACTTTTTCAGGGATTGTACTCATCATCTCGGTGTTGATGTAACCGGGGGCCACGATGTTTACCGTGATGCCCGCGCGTGCCCCTTCCTGGGCCAGCGACTTGGTAAAGCCGATATCACCGGCTTTGGTCGCGGCATAGTTGGCTTGTGCGAATTGCCCCTTTTGACCGTTGATCGACGAGATCGTCACGATACGTCCGAACTTACGTTCGCGCATGCCACCCCAGACATTATGCGTCATATTAAAAACGCCGTTGAGGTTGGTATCAATGCATTCGTGCCACTGCTGCGGCGTCATCTTGTGGAACGGCGCATCGCGGGTGATGCCAGCGTTATTCACAAGGATCTCAACCGGGCCAAGGTCAGCTTCGATCTGGGCGATGCCAGCTTGACAGGCCTCATAATTGCCAACGTCCCACTTGTACGTCTTGATACCGGTTTCGGCGGTAAAGGCCGCAGCCTTTTCATCGTTACCGGCATAGGTGGCCGCAACGCGATAGCCTGCATCTTTCAAAGCTGTGGAAATGGCAGCGCCGATACCGCGCGAACCGCCTGTTACAAGTGCAACACGGGACATGAGTTTCTCCTCCAAGGAATTTCTTTACGTAATCTTGTTATCGTTGTGCCGCATTGGGCGCAACAATATTACTGAATGACTTAGGGACGCTCAACGCAAAGGGCAACACCCATGCCACCACCGATGCACAAAGTGGCAAGGCCCTTTTTGGCATCGCGGCGCTTCATCTCGAACAGCAGCGTGTTCAGGACGCGGCAACCGGACGCGCCGATAGGGTGACCAATTGCGATGGCACCACCGTTCACGTTGACGATTTCCGGGTCCCAACCCATTTCCTTGTTCACAGCGCAGGCCTGTGCAGCAAAGGCTTCGTTGGCTTCGACAAGGTCAAGGTCACCGATGGACCAGCCCGCCTTGTCCAGTGCCTTTTGCGAGGCGTAGATCGGGCCAACACCCATAATGGATGGGTCAAGCCCTGCTGTGGCGTAAGACGCGATACGGGCCAAAGGCTCAATCCCGCGCTTTTCAGCCTCATCTGCGGACATCAGCAATGTTGCGGCCGCACCATCGTTGAGGCCAGATGCGTTGGCAGCCGTGACAGAGCCGTCCTTTGTGAAGGCCGGCCGCAGTTTTTGCATCGCCTCGATTGTTGCGCCGTGGCGGATATATTCGTCTTTGTCGACGACGATGTCGCCCTTGCGGGTCTTTACAGTAAAGGCAGCGATTTCATCATCAAAGCGCCCCGCTTTTTGGGCGGCTTCGGCCTTGTTCTGCGATGCAACCGCGAATTCGTCTTGCATATCGCGGGTGATCTGGAATTTTTCCGCAACGTTTTCCGCAGTTTGCCCCATGTGGTAGTTGTTGAATGCATCCCACAGGCCATCGCGGATCATGGTGTCGATATACTTCATATCGCCCATTTTCTGACCAGCACGCAGGTGTGCCGCATGCGTGGAAAGCGTCATGTTTTCCTGACCGCCGGCGGCGACGATTGATGCGTCACCCAGCTGAATATGCTGTGCGCCAAGGGCAACGGCACGCAGGCCGGATCCACAGACCTGGTTGATGCCCCATGCAGCAGATTCCTGTGGCAGCCCTGCGTTGATATGTGCCTGACGCGCCGGGTTCTGGCCCTGCGCCGCAGTCAGCACCTGACCGAGAATTGTTTCGCTCACTTCGGATTTGTCGACACCGGCGCGCTCAACGACAGCTTCAAGTACAGCAGCACCCAGATCGTGGGCCGGTGTGTTGGCAAATGATCCGCCAAAGCTGCCGACGGCTGTACGGGCAGCGGATGCGATAACAACGTTCGTCATGGATAGTTCCCTTCAGGTTAATGCCTTGGCCTAAAGGTGCCATTCCCAGTTGTACGGTGCAAGGCGGCCCCCAAGCCGTTGGCCCGGTCCATAAGGGGTTGGGTGACGTAGGGCAAATCAATTCCTCTATGCGTCAGACGCAACGGCGGGCGCATCTATAGCTGAAGAGAGGGCACACCAAAGTGGTAACCTTGCAGGCAATCCACCCCAAGGTTCCGCAAGAATGCGGCTTCAGCCGCTGTCTCGACCCCGTCGGCGACGGCGAACATTTCAAACTGATGGGCCACGGTGATCAACGCCTCTGCCAGCACTTGATTGTCTGGGTCATGGTCGATGCCGCGCACAAAGCTTTTGTCGATCTTGACCATATCAAAAAAGAAATCCTTCAGATGCCGAAACGCCGTCAACCCGGCCCCGAACCCATCCAGTGCAAAGCACACACCCTTCGGCTGCATCTCGGCCATAAAGCGAATCACGTTTTCATGCAGCAGCATCGCAGAGGTTTCACTAATCTCGAAAATCAGCCGGTCACCGGGTTGCCCGCGATCAAGTAACCCCCGGTCCAGCGTGCGCCGCCACTCCCCGTCACCGATGGACCGGGCCGAAACATTTACAGACAGCCGCAACGCCGGATGTGACCGCAAGCATTGAAACGCCAGTTCCAGCGTGACGCAGTCGATCTGCCGCCCCAGTCCGTTTTCTTCGACCAGTGGCATGAAATGCCCCGCAGGAATGATGCGCCCCTCCTCGTCCGTCAGTCGCACCAGCCCTTCATGAAAGGCTGTTGTCTGCGGACTGCCCGCTGTGACGACTGGCAGAAAGGCAAGCTGGGTCCGCCGTGTCGTCAGCGCATCACGCACCATGTTCAGCACGTCACCATCCCGCGACGCCATGGCATAAACCAATGGATCGACAATCGCCTGATCATCGATTTCAACACGACTGAGCGTGGTGTTTTGCATTGCGGCGCTCCATACTGACCCACACAGAATGGCCTGCTCTGGGCTAACAACCGGTTAAGGACAGCAAATGAGCGAGCGTTGTGGATGGGCCGGAACCGAGCCGATCTATGTTGACTATCACGACACCGAGTGGGGCGTAGCCGAGTATGGCAGCCGCGCTCTATGGGAAAAGTTGATCCTGGATGGGTTTCAGGCGGGGCTGTCCTGGATAACAATCCTCAAGAAGCGTGACAATTTTCGCGAGGCCTTTGCCGGTTTCGATCCGCATGTGATTGCGACTTGGGGAGAGGACGACGTACAGCGTCTGCTGGGAAATCCGGGCATCATCCGCCACCGGGGCAAGATCGAAGCGACCATCGGCAATGCCCGCGCCTGGCAAAAGATCGAAGCAACTGTCGGGTTTGATCGGTTCTTGTGGGATTATGTGGATGGCAGGCCATTGCGCACAACCCTGTCTGACCGAGCTGAAATGCCGACCCAATCGGCATTGTCCACGCAAATCTCAAAAGACCTTAAAAAGGCTGGGTTCCGGTTCTGCGGGCCAACAATTGTCTACGCCTTCATGGAGGCGACAGGGCTGATCAACAATCACCTGACGACTTGCCCGCGCCACGCGCCCTGTGCTGCATCGGCGCGTGATCCGGCAGAGGTTTGGCCAGCCTGAGGAAGCGTTGGCAAGCCTACCACCGCTTGAGCGCGTCTTCGTCGGCGTTCTTGGCCGCGACCCATGTTTCGGCTTCAGCAGTGACTTCTTTCTTCCAGAACGGCGCGCGGGATTTGAGGTAGTCCATCAGGAAATCCGCCGCTTCAAATGCCGCCGCCCGGTGCGCCGCCGCTGTCGCAACCATCATGATAGGCGCCCCCACAGCAAGCGGACCATAGCGGTGGATCACCAGAACATCGGCCAAATCCCAACGCTTTCTAGCTTCATCCGCAATAGCACTGATCGCTTTTTCGGTCATGCCCGGATAATGCTCGATCAGCATTTCGCGCAAGTTGCCTTGCGTGTCGCGCACAACCCCTGTGAAGCTGACCACAGCGCCCACATCACCACGCCCCTTGGCAAAGCCGTTCAGCTCTGCGCCTGCATCAAAGGGGTCTGTCTGTACACGGACGGTCATCAGCCACCTGTCATCGGTGGAAAGAATGCGACCTCGCGCACGCCTGCCAAGGATGAATCAAAGTCCGACAACTCCTGATCCAACGCCACCCGCAGGGCGGTGATATCGGCAAAAGCGGCATCATACCGTGCCTCTCTGGCGCGCAGTTCGGCGATCAGATCGTTCACCGTGGCCGCATTTGTTTCCACGGTTTCCTGCGGAATGCCGATGCGTTCCCGCACCCATGCAAAATAAATCACGTTCATGTCGGTTTGTCCGTCAGGTAAGGGCGCGATTTGCTAAAGTAATCCCAGCCCGTCAAGATAGTAAGCAACGCCGCAATCCACAACATGACGATCCCGCCCCACCAGCTGATCACCATGCCTTGGTACTTCCAGTAAAGACCCAACTCGTCCGGGCCTTCCCCCGAGATCGCCTGCTCTACCATTTCCGAAGTCATGGCAAGCGATTGCATTCCAAAATAATGCTCAAACGCACCGGTCGCGAAAAGCATCGAAATCGCAACCATCTGTGCGGTTGTCTTCCATTTCGCGAGGTTGGTGACTTTGAGCGTCCCGGCGGTATCGCCAAGAAATTCGCGCAGGCCCGAGACAAAAACCTCGCGGAAAATGATCAATGTGGCAGGCAGCAGAATCCACGGGTTCATTCCCGAAAAACCTGTGATCACCACCAGCGCGATAATAACCATCGCCTTGTCCGCAATCGGATCAAGCATCGCGCCCAGTTTGCTTTCCTGCTTCCACGCCCGTGCAAGATAGCCGTCGAGGAAATCGGTAAGGGCCGCCACAATGAAAAGCACCAGCGCGAACCAATCCGCCCAGGGCCGCGCAAAATACAGAAACATCACGACAACACCGGGTGCTGCGGCCAATCGCAGTATGGTGAGGATATTGGGAAGGTTCAGCGTCATAACCAAAGGTTTAACGGCTTGTGTCGGCAGTGGAAAGCGCGATGCAGGCCACCGGATCATTTCTTGCCCGGCCACCCTAGTGCCTCAGCCGTCTTTGCCTTGAGCCAAAGCAGGTCAAAACCACAAATCACGCGATAGCATAGTGGGATACCAGCGTTCGCCGCAGCCTTTTCGACCTTGGCGATTGCCGCTTGAAAACCGGGGTGGTCGAATTGGCCGGACATATCCAGATCCACGGACAGATCGAATTGCGCAGGCACAAGAAGAGCAATGCCAGGCACAGCATCTGCACGAGCGGCGGCCAGTGCTGGTGTCACCGGTTGGCCACCTGAACAATAGGAGCTCAGGCGGTCAGGTGACCGCTGTTTCAACCATTCTCATGGAAGAAATCATAGACCGTCTGCGCCAGTTTCGCTGACACGCCATCCACCGCTTTCAAATCCGCAAGGTTCGCCCGTGCGACAGCCTTGGCCGATCCGAAATGTGCCAACAACGCGCGTTTGCGTGTTGCTCCAACGCCCGGCACGTCGTCCAGCGGCGTCGCCCCAATAGCCTTGGACCGTTTGGCGCGGTGGGTGCCGATGGCAAAGCGGTGCACCTCGTCCCGCATCCGCTGAATGAAATAGAGCACCGGGTCGTTATGCCGCAGCGCCATGACAGATTTGCCGGTGCGGTGGAATTCTTCCTTACCTGCATCGCGATCTTCGCCTTTGGCCACGCCGACCATGGGGATGTCGCTGACGCCAAGATCGTCCATGATCTCGCGCACGGCACTCACCTGGCCCTGGCCACCGTCGATCAACAGCAGGTCGGGCCATGTACCTTGCGTGCGCTCTGGGTCTTCTTTCAGCAGGCGTTGGAAACGACGGGTCAGCACCTCTTTCATCATGCCAAAGTCATCGCCGGGGGTGAGGCTTGCATCCTTGATGTTGAACTTGCGGTATTGATTTTTGTCAAAACCATCAGGGCCAGCCACGATCATCGCGCCGACGGCGTGGGCGCCCTGGATGTGCGAGTTGTCGTAGACCTCGATCCGCTGCGGAACCTTTTCCATCTCAAACGCCTCCGCTACGCCTCTGAGAAGGCGGGCCTGCGTCGCGGTTTCCGACATCTTGCGCGCGAGGCTCTCACGGGCGTTGCGCAGCGCGTTTTGTACCAACTCGGCCTTTTCGCCACGTTGGGGGATGATGATCTCGACCTTGCGCTCGGCTTTTTCGGCCAAGGCCTCTGCCATCAGATCATCGTTATCCAGACCGTGTGACAGGATCAGCATCCGCGGAGGTTCGCGATTGGTATAGAATTGGCCGACAAAGGCCTCCATGACCTCAGAGGGGTCCTCGTCTCCGGACACGCGCGGGTAATAGTCGTGATTGCCCCAGTTCTGGTTGGCCCGGATAAAGAACACCTGCACGCAGGCCTGGCCACCGTCGCGGTGCAGGGCGATCACGTCAGCCTCTGCCGTGCTTTGCGGGTTGATGCCTTGGGCCGATTGCACTTGGGTCAGCGCCTTGATCCGATCGCGAAGGGCGGCGGCGCGCTCGAAGGCCATCGCTTCGCTGGCGTCCTGCATCTGCTTGGCAAGCGCCTCTTGAATGCCCTTGGTGCGACCTTGCAGGAACTTCTCGGCGTCGCGGACAGAGCGATCATACTCTTCTTCCGAGATCAGCCCGCAACATGGACCAGAGCAGCGTTTGATCTGGTATTGCAGGCACGGGCGCGTACGGGTTTCAAAATCACTGTCCGAACAATTGCGCAGCAAAAAGACGCGTTGCAGCTGATTAAGCGTACGGTTGACGGCCCCTGCGCCGGCGAAAGGACCATAGTAGTTGCCCTTCTGTTTCTTGGCCCCACGATGCTTTTTGATCATCGGGAATGCATGGTCCTTGGCGACCAGAATGTTGGGGAAAGATTTGTCGTCGCGCAGCAGCACATTATAGCGGGGTTTCAACTGCTTGATCAGGTTCTGCTCAAGCAATAACGCCTCGGTTTCGGTGCGTGTGGTCAGAAACATCATCGAAGCGGTTTCGCGGATCATGCGGGCAATGCGCGGCGAATGCTGGCCGGGACGGGCGTAATTCGACACGCGCGCCTTCAGGTTCCGCGCTTTACCGACGTACAAGACACGACTGTCGGGATCGAGCATGCGGTAGACACCAGGAGAAGCGTCCAAGGTACGCAGATAGCCTTGGATGACGTCATATCCGGTCTTGGTCTGTTTGGTTGGCTGCTCGGTCATCTATTCGATCTGTGATTCTCATTTGGCTGCAATGGTAACGCGCCGGGAACAAGAGGAAAGGCATCCACGGTTTCTGTGGATAACTCAGTGGGCAAATCTCTGTGAGTGCGAATTTCTCGTTGTATTTGGCAGGTTTCGGCAAGTTGCCTAAAAAATAGGCACATTTTCAAGCCTTTGATAAACAATAATATTTTTATTGATATTCTGTTAAAGCCTTGAAAAATATGCGCTTTGTGACAATTTCGTGAACACATGACCGCGACCGTGCACAACTCGTCGCATCAATTACTCCACGCCAAGCACATCAGGGGTTTCCCATGCGAGATGCTGACCACCGTCAACAGCCAGCATTTGGCCTGTTACACCCGGCGCATCCAGGAAATATCCCAAGGCCGCTGTGATATCATCAGGGTTCGCACCACGTTTTAGGATTGTCGCCGCCCGCTGCCTGTCGAAATGGGATTTGCTTTGCCGGTGGCCCTGCAAAGTCGGCCCCGGTCCGATGCCGTTCACGCGGACCTTTGGCGCGAGTGCCTGCGCCATCGTGCGTGTCATGGCCCAAAGGCCCATCTTGGCGATTGTATAGCTCATGAACTCAGGCGTCAGTTTGTGGATGCGCTGGTCGAGCATGTTCAGCACCAGTGCCTGCGCAACCGGTTCGCCCATAGCGTCCATCACCGGCTCTGGCACATGGGCGGCAAATTTTTGCGTCAGCACGAAGGGTGCCCGCAGATTTGACTCCATATGTCGGTCCCAGCTTTGCCGGTTGGCGGTGTCGATGTTGTCATACTCAAAGACCGAGGCGTTGTTGACCAAACACGTCAGCGGCCCGCCAAGCCCATCAATTGCCTGGCCAACCAAGGCCTGCATGGCATCCTCATCCAGCAGGTTGGCTTGCAGCGCGACGCTTTTGCGACCCATCGCGCCAAGTTGCGCCACGGTGTCCTGCGCACCCTGCTCGGACCCGGCATAATGCACGGCCACATCATAGCCACGCCGCCCCAGATAAAGCGCCATCGCCTGCCCCAGCCGCGCACCGCCCCCTGTGACGAGCGCCCTCATTTGCGGGGTTTTTGACATTGGCATGGTCCTTTCCCAATGCGGTAGCGCAGGCATTTCGGGCATTTGGCCTGCTCCAGTCGCGCCTGGCCCGGAAACCGCCATTTGCCGAACATCGCCAGCACCAGCATGAAGGCCAGAAAGACAAAGATCGCCTTGATGATCAAAGTCCAAACCTCGCAAAGGCGGCGCGTTCTTCGATGCCCGCAACCGCATCATCCACAATCTGCGCGCCGAAACGGGCCAGTAGTGGTTTCTTTTGACCGTAGCGGCGGAACTGCACCTTGTCGCCAAAGCGTTCTTTCATGACCGGCGCCAGATGACCGATGCCATCCGCAAGCCCTTCGTCGATACCCTTTTGGCCGATATAGACCTCGCCCGTGAACAGATCAGGATTATCTGACAGCTTTGGACCGCGCCGTGATTTCACATAGTCAATGAAGGTTGCATGCAAGTCTTCGAGCCAGCCTTTGAGCTTTTTCACATCAGCCGGCTTTTCCGGCTGGAACGGGTCCATCATCGACTTGGACTTGCCGGCGGTATGGACACGGCGCTGCACACCGAGTTTTTCAATCGCGCCCTGCGCGCCAAAACCTGCACTGATCACACCGATTGATCCAGTGATGGAACAGCTGTCGATAAAGATCTCATCCGCCGCACAGGCGAGCCAGTAGCCACCAGAGGCCGCAACATCTTCGACAAACGCAAACACTGGGATTTTCTTTTCATCCGCCAATCGGCGGATGCGGGATGCAATCAGTGACGATTGCACCGGCGATCCACCGGGGCAGTTGATCTCAAGCGCGACGGCGGCAGGTTTGCCTTTGGAGAAGGCTTTTTCAATGACCGGACCAAGGCTGGGATTATCCAGACCGCGCCCGGAATTGGCGATGGCCCCCTGCAACCGGATGACGGCGACAAAGGGCTCTGACTTCATGAAGGGGATAAATCTTTTCATATTTGGATATTTAGACCTTCATCGCCCCCGCACAAGTCTTACTGCCTGATCCGCCAGCCTGTGCGGAAGATCCACCAGATGATGGCAAGACACGCCCCGGTGAATAGCGCGATGGCAAAGAGTGACACACCGATGCTGACGTCTGCTGTGCCAAAGAATGACCAGCGGAACCCGCTGATCAGGTAAACGACGGGGTTGAACAGCGTGACCGTCTGCCAGATCGGCGGCAGCATGGTGATGGAATAGAATGACCCGCCAAGGAAAACGAGCGGTGTAATAATCAGAAGCGGGATCAGTTGCAGCTGTTCAAAGTTGCCTGCCCAGATCCCGATGATGAACCCAAGCAGCGCAAAGCTGACGCAGGTCAGGACAAGGAATGCAATCATCGCCAGCGGGTGCGCGATCTGTAGATCAACAAAAAAGAACGCCGTCACAAGAATGATGACCCCGATGAACAACGCCTTGGTCGCGGCTGCACCGACATATCCCGCCACGATTTCAAGAAAGCTGACCGGCGCCGACAACAACTCATAAATCGTGCCAATGAATTTCGGGAAATATATCCCAAAACTCGCATTGGCCGTCGCCTGTGTCATGACCGACAACATGATCAAGCCCGGCACGATGAATGCGCCATAGCTGACACCCTCAACCGTTTCGATCCGGCTGCCGATAGCGGCACCAAACACGACAAAATAAAGTGAAGTAGACAGAACCGGCGAGATGAAGCTTTGCGTCAGCGTCCGAAAGAAACGCCGCATCTCAAAAACGTAAATGGTCAGGACGGCATTGAGGTTCATGCTGTTTCCTTTACGAGACCGACAAAGATGTCTTCCAGACTGCTTTGCTGGGTTTGGATGTCCTTCATCTGCAACCCGGCCTTTTGCATGTCGTTCAGAAGGGTCGTGATCCCTGTGCGTTCACCCGTGGTGTCATAGGTATATGTAAGGGCCAGACCATTCTCGGCGCGGGCAAGGTCATAGCCGTTCAGCGCATCCGGGATCGCAGATGCGGGCTCGGACAATTCGATACGCAACTGCTTCTTGCCCATCTGTGCCATCAGATCGGCCTTGTCCTGCACCAAAAGGATCTCTCCTTTGTTGATGACGCCGACTCGATCGGCGATGGCCTCGGCCTCTTCTATATAGTGGGTCGTGAGGATGATGGTGACGCCTGATGCCTTCAGGCCTGCCACGACCTCCCACATGTCTTTGCGCAGCTCGACGTCGACCCCGGCCGTAGGTTCATCAAGAAACAGAACGCGCGGCTCGTGGCTCAGCGCTTTGGCAATCAGCACACGACGCTTCATGCCGCCTGAAAGCGTCATGACCTTGTTGTCCTTCTTGTCACCCAGCGAAAGCTGGTCGAGGATTTTTTCGATGAAGGCATCGTCACGCGGCTTGCCAAACAACCCGCGCGAAAAGCTGACGGTGCTCATGACTGTCTCGAAGGGTTCCAGATTGATCTCCTGCGGGACCAGCCCGATCAGGGCACGGGCCGCCCGAAAATCAGTTTGGGTATCATGGCCGCCAACAGTGATCTTGCCCGCCGTAGGAACGGTGATCCCGCAGATTGTCGAAATCAACGTGGTCTTGCCCGCGCCGTTAGGCCCAAGCAGGGCAAGTATCTCACCCTCTTCAATATCCAGGTTGACGTTTTTCAACGCTTCAAACCCACCGACATAGGCCTTGCGCAGGTTTTGGACGGATACGATTGCGGACATGGGCTGGCCTTTGGTTTGGTCAGGCAAACCTAGTGCGGCGGGGACGGAAGGAAAAGGGCGGGCAGGCAGGCTACTGACATTAAGGGGCGACAAGGTGTCAGGGGAGCCTGTGCAACACTAAATGACATTCCGCAGCGTAGATGCTGCATCTGCGATATTCCCGTGGCTATACTCAGCCAATCGAATCGGGTGATAAGACAAAAAAAGCGCAACGCCCGTGCCCAACAAATGTGCAAAGCACAGACAAACTCCGGACCAAACCGGGAGAGAGCATGAGATGAGCGTATGTTTCCCAGTCTTCTTTTATTTCGACACAGCTTCGACATAGAAACGGTGAATTTTCAGTTAAAATAGGGGTGAATCGGCGAAAATTCGCCAGTCACTGTTTCAAATGCGCGATGTAATGGTCGCAAAATGCTTCGATTAAGAACCACTAAACAACAAGTTAGCGTCACTTTTTGGCCTAATTTGAATGAGACCTAAAAAATAGCGGCCAAAGGCAAGTCCGATTGGCCAACGTATGTTGAGAGCTGGATGTAAGAATGGCGAAGGCGCAAGAACAAGTGAATACCGACGACAAGGACAGCTTTGTTGATGAGCTCAAGCCGGGCACCAAGTTGATGCACGGCCAGTACACCATCGAGAGCTTCCTGAATGCTGGTGGGTTCGGCATTACCTATCTGGCCCATGACAGCCTCGATCGGAAGATCGTTATCAAAGAGTGTTTCCCCGGCGCATTCTGCCGTCGCAGCCGCTACGTGGTGCAGGCCCGTTCGCGTGCGCACCAGAATGAATTGAAATCTATTGTTCGCCTTTTCGTACAAGAGGCCCGCAGCCTCGCAAAGCTGGATCACCCCAATATCGTCGGCGTTCACCAAGTGTTCGAGGACAACGACACAGCATATATGGCGCTCGACTTTGTCGAAGGGCGCGATCTTCTCGACACAATCGAGGACCCCAATCACGGTCTGACGCCCGTGCAGATCAAGTCCATTCTCAAAGAAGTTTTGGGTGCCGTCGGCTTTATCCACGATCAGGGTATCCTGCACCGCGATATCTCGCCTGATAATATTCTGATCAACAAAGAGTTCCGTCCTGTTCTGATCGACTTTGGTGCCGCTCGCGAAGAAGCCACCAAGCAAAGCCGCGTCCTGTCAGCCCTGCGTGTTGTCAAAGACGGCTACTCTCCGCAGGAATTCTATATTGCCGGGTCCGAGCAGAGCCCAAGTAGCGACCTTTATGCGTTGGGTGCGTCCTTCTATCACCTGATTTCAGGCGATGTTCCGCCAAACTCTCAGGCGCGTCTGGCCGCAATCGCCTCTGGCGATGCCGATCCCTATGAGCCGCTTGCTGGTCGCTTCTCTGACTACGAAGACGATTTCCTGGCCGCTCTTGATAAGGCGCTCGCCGTCCTGCCAAAAGACCGTGTCCAATCCGCGAAAGAGTGGATTGCGATGATGGATGGCGCGCAAGGCAACGTCACTCCTTTGAAAGTTGCAACTGCTGCTGCCCCTGCTGATGCAAGCGCTGCGCCTGCTGCCGCGGCTGAGCAAAAGTCGAAAATGCCCTTACTGCTTGGCTCTGCTGCCGCTGTTGCATTGTTGGTTGGCGTTGGCGCGTTCATGATGACTGGTGGCGAAGAAGCAGCCCCTGTTGTTGAGCAAGCTTCTACACCTGCGGCGGAAGCACCTGCGACAGACACACCCGCAACGGAAGCACCAGCGCCCGAGACAGCGGTTGTTGAAGCTGCCGAAGCACCAGTTGTTGCTGAAACACCTGTTGAACCCGAAGTCGCTGTGGTGCCCGACACCCCGGTCGTGACCGAAGCAGCACCTGTTGAGGAAGAAGTTGTCGCTGTCGCACCTGAAGTGGCTGTCGAGCCACCCGCTGCGCCTGCGGAAACGCAAGCCACAACCGATCCGGTTGCAGAGCCTCCTGCCGTTGTGGAAGGTCCCGAGGTCGCGGATGCCCCGACGCCTGTTGTGCGCCCGTCCGCGCGCCCTGAAAGCGTAGAGTTGGCGACGGTTCCTGCGCCAGAGCCACTGCCTGAACCCGTGGAAACACCGCGCCCTGCTGCCACAGAGCCTGTTGCGAGCTCCGAATTCCCGGACCAGACAGCAAACCGCCCTGTTGCAGATACCGACACGGCTACCATGACATTGCCGGCAACGCCAAACACAGTGTCAGAAATCGGCGTAGGTCCAGAGGTAGAGATTGCTGCCGTAACACCCGGCAATGAAATCATTCCGGAAGTCGACAATGTGTCAGCTGACTGGACTGTCCAACTGCCCTTCGTTGCAGCTGGTGAGCAGTCCAACATCATCGCCGAGGCCGGTCCTGTATCCCCCGTCTGGGTTGAGCCTGGCCTGGTGATTACCGGCGTAAACGGCACCTCGGTCAGTGCCATTTCTGACATTGCGAACGTGCTACGGGCGCAAACATCGTCTGACGAACTGTCGCCAACGGTAAGTGTCACATTTGACACGCTGAACCCGGCATCCGGTGAAACGGCAACGCATGCCTGGTTCTTGCCGGTCATTCAGGAAGTTGCACTGACAGATGGCACGGAGTTTGAAACGGTATTTGCTGGCTCCGGCTGGCTGACCAGAGTTGCTGCTCTGGCCAGCGAACAAGAAGGTGGCCTGCGCATTGGCGACGTGATCACATCATACATCCCGACAGGCGAAACGGTGAATGAACGTGATACCCTTATGACGATCCTAGACCGTGAAATCGGTGACGGAACAGAGCAGTTTATGTTCGCGGTGCAACGCGAAGGCAGCCTGTGGGTTGCATCATTCGCCTACGATGGCGCGACGGAGTAAATTCGCAACGGTTTGCTGCTAGCATCCCGCCTGCGACGTAATTTGGAAGGTTGGTAAAATGAAATTTATTCGTGATCTGCTCGGTAAGAAGCGCAACGAGCCTGCAAAGCGGCGAGCGCAAGGTGTTGAATCTCTTGAGCAATCCTATCGTGAGACCATCGGGTCTATGGTCAGCGAGGCCGACGCCGCCAATGCTGATTTGGCGGCTGTGACGGATCGGGTTAAATCCGAAGTACGTGTTGTTGAGGTCGACGAGCCAAAGAGCGCTCCGGCACAACCCGCCGTCAATATCTGGGATCTGGAAGACGATGATGTCCCTGCTGCGGTCGCTGCGCCTGCACCCGCTCCAGCGGCACCAGTTGCGCAGGCACCCGCCGCTGCACCACAGCCCGCACCAGCGGCAGCCTCTGCTGCTGCATCTCGGTCACCAGCACGGTCGCGCCGCACAAAGACCCGTTTGATCGGCTTCGATAAATCTGACGGCGACGTTGTTGATCTTTTCAACGACGCACCAAAGGCCGCACCAACCAAGAGCGTGAAGTTCCCTGTTGGCTGGATCGTTGTGGCTGATGGCCCAGGCCGCGGCGAGAGCTTTTCACTGATGTCCGGCATGTCACAGATTGGACGCGGCGAAGATCAGGCCGTGCAGCTTGATTTTGGCGACAATTCCATTTCACGGATGAACCATGCGGCAATTGTCTACGACGAAGACAGCAAGGAATTCCTGCTGGGTCATGGCGGCAAATCAAACATCGTGCGTTTGAACGACAAGCCATTGATCAGCAATGAAACGCTGAAAACCGGCGACGTGATCCGCATCGGTGAAACAACGCTTCGCTTCATCGCTTTGTGTGGAAAATCATTTAACTGGACCGACGGCGCTGCCGGGGAGGACGAAGATGTGGCGATCGCCTGAACCTCGTTTTGATGTAGCCTCGGCTATTTGCCAAGGCGGACGAGACTACCAAGAAGACGCAATCGTCGCGGACTTCCCCTTTGGGGCGGACAGCGGTGTTGTCGTTCTTGCCGACGGTATGGGTGGCCATGCCGCAGGTGACGTTGCGAGTAAGATCGTCGTGACAGAGGTATTTAGTGAACTGAAGTTTGAAAGTGCAAACTTTGGCGACTTTGAGGCCGAAATCCCTCAGTATCTGACAACCGCTGCGCGCAACGCCAATGAAGTTGTGCGCGATCATGTCAAACGCCACCCCGAGACACGCGGCATGGGGGCAACCCTTGTTTCGCTCGTGTTGGTGGAAAACCGCATGTACTGGATGTCCATCGGTGACAGCCCGCTGTATCATTTCCGCAGCGGCAAGATGAAGCAGCTCAATGAGGACCATTCGATGGCGCCTCAGATTGATTTTATGGTGCAATCGGGCCTGTTGGACGAAGAGGCCGGGCGCAACCACCCCGACCGCAACTGTCTGACCTCCGTGATCCTGGGTGATCGCGTGGCCAAATCGGATTGCCCCAAGACCCCGTTTGAGCTTGAGGTTGGTGATATTGTCGTCGTTTCAAGCGATGGCCTGCAATATCTCGAAGAAGCACATATTCAGAAAATCCTGCACCGCTATCGTCGCAAGAAGGCGGCAGAGATTGCAGGATACCTTCTTGAGGCAATCGAAGCTCTGGCTGACCCTGATCAGGACAACTGCACCTTCTCTGTCATCAAGCTGAACCACAACAAGCCGGTCATCCGCGCCATTCGCGCCAAGCCTATCGGCCATGTGGACAGCCACACAGCAACCATCACCCGCGTTGTTGAAATTGACGAAGTGGAAAAGGTTGCCGCCAAGGCGGACAACCCCGCAATCAAGGAAGTGCGCCCGATCAAGACCGTCAAGGTCACTGGTACGACGGCGAGCAATGACACCAACAGCACACAGGAGGTTGAAGCGGCAGAGCCGCCGGCTAAACTAGCTGCCGGAGGTAAGTAATGTCGAATCAATCACTGGGGAACCGGGTCCAGGCCGCACTAAAGTCGGCCGTGGAAAGCGGCCTGCTTCCCGACGATGTTCATGGGAAAGCTGAGAAGCTTTTGGCGCGGCTGCAAAAGCCGGTGCGCCTTGCCATTATGGGCATGCCAAAGTCCGGTAAATCAGCGTTGCTGAACCTCTTGGTGGGCAGTGATGTTCTGCCCGAGGGGCTTTCACTGCCGACAATGCAGCTTTCTCATGGTGAAACGCCCAGCGCGACCTGCACCCTCCCGGACGGCAGCAAACAGGTTGTTGCAGGCGCTGATCCCCTCGCCATTGCCGCCCTCACGCCGGTTTTTGTCGATATGCAACTGCCATTACCCGCCCTGGCCAAGATTACCGTGCTTGAGGTCGTCGCACCTGATGATCCGGCAGCCGTCCACAAGGCCAGTCAGTGGGCGGCCAAGCGCAGCGACGTCGCTTTGTGGTGCACCCAGGGTTTTGGCGACGCAGAACGCGGTATCTGGGGAGCCATGCCCGATACGCTCAAAGATCATGCCTTTTTGATGATTACAAAGGCTGATGAACTTCAGGATGAAGGTATTCTCGACAATACCGTCGCCTCGGTCCAGTCAATCGCGAAGGATGAGTTCAATCAGGTCCTGCCCATCGCCACGTTGAGCGCCATTGCCTCAAGACAAGCGGATGGCACCGTCAACAAAGACAAAATGCGCGGAAGCGGCGGGCTCGCCCTGATTTCGGCTGTGCTAAAGCAGGTCGAGATGGGGCGGCAATCCGCTGTGGATAGTGCGGATGTGCTTTTGCACCAGCACGCTGATGCATTGGCGGCACTCAATGCTTCGGAAGAAGCTCCCGAACCGATTGCAGTGTCAGATGAAGAACCACAGGCAGCGCCTGTGCCAGAGCAGGCCGCACCTGAGCCCACTCCAGAGCCAGAGCAGGTCGCCGCGCCGGAAGAACCCTTCAAGCCGGGTGAAAGCCCGGCCATGAGACGTCTGCGGGCGATTGCCGAAAAGAAATCTGCAGCAAAGCAGACCGGACCCGATTCACAACCCGAACCGGCCCCAGCCGCGCCAATGGCCGCCCCAACGCCGGCCCCAGCGCAAATCACCCTCTCAGATACCACGCGCCAAGCCTACAAACATGTTGTCGCGTACCTTGAGGAACAGGGCGATGTGCTAACGCAAACACTCGCAGCAAGCGGCAAGGACGCCCCTTCTGCGATCATGGCGCTGACAGTTGAACAAATTCAATGGCTTACAGACTATCTGAACGAAAACGGTGACGATTCCGACCCGTCGCTGCAACGGGTGCGCGACACCGCATTTGATTCCGCTGACATGGTACAGTTGATGCAAATGGAAAAACGCGACAGCGCAGCCCTTGAAGCCGTGAGCTTATTGCTCCAAATAAAGAAAGAGTTGCAGGCAGACCTCGCCGCCTGAACGGCGTTGCAGATGCAGTGTAGTTGTAAATAGTGTCACTTTTTTGCCCCTTGGGTCTGTTTCCTTTATGGCAATGAAAACAGTGTTATGCTCGTGATTTGGCGGCGGGCCGAACACCTGTTAAGGGTGGTTCAGATAGGAATTGAGGACGGACAAGAATGAAGATGGAAGAGCTGGTAAAAGGGGACGGTTACAGAGTCCCGGCAGCACACCACCCGTTCATGCGACTTGGCCTGGAAAAGCTTGAAGGCTTCCATGACGATGTGACCGACCTGGAAGCGACCCTAGCGGATGTCGTGAAGCTTGGCGGCCAAGATGCCGAAAAGAAATCTACCAAACTTATCAAACAGTTACGCAACTTTGAGCCGAGCATCACAATGATCGGTCAGATTAAGGCCGGCAAGACGTCGCTGGTTAACGCGATGGTTGGCCGGCCCGAACTGTTGCCTGCTGATGTCAACCCGTGGACCTCTGTGGTGACGTCGTTGCACCTCAACACTCCGTTGCCAGATGATGCCCCGACCGCGAGTTTTCAGTTCTTCAGCCAGGGCGAATGGGACCACCTGGTCGAGAACGGTGGCCGAATCGGTGAGCTGTCCGCGCGCGCCGGTGCGGACGATGAACTTGAGAAAGTACGCGAACAGATCAACGAGATGCGCGATAAGACCAAATTGCGTCTTGGCCGCAAGTTTGAGTTGCTGTTGGGGCAAAAGCATAACTACGCCGACCTAACCGACGATCTGGTGCAGCGTTATGTTTGCATGGGCGATGATTTTGAGGATCTGGAAGAAGAGGACCAGCAGGGTCGCTTTGCAGACATCACAAAGTCCGCCGATCTGTTTCTTGAGGCGAAAGCCATTCCAATGCCGCTGTGCATTCGCGACACGCCCGGTGTGAACGACACCTTCATGATGCGTGAGCAGATCACGATCAATGCGCTGCGCGATAGCCGCATCTGTGTGGTTGTCCTGTCGGCGCATCAGGCGCTCAGCTCGATGGATATGGGCCTGATCCGCCTGATCTCGAACGTGAAAGCCCGCGAAGTGATCATCTTCGTGAACCGGATTGATGAGTTGTCGAACCCCGCAGAGCAGGTTCCTGAAATCCGTGACAGCATCCTGCAAACACTGGCCGACAACAACGGCCCCGAAAACCCCGAAGTCATCTTTGGCAGTGCCTATTGGGCCAACATCGCCCTTGGCGAAGACATGGATGATATCGTCGATGACAGCGCCGAGGCGATGTTCAACTGGGCCGAAGTCGCGCTAAGCGCGGAAACCGCAACGATGGAAACCAATGAAATGGTTTGGCATCTGTCCGGCGTTCCGCAGCTGTACCGCGCGGTATCAGAGCGGATTTCCGAAGGGCCCGGCGCAGAGATCCTATCAGCATCGCGCAAACGCGCGCTGAACCTTGTTGGCGGCGTGCGTGCCTCCAACGCTGTGGTTTCAATGCGCCTCGAAGGTGACACCCTTGAAATGATGCCCCCGGCAGAGTTGGGCGAGCATCTTGCAAAGCTGGAAGCCCAGAACCTGAAGCTTCTCAATGACCGCCTGGATATCGTGTTCCAGCAATTTGGATCGCGGGTCGACCAGTCGCATAAACGCTTCCTTGATCGTGCGCTGGAATCTCTGTTGCAGCATCTGGAAACCAACGGCGAAGATGAAATCTGGCAATATAGTCCTGACGGCCTGCGCATGTTGTTGCGCACCAGCTATCAGGTGATGCGCCGCAATGTGACATCAACCTGCCAGCAAGCCTATGGCGCGGCAGCGGCTGATCTGGCGGAAACATACCGTGCGGCCTTTGGCGTGGCAGTGGAAAACTTCACAATCACCCCACCCGCCGCACCGGAAATTCCGGCACCCGTGTCGTTGGGGCAAACCATCGCGCTGGACCTCCAGACATCCTGGTGGAAGGGCTGGTGGAAGCGCCGCAAAGGTTATCGCTCATTTGCCAGCGGCTTCTACGACCTGATCGAGGCTGAGACGGCCCCAATCGTGGATGAACTCAAAATTCGTCAGGCCGAGGATATTCGCGCCAGAGCGGTGCATGAATTGCAGGAATTCATCACCGATCAACGTGCGCTTCTGGGCGATATCAGCACGAAGACTGAGATCGGGATGGACGACCTGGAAAGTATTTTCGGGATCAAGGCCCAGAAAGAACGCGACGAATTGTTCGACTACATCTTCGAAGAACTCAGCGACAACACCGCGATAGAAGACGCATCCGAAGGACGGGCCGAATGACCGACGAAAGCGCAGCTGCACCACGCAAACCTCGCGTTGCCCTAATGGGCGAATTCAGTGCGGGCAAAAGCACTTTGTCCAACCTGCTGATGGGTGCCCGGCCTTTGCCGGAAAAAGTGACCGCGACACGCCTGTCTCCGGTCTGGATTTCACTTGGCACCGATGATCCGTATCGGATCGATGTCGACGGCACGGTCGAACCTGTGTCGCTCGAAAATCTTGAGGACATCCCGGTTCAGGAAACCCGCGTAATCCGCCTTTTCATGGAAAGCGATATTCTTGAAGTCTGCGACCTGATCGATTTTCCCGGCATCTCTGACCCCAATATGTCGTCCGAGGTTTGGGAACGCATGCTGACAGAGGTTGACGCAGTGATCTGGTGCACACACGCCACCCAGGCATGGCGCCAATCCGAGGCCGCGGTGTGGGAAACCATGCCCGATTCTGTGCGCGAGAACTCGATCCTGTTGATCACGCGCTATGACAAGCTGATCACGGATCGCGACCGTCTGCGCGTACTCAAGCGCGTCAACCGTGAAACCAAGGGGCAGTTTGGCGCTGTTTTCCCTGTGTCCCTGCTCAAGGCTATTCAGGCGGGTGAAGACTATGATCTGTGGGATGCGAGTGGTGCAGGTCCGTTCACCCAGCATCTGATCGACACCATTGACGTATTGACCAAGCTGGCCGCACGCACCGAGCTACCGCTTTATAACTACGGAAGTGATACAACCATCCCCGAGGCTGTGGTGGCCCCGGTGATCCCACGCCGTGTACAGCGCAGTGCAGAAGGTGAAAGACCTGCCCGCCCTGCCGCGCCAGAGGGCGCTGAAACTGATGCGGCTGGTCGGATTATTCGCACTTCGTGAAACCAGCCCGTCACGGTCCTGTTTTACAGCCCCTGCGAATTGGCGTAATGGTTCCATCAGTAACAGAAAAGTAGGCCGTAGATGGTTGTTGATGAGTTAGACGCATTGCGAGATGCTAATCAAGGCTGTGAAATGCTGGCATTTGCAGATTTGTCGACCCAGATGATTCTGGTGACCGATACCGCTGCAAACGCCCCGCGAGAGACCCTTGACCGGTTATGCAACGAAGCGATGATGATGCTTGGTGCTGGCCGCAAGGTGGTGTTGGGTGAAGAACCCAGCACAGCGGCGCTTGTGGCAAATTCGAAAGGGGTGCGCGTGTTCTTGCGCGCGGCAGACGAACCTAACGATGTTCTTTGCTGTGTTTGCGCGCCGGAACTCGATGTTGAGGCGTTTGTCGCCGACGCCCGCGAAAGACTGAACCGCATAAGCAGTGGTGCCTGAAAGACGAAGACGAAGCTGGAACAAACTAAATGAGCGACCTAGCCGAACTGGCGCAAAAAATCTCGGCTCTTGTAGCAAAAGATACGGTATTTGAGGCCGGCGCACGCGTTATTTCAACCGGCGGCGCGCCGAACCCGATTAGCGCGATCCTCAATGAAATCGACGACACCATTCTGGAACGTGATCTCGAGATCCGGGCTGACGATGCTGTGGTCAATCTGATCGTCTCTGGCCGCCGTTTGCGCGGTATCGCCAGTGCTTCATCGGGCGCAGATAGCGTTCTGGGGCAAGTCTTGTCACGCGAAGAACCAGAGATCGTCGCCGCTGTCTTTACAATTCTCTCTGAGCTTTGTGGTCAGGCCCAGCGGTTGACTGTCCGTTACCTGCCACCCCAACCATTTGGCAAAGGTGGCGAACGCGGTATCTCGGCCAAGGGGCTTGCCGAACTTTGGCAGGTCGATCTGGATGAGACCCCCAAACCCCCGATGGAGCGATTCCTGGACGCCAATCGCGCCGCCGCTGTTGCGGTGCTGCACACGCTGGACGGTGAAATCCAATCAAGCGCGGGCGATGTCGCCGCATTGCAGTCCATTCTGGACACACAGCTCGCTGAATTTCGCGCGTTGCAAACCCATGGCAGCGGCGCGCAGTTGATCTGCCTCGAAGGGGCGTTTTCTGACGGTACCGCCGCGGCATTGGCGATACATAACGATGATGTTGCCGTGATCGCCTATCAGCCTGAACATCTGGGCGCATTGCATGCGTCTTGGCGTGCCATATTGGGCTGATGCATCCTGCCGCTCAATCCGCTGCGCTTGCCCGACAGTTCTTTAAGGGGTTCGAGGAACGGATCTTTCAAACGCCAGAGGGCCCCATTTTTTATCGGATCGCTGGCGATGGGCCGCCGCTGCTTTTGCTGCATGGTTATCCTCAGACTTCCGCAATGTGGCATGCAACTGCACCAGAGCTGGCAAAAACCTATCAGGTGATCTGCCCGGATTTGCGTGGCTATGGCCGCTCACTGAAGCCAGAAACCGATGCAGACCATACCCCCTACGCAAAACGTTCCATGGCCGGTGATATGGTCGCATTGATGGACCATCTGGGCCACGACCGCTTCAGGATCGGCGCACATGATCGCGGGGGCCGTGTCGCCCACCGTCTGGCGGCCGATCATCCGGGCAAGGTGATTGCCCTCTCCGTTCTGGATATAGCGCCTACGCGCGAGATGTACCGCGATGCAACAAGCGGCTTTGCCCATGCCTATTGGCATTGGTACTGGCTGACCTTGCCACATCCATTCCCTGAAACGATGATCGCTGCGGATCCGGCGTTTTTCTGGCTAAGCAAATGCAGGGCTGGCAGCGCGGGCTTGGCCCCGTTTGTCCGGCAGGCCTTGGATGAATATCTGACCGCCTTTTCAGACCCGGATGCCATCCATGGTGCCTGCGAGGACTATCGCGCCGCAGCGACCATCGACATCACCCACGACGATGCGGATGAGACGAAATTGCAGATGCCGCTTCTTGCGCTTTGGGGGTCAGACGGGGTGATCGAAGCGCATTTCGACTGCCTCGCTCTTTGGCGCGAGCGCGCCCTGCATGTTGAGGGGCGCGCCTTGAAGGGCGGTCACTATCTGGCCGAGGAAAACCCCGATGCCGTGCTAGCCGCTTGGTTGCCATTCTTTGCGGCGAACTGAGGTCAAGAAATCTCCCCGCCTCACTCAAAGTAGATTTTGTAGTCCTCTCTGATCGCCGCATCAAACGCCGGATCAAAGGTGATCTTGGCATTCGTCAAGATCTCATTCTTGCGCTCAATCGCCTTGTCGATCAGCAATGGGCGGTCTGCCTCGTTCCATTCCTTGGGGCTCATCCGGTTGCCAAGCGTTGGATAGACATATTCGGTTTGCATCAGTTGCAGTGTTTGATCCGACCCAAGATAGTGGCCGGGCCCCTCCAGACAAACGGCCTTCATTGCCTCAATTGACGTACTGTCCTCTGTCACATCAATGCCGCGGACCGTCCGCAGGACTTGTCCGATAATGTCGTCACCCAAAATCAGCGACTCCAGGCAAAAGCCCAGCAATGAGGCATGCATACCCGCCGCCTCATACACCATGTTCAAACCGGACAATCCGGCTAGCACGTTGGTGATGCCTTGTTCCCATCCGGCCTGCATATCCGGCAATTTGGAATCCGAAATGCCGCCAGCAGCCCCGCCCGGCAGATCGTAGAAGCGGTGCATCTGGGCACAACCCGCCGTGAGCAGCGCCTGTTCCGCAGACCCGCCAGACATCGCGCCCGTGCGCAAGTCAGAGACAAATGGCCAGGTGCCAAACACAGCCGTATGCCCCGGCGCGATGGCATTCACATAGACAACGCCCGCCAAACACTCAGCGACAGCCTGTACGATGGTCAATGCGATGGGCGCCGGCGCAGTTGCACCCGCCTGCCCCGCCGACAAAAGCAACACAGGCATGCCTGCCCGGATGCAGCTTTCCATCACCAGACAGCTTTCCTCGGCGAATTTCATCGGCGGCACGACAAAGCAGTTTGAATTTGATATGAATGGGCGCGCACGCCATGCATCTTCTCCGCCCGCGATACGGTGAATAAGTTCGATGCACGGTTCCACATTCTGCGGTTCGCTGAATGAAGTGCCGATATGCTTGGTCGTCCCCGCACAGCTTGCGTAGATCGTGTTCAGGTCCAACTCGCGGCTGTCCGCCACGTCGCGCGCCACCATGGCGCGCTGAAAAAAATGTATGTTGTCAAGCGTTTGCGTGATCCTTGCCGCATCATGCAGGTCTTGCGCCGTACTGTCGCGATAAGTGTTGGTTTCCAGGTCAACCACGTGCACCGCGGCACCTGCCGTCCCGAAATGCACGTTCGATCCGGTCAGGTGCAGGTCGTGTTTTTCATCGCGTCCACACAGGGTGATATTTCGCGCCGCCTTGGCCAGCATGTCTTCGACCAAGGCACGGGGAAACCGCAGGCGCCCGTCATCACCAAGGATCGCGCCTGCTTTGGTCATCACCTCAATGCCGGATGGCGGAGCCTGCGACAGCCCGATTTGCTCTAGCGCATCAAGGGCTGCATGATGAATGCGCAGCACATCCGCATCGGACAACGGCTTGTATTGCCCTCCGGGCAGACCAGGCCTGATGGGCCGCAGATCCTCGGCCAATGGCGCGTTGCGCAATGCTACCCTTGCCGCACGTCCGCCGCTGCGTCGTTGTCTTGGCTTCTCTTCAATCATCGGTGAACCCTCCTGCCTGCATAGCAGTATTCATCCGCTTTGGTTTCCTTTCAATCAGGCAAGCCGCTTATTATTGATCGCAAATTCCGATTAGTGCAATGTGCCATCATGCAGATGGAATTGATCGAAACCTTTCTCGACCTGTGCGAGACCCGCAGCTTCAATCAAACGGCTGAGCGCCTTGAGATCACGCAATCCACAGTCTCTGGGCGGATACGGTCGCTTGAAACCACGATGGGCGTGCGCCTGTTTCAACGCTCCCGCTCTGGCACCGCGCTCACCACAGAAGGGCTGAGGTTTGAACCGCACGCCCGCAGCCTGCGCCACAACTGGGTGACTGCCCTGAATGCGACACGCGATTCTGCCATTGCTGGCGTGACCATGCGCGTCGGGTTGCAGCATGATCTGGTGAGCCTTGCCATCGACAAACTGATCAGCCAGTTCCGTGGTGCCCTGCCCGATACCGCATTCCTGTTCGAAGCAGATTATTCCGGACAAATGTGTGTTGATTTGATGTCCGGAGCACAAGATGTTGCAGTATTATACACTCCAAAGACACAGCCCGACCTGCATTTTGAGACATTGGGTGAGGTCAGCTATGTCATGGTGTCAACCGATGCCACCCAACTAAGTGACGTTGATCCGGCCACCTACATTCTGGCCAACTATGCGCCCGCCTTCTCTGCAAACCACGCCGCATTGCTGCCACAGCTTGCCAATGTTTCACTTTCTATCGGGCAGAATGCTGCGATGGTGGATTTGCTGACGTCATTGTCCGGCACAGCCTATGTCCTGCGCCACTCTGCCCAAGCACTGGTTGCTTCGGGCAGCTGCAAGCATGTCGCGGATGCCCCAGCAATCGCGCAGCCGGTTTTTGTTGGCCTCAATCTCCGCAACCGCCACCGCGCGGCATACCGCAAGCTGGTCAGCATACTGCGTACTCACTACGGCAGCCGCAGTGGCGCACGGCGCGGGCGTTAGAGCAGGCTTTGCGTATGCCAGACGTCGTTCATATAGCCTGTGATCGTCCGGTCTGAGGAAAAGAACCCTGACCCCGCAATATTCCGCAGCACCATCTGATCCCAACGCGCCCGGTCGCCATATGCCGCATCAACCTGTTGCTGACATGTCAGATAGGCGTCAAAGTCGGATGCGATCAAAAAGGGATCATGGTTCCACGTGTGATCCACCAGACCGTGATAGCGCGATGGGACTTCGGGGTTAAACCGCCCTTCTGCGATCATCTGCAAGACATCCTGCAACGGTTCACTGGCCAGTATCGCACTGCGCGCATGGTCCGGCGTGGCGCTACGCGCCGCCGCTTCCTTCGCAGTCATACCAAAGAGAAAGAAGTTGTCCGCGCCCACATGCTCCAGAATTTCCACATTGGCCCCGTCCAGCGTGCCAATGGTCAGCGCACCATTCATGGTCAGTTTCATGTTGCCAGTGCCCGACGCCTCTTTGCCGGCGGTCGATATCTGCTCTGACAGGTCCGCCGCCGGGATCAACCGCTGCGCCATCGAGACGTTGTAGTTGGCCGGGTAAACGATTTGCAGCAAATGCGCGGTCTTGGGGTCGTTGTTGACCACCTTCGCCACATCATTGATCAATCGTATGACCTCTTTTGCGGTAAAATATCCCGGCGCGGCTTTGCCTCCGAAGATTTTGACCCGTGGCGTCCAATCCGCGTCAGGGTTGCGACTTATGGCGCTCCACCGTGCAATGGTCTCG
The DNA here is from genome assembly GCA_947498645.1 of uncultured Paracoccaceae bacterium. GTDB lineage: Bacteria > Pseudomonadota > Alphaproteobacteria > Rhodobacterales > Rhodobacteraceae > Yoonia. The sequence continues at coordinate 1,390,779 of CANMKS010000001.1, read as the reverse complement.
AAGATATTCATCAACTGGCGCTTGTATTCATGGATGCGCTTAACCTGCACATCAAACATGGCATCGGGGTTGATCACCTGCCCTGTCTCGGCCTGCAACCACGCAGCAAAGGCCTGTTTGTTCGCGCTTTTGGCCGCGCGGATGTCCTCATGCAACCCGCCGTCTTCTGTATGATTGGCCAGCCCACTGAGCCGACCCAGATCACTTTCCCACCCAGACCCGATCCGCTCTGTAATGACTCGCGACAAGGCCGGGTTTGACAACCGCATCCACCGTCGCGGTGTAACACCGTTGGTCTGGTTCAGAATGCGCCCCGGATAAAGCGCATGCAGATCAGCAAAGACGGTATCCTTCATCAGTTCCGTATGCAGGGCCGAAACACCATTCACGTGCTGCGCCATCACAAAGGCCAGCGTGCCCATCAGTACCTGATCCTGCCAGACAATCCGCAGATGCGGCGCGCAGCCCGTAGCCTGCGCATGCTCGGCATCAATCTGTTCGATGATCTGCATGTGACGCGGCAGCACACGCCCCATCAGCCAGGTTGACCAGCGCTCAAGCGCCTCGGGCAGCAACGTGTGGTTGGTATAGTTCAGCGTCCGCCCCGCGATATCGCGCGCGTGCGCCCAATCCAGTTGGTGCACATCAACCAATAGCCGGATCAGTTCCGGCCCGGCCAGCGCAGGGTGGGTGTCGTTCATCTGAATGGCGACCTTGTCGGGCAAAAGCGACAGATCATCATATTCCGACAGGAAGCGACGCAGGATGTCTTGCAAGGCGGCAGAGGTCAGGAAAAATTCTTGCTTGAGCCGCAACTCCTTGCCGCTGTCAGTGGTGTCCTCAGGGTAGAGCACCCGCGACAACGTCCGCGCCAGTGCCTCTGGTGCGGCAGCGGCAGTGTGATCGCCCGAATTGAAACGCTCCAGATCAAACAGTTCTGTCGGATGCGCACCCCAAAGCCGCAGCGTATTGGACCACAGGCCCTGCCAACCAACAACCGGGGTGTCATAAGCGCGGGCATAGACGGTTTCCGCCGGATGCCAGACGCTGCGCCCACCTTCATTGGTCACATGGCCTTTGAAAGGGATGGTGTAGCTGACCTCCGGCCGCTCGAACTCCCACGGATGGGGCTGGTTCAGCCAATCTTCGGGGGATTCAACCTGTTGGCCGCCGGAAAACCGTTGCCGAAACAGCCCGTGTTCGTAGCGGATGCCATAGCCGTGCGCGGGGCAGCCCAAGGTGGACAGGCTTTCCAGAAAACAAGCCGCCAACCGACCCAAGCCGCCATTGCCCAGCGCCGCATCAGGTTCATCCGCGATCACATCATCCAGTGCGATTCTGTCCTCGGCCAGGACCGCCTTGATCTGATCATGCAGCCCAAGGTTCACGACCGCATCATCCAGAATGCGGCCGATCAGAAATTCCATCGACAGGTAGTAGACGCGCTTGCCCTGCGCTTCGTATGTTTTGCGGGTGGCTGCAAACCAGCTGTCCACGATCAGATCGCGCACGGTATAGCTCACCGCCATGCGCCAATCAAAAAGGCTGGCGTGGCTTTTGTCTTTGCCGATTGTGTAGGTCAGATGCCGTTGGATTTGGTCACGCAGGGCATTTGCGGCAATAGGTGTGACAGCATTCATGTGGCGCTTCTTTCTGGGTGCAGGCTTAGCCCCGGACTGTTGCCATTCCTGAGAGGAATTGAAAAGCGTCAGACGCGGTCAGGTGATCACATTCGGCGCGTCACGCCCCGTCATTGCCTTCAAATCCGACAATTCCAGCGCTGCGGCGTTGATGGGGGCCAGAACATCCTCTGGTGACAAGGCAAAGCGCGCAGGGTCGGTTTCGGGGTTTTCCAGGTACAAACGGATCGTCGCACCAACCGTGCCCGTACCAGACAGCCGGAAGACGGCGCGTGCCCCGCCCTCAAACCCTATGCGCAAGCCCTGGGCCGCGGCGTGGCTTCCATCAACCGGATCGTCATAGGAAAACTCATCCGACCAAACTACCGTTTGCCCGGCGAATGTCTGCCCCGGCAGCGCATCAAGTTTGGCGCGCAGCGCATCCATCATTGCAGTGGCTTTGCCTGCATCGACGTCTTCGTAATCGTGCCGCGAATAATAGCAGCGCCCATACTCTGACCACAGATCGGTCATCAACTCTTGCACAGATTTCCCTGCAGCCGCGAGAATATTCAACCACAACAGAACCGCCCAGAGGCCATCCTTCTCGCGAACGTGATCGCTGCCGGTGCCCGCACTTTCTTCCCCGCAAAGCGTTGCCTTGCCTGCATCAAGCAATGTGCCAAAAAACTTCCAGCCTGTCGGCGTTTCATAACATGCAATCCCAAGGCCCTCGGCCACCCGGTCCACGGCACCGGACGTCGGCATGGATCGGGCAACCCCGGCAAGCCCACTGCGATACCCCGGTGCGAGATGCGCCTTGGCCGCCAAAAGCGCCAGACTGTCGGACGGTGTCACGTAGGCGCCCCTACCCACAATCATGTTGCGGTCCCCGTCCCCGTCGGATGCCGCACCAAAGTCTGGGGCATCGTCAGCATACATAATGTCCATCAGATCCTTGGCCCAGATCGGATTGGGGTCCGGGTGACCCTTGCCGAAGTCGGGGCTTGGGGTGCCGTTCATAACGGTCCCCGCAGGCGCGCCCAGCCGCTCTTCCAGGATGGTTCTCGCGTAGGGACCAGTGACGGCATGCATGGCGTCAAAACGCATACGAAAGCCCGATTGGAAAAGGCTCGCAATAGCGTCGAAATCAAACAGCTTTTCCATCAGTGCGGCGTATTCTGCAACAGGATCGACAATCTCAACCGTCATGCCGGCAAGCGGGCCCTCACCCAGTGTCTCCAGATCCACATCGGTTGCCGTGAGGATCGCGTATTCCGAGATATCCAAGGTGCGCGCAAATATCTGCGCGGTTACTGCTTCACTGGCGGGGCCACCATTGGGCCCGTTATACTTTAACCCGAAATCGGCATCCGGCCCGCCGGGGTTATGGCTGGCCGAAAGGATCAGACCACCATCCGCACCACGCTTGCGGATCAGATGAGAGGCCGCAGGCGTCGACAGCAATCCGCCCTGGCCGACGATGCAGCGCGCAGCACCGCCTGCCGCGGCCATGCGCAGGATCACCTGAATGGCGCGGTCATTGAAATATCGCCCGTCACCACCAACCACCAATGTCTTGCCCTTGACGCCGCCGGTGCCGTCAAAGATCGCTTGCACATAGTTTTCAAGATAGTGGGGCTGCATGAAGACCTTCGTCTTTTTACGCAATCCGCTGGTTCCGGGCTTTTGCCCTTCAATCGGTTGTGTGGTGACTGTCTCAGACATGGTCCCTCTCCCCTATGGTGATGTGGCGCTGTCGCGTTGTTCGACAAAGACAACAACGGATGTGGCGGCAATCTCCGTGCCTTCATACTGGCCCCAGGCATCATGCTGGGCGGTGTCAAAAGTGCGCACCCAGTGGCTGCCAGGTGTTGGATCGCTCAGGGTAATGTCGATCTCTGCCCCGGCGTTCAGCACGATAAGCAGCGCACCCTCGCGTTCGACATATTCCGGCGTGCCAGAGGCCATGCGCATCTCGGCCACGATGGTGCGCAAATCTGGATCATCCCAATCGGCCTGCGCCATCGCCTGCCCGTCCGCGCGCCGCCAGAACAGATCCGGCGCGCCATCCACCAGCCGCGCCTGCGAATGCAGAAAACGCCGCTGGCGCAGGATCGGGTGCGCCTTGCGAAAAGCGATTGCCTGCTTGGTGAAGGCCAGAAAATCCGCGTCCCTGTTGGCCCAATCAAGCCAGCCAATCTCATTGTCCTGACAATAGGCGTTGTTGTTGCCCGCTTGCGAATTGCCGATCTCATCGCCCGCCAAAAGCATCGGCGTGCCTTGCGAGAACAGCAGTGTTGCCATCAAATTGCGCCGCCGCCGGGCGCGGGCCGCGTCAATGCCGGGATCCTCCGTTGGCCCTTCGGCACCCATATTGTCCGCGTGGTTTTCGGAATGCCCGTCGCGATTGCCTTCACCATTGGCTTCGTTATGTTTTTTTGAATAGCTGACCAAATCCGCCATGGTGAAACCATCGTGGGCCGTCAGGAAATTCACCGAAGCATTGGGCGCGCGCCCGTCATGGTCAAAGAACTGCGCCGAGCCTGCAAGCCTTGCCGCAATTCCCGCCACCATACCGTTGTCACCGCGCCAGAACCGGCGGGTATCGTCGCGAAACTTGTCATTCCATTCGGCAAATGGTGCAGGATAGGCCCCCAGTTGATAGCCATCCGGCCCCAGATCCCAAGGCTCTGCAATCAGTTTTGCCCGGTTCAGCACAGGGTCCTGCCGGATTGCGCTAAAGAACGGACCGGTACGGTCAAACGTCCCATCCGTGCGCCCAAGTGTCGAGCATAGATCGAAGCGAAAGCCATCAACCCCCATGATCTCTACCCAATAACGCAGTGAGTCCAGCACAAGACGCAGCACAAACGGATTGTCGAAATCCAGCGCATTGCCACAGCCCGTCGTGTCCACATAGTAGCGCGGATTATCGGCCAATCGGTAATAGCTGGCGTTGTCGAGCCCTCGAAACGCCAGCGTCGGTCCCATTTCGGACCCTTCGGCGGTGTGGTTATAGACAACGTCCAAAATCACTTCGATCCCAGCGCTGTGGAAACGCGCAACCATCTGCTGGAACTCAGAAATCTCGGTGCCCTGCATATAACGCGGATCAGGTGCAAAGAACCCGTAGGTCATGTAGCCCCAATAGTTGCTCAGCCCCTTTCGGGCCAGAAACTGATCGTCCAGAAAGGCCTGCACCGGCAGCAACTCAATCGCGGTAACGCCAAGATCAGTCAGATGGTCCAGCATCGGCTCAGAGGCAAGACCGCGGTATGTGCCGGGGAATTCCACATCTCGCCGCGCGGCGGTCAGGCCCTTGACGTGACCTTCGTAGAAAACCGTATCTGCAAGCGGGATGTTTGGCGGCGTGCTGCTGCCCCAGCTAAACGCCGGGTCCACAACAACCGAACGTGGCATGTAGGGGGCGCTGTCACGCATATCAAAGCTCAGGTCGCGATCCTTGTGGTCTGCCTCATATCCAAACAGCGCGTTGTGCCAAACCGGATGGCCCGTCAGCTTCTTTGCGTAGGGGTCAATCAGCAGTTTGTTGTGGTTGAACCTGTGCCCTTCATCTGGCGCGTAAGGTCCGTGCATCCGAAACCCGTATTGCTGACCGGGGTGCATCCCCGGAACATAGCCATGCCAGACATGGCCTTCACGTTCGGGCAGGATGACGATTTGCGTCTCAATCCCATTGTCATCAAACAGGCACAGCGACACGCGCGTCGCATGACGCGAGTAGACGGCAAAGTTGACCCCGTCGCCGTCAAACGTGGCACCCAGAGGCGACGGTGCGCCCGATCGGATGGGAAAACTGCCTACCATTGTCAGCCTTGCGTTAGTTCACTGTAAAGCTGACCATAGGCTTTCGCCGATGTCTCCCACCCTACAGGTTGCTTCATGGCGTTGCGTTGCAGAATGCCCCACGTCTTTGGCGCCTGATAAAGATCGCAAAGGCGGGTGAAGGCGTTCGAGAGCGCCTCTGCCGTGATCGGAGAGAACTGCACGCCGGTCGCCGCATTCATGGCCAATGCGGCCGGGCTAGCGTTGATCACCGTATCAGCCAAACCGCCCGTGAGTGCGACCAAAGGGATCGTGCCATAACGCAGCCCGTAAAGCTGGGTCAGCCCGCAGGGTTCAAAGCGCGATGGCACAAGGATCGCGTCACCACCGGCGATCATACGATGAGCCAACGCCTCATCATAACCAATCCTGACGGCGACATTGTCATTCTGTGCTGCCAGCTCATGCAGGGCAACTTCCAACTGCGCCGCACCCGACCCGAGCAAGGCCAATTGTCCACCCCGGCCCAGAAGTGCTGGCAGTGCATCAATCAATAGGTCGATGCCCTTTTGCTCGGTCAGGCGCGAGACCAGCACGCAAAGTGGACCGTCTGATTGGGCCAGCCCAAATTCGGCCTGCAACGCCGCCTTGTTAACACCCTTGGCGCGTGGGGTTTTGTAAGGGCTGATTTCCGGGTCCGTTGCAGGGTTCCAGACATCCAGATCAATGCCGTTCACAATCCCCGTCAGATCATTGCGTCGCGCGCGCAGTACACCATCCATCCCCATGCCGAATTCTGGCGTCATCAATTCCTCGGCATAGGTTTGCGACACGGTTGTTATCCGCTGCGCCCCCGTCAAACCGGCCTTGAGTGCAGAAATTTGCCCCCAAAACTCAAAATGCTCTGCGGTAAAGCGCCACTCATCGAGCAAAAGGACCTCAAGTTGGTCCGCCGCGCAGTTTCCGTGAAACGCAATGTTGTGGACGGTAAAGACGAACGGTATTTTCGGGTGCCCATCGGCCAATCGGTGCATATATTCGGGCACCAGACCAGCCTGCCAATCATGGCCGTGCACGATATCCGGGCACCAGCCATCCGCGCCATTCTGGGCGATATGCGCAGCCGCATAGCTGAGTGCAGCAAAGCGCGCGGCATTATCCGCCCAATCTGCGCCGCTTTCGTCCAAATAAGGCGTGCCTGCGCGATCAAACAGATGCGGCGCGTCGAGCAGCAGCAAATCCAGACCAGCCGTCTTTGTCATCACAACACGGGCCGGGCCGCCAAAAAGGGCGTCGAAGGTGATCACCTCTCTTGGTTTTTTTGCCTGCTTCATCACAGATCGATAGCCCGGAATGAGTGTGCGCATCTCGCTGCCCAATTGCGCCATTGCCGCAGGCAATGCGCCCACGACATCGGCAAGCCCGCCGGTTTTCACCAGCGGCGCACATTCCGATGCTACCGACAGAACCCGTGTCATTTTCCCGCCGCCCGTTTGTTCAGCATATCTTGCGTGATCAGCGTCGTACCGCGTTCGGTGACCCGGAACCACTTGCTGTCTTCTGCCGGATCTTCACCCACGACCAGCCCTTCAGGGATCGTCACACCGCTGTCAATGACAACCTGCCGCAGCCGCGCAGAGCGGTTCACGACGACATTCGGCATGACAACAGCATGATCAAGAACCGCGTAAGAGTTGGTATGCACGTTGGTAAACAGCACAGAGTTCCGTACTTCCGTTCCCGAAATAACGCAGCCCCCAGACACCATTGATGAAATTGCCATGCCGCGCCTGTCACGCTCATCATGGATAAATTTCGCGGGTGGAACGCTTTCCGAGTAGGTCCAGATCGGCCATTGCCGGTCCCACAGATCCAGTTCTGGGGTGAAATCTGTCAGGTCAATATTGCTTTCCCAGAATGCATCAACTGTGCCGACGTCCTTCCAGTAGGCCGGTGCGCCTTCTGAACGCACGCAACTGTCGGTAAAGCGATGCGCAACGGCTTTGCCGTGCTTCACAATCTCGGGGATCAGGTCACCACCAAAATCATGCGACGAGTTGGGGTCTTCGGCATCCTTCAGCAACAGGTCTCGTAGGAACGACCACTTGAAGACATAAATCCCCATCGAGGCCAACGCCTGATCGGGGTCCTCTGGCGTTGCGGGCGGATCAGCGGGCTTTTCCAGGAACGACGTGATCTGCCCGGTCTTGTCAGTGGCCATGACACCAAAGGCCACTGCGTCCATCCGGGGCACGGTCAGACAGCCGACGGTGACATCTGCACCGCTTTCCACGTGCTGGCGCAGCATGATTTCATAGTCCATCTTGTAGATATGATCGCCCGCAAGGATAATCACATAGTCCATGCCATAACTGTCAACGATATCTATGTTTTGGGTAACAGCATCTGCGGTGCCCAAATACCAGTTTTCATTCCCGGTGCGCTGCGAGGCAGGCAGAATATCAAGGTATTCATTCCGCTCTGCCCGGAAGAAACTCCAACCACGTTGCATGTGCCGGATCAGGCTGTGCGCCTTGTATTGCGTCGCAATCGCCATGCGGCGAATGCCGGAATTGAGGGCATTGGAAAGGGCAAAGTCGATGATCCGCGCCTTGCCGCCGAAATAGACCGCAGGCTTCACTCGCCTGTCCGTGAGCTCTTTCAGGCGACTGCCGCGCCCGCCAGCCAGCACAAACACCATGGCACGTTGCGAAAGTCGTTTGGTTTCCATCGTTTCTCTCTCCCCTTAAGTCTCGTCTTTCCGCCAACGCAGCACGACCACCGACAGCGGCGGCAACACAAGCTGGACAGAGTGGTCCTGACCATCCGCAGCCTGTGGCGCACTGTCCACACCACCCAAATTGCCCCGGTTGCCGCCATCATAGACTGCGGAATCAGTGTTCAGCACTTCCTCCCAATGGCCCGGCACCGGAACGCCAACGCGGAAATCGGAGCGCATCACAGGTGTGAAATTGCACATGACAACGACAGGCGGATCATCCTCTGCCCCCTTGCGCATGAAGCCCAGCGTCGATTGCGCGGCATCACCATTGAGCCAGGCAAAACCATCGCCCTCGCAATCCTTCACATGCAATGCAGGCGTGTCGCGATAAAGGTGGTTCAGGTCGCGGACCAGTTTTTGCACACCTTTGTGGGCGGGTTGATCCAGAATGCCCCAATTCAGGGCCGCATTGTGGTTCCACTCCTCGGGTTGCGCAAACTCGCATCCCATGAACAGCAATTTCTTTCCCGGATGGGTCCACATGTACGCATAATAAGCACGCAGGTTGGCGAACTTCTCACCCTCCGCTCCGGGCATTTTGGTCAGCATAGAGCCTTTGCCATGGACCACCTCATCATGGCTGATCGGCAAAATGAAGTTTTCGGAAAAGGCATAGTGGATGCCAAAGGTCATATTATCGTGGTGATATTGCCGGTGGATCGGATCGCGCTGCATGTAGGACAGCGTGTCGTTCATCCAACCCATGTTCCATTTATATCCAAAGCCAAGCCCACCCTGATCGACAGGCCGGGATACACCGGGAAAGGATGTGCTTTCTTCAGCGACGGTCATCCCGTCGGGATGGGCTGCATAGACGGCAGTGTTCATTTCCTTGAGAAAATCAATCGCCTCGTAATTCTCGCGCCCACCGTCCTTGTTGGGCACCCATTGCCCTTCGTCACGCGAATAGTCACGGTAAAGCATTGAGGCCACAGCATCCACGCGCAGCCCGTCTAGATGATATTCCTCCATCCAATACAAGGCGTTGGACACAAGGTAATTCTTCACCTCGGTGCGCCCGTAATTGTAGATCAGCGTGTTCCAATCCTGATGAAATCCCTCGCGCGGGTCGGCGTGTTCATAAAGTGCAGTCCCGTCAAATTGGGCCAACCCATGATCGTCGGTCGGGAAATGTCCCGGCACCCAGTCCAGCAGCACGCCGATACCTGCCCCATGTGCGGCATCAATCAGATCCCGAAACTCATGCGGTGGGCCAAATCGGATTGTAGGCGCATAAAGGCCAACTGGCTGATAGCCCCATGAGCCGTCAAAGGGGAACTCCGAAATCGGGAGCAATTCGATATGGGTAAAGCCCATTTCCGTGACGTAGGCGACCAGCTCTTGCGCCAATTCCTTGTATGAAAGCGGCCGACCAGCCTCATCCCATTTGCGCCGCCAAGAACCAAGATGGACCTCATAGATCGACACAGGCGCCGCAACATCGCCCGCAGCCTTGCGGCGCTGCATCCAACCGGCGTCCTTCCAGCCATAGCCGTCGATATCGCGCACGACCGAGGCCTTTTCGGGCGGGTGCTGCGACCCGAACCCAACAGGGTCCGCCTTGAGGCGCGCCGTGCCGTCTTGACCAATCACCTCGTATTTGTAGAGCGTACCTTCGCCAAGTGCGGGCAAGAAGACCTCCCAAACACCGGTGTCACCTACCCGCCTCATCATGTGGCGGCGGCCATCCCAATGATTGAAATCGCCCACCACCGAAACCCGCTGGGCATTGGGCGCCCAGACCGCAAAATGCACACCGTCGGCGCCCTCGTGTTGGATCACATGCGCCCCAAGCGCGCGCCATAACTGCCGATGTGTGCCCTCGCCCAGCAGATAGGTATCGATATCCCCCAAGACCGGACCAAAGGCGTAAGGGTCCAGAAGTTCAACGACATTGCCATCGGGGTAGCTGACGACAAGCTGATAGGCTTGTCCGGGCACGGCGGCGGCAAAGACATCGCCCGAGGTGCGCGCGAGGGTCGTCTCCTTTCCGCCAACGCGGGCGCTGACTGATGCAGCACCAGGTTGCAGCGTCACGATCCACCGGCGCTTACCCGATTCATGCGGCCCCAGCACATCAAAGGGCTGTCGATGTGTGCCGGAATTTAGTGCATTTAGCGTATCGAGGGATAGAAAGTCAGGCTGGGCTGCGCCCGTTGGCTTTGCTCTTGACTGATCCGACTTTGGATCTTTTGCCATCCCCTGCGCTCCCTTCATTGCCGGCGGTCTTTGTGCTCGGTCGCACCACCCTAAACGCATTCAACGCGCTATGCCAAATTGACCTATGGCGAGACCAAGACAAGGCAAGGGCAAGACTGACCACTCGCGAGTGCCTTGGTTCGATTTCCGCTCTGCCTAGAGCGGCCAACCGTCGTCCTGATCAAAAGATGTCAGAGGAGAGCAGACCAGCGACCGCGGTGACGGCCACTCGGCAAGCAGGCCCAGATAGGCAGTCGGGTCATAAGCAAACCCTGTTGCTTCGCGCGGCGGATCAGTGAAAGCGGCCTTTGCAGTTCAATTTGGCGTCTCCCGGACATATGTATGATAAATCACCCATCAATGGATGAAAAATACATCTATCAAGTTACAAATTTGGAGAATTGTTATGAGGGTCGATTTTCTTCAAAACGGAATCATCGGACGGGAGTGGTGTGTCCGTAAAGGTAACGAGTGAACGTAGTGAGTGATCGCGGTTTAGCGATTTGTTGTACGAGTGTAGCATTTTGCCAGTGGGCAAGAGTATTGATCTGAAGGAACCCATAGTTGTGTGAGTCTACGGGGACTCCAAGGTCAAAGTTGACGATTGAAATTGTTTTGCGTGTGATGCCTGCTGCAGCAACCGCTAGATCGTATCATGGGAGCAGTGCCCTGCTGGGGGCACTGTTCTTCTGTTTTTGCAACATGCACCGCGATTGTGACGCCAGATCGCCTAAAGTGACCTAGCAGTCGTCAACGAAGGTTTACGCTGCGGCTGAGGATGCCAACTCGATCGCACGAGACAGGGCTTCTTCGGGACTGGGCAGCGGTTCACTGGCCGCACAGACCTGCCTTTTGCCGGGTCCCACCTGAAACAGCCCCGAGTAGTACGATCCATCGGCCATTTTCGTGGCACAGGGGATCCATTTGCCACCCGGTCCTTCGACCTTGTCACCTAACAGTACGTTGATGGATCCTGGTGGTGGACTTGAGAGCGTTGCAGACTTGCTAAGAAAATTAATGATGTTCATTGCAGCTCCTTTCGCCGCTCGATACTCCAAAGCAAAGTGTTCAAACGATGGCGACAGTTTGAATAATCTCTGCCTATATGTCGATTTGGGGCATTTATGAGTAGTGAGCGGTCGGTTGAATAGTGTTGGCGTGTGAATGGCTGTTAAAAAAGTTACAAAAATTGATGCCTTCGTGTAACAAAATGCCCATGCTGCCGCAAATGCATTGTTTCTACCCCTTCTCATTTTCCCAACCTCAGATACGCTTGTCGCCGGATTCATAATATTGATCCGCTAAGTTCAATTTCCGCGAATGCCTTGGAGACAAGTTGTACCAGTCAAAAAACAACAGCGGTGTTACGGTCGCCATGCTGCGCGCGTTTGTCTGCATGAGCAGGAACCTCAACCTGTCCAAAACCTGTGCAGAGCTTGGCGCAACCCGCCAGACAGTACGCCGCCACATCAACGATCTGGAAGCAATCCGCGGCGAGAAGCTTTTTGAAGTTGTGGATCGTCAGTACCATCTGACGCCCGAAGGTAAAGATTCGCTCGGAGATGCCAAGTCACTGCTTTTGCAGCTTGATTTGTGGGCTGGTCAGTCTTCATTGAAAAAGAACTCGTCACATGGGTTGGAGAAATTTCAGTACACGGACGAAAACGGGCTGATGTTCTTCTCGCAGCAGCACTCAGTGTCGCAAGTTGCCCTGAGGGGGCTGCCGTTGATGCGCAAGGCCTTTGTTGCCTGGGGCAATGCTGAAACGCGTATCGAACACGAACAGATGGAGCTCATAAGGCCATATTCGCTGCTTTATCGCATGAGCCCTGCAGGCTGGGTCTTTGTCGATGTTGGATCGGAATCGGCCTACGCAAAGTGGTTCGGTTGGGCATGGTCAAAAAGCGCGATCGGCAAACTGATGAACGAAGACGATGTCGGCGACGAATACAATGAATTCATCGCAGGCGCATACTCCCGCATCTACGAAGAAGGGGGCGTGCGCCTTGATCACATCTATGCCTATCTGGCCAAGGATGGCGGAGAACCCTTGCCGGTGACGTTCCAGCGCTTGCTTTTGGGCTGCGTGTTTCCTGATGGAACACCGGGCCTCAGCGTGCTTGCGATCATTACGGATCAGGTCGATATTGATGCAGTCAAAGACATTGAGCCTCCAGACCTGCCCGAACACATCGTGATGGATTCGTTGCGCGACCTAACGTAATTGGCGCTCTGAAAACGCAATTCGTGGCAAAAATGTGTGATAAATCCGGCAAACTTGCCAAAAAGTAGTGCACAATATTCACGATCTGATAGTAGTGTTGCTCAACTCGCACGAGGCGATGAAGGGATCAGTGATGTCAGCGCAAAGTATTTTTGGCATGATCAAGAACGTGTCCGGTATTCTCCGTGACCTCGAAGACGCGGGTATGCGGGTCGAGGTTGGCGGCGATTTTTCACTGTATCGGTCCTACCGCAACTCTCAGACTGATCGCGGCGGCTTATATCCGATTTTCGATACCGCCAGCTCTTTCATTGATGAAACAAACGGGTTTTGGGTCTGCGGCTTCAACGATGCCAATGAGGTGATCCATACACAGGCTGTGCGGCTACTGGACTTGCCCGGCATTTCCCTTGGTAGACACTTTGAGGTGCATCGCCACAAGTACATCACACCCGACACAACGCCAGACCCTGACCTGACGTTCTACATGGGGCCTGAAGCGCTCAAGTCTGTCACGGGCAGGGTGTGTTATCATGGTGATTTCTGGTTGCCGAACCGTGGGCTGGGTGGGCCGCGCAGCCGCGGTGCGACAAATCTATTGTCACGCTTGCTGTTTGAAATCGTGCAACAGACCTGGACCCCCGATTATATGTTCGCACTTGTGCCCAAACAGCTTGCCGCGAAGGGCGCGCATCTGCGCTATGGCTATAGCCATTGCGAGCCCGGCAAATGGATCGGACCGGATCGACAAGTCACAGACGAGGACTACTTGATTTGGATGAATGCCAACGATATGGCGAATGCGCTGTCGCAAGAGGCAGAGACGCTGCAGCACGGCGCGCAAGTTGCAGCCATTCGTACAACCCTGACATCAATTGATACAAAAGGGTAAATACCTCGTAGTTCTCGACCTCGGTTGATCGTGTGTAACAAGACCACCATTTTTTATTGAAACCACCTCGATTGGCCGCATTTTAGTGTCATCTCGTAGAACCATCTTTGGATCGATTGCCGTGAGCATCGCTTTTGTGATGGAGCTCACGCTGGTCCCGCTGTTCTTGCCGACAATCAAGGCAGAGTTTGGTCTTTCAATCCGAGAACTGGCCTGGTTCTTCAACGCATATGGCATTGCCGTTGCTATTGGCGTTCTCGTGGGCGGGTGGCTTGGCGACCGGTTCGCTACCTCCAAGGTCTTTACCCTCGGCGTGCTCTGTTTCGCCTTGGGGTCCGGATTCGTCGCATTGGCAGAGAGTTTTCAAATCACTATCAGCGCACGGGCCTTGCAGGGCTTTGGCGGTGGGATATTCTCGCCTCTGGTGCCCATCCTTCTGACACGAGCATCACCAGATAAGCCCGGCAGAATCCTCATCCTCTGGGGCAGCGTTGCAGGCTATGCCGCAGCACTTGCGCCGCTTCTGTATGGCAGCGTGTTGGCCGGGTTTGGCTGGCGCATCGCATTCGTAACTTTTGCAATTATCTCAATCGCTGCCCTTGCGGTTGTGCAAAGCGATGATGTTCCGCACGGCGCCCCAGTCAGACCCACAACCCGCAAAGATCATGCCAAGGTGCTACGATCACCGAAACTATGGCTGATGTTTGGTTATATCTTCTGCACCTATGGCGCGATTTCATTCTACCTATTCTGCGTCCCGATTCGACTTGCGCAAAGCGATGTACCAGTCGTCAGCATCGGGTTGGTCCTATCGATCATGTGGCTCACTTTTTCCATAACGAGCACATTGCTGAGAAACATCGTGGATGAGCCTCATGTCCGTGGCATCCTGACCATCGCACCAGCTTTTATCGCCGCCGGATTTGGCCTTGCGTATTATGCCGATGCCCCTGCCATGTGGGCAATTGCATCGATGCTCGTTGGGGCAGGCTTGGCCTGCAGCAACGCCCCGTCGACAATGCTGGTTTTGAAGTTTGCGCCCAAAGGCACAAGTGCTTTGTCCGCCAGCCTTGATATCTCATTTGCGCGTGTAGGTGGTGTTGTGACGATCTTTGCCCTTGCGCAATCAATGACGCTTCTGACGGTCGGCGGGATCGGCGCCCTGTCAGCCATTGCCATATTCTTTGCCTATCAAGCGACAAAAAACATTCACCAAATTAACGAGCAAAAGCAGGAACTAATCAGAAACTGATGAATGCCCTTCAGTCTTCTATTCTGCCTTATTGGCCCTTCCGATGCCCTGAAAGAATAGGCGCTGCTCACGAAAGAGCAGCGCCTTGCTGGGGTGGTCAGGGGGTGAGTGTAAACCGGGTGTGTCGCGATTTGAGTCAGAACAACACCGGAATGTGGCCAAAATTGGAGAATACTGCGCCCAATTTCTGCGCAGGAGGCGTTTTTTCTGCGGATAGCTGCCTTAGTTCGATCGAGGTTGCGTAGGGCTTAACCGAAGTGGAGCGCGCGCTAGCCGCATTCGGAGTGGCAAAATCCCACCTTGGTTGGTGCCGCACATTCGTCGCAGCGCCTTGCCTCGAACACGAGATACAAGAAGAATTACCCACCACGCATATTAATGTTAGATATGGTTAAGCAAACATTAACGAGGGTGGCAAATGGAGGCAGTGAAACCAAAGCGCTCTTTGGTCGACGAAACCTACGAGATACTCTTGAATGCAATTTGCACCGGTGAAATTTTGCCTGGCGAACGACTGAACCAGGACGAAATTGCAGCCAAACTCGATGTCTCGCGCCAGCCAGTCAACAGCGCCATTTCGATCCTCAAGGCAAATGGCATCGTCAAGGACACGGGTCGTCGTAGCGTTGTTGTGGCCCCCTTTGACGAAAACCTTTTCCGTTCGATCTACGAATACCGCACGGTTATTGAACCTTTCGCTGTGCGCCTGGCCGGCAGATCACTGTCTGATGCTGACAAACGGCGTGCAGATAAGGTTCTGCGCATCGGTGAAAAGGCCCTGAAGAAAGGTACACTTGGCGATTTGGTCCAAGCCGACATGATGTTCCACGAGATGATCTATAATTGGAGCAACAATCAGGTGATTGAATGCTCGATGAAAACGAACTGGCACCACATCCGCCGATCCATGTCAGAAGTGCTGCGCGATCCTGAAGTGATCGTTTCCGTCTGGGACCAACATACGGAAATTGTCAGTCACCTGTTTGATGGCCGCACAGAGGATGCTGTAAAAACCATGGAGTTGCACATCGGCAATTCCCGCACGGCCATTGTCGGTGCAATGACCGCTGGTCGTAACTAGTCCCGCTGCTCAAAGGCAGGTTGAACTGTTCAATCCACCCGCGCATTAACCGATGTCGTACTTCCTATTGCCCCGGCATCTTCCATGCGGACCAGAATCTGGTTCGCCCCAACAGAGATGACGACCAGCGCCAGAAGCGAAAAAAGGAAAGCTTTCATATCACGCGCCCCCTTCCTTGGATTGCTTGGCACCAAGTGTTTCCTCGGCCCAGATACTGTGATGTTCGCGCGCCCATTGTTCTTCGACTTCGCCTTTGCCCATTGCATCAAAGGCACCTTCCATCCCGACCGAACCAAGGTAGATATGCGCAAAGATGATCGCCAGCAGGACAAAACTGACGATTGCGTGCCAAAGCTGGGTATATTGCATCTCTTCCTGCGGCTGTAGCGGATAAGGCAGATCACCGGCCCCAAACCACCCCGGCACGCCCCAGCTATTGAGCGTAGAGAACGTGTGCCCAAACAAATTGAATTCAAACGGGAACAGAAGTGACAGACCCGACGCCGCAATCGAGCCGCCCAGGATAATAACCGACCAGAAGATCAGCTTTTGCCCCGCGTTGAATTTCTTGGCTGGCGGATGTTCCCCACCGAACAGACCACCAGCCTTGGCCATCCAGCGCAAATCCGTCCTGTCAGGAATGTTGTGGACCACCCAGACCACAAAAATGATGACAAGAGCGACGATGAACGCCCATGATATGTTGTTGTGAACCCACTTGCTGCCAACCGCGATTGTCGAAAAACTTTCGGGGCCGAAGACAGGGATCAGAAACTTGCGACCGAAGAGCGTAATAAGACCGGTCGCCCCAAGGATCAGGAACGACGTGGCCAAGAGCCAGTGACCAAACCTTTCAAACGCCTTGAAGCGTGTGATCGAGCGCCCCGTTTTTTCACCATCAATGCGGATCCGCCCCCGGACCAGATAAAACAGCCCCAGCGCCAATAGTGTGCCGCCCATCAGATACGCACCAAAGGACAAAAGCAGCCCTTCACGGAACGACAGCCACCACATGCCACCATCTTGGATCAACGTCGTTGCCGCAGGGCCCCGTCCCTGTGTGCTAACGTCTGCCGCGTTGTAGCGTAGGCCGCGCCAAAGGTCGGGGTCTGATGCGCCACCCAAAGTCCCCAGTTGATCAGTGGACGCCGCCGCAGCGTCCGGATCGCCGGTCAGATCACTTCGGAAACTGTCATCCATTTTCAGGCCTTCTTGCCTGCGCAGAATATCTTCCAGCGTTTGCGCACCACCGGTTGCAGCACGCGCATCATCGGCAACTTCCTGTGCCGTAGCAGGCACAAGGGCAACGGCCCAAAACAGCGAAATCATGGCAAGGATGCGTAGCATAGTTCAGTCCTCTTTCGGCGGATCAAAGAAGGGCGACCCAAGACAGGCCGCCCCTTTTGTTGATACAAATAAAGCGGTTAGCCGCCCTTTTGATCATAGGCCGTTCCCCAGCCCCATGCGCCAGACCCAAACCCACGGGCAACGACACGCTCACGGTAGATCCCCGACACCGTGTCACCATCACCCGCCAAGAGGGCTTTGGTTGCACACATCTCGGCGCAGATCGGCAACTTGCCTTCGGCAATCCGGTTGCGGCCATATTTGGCGAACTCAGCGCTGGAGTTGTTTTCTTCCGGACCACCAGCACAGAATGTACATTTGTCCATCTTGCCGCGTGATCCAAAGTTGCCGGCTTGCGGAAACTGCGGCGCGCCAAAGGGACACGCGTAGAAGCAATAGCCGCAGCCGATGCACAAGTCTTTTGAGTGCAGGACCACACCATCCGCCGTCTGGTAAAAGCAGTCGGTCGGGCAGACCGCCATACATGGCGCGTCCGAACAATGCATACACGCGACCGAGATTGACCGCTCGCCCGGTTGGCCGTCATTGATGGTGACCACCTTGCGGCGGTTGATGCCCCAAGGCACTTCATGTTCGTTCTTACATGCGGTGACGCAGGCGTTGCATTCAATGCAGCGTTCAGCGTCGACGAGGAATTTTGCTCTAGCCATCGTCTGTCTCCCTTATGCTGTCCAGATTTTGCAAAGAGTCGCTTTGGTCTCTTGCATCTGGGTTACGCTGTCATAGCCGTACGTCTGTGCGGTGTTGCTGCTTTCGCCAAGTACGTAAGGATCTGCACCTTCGGGGTATTTATCCCGCAGATCGACCCCCTCTAGGTGCCCGCCAAAGTGGAAGGGCATAAAGGCGACGCCTTCGCCAACCCGTTCGGTGACCATGGCCATGACTTTGACCTTGCCGCCTTCGGGGCCTTCTACCCAGACCTGTGCACCATCACGCACACCAAGGTTGTTGGCATCGCGCGTGTTGATTTCAACGAACATGTCCTGCTGCAATTCGGCAAGCCAGGGGTTGGAACGGCTTTCATCCCCACCACCTTCGTATTCCACCAGACGACCCGAGGTCAGGATGATCGGATATTCTTCAGAGAAATCCTGTTCCTGAATTGAGGCGTACATGGTCGGCAAGCGCCAGAACTTTTTGTCCTCATAGGTTGGGAATTCTGCCACCAGATCGCGCCGGTTGGAGTAAAGCGGTTCGCGGTGGATCGGCACCGGATCCGGGAACGTCCAAACCACGGCCCGCGCCTTGGCATTGCCAAACGGCGCACAGCCATGGGCAATCGCCACCCGCTGGATGCCACCCGAAAGGTCGGTTTTCCAGTTGGTATTGGGACCAGCCACAGCATCAATCGCGGCGCGTTCGTCATCCGTCAGATCACTGTCCCACCCAAGGTCCATCAGCATCTGCATGGTGAACTCTGGATAGCCATCCTCGATCTCGGAACCGGGGTTGAACACACCTTCGGCCAACAGATTGTCGCCATCCCGTTCCACACCAAAACGGGCGCGGAAGGTCAAACCACCTTCGGCCACTGGCAACGACATGTCGTAAAGGTTCGCCGTGCCGGGGTGATTCATCTCGGGCGTGCCCCAGCTGGGCCATGGCATCCCGTAGTAATCTCCATCAGCGGGCCCGCCGACCGCGCGCAGGGTCGTGCGATCAAAGGTGTGCTGATTGGCCATATGCATCTTCATGCGTTCAGGGCTTTGGCCGGTGTAACCGATGGTCCACATGCCACGGTTAAATTCGCGTGTGATATCCTCGATATTTGGCTCATCGCCGTCGTCCATGGCGATGTTGCGGAAGATTTCATCATGGAAACCAAATTTTTCTGCAAAACGCGCCATGATCCAGTGATCGGTCTTTGATTCAAAGATCGGATCGACCACCTTGTCACGCCACTGCAACGACCGGTTCGACGCGGTCACTGAACCGCGGGTTTCGAACTGGGTACAGGCTGGCAGCAAATAGACGCCATCCTCGCGGTCCTGCAACACGGCTGACACGGTCGGATAAGGGTCGACCACGACAAGCAGGTCCAGCTCCTCCATCGCCGTCTTCATTTCCTTCTGACGGGTCTGAGAGTTTGGCGCATGGCCCCATAGCACCATCGCTCGGGTGTTGTCGGGCTGGTCGATGTTTTCAGCATCCTCCAATACGCCGTCAATCCAGCGGCTGACCGGAATACCCGTCAGGTTCATCATCGGCGTCTCGCCAACGGTTTCCTGACTGAACCGGCCCTTGAGCCAATCAAGGTCTTCTTCCCAGACGCGCGCCCAGTGGGCCCATGATCCGGCAGACAGGCCGTAGTAACCTGGCAGCGTATCCGCAAGAACGCCAAGGTCTGTTGCGCCCTGCACGTTGTCGTGGCCGCGGAAGATGTTGGTACCACCACCGGCGGTCCCCATGTTGCCAAGGGCAAGCTGCAACACACAGTAGGCGCGGGTATTGTTGTTGCCGTTGGTGTGCTGTGTACCACCCATGCACCAGATCACCGTGCCCGGACGGTTATTGGCAAGTGTACGTGCAACACGTTCCAGCTGGCTACCGGGTGTGCCTGTGACACGCTCGACTTCCTCTGGCGTCCAGCGGGCCACTTCTGTTCTGATCTCGTCCATGCCCCAGACGCGGGTGCGGATGAATTCCTGATCTTCCCATCCGTTTTCAAAGATGTGCCACAGAATACCCCAGACCAGCGCAACGTCGGTACCGGGCCGGAAGCGGACGTATTCGTCAGCGTGTGCAGCTGTCCGTGTAAATCGCGGATCACAAACGATCAGAGGCGCGTTGTTCTGCTCTTTGGCTTTCAGCATATGCAGCAAGGACACAGGGTGTGCCTCGGCCGGGTTGCCGCCAATCAGAAAGATTGCACGCGAGTTATGAATATCATTGTAGCTGTTGGTCATGGCGCCGTAGCCCCATGTGTTTGCCACCCCGGCCACAGTGGTCGAGTGGCAAATCCGCGCCTGGTGATCGACGTTGTTTGTACCCCAATAGGCGGCAAACTTGCGGAACAGATAGGCTTGTTCGTTGTTGTGCTTGGCCGATCCAAGCCAATACACCGAATCCGGCCCGCTTTCCTCGCGGATGCTCAACATGCTGTCGCCGATCTCGTTGATCGCGTCTTCCCAGCTGATGCGCACCCACTCGCCGTTTTCTTTCTTCATCGGGTACTTGAGGCGACGCTCGCCATGGGCGTGCTCGCGCACTGCTGATCCCTTGGCGCAATGCGCCCCAAGGTTAAAGGGGCTGTCCCAGCCGGGTTCCTGCCCGGTCCAGACGCCGTTGTCGACCTCGGCGATCACCGTGCAGCCGACCGAACAGTGGGTGCAGACCGACTTGATGGTTTCAACCGCGCGTGTCGCGGCAGTCTGCGCCGTCGCCTGCGTGACAGTGCCGCCCGTGGCCGCAATTGCAGTCAACCCGCCAATCGCAAGGCCGGACCCACGTAGAAACCCACGCCTGTCGACGACATTCGCCCCTTTGTTCACCGCAATGGGTGTGCGGCCAGACCGGCGTGTGTAACCTTTCGTCTTTTTCCTCAGCATCTTATTCCTCCCTGATCCAGCCTGGCTGGATGAATTCTTCTTCCCGATAGTGATCTGGTCCTCATCTGGCCGATCACGTGGGTCTGATCGGTGACCCTAGAAACGGGTGCTTTCCAAGTAAGCGCGCGTATGTTCGGTGTCCTGCATCGTCTCGGATGACAGGTCCGCCGGGTTTGCGGCGGCCTGCGTTGCGCCACCCGCTGCCACGGCGACCGCTGCGGCAGGTGCCGCCGTCCCCGCCAGCTTAAGGAAATCGCGGCGGCTTTTGCCTTCGTTTTTGTCGCTCATGGGATGTCTCCCCTTCCTGTTGTTTGGCGGGCATCCCCGCCGGTTACCACCTGACAAGCCCGTCAGCTTGCCGTCATGCGAAATGCTTCGCGTTCAATATCCACAAAGGCAGAGCCCACCGCGCCGACCGACGCGTAAAGGACTGATGATTTCGCCGTCTGAAGATCGGTGAAGTAATGCGCCGCCCAGTTGCCGATATGCGCGCTAAAGAACTGTTTTTGCTCTTCAATGCTGGCCACGCGACCAAAGCGCCCGACGATCATTCCCGCCATCATTTCCATCAAGGATGCGATGTTATCTTCGGGTTCAAACACGTCTTCAGCGCGCGCCATCCCAAACTTCGCCATCGTGTTGCGCAGGTTCGCCAGTGGTTTTTCGTTCAGGAAACCGGTGAGGTAGTAGCTGGCATACGGCAAAATTTCGCCCCGCCCCAAACCGATGAACAGCGCGTTATACTCAGACTGCACCGCCTTGGGTTTTGAAACCTTCGCAACCCGCGCCAGCCCTTGAATGGCCTGACCCAACGCGGTATCGTCGCCTGTCAACCCTGCCGTCTGATCCAACAACATCTGGTCAGGCGGGCCCACAAGGATCAGGCCCAGATAGTTGTAAAGGTCAGCGCGCAGGCGGTCTTCTTGCGAAATCTCG
The DNA here is from genome assembly GCA_947498645.1 of uncultured Paracoccaceae bacterium. Classification (GTDB taxonomy): domain Bacteria; phylum Pseudomonadota; class Alphaproteobacteria; order Rhodobacterales; family Rhodobacteraceae; genus Yoonia. Next base: position 1,369,089 of record CANMKS010000001.1, on the reverse strand, counting down.
GGAAGGGCAGTGGCGACGTTCATGCTGTTTGATCCTCAAACTGAAACTGCATGCGACGCGGCGCTGGCATGTGGGGTGTGTCATCCACTTCGGCCTCAGGCACCTCATCGGACGCCGTCAGTACAACCGGGTCGACGGTATCAGCAACCTCATTCTCCGGGCCGTCATCAACCTCATCCTCGGCAGCGACCGCGTTCTGCTGGCGCTCGATCTCCAAAAGATGGGCCAGCATACCTTTGCCAACCTGATACGTTGTCTTGATCGCACCTTGGCCAGTGCTGCCAGTCAGATAGTCATCATCATAGTCATTCAAACCGTCCACACAGGCCAGCACCGGATTGCTGCGCCAGAGCTTACGCAACGCGCGCTTGCGCAGGTGGCCCGGCACGGATTTCGCCATGAACGCCTTGAAATCATCGCCCATTTCAAGGCTGTCAGGATCGGGCAGTCCCAATTCCTCAAGGATCTCGTCGTCGGTCTTTTCGGCAAGAGCGGCCTGTTCGGCCTCGATTGCCGCTTCATGCAGCGCGCGTTCTTCAGCGGCGGCTTCCGCTGCGACCGCTGCACGGCGGCGAGACCATGAAGAACCCAGCGCGCTCAATTCACAATCACCTTCCGTTGCGGTGCGCGATAGACATCGCTGATCTGGCGAATACGCGGATCGCCGATCCCGTCTTCAGACTTGTCCACATTCATATTCTTGCGGCGGCGCTTGACGAAAACTTCTTCCTCGTAATGGGCGTCGACAAAATCGGTGACCCATGCACGCAACCCATCCGGCATGGCGATCTTTTCCACCAGTTCCTCGGCTGAATCACAATAATCCTGCGCTTCATAGGGCGAGGCGGTCACACTTGTGACCTGCCAGGGACGATCGCCTGTCTTCTCATTTGGTCGCATGATCACATAGACCGAAGGGACACGAGCCTGCAATTCGTGCGCGTAAGCCTCGGTGTCCGAAACAAAAAGTGTAAGCGGCAAGGTCGCTGCATGAAATTCCGTCACAGATCCTTCCGTTCGCAACTCTTTCCAATCCGCCTTGGCCGAGCCGGGCAGAACGGCGGTCGCCTTCCACGCGTACTTTGCCCAGCGGCTGACGCTCGGCGATCGTTGCACAACGACCCCGACAGGTATCACACGCGAATTTGGATATGTGACCCGCACCGCACCTTCCTGCTTGGTCGAAGTTCATTGTCTCTATGCTGAACCAAATTGCCCGGCGCGCCAAGCATTTTTTCGTATACGAAATTCGGAAAAATTGCCGCACCGCGGCATTACCGAACGCCATCGCCTTATAGGTTCTGTCCCGTCAAACTCGCCCCATTGCGCGAAAAGCGTTAACATTTTCTGCGATTGCAAACGCCGCGACGAGAGAATCGTGCGCAGAAACCGGTTTACTCGGTCTCTTTTTCCTGACTAGCTGCGAACGGTTCTTGATGGGGAAACCATGCCGAAAACACTATTGGTCTGTGATTGTCTGGGCTCGCAAACGCTCAACGCCGATGCTTTGCGCGAAGCGACGGGTCTGAGCGGCAACAGTTGTTATCGTAGCTTATGTGTGGATCAGTTAGACGCTGCCGCCAGCGCAATCACGCAGGGCGACGTGGTGATTGCCTGCCAGCAAGAGGCGCACCGCTTTGCTGATCTGGCAGAGGAGGCTGCGGCAGATACGCCCACCTTCGTCGACATTCGTGACCGCGCGGGCTGGACCGATGACACAACCGATACAACACCAAAAATGGCGGCGTTGATCGCCGACGCGATGTTGTCGGAACCTTTGCCAAAGTCGATCGACATCGTGACCGAGGGCACGTGTCTGCTAATCGGCCCGACCGAACAGGCGCTCGCTGCGGCAGAGAAGCTCGCCGATATACTGGCCGTAACTGTATTGTTAGAGCCAGGCGCTGACGTCGCACCGGTGACAGCCTATGATTGTGTGATCGGAGCATTGCACAGTGCCGCAGGCTCGCTTGGCCGGTTTGAGGTGCGCATCAACGCTTTCCAGCAAAGTACGCTTGGCGGGCGCGGCACACCGGCACTGACCGAACCGCGTGATGGTGCGATGTCCCACTGCGACGTGATCCTTGACCTGACAGGCAGTGCGCCGCTGTTCCCTGCCCCTGAAAAACGCGATGGCTATCTTCGGGCAGACCCCAAAAGCCAGCCCGCCGTCGCAGACGCGATCCTTGCCGCCAGCCAGATGGTCGGCACATTCGAAAAACCGCTTTACGTGCGGATGGAACCTTCAATTTGCGCCCATTCGCGCGCCGAAAAACCGGCTTGTTCGAATTGTCTGAATGTCTGCCCAACTGGCGCAATCACATCTGCGGGCGACCATGTAGAAATTGATCCACTGATCTGCGCAGGTTGTGGCGCTTGTTCTGCTGTCTGCCCTTCTGGTGCGATCAGCTATGACGCACCAAACCCCGATCACATCTTTCGCCGCATCAACACCTTGGCGTCGGCCTATCGCAAGGCTGGCGGCGTCAACCCGACCTTGCTAGTCCATGACGACCACGGCGCCGAGATGATCAGTCTTGCCGCACGCCATGGCCGTGGCCTGCCCGCGCACGTCATCCCGATGGAGGTCAGCGCCCTGTCAGGATTTGGCCATGCCGAGATGCTGGGCGCGCTGGCCAGCGGTTTTGCAGGCGTTAACATCTTGCTTGGCCCCAAGACGGAACGCGACGCACTGGACCCGCAATGGGTTCTTGCCGATCCGATCTCGCCGGGCAAAATCAACTTGCTGGATATTGCTGATCCTGACGGGCTATCTGATTGGCTTTTCGATCAGCCAACGGCTGAGGCGCTGCCCGATGCGATCCTGCCACTGGGAACACGCCGTCAAATCGCGCGACTGTCTGCCAAGGCACTGAACCCGAACGCGGCCACGCTGCCATTGCCCGAAGGCGCACCCTATGGCGCTGTAGTCGTTGACACTGACGCCTGCACCTTATGCCTGGCCTGTGTCTCGCTCTGCCCGTCCGGCGCGCTGGCCGACAACACCGACATGCCGCAACTGCGGTTTCAGGAAGACGCCTGCCTGCAATGTGGACTTTGCAGCAATGTCTGCCCAGAGAATGCGATCACGTTGCAGCCGCAGTTGGACCTGACCGATGCGGCCTTGTCGCAGACCGTGCTGAACGAAGAGGAACCCTTTGCCTGTATTGAATGCGGCAGCCTTTTTGGGGTCAAATCCACGGTTGAGAAGATCACCGAAAAACTGGCGGGCAACCACGCCATGTTCGGCAATCCGCAGGCTGCACGCATGATCCAGATGTGCGACAATTGCCGGATCAACGCGCAGTACCATTCAACGAACAACCCCTTCGCCAGCGGCGAAAGACCGCGCCCGCGCACAACCGATGACTACCTGTCAAAGCGTAAAGATCACTGAGGTTGCAATGGCTGGCAACGCAATACAGCAATGACAACAGGAGAACACACCATGAGCGACACCTACAACATGTCGATGCGCAAATTTCTCAAGCAGGTTGGCGTGACATCACAACAAGCCATTGAAGAGGCCCTGCGCAATGCAGGCGATACAGATGGCCGCAGTTTTGAGGCCAAGATGGTTCTGACCATCGACGGGCTGGACATGGAACATGTCGTGACCGGCACAATCGAAGGCCAATCCTGACGTGTCGGTAACCCGCGAGGCCGTTCTTGGCCTGTTGAAAACAATCGAAGACCCTGTCAGCGGCACCTCATTGGCCGAGGCCGGGATCGTCAAGGCCCTGACGGCCGAGGACGGCAAGGTTCGCTTTGTGATGGAGGTCTCAGGCAGCCATGCAGCAGCCTATACCGCGCTCAAAGACAGCGCCGAGGCGCAGATCATGGCGCTTGATGGCGTTGACGCTGTGTCCATCGTGATGACGGCGCATAGCGCGCCCTCTGCCCCGCCTGATCTCAAACCATCGCGCGGTGCAGCGCCCGCTGGGCCCGAGAAAATTCCCGGTGTGGATCGGATCATCGCCGTGGCGTCTGGCAAAGGCGGCGTCGGAAAATCCACCGTGGCATCCAATCTGGCCTGCGCCCTTGCCGCAGAAGGGCGCCGCGTGGGCCTGCTGGACGCGGATGTCTATGGCCCCTCGCAGCCGCGGATGCTCGGCGTGTCAGGGCGGCCCGCCTCCCCGGATGGCAAAACAATCCTTCCGATGCGCAACTTCGGCGTCACGATGATGTCGCTGGGTCTGATGGCGAACGAAGATCAAGCGGTCGTCTGGCGCGGGCCAATGCTGATGGGTGCACTGCAACAAATGCTGACCCAAGTGCAATGGGGCGCGCTGGATGTGCTGATCGTGGACCTGCCTCCGGGCACGGGCGATGTGCAGATGACACTTGCCCAAAAGGCGCAGCTGGATGGCGCAATCATTGTATCCACCCCACAGGACATCGCCTTGCTTGATGCCCGCAAAGGGATCGACATGTTCCAGCAGCTTGGCACGCCCCTGATCGGCATGATCGAAAACATGTCGACGCATATCTGCTCGGCCTGCGGCCACGAAGAACATATGTTCGGGCATGGCGGCGTTGCGACAGAGGCGGCAAAACTGGGCGTTCCGCTATTGGCCGAAATTCCGCTGCATCTTGATATCAGGCTGGCCGCCGATGGTGGCGCGCCAGTTGTCGTGTCCAAACCGGACAGCCCGCAAGCCGCCAGTTTCCGCTCTGTGGCCAAGGATCTGATCGCCAAAGGGCTGGCATGAGCGAACCGCAGTTCCCGCCACTGTTTTCCGGGCAACCTGCGGCGGGTGGGGACCCATTCGCCCTTGCCTGCGCTGCGGCCAGTGAAGGATGCGATGCGGGTCTTGTGATTTACGACCTTGCCCCTGATACCCTGCGCGCCGCCATCGTTTTTGCCCCCGAAGTCACGCTGTCCAAGGCAGCAGCAATCTTGCCAATTTGCGGCATCGGTTTCCAGAATGCGCTTGGCGCCTATGCCCCGCCAGAGGTCGGCGTTCATCTGGGTTGGGACGGTGGCATCTACGTCAACGGCGGGCGTTGCGGCGGCCTCCGGATGGCCGCCGAGGGTCACTTGGATCAGGAACCTGATTGGGTGGTGGTTGACCTGACTTTGACACTCTGGCCCCAAAGCGATGACACGGGGCTAACCCCTGATGTCACAGCCCTTTATGCCGAAGGCTGCGCCGATGTGGGCGCGGTTGATCTGTTAGAGGCCTGGGTGCGCCACACGCTTGTCGGTATCAACGCATGGGCGGACGACGGGATGGCGCAGCTGCACCGTGAATGGGCCGGCTTGGCGCACGGCCTTGACGGTGACGTCACGATTGCGGGACAGACGGGCAAATATGTCGGACTGGATGAAAACCTTGGCCTGCTGTTGAAGGTGGATGACGAAACTGTTCTGTTGCCACTGACCACCAATCTAACGAGGCCCAAATGAAACTTGCCCGTGCCATCCATTTTGACGACAGCGACACGCGCGTGTTTCACAACCCGGCCCGCACCGGGGAATGGTGCATTTCCGGCGGGTTTGAGTTTTCCAACTGGTCAGAGGCGGATCTGATCGGCAAGGCGCGGCAAGCCTTTGCGAACGGGTGGATGGGCTGCGAGACCTTCGGGCGGACCAGTTTTGTTGCTGTTACCCAGATCGAAGAACAAGAACGCGATACCATCGCAACCCTGTTGGCGCATCATTTTGTCGACATCTACGGCGCGCCATCGGTTGATGCAGCCCTTGGTGTGGCCCAAGAAGAGATTGATCAAATGGTTGACCTTTGCGCCGACCATGCGCCCAACACCCTGCTAACGGTTGCGCGCGAGTTGACGCCATCAGGCGTACGCGAAGCCTACCGCGTGATCGAAGCGCAAGAGGCGGATATTACCCAATTCGCCGTGCACGGTTCGCTGGATGAAGAACCGCATCAGCATTGATCATTCAGGCGACGCATTGAAGACAAACAATGTTTCGCCATTGATTGTGTAGCCATTGATCAGATCAGCGGCACGCGGACTGGTCAGCCATGCTTCGAGGGCGGTCGCTTCTTGATGTTTGATTGCGGCATTCTTGGCGGGATTCACCGGCAAATAGGCATATTGGTTGAAAAGTGCCGGATCGCCGGAAAATAGCATGGCAAGACCGTCTGTGTTCCCAAAGTTCAACCAGCTTGCACGGTCTGACACAACATAGGCTTGCATCGCCGACGCGGTGTTGAGCGCGGCCCCCATGCCCGCCCCCACAGGACGATACCAAGCGCCAAAGGTTTCCGTATCCAGCCCTGCATCGGTCCAGATATTGAGCTCTGCCTTATGCGTGCCGCTATCATCACCCCGGCTTACAAATGCGGCTTGCGCCGCCGCGATACGCAGCAAGGCCTCTGCTGCGGTTTGCGCGTCGGCGATACTGGCGGGGTCATCGGCAGGGCCGATCAAAACGAAATCATTATACATGATCTCGCGCCGGTGCGTGCCGTGACCTGCGGCAACAAACGCCTCTTCTGCCGCGCGGGAGTGAACCAGCACCGCATCAACGTCACCCGCCTCTCCAAGGCGCAGCGCTTGACCGGTGCCGACCACCAACAGCTGCACGTCAATGCCTGTATCCTCGCGGATCACCGGCAACAGCACATCAGAAAGCCCCGAGTTGTCGAAGGATGTCGTCACAGCCATACGCATCCCATCCGCGGCACCGGGCTGCGCCAGAAACAAGGCGAAGATCGCAGGCAGGATCTGTTTCATGTGACGATATCCCCTCTTTGGAATGCGGCGAATTCCGCGGTTTTTGGTTGCGTAAATGCGACCTGCGCATCACCGGTTTCATGTACCTTGCCACCAAGCATAAAGACAATCTCCTGGGCAAGCCGACGCGCCTGACCCATATCATGTGTCGACATGATCAGCCGGGTCCCAGCGGCCGCGGTTTCTTGCAGCAACGCTTCAATCTCGCGGGTGGCGCGACCGTCAAGATTGGCACAGGGCTCGTCAAGGAACAGGACATCAGGCTTGCGGATCAAAGCCCGCGCAAGAGCCAGTTTTTGCCGCTCTCCACCTGATAGGCGCGAAGCAGAGGTTGCACCTTTGTTTTCAAGGCCAATGCGCGTGATCCAGTGATTGACCGCGTCCGATATCTCGTTCTTGGGGCGGCGCAAGAGGCGCAGTGGATAGGCAAGGTTTTCAAACACTGATCGGCGCATGATGATCGGCGACTGGAACACGAATGCATGTTTTTCCGGGTGTTCTTGTGCCCAGTTGATCGCGCCGGCATTAATGCGTTCGACACCGTGCATGACCCGCAACAGCGTGGTTTTGCCAGACCCGTTTGGCCCCATGACAATCAAAGGCCCGCCTTGATCAACTGTCAGGTCCACTGGACCGATGACAACCTTCCCGCGCCGTCGCACGACCACCTGATTCAGGGTCAAAGGAAACATCCCACTCACCAGCGCCCCTCCCGTTCGGTGCGCGAAAGGGCATGAATCGCGATGTTGACCACCACCGCAATGCCGATCAGCACAAAGCCAAGGCCAAGCGCCAAAGCAAAGTCACCCTTGCCCGTTTCTAGGGCTATTGCCGTTGTCAGAACGCGCGTCACATTGTCGATGTTACCGCCAACGATCATGATCGCGCCCACCTCTCCGATGGCCCGTCCAAAGCCAGCAAGCGCAGCCGTCAGCAAGTTGCGTCGCCCGTCCCAGATCAATGTGCGAATGCGTTGAGTCTTGGTCGTATTCAGCGAGATCAGCAGATCATGATATTCGGCCCAAAGCTCGCGCATGGCTTGATGCGCAATTGATGCGATCAAAGGTGTAATGATGACCACCTGCGCTATGATCATTGCCGTGGGCGTAAACAGCAGGTTGAACACACCAAACGGGCCGCTGCGTGACAACAAAATATAGACGATCAGTCCGACAACGACGGGCGGCAAACCCATCAGCGCATTGATGATTGCAATGACAAACCTGCGGTATCGGAACCGCTGCACCGCAAGGTAGGTGCCCAATGGCATCGCAATAAGCGAAGCGATCAACAGAGCGGTCAGCGTCACACGCAGCGACCGCAAACTGATCTCCCACAATTCTGGATCGAAGGTAATCACCAGCCGGAACGCAGCCTTCAGGCCTTCTATCAGTTCGAACATGAAAGTGCCGCACTTGCCTTTGCTGCCGGATAAACAAAGGTTCAGCTTTTTGACGAAAAAGACAAGCCGGAAACGGCTTAAAAACACCCAGAAACAAAAACGGCAGGCCAATTTGGCCTGCCGTCTCTCGCAACAGATGATGCGAGAATTTATGCGTTGCCAGTCGCTGAGGCTACGTCGATTGAAACACCTGGGCCCATTGTAGAGCTCACTGCGATCTTCTTCATGTAGGTACCCTTGGCGCCTGCTGGCTTTGCTTTGCTGACCGCATCAACGAAGGCTTTCATGTTCTCTTCGATCTGCTGCGCAGAGAACGACGCCTTGCCGATACCAGCGTGAACCACGCCAGCTTTTTCTGCCTTGAACTGCACCTGACCGCCCTTGGCAGCTTCAACAGCTTCCTTAACGTCCATCGTCACCGTGCCAACACGTGGGTTTGGCATCAGGTTGCGTGGACCCAGCACCTTACCAAGGCGGCCAACAACGGCCATCATGTCAGGTGTGGCGATGCAACGATCAAAATCGATTGTACCGCCTTGAACAGTTTCCATCAGGTCTTCTGCACCGACGATATCTGCACCGGCTGCTTTTGCTTCATCAGCTTTTTCACCACGGGCGAAGACAGCAACGCGGACAGTTTTGCCTGTGCCATGCGGCAATGAAACAGTACCACGGACCATCTGGTCAGCGTGGCGTGGATCAACGCCCAGTGTCATCGCGATTTCGATGCTTTCGTCAAACTTCGCCTTGGCGTTGTCTTTGACCAGGGATGCGGCTTCTGCAACGGATACGTTGTGCTTGCCTTCGAATGCGGCGCGGGCCGCAGTTGTACGCTTACCAAACTTTGCCATTACTTCACCTCGATGCCCATAGAGCGGGCAGAACCCGCGATGATCAACATAGCGCCTTCGATGGACGTCGCGTTGAGGTCCTTCATCTTGGCTTCTGCGATTTCACGGACCTGCTTGCCGGTGATGGAACCTGCAACAGACTTGCCTGGCTCTTTAGAGCCGGATTTCAGCTTTGCCGCTTTCTTGATGTAATAAGACGCAGGTGGCGTCTTGATTTCCATCGTAAAGGACTTGTCCTGATAGTAGGTAATGACGGTTGGGCATGGGGCATTCTTTTCCATGTCTTCTGTCTTGGCGTTGAACGCTTTACAGAATTCCATGATGTTGATGCCGCGCTGACCCAGCGCAGGACCGACAGGGGGGGACGGGTTTGCCGCACCTGCAGGAACCTGCAGCTTGAGCGTACCCATAATCTTCTTGGCCATGGGGCCTCTCCTTTTCCAGCGATGGGCGATGGCCCATCCTACATTGCCCTAATGGGCGGTTATGCCGTGGTTAGGGTCGCCCCTCCCACGTCTGAACACGAAGGTTACTGTTTGCTAACCTGCGTGAATTCCAATTCGACCGGGGTTTCGCGGCCAAAGATCGACACAGTCACCTTCAGGCGCTGGTTCTCTTCGTCCACTTCCTCGACCATGCCGTCGAAATCTTCGAACGGCCCGTCGTTCACCTTGATCTTCTCGCCAATCTCGAAGTGGATCAGCGTGCGTGGCGCATCTTCGCCTTCCTGCACGCGGCCGAGGATGGCCTGCACTTCGGCATCGCGCATCGGCATCGGGCGGCCCTGTGGGCCAAGAAAGCCGGTGACGCGGTTGATCGAGTTGATCAGGTGATAGCCCTCATCGGACATTTCCATATGGACCAGCACATAGCCGGGCATGAAGCGGCGCTCGGCAGTGACTTTCTTGTTGCGGCGAATTTCGATGACTTCTTCGGTCGGAACCAGAACCTCATCAATCTGCTCCGACAGCCCCTGCTCTTCTGCTTTGGTTGTAATCGCCTCTGCAATCTTCTTTTCGAAGTTTGAAAGAACGCTTACCGAATACCACCGTTTGGCCATCTGTCAGAGCACCTTGTCGTCGCGGCCCAGCGCGGGCCAGTTTCCATTTTACCAGCGCGGCGCGCCAGTCCCGAAAATAAAAGCGGCGTGCAACTCGATTCGCAGCACGCCATTTTCGGGAAGTTGTTGGCTCTTACCGTTGCCACCGGATGTTTTCAAGAGGGGCGGTACGATTCCGCGCTGTTAGCCGCCAAAGTACGTCAGAACGCCCGTCAAACCCGTGCGGATCAGCAAATCAACGATGGAAAAGAAGATCGCTGTCAATGCGGCCATGATAAAGACCATCACGGTCGTCAAAAGAACCTCGCGGCGGGTCGGCCAAACGACCTTGGACACCTCCGAGCGGACTTCTTGGATAAACTTGACGGGGTTGGCGATGGCCATGACGGTTTGTCCTTTATCAAAACAAGAGGCACATACGGGCAACGGCATGTAAATTCAAGGGTGGATGGCCCGCCGTCAAACACTTCTGCGGCACGGGGGGCTAAGGGCGCAGCACCGTGACACCCGGCAGTGCGGCAATCCGTTCGAATTGCGCAGCATAGGCCGCTTCGCTTGCCGCGTGTTCCTCTGCCGTGAATGCGTCAAAGGCAGGATAGCCGTGATCCACTGACAGCATGGAACGTGCCTCAGTCGCAGGCAGATCAATTGCACCGTGTCGTTGGCGGTGCAGGACGTCTGCCACTGCCGCCGCAGACAAACCGCGATTGATCCGGCGTTCGGAGGGCATCAGATGGCTGGCGGCCTGCGCGCCAACAAGGACCTGCGTGATCGGCTTGAAAAGCGAAGCATAATCCTCGTACCGCCAAACGATGATCTGCCGGATATGGGGCGCATCGGCGATATCCTTGATCATGGTGTGCCAATCGACATCGGCAGGCCCGTTCTGCGCCAGATAGGTCGCAACCGGGCCGAAGTTGCCACCGAACAGGGACTGACAATAGGCCGAGTTGATGAATGTCGTCGGACGGCGCAGCGCTACAAAGACGTCCATCTGCTGTCCCATTGCTTCGGCCAAACCGTTCAATCGGCGCGCAGCGGAGGCATAACGCGGCTTTTCACGCACACCCTTTGCCGGATTAAGCGACCCGATGAAGTTCTCTTCGCTGATCACAACCCGGTGGCCGTCCGTGGCCAGACGCGCCAGACGCGCGACCGCAGGAGGGTGAGGCGCTGTCGTTTTGCTGCGCAGCCCAAACAAGGCCGGGATCGCCCGGCCGGGCAAGCGGAACGCGTCAGGCCCAAAGTAGCGCACACCATCAGCGCGCATCGCCTCGCGGGCAGTGCCAAGCGCATCTTGCAAATGGGAGGTGGCGGTTTTGTGAACACCGATATGGAACGCGACAGAGAGCGGGCGGTCGGTCATGGCTGACGATGATCCTCCGGCTGCGTCGGTCGGTGATCTGGTCTGGCAGGGGCACCAGGACTTGAACCCGGGACCTACGGTTTTGGAGACCGCCGCTCTACCAACTGAGCTATACCCCTACGACCGGGTGTCGGGTTAGTCTGAAACCAAAGCGGGATCAAGGGGGATAAGTGCGGCACACTTGTGTTCAGGTCCAGAAATGCGACAACAGAAGCGCAATACTTCACCAAAGGCCCACCGACGCTCATGTCCTTGCGCAAACGGATCGAGACATCTGAATTTCTTGCCGCCCTTCTGGCGCGCATTGCCGGGGGCTATTTGGCGTTCTGCAATCGCACGACGTCTTGGCAGGTCGAGGGGCTGGACGACCTCAAGACGGCCCTTGATGGTGGCCCCGTACTGCTGGTGATGTGGCACAGCCGGTCGGTGATGGGCGCACTGCATTGGCCAGTCGATGCAGCTCCTCTGTCCAGCCTCTACGACAAATCCCCCATCGGGCGCGTGTCGGGCGCGTTGCAGCGCCGCGTCGGCCTGCAACCAATGGAAATGTCGCGCAAGCTGTCCAACCGTGCGGCGTCACGCACCGTCTTGCGGCGGGTCAAGGAAGGAGTCAGCATCGGCATGACCGGCGACGGGCCACTGGGCCCCGCGCTTTTGGTCAAGGACGCTCCGCTTGAATGGGCGCGGGCGACGGGCCTGCCGGTGTTTTGCTATGCATTCTCTACCAGCAAGTCGCGCAGGTTGTCGTCGTGGGATCAGATGATGGTGCCAAAACCTTTTGGCAACGGGGCCTATGTATTCCGGCGGGCCGGAGGATTGTCAGCGTCGCGCAAAATGACGGATGATGAGATCGAAATGCTGCGCAGAAACCTGCAACACGCGCTGACAGATGCGGCCCATCGGGCTGATGCATTGGCGGGCGTGGCGCCGGGGCCCTAAAGCTCTGAGGCGCGCGTAAGTGCGGCAAGATCAGCACCTGTAATCGCGGTCTCATGCTCCAGAATATGAGCGATATCCCAGTCCCACCACGCGATCTGATTGAGCTTTTCAATTGTCGCATCATTAAAACGCATCCGCTGTATGGTGGCGCGGTTTCCAGCAACAATGGCATAGTCAGGAACCTGGCCTGTCACCACCGCCCCCGCACCGATGATCACACCATTGCCAATTTCTGCCCCGGCCATGATCCGCGCCTCTGTTCCGATCCAGACGTCATGACCGATCCGAATGTCGCGACCCGAGCGAAGGGTCTTGGGATAGTCCGCAAAGCGCTCAGGCTGGTGAATGGCAAAGGGGAAGGTAGAAAAGCCCTCCCGCGCGTGGTTTGCTCCATCGGTGATAAATCTCACGCCATGGGCTATCTGACCGAACTTGCCGATGATGATGCGGTCCGTCGCGATCGGGAACAGATATGGAGCCAGCCGCCCGGCCCAGCCCTCGGGGGTTTCTGGTGGATCGAAGTCATTGGCATAAGTGTAGTCACCAATGCTCCAATTCGGATGGGTGATCGCAGCATTCAAAAAGACGTTCCCTTTGTGCATTGTGCCATCAGGAAGGGTGACAGGATGAAGGATATCAGCGGCAGGGAAAGGCATATGTCTTGGGTCTCCGATTGGGGTATCCCCATCTTTGGATGGATTGTGTCAATTTGCGGCGAGGCTTACGTTCTTCTTAGGACCGCGCGGCGGCTATTACAGCCCCTCGTGATGGAAGCTGCAACCGTTGAAGGATGGCATGCACATGATCTTTGACCGTGGCAACACTGATGCCCAGCGTATCAAGAGCACGCGACATATGCCCATGTTGGAATACAATAGGGGACGTCGGAGTGGTGTAAGGAGGCCTAATGAGGCCAAGCCGAACGTCCCTCTCTTATGTTTTCGTAGATTTCTGGAAAAGAAACGTACCACGGAGCAAATAGCAGTCTATGACTTCAAAATCTGCTGCGATCAATGCGCGAAAGACCTCGCTCACCGTGTTCTCGCCACCTCGCTCTGGTCCAGCATCGACGGCGACAAATTCTGTCCGTTTGAGCGTCTCAACCGCTCCAGCAAGAACTTCTGGCTCCATGCCTTCAGCTTCAACTTTCAAAAGGCGGATTGGGCCGACAACCCTCTTTTCAACTAGGAATGAATCGAGTGTCGCCTTTCGTACGGAAACGACGGCGTCTGTATTTGCAGGCTTGAACAGGCTTGAGTCGGCAGTAGACGTACTAAGGTAAAACTCTGCGGTTCCGTTCTCATCACTGAGGGCCACATCAAAGATGTGGTTGGAGGCGACATTGCTTCCAAGTGCGCGATGAGCATGCGGGTCTGGCTCAAACGCAACATAGAACCCTTGGTTCGACTCGACCCAGCGGCCGAGTTCGCCGATATTCGCGCCAACGTCGATAACGACATCGCCCGGATCGACAAGATCAGGCGGTAAACGGTAGTCGGAGACTAACCAACTCTGCCTATGTGCTGTGCCCTTGGCGTAGAGCGAAAGGCGCTTTCGGTCTGAAACATACACCAACTCAGAATCGGTCTTATCCTTAGCAAAGAACAGGTCCCTTTCTTCGTCATATCCATAGTCTATTTTCTGGGTGCCTTTGGGAATATCAACTGCACCACGTCGATCGGCCCCAAAAACTCCCTTCATCCTAGAGATCGCTGCGGACAATTGCCCTTCAAAAAGCGAATTCTCTCGCACAATCGCACCCGGTTCTGACGCCCCCATTGCATCCTGAACCGTGTAGTTGGCTGGACGGATCTTTGGTGCACTGCGCCAACGATGGAATGCTGAGTTCTTGATATCACTTGCAATGATGTTCTTTTGCTCTTCGGAGAACACTTCCAAAGCAAGAGGCAGTGATAATTGGTCCCTGCGCGAGTAGCGCAAGACATTCGCAAACCAAACTTCCATCGCGGCCATGCAATCGATCGCATTGTGCCTTCGTGCCAATACACCTCCCCAGACCGGTTTGGCGTTCAGGACATCTGGGAAATGAAGGGCCATTGCTTCCTGATGTTCGTCTAGGCGCGATTGATGTTCTAACTTGGCCTTAGAGACTGCAAGGAACTCATCCACTACAGTGTCCCTAAACGAATGATGGAACGCTCCGAACAATGTGTCATCGTTTGGAATCAAGTACTGCCAAAACGCTTCAGGGTCTTCCAGTAAGTCCACACGACTGTCGACGTAGATTGACCGTTTGTAGTTCGCAAGATACCGATGCGGCCTTAGCTTTTGCTCTCGAGAGCTTCGGTGGGCATCCCCTGGAAAAATCGGGGGGACAATTTTGACTCCCCACTCGTCGCTCTCCAACCCCTCTTGATCTGTGAAGCACACGAAATCTGCGTCGGCAGCATCCGCGATTTGCGGGAGCGAATACTGAGTTCCCATTGCGACAGTAAAGACGACAAGTCTATTTTGCATATTTGCACCTCTTTGCCACGGTAATTGCATGGGTTGGGATATGCTTACAATGCGCCAATTCTCACAACCGTAAAACTTGGCAGTTCTGCAAATACAGATAGCCGCACTTTACGAACAAACAAAAGGCCGCCCCGAATGGAGCGGCCTTTTGATTATTTGGGTCATGCGGTGGGTTTTACCCACCCTACGTAGGGTGGGTGCAACCCACGCGTGGTCCGATTACTCGACGATCTTGGACACAACGCCGGCGCCGACGGTGCGGCCGCCTTCGCGGATCGCAAAGCGCAGCCCGTCTTCCATCGCAATGGGTGCGATCAGCTCGACGTTGAACTTCAAGTTGTCGCCCGGCATCACCATTTCGGTGCCCGCTGGCAGCTCAACCGTGCCGGTCACGTCTGTGGTCCGGAAGTAGAACTGTGGGCGGTAGTTGGCAAAGAACGGCGTGTGACGGCCACCCTCTTCCTTGGTCAGGATATAGGCCTCGGCTTCGAACTTGGTGTGTGGCTTCACCGAACCCGGCTTACACAGGATCTGACCACGCTCAACGCCTTCACGGTCAACACCGCGCAAGAGCGCACCGATGTTGTCGCCAGCTTCACCAGAGTCCAGCAGCTTGCGGAACATTTCAACGCCTGTGCAGGTCGTCTTCTTGGTGTCACGGATACCAACGATTTCGATCTCGTCACCCACGTTGATCACGCCACGCTCAACACGGCCAGTCACAACCGTACCACGGCCAGAGATCGAGAACACATCCTCGATTGGCATCAGGAACGGCAGGTCAACCGCACGGGCAGGGGTCGGGATGTACTCATCAACAGCAGCCATCAGAGCAACGATGCTGTCTTTACCGATGTTGTCATCACGCTCTTCCATCGCGGCCAGAGCCGAACCAGGGATCACAGGAATGTCGTCGCCAGGGTACTCGTAAGAGGACAGCAATTCGCGGATTTCCATCTCAACCAGCTCAAGCAGCTCTTCGTCGTCAACCTGATCAACCTTGTTCATGTAAACAACCATGTAAGGGATGCCCACCTGACGGCCCAGCAGGATGTGCTCGCGTGTCTGTGGCATCGGGCCGTCAGCGGCGTTCACAACCAGGATCGCGCCGTCCATCTGGGCGGCACCGGTGATCATGTTCTTGACGTAGTCAGCGTGGCCGGGGCAGTCGACGTGCGCGTAGTGGCGGCTCTCTGTCTCATACTCAACATGCGCTGTGGAAATCGTGATACCACGTGCTTTTTCCTCTGGCGCACCATCAATCTGGTCATACGCCTGGAAATCACCAAAATACTTCGTGATCGCCGCCGTCAGCGTCGTCTTGCCGTGGTCAACGTGGCCAATCGTGCCAATGTTTACGTGCGGCTTATTACGTTCAAACTTTGCCTTTGCCATGGTGTGGCTCCTTCAAATTTTTGTTTTTGGGCGGTGGGTTGCACCCACCCTACGGGGATGGTGGTAGGGCGGGGTGTTCCCCGCCGCACCGCTTATGCGTATTTCGCTTGGATCTCTTCAGAGATGTTGCTTGGCACTGGATCGTAGTGGTCAAACTGCATCGTAAACTGCGCACGGCCCGAAGACATGGAACGCAGCGTGTTGATGTAGCCGAACATATTTGCCAGAGGCACCATCGCGTCAATAACAATCGCGTTGCCGCGTGTGTCCTGACCCTGCACCATGCCGCGGCGTGATGTCAGGTCACCGATGATCCCGCCGGTATGTTCCTCAGGTGTCACCACCTCGACCTTCATGATTGGCTCGAGCAGTTTCGCGCCAGCTTTGCGCATGCCTTCACGCATACACATACGGGCTGCGATCTCGAACGCCATGATAGACGAGTCAACATCGTGGAACTTACCGTCGATCAGGGCCACCTTGAAGTCGATCACGGGGAAGCCAGCCAATGGGCCGTTATCCATGACAGACAGGATACCTTTTTCAACACCGGGGATGTATTCCTTGGGAACAGCACCACCAACGATGCGGCTTTCGAAGGAATAGCCTTCGCCGGGCTCTGTCGGCGAAATGATCATCTTCACTTCAGCGAACTGACCAGACCCACCAGATTGCTTCTTATGGGTGTAGGTGTGCTCAACTTCGTGGCCGATTGTTTCACGGTAAGCCACCTGCGGCGCACCAATGTTGGCCTCGACTTTGAACTCGCGCTTCATGCGGTCGACAAGAATGTCGAGGTGCAATTCGCCCATGCCCTTCATGATGGTCTGACCGGATTCCAGATCAGTTTCAACACGGAAGGATGGATCCTCGGCAGACAGACGCTGCAACGCGATACCCATCTTTTCCTGGTCGGCCTTTGTCTTGGGCTCAACGGCGATCTCGATCACGGGATCGGGGAACGTCATTGTTTCCAGCACAACAGGATCCTGTGGATCACAGATCGTGTCACCAGTCGTTGTGTTCTTCAGACCACCCAACGCGATGATGTCACCAGCAAATGCTTCGTTGATTTCTTCACGGTCGTTGGAGTGCATCATCATCATGCGGCCCACACGCTCTTTGTTCCCCTTGGTGGAGTTGAGCATAGTGTCGCCCTTGTTCAGCTTACCGGAATAGATCCGTGTAAACGTCAAAGAACCAACAAACGGGTCGTTCATGATTTTGAACGCAAGCCCAGAGAACGCCATGTCATCATCCGCACGACGCGCAATGTCACGTGTTTCTGTCTCATCGCCAGGCTTAAAGCCCATATAATCAACAACATCGAGCGGGCTTGGCAGATAGTCCACAACAGCGTTCAACAGTGGCTGAACACCCTTGTTCTTGAACGCAGAACCGCCGAGAACCGGAACGAAAGACAGCGACAGACACGCCTTGCGGATCAAAGAACGCAACGTCTTCACGTCAGGCTCATTCCCCTCAAGGTAGGCTTCCATCACATCGTCGTCTTGCTCGACCGCTGCTTCGATCAGCTTTTCACGCCATTCGTCAGCTTGCGCTTTCAGGCTGTCACGGATCGGTGCTTTGATCCAGGACGCCCCAAGGTCTTCGCCTTGCCACAGCCATTCTTCCATGGTGACAAGGTCAACAAGGCCTTCAAGCTCTGTTTCTGCGCCAATGGGGAACGAAATAGGGATCGCGCGTGCGCCGGTCCGGTCTTCGATCATTTGAACACACTTGAAGAAGTCAGCGCCGATTTTGTCCATCTTGTTGACAAAAACCATACGCGGAACCTTGTAGCGGTCAGCCTGACGCCAAACGGTTTCAGTTTGCGGCTCAACACCTGCGTTGGCGTCCAGCACAGTGACGGCGCCGTCAAGCACGGCCAAAGAACGCTCAACCTCAATGGTGAAGTCAACGTGGCCGGGCGTGTCGATGATGTTCATCCGGTGCTTGGGGCTGTCAGCAGTCTTGCCGTCCTCCGTCCGCTCCCAGAACGTGGTTGTCGCAGCAGAGGTGATCGTGATGCCACGTTCCTGCTCTTGCTCCATCCAGTCCATGGTGGCCGCACCATCGTGCACTTCGCCGATGTTGTGGGATTTGCCTGTGTAGTACAGGATACGCTCGGAACAAGTGGTCTTACCGGCGTCGATATGCGCGATAATGCCAAAGTTGCGATACAGTTCGAGGGGATAGTCGCGTGCCATTGTGGTGCTTTCCTCTTACCAGCGATAGTGGCTGAACGCTTTGTTCGCGTCGGCCATCTTGTGGGTGTCTTCACGTTTTTTGACGGCTGTGCCGCGGCCGTTGACCGCATCCATTAGCTCGCCTGCAAGACGCTCTTCCATTGTGTTTTCGTTGCGCTTTTTCGCAGCAGCGATCAGCCAGCGGATGGCCAGTGCTTCGCGGCGCTCGGGGCGTACTTCGACAGGCACCTGATATGTCGCACCACCAACGCGGCGCGAACGCACTTCGACGGATGGTTTGATGTTATCAAGGCTCTCGTGGAAGACCTCCACAGGGGATTTCTTCAACTTGTCTTCAACGCGGTCAAAGGCGTTGTAGACGATACGTTCTGCGACGGATTTCTTTCCATCGATCATGAGGTTGTTCATGAACTTTGTCAGAACCAGATCACCAAACTTTGCGTCTGGCAGGACTTCGCGTTTTTCAGCGGCGTGACGACGTGACATGCGCTTCTCTCTCTTCGTTTCGGGCGTGTCGGGGAAACCCCCGACCTACGGATGATCGGTAGGGCGGGGCCTGCCCCGCCATCCCGGAAATTACTTGGGACGCTTCGCGCCGTATTTCGAACGGCGTTGCTTACGGTCTTTGACACCCTGGGTATCAAGCACACCACGCAGGATGTGGTAACGCACACCTGGAAGGTCTTTTACACGGCCGCCGCGGATCAGAACCACAGAGTGTTCCTGAAGGTTGTGGCTTTCACCGGGGATGTAAGAGATGACCTCAAAACCGTTTGTCAGGCGCACTTTGGCAACCTTACGCATGGCCGAGTTCGGCTTCTTTGGTGTCGTTGTATAAACGCGCGTGCAAACACCGCGTTTTTGGGGGCATCCCTCCATGTGGAGCGACTTGGATCGTGTGACTTTTGGCTGGCGCGGCTTGCGGATCAGCTGCTGAATCGTTGGCATCGTTTGATGTTCCCATCTATTCACATGTTGCGTCCGGCAAACGCTGAGTTTCAAAAATGCTTTCGCTTCGGAAAGCACAAAAATTCCGCAGTCGAACCCTTACCGGAGGTTCGGTGCGGTGAGCTCCAGAGGAACAAAGCTATAGGTGCTCGGTTCTTGGCCACTACGTGGTATGATATCGGGACAACGAAGGAAGCCTTCTACCCGGATGAGCGGCGTATAGGAGGAGTCGGAATGGCTGTCAACAGCAGGCACCACCCCCCGATCCACCTGTTGCGGCTTTCTCGGCTGACAGCGTCAATAACAGCGACCGTTATCGCATAACACCCCGGTATTATTGCTTAGCACAAGTGGTCAGTCCCATCTTGCTTTTAAGGCGCCCCCCTGACGCCAGAGCATATGATGGAGATACGTCCAATGGTCCGCACAACTGTAACCCTTCTGACCCTTTTCACGATTTCCGCCTGCACCGTGTCATCATCAGACAACAGGCCCGATTTCACCCCAACCGTCAGCGCCGCTGACGTTGACCGGGCCTTTGCCGAGGCTGATGCGCGCAGCGCCCTGCCCCGGACAACATTCGGCAATCTGCCGACAGGCAGCGTGACCTATACAGGCAAACTGGGTGCAGATGTCAGCGGCGACGCAAACGGCAGCATTCTGGGTGATTTGAATATGAATGTCGGGTTTGCCTCGAACCGCGTTGGCGGGAATGTTACGAATATCAACCTGATTGATCCGGACGGCACGCCCAATCAGCGGTTTGATGGTCGCCTGGCGCTTGATGGCGTCGAAACGGCGGGGCAGATCGACTCTTTTGCCTCGGGCGACATCTCAGGTGTCGATGTAAACGGCAACCGCGTGGATGCGCAGATGCTCCTGATCCTTGAAGGCGATGTACGCGACCGGTTCAGCCGGGGCGATACGGTCTATGGCACCGCAAGCGGGCAAACCGAGGGCGATTTCGAGATGGATGTCGAAGGTGTCTTCTACGGCACGCGGGATTAGGGTTCTGACCCAATGCCTATCTGATCCTGTCGGGCACAACCCGCTGACCAACCCGTAACTTTGTCTCGCGATAAAGCGTGAAAAGGCCAGTGGCCACAACAATCGTTGCGCCAATCATCGCAAGGCTGTTCGGCCATTCGCCAAAGATCAGCGCACCCAAAACCAAGGCGACCAGCAGGCTGGTATAGCGGAACGGGGCCACAAACCCGATCTCGCCAAAGCGCATCGCGCTGACAGACGCGATGTAGCCAAAAATCAGAAACCCCGTCGCACCAGCCAGTTGCAACGCCGACGTCGGGGTAAAGGAGGCCCATTCGGTAAAGGCTGATCCGACAGCCCCCATTGTCGTTACGCCCACAGCCGCAACCAATGCCACCAGAACCGACGGGACATCCCGCGACATGCGCCGCACAACCACATCGCGTAGCGTGACACAGCCCACTGCCCCAAGCGCATAAAGGCTGAAAAAGCTGAAATCCGCGCCGCCCGGTTGGATGATCAGCAGCACCCCGACAAAACCCACACAAATCGCAGTAAGGCGACGCCAGCCCAGCGCCTCGCCCAGGAAAACGGCCGCCGCCAAGCTGACCGCAAGCGGCAGCGCTTGCAGGATCGCGCTTACATTTGCGATTGGCATATGGAACAAGGCGGTCAGAAAGAAATAGGTGCCACCCACTTCACCGGCGGTCCGCAGCAGGACCAGTTTCCAGTCCTGCGCTGTCAAATCAAAGCGCAACTGCCCCAGCATCTTACACATCACCACCAGACAGATGACCGCGCCGATCCCCCGAAACAGGATCGCCTGAAACAGCGGCAATTCATCCGCCAACGCCTTCATGAATGCATCATTGAAGGTATAGGCGCACATCGCACCCATCATCAAAAGCGCACCGCGAATGTTGTCAGATAAGACCGGCATAGAATCGGCCTATCAGGGCGGTTCAACCTACGCCAGTATTATCCCCTATCGCAGAACATGCACCGCGCATTTTGCGTGGCGCACGACCTTTGCCGCCGTTGAGCCCAGCAGATAATCCTGCATACCGGGTTGGTGGCTGGCCACGATGATCAGGTCCGTGCCGTTGTGTTCAGCATGATTGAGTATTGTCCTGGAAGAATGGCCTTCAACTACCATACTGGACGCATTCTCAACCCCGGCGACAAGAGCCTTCAGCCCATCAACGATCTCGGCCTTTGCAGCCTCAAGGTGGCTTTCGGGCAGGTATTGGGTTGCGTAGTTCGGCAATTGCTCGAGCACATGCAGACAGGTGATGGTCCCGCCCTTGGCACGCAGCGCCTGTGCCACGTCCATGGCCCCTTGCGCGTTACGGTCAGCCTCAAAAGAGACAGGAACAAGGATGTTCTTATACATGGTGATCTTCCTTCTTGTTGTCACAAGGATAGCGTGACCTGGAAGGCGGCGCCTTGATCTGCATCACCAAAGCGCCAGGGCTGGCACAAACGGCATCCCAACAAAAAGGGGCCCACGAAGGGCCCCTTTTCAATTCTTGTCTGCGTGAAGGCTTATGCCTCGCCGCCTTCTGGTGTTTCGACGATCAGATCATCGTAAGTCTCACCTTCGGTCACGTCGCCCTCCATCGCCATCGGAGCGGCCAGTGCAGCGGCTTGTTCAGCCTCTTCGCGGCGGGCTTCGATGACGACGTTGTCACGCTCTTGCGCTACGCGGCGCATTTGCTGTGTCGCGCCACCGGTCCCGGCAGGGATCAGACGACCGACGATCACGTTCTCTTTGAGACCGATCAGCTTGTCGCGCTTACCTTGCACGGATGCTTCGGTCAGAACACGTGTCGTCTCCTGGAACGATGCCGCAGAGATGAACGAACGGGTCTGCAACGACGCTTTGGTGATACCAAGCAAGATCGGCTCGCCCTGCGCAGGGCGGTCGCCGCGCGCAAGTGCCTTTGCGTTGGCTTCATCAAATTCGGCCTTATCGACGTTTTCGCCTTTCAGCAGAACGGTGTCACCACTGTCCTGAATCTCCCACTTCTGGAGCATCTGACGCACGATAACTTCGATGTGCTTGTCGTTGATCTTCACACCCTGCAGGCGGTAAACGTCCTGCACTTCGTCGATCATATAGTCTGCAAGCGCCTCGACACCCATAACCGCAAGAATGTCGTGCGGGGCCGGGTTGCCGTCCATGATGTAGTCACCCTTCTGGACAAAATCACCTTCCGCAACCGGAATGTGCTTACCCTTGGGCACCATGTATTCGACCTTCACCTCTGAATCGTCAGAGGACTCAATCGCGATGCGGCGCTTGTTCTTATAGTCCTTGCCAAAACGCACGTAGCCATCGATTTCGGCGATGATCGCGTGGTCCTTTGGACGGCGGGCTTCGAACAGTTCGGCCACACGTGGCAGACCACCGGTAATGTCCTTTGTCTTGGCACCCTCACGTGGGATACGCGCGACAACGTCACCGGCTTTGATCTCTTCACCGTCTTCGACAGACAGAACCGCATCCACGGACATCGGATAAGCAACAGGGTTGCCATCTTCCTTGACCGCAGCTTCGCCATCCTTGCCAAGAACGATGATCTTTGGTGCAAGCTCGTTGCCCTTTGGTGCCGCACGCCAATCAGACACGATGCGCTGGGTCATACCCGTTGCATCATCGGTGTCTTCACGAACCGCGATACCATTGACCAGATCAACGTATTTGGCTGTACCGGACTGCTCGGCAATGATCGGCAGGGTGTACGGATCCCATTCGAACATTTTGTCACCGCGCAGGATGTCCTGCCCGTCTTTGACAAAGACCTTCGAGCCATAGCCGACCTTGTGGCTGGCAAGCTCGTTCTCGTCCGCGTCCATGATCGAAAGGGTCATGTTACGACCCATGACAACCATTTCGCCGGATGCGTTCTCCAACAGGTTCTCGTTGTCGAAACGCACCTTACCTGGCTGTGACGCCTCTTGGAACGATTGCTGGCCACCTTGCGCAACACCACCAATGTGGAATGTCCGCATGGTCAGCTGCGTGCCGGGTTCACCGATGGACTGTGCAGCAATAATACCAACAGCCTCACCAATGTTGACGCGCGTACCACGGGCGAGGTCACGACCATAGCACATGGCGCAAACACCATCCTCTGACTCACAGGTCAGCGGTGAACGGATGCGCATCTTGCCGATGCCCGCCACGTCGATAATGTCGGCCTTGCGTTCGTCGATCAGCTCACCTGCCTCGACAATCACCTCATCCGTGCCCGGCTTGATGACATCGTCCGCAGACACACGGCCCAGCACACGCTCGGCCAGTGACGCGACAACCTCACCATCGTTGACGGCAGCTTCGGCTGTGATCGCACGCTCTGTCCCGCAATCGACCTCGCGGACGATGCAGTCTTGGGCGACGTCCACCAGACGACGTGTCAGATAACCAGAGTTCGCTGTTTTCAACGCCGTATCCGACAGACCCTTACGGGCACCGTGGGTCGAGTTGAAGTACTCAAGAACGGTCAGACCTTCCTTAAAGTTCGAGATGATCGGCGTTTCGATGATCTCACCGTTCGGCTTGGCCATCAGGCCACGCATCCCGCCCAGCTGCTTCATCTGTGTGACCGAACCACGCGCACCGGAGTGGGCCATCATGTAAACCGAGTTCGGCTCACCCTGTGATCCATCTTCCATGGTTGGCGTTGTACCAATCGTCGCCATCATCGCGTCGGTGACTTTGTCGTTCGACTTTGACCAGGCATCGACAACTTTGTTGTACTTTTCGCCCTGTGTGATCAGGCCGTCCATGTACTGCTGTTCAAAGTCTTTGACCTGCTCGCGTGTCTCATTGACAAGATCCCACTTGGTGTCAGGCACAACCATGTCGTCCTTACCGAACGAAATGCCTGCCTTGAACGCTTCACGGAAGCCCATGGTCATGATCTGGTCACAGAAGATGACAGATTCTTTCTGGCCGCAGTAACGGTAAACGGTGTCGATGACCTGCTGCACTTCTTTCTTGCGCAGCAAGCGGTTGACCAGCGCAAATGGTGCCTTGGCGTTCAACGGCAAAAGCGCACCCAGACGCAAACGGCCCGGTGTGGTTTCAAAGCGCATCTGCACTTCGTTACCTTCGTCGTCGATCTGCGTCATACGCGCATTGATCTTGGCGTGCAGGTGTACTTCACCGGCGGTCAGGGCGTGTTCAACTTCCTCGATATCCGAGAATGACATGCCCTCACCCTTCATGCCGTCGCGCATGATGGTGGTGTAGTAAAGGCCAAGGATCATATCCTGCGATGGCACGATGATTGGCGCACCGTTGGATGGCGACAGCACGTTGTTCGTGGACATCATCAGAACGCGGGCTTCCAACTGTGCCTCAAGGCTCAGCGGGACGTGAACCGCCATCTGGTCACCGTCAAAGTCGGCGTTGAACGCGGAACAAACCAACGGGTGCAGCTGGATAGCCTTGCCTTCGATCAGAACAGGTTCGAACGCCTGAATGCCCAAACGGTGCAGCGTCGGCGCACGGTTCAGCATGACTGGGTGTTCGCGAATCACCTCATCAAGGATATCCCAAACCTCTGGGCGCTCTTTTTCGACCAGTTTCTTGGCTTGCTTCACTGTGGAAGACAGGCCTTTGGCTTCAAGACGCGAATAGATGAATGGCTTGAACAGCTCCAGCGCCATCTTTTTAGGCAAGCCACACTGATGCAACTTCAGTTCCGGACCGGTCACAATGACCGAACGACCGGAAAAGTCGACGCGCTTACCCAAAAGGTTCTGGCGGAAACGACCCTGCTTGCCTTTCAGCATGTCAGACAGCGATTTCAGCGGACGCTTGTTGGCACCAGTGATCACGCGGCCACGACGGCCGTTGTCGAACAGCGCATCCACAGATTCCTGCAACATCCGCTTTTCATTGCGAACAATGATGTCAGGCGCGCGCAGCTCAATCAGGCGCTTCAAACGGTTGTTGCGGTTGATCACACGACGATAGAGATCGTTCAGGTCAGACGTCGCAAAACGGCCGCCATCCAGCGGCACCAAGGGGCGCAGCTCTGGCGGGATCACGGGGATCACAGTCAGAACCATCCACTCAGGACGGTTGCCAGATTCAAGGAAGCTCTCGACGATCTTCAAACGCTTGATGATCTTCTTTGGCTTCAACTCGCCTGTGGCCTCTTTCAGGTCAGCGCGCAGTTGCTCAGCCTCGGACTCTAGGTCGATCTGGGACAGCATTTCACGGATCGCTTCAGCACCGATGTTGGCCTGGAATGCATCCATGCCATAAAGGTCCTGCGCGTCGTTGAACTCTTCCTCGGTCATCAACTGGCCATAGGTCAGGTCCGTCAGGCCGGGTTCGATCACCACGTAGTTTTCGAAATACAGGATGCGTTCCAGATCGCGCAGCGTCATGTCCAGCATCAGGCCGATGCGGGATGGCAACGACTTGAGGAACCAGATGTGTGCGACAGGTGCGGCCAGCTCAATATGGCCCATACGCTCACGGCGGACCTTTTGCAGCGTGACTTCCACACCGCATTTTTCGCAGACAACGCCGCGATACTTCATGCGCTTGTATTTACCACACAGGCATTCGTAGTCTTTGATCGGGCCAAAGATACGTGCGCAGAACAGGCCGTCACGTTCAGGCTTGAACGTGCGGTAGTTGATGGTTTCCGGCTTCTTGATCTCACCAAAGGACCACGACAGGATCCGCTCGGGCGAGGCCAGAGAGACCTTGATTTCGTCAAACGTTTTTGCCGGTGTGAGCGGGTTAAACGGGTTGTTTGTCAGTTCCTGGTTCATTTTGATACCTCGAATATCGGGTGGAGAGGGAAGTGATCAAAATTCTTCGTCCGAAGAATTTTGATCAGGCGCGAGAATTTTCGGACGAAAATTCTCGCTTACTCTTCATCCTCCGCATCCAGGAGTTCCATGTTGAGGCCGAGGCCCCGGACTTCTTTCACGAGCACGTTGAACGACTCCGGCACGCCGGCCTCAAAGTTGTCCTCGCCCTTGACGATGCTTTCGTAGACTTTCGTCCGTCCTGCCACGTCATCCGACTTCACAGTCAGCATTTCCTGCAGGGTGTAAGCCGCGCCATATGCTTCCAATGCCCAGACTTCCATTTCCCCGAAACGCTGGCCACCGAACTGGGCTTTACCACCCAAAGGCTGCTGCGTGACAAGGCTGTAAGGCCCGGTGGAACGTGCGTGGATCTTGTCGTCGACAAGGTGGTGCAGTTTCAGCAGGTATTTCACACCCACCGTCACCTTACGGCTAAACTGCTCACCAGTGCGGCCATCATAAAGAACAGACTGACCAGAGGTGTCGAACCCGGCACGCACCAGCGCGTCGTTCACATCAGCCTCTTTCGCACCGTCAAAGACAGGCGTTGCGATCGGCACACCACGTGTGACATTGCCTGCCGCTTCGATCAGCTCACCCTCGTCCATACCAGCGATGCCTTCGTCATAGACATTGTCGCCATAGACGATCTTCATCGCGTCACGCACAGGTGTCAGGTCGCCGGACCGACGGTATTCACCCAGCGCATCATCAATCTGAAGACCAAGACCGCGTGCGGCCCAGCCCATGTGCGTTTCCAGAATCTGACCGACGTTCATACGTGATGGCACGCCCAATGGGTTCAGACAGAAGTCGACAGGTGTCCCGTCCGCAAGGAACGGCATGTCTTCCATCGGTACAACCTTGGAAATAACACCTTTGTTGCCGTGACGACCGGCCATCTTGTCACCGGGCTGCAGCTTGCGCTTCACAGCCACGAAGACTTTGACCATCTTCATCACACCGGGGGGCAGATCATCGCCGCGGCGCACTTTCTCGACTTTGTCCTCGAAACGGGCGTCCATTGCACGTTTCTGGATTTCGTACTGTTCGTTCAGTGCTTCCACGATCTTGGCGTCATCTTCGTCGGCCATGGCCAACTGCCACCACTGACCACGGGTCAGATCGGCAACGCTTTCCTCGGACACGACAGAACCGGATTTAAAGCCCTTCGGACCCTTCGCCGCTTTCTTGCCGCTGATGATGTCCCACAGACGCGCATAGATGTTGCGGTCAAGGATGACCATTTCATCGTCGCGGTCACGGGCAAGGCGTTCAACCTCTTCACGCTCGATCTGCAAGGCACGTTCGTCTTTTTCCACACCGTGGCGGTTAAAGACGCGCACCTCTACGACCGTACCAAAGTCACCCGGTGGCAGACGCAGGGATGTGTCACGCACATCGGACGCTTTTTCACCAAAGATGGCGCGCAAAAGCTTTTCTTCCGGCGTCATCGGGCTTTCGCCCTTTGGTGTGATCTTGCCCACAAGGATATCTGCGGGGCCAACTTCGGCACCGATATACACGATCCCCGCCTCATCAAGGTTGCGCAGGGCTTCCTCGCCGACGTTCGGGATATCGCGGGTGATTTCCTCTGGCCCAAGCTTGGTATCACGAGCAGCAACTTCGAATTCCTCGATATGGATCGAGGTGAAGACGTCGTCGCGCACGATACGCTCTGAGATCAGGATACTATCTTCGTAGTTATAGCCGTTCCACGGCATAAACGCGACGACCACGTTCTTACCAAGGGCCAGTTCACCGATATCAGTGGATGGGCCATCGGCCACAACCTGACCTTTTTGCACTTTGTCACCCACCTTCACCAGCGGACGCTGGTTGATGCAGGTGTTCTGGTTGGACCGCTGGAACTTGCGCATGCGATAGATGTCGACGCCAGCGTCGCCCAGCTCAAGATCCTCAGTCGCACGAATAACGATACGCTGGGCATCAACCTGGTCGATGATCCCGGCACGTTTCGCCATGATTGCCGCACCAGAATCGCGCGCCACAACCTCTTCGATACCGGTACCAACCAATGGGGCCTCGGCCTGAAGCAATGGAACCGCCTGACGTTGCATGTTCGAGCCCATCAAGGCCCGGTTCGCATCGTCGTTTTCAAGGAACGGGATCAGGGACGCCGCTACAGAGACAAGCTGCTTTGGCGACACGTCGATCAGGTCCACGTTTTCGCGTGGGCTCAGCGTGTAGTCGCCGTTCTTGCGGGTCGAGACCAGCTCGTTGTTGAACGATCCATCATCCGCCATATTCGCGTTGGCCTGCGCCACTGTGTGACGCATTTCCTCGGTCGCGGACATGTATTGCACGTCGTCCGTGACCTTACCGTCTGTGACCTTGCGGTATGGCGTTTCGATAAAGCCGTATTTGTTCACACGGGCGAATGTCGCCAGTGAGTTGATCAGACCAATGTTCGGCCCTTCCGGTGTCTCAATCGGGCACATGCGGCCGTAGTGGGTTGGGTGCACGTCGCGCACCTCAAAGCCGGCACGTTCGCGTGTCAGACCGCCGGGCCCAAGGGCCGACAGGCGACGCTTGTGCGTCACTTCGGACAGCGGGTTGGTTTGGTCCATGAACTGCGACAGCTGGGAAGAGCCGAAGAATTCACGCACCGCTGCGGCGGCAGGCTTGGCGTTGATCAGATCCTGCGGCATCACGGTGTCGATTTCGACAGAAGACATACGCTCTTTGATCGCGCGCTCCATGCGCAGCAGACCAACGCGGTACTGGTTTTCCATCAGCTCACCAACGGAACGGACGCGGCGGTTTCCAAGGTGGTCGATGTCATCGACATCGCCCTTGCCATCACGCAGTTCAACCAGTGCCTTGATGCAGGCGACGATGTCTTCCTTGCGCAGGGTGCGCATGGTGTCTTCGGCATCCAGATCGAGACGCATGTTCATTTTCACGCGCCCAACGGCGGACAGATCATAACGCTCACTGTCAAAGAACAGCGTGTCGAACAGGGCCGATGCTGAATCAACGGTCGGCGGCTCACCCGGACGCATCACGCGGTAGATATCCATGAGCGCCGTTTCGCGGTTCATGTTCTTGTCCGCAGCCATCGTGTTGCGCATATAGGCGCCAACAGTGATGTTATCGATGTCCAGCACAGGGATCGTCTTGACGCCCGCATCAACGAGGTCTTTCAGTGTACCGCCGATGACTTCACCGTCTTTGTCCATCTCCAGCGTCAACTCGTCACCGGCTTCGACGTAAATCGCACCGGTTTCTTCGTTGATGATGTCCTCGGACACGAACTTGCCCAGAATGTTCTCGTAAGGAACGGACAGATCGGTCACTTCGCCAGCATCAATCAGTTTCTTGACAGAACGCGGTGTGACCTTCTCGCCAGCTTTGGCAATGACTTCACCTGTCTTGGCATCAACCAGATCAAACGCAGGGCGTGTGCCGCGCACGCGCTCTGGGAAGAACTTGGTCGTCCAGGCTTTGCCCTTTTTGTCGAGCTTGTAATCGACAGTGTTATAGTAGGCATTCATGATGCCTTCCTGATCCAGACCCAGCGCATAAAGCAGGGTTGTCACAGGCAATTTGCGGCGACGGTCGATCCGGCAGAACACAAGGTCCTTGGCGTCGAATTCAAAGTCGAGCCAGCTGCCACGGTATGGGATGATGCGGCAAGCAAACAGCAGCTTACCAGAAGAGTGGGTCTTGCCCTTGTCGTGATCAAAGAACACACCGGGCGAACGGTGCATTTGGGATACGATCACACGCTCGGTACCGTTGACAACAAATGTGCCGTTCGGCGTCATCAAAGGCATGTCGCCCATGAACACGTCTTGTTCTTTGATATCCTTGACGGACTTGGCACCTGTGTCTTCGTCAACTTCAAACACGATCAGACGGAGGGTGACCTTCAGCGGCGCGCTGTAAGTCATGTCGCGTTGCTGACATTCCTCAACATCATACTTCGGCTTTTCCAACTCGTACTTGACGAACTCAAGCACGGCGGTTTCGTTGAAATCCTTGATCGGGAACACCGACTGAAAGACACCTTTGATGCCTTCACCGTCCAGCGGCGTATCACTGTCGCCAGAGCGCAGGAACAGATCATAGGATGATTTTTGAACCTCAATAAGGTTCGGCATTTCAAGCACTTCGCGGATTTTGCCATAGTACTTGCGGAGGCGTTTCTGACCAAGGAATGTAGAAGCCATATGTGCCGGGTCTCCATAATGTCGTAAACGCGCTTTGGCTGGGCTACCAAAACGCGTCCGATTACGGTGAGGGTTGTTTCAATACCTGAGGTGCTTCCCAAAACACCTCTCCCGAAACGACCAACTTACCTGTCAAAACGCGCATGCGAGGCGCTTTGAAAGATAAGTTTCAATTGATTGATTTTTGCAATTTTCCGATGTTGAGCGAGCCCGAACCGTCCAACTAAGAGAGATTCGGGTAAAGTTCAAGGGTGTTGAGGAAAATCAATAGGGTTTTTGGGGGCGTGACTTAAATCGCTACGGGCAGCCCTACGAGACTGTACAACGGCAAGGCCTGCTATGCGGACAAAACGGACTTTTGTCAGTGCAGCCAATGCTGACGCAGCATTCTCTCGCAGTTGCAGCAAGTTTACTTTAGCGATGCAGCCAACGTCTCGGAAGCAGCCATTTAATGCTATCGGTTTAGGCTGATCTCAGAATTAATTTCCGTCGATACATCGTCGATTCTGAAGAGTGCATCAGCCATAATCCCCAGCCTTGACCGTCAAAACTGCAGCTAGAAAACAGGCGAACACCGGTACATCTGGCAGCCGACTGGGTCAAGCGAACGAACGACAGACCGGTCTAAACAACGATATTGATCGTCGCTTCGGTTCCGTTTTGGCCCCGAACGAAATCCATCGACACGGCATCTGCCTCGGCACGCGTCATGTCATTAAAAATTCCGTCGCCGGCATTGCTTGGATGGCCCTTGATGTAGATCTGCGTCGTCAACAATTCGCGCACTCCGTCAAACACCTTTGCATGAATATGAGGGGTGCGGCCGGGATACATTGTTGGCTTGATTGTGCGAAAAACATAAGAGCCATCAGCGCCAGTCATGTCGTGCCCGAACCCTTGGAACGCGCGGTCAAAGTTGGCGCTGCGATCATCGCCAGGATGCATGTAATTGCCATTGAGATCGCATTGCCAGATTTCGATGCGATGTCCGGCACGTGGCTGTCCGTCACGACCTGTGATTTTTCCGCGCAGCGTGAAAACTTCGCCGCCTGCTTCCTGAACCATTCCCATGATTTTGACCAAATCGTTGTCGGTATCAGGCGTGCGCATGGCAGGCGACGGGTAAAAAGGA
This sequence comes from uncultured Paracoccaceae bacterium, assembly GCA_947498645.1. GTDB lineage: Bacteria > Pseudomonadota > Alphaproteobacteria > Rhodobacterales > Rhodobacteraceae > Yoonia. The sequence goes on along the minus strand of CANMKS010000001.1, from coordinate 1,337,579 downwards.
CCTTCCATCGCGCGTGGTGTCAGTACCCCCGCAGTTGCACAGCCGCCCAAGGTACTGACGCCCGTGAACCCAGCGAGTCCAGCAAGGAGGCTGCGGCGGGATTTTTTTGGTGCTGTCATTGTGATGTCCTTTTTGGTCATTCGATCCTGTGGCCTTGATTGCGCAAACTTAGGTCAAGCGTGCGCCAACCGCAAAACCTTTGAGCAGTCGGTAGCATTCACAGAGGCAAATTTCATTTTCATATTCACGAATATGTGACATTAAGAAAAAAATTAGGAAGCCAACATGAAAAGCCAGATCAGCAATATACTCACACGATATCCGCTCGTTAGCGTTATCCTTCTTATCTTGGTAGGGATTACGATCATACCAGAGATCATTGGGATGTTGGGCATCTCGCTCGGCGTCACTGGCGGAATGATCTACCGATTTGTGGTCGGCGGCGCTGCCGTTTGGCTCCTAGTCTGGCTGGGATGGGGCGTTCAGGCCGGTGTGACCAACCCATTTGGTAACTGGCATAAATGGTGGCCCATTTTGTCTTTCCCGTTCCTATTGCTTGTGTTTGTGAACCTAATGGAAGTAGATTTCAGCGCCTTAACCGTGACTCCGGGACGTGTGGCAAAGCTGGTTTTAGAGAACCTAGCCGTCGGCGTGTACGAAGAGGCACTCTTGCGTGGCCTCGCGTTATATGTCTTGTTCCGCGCTTGGGGGCAGACGCGCTTTGGTCTTTATATGGCCGTCATCGCTCAGGCTGTGATCTTTGGCCTGCTCCACTATTACAACCTAGGCACAGGTGCCAGTTTTGGCGCTGTCTCAGTTCAGGTCATTTTTGCTATTCTCGTAGGAATTGGCTTTGGTGGATTGGCGCTGCTTGTTCGCAGCATCTGGCCTGGCGTTATCATCCACGGCCTAATCGACGCGGCGTCATCTATCGAACAGACATTGGGTACCGACGCGCTGACTGACGTCACAGCTTCTGTAGATGAAACGGCCTTTTCAGACGCGCTGGTTGGTATTGTCGTCCTGTTCTTTGTGTGCACAGTCACAGGGCTGCTTTATGCGCGCCGCGCGCGACTTCATGACTAGGCAGTGTCTCAGGTCATGTCGCGCGTACATTGACTTAGCGGCGGACCTTATTGTCTTACTTTGCAAAATGCGTTTGGTTGGCAGCGACCATGATGAACTGGCACGTTTTTGTATCACTGTAAGATCATAAGGTTTTTGAATGACACCAGCATCGAAAGGCAGACCGATGAACCGACAGCATATAGTTCCTCTTCTGGCAGTCTTAGCTGCCGCCTCAGGGTGCGACGCGCAAAATTCTGGGTCTAATACGTTGGACTACAGTCCAATGGCGTTCTCCGTCCAAGGAACGGAAATCGTCGCACGTGGCACCATTGATGGAACGACATTGGGGCGGTTCATCGACGTTTCCGAGAGGAACCCAGCCGTTAGGACCCTTGTTTTACAGTTTGTAGACGGATCAGTTGATGATGTCGCAAATCTTGTATTCAGTCGGCGCGTACGCGACGCGGGCTTCACAACAGTTGTGCCCGCAAACGGTATGGTTGCATCTGGCGGAACGGACCTGTTTTTGGCCGGAAAAAACCGTATCTTAGAGTCAGGTGCTTGCATCGGCGTTCACAGTTGGAGCGACGGTATCAACGAAGGCAAAGATGTTCCTCGGTCTGATCCGCAGCATCAGATGTACCTACGGTATTACCGGGAAATGGGCGTTGATGAAAATTTCTATTGGTTCACGCTGGAAGCGGCCCCTGCGCAGGGTCTGCATTGGATGAACGCCGGTGAGGCAGAGACTTACGGCATGTCCACGCAACAGGTTCGCTCGCTCGGAACCGACGATGTTTGTTGGGATCGGTAATTTTCGCCGCATTCCGTCGGACCCAAAAACGGACGCGCCATGAAAGGTGGGATTGTCCCAGCTTGTGAATTCAACATCTGATATGACAGCGGCCTGCATGACTGACCGCTTTTCATGCTGCGTGGCGGCACCGGAGTCTACGCTCATGTATCATTTTCTATGCTGCGAGCGCACGCAGCACGAATTTGCTACTTCCGCTGTGGGCTCTAACCAGTCATCCAGTCTTCGCCTTTGAACTCCAACACTTCCTTAACTCTTTCCCCCGCACGCACCATTAACCCCGCCGTCGCCGTACATCTGTACGTACAGCTTCTGTACGCAATACATACGCCATCTGTATGCCACAAAACCCAACAAACACTGGCCATTAACCCGGTTTCGGTGCCTCATCACAAAACACCGCCCAATCCCCCACCGCGCGTTGCGCCGCGCAACCATCGGGCACAAAAAAACCGGGCCGCTTTCGCAACCCGGTTCTTTTTGATCAAATCGATCTGGCTTAGGCCAGTTCGACCTCTGCGCCAGCTGCTTCCAGCTTGGCTTTGATCTCTTCGGCTTCTGCTTTTGCAGCGCCTTCTTTGATCTTGCCACCGGCTTCGACCAGGTCCTTGGCTTCTTTCAGGCCAAGACCTGTGATGCCGCGGACTTCTTTGATGACGTTGATTTTGGATGCGCCAGCGTTTTTGAGAACGACGTCGAATTCTGTCTTCTCAGCAGCAGCTTCACCACCGCCGTCAGCAGGGCCAGCCATCATGACAGCGCCGCCAGCAGCAGGTTCAATGCCATACTCGTCCTTGAGGATGGTTTTCAGTTCTTGTGCTTCGAGAAGGGTCAGACCAACGATCTCTTCAGCAAGTTTTTTCAGATCAGCCATTTTATGCTTTCCGTTTCAGTTATGTGTGTTCCAACGTGGGGGCGACACCCCCAAGTCAATTCAGATGCTTTATGCAGCTTTCTCTTCGATGGTCGAAAGAATGCTTGCGATGTTCGAAGCAGGCGCGCCAATGGCCCCGGCGATGTTGCTTGCAGGTGCCCCGATGCAGCCCACGATAGAAGCAATAAGCTCCTCGCGTGATGGCATCCCGGCAACGGCTTTCACACCAGCTGGATCCAGCGCTGTATCGCCCATAGCACCGCCAAGAACGACAAGTTTGTCATTCTCTTTGGCGTACTTGTCGACAACCTTCGCCGCAGCGACGGGGTCTTCAGAGTAAGCGAGTACAGTCATGCCTTCGAGGTATTCCGCAATGCTTGCGCATGGCTTGCCCTCAAGGGCGATTTTGGCGAGCTTGTTCTTGGCAACACGAACGGAACCGCCCGCTTCACGCATGTTCGCGCGCAGGTCCTGCATTTCAGCAACTGTCATGCCTTCGTAGTGGGCAACCACTACAACGCCAGAGCTTTCAAAGATCTGGCCGAGATCGTCGACCAGCTGTTCTTTTTGTGCTCTATCCACAGTTTCACTCCAAGTTTGGGGTTTCCCCCGGCTCAATTTTGTCAAACGGCTTGGCCGCCCAACATCTACAGTCCATTTGCAAACGGGGCGCGCCAGACAAGCCTCAAAAGAGCCTTTGGAATTCTGGTCTATCCCGTCTCAGGCAGGAATTAGCGGCAATCTGCCAACCCACCGTCTCGGACGAATAAAGGTCCAAGCGAATCAATCGCGCGGACCTCAGCGACTGCATACTTCGGTTACATCGGTTTTCCAAGAGAGACCGTTGTCTATGTGACTGAGTTCTGGGTCATGGGTTTCAATAACACCAGCGAACCAAACAAAAAGCCCCCGCCGATCGCTCAGCGGGGGCTTCTTTGTCTCTTGCCTACGTCGGGGTCTACCCCGACTTACCAATCTTCCCGAACAACCGTCCGTGTCTTGATTGGCAGCTTCATCGCAGCAAGGCGCAGGGCCTCACGGGCGATTGTCTCGTTCACGCCGTCGATTTCGAACATCACGCGGCCGGGTTTGACCTTGCATGCCCAGAAATCAATGGAACCTTTACCCTTACCCATACGTACTTCGACGGGCTTGGACGTCACTGGGGTATCTGGAAAGATACGGATCCAGACACGGCCCTGACGCTTCATGTGGCGCGTCATGGCACGACGTGCGGCTTCGATCTGACGGGCTGTGATCCGCTCAGGCTCAATGGCTTTGAGGCCATATGTGCCGAAGTTTAGATCAGAACCGCCTTTGGCTTCACCACGGATACGGCCTTTATGCAGTTTCCGGTGCTTTGTACGCTTTGGCTGTAGCATTTAATCAACTCCCCTTAGCGACGTGGGCCGCGAGGGACAGCGCCCTCTTGCAGCTCAGCATGTTTGCGGTCGTGCGCTGACGGATCGTGCTCCATGATCTCACCTTTGTAGATGAAGACCTTGATGCCGATGATCCCATAAGGCGTCATCGCCTCATACAGTGCATAGTCGATGTCAGCACGCAATGTGTGCAGCGGCACGCGGCCTTCGCGGTACCATTCTGTACGTGCAATCTCTGCACCGCCCAGACGGCCTGCAAGGTTCACGCGGATACCCAGGGCACCCATGCGCATCGCGTTCTGAACCGAACGCTTCATCGCACGACGGAAAGACACACGACGCTCGAGCTGCTGACCAATGCTTTCGGCAACCAGGGCTGCGTCAAGTTCCGGCTTGCGAACTTCAACGATGTTCAGGTGCAGCTCTGAATCTGTGAGCGCGGCAAGTTTCTTGCGCAGACCTTCGATGTCTGCACCTTTCTTACCGATGATCACACCAGGGCGGGCTGCGTGGATCGTGACGCGGCACTTCTTGTGCGGGCGTTCGATGATCACGCGGCTGATGCCGGACTGTGCGCATTCTTTCTTGATGAAGGCCTTGATCTTGAGGTCTTCCAACAAAAGGTCGCCATAGTCTTTGGTATCAGCGTACCAGCGGCTATCCCAGGTGCGGTTGACCTGAAGACGCATACCGATCGGGTTTACTTTGTTACCCATTATGATTGCTCCTCAACTTGACGCACCTTGATGGTGATCTCTGCAAACGGCTTGATGATCTTGCCAAAACGACCGCGAGCCCGAGGGCGTCCGCGCTTCATGGTCAGGTTCTTGCCGACATAAGCCTCTGCGACGACCAGTTCATCGACGTCAAGGTTGTGGTTGTTCTCTGCGTTGGCGATGGCCGACTGAAGGCATTTCTTCACATCGTCCGAAATCCGCTTTTTCGAGAAAGTCAGGTCAGTCAGTGCCTGCTCGACTTTCTTGCCGCGGATCAGGCCAGCAACGAGGTTCAGCTTTTGCGGGGACGTGCGAAGCATGCGCAGTTTTGCCATTGCTTCGTTATCGGCCACGCGGCGGGGATTCTTATCCTTGCTCATGGCTTATTTCCGCTTCGCTTTTTTATCAGCGGCATGGCCATAATAGGTCCGTGTTGGCGAATATTCACCAAACTTCTGACCAATCATGTCTTCGCTGACGTTAACAGGGATATGCTTCTTGCCGTTGTACACACCAAAGGTGAGACCAACGAACTGAGGCAGGATGGTTGAACGACGCGACCAGATCTTGATCACTTCGTTGCGGCCGCTTTCGCGGGATGCTTCTGCTTTTTTCAAAACATAGGCGTCCACAAAGGGGCCTTTCCAGACGGAACGAGCCATAATTAACGACCCTTCTTCTTGGCATGACGCGAACGCACGATAAGGCGCTGCGATGCTTTGTTTTTGTTACGGGTGCGCTTGCCCTTGGTGTCTTTACCCCAAGGTGTGACAGGCGTCCGACCACCAGATGTGCGGCCCTCACCACCACCGTGCGGGTGGTCGATCGGGTTCATGGCAACACCACGGACACTTGGGCGGATGCCCTTGTGACGGGTACGGCCCGCTTTACCGAAGTTCTGGTTTGAGTTGTCAGGGTTGGACACAGCACCAACGGTAGCCATGCATTCCTGACGGATCAGGCGCAATTCACCGGAAGACAGACGAACCTGCGCATAGCCACCATCACGGCCCACAAACTGGGCGTAGGTACCGGCTGCACGGGCGATCTGGCCGCCTTTGCCTGGCTTCATTTCGATGTTGTGAACGATCGTACCGATTGGCATGCCGCTGAAAGGCATGGCGTTGCCGGGCTTAATGTCAGCCTTGGCAGATGCGATCACCTTGTCACCAACAGCAAGGCGCTGCGGGGCAAGGATGTAATTCTGTGTACCGTCTTCGTACTGGATCAGCGCGATGAATGCGGTGCGGTTCGGGTCATATTCGATCCGTGCGACGACAGCGGACATGTCCAGCTTGTTCCGCTTGAAATCGACGATGCGGTAAAGACGCTTTGCGCCCCCACCAATACGACGCATTGTGATCCGTCCGGTGTTGTTCCGGCCGCCTGATTTCGTAAGACCCTCAGTGAGAGACTTAACAGGACGTCCTTTCCAAAGCTCCGAACGGTCGATCAGCACCAGCCCACGCTGGCCCGGCGTCGTCGGTTTGTACGACTTGAGTGCCATGTTAGCTTCTTCCGTTTGCTTGGCGGGCCTACTGGGTAGACCCTGATGTTATAGGCCCCCGTAGGTGCCCGATTTAGAGATGTCGGGGGAGCCCCCGACCTACCGCAGGCCGGGGTCTACCCCGGCGTTTGGCAATACCACAAAGACCCCGGAACGAATCCGAGGCCAAGCGATTGCGGGGATGTAGCAGGGAGGGGTGAGGGTGGCAAGTAATCATTCGTTGCGAAGCTTAGGTAACCCACGGGCCGTCGCTGGCCCTTGCGGTGTGGAGAGTGTTGGATTGCCGGGGCAGGCCCCGGCCTACGTAGGTCGGGGCCTGCCCCGACGCAAAAGGCCCCCGGTTTCACCGAGGGCCTTTCAATTCTAACGACGTGCTGTCTTTACAGACCAGTCGACACGTCAATCGTGTTGCCTTCTTCCAGCGTCACATAGGCTTTCTTCACGTCTTTGCGTGTGCCCAATGCGCCGCGGAAGCGCTTCACTTTACCTTTGGTGATGGATGTGTTCACCGCTTTAACCTTCACACCAAAGAGGCTTTCAACAGCTTCCTTGATCATCGGCTTGTTCGCGTCGATTGCCACTTCGAAAACAACGGCATTGGCTTCAGAAGCCATTGTTGCTTTCTCGGTGATGATCGGCTTGCGGATCACATCGTAATGTTCTGCTTTGGCGTTCATGACAAACGAGCCTCCAGAGCTTCGACGCCTGCTTTGGTCAACACAAGTGTGTCGCTGCGCAGGATGTCGTAAACGTTGGCACCCTGTGAGGGGAGCACGTTAATGGTTGTGATGTTGGCGGCGGCCTTTTTGAAGTCAGCGTTGACCTCTGCACCGTCGATGATCAGCGCGCGCTTCCAGCCCAAAGACCCAACGGTTTTGGCCAGTGCCGATGTCTTGGCGTCTTTGACGTTGATATCCTCAACGATCACAAGCTCGCCTGCGGCCACTTTCGCGGACAGGGCGTGCTTCAGACCAAGCTTGCGGAACTTCTTGGGCAGATCATGCGCGTGGCTACGGGGCGTTGGGCCCTTGTAGATACCGCCGGAACGGAAGATCGGCGCACCACGAGAGCCGTGACGTGCGCCACCGGTGCCCTTTTGGCGATAGATCTTCTTGGTGGAATAGCTCACTTCGGAACGACCCAGTACATCGTGTGTACCTGCCATTGCCTTGTTACGCTGCCAGCGGACGACGCGGTGCAAGATATCCTTGCGCGGCTCAAGACCAAAGATTTCGTCGTTCAATTCGACGGAACCAGCTTTCTTGCCGTCCAGTTTGATTGCATCAGCCTTCATTATTTATCACCTTCTTCTGGCGCGGCATCATCTGCCGAGGCTTCAGTTGTGGCTTCTGCTTCAGCAGCCTCCAGTGCGGCCTGTTCTGCTTCGGCAGCGGCCTTGGCGGCGGCTTCCTCTTCAGCGGCGGCTGCGGCGGCGGCTTCTTCGGCCAGACGCTCGGCTTCTTCGGCCATGGATTTCAGACCAGCAGGGTAAATCACATTCTCAGGCGTTGGTTTCTTGACCGCGTCCTTGATTGTGACCCAACCACCCTTGGAGCCGGGAACAGCGCCTTTAACCATGATCACGCCACGGTCGGCATCTGTCTTGACGACTTGCAGGTTCTGAGTGGTGACTTTCGCCGCACCCATGTGACCGGCCATCTTCTTGCCTTTGAAGACTTTGCCCGGATCCTGACACTGACCCGTAGAGCCATGCGAACGGTGAGAGATCGAAACACCGTGTGTTGCACGCAAGCCGCCAAAGTTGTGGCGCTTCATGGCACCGGCAAAACCTTTACCGATCGAAGTACCGCATACGTCAACGTACTGGCCTTCGAAGTAGTGGTTTGCGGTGATTGTTTCGCCCACGTTGATCATGTTCTCAGGGGCCACGCGGAACTCAGCAACCTTGCGCTTGGGTTCTACTTTGGCCGCTGCGAAGTGACCGCGCATCGCTTTGGATGTGCGTTTCGCCTTGGCGTTGCCTGCACCCAACTGAACAGCTGTGTAGCCGTTGGTCTCGGCAGTGCGCTGTGCGACAACCTGCAGGTTTTCGAGGGAAAGAACGGTTACAGGGATCTGCTTGCCGTCTTCCATGAAAAGCCGGGTCATGCCGACTTTCTTTGCGATAAGTCCGGTACGGAGCATCTGTGAAACTCCTTATACGGAAATCTGGACGTCAACACCGGCAGCCAGGTCGAGCTTCATCAGCGCGTCTACTGTTTGCGGTGTTGGGTCGATGATGTCGAGCAGACGCTTGTGCGTCCGGATCTCGAACTGATCGCGGGATTTCTTGTCAACGTGGGGACCACGCAGAACGGTGAACTTTTCGATCTTGTTTGGAAGTGGGATCGGTCCACGCACGCTTGCGCCTGTGCGCTTGGCTGTGCTGACAATTTCCTGTGTGCTTGCATCAAGCACCCGGAAATCAAACGCCTTGAGGCGAATACGGATGTTTTGGCTCGCTGCCATGTCATCACCCTTTATCTAGGGTCTTAACGGATTGGACGATAGAGGCTCATCCCCTACCCTCGTCGCGTCTTCTTAGTCCAACGTATAAAGGGCACGCGAGGCGTACCCTTGTTGGATTGGTGTGCTATAGGGGGAGTCGGGGGAGGTGTAAAGGGTAAGGTGCAGAATATCTCCAGAATGCGCTTCCTCACGCAATATCCGATTAAGGCACTGGCACGTCAGCTAAACTCAAAGACCTTTCTTCATATTCTCTATCGTTTTCCCCAGTGTAGAAGCGAAATTGGCCCCGAAACGTCAAGAAATTCGGAGCAGCTATCGGCTTGACTGGCGGCGAGGACGATAACCGTGATCTGCTGTCAAATAGCTGCCGCAGGTGCATTCGATAGCTTATCTGAATTACTTCACCAGCATCTAGAATTGTCGCATCGTTGAAGCAGCCATTATAGCTACCTCCACATCTACCCACGCCCGCAACGTTGCTTGACCAAAATGACTGGGCATGATCGTCAAACGCAGTTGCGGTCTCTTGCAAGTAGACCAACCTAACCCGCCGGTCAGATTGGTTCGTTACCCTCTGGAACACTTCAACTTTGCCCTCGTCTATCTCAGTAGAGATACGAACAACCTCTAATAGCAGCTGCTCATCCGTTCGACTTGCCAACGCTTCGTTAGTTCGAAGACGACTTGCGCCTAATTGCTGGCCTTGATCTCCGCTCCGACTGCTCGACAAGTCAAATGCACAACCACCTGGTATCAAACGACCTTCAAAGTCCTTTAGTGTATCAGTTCGCGGGATGCTCACCGCTGCTGCTGAGAACAACTTCCCTGTTTCTGTTTCGATTAGTTTAGCCGAAATTCGATACCGATCACCTATCGTCGTAATAGTTCCAACGACCCACGCTTCGGCACCAAGCAGTCGCCCAATCTCTTGAGGCGCTGTAGCATCAACAAGACCGGAGCCGCTAAACGCTAGTTCGTCCAAGATGCTTTGCAATTGAGATCTTTCGACCAATTGAAGAGGTCCGCCGCTCATCAACAGATTTAGAATCAGTTCATCAACGATGTGAACGCTCATTTGGCTACAGCTTCCATCAAGGTGCTGGAAGGGTGAAATTGCTAGGGTTGTCGCCGTGTTAGACTGAGACCGCGCAGCAATTTGGCCTGCAAGATCAGTCATCCCGACTTCAAATGATTGGGCGTTCAGCGTAGTTCCCGTCAAAAACCAAAGAAATGCGCCAAAAACCGTGTTAAGCATCTGTTTCATCTAATAAACTTTCCAATTTCTGAAATGTTGAGTCGTCAACCAACCTGCGGATAGCCTGTGACTCCAGATTAAGTTCGGCAGTTGAACGATCACCCCCGCCACCGGACGCGATTGCAGAGTGGGCCCATAATATCTGCCCCGTTTCTACGTCAGCGAGAGAAGCATTGACACTCGCGGTGCCCGACAAAACCTGTCTATGAGTAGACAATTCGTTGATGACTATGTTTATGGAAAAAACGAGATTTGCATTTTCAGAAAGAACCTCGAATCCCGCACCAATAAGCTCGTCTGTAATTCTTGCACGAAGACTATCCGGGCTTGCACTATTTAGTACTTTGATTGTCACAGAGTTTGAGATTTGGCTATTTTCAGTCTTTTGTTCGTTATCGCGCAAACTCTGAAAATTGAGGCCTAACACTACTGCAAGCACCATCGTCAAGAACCCAATAGTTCCGTATAAGCCACTTATGTATCTAAAAGGCTTGTCTGTTCGTTCAAAAACATAGGTAACTAACGTTCGGATGTAAGACAGCACTTATTCAATCTCCGCAGCCATTTAAGTATATGTATTATGGCTTTGTCCAGAAGAACATCAGCAAACGCAAAAGGCCGCCCCACATGGAACGGCCTTTTGATTATTTGGGTCATGCGGTGGGTTTTACCCACCCTACGTAGGGTGGGTGCAACCCACGCGTGGTCCGATTACTCGACGATCTTGGACACAACGCCGGCGCCGACGGTGCGGCCGCCTTCGCGGATCGCAAAGCGCAGCCCGTCTTCCATCGCAATGGGTGCGATCAGCTCGACGTTGAACTTCAAGTTGTCGCCCGGCATCACCATTTCGGTGCCCGCTGGCAGCTCAACCGTGCCGGTCACGTCTGTGGTCCGGAAGTAGAACTGTGGGCGGTAGTTGGCAAAGAACGGCGTGTGACGGCCACCCTCTTCCTTGGTCAGGATATAGGCCTCGGCTTCGAACTTGGTGTGTGGCTTCACCGAACCCGGCTTACACAGGATCTGACCACGCTCAACGCCTTCACGGTCAACACCGCGCAAGAGCGCACCGATGTTGTCGCCAGCTTCACCAGAGTCCAGCAGCTTGCGGAACATTTCAACGCCTGTGCAGGTCGTCTTCTTGGTGTCACGGATACCAACGATTTCGATCTCGTCACCCACGTTGATCACGCCACGCTCAACACGGCCAGTCACAACCGTACCACGGCCAGAGATCGAGAACACATCCTCGATTGGCATCAGGAACGGCAGGTCAACCGCACGGGCAGGGGTCGGGATGTACTCATCAACAGCAGCCATCAGAGCAACGATGCTGTCTTTACCGATGTTGTCATCACGCTCTTCCATCGCGGCCAGAGCCGAACCAGGGATCACAGGAATGTCGTCGCCAGGGTACTCGTAAGAGGACAGCAATTCGCGGATTTCCATCTCAACCAGCTCAAGCAGCTCTTCGTCGTCAACCTGATCAACCTTGTTCATGTAAACAACCATGTAAGGGATGCCCACCTGACGGCCCAGCAGGATGTGCTCGCGTGTCTGTGGCATCGGGCCGTCAGCGGCGTTCACAACCAGGATCGCGCCGTCCATCTGGGCGGCACCGGTGATCATGTTCTTGACGTAGTCAGCGTGGCCGGGGCAGTCGACGTGCGCGTAGTGGCGGCTCTCTGTCTCATACTCAACATGCGCTGTGGAAATCGTGATACCACGTGCTTTTTCCTCTGGCGCACCATCAATCTGGTCATACGCCTGGAAATCACCAAAATACTTCGTGATCGCCGCCGTCAGCGTCGTCTTGCCGTGGTCAACGTGGCCAATCGTGCCAATGTTTACGTGCGGCTTATTACGTTCAAACTTTGCCTTTGCCATTTTGCAGGGCCCTTAATTTCTGAGGGGCCACTAGCGGCCCGGTCCAACATCGCGGGCGATGTATTGGGAAACGGCAGGGAAATCAAGGGTCACGTGACCCGATCGGCCTTTGCAGAAAAATTTTTTCGGGTGCGATGTCGATTTCGTCATTCGCCGAACGTCTGGTAAGCAGGACGGCACTACCGCCGCGCCCGAAACAAGGAGAGAGTACCATGCAATATATGTGTCTTATTTATTCTGCCGAAGGCACGGGCCCGCAGCCGGGCACACCTGAATTTGGCCCTTTCATGAAGGGTTACACCGATTTCACCGCCGAGATGCGCGACAGTGGCGCCCTTGTCGCTGGTGACGCATTGCAACCCATCGCGACAGCGACAACCGTCACCGTCGTGGATGGCAAGACCATCACGACCGACGGGCCCTTTGCAGAAACGAAAGAGCAACTTGGCGGCTACTACCTGCTGGAATGCAAGGACCTTGATGACGCGATCGCCCAGGCCGCAAAGATCCCGACGGCAACCTATGGCCGGATCGAGGTGCGCCCGGTCATCGTCTGGGACGACTAAATGCCCATGTTGCCCCCGCAAACACCCGCGCAGGCCATCGAACGGGTTGTGCGGGAAGAGTGGGGGCGCATTCTGGCGGCATTGGTCAAATCGCTTGGCGATATCCAGCGCGCCGAAGATTGCCTGCAGGACGCTGTCGCGCGCGCGATGGAAATCTGGCCTGATACCGGCCTGCCGGATGTGCCTGCGGCCTGGCTGATCACAACGGCGCGGCGCAAGGCCATTGACAGGCTGCGCCGCGACGCGCGGTTCACGGCCCGCATCCCCGAACTGTCGCATCTGATCGACGTGGCACGGGATGATGCGGTCGCCGATGAGATCATCCCCGACAAACGGCTTGAAATGATCTTCACCTGTTGCCACCCATCGCTGGAGCAGAAGACGCAAGTGGCCCTGACCCTGCGCACGCTTTGCGGATTAAGCACCGAGGACATCGCGGCGGCATTTCTGGACAAACCGGCAGCAATGGCGCAACGCCTTGTCCGCGCCAAACAGAAGATTGCAGGCGCGGGCATACCTTACCGCATTCCAGACACGTCAGAGCTTGCCACGCGCGTCACTGCTGTGCTTGCCGTCGTCTATCTGATCTTCAACCAAGGGTATTCGACGCTGGATAGGCGGTCCCGGAGCCTGACGGATGAGGCTTTGCGACTGGGCCGTACATTGCACTACCTGTTGCCGGACGAACCAGAGGTGGCCGGGCTTTTGGCGCTGATGCTGCTACACGATGCAAGGCACATTGCACGCAGAAACACCCAAGGCGCAATGATCCCGCTGGAAGATCAGAACCGCAATCGTTGGGATCGCGCGAAGATCAAGGAAGGCGACGCGCTTCTTCGCCAGACGCTCAAGCGCGGTGCAGTGGGCCCTTATCAAATTCAGGCCGCAATCAGCGGGTTGCACGCTGGCAGCCCAAGCTGGGCCGACACAGACTGGGTGCAGATCGCATCGCTATATGCGCTGCTTTTTCGGATGCAGCCAACGCCAGTCGTGCAAATCAATCACGCCGTGGCCGTGTCTTATGCGCAATCCACCTCTGAGGCGATTGCGTTGCTGGATCACTTGGATGAGGCGCCAAATTTCGCACGCTACCAGCCCTACCACGCAGCCTGCGCCGACATATTTGCCCGTCACGGCGACGTCGCCCGCGCGGCGCAGTCCTATGCGCGGGCCATGTCGCTCACTAGCGACCCGGCAGAACGGCGGTTCCTGCAAGGCAAGCGCGATGCGCTTTCCTGAAACCTCTACTCTCTGCTATTCTGTGAACATTCAGGAGGACAAAGTTATGAAGCTAGGTGCATTTTCGATCAGTCTGAACGTCAAGGATATTGCGGTCTCAAAGGAATTCTACGGCAAGCTTGGGTTCACCCCCTTTGGCGGGGATGAGGCACAGGGTTGGCTGATGCTGCGCAACGGTGAAACTGTGATCGGGCTTTTCGGTGGCTTCCTGCAAGCCAACACGCTGACCTTCAATCCCGGTTGGGACCAGAACGCCCAGAACCTTGATGATTTCGACGACGTGCGCGACATCCAGAAACGGTTGAAGGCCGACGGCGTGGAGTTCTTTTCAGAGGCAGACGAGACCACAACCGGTCCTGCCAGCTTTGTTGTCATGGATCCGGACGGCAATCCGATCCTTGTTGATCAGCACCGTTAGGTCAGCGGTAGCCAATCAAAAGAGCGCCCAAAATGGGCGCTCTTTCTCATCTGTAACAGTCATTCGATCCGGTCAGGACCGCAGGTACTGCATGGCAGCGGGATGTTGCAGAACAAAACGCATGACCTCTACCGGGTCTTTCGTGACCGTTTGCATTTGAAGCGTCTTGTACTGTGGCGAACAACCTTCGTTGGGCACGCTTTGCGCTCGGATTTCGCGGAGCCAGCGCCCTTTCACCCGTGGATTGATCAGCCATGCCGACGCCCTGTCCCGCGCGAGGGCCGAGTATTGCGCGGACCGGTTGGCCCGTGTCTGTGCGCTACGTCCGTCGAAGTCCTCGATGCATGTGAAGGTGATCGCCAGTGATTGAACAGAGGGATCACGGTTCATCTGGCCGCGGACCCCTTGTAGAAAGAACGTGATCGGTTCAGCCGTTACCTCGACTGTTGCCCGCCCTGCGGGGTCCAGACCGGGCACCGGGTCTTGTGTAGCGCAAGCAGCGAGGGCCAGTGCGGCCAGCGTCATTGTGATTGATTTAATAGTCATCTTCGTCCCTAAAAATCTGTTCTCAGGGATCTCACATCACCTTCGAATATGGCGAAACACTGTCGCCATGGTGAAATTTGAAGGGCCTTTGAGGCATGCAACCCGACATCGGCAGAAACCCATAGCGGCAAGGGCAGGCCCATGCGGCCTGCCCCAAATGTTCGTTCCGGTGTTTTAATTTTCGCTAGCGGTATCACTTCTCGCGTTCGTCCGACGGTCGAGGCGGCGAAAGTGATTCAAGTAAGCTTCAAACCGCCTTAGCCAACCAATCCACCATCTTCGCGTTTGATTGCCACGATGGATGAGCGCGGCAACATCTCTTCCCCATCCGGGAAAGGTGCCGCAGGGTGTTGGATACCCACAAACATTGTCCGCTTGTCAGCGGACCATGTCAGCCCCGTTACCTCGGAACCTTTTGGCCCGGTCATGAAACGCTCTATCTGACCTGTGACAGGATCGCCCGCCAGCATCTGATTGTTGCCCATGCCCGCAAAACCTTCTTCGTTGCTGTCATCGCCGTCGGTCTGGATCCACAGCAGCCCCGTGCTGTCGAACATCATCCCGTCGGGCGAGTTGAACAAGTTGCCTTCGTTCACGTTTGAAGACCCTGCATAGATACCACCATGTACGGTGGGGTTACCCGCCATGACATAAAGGTCCCATGTGAAATCATCCGAGGCGTGGTCATCGTTGGCTGGCCGCCAGCGCACGATCTGACCATAGCGATTTTCATTGCGTGGGTTTGGCGAATTATGCACCGCAGAGACGGGATCACCGCCCGCATTGGTGAAATCAGGCGCGCGGCGCGAGTTATTCGTCAACGCGCAATAGCCTTCGACGGCCACGGGGTTCACGGCCACCCACTCAGGACGATCCATCGTTGTCGCACCAACCTTGGAAGCCGCCATGCGGGTGTAGATCGCGATTTCAGCTTCATCCATGCCGGTGGCAGCGGGCGTCAGGGCAACCCATTCGCCCGTGGTGTCGGTGTTGAACTTGGCCACATAAAGCTGCCCATCGTCCAGTAATTCGGACGTCGGACCACCCGGTGCATAAACACCGTTTGAGACGTATTTATACATGAACTCGCCCCGTTCATCATCGCCCATATAGACAACAACGCGGCCATCGGGTGCAATCACGGCGGCGGCGTTCTCGTGCTTGAAACGGCCAAGTGCGGTGTGCTTGATCGGGGTTGATGTGGGGTCTGTCGGATCAATCTCGACGATATAGCCAAAACGGCGCGGCTCGTTGGGGTTCTGGCTCACATCAAAACGGGCGTCGTATTTTTCGTAGGCATAGCGGCTTTCCAACCCTATGCCGTAGCGAACATAATCCTCCGGACGCTCAAACCCTTCATCGGTAGAGCCGAAGTAGCCGTTAAAGTTCTCTTCGCAGGTCAGGTAGGTGCCCCACGGCGTCTTACCCGCACCGCAGTTGTTCATCGTGCCCAGAACCACTGTCCCTGTCGGGTCTGCCGCTGTCTGCAACAATGGATGCCCGGCGGCAGGGCCACGCAGCTCCATCGGTGTGTTCTGCGTGATGCGACGATTAAGGTCACTGTCTACAACAATGCCCCAACCACCCTCGCCTTCGGCGACTTCCATGACGGTCACACCATGCATGTTCTGCAAGGTCAGCACGTCATCGGCGCTGGTCACCTCGCCATCGTTCTGAGGCAGGTTTACTTTGGTATTCACATATTCATGGTTCACCGCGATGACCTGACGGTTGCCAACGATAAAGGCTTCCATCCCGTCTGTGTTTTCGCCGAACACACGGTCAGAGCTCCCAACGCTGACGCCCGTGTCCTGGCTAAGGTCGTCTGCGTCAGAGAACATCGGATCACCCCAGCGCGCGACGATTTCCCAAGTGTAGCCTTCAGGAACATGCACAGTGCCGTCAGTCTGGATCGGAATCGGCGCAAAGCCAAAACGGCTCGTGGCCTGCGCCTGCGCCGAGGTGCCCGACAACAGACCAGCCCCCATGACAGCGGCCCCAGACCCGTAGGCCAGAACGCCTGTCAGAAAGCCACGACGCGAAATCGCGGCGTCGACAACGGCGTCAAATGAAACGGTTTCGGGTGCGGGGCGTTGCAGCTCGTCCCAGTCATCCCATGACAGATCGTTATTTACTTGGTCTTTCATCACACAGGCTCCTTGTTGTTGTTTTCCGATATCGGTCACGTATAGAAGGGCTGTTTTGCAGCGATGTGACGGTCAGATAACAGAACGGTAAAACTGACCTGTCACGACAGATTATCCTGATAATGGAAACAGTCTAGCGGGATGCAGCGATACCGGCAACGCTACGTTGCGTGACTACATGCGACTTCAGCTAAAGCGATTATTCTTTGGGAACCCATAAGGCGGGCGTTTGCCGACACCGGCGCGCGCGCCTTTCCATTCGGTCATGTCAGGCTCTGTCCGGGTTTTGCCGCCGCCCATGGGCCACGACAGACCTTCGTCCCAAACGAATGTTGTGATGTCAGACAAGCCACCATCCAGTTCCAACATGCCCTGCCGTCCGGCGGCTTTCTTGTATTTCTGGATACGCACACCTTTGCCCCGGTTCATTTCGGGCAATTCGGCCACATCAAACACGAGGAACTTTGCGTTCTCAGACACAACGGCCACATGGTCGCCGGCCACGCGGTGACAGACCTTGGCAACCGTATCCTTGACGTTCAGCACCTGCTTTCCGCTTCGGGTTTGGGCGACGACCTCTTCTTCCGGCACAACAAAGCCGTTGCCTTCGGCAGAGGCGACCAGCAGCTTTTCACCAGGCTTGTGGATCAGGAAATCAACAATTTCCACATCGTTGGGCAGATCAACCATCAGTCGCAGCGGTTCACCCATGCCGCGCCCACCGGGCAGGTTGGCAGCACCCACGGTGTAGAACCGCCCATTGGCGCCAAAGACCAGCAGTTTGTCGGTGGTTTCCGCGTGAAAGATAAAGCGCGGCCCGTCGCCATCCTTGAACTTCAACTCACGCGTCAGGTCGATATGGCCCGTCATGGCGCGGACCCAGCCCATTTGCGAACAGACAACCGTGATCGGTTCGCGCTCGATCATCGCTTCAAGCGGCACCTCGACCACTTCGGCGGCCTCGGCAAACTGCGTGCGCCGCGCGCCGCCTGCGCTATCGCGGCCAAATGTCTTGCGGGTTTCGCGCAGCTGTTCGGCGATCCTGGCCCATTGCAGGTCATCGCTTTCCAGCAAATCCTCGATCCCGGCGCGCTCTTCCATCAGGGCATCACGCTCTGCGATCAACTCCAACTCTTCCAGACGACGCAAGGAGCGCAGGCGCATATTCAGGATCGCCTCGGCCTGAATTTCTGACAAAGATACCTCTGGATCGGCACCCGGTTTGATCGGCGAGACATAGTCAGCCTCGGACGTGGCGCGCACATGATCCTGAGCCCAATCCTCGACCATCAGCGCTTGTTTGGGGTCGTCATCATAGCGGATGATGTCGATCACGCGGTCCAGATGCAGGAAAGCGATGATGAACCCTTCAAGAACCTCAAGCCGGTGGTCGATCTTCTCCAGCCGGTACTTGCTGCGGCGGACCAGTACATCGCGGCGGTGATCAAGAAACGCGCGCAGCACCTCTTTGAGCGAACAGACCTTGGGCGTCAGCCCGTCAATCAGCACGTTCATGTTCAGGCTGAACCGGGTTTCGAGGTCCGAATTGCGAAACAGCATCCCCATCATGACCTCTGGGTCGACTGTTTTGGCGCGAGGTTCGAGGACAACGCGGATGTCATCGGCACTTTCGTCGCGGACATCCGCGAGCAAAGGCACCTTCTTAAGCTGGATGACTTCGGCCAGTTTTTCGATCAGCTTCGATTTCTGGACCTGATATGGGATCTCGGTGACAACAACCTGCCACTGGCCACGGCCCAGATCCTCGACCTCCCACTTGGCGCGCAACCGGAAAGATCCGCGCCCGGTGCGGTAGGCCTCTGCGATATTGTCGGCAGGCTCAACAATGACGCCACCGGTCGGGAAATCAGGGCCCGGAATGTAGTTGAGCAAGGTATCGTCACGCGCATCCGGCGTCTTGATCAGATGAAGACAGGCGTCAATCAGCTCGTGCAGGTTATGCGGCGGAATATTCGTGGCCATCCCCACAGCGATCCCGCTGGACCCATTGGCAAGAAGGTTCGGGAATGTGGCCGGCAAGACTGCCGGCTCTGTCAGCCGTCCGTCATAGTTGTCGCGGAAATCAACCGAATCCTCGGATAGCCCCTCCAACAGAGCCTCAGCAGCAGCGGTCATCCGCGCCTCTGTATACCGCGATGCGGCAGGGTTATCGCCGTCGATGTTGCCAAAGTTCCCCTGACCATCCACCAGCGGGTAACGGACATTAAAATCCTGCGCCAGACGCGCCATCGCGTCATAAATCGCAGCATCACCATGCGGGTGGAAATCGCCCATTGTGTCGCCGCTGATCTTGGCAGATTTCAGAAAACCACCCGTTGGCGACAGACGCAGCCTCGACATCGCATAAAGAATGCGGCGATGTACGGGTTTCAGACCGTCACGGGCATCGGGCAGCGCGCGGTGCATGATCGTGGACAGCGCATAGGTCAGATAGCGGTCGCCAATGGCGCGCCGCAGCGATTCCGTTACATCGTTGGGGCCCAGATCTGTATCGCTCTCATCACTCATACGCCCGGTGTAACGACAGCCGATTCTGGCGTAAAGCGGCTATCTTTGTCCCACTGCGCTTGCCAGATCGCCGCCGAGACCCCAAACAGTGAGGCATGACACAGAAATCCATTCTTATCACCGGATCTTCGTCGGGCATCGGCCTTGATGCCGCACGCGGTCTGCGTGACGCAGGCTGGCGGGTTTTTGCAAGTTGCCGCAAGGCCGACGACTGCATACGCCTGCAAAGCGAAGGCTTTGAAAGCCCGCTGATCGACTACGGTGATCCCGAAAGCATCGTGACCGGCCTTGCCGAAACGCTTGAGGCCACAGGCGGCACCTTGGATGCGCTTTATAATAACGGGGCCTACGCCTGCCCTGGTGCTGTTGAGGATTTGCCCGTTGGCGCGCTGCGCGACATCTTTGAAACCAATGTCTTTGGCTGGCACGAGCTGACCCGGCTGGTCATCCCGGTGATGCGGGCGCAGGGGCACGGACGGATCATCAACTGTTCGTCCGTGCTGGGCTTTGTCGGGATGAAATGGCGCGGCGCCTATGTTGCGAGTAAATTCGCGCTTGAGGGGCTGACGGACGTGCTGCGAATGGAGATGCAGAACACACCGATCAAGGTCATCCTGATCGAACCCGGACCGGTCACGTCAAAAATCCGCGAAAACGCGATCCCGCATTTCGAAAAATGGATTGATCCAAAGGCCTCTGCGCGCGCACCAGAATATGCCGAGGTGATCGATCGGCTGTATCAGGACAGCGGCCCCGACAGGTTCGAGCTACCGGCGGCCGCCGTCACCAAAAAACTGCTGCATGCGCTGACCTCGCCCCGGCCAAGGCCGCGGTATTATGTCACGACGCCAACCTATTTCATGGGCTTTATGCGGCGTATCCTGCCCACGCGATGGCTCGACGCGTTGATATTGCGCGCCTGAGGGTTTCCTTCATCCACCAGCCTGCTACATCGCGTGGGGCAACAAACAAGGACATGAACAAATGGCAAGTGATCCGCTTTTCTGGGTGATGGCCCTCGCCGTTCTGGCAGTGTTGGGTATCCTGATGCTCGGGATTGGCAGCTTTGGCAAAGGTGGCGAATTCAATCGCAAGAATGCCAATAAGATCATGCGCTGGCGGATCGGAGCGCAGTTGATTGCGGTCATCCTGATCGTGCTGTTCGTTTACCTACGCGGGCAAGGAGGCTGAGTGCATGGTCGTTCTGAACAAAATTTACACCAAGACCGGTGATGCGGGCGAAACCGCTTTGGGAAACGGTAGCCGGGTGGCAAAACACTCTATGCGGGTCACGTCATACGGAACAGTGGATGAAACCAACGCGACCGTTGGCATGGCGCGGCTGCATGCGACGGGCGTCTTGGATGACCAACTGGCCATGATCCAGAATGATCTGTTTGATCTGGGTGCCGATCTTTGCCGTCCCGACATGGAAAAAGATGGTGAGGCAGAGTACCCCGTGCTGCGCATGACAGATGCGCAGGTGGAGCGGCTTGAGGCGCAAATCGACGATATGACAAAGGAAGTCGAACCGCTGCGCAGTTTTATCCTGCCCGGCGGGTCGCCACTGGCCGCACATCTGCATCTTTGCAGGACGGTGTCGCGCCGGGCCGAGCGGCTGACGGTTGAGTTGGCCACAATGGAATCAGTGAACCCTGCAGCAGTGAAATACCTCAACCGGCTGTCAGATTGGTGCTTTCAGGCAGCGCGCATTGCCAACAACAACGGCAAGGATGATGTTCTGTGGGTTCCGGGGGCCAATCGCGGATAACTGCGCTAGCCGGGGTCCTGACCCTACCCTTCAATCGCCTTGATCATGTCCACGCGGGTGGCATGACGGCCGCCCTCAAAACGGGCTTTCAAAAATGCATCCACGATATCAAGTGCAAGGCCTTCGGCAACAACGCGTGCGCCCAAAGCAATCATGTTGGCATCGTTATGCTGACGAATCATGCGGGCCGAGAATGTGTCCGAACATGCGCCGCAGCGGATACCCTTGACCTTGTTGGCAGCCATCATGATGCCCTGACCGGTCCCACAGATGATGATTCCCAGATCGCTGTGCCCGTCAGCAACATGCCTTGCGGCGGCTTCGCCATGTTGCGGGTAGGGTGTACTTTCCGGTGTGGTTGGGCCGATGTCTGTGACCTCAAAACCCTGCGCGGCAATATGCGCGGCAATTGCGCCGCGCATCGAGATGGCTGCGTGATCACTCGACAAGACAATGCGTGTGGTGCCTGACATGGGAACAGTGTCCTTTTGATGTAAAATCCTGCTTTGCGCGTCCAATATCACAGGCTGAAATCGGGTCCAGCGTATTCCGGACAGTAGGGTGGATCTTGATCCACCTTACCCCCTGAACTTGACGCGCACGTCAGCAACGTGGCGTCGGCGGACGCTCCCGCGTCGATTTTGCACTGTTTTCCCGGCCACGCGCACGATAACAACATCCCGAGAAGATAATTGATCAGATTCTTAGGAGAAGAACGCAGATGAAGGTCCTTGTACCCGTCAAGCGCGTGATCGACTACAACGTGAAGGTTCGCGTCAAAGCGGATGGTTCCGGTGTTGATCTCGCAAACGTCAAAATGTCGATGAACCCATTCGACGAAATCGCCGTCGAAGAGGCCATTCGCCTGCGCGAAGCGGGCAAGGCTGACGAAGTGGTCGCCGTCTCGATCGGCGTCAAGCAAAGTCAGGAAACCCTGCGCACAGCCCTCGCCATGGGTGCCGATCGCGCGATCCTCGTCGTTGCAGCCGATGATGTGCACAACGACATTGAACCGCTGGCGGTTGCCAAGATTCTTTCCGCCATCGTCAAGGAAGAGGCGCCCGGTCTGGTGCTTTGCGGCAAGCAAGCCATCGACAACGATATGAACGCCACCGGCCAGATGCTGTCTGCGCTGCTTGGCTGGTCACAGGCGACCTTTGCATCCGAAGTGGACATCGAAGGCGACAGCGCGACGGTCACGCGCGAAGTCGACGGCGGTTTGCAGACCATCAAGGTCAAAATGCCAACAATCGTCACCGTGGACCTGCGCCTGAACGAGCCTCGCTATGCGTCCTTGCCCAACATCATGAAGGCCAAGAAAAAGCCGTTGGACGAAAAGACACCAGCGGATTACGGCGTTGATGTCACACCACGTCTGAGCATCGTCAGCACAACAGAACCCGAAGCGCGCAAGGCTGGCATCATTGTGGGCTCTGTTGACGAACTTGTTGAAAAACTCAAAGAAGCGGGGGCTGTGTAATGGCTGTTCTTCTGATTGGTGAAGTCACTGACGGCGCATTGGCCGTTGACGCAACCGCAAAGGCCGTCACTGCCGCAAAGGCGCTTGGCTATGTCACTGTGCTGTGTGCCGGCGCATCGGCAAAAGCCGCTGCTGACGAAGCCGCAACAATTGATGGCGTCGCAAAAGTGCTTTGCGCCGAAGACGCCGCACTTGGTCACCGTCTGGCAGAGCCGACCGCTGACCTGATCGTGTCTTTGGCTGGCGATTACACGCATATCGCGGCCCCCGGCACAACCGACGCCAAGAACTTGATGCCACGCGTTGCGGCTCTGCTCGATGCAATGGTGATTTCAGAAGTAACCGCAATCGTTGATGCCGACACCTTTGAGCGTCCAATATATGCGGGCAATGCGATCCAGACCGTCAAATCTTCTGATGACAAGAAGGTCATGACGATCCGGACAGCGGGATATGATGCAGCAGCAATGGGTGGCTCTGCCCCCGTGGAAAGCATTGGCGCCGCCGGCGATCCCGGCCTGTCCGAATGGGTCGAAGACAAAGTTGCCGCCTCTGACCGTCCAGAGCTGACGTCTGCGGGTGTTGTTGTCTCGGGTGGTCGTGGTGTTGGCTCTGAAGAGGACTTTGCCCTGATCGAAAAACTGGCGGACAAGCTGAACGCGGCCGTGGGTGCATCCCGTGCGGCGGTTGACAGCGGCTATGCGCCAAACGACTGGCAGGTTGGCCAGACGGGCAAAGTCGTTGCACCTGATCTGTACGTTGCTGTTGGTATCTCGGGTGCGATTCAGCACCTTGCGGGTATGAAAGACAGCAAGATCATTGTTGCAATCAACAAAGACGAAGAAGCACCCATCTTCCAGGTTGCAGACTACGGGCTTGTGGCCGACCTGTTTGATGCTGTTCCAGAGTTGACAGAAAAGCTCTGAAGCAAATCATCGATGACTGATAGAAGGCCCATGCGTCTGCATGGGCCTTTTTTCATTCGGCAAACACCAGCAAAGAAAGAACCACAGTCGACGCTTAACGCGCCATCGCAATTAGAAAGCGCTGAGGTCATGGCTCTTGCGATTTCCTGAAGTCCGAAGAAGGCCTGCTCAAATCGTGTAAAGGTTGTCCCTGATCACCGGGATCAGAGCGCGCGCCGCCTCCATGTGAGACTCGCCACCCAACATCTCGGTCGCAACCCTTTCCTGCGACTCAGGAAAAAGCATTCCGCGGGTGCCCTGCGCCATCGCAGCATCTGACGGGTTGACCACGACGATCTGTTTGACCATCGGGCGCAGTTCTTCAACCATGGAAACGGTGATGAATAGCGGATCAGTCTGCAACTGGTTTGGGTTATCGGACCAATGGGTGTCTGACAATGCGTCGTTCGAGAACCACAACAAGACGCAGTGATCGCCAATATGGCGGATCAGCGACTTCATCCGCGCAACCCATGCCTCGCGCAATTCGCCAACCACGGTTTCGAACCGATCAAGCGATTTGCCATGCAATGCGCCCAGCATATGGCGGTTGAAGGAAAACTCCGAAAAATCAATATCATGGTAGATCGCCTGCAAAACGGTGGATGCGCGCAGAAACCGGTCATTGCGGCGCGGGTGCACGGAATAGAACCGGTTGGAAAGGTTTTGTGCCCCCATGATCTGCAACACCGTCAATTCGGCCTGATTGCAGATGTCCAGCACGGCACGGTCTTTGACAAAGACATCAATGCCCCCGTTCACGCAGCCAAAATTGACGCAGGTATGACGCATCGCCTTTTCCACCAAAGCCGGAAAAGGTTTTTCGATGAATTTGCCATATGTCTCTGTCCCGCCGACAAAGCAGATATAGGGCAAATCCAATCGCCTGCGCGGCCCCCGAAACAGCATGCGGGATCCAGCGTAACGACAAGGCGAATAGGACAGTTCGTCAGTTTCTATCGTCTCTTGCTTCATGGATTCGCCGCCTTTGTTCACCACACCAAGGGCGAGTTTCGGCGAAATGATTTGCCAAATGGTGAATGAGGGCATTCGTACAAAGTTTTAGCGATTGATCCGCCTTGAAGCTGCCCCCCACGCGGGCCTATGGTGCGGCACAACTGATGAGGGTTCACAGATGACTATTGAACAGGTTGGAATCGTTGGCGCAGGTCAGATGGGCAACGGGATTGCGCATGTGTTCGCGCTTGCCGGGTATGACGTCCTGATGACCGATATCAGTGCGGACGCACTGCAAGATGCCCTCGCCCTGATTGACCACAATCTGGATCGGCAAATCAGCAAGGAGTTGATCACTGACAGCGACAAGGCCGAGACGCTCAAAAGGATCAGGACAACCCAAACGCTGACCGATCTCGGCCAGACCGACCTGATCATTGAGGCGGCAACAGAGCGTGAGGCAATCAAGACCGCAATCTTCGAAGACCTAGTGCCACATCTGAAACCAGATACGATTCTGACATCGAACACCTCTTCAATCTCGATCACCCGGCTTGCTTCGCGCACGGATCGACCTGAAAAATTCATGGGGTTCCACTTTATGAACCCGGTCCCGATCATGCAGCTGGTCGAACTGATCCGCGGAATCGCCACGGACGAGGCGACGTTCAAGGCGTGCTACGGCGTTGTGGAACGTCTGGGCAAAACCTCTGCCACAGCCGAAGACTTTCCCGCATTCATCGTGAACCGCATTCTGATGCCAATGGTCAATGAAGCAATCTATACGCTGTACGAAGGCGTAGGCTCGGTCCAATCCATCGACACCTCAATGAAACTTGGTGCCAACCACCCCATGGGGCCGCTGGAACTGGCTGATTTCATCGGGTTGGATACATGCCTTGCCATCATGAACGTGCTGCATGACGGTTTGGCCGATACAAAGTACCGGCCTTGTCCGCTACTGACGAAATACGTTGAAGCGGGATGGCTCGGACGAAAAACGAAACGCGGCTTCTACGATTACCGTGGCGACGTGCCTGTGCCGACACGGTAACAACCAGCGTCTGGCATTGGGTGCTTCCTCAACCTTTTGGGGTCAGGGCCGTCGATCAGGCCACAAATGTCGGTGTATGGCACCACAATATCGGCCGACCTAAGTGCCAGGGTAATCGCCAAAGACGACCCTGGTGATATCCTCGCGGCGCAGACCCAACATAGCCAGTTCATCATCAGATTTCGCGCTCAACTTTTCAACTTCTCTCATTCGGGCGTTCGCTGCGCCCTGAGAAATCAACACCTTGTCGATGTTCCTAAGCGCAGCCGAAACAAAGCCAACAATGGCCGAGAAAGCTCCGTTGGATTGCGCGTTTGTTTTGTGTGAAATGTCGACCATCTGTCTGCTCCGTAAACCTAGAAATACCTACCAAAAAACCAGAAGGGTCATGCGGGAAGAGCTTAATTTGCTAGCCCACAACTGACCCCTTGCTGCTGCCTGCGGCTTGGAGAAGTCCACAGACTGTTAACAGCGCTTGTCAGTTCTAGTCATGCAATTGGGCAGATGCTTCGACAAATCTAAGGTATCATTATGGCGCACCCGTAGTTTCGGCACTTGGCCGATCGCTTCATCACGCCAAAGATGACCTACGAAGGGTGATCCACACGGCAAATCCAACCTGATCCCACAAGGCACAATTCAGTCGCGCAGATTCAACGTCTGTTCCCGCATCCAGTCCATACAAGCGCGCTGATCCTTAAGGCGCTCTTTTACCTCATCCTCATCAAACGGGTGACCCACAATCGGCTTTTGCGGCTTGCCGCAGGCTTTTACGATCTCATGAATCAACAGGCTTTGCCGCAATGTGGCCGAGATTTGATTGGCCATCTGATACCAGCGCGAATTCGCGCCGGGAAAAAACAGTGGCACGACCCGCGCGCCAGACAGGCGGATCATTTTGGCGGTAAACAGGTTCCATTCATCCTCGACCATCGGACCGAAAAGGCTGTTGGACGAGGCCACCACGCCAGACGGAAACACCGCGATCACGCCACCTTCCTTGAGGTGGGCCATGGATTGTTTGCGCATCTCGACCATCTTGGCTTGGGCATCCTCCTCATGGGGGAATGGCACAGGGATCAGAAACGCGCCTGCGTCTTCGTCAATGTCGGTCAGAAAGGCACGGGTCAGAATACGATAGTCGGTACGCACCCGTCCGATGAGATCGGCAAAAACCATGCCATCGACCATGCCGTGGGGGTGATTGGCAACGATGACGACCGGGCCAGTCTTGGGGATGCGATCCAACTGTGCTTGTGGGGTGATCAGATCAATCCCCATGACATCCAATGCGCCGCGCCAGAACGCCTGACCATGGTACTTGCCCCGCCGTTCAAACTCGCGGATCATGCGGATGATGTGGACCTTGCCGGTACACCATTCAATGCTCTTGATGATCGCACGGCGCACGGGGCTGTCGAATGTATTGGAATAGGTCAGCGCAGAGCGGTCATAGACCCGAGGGGCTGCCTTTTCGACCACAGGTGGCGCGGAAACTTTGGAGCTTGTCTCGGTCAAATCGCGTGTCCCATCCGGCCTTTGCCCGTGTCAATCACCCTCACCGAACTTGTCTGCAACAAGGTTGGTGATCGCGGCCAAAAGCTCTTCTGCCTGCGGGCCGCGGGTCTCCACTTCAATAAATGTTCCAATGGAAGCTGCCAACATTAAAAGGCCCATGATGCTGTCGCCACCCGTGCTCTCGCCATCTTTGCTGACTGTGGCATCAGCATCGAAGCTTTCGACAACCTCGACCAGTTTGGCAGAGGCGCGGGCGTGCAGGCCTTTGATATTCTCAATTTCAAGGCGGGCTTTGGTCACTGTGGCAATCCACCATTGTGGCTGTTGATGTACTTGTGGGCGGCCACGATCGCGGCCTCAACCGCGTCGGGCACACTGGCGCTGCGCGACTTTGCCAGTTTGATCAACATGGGCAGGTTGGCCCCATATAGGATGCGCCGGTTTTCCGGACTACAGGCCCGCAAGGACAGATTGGTAGGCGAGCCGCCGAACATATCCGTAACGATGACAACACCATCGCCGGTATCCACAGAATCGGCCGCATCACAAATCTCGTTCTGTTTGACAGCGCGGTCGTCTTCCGGGCCGATAGCAATGCTGAGCATGCCAGGCTGCGGTCCGACGACATGTTCAACAGCCGCAAGATACTCCTGCGCCAAGCCCCCATGTGCCACGATCACGATGCCGATCAAACCGTCTGTCCCTTGTCGCCCAGAACGCCGCGACGTTCCAATTCCCGATGTCGTTTAGACACATGCCAGCCGTCCTGTGCAAGGGCTTGCGCCATGCGTTCAACAAGCATGACAGATCGGTGTTGCCCTCCGGTACACCCAAAGCCGACCGAGAGATGCGCCTTACCCTCATCCTTATGTGCGGGCAGCAGCAGATCAATCAGCAACTTGAGTTGCGCGAAAAAGGCATCAAACCGGGGATCAGCAACGACATAGGCCGCCACATCCGCGTTACGACCATCCAACTTGCGCAGGTTTTCGTCCCAATGGGGATTGCGCAGAAACCGGCAGTCCATCACGATGTCCAGGCCTCGAGGCAGACCGCGCTTGTAGGAAAACGAATGAAAGGTCACGCCAAGCTGACCGCCTTCCGGCGCGCCAAACCAACGGTCAATCTCGGACTTGAGGTCATGCGGTGACAGCCCCGAGGTATCAATCAGCACATCTGCACGCGCCCGGATCGGGATCAGCATATCCTTCTCTGCGGCGATCCCGGCCAATGGCGGGCCGGCAGGTGCCAGGGGGTGACGTCTGCGTGTCTCGGAATACCGGCGCACCAGATCTTCTTCGCCTGCATCCAGGAACAGCACTTGCGAGGCCTTGCCGTGCTGACCGGCCAGTTGATCAATGATTTCGATAAGGGCCGTGGTGCTGAAGTCGCGGTTGCGCACGTCCAACCCCAACGCCAGTGGGCGGCTGGGCGGTGGCCCATCCAGCAAGCGCGGCAGCAGCGACAGGGGCAGGTTGTCGATCACCTCATATCCCAGATCCTCAAGCGCGTTGATCGCAGTGGATCGCCCTGCGCCGGACGGTCCCGTCACCAGCAAGACGGTCGCCGCCCGCTGCGTCGGGTCGTCTGGATTCGGATCTGTCATTGGTCGCTCCAACCGCCTCTGAGTGTCTGCAAAACTGCTGCGGCAAAGAGTGGGTCTTCGCGTCCTGAGATCAAGGGGATATCACATCCCAAGAGCGTGATAACGCGACGTTGTGGCAAACGTTCCTCGGTGATGGTGTCCAGATCAACCACAAGCTGGACAAAGGCTTGCGGGATATGGTCAGCGTTCAGGATGCCGATGCCGCGCGCTTCAATCAGCCCGGTGATCGCCGGGGGGCAACTGGCAAGCAGGGTGCCATCTGTCGCGGTAAGCAAGGTGCGGTCATCTGCCACAAGCGTGCACCCCAGCCCCATCAGCATCAACCCCAGGGCCGATTTGCCCACGCCTGATTTGCCAGTGATCAGTACGGCCCGGCCATCCCATGCAACGCAGGTCGCATGCTCCGTCTGCGATACGACCATATCCTAGACCGGTAGACCAACCACAAAGCGCGCGCCAAGTGGTTCCGAGGTCGGATCGGCATCTGTTGGGCGAATGTTCTCTGCCCAGATCACCCCGCCATGCGCCTCGACGATTTGTTTGGAAATCGCGAGACCAAGGCCTGAGTTATTGCCGAATTGACCCTCGGGACGTTCTGAATAGAAACGCTGGAACACCTTGGTCAGCGCATCATTTGGAATGCCCGGACCTGTGTCCTCCACAACGATAAGCACACGGTTCTCGCGACGGCGAGCCCAGACACGGATCGCATCGCCCTTTTCACAGAACGAGATCGCGTTGGTGATCAGATTGACGAAAACCTGCGCCATACGCCCTTCAAGCCCCTGCGCCATGATCGGGTCGGACGGCAAATCCGACACGAAATCTACACCGCGCATCTTTGCATCCTTGGCAAGGAATTCGACGATATTGCTGATCATCTTGATCAGATCGAAAGATTCTTCCTCTTCCTTCACCAACTCACTGTCGAGCCGGGATGCGTTTGAGATATCGCTCACCAGCCGGTCAAGACGTTTGACATCATGTTCGATGATTTCAAGCAGGCGTTCGCGCTGGTCATCGCGCTTGGCCACACGCATCGTACCCACGGCTGAACGCAACGACGCCAACGGGTTCTTGATCTCATGCGAAACGTCCGCGGCAAACTGTTCATTGCCTTCGATCCGTTCGACAAGCGCTGCAACCATCCCACGCAAGGCACCCGAAAGGCGGCCGATCTCATCGGGGCGGCCTGTCAGATCGGGGATGCGCACCTGCCCCGGCGACATCTTGCGGGCGTTTTTCTCCTGACTGGCCTCAGCAGCGGTTGCAAGCTGGGCCAAAGGGTTCGCGATTGTCGAGGCCAGAACAAGGCTTAGGCCGACACTGACCAGCACCCCAACAAAGAAAAGCCGCAGATATTGCTCACGCTCACGGCGAACAAGGCTGTCCACCTCACCGGCTGCGGTCGTGACCGCAATCACCCCGATCGCCACACCGTTACGCAGGATCGGCGTTGTCACCACAAAACTTGTGGCGCCTTCAATATCCGAAGCTTCCAATTGCGTGCCATTTTCAATCGCGTCGCGCACATTCTGCTGCGAAAGCTGGATCAGCGCCTCTTCCTGGGTAAGTTGCTCGTTTCCGAACGAGAAGAGGTTGAGCAGCCCATCCCAGATCGACACAAGCAAATCAGTGACGAATGTACCACCGGTTTGCAGCCCGAGCTCTTCTATCTCCTGAGTATTCAGTTGACCCTTGGCGCGGGCGACAAGCGTTGTGTCCGGAGCAAAGACCGATACCTCAACGCCGCCCCGCAGGTTCATTCCCGCGAGTGTTCCGGCCGGGTTGATACCATCAGCAGTCACCAGATTGACCGGCGCGACGGATGGCAGCTGTGCCTCGAAGACATTCGCGATCAATTGCGCCTCGTTGACCAGACCTTTGGCGCGTTGATAGGCGAGACTATCGCGGGATGGGCTGAGGTAAAGAACACCTGCGATCAGCAGGATCAGAGCAATCAGATTGAATGTAACAATTTTGCGGGCAATCGGTGAACGGCGCAGCGCCCACAGACGGCTGCCCGGAATTCTGCGGTCTTCAGCCTCGTCGTCAGAGAAATGCGGCGCAACCCAATCGTCGCCCAACACCAGATCAGGTGTGCGGGCTGCATCGCGCACGGACTGCAAGTCGCGTACGTCAATTTTGGGCGCGGCGCTCATGCCTTACTCTTCGTTGTAACGGTACCCGATGCCGTAGAGGGTCTCGATCGCAGAGAACTCATTGTCCGTGTTGCGCATTTTTTTGCGCAGCCGTTTGATGTGGCTGTCGATCGTGCGATCGTCCACGTACACTTGGTCATCATAGGCCACATCCATCAACTGATCCCGGCTTTTGACAAAGCCGGGTCGCTGGGCAAGCGCCTGCAACAACAAGAATTCGGTTACCGTCAGGGATACGTCTTTCCCTTTCCACTTTACCGCGTGACGGAGGGGATCCATCACCAACTCACCGCGCACCATGACTTTGGTGTCCTCGGTCTCTTCAATCTCTTCACCTGCAATCGCATCCTGCCTACGCAACAGGGCGCGAATCCGCTCGACCAGTAGACGCTGCGAAAATGGCTTTTTTACGTAATCATCCGCGCCCATGCGCAAACCAAGTACTTCGTCAATCTCGTCGTCCTTGGACGTCAGGAAAATAACAGGCATCGCGGTTTTCTGGCGCAAGCGCTGCAGCAAATCCATGCCATCCATCCGTGGCATTTTGATGTCAAGCACAGCCATATCGGGCATCCGTTTGTTGAATGCATCCAAGGCGGATTGACCATCGTTGTATGTCTCTACCTCGAAACCCTCCGCCTCAAGTGTCATGGACACGGAGGTGAGGATATTCCTGTCATCGTCGACAAGTGCAATTCTGGACATGAACCGGACCCCTTACTGAATTTCTGCTCGCTCTTAACAGGCTTTGGAACAGAGTGTTGTTCTTTTTATCTAAACGAATCAACCATTAAGTCAAAAATGGTCACAAAAGCGCCCCAATTGGATCATTTTTGCCAGAGCGCCGATTTCTTGCGCGAGAATCCGAGGCCGATTTTCCAAAGATTGCGCTAACATCGAAATGGTTGCGCTAACGGATGCGATCCGGGCTATCAGCCTTTGAAACCTTGGTGCTATGCAAGGCCATCACAAGGCCATTCCGGCCAGATCAAAAAGGAGCGAACTAATGGACCACGGCACGGTCAACCCGTCGATGAAACTTGAGGATCAAGGCATCACAGGGCTGGGCTACGTCTATTATAACCGCTCTGAAGCTGAGTTGCAGGAGGCGGCGGTCGCCGCTGGCGAGGGCGTGACAGGCAAAGGCGGCGCTTTTCTGGTCTCGACAGGCAAGCACACGGGCCGCTCGCCCAAGGACAAATTTGTCGTCAAGACCGCCGGCGTCGAAGACACGATCTGGTGGGAAAACAATCCGCCAATGGAACCGGCCAAGTTTGATTCGCTCTATGCGGATATGCTGGCGCATATGAAGGGCGGCACCTACAACGTGCAGGACCTGTTCGGCGGTGCTGATCCTGCCCACCGCCTTGATGTCCGGGTTGTCACCGAACTGGCCTGGCACGGGCTTTTCATCCGGCATCTGCTTCGCCGCCCAGAAACGTCCGAGCTGGAAAGCTTTGCCCCGGATTTCACGATCATCAACTGCCCGAGCTTCAAGGCAGACCCGGCTAAGCACGGATGCCGCTCTGAAACAGTGATCGCGCTGAACTTTGAAAAGAAACTGATCCTGATCGGCGGCACGGAATACGCCGGTGAGAATAAGAAATCTGTCTTTACGCTGCTGAACTACCTGCTGCCCGCAGAGGGCATCATGCCGATGCATTGCTCGGCCAACCACGCGCCGGGCAATCCGGTAGATACGGCGGTTTTCTTTGGCCTGTCCGGCACGGGCAAGACGACACTTTCGGCTGATCCAACCCGCGTGCTGATCGGTGATGATGAGCACGGCTGGTCAGATCGCGGCACCTTCAATTTTGAAGGCGGGTGCTATGCCAAAACGATTGGGCTGGACCCGGAAGCGGAACCCGAAATTTACGCAACCTGTTCGATGCCGCACACGGTGATCGAAAACATGGTTTTCGATCCCGAAACGCATGAGCTGGATTTCGATGACGACAGCCTGACAGCAAACATGCGCTGCGCCTATCCGCTGAACTATATCTCAAATGCGTCGGATAGCGCATTGGGTGGTCATCCCAAGAACATCATCATGCTGACCTGCGATGCATTCGGCGTCCTGCCGCCCATCGCACGGCTGACGCCCGCGCAGGCGATGTATCACTTCCTGTCCGGCTTCACATCCAAGGTTGCGGGCACGGAACGCGGCGTGACAGAACCGGAGCCCACGTTCAGCACCTGCTTTGGCGCGCCCTTCATGCCGCGCAGGCCAGAGGTTTACGGGAACCTGCTGCGCTCCAAGATCGCAAGCCACGGTGCGACGTGCTGGCTGGTCAACACTGGCTGGACCGGTGGTGCCTACGGGACAGGATCGCGGATGCCGATCAAGGCAACGCGGGCGCTTTTGTCTGCGGCATTGGACGGGACATTGATCGAAAGCACGTTCCGCAAGGACCCGCAGTTCGGGTTTGAGGTGCCAGTTTCGGTTGATGGTGTCGACGATGCCCTGCTGAACCCGCGCGACACATGGGCCGACAAAGCGGGCTATGACGCGCAGGCAGAAAAGCTGGTCGCGATGTTCTCGGATAATTTTGAGAAATACGTGCCTTTCATCGACGACGATGTGAAAGCCGCGGCCATCGGTTGAAATGCGTAAGGTGGATCATGATCCACCTTACCTTTCCCACTGCCGTGCTTATCGGTATCCTTGGCACATGCTGCGATACCTTTTCCTTTGCCTCTTGCCGTTTGGCGCCTTCGCTGAAGCGCCAACATCCTCGACCATCGCCTCTGTCGAAGCAGGCCTGATTTGCCCGCCTGGGGATATGGACACATCACCAGCGCCTGGCACGCTGGCAGGCACGACCCATATCATCGCTGAAGAACCACCTTTCGCCGCAATGACCCAGACAGTGCCCGCCGTTCTGGGCCTTGGATTTGGCATAAAGAGCCAGGCAGCAGAGTTCGACGGCCTGTCCAATGTGCGGATGGTTGTTGAGCACCCGCCAATGGGGCCGTCACAGACAACCGAGCAGAGCTTTTTCACCAATATCAGCGGGGTGGGACCGTCACTTACCTTCTATCAGTTTGACCACCGCTATGAGTTGGTACTGGGCACTTGGCAAATGACGGCATTCTATGGTGATGAATTGCTTTTCACCACTCAGTTCGAAGTTGTGCATCCAAGGCTGCTACCAGAACTGGCGGACCTTTGTGACTATCAGGACCTGTTATCCTAACCCATCACGCCACGGCGGATCAGGTTTGCCCCGGCGATGATCAAAACCCAAAGTGTCACCGTGCGAAACCGTTCCTGATCAAACCGGTCGCCCCAGCGAAACCCCAACCACATGCCAAAAAGTGATGGCAACACCAACGCCGCGGAAAAACCCCAGGTCTGCGCGTTCAAAATACCGGACTGTATGTGCCCCACCAGCAGCATGACCGAGCCCAGCCCATAGATCACGCCTTGCACCGACATCTGCTGTTCGCGCGGCGTCCGCAACGCAAGCAGATACAGCACCGTGGGCGGCCCCCACGTGCCTGACAGGCCGCCCAACGTGCCTGCAAGCGCCCCGGCCATCCATTCAAACGGTCTGCGTCGCTTGGCGGGGATGTGCGGACGCCATCCAATCAACTGAATAATGCAAAGCGCCACAACCGGTACACCAAGCACGAAAAACATCGTGTTGGTGGGGATACTGCGCACGAATTGCGCCGCAACAAGAATCATGATGCAAACGACAAGCACGTAGCGCCAGTGTTCGCGCAGGGCTGCCTGCGCATTCCCAAGACCGGCCCGACCGACCTGCAAGCCATTGGCAATCACAATCGGAATGACGATTCCCGCAACGACCAAGTCTGGCGGTATCAGAATGCCCATCCCGGAAATCATGATCAGCGGCATGGCAAAACCAACCGCCCCTTTGACAAAGCCACCACAAAGGGTCACCGCACAGGCAAAGGCGAATATCGCAGGTGTGATGATCAGCGGAAACTCCGGCATATCTTGTCTTACGTCATTCATCTACACATGCCAGCGTGAAATCATATGCGACACTTTAGTGCGCGATAGGATAACTTGACGAATAATTATTGCGCTGCACTTGCAAAAGGATTATCTCTGCGCCTGCAAATTGAAGGAGTCTCGAAAATGCCGCATGATGGTCAGGATATGACGATGAAGACCTCCCCTATTCTGGCTGACCTGCTGAAGCAGACCGCAGCGGCGCTGCCTGCCGTTGATAATGTCTTGGCCCTTGCGAAAGACGCCGTGCGCGCGACTGTCACGGATGATGGCCGCATCTCGGGCCAGCGGATCGAAGAGAACCAGACGGCGGCCCATGGGCTGGCGTGGCTCGCCACTTACGCACAATCCCTGCACCAGATGCAGGGCTGGGCCGAGCGGCTGCATGAAGACGGCAAGTTTGGCGAAGTTGAACAACTGATCCATCAGATCGCCTTCGGCGAATACCTCTGGCAAATCTACGGCGGCATTCCCATGAGCCAGGGCGAAATCATGCGCCTGCAGGACATCGGCCTTACTCCGGATGACATGCGCAGTCTGATGCAGCCTGCCGTCATGACGCTCACCCAATCGGGCAACACCCAGGCTGCGCGCATGCGGCTGGTGGAACTGATGCAAGAGCAGTCTGCAAACATCACCGTCGGCGCGTCTGGCCTTGATGATGAGCTGGAAATGATCCGCGAACAATTCCGCCGCTTCAGCATTGAACGGGTGGAACCAGACGCGCATGACTGGCACCTCAAGGACGAACTCATCCCGCTTGAGATCATCGACGAGATGGCCGAAATGGGCGTCTTTGGCCTGACCATCCCCGAAGAATACGGCGGCTTTGGCCTGTCCAAAGCATCCATGTGCGTGGTGTCAGAAGAGTTATCGCGGGGCTATATCGGCGTCGGCTCGCTTGGCACAAGGTCCGAGATCGCGGCAGAACTGATCCTTTGCGGCGGCACCGAAGAGCAGAAACAGAAATGGCTGCCCGGCCTGGCGTCTGCCGAGATATTGCCAACGGCGGTCTTTACCGAGCCCAATACGGGGTCGGACCTCGGCGCACTGCGCACCCGCGCAGTCAAGAAAGGCGATGACTGGGAGGTGACGGGCAACAAGACCTGGATCACCCATGCGGCACGTACCCATGTGATGACCCTGCTGGCGCGGACAGAGCCTGACACGACCGACTATCGCGGACTGTCGATGTTCCTGGCCGAAAAGACACCCGGCACCCAAGAGAATCCCTTTCCCACGCCCGGCATGACCGGTGGCGAGATTGAAGTGCTCGGCTATCGCGGCATGAAAGAATACGAACTGGCCTTTGATGGATTCGCCGTGAAAGGTGAAAACCTGCTGGGCGGCGAAACCGGCAAGGGCTTCAAGCAGTTGATGCAGACGTTTGAAAGCGCCCGCATCCAGACCGCCGCTCGCGCGGTTGGTGTGGCGCAATCGGCGCTCGACGTCGGCATGCAATACGCGCAGGACCGCAAGCAATTCGGCAAATCGCTGATCAACTTTCCCCGTGTCGCGGGTAAACTCGCGATGATGGCGGTTGAGATCATGGTCGCAAGGCAACTGACCTATTTCAGCGCCCATGAAAAAGACAATGACCGCCGCTGCGACCTAGAGGCCGGGATGGCGAAACTGCTTGGCGCACGCATCGCATGGGCCTGTGCGGATAACGCCCTGCAAATCCACGGCGGCAACGGATTTGCGCTGGAATACAAAGTCAGCCGCATCCTCTGCGACGCGCGGATCCTCAACATTTTTGAGGGGGCCGCCGAAATTCAGGCACAGGTCATCGCACGGCGTCTTCTGGATTAAGTTGCCTTTGGGCGGCACCCTGCTAAATCATCCTGAACACCAGTTGCAGGAGTGCGCAGATGTCAAAGACTGTCCTATTGACCGGGGCCTCCGGATTCATAGCCAAACATATCGCGCTGCAACTGCTTGAGGCGGGTCACCATGTGCGCGGCACGGTAAGGGATTTGTCGCGCGGGGCAGAGGTGATGGATGCGGTACGCCCGCACCTGACCAACTCTGGCGACCTCGAAACGCGGCTGACCTTTGTCGCACTCGATCTGACGTCTGATGCTGGCTGGGATATGGCCATGGACGGTGTTGATGTGCTGATGCACACCGCATCGCCCTTTCCCATGACCCAGCCCAAGAACGAAGACGACCTGATCCGCCCGGCCGTTGACGGCGCATTGCGCGCCCTGCGCGCAGCCCATCTGGCCGGTGTCAAACGGGTGGTGCTGACGTCATCGACCGCCGCGATCAGCGGCTCTGAATTGCCTTCCGGCGATCATGCCTTTGACGAAACAAACTGGACGGATCCGACCGACCCCTCCACCTCGGCCTATACAAGGTCCAAGACATTGGCAGAGCTGGCGGCGTGGGATTTTGTCCGCAATGAAGCTCCCGAGATGGAACTGACGACGGTGAACCCCGGCTTTGTGCTTGGTGCCCCGCTTGATGCCAATTACGGGACTTCCATCGCCGTCATCGCACGCCTCCTGCGGGCAAAAGATCCCATGCTACCCGATATCGGCTTTACAACGGTGGATGTTCTGGATGTGGCCGAAATGCATGTTACGGCAATGGATCGGCCCGACACGGCTGGCCAGCGGATCATGGTTGTCGACCGTTTCATGTCGTTTCAGGAACTCGCGCAGGCCATCAAGACAGCCTACCCAGATCGCAAGATTGTCACGCGGGTTGCACCCGATTTCGTGATCAAATTTCTGGGTATCTTTGATCCTGCGATCAAATCGATCATTCCGGGGCTCGGGCGGGTCGACAAGACAGACAATGCGCGGGCCATGGCCATCTTTGGGCGCGGGATGCGGCGGGCACCGCAGGCGGCAGTGGCCTCTGCCGCCTATCTGATCGACAACAAACTGGTCTGACATCAGCCCGCGCGCGCAATCGCCTCTATCAGACGCGCGCGCGCGCCGGGTATTGGTTTGTCGCCAAGCCCCCTGACCAACCGATGCTCGATGAAGTAGCCGGTCGTGCCCAGCGCCCTGACGACCTCTGCATTGGACGCCTCCCCCTTGCCTGCCAGAACCTGCGGCAAGGGCAGCATCCTGTCGGCCCATTCGCCTGCGGCTTCTCGGCTTACAGCGCGGCCTGACTTGGGCGAGACATAGATCAGATCTTCGTTGACG
The DNA here is from genome assembly GCA_947498645.1 of uncultured Paracoccaceae bacterium. GTDB lineage: Bacteria > Pseudomonadota > Alphaproteobacteria > Rhodobacterales > Rhodobacteraceae > Yoonia. Next base: position 1,299,503 of record CANMKS010000001.1, on the reverse strand, counting down.
CCGCGCACGGCACAAGCGGACAAATCAAGACCAAAACCCATTTCCTCAAGCAATGCCTGCTCCCACCGCAGATAGGCCAACGGCCAGACATCAGACTGCCCCAGTAGATCAAGCAAGGCCACGGTTCGCTCATAAAGGGGTAAATGGGGTTCACGTTCCGGCAGGACAAAAGCAAGCAAACTGCACACGGCGTTCAGCCCCGCAAGGGCAAGCCGGTCACCCATCGCCGCCGCTGCACGGCTACGGATCGGCTCCACGGCAAAACTGCCCAAATGATCGTCCAGCCGGGCTTTCCACGCCACCGATAGCTGCGCACCCGGTTGTAGGATCGGCGCGATCTTGCGGCTGGTCCCGCCACGCACAACGCCCGCATGGCGACCATGCGACGCGCTGAACACCTCAATAATCACCGAGGTCTCACCAAAAGGGCGACTGGCCAAGAGGGCCGCTTCATCTTGCCATGCGATCATGGTGTATTTCTGACCGGTTGCACGTCAGTTGCAAGTCTTGGCGTGTTTTGGGCCACCAGCCGGAGGCATGAGAAAGTCAATCTAACCCCGGTTCATCCAGCAGATGCCGGCCCTGTCGGTCCTCGACCTCGATCACCCAAAGGTCCGGGTCAAAACTGCATTGCTTGGCGATGGAGGCGTCAACCGCCGCCTCGTCGCCTTCCACCAGAACCATCCACTTGCGTTCGCCGGTCATCAGATCAAAGCTGCGTTGATAACAACAGGCCTGCCCGTCCAGCGTGTTCAGTTTGATCAGCACAGCACCTGCCGTGCTGTCGCCGCGTCGCACGACAAAGGCCGGAACTTCGATCAGGCGCAGCCGGGTCAGATAGGCTGAAACCCAGATTTCAGCCGTCAGTTTCAAGCGTTACCATCTTTGAAATCAAGGCCCATTTCCGAATAACGCTCGGATTCTTCCAGCCAATTCGGGCGTACCTTCACCTTTACAAACAGGTGCACGCGGCGGCCCAGGAATTCCTCCAGCTCAAGACGCGACGCCTGGCTGATCGCCTTCACCGTCTCACCGCCTTTGCCCAGAACAATCCCCTTGTGGCCATCGCGGGCCACATAGATCAGCTGATCAATGCGGGCAGAACCATCGTCGCGTTCTTCCCAATTCTCGGTCTCGACCGTCAGCTCGTAAGGCAGTTCTTGATGCAGGCGCAGGGTCAGCTTCTCGCGGGTCATCTCGGCGGCAATCATCCGCATGGGCAGATCGGCAATCTGGTCTTCGGGATAGAGATACGGGCCGTCTGGCACCTGACTGACCAACCAGTCACGCAAGGCCTCACAACCATGACCCCGCTCTGCTGAAATCATAAAGGTCTCGGCAAAGGGATAGGCGTCATTCATCTGTTTCGTCAGCGCCAGAAGCACTTCGGATTTGACCTTGTCGATCTTGTTGATCGCCAGTGCGACAGGCGATTTCCCTGCCCGCTCGCTGAGGGTTTCCAGAATAGCCTTCACACCATCGGTCACACCACGATGCGCCTCGATCATCAGGACAACCACATCGGCATCAGCGGCCCCACCCCACGCGGCGGCAACCATGGCACGGTCCAAACGACGGCGCGGTTTGAACAGGCCGGGAGTGTCGACAAAGATCAGCTGCGCATTCTCGGCCATCGCCACACCGCGAATGCGCGCGCGCGTCGTCTGCACCTTGTGGGTGACGATTGACACTTTCGCACCGACCATACGGTTCAGCAGCGTGGATTTGCCGGCATTCGGTTCACCGATCAGGGCGACAAAACCGGCTTTGGTTGGGGCATCGGTCATTGGTCGACTTTCTTCAATAGGGCAGCGGCAGCGGCTTGCTCAGCGTGACGCTTGGACCCGGCTGTTGCCTGTTCGGTGGGACCAGAGGACAGGCGCACCTCAATCGTAAACACCGGCTGGTGGTCGGGTCCAGTGCGGGCCACTTCCACATATTGCGGGGGCACCTCGCCACGGGCCTGCGCCCATTCCTGCAAGGATGTCTTGGCGTCACGGGCATCGTCGGCCACGTTATGAATGCGATCGCCCCACAGGGCCAAGATTACGGCACGCGCCGCATCAAAACCACCGTCCTGGTAAACCGCAGCAATCACCGCCTCCATCGCATCTGCCAGCAATGCCTCTTTGCGGCGGCCACCCGATTTCATTTCGGATCGGCCCAGCTTGAGCACCGCACCCAGATCAATCTGGCGGGCCACGTCGGCACAAGCCTCACGGCGGACCAGCGCATTATAACGCGGGGCCAGCAGCCCTTCGGGCGCATTTGGATCGGCTTTCAACAACGCCTCGGCCATCACAAGGCCAAGCACACGGTCGCCCAGAAATTCCAACCGCTGATTGTCATCTCTGTGTGCGCTGACCATCGACGAATGCGTGACGGCACGGATCAGGAATTCGGGCTTGGCAAACCTATGGCCCAACCTGCCCGCAAAGGCATTGAGTTCGGCTGAGAGCTTCAATCGAGCGCCTTGAAGAAACGGTCGCTGCGCCATGTCCAGAAGGCGAACATGGACCGGCCAGCGGATGAGAACATCACGCGGTCTGCGCGGCCAACGATATCCTTGCGCTCGACAAAGCCGACACCGCGATTGGCTTGCAGAAAGCGGCTGTCGACAGAGTTGTCACGGTTGTCACCCATAAAGAAGAACTGCCCTTCGGGAACGGTAAACACACCCGTGTTATCCCCCTGCCTGTCACCGACGTTCAGGATCGCGTGACTGACACCGTTGGGCAATGTCTCGATAAACCGCTCTTTTTCGCAAACACTGCCGGGGCCAACGGGCCCGTTTGAACAATTCGGGGTGTGGCCCAAAGGCCCCTGACGTTCCCAAATCTCATCAAAGGTGCCTGCGGGTTCAATCTGAACCGCTTCGTCGTTGATATAAAGCAAACCGTCCCGCATCTGGATGCGGTCACCCGGCACGCCGATCAGCCGCTTGATAAAGTCGCGCCCGTCAACCGGGTGGCGGAACACAACGATGTCGCCACGCTCGGGATCGGCACCAAAGAACCGCTCTTCGCGGTCTTCGATAAAGCCGCAGAAATCATCGGCACCGATATCTATCCCCAGCCGTGCGATACGGATGGAAGGGCAAGAGGCGTAGGAATAGCCATAGGCCATTTTGTTCACAAACAGGAAATCGCCGATCAGCAACGTATCTTTCATCGACCCCGAGGGAATCCAGAATGGCTGAAACAGCACGGTGCGAAAGATGCCCGCAATGACCAGTGCCCAGAACACCGTTTTCACTGTCTCGACTAGCCAGGCGATAAACCCTGTGTTTTCGGCTTTTTCGGCCATTGCCCGATCCTTCGCTCTTGGTTTCAGGCTACATGAGGGCGCGCGCCTGCCCTGTCAAGCGATGGGACGGGCCTCGATCACCACAAAGGCCTGTGCCCAGGGGTGATCATCGGTCAATGTAACGTGAATGATGGCCTCGTGTCCGTCGGGTGTCATCTGATCTAGCCGGTCTTTGGCCCAGCCCGTGACAGCCATCACAGGCTGACCGGTACGCAGATTGGACACGGCCATGTCTTTCCAGGAAATGCCCATGCGCAGCCCCGTGCCCAGCGCCTTTGAACAGGCCTCTTTGGCGGCCCAGCGTTTGGCGTAGGTGCCCGCGACATCCTTGCGCCGCTCTGCCTTGCTTTGTTCTACTTCGGTAAAGACACGATCACGAAAGCGATCACCAAAGCGATCCAATGTGCCCTGAATGCGGTCAATATTGGCAAGGTCAGTACCGACGCCCAGAATCATAGGTTATCCGCCGAAAGGACCGCCACAACATCGCCGGTCTGTTGGTTCAGAGTGATATTGAGAAAACGGCGTTCTATGGTGTCCGTTTCAGGCGCATAGACGGATGCCACAACTTCGAACATCAGCCCGACGGCAGGATCATAGTCAGCGCTCAACGTGTCAAAATCCAGACCCGCAAAACCAATATTCTCCGCAGCACCAATGACCCGACACTGGCGCCCACCCATGACGTCGCGCGGCGGTGAAATGATCATCAGATAAGCAAAGCCGACGGCGGGTTCGATAGTATCCAGATTGACCACACGGACTTCGCCATTGGCGAAGGCGCGCATGTTGTCTTCCCACGGCTCGACGATATTGCGCGCTGAGGTTTGCCAATGGCACGGCATGACCTCCTGCGCAGTGGCGGGTGAGGCGAGGCTGAGGAAGGTTGCTGTGATCAGACGCACGGGAACGGTTTACCAAGGTGATTTCAAACGTTGCCGGACGATAGCGCCGCAATGATCGGCACACAATGGATGAGGGTCAGACTGGCTCTGACGCAACCAAGTCCAGATCAATGACTGTAATCCCCTTGACGCCGCCATTGCACATATCGACCAGGCGCTGACCCATGGCATTATGGCCGGGATCAACAATGTACTGACGCGATGTATCTTCATCGGCAAAATGGCAAATGAACCCGTAAGCATGGGTTTTTGACATGCCTTCAAAATCCCGGTTGGGGCCATGTTCGAACTTGGTGAAACCCGGAATGGTCTGAATCAGATCCTCAATCCCGAGCATGATATTGAAAAGTTCTTCCTCGTCATAATCCGGTGGTAGGTCGAGCAACACAACATGCCTGATCATGACCGCGCTTCCTCCATAATACGGCGCATTTCAGCAATAGCCGGGGCCAACCCACGGAAAATGGCCTCACCAATAATAAAATGTCCGATGTTGAGCTCTTGCACCTGAGGCAGTGCCGCGACCGGGCTGACGCAATCATAGGTCAGGCCATGACCGGCATGCACCTCCAGCCCCAGATCATCCGCAAAGGCCGCCATATCGGTCAGTTTGCGCAGCTCTTCATCACGCGCGTCAAACCGGCCTTCGGCATGGGCGTCGCAATAAGCGCCCGTATGCAATTCAATAACCTCTGCCCCGATCCGATGTGCCGCTTCAATCTGCCGCCGATCCGCAGCGATAAAGATTGACACCCGGCACCCAGCCTCGCGCAGCGGCGCGATGTAATGGGCCAGTTGGTTTTCTTCGCGCGCAACTTCCAGCCCGCCTTCTGTTGTGCGTTCTTCTCGTTTTTCCGGCACGATACAAACCGCGTGTGGCTTATGACGCAGGGCGATTTGCTGCATTTCTTCGGTGGCCGCCATTTCAAAGTTCAGCGGGCCATTCAGTGCGGCCATCAGCCGTTCGATATCCACATCAGAGATATGCCGGCGATCCTCACGCAAATGCGCCGTAATGCCATCGGCGCCGGCCTCTTCTGCCATGACTGCGGCGCGGACGGGGTCAGGCACGACGCCGCCGCGCGCATTGCGCACCGTGGCCACGTGGTCAATGTTCACGCCGAGGCGGAGGGCTTTGGTCATCGTCGTTATCCTTTAGCGTTAGTGCCCATCGTCATCCGCAGGTGACTTTCTTTTGCCCAGTTGGTCAAGCTTGGCGAGCAAGACCTTCTTGCGCCGCCTTTGGTAGGCGCTGATCACGGGGACAGCCAGGTAATAGACAATGGTCGCCGTAATCAGACCGGGCAAAATGCCCCCGACCAAATAGGGAAAGAACACGTCATCATAAAAGACCCGCAACCCATGCCAGTTGATACGGGCCGATGTGAACACCGCAGTAAGATTGTTCCAGACATCCGCACCAGCGTCGGCGAATTTTTCGCCCAACCGCTCATTGCGCGCTGGCGGCAGGCCCAAAAACCACGACCCAAGGCTGATTGAAGCGTATCCAATAGGCGGAAAAGTTAGCGGATTCCCAAAAAAGGTCGCCATGAGGGCGGCCAGAATATTGCCCCGCATGAGCCGCGCAATGATTGCGGCAAAAACAAAATGCAGGCCAAACAAGGGCGTGAAGCAGATAAAGACACCCGCCCAGATACCGCGCCCGATCTTTTGCGGGGTATCGGGCAGACGGCGCACGCGGTGCTTGACGTATTCAAACGCACGGGCCCAACCGCCTCGGGGATAGAAAAAATCCAGCACGATCTGCCAGACCGCGCGTCTATCCCTACGCTTGAAGACCAAAACTATTCATCCTTCCCGGCGATCCGCACCCGCCCCTATCGAGGCCAACCCCGGATCACGGTGCCGCGCGATCGACGACACATTACTTTCTGCTTCAACCACGGTCTGAACACGGTGCAAATGTTCCGCATCGCGCAAATCAACGTCTATCAACAATCTAAAATAGTCCGGTTTCCGGTCAATGAACTTCAGATCAGATATATTCGCATTCTGCTCACCAATTAAGGTGCAAATACGCCCTAAAACGCCAGAATCGTTGGCAATTGTGATGTCAAATGTGACGGTATTCACAGCACCGTGCGTACCTTCTTGCCATTGCAGGTCAATCCAGCGCTCGGGCTGGTCCTCGTAATCGGCCAACGCCTCGCAGTCGATTGCGTGGACAACAACGCCCTGCCCTCTGAACGTGATGCCCAGAATGCGCTCTCCGGGCACAGGCTGGCAGCAGGCGGCACGGCTTTGCACCTGATCAGGGCCCAGACCAACAACAGCACGGCCCTGCTCGATCTCATCACCGTGCGTGTGTTCCAGTTCAGGATAGATTGCACCAACAACGGTGCGCCCCGTAATCTCGGCACTGCCCAATCGGGCAAGCAGCTCATCGACACTTTCGATGGCAAGCGCCTTGGCGGCTGTGCCCAGCGCTTTTTCGGTGCTCTTCTTTCCGACGTTCTCAAAGGCGACCCGTGCCAGTTCACGGCCCAGGCGCACATATCGCTCGCGGTCTTCTTCGCGCAATGATCTGCGTATGGCCGTCTTGGCGCGCCCGGTGACGGCAATATCAATCCAGGTGGCTTCCGGTGTTTGCCCCTCGGCGGTGATCACCTCGACCGATTGACCGTTCTTGAGCCGCGTCCAAAGCGGCACCCGCAGACCATCAACCTTGGCGCCCACACAGGCAGAACCAATACGGGTATGGATCGCGTAAGCAAAATCAATGGGCGTCGCACCACGGGGGAGTTTGATCACATCGCCCTTGGGCGTGAAGCAGAACACCTGATCCTGGTACATCTCAAGTTTGACCGCTTCGAGGAATTCATCGTGGTCCTGATCTTCATCCAGCCGCTCGGTCAGTGATGAAATCCAATGCACCGGATCAACGGCAAAGCGATTCTCGACCCGCTCACCGTTCTTGTAGGACCAATGCGCTGCGACGCCGGTTTCGGCGACCTCGTGCATTTCGCGGGTTCTGATCTGCACCTCAACCTGTTTGCCGTCCCGGCCTGACACTGTCGTGTGAATAGACCGATAGCCGTTGGATTTGGGCTGGCTGATGTAGTCCTTGAATCGGCCCGGCACCGCACGCCAGCGCTGGTGGATGGCGCCCAACACACGGTAACAATCCGCCTCGGTCGCGACGATCACCCGGAACCCATAAATATCCGACAGGCGACTGAACCCCTGATCCTTTTCCTGCATCTTGCGCCAGATCGAATAGGGCTTTTTTGCCCGCCCATCGACATCGGCCTGAATACCGGCCTTTTCCATCTCCAGGCGCATATCAGTGGTGATCTTCTGCACCACATCACCAGCCTCGCGTTGCAGGGTGATGAAACGGCGGATAATCGAGTTGCGGCCTTCGGGATTCAGCACACGGAAGGACAAATCCTCCAGCTCTTCGCGCATCCACTGCATACCCATACGGCCTGCAAGTGGCGCGAAGATATCCATGGTCTCACGCGCCTTCTGGGCCTGTTTTTCAGGGCGCATGGATTTGATCGTGCGCATATTGTGTAAACGGTCGGCAAGTTTGACCAAGGTCACGCGCAAATCGCGCGAGGTCGCCATGAAAAGTTTGCGAAAATTCTCGGCCTGTTTTGTCTGTGTCGAGGTCAGTTGCAGATTGGTCAACTTGGTGACGCCATCTACAAGATCGGCAATCTCGCGGCCAAAGCGCGTTTCCACTTCCGCAAAAGAGGCCTTTGTGTCCTCGATTGTGTCATGCAGCAGGGCGGTAACGATGGTGGCATCATCCATCTGCTGCTGGGCAAGGATACCAGCCACGGCGACAGGGTGGGTGAAGTAGGGCTCACCGGAATGGCGAAACTGCCCTTCATGCATTTCGGCACCAAAGGCATAGGCATCGCTGAGCAGTGCTTGATTTGAATTGGGATTATAGGTGCGGACCAGTGCGATCAGATCATCAGCAGTCGTCATCTGGTCCGCGCCCTATTTGGAAGGATCAGTGACCCTTAGCGCTGCCCTTGCGCATCCATCAGCGCGCGCAGCAGTTTTTCTTCCGACATGTCGTCTTCGGCAGGTTTGTCTGTCTCAGCACCCATCAGCAGGGACATGCTGTCTTCTTCGGGCTCATCAACCTCGATCTGGGTCTGGTTGGCCTCGATCATACGCTCGCGCAGATCATCAGCTTGCTGTGTTTCCTCAGCGATTTCACGCAGAGAAACGACCGGGTTTTTGTCATTGTCGCGGGCAACGGTGATTGCCGCACCGGCCGATATTTCACGGGCACGATGGGCCGCAAGCATCACAAGCTCAAACCGGTTGGGAACTTTATCGACGCAATCTTCTACGGTGACGCGGGCCATTGGCTGCACTCCAGTCAATCAAAAGGGACTTTGCAAGCTGCCTACCTAGAGGCTTCGTCAGGGATTGACAAGGGGTTGAACGCAGCAATTTCGTTGTTTTCTAAGGGCGATGCAGGGTAGGCCTGCCGGGCAGACGGACCACTTCGGCGCGCGCTTGTTCAGGCAGGGCCGCACTCATCTGGCGCACCGTTTGGCCCAGCACAGGATGGCGCCAGTCAGGCGCAACATCCAGCAACGGAATCAGTACAAAAGCCCGGTCCTGCAACCGCGGGTGCGGCAATATCAGATCCTGTGGTGTTTGCTGCTGCTGTTGCTGCAACGAAAGGTCGCGCCATAGGGCATGCGTGGCGTGATCCGGCAAAACCAGATCACCAACACCAATCAGATCAAGGTCAAGCGTGCGCTGGCCCCAGCGGCGTGTCCGTGTCCGACCCGCCTGCGCCTCAATTCTGTGCATTTCCGCAAGAATGCTGTGCGCGGGTAAACACGTTTCCATCACAATCGCGGCATTGACATAGTCAGGACCAGAACCGGCAGGGAAGGCCGGATTTTGATAAAAATAACTGATTTCTGGTGAATTGTCGGAAAGTTGGGCAACCATCTCAACGCCCTTTTCGAGAGTTGCCGTCGCGTCACCCCAGACGGAACTTTCATTGCTGCCCAAGGCAATTAGCACCAATCGGTTCGCGTCACTCATCGTAGCTACTTGCCTCAATCATGAAATCGCTTACATATAATCCCCATCTTGCATGAAGAAACCACTCACAAACAGCAAGACGACATTTAAAGGACGACCCATGTTTTATCGGGATGAGCGTTTGGCGCTCTTTATCGATGGATCAAACCTCTATGCTGCGGCAAAATCACTCGGGTTTGACATCGACTACAAACTGTTGCGGCAAGAGTTTATGCGACGCGGGAAACTACTGCGCGCATTCTACTACACCGCACTTCTTGAAAATGATGAGTATTCACCGATCCGACCACTCGTGGATTGGCTGAACTACAACGGCTTCACGATGGTGACCAAGCCGGCCAAGGAATACACAGACAGTATGGGCCGCCGTAAGGTGAAAGGTAACATGGATATCGAACTTGCCGTCGATGCCATGGAACTGGCTCCGCATGTTGACCATGTTGTGCTGTTCTCGGGCGACGGCGATTTCCGCCCACTGGTCGAAGCGCTGCAACGCAAAGGGGTCCGCGTCTCGGTGGTGTCCACGATTCGCAGCCAACCGCCGATGATCGCGGATGAGTTGCGCCGTCAGGCTGATAACTTCATCGAACTTGACGAGTTGCGCGATGTCGTTGGCCGCCCAACCCGCGAGCCGCGTGACGAATATCGCGACCAGGAAGTCACGCAAGACGTGTGATACGCCATTTGTAAGGGTGCGCGGCCCTCGCGCCCCTTTTGCCGCAGTATCTGGTGCTGGACCTGCCTGCGTCAAAGCCTTACCTCTGGTGCAGAACCGGAGAATGCGATGACCAAACCGCCATTGACCCTATATCTTGCCACGCCGCGCGGGTTCTGTGCCGGTGTCGACCGCGCAATCAAGATCGTCGAGTTGGCGCTTGAAAAATGGGGCGCGCCGGTCTTTGTGCGCCACGAGATCGTGCATAACAAATTTGTGGTGGACAGCCTGCGCGACAAGGGCGCGGTGTTCGTCGAAGAGCTGGACGAATGCCCCGACGATCGCCCCGTGATCTTTTCCGCCCATGGCGTGCCAAAATCCGTTCCCGCCGCCGCCGCTAAACGCGAGATGATCTACGTGGACGCCACCTGCCCCTTGGTCAGCAAAGTCCATATCGAAGCACAACGCCACGCCGACAACGGCCTGCAAATGATCATGATCGGCCACGAAGGCCATCCAGAGACTGTCGGCACCATGGGCCAACTACCCACAGGAGAGGTGTTGCTGGTCGAAACGGTGGAAGATGTGGCGGCTGTCGAAGTGCGCGATCCGGAAAAACTGGCGTTCGTCACGCAGACCACCCTGTCGGTGGATGACACGGCCGACATTGTCAAAGCGCTTCATGCCCGGTTCCCCGCCATCGTCGGCCCGCACAAGGAAGACATCTGCTACGCCACCACCAACCGTCAGGAAGCGGTCAAGGCGATGGCCCCACGGTGTGACGCAATGCTGGTGGTGGGTGCGCCCAATTCATCCAATTCCAATCGACTGGTCGAGGTTGGCGCGCGGGCCGGTTGCAACTATGCGCAACTGGTGCAGCGCGCGACAGACATTGATTGGCGCGCGTTGGAAGGGATTAGATCCATGGGGATCACCGCTGGGGCTTCGGCCCCCGAAGTCCTGATCGAAGAAGTGATCAACGCCTTCAAGGACCGCTTTGATACGACGGTAGAGATGGTTGTAACCGCCGAAGAAAACGTAGAATTCAAAGTGCCCCGCGTCTTAAGGGAACCGGCCTGATGATAAGCCTGCAATTTCTGATCACAGCATTTGTGGTCTGCATCGCCCCCGGCACCGGTGTGATTTACACACTGGCCCTTGGGCTTGGCCAAGGCAAACGCGCCACAATCGCCGCGGCTGCAGGCTGTACAGTCGGGATCGTGCCACACCTGGCGGCGGCGACACTGGGGCTGGCGGCCGTACTGCATACAAGTGCGGTCCTGTTCAATATCATCAAATTCGCCGGTGTCGCCTACCTGCTTTATCTTGCCTGGCAGGCATTCAAATCCGACGGGATGCTGACCATCAGCCCCAACGCACAAAAGCAATCTGATTTTATCATTGCCCGGCGCGGAGCCTTGATCAATATCCTCAACCCCAAGCTGTCGATATTCTTTCTGGCGTTGCTGCCGCCATTTCTTTCGGGCAACCCCGCAACTGTAACGTCAGAGATGATCTTGCTCGGCACCATCTTCATGGCACTGACATTTGTGATTTTTGTGGGCTACGGCGTCTTCGCCGCCGTCGCGCGCCGCAAAGTCCTGCAAAGCAAGTCCGTGCTGAAATGGCTAAACCGATCTTTCGCCGCAATCTTTGGTGCGCTGGCGGCGCGACTGGCGTTTGAACGGGCATGAGTACGATCCCTCGCTCTGCCCTGCCTTTGGTGTTTTGATGGCTGACGCAAAGACCATCGCAACCTACGACGCCAAAGCCGGCGAATACGCAGCACTTGTCGCCAGCGATCAGCCGGACAGTACGTTGCAAAGCTTTATCGACCTCATGCCGACAGGGGCGCATGTCCTTGATCTTGGCTGTGGGCCGGGAACCGCTTCGATGCACATGCAAAACGCTGGCTTGCACCCAGACCCTGTGGATGCCTCGACCGGCATGATCACCATCGCACAGGAAAAATTCCAACTGAACGCACGGCTGGCAACATTCAACGACATCACAGGCAAAGACATCTACGACGGGATCTGGGCCAACTTCAGCCTGTTGCACGCAGCCCCCGAAGATCTGCCGCGCCATTTGCAGGCACTCGCCACTGCGACGAAACCGGGCGGCATCTTGCACGTGGGGATGAAAACCGGCGAAGGGGTCGCCCGTGACGCAATCAACCGGCTTTATACCTATGTGACCGTTGATGCGCTGACTGGGCTCTTTACCAACGCAGGCTTTGACGTGATCCACGTCAAGGAAGGGCGCGAGGCTGGCCTGGCCGGAACAATTGATCCCTTCGTTATCATGCGCGGAAAGAAAACCTGACCATGCCCGAACTTTTTGCTTACACAGACGGTGCCTGCTCGGGCAATCCTGGCCCCGGTGGTTGGGGCGCACTTTTGGTTGCCCGCGACGGGGACATAATTGTGAAGTCGCGCGAACTGTCCGGCGGAGAGGCAGAAACCACCAACAACCGGATGGAGCTCATGGCAGCGATCACAGCGCTCGAAACCTTGGATCGGGCGACCAAAGTGACCGTTGTCACCGACAGCGTTTACGTCAAGGACGGCATCACCAAATGGATTCACGGCTGGAAGGCGCGCGGCTGGAAAACGGCCGGCAAGAAACCTGTCAAGAACGAAGAGCTATGGAAACGCCTTGACGCCGCCACCCAGCGCCATGACGTCACGTGGAAATGGGTGAAGGGGCACGCCGGGCATCCCGAAAACGAAAAAGCGGATGAATTGGCGCGCGCCGGGATGGCCCCTTTTAAGGCCTAGCCGACCTTCAGGACGATCTTGCCGATATGCGCACTGCTTTCCATCCTCGCATGGGCAGCGGCGGCTTCTTCCAACGCAAATTCCTGATCCATTACCGGGGCCACCTTGCCCCCCATGATCAGCGGCCAGACATGGGTGCGCAATTCGTCAGTGATACGCGCCTTGGCCAGATCAGATTGCGGGCGCAGCGTTGATCCAGTGACCGTCAAACGGCGGGTCATGAGCTGCACAAGGTTCAAATCGGCCTTTGGTCCTTGCAGAAATGCGATCTGCACCAGTTTTCCGTCATCCGCCAATGCTTTCAGGTTTCGCTGTATATACGGACCCCCAACCATATCAAGGATCAGATCAGCCCCACCCAGCGCTTGCATTTTTTCAACAAAATCATCTTTGCGATAGTTAAAAGCCTTTTCGGCGCCCAACCCCTCGCAAGCCGCGCATTTCTCGGCTGAGCCTGCGGTTGCAAAGACCCGCGCGCCAAAGGATCTGGCCAGTTGAATAGCCGTTGTGCCGATGCCGGAACTGCCACCATGCACCAGAAACCGCTGCCCGGCACGCAACCCGCCGCGCATAAAGACGTTGGACCAGACGGTAAAGAACGTCTCGGGCAAACAGGCCGCTTGTTTCACAGTCAGAGCACCGGGAATTGGCAAGCAATGGGCGGCGGGAGTGGCGACATATTCGGCATACCCACCACCAGGCAACAGCGCGCAGACCTGATCACCAACCTTCGGCGATGACACGCCCGCACCGCAGGCCACGACTTCTCCTGCGGCCTCCAGCCCCGGCAGATCGCTGGCGCCCTTTGGCGGATTGTAAAGACCCGCCCGCTGCAATGCATCTGGCCGATTGACGCCCGCATAGGCCACCTTGATCACCACTTGATCATTGGCAGGTTCTGGCATGGGCCGGTCCGTCAGGCGCAACACCTCTGGCCCGCCGGGTTGAGAAATCTCGATTGCCTTCATCGGTCTGATCCTTATCGCTGCGATCCAGCTATGCTGTATCAGACCAGCTTTGACAAACCCAACTTATTGCGGGTCGCGCCACATGCCCGGCAGATCGACATCCGGCGTCTTGGGCGGGGCTTTCACCCCTGACATCATACGCTCCAGGGTGGCAGCAAAAGGTTTGGTCAGCGGATTGTCCCGCACCTGCGCCTTGACCTTTTCGAACTGCATCACATTGTCGATGCGCCGGTCGATAAAGGCATCGGTCGCCTGCGCATCCAGACTGTCATCACCCAGCCAGAACAGAACAACCGAACTATAGACACCCGCCAGGGTCAGCCGCTTGGTATACCAGTTCACATCGCGCGAACTGTCGCCCAGCGCAGTCCAGATCTCATCCGCCGTGCCCCAGACCAGCTTGGCCCCGTCAGCGGCCATATGCGGCAACGCAAACAACGATGTGCCACGGCGCACGGCCTCTTTGTCATCAATGGCGCGAATGCGCAGGCGGATCGCATGTGCCACCTTGTCGCGAAACCGCATATCGCGCAGATCCGCGTTGTTCAGTGCGGCGACCATCGCGGCATCACCGCGCTTGTGATAGGCAATCGCCAGATCAACAGCCCCGCGCGGGCAAAGGGTTTGGGCGTGGGCGGGATCAATGCCAACTTCGGCAATGGCAGCATCAAAGGTGCGGGGTGCCCAGCCATCAAAGGCCACATGCGGCAGTGCAGCGTCCAACAGCTGGTTCAATGCGGGATCAATTGGTGCGGTCATCATGGCGGCCTCCATCGCGTTATCCTGTGCTGGACAAACTAGTGTGTTCTTGCTATCTGCCCACTTCCTGCAATTTTTGCAAATCCAACTTAGAAAGGTGGTGTAAACCACATGCAGGTTAGTGTTCGTGATAACAACGTCGATCAGGCGTTGCGTGCTCTGAAGAAAAAGCTCCAGCGTGAGGGCGTTTTTCGTGAAATGAAGCTCAAGCAACATTTCGAAAAGCCGTCCGTGCGTAAAGCGCGCGAGAAAGCAGAAGCTATCCGTCGTCAGCGCAAGCTGGCACGTAAGAAGCTCCAGCGTGAAGGTCTGCTGTAAAGCGACCCTTCGACGTTACGATCAAAGAACCCCCGTCTGAGTGATCAGGCGGGGGCTTTTGTTTGGCCTACAGGCCGATGCGGAACTGCGCAAATCCGCTGTCGCTTTGACCCGCTTGCTCGATCTGCACGCCGGGCACACCATCGGCATAGGTGGCACCCGCTGGTCCTGTCTCAAAGATGACCGACGTATCGGGCAATGGCGCAAAGGACCAGTTCCCGTCCGCGCGCGGACTAACCGTGCCTTGCTCGACGATGTAGCGCACAATCACATCACGGTTTGTGTCGGGGCCTTCAAAGATCACAGTTGATCCATCCGCACCGGGAAAACTGCCTCCGCCTGACGCGCGGTAGTTGTTGGTCGCGATGATGAATTCCTGATCAGGATCAATTGGCGCGCCGTTGAATTGCAAATCAACGATGCGATTGGCATCCGCGTTGATCACCTCGCCCTCGCGGTCGAACTTTGACGGCTGCGACAGGTCAATCTGATAGGTCACCCCGTCGATGACATCAAAGTTGTAGCTTGGGAAATCAGGGTTCAGCAGGATGGCATCGCTCGCCCCGGCCTCGACCTGATTGAACATCCCCGCTGACCGCTCCAGCCAGTCCTTGACGGTGGCACCCGTGACTTTCACCGCGCGCACCGTGTTGGGATAGAGGTAAAGGTCGGCCACATTCTTGATCGCCACATCACCAACCGGCACATCGGTGTAATACTCCGGCCCGCCCCGGCCGCCAGCCTTGAACGGTGCGGCGGCGGACAGGATCGGCAGGCCTTCGTATTCGGTGCCAACCATCTGTTCGGCGATGTACCACGTCTGCGCGTTGGACACGATCTGCACCGACGGATCATCGGCAACCAGCGCGAAATAGCTGTGCAATGCCGCATCGGTCTTGCCCACTGCAGTCCGCACGTAGTTCAGCGTTTCCTCATGCACATCCGCGATTGAGGCCAGAACAGGCGCAAAGTCATCAACCAATGCTGTGATGCTGCGGTCCTCTTCGCGACGCGAGATTGGGCGTGCCTCGGCAGTGTGCGACAGCACCCGCCATGTGCCGCCATCATGCTCCAACAGCAGATCGACAAGGCCCATATGACTGCCCCAGAAGCCACCCATCACACCGGGTTTGCCGCCGATGGTGCCATTGGCCACGTCAACGCCGGCCCAATCGTCGTAATTGGACGACGGGAATACCAGATGACTATGGCCCGTCAGGATCGCATCAATCCCTTCAACAGCGGCCAGTGGAATGGCGGCGTTTTCCATCCCGTCGCTTTCATTCGCCTCGCCAATGCCAGAATGGGCAAGGGCCACGATGATATCGGCACCTTCTTCCTTCATCTGCGGGACATAGGCGCGGGCGCTTGCCACGATATCGCGGGCCTGCACGTTGCCTTCCAGATGCTTGCGGTCCCAGTTCATGATCTGTGGCGGCACAAAGCCGATCAGGCCGATCTTGATCGGCAGGGCGGTGCCGTCACCGTCGATGATCTCGCGCTCGAGGATCACATAGGGCGGCAACAGCGTTGTGTCGGCGGTGGGTGAAGCCCCCATTTCCTTGACCACATTGGCCGAAACCACCGGGAAAGCAGCGCCCGAAACGGATTTCAGCAGGAACGATATACCGTAGTTGAATTCATGATTGCCCAGGGTCGAGGCATCAAAGCCCAGCGTGTTCATCGCGGTAATGACGGGGTGCATATCGCCCTCTGCCATGCCCCGCTCATAGGCGATGTAGTCACCCATCGGGTTCCCTTGCAGAAAGTCACCATTGTCGAGCAGCAGCGAATTGGTTGATTCGGCGCGCACATCTTCAATCAGGCTCGCGGTACGCGAAAGGCCAACCGTATCGACGGGCCGATCCGCGTAATAGTCGTAAGGAAATACATGCACATGCAGGTCGGTGGTTTCCATCAAACGCAAATGCGCCTGACCAGTGGCCGCATTGACCGAGAAAGGATGCATGGCGATCAGGCCCGCAGACCCGGCAAGAAAATGGCGGCGGTTTAGTGTCAGTTTCATCGTAAGACTCCCCATCCAGAATACGGTCAGGGTAGCTCCTCGCACCCCAATGTCACAAGGAGGTGACGCAAACGCATTCAACCATCAGCGTAAACTGACCCATCAGGGCGCATCCTGTGGGCGCAGTCGCAGGATCAAAGGCACAATGACCACGATCAGCAGCGCCCCGATCAGGAACGGCATTCCCGGCAGGTAAAGCCCCTCGTCATTCACGAAATGTTCGAACACCCCTGTCAGCATCAAAGGGGCGGCGACCGCCGCAACCGATGACAGGGACGCAATCACACCTTGCACCAAACCCTGTTGATCCTCGCCCACACGGTTGGCGGCAAATGCAGTCATCAAAGGCGGTGCCATATCGGATAATGCCGCCAACGGCAGAAACACAACGATCGCCCAAATGGCACCGGCAAAGCCAAAGCCGATCATCGCAATAAATCCCGTCGCCACGGCAAAGAGCAGCGTGTTGTAGTCACCAAACCGCCGTGTCAGCTGTGGCAAAACACCCGCCTGCACCACCGCGATCAAGACACCATAGGCCGAAAGCGTCAGCCCGATGGTGAATCCGTTCCAGGCAAAAACCTCGCGGCCCCAAAATGCCCAGAGTGTTGGATAGACCATATTTGCGAACTCGAACACAAAGATACAGATCAGCGGGATGGCAAGGCCGGGTACGCGCAGCGCGCGCAAGATCGTGGCAAAGGGGTTCAACTCGCCCCTGCCAAAGGGACGGCGGTTTTCTGGTTTGAGCGATTCCGGCAAGATGAAGATGCCAAACGCCACGTTGGCGGCCGACAGGGCCGCCGCGATCCAGAACGGCGCTGTGATATGCCAGCCCGAGGCAAGCCCACCAAGCGCCGGGCCCATCACAAAGCCAATCCCAAAGGCCGCCCCGATCATCCCAAAGGCCGCCCCACGTTGATCAGGTTTTGCAATATCCGCAATATAGGCTGTGGCCGTGATATAGGTGGCGCCCGCCATACCCGCTACAACGCGGCCGACCAACAACACCCAATAGGTCTGCGCCATTGCCATAATCACATAATCAATGGTCAGCGTCACCAAGGCGGCAATCAGGATGGGCCTTCGGCCAAAAGCGTCAGACAGGCTGCCGATGATAGGCCCGAACAAGAACATCGCAGCGGCATAGGCCGACATCATGATGCCGCCCCAAAACGCGCCTTCGGCAGTGCTGGCGGCACCCACCCGGTCCATCAGGTCGGGCATGATCGGGAACACGATGCCCACGCCAATGGCGTCGATCATCAACGTGGCAAGAATAAACAAAAAGGGACCGGTCAGCTTCATGCGGCCAATCGACACTTCTTTGCGATGGGTAGCAAGGCGCTTTTGCAACTCTGCTGACACGTCAGCGCAACCAGAGCCGTTCAAACAAAATGACCCACCCGAGGGATGTCCCCGGATGGGTCAGGTTCTCGTACCGCGTCAGTCGCGCAGTTTGACAACATCGGCCAGCAGACCGGCCGTCCCGTTGTGTACGGTCAGCCGTTCGACCTTGCCTGCAATGACTTCCAAAGCTTCAAGCTCTTTCAGCCGCAACATCACAGGGTTTTCGGCCATCACCTTGGCGGTGTTCAAAAGCGACCGCGTTGCGTTCGTTTCTTCCCGCCGCCTGATGACGTTGGCCTCGGCCTCCTTTTCAGCGGCAACAACCGCCGTCAGGATGTCGCGCATCTCACCGGGCAGGATCACGTCTTTCAACGCAATCGCACCCACTTCGACACCCAAGGCGGCCATCTCTGTCCGGACTGCATTTGCAGCCCCTTCATCAACGGCAACCTTGTCGGCCAACAGCGCATCAAGGGTCAGCGCGCCCAGCGTCCGCCGGAATGCCAGCCCAAGAGCCCGGTGCAACGCCTCTTCAAAGTCCCGCACCTTTGTAACGGCTGTCACAGGGTCCACGACCCGGAAGTCAGCGGCAAGGTTCACCCGCAGCGTCACCCGGTCCCGCGTCAGGATCTCGTGCCCGGTCACATCATGGCTGCGCAGACGTGTGTCCACCAGCTTGACCGCGACCTTGGGCCCGACATTCCAGAAGGTATGCGCACCAGCAGTCAGCACCACAGGGTTGGTGCCGTCCATCGTCATCACACCAACGTGGCCCTCAGCAACATCAACAGATGTCACCAAGGCCGTCAGCCGTGCCCGCACCAGCCGTTTGGCCAGATCAGCAGGTACGCGCACATCCGAGGCGACATCGTGGCGCGTAACCACAAAGGGCCCCGCATCCGTCCAAAGGTGCAGCCGCGTGTCAGGGGCAAGTGCGGACATGAACCGCCCGTCCCGCTCGACCAACGCGACTTCTGCCGCTGTTGTCCGCACCTCAACCAAATGTGTCGCCACCAAATCAGGCGCATCCCGCAAAAGCGTATCCACGTTCCCGCCAGAGAAGATTGCGGCCGTCAGGGTATGTCCTTCGACCACATCGTTGCGTTTGATCCGGTGTTCACCCGCCCCAAGGATCGCAACAACGCGCCCCTTGCGGACCAGAACCGCCCGGTCGTTTTCAGTCAGGACCAGCCGCCGGTGGCCGGTCAATTTATCAATAAGCCGCAACATGATGAATTCTCCTTTGTTCTCTTGCGGTTAACGTCGGTGTCGCAATGCGATCTCCTATGATTTGGTGTTGCATCCGGAATGGATGACAGGTGTGAAAGATATCCGAGGCCGCCCCGCGCCATGCCCCGCCGGGGGCAGACAGGTGAGCGGGCAGGCAAGGCCAAGGGCGCGGTCTGCGCGGATCGAAACCCGCGCTGCCGGACCAAAGGCCGTGCGCACCATCACCCGCCGCCGCCAAAAGGGCAGAGCAGCGATGAGCCACCGTTCAGCACACGCCAAGGCGCATACTGTCGGGCAAGTCACCCCTGCTGAGGCAACCCCGGATACCCGTATGAAAAGACGTTTTGCAGACGTCCTTGAAAGAGGAGTCGAACCTCAAACGCTCACGCGCTTTTCCAGTTTCAATGGCGGGATTCGAACCCGCTACAGATAGATTATGAATCTATTGCTCTACCTGATGAGCTACATCGAACACTAGCACCTGAAGCTAGCCCCTTTTGATGTCCCGGCCCTGGCATACGGGGCTGGCAGCGCCGCCCGCACCGGCAGAGTGATCACCTCTTGCCGCTAGGGTCCGATCCGTCGTTTCGGGACGTGCTGAATAGGATTTTTGGTGGCGCGCACTCAACAGTTGATTTCACAGCAGCAACGGCTGTGGCTAGCGCGCAACAAAATTACCCATCTGCGCAACAAATGAAAAGCCGCAGCGCCTTTTGGTGGCTGCGGCACCACATACCTAGGGTAGATATTGGCGAAAGTTGCGCGCTTTGGTTGACGCGAGATCAACCAACGCCGCATTGGCTCAATGCTGCTCAGGCACCAAGATCTCGCGCTTGCCAACGTGGTTGGCACTGCTCACCACGCCTTCATCCTCCATCTGCTCGACCAAACGGGCGGCCTTGTTATAGCCAATCGCCAGCTTGCGTTGGATGTAGGATGTCGAGCATTTGCGATCCTTGATCACAATCGCCACTGCCGTATCATAAAGCGCGTTTTCGCTATCAGATCCGTCGCCCAAGCCAAGCACGAGATCAATGTTGCTTTCCTGGTCGTCGGCGGGCCCTTCAACCACACCCGACATATACTCTGGCGGACCGAACCCTTTGAGGTGGTTGACGATCTCCTCAACCTCTTCGTCGCTCACAAACGGTCCATGGACGCGGGTGATCTTCGAACCACCAGCCATGTAGAGCATGTCACCCATACCCAATAGCTGCTCTGCGCCCATCTCGCCCAGAATCGTGCGGCTGTCGATTTTTGAGGTCACCTGGAAAGAAATGCGCGTAGGGAAGTTGGCCTTGATCGTCCCGGTAATGACATCAACCGACGGGCGCTGCGTCGCCATGATCAGGTGAATGCCCGACGCACGCGCCATCTGGGCAAGGCGCTGAATGCAGGCCTCGATTTCCTTACCGGCGACCATCATCAGATCGGCCATCTCATCCACGATCACAACGATGTAAGGCAGAACCTCCGGCTGGAATTCCTCTGTCTCAAAGATTGGATCACCGGTTTCGTCATCAAACCCGGTTTGCACCGTGCGGCTGAACATCTCACCCTTGGCAAGCGCATCTTTCACCCGGCCATTAAAGCCGTCGATGTTGCGCACGCCCATCTTGGACATCTTGCGATAGCGTTCTTCCATTTCACCGACGACCCATTTCAGGGCGACAACCGCCTTTTTGGGGTCGGTCACAACCGGGGACAGCAGGTGCGGGATGCCGTCATAAACGGAAAGTTCCAGCATCTTGGGGTCGATCATGATCATCCGGCATTCTTCCGGCGTCAGCTTGTAAAGCAGCGACAGGATCATCGTGTTGATGGCCACGGATTTACCTGACCCGGTCGTACCCGCGATCAGCAGGTGAGGCATCTTGGCAAGGTTCGCGATAATCGGCTCACCGCCGATATCCTTGCCCAGGGCCAGCGGCAGTTTCTGGTTGCCATCACCAAAGTCGCGATGGGACAGGATTTCGCGCAGCACAACTTTCTCGCGGTTCTCATTGGGCAATTCAATGCCAATGACCGAACGGCCCGGCACGGTTGAAACACGCGCAGAAAGGGCAGACATCGACCGGGCGATGTCATCAGACAGACCGATCACACGGGAGGCTTTCAAACCGGGCGCGGGCTCAAGCTCGTACATGGTCACGACAGGACCGGGACGAACCGAGACGATCTCACCCTTCACGCCGTAATCATCCAGCACGCTTTCAAGCATGCGGGCGTTTTCTTCCAATGCCTCATCGCTCAGATGATGACGTTGAATATCAATAGGGTTGGACAAAAGGCCCAGCGGCGGGTGTTCGTAATCCGCATATTTGTCCTCAAACTTCAGCGCTGGCTGGGCCTCTGCCTTTGCTTGTCTGGAAGGTTGCGGCGCGCGTTTTGGCGGGTGCTGTACCACGCTGCGCGGCTCTGGTGTCGGGGCCAGGGCGGCAGGCGTTGGCACGGTGACTTCGGGAATGGGCATGTGTGGTGCGGCCATGCGGGGGGTTTCCGCAGGGAACTCCAAAAGCGCATCTTCGTCCGCCGTGTCCTTTTCCAATGGTTCAAAAATCAACGGCGCGGGCCCCCGACCAGCGGTCAAAGCAGGTTCAATGCGCACCCCGGTGGGCGATGGCGCAGGGGTGCGGTTCTTGATGGCATCCGCAATCCGCGCGCTGACACGGTCGCCGCTGCCTACATCGGGGACAACAACATCAACAGGTTCCGGTGTCACCAGCTCTGGCTCCGGCATCGGGTCATTACGCTTGAGCAGGCCTGACAGGAAACCGCCCTGCGGTGTATCCGGCTGCGCTGTGGCGCGGGCCGGCGCAGTCAGCGGTGGGGCGGCAGGGATCGCAGGGGACGTAAGTGGTGGTTCAGCGGTGGGCATCGCAGGGTTGGAGCGCACGACAGCGGTCGGGCGGGTGCGCGCAGATGTGAGCGGTTCTGGCATCGCAAATGGCGCGGACACGGCAGGTTCTTCGGCGCGGGCCGCGCGGACCTCGTGCATTTGGTCGCGACGGGCTTGCACGGTGGCCGATACGCCCTGCGCAGCAGTCGCGGACAAGGACGCACCTTTGCCAAGCACGCGGAGGATCATCGCATAAAGCATGACAGTACCAAGCAGGATAAACCGGCCTGCGGTCTTCAACTCTGGCTTGGTAAAGCCCAGCACAAAGGCCATGAGCGCAAGCAGGGCCACACCAGTCAGCAGCGACAGCAATTTCACGCCAAAGATCGCACCGAAAGGCACGATAGTCAGGATCACACCCAACACCGTGTCACCAAACAGGCCACCCACGCCAAAGTTGGCAGGCCATTCGACGGCCGGGGTCAGCGTTGCGGCGTGAACCGAGGCCAGAACAATCGCCACCGGGGCAAAGATCAGACGGCCAATCGCACGATCCTGTCCGTGGTGCATCACAAACCGCACGCCCCACATGATCAAGACAACCGGCACCACCCAAATGCCAAGACCGATAATCATCATCAACGGTGCCGCGACAGAGGCCCCGAAATGGCCCAGCCAGTTTTGCACAGGGGCATCTGTGGCGGAAATCCAGCTTGGATCGTTGGGCGAATAACTGGCTACCATCGCACCAATCAGCAGGCCCAACAGGACCAGACCAATACCCAACAGCTCTTTGCTGCGCTTTTCAATCGCCGCCTGCGTCGTGCTATCCAGTAGCGGATCGCGCCGCCGTGTCTGATATGAAGCCATACTGCCGTTCCTCAACTATACAAACAGTCGCGGATCAGGGTGAGACCGCGCTGCATTTCTTGTGTTGGGGCCACCATGGCGACCCGGATGTATTTCTTGCCGGGGTTGACCCCGTTTGTGTCGCGGCTCAGATAGGCACCGGGCAGAACCCGCACGCCGGTGTCCTGCCAAAGCTTGACAGCGGATGTTTCCCCATCATCGGTCGGAAGCCACAAAAAGAACCCCGCCTGTGGGGATTGGTAGCCATCTATATGGCCCAGAATGTCATCTGCGATGTCGTACTTGCGATGGTACAGCGCGCGGTTTTCTTCCACATGCGCCTCGTCATTCCATGCCGCCGCCGCAACAGCCTGTAGCGGTTCTGGCAAAGGCGCACCTGCAAAGGCGCGCAACAGGCGAATGCGGGCAATCGACTTGGGGCCACCAGCGCAAAAGCCGGAACGTAGACCGGGCAGGTTCGACCGCTTGGAGAGTGAATGAAAGATCACTACACGCTCAGGATCGGCCCCCATGTCGCGCGCGATTTGCATGGCGCCGGGCGGAGGCGTCTCACGGTAAATCTCGGAATAGCATTCATCTGCAAAGATGATGAAATCATGCTTTTCGGCCAATGCGATAAGATCGCGCCAGTAGGTTTCATCGGCAACCGCGCCCTGCGGGTTGGCGGGCGAACAGATATAGGCGATGGCAGTACGATCAAGCACATCCGTCGGCAAGGCATGGAAATCGGGCAAATGGCCGCTCGCCTGCGTCGCGGGGACGTAGATCGCCTCGGCCCCCACTGATAACGCGGCAACCGCATAGACCTGATAAAACGGATTGGGCGTCAGAATGACGGGCTGGCCATTCTTCTCTTCCCGGCACAACGCCATCGCTGCATTATAAAGCCCCTCGCGGGTGCCATTCAGCGTCAGGATTTGCTCAGGCGGAATATCCAGATCATAGCGGCGCTTCAAAAACCCGCCGATCGCATCCAACAATGGCGAAACACCATAGTTGTCCGGATATTTGCCAAACCCGGCAAGATTATCCGCAATGATATCACCCACAAACGCAGGGAACGCATGGCGCGGTTCGCCAATTGTCATGTTGATCGTTTCTGGCGCCTTCGTCGGCACGTCCAATAGCGCACGCAAGCGTGGCCACATCGCTGCCGGAAGGTCCGAAAACCGCTCGGGAAATACCATATCTGCCTCAATACGCCGGATCATTTCGCCCGGCTTTTTTACAAACTAGCGCGGGGGCAGCGGTCCTGTCCAGAACAAGGGAGGAGTCACGGAGTTTTTGTGGCATTTAGGTCAGTTATGCCAACGCCTTCTCTGCCGCCGCTGCCACCCGTAACAACGCCTCTTCCGTCCCGTTCTGCCCGTTGAACATGATCCCGCAAGACGGCACGCCCGTCGGCAGCGTCACCGAACACACATCCATCAGGTTCGCCACCCGCGTGTTCCGCAAGGCCAGCAGGTTCTCGGATTTGTAGTACGCGTCATCCGTCAACAACCGCTCTGCATTGGGCGGCAGGATCGGGGCTGAAGGCATGATCACAGCATCAAACTGTGCTGTTTCCGCGTAATATTGCTTGCGGATATCGCGCAGCATGTTCCAGCCCGCGCAATAGTCCGCACCGCCGACTGTCTTGCCGCCGCGCACCCGCTCCAGAATTTGCAGGAACATCTTTTCGGGATGCGCCTCGACCAGATCGCGCCACCAGCCATAGCTGTCAGCGGCATAAAGATTGCCCGCCACGTTAAACGCATCAAAGAGCTGCGCGAAGTACCGGTGTTCGATCTGCGCACCGGCCGCCTTCAAACGCGCGACCGCGTCCTCAAACGCCGCGCGGGGGGCGTCGCGCACATCATCGGGCACAATCGTGTCGAGGATCATCAGACGAACACCGTCAAGGCACGCCCCCGCCAGATCAGCGGCTTTGCCCCCCTCCAACGCAGCCAACAGCAGATTGGCATCCTCAACTGAGCGGCACAGCGGGCCGACCGTATCAAACGTCAGGCACAGCGGCACTGTGCCATCTAACGACAAACGCCCATGGGTCGTTTTCAACCCCACAAGATCGTTCCAGGCCGAGGGGATGCGCACCGATCCACCCGTATCAGAGCCTATGCCCGCCGCCGCCAGGCCAAAAGCGACAGAGGCCCCTGCCCCGGACGATGATCCGCCCGGAACAGCCTGTGCATCGTTCACGCAAGGCGGCGTACCCATGATGGGGTTCAGGCCGAGGCCGGAAAAGGCGATCTCTGACATATGGGTTTTGCCCAGACACACCAGTCCGGCTGCGGTTGCGGCTTTCAACACCGCGGCATCCGCTTCAGGCACGCGGCCCTCCATCAGCTTGGTGCCCGCTTCGGTGCCGATGCCTGCGGTGTCAAACAAGTCCTTCCAGGACACGGGCACACCGTCCAACGGCCCGCGGCGCATCCCCGATGTTGCGCGTGCCGATGCCGCCGCCGCCTCTGCCCGCGCCCGGTCGCCGGTCACGCGGGCATAAATCCGGTCGCGGTGTTCATGGGCGTCGATTGCGTCCAGATACACCTCTGTCAGCGCCACTGGGTCAATACTGCCCGCACCAATCCCGCGCCCCAAATCCGCCGCCGTCATCCATCGCCAGTCTTGCATATCTGTCCCTCATGTTTGATGGCGACGGTAGCGGCCAAGGGGCGCATGGACAATCCCGACCAAGCGCGCATATTGCGGGTTATGAGCACTGATCTGATTATCGTAGGCGGCGGGCTGAACGGACCTGCCTTGGCACTTGCCGCAGCGCAAGCAGGGTTTTCGGTCACGATCATCGACAGCCTGCCAATTGACACCCGCAAACGCGTGGATTTTGACGGGCGCAGCTATGCGCTCGCCCATGCCTCCATGCGCCTGCTGCGCGGGATTGGAATCTGGGACGGCATCGCCAAACACACGCAGCCAATGCTCGAGATCAAAGTAACCGATGGGCGGGCCGGTGAAGGGCCAAGCCCTTGGATGATGCATTTTGATCATGCCGAGATTGAAGAAGGGCCCATGGGCTACATGGTCGAAGACAGGCACCTGCGGCGCGCGTTTCTGGACGCGATCGCAGCGCACGACCTGATCACCCATTTGGCTAGCGAGACGGTTGTCGCGCAAGAGGTGCAACCTGCCGGGGCAACGGTCACGCTTGCCTCTGGCAAAACACTGACCGCGAAACTGCTCATCGGCACTGACGGACGCAAAAGCGGAACGGCACAGCGTGCCGGGATCAAACGGACCGGCTGGGGCTACGGGCAAACGGCGGTTGTCTGTGCGGTCAAACATGAAAAACCGCACAATGGGATCGCGCATCAGTTCTTTATGCCGCATGGGCCGCTGGCCATTCTGCCGCTGACCAAAAACCGCTGTTCCATTGTGTGGAGCGAGACCGACGCCCGCGCCGCCGAACTGATCGCAATGAGTGATGCCGATTTTATCAGCGCCCTGCGCCCTGCCTTTGGCAGTTTTCTGGGCGAGATCAGCCTGACAGGCGCACGGTTTAGCTATCCGTTGGGATTAACGCTCGCCAACAGCTTTGTTGCGGATCGGGTTGCCTTGGTCGGGGATGCAGCGCATGGGGTGCACCCGATTGCAGGGCAAGGGTTGAATGCGGGTCTGCGCGATGTGGCGGCCTTGGCGGATGTGCTGGAACAGGCGCGCGGACGTGGCGAAGACATCGGCAGCCTGCAAACGCTGCAACGGTATCAGCAGTGGCGGCGCTTCGACACGACAGCGATGGCGCTGGCCACAGATACGTTCAACAAGCTGTTCTCAAACGACAATCCGCTGCTGCGGGCGGCGCGGGATATTGGCATGGGGCTGGTCAATGCAGCGCCGGGCCTGCGGCGCGGATTTATCCGCGAGGCGGCGGGATTGTCCGGGGATCTGCCGCGTTTGATGCGGGGTTAGCGCGGCGCTGGACCCCACGCAACAACCACACCAGATGCGCACCGGGCGGCGTCGTCATATGACGTACCCGGACTCCTCCCAACGACTGCCCGCGACCACGCTAGCTCGTCGGCTTGCGCTGGGGCGGAGATGGGTCGTCCGTGTCATCCTTCAGCACCGGGTTCTTGGCCAACATCGCCGCCGTCACCGCCTCCATGTATTTTTGCAGCATGATGGGCGGATCGGCCGGGGCGAGCTTGATCGTCAGGCGGCTGGCACCTTCCTGACTGTAGGCGTAGCGTGAGGAATAGCTGGCGTTGACCTGTGCGGCCACAGGCCCCCAGCCACCTTTGACCGACGCGCTGCCGGCCTTTTCGGTTTGCTTGCTCATCGAGATGGCCATCTTCACCTCGATCTCGGCCTCCTGGACGGCGTAGAATGCAGGCAGGAAACCCATCGCAACAAGGCTGAATTTCTTCGTTCCGCCCTCCGGGTTCGACAGATCGGGCAGCTCGATCTTCTGATCCGCCATGTATTTGGCAACTTCCGTGGAATGGCGGTCCAGTTCGGTCTGCCCTTCGGCGACCGACAGTGCCAGTTTCTGCACCATCTCGCCGAATGGTACATTCAGTAGTTCTTGCCCAATACTCATGGTCTAAATCCCTTTCCTGATATCTTGAAATCCTATTCGATGATTTGCGTCGGCGTGCGTCTCCTCACTGAGAATGTGATCTTGGATGCATTCTGGCTGACGGCCTGCTGCTTGGCATTTGTGGTGATCTGCGCGCGGCTGCCGTCGTGGCCAAGCCCGCCGACCGCCTCAACCGTGACATTGTCGATGGTGAAATCGCTGCTTTCGTCCGATCCTGCGAGGATTTGCTCGCCCAGGGCCTGCGCAAAGGCCCCGGCATCCACGGATTTTGTATCGGGATCGCTGGCCAACGGGTTCACGACAGGTCCACCGGCACCAAACAACATGCCATTCGACCCCTCGTCCTCCAAATCGTCAATCCGGCTTTGAAGCTCTGAAATTGTCTCTTTGAGCGCTGCTTCGCGTGTTTCCATCGCTGTCAAACGGTCTGCAAGCGATTGAAGCAGGGTCGTGAACGCCTCAGGTAGTTCTGTCACGCGCACATCAATTGGGCCGGTTTGTTCTTTTTCAGCCATCGGAAGCCTCATCAGTCTGGCCATCGTTAACCGGGCCCGGTGCAAAGCGCATGCGCATCGTCGACGCACTGCTCGTATCAACGGTATCGGTTTGAGTCTGTTTTGGCCCAAAGAAGAAGGCTGCAATTCGACCTTGCTTTCCGTCAGCCGTAGTAGATGTCATATTTATGGCAACCTTCAGCTCTACATCGACATCCTGCATATGGTAGAACACCGGCGGAATACCCAGATCGCGCAGTTCCTGAGGATAGTTCTCAAGCGCTTTCAATTGATCCAGGTTCAGCTGCTCCGCAGCCTGCGCGATACTCTTGCCGATATCCGCCACCATCTTGGTCAGCGTTACCCCAACTATCGTATCCACATCACCGTTGGCCAATGCGATCCCCCGTCATCAAGGCACTCCTGGACGACCTGATTATATGTATTCGCCTAACGCATTGAAATTCCAGGCTTTCAGGCCGCGGCAAAAGGCTCAGGTTTTCGAAAAGTGCTACAAAATAATTATGACCCTAGCACGGGATCGCCGTTTCACAACGCATTTTGTCAGCCGAGGCCGATGCAAAACAGCTTGGGGCGCCCGCTAGTCCAGCTTGCGCGCCTCATCAATCAGCATCACCGGGATACCGTTGCGGATCGGAAAGGCCATATTGCCCGCACGGCTGATCAGTTCCTGATTTTCCACATCATACTCAAGGGTGCCCTGGGTCATGGGGCACACCAATGCCTCAAGCATCTTGGGATCAAACGGTGTCTCGTTCATTGCATCACCTCTTCGCCTGATCCGCCCCGCAAGGCGAATTCAATCAACGTGGTGAGGGTTTCGCGACGAGTCGTCAAGGATGGCGCTTCCAGCAGGGCCTGCTTGTCTTCTGGTTCGAACGGGCACAGCATCGAAAGCGAGTTGATCAACAGCTCATCCTCGGCCTCGCCCAGACTTTCCCAATCGGTGGACAGGCCATGTTCGGTCAAATATCGGCCAAGCGCATCCATGAACGCAGATCGGTCAAAGCTCGCATCCTTTTCAACCGGACCAAGATCGCGGCAAAAACCATCCCAATTGATCTTGCAGCGACGGTAAGGGGTGAACCCCTCAACTTCTTCAGATATGCGAAAGCGCGACGCCCCTGACAGGGTGATCATGTAACGCCCGTCCTCGGTTTCGGAAAACGCTGTGACCTTGCCCGCACAGCCAATGGCATGCAGTTTGCCTGCGCCGTCCGGGCCTTCATAAGGCTGAACCATGCCAATCAGGCGATTGGACGTTTTCAGCACATCATCCAGCATCGCCAGATAACGCGGCTCAAACAGGTGCAACGGTAAACGCGACCTTGGTAGCAACAGCGCACCGGGCAACGGGAACACCGGAATAACGTCAGGCAAGTCAGTCGAAGATATCATGTCTACGAAAGTAGGCCGAAGCTGCCGTCAGGCAAATATCATCGACGAAAGTTTCCGCCGCCCGTTCAAAATGATCGGATCTTTGGCATCACTGGCGTCAAAGATCGTGAACAACTGCGCCTTGGCGGCACCGTCATTCCACTCCCGGTCACGGCGGAAGAGTTCCAGCAGTTCGTTGACCGCACCTTCGACATCGCCGTTGCCATGCAGGGCCGTTGCCAGATCAAAGCGGGCCTGAAGGTCATCCGGTGCCGCCTCGACCGCAGCCAGCAAATCCGCCACCGGACCAGCATTCGCGGCCTCCTTGGCCAGGGTGATCTGCGCATGCACCGCCTCCAGCAGCGGATCGGTTGAAATCTCGGCAGGGGCGCCGTTCAGCACAGCCTCGGCCTGATCCAGATCACCCAAGGCCATGTAGGACCGCACAAGCCCCGCATAAGCGGTCGCATTGTTGGGTTCTTCCTGAAGGACGGCGGCAAAGGTTTCAGCAGCATCCGCGGCGGCGCCGTCTTCCAACATCTGATCAGCCGCTTCAATTGCAGCACTCAACCCGTCATCCTCTGGTTCACCCGCAAGGGCCGCGATCTTTTCAACAAAGGCGTTGATCTCAGAGGGCGGCAGCGCACCCTGAAAACCATCCACCGGACGGCCCTGATAGAACGCATAGACGGTCGGGATAGACTGCACCTGTAACTGGCCTGCATAGGCCTGATTGGCATCCACATCTATCTTGACCAGCTTCACCCGGCCCTTGGCATTGGTGACCGCAGCCTCGATCGCCGGGCCAAGCGTTTTGCACGGGCCACACCATGGAGCCCAGAAATCGACGATGATGGGCACGCTCTGGGACGCTTCGATTACATCCGCAGCAAAACTTGCGTCCGTGCCGTCCTTGATCAGATCAGCAGGGGCGCTTGGGTTTGCATCCAATTCCAGCATGGTCTGTCTCCTTTATCTTCAGTTGCCCTCTATATGTGCGCATTGTTGGCCGACGCCAAGGGGCAAAGCCGCTTTACCATTCGCAAGGGTCCACCTAGCCTGCGTGCATGACCAAAACCATCCTCACATTCGGCGACAGCAACACCTACGGCACACCCCCGGCAAAGGCACGGGGCGAGAACCGACGCTTTGGGCCAGACACGCGCTGGCCCTGCGTCATGGGGGCCACACTGGGCGATAGCTGGGAGGTGATCGAGGCGGGGCTGCCGGGGCGCACGACCTGCCTTCCGGACCCGGTGATGGGCGCACATATGGACGGGGTTGTCGGGCTGCGGATTGCACTTGAATCCAACGGACCCATAGATCTGCTGACAATCATGCTGGGCACAAACGATCTGCAAACCCATCACGCAGCAACACCTGCGCAGATTTGTGGCGGTCTGGCCGGGCTGGTCGCCCTCGCCAGATCAGAGCCTTATCAGACGCGACACAAGGGTTTTGACATTCTGCTGATCGCCCCGCCGCCGGTGCTTGAGCAAGGCACCTACCGCGAGACGCTGATGGGTGCAGCGGCCAAATCCAAAGAACTGCCCGCACTGGTCGGTGGCCTTGCCGATCATTGGGGTATCGCATGGATGAATGCCGGTGATCATATCGGAGTAAGTACGCTGGACGGGTTGCATTTCGAGGCGCAGGATCACGTCACACTCGGCCACGCTGTCGCAGCCAAGGTTGCATCCCTATGACCCATCCCAAACTGGGCGCCATTGCTGTGGTTCGGCACGAAGGGCGTTTCCTGCTGGTCAAACGCGCCAAAGAGCCAAACGCCGACACCTGGGGGTTTCCCGGCGGCCATGTGGAACTGGGCGAAACGGCACTATCGGCAGCTGTGCGTGAATTGCACGAGGAAACCGGGGTGATTGGCACGGCAGTACGCTACCTGACCAATATCGACGCGATCGCGCGCGACGCCAGCGGCGCCGTGCGCCATCACTATCTGCTGGCTGCCGTGTTGTGCCGCTATGAAAGCGGCACGCCTGTTGCTGCGGACGATGCTGCGGATGCGGGGTGGTTTACCTGCAATGAGATCGCCGCCTTGCACCAAAGCCCGAATGTGCAGACGGTGATTGATTTGGTCGAAGGCTAGCGGCTCAACTACCCTCAGTCAGACAAACACAGCTTGTTGCCATCAAGATCACGCACATATGCCGAAAACCGCGGCCCCCGCTGATTTGGCGCACCTTCGCAGGCCCCGCCAAGGTCAATGGCCAGCTGGTGAAGCCTTTTGACCTCTTGATCCGATCCAACACAAAAGCCAACCATCGTGCCATTGCCGTTGGTCGCCGGTTTCGTGTCAAAGGGCAGCGCAACTGCAAAGGCAAGGCCTTCGCCCAGCCAATACGTCATGCGGTCCGACGGTGACATACGCTGAAGGCCGGATTGCGCGAAAAGCTGATCATAGAATGCCTGAGCGGCCTGCATGTCGTTGGTGCCAACAACAAAGTAATTCATTTTCATAAGTCTTCTCCTGTCTGCCGGCCGCATGCTGTGTGCATCGGTCGGTACGACACTGCTGATATTGAAAAATATGACATTTTATGTCTTATTTCTTGCATGAACCGCGCGAATGCACACGACAGGCTAAGACGGATGGAGTTGCTCGCGGTGCAGCTCAAGCAGGACGCGCATTGCACAGTCAAGGATCTGGCGACTGAACATGGTGTCAGCACGCGCACAATTGCGCGCGATCTGGCGCTTATGCGGGACCAAGGGATGCAGATCGACGCTGATCGCGGACGGGGCGGCGGCGTACGCCTTGACCGGAACTGGGGCGTTGGCCGGTTGAACCTGGCCTATCCCGAGGCGGTTGATCTTCTTATCAGCATCGCTGTTGCTGAACAGATGAACTCTCCGATGTTTTTGGCGAACCTTGGGTCGGTGCGCCGGCAACTCGTGGCCTCGTTTTCGCCGGAAAAGCGCGCCACAGTGGAGCGCCTGAAATCGCGCATTCTGATTGGTATCACCGCGTCAACTTATGTTCAGGCAGGTGCCAGCGCCCCGCCGAAACGTGTCGTGCAGAATTTGCATCAGGCCTTTGTCGATCAGGAAGTACTGGCGATACGATACCAAAGAGAGGATGGCCAGACATCCGCGCGGCAGATCGCGCCGCATTACCTGTTGCTGAAGTATCCGGTCTGGTATGTCGTGGCCTTCGATCATCTGCGGCAGGGCCCACGGGTGTTTCGCTGCGACCGATTGCTTGCCGCGCAAGCGACGGGCACGCATTTTCGGCTATTGCCCAAGATCGCGTTCCAGCCATCCTTGGCAGAGGACGACCTGTCGATTTGATCGTGTCGTGGGCTTGCGGCGACAAACGTAAGGTGGGTCTCGACCCACCTGCCCTATTCGGTCACAGCAACCATCGGCCCCAACTGAAAACCAAAATCGCTGCGCCCCAAATCACGGGCATAAAGCCGCGACACCTTGCCGTCGAAATAAAGCGCGTTGGACAGCGCCAGATAATCACGAAAGAAACTGCCGAATTCGTGAAATGACACCGCATCATTCGAAATGACAAAAACCGCTTCACGGCCATCATCAGAGGTGCCAACACCATTGCGGATAAACCGTGAGGTGCTGTCTTCCAGAAACCGGGGATGCAGCGCGCCGTCAATCACTAGCATCGGCCCGGATTGGGTCGCGTCGCGGCAAGCGGGCGCTTCATCAACATATTGCAAGGTTTCATAGACCTGTGCCCATCCATCGTTGAGGCAAAACACCCCATTGGGCAGCAGGCCAAAATTGCCAGGGCCTGCGCTGGTGATGACGCGCATCGTTTCGACCCCATCCTCAACATAGTGCCCGACGGGCGACCGGTCATCGTGGTACATCCCCGCGTTCATCGCAAAGCTGAGCTGTGTCACACCCGGCAAGTTTTCCAACCCGCTGAAACTGCCAATGACCGCGCCATCGGCGTCTTTATGATAAAGGTGCAGTGCCTCGGCAGTCACATCAACCGTGCAGGCGGTATAGCTCTTGCTCAGATACGCCACATCCTCGCAAACCACCGCCGCAGCGGGCGTTGCCCAAAACAGCAGTGCTGCCAAGGCCCAGCGCATCAGTCGTCCAGATCCTGCCGCACATGATCTTCGGCCAACAGGGCGCGGGTGGCATCCATCTGATCAAAGGTGCCGTCAATTTCAAACCGCAGCTCGGGAGCGAACTTCATCGACCCGCCTTTGACGACCAGATGGCGGATCTCGTATTTGTTGCGGCGCAGAACCTCCAGCGCTTCTTCTTTTTGTTGCCCACCCAGAGGCAGGACAAAAGCGGTCGCGATCCGCAGATCAGGCGTCATCCGCACCTCACCCACCGTGATCGACATGCGCGCCAGTTCATCATCATGCACGTCACCGCGTTGCAGCACCTCTGACAGGGTCCGCCGGATCATTTCGCCCACCCGCAGCATCCGCTGCGTCGGGGCTTTGCCATCTCTGTTCATGCTCTTTGCCATGACGCCCATTTAAGGGCTGTTGGCGGCGTTGCCAAGCAAGGCTTTGCGTCAAGCGCGATCCACCGCTAAGACGGGACCAAAGATTGAAGGACATGACCATGACAGACTTACCCGGTATCGTGATCACTGGGGCATCAGGCAAGATGGGCCAGATGCTGACGCAAACCGTGCTGGCGTCGAACAAGTGCCGTCTTGTGGGATTGCTGGAGCGTGAAGGGCATGCATGGGTCGGGCAGGACATCGGCACCGCAACAGGCGGCGCACCAGTGGGTGTGACGGTCACTGATGACGCGGTTGAGGTATTTGCCAAGGCGCAGGCGGTGATTGATTTTACCTCACCCGCTGCAACGGTCGGATTTGCCGGGCTGGCCGCACAGGCCCGTGCTGTCCATGTGATCGGCACAACCGGATTGTCGGAAGATGACCTCAAGGCCATCAACGCCGCCGCGCGCCATGCACCGATCGTGCGCGCGGGCAATATGTCCCTGGGTGTGAACCTGCTGGTGCAACTGACCCGCAAGGTCGCTGCGGCTCTGGACGAAGATTTCGATATCGAGATTATCGAGGCGCATCACAACCAAAAGGTTGATGCGCCCTCTGGCACCGCCCTGATGCTGGGCGAAGCCGCTGCCGAAGGGCGGGGTGTTTCACTAAGCGACGTCAGCGACAGTGGCCGCGACGGGATCACCGGCGCGCGCAAAAAAGGTGATATTGGTTTCAGCGCCATTCGTGGTGGCGATATTGTAGGCGAACATGACGTGCTGTTTGCAGCGGCGGGTGAGCGGATCGTGCTGCGGCATCTGGCCACGGATCGTGCGATCTTTGCCCGTGGCGCGTTGAAAGCCGCCCTTTGGGGACAGGACAAAAGTCCCGGTGAATACGATATGCTGGACGTCTTGGGCCTGTAACCGCCGATCTCTCCGTAAAGAGTGAACCAGTCACGACTTTTGTGCGTATCAACCATGTCCTTTGAACAAAGAGGTGCATGATGAAATACGCAATTCTGTCGTTGGCTCTTGTTGCCGCTGCAACCCCTGCGGCAGCAGATGGCTATGCTCCTGTGAAAGACGAACAGACGTTTCGTGCGCTGATCCAAGGCAAAGAGCTGCACAACTTCTTCTATGGTGTGCGTCTGAATGTGCTTGAAAACGGCCAGATTGATGGCTCTGCCGTGGGTTGGGACATTGCAGGCACATGGTCATGGGAAGACGGCTATTTCTGCCGCGAGATGAACTGGGGCGGCGATCTGATCCCCTACAACTGCCAGCTTGTCGAAGCGCAAGGCGAAGATCGGCTGCGCTTTACAGTAGATCGCGGCGCGGGCGAATCCGCGTCATTCAGGTTGCGGTAGGTTACCCCAAATCTGCCGAACCATAGCGTAATATTACAGGGACGATCAGCTCTTCCTCGTCAACCAGATGCCGGTCAAGCAAGCGTTCCAGCTTGGTGAGCTCTTCCTGAAATCGTCCGGCAGTTGTCTGCAATCTATCTCGATCAGCACCCGCCCCGATCACGTCATTGGCGCGGCTCACAAATCCGGTAAGAAATTCATCCAGATCATGATGATCATTGTCGAGGATCTGGAACCCTTTTTCGATCCGTGCGTCCTTGGCCGACAGTTTGGGAAAGTAGTGCGTGTCTTCAACCGTGTGATGTTCATGCAGCCCGTTGACGAACATACCTCCATAGCGCGAGATCATTGCGAGATAGCGCGACGCTTCAAGATTGCGATCCAGCAGCGTTTCTGTGCCACTGCGCATACCCGACATCAGGCGACGTAACATCAGGTGACGGTCCAGCCAAAAGCGGACCAACCCGTCAAACCCCGGATCAGCAGCCCAACCATCGCGCGGATATTCCGCCAACAAGACCTTCAGCGCGTCCGGCAGCCCGGTCCGATTGGCAAGGGAAAGATCGTTCATTGCGCACCTGCGTCATTTACACCGGTGCGGAGGTAGCGCGGTGGCGCGAATTTGCCAATGGCCATCGTCACAGTGGCGATTCGACGGCGTGCGATCGCCCCCCACTTAGAAAGTTGCCAGCCCGCCCAGATTTTTTTCACCTTGTTGCGCAGCACTAGGGCTTTCAGTAGCAAAACAGCCTGCCGTAGGGTCAAAGCGGGATTGGCCTTGCCATTTCCATGACGACGGCAAAAGATATGTGCATCTGCGCGAAAATGCGCAAAACAGCTACTGATTGTATCCTTCAGAGATACAACAACAGGGAGATCTTTCATGACATTGAGAACAAAACTTCTGGCCAGCACCTCGGCCCTGCTGATCGCCAGCACCGGCGCGCTTTATGCCGACGCACACGCGACCCATCCAGAGACTGGCGAAGCGCTAGCCTCTGATCAGACATTTGTTTACCGCGATCTCGACGAAAGCCCGTCGATTGATCCGGGTCTTGCAGAAGACAGCGCCGGTGGCGATATCCTGCGCGACCTGTTCGAAGGCCTCTATAATCAGGACGCCGCCGGTAACCTTGCCCCCGGTGTTGCGCTGAGCCACACCGTCAGCGATGACAACCTGACATACACATTCACCCTGCGCGACAATGCGATGTGGTCCAATGGTGACCGGGTCACTGCCGGTGACTTTGAATACGCATGGAAGCGTGCTGCCTCCCCAGAGCTTGCATCGCCCTATTCATGGTTCATCGAATTGATGGCACTTGAGAATGCATCGGAAGTTATCGCGGGCGATGCCGATCCATCCGAACTGGGCGTGACGGCGATTGATGACACCACATTGGAGGTACGGCTTGTCCAGCCGCTACCCTACTTTGCGCAGATGCTGACGCACTTCACCACCTTCCCTGTCCATCAGCCGACTGTAGAAGAATTTGGTTCGGATTGGACCAAGCCGGGTAACATGGTGTCCAACGGTGCCTATGTCCTGACCGAGCACGTGCCGCAGGAAAAACTCGTCCGTGCACGCAACGAGATGTACTGGGATAACGAAAACACGATCATCGAAGAGGTCACATC
Source organism: uncultured Paracoccaceae bacterium (assembly GCA_947498645.1). Taxonomy (GTDB): domain Bacteria; phylum Pseudomonadota; class Alphaproteobacteria; order Rhodobacterales; family Rhodobacteraceae; genus Yoonia. The sequence continues at coordinate 1,262,541 of CANMKS010000001.1, read as the reverse complement.
GCTGGTGATCAACGATGAAAACGTGGCCCTGACCCGCTATCTCGCTGGTGAGTTGGACCGCACCGATGTGCCTGCTGGTCAATTTCCGCGTCTTGCGGCGGAATACCCAGAGCAGGCCGTCTCCGTACCGCTGTCATGCTCGTATTACTACATGTTCAACTTGCGTGACGGTGCGCCAGACGAAATCCAGAATGCGGACGTCCGCAAGGCGCTGAGCCTTGCAATTGACCGCGATATCATTGTGGAAAACGTCCTCGCCGGCGGTCAGGAGCCTGCTTACACCTTCACCCATTGGGCAACAGCCGGTTTTGAAACGCCTGATATCCCTATGGCGACCATGACGCAGGAAGAGCGCAACGCCATGGCGGTCGAACTGATGACGGCGGCAGGCTATGGCCCGGACAACCCGCTTGAGATCGATCTGGTCTACAACACATCCGAAAGCCACAAATCCGTGGCTGTGGCCGTCAGCCAGATGTGGAAGCAGACATTGGGGGTTGAAACCGTTCTGGCCAACCAGGAATGGCAGACATTCCTAGAGGCGCGGTCCAACGGTGACTACGAAGTGGCTCGTGGCGGCTGGTGTGCCGACTACAACGAAGCCTCTACCTTCCTTGACCTGATGCAGTCTGAGTCTGGCTACAACGACAGCAAATACGTAAACCCAGAAGTTGATGACCTGCTGGCCGAAGCCAAGACGTCTTCGAACGCGCAGGCCAACTATGACGCTGTCGAGGAATTCATCGCGCAGGACACGCCGATCATTCCGATCTATCACTATGCATCCGTAAAGATGTTTGCCGAAAATCTTGAAGGCTGGCCCTTTGAGAACTTCCAGCAGAACTGGTACTCCAAAGATCTGTATAAGATCGCTGAGTAATCACACCACGTGAGAAACCGCGCCCCGGACCCCGGGGCGCGGTTTTCCCATTCTGTTAGGGACCCCTGACCCATGCTGAGCTTTGTTGTCCGCCGCCTTGCCGTGGCCATACCGACCCTTTTGATATTGGTCGTTTTGTCGTTCATCCTGATGTATTCGGCCCCCGGTGGCCCGTTTAATTCTGAACGCCCCCTGCCGCCAGAAGTGCTCGCCAATATCGAGGCGAAGTATGGGCTGGACCAACCGTTCTGGAAACAAATCGTTAACTATGTGTCGGGCGTTGTAACGTCCTTCGATTTCGGCCCGTCGTTCCAATACAAGGATCGCACGGTCAATGACGTGATCGCCCAAGGCTTTCCCGTCACGCTGACCTATGGGTTCTGGTCCTTTGTTGTGGCCGTCACCGTTGGCGTCTCACTGGGTGTCGCTGCGGCAATCAAGCAAAACTCCTGGCTGGATTATCTGGCTGTTGGCATTTCCATCGGGGCACAGGTGCTACCGAACTTTGTGATGGCGCCTATCCTGTTGCTGGTCTTCACGCTCTGGCTTGGCTGGTTGCCCGGTGGTGGCTGGGAAGGCGGGCAGTGGAATTACCTGATCATGCCGGTCATTGCCCTTTCCACATCCTACATGGCGTCGATTGCACGGATCACCCGATCATCCATGCTGGAGGTGCTGAACACCAATTTCATCCGCACCGCACAGGCCAAAGGCCTGCCTATGCGTCGGGTCATCTGGCGTCACGCGATGAAGCCGACCATTCTGCCTGTGCTCTCCTATCTGGGGCCGGCGTTTGTGGGCATGATCACCGGTTCAGTCATCATTGACGTGTTCTTCTCCACAGGCGGGATCGGGCAGTTTTTCGTGAACTCCGCCTTTAACCGCGACTATTCCGTGATTATGGGGATCACCATTCTGGTGGGCACCCTGACAATCCTGTTCAACCTTCTGGTCGATATCCTCTACGCGTGGATCGACCCGAAAATCCGCTATTAAGGGGGCCTGCGAATGTTTCCCAACAGAGCTGCTGTCGAAGGTGTCGGCGAAGCGATGGAACTGGCCGAGGTCAAGGGCCGGTCGCTTTGGGCCGATGCCCGCACCCGCTTTTTCCGCAACCGGGCCGCTGTTGTATCCTTGATCATGCTAATGCTGGTCGCGGGCTTCGCCCTCTTTGGCGGGGCCTTTGCGGAATACGAAAATGACTTTGTTGATTTCAGCCTGATCGGCAGTAACGCCTACAAGGGTGTGCCATCGGTAGAGACCGGCCACTATTTCGGCACCGACAGCAACGGGCGCGACCTGTTTGCGCGGACCGTACAAGGCACGGGCATTTCGTTGATGGTGGGTGTCGTTGGTGCCTTGGTCGCTGTCATCGTCGGCACACTCTACGGGGCAACTGCGGGTTACTATGGTGGCCGTGTTGACGGGCTGATGATGCGGATTGTCGATGTGCTGATGTCGATCCCTTTCATGTTCGTGCTGATCCTGATGCTGGTGATCTTTGGCCGGTCGATCTTTATGCTGTTTCTGGGCATCGGGTTGATTTCCTGGCTGGATATGGCGCGGATCGCGCGGGGGCAGACCCTGACCATCAAGAACAAGGAATTTGTCGAGGTTGCCGTCGCCACCGGGGTGCATCCGGTCAAGATTATCCTGCGCCATATCGTGCCAAACCTGCTGGGGATCGTCATCGTCTACGCCACGCTACTGGTGCCCAATATGATCATCTTTGAAAGTTTCATCAGCTTTCTGGGGCTGGGCGTGCAGGAACCGGCCACATCGCTGGGCGCGTTGATCAACGAAGGATCGCGTACCATGCAGTTTGGCTATTACTGGCAGATCGCCTATCCGTTGTTTTTCTTTGTCGTCACCATCTTTGCCTTCTTCTTTGTTGGCGATGGTTTGCGTGATGCGCTTGACCCCAAGGACCGCTAAGACATGAGCCTTTTGGAAATCGAAGACCTCCGGGTCACGTTCACCACCGCTGATGGCGATGTGAATGCCGTGAATGGACTTTGCCTGAATATCGACAAGGGTGAAACGCTTGCGATTGTGGGCGAAAGCGGGTCGGGCAAAAGCCAGACCGCATTTGCCGCGATGGGCCTGCTGGCAAAGAATGGTCGCGCCACCGGGCAAGCGCGGTTTGACGGGCAGGACCTGCTGGCGATGAACACGCGCCAGTTGAACAAGATCCGCAGCAAAGACATGGCGATGATCTTTCAGGATCCCATGACCTCGCTCAATCCATATCTGCGCGTCAGCGATCAGATGGCCGAAGTTTTGATGCTGCATCAGGGCCTAGGCAAATCTGCCGCAGTGACCGAGGCCGTGCGCATGTTGGATGCCGTCCGTATCCCCGACGCCCGCGCCCGTGTCACAATGTTCCCGCACGAGTTCTCCGGCGGTATGCGCCAGCGGATCATGATCGCGATGTCACTGCTGTGTCAGCCTCGCCTGTTGATCGCGGATGAACCTACGACCGCGCTGGACGTCACCGTGCAGGCGCAGATCATGCAGTTGCTTGGCGATATCCGGCAGGAATTTGGCACAGCGATCATTCTGATCACACATGACCTTGGGATCGTCGCCGGGTTCTGCGACCGCACCTTGGTCATGTACGGTGGGCAAATCATGGAAGAGGGGCCAACCGACGACATTTTTGCAGACCCGTCGCACCCTTATACCAGTGGTCTGCTGAAAGCGGTGCCGCGTCTGGATCAGGCCACGGAAGAGCTTGCCACGATTGCGGGGGAACCACCGGATATGTCGCGCCTGCCGGCGGGCTGTCCGTTTTCGCCCCGCTGCGCACAGGTGTTGGACAATTGCCGGACGGAACGCCCATCGCTTGACGTCACGCCGGACCGGCGGCGCGCCTGCCATCTGCCTGTGCAGGAGGTCGCGTAATGGAACCGCTTTTGTCTGTCCGCAATCTGTCCGTCACCTTTGACGTGCGCAAGCCGGGGTCATGGCCCTGGACGCCGCCGCGCAAGTTGCATGCCGTGTCAGAGGTGTCGTTTGACCTGCAACCAGGTGAATGCCTTGGCATCGTGGGTGAATCCGGGTCGGGGAAATCGACCCTTGCCCGTGCTGTGGTGGGGACGATCCCATCATCGGACGGGAACATCATGTTTGAAGGCCATGATCTGGCCAATATGTACCCAAAGCAGCGCCGCGTGCATCGCCGCGATGTGCAGATGATTTTCCAAGACCCGCTTGCCGCGTTGAACCCGCGCATGACCGTGGGCGAGATCATTGCCGAACCCTTGGTAACGCATGAACCCGGCACGCCCAGGGCCGAGGTCAAAAAGCGTGTGCGCGAGCTGATGGAACGGGTGGGGCTGCTGCCCAATCTGATCAACCGCTATCCGCATGAATTTTCGGGAGGGCAATGCCAACGCATCGGAATCGCACGGGCACTCATCCTCAAACCCAAGCTGATCATCTGTGATGAGCCTGTATCCGCGCTTGATGTGTCGGTACAGGCGCAGGTCATCAACCTGCTGATGGAGTTGCAGCGCGACATGGGCCTGTCGATGATTTTCATTGCCCATGATCTGAGCGTGGTAAAGCATATCAGCGACCGCACCTTGGTGCTGTATCTGGGTCGGGTGATGGAGACAGCCGAAAGCGAAAAGCTGACGACCCGGCCAGAGCATCCCTATAGTCAGGCGCTGATCGCATCGGTGCCAATCCCCGATCCGGTGCTGGAACGCGCAAGGCCCCGCCCGATATTGGAGGGCGAATTGCCATCTCCACTGTCCCCGCCCAGCGGCTGCGTTTTCCGCACCCGCTGCCCCAAGGCGCAGACATCCTGCGCCGAGGTCAAACCAATGCTAGAGGATATCGGCGGCAACCACCTGGTCGCCTGTCCCTTCCACGAGGCGGAAGAGGTGCTGGCCGTCAACGGATGAGGCCTGCACCCTTTTGGATCACTTGATGGGAATCCAAAGTTCGACAATGCCACGTCCGGTGGCGACGTCGAAACGCTGATCGTAAAGCTCGAACTCCGGCGCGGGCCGTGGTTCCAGCCCCGCGTCTGGCAGCGCCTTGTTCCACACGGTGTAGACCGTTTTGGGAAAGTCGGCGATATGACCCTTGTGGGTGAATACCGCGTAACGACCCGCCGGAACTTTCACATCTTCCATATTTTTGGGAGCCGCATCATTGGTGCGTCCGGCGACACCTGCCACATAACGGAAATTCCCGTTGCCGTCCGCATCACAGCAAACACCATAGGCCGCATCAACCTGATCGCTATCAAACTCGTCCAGGCGGCTGTTCAACGCCTGCCACAGTGGCGGGATCGGACTGTTGTTGCCAAAACTGGTTTTGGCGGCAAGGCCGATTACGCGAAAGGCGTCTCGGGTTCTTATTTCAGGGGCAGCGACATCCACAATCATATCTTGTTGCATTTTCAAAGGCTCCATCAGTTTCACATGGTCAAGGGACCGCGCCTTGCGAATATTCTGAGGCGGCACCCCAAAGTAGCGCGCAAAGGCACGGGTGAACGCCGCGTGCGAGGTATATTGTGCATCCAGCGCTATATGCAGGATGTCATCATCACCCCCAATCATCTGGATGGCAGCCACAGAAAGCCGCCGCGCCCGAAGATAGGTCATCGGCGACATGCCGGTGACCTGGCGAAAGCTCCGCGCCATATGATACGGGCTGACCGCGCAAGCATCGGCGAGGCTCTCCAGCGACACCGGCTGATGCAGACGCATCTCGATCTGCCAGATTATTCGGTCAATCAGTGACATCCGCATCCTCGTTTTTGCGTTCACCAGACAGTTCTAGGCATATGATCGGACCGCGTTTGATCAGGATTGCGGAGTTGCGGCTATCATTTGCCGGGCTTGGCCCACACCGCCAGATCGCCCGTGATCTGCCACCCTGACGCAAGCGCCTCGGTCAGATCATCACCCCACTCGTACCCCACCAATGGCAACCCACCGCCAAAACCCGCACAAAGCGTTGTCGCGGCCGGGCGGGCCTTCTTGCCAAACAGGTTGGACAGGCCCACGCAATCCTCGGACAGATTGGCAATGACACCCGCATCATAGCCCTCGACCGCGCGGCGCCCCCACAGTGCGACCTCCTCACGGGCTAGAATCTCGTCAGGAAACTGCCGCTGATCCGACGGAGAACTGTTGCCCCATGCCATGTCCCAGCGGGCAAGGGCTGCGGGGGTCGTGATCCGGTCCCACCCATCCGTCACAACGCCCGCGCGCGGCGAGTGCCAAAGCCAGGACGCCGCGAATAGCTTGCGCAGGCCAAGCCCCGACAAATCCTGCTGACCGCTGGCATCCTTCACACCAAAATCAGGACGGTCCAGCAATGGCGCGATCATCCTTGATATTTGGACACCGTGCATGGCTGTCACCCAGCTGTGATAGGGTGGCGGCGGATCAATCGCCTGAAATCCCTGCGCATCGCGCAAATAGCGCAGCCCGCGAATATCCCACATCATCGCATACCAATCAGCATTGTTCTGCGCCGCCATCACCGCGCGCGGGTCTGCATCCGGTCTAGTAGTCACGCTGAAAGAATATCCCGACCCCGGTTTCGCCATCCTGATCAACGCTGCCTTTGGCCGTGATCTCATCCGTCAGATCAAGGTTAAGGTTGACCTCGGTACCGCCATCGCTGGTCACCGTCACATCGGTATAGACATTCTCACTCAGGTATTTGCCCGCGCGCACGGCGGCTGTGCCCTCTTCATCGGTGCTGACATCAAAATCATCCAGCCCGATGTTAGAGCGCAGACTGTCCAGCGCCCCGCCGCCACGTCCTGCCAACGTACTGATGGCAGAGGCAAGCTGGATCGCTTGCAACGGGCTGATGCTTTGCAGATCGCGACCAAAAATAAGTTGCGACAGCACCTCGTCCTGCGGCAACTCCGGGACCGAAAGGAAACTCACCTCCGGCTCGCCCGCCGGTCCCTCAACCACAATACTGATCACAGTGCCGGTTTCGGTTTCCGTGGTGGCAACCAGCCTGATAAACGGATCAAAATCCCCCTGCAAAGAGGCAACACCTTCGGTCAGTCGGAACCGCTGTTGCAGGATATCTATGCGCCCACGGATCAGCGAAAACCGCCCCACCGGGATCACATTCGCGGTCGTGCCGCCAATGGTCAGGCGGCCACCAAGTTCAGCGTCCAATCCGCGCCCGCGGATAAAGATGCGCGAAGGCGCGTTGATCACGATGTCCAGCGGAGAGGCCGCACCGCCGCCGCCGCCATTACCGCTGCTTTCGCGACCATCGCCAAGCAAACCAGCGCGCGCCAGCGTGCGGCGCACGTCTGCGGGGGCTGCGACATGTGTGACATCGGGCAGTTCACCCAAGGTGCTGATTGATGACGATGGCACCTGAATATCGGTCTGCCCAAGCTCCAGCCGCCCTCTGATCCGCGCCCCACCCTGCAATGGCCCATTCAGGGTGATGTCGCCTGACACGCGCGAGGAATAAAGTTCCGGGTCCTGCAGCACGACATTGCGCAGTGCTACTGTCACATCCGCCTGATTGCCCGCTGCGAGCGCGATAGGACCGCTCAGACTGACCCTGCCGCCGCTTTCAACACGCGTCGTCAGATCAATACGCGCCGTACCGCCGCCAAGTGTGATCTGCCCGCCGATATCCGTCAACGCCTCGCCCAGATTTGGTGCGGCCAGACGGCCGTTGGCAAAGGTGATCTGCCCGCTAAGGGACGACACATCCGCCGGCCCATTCACACTCAGATCAAAGTTGGCGTTCCCGCTCAACCTGCGCGGATCAATTGCAGTATTTGCCAGCGCCAAGGGCGCGCTGCCGTTCACATCAATATCCAGCGTGCCGTTCTGGCGGTAATCACCAACAATCCGCGCGGCCAGACCACCGGGGCCGGTGCCATTGGCATCAATACCCCAATCGCCCGCCTCATCCAGCGACGCACTCCCCGTCGCGCGCACCGGCCCGCTGATCTGATCGGTAAGCACACCAACATCACGCAAACTGGCGTTGAACCGACCTTGCCCCATGCCTGCATTGCCGTTCAGTGCCGCAACGATTGATACCTCGCGTGTGGAAACCTCCAACGTGCGCAACGACAACACTTCACCCTCAAGCCCGACGTTGGCGTTGATCCGGCCGGTGCCTGCCAGCAGCGCATCAAGCGTGGGATTGCCGATACCAAGATCCTCGCTGCGCAGGCTGATCTGGCCGTCAAACCCGGTAAGATCAGGCAGAACGCTGCCAGATGCCATCAGATCAATACTGCCTTTGATCGGCTGACCGATCAGGCCTGCATAGGTGGCAAGGCTGGCCACATTGGCCGCCAGATCACCCGCCACCTCATAACCGTTCGCAGGCGAGGCGACGGTCGCATCAAGGCTCAGATCGGTCCCCGGCCCAGTGACAGTCAGCACAGCCGCTGTTGCATCATCCGGTGCAGGTTCGGCATCCAGCGTCAGCATGATCGGGCCGCTCAGGCTTGGGTCCAGCAAGCCTGCGTCATTGATACGGAACGACAGATCAGCACTGCTTGATCCGGCAAGGTTCACATCGGCCTCACCCTGCAAGCGCATTTCCGGTGTGCGCACCAAAAGGTCCGTCAGGCGGATGCTGTCATTGGACGGTCGCGCAATGGCCGTCTGAAAAACGCCGTCGCCAGCAAGCAGCGGATCAATGCGCGGCGTGCCCGTCACAAGGTTGCGTGTGTCGCCGCTGATATCTGCGTCAAACCGCAATCCATCGCTCAGCAACACACCTCGGGCCTCCAGATTGACCGCGCCAGACAACGGACGCTGCAAGAGTGCCGCATAACGGCTGAGGTCGCTGATATCAGCGGCCAGCGTCGCGTTGATTGTTTGCCCCACTTCGGCCGGGTTCACCGTGCCGCTGGTGGAAAAGCTGGTGGCGGCGCCATTGCCTGCAAGGTTAAATTCAATCGTGCCATCTGTGCGCTGCGCCACATCGCCCGCTACAACCGCCGGGCCTGACAGCTCTGCCACGACAAGCGACAGATCGTTCAGTCTGGCGCTCAACTCTGCGTCAGCACCACCGCTTGTCAGCTCCGCAGAGCCGCGCAAACTGGCCGCATCGGTGCTGACGTTCAGATCTTCCAGCCGCGTGCCATTCGTATCGCGCACGGCCGTGGCGGTAATGGTGGCCGTACCTGCAAGCACACGGTCAGCTTCGGGAATACCAATCGAAAGGTTATCTGTGTCACCAGTGATGACGATGTTAAAAAGCCCATCCAGCGGCGTCGTATCCAATTGTGCGTTCACCGCAGCGCCGCCGCCCAGATCCTGACCAAAAAGGGTCGAGAACCGGGCCAACCCCGCAACCTGCGCATCCAATGTGGCCTGCGTGCGGAAACCCGCATCCGGCCCCGCAATCGTTGCGCGGGCCAGGGCCTCAAGACCCGCACCGCTAAGGGTAAATCGGGTAATCTCGGTCTGCTGGCCCTCACCGCGTGAGGCCTCAAAAACGCCATCAATCGCATCACCAAAGGCTTGCGATGCACCAGCATCATCCAACGACAGACCTTCCGCGCCATATTCCAGCATCGCTGTCACAGCGCCGACATCAGCACCTTCGCCGGGGCGCAAAATACCGCCACCGGTCAGGCTAAGCGTGTTGATGTTCAACCCCGGTCGTTCCAGCCCATCAACCGCAATATCAACCTGCCAATCTTCCGACAGGGCGGCATCATAGGCCACGGTCAAATCCATCCCGTCTACCAGCGTTCGCGGACCGGTCAGCGGCAACAGCACCTTTTCACCGCCAAGGGGCGTAATGCCCCCGCGCAGATCAATCAATTCAGGCCAGCCTTGGCTGCCAATCCGCACGGCCCCCGACAGGGCCACACGCCCCGCGTCCAGATCAAGCGAACGGATATCAATCCGGCCATCAGCCGTCTGGATCACCTCAGCCGACAGGCTGGCGTCAGTGCCAAAGAACCCCTGATAGGCAGGCTCAAACAGTGGCGACACATCGCCTCCCACATCCAGCGAAATGCGCTGCTCACCATTGACACTGGTCAGGGCAAATTCACCGGTCAACCGGTCCTGCCCATCTGTGGCAATCGCAAGGGTCGCGGCATAGTCGTCGACAGGCGCGTTACCCTCGACAGACAGGCGCACAGCCGGACGACCCGGCAAGTCAATCAAACGCGCGGCGATGCCATCAGGGCCTTCTTCGAGGTTCAAAAGCAGGTTCAATACGCGGGTCTCATTGGCATAGGCGCCGTTGATCTCAAACACGCCTGTCTTGGGACCCAAACGCGTGGCAATGATATTGGCAGCACCTTCGCCCCCGCTCAGCTGGGCAGAGCCGGTCAGCGAAACAGTGATCTCTTCACCAAGGAACGCCTCACCCAGGACGATTTCAGCGATGTTGAGCTGATCGAGCGACACGCTCACTGGCAGTTCCGGCAGGGCAAATGGCGTGGCCTCCGGGGTCGGACCGCTGTCTTCGGAAATTGGCGGGCGCGCCACGATGATCCGCGCGGCACTTAGTTCTTGCACATCAATCGCGCCACGCAACAGCGCACTGCGGTTCCAATTCAGCACGACATCCTCAAGGGTCAGCCAGATACCTTCGGCATCTGAGATCGTCAGGCTCTGGATGGACGCAGCAGAGCTGAGCGCACCTTCAAACCCCTGGATATTCACCTGACTGCTGACGCCCGACAGATTGTCTTCGATCAAGGTGGTCAGATATCCCTTGTCCTCGTCTTCCTGGCTTTGGGCGCTGGCCCAGACAGGCGCAAGGATCAGCGTGCATATGATCAAAAACCGCATCAAAACGCCTGCCCAATCCCGATGTAAACCTGCAAATCCTCGCCCGCATCATCGCCGCTGGCCTGCGTGCCCAGATCAAGACGGATGGGGCCAATCCCGGTATTGTAACGCAGACCGACACCAGCACCGGCATGCCAGTTACCCTCTTCGCCCGGCGTGGATCCGGCGCCGACGTGGCCGATATCATAAAACCCGACAAGTGAGATATCCTCGCGGACCAGATAGCGGGCCTCAAGCTGCGCGCCGACGAATGACGCACCACCGCTGGTGACCGTCTCGCCACCATCTAGGCGATCAACACCCAATGACTGATAAGGCTGGCCCCGCACAGTGCCGCCGCCACCCGAATAAAACAGGAAGTCAGCGGGAGCCTCTGACAGGCCCGCACCCAGAACGCTGCCCATCTGACCGCGTGCGGCAAAGGTCAAACTATGTTCTTCGCCAAGCGAATAATAGCCGCGCACATCGCCGTATAGCCGCGCGCCGGTAATTTCGCCGTCAATGCTGACAAAGGGCGTTGCCGTCAAATCAATGTAGTAACCTTCCTTCGCGTCCCCCGGCGCATCGCGCCGGTCCAGTGTCGCATCAAGGGGCAGCGTAAACAGCGTGTACTGCCGGATTTCTGCGTCAGTCTCTTCCCGGGCGCGCAGCAGGCCAACACCGGCACGAACTGTCAGATCATCGTTCAATATCCGCGAAAACCCGGTTTCGACCGCAATCTTATCAAGCAGGAATTCCGGCTCATCCTCGCGCGATATCCGGCCGGTCAGGAAATATTCGGTATCGGGGCCAAAGGTGGCAGGGCGGGTAAAGGTGCCGCCCAGCGAATAGTCAATGCCACCTGTTTCGCCTGCGATCCCGGAGACTTCTGCATCCACCCGCAGACGCTCTGCCCCACCAAAGAAATTGCGATGCAACCAAAAGCTCGACACGGTCAGACCCTCGATCGACGACAGCTCCAGACCAAAGCCGAAACGGCGCGGTTTGGCTTCCGAGAGTTGCGCATTGATGGCAAGCGTATTGTCGGGGCCGATCTCATCGCTCTCGGTAAACGATACGCTGTCGAATGTACCGGTGCGGCGCAGGCGTCGTTCCGCCGCAGCGATCTCATCAGGGGAATAGACCGCACCCGTAGGCAGCCCCGCAATCTGGCGAACGCGCGCATCGCTGACGGCGTCGGTTCCCGATACATTCAGCGGGCCAAAGCGCAGCCGCGGACCGGGGGCAAGCGTGACAGTGACATCCAGTGCATTGGCCTCGTGGCGGGCAATAATGGACCTGCCCGTCACAGATGCCTTGGCATAGCCCAAGGCGCGCCAATCACGTAAACTGCCTGAAACGGCATCACCAATTGCGCCAGACCGCGCCCTTTCGCCGGGCGCAATCTCTACAGGCAATGCGCTTTGCGGCGCCAGCGGTGCAATCTCGACCCGCCCGAACCGAAACCGCGGGCCCGGTGTGACAGCGATCACCACCTCATCAATCGCATCAGGTGCGGCCAGCGGCGCGATATCGGCAGCCTCCACACCATCCACGGTGATGGAAATGGTACCCGCGTAATACCCCGAAGCATAAAGCGCCGTCAGCAATCTGCGATAATCGGCACGGGCAGCCGCAATATAATCCTGCGGGGCTGCGTCATCATCCAAAGCACGCAAGAGAGAGGCCTCTCTCAGCGCACTTCGGGCGCTATCAGAAACCAATCTGACGTCTTGTGCCTGAACGGAAGATGCGCAGAAAATCATGATTGCGCTAAGCTGTTTGAACATAAACGACTGGTCCCCTCACCGCACCGTACTCATCAACATAGTGCGCTACATCGGGTGTATCCAACCGATTGCTGACTTTCCATTCACTTCGCAGTCAGGAGGGCTTTTCCGCCGGGTCAAAGGGATCGGTCGGATATCTGACAGCAGCAAGATAAAGCCCCTGCGGCGGGCTGACCGGGCCACAGGCCGCGCGGTCCTTTGCAGCCAGGGCAGCGCCCACATCATCGGGCGTCCATGCCCCCGCGCCTACACGTTCTAGCGTGCCGACAAAGCTGCGCACCTGATTGTGCAGGAACGACCGCGCGCGCACGTGAAAACGGTATTCGGTGCCGACACTGCGCGGCACGACCTCTATCCGCAATTCATCAAGGGTTTTGACCGGGCTTTGCGCCTGACAAATCGAAGATCGAAAGGTGGTAAAGTCATGCTGACCGATCAACTGGTCCGCCCCGGCCTGCATCGCGGCGGCATCAAGGGCGTGATTGACACGCCATAACTGCCCCGCCTCTGAGGTCAGGGGCGCACGCCTTGCAATCAGCCGAAACAGATACTGCCGCTCAATGGCATCAAAACGTGCGTGCCAGTCGTCCACCACCCGTGCGCAGGCCACAACGGCCACCGGATCAGGTTTCAGATGGAAATTCAGCGCCTCAGACAGGCGAAACGGATCCCAGTCGCGTGCAAGATCACAATGGGCCACCTGCCCCTTGGCATGCACACCGGCATCGGTACGGCCCGCAGCGGCAATCGTGTGGTCACCCGGTTCCAGTTTGGCCAAGGCGACCTCGATCGCGCCTTGCACCGAAGGCTGATCGCGCTGGCGCTGCCATCCGGCAAAAGGCGCGCCGTGATATTCAACAAGAAGGGCATAACGTGGCATCCGACCCGATTAGGGGGAGGATCATGCAAAATCAATCCCTACACATCGCGCCCCCGCGACCCTATCTTCCCTCAAAGCACTGAAAGGACCCACATTGGTCATCGCCTCAATCGCCGATCAGATCACGCGCACCATCGAAGGTGTCAGCGACACCTTGGCCGCGCCGTTTACTGATCCTGTCATCCGGCTTGGGGTCACGGGCCTGTCGCGAGCGGGCAAAACGGTGTTTATCACCTCACTTGTGGCCAATCTGATGGACCGGGGCCGCATGCCCCAGCTTGAGGCGGCGGCGAACGGGGCCATCCGCACGGCCTATCTGCAACCGCAGCCCGACGATACCGTACCGCGTTTTCGCTACGAGGCGCATCTGGACAGCCTGACATCAGCCACCCCGGTTTGGCCCGGCGGCACACGGCAAATCAGCGAATTGCGCCTGTCATTGAAAGTACAACCCGGCGGTTTGCTCGCTGGCATCGCGGGGCCGCGCACGGTGCATATCGACATCGTGGATTATCCCGGCGAATGGCTGCTTGATCTGGGGTTGCTTGATCAAAGCTTTGCGGAATGGTCACAGGCCGCACTTGACCGGGCCAAGGGCCGTCCGGGTGGCGAAGACTATGTGGCACTTGTTGCGGGTGTCGATCCGACAGTCAAACTGGATGAACCCGAAGCGCAAGTGCTGGCAGAGCGTTTCACCGCCCATCTGCAAGAGGCCCGTGAAGCGGGTTTCTCTGACTGCTCGCCGGGTCGTTTTTTGTTGCCTGGCGATCTGGCCGGATCGCCGGTGCTGACCTTCGCACCCCTCCCCGATGCGCGCTATCCGCGCGGGTCACTGGGGCGGGAATTCGAGCGGCGTTTTGACAGCTACAAGCGCAACATCGTGCAGCCCTTCTTTCGCAACCACTTTGCCAAGATCGACCGGCAAATCGTGCTGGTGGACGTGCTGGGCGCAATCCACGCAGGCCCTGCCGCGCTGGACGATCTGCGCGGGGCCATGGCACGTATCCTTGGGGCATTCCGACCGGGGCGCAACGCCTTCCTGTCGCGCATCTTTCAGGGGCGGCGGGTGGAAAAGATTCTCTTTGCCGCGACCAAGGCCGATCACCTGCATCACAGCCAACACCCGCAACTGACCGCAATCGTGCAGGCATTGCTGCGCGAGGCCAAGGACCGGGCCGACTTTGCCGGGGCGCAGACGGGTGCCATGTCGATTGCAGCCTTGCGCACCACGGTTGAAGAAACCGTCGATCATCGCGACGGGCCGCTGGATGTCGTACGTGGGCGGTTGCTTGAAAATGGCAAACAGGCGGCGTTCTATCCCGGCAAACTGCCCGATGATCCCGCACAACTTCTCAGCCCTGCGCGCGCGGGGTCAGAGACATGGCTTGATGCAGACTATAGTGTCATGAATTTCGCCCCCGCGGCGTTGACCCGGCGACCGGGCGACGGGCTGCCACACATCCGGCTGGATAAGGCCACGCAATTTCTGTTGGGGGATCGGCTATGACCCTGCGCGCCGCAATACCATCAGACGCCAACGCTATAGCAGCAATCCTGCGGGATTGGATCGAAGCAACCCCTTACTTGACACGCTTGCATACAGACGCCGAAGATCGGCGGTTCATTGCACATCTGATCGGGACGCAGGATGTCTTGGTGCATGAGACCAGCACACTATCCGGTTTCATCGCAAGACACGGCGGCGAGATCACTCTGCTGCATCTGGCGGCCGAGGCGCGCGGGAAAGGCCTTGGCACTGACATGTTGAATGAAATGAAAGCGCGTTGCGCGGAGCTAACGCTTTGGTGTTTTCAGAAAAACATGGGCGCGCGCCGTTTCTACGAAAGACATGGGTTTGTGGTGCAGGAAATGACGGATGGGCAGGGAAACGAGGAAAAAGTTCCCGACGTCCGATATGCATGGAGCCGCAAGCTATGACCAACGGACCGGTCCTGATCGACCTTGAAGATCAACAAGCAGCGCGCCCCGATATCGCACCTGCGGTCATTGATGCGCCAGACACACGCCAAGGGGCCGCGATGCAACAGGTTGCCGCCATTGCCGCGCGCAGGCCGTCGCGGTTGGCGCGTTGGTTCTGGTCGCTTCTCTTGGCGCTTGTGGGCTTTGTGGTCTCTTTGGCGGCATGGGACTATATCACAGGGCTTCTCGCGCGCTCGCCCATTCTAGGCGGTATTGCCATGGGGCTGATCGCGTTGTTGCTACTTGTCCTGCTGGTGATCGGCCTACGCGAATTGGCCGCTTTTGCGCGGCTGCGCAGACTGGATTCAATCCAGCACAAGGCCAGTGAAGCACTCACCAGCAACAGCCTCGGCATGGCACGCGACGTGATCACCTCACTTGTCGGTCTCTATGGCAACCGCGAGGACACGTCGTGGGGACGGGCAGAGCTGCAATCGCGTCAGAGCGAGGTGCTGGATGCTGACGGGTTGCTGGGGCTTGCTGAAACAACCGTGCTTGCGCCGCTGGACGCGCGCGCCCAGCGCGAGGTTGAAGCGGCAGCGCGGCAAGTCGCAACAGTGACCGCGATCGTCCCGCTCGCCCTTGCTGATCTTTTTACGGCATTGACCGCAAACCTGCGCATGATCCGGCGGATTGCCGAAATCTACGGCGGACGGTCGGGCACCTTGGGTAGCTGGCGGCTGACGCGCAGCGTACTGACCCATCTGGTTGCAACAGGGGCCGTGGCTGTCGGGGATGACCTGATCGGGTCCGTGGCAGGTGGCGGAGTGCTGTCAAAAGTATCCCGGCGCTTTGGCGAAGGCGTGGTGAACGGGGCCCTGACCGCCAGAGTTGGCGTCGCTGCAATCGAAGTCTGCCGCCCCTTGCCTTTTCATACCAGCAAGCGCCCTTCGGTCAGCGGTCTGGTTGGCCGCGCACTCAGCGGTTTGTTTGGGCGTGGCGGGGGTTAACCGCGCTCCAGTGAACTGCTGCCACTGGCAGGCAATCGAATAACAGCCGACAACCCACCAAGAAGTTCCGAACGGCTCAGAACAATGTCGCCGCCATAAGCACTTATCAGGTCCGACGCGATAGCAAGGCCAAGCCCGGTGCCGGGTTTCGACACATCCAACCGATGGCCGCTACGGGTGACCTGCGCGATTTCTTCCTCCGGGATACCCGGGCCGTCATCCGCAATGGTAATGATCACTGATTTGTCTTCGCCACGCTTGGCCGTCAACAACACCCGGCCATCGGCCCATTTCAGCGCGTTATCCAACAGATTGCCCATGACCTCTTCAAAGTCACTTTGATCCATGCGGACCCGCAGTTCAGGTTCAAACTCGGCGGAAAACTCTTTCTCAACATTGCGGGCAAGCGCGGCGAAAGCGCGCTTCATGCGACCCAATGCATCGTCCAGATCGGTAAACACACCAACCGCATCTTCACCACCATCCGCACGCATCCGGGCAAAAGAGCGTTTAAGCTGCGCATCCAGCCGATCAAGGGCATCCAGCGCATCGCGCACGGGCATCCCCTTGTTTTCCAGCGCACCCAACTCATTGCGCATGATCGCTGACGGCGTCTTGATCGCATGGGCCAGATCGGCCGCCTGCCTGCGCGAGCGGCGAATGATATCGCGGTTGCGATCCATCAAGCCGTTGATGTCGTTAACTAGCGGAGCAACCTCGATAGGGTAGCTTTCGACCTCCAAACCGTTTTCGCCCTCCCATCGGGCCGAGACATCTTTGCGCAGCGCATTCAGCGGCTGCAAGATCAATGCCACCTGCGCCAAAGCACCCAGAACACCGACAAAAGCCACAATGGCAAAGGCGCTCAGAAGGTTCTGGCGCACGGCATCCTGCTCGACCTCCAGCTGCTGCAAGGATGATGCGACCTGAACATGCCAGCGCGACCCGTCGTCCAACGTGACCCATTGGGAAATTCCGACGACCAGATTACCGGTCGGGCCAATGTACTCTACAGAACGGCGCTCCGTGCCTGGACCCGCTGGCGCAGGCAAGACGGCCTCAACCAACGATGGCGAGGTGTAGATCGCACCGTCACGTGACTGGATCTGCCAGTATTCGCCAGAAAATGGGCGTTGATAAACCGGATCGCCAAGGACACGGCCAAGTTGATCGGGCGTATTTGCATAAGTCACGGCGGCAACAATTGCCTGCGTGTGGCGGCTTCGCAGCAAATCGGTGAACCGGGTCTGGGTTTGCGCGTTCATGAACGACCCCAAGCCCGCCAGCGCCAGGACGATCGTCACCATCGCCAACAGGATACCGCCGGTGACCGCCCGGGTCCGTAAAGAGGTCATGCCACCGCTTTGATCACGTAGCCGCGGCCTCTGACGGTATCAATCAAATCACTGCCCAGCTTCTTGCGGAGCCGGTTCACAAACACCGCAATCGTGTTTGAATCGCGGTCGCCCTCATATTGGTAGATATGCTGCGACAATTCCGTCCGCGACACCAGACGCCCGGCGTTGTGAAAAAGGTAAGACAGCACTGCAATTTCCTGAGCGGTCAGGTTGATAGGGACGTTCTTGACCATAACCTGATTTGTGCGGCTATCAAAGCTGACGTCGTTGCGCGAAAAGACTGGATTGGCCTTGCCCGCCTTGCGCCGGATCATTGCACGGACGCGGGCAGACAATTCTGCCATATGAAACGGCTTGGTTACATAATCATCCGCACCGGCATCCAGACCATCAACGCGGTCGGTCCAGTCATTGCGCGCTGTCAGAATGAGAATCGGCGTGTCGTTGCCACCGGCCCGAAGGTTCTTGAGCACCGTGATCCCGTCGCGGATCGGCAATCCCAAATCCAGAACGATCACATCGTAAGGTTCGGTTTCGCCCAGAAACTGGGCCTCAGCCCCATCGACGGCCAAATCCACCACCAACCCCTCTGACGTGAGGACGGTCTTGATCTGGTTCGCGAGCATCGGCTCATCTTCGGCAAGTAAAATACGCATGAAATTCTCGTAGCCCCGCCAAATGGCAGAAATTTGGCGATTGTTTGACGGGAGCAGCCGTACTTCACCCTGCTTTAGATTGAATTGATAGCACAAGCAGGGCGCGAAGGGCAGTCCGAGTCTTCAAATTTGAGTTGCAGATCATTTTCGCGATGCTGCCAGAAAATACTGCACAACAAAGTACCACAGGTTGTCAGGTCATAGGGGTGCTGTCATCACGCCAATTGGCAGGGCCAAGGGTCAGACCTCGATAGCGCGCGCCTTGTCCAGCGCAGCGTGACATAGCCGATCCAGCAGTTCTTCGACTTTGGGAAAGCGTGCCTCCTGCGCGGCACGATGAAAGCACGGGCCCTCTACGAGGTCTGGGTTGCCTGTGCTTTCATCAGCCTGGGCTGGAGTATAGTGAAACTGTTTCATGTCGCCCAGTGCGTTACGTGAGTGGTGTTTTGTCATCTGGGCAACAAGTGCGGCTTGCGCGAATTACGGCTTCAATGGGGCGTATATGGCAACGCAGTTATGAACAGGCGCAGTACGACTCGTTCATTTTCAATTTATTTTTCTACCTAAAACAGCACAGATCGAGTCCATCCATACCGAAAGCGTTATATTTCAAATACTTAATCCTTTGGATTTTCAGCATGAAAGCGCGAAAAAAATATAAAAATCATACGGTTACCTAACGTAAGTCAGCCGGTTTTGGGCAATAATCGGACAGCATCGAGCCTCGCAGGCCAATCGAATCGACCTGCGTGACGGGATCATTGACAGTTTTGGGGGCCACGCTCAGTCTCTCGACGCCATGCTTGTCAAATATTCCACACTCCACGAAACCGTGTCCCGCTTTGGCTGGGCTGTTCCTGCGACCTACAACATCGGCGTGGATGTCTGTGACAAACACGCCATCACGACACCCCAAAAACTTGCGATCGTCGATGTCGCACCCGATGGTCAGGCCGTGGACTACAGCTTTGGCGCATTGCGCGACATGTCCAATCAACTGGCCAATGCGCTGACGTCGATGTCCGACAGGGGTGACAGGATTGCCGTTCTGCTTCCTCAATGCGTCGAAACGGCAGTGGCCCATATTGCTATCGCGAAAATGGGTTGCATCGCCCTGCCGCTCTTCACGCTCTTTGGCCCAGATGCATTGCATCACCGGCTGCATGATTCCGGTGCACGGGTGGTCATCACGAATGCGGCCGGTGCGGAAACTCTGGCAACGCTCAGACCAAAACTACCCGCACTGGATCAAGTCATTTGCATTGATGGCGCACTGCACGGCGCTGATGACTTTCATCGTCTCTGCACCACCCAACCAACTGTCTTTGGCCCCGTCCAAACCAGTGCCGATGATCCTGCCATCCTGATCTACACCTCCGGCACCACAGGCGCGCCCAAAGGGGCACTGCATGCCCATCGCGTTCTCTTGGGGCATCTGCCCGGTGTCGAGATGAGCCATGATTTCTTTCCCCAACCCGGCGACAGGATATGGACGCCCGCCGATTGGGCATGGATCGGCGGCTTGCTCGATGTGCTTTTGCCCGCGCTGCATCATGGCGTGCCGGTCGTGGCGTGCAGGTTCGACAAATTCACTGCCAAGGCGGCATTTGACCTGATCCGCACCCACGGCATCCGCAACGCTTTCCTGCCACCCACCGCGTTAAAGCTGATGCGGCTTGATACGCCCGCAGACCCTGTCCCGATGCGGTCGGTTGCCAGTGGCGGCGAAACGCTTGGCAAGGAACTCATCGCCTGGGGGCATGAGGTATTCGGCACAACGATCAACGAATTCTACGGGCAAACCGAATGCAACATGATCGTGTCGTCCTGCGCGGCGCTCGCCCCGGCAGAGCCCGGTGTTATGGGGTTCGCCGTGCCTGGGCATGTGGTAGAGGTCATTGACGAAAACAGCCAAACCATTTGCGCGATAGACGAGGAAGGCAGCATCGCCGTACGTGCGCCGGACCCGGTGATGTTCCTAGGTTATTGGAACAATCGCGCCGCCACAAAGGCAAAGTTCATCACGGTTGATGGCCATGATTGGCTGCTGACCGGTGACAAAGGATGCAAGACCCCAAGCGGGCGCATCCGCTTTATCGGGCGCGACGATGATATCATCAGCTCTGGCAGCTACCGCATCGGCCCGGCCGAGATCGAGGATTGCCTTCTGACCCATCCCGCGGTGCAGCTTGCGGGGGTTGTGGGCAAGCCCGACCCGATCAGAGGGGCCATCGTGGCCGCCTACATCCAACTGGCCGCAGGGCATAGGCCAAGCGACACGCTCGCCGGTGACATCGCAGCTCACGTGAAAACGCGGCTTGCTGCATATGAATTTCCCCGCGTTGTGCGCTTTGTCGACGATATGCCGATGACCACAACCGGCAAGATTATCCGCGCAAATCTACGCGCCCGCGCTGAAAAGGAAGCCTCAGATGAGCAATGATACCGTTCTTTATGCCGCGCAGGATGGGGTCGCCACCGTCACCCTGAACCGTCCCGATCAGCGCAATGCGGTCAATCCAGACGTCTGCGATGCCATGCGTGCCGCCTTTGACAAAGTCGAGGCGGACCCGGATGTGCATGCCGCTGTGCTGACTGGCGCAGGCACGCTCTTTTGCGCAGGCATGGACCTCAAGGCCTTTGCGCAAGGGGCAGGTGATACCATCCTCTTTGGGCAATATGGGTTTGGCGGGTTTGTGAAACGGCAGCGCAGCAAGCCGGTGATCGCCGCCGTTGAAGGGGCCGCACTTGCTGGTGGGTTCGAATTGATGCTGGCCTGCGACATGGCCGTGGCAGGCGCATCAGCCCAATTCGCCCTGCCCGAAGTGCGCATCGGCCTGATCCCCGGCGCGGGCGGCGCGGTGCGCCTGCCCTTGTCGATCCCCCGCGTGCGGGCAAATGAAATCCTGCTGACGGGTGCTGCCTTCGGGGCCGAGGATGCCGCAACATGGGGTGTGATCAACAGGACAGTGGCCGATGGAAGTGCCCTCATGACGGCGCAGCAGATCGCCGCAGATATCGCCACCAACGCACCTTTGGCAGTACGCGAGACGTTGAGAATCGCAAATCAGGCACAATCGGCCAGCACAGATACTATCTGGCAAAAGAACGATAAAATCATAGTGCAGATCGGCCAGACAGCCGATGCCGCCGAGGGCGCGCGCGCCTTCATAGAAAAGCGCAAACCGGTGTGGCAGGGCAGATAATCCAGCCGCCGAAAAACCGATGTCTGTGCGTTATGACACTGACTTGGCCTTGGGAAATGCGCGATGTGGAATGACCACTCAATCAGCCAAAGGCGCTCTGGATATGGAACCGTTGATCGGTCAGATCATCATGTTCGGCGGGAACTTTGCCCCTCGGGGCTGGGCCTTTTGCGATGGGCAGGCCCTGGCCATTGCCGATCACGAGGCGCTTTATGCGATATTGGGTACAACCTATGGCGGTGACGGGCGCACGACGTTCTGTTTGCCGGACCTGCGCGGTCGCGTACCAATGCACGCAGGTCATGCGCCTGATCTGTCGCCGCGCGATCTGGGGCAGAAACTCGGGGCCGAAAACGTGGCGCTTTCTGCAAAACAGCTTCCCGAACACCGGCATGAACTTCTGGTGTCAGAAGCAGAGCCCGACAGCAGCGAGCCAGAGCGCGCAGCCCTGGGAAAAGCCAATATCTATGTAAACGCCGCCAATGGCACACACCTGCAAAAGAGCGAACCAACAACACCGCTCAATAGTAAGACCGTTGGACTAACCGGCGGCAGCGCGCCGCATGAAAACATGCAACCCACACTGTGCATCAACTATATCATTGCGGTTCAGGGCGCGTTTCCGGCCAGAGGTTAACAAAGTCTTAAAATTTGCGCAGTCTGTGTCCAAACGCACATTGCGCCAGCATGCGCGCAGCTATTGTGAGCATCGGTCCCTAAGCACCAAACCTTCTCCCGAGGCGAGCCAATGTCTAAATTCGAGACAATCATTTCATCCCGCAGCGACCTGGACTGGTGCTGGTACTTGCGCAAGCAAGGCCAGATCGGCGAGGCGCTGGAAAGAACTCTCCATGATATTGGCGTCATGCAACCGGGGGGCTGGGCCCATTGGCGCAACAGCACCATGACGGACACCGGCTCCCCGGTTGAAATGATCTTCAGCGCGCATGGCAAATGCCTGTCGCTGCGCACAGAGGTCGATGATCCGGCAAATGACCCGCGCGGTCGTGTTGCCAAGGTCTGCGACTTCATCAAGACACTTGGCCACACCCTGCCACCTGAAGGCCTGCGCGAGGTGATCAGCGCGGCGCAGGGGGACGCGGATCTGCGGTTTGGCGCATGGCTTGGCATGGACAAATGCGCGACAGGCCACTCCGCCACGCTCTATGCAGAATTCCCCGGAACAGCGGCTGATCTGGCAGAGCTTGTCTCATCGCCAAAGGTCACCGCTTGCCTGAATGACCTCGGTGCGGATGCGGCGATCCATATGCTGTCGTTTGACGCCGAGACACGCCAGATTGCCCTGTTCTGCGAAACCACGCTTGATCCAAAGACGATCGTACCAAAACTGGCCGAGGTCGCACAGGTTCCCGCAGAACCACTACTGGAAACCATCGCGCAAATACTTGATGCAGGCGCGTCCGCACTGGGCAAGTTCGGCTTTAGCTTCACAATGCAGGCTGACGGCACGCCGCCGCTTTTGTCCCTGCAACTGTCCTCCAAGGATCTCTTTGCAAACGACAGTGTCATCGGGTCCATCGTGCGTGACTATCCAGGCGATCACGTCACGGCCTATCGGGGATTGGCGGACATGCTTTGCCCGGCACCAACGGGACAGATGCACCACGGCGATATCAGCCTGCACGCACAGGGCAAAGACATGCCACTGTTGTCAATTGGCCTTGCAGCCCCCTGGGCCTGCCCACTTTACCCAATTTGATTTCGGCAATCTTTTCAGTTCCTTATCACAGCCGCATTCGTGAACAATTTTTGACAAGTTTTGTACTCAGGGTCTGCGCGAGTACAATAATTCAATTTTTGCAAAAGCGATCGAGGGAACTGTTTTGTCTGGAAAAAAGAAAATTGCCGTCATCGGCGGCGGCGTTGGCGCGATTACAGCGGCCTATGCCATCACCCAACAACCGAACTGGCAGGACGACTATGAGATTACGCTTTACCAGCTTGGCTGGCGTCTAGGCGGCAAAGGGGCCAGCGGGCGCAACATGAAGCACGCGGGCCGGATCGAAGAACACGGCCTGCACATCTGGGCCGGTTTTTACGAAAACGGCTTCCGGCTGATGCGCGACTGCTATGACCAGTTGAACGCCACCGGCCTGCGCAGCCCTGATGCGCCCTTGGGCACACTGGACAAGGCCTTTACCGGCTTGAACCGCTTTCTGCTGGCAGAAGAGATTGAAAAGGACGGGGTCAAGGAAATCCACCCGTGGTTCCTTGAATTTGAACCCAATGACGACAAACCGGGGACGGGCGGTGTGCTGCCCACGCCGTTCGCCTATTTCCAGATGGCGATCGAGACAATCGTCAACTTCATCGAGAAAATCCTCGAAGAATTGGGCAAGGACGTCCCGCATACATTGCCACCGAAATTTGCGGGGCCCATGCGGGCCGCAAATCTGGACATGAAAAAGGCCTCGCCGCTGCACCATCTGCGCGACTACGCAAAATCACTTCCCGACAACGCGTTTGACCACACCGACAGCCAAACCCAGACCCTTGGCGCGCTGACCCGGCACGCCCAGAACTGGTTCGACGACAGCGCCTTTCCAGAAGGCGTGCTGTCCGACGAAGCACGGCGTCTGAAGTATCTGATTAGCCTCTCGATGGCCTTCTTCAAAGGCACCATCGACAACGGCTTGTTCCGCGACGGCTTTGACGCGATTGACGACTGGGAAATCAGCGCATGGCTGCTGCACTATGGCGCCAGCCATGAGGCAGTCTATTCCGCCGTCTTCCGCGGCTGCTATGACTATGTCTTTGGCTATCCTGCCGGTGTCACGGACCACCGCAGCGTGGGCGCAGGCACAGCTATTCGCGGGTTGCTCCGGCTCGCGTTCACCTACAAAGGGTCGCTGTTTTTCAAGATGATGGCGGGCATGGGTGACACCATCTTTGGGCCCTACTATCAGATACTCAAGCACCGCGGCGTGAAATTCAAATTCTTCAACGCGGCCACGCATCTGGCACTGGATGAGACGAAAACCTACATCGACCGCATTGACATGGTCGAACAGGCCGCGCTGAAAAAGGGGCATGATGAATACCATCCTTTCGTCACTGTCAAAGACCTACCCTGCTGGCCGTCAGAGCCGCATTGGGATCAGTTGATCGATGGCGAGAAGCTGGAAAAAGACGGCGTCGATTTCGAATGCGAAAAAGAGGCGCCAAAGGGCCGCAAATACGCGCTGAAGAAAGGCGAAGACTTTGACGAGGTGATCCTCGGTGCATCGCTGGGGTCCATGCCCTACATGGCGAAAGAGCTTGTCGCCGCCAGCAACCGCTGGAAGATGATGATGGAAAAGGTCGGCACCGTGGCCACCCACGCCGCCCAGTTCTGGGTCGACAAGACCCCGGCAGAGATGGGTTGGAACGATCTGGTCGCCAAGCACAACATCGGCGATATCCCCGCCGATTTGAAAACAGTGATCACCAGCTTTGTCGAACCGCTTGATACCTGGGCGGATATGTCCGACCTGATCGTGCG
Source organism: uncultured Paracoccaceae bacterium (assembly GCA_947498645.1). Lineage (GTDB taxonomy): Bacteria > Pseudomonadota > Alphaproteobacteria > Rhodobacterales > Rhodobacteraceae > Yoonia. Next base: position 1,237,575 of record CANMKS010000001.1, on the reverse strand, counting down.
CGAGGACTGGGCCGATCCCGGCCCCAAATCCATCGCCTATTTCTGTAGCCCCGCACATGATGCTGGCGTCGATACCGTCCCCTTTGTGGATCAGGTCAAGGATTGGGCCAATAATGACCTGGTCAAGATGTGGCCTGGGGCCAAAAAGGCGGGCAAGTTCGATATGTCCCTGCTCCACGCCCAGGGCGCCAAAACCGGCCCGGCGAAATTCAAGGCGCAATATTTCCGCGAGAATTTCTACGGCTCCGAACGCTACGTGCTGTCTGTTCCGGGATCAGTCCAATATCGCCTGCCCGCCGATGGCACCGGCTTCGAGAATCTCTATATCGCCGGTGACTGGACACGCTGCGGGATCAACGCAGGCTGTGTTGAGGCAGCAACAATCTCTGGCCTTTCCGCCGCACGCGGTTTGACCGGGGCCGATATTGAAATCGTCGGCGAAGGCGATATTGCGCCCGATGCCGGGCCAACAGACGCCGCCAAACTGCAAAGCCCTTATGCGCAAAATGCCAACTGGCCGCTGACACCATTCTTCGGAGTGGGCGAATTGGACGGCTTCTTCAGCTTCCACGCGGTTGATGCCAAGGAACTTGAAAAATGCCTGCCGAAAGGCATGACGCTGCACCCGCAGGCGATCACCAAGGACGGAAAGCACCCCGTCTCGATCTTGGCCAACCAGCAAATGGGCGTGCGCCCGACAATCATGCCCAAACTGTTCGGGTTCCGCACCTATAATGAGGCAATCATCGCCATCAACTATGTGCAGGTGGAAGGCCATGAAGGGGCCTACGCCTATCTGCCAAACCTTTATCTCAACAGCAAACTGCCGCAACTCGCTGGTATCTGGGGCTATGGTTACAACAAGCGGATGGGCCAACTGACCATGGGCAACCGGCGTTATTCGGTAAAGTCCCCGACAGGGTCGCCAATCTGGTCCGGCACCTATGCCCAGCGCGATATGGCGCGGCCCATGACAGACTATGCCACACTTGGCGCGGTGAACCGCCTGGCCAATCAAGTTGTCGTGACCAAGAACAAGTTCGGCAGATGGCAGTTCTCCAATCTTGACTTTGGCCTGACGGCAGCACATGGCGCTGGCATTCATGCACAAATCGACATCGAAGACGCCGCATTGTCCAATTTACCTGCGGGCAAGATGATCGCGCAGCCCTTGCGATTGAACAACCGCGAGGCCGCCGAAGGGCACGCATTGCCCGGCGCTTTCCGCATCTGGACAAGCTGGACACTCTCCAATCCATTCGACAGCGGACGCATTGCGCGCTTGGAAGCTGCGAAAACACGCATATAGTGGTCTCTGGAAGAGACGGGGAAAGTGAATGAGTGAGCCAGCAGGCGCCACCGCCAACAAAGGACGGGGCGAGCGCAAGCAGATTACGGCTGTCTTTCTAGACGTTGTCGGATTCAGCGACATGGCCAGCACTGCGGATGCAGAAGACCTCCAGCTTTGGCTGGAGGACTTTTATGCGCAATGTGATGCCGTTATCCGTGATCACGACGGTGAAGTGACAGAGTATCTGGGCGATGGTGTTGTTGCCCTTTTCGGGCTTGCCCGCGCGGATGAACTATCGGCCTCCAAGGCGGTCGCGGCCGCCCTGGATGCGATTGCCAAAATCGACGCTAGCGCCAATCCAGACAGCACTATCAAGCTGCGGATCGGCGTGGCCACTGGCGAAGTTGCCGTGCGCGCAGAGGCCGGCCGGGACAACCTGCCGCGCGCGACAGGGATGGTGACAACCCTCGCTCAGCGCATTCAAGAGAAAGCAACACCCGGCACCGTGATGATCGCGGAAAGCACACGCAATTTGTTGCGTGGCGGCACGGCTTTGGAAGAATTCCCTGGCGAGATGCTCAAAGGTTTTGCCGAGGCGCAGACACTCTTTCGGCCACTGCCCGCGCAGGCTGCCGCAGCGCAGGATCAATCGGGGATCTTTGTCGGGCGTCAGGCCGAACAGGAGCGAATCGCCGCCAGCGACGCACCCTGTCTGGTGATCGGGCAGGCCGGTATCGGGAAATCCGCGCTCGCGCGGCACATCGCACGCGGCGCAAAGGCGCAGGCGCTATTCGCCGCAGATGGTGTGCGGATCCGGGCCAGCTATCAACCGTTCACCCAATGGCTCATGCAGCAAACCGGCACGGCCCTGCCTGAATACAGCGATCTTGAAAAACGCTTTGGATCCTTGGCAAATGACAACATGCAAGCGCTTGCCCTCGCACTTGGTCTGCCCGAAGGGCAGCAGCTGCTGACCGAGAAATCCAATGTCGCGCTGAAAGCACTGATCGAGGACAGCCTGTGGCAGGCAATCCAATCCGTCCTGCCAGCGGGCCTGATGGTTTTCGAAGACCTGCACTGGCTTGATAACGCCAGCTTTGGCGTGCTGGTCCATATTCTGCAAAGCGATGCCGCCAAGGCCTATCAAATCCTCATGACCAGCCGCGAGGACACGAAGATCGGCAAATACCTCGGAGCCTTGCCAATCACCATGATCCCTCTGGACAGGCTGAACAATGCAGAGGCGCGCCTGATGCTTGATGCGCTGTCCGATGATGACGCCGACCCAGAACAGCGTGCCACGTTGATTGCCAAATCCGCCGGTGTTCCGCTGTTTCTGGAACAGCTGTCAAAACGCAAACCAACGGCGCAGGCCCAATCCTCGACCGTTCCGGGCTCTTTGATGGATTTGCTGGCCGACCAGATCGACGCGACCGGCCCGTCAAAACCTGTTCTGCAATGTGCTGCCGTCATTGGACGCACGTTTGATACCGACATGCTCGGCGTCATCGCCAGTGATGCAGGCCCGCTTGAGCCGCATCTGGAAAAGGCGCGCGCGCAGGGTGTGCTGCAAAAAGATGGTGCAGCGACATGGTGCTTTGCCCATGCGCTTTTGCACCAGGCCGCCTATCAGGGAATGCTGCGCCGCACCCGGATCGACTATCACAGTCAACTGGCCGCACATCTGCAAGCACATCACGCGGACGCCATACGCCGGAACCCTGCACTTCTGACAGATCATTTGCGACTGGCCCAGCAGCATATCCCGGCAATCCAGAACTACCTTGCCGTTAGCCAGTGGGCGTTGTTTCAAGGGGCGATGGAGGATGCCGAAGCGCATACGCTTGCAGCCATCACGCTTTGCGCAGAAGCACCCCAAGACGTTGACGTGCGCGCGCTTGAGATCGCCTGCCACACCGCTCTTGGCTCGATCCGCATGCAAACGCTTGGCTTTACGGCACCGCCGGTGCGGGATGCCTTTGAAGAGGTCCGCAAGCTGGCAGCGAAACAGAACGACTATTCTGCGGCAAACGGCCCGGCATTCTATGGCAGCTTCACCCATGCAATCGTATCGGGTGACAAGGCAGGGGCGGATGAGTTCAGCGCGCTGCTGCGCGAAGCCGCAAAAGAAGTCCCCGCCGAAGCAACCAACAACGAATTGCGTCTTGCCTCGCACAATGTGGATGCATCGCTGCATTTCTACGCAGGCGATTTTGACAAGCAGTTTGGTGAATTCGCAGCCCTGCGCGAGATTTACGACGTGGCCCAGCATGGGGCGATGATCGCGACCTATGGGGCCGATACATTTGCTGCGGCACAAATGTTCGAAAGCGCCGGGCGCTCGATTGCTGGTGATACGCATCTGATCGGTGATCTGGTCGCCGAGACGGACGCGCATCAAAACCTGCTGAATATCCCCGTCATGCAGCCTTGGGCGCAAATCTGGGGGGCGGTTCCGCTCTACTACGCCGGAGAGATCGACGCAGCAGTGGCACGGGTGCTGACCGGGTTGGAAACCGCAACAAGTCAGACCGCCGCATTCTGGCAGGTGACGGGGGCCGCATGGCTGAATGTCATGGACCCCAGCCAAACCGACAGCACCGAGGGTCTTGCCGGGTTCGCGCAAATCATCGACACGCATGAAATGATCGGTGCCAATATCGGGGTGCCGTACTTCCGGGCGCATTACGCCCTTGCGCTGGCCAAACACGACAAGCTGGATGACGCCTATCAGGCCTCCCTCCAAGCCACTCGCGAGAATGAGGAAAACGGCCTGCTTTGCTGGTACGCAGAGGTGTTGCGCATTCACGCCAGCATCTGCCGCCTGATCGGGCGAACCAAAGACGCCGCACGCTACCTCGAGGAAGCGGCAGATGTGGCGACACAGCAAAACGCAAAGCTCTGGTTGCTGCGGACGCGGCTTGATCAGATCGACGCCGGGTTGGTGGATCACGCAACATTGGCCGCGGCAACTAATCTGTTTGATCCCCTTGCGGAACCGCCTGAAATTCTCAAGGCACGCGATATCCTGGCGACACAATGACACCGGAAAAACTTCTTTCTTATGATCTGCCGCTTTTTGAGGGTCTTACCGCTTCGGATTTGTCCAACGTCCCACTCGATGCAAGCGAACAGAAACTTGACCCGTGGCAGACGATCTTTGATCAGGAAGATGAATCCTACGATCTCTACTTTTTGCTTTCGGGGTCGTTGCTGGCGGTGCTCTGGACGGACCAAGGGCGCGAGATCGTCTATTCGCGCTTTCCCATTGGCGCCTACTTCGGCGAACTGGCAGCCTTCGATGGCATCCCCCGGTCGCTGGCCGTCGTGGCAAAATCCGAGGCACGACTGCTGACCTTGAAACGGCAAAGTTTTCTGGACCTGTTCAACACCGTCCCGCTGGTCAGACAACGTGTCACGGCAAGTCTGGTTGATCGGATCCGGGTGCTGACACTCCGCAATATGGAAATGACGACGCTATCGGTAGAAGAGCGTGTGGGCACCTACCTGCTACGTCTGGCGGCTGAACACGGCAAACTGGGCAAGGGATCGGTGATCGAAGACGCCCCCACCCATGCCGAGATCGCAGCCTCAATCGGGGCCAATCGCGAAATGGTCAGCCGCTCCATCAGCAAGCTGGCGAAACGCGGTGTGATCAAATCGGCACGGCAAAGGATCGAGATTCTCAACCCCGAGGAACTCAGCGGCGAGCCCAACTAGATCACCCAATTTGAACTGTTTTTGCCTAGACTTCTGGCTGTCTGAGCGGTATCTTGCCGATAGGTGGTAGGCTAATGGTAATGAATATGCGTATTTTTGGTAGTTTAGGCGCGGAAGTCACAATGATGCTGGCCGCGGGCAGCTTTGGTTTGGTTTTCCTGCTTTTCGGGTAATAAAACCCTTTCGCCAGATGCAGAATTTTTCGCCCGTATTGGCGTCTGATGCGCTGGCATTTTGACAAAATGACCGTTTTGCAAAAAATGTCCTTGGGCGATCCGTTACCCTTGGGCTAAACAACCCCCATTCGACACCGAATCAAGGAGACTGCAATGCTTCGAAAGGATTTTACCCCCGCGTGGTGATAACCCCTCGCGTTGCAGTGCGTCGGTGGCCCGTGGCCCGATGCAAATCTCTCCAAAAGTTCATGATCGGATACATCCATGCATCCCCCGTTTTTTATTGTCGATCACAAGATCGGCCCCGATATTCATCACCACAGCGACGACAAACCTGTCGTCCGGCGCACATCGCCTACGCGGTTGGTATTGGCACCCGCCACAACAGGCTGGCCACCGATCCCGTTGTCGGCACCCCCGTCTGTTGATGCAGGTGCCGTGCAATTGCCAACTGGTTCCGAGGCGTTTGAGCGGCCCCAGCTGCGGATCGTACCGCCGCCGCAACGCACCTTGCGCAACACCATCGGCCGGTTCCTGATCCGGGCCGGACAGCGCATGATCCTCGAAAACCGCGCCTAGGGTCTGGACCCCGGGCGCGGAGCGCTTACCTATTGGGAACGCCAGACCAAAGGATCGCCTTATGCTTCTTCGCACCGCTGTGACCGCACTCTTTGCACTGATCGGAACAACTGCCTCCGCTGCCTGCACTGGTGCCAACTACCTCGACCAGATCACTTCCGCCCAACAAACGCAGCTTGATGCCGCGGTGGCCGACATGCCCTTTGCAGAGGGTCTGATCTGGGAAGCAACCAAAGGCGCTGACACCATCACCGTGATCGGCACCATGCACATCTACGATCCACGCCTCGAACCGCTGCGCACCAGACTGACCAGCACCATCACAAATGCCGACCTTGTGATGCTCGAAGCCACACCCGAGGAAGAGGCCAAGCTTCAGGATATGATCGTCACCGACCCCGGTCGGCTTTTCATCGTCAATGGGCCGACACTGCCCGAAATGCTGGACGCCGACACATGGGGCCTGATCGCAGACGCCGCCAGCCAACGCAGCATCCCGCCTTTCATGGCGGCCAAGATGCAGCCTTGGTATCTGTCTTTGATGCTGGCCATACCGCCCTGCGCGATGGATGACATGGTCTCGGGCGTGCGCGGGCTCGATCAAATGATCATCCAGACCGCCGAAGCAGCAAGCGTACCCATGCAAGCGGTAGAGCCTTTCACAACACTCTTTGACATCTTCAAGAACGATTCCATCGGCGAACAGGTCGACATGCTGCGGGTCAACATGCTGTCACCTGCGATCCAGCAGCAGATGTTTGTGGCTATGCTCGACCGGTACTTTGCCGAAGACGTCGGGCGCTTGTGGGAACTCTCGCGCGTTGCCATGTCAGACATCCCAGGCCTAGACCCCACCGAAGGGGCCGCGATGTTTGCCGATATGCAGGATGCGCTGCTGGACACGCGCAACCGAAACTGGATTCCCGTCATCATGGAAGCAACGCAAACACATGACGACATCGTCGTCGCGGTGGGTGCTGCACATTTGATCGGAAAAGACGGCGTGCTGCAACTGCTGCAAAAGGAAGGCTGGACGCTCACCCGCGTGACCGAATAACTCAGACGTCACCGAAGTCTGCCAGCCCCTTGCGGCCGGCATCGGTCAGTGCGTAAACGCCGCGCTCCACCCGTGTGAACCAGCCATAGTGATCATCCGCCATGATCCGCGTGGCCAGCGGCACTTCTGTCCATTCCTTGACCTGCGCCCCTTTTGACGGGCCGTGGACGGCCAGAAACCGGGCACACCGCAACGCATCCTGCCGGTATCCGGTGATAATCCCGTGGCGCGTCGCACCACCGGCATTGGGATCACCCTGCAAACGGTCAAATGCGCGCAACAACCGGGTCTTTTTCTTCTTTGACTGACGGGCGGCATAGGGGCCCGGATCAGCCAGAACCTCAATCAACCCATCGCGCAGGCGCACAGTCATGACACCCAGCCCTGCACGGCGGGCCAGCTTGACATTGGCCTTGAGCGCCTTGTTTTTACCGCCCGCAGGCACAGCCAGGTAGACACTATCGGTCACCGACAGCCGCTCAATGCCCTGATGAAACAAGGCCAGCGAAAACCCGGTCTTCAACTCGACAATGACAACATCATCGCCCTTGCGGCCAACCACATCAGCGGCACCCACCTCGCCCTTCACATCATAGCCCTGCTGTTGAAGATAGGCTTTGATAGGGGGGTATAGATCGGCCTCTTTGGGCATACGTGTTCTCCTGCGCGGACAGCCAATGCGAATTTCCACGGCCATGCAAGCCCCGCCACCCAATCAGATGGCGAGGCTCCTGGTCTACCGTCCGCCCAACCGTCCGGGGAACTTCGGCGGACGACGATCAAACCGCTTGTCGCGGGCGGGGCCAACAGGGTGACGCGGTGGCGCACCCGCCGGGTCGGGGCGCATAGCGCGGCGGTTCTTGGGGGCGGAAACGGGTGAAAGGCCCGCCTTGCGGGGTTTGGGGGTCTTACGGGGCATGATTGCACCTCTCGTTTGCAAGTAAGTCTTCGGCCAAAAGGCCAACTCATCGCCAATCGGCGTTAGTGCGAACGGTCCATTGTCAGGGTGCTCCTCAAGGAAAATACGTCAGGTCAGGGTCGGGCGGTTAAACCAGCTTGTCCATTGTCAGCGTCCTCCTACAGAATGTGGCGATAATACCGTCTTGGGCGGCTTGGGTCAAACGGCAGCCATCAAACCCATGCCCGCGTCTTCTTTTGTTCAAAAATATCTCGGGGGAGGACCGCAGGGACGGGGGCAGAGCCCCTTTGCAACGCCTGCCAAACCCAACGGGGTGACAGCCCGCACGCGCCCTTCTATATACGCCTCAAATCCTGACACTTGGAAAGCGACACATATGACAACCCTCATCTTCGGCCACAAATCCCCCGACACAGACAGCACAGGCTCTCCGCTCATCTGGGAATGGTTTCTCAATGAAACCGGGATTGATGCAAAAGCGGCGCTGCTGGGATCACCCAACACAGAGGCGGCCTTTGTCGCCAAGCACTGGGGCTTTGATCTGCCAGAGGTGATTGCAGATGTGGATAACGACCAGTCCTGCGTGATTGTGGACACCAACAACCCTGCCGAACTGCCCGCCAATATCAACAACGCTGACGTGCTGGCGATCATCGACCACCACAAACTGGCCGGCGGGCTGGAAACGAAGAACCCGATCAACATCACCATTCGCCCCTTGGCCTGCACAGCCACGATCATGCATCAGATGATGGGGGCGACCGCCAAGAAGATGCCAAAGGGCATCAAGGGCCTGATGTTGTCCTGCATCCTGTCCGATACGCTCGCCTTCCGCTCGCCCACAACAACCGAGATGGACAAGGACCTGGCCGAGAAACTGGCCAAAGAGCTCAAGATCAATATCGAAGACTACGCAGGCGAAATGTTTGCCGCGAAATCCGATGTCTCTGCCTTCTCCGACGCTGAACTGCTGCGCATGGACAGCAAGGAATATGCTGTCGATGGCAAGAAATTCCGCGTCTCGGTGCTGGAAACCACATCACCCAAGACCGTGCTGGACCGCAAAGCGGACCTGATGAAATCCATGCCCGTCGTCGCCAAAGAAGATGGGGTCGATGAGGTGCTGCTGTTTGTGGTCGATATTATCAACGAAGAAGCCACAATGCTGATCCCCAATGACCTGACAAAGGGCGTTGCCGAGAAATCTTTTGATGCAAAGGTAGAGGGCGACAGCGTTGTTCTGCCGGGCATCATGAGCCGCAAAAAGCAGATCATCCCCGCGCTCAAGGTCTAGGAGCCGTACAAGCTGTATGTACAGTGTATGTACAGCATATGTACACATTCCATACGGCCCAAAAAGGTTAACAAATGACCCAGATAATCGACCAATTCGCAGACATCTCGGGGCAGTATGACGCCGCTTTTGTGGACCTGTGGGGCTGTATGCACAATGGGGTAAAAGCGCTGCCCGATGCCGTGGCCGCTATGCAGGCTTACCGTGCTGCGGGCGGCGTCGTGGTTCTCGTCACCAACTCGCCCCGGCCATGGGACAGCGTGGCGCGGCAGATCAACGGGCTGGGCGTGCCGGATAATGCCTGGGACGCCATCGCGACCTCTGGCGACAGCGCGCGGGCGGCCATGTTCCGCGGTATTGTGGGCGAAAAGATATGGTTCATGGGCGAAAGTCCCCGCGACGATGATTTTTTCAAGCCCCTGAAAATCATTGATAATCCGGTGAATATCCAAAAGGTCGCGCTGGAAGACGCCGAAGGCATCGTTTGCTGTGGCCCCTTTGATCCGATGGCCGATGTGGACGTGAACCGGCCAGAGTTTCTTTATGCCAAACAAAAGGGGCTCAAGCTACTCTGCGCCAATCCCGACATCATCGTGGACCGGGGCGAGGTACGCGAATGGTGCGCCGGTGCGCTGGCGGCGCTCTATACTGAAATGGGCGGTGAAAGCCTCTATTTCGGGAAACCGCACCCCCCCATCTATGATCTCGCCCGGCGACGGCTCGCTGCATTAACCAATGCGCCATCTGACCCGCGTATTATCGCCATTGGTGATGGGATTGGCACAGATGTGCTGGGAGGCGTGCAAGAGGATTTGGATGTATTGTTTATTTCCGGCGGTCTGGCCGCCAAGGAAACCAAGACCGATCGACAGCCCGACCCCGATGCGCTGGCGACCTATCTGAACGATCAACAGATGAGCGCGACCTACACCATCGGACACTTGCGATAAGGCCCGGGCACGCGCAAGAATCACTTGATCTTTCTGCGTTTGCGAAGTAATAAAATTTCAATATCGTTTTGATATCGGATTTTTTGTTACCTGATGAAGCCTGATATGTTAGATAACGCACCCCGCGGTACGATCTGTATCGAAGATATCGAAATCGGGATGACCCGGTCACTTCGCAAGGTAATCACCGACCGCGATATTGAAATGTTCGCCGATGTCTCCACCGACCGGAATCCGGTGCATCTGGATGAAGACTATGCGCAGGACACCATCTTTGGCGGGCGCATCGCCCATGGCATGCTGACCGCCGGTCTGGTCAGCGCTGTGATCGGTGAACAACTGCCCGGCCACGGCACAGTCTACCTCGGCCAAAGCCTGAAATTCCTTGCCCCCGTGCGCCCCGGCGACATGGTCCTGGCAGAGGTTGAAGTGACAGAGATTGACCACGCCAAACGCCGGGTAAAGATGGACACCCGCTGCATCGTGAACGACAAAAAAGTGCTGGCAGGCGAAGCCACGGTGCTGGCCCCGTCCCGCAAATTCGACTGATGTTTTTCAAGCCTGCGGGCCTTCATCGCGCAGAACCCCTGAAGGGCTGATAAGCGGCGCTTGCACGCCTTTGCCCGGTCCGCTACGCAAAGCCATGCGCATTATCCGTGACACCGTTTTTGTTGATCCTACTGACCGTGGCGCCGCTGCGGCCATCGGCAATTTCGACGGCGTGCATATCGGCCATCAAACCGTCATCGACCTGACGCGCAAGGCGGCGAAGGCCGCAAATGCGCCGCTGGGGATCATGACGTTTGAACCGCACCCACGCAGCTATTTCAGCAAGGACAGCACGCCCTTTCGCCTGATGAACGCAGAGGCACGTGCCAACCGATTGGCGAAACTGGGCGTCGAAAAGCTCTATGAGGTGCCCTTCAACGCCAGCCTTGCCAGCCTGACACCGCGCGATTTTGCGCAGACGATCATCGCCGATCAACTGGGCCTCACGCATATCGTGGTGGGTGCTGATTTCTGTTTCGGGCAGGGTCGGGCGGGCACCGTCGACCACCTGATCGCATATGGCAAGGAAATGGGCTTTGGCGTCACCGTCGCCCCTATCGTGGCACTGGACAATGGCAACGTCTCGTCAACAGCGATCCGCGCGGCTCTCACGGATGGGAAACCACGCGACGCTGCCGCGATGCTGGGACACTGGCATCGGATCGAAGGTGAAGTAATCCGCGGCGACCAGCGCGGACGAGAGTTGGGATATCCCACCGCGAACATGTCAATCACCGGCCTGCATCCGCCCAGATTCGGTGTCTACGCGGTGAAAGTCGACGTGTTGGACGGCCCGCACAAAGGCACCTATGATGGTGCCGCCTCTATCGGTGTGCGCCCGATGTTTGGCGAAAACATCCCGAATTGCGAGACCTTCATCTTTGATTTCAAAGGCGATCTTTATGGCGCCACCCTTTCGGTTGCGCTTGTCGATTTTCTCCGCCCCGAGCTGAAATTTGACGGGCTTGATGCGCTGATCACGCAAATGGATGATGACTGCACCAAAGCCCGAAAGATCCTCAGCGATGTGCGCTGAAATCCCGCGCAATGGGCTGGCTGACCGATTTTGGGAAACCAAACCCATGTCAGAGCTGAACCAAAAGGAATGGGAAGCGCTTTGTGACGGTTGCGGGAAATGCTGCCTGAACAAACTCGAAGATGAGGAAGGCACTGTCGCCCTCACCCGCGTGGCGTGTCGCTTGCTCGACAATGAAAGCTGCCTTTGTGTGAACTATAAAGACCGGCACAATTATGTGCCCGAATGCATCGTTCTGAACCCTGACACCATCGCCCAGAATCTATACTGGCTGCCCCGCACCTGCGGGTACCGTCTGGTCTATGAAGGGCGCGCCCTTTACGACTGGCATCCGCTGATCTCTGGTGATCCGGCGTCGGTCCATACCGCTGGCGTCTCTGTGAAGGGGATGACCGTGCCCGAATTCGACGTCGATGAAGACGACTGGGATGACTATATCATCGAGGAGCCCCATTAGATGTATTTTGCCTCAGACAACTCTGGACCGGCCCACCCCAAGGTGATGGGGGCACTGATCGCTGCCAACGAAGGTTACGCCATGGGATATGGTGCAGACCCGATCATGGAGGAAGTACGCGAGCAAGTCCGCGCCGTATTTGAGGCGCCGGAGGCGGCAGTCTATCTGATCATCAACGGCACGGCGGCAAACTCCGTCTTGCTGGGCACGATGACCCAGCCTTGGCAGACGATCTTTTGCAGCGACTGCGCACATATACACGAAGACGAATGCAACGCGCCGGAATTCTATACCGGGGCCAAGCTGACGCTGGTGCCCGCGCCGGATGGCAAGATGACCGCCGATGATTTGCGCACCAGTATCCTTGGCGAAGAAAACCGTGGCCTGCATGGCCCCCAACGCGGCCCCCTTTCGATCACGCAAGTGACCGAGAAAGGCACGATTTACACATTGGACGAACTGCGCGCACTAACCGCAACAGCGCAGGACTTCGGGATGAAAACCCATCTTGATGGGGCCCGCTTTGCCAATGCGCTGACTGCGCTGGATTGTTCCCCCGCAGAAATGTCGTGGAAGGCGGGCATTGATACCGTCAGCTTTGGCGGCACCAAAAACGGCGCGCTGGGGGTTGAGGCGTGTGTGATCTTTGACCCGGAGCTTGCATGGGAGTTCGAGTTGCGCCGCAAACGGGGCGGACATCTTTTGTCCAAGCACCGCTATCTATCCGCACAGATGCAAGCCTACCTTGCCGATGGGCTGTGGCTGGAACTGGCGCGCGCGGCGAACGACCGTTGCGTCCAACTGGCCACTGGTCTGCGCCAGCACAGTGCTGCGCAGATCCTTTTTGAGCCGCAGGCCAATATGACCTTTTTCGAGATGCCGCGCCGCGAACACAAGCGTATGCTGGATGCGGGGGCGGTTTATCATGTGTTGAACGGCGACCCCGATACGGGTGACGCCGACGAACAACTGATCGGGCGGCTGGTCTGTGATTGGTCAATCTCCAGCGAACACGTCACGCAGTTTCTGGATTTGCTGCACGGATAATCGCGGCGACCTCAGCCAAATGCGCCCGGTTGACCGGCAGCATATGATCTGCACCGGCAACAACATGATCAACCGCACCGGGAATGCGCGCAATCAGTGCTGCGTGTATTGCAGCGATAACCGGCTGGGTTGCACCACCCCGGATCAGGGTCACGGGTATCTCAAGCGCGCCCAGACGCGCCGCTGAGGTGATCCCGTCTACGTCTTCTTCAATCTCGGCCCCGCCTGCGACGATCAGGTGAATACGCTCTGTCAGGTAGCTGCGTTTGCGCGCGGGGATATCGCCCCAAGCCGTGTCACCCCATAGTGCGTTAAAAACTTCCGCTGCGCGCCCCTCGTCCCCCATCAGCATGGCCGAGATGAAAGGACGAAACGCCTTGGCATGTGCCGCATGTTCCACCGTGCCCTTTGCCGCAGCAAAGTACACAGGTTCGATCAACGTCAGGCGGTTCACCAGATCAGGTTGTTCAACGGCCAGCCGCAAGGCGGCTGTGGCCCCAAAGGAATGCCCAATCAGATGCGTCGGTCCGTCACAGCACGCCGCGGCAGTGGCGACAATCAGCTTTTGATAATCCTGATTGCCATCCCAAGGGTCGCTTTGTCCATGGCCGGGCATGTCGATCAAAGTGACCTGCCCGCCGATGGCCTTTGCCAGCGGCAGCAGAGCCTGATGCCGGGCCAGCGCGCAATGGATCATGACAGCGGGCGCACCTTCGCCCACTGTCACGCTATGGACCTGATGGCCCGAGACGGTGAACATTAGATCTTGCCAGCCAGATAGGCATCCAGATCATCAATGCGGTCTTCACCCCAGAACCGCTGATCGGTGTCGGTGATAAAGAACGGCGCGCCAAAGGCACCGGCGTTCACCGCATCTTCGAGGTTTTTGCCAAAAGTTTCAGCGCTGGTCAGCATATCGCTGTCGGCCAGTGCCGGATCAAACCCGGATTTTTCCAGACAGTCACGGACAACATCATCCTGGCTGATGTCACGCTCCTCTGCCCAGCAGGCCGCGCCAAAGGCCATGACCAGTTCGGCCACATCCGCACCGGTATTCTGGGCGGCAATAATCGCATAGGCAGATGGCGCGCCATTGGTTGGCCAGAACATCGGCTTGGTGTTCAGTGGCTGCCCCAGCAGTTTGGCGCGCCGCGCCATATCCTGTAGGCGGTATTCCTGCCTGTTGGGGTGGCGGTCCTTGGGAGGCGTGCCGCCGGTACGTCCAAACAACCCCATGATATCAAGCGGCTTATAGGTGATCGTCGCCCCATGTTTTTTGGCAATCTCCGCAGGTCGGGTGCCACTAAGGTATGTGTAGGGCGAAAGCGTTGCGAAGTAGTAGTCGATATGAGGCATTTTATCTGTCCTTAGGCCTGGGAATTCTTTGCGCGAAGCTACGCTTGTGCTACCCGGTGTCAACGCCACGAATCTGTTACCTGCAAGTAACCATGACCTTCTGCCAAAGGACCCCCCCAAATGCCCACTATGTTCGAGCCCAAGCTGATCTCCGGCAATGCAAACCAGCCATTGGCGAAAGCGATCGCGCGGCGCATGTCGATGCATCGTGGCATGGACGTGGGGCTGTGTGATGCGCGGGTGGAGCGGTTCAACGATGGTGAAGTCTTCGTCGAAGTGTTCGAAAACGTGCGCGGCGAGGATATGTTCATCGTGCAACCCACATCGAACCCCGCCAATGACAACCTGATGGAACTGCTGATCATTGCCGATGCCCTGCGCCGGTCCTCCGCCGCACGGATCACCGCTGTGATCCCATATTTTGGCTACGCTCGCCAGGATCGCCGGTCCAAGGCCCGCACGCCCATCACGGCCAAGCTGGTGTCGAACATGATCGTAGAAGCCGGTATCGAACGCGTTTTGACCCTGGATTTGCACGCCACGCAGATTCAGGGTTTTTTCGATATTCCGGTGGATAACCTTTATGCGTCACCCATCTACGCGCTGGATGCGATGCATCATTTCCGCGGTAAGCTCGAAGAGGTGATGGTCGTGTCCCCCGATGTCGGCGGCGTGGCCCGTGCCCGCGATCTGGCACAGCGGATCGGTGCGCCCTTGTCCATCGTTGACAAACGTCGCGGCAAGCCCGGCGAAGTGGCCGAGATGACCGTGATTGGTGACGTAAAGGACAAGGTCTGCGTGATCGTGGACGATATCGTGGATACCGCCGGAACATTGTGCAAAGCGGCCGAAGTGCTGATGGAAAACGGCGCGAAAGAGGTACATTCCTACATCACGCACGGCGTGCTGTCCGGCCCCGCGGTAGAGCGTGTGTCGAAATCCGTGATGAAAAGCCTTGTGATCACCGATACGATCGAGGCGACGGCCGCGGTGAAGGCGTGCAAGAACATCCGTATCGTGCCCACCGCACCAATGTTCGCGCAAGCGATCCTGAACACCTGGAACGGCACATCTGTGTCATCACTCTTCGATCACAAAACGCTGGGGCCGATCTACGAAGGGCTTTATGCTGCGGAGTAGGCGCTAGTACAGTTCCCACCCATCATCATTGGGCAGTTCCCCAAATGACGTCCAGGCCACGCGCACACGCGCAACCTGCGTATCTGCCCAAGTGCGAAACACGATAACAAAACCTTTTTCGGTGATATTCTCGGCCTGCACATCTGCCCGGATGTTGCTGCTGTTGGAAATATCCCACATCGAAATAGCGACCTGCACATGCGGGGGTGCAGCATAGCTTTGCTGGAACGTCACCGGCGCGCGCGATTGGCGTGGGCCTTCACCACGCCACATCTGGCCGTCGTCTTCGAAGTCCGAAAACATGACCACATCACCGTGAGCAATCCCAACCAAGCCGCTGTGAAACCGACGCATACTGATCCTCTACCTCGTCTTCGCTTCCCTCACCATGGCAGTCATGGCTCCGTTCCGCCGGGTATCTAATAACTTTTGGTTAATAAATTACTGCTAACTAAACTTTAACTTGTGGAAAATGCTAGGTGATTGTTGTCATGAAGGGCCAGTTTGTCCAGTTTTGGGTGTGCTTGGTCCTTGCCCTCAACGTCGCGGCCTGTGGCGGCAGCGGTAGCGCGGGCGGTGGTGATGGAACGGGCGGTAGTAGCGGCAGCGGCGACGGTGTTGCGCCGCCACCACCCCCTCCGCCGCCGCCACCCCCACCTGACCCGCTAAATATCGTGGATGCGGCGGGGCGCGACTACTACCTCAACGTCTTCCGGCCGGACTGGCAAACAGTCGCGAGCGTGGCGATGAATGATGGCGTCACACCCTTTGGCGATCTGCCCGTTGTGTCAGGCACCACAAATTATGCGGGCTATATGACGCTTTTTGCGGCATCCCCCAGCGCCGGCGTAAACCTGTTGGGCCAGATCGAACTCGCCGCGGATTTCACGGGCGGCACGATCAGCGGCACAGCGGGTAGTTTCCATGAGACGATCACTGTCAGGGATGGCATCGCCGTTCCGATGGAGGTGGTCCTTTACACCGGCAGCCTTGCCATCGCTTCTGGCACCATTGGCGGATCGGGGGCTACGAACACCGTAGATTTCTCGGCGGGCGGAACGCTGAACGATGGGATCAAGGATGTGACCGTCAATGCGCAGCTGACCGGCGCGTTTTTCGGGACTGGGGCCGAGGGATTGCACGCCATTGCAGGCACCAGTTCAGGCGGTAGCATCACAGCAACGATTGACGGGCAAGCCGCTGTTTTGGCCAGTGCCACCGTCGACGCGCTGATGGAGTAGGCACAAACAATAGTCGATGCCAGACGGCAACGCGACCAACTGCCGTTTCGTTCAGGTTTCGGCGAATGTCGAGAAGCCCGGAGATACGGGTAGCTCAAGTGCCGCAGAAGCGGCGGAATAGTCGGGATCCGGGTTCATGGCGTTCGAACCGTCCAGCGTGTCGACATCGGAAAACGCAGGTCATACGCATTCAGGCCGATGATCCGTGTCATCAGCCTGCCACTACGTTCTGTGTTTGCACACCCAGCCCTTTGATGCCCAGCTCCATCCTGTCGCCGGGTTTGAGATAGGTTTGTGGATCTTGCCCCATGCCCACGCCCGGTGGTGTCCCGGTCGAAATCACGTCACCCGGTTGCAACGACATGAATTGCGACAGGTGGCTGATGACCGTCGCCACGTCAAAATGCATCGTCTTGGTAGAACCGTCCTGATAGCGGTGGCCGTTGACTTCGAGGTACATCGGCAGGATTTGCGGGTCGGCGACCTCGTCTCTTGTCACCAACCATGGGCCGATGGGGCCGAATGTATCGGCTGACTTGCCCTTGACCCACTGGCCAGAGCGATGCAGCTGAAAGTCACGCTCGGACAGGTCATTAACCACGCAATAACCGGCGACGTGATCCAGCGCATCCGCGACCGCCACGTATTTCGTGTGCTTGCCGATCACTACGCCCAGCTCGACCTCCCAGTCGGATTTGACCGAACCACGGGGGATTTCGATATCGTCATTTGGACCACAGATGGCCGAGGTTGCCTTGAAGAAGATCACTGGTTCGTCGGGCAGCGCCATGCCGCTTTCAGCGGCGTGGTCGGCATAGTTCAACCCGATGCAGATGAATTTTCCGACCTGCCCGACACAAGCGCCAAGACGGGGATTGCCTTCGGCCAGCGGCAGGCTCGCAGGATCAACATCGCGCAGCTTGGCAATGCTGGCATCACCCAGCGCGTCGCCCGCAATGTCATCCACGACGCCGGACAGATCGCGCAACTGGCCGTCTGCATCCAGAAGGCCGGGCTTTTCGGCGCCCGCAGCGCCGTAACGGAGAAGTTTCATAGCAGTTCCTTTGTTCTAGATGGCCCAACCGCCATCGATGGCGTGGGTCCGACCGGTAGTAAAGCCGCTGTCGTCGCTGGCAAGATAGACGGCCAGTGCCGCAATTTCCTCGGGTGTGCCGATGCGCTCCATGGGCTGGCGCGCGATGAAGTCGGACATCGCCTTTTCGTAGTCGTCAGTGTGCGTCCAACATTCGCGGGTTTTTGGGTCTTTGGCCATACGTGCCATATCACCGTCGAAACTCGTGCCGTGATCTTCCCAATAGCCAACAAGCCGGTTTTCGGGTTCGCACAGAGACCTCATGCGAGGATGGCAAAAATCGCCTCTTGATATTATCCCTAACTAGGGATATATTGCCATTCATGGAACACAGAAACGAAGATAGAGAGAACCAAACCATCGTGCTGGCCCTGCTGCGGAGTCAGCAGATGTTCATGCGCGCGATGGGGCCGGTGTTTCGGTCTGCCGGCTTGACAGCGTCACAGTGGGACGCACTGGAAACGCTGAACAGCAAAGGGCCGCTGTCCATCAACGATCTGTTGCGGTTGACGTTGTCGACTTCAGGCAATCTGGATGTGGTGCTGAAAAACCTGATCCAGGCCGGTTTCGTCGAAAAAACTGTTGACGAAAAAGACAAACGCGCACGTGTCCTGCGCCTGACCCCTGCGGGGCGTCAGAAAGTGGCCGACTTTATGCCTGCGCACAATCATGCTTTGGACGCCCTTTTCGGCAAGCTGAGCGCGCAACAAAAACGCGAGACGGTTACTTCTCTCAACCGTCTTCGCAAATCACTCAACCAAACCAAGAAAGACTAACCATGACTAACAAGACCTTCCTGACCGTACACGGCGTGATCTACATGTTCTTCGCGCTCGCGCTTTTCTTTATCCCCGGCATTCTTTGGCCGAACTATGGCCTGCAACTGAATGATCAGTATGCGGTGTTTTTGTCCCAGCATAACTCGATCTTTCTGGGCGGCATCGGCTTTATCAGCTTTCTGTTTCGCAATTCCGAACATGGCAGCGAAGGCGCAAGGAACATCCTGAACGGTCTGCTGTGGACCAATGTTCTTGGCGTGATTGTCACCCTTTACGCCTGCCTGACCGGCATCTTCACAGGCTTTGGCTGGTCCGATCCGGCCTTCTTTGCCCTTCTTGCCGTGCTGAGCTTTGTCCAGCTGGGCAAGAACCGCTGAACCGATAGCCAAACACACCATCTAACCAAGGATACCTTACCATGAGCACCATGAAAATCTGGGACCTGCACATGACCTATGACGGCCCCGTGACAGATGAATTTCTGGCAGGCACCAAAGAGCTGGCAGAGAGCATTGCCCAGGAACCCGGCGTCGTCTGGAAAATCTGGACCGCCGAAGAGGGCACAACGCACTACGGCTCTACCTATCTGTTCCGCAACCGTGACTATCTTGAGACTTACAAGGCAATGCACATGAAGCGGCTGGAGGCCATTGGTATCACCGTGACCGCCGATCATATCTTTGACATCATGGAAGATGTGAGTGCCATCAACAACGCGCCATTGCAGGGATAACAAGGGTCGCATCAACCTGGTCCGGTGTCGCGGGAAAACGGCACCGGACCCTTCGTTTCGCAGTACCGCGAGACAAAAACCAAATGGGACAATCCGACATGAATACCCCAGTGATTCGCACAAATCGCGACACGCCATGGACGCCGCTCGCGCCCGGTATCGAGATGCAGATCTTTCACGCCGATGAGAAAAACGGCGTCTGGACCGTCAAGATCCACATGCACGCAGGCAGCACATTGCCACCGCACAAACATGTCGGCGCGTCCGAGTTCTATATCATCGAAGGTCAAGGCACCCACAAAGAAGCCGGTGATTTCGAGCCGGGTACATATGCCTACGAACCGATAGACGCGGTTCACAGCCCGGTGCACGCCGAAGATGATATCGTGCTCTACATGACCAGCTACGGACCCGGTGTCTTTACCAAACCGTCCGGTGCAACGCTCTATGTGAGTGACGCCAAATATATGAAATCACAGATGGAAATGGGACCGTTCAGACGGTCACTGAAACGGTTTTTCTTCATCACCGTTTGGAAAATGTTCAAGGGAAAGAAATAGGACAATGACTGTTGCAACCAACTTTATGGTGCCGACTGAAAACCGGCCATATCTCCCGATCCCAGAGCTTGGGGGCATTGGCCTTAAGCCGATGAACATGAAAGAGGACACTCCGATCTGGTCTGCTGTCATGCGGATTGAAGCAGGATCCTGTCTGCCAAAGCGCCAGCACGATGAGCTATGCGAGGTATTTGTCGTACGCGGGAACGGCGCCTTTGCGGATGGCACGGCCTTTCAGCGCGGCGACTATGTGCGCGAGGAAGGCGGGACATTTGACAAAATCACCGCCAAGAGCGAGCTTGTTGTGTTTTTTACCCATCACGGCAAATGCCGCTTTCTGGACGATGATGAAAGCACGCTGCTGGACATGGACCACCTGACCAAGGTCGAGGCTTAATCACAGGCATGAAATCTAGTCCCCTCGTCACGCTTACCTGTGCAGTGCTTCTTGCGGTTCTGCTTGGCTCTATCTTTGTCGTCGGAAAGAGCATCGTCGTTCCGATCTTTATTGCGGCCATCGTCGCCTATGTGTTGGCGCACACAGCCGAGCGGTTGTCGAAAGTTCCCGGCCTTACCTGGTGTCCGGTGTGGTCCTTGCGGCTGATGGCTCTGGTCATCCTGGCTGTGATCGCTGTCGCATTTTTTGGTGTGGTGGTATCAACAAGCCAAGAGCTGCTGGCGCGACTGCCTGCCTATCAAGCCAATGTCGAGACACTAATCCTACAGTTTTTTGCACTGTCGGGGCGCGGTAGCACGTTGGACTGGGAGCAGATTTATGCCTCAACACTGGGGCAGATCGACCTGCAAGCAACTATCTTGTCGCTGTTGTCGTCGCTCAGCTCCGCGGGTGGTACGCTGTTTCTCATCCTGATCTATGCGCTTTTCCTTTTGGCAGAGCGCGGCAGGTTCATTCGCAAAATTCATGTAGCGGCGACGAGCCCCAAACAGGCGGAGAAAGTGCTTTCAATCGTCACGGAGATCAACAATCAGATTGGGAGTTATCTGGCGACGAAAACGGCGATCAACGTCATCCTTGGTGTCATTTCCTTCGCAATCCTGTTCGTGCTTGGTGTAGATTTCGCGCTATTCTGGGCCATCCTTATCGCACTGCTCAACTACATTCCTTACGTCGGCTCGTTGCTTGGTGTCGCCCTTCCGGTCCTTCTTAGCATGGCGCAATTCGGTACTTTGCAGACAAGTGCGCTGGTCTTGGCGTTGTTGCTGGTTGCTCAGCTGTGGGTCGGCAACTATCTTGAGCCACGGATGATCGGAAAGCAGCTTAACATGTCGCCGCTTGTCATCCTGCTTAGCCTGTCGGTCTTTAGCGGGCTTTGGGGTCTTGCCGGTGCCATCCTCGCGGTTCCGTTGACCTCGATCATTGCTATTGTTCTTGGCGCGTTCGAAGAAACCCGGTTTGTGGCCGTTCTGTTGGCCGATACGGTCGAGGATGAGCAGCAGGCCTGAAGTGAGCAACCGTGGCATCTTGTGCCAAGATGATTGACGTACTTCCATCGCGCGCCAGATGCGCTTGGATGATCAGTTATTACCTTTGACGGTTCTCGAAACGAAAAAGGCCCCGCCAGAACCGGCAGGGCCTTTCCAAAGATTGCCGTAGAACCTTAGTTCTTGGCCGTTAGACCAATGTGCCCGCCGATCGCCACCATGTCAGACAGCAGTTTGGCTGCGTCATCAACCGGGCCAGGCTCGTTCTTGAAGGTCTCTTGCGCGCGGCCATAAGCGGTCTTTGCGTCCTCAACCATCTGGTCATAGACCTCTTGCGTCACCTCGTCGCGCGGCAACGCCTGTTCGGCCAGAACGGACACGCCTGTTGCCGTGATCTCGGCAAAGCCGCCGGACACCACATAGGCATCAGACCCACCGCCATGCACCACGGTCAGAATACCGGGGCGCAGGGTTGTGATGGTTGGTGCATGGTCAGCCATTGCTGTCATGTCGCCGTCGGCACCGGGGATTTGCACCTCGGTCGCCTGCAACTGTGCCAAGCGACGTTCGGGCGAGACCAGATCGAATTGTAGGTTTGCCATGATGGCTTCTCCTTAAGCTGCGTCAGCAGCCATTTTCTCGGCTTTGGCTTTCACTTCGTCGATGCCGCCAACCATGTAGAAGGCACCCTCGGGGAAGTGATCGTATTCGCCTGCAACAACAGCCTTGAACGACGCGATTGTGTCTTCCAACGGCACCTGAACACCAGGCGAGCCGGTGAAGACCTGCGCCACGTCGAACGGCTGCGACAGGAAGCGTTCGATCTTACGTGCACGTGCAACGGTCAGTTTGTCTTCTTCCGACAGTTCGTCCATGCCCAAAATCGCGATGATATCCTGCAAGGATTTGTAACGCTGCAACATTTGCTGCACGTCAGCGGCAACCGCATAGTGCTCTTCGCCCACAATCGCGGGGTCCAACAGACGCGATGTGGAATCGAGCGGGTCAACCGCAGGGTAGATACCCTTTTCCGAAATCGCACGGTTCAGAACGGTCGTCGCATCCAAGTGCGCGAATGATGTCGCTGGCGCAGGGTCGGTCAAGTCATCCGCAGGTACGTAGATCGCCTGAACGGAAGTGATCGAACCGTTCTTGGTCGATGTAATGCGTTCCTGCATCGCACCCATGTCGGTGGCCAGTGTTGGCTGGTAGCCCACAGCGGATGGGATACGACCCAGAAGTGCTGACACCTCGGAACCGGCTTGGGTAAAGCGGAAGATGTTGTCGACGAAGAACAGAACGTCGGTCCCGGACTGATCGCGGAATGATTCCGCCATGGTCAGGCCGGACAGGGCCACACGCATACGTGCACCTGGAGGCTCGTTCATCTGACCGTAAACCAGTGCCACTTTGGACTTGGTCAGGTCTTCGGCGTCGATAACGCCAGATTCGATGAATTCGTAGTAAAGGTCGTTGCCTTCGCGTGTACGCTCGCCCACGCCCGCAAAGACGGAGTAGCCAGAGTGTACTTTGGCGATGTTGTTGATCAGTTCCTGGATAAGAACCGTCTTGCCAACGCCCGCACCACCGAAGAGGCCAATTTTACCACCCTTCGCGTATGGAGCCAGAAGGTCGATGACTTTGATACCGGTCACCAGCACTTCGGATGCAGTGGACTGGGCTTCAAAAGCGGGCGCATCCGCGTGGATGGACCGGCGCTCTTTTTCACCAATCGGGCCTTTTTCGTCAACAGGGTCGCCAACCACGTTCATGATGCGGCCCAATGTGGCGTCGCCCACGGGAACGGTAATTGTTGTGCCTGCGTCGGTCACATCCTGACCACGCACCAGACCTTCGGTCGAGTCCATCGCGATGGCGCGAACAGTGTTCTCACCAAGGTGCTGGGCCACTTCGAGCGTCAGCTCTTTGCCGTTGTTGTCGGTTTTCAGGGCGTTCAGAATCTCGGGCAGGTGATCATCGAACTGCACGTCGACGACGGCGCCGATGATCTGCGTGATCTTGCCTTTTGCATTTGCCATAATGGTTTTCTCCGGAGTCTAGAGCGCTTCCGCGCCCGAAATAATTTCAATCAGCTCATTCGTGATCACGGCCTGACGCGAACGGTTGTACTGGATCGTCAGCTTGTCGATCATCTCACCCGCGTTGCGCGTGGCGTTGTCCATTGCGGACATCCGCGCGCCCTGCTCGGACGCTGCATTTTCCAGCAAGGCGCTGAAAATGGCAGTGGCCACGCCACGGGGCAGAAGATCCGCAAG
Organism: uncultured Paracoccaceae bacterium; assembly: GCA_947498645.1. Taxonomy (GTDB): domain Bacteria; phylum Pseudomonadota; class Alphaproteobacteria; order Rhodobacterales; family Rhodobacteraceae; genus Yoonia. The sequence continues at coordinate 1,213,879 of CANMKS010000001.1, read as the reverse complement.
GATTTCTTCCTCGCTTGGTTCGTAGTCGTACAGCGTGGCTTCTGCGTCGTCTTCCTGTTCAAACTTGGCAGGAATGATCTGCTGGGCCGTTGGGTGCTGGGTCACAACATTTTCAAAGCGCGCAAAGAAGATTGTCGCGACATCGAATTCTTCCGCGTCAAAGCGGCCAAGGATATCCTTGGCGATGCCTTGTGCGTCCGCATACCCCACGCGTTTCACCTCTGTCAGGTCCACGTGACCAACAAAGTGATCGCCAAGGTCACGCTTCATCGCGTCGCGGCCTTTCTTGCCAACCGTGATGATTTTCACAGTTTTGCCGTCAGCCAGCAGCTTTTGTGCATGTGCTTTGGCCAGCTTGGCGATGTTGCCGTTAAAGCCGCCGCAAAGCCCGCGTTCTGCCGTCATGACAATCAGCAACTGCACCTGATCGCTGCCCGTACCGGACAGCAGTTTTGGTGCAGAATCTGACCCGCCAACCGATGCCGCAAGCCCACCCATCACGGCGTTGAACCGTTCTGTGTAAGGGCGCGAGGCCTCGGCCGCGTCTTGGGCGCGGCGCAGTTTTGCGGCCGCGACCATCTGCATGGCCTTTGTGATCTTGCGGGTCGATTTGACCGTCTCGATCCGATTTTTCAGGTCCTTAAGACTAGGCAAAGCAAAGTCTCCTTTGTCTCAAAGATTTACGCGAAGTCTTTTGCAAAAGCGTCGATTGCCGCTTTGATTTTCTCTTCGGCGTCACCTTTGATCTTGGGATCTTCCTTGGTGATCATGTCAAGCACGTCAGATGCGTTTGTACGCAGATGCTTGAGCAAGCCTGCCTCAAACCGACCGACCTGTTTCACGTCAACCTTATCAAGATAGCCATGTGTACCCGCATAGATCACGCAGACGATTTCAGCGTTTGTCAGGGGCGAATACTGTGGCTGCTTCATCAGTTCGGTCAGACGGGCACCACGGTTCAGCAACTGCTGTGTTGCGGCATCAAGGTCCGAACCAAACTGCGCAAAGGCCGCCATTTCGCGGTATTGCGCAAGTTCCAGCTTCACCGGGCCAGCAACAGATTTCATCGCATTTGTCTGCGCCGCAGATCCAACACGAGAAACAGACAGACCGGTGTTCACCGCAGGGCGGATGCCCTGATAGAACAATTCGGTTTCAAGGAAGATCTGACCGTCGGTGATCGAAATCACGTTGGTCGGAATAAACGCAGACACGTCGCCACCCTGAGTTTCAATGATCGGCAGGGCCGTCAACGAACCGGAACCGTTGTCTTCGTTCAGCTTCGAAGACCGCTCCAGCAGGCGGGAGTGAAGATAGAAAACGTCACCTGGGTAGGCTTCGCGCCCTGGTGGGCGGCGCAGCAGCAGGGACATCTGGCGGTAGGATACGGCCTGCTTGGACAGGTCATCATAGATGATCAGCGCGTGGCGACCGTTGTCGCGGAAATGCTCTGCCATCGCTGTCGCGGCATACGGGGCAAGAAACTGCATAGGTGCAGGGTCGGATGCGGTTGCAGCAACAACGATCGAATATTCAATCGCGCCGGATTCTTCGAGCTTTTTCACCAGCTGCGCCACGGTCGAACGCTTCTGACCAACGGCCACGTAGACACAATACAGCTTTTGACCTTCTTCGGTCGCCGCGTCGTTGTAGGATTTCTGGTTCAGGATCGTGTCGAGCGCCACAGCAGTTTTACCTGTCTGACGGTCGCCAATGATCAGCTCGCGCTGGCCACGGCCAATCGGGATCATCGCGTCAACGGATTTCAGGCCGGTCGCCATCGGTTCGTGAACCGATTTACGTGGGATGATGCCTGGCGCCTTGCTGTCAGCAACAGCGCGCTTCTTTGTCTTGATCGGGCCTTTGCCGTCCAGCGGATTGCCCAGACCGTCAACAACACGACCCAGCAGTTCATCACCGACGGGCACGTCCACGATGGACTTGGTGCGCTTGACCGTATCGCCTTCTTTGATGTCGCGGTCGGACCCGAAGATAACAACACCCACGTTGTCAGCTTCAAGGTTCAAGGCCATTCCGCGGATACCACCGGGGAATTCCACCATCTCACCGGCTTGGACGTTATCAAGACCGTAAACACGGGCGATACCGTCACCTACGCTCAATACGCGGCCAACCTCGGCCACTTCGGCTTCTTGACCGAAGTTTTTGATCTGGTCCTTTAGGATCGCAGAAATTTCAGACGCTTGGATCGCCATTATCCGACCTCTTTCATTGTGTTCTGGAGTGCGTTGAGCTTGGAGGCGATCGAGGTATCGATCATCTTAGAGCCCACTTTGACAATAAGACCGCCGATGATGCTTACATCGACGGTTTCTTTGATGGTGACAGATTTGCCCACTTGGGCCTTGAGTGTTTTTGCAAGCTTGTCAGCTTGTGCCTTGGTCAGCTTCTTGGCGGTTGTGACCTCTGCGGTTACTTCGCCACGCTCTTCGGACAGCATGTCCTGCAGAACAGCCAAAAGCTGAGGCAATACAAACAAACGGCGCTTGCTTGCCAGCAGCGCCAATACATTGCTTGTAGTGTCTGAGAGTTTCATTTTCTTGGCGACAGCAGAGATCGCGCCAGACTGTTCTTCACGGCTGTAAAGCGGTGAGGTCAGCAATGTGCGCAGATCGGCGCTTTCGGCCATCGCTGCTTCCAAAGTCGCAACATCTGATTCGAGCGCTTTGATCGCCTTGCCTTCTTTGGCGAGGTCGAACACAGCGGTTGCATAGCGCGTGGCAATGCCTGTCGAAATACCAGCAGTTTCGGACACGTGTAGCCTTCCGATATCTTGGGCCCAGTCCCGCAGGCCCCGGGAGTGACCGGACAGCGGGAGAGCAACTTCCTTGGCCCTCACGAATGCGAGAGCGGCAAAATCTTGCGCGATGTAGCAGAGCCCTCTTGGTGTCGCAAGCACCCTGCGACAAGAATCCCTGCCTTATCGACTCATATGAGGCGAACTGCGCGTCCGAACAGCAAATAAGGCAAGAAAGGCGCGATTTATCCACAGGTATCGCCAAAAACACGAAAAAGCGCGCGGCAATCCTGCCGCGCGCTTTATCCAGACAATCGTTGTTGAGTGTGAAGCTAGAACAGATCCTGCCAAACTGTCCCGTCAAAGCAGCGCAACCTGGCTGTTGCGGAATCAAAGTAGACATCACCTGCGGCTGGTGAGCCGGGAGCAGGTGCCCTTGGCGTCAGTTGCAGAAGGTCACCCACTGCGCCATGCCCACCGGCGGCGGCCAGCGGAACCCAGGCGCCACCGTCATTGACCTGCAGGGTGCCGCTGGCCTTCACCCAGGCGGTCCAGCCCTCGCGCGGTGTGACAAACAGCCACCCACCCCCGCGCCACGTGGCAATCGCGCCACCTTGCCCTGCCCAGGCCCCGGTTGTGCCGCTGCCCAGCGCCCATGCCTGCCCTTCACTTGGCGTACCTGGCGGCACCGTCGCCTCGACCTGTTCGAGCGTGAGCTGCACAACCATATCAAGCAGTTCAATCGCTTCGTTGTGGGTGACGTGCTTTTGCGCCTGAGCGGGCATGATGAATGGCAAATCAAGATTTGGGGTCGTGTCGGGCATGTGGTCGCGCCTTCCGCTGCGTTGAAATTGGCCTGCACTATTCGCCCAAATTGCAAATCAAGCCTTACACCACCGCGCGCAAGTTAATGCATCCTTAAGACCTCTCCTCTCACTATTGGTTAACGGCAGCTTTACGATTCGCTGCGTTGCAGAGGCCAAAGCCGATGACAAAGATTGCATTGATCACCGGGATCACCGGGCAAGATGGATCATACCTGGCCGAACTTTTGCTGGGCAAAGGGTATGAGGTACACGGGATCAAGCGCCGCGCCTCGTCACTGAATACCGACCGGATTGACCACATCTATCAGGATCCCCAGACCGAAGACTCTCGGTTGATCCTGCATTACGGCGATCTGACCGACAGCTCAAACCTCATCCGTATTCTGTCACAGGTACAGCCCGACGAGGTCTATAACCTTGGCGCGCAATCCCATGTGGCCGTCAGTTTTGAAGCGCCGGAATACACCGCCGATGTGGATGCAATTGGCACATTGCGTCTGCTTGAGGCGATCAGGTTTCTGGGGTTGGAGAACAAGACCAGATTCTATCAGGCCTCCACCTCAGAGCTTTATGGTCAGGTACGTCAGGCGCCCCAAACCGAGGTAACGCCCTTCCATCCCCGCAGCCCATACGCGGTGGCCAAGCTCTTTGCCTATTGGACCTGTGTGAACTACCGTGAGGCCTACGGAATGTTCGCCTGCAACGGTATTCTGTTCAATCACGAGAGCCCGCGACGTGGTGAAACATTCGTCACCCGTAAGATTACCCGAGGGTTGGCTCATGTGGCGTTGGGCCTGTCCGATTGTTTGTATCTGGGCAATATTGATGCGTTGCGCGACTGGGGGCACGCTAGGGACTATGTACAGATGCAGTGGCTCATGCTGCAACAGGACCAGCCCGAGGATTATGTGATTGCCACTGGGACGCAGCACTCCGTGCGTGACTTCGTGTCATGGACGGCGCAGGAACTGGGCATGCACCTGGAATTCAGCGGCACCGGTGTTGAAGAGATCGCAACTGTCGTCCGCGTAAACCCGAACCGCGCACCAAACGTGCGCCGCGGTGATGTCGTGATGCGGGTTGATCCGCGCTATTTCCGTCCAGCAGAGGTTGAAACATTGCTGGGCGATCCGGGCAAGGCAAAGTCGCAACTTGGCTGGAGCCCCACGATCACCCCACAAGAGATGTGCGCCGAAATGGTGGCCGAAGACCTCAAGTCTGCGCATCGGCACGCGCTGCTCAAGGAACACGGTCTGGCACTGCCCGTGGCGCTGGAGGCTTAGCGATGCGGGTCTTCCTGGCGGGCCACACAGGCATGGTCGGCAGCGCCGTTTTGCGCCGCCTGATCAGCGATGGCGGCAATGACATTGTCATTGCTACCCGTGCAGAGCTTGATCTGCGGGATCAAACGGCAGTGAAGGCATTCATCAAGGCGCGTCGCCCAGACCTGATCGTCCTTGCCGCGGCCAAAGTTGGTGGCATTCTGGCCAACCACATGATGCCTGCGGCGTTTATCCACGACAATCTTATGATTGCCAGCAATGTCATTTACGCGGCCCATCAGGCGGATGTTCAACGGATCATCCAGCTGGGATCATCCTGCATATACCCCCGCGATGCCCCGCAACCGATCCCCGAAAACGCCCTGCTGACCGGCCCGCTGGACCCCACGAACGAACCCTATGCCATCGCCAAGATAGCAGCGATCAAGCTGTGTGAGAGCTACAATCGCCAGTATGGTCGTGACTATCGCTCATTGATGCCCACAAATCTTTATGGACCCGGCGACAATTTCCATCCGCAAAATGCGCATGTGCTGCCCAGTCTGCTGGACCGTTTTCATTGCGCAGCACAACGCGGCGATGAGAGTGTGACCATCTGGGGCAGCGGCACCCCGCGACGCGAGTTTCTGCATGTTGACGATCTGGCAGATGCAATCATGTTCCTGTCTGCCTTGCCCACAACGCAATACGAGGCCGCGACTTTGCCGATGTGCAGCCATCTCAATGTAGGTACTGGCAAGGAAATCAGCATCATGGATCTGGCCGCAATGATCGCCCGGACGACGGGTTTTCAAGGCCAAATCCTGACCGACACGACCAAGCCGGACGGCACGCCGCGCAAACGGCTGGACACCTCTGCAATGACTGCGCTTGGTTGGTCTGCACGGACGGGCTTGCGCGATGGAATCGCCCAGACTTACGCTTGGTACAAAGCACAACGTGCCGCTGGCCATCATCTGCGCGCATCTTAGGGCGCGTTGATCCCACCTGCCAAAGTTGCCAGACCTGTCCGACACCAACGGGAGACATCGCAACGAACGCATTGGTCGCGGGCGTGGCAATTCAAATTTCAGGATGGGTACAAGGGTGTTTGAATCAAAAGCGCCTTGTGCCAACAAACACAAGGCGCAATGAAGAGAAATCGTTAACCATTACCACTCAGAACGTCCCCAAAAGCACGTTAACCACTTCTCGGAGTCAAACTATGTGCGTTTTGGCACATTGGTGAAAGTCATGGCGATAATAATTCCTGCGCCACCCGTTTCATGGCGGCTTTCAGGTGTTGGCGCGCTTCGCCTGCGGTCGCGGCTTCGACATAAACCCGCATTTCGGGAGCGTTTCCCGAGGGCCGAAAATGCAGGACTGAACTGTCAGTCATTGTCATGCGCAAACCATCGGTTTGATCAATTTCTGCCAACTCCAATCCAAGGTCACGCAGGATCGCATTGCGCACCTCTGGCACGGCAATCATCCGGGCCAACAGTGCGGCCGTCCTATCGGTTGCGACCCCCTGCAATCGGTCAGCCGCCGTAAAGCGTAGGGGCTGTGCGGCAACCAAAGCTGCGACCCCCGCGTCGCGCGATGCGGTCAGCACTGTCAGCAAAGGCAAGACTGCATCGCGCGTCATCAGCGCTGGCACGAGGCCGGATGGTCCCTTTGCCTCAAACCCCAGTAGAAACCCGCCGTTTGCTTCGTAGCCGACAACATTGCCTCCAATGGCCTCCATTTCAGCGATAACGAAAGGCGATCCGATCTTTGTCCGGATAATTCTTGCAAAATCACCCAACAGATCAACGCCCGTATTCGATGAGATTGGCGTGACCACATGCTTCGCCTGCAACTGTTGCGCGGTGATCTGTCCCAGAATATCGCCGGGCACAACATCGCCGGTTTCATCAGCAAGCAAAGGGCGATCTCCATCCGCATCCGTTGAAATAATCGCATCAAGCGGGTGTTCCCTGGCCCAGACGCGCAGCTGATCGCGCATCTCATCCGACACGGCCTCGGTGTCGACGGGCACAAAGATATCGGAACGCCCCAGCGAGATCACAGTCGCGCCCAGAGACTGTAGAAGCGATGCAAGCATATCCCTGCCAACGGCGGAGTGGTCATAGATGCCGATGGTCAGGCCGCGCAAACTGCCATCGAAAGCGGCCTGATAGCGTTCCTGATAGGCCGTGACAGCGGTATTATTTACGCGCGGTTCTGGTCCCGCTACATCCTGCCGATCCTGATCCAGCGCCTGCAAGATCGCCTGCTCTTCCTGCTTCGTGATTTCACCTGTTGGCGTATAGAACTTCAGCCCATTGCGATCCGCCGGGATATGGCTGCCGGTGATCATGACGGCCCCGGCCCCGGCAGACATAGCGGCCAAGGCCAGTGCGGGGGTCGGCACCGGGCCACATAGGGTTGCCGCAATACCTGATCGGCGTGCAGCATCGGCCACATATTGCGCCAAGGCGGGCGATGAGTCTCGCAGATCGTGACCAATGAAAAGGCCGGTCCCAACCGGACAAGACGCAATGAAGGCCTGGACATGGCCTGAGACACAGTCCGGCGTAAGCTCAGTTACAAGGCCGCGCAGGCCGCTGGTGCCGAATTTAGGTGCCATAACAATCCTCATCAAAATACATCCGCTTTATGCCAGAGGCATGCTGTGTCGTAACGTATTAAATGCCGACAGCATTCAATTAAAATCTTTCATTTTGTTGAACCAAATCCGCGACAGAAATCCAGCTTATGCTTGGCTTTCTTAACTGATCTCGCATCCCTCTGCGCCAGTCTCAGCTGGTACTCAGAGGTGTTGGTCGGGGGCCAGACATGCCTACATTGACTGTTGTGACCCACGTTGCGGCGACGGGCAGTGATCTGCATTCACGGATCACTGATCTGACAATCGTCAATGTTAAAGGGGTCGATCATCTTTTCAGCAGCACCCGTCTTGACGGGCTAGTCCAACAATGGCGCCTTGCCGGGGGCAACCTGACCGCTGGCGACAGCCAGAGCTTTGTTGGCCCTGATCTGGCGGGGAGCGTCAGCGGCATCGTCACACTGTCCTTCAATGGTGACACACAGCTTTTGACTGGCGGCGGCACGGGTGGCGCATTGCAGCTGTTGGACATCAATGCCGGTGGTGATTTGGGCTCTGCCACGGCCCTGACGGGATTGGCTGCGCAGTTCGGTGGCTTCCAACACGCAAGCACTCTGACCCTCACCGATGGTAGCCTGGTCGCCTTTGGCGCACTAGCGGGTGCGCCGGGGCTTGCATTCTTGACCTTTGACCCAAACGGCAATTTGCAAGGCAGCGCGATCGCCTATGATGCAGGCACCAGCCAGATTGCCGCGACCGCTGTTGCGACTGTTGGCACGGCTCGCTTTATCCTCACCACCAGTGCTGGCCAAAACACCCTGACCAGCCGCGCCATCAATGACGCCGGTGTGGCAGGTGCCGCGACGACCATTGGAGCGGATGACAGCCTCTGGATCAGCGCACCGACCGCCTTGGCCACGGCAACGGTTGGCGGGGCAACCTACGTTGTTCTGGCCGCCGCCGGATCAAACAGTCTGACGGTCATCGAAATCGCGCAAGACGGCAGCATGATCGTGCGTGACCACATCCTTGATGCGCGTGACACGCGCTTTGGCGGTGCGGCGGCCGTCGACATCGTTGAGGCGGGCGGCAAAACCTACGTGATTGCGGGTGGTGGGGATGATGGCATTTCGGTCTTTGTCCTGCTTGAGGGTGGGCTGCTGGTGCATCGTGACCAGATCGAAGATACCGTCGATATCAGCCTTGATAACATCAGCGATATCGTGGCCCGCGTGCGTGGCGATGAGCTTGATATCTATGTGGCCAGCAGCAGCGAACCCGGTGTCACCCAACTCCGTTTTGACACGGGCCTGCCCGGTGTTGTGTTGACCGCGGCAATGGGCGGCGGTTTGCTGAGTGGTTCGGCGGGTGCGGACGTTCTGCAAGGCCACAACGGCAATGACATCATCGACGCATCCGACGGGGATGATATCCTGCGTGATGGCGATGGAAGTGACACGCTGACAGGTGGGACAGGTGCCGACCTTTTCATCCTTTCCGCGGACGGTGTGACCGACACGATTGCGGACTTCACACCCGGCGAAGACAGTATTGATCTGTCCTTGTGGCCCATGCTGCGCGACATCTCGCAACTTTACATCAGCCTGCGCCCGGACGGGATGCTGATCACCTACGGAGATGAGCAACTGATCGTGCAAAGCGCTGACGGCAACCCCATCGACTATCGCAATCTGTCCACCGCTGATCTGATCGGCGCTTCCCGCCTGCCGAGCAGTATCACGCCGGGCTACCCCGGCCCGGCCACCCCCCCGCCCAACACAGGGGCGGGTCCGGACGACCCGCCTGCGGATCAAGGTGGCGCAAATTCGATGTTGACCGCCTTGCAGCTGATCGCAGAGGCAAATCTGGACGCCCTACGTGACAGTCTGGGCGACACGACCGTGCAACCGGCGCCCGACGGCATGGTGATCAGTGGCACAGATCAGGCTGACACGCTGACCGGGGCCGATGGGTTTGACCTGATCCTTGCCGGTGGTGGTGACGATATCGCCAGTGGCCTGGCGGGAAATGATACAATTTTCGGGAACGGCGGACGTGATGAGTTGAGCGGCGGCGACGGTGCTGACACGCTGTTTGGTGGCAGTGGCAATGACATACTGACCGGTGGCAATGGGCACGACTATCTGAACGGCGGCACCGGCGATGACGTTTTGTCAGGAGGTGCCGGCGACGATCTTCTTTGGGGGCGTATGGGGGTAGACACTTTTGTGTTCGACGGTGGCACCGACGTTATCGGTGATTTTGAACAGGGGGTCGATCACCTGACGCTTGATGCCGGACTCTGGACCGGGCTGACCTCTGCGGCGGATGTTCTGCTTTATTACGGCAGCTTTGCGGATGGCCGCATGAGTATTGATCTGGGCGACGGCAATATCCTTCATATCGACGGCATCACCGATCCCGTCGCCTTGGCCGATGATATCAGCCTGTTCTGAGGTTAGTTTGTCGCCAAAGACGTCAGCGTATTGCTCAGGCCGACAAGGGTTAGTGCGGGGCCAAGCACACTTTCCGTGCCATAGATCAGATCATCCCCTTCGAGCATGAACCGTCCCGCCGAAAACAAACCATCGGCCGACGTCAGATCAATGGTAAAAACGACACGTTCTTTCGGCGGGCCGCTGATCCCGTCTTTGACGGCGCTTGGGGCGTATTCGCGCAAGATCAACAGGCCCTCGGGGTTGGCGCTACCCGCGTTGACCCCGCCAATCAGTGCGATGGCTTCCAGCGCAGACAAGTCCGTCTCTGGAAAATCAAAGAGCGACTGCGAGCCTGTTGCACCCAACGTGATGAACTTGCGGTCATCATCTACAACATAAATCCGGTCCCCGCCTTGCACGGCGACGTTCAGTTGCGGCTGATTCAACAGACGTTCAAACGGCACACCAAATGTCCGCCCATTGCGCACAAGCCGAACCTGTGGCGACACAATGTCTGGGCGCGGCCCACCGGCCTGCGAAAACAGATCAAGGATTTTGAAGTTGCGATCCGGCAGCGGATAAAGACCCGGCGCCGCCACTCCCGATGACAGGTTGGCGGTGTTTGCGCGCCCAGGCTCTACAACCAACTGTACCTGGGCGGAGGGGATCGTGCGCACCAGCTCTTCTTCGATCCGCGCACGCGCGGTGCTGGGTGCCATCCCGGAGATGCGTAATTCACCAATATACGGGACAAAAATACGCCCGTTTGAGCTGACTTGCGCAGGCTGGAGCGCTGTCACCCGTTGCCCAGCGCCAGCCAGCAGGGAATTTTCCTCTGCGTCCCAGATCGTCAGCTGAACCGTGTCACCCGGCGCAAGCATCAGCGATGCAGGCTGTTCCTGCATCGCAGGCCAGGGCAAGCTACGTGCCCCTGTCACGGGCCAAGCCCCGATGACAGGCAACGTGTCGCGCGTCACCTCATAAACTGCAAAGTCATAGATGGGTTCTTCGCCTTCAGCGGCTGTATTGGCGTTCGACGCTGCGAGCACTTCGGATTGGAATCCTGCCCCACGGGGCAACCCACATCCAGCCAGCGCACAGCATGCGACAACAGCAAATAATCTTTGAACAAACAAAGGTGATTCCTTTCGAGCAGCCCGCAAAACCTACACTGCTCGTGCCGCATACGACAGCATTTTGCCGCAAAAATTTCCAAGCACCCGCTTTAGAAATCGATGGCGAGCCCTTTTTTCTCCCAATCGCCGTAGCGCACTGGTTCCGGCCCATCACGCCCGCCCAGTTCCGTAGGCAAGGCGTTGGCGTCCGCCTTCTTGCGCCGCTCTTCGGCTTCGGCCAAGGCACGTTGCGCTGCGGGCGGCAAATCTTTGGGCTGATCGGTCATGGAGGCTTTCCTTGTCGATGGCTCCGCTTTGATATACGCCCCGCGCACCCATCTTCAAGTGAGACTGCCATGAGCCAAACAGGTCTGCCCGCCCGCCGCACCGCCCATTACCTGCTGATGCAGATCACAGGCGAAGGCCGTCTGATGGCGGAATTGATTGTTGCAGGTGCGCTAGAGCGGTTGGCGCCGGATGATCGCGCACGTGCCCAGCGCCTTGCGACGGCAGCCTTGCGCGGGCTCGATCGGGCAGACCGGATGTTGAAGCCTTACCTGAAAAAGGCACCGCCAGAGCATGTGATGAACGCCTTGCGCCTTGGCGTGATTGAACTGTGCAGCGGAGAGGCGGCACATGGCGTTGTGAACAGCTATGTTGAGATTGTCGCGCGCAACAAGCGCACACAGACCATGAAAGGGCTGACCAATGCTGTTCTGCGCAAGATCGCAGAGGAGGGCCCTGATGGCTGGCACAAACGTGCTGTGCCACTGACGCCCGGCTGGCTGCGGCAACCGCTAGTTGCAGCATGGGGGCGCGAAGCTGTGACGGCGATGGAGGCTGCACATTTTGCAGGCGCGCCACTTGATCTGTCGGTGAAGCACGATGCCGAGGCGATTGCTGGCGCAGTGAATGGCACGGTTCTGCCTACCGGCACGGTCCGGGTCATGGATGCAGGCCAGGTGTCGTCCTTGCCGGGCTACGAGACGGGCGATTGGTGGGTGCAGGATGCCGCCGCTGCCATACCCGTCAAGGCCTTGGGCGATTTGGCAGCGTTGAAGGTGCTGGATCTTTGCGCAGCCCCCGGTGGCAAAACCATGCAGCTTGCCGCTGGCGGCGCCAAGGTCACGGCGGTGGATGTCTCGGAAAAGCGGATGGCGCGGGTGTCTGAGAACCTTGCGCGGGTCGGGTTGGACGCAAAAATCGTCATCAGTGATGCTTTCGCCTTTGAAGATGGCGGTTTTGATGCGGTGCTTCTGGACGCGCCCTGTTCTGCAACAGGCACGATCCGTCGCCACCCCGATCTGGTCTATGCCAAGGATGGGGCCGAGTTTGGCGCATTGATCGACCAGCAGGAAACGATGATCGACCACGCGCTGGGCCTGCTTAAACCCGGTGGCCGCTTGGTCTTTTGCACCTGTTCTCTGCTGCCTGACGAAGGCGAAGTGCAAGCGGAAGAAGCGCTTGCGCGGCATCCCGGTCTGACCACCAACCCCGCAGCATTTGACCTGCCCGGCATTGATCCTGACTGGATCACCCCCGAAGGCGGCTTGCGCTTGCGCCCCGACTATTGGCCGGACTTGGGCGGGATGGACGGCTTTTATGTGGCGGTACTGACAAAGCCCGCGTGACTTAGCCTCAGCGGTTTTCTATGATCCTGCCAAGAACGGACATATCGGCACAGATCGAGATTAGAGCAGTTGGCCCACTCCAATACATGGCGCGCGCGTCGTCGTCGCTTTATCCATCGGGTCCATGCCCGGCGCGCTGGGCGTGCTGATATCACAACCAGCTTTGTCACCCAGCCAGAGCCACGCACCATTGGCCAGATTGCACGTGGCGAGCAATTGATCGCAGGGAACTTTCTGTTTTCGGGGCATATGGTGGAAGGTCCGGATCGGTCGATCTGGGACGTGACATCAGACAACTTGCTGATCTCGAGCGAAATTCAGGGCTGTGCCTGGCTGGACGATCTTGTTGCTGTCGGAACTGAGAGCGCGCGCATACGCGCGCAGCGCTGGGTTTTTGATTGGATTGATCGTTTCGGCGACGGCAATGACGCGGGCTGGACACCGGGCGTGACCGGGCGCCGGCTGATCCGGTGGATCAACCATGCCCAGTTCATCCTGCGCGGTCAGGACGCAGCGCAAGAGGCCCGGTTCCTCCAAAGTCTGGCAAGGCAGACATTGTTCCTGTCGCAACGCTGGCGGGCCGCGCCGCCCAGCCTGCATCAGTTCGAAGCCATGGCAGGCATGATCTACGCGGGCCTGACTCTGGACGGCATGCAAAGCCACGTAGAACCAGCAGTTGCGGCTTTGGCCGCCACTTGTCAGACCCGGATCAGCAGCGACGGCGGCATCGCCACGCGCAATCCAGAAGAACTGCTTGAAACGCTGATGCTACTCAATCTGACTTGGCAAGTGCTGAATACGTCGGGTCAAGGCGTGCCCGGTCCAATTCTGGATGCTATTGAACAGATTGCCCCGACACTGCGCGCGGTACGCCATGCCGATGGTACGCTCGCGCGGTTTCACGGCGGCGGGCGCGGCATCGAGGGGCGGTTGGATGAAGCATTGGCCGCAACTGGTGTCAAAGCGCTGCCGTCGCCCGGCCTGCATATGGGGTATGCGCGTCTGACGGGCGCACGCACATCTTTGATCGTCGACGCGGCGGCACCGCCAAGCGGGCCCGCATCGCTCAACGCCAATGCAAGCACTTTGGCGTTCGAACTCACCTCAGGCCGCAGACCACTTATTGTCAGCTGTGGCTCTGGGGCACGGTTTGGCGATGACTGGCGACGGGCCAGCCGTGCGACGCCCAGCCATTCGACGATGATGCTGAATGGTGTCTCATCCTCGCATCTGGCACCACCGGACCGGTCGATGACCAGTGACGAGCTTCTCACTGATCTGCCCAGCCGCGTGCAATGCGATTTCAGCAATGGCGACGGGCTGCATAAGTTGGAGATGGCCCACAATGGCTACCAGCCCAGTCATGGTCTGACCCACGCGCGTGTTCTGTCACTGTCTGTTGATGGCCGCCGTCTGACCGGTGACGACCACCTGATCACGTTGACAGATGACGACAAGGCGATCTTTGATCAGGCCCGTGCGGAAACCAATGGATCAGCACTGCCTTACAGTGTGCGGTTTCACCTGCACCCTGATGTGCAAACCGCGTTGGCCGACGATGGCCGCACTGCCATATTGACCCTCAAGTCAGGCGAGATTTGGCTGCTTCAGCATGATGGCGTGGCTGAATTGGCGCTTTCCGGGTCGGTTTATCTGGAAAATGGGCGATTAAAGCCGCGTGCGACACAACAGGTGGTTTTATCCGGACGCGCAATGTCCTATGCGACGCGCGTCCGCTGGTCACTGGCCAAGACCCAAGACACGCCCACTGTGGTACGTGATTTGGGGCAGGTCGATCCGCTGGACCCATCGTTAGCTTGATAAGGACCGCCATGACCGACCCTGCCCCTCTGCGCCGCGCACTGCTTTCTGTATCTGACAAAACCGGGTTGATTGACCTGGGAAAAGCGCTGGCCGCGCGCGGGGTTGAACTGTTGTCGACCGGTGGATCGGCCAAGGCACTGCGCGACGCCGGGCTTGAGGTCCGCGATGTGGCGGATGTAACCGGCTTTCCCGAGATGATGGATGGGCGGGTCAAGACGTTGCACCCCGTGGTCCACGGCGGCCTGCTCGCGCGCCGTGATCTGGAAGCGCATCGCGACGCGATGGTCGCGCATAACATCGGACCAATAGATCTGCTGGTTGTGAACCTCTACCCGTTTGAAGAGACCGTCGCCAAAGGTGCCGATTTTGACACTTGCATTGAAAACGTCGACATCGGCGGCCCTGCGATGATCCGCTCTGCTGCCAAGAACCACGCATATGTTACAGTTGTAACTGATGTTGAAGATTACGACGCATTGCTAGCCGAGTTGGACGCGCATGATGGTCAGACCACGCTTGCGTTGCGCCAGCGCCTTGCTCAAACCGCCTACGCTCGGACGGCCGCCTATGACACCGCCGTCAGTACCTGGATGGCTGGTGAGATCGCGCAGGACACACCACGCCGTCGTTCGTTCAGCGGTACGTACAAACAAACCATGCGCTATGGCGAAAACAGCCACCAGTCTGCGGCGTTCTATACAGATGGCACCGGCCGCCCCGGAGTGGCGACAGCCGTCCAACATCAGGGCAAGGAGCTGTCCTACAACAACATCAACGACACCGACGCCGCTTTCGAACTGGTCGCAGAGTTTGACCCCGCTGACGGCCCTGCCGTCGCCATTATCAAACATGCCAACCCCTGCGGTGTGGCGCGTGGTGCGACATTGCTTGAGGCCTACCAACACGCCTTTGACTGTGACCGCACCAGCGCTTTTGGCGGCATTGTTGCGTTGAACCAGCCGCTTGATGAAGTCACGGCCAAGGCCATTGTCGAAATTTTCACCGAAGTCGTCATCGCACCCGGCGCCTCTGACGCGGCCAAGGCCGTATTTGCGGCAAAGAAAAACCTGCGCCTGCTCACAACCGATGGGCTGCCTGATGTGAAGGCGCCTATCACGACCTACCGTCAGGTTGCGGGTGGTATGTTGGTGCAGGACAAGGACACTGGCTATGTTGGTATGGATGATCTGAAGGTTGTCACCAAGATCGCACCGACGGATGATCAAATGGCGGATCTGCTGTTCGCCTGGAAAGTTGCCAAGCACGTCAAATCCAATGCCATCGTCTATGTGAAGGACAAGGCAACCGTGGGCGTAGGCGCCGGCCAGATGTCGCGGCTTGATAGCGCTTTGATTGCCGCCAAAAAGGCCGAGCGTATGGCCGAGGCAATGGAACTGCCCGAGCCGCTGACCAAAGGCTCTGCGGTTGCATCTGACGCGTTTTTTCCTTTCGCCGACGGCTTGATGGAAGCCGCCGCCGCAGGTGCCACCTGTGTGATCCAACCCGGTGGGTCGATGCGTGATGACGAAGTGATCGCCGCCGCAGATGAGGCCGGCATCGCCATGGTTTTCACCGGCATGCGCCACTTCCGGCACTAGGGGTTAATGATGCGGCTGATGTTCTTGACGGGATTTGGAGTGTTCTTGGTTGATCAGGCAATCAAGTTCTTTGTCCTGTTTCGTGTCTTCGGCCTGACCTGGGGGCAGGTTACTGACCCCGCCACCCGGTTCCCCTACCCGCCAGAGGTTGAGGTGTTTCCGCCCTTCCTTGTCCTGCGGATGGCATGGAACAGAGGTGTCAACTTTGGGCTTTTTGCCGAATTCGACATGCGCTGGGTGCTGATCGGTGTAGCTTTCGTCATTTCTGCGGCCGTGATCTGGTGGTTGAACCGGGCGGGGGGCACCAAATGGGTATATATCGCCGGTGGTCTTTTGATTGGCGGGGCAATGGGCAATGTCATTGACCGCTTATTTTACGGGGCAGTCGCGGATTTTCTGAACATGTCCTGCTGCGGGATCAACAACCCCTATGCCTTCAACGTCGCCGATGTCGCCATCTTTGCGGGGGCCGTAGGATTGGCCTTTCTGGCCGACGACAAGAAGAAAGCGACGTGACCTTGCCTGCGCCTTGCGATAACTACACGGTAATGACCCAGAGGTATGAATGATGCGCGCTCTTACTTTGTTTGTTTTGATCTTTGGGGTCGCTGCATGTAGCGGTGCCCCTGACAATGGCATGGCTTTCCGCGACGTTGGACCCGAGCAAAGCACGTTTTTCGTGACACCGGCAGCACCACTGGCAACACCCCCCACGCGCACGTTGCCACAGCCAACACCCGGTGGTGTGAACCGGGCGATACGATAACCCCACCTCACATCCGCGTATGATGACTTGAAGACTGCGCCGCACAGCGTAGGTTCAGTGCAATCTTGTGAGGAATTTCTGCCCATGAAACGACTGCTTGCCAGCTTGGCGATGATCTTTGCGGCGCATACGGCCACCGCGGAAGAGGTCACGACCTACACCCTCGATAACGGGATGGAGGTTGTCGTAATCGAAGACCACCGCGCACCCGTGGTTGTGCATATGCTGTGGTATAAAGTCGGGTCTGCGGACGAACCTGTCGGCGCGTCCGGCGTGGCGCATTTTCTGGAACACCTGTTGTTCAAGGCTACTGATGTTTTGGAATCAGGTGAATTCTCCGCAACCGTCGCCATCAATGGGGGCAACGACAACGCCTTCACCAGCTATGATTACACCGCGTATTTCCAACGCATCGCCGCCGACCGGCTGGAACTGATGATGCAGATGGAAAGCAACCGGATGAACAATCTGCGGATGACGCCCGAAGATATCGTGACCGAGCGGAATGTGGTGCTGGAAGAACGTAATCAACGGACCGAGAACAACCCCAATGCGCTTGCCCGCGAACAGTTCATCGCAGCCCTGTACCAGAACCATCGTTACGGCGTGCCCATTATCGGCTGGAAGCACGAGATGGAGCAGCTGGATCTGGACGACACGCAGGCGTTCTATGACCTCTACTATGCGCCCAACAACGCGGTTCTGGTTGTGGCCGGGGATGTGGAACCCGACGACGTGCTGGCACTGGCCGAGAAATACTATGGCGTTATCCCTGCCGAGGACCAACTGCCTGAACGTATCCGCCCACAGGAACCACCGCAGAGAGCCGAGCGCCGCATCACATATGTTGATCCCCGCGTCAGCCAGCCGTTCCTGATCCGCAACTACCTTGCCCCAGAGCGTGACCCCGGCGCGCAGGAAGAGGCAGCCGCTTTGGTCTATCTGGCCGAATTGTTGGGTGGATCATCGTTCACATCCGACCTTGGGCAAGCCCTGCAATTTGATACTCAGACCGCCATATATACGAATGCCTCTTACAGCGGCAGTAGCTTGGACACGACGGCGTTTTCCTTTGCCGTGGTGCCCGCTGAGGGCGTAACACTGTCCGCCGCCGAGGCCGCGATGGATCAGGTCATCGCCGATTTCATGGAATCGGAAATTGACGCAACCCGCATGGACAGCATCCGCACGCAATTGCGCGCTTCGCAGGTCTATGCGTTGGACGATGTATCCGGCATCGCCCGCCGCTATGGTGCGGCACTGACCCAAAGCCTGACAGTGGAAGACGTACAGGCATGGCCTGACATTCTGCAAGCCGTGACACCCGAAGATATCAAGGCCGTTGCCGCCAAAGTTCTTAACCGCGACCAATCCGTAACGGGATGGGTCGTGCCCAGCGAAGAAGAGGCGATGTAATGCTGCGTATTGTCCTGAGCCTATGCATGATCATCATCACCAGCTCCGCGCGGGCCGAGATCGACATCAAGCAGGTCACGTCACCCGGCGGCATAAACGCTTGGGTCGTTGAAGAACCCTCGATCCCCTTTGTCGCGCTGGAAATCCGTTTTCGGGGCAGCGCGTCGCTTGACCTTCCCGGCAAACGGGGGGCCACCAATCTGATGACCGGTCTTCTAGAGGAAGGCGCGGGTGAGATGAGCGCGCAGGAGTTTCAGACGGCGCGCGAGGCGCTGGCGGCCAGCTATAGCTTTCGCGCCTTTGACGACACCTTGTCGATCTCTGCGCAGTTTCTGACTGAAAACAAGACAGAGGCACTGGCGCTTTTGCGGCAGGCCTTGGTCGATCCGCGCTTTGATCAGGACGCCTTGGACCGGGTGCGGGCGCAGGTTCTCTCGGGGATTGCAAGCGACGCCAAGAACCCCAACGACATTGCAGGCGCGGCCTTTGATGCAGCCGCTTTTGGGGATCACCCATATGGATCATCCATTGATGGCACCGTTGAGAGCGTCACCACATTGACCCGCGATGACATGTTCGACGCGCACCGCAACGCATTGACGCGGGACCGGGTTTTTGTTTCGGTTGTTGGCGATACAACAGCAGAGGCCGTGGGCGAAATGCTGGACGATCTGCTGGGCGCATTGCCCGCAGAAGGACCGCCGCTGGCCGAGGACGTGGCGTTTGGCCTTGAAGGCGGGATCACCGTTATTGACTATGACACACCGCAGGCTGTTGCGCTCTTTGGTCATGCTGGGCTGAAACGGGACGATCCTGATTTCTTTGCGGCCTTTGTGCTGAACCAAGTGCTGGGCGCTGGCGGATTTGAATCGCGACTGATGACGGAGGTGCGCGAAAAGCGCGGTCTTACCTACGGGATCCGCAGTTATCTGGTGTCGAAGTTTCATGCCGAGATGGTGTTTGGCTCTGTTGCCTCTGCCAACGCGACAATTGCCGAGGCGATTGAGGTCACGCGCGCTGAATGGGCGCGCATGGCAGACGAAGGCGTGACGCAAGAGGAGCTGACGACAGCCAAGACCTACCTCACCGGCGAATACCCTCTGCGCTTTGATGGCAATGCCGAGATTGCAAAGATCATGGTCGGTATGCAGATGATCGGGCTGCCCCCGGAATATGTCGTGAACCGCAATGATTATATCGAGGCGGTGACGCTGGAAGATGTCAATCGCGTGGCGTCGGAACTGCTGCAACCGGAGGATTTGCATTTCGTTGTGGTGGGTAAGCCGGAAGGGCTCGAATCCACACAATAGCCCCTCGCAGAATCGCTGCCTGCCATGCTACAACTTGTGGCATGGCCATCGCAGACCCCCAGATAAAGCAGCAGCCTATCATCCGGCAGCTTGATGACGCCGCAATCAACCGGATTGCGGCGGGCGAGGTGCTGGAACGCCCTGCATCTGCGGTAAAGGAATTGGTCGAGAACAGTATTGATGCCGGCGCGACCCGGATCGAGGTCGCGATCGCCGATGGTGGCAAGACACTGATCCGCGTCACCGACGACGGATGCGGCATGAATGCGGATGATCTTCCGCTGGCGCTGGCCCGCCATGCCACTTCAAAGATCGACGGGTCCGATCTTCTGAATATTACCTCATTTGGTTTCCGGGGCGAGGCGCTCCCCTCGCTTGGCGCGGTGGGCCGTTTATCGATCATATCACGCACCGCAGATGGCACGGGGGCCACAATCAGCGTTTCGGGTGGACAGATGGAGGCAGTGAAACCTGCCGCACTCTCCGCCGGTACTGTCATCACCCTGCGCGACATGTTCTATGCCACCCCTGCCCGGCTGAAGTTTCTGCGCACCAACCGGGCAGAGGCGCAGGCGGTCTCCGATGTTGTCAAACGGCTGGCGATGGCCGAACCGTTCACAACATTCATCCTGCGCGACACGTCCGCGGGTGAAAGCCGCACGATGTTCCGGGCAGAGGCCGAAACCGGTGATCTTTTTGACGCTTTGCACGGGCGGTTGCGCACCGTGCTGGGCAAGGATTTTGCCGAAAACGCGCTGCGTATTGATACCATGCGCGAAGGGTTTCACCTGACGGGCTATGCCGCCCTGCCCACCTATTCACGCGGCGCTGCGGTGGCGCAATATCTGTTTGTGAATGGGCGGCCCGTGCGGGACAAAATGCTGCTGGGCGCGCTGCGCGCCGCCTATATGGATGTGCTGTCGCGCGAGCGGCATCCTGTGGCGGCACTCTTCATCGACTGCGATCCCACACTGGTGGATGTAAACGTGCATCCCGCCAAATCCGAGGTGCGCTTTCGCGACCCCGGCACCGTGCGCGGGTTGATCGTCTCCGGACTGCGCCATACACTGGCCGAAGCCGGGCATCGCGCCTCAACCACTGTTGCCAATGCAACGCTGGGCGCGATCACACCGGAACCAACTGAACCGCGTGTCTATCAGATGGACAGGCCAAGCTTCAGCGCGCGATCCATGACGTTTCAGGCGCAGGCGCCGGGATTTTCCGAAGCGCCCTCTGCCCGTATTGAACCGGTGGTCGAGGATGAACCCGATGACCTGCCGCTGGGTGCCGCTCGCGCACAGGTGCATGAGAACTATATCATCGCCCAGACTGAAAAGGGCATCGTGATCGTGGATCAGCACGCCGCGCATGAACGGCTGGTCTATGAAAAACTCAAGGCGCAGATGGCCGAAAACGGCGTTGCCGCTCAGGCGCTGCTGATCCCCGAAATCGTTGAACTGACGGATGGTGAAGCCAACCATTTGCTCGAACATGCGGCTGACCTCGCCCGTTTTGGCCTGACGATCGAACCTTTCGGCGGCGGCGCTATTGCCGTCCGCGAAACGCCCGCCATTCTGGGCGAGGTCAACGCCGTCGCCATGATCCGCGATATTCTTGACGAGCTGACAGATCAGAATGAAACCGCATCGGTGCAATCTAAGATCGAAGCGATCCTGAGCCGGGTTGCCTGCCATGGCTCCATCCGGTCTGGTCGCCGGATGCAGGCCGCCGAGATGAACGCCCTGCTACGCGAGATGGAAGCAACCCCCCTGTCAGGGCAGTGCAATCACGGGCGGCCCACCTATGTTGAGCTTAAACTGGCCGATATTGAACGGCTGTTCGGGCGCACATGATCCAGCTTGGCGACACGATGATTGATCTGAACGATCCGCTGACGCTGGCCGCGGTGATCGCAGGGGCGGTGGCGGTTCTTGTCCTGATCCTGCTGACCATGACCGTGCGCCGCGCAGGCAAGTCCACGGATGCGGTGCAATATGTCGCCGCACAGGTGGGCCGCCTGTCACAAGACGTACATGCTTTGGGCCAAGGCCAGCACCAGTTGGCCGGGAATATCCAGACCGTCAGCGACGCACAGGCCAATGCGCAGGTAAAAGTCGTGCAAACGATGGAAACGCGACTGGCCGAGGTGCAGGCCCAAATGGCAGAGCGCCTTTCAGACAATGCCGTGAGATCTGCGCGTTCCCTTGCCGAAATGCAGGAACGGATGAAAGACACCTTGGCTGGATCATCCGAAAAGACAACGAAAAGCCTGACAGCACTACAGGAGCGGCTGGCCACCATCGACAGGGCCCAGACAAATATCGAAAAGCTGTCAGGCGATGTGCTGTCTTTGCAGGATATCCTGTCCAACAAGCAGCGACGCGGGATGTTCGGCGAAATCCAACTGAATGATATCGTCTCCAAAGCGCTGCCAGCCGATAGCTATGCGTTGCAGTATACGCTGTCGAACGGCAAGCGTGCGGACTGTCTGGTGCACCTGCCGAACCCACCCGGCCCCATCGTGATTGACGCGAAGTTCCCGTTCGAGGCTTACGAAGCCTATGCCGCCGCCGACACGCAGGAGCTGCAAAAAATCGCCCTGCGCGATCTGGGGAATGCAGTGCGCAAGCACATCAAGGATATCGCAGAGCGCTATATCATCGAGGGCGAAACAGCAGACGGCGCAATCATGTTTCTTCCCTCCGAGGCCGTCTATGCCGAACTCCACGCGCGCCTGCCCGATGTGGTGCGCGCAGGTTTCGACGCCCGTGTCTGGATCGTGTCCCCCACAACCTGCATGGCGACATTGAACACCATGCGCGCCATCCTCAAAGATGCCCGTATGCGCGAACAGGCCGGCGAAATCCGCAAGGCACTGCGGTTGCTGCACCGCGATGTCGAAATCATTGGTGAGAAAGCAGGCAAACTGGAAATCCACCTGCGGCAGGCCGGTGACGATGTGTCAGGTGTGCTGACTGCGGCAACACGGGCAGGTAAGCGAGCGGATCGCCTGGATAACTTTGATTTTGAGGAACTGGCGCCGGAAACGGCTGATGCCAGCCCCCTGATTCCCCCGAAAGAGTAAGCGCAAGCTGAAGCGGGCTCGGCCACTGTTGGTGGTGAAACGCCGACTTTTGCGGCTACCCACCTTCAGGCTACGCAGCCGTTTCAGTCAATCAATAGATCTCTTCATCCACAACTCTAGTTATTTTCGAGCACGGTAGCGAGAATGATTTCAGCTTCTCTCTTTCCATTCGCAACGCCTGCCGCTTTCCATATGGAAGAAAGTTTTCTGGTCTGATCAGAAGAAAGCCCTGAAAACTGGCGGCGGTGCACGGAAAAAAAAGGCGATTTACCGGCTAGTGCGTGATCAAATACGCGATCGATGACTTCACTTGTCGCACTGGTGAACACGGTGAGCGGCTCGGCGAGGCCAGCACCAAAATAGTGATGGGACCCTCCTTGACTAGTTTCAGCAATTGCGAAGAGAAGCATAAACTCGGTTCCGCGCCTTTTCTTGGAAACAAAATACCAGTCTAGCAACCCCAGCTTTGCTTCCAACTGATTGGCTGCATCTGACAGCCAACGTCGATCAAAAACCAGCGGTGTGATAGTCGGGGTCACATACCCATCACCTTTCAGTCCTGCTGCGGCAAGCGCCTCAAAAGACCCGTCCACCCACTTTCGTTGCTTATCACCCGGCTTGAGCCAATAAGTCTTTGGTTTCCGGTTCTCATCAACGAAGTCGACAAATTGGATTTCACGCAAAAATAGGTTCTTTGCATCAAGGACCACTATGAAGTCTGAATTCGTAACACGGACTGCCAAAATCTTCAGGGCTTGCTGTACGAGCCACCCAGGGTTTCCGCGCCAACCACTCCTTTTCTGCAACGAGAACTTGCGTCCGTAAAGCGTATTGAAGCGATCCACATGCTGCCTTATGCTTCTTGGTCTTGAAAGTATTTCGTGTGGTCGGCAGACCCGAAGCTTAAGTCTATGTGGCCCGTATTCATGTCTGAGGTTTTCAACACGCCTGGCCAACGTCAATTCATCAGCATCATTGATGACAACAATAATTTCTCCAACAAGGTCCGCAGAAACGTTCTTCGCCATCGATCTCGCTTGCAAACGAAGTAACTCAATCTCGCCGCTGAAGACGATTGTGACAAAATCTACTTGGTTGCTCTCGGAGAGGGTCATCTATCTCACCTTGTTGGAAAATATGCTCGGCCCGTCGTGATTGCAGCAACGCCATTGGAAACACCACAAAAAAATGCCCCGGCTGTCGCCGAGGCATTTGCGAGCGCTCAGGGCTCCGGGTCAGATACCGACAAATCGCTGGGCGATCCGTGGTATCAATCCGTTAAAACGCAGAGGTGCGTCCGTTGCGGCGAGGCAAATGCAATCCATCCCGCTTTCAGCCACTGGGGTGTGGTTCAGGTCTTCGTTCGCAACCTCAACATCGCCGGTGCCAAAGCGATCTTCTTCATCCGTAAAGGCCCCTTGCAGAACCAGTGTCAGTTCTGTGCCCCGGTGGCCGTGGTCGGGCACTGCGGTTCCGGCAGGGATGCGCAGCAGGCGCACGCTGGCGTCCTTAGAGGTCTTCAGCACCAGTTGACTGACACCACCGCCGACCTTGCGCCATTTCAGTGTATCAAGGTCGCCCGAAATATAATCCTGAAGTGGGCCAGGGAAGATGCTGTCGGCCTTGCGCGCAGGGCGCGACATTTCTTGTACCGGGCTGCCATCAATCCTTGCGAGGGTCGCCGCCAGCGCATCTTCGGCAACATCGACCGGTTCTGCCTCAAGCATTACCTCGCCGCCGACAGCTTCGTATTCGGCCAGCGCGGCACGGCAAGTATCGCACATGGTGATGTGGGTTGCGATCACGAGGTTAAAGGCCTCAGGCAAGGTGCCCGCGGCATAACCCATCAAGAGAGGTTCGGTCAGGTGGTGTCTTATCTTTGTCATATCTGTCATCATTTCATTGCATGGCGCAGGCGATCCAGCGCCAACCTAATCCTCGATTTGATCGTCCCAAGCGGCAGGCCGGTTTCGGCGGCGATTTCGCTATGGCTCAACTCGCCAAAGTAGGCGCGTTCGATCAGTTTCCTTTGTTCCTCGGGGAGCGCGGCAATCGCTAGCCCGAGTTGTTCCGTTTCTTGTTGCAGACCAATCGCGTCAGCCTGATCAGGCTCTGCTTCCGGTCCCCATGGCAGCTCTTCCGGTTCCGGCCTGCGCTGCTTACGCAGAATGTCGATCTTGCGGTTTCGGGCGATGGTGAAGATCCAGGTGGACACACTCGCCTTGGCCGGATCAAACATATGGGCCTTGTGCCAAAGGGTCGCCATGACCTCTTGTGCGCATTCTTCTGCCAGATCGGGGCTGGCACCCGACTTCATCAAAAATGACTTCACGCGCGGCGCGAAATACGCAAACAATTCCGAGAACGCGGTGCGGTCCTGACTGTCACGTATCGCGTAGACCTGAACAACCCAGGCCATGCGCTTGCTTGCCGCGTCGGCTGTCACTTTGCGTTTCCCCACCTTCACATATTGTTGCTGCACCGTAGCACCCTTGACCGCAATTGCAGCAGGAACTTCAGCTTTGGAGGGGGCAGTGGTTTCCATCAACATGACGTTATTACGCAGCAGAAAATCAAATGGATCACTTCGGATGCCAATTTTCTTATGATCCAGCTAAGGTGGTGGTGCGTAAGAAAAAAGAACGCCAAGAAAAAGACGGAGTGCTGCAGGAATGCCATTTGAGACCGGGACGGCCGTGCCCAGAAAGATCGCGGTCATTGGGGCAGGCATTTCGGGGATGGGGGCAGCGCATGCGCTTGCCAAAGACCACCGCGTCGTTCTGTTCGAGGCCGAAACACGCCTGGGCGGCCATGCCCGCACACGGATGGCAGGACAGAACCGCGATCAGCCGGTCGATACCGGCTTTATCGTCTTTAACTATGCAAACTATCCCAACCTGACTCGCCTTTTTGACCACCTTGATGTGCCCGTCACCAAAAGCAACATGAGCTTTGGCGCGTCATTTCGCGGGGGCAGGATGGAATACGGGCTTGCCAGTCTGAACGCGCTTTTCGCGCAGCGCAGCAACGTCGCCAGCCCAAAATTCCTGCGTATGGTACGCGACATCCTGCACTTCAATGCCAATGGGCTGGAGGCGAGCAAGGATGAGACGCTGACCATTGGAGAGCTGCTGCGGAAACTCAACCTCAGCGACTTTTTTCGGGACCATTATCTGCTGCCCTTCTCTGGGGCGATCTGGTCAACACCCAAAGAAAAGATCCTTGATTTCCCCGCTTATGCGATGATGCGCTTTTTCGACAATCACGCTCTGTTGGGGGCAACCGGTCAGCATCAGTGGTATACGGTCGAAGGCGGATCTCAGGCCTATGTGTCACGGCTCATGGTGGACATGCGCAACCGCGGGATCGACACGCGCCTTGGCGCGCCGGTCAATGCCGTGCGTCGCACGCACATCGGCGCAGATGTAAAGGCGAGTGGCGGCGAATGGGAACATTTTGACGAAGTCATCTTTGCCACCCATTCCGACGACACGCTGGCATTACTGTCCGACGCCACCGCGATCGAAACCTCGATTCTGGGTGCTATCCGCTATCAACCCAACAGGATCGTACTGCATTCCGATACCTCGATCATGCCCAAGCGGCGGCAGGTCTGGTCGTCGTGGATTTACTCCGAGGATACCCAGCGAACCGACACTGAGATTAACCTGACCTATTGGATGAACTCCCTCCAGCCCTGGTTGAAGGGCGATGATATGATGGTCACGCTGAATTCCAATCGCCCCATCAAGGAAGAGCTGATCTGGGATGAGGTCACTTTGCGCCACCCGGTCTATGATCTAGAGGCAATTGCAGCCCAAGAGGCAGCAGCTGCGATCAACGGATCGAACCGCACTTGGTTCTGTGGTGCTTGGATGAAGAACGGTTTTCACGAAGATGGCTTGTCCAGTGCGCTGGACGTTGTGCATTCCTTGAACGCAGTAAAGCAAATGGAGCTGGCGGCAGAGTGACGGCCGTCGTGCATCATATCTCAGCCGAAACCTATCACGGGCGGCGTGGGGCAACCAAAAACGCCTTTCGTTACTCGATCGACTATGTGCTGATGGATGCAGAGGTTACGCCCAAGACGCCGGGCCTGTTTTCACGCAATGCCGGCAACCTGATGTCCTTGCAGGACAGCGATCACGGCGGCGCGCCAAAGCAAGGCAAAGGTGCTGCATGGGCGCGCGATGTGCTCGCGGCGCATAGCATCCGTGACGCCAAAAGGATTGAACTGCTCGCCCAACCGCGCGTCCTGGGCCATGTGTTCAACCCTGTCTCATTCTGGCTTTGCTACAATGTAGATGATGCGCTCACGACTGTCATTGCAGAGGTAACCAACACCTTCGGCGACCGTCATTCCTACCTGTGCCGCCATGAAGACGGGCGCGTGATCACCAAGCAAGAAACACTGTCGGCGCAAAAACTGATGCATGTGTCGCCGTTCCAGCCTGTTGAGGGCGGCTATACTTTCCGTTTTGACATCCAACCCGACAGCATTGGCATATGGATCGACTATTCGCGGGGCAATGGCGGTCTGATCGCCACATTGACCGGGGCACGCAAACCGATCACCAATGCCTCTATCATCAAGGCAGCGTTTCGCAGGCCCTTCGGATCTCGGCGCGTGTTGGCGCTGATCCATTGGCAAGCGCTTAAACTCTGGTGGAAAGGCGCGACCTTCCGGTCCCAGCCACAGCCGCCGACCGAAGAGGTCAGCAGATGAAAGCGCTCGCAGAGCGGCTGCCTGCTTACTCGGTCTTTGCGGCCGTGTTGTCCGGGGCTGGCCTGCCGATCTATATCTACGCGCCCAAGTACTATGCCGACACATTTGGCGTGAGCCTTGCTGCGTTAGGGGCCCTGCTTTTTGCGATGCGGCTGTTTGACATGGTCCAGGATCCAATACTGGGATGGATCAGTGAAAGGCTGCGAGGAGGCAAGAAGCCTACCATCACCATCACCGCCGTTGTCATGGCGCTATCGATGATTGGCCTTTTTGCAGTCGCCCCTCCAATTGACCCACTGTGGTGGTTCGGGATCACCGTGACCGGCCTGTTCACCGCGTTCAGCTTTCTGACAATCAACTTCTACGCCCAAGGGGTCAGCAAGGCAGGCGACGATCCGCAGGGACACGTCCGGCTGGCCGCCTGGCGCGAAAGCGGGGCGCTGCTGGGGGTGTGTATTGCCGCCGTTGTTCCAACGGTGCTGATCGGTATTGTCGCCGATCCGTTTGCCGCCTTCGCTTATGGATTTGCGGCCCTCACGCTGATCGCCGCCATCGTCATGTGGCCAGAATGGAAGGAACGGGTCAGCCAAGAACCATCGCAGATCCGCGAAATAATCCGGGACACAACAGCACGCAAGCTGCTGATACTGGCCTTGGTAAACGCCACGCCGCTGGCCGTATCGTCAACATTGTTCCTGTTCTATGTAGAAAGCAAACTGGGCGCTGTAGGCTGGGAAGGGGCGCTTCTGGTGTTGTTCTTTCTGGCTGCGGCGCTGTCTTCGCCGGTCTGGTCGGCGCTGGCGAAACAGTTCGGATCCAAGCCCATACTCATCGCTGCGATGCTGTTGGCCGTTGCGTCATTTGGCTACACGCTCACTTTGTCGTCCGGCGATGTGATCCCCTTTGCAGTTATCTGCGTATTAAGTGGAGCGACCATCGGGGCAGACCTTACTTTGTTGCCTGCGATGTTTGCCAGGCGCTTGTCCGTGATCTCGCCCAATGGAGGGCAGGGGTTTGGACTTTGGAACCTGGTGAACAAGTTCACGCTTGCCTTCGCCGCGGTACTCTTGTTGCCGCTTCTTGAACGATCGGGTTTTCAGGCTGGAGCAACCGATTTGCCAGCCGAAGCCATCACGATGCTGACGGTGCTTTATGCACTTGTGCCGTCGCTTTTGAAACTTGTCGCCATCGGCCTGCTGTTGGTGACGAAACTTGAGGACTAGATGATGTCGGTTCTGACATATTTGACGATCGGTGCGGCCCTGGTGTGTGCTGCCGTCTTTGCCAAGAC
Organism: uncultured Paracoccaceae bacterium; assembly: GCA_947498645.1. GTDB lineage: Bacteria > Pseudomonadota > Alphaproteobacteria > Rhodobacterales > Rhodobacteraceae > Yoonia. The sequence continues at coordinate 1,185,221 of CANMKS010000001.1, read as the reverse complement.
GCGCTATATGTCGTTCCGAGCGCAAACGTCCGATGACTACGCAGATGGGCCGATCTTCGATATCCGCGAGCGGTTCAATGGCCCGGTACAGTGCGAAGGCGTCATCTACGGACCAACTGGCAAGGTGTCTTCACGCTTCGTGGCTGATTTTGTGGCCACGTGGAACGGTAACGTCTGCACCATGGTTGAAAAATTCCACTATGACAGCGGGCAGGTGCAAGATCGGGTCTGGACCCTGACCCTTGGCAACGATGGCCGGATCAAGGCGGAAGCCCCCGATGTCGTTGGAACTGGTACGGGCCAACAAAGTGGGTCAGCAGTGCTGTTGAACTACCGCATCAAACTAACCAAGGAGGCAGGAGGCCACGCGCTGGACGTCACCGACTGGATGTATCTGATGGCCAACGGCAATATCATGAACCGCAGCCAATTCCGCAAGTTCGGGATCAAGGTCGCCGAATTGGTCGCAACCATGCGGCCCAAAGAAAATGTTTACGCCGGAGAATGATGTGAAGAACTGGTCAGGAAAACGCTATTGGCTTGTCGGGGCAAGCGAAGGGTTGGGCCGCGAAGTGGCCTTTTGTCTAAGTCGCGCCGGGGCCGAGGTGATCGTCTCTGCCAGATCCGAGGACCGTTTGAAGGCATTGGTGGAAGAACTACCCGGCAAAGCCTCTTACGTTACCGTTGATGTCACGGACCGCGCTGCGGTGGAAGCAGCGGCGCAACAGATCGGCGATATCGACGGTGTTGTCTATCTGGCGGGGGTCTACTGGCCCATGAAAGCCCAGGACTGGGACAACGAGAAGGCAGACATGATGGGCGAGGTGAATTTCCTTGGCGCCTCGCGCGTTGTTGGCGCGGTCATCAAGGACATGGTCGCCAAGAATGTGGGTCACATCGTGCTTGTCGGTTCGCTGTCTGGTTTCCGTGGTTTGCCGGGGGCCATTGGCTATTGTTCGTCCAAGGCTGGCATGATGTCACTGGCGGAATCGATGCAGGCGGATTTGCGGACGTCGCCGATTGACGTGCAGTTGATCAACCCCGGCTTTATCAAGACGCGGCTGACGGAAAAGAACGACTTCAACATGCCGTTCATCATGTCGCCCGAAGAGGCCGCGAAAGAGGTATTCGACCACATGAACACCGATACCTTCAAGAAAAGCTTCCCAATGGTGTTTTCCTGGGTTTTCCGGCTGTCTCAGTTCATGCCGGACTGGATGTACTACAGACTGTTTGGAGCGAAGTGAGCCAAAATGTGAAAGGGCAGGACCGAAGCCCTGCCCTTGATCGTCGCCGGTAGGTCCAGCAATCACTCAGTGGCGATAAAACCGCCGGTTTCCACAAGCCCGGATGGGCCGCCAGAGCCTGACGATCTCTCATAGGTGATGACGATACCGCCAATAGTTTCATCGGCCGTCGCACCACTGATCAGCCCAGTATACCTGCCTGACATAATCGTATACGCATTTGTGCCTGCGTCAGTTGTGAAGGTGCTACCTGAAGCTTCACCCGAAAATCCGCCTTGGTCATCTATGGCAGTAGCATTGAGCACCATGTCGGTCGTCGCTTCGTCATTGGGGGCAAGCGGATCAATACCTGCAACAACGCGATCGGTGATAGAACCGGACACCATTGACGTACCAAAGTTCGCTGTCAGGCTCATATCGCCAGTCACAACAGACCGCAGGTCAGTGCTGCCGGATACAGTGATCAGACCCAGATAGTCTCCATTGTAGGTGGCTGTCCCAGAAACCGGCAGCGCGGTGTCAATAACGCGTTCATAGTTCGCGCTGAGGATGTTGAATGTATCCTCGGCCGCACCAACCGTGATTGCAGAGTCACCAGAAGCCGAAACAGACCGAAACGCATAGTGTCCGTTCGTGGCATCTTCAAACGCCTCGAACGAGCCGCGATCAAGCGTCGCCTCGCGGGACATCGTGGCAACATCTGATCCACCAATTGAGTAGATAACACTGTCAGATCCGGCATCGTACCGCACATCGACAGGTACACTGCCAACTGCAACGGTCTCGCTGGTAACTGTGACTGTTTCTATGGAGTCGTCGGAGCTTGAACATGCGGCAAGCCCCATGAGCATAAGTAGAATATGTTTTTTCATCGTTAACCCGTAACTTATTAACCAAACATTAAGACCCTAAGCCAACCACTGGCACTAGAATCCGCTGACACGGCGCCCAACAAACACCCACCGTTAACTCTTTCTTAATGCAACCTGATCAGTATCGCCAATCCCTAAATTGAAAGAAGGCTAATACTGTGTCTGTGATCGGGTCAGTAAGCAGTTATTGCTGCCTTGGCCGACCTCGGCTACCGTCAGAGTTATGAAACATGTCCCCAAACCCACAACTGATGATGCCCTCATTCAGGAATTCCTGAACAAGGGTGGCAAGGTCAATGTTGGCAAAACCAAGCCACCCCCGGCAGAGCTTGGGCTGAGCAATAATCAGTGGAACAACAAACTGACCAAAGAAGAGAAGGCAGCCCGCGACAAGAAGTGATCGCGGCAGCATGCGTCTGCCTTGCGCCAGATCAAGGCCGGCTGTGCTATCCTGCGCCATGTTCAGGCCAAAGGAGGACGCAACATGCTACCAATTTCCGCTGACAAAATCGCTGAGGTTATTATTCTGGCCCGCGAGCTTGACCGGGCAGAGAATGAATTCAACGGCTTTGTGGATCAGCTGACCGACGACGAAAAGGTTGGGCTTGTGGCGGTCTTCTGGATCGGGCGCGGTAGTTTTGAGCCGGAAGACCTTGACGATGCGCTGGAAACAGCCGCGCGTGAGGCGACAACGCCAACCGCGGACTACCTCAAGGGATCGCCGCATCTTTCTGATCACCTAGAGGCTGGGATGGAAGCACTGGGCGCAAATGCGGTCGCAGCAGAAGATGATCTTTATCGTCCAGCCTAGAATCAGCTCCCGCAGCCCCAATCTATGATCGGTCCGATGGGGATGATCCCCAGCGGATTGCGTTTTTCGCTGGGGCTGAAATAGCCGCGTTTGTAGATGTCGAACCGCACCGTTTCCGCCACACCGGGCATGGCGTAGATGCGTTTGGCATAAGGCCATAGATGCGCATAATCCGAGAGCTTCTTCAGATTGCACCGAAATGCATAGTGATAAGCCACGTCAAATCGCGCCAATGTTGGAAAAAGCCGCAGATCCGCTTCGGTGAATTGATCACCGCAAAGCCAAAGGTTTTCCGCCAGATGGGCATCAATCCTGTCCAAGGTTTCAAAGACCTGATGCGCAGCTTTTTCATAAGCTGATTGCGTTGAGGCAAACCCCGCGCGGTAGACGCCATTGTTGACGGTATCGTAGATAAGGTCGTTCCAGCGATTGATGTCCTCTGCCAATCCATCGGGGTACAAATCCGGCCCATCAAAGTTGGCGTTCAACATGCGCACGATATCGGCGCTTTCGTTGCTGACCATTCGCCCCTGCACCTTGTCCCAAAGCACCGGCACAGTCAGTCGCCCCGTATAGCGCATTGGGTCCGCGCTATAGATCTCATGCACGGCACGTACGCCTAAGAGCGGGTCGGCAAAGTCGCCTTCTGCATCGAAAACCCACCCTTGTGCGTCTCGATTGGGTTTGGCGTATGACACTGTGATCGCGTCCAACCCCTTGATGGCGCGGATCAGCAAGGTGCGATGCGCCCAAGGGCAGTTCCAGGCAACAAACAGGTGATAGCGCGCGGCCTCTACCGGGAAATCGGCATCACCAATCCAGTTGCGTACCGAACTACGACTACGTTCCCATTCTCCAGTGGGCAGCGTCTTTGTGATGTCGTCGCCTTCGTGATAAATTCCTTCAACCATATACCCCATCAGGCAACAGCCCTTGCAAACCAGTCTTGCGCGCGGCCCCAGACGCCATCGGCGTCCGTCTCGAGGGTCAGAAGATGTGGCAAAAGCTGTTCCGCAAAATCCACACTGCTTTCGGCCGGTAGCATCGACGGCAGGTTGTCAATCGCTGTGACGTCCAGCACGGGCTGATCATGCACCCGCAATGCTGGCTGATCCCAGGTCGTTGTGCGGTCATAGACCTTGATGGGTGAAAAATCGCTGTCAGGGTCACATGCGATATCACCAATGACGGACAATTGCCGCGGCATCGCCTTGGCATTTGCGGGCACAAACACCGGCGTTCCGGGACGCGCCAGAATGCAGTTAAGAAAGATGTCATGAGCCAACACCTCTGGGAACGGCCCGCCAGACGCGGTTTCAGCCATGTCCCAGCGCGTTGTCGCAACTCCCATCGCCTGACAAAGATCGGCAGCCCCGCTGCCAACACGCCCCAAGGCCCCGATGATCAGTGCCGTGGGCCGTTTGGTGCCCAGCGCCATCAGGTCCTGCTGAAGGGCCATCAGCAGATGGTTAGCACTTGGATATGTCTTGACCGGTCCGGCCACATTGCCCTTTTGCTGGGCCAGCCAGCACATGAGGGACACAGCCGCACCCGCATATCCCGCCCAATACCCAAACGCTGCCACGCGCCGCCCATCAGCGTCTGTTAGATATTCAAGATCAAGCAATGTGCCGCCGCCAGCCTTGAACCGCTGCAACAGCGCCTGTCCTGCCGGTTGCCCTTTGTAAGCGTGGCCAAACATGATGTGGCGATGGCGCAGCGGCGTGCCATCCTCGGGAAGTTCTTTCAGGCCAAAGATGATCGCGTCATTTGGCGCATCGACCCACGAAAACTCTGGCGCAATGGTGCAACCCAGGGCCGCATAATCGGCAATCGGCAGACTGCGTTGCGCGCTTTGCTCTACCGTGATGGCAAACCCGGCGGCCAAAAGCTTGGCCGCACCCTGCGGTGTCAGCCCGACACGTTCCTCATTGGCGCGCTGTTCTGACCGGACCCATAAATGCGGCATCACAGCATGCCTTTGGCAAGGACGGCCTGCACAGATGCGCGTTCGTTCATCTTGCCCTGAAAAGCCGCAAGAAATGGGTAGTTTGAAATATCAACGCCATCTCCGGGCAACCAACTCAGCACCACATAAAGGTAAGCATCCGACAGGACCTCCATTGTTCCGATCTCGTATGGGAGGCTTGGCAGGGTTTCTTCCAGATATGCCGCGCAATCTGCCATCCGCTCGGGCACCTTGCGTTTCATATCGGCAAAAGAGCTTTCCTCATCCGCCCAACGCTCGCCCCGGATGCCATGGGCATGATGAGGGTGCATCGTTGCATTCAGATAAGAAATCAACTCGCGCATTTTCGCGGCGGCAAACGCGTCACCGGGAACAAGAGAGGGGGCTGCGTATTCGAGGATCGCTGGCGTTTCCGTCAAAATACCTTCTGGCGTCACCAATGCGGGCACGCGGCCTTTTGGATTGATCTTGCGATAGTCCTCTTTGGTTTGCTCGGCACTGGCGAAATCGACGCGGACCGCCTGATACGGTAGATCCAGCTCTTCCAGCGCAATGGCCACTGCGATTGAGATCGTTTTGGGAGCATAATGAAGTGTCAGCATTTGGTCGCGCTTTCAATAGTGGGTCATGGCATGGGCACGGTCATCGTGGTCCAGATGCGGAATGGCGTTGAAGCCGGCCAGGATCGGCCCTTGCGGGATCACATGTACCCGGTGGACCGAGCTGTTCATGATCGGCAGCAACACATGCGCCATGCGGGTGGGGTCAAGGTTCAGCAGATGCCGGATGATCATGCCGATCACACCGCCCGACGTCACGCAAAGGACACGCGCACCCGGTTTGGCGGCTTCCTGCAAGACAGATGTGACGCGATCCTCGAACGAAGCGAAGGTTTCGACGCCCTTGATCTCTGCATTGTGCCAGGCACGCATCACTTGGGGGACATGGGCCGCAAATTCTTCTGGTCCGGGGAAAGGCACGCCGTGCAAATCCTCCAGCGCCTGACCCAGATTGAAGTAATCCATCTCGTTGAGGCGCTCATCAATCTCGGGTGCGGCGTAACCGATGCCGGCAGCCGTTTCGCGATGGCGGCGCAGACTGCCCGAAATGACCTTGTCAAAGGGTGCTTCGCGATCTCTGAAGTAATCGCCCAGCCATTTGGCCTGCTGGTGGCCCAAATCAGACAGGCGGTCATAGCTTTCTTCATCCGTCGCACCGGAGTTCGCCTGCCCATGCCGCACCAATATGACTTCGCCCATACAAATCCTCCTGAAGGTATAGAGTTACGAGGTGGGCACCTGCTTTGCAACGACTCAGAACTGCGCCTGTGGCCCCTGTTTCCGGGGCCGATGCCCGCGGATTGACACCTCGTGCATGTCACATGCGTCACAGCCGCGCGAGAACACAGAAATAATGCACGCTCACGGATTTGCGCCAGACTGAAATCTGTGAACGGCTGAAAAAATATTGGTCCAGTTTGGTGGGGCCTTCGGTCCACTGTCGCACAGATCTGGATGGGTTTCTGTGCACCAATGCGCAGTACGCACCCGACGGTGCCCAATTCCTCATGTCAAGCACCAAGCGCGATCACATTGATCACCATTTTCGTGATCGACGCTGCCCTTTTCGAACGGCCTCAAAAGCACAATCTTCAACTCATCGAAACGCAGCACAATCCGCTGCACACGACATCAAACACGGTTCTCCCGCCGTAGATAACAAACTGAAAAGGAACGAAAACATGTCCATCAAATCAATCGCACTCATCGCCGCAACAATCGCCGCAACTGCTTCTGTCGCTTCCGCTGACAGCTACTTTGAATTCGGTGAGCGCCTCGATAGCTCATCTACTCTGGACCTCGGTCTGGTGACTTCAGAAGGCGCTGGCGTTGTCGAAATCTACGACTACTCCACAGGTGAAATCGGCAAATTGCTGGGCACTGAAATGGTCAATGTCGGCGCTAACGCAGACGTTCGTGTCAATGTTGGGATCCGCCCCAAGCAAGACGTGATCGCACTGTTGAAAGTTGGCGGCGAAACCGTTGCCGAGCGTGACTACAACATCGACGGCTAACCCCCCCAAAAGGCAGCAGCCGCTGATGGCTGCTGCTCCCCCAAAGACTCTCTCCCTGTTCTCGGCATCAAGCCGTACCAACCAAATAAAAAGGAAATAACCATGTCCATCAAATCAATCGCACTCGTCGCCGCAACAATCGCCGCAACGGCTTCTGTCGCTTCCGCTGACAGCTACTTCGAATACGGTGAGCGCCTCGATAGCTCGTCCATTCTGGACCTCGGTCTGGTAACTGCCGAAGGCGCTGGCGTTGTTGAAATCTACGACTATTCCACAGGCGAAGTCGGCAAACTGCTGGGCACCGAAATGGTGAATGCAGGTGCAAACGCAGATGTACGTGTGAATGTCGGCATCCGCCCATCTTCTGACGTCATCGCGCTGTTGAAAGTCGGTGGTGAGACAGTTGCTGAGCGCGACTTCGACATCGACCGCTAAATTCCCCTGGACGCTCCCCCACTGTCCACTTGGGCTGCACCTGATATCAGGTGCAGCCTTTTTCGTTTTGCGGCGCCCTGACCACTTGTTAACCGATTCTTAGCGTGGGATTGTGACGCTCAAGAGCAGCCCATGAGCAAAAACCAACAGGGTCATTTTGGTGTCCACGACCGCACTTCTTAGCGATGTTTTCGGCTTTGATGCCTATCGCCCCGGTCAGCAAGAGATCGTTGAGGCGGTCATTGCCGGCCAAAACACCCTCGCCATCATGCCTACGGGTGGTGGCAAGTCGCTGTGTTTCCAACTGCCCGCTATGGTACGCAACGGCGTAACGGTCGTTATTTCTCCACTGATTGCTCTTATGCGGGATCAGGTTCGCGGTTTGCGCGAAGCTGGGGTCGAGGCAGGCGCGCTCACATCAGGCAACACGCCCGAAGAAACCGAGGCCGTCTGGGGCGCGCTGGAGGCTGGCACGCTCAAGTTGCTTTATATGGCGCCCGAACGGCTCGCCTCTGGTGGGACGATCAACATGCTGCGCCGTGCCGGTGTTAATATGATCGCGGTCGATGAGGCGCATTGCGTCAGCCAATGGGGGCATGACTTTCGGCCAGATTATCTACGCATTGGCGATCTGCGCCGCACCCTGGACGTTCCCTTGGCCGCCTTCACCGCGACCGCTGACGCAGATACACGTGATGAGATTGTGCAAAAGCTGTTTGACGGACAGCAGCCTGCGACATTTCTGCGCGGCTTTGATCGGCCGAACATCCATCTTGCCTTTGCCGTTAAGGACGGACCGCGCAACCAGATCCTCAACTTCGCGGCGGCACGCAAGGGCCAGTCCGGGATTGTCTACTGCGGCACCCGCGCCAAGACCGAGACGCTGGCCAATGCCCTGGGCGAAGTGGGTCATAGTGCATGCCACTACCACGGCGGGATGGAGGCCGAAGACAGGCGCATCGTCGAACGCCGTTTTCAGCAGGAAGATGGGCTGATCGTCTGCGCCACTGTCGCCTTTGGGATGGGGATCGACAAACCTGATATTCGTTGGGTCGCCCACGCCGATCTTCCCAAGTCGATCGAAGCTTATTACCAGGAAATCGGGCGTGCCGGCCGTGACGGCGCACCGGCCGAAACACTGACGTTGTTCGGACCTGATGACATTCGTTATCGCCGCCAACAAATTGATGAAGGGTTGGCGCCACCCGAGCGCCGCGCAGCAGATCATGGACGGCTGAATGCACTGCTCGGACTTGCCGAAGCGCTGCGCTGTCGGCGGCAGAACCTGCTGGAGTATTTTGGTGAAACGCCACAACCCTGCGGGAACTGTGACCTGTGTGACAAACCAGCGGAGATTTTTGACGGGACGACAGCAGTGCGCATGGCGCTGTCTGCGGCCTTGCGCACCGAAGAATGGTTCGGCGCGGGCCATCTTATCGATATTGTGATGGGCAACCCGACCGATAAAATCATGCAGCGCGGCCATGACAGCCTGCCCACCTTTGGGGTGGGAAAAGAATATGACAAACGCCAGTGGCAGGCGATTTTTCGGCAGATGATGGGCCATGACTTGTTGCGCCCCGACCGCGAGCGGCACGGCGCGTTGCGCATGACCGAACACGCCCGCCCGATCCTGCGCGGCGAGGCCACGATTGAGCTGCGGCGTGACACAATCAAGGCGGCGCGCGGCAGTGGCCCCAGGGTGCGGATGCTTGTCAGCGAAGAAAACGCGCCGCTGCTGTCAGCGCTCAAGGCCAAGCGACGCTATCTGGCGGAACAGGCCAATGCGCCAGCCTATATCATCTTCAACGATCGTACCCTGATCGAGATGGCAGAGAAACGCCCGATGAACCTTGATGAAATGGCGCATATCGGCGGCATCGGGGCCAAAAAGCTGGAAAACTACGGGCGCGATTTCCTTGAAGTGATTGCCGGGGCGGTTGAAGAGGTTCACCCGATGCGGCGCAAACTGGCCGGGCGTGACGAAGGCGCGGTTTATGATCAGCTGATGCAGGCACAGGCGGTGCTTAGCCGTGGCCCACATGGGGCAGATAAACCGATGAGTTGTTCCGCATCAATGATGGCCAAGGTCGCGCAGCTACATGCGGCCGATATGGACAATCTTATCCGTTTGATTGGCGACAAATATGCAGAGCGGTTTGGCGAGGCGTTTCTTGAAGTTCTGGAGAGCCGCTAAAGGCCATCCCTATCAAACAATGGGCCATCTACGTCGGCACATGAATGCGCTGGCAGCCCGTGAACCGCGATCACCTGCGTCAGCCCGAGCATTGACCCCCGCACCACTTCCCACTAGCAAGCGTCCATTCTGAAAAGGGCATGACATGGCGCGCAAACGCAAAGGGCGGGATATCTCAGGCTGGGTGGTTGTTGATAAGCCCGCGGGTATCACTTCGACCGCAGTAGTGAACAAGGTCCGCTGGGCCCTGGATGCCAAGAAGGCAGGCCATGCCGGCACGCTGGACCCTGAAGCAACGGGCGTTCTGGCCGTGGCCTTGGGCGAAGCCACCAAGACCGTTCCCTACATCACCGACGCGCTGAAGGCTTATCGTTTCACCGTACGTTTTGGGCAGGCCACCAATACCGATGACGCCGAAGGCGAAGTGATTGCGACATCTGACCTGCGCCCTGACGACGACGCCATCAAATCCGCCCTGAGTGGTTTTGTTGGGGATATCATGCAAGTGCCGCCGCAATTCTCGGCCGTAAAGGTTGACGGCGAACGCGCCTACAAGAAGGCGCGCGAGGGCGAAGAGATGGCACTATCCGCCCGTCCGTTATGGGTAGAAGAGCTGTTGTTGATTGATCGTCCCAATCCCGACCATGCAGAGCTTGAGATGACATGCGGCAAAGGCGGATATGTTCGGTCAATCGCCCGTGATCTGGGAGAGGCGCTTGGATGCAAGGCCCATGTCAAATCGCTGCGCCGCGTCTGGTCGGGCCCCTTCGAGGCGACAGATGGTGTGAGCATGGATCAGGTTGATGCGCTTGCCAAAACACCCGAGCTAGATCAATTCCTGCAACCTTTGGAAGTCGGTCTGGCTGACCTGGCCGAGGTGCGTTGCCCTGCCGAAAGCGTCGACAAGCTACGCAATGGAAACCCGGCCCCGGTGATCGCCAGCGGGATCGACTTTGGCGAAGAGGTCTGGGCCTCTTACGAAGGGCGGGCCATTGCCGTGGGCACCTATCGTGGTGGTGAAATGCAGCCCTCACGCGTCTTTGTGCCCCCGCAGACGTGATCACCCGCACGCATATCAAGGATGATGCGCCGTCCACGGCTGTCTACTCTGAATGCGAAAGATATCGCTACGGGTTAACGCGCACCTGGGATCCACGTGGCAAGCGTGTGCTTTTTGTCATGCTGAACCCTTCCAAGGCGACCGAGGTACAAAACGACCCGACGGTCGAGCGGTGCGAAAGGCGCGCACGTGCGCTGGGGTTCGGCGCATTTCAGGTGACCAACATTTTCGCATGGCGAGAAACTAATCCGGCCATGATGCGCAAGGCCGTTGATCCGATCGGTCCGGACAATGATGTGATCATCCGCGACGGGGTGGCATGGGCCGATCAGGTGATTGCCGCATGGGGCACCCATGGAGAACATCTGAACCGAGGCCCGGAAATGGAAGCTGTGCTGCGCGCCACTGGCAAACCGATCTACACTTTGGGGCTAAGCAAACACGGGCACCCCAAGCACCCGCTTTACATCAGCTACAGCCAGCACCCGACGCTTTGGGTCGTGACCTGAAACCCTTGCAGCATTAACCATTCAATCATTTTCGACATCTTTGAGCGGTCCAGCTGTGGTATCAAATGTCCTGCGGGTCGGGGGCGACTCGAATACGCACTGGTAACTGACATGCTCGCAATCTTGGGATTGATGGGGGTCGCCGCAACGGCATTCTTCATCGCAGATACAGACGACGATGCCCCCGCGCCAGACGAAGATCGGCACCCCGATCAGGACGACCCCAGCCAGTCGATCAGACCAATCGACGACCTGGTTGCCCCAAGTGACAACGACACGGTGATCTTTGCGGGCGACGGTGACGATACAATCGTGACCGGCATTGGTGACGACCATCTTGACGGGGAGGACGGCAACGACCTTTTGATCAGTCACGCTGGGGATGATGTGCTGCACGGGGGACGAGGGGATGACCAACTGGATGCCGGTAGCGGGGATGACCACCTGAACGGGCATGTGGGCGATGACATCCTGCAAGGTGGCGATGGCGATGACATGCTCAACGGTGGTGGCGGGAATGATCTGCTCATGGGGGGCGACGGGGATGACGCCCTGTTGGGCTCGCTGGGCGATGACGTGCTGGTCGGCGGTGCGGGTGCAGATACGCTGCATGGCGGATCAGGGAACGACATGCTGTATGACCGCGGTGATGATGATCCCGACTTTATCAACGGCGGTGCCGGGGATGATGTGCTGATGGGTGGTGCGGGTGATACGCTCAACGGGGGAACCGGCGCGGACCTCTTTGCGCTGAAGGCCCACAACGACGTGATTGTCGAGGATTATGACGCGCAGATTGACAAGATCGAGATCACCTATGAAGGCGACGCGCCGGAACTACGGACAACCCTGACCGAGGACGGGCTTGTGCTGATGGCCGGAGAAGAGGTGATTGCGACCTTCCTTGATCTTGTTGAGTTGGACACAGATAGCGTCACCCTGATCGCGGTCTAACAAAAACCTTTCCTTTTGCGGGGAATCCCCCTAAAGCGACGCATCCGCACAAGGTTCCCCTTGGTCGGACCCTCCACGGGCCTTTCTGGACGACATCCCGGATCGCGCCATCAACCTTTAGAAATAAGGAGACCCCGATGTCGATTACTGCTGAAGATAAAGCAAAGATCATGAAGGATTTTGCAACCAAAGAGGGCGACACTGGCTCCCCCGAGGTGCAAATTGCAATCCTGTCCAGCCGCATCGCGACGCTGACAGAGCACTTCAAGACCCACAAAAAAGACAATCACGGCCGCCGCGGCCTGCTTAAGATGGTCGCCCAGCGCCGTAAGCTTCTGGATTACACCAAAGGCAAGGACGAGGCCCGCTATCAGGACCTGATCAAGCGTCTGGGTCTGCGTCGCTAAAGCGACAAAAACAGCCACAGGAATAGAAAAACGCCCACCAAATGGTGGGCGTTTTTTGTTTCTTCGTTCGGGCATGCTGCTGGTCTTAGAAGGAAACAGCAGCACCTACGACAAGGCCATCAAAGCCAAAAGCGCCATCAGAACTGTCCTCAATTCCGGTCCACTGATGCGCCTCATAGCCGACCTTCAGCGTTGTGGTCGTTGGACCAACAGAGAATTTGTGTTCATAGCCCAACCCGATAGCCAGCTGCGACAGATGCGACTGTGGATCAGCGTCTCCGTTGTCGATCAGATCGCCGAACAAGGCCGCTGTTTCAAAGCTGCCGTAAACCCCGCCATTTTCGAACATGGCCTGCGTCGCCTTTACGCCAAAAACAGCGCCAATGCCGTCAAATTCATGCGCATTCGTCAGGCCACCGTCAGCGAAGTTCAAGTCTTCAAAGTCCAGCTTCCGAACCCCGGCCGAGACCTCAAGATCCAGTCCAGGCGTCACCTCAAATTCGTTAAAGCCAATCAGGTCGAGCTGCTGCGATTGAATTTCGGTTGGGTTGCCGTTTTTGCCTTCATCATAGGACATATCCATGTCCCATAATTGCAGACGCAGACCTGCGCCATTGGCAAATGTGTATCCTGCCGTGGCACGCAGAGACGGCTCGCGTCCTAGATCATCATCGGCGCCGAAACCATCGCTGATCGATGGGGCCAGATCCAGCCCGTCAATCTCAAGGTTGAATGCCTGCGCAGTTGCAAAAGTAGCGGTGCTGGTGACAAAAAGCGCTGCCAATGTTGTGGATTTCAATAAAGTCATCTTCTTACTCTCTGTTTGGGTTGCATAGTGGGTTTCCACAGTGGTTACGCACCAGAGAGCGGTCTTATTCTGCGATTTGCAAAAAGAATTGCGGGCTGCTGTGACGCCGGCCTTCAACAGGGTTCATTCTTGGCAAACCGTCCAGAGCCTACAGCCTTGCCAGGTTAGGGCAGACAGCTAAATGTACCCGCCGTCTGGTCCCAGGCAAGGTGTTCATGAAGCTCGCAATCAAGATCTGATCAGGCGTTCTGGCCGTTCAATCGGGCCCGAAAATCGCGTTAAACTCTTCGGCAAAGGTCGTTTGAAGGTTGACCGTATCCAAGAGCAATTCAGGCGCGATGTTGGGTCCCTTGATGGCAAGGAACGTGGCCTGTAGATCATTCCGCGTCCTCTCCGGCCTTTTTGACAGCACGCGTGCCCCGTGATCTCCGTGAATCAGGATGACGATATCGTCGCGGTCTTCGACTGCCGCAAGGATCGCTTCGATCTTGTTGTGTACGCAGATCGACTGCTCCCAAAACGCAACATAAGAGCGGGCAGCGTTCGGCTCTAATTCATATCGGACAGGATTGCGCCAGTCATCCAGATTCAAAAAATTGCATTCGCGGTCAAAAACATACGGATAATGCGGAGCAATGACATGCGCTATCAGCGCCTCGCCCGGCTCGAGGTTTGGCGCAGTGACAGCGAGGTCATCCAAGATTTTCATGCCAGTCATGGTCATCGTGACCTGACCGCGCGTCACCGGCTCGGCATATCCCCGCAGCCGTGTCACAGCGTCAACGACGCTGCGATAGGCGAACAGCTCCTGCCCACGCCAAGCGTACCCTTCATGCAGGTTTACAAACATCAGATCCAACCGATCCCAGAGCGAAAGGTCCATCTCTTCAAGAATGGCGGCATTGGCCCTGGAACTGTATGTGTGGCAGTTCACAGTCGGGTTATCACTACACAACCCGATGTAGTCACTTTCTATGATTGTTGTGGAGAAGCCGTTTGCCGCCAACCGCCGGACCATGGCATTGTCTGCAACGGAATAGTCGTGGGTGACCCGATCAAGATCTTCGGTGAAATTGTCGAGATCATCTGTCAGTCCGAACATTGCAGTCAAAGCAATGAAAGTCATCGGCCAAATTGAGTCAGCGTGCGCATAGGTCTTGAATCCATTGTCACGATAGGTCGCCAAAACAATGTCTGCGGCGGGGATTGGCGTCAGTCCGGGAACCGTTGCCGTCGGCGACATCTGTTCGTCCAAGACAATATGGAGGTATGCAAAACCCGGTTTCGGCTCATCTACCGCGACCTCCGCAGCTTGGACTGCGAACAGTGGCTTTGCTGGCGAAAAGAAAGCTTGGAGCCCAAAAATGAGCCCAAAGACAGAAGCCGCAAGCGGAATCCCGTTCGGCGCAAATTTCAGCAATATTGGCGTGAGCATCACGCACCAGACAAGGGCGGCGCTACTCGCCGCAACACCCGTCAGAAAGAAGGCATCCAAGATAACATAGATCAGGGCGCCCAAGATGATTCCAAAACTCAGACGGCTGACCGAGATTAGCCCAAGCAGCACACCACTTCCAACCGCCAGGGTAATCCCAACAATCATCTCGAATGACGCTATGCCATAGTTCATGGCAGACAGGTGCGGCAAGAGCGCCGCGCTAGATAGGGCACCCAACGCGATCATACGTAGACGTAGAGGGGTCATCTCGCTTTGTATCCGACCAAAAGCCTACCGTTTTCAGCAAACTTGTGTTCTGCGGTGATGTCGTGGTTTTCTGTGATCGTTTTCAGAAAAACGTCCTCTTCATAGTCGTGAAAGATATCGTCACGAACGGCCAGCAACTGATCGACCATCGGGTCACCCTTTGGAACGAATTCGATAACACCCGTCGGCGCCAGCGAAAGCAGCCAGCGTAATGCTTCGGCCAGTGGCAGGTTGCCACCGATACACATGTGGTGAATCACGGCCAGTGCGATCACGCCGTCCGCGTCGGCCCGTTCATTCAAACCCTTCCGCTCGACTTGCCGCCAGCCCATGTTTGGCGTTGGATCGACCAAGTTCATCAGCATCGGAAGCAGTTTTTCGCCCTTCCTGACGCGCAATCTGTAGGCACGTTCCAATGAATCAAGATCACCATCAAGAACAACGGATGCCCCAGCCCCGCCCTCGATGGCGGCCAAAGAAAAGTCACCGGTATTTCCGCCGATGTCCCAGATAAGATCTGGTTTCGCCGATGCCGCCCAATCCTTGACGAATTGCAACTTGGTATCACGCATTGGCTCTGAATAGCTGTTGATGGTGGCGTAGGTATTCCAATAGCTGGAGGGCCTCTTGGCTGACTCAAGTCCGCCGATAAAGTCGCGCAACTGTTGAATCATAGCTACATATCGCGTTTTGGGCAGCTTCCGGTCTAGATCGACCTGTTTCTCGGCCTTTGACGATTTTGCAAGGACCGCGCGGCCATGCAGATAGACGTGCATGATACCGCTAGCCGAGGTGAAAATCTTGCGTCGCGGCAGAATAGCTAGAGCGTCTTCGAACGAAATACCGTCGAGGGACCCACGATAAATACCCTGAAATGCAACACCGGCCCATGCTTCTAGCAAAAGGGGCAACAGGAACTGGCGGCAAAACTGGTTGTACCCCGACCAGTGAACGCCATCGACGTAGGGACGCAGTGACATCGCATCAATGTGCACGGGACGACCGTCGATGAATTGCATGTTATATGCTGTTGCATCGGACAGTTCGTACCCCTTTTCAAGCGCTGCAAGCTGTAAATCCAAATGTGCAAGGGCCGCGTCTTTTAGTTGCGAAAAGCACCACTCATACGGATAGGTCAGCATCGGCACGCGGGGGTGTTCATAGAGCGCCACAGCCGTATCGCCGCGTGCGCCCCTGTACTGTGACAGCATTTCTGCATCAGCATCAATGCGCACGCAGTCAATCATCAAATTCTTGTCTGCAAGTTCGCGCAGAAGGCCACTTCGATAAATTTCACCGAACGTCTTTTCCGCCGGAGCCATGACGGCCCGCAGGATACGGCTACCTTCCGTAAAGACATACCCCGACGGATCCCGAAAGGATCCGGGGTCCCGCTCTGGAGACCTCATGATTCTGACTTGTCCTCAGACGCCCCAACATCATCAGTTTGTGCTTTTCGGATACCAAGAAGGGTCAGGAGCTTTTCTCTTACGCGGCGAATGGCAACCAGCGCAGTCGCAAAACCACCGATGATCGCTTGCAATAGGAAGCTGCCCGTCACCGGGTCAATATATGCCATGGCAGGTGCCGACATCACGAAGACATAGACGATGCTGAGGGTCAGAATGGGTTTCATGTGATTATCCGGACAATTGTTCTCAATTTGCCAACAGTAGGCGCAATTTCGATCAACTACACGAAATCTATGCCCTCGAAAGCGCTCAGGAGTGTTCTGGTAAAACATTTTGTTCACAATTTGGCCTGAATAAGATGAATCGCCGTCGGCGACTTTCTACGTTTGTCGTGAAGTCACCCAACAAGGGCAGCCCCCCTTCCCAAACCGCCTAAAACCCGCTAAGTCCCGCAAATCTTGAGAAGCAGGCGCCCGCATCCCAGCGCCATAGCAAGATATGGGGATGAGGGGGAATACGCCCCCTACGCAAAAAGGCCCAATGAGGCCAACTAGGAAAACATCATGTTTAATGAAGTGAAGAAATCAATTCAGTGGGGCGAGGAAACGCTGTCACTGGAAACGGGCAAGGTTGCCCGCCAAGCCGATGGCTCTGTCATCGCGACATTGGGTGAAACCAGCGTCATGGCGAACGTGACTTATGCACGTAAGCAAAAGCCGGGGCAGGATTTTTTCCCGCTGACCGTCCACTACCAAGAGAAATACTATGCCGCCGGTAAAGTGCCTGGCGGCTTTTTCAAGCGCGAAGCGCGTCCCACCGAGAAAGAGACGCTGACTGCCCGCTTGATCGACCGTCCCATTCGCCCGCTGTTCGTCCCCGGCTTCAAGAACGAAGTTCTGGTGATGTGCACGGTGCTGTCACACGACATGGTTAACGACCCCGACATGGTTGCGATGATCGCAGCCTCTGCGGCGCTGACCATATCCGGCGCCCCCTTCATGGGACCGATCGCCGCCTGCCGCGTTGGTTATGAAGACGGTGAATACATCCTGAACCCCGAAATCGACGACATGCACAATCTGCGCATGAACCCCGAGCAGCGTCTGGACCTTGTCGTCGCCGGCACCAAAGACGCCGTGATGATGGTCGAATCCGAGGCCTACGAGCTGACAGAAGACGAAATGCTGGGTGCGGTCACATTCGCACACGAGCAAATCCAGCCTGTCATCGACCTGATCATTGATCTGGCCGAAGATTGCGCGAAAGAGCCATTTGACTTCCAGCCGGTCGATTACTCTGACCTGTCTGCCGCTGTAAAAGCTGCTGGCGAAGACAAGATGCGTGCCGCCTATGCGATCACAGACAAGCAAGAGCGCACCGCCGCCGTTGCAGCCGCCAAGCAGGAAATCATCGACGCACTGACCGAAGAGCAGCAGGAAGATGGCAACCTAGGTGCGGCCCTGAAAAAGCTGGAATCAAGTGTTCTGCGCGGTGATGTCGTCAAGAACGGCAAGCGTATTGATGGCCGTGCCCTCGACACCATCCGTCCGATTGTGTCTGAAACCGGCATTCTGCCACGGACACATGGTTCTGCTCTGTTCACACGTGGCGAAACGCAGGGTCTGGTTGTGACCACGTTGGGCACTGGCGATGACGAGCAGATGATCGACGCGCTGACCGGCATGTATAAATCCAACTTCATGCTGCACTACAACTTCCCACCCTACTCTGTCGGTGAAGTTGGCCGTGTGATGGGGCCGGGCCGTCGCGAGATTGGTCATGGTAAGCTGGCATGGCGTGCACTTCAGGCGGTTCTGCCCGCGGCAACGGATTTCCCTTACACCATCCGTCTGGTGTCAGAGATCACTGAATCCAACGGGTCGTCCTCAATGGCGTCCGTCTGCGGTGGCTCTTTGTCCATGATGGATGCGGGCGTGCCGTTGAAAGCACCGGTTGCAGGTGTGGCAATGGGTCTGGTCATGGAAGATGACGGGTCTTATGCGATCCTGTCAGACATTCTGGGCGACGAAGACCACCTTGGCGACATGGACTTCAAGGTTGCGGGTACCGAAAACGGCATCACATCCTTGCAGATGGACATCAAGATCGCAGGCATCACGCCTGAGATTATGTCAAAAGCGCTCGCCCAGGCGAAAGCTGGCCGTCTGCATATCCTTGGCGAAATGGCCAAAGCCCTGACCGGCGCACAGGAATTTTCTGTGCATGCACCCAAGATCGAGACGATGCAGATCCCAACTGACAAGATCCGTGAAGTCATCGGGTCCGGCGGCAAGGTCATCCGCGAGATTGTCGAGACATCCGGTGCCAAGGTCGACATCAACGATGATGGCGTGATCAAGCTGGCATCCAACGATGCCGAGGCGATCAAGCGGGCCTATGACATGATCCACTCGATCGTGGCCGAGCCGGAAGAAGGCGTGATCTACAAAGGCACGGTCGTGAAAGTCGTCGACTTTGGTGCTTTCGTGAACTTCTTTGGCAAGCGCGATGGTCTGGTGCATGTCTCGCAGATCGAAAACCGTCGTCTGAACCATCCTTCTGATGTCCTCAAGGAAGGTCAGGAAGTTTGGGTCAAGCTGCTTGGCTTTGATGATCGCGGCAAGGTCCGTCTGGCCATGAAGATGGTTGATCAGGAAACTGGCGAAGAGATCACCAAAGAGGAGGCGGCGGAGTAAACCGCCCCCTTATTGTACAAACCAAAAACACCCGGTCAGTTTGACCGGGTGTTTTTTTGCCCTTAGAGCGGCGAAAAATCGCCCAACTCTGCATTCATGGCTCTGCCAGTAACCTATGAGGTTGGCATCAAGTATTTTAACGATTGCATTGTATCGACCCACATCACCATAGAGAGGACAACAAGATGATATTTAGAACATTGTTGGCTGCATCAGCCCTCACAATCACAGGATCCGTACTTAATGCGCAGGACGTCGGCGAAACGTCGGTCGGCGCAGGTATCACCACCTTCGGCCCTTCCCTGCACGGCGAATATCGCGCGGCACCCAATCTGGGCGTACGCGGTATGATCATGGGCGGGATCAACGAGAGCGAGACCTTCGATTTTGAGGACTACGACGTCGATGGAGAAGCAAAGCTTGGCGGCGTTGCTGTTTTTGCTGACTATTATCCGCTACTAAATGCCTGGCGGGTGTCGGGTGGTTTGCTGCTGTCAAACTCCGAGATTTCAGGTGACTTTGTTGGGCCTGAAAGCTTTGACGGTGAAATCGCGCTGAAGAACGACATTGCGCCGGTTATCACCACAGGGTTCAATACAGAATTCGCGCCGGGCTGGTCATTCTCCGGCGATATCGGCATCGTCATCTCTTCATTGGAGGCCAGCTCAGACAGTACAGACACCGCCGTTCAGGATGAGATTGACTCTCTGAATGATGACCTGTCCGACCTGCCGGCTTTGCCTTATGCAGGGATCGCGGTCAGCTATCGTTTCTAACCGACACATGTTTTCGGGTGGGGCCCGCCACGACGCGGGGCCCATTTGCGAAATCAGGTCTGATACTTGCTCCAGGGCAGTAGCAGCCGGATTTGCTCTAGCAAGACGGCGACGCGGATCACATAGAAGACGCACCACACGCGTATCCCGTCCCACAGACCTATCCCCTCGCGTTGATAGATTTTACGCGCCACGCGAACCGAAGGGATAAGGCGATCAAATTGTGGGATCAGGAACCGCTTGCCGGCGGCCTTTTTCTTGGCAATCACACCCCCCGCAAGACGGCGCGACTTCTTCAGGATTGATGAAAGATCAGATCGGGCTGGATGCTGCACCTTGATATCTGGTCCATACACCAGTTCATATCCCGCTCTAACGGCGCGCATCGTCCATTCCTTATCGCCACCCGACATGAGCGACGCATCAAATTCACCAACGCCATTGATGACGGATCGACGCGTGATCACATTCGCCGTCGCCCCGAACCCGTCGGCGACATATCTTTCCTGCTGCAAGAAGAACGCGCTGTCACATAACTCAACTGCTGTTGGCCGCGCACCCTTCCAGAAAAGATCAATTGCACCGGCAACAACACCAACATCTTGCCGCTCATCCAATAAGGTCACCGCATTTGACAGCCAGTTTTCATCCGGGATGCAGTCTGAATCTGTAAACGCAATCAGGGCGGCGCGGGTCTCTTTCAGTGCGGCATTGCGTGCAGCGTAAGACCCACGTTCGGGCACAGGAATGACGCGTGTGTTGGCTGCGACGTCAAAGGTTTCCGGTGGCGGATCGTCAGGTGCATTGTTGGCTACTATCACCTCAAACGCGCCTTGGCTGAGTGACTGACGCGACAGTGCCCGGAGGCAAAGCGCAAGCCTGTCCCAATCGTGGAAAGTGGGAATAACAACACTGATCGACGGAATGGCGGAGCTGGTCATAGGAGTAAATTGCGACCCTCTAGTGGCGTTGAATTGAGTGGGTCCAAAATGCCAGACCGGTCGTTGGTACATGTCGCAGGCCCATCACGCTCGACAGGCCTGCACGTTCAATGCGATCAGTCTTTCAACTGCGTTGTCCGGAGATACGGCAGCACTTTAGTGAAATCGCCAAATTTCGCCTTGGCGTCCTCATCGCTGACCGTTGCGGGAATGATCACATCATCACCCACGTTCCAGTTGGCCGGTGTCGCAACGCCGCGCCCTGTTGAAGTTTGCAAACCATCCAGCGCGCGCAAAACTTCGGCAAAGTTGCGACCAACGGTCATGGGATAGGTCATGGACAACTTAAGCTGTTTGTCAGGCCCAATGATAAAGACCGAACGCACAGTTGCACTGTCGGCGGGCGTGCGCCCATCGGGCAGGTAGGCTTCTGCCGGCAGCATATCGAACGCCTTGGACACTTCCAATCCAGCGTCGGCAATGATCGGGAACCCCGCAGGGGCACCGCCAACAGCCTCGATATCGCCTTTCCACTTCTTGTGGTCTTCAACGCCATCAACACTGACGCCAATCACCTTGGTCCCACGCTTTGCCCATTCATCAGCCAGTTGCGCAACAGCACCGAATTCGGTCGTGCAAACAGGTGTGAAATCCTTGGGGTGCGAAAACAGAATCGCCCAGCTGTCGCCGATCCAGTCATGCAGCGAAAACGTGCCCTGGTCGGTTTCGACAGTTAAATCAGGGATAGTGTCGTTAATACGCAGAGACATGGTTATGATCCTCTCTAGAATTGCATGGGTAATATATAGATACGACTTGGGGCAAGCGCCACCACCGCTTGCACCGACCAACACAGGCTGCAAAAACGTCTCGAAACATAATTCAGGAGGCACGCGATGATCGCGCACCGCGACTTTTACATCAACGGCGCTTGGGTCCCCCCCGTAAAGGCCCGCGACCACAACGTTATCGATCCATCAACCGAAGAGGTCTGTGCGGTCATCTCACTTGGAGATCAGGCGGACACGGATGCGGCTGTTGCTGCTGCGACCCAGGCTTTCCCTGCCTGGGCGGCAACCGATCCGGCCAAGCGTGCGGAATATGTGAAGGCCATCCTTGCGCAATACGAAGCCCGCGTTGAGGAAATGGCCCAAGCCATCAGCATCGAGATGGGCGCGCCCATCGACATGGCCCACAGCAGTCAGGCTCCATGCCTGCCATGGCATCTGGAAAACGCATTAGAGGCTTTCAAGGAAATCGAATGGGTCCGTCCGCTTGGGCCACACGCCCCCAATGACAGGATCGCAATGGAACCTATTGGTGTGGTTGGTCTGATTACGCCGTGGAACTGGCCAATGAATCAGGTCACGCTCAAGGTAATCCCTGCCTTGCTGGCAGGCTGCACGATGGTGCTGAAACCGTCCGAAGAGGCGCCGCTGTCCTCGCTTCTCTTTGCAGAGTTCGTGCATGATGCCGGCGTGCCGCCGGGCGTCTTCAATCTTGTGAATGGTGACGGCATGGGCGTCGGCAGTCAGTTGTCGCGTCACGAAGATGTGGCGATGATCAGCTTCACAGGCTCGACCCGCGCGGGCAAGGCCATCTCATTGGCGGCAGCAGAAACGCTCAAACGAGTGACGCTTGAGTTGGGTGGCAAAGGCGCCAATGTGATCTTTGCGGATGCCGATGAGAAGGCGGTCAAGCGTGGTGTGATCCACTGCATGAACAACTCAGGGCAATCCTGCAACGCCCCCACCCGCATGCTGGTGGAACGATCGATCTACGACCAGGCGGTCGAAACCGCAGCCGAAATTGCGGGCAAGATCGGGGTTGGCCCCGCGTCCGAACCCGGTCGGCATATCGGCCCGGTCGTGAACAAGACGCAATGGGACAAGATACAGGACATGATCGAGGTTGGCATCAATGAAGGCGCGCGCCTTGTTGCCGGTGGCCCCGGCCTGCCGGAAGGTGTGAACCGCGGCTTCTATGTCCGACCAACAGTCTTTGCTGACGTCAACAACGACATGCGTATCGCCCGCGAAGAGATTTTTGGCCCGGTCCTGTCGATCATCCCGTTTGAGGATGAGGCAGACGCAATCGCCATCGCCAATGACACGCCTTACGGTCTGACGAACTATGTCCAAAGCCAGGATGGCGCACGACGCAATCGCATGGCGCTGGCCCTGCGTGCGGGCATGATTGAGATGAACGGTCAGGATCGTGCGGCCGGATCACCCTTTGGTGGCGTTAAGATGTCAGGCCGCGCCCGCGAAGGCGGTGTCTGGGGAATTGAAGAATTCCTCGAAGTGAAAGCGATCTCTGGCTGGGCGGCCGAATAACAGCATGTGCGCAGGCGCACCTTTTGGGTGCGCCTGTCGGCATTACGTGCGCTGCGATTTGATCTATCTATTCAGTTAACGAATAGGAGATAACGATGCTCAAACAAATCAAGGGCCTGCACCACGTCACATCACTGGCCAGTGACGCCCGCGAGAACAACGCGTTCTTCACCAATATACTTGGCCTGCGCCGCATCAAGAAAACTGTGAATTTTGACGCGCCCGACGTCTATCACCTTTACTATGGTGACAAGGCAGGCACGCCCGGCACCATCATGACCTATTTTCCGTTCACCAATGCCAAACGCGGTGAAAAAGGCATAGGTGAGGTTGGCCGGACAGCTTTCAGCATTCCAACCGAATCGTCACAGGCCTGGCTTGACCGCTTGGTCACCTTTGGCGTGGATGGCATCGCTCAAGACACCCGTTTTGGCGAAAAGCGTGTATTGTTTGATGGCCCCGACGGCGACCAGTTTGCTTTGGTGGAAAGCGACGACGACCGTACACCATGGACCGGCAACGGTGTGGGTGCTGAGATGGGCATCCACGGTTTCCATTCTGCCGACATGCGCCTGCGCGACCCGGACGCCAGCGCCGAACTGCTTGGCTTTATGGGATACGAGAAGCTGGACACCCAAGACAACGTCACGCGCTTCATAGTGCCCGGTGGCAATGACGCGAACATGATCGATATCGAAGCGCACCCTGATACCGGGGATGCAACGCAAGGCGCAGGCTCTGTCCATCACATCGCCTTTGCAGTCGAGAACCGCGCACGCCAGTTGGAGGTTCGCGAGGCATTGCTCGATACCGGGTATCAGGTAACGCCCGTGATTGACCGCGACTACTTCTATGCCATCTACTTTCGCACACCCGGCGGCGTGTTGTTTGAAATCGCAACCAACGAACCCGGCTTTGATCGTGATGAAGACACGGCCCACCTTGGTGAGGCGCTCAAGCTACCCAGTCGGCACGAACACCTGCGCGCGAAACTGCAAAGAACATTGCAGCCGTTGGAAGATTAAAACGGACACTTCGCAGTGATGCGCATGCCCTGCCCGCCATCGGGATGGCGAAACTGCAACGTTTCGGAATGCAACATCAGGCGCGGGTAATCCCGCGCCGCGCCCTCTGCATAAAACGGATCACCAAGGATCGGATGGCCCAGTGCGCGCATATGCACCCGCAACTGGTGCGACCGCCCCGTGCGGGGCATCAGGCGCACGCGGCTTTCACCATTCTTGACGCGAACCACGCGCCAATCTGTCACCGCCTGTTTGCCATTCTCATGGTCGACCATCTGTCTGGGGCGGTTCGGCCAATCCACGATCAAAGGCAGATCAACGGTCCCTGTCTTTTCGGCCATCTCACCCCAGACGCGCGCGACATAAGTTTTTTTAGTCTGCCGCTTTTCAAACTGCAGCCCCAGATGGCGTTGCGCATGGGGCGTCAGTGCAAAAATCATCACGCCCGACGTGTCGCGGTCCAACCGATGCACAAGCAAGGCTGTGGGAAAGACTGCCTGTACCCGCGCGATCAGGCAATCAGCCAGATGTTCACCCTTGCCCGGCACAGACAGCAAACCACTTGGTTTGTCTACCAGAATGACCTCGTGATCGTCATGCAGGATGTTGAGCGGATCCTGCGGTGGGTTGTAGTCATCGCTCACCCGTAGACACGCTCACCAAAAATGGCAGAGCCGACGCGGATATGCGTGGCGCCAAGGGCGATGGCGCTTTCAAAGTCGCTGCTCATTCCCATCGACAGACCTGTCAGATCATTGCGGGCGGCAATCTTGGCCAAAAGGGCAAAATGCAACGATGGTTCCTCATCAACCGGCGGGATGCACATCAACCCCTGCAATGGCAGATCAAGCGCACGTACCTCGGCAATAAACGCATCTGCGTCGCCGGGCAGGACGCCTGCCTTTTGCTCTTCCTCACCTGTATTGACCTGAATGAACAGGTCCGGACAAGTTCCAATATCTTGTGCATGGCGCGCGATTGTATTGGCAAGTTTGGTACGGTCCACCGTGTGGATAGCATCAGCCAGTTGCATGGCCTGTTTGACCTTGTTGGTCTGCAACGGGCCGATCAGATGCAGCTTGATCCCGTCAAAGCGTTTACGAAAGGCGGGCCATTTGCCAGCGGCCTCCTGCACCTTGTTCTCACCGAAACTGCGGTGACCTTCATCCAGAATCGACTCAACCCGTGCGTTGGGTTGCACCTTGGAAACTGCAATAAGATTAATTTCAGTCACATCACGACCCGCATTATCACAAGCGGCGGCGCAACGGGCCTGAATTTCGGCTAGGGACATGGCAGGCTCCGAAAAATAAGGATCACGGCAGGTTTCGGGCTGAAATAGTCCGAAATTGACAGCCTGTCATGTTCGAAAAATTTGTGTGTCATTGATGCACCATTTTTGCCAAACGGGGCCATTTAAGGCCTAATTCGCTTGAGTGTCCGCAGCGTAAGGCGCAGGTAGTCCGCAATGCTAGGCAAACTGGCATTCTTGGGAATGCATAACACGAGGGAAAATATCCATGAAAAGCATCCTTCTTACAACAACAGCTATCGTCGCATTTGCCGGCGCTGCTGCTGCTGATGGACACGCTGGCGTAAGCTTCGGCGGCGACGCATCACTTGGCTACAACGATGACGCTACATTTGGCGAAGACGGCTTCTACTGGGGCGCTGACCTTGATGTAACTATGTCTGCAACGCTCGACAACGGCGTTACTGCAACGGCATCGTTCGAATTTGACATTGTTGACGACACAAATGGTCAGGCAACTGTTTCAGATGGCTACGTCCTGTCTCTGGAGTCTGAAAATGCTGGCCTGTTCTTCGGCGACACAGCTTTCGCAGCAGAAACACATTGGTCCAGCGCCGGCGATATGGAAGCTGACGGCTTCTCCGCAGCAGACGGTGAAAACGTACTTCGCGGTGACGTCACTGTTGGAAGCGTAGACGCATCTGTTTCTTACGCAATCAGCGATGCTGCTGGCGTTCTTGTTAGCGACACTGCTGGCGCAGAAGGCGAAACTGACCAGCTGTCGATCGGTGCAACTGCTGATCTCGGCCAGTTCTCAGTGATTGCTGTTTATCAGGAAGAAGCAGACGCTGCGTTCGGTGCTGCAGCAAACACAGCGAATGGTGACTACAACGTATCCGAAATGTTCGGTCTCTCCGTTGGTGCATCTTTTGGTGGCGCAGACATCACAGTTGCTTACGCTTCGAACCAGACAACTGACGAGAGCTCAACCGGTATCCAGGTTGCTTACCCGTTCGGGCCGGTCACAGGTACAGTTTACTACGTATCTGAGGATGACAATGACTCCGACGAAGACAACTATGGTGTAACTGTCGCTTACGCAGATGGCCCAATTGCAGTCACAGCTGACTACGATTTCGACCAGGGTACCGACAAGTGGAACCTGGACGGTTCTTACGATGTTGGTAACGGCCTGACACTTCTCGCTGGTATGCAGAACGAGAACGAAGGCGACGACGCTGACTACTACGTTGCAGGTACTTATGACCTGGGCGGCGGTGCAGAGCTTCTCGTGTCCTACGCCGAAGACGACGATGGCGACCAGGAAGACGAAATCGGCGCCAACGAATACCTGCCAGGTACAACTGTTGAGCTGTCCTTCGCATTCTAAGCGAAACCAGCACTTCAGCTAAGTTTGAGCGGCCCATCGGGGCCGCTCTTTCTTTTTGGGGCAGCCTTTCCTGACTGCGCCCTATAGCCATCCCCCCCATCCCCCATTATGAATACCGCCGGGCCACCTGCCCGGTGTTTTGCTTTTTCTGAAAGACTTCGATCATGACCACCTACACTCCCGCAACGCTTGAAGCGAAATGGCAGGATGCCTGGGCCACAGCCCAGACCTTCAAGGCAGAGCGGAGTGCGGACAAGCCCAAATACTATGTGCTTGAGATGTTCCCCTACCCTTCGGGCCGTATCCACATGGGTCACGTGCGTAACTACACGATGGGTGACGTGATCGCGCGCTACAAGCTGGCAACCGGCCACAATATCCTGCACCCGATGGGCTGGGATGCGTTTGGGATGCCCGCCGAGAACGCGGCGATGGCCTCTGGCGGCCACCCCAAAGACTGGACCTACCAGAACATCGCCGACATGAAGGCACAGATGAAGCCGCTGGGCCTGTCGATCGACTGGTCGCGCGAGTTTGCGACCTGTGACCCCGAATACTACGGCCAGCAGCAGGCCCTGTTCATCGATTTCCTGTCCAAAGGTCTGATTTACCGCAAAAAGGCGGTCGTGAACTGGGATCCGGTGGATATGACAGTGCTGGCCAATGAACAGGTCATCGACGGCAAGGGCTGGCGTTCCGGGGCCGAGGTTGAGCGGCGCGAGTTGGTGCAATGGTTCTTCAAGATCAGCGATTATTCCGAGGAACTGCTGACAGCGATTGATACGCTCGACGACTGGCCCGCCAAGGTCAAGCTGATGCAGGCCAACTGGATCGGCAAGTCACGCGGCTTGCAGTTTGCCTTTCAGCGCACCGATGGCGGTGAGATCGAGGTCTACACGACACGGCCCGATACGTTGCTGGGCGCATCCTTTGTTGGCATCTCGCCGGATCATCCGCTGGCAAAAGAACTGGAAACCAACGATGAAAAGGTCGCGGCTTTCTGCGCCGCATGTCGCAAAGGTGGCACCACCGCCGAAGCAATCGAAAAGGCCGACAAGCTGGGCTATGACACCGGGCTGACCGTCAAGCATCCGCTGGAAGGGCAGCCTGACCTGCCCGTCTATATCGCGAACTTTATCCTGATGGATTATGGCACAGGGGCGATCTTTGGCTGCCCGGCGCATGACCAGCGCGACCTTGATTTTGCGCGTAAGTATGGGCTGCCGGTTGTCAGCACCTACGCACCCGTCAACGACGACGACACGATGCTGCCCGAGGATGGTGGTGACGCTTATGTGCCGCCAAAGTCTGAGGCTGTCATCTATGTCCGTGGCTTTGCTGGCGAAACCGAGCAGACCGGCGATGATGGAATCGCAACGGCCATCGCCTTTTGCGAAGCGAACGGCATTGGCAAGGGCGTGACCAAGTTCCGCCTGCGCGATTGGGGCTTGTCCCGTCAGCGCTATTGGGGTTGCCCGATCCCTGTTGTCCATTGTGATGACTGCGGCGTGGTGCCCGAAAAGAAAGACAACCTGCCGGTTGAGCTGCCCTATGACGTAAGCTTTGACACACCCGGTAACCCTCTGGACCGTCACCCGACATGGCGCAACTGCGCCTGCCCGTCGTGCGGCAAGCCTGCACAGCGCGAAACAGACACGATGGACACATTCGTGGATTCATCGTGGTATTTTGCGCGCTTTACCGCCCCTCATGCGGATACACCGACAAATATTGATGACGCCGCCTATTGGATGAACGTCGATCAGTACATCGGCGGGATCGAACATGCGATCTTGCACTTGCTTTATAGCCGCTTCTTTGCCCGCGCGATGAATATGACCGGTCACCTGCCACAAGGCACCGAGGAGCCATTCAAGGCGCTCTTCACGCAAGGCATGGTCACACACGAGATTTACCAGACGACTGACACCAAAGGCCGCCCGGTCTATCACCTGCCTGAGGATGTGACCGACGGACAACTGGCTGACGGCACAGAGGTGCAAATCATACCGTCGGCAAAGATGTCCAAGTCAAAAAAGAATGTCGTGGATCCCGATAACATCCTCGCCAAATACGGTGCCGACACCGCCCGTTGGTTTGTGCTGTCTGACAGCCCGCCAGAGCGTGACGTAGAATGGACAGCCTCTGGCGCAGAGGCAACCTATAAGCACCTCAACCGTGTGTACCGGGTCGCTTCCGATATTGCGGCGATGGACGATGGCACTGGCGCAGGTGACGACGATCTGCTGCGCGCGATGCACAAGGCGATCCATGATGTAACGATGGGCGTCGAAACTTTTGGTTTTAATGCAGCAATTGCAAAGCTTTACGCCTTTACCAACGTGCTGGCAAAATCCAAGGCGGGCGGCAAGGCCAAGCGTCAAGCGGCCAAGGTTCTGGCGCAGTTGATGTCGCCCATGACCCCGCATTTGTCCGAGGAAATCTGGGCAATGTTGGGCGGCGAAGGTCTGATTGCAAACGCTGCCTGGCCCGTGGCCGATGAGGCAATGCTGGTTGAGGATGTCGTCACCATGCCGATACAGATCAACGGCAAACGCCGGGCCGAGATCAACGTGGCAGCAGATGCCAGCAAGCAGGCCATCGAGGAGATGGCGCTTGCGCTGGATGTCGTTCAGAATGCACTTAACGGGGCGGCCCCCAAAAAACTGATCGTTGTGCCAGGCAGGATTGTGAACATTGTCATCTGACCCATTCTCACGCCGCACGCTGTTGTTGGGCCTTTTCGCCTTATCTGGCTGCGGCTTTGCGCCAATCTATGGCGCCGGGAATGGGATGCGAGAGCAGATCACCTTTGAAAGCGACGACACGGTCGCCGGGTATCGCCTGAACGAGCGGCTGGAAGAGCGGTTGGGTTTCAGTGCAGCACCGCGTTATGTGTTGCGGACATCAATCCGATACAACGAACGCGCGGCGGCGATCACCTCTGAGGGGGATACCGCGCGGTTGAACGTCATCGGCTCTGCCGACTGGGTACTGACCGATATCGCAAGCGGAGCGCGGGTCGATGCAGGTAAGGTCGAAGGTTTCACCAGCTATTCTGCCATTGGTTCTACCATTGCCACGCAATCAACACGTGACGATGCGCTTGAACGGTTGGCCATTCTACTGGCGGACCGCATCGTCAGCCGCTTGTCGGTCATTAATCTGGCCACGCCAGCATGAAGATGACGGGCGCAGCCGCGCTGAGCTATCTGCGCAAACCTGATCCTGCGCATACAGCCTTGTTGATCTTTGGCGCGGACCCGATGCGTGTTGCCGATAAACGCCAGCATGTGATCGAGACACTTGTCGGCCCCCAGGGCGAGGAAGAAATGCGCCTGACGCGCATCAATGCTGCTGACTTGCGCAAGGACCCTGCCTTATTGAACGATGCCATCAAGGCGCAAGGGTTCTTTCCGGGGCATCGCGTCGCCTTTGTTGAGGACGCCACTGATGGTCTGGCCAAGGTGATCACGGCAGCCATCGCCGATTGGCAGGCGGGCGACGCACAAATCGTCATTGCCGCAGGACAGTTGACCGCGAAATCGGCATTGCGCAAGGCCGTTGAGGGGCATGGAAATGCCGTGGCGATTGGTCTTTATGATGATCCCCCCTCTATTGCCGATATCGAACAGGCACTGACGCAGGCGGGCCTGAAACAGCCGGAACGTGACGTCATGGATGCGCTGATGGCGCTGGCGAATTCACTGGAACCGGGTGACTTTCGCCAGACGCTTGAGAAGGTCAGCTTATATAAGCTGGATGATCCGACGCCGCTTTCGATTGAGGACGTGATGATGAACGCGCCGCAATCAGCCGAAGTTGACGTGGACGACGTTCTGGACGTTGTGACGACCGGTCAGGCCGACAAACTGGGACCGCTGCTGCGCAACCTGTCCGCGCAAGGGGTTGCCCCGGTGACGCTGTGTATTGGGGCGATGCGCCATTTCCGGCGCTTGCATGTTGTTGCGTCTGATCCGGGTGGGCCCGCTGCGGGTGCCGGCAGGTTGCGCCCACCGGTATTTGGACCGCGGCGGGAAAAGATCGTGCGGCAGGCGGGCAACTGGGGCCGTGACCGGCTGGAACGTGCCTTGACGGCACTTACGGATGTGGACTTGCAACTGCGGTCCGCCAACACCGCACCCCCTGATGCGCTGATGGAACGTACATTGATCCGTCTTGCAATGATGGCACGCAGGTAAGACGCAAAAAGGCAGGCCAAGGCCTGCCTTTCGCTCAAGATCAAGGATCTATGTCTTAGTCAGCTTCATTGACCGCTGCTGCGATCAAAAGTGCTGCAAGAACACCAATCACAACAAATGTTGGGCTGATTGAAGATGTGGGAGCAGGTGCTGGTGCTGGTTCGACCATCACAACAGGTGCTTCCATCATCGCGTCATTATTACCGCCTGCGTTGGCGGCAACGCCGGACACTGCAAGTGCAGCTGCCACGGCAAGTGTAGTTGTAAGGCGCATATCATACTCCATTCATGCACTGGGCGGGCAGGCCAAAGCGTGACCCGTCCACATAACCCTATTGAATCAGGCCTTTGGGCCAATTCCTAGAGGTTTGTTGGGAATTCAGAAAACATCAATCTGAAGATATCCTGCATCAGGTGAGACCGCCTGAAGGCTCCGGATCATGCGCCCGGACGGATTTAGCCAGTAAATATTGGTCAATGAGAGGCCTTCGCCGCTGCATTCTTCTTTGAATCGTGACGCAGGATAGGTTCTTTGAAGCCGTGTAACGGGATCTGAACCCTCAGAAACGATGCGGCACTGCAACACTCTGGCCAAAATCTGGTCCTGATCATCGAGGAAATCCACCTGTCTTTGCACCATTCCGCCCCCTGCACGGATGGCATTCCAGGTCGCCGTGGCCTCTGCGCCCATCATATCGCGGGGCAGACCGCGGGTGGCGACAACGATGCCGTTTTCTTCGGTCACGGTGATGCTTTGACCATCAATCCACGTTGTACGCGTGCCGTTTGACCCGGCTCTGACCATCGTTTCCCACCGATTGTGGTCACGGACATTGACCCGCATGTAGGTGCCGGGGTTGCTCAGCAAATCGTCCTCGGTGACGTTCAGCGACTGTGGTGCGGGTGCCTCGGCACCACCTCCCAGCAGCAATCCGGCCACTTGACCGCCTAGTCCTTCGTCCCGAGCGTCGCCGCAAGACATCAGCGCGCAAGCCGCCAGCAGTAGTCCAAGTCGCGCCATGCCCATCATCTCCAAAACCGCCCCCATGTATCTGACAGATCAGCCTGATGTGCATCACGCACAACATCATAAAGCCGCCCATCCACGTTCAGGCGGGCACCGCCATCACCAACACGCGTCCGCAAGGTCGTGCCGTAGTTGTCCCGGTTCGGTTGCCCGGTCAGGAAATCCTGCGGGATCGCGATCACGATACCCTTATTGTAGGATCCGTCGCCAAAATCCTCATAAGAGGTGTCTGTCTGGCTTACATAGGCCCCGATCCGCACCCCATTTTCATATTCGCGATCCAGCCGAAGGGTCGCACCCCAGTCACCGGCAAGGTAGCGGCCAAGATCAATCTGCGTGTGATAGCCATTTCCAAGATCATAGTAGGCTGACAGATGCCCGGTTGTGGTCTCATAGTCGTATTCGCCAAAGCCAAAACCCATGTCGCTGTCGCGTTGGGCCACATGGTTCAGCTCTGCCCCCAACCCAAAACGGCTCTCGACCGGTTTCCACAACAGCTCGGTCGAGATACCGCCAAACATTCGTTCAAGGTATCCAACGCTGACCCGGCTGTAGAGGTCACCACCTGGGCGGCCGTAATGCGTCAGCGCCAGCGACTCCAGTACCGGCACGCCGTCATCACCGTAAAAGCGGCCATCAGTGCGGACGTTTTGCAGGTCTGGCGTGCTGTCGGGTTCTGGGTCTTCGGCATCAAAACGCACCGCGCTTTGGGCAACCGCAGCCGACAAGATCAGTTGGGGCGAAAACTGATAGGACGCCTCCAGACGCAGACCAGCATCCGCCGACAAACTCCCATCACCTCCAAACGCGTTGAGCGCAAAGTAAGGAGAAATACCCCAAGAGAATGCGGCGGTATCATCTTGCGCGGGGATAAGTGCGGCATCATCGCCCGCCGCTGCAAACGCGGCATTGGCAAACAGGGTTGCTGCCGCACCGGGCCGATTTTCCAACGCTTCCAGATCACTGCGCGCAACCCTTACCGACGACAGGCCAATCCCCCGCGCTTCGACCTCTAGGATGAAGATTTCAATCGCACCGGGCATCACCTGCGTCATCATCCGTGCCGCACGACCCATCGCCTGTGCATTGGAACGATACCGCGTGTTGATGAACCGCACTCGGGCGGTGCGGTCCGTCATTTCCATACCTGTCAAGGTCAGCCCTTCAATCGCCAAGGTGGCTGTCAGCGCGGAGCGAAGCGCTGCCTCTGGCGTCGCACTGCGGTCCCATGTCGTCGTCTGCCGCGCGCTTGCGCTGCGGGCGTTGATCGGTACGGGTGCAGTTTCAAATCCGCTCAACGATGGCCGGTTGTTGGCGTTCAGAAAGAAACTTCCGGAAATTGCCAGTTCCTGCCCATTGAGGGCAGCAAACGACAATTGCACAGCATCGCGCGGGCGGTAGGTTACGCCGAAACTGTAGGGGCTGTCGGCAGAAATCGCGGGGGCGTTCGGCGCCGGGTCATAGGCGATCGAGGAATACTCGGCCAGCACCCCCCAACGGTCATTAATCTGATAGTCCAGACCGCCAAAGAACGCCGCATCACCAGCGAACCATTGATCGCTGCCAAGCTGACCATCGGGGTCTGTTTCATCAAAAACGGGGCGATCCGCACGGCTTGAGATCGGATTGTCGAACCCGCCATGCGTGCCCATCTCACCCCAGCCGATACCGCCGGTGACGGTCAGGTTATCGCCGATCGACTTTGTTGCCACGACATACTCTGATTGGAACCGACCCGGCGTCAGGAAGTCGCGCAACCCGATGGCAATCGCAGGCACATAAGTCCCTTCCTCGACAAGTTGATATTTGAGGTCAAAACCACGCTCCAGCTCGTTCTCGATCACGCTTGTTTCAAAGTCATTGTATAGATCAACGATCCCATACCGCATCGTGCCAGATAGGCGGTTTGTCAGTTGATAGTTCAGAACCGCCTGAAATAGTCCGTCTCGGTAGGACAGGGTTCCGGCGAGCGTGCCTTCCTCGGCGGTTGTGGCCACTGGCATCTCAAGCAGGCCCGGTGTGCCATAAAGAGAGTAGGTCGGCGGCACCTCTTGGGCAAAACTGCCCGTGCCCAGCACCAGCGTCATGGCCGATGACACCAAGAAAACCGCTCTTTTCATACACACACTCCTGCCTGTCTTATCACTAGGCTACCGGGATGTCGCGGCATTGGAAACGCTCAAATGTCGCTGGATGGCGGCTTGCCCCGCCCAGCGCCCGGTTGCCAGACATCCGCTGATCAGATAGCCGCCTGTCGGCGCTTCCCAATCCAACATTTCACCCACACAATAGACGCCGGGTCTGTCACGCAACATCAACCTATCCGTCAGCGCATCAAATCGGACACCGCCCGCGGTCGAAATCGCCTCGTCCATCGGACGGGGGCCTTTGTGCGGGACAGGCAAGGCCTTGATCAGCGCGGCAAGATCATCCGGGAACGGGCGGCCGAATTCAGACAAAAGCGCCACACGCAGCGGATCAAGCCGCAGGGACTTGCGCAGGTGGTTGGTCAGGCTTGCCTTGCCGCGTGGCTTTTGCAGGGCCTTGCGTATCTTGTCTTCGGGCCAGTCAGGCAGCAGATCAATGTGCAATGGCGCACCTTCACGCATCTTGCGCGACAGCGTGTAAATGCCGCCCCCTTCGATCCCACGTGCAGAAACCACGACCTCTCCGCGTGACATCTGACCACCGGCATACAATGCCACAGATTTCAGAGGTGACCCAATGTGCCGATCCATATGTGTGGACCAATCGACAACAAAACCCATATTGGCGGGTGCAAATGGTGTGATAGCATCAGGCAGGTATTGCACCCATTGCCCATTGGACCCCAACCGCGCCCAACTTGCCCCACCAAGGGCCAAGACCGTCGCATCCGCCTTGGTCGAAACCTCGCCATCTGGTGTCTGGAAAACGCAGGCATCATTGCGCCACCCGACCCAACGCCACCGGGTGCGCATTATCACGCCATGGCCATCCAAGCGCCCGAGCCAAGCGCGCAGCAAGGGTGAAGCCTTCATCGCTTTGGGAAATACCCGCCCTGTGGACCCGGTAAACAGCGGCTGACCCAGCCCGTTTGCCCATTCCATCACGTCCTGCGGACCAAAAGCCGAAAGGGCAGCATCCAGTTTCGGCTCAAGATCAGGGCCAAAGGCCGCCTTGAAGGCGCTCGCATCCTCATCCTTCGTCAGGTTCAGCCCGGACTTCCCTGCCATAAGAAACTTGCGACCCACCGATGGCATCGCATCCGCAAGGGTGACTTGCATCCCGCCCTTTGCCATGACCTCGGCGGCCATCAGACCGGCAGGGCCAGCCCCAATGACCAGTGCCGTGCTCACGTGGGCAGCGATCCTTTCACCTGGATCACGCGATGCGGATAAGGGATTTCGATATCGTTGTCCTTAAGCGCGTTCCAGATCAGGAAAAGCACGTCCGAAGCGTATTTGTTCTTACCGTCGTCAATACCTTCAACCCAGAATTCCACGCCAAAGTCGATGCCGCTGTCGCCGAACCCTCGAAGCTCACAATCTGGCGCTTCGGGGTGTTGCAAGACACCCGGATGTGTGGACACGGCCGCCTCAATAATGGCTGGGACTTTGTTGATATCGGTGTCGTAGCTGACAGAAAACGGCACTTCGAGACGATTGGCAGAGCCGGAGTCCGAGTAGTTTACGACCCGCGTTGTGATGAAATCCTCGTTCGGCACCACAATCCAGCGCCCATCATAGGTCTCCAGTATCGTCGCGCGGGCCATCATCTTGATGATCGTGCCCGCCTCGCCGCCGTCCAGTTCGACATAGTCGCCAACGGTTGCCTGCCCTTCGATCATCAGGATCACACCCGAGATAAAGTTCGACGCGATCTTTTGCAGACCAAAACCAAGGCCGACACCCACCGCACCGCCGATAATGGCGAGTGAGCTGAGGCTGATCCCCATGATATTCATCAGGACAAGGAAGGCGATGCCGAAAATGGCAATCTCTGTCGTCTTGATGGCCAACTGCCGGATGGCCGGGCGCATTGGCTGCTGTTCGATATAGGCCGAGGATTGCGAATTGGACCATTGCCCAAGCCAAAACAGGAAACTCCCTGCGATCAGGCCACGCACGACGGCAAGGGCAGAAAAATTGATGTTGCCCAGATTGGCCTGCGCGCCATCAAGGGCCGCGATAACCTGATCGAGCAGGCCCACGGCATAGAGTGCGGCAACCGGCACGAGCACATATCTGGCCAATGTCCGCAGATACGGATCGGTGACGATGTGTTTCGCAAGCGCGCGTGCGACCAGAAAAAGGAAGACGCGTTTACCAAAGGCAATCACAGCACCAGACCCAAAGAGCGAGCGGGTCACCGCCTCTCCGATGGCGGTAAACCCATAGGCCAGAAGCGGCAACAGGAGCGGCAGGAAGATCAGCACAAACCGCCGGGACTTGGCGAGGATGGTCATGTTATCAGCCGCAGGTGTCAGCAGCTGTGTCAGCCGGGGTGCCACCATGCGGTTGACGAGACGCGCCAGAAGATAGGCCCCGATCAGCAGGCCAAATTGTGACCACGCGGCAGGCGACAGCAGCCATTCCTGCGCGATGGTCAATGCCTGCTCAAAGGCCTCTTGGGCCTGCACCATCAGTGTTTCGGGGTCCATGCTGCCCTCTTGCATCAAATCCTTTGCCCTTCTGCCTTGCGGCGGCAAAGGACACAAGCCTAGCCTATCATCCGTTTGATGCCCGCAACATGGGCAGCTTCGGCACCCAGCGTATCCTGGCCAAGTGCTTGGGTGGTCTCCAACAACGCCTCACCCTCAACGATGCGGTCAACCAATCCCCAATCCTGCGCCTCTTGAGCAGTAACCTTTTGGCCGGCCATCAGGATCATCTTTGCCCGCGCTGGTCCGATAAGGGCCCGCAACCGCAAAGGATCAGAAGGCTGGGGGAGAAAGCCAAGCCTCATGACGGGGTAAAAGAACTTGGCGTCTGGCACGGCGATGCGCAGATCGCAGGCAAGGACCATGCCAAATGCGCCACCCGCCACCGTTCCATTCAGCGCGGCGATACTAAGGCCCGGTAAGGCGGCTATGGCCGAAGATAGCCGTTCCCAGACCGGATCGGTGGCAAGACCTGCGCGTGCGGCGTCCAGATCAGCCCCTGCGCTAAAGATCTTGCCGGTCCCAGTCAGGATAAACAGCCTTGCGGATTGGGCATCTTCTGCAATCTGGGCAAGTTCGGTCAGCATCTCTTTGGTGAGGGCACCAGCTTTGTCAGGTCTGTCGATCGTAACGGTCCATGTATCACCATCCTGCGAGCTGCGGATCATATCAGGCCAACCGCTTTGCGAATGTCATCTTCGCGCAGGCTCACATCATCGCCCAGATAAGGGTCTGCGGCAGATGTACACATCCACAAAAGCGCCTGCGCGGGCCACTCTGGCGGGATATGGACCGACCAATCCAGCTGACTGACCGGGTTGATCCCTGACGCCTTGATCTCACGCTGCATTTGCGTGGCGACCGTGCCGGGAGACAGGCCCAGAATGCGCAAACCCTTGTCGCGCGCCTCTTTGTCAGCAACGCGGGTCAGCATGTAGACCGCGGCCTTGGAACTGCAATATGCGCTCCAGCCTTCAACCGGCCCATGGGCGGCACCCGATGAGATGTTGATGATGGTGCCATGCCCCTGCGCAATCATGCCGGGCATGACCGTGTGCATCCCGTGCATCACACCTTTGACGTTGATGTCGATTGTGCGCGACCACGCATCCGGGTCGGCGTCCTGCAAATGCCCGATAGGATCAACAACGCCTGCATTGTTTATCAGCACATCCAGCCCGCCAAAGGCATTGGCGGTGGCAGAGACGGCATTGGCCACTTCTGCATAGCGGGAGACATCGCAGGGAATCGCAATGGCTTTTTCACCGATTTCACCGGCGATCTGTGCGATCTCATCGGTACTGCGGGCCACCAGGGCCACATTTGCACCAGCCTCGGCAAATGCGCGTGCCGCTGCGGCCCCAATTCCCCGGCTCGCCCCGGTGATCAGCACTGTTTTTCCGTCCATTTGCATCTTTTTCACTGATATCCCTTCCGAACCCCGCTTGGGGTGTCTACGTATATCCGCGATAGTATCCACCTTGTGGCAGATGGTAAAACCCTTGGTGCGATCTCAACAAAGCCGATGAAAGGAATTTTTATGACCTACAAGATTGGAATGCGTGGCGCGGTTTGTGTGGCGGCACTGATGGCTGGCGGGGTTGCACATGCCGACGTGACCGCAGAACAAGTCTGGTCTGACTGGAAGTCCCAGATGTCCCTGTATGGCGAAGATAGCGTCAGCATCGGGGCCGAAGAAACATCAAGCGGCGTTGTCACAGTGCGCGACGTGACCATGAGCTTCTCCGATCCCGAAGTCACGGTTGAGACCGCCCTAGGTGATATCAGCTTTAACGAACAATCTGACGGCACCGTGCGGGTGACGATGGACGAAAGCTACCCCATCACGATCACTGGTGAAGATGGCGTTGTGATCAATGTGATGGTGACGCAAAGCAATCTGGAAATGATCGTCAGCGGTGATCCCGATGCAATGAACTATGCGCTGACAGTGGACCAGTACAAAATCGCACTTGTTGATGTTGTTGATGCCGACATAACCTTTACCGGTGATGTGGAATTGGCGGCCAATGATGTGGAGGCTTCGTATGTCACAACCGTTGGTGACATGCGCGAGACATCATATGAAGGCAGCATCGCTTTGCTGGACTTGCTGGTTGATTTCAAGATCCCTGGTGGCGGCGGGGACTATGTGACCGCAGCGGCCAAGTACAACGGCATGACCATGGCAGGCGACATGACCGTGCCGCTTGAGGCCGATTTCGAAAACCCCGACAGCTTGATTATGGACGGGTTTGCCGTTGCTGGCGGCTATGTTGTGCAAAGTGCTGACTTTGTCGTCGATATCAATGCAGAGGGCGATCAGTTTGCAGCATCTGGCAGCACCGGTCTGACGACATTCACCGGCGAGATGAACAACGACAATCTTGCCTATGATGCGAGTGTGAGCGATCTTTCGTTGAACGCGCAAACCTCGGAATTCCCGCTACCGATTGAAATCAGCATGGCCGAATATGGCCTTGGCTTTGCGATGCCTACAGGTGTGACAGGCGAATCCGCCAACTTTGGGATCAATTTTGATCTGGTTGATCTGAGCATCAGCGACGGCATTTGGGATCTGTTTGATCCGGGTAACGTCCTGCCGCGCGACCCTGCGACGCTGCAAATCGGTCTGGCTGGCAAGGCAAAAGCCCTGTTTGATTTGTTCGACCCAGCGCAGGCCGCCCAGATGGACAGCGTCGAAATGCCGTATGAGCTGGAATCGCTCACACTTGAGACGCTCAACATTGATGCGGTTGGCGCGAAGGTGACGGGTGATGGTGACTTCACGTTCGATAACTCTGACATGCAGACCTTTGCCCCAATGCCTGCGCCGGAGGGTGAGGCCACGATTAAAATCTCCGGTCTGAATGCACTGCTTGATAACCTTGTAAGTGCTGGCTTGGTACCTGCTGACCAGGTCATGGGCCCGCGCATGATGATGGGTATGTTCATGCAGAACACGGGTGACGATCAGATGGAAACCACGGTCGAAGTCACCGCCAATGGCGAAGTCAAGGTCAACGGCAACCGCGTCCGTTAACCCTATCAGGAAACACCGTCATGGGCGTGACTGATATCAGTCGCGCCCATTTCATTTGCGCCAATCGTCACACTTGCGGCACGCGCCTGTGCGCATTACCTCATTGGCAACCAAAGGATGCTGCATGACCCAATCCCTTTCCGATCTTTCGCAAAACATCTTGGATGCCGCCAGGAAGGCCGGCGCAGATGCCGCTGACGCCATCGCCGTAGACGGCACATCCGTGTCGATCACAGTACGCGAAGGTGCGCTGGAACAGGCCGAACGGTCCGAAGGTGTCGATATCGGTTTGCGTGTTTTTGTGGGGCAACGGCAGGCCTGTGTGTCTGCATCAGA
The DNA here is from genome assembly GCA_947498645.1 of uncultured Paracoccaceae bacterium. Lineage (GTDB taxonomy): Bacteria > Pseudomonadota > Alphaproteobacteria > Rhodobacterales > Rhodobacteraceae > Yoonia. The sequence goes on along the minus strand of CANMKS010000001.1, from coordinate 1,145,095 downwards.
CACAAAGCCGGAAACGCTCACACAAATGGCGGAACGTGCGGTCGCGATGGCCAAAGAAGCACCGGAAGACCCCCATGCCGGACTTGCCGATCCTGCTCAGCTGACGACCCATACCGCCACCGAAGAGCTGGAACTCTACGACCCCACCCAAGAACCCGATCCAGCAGAACTGCAGGATGATGCCGCTCGCGCAGAGGCCGCAGCACTGCGCAACAAGGGCATCAGCCAGGTGCAATCCGCCGCTGCCGGATATGGACGCCGCCGTATTCACTTTGCAGCCACCAACGGATTTTCCGCAGGCTACACCCGCAGTGACCGTGGCCTGTCTTGCGTTGCAATCAGCGGCATCGGTACAGCGATGGAGCGGGACTATGACTATGACAGCCGTGTCTTTCAGGCTGACCTGCGGGATGCGGAGGAAATCGGGCGTATCGCGGCCGAACGGGCTGTCGAACGGGCTGGCGCGAGGAAGCCGAAAACAGGGGCGTTTCCGGTTCTGTTTGATGAACGGGTCGCAAGCTCTTTGATCGGCAGCCTTTTGCAGGCCGCAAATGGATCAATGATTGCGCGCGGGTCTAGCTGGCTACGCGATGCCATTGGGCAGCAGGTCTTGCCAAGCCACCTGTCAGTGATCGAAGACCCGCATCGCAAACGCGTATCGGGCTCGCGGCTCTTTGATGCCGAAGGGTTGGGCACGCAGCGGCGCGCGATTATTGATAAAGGCATTCTCACCGGCTGGACGCTGGACCTTGCGACCGCCCGCAAGCTGGACATGCAAAGCACCGCAAACGCGGCGCGGGGCACGGGTGCGCCACCCTCCCCCAGCCTGACCAACATCGCGCTGACCCAAGGCGACCAAAGCCGCGATGATCTGATCCGGCAAATGGGTACGGGCCTCCTGATTACCTCAATGATCGGCTCTACCATCAACCCAAACACTGGCGATTATTCGCGAGGCGCGTCGGGATTCTGGGTCGAGAGCGGAGAGATCACCTATCCGGTGAACGAATGCACGGTCGCGGGCAATCTGCGTGATATGCTCAAGACGATCATCCCGGCAAATGATGGACGCATGCATTTGTCGCGGGTGGTGCCATCATTGCTGGTCGAAGGGCTTACCCTTGCCGGAGAATGACCTTGCGCTTTTGGTAGAGGCCGCTCAAGAGGCGGGCGACATCGCGAAACGGTACTTTCAGAAAGACCCCGCAGTCACCGACAAGCCCGATGGCGCAGGTCCGGTGACAGAGGCGGATTTGGCCGTTAACGCCATGCTGGAAAGCAACCTGCAAAATGCGCGGCCTGATTATGGCTGGCTATCCGAAGAAACCGAAGACGGCCCCACGCGGCTGCACACACAGCGCCAGTTTGTGATTGATCCCATCGACGGCACGCGGGCCTTTATCAACCACAGCAAGGACTGGGCGCATTCGCTGGCCATCGTCGAAAACGGGCAGGCCGTGGCAGGCGCCGTCTATCTGCCGATGCGCGACATGATGTTTGCAGCGGTCAAAGGTGGCGGAGCAACCCTCAACGGCGCGCCGATCGCCGCAAGCGCGAAGGCCGAAGATGGGGCAACCCTGTTGGGAAGTAAGGCCAACTTTGCGCCAGCATTCTGGAAAGGCGGCACCTTGCCACCTGTCGAGCGGGTGTTTCGTTCCTCACTGGCCTATCGCATGTGTCTTGTCGCCCAAGGGCGTTTTGACGGCATGATCACGCTGCGGCCCAGTTGGGAATGGGATATCGCGGCAGGTGCGATTATTGCCGCCGAAGCGGGTGCGCAAATCACCGATCAGCATGATTCCTGCTTGCAGTTCAACAATGTGCATCCGCAGGTGCCCGGTGTGCTTGCGGCGGGCATACAATTGCATCGCGCACTGATCAGCCGCCTTGAGACATCACCGTCAAAGGCCTAGAGTGCGTGCAAGATACGCATTTACAAAGGTTTTCTCATGACACAACGCCTGCACCTTGTTTTTGGTGGTGAACTCATCAATCCCAGCACCAATGCCTTCAAGGATGTCGAGGACATCGACATCGTTGGGATGTTCCCCAACTATGAAGCGGCCTATAATGCATGGAAATCTGCCGCCCAGCGCACCGTGGATAACGCACATATGCGCTATTTCATTGCGCATATTCACCGGCTGCGGGACGAAGAAACCGAAGCCTCCCCAACCGAAGAACTGGACAACTAGGACCGCGTCCAGGGGATAATCACATGGCAAGATCCCTGATGATCGCGGCCTATATGGCCAACCTGGGCGCATCAGACCGCTCTGCCAAACTTGCCGAACAGCCACCCCGCCCACCCGGCACGATCATCTGGGCGCGTTGCACCAACCCTGATCAGCTGACCGCAATCGAAACGCTGGACCGCAAACTGGCCGAAGATGGCGATCCGGTCCATATCGTTTCAACCCTGCGTAACTGGCACCCACAGTTCGCCAAACGTGCCTTGCCCGAACCACAGGGCAAGGATGCGATAAGGGCGTTTATCGCCCATTGGCAGCCCGCCATGGGGATCTGGGTCCGAGGTGAGCTTGACCCAATCCTTTTGGCAGAAATGCGCGGCGCACAGATCAGCCTGATCCTTGTGGATGCAACAAGCGAAGGATTGGACCATGTGGCGGGTACCTGGGTGCCCGGTTCCATGCGGTCGATGTTGTCGCAGTTTGAAGCCGTGCTCGCACTTGATCGCCAATCCGCAGAAGAGTTGGTCCGGGCTGGCACCCCCGATGACAAGGTGCTGATCACGGGTGCCATGGAAGACTGCGGTCCTGCCTTGCCTTGTGACGAAGACGAACGACAGGCGACAGCAGAGGCCATTGGCACCCGCCCCGTCTGGCTGGCGGCCGCTGCCAATCTGGATGAAACCGCAGAGCTTTGTCAGGCCCATCTGGAGGCCAGCCGCCGCACCCACCGCCTGCTGTTGGTTGTGGTGCCGCAGAACCCCGTGATCGGCTACACCTTGGCTGAAGATATTCGTCAGCTGGGTTTGCAGGTCGCGCGGAAATCGAAAGAGCCGCAACCAAGCGACGTAACACAGGTCTATGTGGTCGATACCAGGGATGAACTTGGCATGTGGTATCGGATCGCACCCATCACCTATATGGGCGGTAGCCTGAAGGGCGGCAAATGCCGCGACCTGTTTGAGGCGACGGCCCTTGGCTCTGCCGTGATCTACGGCCCCAAGACGGCCCCTTTTCAACAGCGCGCTGCGCGGCTGAACGCCGCAGGGGCATCCGTTCTGCTGCGCTCGTCGAATGATCTTGGCCCCGCCGTGGAAAGCCTGCTTGCCCCTGACAAAGCCGCCGCTTTGGCACATGCTGCATGGGACGTCACCTCGCGCGGGGCGAATGTGACCAACCGGATCGCCGCATTTATCCAACTGCGGTTGGAAGAGCTGGTGGCCTAGATGCGCGCCCCGCTCTTTTGGTTTACGCCGCCTGACAAACCGGCCTTACTCGCACGGCTACTCGCCCCCTTGGCCGCACTTTATGGCGCAGGCACGGCAAGACGCTTGCGACAACCTCCCAAGGTCAATGTCAGCGTGCCCGTGATCTGCATTGGCAACATCAACGCAGGCGGCACCGGCAAGACGCCGACCACAATTGCGCTGATCGAACGGCTTAAGGAACGCGGGCGCACACCGCATATCGTCTCGCGCGGTTATGGTGGCAGCGCAGAGGGACCGCTGCGGGTGGATGAACGCAACCACAAAGCCGACCAAACTGGAGACGAGCCGCTGCTATTGGCCGCCTTTGCACCCACCTGGGTGGCGAAAGATCGCGCCGCTGGCGTGCAGGCCGCGCAAAAGGCAGGGGCAGATGTCATCCTGCTTGATGATGGCTTTCAGAACCCCGATGTGGCGAAAGATCTTTCACTCGTGGTTGTCGACGCGACCCGCGGCTTTGGCAATGGTCGGGTGATTCCGGCGGGGCCATTGCGCGAAAGGGTTGATGTTGGCCTCAAACGCGCCGATCTGTTGCTATCAATTGGCCCACCCTCCATGCAGGACCGGTTCTTGGAGAACTGGAACTTTGACACGCCACACTTGCAGGGGCACCTTGCACCATTGCCGACAGGGATGCCATGGCGAGACCTGAACCTGCTGGCCTTTGCAGGGATCGGGCATCCCGAAAAATTCTTTGTCACCCTGCGCGACATGGGCGCGACACTGGTGCGGGCAGAGGCGCTGGGGGATCATCAACCCCTTACCAATGCGCTGATGAAAAGGCTCGAGATTGAAGCGCTGGCAAACAAGGCACAACTGGTAACCACCGAAAAAGACGCGGTGCGCCTGCCCGACAGCTTTCGCGCCAAGGTGCTGACATTGCCAGTGCGGTTGCAACTGGTGGATTGGGGGCCGATTGATGCAGCATTTGACCGGCTCGGGCTTTAGCCGAGCAAGTCCTGATCCTTACCCAACCGTGGCGAGGGCACCTTTGGGCTGACATCCGCATCCGAAAAGCTGATCGGAAGGCGCACCGTTGGCACACCATCCAGATCAACCTGCATGCCCCGATGCACCACTTGCGGATCGGCGAATGTCTCGGCCATGTCGTTGATCGGCCCGGCAGGCACGCCGTGCGCCTCGCAAGCGGCAAGCAGGTCGGCCTTGGCCCATGTCAGCGTTTGCGCTGTCAGCACATCATCCAGCGCGCGCCGGTTGGTCAGGCGCTGCGCATTGGTGGCATAGTCCGGATGATCGCCAAGCTCGGACTGGCCAAGCAGCGTGCAGAACTGTCGAAACTGTCCATCATTGCCACTTGCCACGATGATGTGCCCATCGGCGCAATCAAATACCTGATAGGGTACAATATTGGGGTGCGCATTGCCCAGACGCTGCGGAGCTGTGCCCGTGGCAAGATAGTTCATCGCCTGATTGGTCATCACAGCGGTCGCAACGTCCATCAGCGCGATATCGATGTGCTGGCCTTTGCCGGTGGTCTGGCGTTGGTGGATCGCGGCAAGAATACCTGTGCAGGCATAAATGCCGGTAAAGATATCTGTCACTGCAACACCAACCTTTTGTGGCTGCCCCGCTGGATGACCCGTCACGGACATCAGACCCGACATACCCTGAATGATGTAGTCATAGCCGGCACGTCTGGCATAAGGGCCGTTCTGACCAAAACCAGTGATCGAGCAATAGACCAAACGGGGGTTCATCTCTGACAGGCTCGCGTAATCCAGACCGTATTTGGCCAAACCACCCACTTTGAAATTTTCGATCAGGATATCGGCATCCGCTACCAGTTGACGCACCTGCGCCTGTCCTTCCGGCGTACGGAAATCAATCACAACGGATTTCTTGCCGCGATTGCAGCTGTGGAAATAGGCAGCGGTGTCCTCTCCATCATGGCGGATAAAGGGTGGACCCCATTGGCGGGTGTCATCGCCTTGCGGGCTTTCCACCTTGATGACCTCGGCCCCCAAATCGGCCAATGTCTGACCGGCCAGCGGGCCCGCAAGGACCCGCGCCAGTTCAACTACTTTCAGGCCTGCTAGAGGCTGCATGCGATATCTTTCAGATTGCGCAAGGGCCCGGATCAGCCCAGCTTGCCATCCAGAATAGCCGCAAATTCATCGTAGGCCATATTCGAGTAGTTCTCGCCATCAATAAGAAAACTGGGAGTGGATCGGATGCCGTCACGTTCAGCGTTGTCCTGATACCATGTGAACAGCGCCTCGGCCTTGGGTCCATCGCTAAGGCAAGCATCAAGGGTCTCATCGTCAAGACCGGCAGTCTTGGCCAGACGGCGCAGATCCTCAATGATTGTACCCGGATCACCGGAGCCCAACCAATTGCGCTGCTCTTCATAAAGCAGACCAGAAAAGGCAAAGAAGAAATCATTGTCGTCACTGCAACGCGCAATCATTGATGCCCACAAGCCGGGGCGATCAAAATAAACCTCGCGATAGACAAAGCGGATACGACCGGTATCGATGTAATTGGCTTTGAGCGCCTTGTACTGATTGGCATGGAAAGACGCACAATGCGGGCAGGTAAAGGACGCGTATTCGATCACCTCGACCGCTGCATCTGGATTGCCTTCGATCATCTCGATCACCTCTGGCAATGCACCATCTGCGCTTTGCGCATGGGCCGCGCCGGGCAAAAGGCCAGTGACCGGGTCGGGCCGTGTCAATGTCCAACCGGCGCCCAATGCCACAAGAGCGCCGCCACCTGCGGCCAAAAGAGTTCTGCGTTTCATGTCTACCTCTGATCAGGGTTTCTGTTTTGTCAGGACGTTCGCACCCAGCGCAGCAAGGGCCGCGCGCAGGTCACCGTTTTCTACATTTGAAGATAGGGTTTCTGCCGCCAATTGCACGGCGGGATCGGGCTTTTTCGCCGATTTTGGCGCAGGCGCAAATGCAACGCGCCCTTCTGCAAATCCCACAGGTGCAGTTTGCGTGATCCGCACGCGCGAGATTGCACTGTAGCCGTAGCAGGCATTCACCTTCTCGCGAATTTGTTCCTTTTGCATCTCAAGCATCGGGGCTTGCGCACCGGTTGTCAGCAAAGTCAGCGTCGCACCCATCCCGCCTTTGCCGTAACTTACGTTCACGGGCGTTGCAGTCTGGGCAATCGCCTCACCCACAACCTCTGTCCAATGGGTGAGCAGGCGCGTCACCGCAAAGCCCCGCTGCTCGCTGGCCTTGCGAATGCGGGTCTGCATCAAACTCGCCGCGCGGGAAAATCCGCGCGTGGTGCTGGTAGGGCGTGGCGCTTTCATATCTAAGCCCTATCCTAGTGCAGTGGCGCGGCCAAGTCTGTGCGACGAGTTGATACAAGGGATAAATATTGCGTGACCTCTCATCAAAGCTTTTGGCGTGGTATGACGTGCATGCGCGCGAAATGCCGTGGCGGGTTGGCCCGGCGGATCGCAAGGCTGGCGTTCGCCCCGATCCCTATGCTGTCTGGATGTCAGAGATCATGTTGCAGCAGACAACCGTGGCCGCTGTGCGCGATTATCATCGCAAGTTTCTGGATAGGTGGCCAACGGTAGACGATCTTGCGGCAGCAGCAGACGCTGATGTCATGGCCGCATGGGCGGGGCTGGGGTATTACGCGCGGGCGCGCAATTTGCTGAAGTGTGCCCGCACTGTGGTTGCCGATCACGGTGGGGTCTTCCCTGACATCTACGACGATCTGCTGAAGCTTCCCGGAATCGGCCCCTATACAGCCGCCGCCGTCGCCGCGATTGCCTTTGACCGCCCCGAAACGGTTGTCGATGGAAATGTCGAACGGGTCATGGCCCGGCTTAACGACATCCACGCACCTTTGCCCGGCTCCAAGGCTGTTCTGACGGAGCATGCCAAGACACTCACCCCGGATCAGCGCCCCGGCGATTACGCCCAAGCAGTAATGGACCTTGGTGCAACAATCTGCACACCGCGCAATCCGGCCTGCGGGATTTGCCCTTGGCGTGACCCTTGCGCGGCACGCCAAGCGGGCACAGCAGCGGAATTACCCAAAAAGACACCCAAGAAGAAAACACCAACGCGGTTCGGCATCGTCTATGTCGCCCTGCGCGAGGACGGGGCGTGGCTGCTGGAAACACGCCCCGAAAGCGGGCTTTTGGGCGGTATGTTGGGATGGCCTGGGACCGATTGGGGCGATGATCCGCTGCCTCATCCTCCGCTCAGCGCGGAATGGAACGCACTGAACGAAGAAGCGCGCCACACTTTTACCCATTTCCATCTGCGCCTGAAAATCATGATCGCACGCGTCGGTATGGACGCCGCACCGACACGCGGCCAGTTCCTGACGCCCAGCACCTTCAGTCCAACCGCCCTGCCCACCGCGATGCGCAAGGTTTTCGATCTTGCCCATGTGACGTTACGCGGCATTTGAGAAGCCATGCGGTTTTGCGTAACCTTTGCCTATCCACGAGGGAGAGACAGACGATGACCGCCATTCCCGGCACACCAAAGGTCGCACGGCTGAGTACGGCGCTGCCATTCTGGCTGTCGCTGGGGCTGGTCCCACTGGCGATCTTTGCGGCGATCTATGGTGGCTGGACCATCGCGCTACTTCCGATCTCGACGTGGTATCTTTTTACCGGACTTGACTATGTCGTGGGCAAGAACACCGAAAACCCTGATCTGGACACACCAGAGGATCAACTGATCTGGTATCGCCTGATCACCCTGCTTTGGACACCGGTGCAATTGATCACAATCTTTGGGATCATGGGTTATGTTGTGCAAAGCGGGCATTTGCACTGGGTAGAAGAATGGGCGCTGTTTGCAGCCCTTGGCGTGTTGTCGGGTACGGTTGGGATCGTCTACGCGCACGAGTTGATGCACCAAAAGCCCAAGTCAGAGCGCTGGATGGCAGATATTCTGCTCGCCTCAGTGCTATATTCGCATTTCCGGTCAGAGCATCTTCTGGTGCATCACCGCTATATTGGCACACCGCGCGATCCGGTGACTGCGCGTTACGGTGAAAGCTTCTATCGGTTCTTCCCCCGCGTGCTGTATCAATCTCTGGTTTCGTCCTTCAAAGCCGAAAAAGGGATGCTGGCGCGCAAGAACCTGCCGTGGTTTCATCACTCAAACCCCTTTTGGCTATACGTCGGACTGCAAGGCGGCTTCATAGCACTATCCTATCTGATTGGCGGCTGGTGGGGCGTTTTCCTGTTCTCGGTGCAGGCATTCTGGGCGGTGTTTCAGTTGGAACTGGTCGACTACGTCGAACACTACGGTCTAACGCGGAAGCACTTGGGTGGCGGCAAATACGAACACGTCCTGCCGCGTCATTCATGGAATGCGACCCAGCAAGCATCAAATTGGTTGCTGATCAATTTGCAGCGGCATTCCGACCACCACTACAAGCCCAACCGACGGTTTCCGCTGTTGCAAACCTACAGTGATGACGAAGCGCCACAGCTGCCCCATGGCTATCCGCTCATGACGATGATGGCGTTGTTCCCGACGCTTTGGCGGAAGACGATGAACCCTCGGGTAAAGGAGTGGCGTGAGCGGTACTATCCAGAGATCGAGGACTGGGGCCCGTATAAGACCGCAAGCAATCCGATGCCGCGATAGCAGCAGGGCTACTTTGTGGCAACGCTCGCGCAATTACCTGTTGGGCAGATGCGTCCTGTCATCACCATCTGCCACATCCATTTCTGCCGTTACTGGATGCCTGTGCGGCCCCTTCGCCGCCAACCCGGAGTTGGATCGAAGCATGACGCGCACTGCCAACCTTGATGATGCCATCCATTGCCTGCCCTGCGATCACGAGCTGGGGCTTGCGCCTCATGCGCCTTGCCGCACCGCCCGGAAATCGCGCGGCGATTGGCCGGTATTCGCCTCAAACGCGCGGGTAAACGCACTGCGGGATGCAAACCCTACGAGGTCGGCGACGCGCTTGACCGGCAAATCCGTTTTTTCGAGTAAGTAGCCGGCACGTTTCATACGTAAATCACGCAGCAGTTCCATCGGTCCTGACCCGTATGCGTCAGCAAACCGTTTGGCAAAGGCCGCGCGACTCATCCTGACACTTTCAGCCAGGCTTTCAACCGTATGATTGCCCCCCGGATTGTCCAGCATCATCTTCAAGGCATTCCAAATGGATGGGTCTGCCAATGCGGCCATCCAGCGGAGAGCGCTTTCGCTGTTGCTAAGGCGGCTGCGCAACATCTCGATCATGCATTGCATCAATAGCACGCGGATCATCGCGCGGCTGCCCAATTGGGGGTTGGACACCTCCCCCAACAACGCCTGCAATGCCGGGCGCATCTGGCTTAGCGATGACACGTTCTCGACCATGGGTTCGCGGATGACGTCAATCACGTCTGAAACGCCACGCAAACCAACCGAGACATGGGCACATAATGCAGTCAATTGTCCGCTGTCCGTTTGATCTGCACCCGCCATGAGGCTGGCCAGCTTCAACGCCGCAGGCTTGCATTCCGGCACAGGATCATTCTTCGCACCAAAACTATGTAGTGCGTGGCTTTGCAATGCCGGTATGAGCACAAGCATACCTCGGGAAACCCTGATGGGTGCCCGATCCCGCAAGCTGATCTCCCCCTCACCAGATAGGATATAATGCAATACAGCAGAGGCACCACGCCCTAACCCAAGATCAGACGCCCCGCGCAGCTCGCACAATGCGAAGGGGTCGGTCGAGATTTCCAGCTCATCGAAGATATGATCGTATTTCATAGCGATGATTAAATCAAAATTTAGACGAAAAGACACAAAAAAACGCAAAATAGCACAAATTTTGGACGAAAAGGCACATAGCGCTCCCTAGGTTTAGCGCATCGCTCAGCAACCAAAGGATAAAATCTATGTGCAACTGTGACAACCCAGACCACAATCATCAGCGCGCCCAAATAACCCGACGGGCTGCCTTGCGCGGCGGCGTGGCTGCAACGGCGGCTGCGGCATCGGTTGCTGTTGGAGCCCAAGCCGCCAATGCGCAAGAGGTCAGCCTTTATGCAGATCCAGCAGAACCGGCACTGCCCCCATCCGACATGGTATTGGATCTGTCACGCGCCGCACTTGTCGTGACTGACCCGCAAGTCGACTTCTTGCACCCGGAAGGCGTGACGTGGGGTGTGATCGGGGCCAGCGTGACCGAGCACAACACGGTTGAGAATATCGAAACTCTGTTCAAGGCCGCCAAAGCCGCCGAGATCACCACCGCCGTTTCCCCGCATTACTACTATCCGACCGACCATGGCTGGAAGTTCGAAGGTGCTTTGGAGAAACTGATGCACAAGATCGGTATGTTTGACCGCAAGGGCGCTTTGGATCTTGACGGCTTCGAGGGGTCAGGTGCTGATTGGATGCCACAGTACAAGAAGTACATCGAGGACGGCAAAACCATCGTGACATCGCCACACAAGGTCTATGGCAACGACACGAACGACCTGTCGCTGCAACTGCGCAAGCAGGGCGTGGATCAGGTCATACTCGCGGGCATGTCGGCAAACCTTTGCACCGAGAGCCATATGCGCGAATTGCTGGAAGATGGGTTCGAAGTGGCGGTTGTACGTGATGCCACAGCAGCCGCAATGCTCCCCGAAGGCGACGGCTACCTCGCCGCTTTGATCAACTTCCGCTACATGGCCAACGCAGTCTGGACCACAGAAGAGGCAGTGGCCAAAATCGAGGCCGCTTCATAAGCCTCTGTCGGCCGCACGAAAAAACCCCGCCATCACACAGGATGGCGGGGGAAAAGTTAGTGCTCGCGGACCTTCCACCATTGGAGAGGCTTGCCGCAGGCACCGGCGGTATCAACTTTGGTGAAACTTAATGCTTCGCCATCTCTGAGCGGATCTGCTGACGCAGCAGATCAATGGGCACCTTTTGCCCCTCGCGTTTAAATTGCCAATAGGTCCAGCCGTTACAGCTTGGCGCACCTTCCAGGTGCGCCCCGACCTGATGGATTGATCCTTTGATGTCGTCACCGATCAACGTGCCATCGGCACGGACCTTGGCCTTGTGGCGGCCGTTCATGCTCCACAGTTCCTCACCGGGGCGCAGCATGCCGCGTTCCACCAGCACACCGAATGCAACCCGTGGTTCGGCACGTTTCGAGGTGGACACCTCCAACGCCTCTTTATCGAATTTGCGGGTGTTCTTGATGCGTTTTTCAGCGACCTTGCGGTAGGCCGCCTCACGTTCGATCCCGATGAAATCGCGGCCCAGCATTTTTGCAACCGCGCCCGTGGTGCCAGTCCCGAAGAAGGGGTCAAGGACCACATCTCCGGGGTTCGTGGTGGCAACAAGGACGCGGTGCAAGAGGGACTGCGGTTTTTGCGTGGGATGCGCCTTTTCGCCTTCGTCATTCTTCAGCCGCTCGTGTCCGGTGCAGATGGGCAGAACCCAGTCCGACCGCATCTGCACACCCTCATTGAGGGCTTTGAGTGCTTCGTAATTGAAGGTGTACTTGCTGGCTTCTTCTTTCGAAGCCCAAATCAGTGTCTCATGGGCATTGGTCAGGCGCTTGCCCCGAAAGTTTGGCATCGGGTTGGATTTGCGCCAGACCACATCGTTGAGAATCCAGAACCCTTGGTTCTGCAACTCTGCACCCATGCGGAATACGTTGTGATAACTGCCGATGACCCAGATCGCGCCATTGGGTTTCAGCAGGCGGCGGGCGGCGGCGAGCCATTCGCGGGTGAACTTGTCATAGACCTTGAAGCTGTCAAACTGGTCCCATGCATCATCGACGGCATCGACCTTGGAGTTGTCGGGGCGATGCAAGTCACCCTTCAATTGCAGGTTATATGGGGGGTCAGCAAAGATCAGATCGACAGAGCCCGCAGGCAGGCTGTTCATCACTTCGATGCAATCGCCATCGACAATCGTATTGAGTGGGAGCGCTTGAGCCCCCTTTGCTTTGGTCTTGGTCTTCATAACTTGCCTCTAAGCCCCGGCGGGTGATCCCGCTCTTTGGTTGAGCCCAATGTGAGTCAGCAGTGATTCCAAGTCAAAAGCATTTTTGATTCAATCACTTAGGTTTTTATCTTGATACAAGATGTTGTGTATCGGCTTAAACGAACGCCTATGATGCGGCGTCACCCCGAACTGCTCTAGCCCCAATTTATGTTGGGCTGTGGGGTATCCAGCGTTCTTTTCCCAGCCGTAGTGGGGGTGCTGTTGCGCCAATGCCACCATGTGGCGATCACGCCACACCTTCGCCATGATAGAGGCCGCAGCAATGCTCAAACTGCGCGCGTCACCCTTGATGATGGTCTCTGACGAAATCACCAAATCACGCGGGATCAGGTTGCCGTCGATCAGCGCGTGATCGGCCATTGTGGACAGTCCCGCAACTGCCCGCACCATCGCGATGTGCGACGCGCGCAGAATATTGTGGGCGTCAATCTCTGCTACCGTTGCTTCGGCGATAGAGACGTCCGCGACCTTCAACAATTCATCATAAAGCGCATCACGCCGCTTTGCGGTCAGCTTCTTGCTGTCGTTCAGCCCCTCGGGGATCTGCGCGGGATCAAGGATTACCGCTGCTGCAACAACCGGGCCGGCCAAAGGGCCACGCCCTACCTCATCCACACCGGCCACATGGGCAAAGCCGCGCTGTCGCGCGGTCGTTTCGAAACTAAAGTCAGGTTTTGTCATGCGCTCAGTCACCAGATGCATCCTGTGACTGCAAGGAAAAAGGGGCAGAGAGCCATGTCCAATCTCTCTGCCCCGTGCGGGTATCATGATCTGCTGCGCATCACTCAGCGCAATTGATACAAGATCAAACACCCAAGGTGGCGCGGTAACCGGGGCGTTGGAACCGCGCTACTGCTCAACGCCTTAGTGGCGCCGATCAGATCGATAGCCCTGCTCGCGCAGACAAAACGGGTCAAAACCGCGGCGCGGGCCGTTGTCGGTGTAGACACGCACCGCGCAGCGTGCGGGCAAGCTGTTCACCTGGTGATAGTTCCGCTCAAGACAGCGCTGGGCGAACATCCGTTGGGTGCCAAACCGGGTCTCGACATCGCGCAGGCACCGTCCGGGCAATGTGAACCGCGCGTTGTCGGACCGATTTTCGCGATTCAGGTCGGACCAACTGCGATTAGGGTCAATGCCGCGCTGCACGGTTTCCGCTTCGCGTTCGCTCCGGCGCTCGCGGCGGTCACGATTATCAAGTGCCGCGCCCAATACAGCAATCGCCGCCAATCCGAACAGCAACTTTCCGGCATCCTCACGGTCGAGCCCCTGCGCATGGAGCGGCGATGCGGTGGCGAGGGTCAGTGACAGGGCGGTTATCCCGGCGATCATTGGCTTGAACATTGGCGTATCCTTTCGATTCAGGGGCCTTGCTAAGGCGATGAACCAAATCTGGGCGCGATCCACACTGCCAAACAATAACGAGGGATGGTTATGCGATTGCCATCGCGATAACATGAGGCGTTATTGAATATCAGGAGCCGCTCGGATCAGGTGAGCACATGAAACAACTTTCTCTCCCATTCATGGCTCTGATGTTGAGCACCACTGTTTTGCAAGCCGCCTGCTATGCAGACTACAAGGCCAAGCAGGACAATCCCCTGCGGCTCCATTATGGGGTGGCAGAGGTCGACGGTGACTGCTCCGTTGGATCGGCGGAATCGCAACTTGGTGACCGGCTGGCCGGGGACGGCTGGCAGCTACTGAATGTGCTTGGCGTCTTTGACGATGCCGGGCTGGATGAAAGAAAGGACAGCGCAGGTGAGTACTTCCTCCGCTTCTGAGACACGCGAAATCGGCAACCGGATTGTCGTCGCAGGGATTGCGGCAATTGTCCTGATCCTGGCGATTGCGGCTGTGCTGCTTTTTATCAATCTGCCAGATGCCAATGCGTTCAACACCCGTGTCGAACAGTTGTTCGTAGAGAACGACAATCTGACAGGCAATGCCGAGATCAAGCTGCTTGAAATCTTGGCCGGGTCTGGCACAGCATTCTCCGACACGCTCGCGTCCTACCGCTTTGTCATCTTCGTCCTACTGATTTTTGCAACGGCCCTTCTGATTGCTGCGGTGGCGTTTCTTGTGATGCTGATCGCACTGAACCGGCGCATGGGCCGGATTGAACGGCAGGGCATCGAAGTGAATTCACTCACGATCAGCCGCGACCAAAAGGCGGTCTATCTCAATGATTTTGAATTCAAACTGACCGACGCAGCAATTGAAACACTGTCAGTACTTGCCGAAGCACGCATGGACGATGAGGTGCTGACAGGTGCGGAAATCGAAGGCGTGATCTCTGGCCGGAACGCTGCCGACTGCGACGAGGCCGCAGGAGCGACGCGCATCAAACGACTGCGCGACACGCTGGGCAACCAGATGATGAGCGAGCTTCTGGTCAAGAATATTGCGCGCAAAGGCTATATTCTGTCGATCGACAAAGATGTCATTCGGATGATTTAGCGCCCTCAGCCCTGCCGATGTGGAATTAACCGCTCGCACCGCTCGATAACTGGGGAAACGCAAGGGCAACGGATGCGTTGTCTGGCAATCCCGAAGAATACGCCTTGCAGCGATCAAAGTCGAAACTTGTTACCCGGTGTCAGCACCCTTTTATGTGCGGCGAAGTGTTTCGCCAGCAGCCAGCGTTGGTGACAGCGTGATGACAGGCCCGTCAGGAACACTCTGCCCGCTGTTGAGTGCGGCAATAATCTCTGCGGCCTTAACCCCGATATCACGACGGCAGGCGTCCATTGTCGCCAACTGACGGGGCAAACCGTCCAACAGCTCAACCCCATTGAAGCCGGCGATGCCGATCTTGCCCGGCACATCAATACCCTGTTCCAGCAGATACAGCAGGCCACCCGCCCCGATCATGTCGTTCGAGTAGTACAGGAAATCGAGGTCCGGGGTCCGCGCCATCATCTTTTCGGTCATCTCGCGACCTTTGGCCAAAGCCGACCCGCCGGAATAGAACTCCTGATCGGCAATCTCGATCCCCGATTTGGCAAGCGTCCGGGTGAAACCTTCGAACCTTTTGCGGGCGCGGTGATCAAGTGGCATCTTGGTGCCCATAAAGCCGATCCGTTTGTACCCTTGGGCAATAATCGCCTCGGCCATCTTGCGGCCCGCACGCCTGTGCGAGATGCCAACGCAGTGATCTACAGGCTCGCCATCCACATCCATGATCTCGACGACCGGAATACCTGCCTGTCGCAGCATCGCTTCCGACGCCTCTGAATGCTCAAGTCCCGCAATAATCACGCCAGACGGACGCCATGACAGCATCTCGAAGAGTACCTTCTCTTCCTTCTCGGGCAAATAGTCGGTGACACCGACAACGGGCTGCAACGCAGTGCCTTCCAGCGTCTCCGAGATACCTGAAAGCACCTCCGGAAAGACCATGTTGCCCAGCGAAGGAATGATGACGGCCACCAGATTGACCCGCTGCGAGGCCAGGGCACCCGCAATCTTGTTGGGCACATAGCCTAGTTTCTTGGCAGCGTCCTGCACCTTCTGGCGGGTGGCGGCACTGACGTCGCCCTTGTTGCGCAGCACACGGCTGACCGTCATTTCGCTCACACCGGATGCTTCGGACACATCACGCAGGGTCAGCGGGCGTTTTGGGGTATTTGTCAAATGGGTCGTCCTGCTAAGTCTCTGCCCATTGTTAAACAGCATCGGCCACAAATGCCAGATGATCCGCGCCGTTGACCAAATCGGCAAAGGCAGGCATTCAACAATCAACGGCCCCGTGGCTCAACTGGATAGAGCAGCCCCCTCCTAAGGGGCAGGTTGCAGGTTCGAATCCTGCCGGGGTCGCCAATGCCGCGATATCAGTCGAGATCAGGAAGGGCCGTTTTGCGACCCATGGCGGTGTAGGCTTCGAACCCCGCATCAAGCGCATAGTCGCAAGAGTAGATGTTGCGCAGGTCCGCCATGCGCGGTGACGCCATCCGACCCGCCATGTCACGCAGGTCCAACCCGCGAAATTCGTTCCATTCTGTCAGCATGACGACTGCATGCGCGCCGTCGGCAGCCGTGTAGGCATCATCAATCCAGCTTACGTTGGGCAAAAGCGTTTGCCCTTCGCGATACCCCTGCGGATCAACTACCCGAACGTCAGCACCCAACCCTACAAGAGCTGGCACAATCGTCAGTGCAGGAGCGTCGCGCATATCGTCGGTGTCCGGCTTGAAGGTCACGCCAAGCACGGCAATCGTTTTGCCCTGTAAACGCCCGCCACAAAGGTCGATGATCTTGTCGATCATCATGCGCTTAACCTCTTCATTCACCTTGATAACGGTCTCGACAATTTGCAACGGGCGGGAATAGTCCTGACCGATACGGGCAAGCGCCTTCGTATCCTTGGGGAAGCACGACCCGCCATAGCCTGGGCCCGCCTGCAGGAATTTCGGCCCAATCCGGCTGTCAAAGCCCATACCATTGGCCACATCCTTAACGTCCGCGCCGGTCCGTTCGCACAGCATTGCGATCTCGTTAATGAAGGTCACTTTGGTGGCCAGAAATGCGTTGGCCGCATATTTGATCATCTCTGCGGTTTCCAGATCCGTGGTCAGCAGGGGGTAATCGCGCAAGGAAAGCGGGCGATAAATCTCGGCCATGACCTCTGCCGCGCGATCCGATTGCACACCCACAACGATGCGGTCAGGGCGCATGAAATCGTCGATGGCTGCACCTTCGCGCAGGAACTCCGGGTTTGAGACCACATCACAGGCCAGATCGGGGCGGATCTCGGCCAAGAGCTCTGCCACTTGCTGGTTTGTACCAACAGGCACGGTAGATTTCGTGACAATCACAGCCGGCTTTTTGAGCGTTTGGGCCACTTCCTTGACCGCGCCAAAAACAAAGCTCAGGTCGGCATGGCCGTCACCCCGCCTGCTGGGCGTGCCAACGGCAATAAAGACGGCATCGGCGCCGGTTGTCGCCTCGGCCAGATTGTCGGTAAACGACAACCGCCCGGCTGCCATGTTCCGCTCCATCAATGTATCCAGACCCGGTTCAAAGATCGGCGTCTGCCCCTCGCGCAACAGGGCGAGCTTGTCGGTATTCTTGTCGACGCAGACGACCTCATGCCCGAAATCCGAAAAACACACTCCAGATACCAAACCAACATAGCCTGTGCCGATCATTGCAATTTTCATCAGGATCTCTTTTCGATTGAATGTGGTTGTTGTTAGGTCAACAAGGTTAATGGATCATGGATTTCTAGACGCGGTAATAGTCTCGATACCACGCCACGAAGGCGCGTACACCCGTGCGGATATCCGTTTGCGGCGCATAACCAGTCAAGTCCTGCAACAGGCTGCTGTCCGCCCATGTCTCATGCACGTCGCCCATCTGCATCTCCATAAAGTTCTTCTTGATCTCGGAGCCTAGCGCAGCTTCGATTTCGGTGATGAAATCCATCAGGGGCACCTTGGTGCCATTGCCAATATTGACGACACGAAAGGGAGCAGCCGGGCTCAGGCTGTCACCGGGGGGGATGCCTGCTGGATCCGCAGGGGTTTGTGGCGGTGTATCAATCAGCAGGCGGATACCACGCACAAGATCTGTCACATAGGTAAAATCGCGGGCCATGTTACCGTGGTTATAGACGTCAATGGCGTCACCATTCAGTCCCGCCTTCACAAACTTAAATAGCGCAAGATCAGGCCGGCCCCATGGTCCATAAACGGTGAAGAAACGGAACATTGTTGTGGGGATGTTCCACAGATGCGCATAGCAATGGCCCATATGCTCGTTCGCGCGCTTGGTCGCAGCATAGAGCGTCAGCGGCAGATCAGCCTTCTGCGTTTCTTCAAACGGCATCTGCGTGTTGGCACCATAGACAGACGACGTTGAGGCCATCAGCAGATGATCCACCTGATGAATGCGCGCGCATTCGGTGACGTTGAATGTGCCCACAACATTCGCCTCGATGTAAGAGCGCGGATTTTCCAGCGAATAGCGTACACCTGCCTGTCCGGCGAGATGGACAATCACGTCAGGCTTGGCCCCATCCACGGTGCGTTGCAGCGTCTCCATGTCTTCAAGATAGCCTTCGGTGCAACTGAAATGCGGGTTTTGCAGAAGTATCTGATGCCGGCGACGCTTGAGTTGCACATCGTAGTAGTCCGTCATGGCATCGTAGCCGACAACGCGGAACCCCTCGTCCAGCAGCACTTGCGCCAAATGAAAGCCGATAAACCCTGCCGTCCCGGTGATGAATACAGTGCGCATAACTGCCCTATGGTGCCAAAAACTGTCTGTCGTTGTCATGCAATGATGCAGCAAGGTCAATCGCTGCGGGGGAAATGATCATAGGGCTAGGTGACAGAGAACGGTGAATTCGGAAGTGTGATCAACAGTTCGCACCTTGTCCCGTTGTCGAGGGTGAATTCGTGGCTTGATGAGCTATGATCATGACACCGAAGGAATGACTAGGCGGCGGGACGATATTTGGACAGTCAGGGTCGATGCTGAACAGCACAGAAACCGTGCCCGTAGGTCATAAAATCGCCATTTATCAAGGTCGTATAATACATTCTAAGTCTAAAATGTGTCAAACCTATCCAAAGGTACAGTCTAAAAATGCCCAAAGCTGACACAATCAGAGGGTCTAAGTGAGGCTGTAAAGAGTAGCCAAGTTATGCCGCGTATTAGGCAATAATGGCGGTAGTAGCCTCGTGTTTCTGAGGCTGCGCCACCACTCCAACGAGCCGTGTACGGGGTGATGAGGGCACGTCCAAGTTATGGATGAAGAACCAGTTTTGAGATCAGTTATTGTAAGATGTGAGTGAGCGGTTTTGTCATTCTGGATCTGTCGTCATCAAACGCCCCGTCCAACTCTACCAAGATGAATGATAGATACAAAAAGAGCGCCTCACTCGGGCGCTCTTTTCCGTGAGATCAAAAGTCGATCAATCAATCAGGCCGTTCAACGTCGCCGATGGCCGCATCGCTGCGGCAGATAGCGCATCAGACGTATGATAGTAGCCGCCAAGATCGACAGGCTGCGCACGTCCTTGGGAAAGCTCACTCACGATGCTGTCTTCATTATCAGCCAGCGCTTGGGCCAAGGGTGCAAATTGCGCAGCGAGTTCTGTATCCTGCGACTGGGCTGCCAAAGCCTCTGCCCAGAAACGGGCAAACCAATAGTGGCTGTGCCGGTTGTCGGGCTGGCCCACCTTGCGTTGCGGCGAGTGTCCTTCGGACAGGAGTTTCTCTGTTGCGGCGTCGACCGCATCACCCATGATTGTTGCTACGGGTTTGCTTTGCGCCACGCCCAGAAAGCGAAGGCTCTCGGCCAGTGCGCAGAACTCGCCGAGTGAATCCCAGCGCAGGTGATTTTCTTCCACCAGTTGCTCCACGTGCTTGGGCGCAGACCCGCCGGCACCGGTTTCAAACAGGCCACCGCCCTGCATCAGTTTCACAACGGAAAGCATCTTGGCTGATGTGCCTACTTCAAGGATAGGGAACAGGTCGGTCAGGTAGTCACGCAGCACGTTGCCGGTAACGGCGATCGTGTTCTCGCCCTTCGTGATGATCTCAAACGACCGGGTGGTCGCCTCTTTGGGCGCCATGATTTGCACTTTGTCCGTCAAACCGGCCTTCGCCAGCATGGGTTCGACATAGCCCAACAGTTGTGCGTCGTGGGCGCGGCTCCGATCCAGCCAAAAGATCGTCTCGTACCCCGTTGCCGCCATGCGGTCGATGGCCAGCTGCACCCAGTTTTCAATGGGCGCACGGCGGGCCGAGGCCATGCGCCAGACGTCGCCCGTTTCAACCGAGTGTTCGTGCAGCACATCGCCGTTGCCGGCGATCACGCGCACCACGCCCGCATGGGGGATCTCGAAGGTGGTTGGGTGAGAGCCGTATTCTTCGGCCTTCTGTGCCATCAGGCCCACGTTTTGGACGGTGCCTGCGGTGACGGGGTCCAGCGCCCCGTTCTCGCGGCAAAAATCCACGGAGGCTTCATAGACGGGTGCGTATGAGCTGTCGGGGATGACGCAATTCGTATCGCCTTCCTTGCCATCGGGCCCCCAGCCTTTGCCGCCTGCCCGGATCACCGCAGGCATTGACGCATCAATGATGACATCGGACGGCACATGCAGATTGGTAATCCCTTTGTCTGAGTTGACCATGTAAAGCGGCGGGCGTTTTGCCAGAAGCGCATCAATCTCAGCTCGGATCGCGGCGCCATTTGGCATCGCATCAATCGCGTCAAACAAAGTACCAAATCCCGCGCTCGGGCTGATACCAGCAGCGGCAAAATCGTCCGCGTATGCGTCAAAAACAGGCTGGAGGTAAGCGACAACCGCATGGCCAAAGATGATCGGGTCAGAGACCTTCATCATCGTCGCCTTCATATGCAAGGAAAAGAGCGTGCCTTCGGCGAGGGTCGCGTCGATCTGTTCATGAAAGAACGCTTTCAATGCCTTTGCCGACATGAATGTCGCATCAACAATGGTGCCTGCAGGCATCGCGATGCCGTCTTTCAGCGTTGTCACCGCGCCATCTGCGCCCGTCAACTCAATCTTCAAGGTGCCGTCTGCCTGCGCGGCGGTCAGTGTCACAGAGGTTTCATTGGACCGGAAATCATTGGCGCCCATTGTAGATACGCGGGTCTTGCTGTCCTTGGACCAAGCGCCCATCCGGTGCGGGTTTGCCCGCGCGTAGGCTTTGACAGAGGATGGCGCGCGGCGGTCAGAGTTGCCTTCGCGCAGCACCGGGTTCACCGCAGAGCCTTTGATCGCGTCGTAACGCTGGCGCGCCTCTTTTTCGGCATCTGTCTGCGGGTCATTGGGGTAGTCGGGGATGTCAAAGCCCTTGCCCTGCAATTCGGTGATGGCCTCCACCAACTGCGGAACCGAGGCCGAGATATTAGGCAGTTTGATCACATTTGCGCTGGCCTCTTTAACGATGTCACCCAATAGGGCGAGGTCATCAGCGACCTTTTGGTCGTCGCTCAGGTGTTCGGGGAACGCCGCCAGGATGCGCCCGGCAAGTGAGATGTCTTTGGTATCAATACTGATGTCCTGCGACCCCAGAAACTTTTGCAGGATCGGCAAAAGTGAAGCTGAAGCGAGCTGTGGGGCTTCATCGGTTTTGGTGTAGATAATATCGGGAAGATTGGAGTCTGACATCTGGCTGTCCCCTCTAGGTCATCTGGCATTGTTTGACGTTGAATTCCGGCACCGCATACGCGCTCTGCGTTCGGTAGACAATAGTATACAATGGAAATATCATCGAAACCCCCATGTTTTGAGGTCTTTGCGGGGGCTGGTGTACGGCATTATCCTGGCTGATCCAACCGGTTGAACAATTGTACCCTCGTTCCCAGCAGGCAAAGATGCGGTCGATCTGTCAGTCCTGGCATCGTCCGTCCTGCTGATTGCGTTGGGCACCAAAGCGAGGAAGGGCGACTTTTTCAGCTGTTTCAAACAGTTGCACGCAAGCAACCTTCGCTGATGCGTCATATGCCATGGCTTGTGACAATGCGTGGTTTGGCTGATATCTCGCAAAGCAAGTCGTCTGGCAGACAGAGAGCATTGAATGAACAGAGAAGAGACGTGACAGGCGCATTCCTCACCTTTGCGATCATCTCGGGGCTTGGCTGGCTGATTGATGTGTCCAGCGCCGTGGGGTTGGTTCAGCTTGGCATATCGCCTTTTGTGGCAAGTTTCGTCGGCGCAGGGTTGGCCGTGACGTTCGTTTTTGTCGTGTCGCGCTGGGTCATTTTTCAAGCGCAAGAGGCCCGCAGGGCCAATGATTTTGCCATCTATGTCGCCTGGCAGATTTTTGCGATCACGGTCGCCTCACTGCTTGTGGCAGCGATTGCGCATCTTCTGGCACCCTTAGCATCGCGGTTGATTGCTGCCACGGCCGTGCTCCCCGATCCGCTCGCGGCGGCAACCGGCGCGGGCAAGGTCATTGTCACGCCGCTAACGCTGGTGGCGAATTTCCTGTTCATGCGGTGGTTGTCTCAACGCCACGCAGCACCACGAGGTACGTCGTGAGTATCCTGGTCTTTGTCCCGATGTATAACTGCGCGGCGCAGATCCCGCGCGTCATTGCGCAACTTGCTGACCCGGAAGTTGCCGCGTTGATCGACGGCGTTCTATGCGTCGACAATCAATCAACCGACGGCACACCTGAGGCCGCACAAAACGCGCTGGAGCAACTCGCCCTGCCCACCCGCGTGTTGCTGCGCAACGATGACAACTATGGGCTTGGGGGGTCGCATAAGGTCGCCATCGCTTTTGCACAGGCCGAGGGTTATGATCATTTGATCGTTCTGCATGGCGATGATCAGGGATCAATTGCCGATATGGTGCCTGCGCTAAATGCGGGTCACCATAACGAGGTGGATTTTCTGATGGGTGCCAGGTTCATGCGAGGATCAAAACTGCAAGGGTACTCTTTGCTGCGCACGGTCGCGAACCACGCGTTTAACGTGCTCTTCTCTATTGTATCGGGCAAGCGGCTGTACGACTTGGGGTCCGGGCTGAACCTGTTTCGCGTTGCAGCTTTTGCCGATGGTTTTCACCTGCGTTTCGCTGACAATCTGACATTCAACTACTATCTGATCCTTGCTGTCGCGGCCCGTGATCACACGCTGCGGTTCTTTCCGCTGACATGGCGTGAGGATGATCAGGTCTCGAATGCGCGGCTGGGCCGCATGGGTATTCAGATATTGCGGCTATTGGGCCGGCGTATCCTGAGCAAGCAGACGTTTGTGTCGATGGAGCACCGAGAGACGGTGCGCGCGGCATACCCCTCAACCGAAGTGGCGAGGTGGCAGACCTGATGGAACGGACCACGGCACAGAATAAGACACGCAAGGCGATACTTGGGGTTTACCTACTGATCTACCTGGTCGCGGCAACGATCATTGTTGCATCCACGGATGTCATTTCCGCGTGGCAGGCGATTGCCGCTGGTTTGCTGTATCTAATCAGTCACGCTCTGCGCGCGATGCGTCTTGCATCACTATCCGTTGATCTTTTGGGCACATCAGCCCGCTCAACCGCTGCCCTGCATTTCATGACCGCCCCCTTTGCGTTGCTGATGCCATTGAAATCGGGCGAATTGGTACGGCTGTTTGCGCTGTGGAAGATGAGCGGCAATGCGGTCTATTCCATCGTCGTACTGTTGATTGACCGGATGTATGATTCACTTTTCCTGTTCCCCATTCTGATCCTGCTCACAATGCAAGGCGGTGCACCGACGACACTGGTAATCTTCACGCTGATGGTGGCGACCATCCCACTCGCGGTTGTGGTCATCGGGCCAAAGCTGTTGACCGAATTGCAGCGTTACGTCGTGGCAAGCCAGAACAGCCCAGTCACGCTTGAGACTCTGGCGCGGATCGACGCCATACGCAGGCTGGTCACACATGCCGCCGAGGTGGCCCGTCGTCAGGCCCCGCATCTATGCCTTGTCTCATTTCTTATCTGGCTGTGTGAACTGCTGGTCTGCGTCATCCTTGTGAACGGGGCCGTGGCCGTTTTGGGCAGCGCGCTTGACCTGCTGGGCGCGCGTTTGATCACATCCTGGGCCAGCGACAACATCGGAACGCTGATCACGACCGCACTGACCATCACATTGACTGCGCAACTTTTACCATGGCCTGCCATGGTGATGGTCTATCTGGATCGGCTCAAGCATGAGCCGCAAAGACATCCCGCCATGGACCAGACAAAACGTGAGGTGATCACATGAGGCCCGAACTTTACGTTGTCATTGATGACCGCGAGGCCCCCCCGCCTGAATTGGAAGGCCTTCTTGGCTACATCCATTTTGGTGATCTTCTGCGCCGCAGGCGACGCTACGCTGATGAGCTTATAGCCGCCGCCGCCGGTGCAGATGATGTGATTGTTCTGCGCACCGATCAGGATGCGGAAACCCTTGTCCACCGCATTGAGGCGGTGCGCGGTGATACGCTGTGGCTCCGGCTGCCGGTGATTTCCGCCCCGCTGGACATGACGCGCCTTGATGTACTAATCCGCAAGATGCGCTTTGCGCTGGATACAATTCTGCTGGCACCGGTGCTTGAGGATGACGCTCCGATGGTGCTTTTCCCGCGTGACGCGATCGCCCTGATTTCCGCGGAAAAGGGCAAGGACCGCCGGTCACTTTTGTTGGAGTTGGCCGAGAAAGCCACGCAGGTGTCCCACGATGTGGAATTTGTTGATCTGCGCCAAACCGGCGCGCTGCGCCTTTTCCTGTCCGGCGCAACCGAGCCACGCGGGTTCAACGAGCTGATCGTCAAGGATGGCGTCTTTGTCAAAAGTTCGCGGGACGTGGCGAAAATGAAGGCCGAGCATGACTTCTTTGATCTTGCCCCCGCCCCCATGCGCCGCTTTTTGCTGCCCACCTTTGACTACCGCGAAACGAACGGCGTCGCGTCTTACCGGATGGAGCATCTGCGGGTGCCCGATGCAGCACTGCAGTTTGTGCTGGGCACATTCACCGAACAGCATTTCGATCAACTATTGGATCAGTTCTTTGCGTTCATCGCTGCACGCGACCAAGAGGTCGTTGGCCACGACGAGGTACGCGCGCGCGGCCAAGCGCAAATCCTCACCAAGATGCATGACAGGCTCAGGACCTTTATGGCGACACCGGAAGGGGTGCAGGTGGATACGCTTTTGCGTGCTGGCGGGACGGCTGACGGGCTGACCGCGCTGGAGGCGCGCGCGACAGCCTTGATTGAAACGGCCCTGACCGATCATGCAAAAGACTATCTAGCATTCAGCCATGGAGATCCATGTCTGTCCAACATCCTGTTTGATCATCGGATCGGTCTGATCCGCCTCGTTGATCCTCGCGGCGCAACAATGCGAAACGAAGCATTGATGCATCCGCTTTATGATATTGCGAAGTTCTCGCATTCTGTCTGCGGCGGGTATGATTTTGTAAACAACGCTTTGTTCTCGGTCGAGGTCGACGCCACCTTGCACCTTGAGCTGCAAAACCACCGTGGCGGTGCGCCGGGCTGGATGAAGGATGCCTTTGCCCTGCGGCTGGCCCATGAAGGATGGGACCTTGATCAGGTTCGCGCGGTTGAAGCCTCGCTTTTCCTGTCAATGCTGCCGTTGCATCTGGATCACCCACGAAAATTGCTGAGCTTTGCGCTGATCGCCAAAGACATCATCGAAACACTTGAGGGCACCAAATGATCGAAACGCAAAAAGCTCTGGTCGTGGATATCGACGGCACGATTTGCCCGATCAAGAAGCCGGGGCAGCACTATGCCGATTTGATGCCTGAGCCGCAGATGTTGGCCCGTTTGCAGGCGCTCGAGGCCGAGGGCTGGCATATCATTCTGCACACCGCACGAGGCATGCGCACGCATGACGGAAACCCGGGAAAGATTGCCAAACACGTGGGGCCAGAATTGCTGAGTTGGTTGGCCAAGCATGGCATTCCGTTTCACGAACTGCATCTGGCCAAGCCATGGCCCGGTCATCAGGGTTTCTATGTTGATGACCGGGCTGTGCGTCCGCGTGAGTTTGTAGAGCATAACTTCGAAGAGCTTGAGGCACTGATGGCGCGGGACCGCATCGCGACGGATGACGCATGACCGGCACCATCGCGATCACGATGGCAGGGATGGGCAGTCGCTTTGCCAAAGCCGGCTATGACCGTCCGAAGTATGAAATCATGGCCAATGGCATTTCACTGTTTGACTGGTCCATGTACAGCCTGGAGGCCTTTCGCCAGGCCGGTTGGACATTCCATTTCATTGCCCGCAGCGGGCTAGGCGCACCCGAATTCATTCACCAGCGCGCCAAGGCACTGGGCATCAAGGATGTTGTGATCGAGACGGTTGAGGCACTGACGGACGGTCAGGCGACAACTGCCTTGTTCGCCGCAAAACAAGCAACACCCACATTGCCGTTCGCGATCTACAACATTGATACGTTTGTTGCGCCACATGCCATGACGCCACCGGCACCTGATAGTTGCGCGGGGTGGATTCCATGCTTTCCTGCCCCCGGCGAGGGCTGGTCATTTGTCCGCACAGATGCGGCAGGCCGCGCCTTGGAAGTGCGTGAAAAGCAGCGGATCTCTGACAATGCGACGGTAGGTCTATACTGGTTCGACAGCGCCGCACGCTATGTCTCGCTTTATGAGGATTACTATGCTGTTGCTGGTCGCGAAGAGAAAGGCGAACGCTATGTTGCGCCGCTTTACAACGAGCTGATCGCAGTTGGACAAGACGTACGGATTGCATCGCTTTCGATGAATGACGTTGGCATGTTGGGTACGCCTGATCAGGTCACGGCATTTATTCATTCGCCGCCGGCAGCGGCACAGGCGGTCTTAGCGTCAGGCAAAAGATAGGATGCGCCTTTAGTTCAACTTGGCGTTTACATCCGCCAGAATGTTGCGCGCAATCTCGGCGGCATCATTAGAGGTTTGACCTTCCACTTTCAAAAGCGTCTCGATAGCCGCTGCGTCAAGTGTGTCCAAGGCGTCATCAGAAAGCCGCAGAAAGCCATCGCTGGCGCGCTCCACTGTAATCTGAGGCGGAGGCAACGACACCACAGCCCCGAAAGACTTTGTCAGAATGCGCTGCGCCGCTGAAAGGTTTCGCAGACAGTCGCTGCCATGCGTCAGGTGTATGGCCGCACCCTTGTATTGCCATCCATCAAGTATCGGAACATGGAGTCTGAGGTTATAGACGACATTCCCTTCAGCACTTTCCCATGCTTCGGCAACGGCACGACATGCGATGTACTCTCCGGTCGCAGGCCGAAACCCTGCTCTGAACAATGCGTGTTGAAACTGCCGATCATCGGTCCAGGTTGTTGTGACAACCATTGTTGGCGTTGACGGGCCATCAGATACCGCAACCAGACGGTCCATACGTGCCTCGCGCTGGCGATAGCTTTCTTGCCAGCGCCACCAGGCCGCGCCTTGCCAAACTCGTCCGGTCACTGTTTCGGGGGCATATTCGCTTTCTGCCTCCTGCGCGAGTGCGTCATGCGGTAACGGCAAACCAGGCACGAAGAACGGCACCAATATGCATGCTGCAACCGGACCATGTCTCCGCACCCATGGGTGGACCGCCAAGCCGCTCTCCTGAAGCGGGCGAAACAGCCACCTGTCCAACCCCATCGCCGCCAACGGGGCGAAAAACGGGATCATCGTCATGAAGCCCCGAGGATCGTAATATTTCCCCAGCGTCACCACGTAGATGGCAACAGGATAAATCACCAAAAGGGCCGGAAGAACGAATTCACGGCGAACGACGCTGCCGACCCCCGTCCAAGCATCAAATGCGCGAGACGCCGCCAAAACGACGCTCGCCATGATCACGGGGATCCCGACGGTGAACGCCAGCAAAAAAGTGGCCAGATCCTGTTTGAGCTGCATCTGCAGCGGAAGATCGACGCGCGCCCAAAGAGCGTCAGCGGCAGAGATCGCCAAAACCCGATTAACGAGGTTAGCGGCAGAAGACTCGATGATCCACATGCCGAAATGGATGATCACAAAACCCAGAATCAATCCGAGCAACCTTTGTGAAGCAGCACGGCCCGACGGCGCGCCGACAGCCCCCAGAACAACAAACAGCGGCACCATCAGTATCTGGTCAAGTCGGCACAGCACAGCAATTGACAAGAGCCCGCCCGCAACGAGATTGGCCCAAGGATGCTGGCTTCGCAAAAGCAAGGCGATACCGCAAAGCGAGAACGCGGTCGCAATGACGTTGTCGTTTAGGAAGAATTGCGCCTCCAGCGCGATCGGAATGAGCAGTAGCGCAGCAAAACTGGCGAGCCACGATGCGCCGCTCCATAGTTTTGTCACTGTGATCAGGCCGAAGAAAAAGATAGGCATCATCACCCACATCAGCACATTGTAACCAGCCCCTGGGAACAATGCAGAGAACGGTGCCATCGCCCAGATAGTCCCTGGCCGAGATAGATACAAATACGTTCGATTGGTCGCCCACAAAGGCTCCGCCGCTTCCAGGTCTGGTACAAACACCGACATGGTTTCCGTCAGATAAGTGAACCCTTCCAGATGCGACCGCGTCAGTGCAGGGATCAATGAATAGACCAGAAGAACAAGCACAGCACCCCAAAGCCAGCGCGTGATGCGCTGCGATGACACATCGCTGTGCAATGCTGATTGGTTCATTGTGCCCTGACCTCCGAACGATGGGAACGCTACCATTAACACCGGCAATGTGGCAGAAAAAGAGCGGCGACTTAATGATCGCCAAGCAAATGAACACGGCACTTTAGCGGCGCTCGCCCTTCACGAACGATCCAGCACCAGCAACAGTGCTGGGGATGGATTTCATGACCTGCATCGCCTAAAGAGCCATGATAACTTAAAGTTTGTTCAGAGTGTTAGGTGTTCACAAAGATGATTGAAGAAACCGCCCTTGCTGGTGTCATTGAGATCACGCCCCGGCGGTTTGCCGACGCGCGTGGCCATTTCAGCGAAACCTATAACGCTGATACGCTGGCCCGACATGGCATCAGTTTTCAGTTTTCGCAGGACAATCAATCCTACAGTCAGGATATCGGCACCGTACGCGGCCTGCATTTTCAGGCCCCCCCCGCAGCGCAGGCCAAGCTGGTGCGCGTCATTCAGGGTGTGATCTGGGATGTGGCTGTTGATGTTCGCAGGGGCTCACCCAGCTTTGGCCAATGGGTCGGGATGGAGCTTTCGGACAATAAGGGCAATCAGCTTTTGATCCCCGAAGGTTTCCTGCACGGCTTTGTCACCCGCACACCCGATTGTATTGTCGCCTACAAATGTTCGGCCACATATGCGCCCGAAACCGAAGGCTCCGTGCGGTTTGACGACCCCGATCTGGGGATTGACTGGGGCATCAAGGCGGAAGACGCGGTGTTGTCTGACAAGGACGCCATTGCCCCCGCCTTTGCCGATCTTGCAACGCCCTTTGCCTACGAGCCCACAACATGAAAATCCTTGTCACAGGCGGTGCCGGTTTCATTGGCTCGGCGGTAGTCCGGCAGGCTGTGGCCCAAGGCCATGCGATTGTGAACCTTGATGCACTGACCTATGCCGCCTGTCTGGCCAATGTGGCCAGTGTCGCCGATGATCCGCTCTATGCGTTCGAGCATGCCGATATCTGCGATCGCGGTGCCCTCGACCGCATTCTTGCGGATCATCAACCCGATGCCATCATGCATCTGGCAGCAGAATCGCATGTTGATCGTTCTATCGACGGGCCCGGCGCATTTATCCAGACAAACATCACTGGCACCTACACCCTGCTGGAGGCCGCGCGGCAATATTGGGAGACCCAAGGCAAACCCGATACGTTCCGCTTCCACCATATCTCAACCGACGAGGTTTATGGCTCACTTGGTGCGACCGGGCAATTCACCGAAGATACTGCTTATGACCCGCGCAGCCCCTATTCGGCCTCCAAGGCCGCCAGCGATCATCTGGTCCGCGCCTGGGCCGAGACATATGGCCTGCCGGTTGTCCTGACCAATTGTTCAAACAACTACGGCCCCTACCACTTTCCTGAAAAGCTGATCCCGGTTGTGATTCTGAACGCGCTGCATGGCAAGCCGATTCCGGTTTACGGCAACGGCGAAAACGTCCGCGATTGGCTGTATGTCGAAGATCACGCCGATGCGCTGCTAACGGTGCTGACACGTGGCAAAGTCGGTCGCAGCTACAACATCGGCGGCGAGAATGAAGCGCGCAACATTGATCTGGTTCAGATGATTTGCACATTGCTTGATCAGCACCGCCCGGATGCTGCTCCGCATGCTGATCTGATCACTTATGTCACGGATCGCCCGGGGCATGACCTGCGCTATGCCATCAACCCCAGCCGGATGCGCGATGAGCTGGGCTGGCGCCCATCGGTCACGCTGGAGCAAGGGCTGGCCAAAACGGTGGCATGGTATCTGGATAACACTGATTGGTGGCAGCCTTTGCTGAACCGTGACGGCGTTGGCACGCGATTGGGCACATCATGAAGGTTCTGGTGTTTGGCGAAACCGGGCAGGTTGCGCGCGCCTTGATAGCAGCTGGCCCGGCGCATGGCGTGCAGGTCGTTGCGGTGGGGCGTGAAGGGGCTGATCTGGACGATCCGGCAGCTTGCGCTGCCGTCGTTGCTGACATGGAGGTTGACGCGGTTATCAATGCCGCCGCCTGGACCGCCGTTGATGCCGCAGAAGAGCAAGAGACAACAGCTCACGTGATTAATGCAGACGCGCCCGGCGCTATGGCGCGGGCTTCTGCGGCAAAGGGCATTCCTTTTGTGCATATCTCGACCGACTACGTATTTGACGGGACAGAGGGCCCTGCCTGGACACCAGATGCGCCCACGGGGCCGCTTGGCGCCTATGGGCGGACCAAACTGGCGGGCGAGCAGCAGATCACAGCGGCCGGTGGTGACTATGCGATCCTGCGCACGGCCTGGGTCTTTGACGCGACCGGAAAGAACTTTGTCACAACCATGCTGCGCCTGTCAGAAACACGCGATGCGCTGACGGTGGTTGGCGATCAGATCGGTGGACCAACGCCAGCGGCGGCAATCGCGGATGCCTGCCTGACGATAGCCAAGGCGCTGGCAGCAGGAAAAGGTGCCAGCGGGATATATCATTTCAGCGGCAAACCGGACGTATCCTGGGCCGATTTTGCCCGCGCGATTTTTGCAACTGCAGGCCGTCAAGTGTCTGTCACGGATATTGCGACGGCCGACTACCCCACGCCTGCTGCGCGTCCGGCAAATTCACGGCTGGATTGCGCGACATTGCAAACCGTCTTTGGCATTGTCCGGCCTGATTGGCAGGCTGCTCTAAATGATATGTTCAAGCCGTCATAACAGAACCATATTGAGCTTATAGGAACGAGTGATGAGTACGCGTAAAGGACTGATTCTTGCTGGTGGGACCGGGTCACGGCTTTGGCCGATCACTCAGGGTTTGTCCAAGCAACTGATGCCGATCTACGACAAACCGATGATCTATTACCCGCTTTCGGTTCTGATGCTATCTGGCATCCGAGAGATCGGGATTATCACCACACCGCAGGATCAGGCGCAGTTCGAGAACCTTCTGGGTGATGGGGCCCAATGGGGGGTGCAGATCACCTGGCTGGTTCAACCCAGCCCGGACGGGTTGGCGCAGGCTTATCTGATTGCAGAGGATTTCTTGAACGGCGAGCCCTCGGCCATGGTTCTGGGTGACAACATCTTTTTTGGCCACGGGCTGCCAGAGCTGCTGGGTGCCGCTGGTGCACAACCCGATGGGGCGACCGTTTTTGGCTACCGTGTTGCGGACCCCGAACGCTACGGTGTTGTTGGCATGGATGCGAATGATCGTGTCACAGAAATTATCGAGAAACCCGACGTGCCGCCGTCAAACTATGCCGTGACGGGCCTTTATTTCCTTGATGGCACCGCCCCTGACCGAGCGCGCAAGATCACCCCTAGCCCGCGTGGCGAGCTGGAAATCGTGACCCTGCTGGAAAGTTACTTGCATGAAGGTGCGCTGACCGTCGAACGGATGGGCCGTGGCTATGCCTGGCTGGATACCGGCACCCATGCAAGCCTGCTGGATGCGGGCAATTTCGTACGCACCTTGCAAAGTCGTCAGGGAATGCAAACAGGTTGCCCCGAGGAAATCGCCTTTGGTGCAGGCTGGATCGATGAGGCGCAACTGACCGCTTTGGCGCAACGCTATGCCAAAACAGAGTATGGTGCGTATCTACTTGGGCTGATGGAGCCTTGATGGACGCGTCGCACACACCCTCTATCGCGATCATTGGGACTGGATATGTGGCTGATTTCTATATGAAATCAATCGCCCTTTATCCTGACCTGAATATCGTTGGCGCATATGATCTGGACGCCACCCGGCTCGCGACATTCTGCGATTACTGGAAGCTGCCTGCGTTTGGATCTGCTGACGAACTGCTGAAGGCTTTGCCTGCCGATGGTCTGGTCCTGAACCTGACAAATCCCGATGCGCATTTTGAGGTGTCGCGCGCCTGTTTGATGGCGGAACGGCATGTCTATTCCGAAAAGCCGTTGGCGATGGAGATGGCGCAAGCCACGGAATTGGCTGATCTGGCCACCGGGCTTGGTCTGCATCTGGGCGCCGCCCCTTGCAGCTACCTTTCGCAATCGGCCCAAACCCTTTGGGCCGCCGTGCGCAGCGCCAAACCCGGTAAGGTGCGTCTGGCCTATGCCGAGATTGACGATGGCTACATCCGGCAGGCCCCTTACAAGCATTGGAAAAGCGAAACAGGCGCGCCCTGGCCTGCCGAGGATGAGTTTCAGGTCGGCTGCACGATGGAGCATGCGGGATACTACCTGACATGGCTGATCCAGATGTTCGGCCCTGTACGCACGGTTGTTGCGGCCTCTGCCCAACTGACCGGCGATGATCCCGCGGCACATGATTTGTCGATTGGGACGCTGTTTCATACGTCTGGCGTGGTGACCCGCCTGACCTGCTCGATCATTGCCCCGCATAACCACGAAATTCGCATTGTCGGCGACCGAGGTGTGCTGGAGCTTGATGAATGCTGGGACAACCTTGCCCCCGTGCGGTTTCGCAAACGGATGCGCATTCGCAGACGCTTGTTGGAATTGCCACTGACGCGCAAATTGCGCCTGCCCGGCAAAGACCTGCACCCTGTGCCTGCCAAGGGCGGTGCGGCGACGATGAATTTCTTCCTTGGTCCTGATCAGATGTTGCGGGACATCGCCGCAGGCACTGATCCCGCACCGGCGATGCAGATGGCGTTGCACGTTAACGAAGTCACCCTTGCCCTACAAAATGCCGGCGAACACAGCGGGTCGCAGGCCATGCAATCCACATGTGAACCGCCAGCACCGCAGCCTTGGGCGCAGACGTTGAAAGGGGGCAAGTGATGGCCCCACAGACGATTGTTGTTACCGGTGCCGCCGGGTTCATCGGGCGCGAAGTTGTCGCATGCGCCCGCGGGCGTGGACATCACGTGGTTGCCGTTGTGCGACGCAATGATGCGATCATTTCTGAATGGGATGATGGTGTCACGCCCGTTGTTGCCGACTTGTTGCAGCAGGGCGGGCTGGCAGGGGTGCTTGATGACGCTGACACGGTCGTGCATCTGGCCGCCACGATCAGCGGTGACGCAGCCCAGCAAAAGCGCGACACGGTGGATGCGACCAAAGCCCTTTGCGAGGCAATGACCGCCGTGGCGCCGACACCGCGGTTGGTGCTGATCAGTTCAGTCTCTGTTTATGCGCATGATGCGGTCGCCGAAGGTGGCACGATTGATGAGGCATCTGCCTTGGAGGCCACGCCGGAAAAACGTGATATCTATTGCCAGAACAAACTGTTGCAAGAACAGATCGCGGCGTCCTTTGACATCCCCCTGACGATCCTGCGACCTGGCGCCGTTTACGGGCCAAATGCCCTTTGGAACGCGCATCTTGGCGCGCCAACAGGGCCAGTGTTGGTGCAGTTTGCACAAGCCGGAGAGTTGCCGGCGATCTATGTGAAAAACTGCGCTTTGGCGATTGTGAAGGCCTGCGAGACTGGGGCAAACGGCCCCATCAACCTGATTGACCCAGACCCGCCGTCACGCAGCCGGTATCTGCAAGCGATTGGCTGGACCAAACCCTCCATTGTGCTGCCTTGGCGCTTGCTGTCTTTCCTGGGGAGATTCTTGCCGTTTTCCTCCAAACCGGGGCTTTTGCACCCTGCAATCGTGCAGGCTCGGATGATGCCGGTACGGTACAGTACCGCTGCCATGCAGGCGTTGATGCAGGACGAGGCGCTGACTGGATTTGATACCGCTGCTCGCGCGTCACAAGAGGCAGAGACATGAAGATCGCATATCTTACCGGCGAATACCCCCGCGCGACTGACACCTTCATTCTGCGCGAGGTGCAGGAACTGCGCAAACTTGGCATGGATGTGATCACCTGTTCGGTGCGCACCACGCCAGCGGAACAGCATGTTGGCCCGGAACAAAAGGCCGAAGCCGCGGCAACCTTCAAGGTTCTGGCCTCTGCCAAAAAACCTGCAAACCTGATCGCATGTCATATCCGTGCCTTGCGCGCGCCGGGGCGTTATTTCCGCGCCCTGCGTCTTGCGGCGCGCACGTCTCCGCCGGGTTTGCGCAACTTCCTCTATCAGATGTTCTATTTCCTCGAAGCCGCCGTTCTGGCCGACCACCTGCGCCGCGAAAGTGTTGAGCATCTGCATAATCACATCGCCAAGTCGAGCTGCACATTGGCCATGATCACCTCAGAGATGGCGGGGATTCCTTACAGCTTTTCACTGCATGGGCCCGACATCTTTTTCGAACCTCACCATTGGCGGCTGGATGCAAAGATCGAAACCGCCAGCTTTGTCGCCTGCATCAGTGATTTCTGTCGCTCGCAGGCGATGGTATTTTCCGCACCTGAACACTGGCACAAACTGCACATCATTCACTGCGGGGTCGCACTCGAGCGCTATGCCCCCGGCCCCCGGCCTGAACGCCCAACCTTGCTGTTCGTTGGCCGGTTGGCAGCCGTAAAGGGTGTGCCGGTTTTGTTTGAGGCGCTCAAGTCAGTGACTGCCGATCACCCTGATGTGCAGCTTCGCCTGATTGGTGACGGGCCGGAGCGAGCGGATTTAGAGATACGTGCGGCCGATATGGGGCTGAGCGATCATGTCGAATTCTGTGGCTACAAATCCCAAACCGAGGTGGCAGAGGCTCTTTCAACAACAGATATCTTCGTCCTGCCCAGTTTCGCCGAAGGCGTGCCCGTCGTCTTGATGGAGGCGATGGCGGCGCAGGTTCCCGTCGTCACGACCCGGATCGCCGGAGTACCGGAACTGGTGGAGGATGGGGTCAGCGGCTTGCTGGTGCCGCCGGGTGCGGAGCCTGCTTTGACGGCTGCCTTGAAGAGGTTGCTGGGTGACGCAGCCTTGCGGACGCAGATGGGGCAGGCGGGGCAGGCGAAAGTTGCGGCTGAATTTGCCTCGGCCACAGAAGCCGCGAAGCTCAAGAGAATCCTGATGCAATCCAAGGATGATCGCGCATGAGCAACGCACCCGATATCGCAGTGGTCCTGATTGGCCGGAACGAAGGCGCGCGTCTGGTGGCGGGGTTGGCATCGCTAAAGGGCGAGGTCGCGCGGGTTGTTTATGTCGACAGCGGGTCGACCGATGGCAGCTTGCAAGCGGCCCGCGATGCAGGCGCTCAGGTGGTTGAGCTGGATTTGAGCGTGCCGTTTACCGCTGCAAGGGCGCGGAATGCGGGGTTCGAAGCGCTCGATCCCCAGCCAACATATGTTCAGTTTATCGACGGGGATTGCATGGTTGAACCGGGCTGGATCGCTGTCGGCATCGCCGCGCTGGACCGGAACCCAAACATGGGCATTGTGACCGGTTGGCGTGCCGAAATTTTTCCAGATGCCAGCGTCTACAACGGCTTAACCGATTTCGAATGGCACCGGCCTGCGGGCGATATCGAGGCCTGCGGCGGCGATATGATGGTCCGCTCAGAGGTGTTCATGTCGACTGGCGGGTTTAACCCGCGCGTCATTGCCGCCGAAGACGACGAATTCTGCACACGTGTGCGCAAGGCAGGCTGGCGTGTCCACCGCCTGCCGGAAAAGATGACGTTGCATGACGCGGATATGATGCATTTCGGGCAATGGTGGCAGCGCGCAGTGCGTACTGGTCACGGGTTTGCGCAAGTGGGCGATCTGCATCCTGAATATTTTGTCCGTGCCCGGCAGAGGGTCTGGGTCTTTGGGGCGCTTTTGCCAGTGTTGGCGATCATCGGTGCGATTTTTTCACCGATCCTGCTTCTAGGGGTGCTGGTACTCTATTTCGTGTCCTACATCCGCACGGTCCGTGGGCTTCAGGCCGGTGGATTGGTGCGACACAAGGCATTGCATCAATCTGTTTTTCTGAGCCTGTCCAAACTACCAAATTTCTTGGGCCTTCTGACCTATCATTGGCGCAAAATGCGCAACAGCGATATGGCGATTATTGAGTATAAGTGAGAGTGAACATGGCGAATAAACCATTACGCGCGGGCATCGTTGGCGCGGGCTATATTGCGACCTGGCATGCCGACACGATCAAGGCACTGCCTGGCGTTGAACTGGCCGCAGTTTGCGACATGTCCGCCGGCGCTGCCGAGGCATTGGCCGTCGGATACGGTGCGGATGCCTATAGTGATCTGGATGAGATGATCAGCAAGGCCAATCTGGATGCCATACATATTCTGACACCGCCCGACAGCCACAAGAAGTTGGCTGTGAAATGTGCGGAGGCGGGCCTGCATTGTTTTGTTGAAAAACCTGTTGGCGTGTCTGCCGCTGAAACCGCTGAAATGGTCGCGGCAGGCCGCAAGGCGGAGCGGCTCATGGCGGCTGGCCACAACTTTCTGGGGATGCCTGGGTATGAACGGCTCAAGAAGGCCGCGCAGTCGGGTGCCTTGGGCCGGATTTCCATGGCCGAGATCAACTGGTGTTTTCCCTTGCCACCCCTTCGGTCGGGTCCGTTTGGCCTTTGGCTGCTGCGCGAGCCAAGGAACCTTTTGCTGGAACTTGGCCCGCATCTATTTGCCTTTGCGACCGATCTTTTTGGACCTGTCGAGGTATCGCACCTGCAACTGAGCAAACCGATTACACTGCCCGGTGATGAGGTCCGCCATCAAGGCTGGCGCATTCTGGCGCGGGTTGGCAATGTCGACGTGACTTTCAACATCTCGCTGGTGGAAACTGTTGATGACCGCAGCGTGGTTTTGCGCGGGTCTACCGCGCAGGCACGGTTTGACTATGCCTCTGACACGCTTGTGGTGCGGGGCGAGAATACGGCCGATCTGGTGATAAACCCGCTGCGTGCGCAGCTTTCGCAAAGCTGGCAATACCTTCGCGAAGGCAGCGTGAATGTTTTCCGACAGGTCACTTCACTCAACCGCAAATCCCCTTACGGGCTGAGTTTTCGTGGCGCGGTTGGCAGTTTCTATGACAGCGTGGCAAACGTAATACCGCTGGACGCCCGTTACGACATGGCAACCGCCGTGACCGTAATGCAAAGTATTGATGATGCTTTGGCGATGATGCCGGAATACAAGGTTCCGGCGCGACCCAAAGGCAAACCGCAGCCAAAGGTCATGGTCATCGGCGGCACCGGATTTATCGGGCGCGCGCTGACCCGCGATCTGGTTGCGCGCGGCCACGATGTGCGTGTCGTCAGCCGTGGCCGAACCGGACCATTTGCCGATATTCAGAACCATGTTGAAACCGTCTCGGTCTCAATGCGTGATGTCGAGGGCATGGCCAAGGCGATGGAAGGGATCGACACGGTCTACAACCTTGCCAAATCCATGGACAAGACATGGGGTGATGCCCTGATCAACGACGTGGGCGTCAGTGTTGGTGTGGCCGAGGCCGCAATACAGGCTGGCGTGCGGAGGTTCATCTATACCGGCACAATTGCGTCTTACGATATGTCCAGCGCAGAGGGGCGCATCACAGAGGCCACGGGCTATGCCGATGATATGACCGACCGGAATATGTATGCGCGATCCAAAGCAGAGTGTGAGCGGCAGCTGATGGAAATGCACGATAGCCGCGGTTTGCCTTTGGTCATCGCGCGACCCGGCATCGTTGTCGGGATCGGTGGGCCATTGCAGCATTGGGGCATCGGGCGCTGGCATGGTGCCGGGGCCGTGCGCATTTGGGGACACGGCAAGAACAATCTGCCTTTTGTTCTGATTGACGACCTGACCGACGGGTTGATCCGCATGATGGAGCAAGACGGGGTTGAGGGTGAATCCTATAATCTGGTGGGTGATCCGATGATGTCGGCCCGCGACTATTTTGCAGCCATCCATGATCAAATGGGTGCAAAGTTGAATGTAACGTCCAGCTCGCTGCATGCGCTCTTTGCCTCGGATGCCATAAAACACGTGCTCAAAGTCACCTTGCTAAGGCGCAAGGGGTTGACCCGTGCCTCGCTGAAAGACTGGAAATCCCGCGCGCACTTCACGCAATTCGACAACTCCAAACCAAAGAATGAGCTGGGCTGGATACCAGAAACTGATCGCGACAAGCTGATCGCGGGTGCAATTACCGATGCCAACCTCTTTGGGTTCTAGGACGGCACGCCCGTGCGGGGCAGTGAAGTGACAACCTGCCAGACGGTTTCCTGCATCAAGCGCGCGAGCGCGGGGCCAGGATCGTCTGCGGGTGTTCCATCTGCACGCAAAAGGGTGTGGTGTAGTCCGACAGGGCTTTTCTGATACAGCACGGCATAATGCGTCAGGGCGATCAGGTACGCGCCATAGTCATTGTAATGCACCTCATCGCTAAAAATATCGCGGTAGCTGGTCAGCGGACCAACCGGCCCTATGGTCTCCAACGCGTCCGCCATGGCGGCCATGACCTGCCCGCCGGGGATCAGGTAGATCGGTTGCGGCGCATCATCCATGGCAAGTGCCACGCGCATGATCTGGCCTTCCCACAACGCGCCAAGATCATGGTCCAGCCGCGCGCGCCAGCCCGTGGGATCATCAAGCTGATGCCAGGTTTCGTAGAAATAGACCGTCATGCCTGAACCATGCGCCTTGTCGGCCCAATTGTGCAGCATCCGGGCGGCGTCAAAATAGTCGATTGCTGCTTGCAGTTCGACCATCTCGGTCAGGACCAGCGCATCATAGTCGCCAGACCCAACGGCCTCATGCGCATCGCGATAATCAGAGTGGGCGTTTTCCTCATCAAATCCGTTGATCGGTTCATCAACATCCCAGTGTGACCGCAAGGGTGCGCCCCACCCCAGCTGGCTGGAAAAGCCATGCCCTTCCCCTGCCAGTTGCGCCAGCATCGCGGGCATATCCCGCCCGACAAGGCTGTGGCCCAGATGATAAACCTGTCGTGGCCCATCAGGTGCAGGGGCGGGTTCTGCATAAAGCGCATCAAAGCTTGCCACATCAATCGGTGCCGGGTCGCGCGTATAAAGCCCAAGAGCACCGAGCACGACCAAAACAGGCGACAGCAGAAATAGGATCACGCGCTTAGACATAGGCAACGGCCAAGATAAGCCCTCCTTCGATTACGACAGCGCCTTGCATGTCCGGCAGCGTCGGATGTGCGCCAATCACAAATTTCTCCCGCGCCAAACGCACTGTAACAGCATCATAGCCTATCACCTGCCCCGTCAGCGGATACTGTGCCTTGTAGATTGCTTCTTTGGCACAAAATATCGTCATCGCGGCAAGGCCGGGGTCAGCTTGTCCAGCCGCCCAGTCCTGTTCGGTCTGAGAGCAGATCGTTGGGATCAGGTCAGCGTCCAGCGGCTTTGCTGGTTCAAGGTCGATACCCAAAGCGCGATAGGTACTTTCTTTGGCGACGGCAGCAATGCAGCAATCATCGCAATGGGCAATTGACCCACTTAACCCCTCGGGCCAGATCGGCGCGCGGTCATTGGCGTTCAAGATGGCTGCGGCTGGCAGGCCCAGTTCGCCCATGGCCTGACGGGCCGCGCGGCGGCCTGCCGCATACTCGGCCAGACGTTTAGGTACGGCGCGTGACAGGGCGGCTGCTTCTTCGGGCCAGAGGTCAGCAGGACTGGCGCGCGGGTCGGTCACACCGATCCCGACATCATGGCCCAAGAGGCGCTCCAGTGCCGCTTTGACGTCGTGCATCACCGATTGCGCCGCCGTTCGCGCATCTCGCGCCGCCGGGCCATCGCGTCTTGCAATGTGTCACCTGATCCCGCCGCAGCAACGGCAGGTTCAACTGTTGCCTTGGGTGCTGCTGGGGGCGCAGGGCGCGAGGAAACACCAGATTTATCTGCCACAATCTTGGACAACGCACCCAAGGTCGGCGCGCGGAAGATATCCGTGATCGACAGCTTCTGCACACCCATCGTGCTGCGAATTTCCCTATGTGCCTGAACCGCCAGCAAGGAATGCCCGCCAAGATCAAAGAAACTGTCCTTTGGGCCGATCTGCGGCACACCAAGCATGGCAGACCAAATCGCGGCAATCCTTTCGCTGATCTCAGATTCAGAACCCAGATCGACCGGGGCGGTTTGCGCTGCGGTCGCAGGCGCGGCTGTGGCTGCATCGGCAGGCACTGCTGCCTGTCCCAGAACTGGCGCGGGCAAGGCCCTGCGGTCAACTTTCTTGTTGGGCGTTAACGGGAAAGCATCCAGCGTCACAAAATGACGAGGCACCATGTAGTCGGGCAATGACGCAAGCATTTGCTTGCGCAAGGCGCTCTCATCAAACGCGCCGTCCGTCAGCACATAACCAACCAATTGCACGACGCCCGGCGTATCTTCACGGGCAATGACAACGGATTGCTGCACAGTGGCGTGCTGGTCGATTACGCTTTCAATCTCACCCAATTCCACGCGATAGCCACGCAGTTTGACCTGAAAATCCGCCCGGCCCAGAAAATCAAGCCGCCCGTCCGCGCGCCATCGTACCAAATCACCGGTACGGTACATCCGACCTTCAGCGAAGGGGTTGGGCACAAAGCGTTCGGCGGTCAGATCATCACGCTGGAAGTAGCCGCGCGCCACACCGCTACCCCCGATGTAAAGCTCTCCTGGGACGCCGATGGGTTTTGGTTCCATATCGTCGCCCAGCACATAAACTTGGGTATTGGCGATGGGCGTTCCAATGGGCACAGCGCCTTGGCCGGGTGTGGCGGTTTGGGTAGTGGACCAAATCGTTGTCTCGGTCGGGCCATACATGTTCTCGATATGCCCGCCTGTCAGACCCCGCAATTCATCCGCCAAAGCACCGGGCAAAGCCTCGCCCCCAACCATCATATGTTTGACCTGGGCAAGGGCCGTGCGTGCCTCGTCGTTCATGGTCAACATCTGTGCCATCGAAGGTGTGCATTGCAGATGTGTGACCTTGTGGCGGGCGATTTGGGCAGCGATGGAGTAGTCGCCATCCGCCACATCCTGATTGCTGATCGCGACGACCTTGGCCAAAGGTTTGAGCCCCTCAAGCACAAGGTCCACATCAATGCCATAGTCGATCAGGCAAGCAATCTCGGTCACGCCAATTGCCTTGACTTCTTTGACACGCTCGACTGCATCCTCAACCGTGCCGAATAGGCCACTGTCGTTAAAATAGCGCTCAAATGCGAATTCCAGAATGCCGTCCATCTCATCTTCATCAAGCGAACCAAGATCGATTTGCATCGGGTTTTCGACGCCCTTTGGCTTTTTAAACGCAGGGAAGGCCCAGGCGTATTGCTTGATCAGGCCAGCTGCCGCGCGCAGATAGTCCTTCATCGGCTCGCGCGCAATTTCCCGGGCACGCTCGCGGGTGTCCGACAGAAAGCTGTGCAGCATCAGAGTTACGGTGAAATCATCTGGGTTGTGGCCGGCGGCGCGCAGGGCGTCGTGGTAAATCACGATCTTCTCGGCCACCTCGCCCACGCTTTGGCCCAGCAGGTGGGTCAATACGTTACAGCCGTTTGCCCCCGCTTCTTTCCAGGTCTCGGGGTTGCCAGCGGTGGTCACCCAGACATTCAGCTTTTGTGACACAGGGCGCGGCTGGGTGACGACGCCGTGCATTTCGCCGTTTTCACGGGCAAATTCGACCGTTTCGCCTGCCCAGAGTTTACGCAGATCGCGGATCGCGTCGAACATCGCGGGTTTATTCTTGGGCGGCGTATTTTCGGGCCGCAAGACAAAATCGTCAGGCTGCCAGCCGGATGCGATGGCAAGGCCGGTTTTGCCATTGGTCAGATTGTCGATGACCGCCCATTCTTCGGCAATTCGTGCGGTGTGGTGCAATGGTGCGACGCAAGACCCCGCGCGCACAGCAAGGTTCTGCGTCACCGCCGCAACTGCGGCACCGGTCACGGAAGGGTTGGGATAAGGTCCGCCAAAGGCGTGAAAGTGCCGTTCCGGTGTCCAGACTGCACAGAACCCGTTTTTGTCCGCAAACTGCGCCCCTTCCAGAAGCGAACGGTACTTGCCGCGACCTACACCATCGTCATTGCCCCAGTAAAACAGGCTGAAGTCCATGCCGACGCCGGGCGCGCTGCCTTCGCCAGCAACCAACGCACGGCTTTCGTCGCCAGAGATGACCAGCTTGAAACCGCGCGCGAGGGTCCAGAACAGCTCTAGCACGGAAATATCAAACGACAGCGACGTGACGGCCATCCAGACACCCGCCGGATCATGCGCTATTCGGTCGTCCATACCGGTAAAGAAGTTCGCGACATTGCGATGCTCGACCATGACGCCTTTGGGTCGCCCGGTCGATCCTGAAGTGTAGATCATATAGGCCATATGCGCGCCGGTGACGCCGCTGTCGGGGTTGCCGGTGTCAGTCTCCGCTGGCAGGTTGTCCATCAGGATCGTCTCGGCGGCACTATCGGGCAGATCAACGGCCAGGGCGCTGTCTGTTACAATGACCTTGGTGCCGCTGTCTTCGATGTAAAGCGCCGTGCGGTCGGCAGGATAGGCCGGATCCATCGGCAAATAGGCCCCGCCTGCCTTCATGATTGCCAGTGCCGCAATCAACAGAGCCGAAGACCGCCGCAGGTGCAATCCTACGACAACATCAGGACCAACCCCTTTGGCGCGCAGCAGATGGGCAAGGCTATTGGCGCGTGCATTCAACTCTTCATAGGTCAGGCTTTCGCCTTCAAACGCCAGCGCCTCGGCATCCGGTGTGCGGACGACCTGCGCCTCAAAGGCCTGATGGATGCATTGATCGGCAGGGTAATCCTTCGCAGTTGCATTCCAGTCGAATAGCACCTTTTGGCGCTCTGCATCTGGCAAGATCGTGGGCGCGTCGCCGCTGGCAATTTGGGCAGCCATATGATTCAGTCGTGCAGCCATCAGTACGACAGCTTCGGCGCTGATTTTGCCGCTATCCGCATGCAGGGTAGTGCCTGCAACGGTGAGTGCTGTGCCCGGAATGTGCCCAGCTTCAGACAGACCCAAAGCGGGTGTTGCGACACCACCGGGAATACGTGCGCAAAGGTCGGCCGCAAAGGGGCCGCGTGCCTTGGCATCGCTGATATCGTCACCGGCCCACACGGGCACCCAAGCGTTCAGATAGCCGGGATGATCATGGGCGATGGCCAGTGCAGTCGCGATGGGTTCTTCGGCCAAGGCATCTCCCAATTGCCGCATCGCTGAGGCCAGATGAACCGGATCACCGGCCAGATCATGCGTCAAAATCTGGGCCGCCTCGGCACCTATGTCGATCTGTGGCAAAGCCGTTGCTGGCATCGCGGAAAGCGCCTGCCGCCACGCAGGCTCCTGTTTCAGCGTGGTCTTCAGGGCTGCTGTCAAATCCGCGGCCTCTGCCGGATCAAGC
This sequence comes from uncultured Paracoccaceae bacterium, assembly GCA_947498645.1. Lineage (GTDB taxonomy): Bacteria > Pseudomonadota > Alphaproteobacteria > Rhodobacterales > Rhodobacteraceae > Yoonia. The sequence continues at coordinate 1,101,352 of CANMKS010000001.1, read as the reverse complement.
GCCGGTAGCTGATCACCCACACTTGCGATTTTGGTTGCCGATACGGCCCCGCCCGTCGCATCACACAACCCGTTTAGCGTCACTGGCGCGGTTGCTGTTGCTACCGTCAGGCTATTCTCTTCAACCGCGATCACGGTGCCGGCGGGGGCGTCCGATGCCGCTTTGCCTGCGACAGCCTTGCCGACAAGATAAACACCAGTGGCCGTTGCGATTTTGGGACAGGTCAGCGGGTTCCAGTAATCACCGTGATCCAGCGCCCGGACCAATGTCGTAATCTTGCGTGCGGTCTGTGAAAAATCCAACCGTGCAGCACCCGCGGGCCGATCATTCTTGGCAAAATAGCTGCGCTCCGACAGGTCCTGCGCTGTCACAACGGGTGCATCGCTGGCCAGTTTGTCGATCACCGTGGCAAAGCTGTCGATGGCAGCGGCATAGCATTTGGTGTTGAGGGTCAGAACCGTTTCATCAGGCGCCACATCAAAGAAACTTTGGGCGAGCAGCCCGCCTTCATCAACGCCGCCTGCAATCATGTGCCAGCTGATGCCGTACTCTGCCTCACCGTTCAGGAGCGCCCAAACCGGGGCGTTCAAACCTGCGTAGCGGGGCAGCGGGCCGTCGTGAAAATTGACGGTGCCGCGCGCAGGCAGGGCCAGCACAGCGTCTGGGATCATATCGAGGTTGGCGATCGAAAGCAGCCAATCGCAGGGGGTATCGGCCAGCGCCGCAGCAAGATCCGCATCAGCGGAGACAACCGGCAGCGCCGCCTCCTGCGCCCAGCCATCGACATCAGCATTTCGCGTGACAACGGCGGCAATCGTGTGGCCCGCCTCGCGCAGCATTTCACCACATTGGATAGCGAGGGATTCATTGCCGATAATCACTGCACGAAAAGAGGACATGGATTATTCTCCGATTTGCGGGCTGACCTTAGGTGGTCTGCTGCGCTGAAATTTGAAAAAAGCGGCAGCGTCATGGCGCGCCATCGTGCGTATGAAATAGGGGGCGCCGCCGGGCGTCTTGCCGGTCAGTTTACGGCGCAACCAATTCAGGCTACCGCCGATCAAGTGCAGCCCCGTCGCACAGGCCGCATAGAACCGCCCATGGTTCTTGCTGAAATAATACCACCGGGAATCGAACCAGTATTCCGGCACCCGGTTCCATTCCTTCATCCCCGTCGAAACAGATCCTATATGCGTGACAACACTGTCGGCCAGATACATGATCTGATGCCCTGCTTTCTGTGCGCGCAGACACAGATCGGTTTCCTCAAAATAAAGAAAGAATGTCTCATCAAATAGGCCGATCTCGTCCAGAATATCCTGCCGCATCATGACCGAAGCACCAGCTAGCCAATCCACCGGCGCTGTCTCATTCAACTCCCGTGGAACCCTGTAGGATTTCAGCAACTTGCTGACAGGGCCAAAGTGAATTGATCCTTCAAACTCGCTCCAGATAGACGGAAAGCGGAAAGTCGTGAGGTGCTGCACCTCATCTTCGCCCTCGATGTAGCTGCCCGCAAATCCGGTGGTTGGCGATGTGTTGAGGTGGTCATAAAGGACCTTGATCGCATTCGGTTTGGGGAAGGCGTCAGAGTTCAGGATATAGACGTAATCCGGCCTGCTTCCGTCGGCCATCCCTGCCCGGATGCCGACGTTGTTGCCTGCGCCATACCCCCCATTGCGGCCCGACTGGATGACGCGGGTATCATCCCAGCCTTCGGCGGCAACATGGGCGCTCATCTGATCAAATGACCCGTCCTGACTGTCGTTATCGACGATCACGATTTCACCGGGCAGTCCCTGCATCGCGACGCGCGCACTGGCAGCGGCCTTCAGGGTCATCTGCGCTGTCTTATAGTTCAGCACGATGGTCAGGATACGTGGATCGGACACTTATTCAGCTGCTTCCTTGTAAGCGTTGGGGCTGGCCGCAGGGGCGCGTTCAAGATAGCGGCGGATGCGCGCGGCAAGCACGCGCACATTGGGTTCCAACACCATGCTGTCGTGGTCGCCCGGCACTTCGAAAACTTCGATGTTCGGCACGAATTTTGTCCAGTCATTGTCGTGATAAAGATAATGACGCTCATCACTGATAAGCCTGTCACCGACCGTCCACTTCGGCACCAGAGGCGGACGGAACAGCGCAAATGTGCCGTCCCATGGTTTGACCTGATATGCATTCACGCTTGTCATGAAGGCATCCTCAATCGCGACGTTGTGGAACTGCTGACCTTCATCTGCGGTCTCTTCCCGGCCACGGCGCTTTGCGATTTCCCACGCGATACGGGATTGGGCCCATTCAGCAACGTATCGAAGGCCACCGCGCCGCAGATCCTGCAGTTTTATGCGTAGTTTGTCCGGGCGGTCGATCTCTGGCCGGATCGGCAGGGGCGAGTCGAGCAACACAAGTGCAGCAACCTCTTCACCTTCTGCGCGCAACTGTTGTGCCATTTCATAGGCGGTGATGCCACCGCCGGAAAATCCGCCAAGATGATACGGGCCATGCGGTTGCACCTGACGCAGTTCAGCGATGTAATCTGTCGCTGCAGCCTCGATCGTGAGGTGCGGTTCTTCACCACCTAAAAGGCCACGAGCCTGCAACCCATAGAAGGGGCGGTCACTGCCGATCAGATGCGCCAGATGGCGCAGGTTCAGCACATTGCCGAACATGCCAGCCACCAGGAAGAACGGCGGTTTGTGCCCGCCCTCGCCCTGGTGCATCGGCACCAGATGCGTAAAGCGGCGTGTCGGTGCTTGCGGCGCGTCGGCGGGCGCCTCTTCGCCTTCAATTGTCACGCCACGTGCCGCGATCAGTTCGGCACATTTGCGGATCGTTGGGGCCTCGAACAGAACCGAGATCGGGAAATCGACCTGAAATGCCTTGCGGATTTGCGCAAACAGGCGCACCGCAATCAATGAATGCCCACCAAGATCAAAGAAGCTGTCTTCGGCACCAATCTGATCCACGCCCAACAGGTCCTGCCAAAAGGCAGCAAGCCGCTCTTCAATAGCACCTTCAGGTTCTACAAAATCACTGTCGAGTTGCGGTCGCGAGAATTTCTGCCCGTCTTCCGCGTCGTCATCATCGTTCTGGCCTGCCTGAATGATCAATGCGTTCAGATCAAGCGACGACAGAATGATCTGCCGATGCGGGCTGAGCATGGCGCGCAAGAACAGATCGGCGCCTTCTTCGGCTCGGATCCCCTGCGACAGGTTGTGGCGCAGGCGCTCTTCAGCAGGTGAGAGAGGCCGAGCTGCGCCATCATCATCCTGTGATGTCGTTGTTGGTTCCTGTGCGCCAAAGCCAGTCATTTCGGCCATTTGCCGGATCGAGAACCCGGTGATTTCAACACAGACCGTGCCATCAGGTGCTGCCAACGTGATATCAAAGTTCGCAATCTCAGCTTCTGACGTATTGTCGCTGGCGTTGCGTACCCAACTGACCACCTTTGCTGGCAGCGGCGCATAAACCTTGACCGACCGATAGGATACCGGCACCCAAAGGTGCTGCGCGGCATATCCCTGGATCAGTTTCATCGCCCAGCCTGTGGCCAGATCCATCATGCCGGGATGCAACAGATAACCCGCTTCCAGGTCGTTCGCAGCAGCCTTTGGCAGTTCCAGCGTGGCCAGACCCTCACCCTCGCCAAATGCCGTTGATTGCAGGACGCGCCAGCGCGGTCCAAATTTCAGATGCGCCTCTTGCGGTGAGGAAATCCACCCCAGATCACCCGCCTCAATCGGTGTGCCACAGCGTGCGGCAATCGCCGCGATATCAAGCGGTTTCGGTGTCGCCATCGGCAGGAATTGCAGGCTGGCCTGCGCGTTTTGCGCAAAGACCCCATCGCTGCCGCTTTCGACAAGGAAATCATAGCCCGCGTCGCTGCGCGGCAAGCTCAGCCGCAGGTCAACTGATCCGGTATCCCCAACGGCGAACGGCCGCAGGAAATAGAGGTTGCGAATTTCAAACGCGGCGGTCTCGCCCATTTGGTGCAGGGCTTCTGCGGCCATCTCAAGATAGCCGGTGCCGGGGACAAGCGCGTCACCCGCATTGGTGCGGTGCTCATCAAGGAACCAGCGGTCGGCGCTGCGGTAATTGGCGGTGAATACACGATTGCCCGCCCGATCGAAGGTCTTTGCGTCCAGCATCGGCGCATCTGATTCCGCCACCTCGGCGGGCGCGGCAGAACCCGTGCGCATCTCCATCGCGTCAGCCGCCATGCCGACATCAGCCCAGATCCCCCAGTTGATTGCACGCACATCCGTTTTGTCACCGCTGCGCGATTTCGCATAAGCGTTGAGGTATTCATTCGCTGCAACATAATCGACCTGCCCAATCGGGGCAGTCGCTGTTGAGGTTGATGCAAAGAGCACCAGCCAATCCAGATCACCGTCCGGGAACACCTCATCCAGCACCTGCGTGCCGTGGATTTTCGGGGCAAAGACATCTTCGATACTGGTGATATCCTTGGCCATGATCGGGGCGTCATCCACATGACCTGCGGCGTGGATCACGCCGTTGATTGGGCCAAATGCGGCTTCGATCTGCGCACGGGCGTCGCGAATGTCTTCCACGTTGCTGACGTCAGCGGCGACCGGCAGTACCTCACCGCCCAGCGCCTCAAGCGCTTGAACAGCTTTAATGCCGCGCGCCACAGCCGCCGTTGGCGGCGCATTCTTGATCGTGGTCTCCCAAGCTTCGCGCGGTGGCAAACCAGAGCGTGACAGCAACGCGATCCGGGCGCCACAGCGCCGCACCAGGGCTTCGGCCAGTGTCAGACCAATGCCGCCAAGACCACCCGTGATCAGATAGACACCTTTGTCCTTGAGAATCGGCAAAGGGCTTTCGTCTGGCAGGTCTGCCAATTCAGCAGGTCGGTAAGTCAGCTCAAACCGCTTACCGCCACGGATCAGGGCTGTGCTATTTCCGGGATCGGCCAATGCATCTTCCAGAATGTGGTCAACCAACTTGCCCATGTCTGCCGCGGCGAAACCGCGTTTCTTGCGGCCCGTTGGCGCAGGCAGTTCAAGATCAAGCGTTGTAACGGTCAGTTGCGGAAACTCGCGTGGGATCACGCGAGCCGGGCCAGTCAGCGTGGCCTTTTCAGGATGCGGCAGGGCCTCGTCCTTGTGTTGTGCGGCCCCACTGGACAGCGCACAGATATGGATATTGTCGGACAGGTCTTCGCCGCCAATCGCCTGCGCAAGGAACAACAGACTGTAGAAACCCTGCTCTTGCACGCGGTGGAAAAAGCTTGATCCGGGGCGGAAGCTTTCGTCAGCGGTAATCATCCAGCCATGCAAAATGCGAGTCGGGATCAGATCACGGGTGTTAAGGTCAGAAATAAGCTGGTCATAGCTTTCGCGACCCCGTTCTGGTGCAATGAAATAGCCGCCATCGCCATCGCGGGCAAAGGTGTCGCCGGGCCGCACCGAGATCACATCATGACCAGCGTCCCGCAATCGCTGTGAGGCGGCAGCCGTCAACCCGGCATCATCTGCAAAAACCAGCCATATCTGCTTTTCAGCTTCTGACAGATCGCCAGTGACATCCACATCGGAAGCCGCGTAGCGAGGCAGCCATGCTGGGCGGTAGCCCCAGCTTTCGGGTGTTTCGCTGCGGGTCAGCCATTCGGTTTCTTCATCGGCTGTCGCTGTGCCGGGTTCGATGAAATAGGCTGTGTGCTGAAATGCGTATGTTGGCAAAGGGACACGTAAGCGTCGCGCATCCCCCCAGATCTGCGCCCAATCAAAGGTGCCGCCTACTGCCCAGACACGGCCAAGCATGGCCAGGAAATACGCGTCGTCCGCGATATCATCTTTGGGATGGCGCAGGCTTGAGATCACCTGATTGGCCGAAATCTTATCGTGCTGACCTGCCAACGACGACAACGCCTTGCCGGGTCCTACCTCGATGAACACACGCTCCTCTTCGGTTGCGAGTGTACTCAGGCAATCGGCGAAATAGACCGTCCCACGCAAGTGGTTAACCCAATACTCTGGGTCTTGCGCCTGCTCAGCAGTAATCAGTGCGCCATTGCTGTTCGAGGTGAAAGGGATTTGCGGTGCGTTTAGGTCAATCGACCGCAGATAGTCTCCGAACTCTTTCAGGATCGGGTCGAGCATCCGCGAATGCCCGGCCACATCAACCGGAATGCGCTGGCAATCGATTTCTTTCGCCTTCAACTGTGATTCAAGCGCATCCAGCGGCGCACGCTCGCCTGTGGCAACACTCAGTGATGGCGCGTTGACAGCAGCCAGATCCAGATCATCGCCCAGTAGCGGCACAAGCTGATCAACGGGCAGTGCAACTGACAACATCCCTCCGCCGGGCACCTTATCAAGCAGCGAACCCCTCAGATGCACCAAGCCAATGCAATCCTCAAAGGCCATCACGCCGGAAAGACAGGCCGCGGTGTATTCACCCAGGGAATGGCCGACCAGGGCTGTGGGTTTGACATCCCAATTCATCCACAGTTGCGCCAGCGCGTATTCAACGATCACAATGAGCGGCAGTTGGACGGACGGCTGGGTCAGTTTGGCCTCCGCGGCCTCTTCCTGTCCGGGTTCGGGGAGCCAGACGGCACGAATGTTGAAATCCACTTTGGATTGCAGAACTTCAAGGCCTCGGTCCATCCATTCAGCAAAAACAGGCTCTGTCTCATAAAGGTCCCGGCCCATGCCAGCATACTGGGTCCCACCGCCGGGGAACATAAAGACATAGTCGGGATCGTCACCGACTGTGGTATGGCTAAAGGCGCGGCGTGGGTCGTTCTTTTCCAACTGCGCTGCTGCGTCTTCATGGGTTTCGGCGACAATAACACGGCGGCGCTCGAAAGCGCGGCGACCGTTCTGCAGGGTCCATGCAACATCCGCGAGCGGCTGGTCTGGGTTTTCGCGCAAGTGTGCTGCAAGTGCGGCAGCGTTTGCATCCAGCGCCGCCTTATTGCGGCCTGACACCGAGAGAATTTGGAACGGCCATTCCGAAGGTTCCGACGCCGGCAAAATCGGGGCTTCCTGCAACACCACATGCGCGTTCGTACCGCCGACACCCAGCGAGTTCACGCCAGCGCGTCGTGGTCCCTTATGGCTGATCCAATCGCTAAGCTGATCATTGACCTTGAACGGTGAATTCTCAAAATCAATCGCAGGATTGGGTTTTTCATACCCCAGAGAGGCCGGGATTTGCTTGTGATGCAGCGACAGCGAGGCCTTGATCAGGCTTGCAACGCCTGCGGCTGTGTCCAGATGCCCGATGTTGGTCTTGACGGACCCGATACGGCAAAACCCAACCTCATCGGTTGTTTCACTGAATGCTTGGGTAAGAGCGGCGACCTCGATCGGGTCGCCGAGATAGGTTCCCGTGCCGTGGCACTCAATATAGTCAATTGTGTCGGCAGGCGTTTCAGCGATCATTTGCGCTTCAGCGATCGCGTCGGCCTGACCATCGACAGACGGGGCCAGGTACCCTGCTTTCGCCGCGCCATCGTTGTTGACGGCTGTTCCCTTGATTACAGCCCAGATATGATCGCCGTCCGCAATGGCATCCTTGAGGCGGCGCATAACGACAACGCCCGCTCCAGACCCAAAGACAGTACCTTGCGCACGATGGTCAAAGGCGTGGCAATGACCATCAGGGGAAAGCACTTCGCCTTCCTTATAGATATAACCTCGGCCCTGCGGAAATTCGATGGTGACGCCACCAGCCAGCGCCGTATCACATTCACCCGACAGCAAAGCCTGCGCCGCGTAGTGGGTGGCAACAAGCGAAGTAGAACAGGCGGTCTGCACATTCACACTTGGGCCTTTGAGATCAAGAATATGGCTTAGGCGTGTCGATAGGAAATCCTTGTCGTTGCCAGTGTGGCGCAACAAAAACAAACCCACATTGTCGACCAGTTTCGGGTTTGAGCAGATGTTGAAGTAGAAATAGCTGCCCATACCGCAACCCGCAAAGACACCTATCGGTCCTTTGGTATGTTCGGGCATGTGGCCCGCGTTCTCCAGCGCCTCCCACGACACTTCAAGCAAGCGCCGGTGCTGAGGGTCCATGATCGCGGACTCCTTGGCGGAAAGTCCAAAGAATTCTCCGTCAAAATTCTGATACCCCTGCAATGGGGCACTGGCGGGCACATAGTCTGGGCGATTGATCTTGTGCGCTGGTTCTCCGGCAGCCAGCAACTCTTCTTTGCTGTAGCTGCGGATCGATTCGATGCCGGCCTTCAGGTTCTCCCAGTAAGCCGTGACTGTATCAGCGCCAGGCAAATGCGCGGCCATGCCGACAATCGCAATGTCGGTTTCAGCCACGTCGATGTCAGTCAAAGTCTCACTCATTAGATTAACCACATGTTATAATAACGTTGTCGGAATACTCGGAACCGATCACAAAGCTATGTCATTTTCCGTTCATGATAAAGGCAATGTTATGCAAAAAGCAGGGTCAGGAAACCCTGACCAATCCGCAGGTAATGGTGAAACTTCAATAACTTGCTATAGTTACGCCATTCAGAAGAGTTGAAGTCAGATCGCTTATGCCCTTTTTCAAAGATGCCCTCGATACTCTTACCACACCATCGACGCTCTTTCTGATCTTGGCCTGCATCGCCCTTGTTGCATTGCTTGCGTGCTGGCGTCGCACCGCAATCACTTGCCTTAGCGTCAGTCTGACCGGGTTTCTGGTGTTCGGCGGGACAAGCATCAGCCACCTTCTGATTGCACCGCTTGAAACGCGATTTGCACCTGTTGATCTGGCACAGGCACCGCCACCCTTTGGGATCATCGTGCTCGGCGCCGGGTTGAGTGAGCGTCATGCAAATCACTACGGTTCACTGATGGAACTTGAAGACGGTGGCGAGGCGGTCCCAACCGCCGCACTTCTGGCAATGCGGTATCCGCAAGCGCGCATCATTCTGACCGGTGGAAATGGCACCAATACCCCCGCCGCCCCACTGCGGGGTACCGATGGGATGCGGCGTATCTTGCAGGAGTATGGGGTGTCTGGCGACCGGATCATGATTGATCCGGATGCTGCCACGACCGCCGCACGGGCACGGAATACGCTGGTATTGGTCGGCGATGACCGTGAAGAGGTCTGGTGGGTGATCACGCCAGCGCACCGCATGCCCCGACTAATCGGTGCGTATCTGCATCTTGGATTTGATCCTTTGCCTTACCCGATTGATTTCAAATGGTTTCCACCCTTTGAGCCGCTGCACACCCAGCATTTCATATCGGGGTTACAACTGACAGATGCCGCCGTTCACGAATGGCGCGGCCTTGTATTCTATTATCTCACGGGCCAGATCGATACGCTGTTTCCCGGCCCGGCTTAGCCTTGCTGATCAGCCCCCGCCCAAGATCAAATCAATGATCCTGTCCTGCGCCGCCTCATCAAGATCGTGATAGAGCGGCAGACAAAGAACCTGTCCAGCAGCTTTGCTTGCAACCGGCAGAAGCTCGGACGCGGCAGAGGGCAGATCACTGTAGGGTGTCAGTTCGGAGATCAGCGGATAGAAGTAGCGGCGCGCAAAGATATTCTCGGCCTCTAGACGCGCAAAAAGCGCATCCCGATCAATGTGGTAGTCGGGGCCAAGCAGGATGGGAAAGGCGTAAGAGTTGTGCCCCGCAACACCTGTTGGGCAAACGCAACGTAATCCGTCAACGCCTTCCAGTCGCGCAGCATAGCGCCCGGCAACGACATGTCGCGCGGCCAGCACTTCATCAAATCCGCAAAGCTGCGCAAGACCCACAGCGGCGTTGAATTCATTCATCTTGGCATTGGTGCCGATGTCATCAACAGCTAGCGCATCGGCAAATCCAAAGTTTGCCAAACGGTCGATGGCGAGTTTGGTCTCGCGATCCCGCACGATCACAGCGCCACCTTCAAAGGTATTGAAAACCTTTGTGGCGTGGAAACTGAGGACAGACATATCACCATGTCGCAGAATCGATTTGCCATCGCGGCGCACAGCAAAGGCATGTGCCGCATCGTATATCAATGCGATCCCGTGCCGTTCCGCGACCTCTACCAGCCCTTCAACATCGCAAGGGGTGCCAAATGTATGGACCGGCAGAATGGCGCGCGTATGAGGTGTGATCTGTGCCTCAACCTGTGCAGGGTCCAGATTGAGCGTCACGGGGTCAATGTCGGCAAAAACAGGTGTTGCACCCGACAACCTGATGGCGTGGGCGGTGGCCACAAACGAAAAGGGCGTAGTGATCACTTCGCCGGACGTAATTCCTGCCTGCCGCATCGCAATGATCGTGCCCTGCGTGGCATTGGAGACAACCGACAGATGCTCTACCCCAAGATATTCACTGAGCGTAGTTTCGAATCTTTGCAGGATCGGACCCCGGTTGGTCAGGATACGACTGCTCCAGATTTCTTCCAGCAGCGGCATCAAATCCGACAGCTCCGGCAGCTTTGGCCGCGCGACATATATGGGCGGCGGTTTCAAAACCGACTCCTCTTCAAAACCAGGACATGACGATTTGGCCAAAAGTTGAAGCGCATTAAGAAAAGATCACTGAAAATGAATCACCGGAATGGTGGCACAGGTTGATTGGAGTCTCCACCTCTTTTCAGGCCAGTTTCAAGAGGCGGTCCTCGTATGCGCGCGTCGCTGTGGTGGTCCAAGGTCTGACAGGCTGAGACGCGACCCGACAATCCGCCCACACGGTAACCCTGTTGTTCACGTAAGAATCCCGTTAAGGTCCAGCGAAATGTGTTGTTCACGCTGGGTTTAGGTACACCCTGCTATGAACAAGTATACGAGTTGTGTCGCCAGAACGATCCGTGAGTATCAACGGAGCGTAGTGGCAGAGTTAATGAGGAAACCGCGTCGGTATGAAGACCTATCTTGATATGCAAAACGGCGGCCCAATTGGGCTAGCGATGTTGGCAAGTCAGCAAAATCGTAATGGCCAAAGGCCAGACAATCCGCTTTAAGCTACGTCATTTTAGCAAAGCACATTAAGATGGATCGAAACCTGAGCATTCCGACCAATGAACAAGAAATTTGACCTTTACACAGAGCATTTCGGCCTGACAGAGCGGCCGTTTTCCGTGCTACCTGACCCCAGTTTTCTGTATTGGACAGCGCAGCACACGCGCGCCTACGCAATGCTGGAATACGGCTTGCTGACCCGTGCGCCGATCACGCTGATCACCGGGGAGGTCGGTGCGGGCAAGACGACCCTGCTACAGCAGCTGATGCAAAACCTCGACGAAAACCTGACGGTTGGTCTGATCTCGAACGCACATGGTGATCGGGGCGAGTTGCTGCATTGGGTGCTTATGGCGCTGAACCAGAAACCAGAGCCAGGGGCGGGTTATGTTGAACTATTCGCGGCATTCCAGGAATTCCTGATCGCGGAATACGCCCGCGGCCAACGCGTTGTACTGATTTTCGATGAAGCACAGAACATGACAAACGAGTCGCTTGAAGAGTTGCGCATGTTCACCAACATCAATTCCAACAAGGACGAATTGTTGCAACTGATCCTGATCGGGCAACCAGAGCTTCAGGACATGGTGCGCAAACCCGAAATGCGCCAATTCGCGCAGCGCGTTTCGTCCAGCTTCCACCTCAAACATATGGATGCAGCGACGGTCTATGAGTATATTCGGCATCGTGTAAAGATTGCTGGCGCAAGCAAAGTGCTGTTCAACAAAGCCGCAGCTGCGTTGGTTTTCGAGGCGACAGGTGGCGTGCCGCGTCTGGTTAATCAGCTTTGTGATCTGGCGATGGTTTATGCCTATACCGCCGGGGCCCAGAGTGTGACGGCGAAAACCGTTCAGGTGGTTCTGGACGACGGGACCTTCTTTGGTCGTACCGCGCAAGAACCTGAAGAGAGTGTTATGAGATGATTGCAGACATCAAATTCTTCATTTCCCTGTTCCTGCGGCGTGTACACTATTTTCTATTGGTGCTGGTCTGCATTACGGCGGCAGGCAGCTACCTCGCCGTAACATTGCCAAAGGTCTACCGCGCCGAAGCGCGCCTGCTGGTTGAATCGCCTACAATCCCCGACGATCTGGCCGCCTCCACCGTACGTGCGGGATCGACCGAGCTTTTGGGGGCCGTCCGGCAGCGGGTCTTGACACGTTCGAACCTGCTGGAAACGGCGCTCGAGTATGAGGTCTATGAAGACACGTCGGACATGACGACTGACGAGATCGTCAATGATATGACAGAGCGTGTGCAAATTGGCGTACCCTTGAGTAATGACGGGACGGGGCTGGTTCTGATCGCGTTTGAGGCCTCGTCCGGCAAAATCTCTGCCGATGTGACCAATGCGATCCTGAACCAGATACTTCAGCAGAACGTGGAAATTCGAACAGAAGCATCCGGCCAGACACTTGAGTTCTTCGAGCAAGAAGTTGCGCGGCTGAACACTGAATTGGCTGAACAGGGCGCGCGGGTTTTGGAGTTCCAGCTCAAGAACCGGAATGCCTTGCCAGAAAGCGTCGAGTTTCAGCGCACGCGTCTGACGGCATTGCAGGAACGAGTTTCGCAAATCAATCGGGAGTTTTCGTCGCTGTCAGACAGGCGGGCCCGTCTGACAGAACTCTTTGAGCAAACCGGGCGAATTGATTTGAGCGAAGCAAGCATGTCACCTGAACTGCGGCAACTGCGTCAGCTTCAAGGTGATCTTGCCGCAGCCCTTGTGATCTACTCTCCGGAGAGCCCACGTGTAATCGCGTTGCGCACTCAGGTCGAATCTCTACAGGAACGCGTGAACGCACAAACCGGCCGTAACGCACAAGGGAGCGGCTTGCTGACTGCTTACTCCCTGCAAATTTCGGACATTGACGGTCAAATCTCTTTTCTTGCCGAGCAGAAAAGCCAGATTGAAGAAGAGATGGAAAAGCTGATCGCTGCGATTGACGCCACACCTGAAAACGCAATCACATTGGGCACACTGCAACGCAGCTATGACAATATCAGCGAACAATTTGATCAAGCGACAGTCGCCTTGGCCGAAGCCCGCACAGGTGATCGGATCGAGGCGTTGTCAAAAGGGCAGCGCATCGTCGTGATCGAAAGGGCCAGCATCCCAGAATCACCCTTTGCACCCAACCGAAAACTGATCGTCGCAGGCAGCGTGCTGGCCGGTGCCGCCGCCGGTGCGGCACTTGTTTTCCTCATGGTGTTGCTCAACCAAGGCATCAGGCGGCCAGTGGAAGTCACCAATGCATTCGGCACCAAACCCTTTGCGACCCTGCCGTATCTGACAACGCCGCGCCAGACGCTGGTGCGCTATCTCAAGATTGCTATCTCGATTGTTGCTGCGGCCATCGGTGTGCCAGCTTTGCTGTACCTCGTACACACGCAGGTCATGCCATTGGAAGTAGTTATCGAACGGCTCAGCAGCATGGTGGGGGCGTAACAGATGGAACGTATTCGCGAAGCAATCGAAAAGGCGCGCCAGGAACGCCAGTCCGTTGGGCCACAACACCAAAACCAAAATGCAACGGCGGTCGCAAACCCAGCCGAGGCGGCCATTACGGACGACTGGATCAGCTTGCCGCAGTTTGACGTGCAACCCAAGTGGCTCAAGCGCAACCGGATCATGACGCTAGAGGCGAACCCGCTGGCAACGCCCTTTGACGTGATGCGCACGAAACTTCTGCATGAAATGCGCAGCAAAGGCTGGCGCAGAGTCGCGTTCACCTCACCGGGAACGGAATGCGGGAAATCTACAGTTGTTCTGAATCTGGCCTTCAGCCTGGCCCGACAAGCCGACCTGCGCGTTATGGTGATCGAGCTTGACTTCCGGACCCCTTCCATCGCGCGAATGTTGCGACTGGAAGAAGGCACGAACTTTGCCAAGGTGTTGTCTGGCAACGCCCAGCCGCGCGACCATATCAAAAGGTACAAGGCAAGCCTTGCCGTCGCTGCCAGCAAGGACACGCCCAATTCAGCAGAGCTGTTGCATGGCACGAAAGCAGCCCATGTAGTCGATGCGATAGAAGCGCAGTATCAGCCTGATATCATGCTGTTCGACATGCCGCCGGTGCTGATCGCAGATGACACAATGGCGTTTATCGATCAAGTTGACGCAACCCTGTTGGTCGCAGCGGCGGAAACATCAACCATCAATGATGTCGGGCGCTGCAAACAGGAACTGGAAGCGCGCACAAATCTACTGGGCGTTGTGCTGAATAAATGCAGATACCCTGAAACCAGCTAGGCTTTACGATCTGCCCCAACGCTGGCGCAGCGCATCCGTCGCCAACCCGGGCAGGATGGTCGCACAAAGCGCATAGCGTTTCGCCAAGCGGCGCGGGTTCGTCAGCATGCGCCAGACCCACTCCAACGCCAGCTTGCGCACCCAGCTTGGCGCGCGGGTCTGCGTGCCTGCCAGAAAATCCAAGCCGGCACCGATTGACACAAAACCCACTTGCGGCACGCGGGCGCGGCCACGTGCGGCGAAAATCTCTTGTTTTGGCGCACCAAGCGCCAGATAGACCAACCGCGCGCCAGTAGCAGCGACTTCATCAAGCAATTCATCCGCCAAGGCACTACTTGGGTCAAAGGGGAACGGAGGTGCAAAGGTACCAACAATATTCACCCCCGGTGCGTGATTCCTAAGCGCCGCTGCGGAAGCGGCCAATGCGTCTTGCGTGCTCCCAAGCAGGGCAACAGGTGTATCCGTTTCGACTGCCAGCTTTGCCATAGGCAAAACCATGTCGGATCCGGGCACCAACGACACCGGATGCCCGGCGAGCCGTGACAGCCAAACAATTGGGTTCCCATCCGCCACGACGAAATCCTGCGCGGCGTAAGCATCGCAGAATGACCCCGGATGGCGCAACTTTTCCAGATGGTCGAGGTTGACCGTCGCCAGAGCAAACCCATCACGGTCCAGCAACCGGGCGCGGGCCAGATCAAGCAAACTGTCCGCATCCGCAACATTCACGCCCAACTGATAATCAGTCTTGCGGATATTAATCACAAAGAGGGGGGGAGGGATTTCAGACAAACGACAAATGCACCTGGAAAAATTTAACTTACTTTCGGCTGCTTATGCCTATGCTGGCCGCAAAAGTCAGTTTGAAAATTCACTTTCCAACGACCCACGTCGCAGAAGCCACAGCCCAGTGAACATGATCAAGAGCGGGCCCGGCGCTTCAAGCAGAAAATTCACCTTAACAGAGCCGAGTGCCGCCGGCAGCTGCATACCTAGCATTTGGTCCACGTTGTGAAACCCAACCGCACGGATCAGAACAAAGCCGCTGACGAAGGCAGCACCCAACACAGGCAAAATGGAGCGGCGCAGCGTGCCGCGCAGTAGGAACAGAAAGAAGATACCGCTTGCGGCGACAAACAGGACAAGTCCCAGAATCATAAGTCCTTGAATTGTATGCCGGTCCTCGTACCACCCTTGTTCTACGGCGGCGCAGCGCCCGATAACCGTCATGAACGATTGCAGATCAAGCTGCTTATTGACGGCAAGAAATGCCAGCCCAACGGTTAGAAAACCCCAGAAAATCTGCTCACGTGCGCGTGAAATGTCTGGAAAAGGGCCACGATATGCAGTCAGCCCTGCAACAATTGCAGCGACCGCGTAGATGAAAACAGTCAGCCACCCCCAAACAGTAGGATCGCCGATTCCCGCATCCCAGTTTTGGAACGCGCATTGGGTTATTGTCTGCTTTTCTTCCATATTGTTTCTGTCCTCGCCGTAATTGACGTATTGTTGGCATAACCACCCGACAGAGGTTTGTGCGTAAGGGCTAGATATGTGATATTAGGCAAGCTAGATTTTGGCCGAGTTCTGTGAACACGACTCCCCGTGGGCACCGCTCCCGGTCATACTAAGCGCAGAATGGTTTATTGGCCACATTTTACGATTACGACAGGAACCAGATATGTCAATTTACAATATTGATCCAGACCGCTTGACCATTGATGTCGATACGGCGCGCGCAGCCGCTGCACCCTTTGCCGAAGAGTATCAAAGCGGTGAGCCATATCATCACATCTGTATTGATAATTTTTTGCCCGAAGCGGTATTGCGCAAAGTTCAGTCCGATCTGATTTCCCTTCAGGAAGACCAAGACAGCGCATCTTTTCAGCGTGCCCAAGAAAACCTAAAGACGCAGTATAATCCTGAACGGCTCCCGACATATTCGCGCGAGCTGTTCCACGCCTTCAATTCGCGGCCGTTTCTGTTGTTCCTTGAGGAAATGACCGGGATCAAGGGGCTGATCCCCGACCCTTACTATATTGGTGCCGGCGTCCACCGCGTAAGCAACGGCGGGCATCTGGATATCCATGCGGACTTTAACCTGCACAAGCAAATGTCGGTTGAGCGTCGCCTGAACGTCCTCATCTATCTCAACGATGACTGGCGCGAAGAATGGGGCGGTTCATTTGAGATTTGGGAAAATGATATGAGCGCGAAGGTCAAAAGCTTTGTACCGACATTCAATCGCATGTGCTGTTTTTCCACCGGATCAAACACCTTCCATGGCAACCCCGAAAAGGTGAACCATCCTGATGGGGAACCCCGGCAGTCGATTGCGCTCTACTATTACACAGCGACGTGGGACCCGACACGCAAAGAACATTCGACGATCTTCAAGCCGCGCCCCGGCACCGAAGACAAGGTGGACCGGCAGTTTAAGCGGCAGATGATGCTGGAGAACTGGCTACCTCCTGCAATCTTCCGCAAGGTCTATCCGCGCTTGGCCCGCCTCGGGTTCTAGTCAACGCACCGCGCGCTGATGCGTTTGAAGGGCCGGAGCATCTTGTGCTGTCGCCTTTTGGCCCCGGCGCTGCCTGACGTGCAAACGCGGAGCTGGGGTCTCTTCATCGGCTGTGTCCTCAGGTTTTGCGATCTCTGATACATCCTGCGGACGGCACCTGAGTAGCATGCCAGCGATCAACCAGGTAATTGGATTTATCGTGGCATTGGGGATCAGTTCCAGCACGTTTACCGCGAGTATCAGGGCAATCCCATAGATGATATGCGGCTCCTCGAATTCCACCTTCCGCTTGCGCCAACGCCAGAGTCTGAGCAGCGGCAAAGTCAAAAGGCCGAATACAGCAATATAGCCTATCCAACCCGTCGCACCGATCACAATCACCCAATATCCATCTGTCACCGAGATGTCGTCGCCGGTTTCGCTGTCAAACACGCGGTTGCGGTCCCATGTACCCCACCCTGCGACAGGCTTCTGCGACGCATGTTCAAGCAAGATCGCCTCGTTGTAGAAGCGGAAATCCAGTGATCTTGAGCGTTCCTCCTGAATGATCGCAGCATATCGCACCAGATCGTCCGTTGGAATCTGATCCGCGGCGCGCAAAACGGGGTACGTTAGGACAAGTAAAGCCGAAACCATGATGGCCCAGCCTTTCAAACGAATGCCTGCAACCAGGATGATCGGCACAAAAACGACCGCAAATAGGATCGACCCAACGCTTTTGCAGAGAAACAGCACAACAAAAAGATAAACGAGGATGAACAGGTAGCGTGCACGCGCGCCGACCTGCCGCCCTTTCAACAGGGTTGCTGCTGCAAGGACTGCAAGCGAGGTAAAGAACGCCACGGTAAGGCCGTGCCCCATAAAGACAACCGGCCGAAACCCGTCAAACCGGATTTGCTGGCCAAAGAGTTCCGGCAGAAAGCCATAAACCCAACGATTGATTTGCGGGCTCAGCCGCACCTCCAAAAGCATGGGAACCGAATAGATCAGCGCCGCAATCACATAGATGGTCAGAAAGTTCTTTCGCGTTTCTGCGTTGTTGATCAGGTTATAGCCCAGAACAAACGGGATCAGCGTCATCGCGTTGCGCAGGATGCCCGCGAACCCGTCCTTCCATGACAGGCCAGGTATGCCCATGGGCCCCCAGAACACCGGCTCTGTGTTGCTGATGTATGTCAGTAGTGGGGAAATCAGGAAAGCCAGGATGAGTATCGTGCCCACGGGCGATTGCGGAAAGAACTTGATCTTCTGTGGCACCATCAACAGGCACAACATCATGGCAATCACGCTGGGGAGGGTTTCCTTGTTCATCGTCGGCACAACCGGAAAATCGAAATACGTCTCCATCGGCAAAAACAAGAGCGCACCCAGCAACGACCACACCAACGCGCGATCAGCTGGCAGTTTCTTGAATAGGACCGCCATAATCACGGGCCAGCTCAAAAGCATTACATAGGCGAAAAAATTGGGCATCTGTCCGGTGAATAAATGGGTTTTGCCGAAACGTCGTAACATGTCTGACGCTTGCTTGTCTCAATTGAATATGACGCAGGTTACTGATTTCATGCGCCCGTGCCGGTGTTTTTGTTGCTAATTCGGCCGTTGTCCTTCAGAACCCGTCATGTGTCATTGCCTGCGGTGTATCGGTAAAATGAATCCTCTCAAGAAACGCCTGACGAGTATTCTGTCCGATGCGGGGAGCTTTCGGCGCAAAATCATTACATCTGTTGCACTCTCGACATTGGTATTCGTCGTGCACCTGATGACGCGGATTGTCTCGACTATTGTTCTGACGCGCATCCTGACACCTGATGTGTTCGGTGTTTTCGCTGTTGTGATGACCTTTATCTACATCTTCGAGCAGTTCTCGGACATCGGGGTGCGCCCGCTGATCCTGACCAAGGAGGGAGAGCTTGATGACGATTTCTTGCGCTCCTGCTGGACCGCCCAAATTCTGCGTGGGTTGCTGATTTTCATACTCTGCTGCTGTGTGGCATTCGGGATCAAACTGGGTCAGGGCGCAGGGTGGTTCCCAGCCGAGTCAAGCTATGCCGTGGCCGTTTTGCCCTTTGCAATTGCCTGTATCGGCATATCTTCGATCATCACTGGTTTCGCCTCAACGTCGCGGTTCGTCTACGAGCGGGACATGAACTTTCGCCAGATCAGCATTGAAAATCTGATCCGGGCTGTGTTGTCGTTGACCATCACGATCTCATTGGCCCTCTGGCTTCGCAGCATCTGGGCACTGGTCTTCGCCTTCCTCATCGGGGCGGTGATACAGGTGATCTTCAGCTTCGCGCTTTATTCCGGACCAAGAATGCACCTGAACTGGGATCGGGCAAACCTCCAACTCATCGTCGACCGGGGCAAGTGGATTGCAGGACAATCTGGCCTGACAGCAATCCTGCTGGTGGCGGACCGGTTTGTGCTTGGTTTTGCGATGTCGGCAAGCTCGTTCGGATTCTATTATGTGGCCCGCCAGATTGTGGACCTTGTTGAGATGTTTCTGGGCTCCGTACATGCGCAGATGGGCCTTCAAGTTTTCACCGAGCTGCAAAAGAACGATGACGCAAGTGTCTGGCGCCAGCGGTACTATCGATACCGGCTGCTTTTTGATGGTTTGTCGATGCTTGGTGCGGGTGGGTTGATGACCTTTGCATCTACGCTGGTCGGGATTGTCTATGACGATCGCTATGCTGGTATTGCCCCGATCATCCAGATACTTGCGATCGGTATGGTTCTGGTCGGCCCCGGCCTGTTACGCGAGGCGTTCGTGGCCGAACGACGTCTCAAGGAAATGACCAAGCTAAGCCTAGTGCGTGCGGTGACCATTTGGGGCGGTCTGGCCATTGCGGTCATTGGGTTTGAATCCGTCACCGCCGGTCTGTTCGTCATCGCGCTGCACAGAACTCCTGAAATCACGGTACTCCTGATCAAGGGACGCCGCGAAGGTTGGGTCTCCCTTCTGCATGAAATCAGGCTTCTGCCACTTGTACCGGTTGGCGCGATGATTGGCTGGGGGTTGGCGGCAGCGTTGGCGAGCTTTACGTGACCTCGACTGTCCGGGGCAGCCAATCAATGCAGATGGCGCGGGTCTTGCAATTCTCAGCAAATTGCAGAGTAAAGATAATGATATTTGGACAACGGAGCAGTTTACAGAATGTCTGACACTCCAAAGACAAGTGCAACGCCGGCAACGGCAGATCGATACGAGATATCAGCCACCGAGCCTGATTGGTCGCGCGAGGATGTGCGCATGTTCTGGGATCCGGGCTACAAGTTACTCCGCGCCATCCGCCGCTATCAAAATGCGAAGGCCATCGGAGGTCCGCTGGGCTGGTTGTTGCGCAAGTACTGGGTCATCGTCCATCGGTTCTGGTCAATCATGACTCAGTCGGAGATTCATTTGCATACACAGATAGGTGGCGGGCTCCGTCTGCCGCATCCAACAGGGATTATCATTCACCAACATGCCAAGATCGGGCCAAACTGCATGATCTTTCAACAGGTCACTCTTGCTTCTGCAGTAGAACTTGGCGGGCATGTTGATCTGGGCGCTGGCGCCAAGATCATGGGCCCGTTGAAAATTGGTGATCATGTCACGGTGGGCGCCAATAGTGTTGTGACCCGCGATATCGAAAGCGGCCAGACTGTCGCTGGCGTTCCGGCCCGGGTTCTGGACCGTTAGGACAACCGCATTGGCACGCGTTTCTGTCCCGTCAGCCGGTTCAGGATCTTACGCTTAAACGACACTGGATCCAGGAACTCTGTGTCCCGGTCAAACATGCGGCCGTTGAGCATCGGATCATGCCAAAGGGCCAACCTCACCCCCCATTTGGCAGCGTCTTCAGGATCAATCCCATCGGGAATACCCATCTGGGTTTTCAACGCGCCGGGAATCCAATCGTTGATCACGATGTCGGGAAAGCGGTCCCCCAGATCGGCAACCAGTGATTTCGTCAGTATCCGCGCAGCCCCCTTTGTTACAGAATAGGCCGCCGCTGTGGGCGCGGGGTGCACATGCGCAAATGTGCTGAGGTTGATGATCCGCCCGTAGCCGCGCGCGACCATGCCGGGCAGGACCGCGTGGCAACAGTGAAACACGCCACCGAGGTTGATGTTGACCGATTGCATGAAGCTTTCCGGGGTTTCATCAAGGATATCGCGGCGCGGATAAACAGCCGCATTGTTGATCAGGATTGTTGGCGTGCCTGCGGCCTCTTCGATCTGCGCAAAGGCTGCAGCGACTGCTGCAGGATCGGCAACATCTGCCGCGACGGGCCGAAACCTGTCACCCAGCTCTGATGCCAGTTCCGCGAGAGGTTCAGCGCGTCTGCCGATCCCGGCGACCTGAACGCCCTCGGCAACAAGCTGGCGACAAAGTGCGCGACCTAGCCCAGCACCTGCTCCGGTCACAACCGCCATGCCATTTCTGATATCCTGGGAGTGATCGGTCATGATGTCACGTTATCCTCTCTGGCGCATTTTGCTGTCAGCGATGATATCGGCCACACGCAAGGCGTTGGCGGCGATTGTCAGGCTGGGGTTCACACCCATTGATGTTGGCATGAATGATCCGTCCGCGACATAGAGATTATCGAGATCATGCGCCTTGCAATTTGGGTCCAGCACAGACTGCGCCGGATCATCGCCAAATCGCAGCGTGCCTATGGGATGGCCCACATTGACCACCGGCTTGATAGACAAGAACATCATCCGCCACCATCCCAGACGCCGGCGAATGGCCCGCCGCAAGACGCCCTGCCGGGTGGGGATGTCGCGACCGACAGTATAGTGAAACGTAAAAACCTCTGCGTCCTTGTCATTCAGCACAACCCGGTTTTCGGGCTCCGGGAACACCTCCATCTGCGCCACAAAAACATCGGCGTTGCCAAAGAGTTTGGCCGCCGCAAATGCAGGGATGCTCAGCAGTTTTTTCAGTCGCGCGAATTTCGCAAAACGGGACCGGGCGAACTGCATCATCAAAAAGTGCAGGATCGTGCCATAGTTCGCCTCGTACCCCATGGATTGCACAAGGCCGAGGCGTTGGCCGTTTTCGAGATAGAAATCACGGGTCGATACCGCCCGGCTATTACCGATGGGTTTCCCCCCGCGCTTGGGCCAGACCGCAAAGAAGTTGTCGATATGAAACATCAACCCGCGCCCGACCCAATCGCTTGAGTTGGCGCAACCTTTGCCCGATTGACCGGGCGAACGCAGCAACAAGGTGGGCGACCCAAAAGAACCTGCCGCCAATAGATAGGTACCAGCCTTCAGAACCGCGGTTTCATCATGCTGATTGACGCGCACCCCCGTAATGGTGCCGGGCGTGTTTTCAATCAACTCTTCAACATTGCAACCTGACATCAGGCTTGCATTTCCGCTCGCAAGCGCAGGTTCCACCCCGGCAGAACGGCCGTCCATCTTGCAGATCCGCGGGCATTTGCCACCAAGGCAATTTGCACATCCGTCCACGCGCTTTTGCGCGATATGCGAATAATATGGATGCAAGCCGCGCGCCCGTAGATCATCCATCATCGCCGCTTCTTCCTGTGTCAGCTCAGGCGGAGGGCGCAATTTTGGCGATGGAACGTCCGACAGCGCGTCAATATCACCACGCACATAAAGCAGATCTTCGGCCTGATCAAAATACGGCAGGAGGTCTTCAAAGCCGACGGGCCAGCCACCCGTGGGGTGTGGGATGCCCTCCACCTGATCCAGATCATGCGGTTCAGGCCGCTCCAATGCGGCTGCATAAAACACCGAGGATCCGCCAATGCCGCTTCCAAGCGGGGCAAAATAGCTTTTGACGGAACCACCGTCATGTTCCTCAACCCGCTTGGGCCAATAGCCACGCAATATCCGGGCCAAGGGATCATCGATATGATCACGGTAGGCCTGTTGCTCGGTGCGATACCCAACCAACCCCTTCTCCAGGAACAAAACAGACAACCCGCGCTCGGCCAACCTGCGCCCTGCCATGCCACCACCCATGCCAGCGCCAATGATGATGACGTCCCAGTCCTGCTTTGCAGCATCTTGTAGGCTCATCTCGGTCGCGGTCATCGTCCACGGCTCCAGGATGTTTCGCGTTTGCGCCGCACCGCAATGCTGACACAAACATAAGTCAGGAGGCCGACAGGGTCAGAAACGGCAAGCTTCGCGATAAGGCCCAAGGTCACCGGTGATTTGCCTTCACGATCCAGAATACCGGGATAAAGCTGCTCCAACTCGGCGACGCCTGCGTCCTGTCTGCGCCGCACGCGAACCAGCGCTGAAAAACCTTCAACCAATGGCCACGTGTAAGAGGCTGGCACGCGAATCCGTTCTTCAGGCGTAAATTGCAGGCGTACAAAGGTGTCGTCAGAGATGATCGGCGGAAAAGCATCCCAACGCGCGCGCCCTTTGGCATTTACAGCAAAGAGCCCGGCGCCCGGCACGCCTTCGGTCATAAAGGGCAAGCGTGTCCAGATGCGACCATAGGCCCGCGTGATCCAGCTTTTGGCCCGAGTGACAATCATGGTGCCACTGGCATAGGCAGGCTCATCACCCTCCAAGGCTTCTGCAAGTTCGCTTAGAAGGCCTGGCGACATCACGACATCCGCATCCAGATAGGCTCTGACGGCACCTGTTGCTACCGCATCTGCCCGGTTGAGCGCCTGTGGTTTCCCACCTTCGGGGGCATCAAGAACGTCCAGTTGCCAGCCCTTTTTTGTAAACTGCTCTTCATAGCCTCGTGCAATCTGTACCGTCCCATCGGTACAGGCGTTGGCAGACACGATCACTTGCACGGGTTGCACAGTTTGTTGCGCCAGCAAACCCTCAAGACAGGCACCGATGTAGCCTTCTTCATTGTTGGACGGGATGATCACGGAAATTGCTAACATGGTCTTATATATTCAACCTTTTGAACGGTGCACGATATGCGGGCAGGCAGACCAGACAGAAGGAGAGGCAATACCGACATCAAAACAAATCACAACAAACCAATACTTGCGCGATCTTATTGGCAGAAATGCGGCCTCGCCACCCTCATCGCGCGGCTTTTTGCAGGTCGCGCTAACGTCGCACCTGCCCAATACTGTCGCATATGCCCCCGCATCAGGCTGCCGCGTACGGGACTCTTGTTGAAAAAGCTGGTATTCTCAGCAAAACTGTCACATCTGGATTATAGGCTGCCAGTGACGATAAGTATTGATAACCAGTGATTTGAAAGGCTTTGCGCCCATGAAATTTCTTTCCAAACTAACAACACCCCTGAAATGCGCCGCCCTTATCGGTGCATTGGGTATTTCAACGGCCCCAGCGCAAGGCGGGGGGCATGAAGATGGCGAGTTGCGTACCTTTATCTTTGGGCACAGTCTGCTCAACAATGGGACCGCGCGCTCTGCTGTGCCCTACTGGATGGTGCAATTCGCCAGAGCAGAGCAAAAGCGTTTCAACTTTGCCGGGCAATATGGGTTTCACTGGGATCATGCCAACAACCTGCCACCGGAATCCGACTGGGGTTTTGATGGTGCACCCGCATTCTGGGATCACACCCAACAGGACTTTGCCAGTGCGGGGTTTGATTCCATCCTGTTTACCCCGGTGAATTTTGTGCAGAACGAAAGTCCGACTGCCAACCTGGATTGGGCAGGTGGTTCTACCGCCGGGTTCACACTGCGGGTGATTGATTGGGTTGCCGCGCAGGAACCGGGAATTGAGGTTTTCATCTATGAGAACTGGCCCGAAATGCAGATCAACAACTTTCCGCCGACCGACAGCGAATTTGATGACTACAATGCATTTGTCCTGGGCAGTTTCAGCGACTGGTGGGACGAATACCACAACGCCCTGCAGGACGCGCGCCCGGACTTGCAAATTACCTCGATCCCTGTCGGCCCTATCATCGCAAAAATGATCAGTCAGACGTCATTGCTGTCTGGTATGTCGGTGACAGATTTTTACAAGGACGGCGACCCGCACGGGACCGACACAACCTATTTCCTTGCGAGCCTGATCACCTATGCGGGCATGTTTGAAACGGCGCCACCGGCAGGCATCAATGTACCCAACGGCATCCACCCTGTCGTCAAGGCGAACTACGCCGGGATCTCGCAATTCATTGCCGCCGAGCTTGGCGTAAACTGAGTTTCAAATGCAGTTGGGCAAACACGCGGCCGTTGTCAGATGCCTGCCGTTTTTGCCGGCGCAAGGGCTGGCGTCGATAATCACGCATTGCGTGTCAATACGACAAAGCTAAGTCAGGTTCCTCGCAATGCCCAAACGCATGAAAGTCCTTGTCGTTGCCGAAGCAGCCAACCCTGAATGGGTCAGCGTGCCGTTGGTGGGTTGGTCACTTGCCAATGCCCTGCGTGAGGTGGCGGAGGTTCACATCGTCACCCAAATCCGCAATCGCGATGCGTTCATGCGCGCCGGTCTGCTCGAGGGTGTGGACTTCACCGCGATCAACAGCGAGGCCATAGCCGCCCCGATGTATAAGGCGGCCAATGTGCTGCGTATGGGGGATGGCAAAGGTTGGACAACGCTGACCGCGATTGATGCGCTGACCTACCCATATTTCGAAAGGCTGGTGTGGAAACGCTTTGGCAAAAACATCCGTGCGGGTGTCTATGATATTGTGCATCGTGTGACCCCACTTTCCCCAACAACGACCTCTCCTCTCGCGGCCAAGGTCGCGCGGGCGGGCGTGCCTTTCATGCTTGGGCCGCTCAACGGTGGTGTGCCATGGCCCCAGGGTTTTGATTCCGAACGCAGGCGCGAGCGTGAATGGCTGTCTTACGTCCGCAGTGCCTACAAACTCAATCCGCAGCGCAGACGCACATTGCGCAGCAGTGCTGCCATCATCGCCGGATCGCGCCATACGGCGAGTGAATTGCCGGGCTACGCCCAGGACCGTGTGATCTGGCTGCCCGAGAATGCGATTGATCCGGCCCGGTTTAACCTCTTGTCGGAACAAGACATCACCGGCCCGATCAGAGCCTGCTTTATTGGACGCCTTGTCCCTTACAAAGGGCCTGACATGTTGATGGAAGCGGCAGCCGAACCGCTGCGCGATGGCCGTCTCGTGCTTGATCTGATCGGGGATGGGCCAATGCGCCCAGCGCTTGAGGCACAGGCAAAGGAACTTGGCATCAATGACGCAGTCACCTTTCACGGCAATCTGCCGCATGAAAATGTTCAGTCTGTCGCGGCCAAGGCAAACCTGCTGACCTTTCCGTCAATCCGCGAATTTGGCGGCGGTGTCGTTCTGGAAGCGATGGCGCTGGGCGTTGTGCCCATGGTCGTCGACTACGCAGGGCCGGGAGAATTGGTCACGGATGACGTGGGCTTCAAAGTCCCGATCGGTAGCCGTGCCGATATTGTGTCTGCATTCGCGGCAAAGCTAACCGCAGTACTGAACGATCCCTCGAACCTGCCGATCCTTGCAAAGGCGGCGCATGCGCGCGTTCAGGATGATTTTACCTGGCAGGCAAAGGCGCGGCAGGTTGCGCAAGTCTATAACTGGCTCGTTGAGGGCGGGACGAAACCGGTTCTGCTGTAACTAAATCAGGCGCGCCCGTATTTATCTTCGAACCGCACGATATCATCCTCGCCCAGATAGCTGCCTGATTGTACTTCGATCAGGTCCAGAGGGATCTTGCCGGGGTTTTCGAGCGCATGAATTTCCCCCAGCGGAATATAGGTCGACTCGTTCTCGGACAGCAGGATCGTTTCCTCACCGCGGGTGACTTTGGCACAGCCGCGCACGACGACCCAGTGCTCTGCACGATGGTGGTGTTTTTGGACGGACAGCTTGGCGCCGGGGTTCACGGTGATCCGCTTAACCTGATGACGGTCGTCAATGTCGATGCTGTCGTATTTGCCCCAGGGGCGATAGACCACACGATGATGCTCCAGCTCGGGGCGATCTTCTGCAGTCATCTTTACGATTAGCGCTTTGATCTCGTCGATTCTAGCTTTGGGGGCGACAAAGACTGCATCCTTGGTCTCAACCACCACCATATCCTGAAGCCCCAACGCAGCGACCATACGGCTGCCCGCGTTGATATAATTGCCAGAGCCATTCAGACTAACGACATCGCCGATCTCGCAGTTGCCATCCGCATTTTTCTCGGAAGCCTCCCATAGCGCCGACCAGGAGCCGATATCGCTCCAACCTGCGTCGATTGGCAGGACAGCGGCGCTTTCGGTCTGCTCCATGACGGCATAGTCAATGGATTCGTCAGGGCAGGCTAGGAATGCAACTTCATCAAAGCGCAGGAAATCCATATCGCCCGCCTTGCCCGCATAGGCATCACGACACGCAGTGGTGATATCAGGGCGGAATTTTTCCAGCTCTTCAAGATAGCGGCTCGCACGGAACAGAAAGATACCGCTGTTCCACGAATAGCCGCCTGACGACAGATATTCCTCCGCGGTGGCCAGGTTCGGCTTTTCGACAAATGCATCAACGACAAATGCATCGCTCCCTGCAATCGCATCGCCGGCGCGGATGTAGCCATAACCTGTTTCGGGACGTGAAGGCGTGATGCCAAATGTCACCAGCTTGCCGGATTGCGCCAAAGGCAGGGCCGCGTTGACAGCCGCCGTAAACGCGGCGGGGTCGCTGATCTTGTGATCTGCGGGCATCACCAGCAATACAGCGTCGTCGCCGTCTGACGTGGCATGAAAGGCCGCCAGCGCAATCGCCGGAGCGGTATTGCGGCCTGCAGGTTCGAGCAAGATGCGTGCATCATCCTGCCCCATCTGCCGCATTTGTTCCGCGGCAAGAAAGCGGGTTTCCTCATTGCAGATCACCAAAGGCGCCGCACAAGGAAGCGAAGAAGTACGCGCGACAGTCGCCTGCAGCATTGTCGTCTTTCCATCAAGTGCAAGGTACTGTTTGGCGTAGTGCTTGCGCGAAAGTGGCCACAGACGTGTGCCGGATCCGCCTGCAAGAATGACGGGTCGAATTGTTGCTGAAGGACTTTGGGTTGTTTGGGGCACGAAAATTCAACTCCTAATATACACGTCATATGAGCGGACACCAAAGTACCGTCAACCACGACCAAAAACCTCTGCAGCGCGACTCGCCACGCTTCATGCTTAGTTGAAAACAGGGAATCTCACCAGTTCGACTCACCAAGGTAAGGAAAAGCTGACTTTAAGTAAGGCAGCAAACACAACACACTGGTTCCAATACAAGGACAATATGAAAGTATGGGTGTTATCATACACTTAATCGGCCAAGAAATTAATGTAATATGAACGAATTGGACTTTTTTTATGGCAGCTTGGTCACTATTATCTGTAAGGGTAGGCAGTGACGTTTTGAAGTCAGTGTCATGTAACACATCGATTGATTGGGACGTCTGTTATACGTTCCTTTGTAAAGTTAGTGCCGCAATTCTTGGGCACATGTTGGTTAGAAACGAGTGAAAAATTGAAGATGGCTACGAATTTTCCAAGTGCGTCCAAGCACACGAAATCGCGCCCCATAGCACCCCCCATACCGGAGGTTGGCGTCTACGAAGTGGGCTTCAAGCGCCTATTTGATGTCATCAGCGTTACTCTGGCGCTTCCGATCATCGCTCCATTGATTGCCGTCTTGGCTTTTCTGGTGTCTCGCGATGGTAGCAGCCCGTTCTACATGCAGGAACGCGTCGGTCGTAACGGCCGGATCTATCAGATCTGGAAATTGCGGACGATGGTGGTGAACGCGGACCAGCAGTTGCAAAAGCATCTGGACGAAAACCCTGAAGCGGCTGCGGAATGGGCGCTGACACAAAAGCTCAAGAACGATCCACGGATCACACCTCTTGGTCGTCTGCTGCGCAAAAGCTCGCTTGATGAGCTGCCGCAGCTTTGGAACGTATTGATTGGCGACATGAGCCTTGTTGGCCCACGCCCTATGATGCCCGAGCAGATCGATATGTATCCAGGTCGAGCATACTATACTCAACGCCCCGGCATTACAGGCAGCTGGCAGGTGTCAGAACGGAACGAGTCCAGCTTTGCGGATCGCGCGCGCTTTGACACCGACTACGTTGCAAGATTGTCGTTTGTGAATGACATCAAACTGCTGTTCGCGACCTGCCGCGTTGTCGTCAAAGGGACCGGTTACTAAGCCGGCCCAAAGCGAACTTCTTGCCAGCAAGTGCTACATGCTCTTGCTGGCAAACAAACCAAGACCTGCTGGTCTCTGCAATGATCAGCATGCTCACTCTGCCCTTTGCGCCCACTCTCAAACTCTTGCAAAATGGGCGGAAACACCAAAATTTGCGGCAAATTTGGCACGTGGCCGCGTTATTTGATGCATATTAGCGTTTTGATCGCCGCGATTAGCGTTAACATCAATACAGTGCTGGGGCGTCTTGTGCCCGTGTTCCTATCTAGTCAAAAGGCCATGTCATGACCCGAATTACCACATTTCTAGGGCTTCTTCTGAGCCTCGTATTTTTGTCTACTATGACCGTCGCACAGAGTTACCGGGTCCAGCCGGGCGATACTCTCACTATTGAAGTGATTGAGGATTCCAGCCTGAACCGCAGTGTACTTGTCACACCGGATGGCCGTATTTCGTTGCCTGGTGCTGGCGTGATCCGTGTAAGCGGGCGCACTATTGAACAAATTCAGAGCGTTCTGGCAGAACGCCTATCACCAAACTTTGTCAGCCCTCCAAATGTCTTTGTCGGCGTCTCGGCGCTTGCGCCAGAGGATGAAGACCCACCTGTGCGCAGTATTTTTGTTGTCGGTGAGGCCACAAATACGGGACTTATTGAGGTCGCACCAGGCACAACGCTGATGCAGACCATTGCTCAATTTGGCGGGTTTACCAACTTCGCGGCAACCAAGCGGATTCAACTGCGCCGCGGTTCTGAAATCTATTTGATCGACTATGAGCAAATCCTGAATGGCAGCAGCAACAATGGTGCCGTGGTTCTGCGCCAAGGTGACGTTATCATCGTGCCGCAGCGCAAATTGTTTGAATAGGCCAGTCGCCCCAAGCTGCCGCTGGGGGGCGGCCAAATATGAAACACGTCAATAGATTTCTTGTTCTCGCCTGCCTTTGCCCAACCGTTGGTGTTGCGCAAGAGGCAGAGCCGGGGGGTATATTCTTTACGTTTGACTTCTCGCAGGAAATCGAAGGCAGTACTGACCGCGATCTTGTCAGCGAAGAAGCCGAGGACGGCTTTATCAGCACAACCTCGCTGCAGTTTGAGGCCGTCACAGAGACCCGCACCCAGCGCCTTGCGTTTGGGCTTGGAACCGATCTGCGGGTTGATGAGGATGGGTTTACGCTCGACGACAACACTGTTGACCTCGCCTATACCCGGACAAGCGCCGACGCAGAGCTTGAAATCTCTGCTGAATGGAACCGAGCAGATATCTCTTTCTTGCGCGATATCACGGATTTCATTGGTGACGACGGAGTGATTACTCTGCCCGATGACATTGACGAGCTCACGGGTTCCGGGTTCCGCAATACATCAACTTTTGCGGCATCACTGACTTGGGGCGAAACAGCACCTGTCGGGTATTCGCTTGGCGTAAGTGTGGAAACGCTGCGCTACGAAGATGCAAGCGTGGCACTTCTGGATTCAGATTCCGCCTCGCTGGACGCCGGTGTACGTCTGGACCTGAACGAAGTGACCACAGCGAATGTCGTCCTCGGCTTTGAGCGACTTGAAGAGGTCGGCGAGGCAGCGGAAAACACGCAATCGCTGTCAGCGGCGCTGACCTTTGCCCGGCCGTTGGGCGATCTGACAACACGCGTGACCGCGACCCGCGATGATGATGACGAAACGTACTGGGCCGCAACCCTCGAGCGCAGCTTTGCCGTTCCGGGTGGAAACTTCGAGGGCGCATTGGGTGTTGCACAAGATGAGGTCGGCGACGCACAGGTTACAGCGCGATTGGCTTATGAACGTGACATACCCTCTGGCCTCATCTCGATCAGTGCAGAACGCGACGTTGGTGCAGGCGCCAGCAGCAGTGCCACAATTCTGCAAGCGAGCTACGAACGTGATCTTTCGCCTGTCAGTGACATTCGCTTCGGTTTTGATTTTGGCCAATCAGAAGAGTTTGACACTGATAGCACAATCGCCACCGGCGGCGTGTCGGTCAGCTACGGACATGCATTGACCCCTTTGTGGGAACTGAATGTTGGCGCCCGCGCTGATGCCCGTGATGATGACGGGCTGCGCACCAATAGCGGCACAGTCTTTCTGACGCTTGATCGGGTTTATTCCTGGCGCCCCTGAGACAATTTGTCCTAGACTCAAAAGATCGGCAGATTCCTGCACGATCCGGATCTCATTACGCAGGGTAATGAGCCAAAAACTGCCTCATTGTATCTGATATGTAATCAAAGGTTTGGCGACTCCTGTAGAAACGTTATGTCTTTTGAGGATCGGGGAAATTTTCGCGATTTTTTTGGATCAACGTTAAAGGTAAGTTAACGAATTGAGTGCAACCTGGACAGAATAGAGACAAATTTTTGCCTCGATTGTTTGGGAAAGTTAGATACACGTTCAACGCGTGATTCTAGGACGGGTCATCAGGAGTACGAATGCTCATCTTGTACATCATACTGGGAATTGCCTCAGGCTTGATTGCAGCCATAGCAGCAGTCGTTGCTGGCTCAAGTCTGTTTTCTGCATTCCTCGCTTATGTACTAGCTGGCTTCGCCGCGACCGTCCTGTGTGTCTGCTGGTCACTGATGCCGCGCCGGAGCCAGACCGCCAAAAACGCCGTTACCCTGCGCAGCTAGACGTCCAGCACATGCGGCGGCGCTGATCTTGCAGACCGCGATCACAGGGTTTGTCTAATTCACTTCTCACAATCTGGGCACGTTCCAAATTGGAAAACCGTTATCCAGATCGCGATGAGCGTTCTGCCATCGCAGCTTCCGTTGTCACCATGTCGACGCCATCTAGGTAGGCTGTTAGCGCCGCACGCGCACCATCTTCCCAGATCAGGTCAAGCCAACCAGCGAACGCCTGTGCAAAAACGGTATCGCTTCCCAGATCGCCGTAGATCTGCCCCACCATGAGCCACCGTTGCGGATCATGGCGCGCCGCGATGGCGGCATCGTGCAATGTTTCCCAATTCGGGTCGTTTGCTTCGACCACGGATCCATCCTCGCGGGTGCCTGCACACATCCGTGCCCAGAACGCCTCAACCAGTGCCAAACCGTTAACGGAAGCGCCTGCTGACAATGCATCGCGCACGATAGGCAGCAGGAACCCAGGATGTCGCGCGGAACCGTCAAATGCCACGCGCCGTGTCGTGTCGCGGATTTTGGGGTTCGTAAAACGGCGTTCGATCAATCTCAGATACTCTGCACTTGGCAGTCCTGCGACCGCATCTACATGTGGCAGCATCTCGGTTCGCTGAACTTTCTGAAAGAAGGCGGCGACCTGCGCATCCGCCATGCAGTCGGCGATGGTCGCAAGGCCCAGGATTTCACCGACATTCGCCAAGACCTGATGGCCAGCATTCAAGATACGGATTTTCATGCTTTCATAGGGATGCACGTTGTCCGTGAGCGTCGCGCCAGCCTTCTCCCAAGGTGGGCGGCCATTGCAGAATTGATCCTGAATGACCCACTGGCGATAGTTTTCATGCGTCACCGGGGCCGCATCTGCGATGCCCAACTCGCGAACCAAATCCAACTCGGCTTTGCCCGTTGCAGGCACGATGCAGTCGACCATCGCATCCGGGAAGGCCACGTTCTGATCAATCCAATCAGCCAGATCAGGGTCACTCAGCCGGGCCAGCCCGACGACCGTCTGCCGCAGGATCGCGCCATTGCCTTGCAAGTTGTCGCAGCATTGCCCCGTAAACGCGGACAGACCGGCATCGCGGCGCGCGCGCAAGGCGGCAATCATCGCGCCAAATGCAGTGACCGGGGTCACTGGCATTTTCGCATCACGGATGATGTCGGGATGGGTTAGGTCCAGCCCGCCATCGGCGTCAAGGTAGTACCCACCCTCTGTCACCGTCAGCGACACGATCCGAATAGCCGGATCAGACATCGCCTTGATCAGGGGTCCGTTGCCGTCTTCAACTGGCA
Source organism: uncultured Paracoccaceae bacterium (assembly GCA_947498645.1). Taxonomy (GTDB): domain Bacteria; phylum Pseudomonadota; class Alphaproteobacteria; order Rhodobacterales; family Rhodobacteraceae; genus Yoonia. Next base: position 1,068,573 of record CANMKS010000001.1, on the reverse strand, counting down.
GGAAGTCCATCATCGACCCGATCACTTCGGCGCTTGTGCCGTCAGGATCAAGCTCGACCAATGTCGTCAGGCAATCCTGCGCCAACAATCGGTCACGCATCGCAGCATCGCCAGCCCGCACACCCGCACCAATAATCGCCCAGTCATGGGCCAACCCCTGCTGCATCAATCTATGCAAATACCACGCCTGATGTGCCCGGTGAAAGTTCCCCAATCCGATATGAACGATGCCCGGCGTCAGCGCCGAGCGGTCATATGTCGGGCCAGAAATGCCATCCGGCAAGGCAGAAAGCGTTGCGTTGCAGAGTTTCATCAGCTCATCCAGTTTCCGCCGTCAACGTTGTAAGTCTGCGCAACGATGTAGGCCGCATCATCGCTGGCCAGAAACACGGCCATTCCGGTCAGGTCCTCGGCCGTTGCCATGCGCCCCAATGGAACCGCCGCGCCGACTTCCTTTTTCTTCTGCCCTGGTGCCTTGCCTTCGTATTTGGCAAAAAAGGCGTCGACCCCATCCCAATGCTCACCATCCACCACGCCGGGCGCGATGGCGTTCACATTGATCCCGTGAGCAATCAGGTTCAGCCCCGCCGATTGGGTCAGCGATATGATTGCGGCCTTGCTGGCGCAGTAAACGGCAACAAGGCTCTCGCCCCGCCGCCCGGCCTGAGACGCCATGTTGATGATCCTGCCTTTGATGCCGCGGTCGATCATATGTTTGGCGACAGCCTGCATCGTGAACAGTGCGCCAGCCACGTTGATATCGAACACGCGGGCATAGTCAGCGCGCGAAATTTCGGTGATTGGCGCAGCAGAAAAGATCGCAGCGTTGTTGATCAGGATATCAATCTGGCCAAAAACCTCTGCGGTCTTGGCAACCCCTGCATCAATGCTGGCTTGATCAGTCACGTCCATCTCAACCGCGATTGCATAGTCGCCGATGCGCTTGTTGATTTGACAAGCTGCTTCTGTTGCCCGCTCATAATCCACATCGGCAAGCGCAACCCGCGCACCCTCTCGTGCGTAGCGTTCGGCAAAGGCCAACCCGATGCCGCGCGCGGCACCTGTGATTAACGCGGCTTTGCCATCCAACCGTTTCATCCGATGCGAAGCCCGTCCGCATCAAAGCGGTGCAATTCGTCCATGCGTGGGGTTAGTTGGATCGTGTCGCCATGTGTCAGGTTAACGTCACCAATGGCGCGCACGGTGATCGTTTCGGCCAGACCCGTGTTGTGGATATGGAAAAACGTGTCAGAGCCCAAATGCTCGGCCACGCCGACCGTACCAGTCCATGTACCGCCGCTTTCGACCACATCAATATGCTCGGGGCGGATGCCGATTGTAGCGGCGTCGTGCTTGGCAGCTTCTTCGCCGGTGATCAGGTTCATCTTGGGCGAGCCAATGAAACCAGCCACAAAGGTGTTGCGCGGAGTGCGATAAAGTTCAAGCGGGGACCCGACCTGCTCAATCACGCCCGCTTGCAGGACAACGATCTTGTCGGCCATGGTCATTGCCTCGACCTGATCGTGCGTGACATAGACCATCGTCGTTGCAAGTTTCTTATGCAGCTCAGAGATTTCCATCCGCATCCCGACACGCAACGCCGCATCAAGGTTGGAAAGCGGTTCGTCAAAGAGGAATGCAGATGGTTCACGCACAATCGCGCGGCCAATGGCCACACGCTGGCGCTGACCACCAGACAACTGTCCCGGACGGCGATCTATATAGTCGGCAAGGTTCAATACCTCGGCGGCTGCATTCACGCGGCGGTCAATCTCGGCCTTATCCATCTTGGCCATACGCAGTGGAAATGCGATGTTCTTGCGCACCGACATATGCGGGTAAAGCGCATAGGACTGGAACACCATCGCAAGGCCGCGCTTGGCAGGCACCAGATCGGTCGCATCGGTGCCGTCAATCTCGATATGTCCTGTCGTGATGTCCTCTAGCCCGGCAATCAAACGCAACAGCGTCGATTTCCCGCAACCCGAAGGGCCGACAAAGACGGTGAATTCGCCATCTTCGATGGTTAGATCAAGGGGTGGAATGACCTGCACATCGCCAAAAGACTTGGTCACCTGCTTAAGTTGGATCTGTCCCATATCTCAGGTTCCTTTTATTGCCCTAATGTATCGCTACTTGAGGGCGTTATTTCACCGCGCCAAACGTCAGGCCGCGTACAAGTTGTTTCTGGCTGAACCAGCCAAGAATGAGGATTGGTGCAATGGCCATGGTTGAGGCCGCACTGAGCTTCGCAAAGAACAGACCCTCAGGGCTGGAGTAGCTGGCGATGAAGGCGGTCAATGGCGCAGCGTTGACAGCCGTCAGGTTCAGCGTCCAGAAGGCTTCGTTCCATGCGAGGATGAAGTTCAAGAGCAATGTCGATGCGATGCCCGGGATCGCCATTGGCGTCAGAACATAGATCAACTCTTGCCGCAGCGTCGCGCCATCCATGCGGGCCGCCTCAAGAATCTCGCCAGGGATTTCCTTGAAGTAGGTGTAAAGCATCCAGACGATAATCGGCAGGTTGATGAGCATCAACACGACGACTAGACCAGCGCGGCTGTCCAACAGGCCCATTTTGATGAACAAAAGGTAGATAGGGTACAATACGCCGACTGCGGGCAACATCTTGGTTGAGAGCATCCAAAGCAGGATGTCTTTGGTCCGCTTTGAGGGCACAAATGCCATCGACCAAGCCGCAGGCACCGCGATGATGCAGCCCAGAATAGTCGAGAGGCCTGCGATGATGATCGAGTTCCACAAGAAGCGGCCATAGTCCGACCGCTCCATCACGATGCGGTAGTTCTCAAGCGTCCAATCGAAACCCAGAAAGATTGGTGGCGCTGCAATCGCCTCGGCCTCGGACTTGAAGCTGGTAAGGATCGTCCAAAGGATCGGGAAGAAGATCAGCAAGCCAATCGCCCAAGCGACAGTGGTGTTAAGAAGCTTCCGGCGGGGTGTAACAGAACGAGCCATGTTATTAATCCAGGTTCTTACCAACGATCCGCATCAGGAAGATCGCGATAATGTTTGCAAGGATGATGGCGTAGACACCACCGGCGGAGCCGAGACCAACATTCTGGCTTTCCAGAACCCGCTGGAAAATCAGGTAGGACAGCGTGCGCGTTCCGAATGCTCCACCCGTAGTCACGAAAATCTCGGCAAAGATCGCAAGCAGGAAAATGGTCTGGATAAGGATCACAATGGTTATCGCGCGGCTCAGGTGCGGCAGGATGATGAACCAAAACCGCTTGATCCAAGGTGCGCCATCCATTTCAGCAGCTTCCAACTGTTCGCTGTCAAGCGACTGCACAGCTGTGAGCAAGATCAGCGTCGCAAAGGGCAGCCACTGCCAGCTGACGATCATGATAATCGACGGCATCGAGGCATCGGATAGCCAACTGACCGGCTCAGCACCGAAGAAACGCCACAGGTGGGCAAACAGGCCGTTTACCGGATCCATGAACATGTTCTTCCAGACCAACGCCGATACTGTGGGCATGACGAAGAATGGTGCGATAACAAGGATACGCACAACGCCTTGCCCCCAGATCGGCTGGTCCAGAAGAAGGGCAATCAGGATGCCGAAGATCACGGTGATGGCCAGAACGCCAAGAACGATGATCAAGGTGGTTTGTATCGAGGGCCAAAAAGCGCTCGAGGTCACGAAACGGGTGTAGTTGCTAAATCCTGCCCAGCCTTGGTCACCGCCACGCAATGGCAGGTAGACGCGGAAAGAGAACCACAAAGTCATGATGAGAGGAACCAACATCCAGCCCAAGAGCAGGATCACAGCGGGCGCCATCATTAGTCTGGCGGCGGACCTTGAAGCTTTGGTAGCCATTTGGATGTACCTCCTCTGGGAACAGGCGAAGTGTTCTCACGCGCTGTTTTCAGGTGACAGTATATTTGGAAAGGGTCGTAGACCAAGGGGCGGCAAGTTGCGCCGCCCCCCGTCAGAAGGAGCGCTTAGCGGTAGCCAGCAGCTTCCATTGCTTCGTTTGTGATCGCCTGGGCTTTCTCAAGTGCCTCTTCGATCGACTGCTGACCGGCGTACGCGGCAGAGAATTCCTGGCTTACTTCGGTTGCAATGCCTGCAAACTCTGGGATCGCCGCGAACTGGATGCCAACGTATGGGCTAGGATCAACAGTAGAGTCTGTTGGGTCAGCCGACAGGATGGAGTCCAATGTCATCTGCGCGAAAGGTACAGCTTGGTAGTTCGGGTTTTCGTACAAGGATGTACGTGCGCCCGGTGGTACGTTTGCCCAACCTTCGTTTGCAGCGACCTGTTCGATGTATCCAGTACCTGTTGCCCACTCGATGAACTGCTTGGCTTCGTCGACTTGCTGTGTACCGGCAGGAATTGCCAGTGCCCAAGCCCAAAGCCAGTTGGAACGCTTGCCCAAACCGTTGTCTGGTGCCAGTGCGAAACCAACAGAGTCAGCAACAGTTGAATCAGCGCCAGTTACGAATGATGCCGCAACAGTCGCGTCAATCCACATGCCGCATTTGCCTTGGTTGAACAGCGAAAGGTTCTCATTGAAGCCGTTCGTTGCGAAACCGGATGGGCCTGAATCGTCCATCATGTTCTTGTAGAAATTCAGCGTGTCGGACCACTCACGAGTGTCGAACTGCGCGTTCCAATCTTCGTCGAACCAGCGTGCGCCGAAAGAGTTGGACATCGCTGTGATGAATGCACCACCTTCGCCCCAACCGGCCTTACCACGCAGGCAGATACCATTGATATCATTATCGCGGTCGGTCATTTCACGCGCCGCTTTGGCAATGAAGGACCATGATGGAGCGGCTGGCATCTCAAGACCAGCGGCTTCCATAAGATCAGTGCGGTACATGATCATGGAGCTTTCACCATAGAATGGTGCAGCATAAAGCGTGCCGTCATGGGACAGACCACCAGCCATTGCTGGGAGGATGTCGCCGGCGTCGTACTCAGCAGACAGATCATCCAACGGAACCAGCCAGTCGTTGGCGCCCCAGATCGGTGTTTCGTACATGCCGATTGTCATGATGTCGAACTGGCCACCGTTTGTGGTGATGTCAGTCGTCACTCGCTGGCGCAGGACGTTCTCTTCGAGTGTAACCCACTCGACAGCAATGCCTGTCGCTTCGGTAAATTGATCGGTGTAGCCCTGCATGCGGATCATGTCGCCGTTGTTCACAGTTGCGATTGTGATTGTGGCAGAATGTGCGTCCGCGAATGCGCTTCCGGCCGTGATCAGCGACAACGCGGTCGCTGCACGAAGTGTGCTCTTAAGAGACATCCGTTTCCTCCCTAGATTGGATGTTATGGTAGGTCAAAGCTAAGGAAACGAAGACGCGACGTCAATAAAAACTTTACGCGCGGTAAGTTTTGATCAGAGCTATGCGGAATCACGCATAATCAGGTTTCCTTCAAAACGGGTGCTTTTCCAACCACTTACAGAACCTTCTATGGCCTGAAACAACGTCTCGACCGCATGTTGTGAAACGGCCTTATAGTCATGGGCAACCGTCGTTAATGGCGGGCAGGTATAGCTGGAAAACGGGTGACCATCCTGCCCTGCCACGCGAATCGCATGATCCTTCGTGCGTCCGACGCTCAATCCTTCGGCATAGCAGGCAGCAAGCATACCAATGGCCAAGCGGTCGTTGCTGCACAGCACGGTATTGGTATTGAACCGCCCCTCCGCCAGTGCAGCCCGCCCGCCTTCCATGCCGATTGCTTCAAAGTCCCAACCCTCGCCGGGAACAGATACTACCTGCGGCGCATAGCCAAACTTTTCCATCGCGTTCAGATAGCTTGCACGGCGGCGGTGTGCGTTCGGGTTTGCGGGGGTCTTCATCTCAAAAAAGCACGGCGGCTCACCGGTGCGGCAAAGATAATCTGTGATCAGTTCGGTGAACTGATAATTGTCAGAGCCGACGAACGCGATCCCCAACTCGTCCACGCTGCTGTCAAAGATCAGCGTGGGCACCTGTTTGCAGAACTTCTCAATCGCACTCTTGTCGGACGCACGGCCCAATGGGGCCAAAAGCACACCCGCGGGTTTCATTGATACCAAAGTATCGAGAATCTCTGTTTCCAGTTTTGGGTCACCGTGTGAGCTGAACAGCGTCGGGCGATAGCCCGCATCAATACAGCGCTGCTCAATCGAGCGGGCAATTTCAGTAAAGAACGGGTCCGCCAGAAAGGGCACGACAATGCCGACATTCTTGGTCAGCTTGCGGTTCTGGTTCATCGCGTAAATGTTTGGATGATAGTCGTGCTTCTCGATCGCTGCCTCAATCCGCTCGCGGGTCGAACGGCGCACGCTGTCGGGATCGTTGAAGTACTTCGAGATTGTCGGCCGGGAAATCCCGCTAATGGCGGCAAACTGCTCCATGTTCCTGATTTTGGCTTCGGCCATGCTGCATCCTCCCGTCAGGCACGCGACGGAGGTGCCTTGAACTTGACTCAGCGCATCATTTCTTGGCGCGCGCAAAAAATCAACTTTGCAATGTTGCTTTGTGCAAAGATCCTGAAAATTGTAATGATTGCGCGCCCTGAAGCCGCTACCGCTGACTTAGGGCGTCGGGTTTGTCAGCACAAAGTTACCGGCACCGATGAAACTATCCGCGCCAACCTCAAAGTCGAATGTAAGGATGCCACCGACTTCATCTGCGTCCGGTCCGTAGAAAACCCCATTGATCGTGCCTTCAGCGCCACCATCGTTTGTGCAGCCCATCGCACAATTCAGATCACCACCAAATCCATTGCCGGAAATCCCGGCAGAGGGCATCGACATATCAACATCGGTTGCACCACCCAGAACGCCGTCAAGGCTGCCGCTCACGCTTCCCGATCCCGTAAAATCGGCTGTGAGAGTGATTGTTCCATCATATGCAGTCTCGGTTGCGCCAAGCACGCCATTGCCCTCAAAGCCGCCAGTGTAGGTGAGGCTGCCACTGTTGCGCAGTGCGATATTGACAGGGTCGGTTTCGAAGCCAAAGACAAAGACGTTCTCGCTCGCCAGCGCACTACCTGCGCCTTCGACACGTACCTCTAGTGCGCCGGCGTAGGTGCCCGAACGGCTAGCGTCATAGGTCACCGCGACGGTATCACCGCCCGATGTCATGCCCGCGCCATTGGTGATTGTCACCTGTTCGCCAGCCACCTGGATTGTACCGTTCAAAGCACCGCTGAGCGCACCGCTGTCCAACCGGACCGTCTGTCCGTTTGTCACCTTCGTGGTGCCCCCGCCCGCGATTGCGTAACCGGCGGTTGCCAGGCTCATTGTCGCCCCTTCAGCATCATTCAGGGTGATGCCCGCTGTCGCATATGCCAACCCATTGGACGAGCCGAGCGCGTCCGCGGGATTGCTGCTCCCGCTGTCACAAGCGGCCAAAAAGATGAAGACCGCTGGAAAAGAAAAACGCACAATTGGGGTGGTGATAAGTTGGGGCATTGGACATGTCTCACACTCGGGCGTTTGAGTGGCACCATCCGGCAGCCAGAAAACGCGATGCATTTCCCATCACCTTAGGTGATGCAATTGCGTCGCGAAACCATTGTGTCGCCTGATCTGCGCACAGTTGCAATTTTGCGCAGGCCACCAAGGATCGACAACGCCGCACAGCATTTGTCGATTGAACGGGCAAATCTCTGTCTACACAAACTGGTGCTTTGCAGTTACGGCTAACAAAGACCGGTTGAAGGAAAACAGGATGGCGGTGCTGCGCATTCAACTCCTGACGGCAATGCCGTCTACGCCAAATGATCACAGCAACCGCTGGCGCAGCAAAGATGGGCCTACCTCGTGACGCGTTTTGACCTCCGAAGTAACCCCCTTGCCAGCGGCATTCGTCTGGCTGCCAGCGGGCATTCCATCGAACGCGAGGACCTCTTGTCGTGACCAATACGCTTTATGATGCACTCTTCGCACCTCACGCCAATAACGCAGCAGTCTTTCTGACGCGCGATGACGGGTCACGGATAAGCTATGCAGAGTTTGTCGGCCGCGTAGCGCAGCTTGCGCATGTCTTAATGGACGCAGGGGTAAAGCCTGGGGATAGGGTTGTAGTGCAGGCACCCAAAGTGACCGACGCGGTGGCGCTTTATGGCGCGACCGTCCAAACTGGGGCGGTCTATCTGCCACTCAACACAGCCTATACCCAAAGCGAGGTGCGCTATTTTATTGAAGACGCAGCGCCCACCGTGGTTGTCTGCGATGCCGCGAATGAGGCAGAGGTTTCAGCAATCTGCCCAAACAACGCGCAGGTCATGACCCTTGCCAAGGATGGCAACGGGTCATTGTCTGTGCTGGCAAATGACAAACCGAGCAGTTTTGAAACCGTTGCACGCGGATCGGATGATCTTGCCGGGTTGCTCTATACGTCAGGTACCACTGGACGCTCCAAAGGGGCGATGATGTCCCACAAGAACCTGCTGTCGAATGCGCAGAGCCTGACCGAACTGTGGCGGATCACCTCACAGGACAGGCTGATCCATGCGCTGCCAATCTTCCACACGCACGGCCTGTTTGTGGCACTGAACACAGCACTTCTGGCAGGGGCGGAAGTGCGATTCATGGATGGGTTCGACATCGATACAATGATTGCAGAAATCCCTGCTTCGACACTGCTCATGGGCGTCCCGACGTTCTATACACGTCTGTTGAGTGACGCACGGCTAGACCACGCGCTGACCAAGAACATGCGTTTGTTCATATCCGGCTCTGCCCCCCTATTGGCCGAGACCCATAAGGCATTTGAAGATCGCACTGGCCACCGCATCCTAGAGCGCTATGGCATGACCGAAACCAATATGATCACCTCAAACCCCTATGATGGCGCGCGGCTGGCCGGGACTGTCGGCTATGCACTGCCCGGCACCGAGGTCGTGATCACCGACCGTGGCGAACCCGTCACAACCGGTGAAATTGGCATGATCGAAGTACGGGGCGATAACGTCTTTCAAGGTTATTGGAAGATGCCGGAAAAGACGGCGGAGGAGTTGCGCGAAAACGGGTTCTTCATCACCGGTGATCTGGGTGTCAAAGATGCGGACGGGCGGATTTCCATCGTAGGACGGCAAAAAGACCTGATTATCTCGGGCGGGTACAACATCTACCCCAAGGAAGTCGAAGACGTGATCAACGACATCGACGGCGTCCTTGAAAGCGCCGTCTTTGGCGTACCACATGCGGATTTCGGCGAAAGCGTCCTGGCAGCGGTTGTCCTCGAAAACCCAGAGCTTTCAACAGCGAAAATTGCGGCGACCATCACATCCGCACTCGCGCGGTTCAAGCACCCAAGGCAATACATCATTGTGCAGGCCCTTCCCCGCAATACGATGGGCAAGGTGCAAAAGAACGTACTTCGCGAGACTTATGCGACATAGGCGTGAATGTTGAAGAATTGGCGCCGCTTGTCAGCAATTCCTGCGCGGATCCGTTCTGGAGTGAGAATTGGAGAGCATATTATTCTGAGAGTTCAAATTCCCGCAATCACCTAAGAACAAACGAAGGTGGTGAATAACTAAGCTGTTGTTATGGGGCAGAGTAAGTCCGTTTCCCAAATTCGGACCGACAGGTTGCCAGAGTGTCTTACTCGTGTCTCAATGTTCACGAATTATCAGCTTCTCTACCCTGCTGGATTTTCTCAAGAAACATCTCAATTCGCTTGGCATTCTTACCCGCGTCCACAAGTCCCTCGCGAGACCTGGAACGCATGTCCACCCGAGATTTTCCCTCGTAATTCGACACCCGCACAATGACGTCATCCACAAAGCCAAGAAGCGGTGTCATGGCCTCTGCCTCCACGGTTTTGTTTGCGGTGTCAGAACGAATGGACCGCCAACCTTGTTGGGTTTTCGCGATGTGAAGAACCCTCTCGAATACCTGACCCGGTGACTCATCCAAGATGAGCGGTCGAACTTGTGGATATGCTTTCCGAACCTGCGGTTTGAAATTTCCGGGATAGGACATCTTACGGTTGCCATTTGGTGGGGCATGAAGCGCTGCAACAAATGCAAGGGGGTTATCCAGATCAGTGGCCACGTCGTTGATGCGCGGATAGCTCAAGTCTTTGATTATCATAATGAACGCGGCAGCAAATGGAAGAACCGACACGACAGCAAGCATCCATGATGAGGTCTGCCCAATCATCAGTATGGTGATGGCCATGGCAAGCCCGCTCAGAGCGCCGATCATGCATACCCCCCACGCTAGCATCGCGGGACGCAAGCCTGTCTGTCCCATTACGAGGCCGAAACCAATGATGAGGTATGGCATTGCAGCAAGAATATGCATCGGATTGCCTCTCCAGTTACTCGAAATCGTGTGAAGGTCGTGGGCACCGAGCGAAGGTCGCGCGTCACGCACGAACACCAAAACTCTGTCCGTTGTGATTTATTGGGCCCTTACTTCAGCGCAACAGAAACCCCTGCCCCAAAAAAGACCGTGCCTGAAACCTGGTGCAACCTTTTCTGCAATCGTGGCGACGCAAAGAAATGACGGGACCGGGCGATGACAAGCATATAAATGCCGTAAACCGCAAATGACACGGCGACGATAATCGCGCAGATCACAAGGTACTCGGCCATCCCGATCAGGGAGACGTCGAAGAAGGTTGGCAAAAGCGCCCCATAGAACAATATCGCCTTGGGGTTGCCCAGCGTAACAGCAGCCCCAAGGACCACATCACGTAGATGGGACCGCGCGCCCTGACGATCGACAGCAATGATATGGCCCGCTTGTCTGATGGTGTTGTAACCTAGCCAAAGCAGATAAATGGCCGCCGCATATTTGACGATCTGAAACGACGGCCCCAGCGCAGCAGCAACCGCGCTAAGCCCGATAATGGCCAACCCCAGGAACAGGAAGTCGACAAGCACCAAACCGAAAACAACCATTGAACCTGCTTTTGTTCCCGACACGATGGACCGTGACAAGACGGCCGCTAGGCCGGGCCCCGGTGACAGTGCCAAAAGGCACATGCCCGCTGCAAAGGCGAAATAGGCGCTGAAACTCATCGTCTTCTCCGATCTCTAGTGCAAATTGGCCACGAGGGGTGGTTGCTTCTGGACGGGTTTAGTTGGCGTCATGGATGTTAAAGACCTCTTCAAGCGGCTTGTCGAACACGCGCGAAATCAGGATGGCAAGTTCAAGCGTGGGCGAATACTTGGCGTTTTCTATCGCCACGATGGTCTGCCGCGTGACGCCGACCTTTTCGGCAAGGTCTTTCTGGGTCATCTCATCGGCATCGAAACGCAATCGCCGTATCGTATTGGTGATCGTAAGCTTTCCCATCCCTTAGTACCCGCGTCGATAGCTGGCGAATTTGATGAAGTCCGCCGCCAGCGCCCCTAAGGCCATACCAAAATAGATGATGTTGAACCCAACAAGGGCCGAGGCATCAAGCGCCAGTGCAATTACCGCACAAATGAAACCCGCCCCAGCAAATATCATCATAGCAAGACCCCCACGGCGTTCAAAAAGCTTGTCCCGCTCATCCACAACGAAACTTGGTTTGGGTTCACTTGTGACAATCGCAAAGCCAATGTTGAACACAATGGTGCCAATGATTGTCCCAACAACACCCAGAGGGATCAGCCAGATCACCAAACGGGCCCAGTTGTTAACCGCGTCGGGGCCATCAAACACCCCCACCGCATTCATATCCAGAAGCCGCAGTATGACAAACGCACTGACAACAAGGTTCACCAGGATCGACACAACAGTATTGCGATCTTGATAGGTCATCTTGGTACTCCTTAGCGTGTAACGTATTATTTACTGTATGTATGATATATTTTACTCAATGTAAAGTATCTTATACTCAGTTGGAGCGCACCTCGTGTGGAGACGGTGCCAATACCGCGATCTACGGTGTCAAAACGCGCTGTTACTGACCTGCTCCCCCAAGAGGCCCGACGTTTAGGGTTAGCTTATTTTCCAACGGAAGAGACAGAAATCAAAGAGAGCCCGTCTTGGCGAAAACGACGGGCGATTTGCCAGTTTCATTCCAAAGCTCATCTGAGGTCTTCATACCGTTGGCACCTGTCACGGATTAATTGTGACACGCTGGCAGACGAACTGCGCGGTCGCGGGCGTCGGTGTGGGACCAGACCGACCGGCAGGTCTATTCAATAGGGAACCCGTCACGTGTCCCCATCCGTAAGTCTGGCAAGTCACACGCGAAAACCGCGGTTCTTTCTTGCGCGTCGTGGTAGACGGTACACTCTGCGTTCTCTTCCGTCAGGATGCCAACCATCTGCAGCGGCGTTGGTTTCGTCGGATGTGATAGCGAGAATTCTACCTTGGCCTTTCGGTCTTGTGAAAGACCGGAAAAACACATGCGCCCGCCCTCTAGATATTCCAGAAGCGCAGGCATGACTTCTGTCGATTGGGTTACACCTTGTTGCTCGGAGGCAGTGATATCGGGGCCATGGCACAAAAAAGGTACGTGCGACGCCTGTGGAAACGGCGACAGCTTTCCCCATAGCCCGAAATCGCCAAGCATATCGCCGTGATCAGAGGTGAAGATGACTACTGTTCTGTCTCGCTGTCCGATTGTGTCCAGCCAATCAAAGAGCTTCCCGATGTTGTCATCCAATTCCGCGACCAGGCCCAAATATGTTGCGCGCACCTTTGCGATCGTCTGGTCATCCAAATTCTGCGCATGCCCATCGTATCCCCAGAAAATCCCCGCATTGGACGGATAGTTTCGCTGAGCCGAAAGAAACGGATGGTCAAATTCCGTTTGCAAAGGCGCAGGCACATCGTCGGATGGGATCATCGAATGATATGGATCTGGCGCAACATAAGGCGGATGAGGCCTGATATAGGTGACAAAGGCCGTCCAGGGTTGGGATTTGCGCACATCAAGTGCACGAATGGTCTCATCTGTCAGAAAGGCGGTATCACTGTGCGAATCATCATAAAGCGCCGGACCGCCCAACGTGGACTCCGCTGGCGCATACAAGCGCTTGAAATCTGCGGATTGCGCATCGGGCACATCATAGCCCTGCGCCCTCAGAAAGCCGAGCCAACGCCAAGCCTCCTCGCGCATTTCGACCACCTCATTGAACCCGTCCATTGGTGCGGTCGAGGACAGTCTTGCGGGGTCTCGCGAAAACTGGCAGGTCGGATCGGGTTGGGTGTCAGTGTAGCCAAAAAGAAGCGGTTCGCGACCAATCCGGCGCAACTGGTGGGCAAGGTTGCTTAAGCCATTCTTGAGCGGCACCCCATTGCGAATAGCGCCATGTTCGGACGGATACAGCCCGGTAAACAGGCTCGCTCGGGCCGGACCACATGGGACAGCGACCGTATGGTGGTTCGCCAGTCGCAGCGAGTCCGACGCCAAAAGGTCAAGGTTTGGCGTCGGAACACTCGTGGCAAGCCGCCCAGACAACAAATCTGCCCGGAATTGGTCTGCGACAATGAAAAGTAGATTGAGGTCAGTGCGTTCGTTTCTGGTCTTTTCCATCGATGGCCCGCTTTCAAGCGCAGAACACTTACCTTTTGCGCCAGGCCTGGGTGCGCTGCAAAATACCACGGGATGCGATCAAGTGGAGTATTCGGGCAGCGGCATTGGTATAGAAGATCATCATTCCCATGGCCGCCGCCGGTGCGATATCGCCTGCATCATCCATATTCAGCACTGCGATCGACGCAAGCGAGGTCTTTGGAGAATATAGGAACACGACCGCCGACACCGTCGTCATCGCATTCACGAAGAGATAGATCGAGATGTCGAGGATTGCAGGCATACTGACCGGCACCGTGACCCGGCTGAACAGCTTTAGGGTTGGTTGCTTTAGCGACGCGGATACAGATTCAAACTCTCGGTCCATTTGCTGCAAAGCCGTCGTCGCCGTCAGGTGGGACACCGTGTAGAAGTGCGTCACCGTCGAGACCACCAAAATGGCCATCGTTCCATAAATGAAATAGAACGGATTGCTCGGGTTGTTGAAGAAGAAGATGTAAGACAAACCCAGAACCATGCCGGGGATCGCCATTGGCAACATGGCGAACATCTGAAAAAGAGTGCGCCCGGTCCTGAAGCCATTCGATTTTTCAACCAGATAGGCACCAAAGAAGATCACCGATGTGCCGATCACCGCGGTCAAAAGCGCCAGCTTGATCGAGTTGTAGTAGGATCCCCAACCACCGCCATCCATGCGATCAAACTGGTAGTTGTTCAGGCTGAAGCTCAGGTCATATGGCCAGAATTTCACCAGCGCCGCAAACTGGCAGACAGCAAGGATGCCGACAATGAAGACAGCGACCAGGCTTGAGAAACCGAACAATGTCCAGTCCAGTCTGGCATTTGGCGACGGCGAATAGGGGACCGACCGCGCAGACAACAAGGCGACCTGCTTGCTTTGCACCAATCTGTCGATGGTAAAGGCAACAATCGCCGGCAGGATCAAGACGACAGAAACAACCGCTCCCATCTCGAAATTCTGCTGACCGATCACCTGTTTGTAGATATCAACCGCAAGGACATTGAACTGTCCACCGATAACCTTTGGCAGACCGAAATCAGTGATCACGAGGTTGAACACCACGAAAGCCGCAGACACCAAGCCATAGCGCGCACCCGGGATGGTGACGGTCCAAAACGTGCGCCATGGGCTGCCCCGCAGGACGACCGAAGCCTCGTAAAGCCGCGCGTCCGAGATTGAGAGAGCCGTTGAAATGATCAGAAAGGCGTGCGGGAAGGTGAAAAACACCGACCCGATGATAATCCCGATCGGGCCATAGATTGTTGCGCCGAACAGCAGCTCTTTCAGCATGCCTTGATTGCCAAAGAGGTAAACCAAAGCGATGCCGGGCAACAATGACGGAACCAGGATCGGTGCCATCGCCACAAGGCGAAAGAACCCTTTGAACCGCATGCACGACCGGTTCAGCGCAAAGGCAAACCAGAAGGCAAGAAAAACAGTGATGACAGTACTGACTGTCGCAATGATCACCGAATTCTTGATGGAATTCGACAGCGCAGGCGTACGAAAGTAGGTCCGGAAGTTATCAAGACCACGCGCCTCGACAGGGCGCAACTGCACGCGTCTGAAGGTGTTGCTGTCGAGCTCGACCCAGTCTGTGGCGTCATTCAGGGTTGAGCCGACAAGAAACCTTCCTGTGTCGGAGGTATTGCGCAAACGGTAGTTGACGGGGCTGCGGAAGCTGAAGTCAGGAAAGAACTGCGTCACACCAAGGCGACCATCGGATCCGGCGCTCAGATCTGTTTCGGCCACGACATTCAGCGTCTCGTTCAGGTCCGCGAATGTGACTGGTTGTGAAAAGTTCGTACCTGTCTCATCGCTGACCTGAACCTCGTAGGCGGCCAGATCGAACTTGTATGTGGAAAAAGACTTCGACAGCATCGCGTAAAGCGGAAAGGCCATCGTGATTAGCAGATAAAGGCCAATCACAATCATGCTGCCACGCATGATAATGTCGTCACGGGACAGCTTGCCGCGAATGGATTTGCCGCTGGGAACGTTTTGCAGGGTCGCGTCGCTCATATGCTCTACTCCGAACCTGCAAATGCCATAAGACGTGTTGGAGGCAATTCGATCAGCATAGTCGAGCCTTCGGACAGCTCTAGTCGCCGCACAGCGTTGATTGAAAAGTCTGCAATCAGATCTTCATTGCCAAACAGCTCATGTCTTAGTCTGCATCGCCAGAAAGAACCCAGGAACTCCATTTCCCCAACTTCCACATCGATCGCGTTGGACTCGGTCTCGACCCGGTCGTCCTTACCAAGCGAATGGGCGCTGTCGCCGTGCGGGATGATGTCATTGGGACGGATCGCTGCGATGATCTTGTCACCTTCGTTGAACTGATGGGGCGCAGATTCCATGACCGCTGATCCAAACCGCACCTTATTGCCAGCTCCAGCAGTTGCGGTGATCTGGTTCATTTCACCGATAAAATCAGCCACAAAAAGCGAGCTCGGCTCGCGATAAATTTCTGTTGGCGTGCCGACTTGTTCGATCACACCATGGTTCATCACCACGATCCGGTCGGCCATCGCCAGCGCTTCTTCTTGGTCATGAGTAACCATGACCGTTGTCACGCCGAGTTTGCGCTGAAGCTCTTTGATTTCATGGCGCAGATGCACGCGCACCTTGGCATCAAGTGCTGAAAGCGGCTCATCAAGCAAGAGAAGACCTGGATTGGTCGCGATCGCGCGCGCCAATGCAATACGTTGTTGCTGCCCCCCGGACAGTTGGGCGGGATACTTCTTGCCCTGTTCGGGAAGACCAACCAGCTCCAGCAACTCTGCGACCCGTGCCTTGATCTCGTCTTTGGATCGGCCAGTGTTTTCCAATCCGTAAGCAATGTTCTTTTCGATGCTCAGGTTGGGAAACAATGCGTAGGACTGAAAGACGATCCCAAAGTCACGCTCGGACGGGGGCAGATTCGAGACATCTTTTCCACCCTGCAAAGTTGTTCCACTTGACTGGAGGTCCAACCCGGCAATGGCACGCAACAAGGTTGTTTTCCCACATCCCGAAGGACCAAGAAAGCAAATGAATTCGCCTTCCTTGACTTCAAGTGAGATGTTTTCAAGCGCCAGAAACTTACCAAAAAATTTCCAGAGGTTCTCAATCTTGAGATAGCTACTTTCGACGTTTGTCTTCACGTTCTTAGATCCTTCCCTGACTCATAGTAGAGCTAGGTGTGTCAGCCGGTCTTGTTTGTCTTTGATAGTTCCATTGGTCAGGGCGCCGGTTGCCCAGCGCCCTGACCAATTGTTCGGTTACTGCGGATCAGATTTGCCATCGTAACGGCTTGACCACTCTTCAAGAATTGCCGCGCGATTGTTCGCTGCAAATTCGAAGTCGTTGTCAATCATCGCATCAAGCAGATTTTCCGGGAAGTGCTCTACCGGTTGTGCAATGCCTGGATAGGCAACAACCGCGTAGCCGACATTGTACATCTCGTTGGCTTCTTGCGTGACGGTGAAGTCAACCAAGGTCTGCGCCGCTTCCAAAGCGTCCGTGCCCGCGACGATTGCGGTTGCTTCCATGTCCCAGCCAACACCTTCGCTTGGCACAATGATCTCTAGCGGAGCGCCAGCAGCTTTTGACTTGGCACCACGGAATGCGAAAGACACACCGATTGGAATCTCACCGGACGCAGCAAGTTTGCAAGGCGCCGAGCCGGAATGTGTGTAACGGGCAATGTTCTCATGAAGCGCATCCATGTAAGCCCAGCCACCTTCTTCGCCAAAAATCTGCAACCAGCTGGAAACGTCCAGGAAGCCAGTCCCCGAAGACGCGGGGTTCGGCATGATCACGTGGCCGCGGTACTGCTCGTCCGTCAGGTCCTGCCAAGACGTTGGAGCCTCAAGGCCCAATCTTTCTGCCTCGACGGTGTTAAAGCACACAGAAGCAACCCAGGCGTCCATCCCGACCCAGGCCGGAGGGTTATCGCCATCTACGAATTTAGGGTCCAGATTCTCGACACCAGCAGGTGCATAGGCTTCCAGCATGCCTTCTGATTTCAAGAGCAGGAGCGATGTCGCGGCAAGCCCCCAAACAACGTCCGCCTGTGGGTTGTCACGTTCCGCGAGAAGTTTCGCTGTGATGACGCCGGTTGAGTCGCGCACCCAATTGATTGTGATATCCGGGTGTGACGCGTTAAATGTTTCGGCGTACCGCGACAGGTCTTCGGCCTCGACGGCAGTGTAGACAGTCAGTTCAGTTTCCGCGAATGCAACGCTCGACATGAGCGCAAGCATCGACGCGCCCAACATCGATTTCGTCTTTAGAGGTGCCATTGATTTCTCCCTTGTTGTTAATCTTTTCACATTGTTGTCTGTGATCGTAACAGTTTCGCGAATATCTCCAACAAACCAAATTGATAATTCTTCTGATACGATAGGCTTGGGTAATGAATGAATAACCAGCTTGATCGCACCATTTTCGATCACCCAAAGGCAAGCATAATCGACGATCATGCAACAATGCAGTAGCCGCGCATTCTGACGATAGGTCAGGAAATGCGCGGCGGTCAGTCGTCAGTTAACTTTTCAGCTTAATCAGGCTTTTACGCGTTCGGCCTTCGGGTCATAGGGTGTACGCAGGTACGCTGTGGCAGCCGTGCGGGTGCCCGCGTTGTCGATTTCAAAGGCCTGAGTCTCGATAAACGATTTGTCGATCTTCGCGTCCGCATGCACATCGCAAAGCGCAACGGCAGCGCCCAGCGTATGGCCAAACCCGGCGGATCGCACTTCTCCGATCTCGATCCCATTGTGCAATACGGCCTCACCGCCCCAAAGTTGGACCTCGGAATCATTCAACACAAGCTGGATAATACGCCGGTTCAGGTGCTGTGGATCGGCCTTGGCCACTTGCAGCGCATCTTTCCCGATAAACCCACAGGGTTTGTCAAAGTCCACGGCAAAGCTGAGCCCGGCCTGAAGTGGTGAAATATCCGGGGTCAGTTCCCGGCTCCAGGCGCGGAACCCCTTTTCGATCCGCAATCCGTCCAGAGCGTAGTAGCCGGCGTCACGGATGCCATGCGGGGCGCCTGCCTCCATCAGTTGATCGTAAACGCCAACAGTGAATTCTGTGGGAACAAGCAATTCCCAGCCCAATTCACCGACGTATGTCATACGGCTCGCGATAACTGTAGCATAGCCTAGGTCGATGGTCTGAAACGTGCCAAACGGGAAGTTGTCATTGGACAAATCCACTTTGGTGACCGATCCCAAGACGTCCCGAGATTTCGGCCCCATAACCGCCAGCACGGACCACGATGACGTCACATCCGTCAAAAAGACATGTGACTCTTCCGCAAAGTTTTTGGAAATCCAGTCGGCGTCGCGAACGGCCTGCGCCGAACCCGTGATCAACAGGAATTCATCGCCCTTCAAGCGCATGACGGTCAGGTCGCTTTCATATCCGCCGCGATTGTTCAGCATCCCCGTGTAGACTGTCTGTCCCAGCGGGACGTCCACATTGGCAGTGCAAATCCGGTTCAATTCAGTGCAGGCATCCCTGCCCTGTACCAGCAGCTTGGCAAAAGATGTCTGATCGAAAAGCGCCACGCCTTCGCGAACCGCCTTGTGTTCCTCAGCGACAGCGTCGTGCCAGTTTTGCCGTCCGAAACTGTAAACCGTTTCCGCCAAAGTGCCTTCGGGTGCGAACCAATTGGCCCGCTCCCAGCCCATTTTCGACCCAAAGACCGCGCCCTTGGCTTTGAGACGGTCATAAAGCGGCGACCGGCGGAATGGCCGGGCAGTGTCCAGCTCTCGATTTGGCCAGGGCATTGCATAGTGAAGGCCCAGTGTTTCCTTGACCCGGTCGTGCAACCAGGTCGGGTTGTTGTTGAATTCGGCAAACCGCCGGATATCGACCGCAAACAAATCAGACGTGGCCTCGCCCTCGATAATCCATTCGGCTAGGGCGCGTCCTGCCCCGCCAGCACTGGCGATCCCCATGGAGTTAAAGCCTGCGCCGACAAAAAAGTTCTTCAGTTCTGGCGCTTCACCCAACAGGTAGTTGTTGTCCGGCGTAAAGCTTTCGGGTCCGTTGTAGAACTTGCGAACGCCGGTGTGCTCCATCTCTGGAACGCGGATCAAGGCGTTTTCCAACAGAATTTCGAATTGGTCCCAATCATCGGGCAGAAGGGAAAACTCAAATTTGTCGGGGATGCCATCCATACCCCAAGGCTTGGCCTCCGGCTCAAACCCACCCATGACCAGGCCGCCGGTTTCCTCTTTGAAGTAGATATAGCCATCCGGATCGCGCAAAACGGGCAGGTCCGCCTTTACGCCGTTCATGGTTTCAGTGACGATATACATGTGTTCGGCTGAATGCAGTGGGACGTTTACGCCACACATCTGCCCCACAGCACGCGCCCACTGGCCCGCACAGTTAACTACAATCTCTGCTTCAATGTGCCCTTGATCGGTGTCAACGCCCGTGACACGCCCTTGATCTGTCGTAACGCCGGTGACCGTGATCCCTTCGATGATGCGGGCACCTTTGTTACGTGCACCCTTGGCAAGTGATTGCGTCAGATCGGTCGGGTTTGCCTTGCCGTCGCCCGGCATCCACAAGCCGCCTTTGAGGTCATCTGTCTGCATGACTGGCCACCGGTCGCCCGCCTCTTGCGGGGTAAGCACGTCGACTTCGACCCCCTGTGCCCGCGCTGCCGCCGCAGTGCGAAGCAGTACAGTCATGCGGTCATCAGTGCGCGCCACAGTGACAGAGCCACACTGCATCCACCCAGTCGCCAGACCTGTTTCAGCCTCAAGGTCAGCGTAAAGCTGCGTGGAATACCGAATGAGATTGGTCATGGATGGCTGGCTGCGCAGTTGGCCCACAAGCCCGGCCGCGTGCCATGTTGTGCCGCAACTCAGCTGACCCTGTTCGAGAAGGACAACATCTGTGTGTCCCATCTTCGCCAGGTGATAAGCAACCGAACATCCAACGATCCCCCCACCAATAATGACGTATTGAGCGCGTTGCGGAATGGTTTGGTCAGCCATGTTGATGCTCCAGTATATGCATAGTTGGCATTACTTTGCATTACTTGGCAAAACTTGGCAAATTATTTATTGCGGACCAGCGACCAAAAACGCCAGTTTTTGTGACTGCAATGCTGCGCGCAGATCCTCGCGCGGTTCCTCATCCAGAATGAGGCACGTACTTTCTAACGGAATTGCCAAGGCATATTGCCCAACGACGCCGAATTTTTCTTGATCCGCGATCACATAGCAGGTCTGCCCACATCGCGAGATCTGCTCACGCAGGTTCACCCCTTCTTCGCTGAAATCAGTCAACAAAGCGCGTGCCGAAAGCCCACCTGCGCTGATAACCGATATATCGACGTGGTAACGGGATGCTTGCTCGAGTGCCTCACTGCCAAATGTCGCCATTTCTTCGGTGTTGATGCGACCCCCGATAAGCACAAGGTTTGCACAAACAGGCGCAAGGATGCGCGCGACCTCCAGATCGTTGGTATAGACGCTAAGGCCGCTATGTTCTGTAAGCGCACGCGCCAAGACCTGCGTCGAAGAACCGTTATCAAGGAAAATCGAAGCGCCCTGGGGAATCCGCGCGGCAAGCGTCCGGCCGATCCGTGCCTTGCCTTCGGCATTGATCTGGGATCGGTCAGCCATCGGAACTTCTTGCGTCCTGATGCGGGTCGCGCCGCCGCGCACTTGTTCCAACTTTGCTGTTCGCGCCAGATGCTCGATATCCTTGCGGATCGTTTCTCGAGAGACCCCGAACCGCTGCGTCAGGGCACGTATGGAAACAGTGATATCTTTGTCGAGTTGCTCAAGAATAAGTCTGTGCCGTTGAGGTGCAAGCATGGCAAATTCCTAAACCTGCGCTGCGGCAAAACAGCCTCGACGGTCCTCAGAACAGGACCATAGCCGCGCATCTGTTGCAAGCGCCACAGGTGTCAGGAATGGTCTCGGCCTAGTCAATACAGGATCATGCCTTCTAACTTATTCGGTTCGCGGCAGCCCGGCAAAACCTTGGCTGCGACCGCGCTGGATCAAGTAGTCCACCACTGGGTCGCAGGATGCAAGCGCACAAGCGGCAACGACACAGCGCTTGGGCATGGTTTAAACCATCAAACATAAGCTTAGGCGATACAATCATAGCCGGAATGAATTTTACATGCGGGTTCGGATACATCCTATTGCCTACTAACTGGACCATGCCAAGAAAGATGAACGCTGTGTCGTCAAGAATTATCCAGATATCTATTGAACTCGCCGAAGGTGCCGCTGCTACAGCACTTCGGTATTTCAGAGCGAACCTCGATATTGAGGTAAAATCTGATGAAAGCCCTGTAACGGCTGCTGACAAGCAGGTTGAGCGCGAAGTGCGCGAAGTGCTCCAACAGGAGTTTCCAGACCACGCCATTTTGGGTGAGGAATTTGGGACCGGCGATCTGTCGGCAGATCATGTGTGGGTGATTGACCCCATTGACGGGACGCGGTCTTTCATTGGGGGTCATCCGCTCTTTGGCTTCCTGCTGGCGCATGTGACAAAGGGGATGCCAACACTTGGCCTGATCTCAATGCCCGCGCTTGACGAGCTTTACCTTGGCACAACAGGGTCCGGCGCAACGCTGAACGGAGAACCGATTAAGGCCTCCAACCAAACGCGATTGTCAGATGCTATCATCTATATCAACGAGGGTGAAAAGCTGATGGCGCAGGAGCCTGACATTCTGAAATCGTTGGTCGAGGCAGGTCACACCAGACGGTTCGGATACGATTGCTACCCACACGCGTTATTGGCGGCAGGCCACGTTGATGCGGTCATCGACTACGACCTGAAACCCTTCGACTACCTCCCGCTGAAAGGTTTGATCGAACCGGCCGGCGGGATCATCACAGACTGGGATGGAAAGCCGTTGGACTACGCCTCTGATGGGCGTGTCATTTCGGCGGCGACGCCCGCGCTCCACTCAGAGCTTCTTGCCCACATGCGCAGCGCGTCCAGCAACAATTGATCAATCACTCAGCGTTCGCGCTGTCGAACATCCATGTCTTCGTAGTTTTGCTCGATCAGGCGGGTTTCCAACAATTGGCCTTCCCGGTGCAACATCGGATATGCGGCCGACGCAAGGTGGCTGTTGAAATCCCGGATGCTTCCCGTTGTCTCGAGGTGAATGTCGCTTGATTCAAAACTGATCTGAACACCTTCGCTCAGGCGTTTCAGATGACGTTTGCGGCTCTTGCGCTCCAGTCTTGCCATCTCTTGCTTTTCTTCCAGCAGCAAACGGGCGCTCTCCAGATCGTCAGACACCAGCAGGTTTGCCACCAAAACCATATTTGCCATGACGTGATCGTGCATGTTGCGTATTTCGGCAGCGCCATTTTCAGAGAAATACACGCCCTTCTCACTCTTTTCCCTGGCCAATGGGATCAGACGTTTAACAACAATGTCGCCTGCGGCTTCAATCGCGATCGCGTATTCTGTCAGCTCCCGCACGGTTTTGGAGTCCGCCTTACTCAGGGATTCGCCCTGCAACGCAGCCGCATAGCGGCGCACCTCATCAAAGGCGTTGTTCACGTGGGTATCACGCCCCATCAACGTGCGGGCCATTGGGCCATTGTATTTGGTATAAAGATCCATGACCGGCATCATCATGGTCTCAACAAGTTGCACCATCCGAAGAACCTCGCGCCGCAGGTTGGCAATCGCCAAGTGCGGCTTGTCGAGCACGGCGTCGTCCAACACGCTGCGATAAAGAGGTGAATGTTCATCCAGACTGGGTGGATCGTCTGGCAGCATCATCCTGAACGGACCCTCAAGCAGATTGGAAAACACAATCATGGTAACAAGCAGTGCGTTAAACAGGATATGAACGTTAATAAGGGTCTGGGCAGAGTCCAGTGAGCCGATAAAAGGCAGAAGGTTCGTCTTGTTCAAAACCAGTAGTGCAATAATAGCACCGCTGCCCCGGACAACCAGATTAGCCAACGGGACACGGCGCGCGCGATTATCCAGCGAACGGGTCAGCCAAACAGGGATCATCGCACTGCCAAAATTCGCCCCCAACACCAGCGACACACCGGCAACAACCGGGATCGCCCCAATCGAAACCATCGTCACACACATCAGGATAACGGCAACGCTGGAATGCATCGCAAATGCCAGTGCGCAGCCGACGATGAATGCCGTGATAAAATCGCGCGCAAGGAATTCGGCAATGGCTGGCAGGAATGTGCTGTCCCGGATCGGATCCATGGTTTCACGCAGGAACCGCAGCGAGATCAGGATGAACGCGATCCCAAGGATGATGCGCCCAGCCTGACGAAACGGCCGGCGTTCAGATTTGACAAACAACCCTCCGCCAAGTGCCAATAGCACCGGCACCAACCAGCTGAGGTCGAAAGAAAACACCTGAATCAGCAAGGCAGACCCAAGATCCGCGCCAAGCACGACAGACAGGCCCGCGCCAAACGAAATCGCACCGGCAGCCGAGAACCCGGACACCAAGAGCGCAACCGCAGCAGAACTTTGCAAAATGACCGCAAGGATCAGACCTACCGTCGCAGCACTTACGCGGTTGCGGTTGTCAGTGATGGCATGTTTGAATGACGGGCCGAATGCACGCTCAATCCCCGTACGCACCATACGGACGGCGTAGAGCAACAACATGGTTGCCCCCATAAGTTCAACTATGAAGGTCAGTATTTGCAAGTCTACCCTCCTGCGCTGGCGATCGTGCCGATGCCGATCGCAACGATAACGGCTGCGATGATGCGGGTGCGCCGTGGCCCTTCAGCAAACCACAAGACACCAATCAACGCCGCAAAAATGACTGAGGTTTCTCGCAAGGCCGAAACGATGCCCAAGGGTGCCTCGGTCTTGGCCAGAAGGACCAACCCGTATGCCGCCGAAGAAACAAGCCCGCCGACCAACCCAATGCCAATGGCACGGGCCGACATCGCCCGCAGCCGGGTCCATCTGGTGCCAAAAACATACAGGACGACGAAAATCTCAGCGACGAAAATCCAGCCGATATATCCACCCGGATTGCCGGAGACCCGAATGCCTATGCCGTCAACAATGGAATAGCTTGCAATAACGACTGCAACGCCGACCGCAGCGATCAATCCTGTTCTGGCGATCTGGCTTTTGAACGCCTGTCCAGCCAGCATCATGATGCCCCCTGAAACCGTCAGAATGCCAACCCATGCCATCATTGGCAGATGTTCATCCGCCCAGAACAGCGCACCGATGGCAATCAGAATGGGCGCAAGGCCACGCGCGACGGGATAAACCACACTCAAATCACCGGTGCGGTAGGCCATATTCAGCAACACGTAGTACGCCCAATGGATCACCGTTGATGCGATAACAAATGGAATGGCTGCCGGGTCTGGGGCCCCATAATACAATACCAACCCCAGGCCGGGCACGACATGCCCCACAGCCAACAGACCAAAGACAAGGGCCCGGTCCCCCGCCCCTTTGACGATTGCGTTCCAAAATGCGTGCAAAAGAGCCGCAAAAAGAACGATGAGAAATATCCCAACGCTCATCAGATAGCTCCTTTTATGTATCGCGCATTGACCGACAAAGGACTGCGAAGGCAAAAATTGCGGGGCACTAAGGCCCCGCAAGTGTGGGAGGGTCGTATCTTACTCCGGCCAGGGTAGCGAGTAGGTTTTTACATTGGTGAAGAACTTCATCGCTTCGATGACACCTTCCTTCACCCCGTTTCCGCTGTCCTTGATGCCACCAAACGGCGACATCTCGATCCGATAGCCGGGTTGCTCCCAGATATTGCATGTACCGACATCCAGCCCGTTGATATAAGCAATGGCCCGGGTCAGATCGTTCGTGCAAACGCCCGAGCTGAGGCCAAAGTCGGTCGAGTTTGAAATTGCCATTACCTCTTCATCGTTGTCTGGTACGCGCACAATCGGAATGATGGGTCCAAAGGTTTCTTCCATCACCAATTCGCTGTCGTGCGGCACGCGATCCACGACGATAGGCGGCAAAAGTGCCCCGCGGCGCTCTGGATGATAGAGGATCTCTGCGCCGTCTTTTTCTGCTTGCAGAACACGGTTTTCAAACAGTTCGGCGGCTTGCGAATGGATCACGCAACCCAATTCCGTTTCAGGATCCTGCGGATCACCGAATTTGATCTTCTTGGCCTTTTCCAGCACCAGTGGCACGAACCGGTCTGCGACGCTTTCCTGCACCAAAATACGCTTGATCGCGGTGCAGCGTTGACCAGAGTTCCCGGTCGCCCCAGCCACTGCAATGGTCGCGGCTTTATCTAGATCGGCGTCGTCAAGATCGTTACAGATGATCAACGGATCATTGCCGCCCAGCTCCAAGGCCTGACGTTTGTAACCTGCTTTTGACGCGATGATCTTGCCCACTGGTACACCACCGGTGAAGGTAATGATATCAATGTTGTCATTGGTGATCATCTCGTCACCAATATCCTGCGGCAATCCCGTGACGACCTGAAACATCTCCTTGGGCAGGCCGGCCTCATAAAGAATATCGGCAAGCGCGATACAGGTCAGCGGTGTCAGTTCCGTTGGTTTGCAAACCATGCAGTTGTTGGTCGCAATTGACGGCGCGATCTTGTGGCTCACCATGTTCAATGGGTGATTGAACGGAGTGATCGCAGAAATGGTGCGCACTGGCTCACGTTTGGTGAAAATCTTGCGCGCCTTGCCGTTGTGGGTCAGATCGCAAGAGAAGATTTCACCGTCGTCCTTCATCGTCTCGGCAGCGGCGAATTGGTAGACGTCTTGGGCGCGCTTTGTCTCATAGATCGCATGCTGGTGGCAGATTCCCAGCTCGAGCGTCAGCCATTTGGCAAGATATTCGCGCTTTTCGCCGATCAATTCGCCCGCGCGTTGCAGGATCTTGCTGCGTTCATAGCGGGTGAGTTTTGGCTTATAATTTGCCGCGATCTCGAACGCCTTGCGCGCATGTTCAGCGGTGCCAGCTGGAACGGTGCCCACAACTTCGTCAGTATATGGATACAGCACCTCGACCACATCATCGGTAAAGACGATATCGTTCCCGATGCGCATACCCTCGTGGCGAATATCTGTCTTGGTCATCTGGTTCATGCGTTGACCTCTTCCAATGCGGCCGCCTGTGTTGCGTAAAAGAATGCGTCAAAGTTCCGAAGCTTCGGAGCAGATGGCAAATCCAGAACACGATTGCAAATGAAGGGCACTTCTTGCTCGGTCAGGCCGCCATGGCTGCGCAGCGGCTCGTTCAGAGCAGCCAGATCGTGACGATCCTCAGAGGTGCCGATTGTCATGTTTTCCGTTGAAATCATCACGATGTCGCCAATGCGATCAGCAGGCAGTTCGAAGCGCTCGACGGCTTCTTCTTTGCTGACAACTTCAAGGATCTCTTCGCGTGCAGCCAGCCGCGCAATGATGTCAGCACGATCTGCGCCTTCGGGCAGATATGCCGTTCCAAAGCCACCAAGCGCGCCGTGGTGCACCACATATGGGTCAGTGATTGGCAGGATGACACGGGCCGCAGCCTCACCCAGCCATTCGTCAAGCAGATCCTGGACGTAGATAACTTTTGGATCGCCGTTGGCGTCATGTTTAGGCTTCATGCCGTGGTCGGCAGTGACCACAATTGCTGCGCCCAGTGCATCAAGCTCTGTCAGATATTTGTCGAACATCTCGTAGAATGCTTTGGCCTCGGCCTGATCGGGCGAATACTTGTGTTGGACGTAGTCAGTTGTCGTCAGATACATCACATCCGGGTTCCACTCGCGCAGCAACTTGACGCCCGCGGCAAAAACAAACTCCGACAGCTCTGCCGAGTAAACCTCCGGCTGCGCCATGCCCAACCATTTGCTGGCGGCGTCCTGACCGTGTTCGGCCTGTGTCGATGTGTCGGATTTTTCGGCAGAGAAACACTTTGCCCGGTCGTCGTCGAACTTCAGCCCGGCACCGAGGAGCGCACGCAGCTTGTCTTTCGCTGTCACGACTGCAACACGGGCACTCGCTTCGTAGAATTTTGAAAACACCGTTGGCGCACGCAGAAAGCGCACGTCGTTCATCATGACCTCTTCACCAGTGTCGGGATCATAAAGATAGTTCCCGCAAATCCCGTGCACGATTGGCGGCCGGCCCGTCGCAATTGACAGGTTATTTGGGTTGGTGAACGAGGGAATGACCGAATGCGCGAGACGGTCAGTTCCGGTTTCCTTCATGCGTTTCAGCGTGGGCATCAACCCATCGGCGATTGCTTTCTCGAGGTATTCGGGTTCGCACCCATCGAGACAGATCGCAATCGCACAGGTCTTGGGCGTAGAGTAGGTGCGGTCATTCGCAACGACCGGGGAAATATTAGGCATATCAGAATCCTTGTAAGTGCTATGCAGCCAGTTTTTTGCGTTCGTCGAGAGCCGCCTGAGGTGGCGCCGCAGTCTCAACTCCCATTTCATTCAGTGTCGCACGTGCGGCCTCTACGACCTGCCGCATGATGTTTTCATCCATCTGACCGATGCAACCGACGCGGAAGCTGTCCACGACCGTCAGCTTACCGGGGTAAATGATAAAGCCTTTTGATTTCATGAGGTCATAGAAGCGTGAGAACGCGAATTTCGGATCGGCAGGACAGAAGAATGTCACAATGATCGGGCTAAGCCAACGATCTGCAAGCAGGGTTTCGAACCCCAGCTCGCGCATACCCTCAACCATAACATCACGGTTGCGGGTATAACGACCACCCCGTCCGGCAACGCCGCCCTCTTGGGCGTGGCCTTCAAGTGCCTTCAGAAAAGCCGCCACAATGTGCGTAGGTGGCGTGAAACGCCATTGGCCTGTTTTTTCCATCGTCGCCCATTGGGCATGAACGTCCAGAGACAAAGAATGGCTGTTGCCTTCAGCGGCCTCGATTTCGTCTTTGCGCGCAATCACAAAGCCAAAGCCCGGCACGCCTTCGATACATTTGTTTGCTGAACTTACCATCGCTGCGTATTTCACGCGTGAAACGTCCAACGGCACGGCACCAAAGGCAGACATGCTGTCGATCAGGACCTTTCGTCCCGCCGCATGCGCCGCATCGGCCAGCTCTTCGACCGGGTTCAGAATGCCAGAGCTCGTCTCGCAATGAATGATCAACACATGCGTAATAGCCGGATCCTGAGCCAGAATTTTGGCAACCTCGTCGCCGCGCGGTGGCATGTAATCACCTTTGTTCACCAGGTGAAAATCCCGGCCTAGATATTCCATCGTCTTCGCCGCGCGAAGCCCGTAGGCCCCATTTGCCAGCACCAAGACTTTGCCGTCGCGGGGAACGAATGACCCCAGCATCGCCTCGACACAATAAGAGCCGGAGCCCTGAATAGGGACGCAATCGTAGTCCTTTCCACCGTCACCCAGCAGGGCCAACAGCTGGTCACGCATTTTTCGGGTCATCGCACGAAAGTCGTCATCCCAACTGCCCCAGTCACGCAACATGGCCTCCTTGACCTCGTAGGAAGTCGTCAGCGGCCCCGGCGTCAGAAGATAGGGTTCGCCCAGTCTCGGAGCTTCGATTGTCGGTGTGTCACTGGGCATATTGGCCTCCTACCACGCGTGGTTCATGCTCCAACTCTTAGGCATCGATCAGCTATTTACAAAATTGCAAATTTCAATGATACCAAAAGCTGAGCTTATGGATTGAGGTTCAGCGTCTCGCTACAGTCGTTTTTGGAGGCAATCCCTTGAATTACAGTCAGATCAGGGCGTTTCACTATGTCGCGCTTACCAAGGGGTTTTCTCGCGCAGCGGAAGCACTTTCTCTCACGCAGCCAGCCGTTTCAGAGCAAGTTCGCAGACTGGAAAGTGATCACGACGTGCTGTTGTTCAACCGGGAACGAAAGCAGATTACCTTGACGCCAGTGGCCGAGAAACTTCTTCTCGCAACCAAGCAGCTGTTTGAAATTGAAGAACGGATCGACGATCTGCTTTCCGAAAACCGATCCGCGCTTCAGGGAGAGCTGCGCATTATGGTCGACAGCGCATTTCATCTATCGGACCGGCTAGTCAGGTTTCGCTCAAAATTTCCAAATGTCTCAATCTCGGTTCAAACCGGCAATAGTGAGGATATCCTGGCAAGTCTAAGAAGCTATGATGTCGAAATTGGCGTTGTAGGATCACAAAACCCCGGCTCGGACATGGAGGTGCGAAGCCTTGGAGAGTCGCAAATTGTCGCGGTTGCATCAAAAACCTTTCTCGACAAGCGGCTTGATTGTTTGACGCTGGCAGATCTCCAGGAGTACCCGTTGATATTCCGCGAAAAAGGATCAAAGACCCGTCAGAAATTGGAAAAGGAGGCCGCGACTGGTGGTTTCACTTTCACTCCCGCCGTCGTGGCAGAAGGCCGCGAAGCAATGTTGGAAATTGTAGCATCTGGCGTGGGAATCGGGTTTGTGTCCGAAACCGAATTCGGCAATGATCCGCGGCTCGTTCGGTTTTCCTTGGAAGGCATGAACCTCTCGATGTCAGAGAGCCTCGTTTATCTCAAGCAACGTGGCGACCTTCGGATCATCAAATCTTTCTTGAATATCTGACAGCTGTATTTGCATCTGTGTCGAGTTGTTCAAAGTAACAAGACGACACGTGGCATGGGCCCATTTTACCAAAGATGTCATCCCAGCACATCACTCGGAAAATCAAGGGCGCCAACATGCAGGCCGCTGCTCGGCGCCGTGTTCACGGCTACCTGCCGCTCGACGATCTCCCCTGCTTAAGGGTTTGGTTGATCCGGTATGAGGTTTACCTCACCACCTGGTATCCTGGGCACATAACCATTGCGCATCCTCCTGACGCGGTGGTTCATCCAGTGTCGAACCAAAAAGCGGTAGAAAAGTCCTTTCACTCCCAATAGCTGACGGTGATTTTGATAGAAATCGTCGGGATCATCATACGTGCCGAAGTCATGGTTGATTCCCGTCTTCTGGATGTAGGTACTTGCACCGCGCCATGCGACGTTCGGACTTTGTAGTCACTCAGTGCCTGCTCCATAGGCGCACAGCACGTTGCGCTCTGGAAAGGCGACTTGTAGCGCAGCAAGGACAGGCGCATCCAGAATGAAACCTTCCAACTCCATCCATTGTTCGCTATGCTTAACTTCGACCCAAGAGTGAATGATGCTTGTAGGGGCAAGTGGATAAACCAATTCTGGCACTACCCCGCGTTGCAACCGCTTGTCGATAGTGAAGCCATGGAAGCGGCATACCACCCCCAAGGCACGCAGCAATGCCATAAGCAACGTCCCCTTGGTGTTGCATTGTCCGTATCCGTCGGCGAGCACTCTGGACGCAGGGATCGCGTCTTCCGAGTTGTAGCCAAACAGTATCTCGTTGCGGACAAAATCGTAGGCTGCGCCAATCTTGTCGGTTTGCGAAAGGGTCTTCCAACCGCGGACAGCAATGAGGCTCTGAATGGCGTCAGTTTGAAAGTCGAGAAGCGGCGTAGGGGACAGGAATTGTTGGGTCATGGCGATCTCTTGAAACAGTGTCGCAACTTATCTACATTCTCTAGTGACTAGAGGTTCAAGGGGTTTCTTCATGTTTTCAATCGGCGAACTTTCGAGGCGAACAAAAGTCAAGGTTCCGACTATCCGCTACTACGAAGAAATGGGGCTTCTGGCAGAGGCTGAACGCACAAGCGGCAATCAAAGACGATATGATCACGCAGGATTGGAGCGTCTCAGCTTTATCAGACATGCCCGCGACCTGGGCTTTTCTATTGAATCGATCTTATCGCTCATTGAGCTTCAGGAACATCCAGATCGGTCTTGCCAAGCTGCTACAGAGATCGCGACATCGCAGCTCATGGACGTTCGTGCGAAAATCAAACGGTTGCGTGCCCTTGAGAAAGAGCTCGTCCGGATGTCCAAAGGATGTGACGGTGATGGCGTCTCGGAGGACTGTTATGTGCTGGCGTCGCTGGCTGATCACACGCTTTGCGACCACGAGCACTAACCCGTCAAAACAGTCGCGCACAGCAAGGCTTACCGTCTGGAATCTCCGGCCACTGACCCGTGGAATATGAACTGAAGATGCAGCAGTCCCTTTCAAGCTGTACTAGGAAAGCCTGACAGAGCTTACGCGCCCTAACCCACTGGCACCCGCCTTTCGGCGCAGTTTCAGTCGCAACGTATTCGCACTAAGGGCACCCAATGGTCCGGTAGGACCAATACTGGCCGCCAGAATTGGCAGTGGTGGTGCAAGCCAGTGCAGAACTGCGACAACCGCACCACCAATCCCCGGTGTAGAGTGACGGCCGGTCGCGCTCATCACGCTGTCGGGTCGCCCATCGAAAATTCGATGGTCGCGAACACAAGGTCCGACTCGCCGGTATTGGTTAGGTCGTGGACAAACCCGGTTTGTGGGGTCAGGTCGGGAAAATGTCTGGTGTCCCCGGCTTTATAGGTGATCGGCACCACGCGCCCATCATCGAAGCGGGAGACCCCCAAACCGCTGGTCAGGATCGTCCAGAGGTAGGGCCGATCATGGCGGTGCGGTGGGATCGTCTGGCCCGGTGCAAGCCGCAGATGCCAGACGCGCATTGCATCGGTTTCCAGAACCAGTTCTGTACCGATCCGCGCGTTCTGCCATCCAGAGGTTATATCGTGGGCCGTCAGGGTCATGCCGCAGCTTCCCATTTGGCATAGGTGCTGTAACCCTCCGCGGTTCCCCCAAAGAGCGTTGCCCCGTCGAAATCCGCCAGCGGCAGGCCCTCGGCAAAGCGGCGCGGCAGATCCGGGTTGGCGATGAACGGGCGACCAAAGGCGACGATATCGGCCAACCCCGCGTCAAGTATCGCTGTGGCACGCTCCTGCGTATATTTCCCTGCCACGATGATCTTGCCCGAATAGACACTGCGCAGGTCGTGGCGGAATTGTTCCGGCACCTGTGGCGCATCATCCCAATCCGCCTCCGATAGGTGGATGTAGGTCAGCCCGATGCGGTCCAGTTCTTGCGCGGCCTTCAGGATTACCTCGATGATCTCATCATCGGCCATGTTGCGCTGCGTAATGTAAGGCGACAAGCGGATGCCGGTTCGATCAGCACCGATTTCACCAGCAACGGCCTCGGCCACGTCGACCAGAAACCGGATGCGGTTTTCCTGTGCGCCGCCATACTGGTCTGTACGGTGGTTAGAGGAACGGCGCAGAAATTCGTCAATCAAGTATCCGTTGGCCCCATGGATTTCGACACCGTCGAAGCCAGCCTCCCGCGCATTGGCAGCCGCCTTGCGGAAGTCCTCTACGATCCCGGCGATCTCTTCTGTCTCAAGCGCGCGGGGGATGGGGCTGTCGACCATGCCGCCCCCTCCTGTTGCAGGATCAACCACCCAGACCTGCGCGTCTGGCGACAGGGCCGACGGCGCGACAGGTTTGCCATCCTCGTGGAAACTCTCGTGGCTCATGCGACCCACGTGCCAGAGTTGCAGGAATATGCGACCACCGGCCTGATGAACGGCGTCAGTCACCAGTTTCCAGCCGTCGACATGGGCTTGGGTGTAGATACCGGGCGTGAAGGAATAGCCCTGACCCTGTTGCGAGATTTGTGTGGCTTCGGTGATGACCAATCCGGCCGAGGCCCGCTGTGCGTAGTATTCCGCCATCATCGCGTTGGGTACATTGCCCGGCTGGGTGGTGCGCGCACGTGTCATCGGAGCCATCGCAATGCGATTGGGAAGGGTTAGTGCCCCGAGTTTGGTTTCCGTGAAAAGTACATTTTGCATGATCTTGCTCCTGTTTCTGGGGTTAGGCTGCAACATGAACGGACGGCGACCGTCGTTCCTGCCAGATAATGAAGGCGAGCCCGAAGGCGGGCACGATGGCGGCAGCGAAGGGGATGTAACCGGCACCCCATGTGCTATCGACTACAACGCCGCCGATGACCCCACCCAAGGCATTCGCAATGTTGAAAGCCGAGATATTGGCCGTCGCGGCCAGCTCGGGCGCATCGCCGCCATTCTTCATGACGCGCATCTGCATGGGCGGCACGTTGGCAAAGGAAACGACCCCGAAGACAAAGGCAGCGGCAACGAATAGATAAGGTTGCGTGGCGACCAGCCCGACGACGATCAGCGAGGCGATCATGGCGGCAGGCCATCCGATCAGAGATGCGCTCAGGTTCTTGTCAGCAGTCTTGCCGCCCAGCGCGTTGCCCAAGACCAGACCCAGACCAATGACAACCAGTATCCATGTCAGGGATGGCCGGGCGAAGCCTGCGACATTTTCTGCAATGGGCGCGATATAGCCGTAGAAGGTCATGAAGCCGACCCAGCCCAACGTCGTAATCACCAAGCTGGCGATCAGCTGCGGGTTACGGAAAGCAGCAAGCTGCGAGCGTACCGATTTCGGCTCTTCTGCGCCTTGGGCCGGGATGGCGATCGCAATTGCGGCGGCAGCCAATGCCCCAAGGACGGCAACAACGACAAAGGTCGTGTTCCAGCCAAACATATTGCCGATCCACGCTCCACCGGGCACGCCCAACACGTTGGCAAGTGTCAGACCCGCGAACATCTGTCCGACGGCCTGACCTTCCATATCCTTGGAAACCAGCCGTGTGGCGACCACTGCACCAATACCGTAGAACGGGCCTTGGGTCAGACCAGCCATGACTCGGCTGATGAAAAGTGTGGTGAAGTCAGTGGAAAACGCCGTGATAAGATTGGACACAACGAACAACGCCAGCAGGCCGATCAGAACGACCCGCTTGCGATAACGCGCCAGCCAGAGCGTCAGGATCGGCCCGCCGATCACGATGGCCAGAGCGTAGCCCGTAATCAGGTGGCCAGCCTGCCCTTCTGTGATGTTCAGGCTGTCGGCCACCTGCGTCAGGATACCGGCGATCACAAACTCTGCGGTGCCGATGGCGAATGCTGCAAGGGTCAGTATCCAGACCTGCAGCGGCATTTTCGATTTGAGTGACATTGGAATATCTCCTCCTGTCAGACCAGAGGTCAATTGATGAGAGCGCCACCGTCGATGTCGATGACGGCACCGGTGACGAAAGGATTGTCGATGGAAAACAGGTATCCCTGTGCGAGGTCTTCCGGCGCACCGGCACGGCCCGCAGGTAGTGAAGACGCGGCCCGGTCCAGCATCGCCACCCGCGCGTCTGCAGTCATGCCGGCGTAGGCTTCGGTATTTGTCAGGCCGGGGCTGACCACATTGACACGGATCGGGGCAAGTTCTTTGGCAAGTATCTTCGCAACGGCCTCGATCCCGGCATTCATCGCGGTTTTTACGTAGGTACCGGGCACAGTGCGTCGCGCCAGAAAACCAGAGGTCAACGTGATGGTCCCGCCGGGGCGGATGTGTTTGGCCGCCGCCTTGGCAACGGCGACCGATCCCCAAAATTTGGTATCGAACGCCTGTTTGGCGGCATCGAACGATACGGCCGCAACCGCGCCCCCGGGGGCGGCTGATCCAGCAGTGAAGATGACGTGATCGACCGCGCCGTGATCCGCAAAAAAGGCGGCAACCGCCCTTTCATTCGTCACATCAAGGCCGGTCGCGCGACTTGCGACCGTAACCGTGCCTGAACGTGTGGAAAGAGTGTCGGAAACGGCTTTGCCAATCCCCGACGTGCCGCCGATTACGACGCTTTTGGTGTCTGCTGTGAAGGTCATTGGATATGTTCCTCTGAATCTGGAATGGGTTCGTGAAAGACCGCTTTGATCAGCGGGCCGGACGGCGTACGGAAAAACAGCCGCCGTTCTTCAAGTTCGGGCAAGTCCATCGTGGAAAAGTGGATATTCAATGCCTCCAGCTTGGCGCGGAACGCGGTGTATCCATCGAGGTGAATGCCAACATGGTCCCAGGCTTCGGCTGCGTGATCCATGCCATAGCCGCGCGCACCGATCAGATGAACGATGGGCCTGTCACCGGCATAGAGCCAGTGACCGGGAATGCGGTGGATCGTCTTTGGCCGGGGCTTTTCTTCAAGCTCATCAAAGACCTTGAGAAAAAACGCACGCGTGCCAGGCAGATCGCGTGTGCGAATAGTGATGTGATCAAGGTGCATGGGCGACCTCCTTTCGTTGGTCAGTACATACGCCTTGCGTAATATTCGTAAAATTGGGCAATATATGAAAACATAATTCGGCGCAGCCGTATAATTGGAGAACAGATGCTGATCGAAAATCTCAAACTCTTTCTCCAGATCGTAGAGAAAGGTGGACTAGCCGCCGCCGGCCGCGAGTTGGGACTGGCGCCGGCAACCGTGACGGACCGGCTTGCAGCCCTTGAGGCGCACTACGGTGCGCGTTTGCTGACCCGCACCACACGTTCGATCAGCCTGACAGATGAAGGCCGGGAACTGGTGACGGGAGCACGGCGCATTCTGGCCGAAACGGAAGAGACAGAAGCCCGGATCAGGCTTGGGGTCGAGAAAATCTCCGGGGCAATACACATAAGTGCCCCAAGTGATCTTGGCCGCAATCAGATCGTACCCCTTCTGGATCGGTTCATGGCAGAGAACCCCGAAGTGACAATCGACCTGTCGCTCAGCGACGACTACGTCGATCTCGTCGGACGAGGGCTCGATCTGGCCATTCGATATGGTGAACTTGCCGACAGCACCATGAAAGCGCATAGGCTGGGTCAAAACCACCGGCTGGTCTGCGCGGCACCTTCCTATCTCAAGCTGAATGGCGTTCCTCTGCATCCAGACGATCTTGCCCATCATCGCTGTCTTATCATGCGGTTCGGGGCCAATGCCGATCAGGATTGGCCTTTTGTCATCGACGGCCAGAAGCGATCCTGCCGCGTGCAAGGCAACCGGATTGCCGATGACGGTGATCTTATCCGGCAGTGGTGCCTGAGCGGTCATGGAATAGCGTTGAAATCCGACTGGGACATCCGTGCCGATCTGAAAGCCGGTCGCCTTGTCAAATTGCTTGCGGGTTTTGCGCCAGAGGCAAGCGCATTGCAGATGGTTTACCCGGCAGGCGCGGTGCAGCCTCGGCGGGTACGGGCGTTGATGAAGTATTTGTCCGAAAGACTTGGCTAGAGGACGGCAACAAGCAGGCCAATAGCTAGAATTCTGGATGCTGACGCTGTTTTGGACGACCTGACGTTAGCGCCAATGACCGCATGATCGTGGAAATACTGGTGCCGCTGATAGGACTCGAACCTACGACCCCATCATTACGAATGACGTGCTCTACCAGCTGAGCTACAGCGGCATCCGGGTGTCTGATAGCATTGGCGAAAAACCCGCGAAAGGCTTATTTTATCTCTGCCTCTTCCACCACCTCGGCGTCTTCCACGTTCTCTGCTTCAGGCAACGCCACCTCTGCGGTTCGCCCGACGATCATGGGGAGCATTTCGGTACCCGCAGGCATCGCCACCTCACTTGCCGGGGGTGTCTTCCATGATAGCGTGTCGAATGATCCGCAATTCTTGCAGGTCGCACCCCAACTTGGGTGGATGTGCTGGCAATTCTCGCAAATCCATTGCGGGCCGCGCGGCGCTGTCAGCGCTTTGGTGAGCCATCCACGCACAACCGCATCGTCTGCACCTTCGCCACGCTCGATAGCCGCCATCAACGTCAGATTGCGGGCGGTTGGATCTGTTTCTACCAGATCGCCCAGCGCACGTTTGGCGGCAGGAAAATCCTCTGCCGCGATTTGCAGCTCTGCCATGAGCATCTTTGTCTCTGCGTGGTCTCCCGTTGATTTGGTCAATGCGCCAAATCGCTTTATCCGCTCCTGGGCAGTTTCATCGGGAGCTATTTCCGCAAAGGCAGCGGCAATATCAGGGTGCGGGCGCGCATTCCAGGTCTTGGTCAACACCCGTGTGGCATAGCGGGCATTCCCCTCACCGATGTATCCGCGTGCAGCCATGACAGCCGCCGGGATCAGATCGGGGGACAGGCGGTTGGCTTCAATCGCAGCTTCGCGTGCCTCAATGGTCTTGCCATCGTTAAGGATGTCGCGGGCCTCTGACAGGGCCAGCACGGCGTCCCGGCGTTTGTGTACATCGCGTGGCAGGCTACCAGACTTCAGCTTGGCACCCAGCGTCTTGCGCGCACCGGCCCAATCAGAGGCGTCAGCCTGCAAGCGCAGCAGAACGTCCTGCGTTTCTTCATGCTTGGGCTTAAGCGCAAAGGCCTTTTGCGCAAGCTTCATGGCTGTGTCGGTATCACCATCCGCCAGCTTTTGTTTCATTATACCACGCACGCCGACAAAACGCGTTTTGTCGTCTGCCAGCAGCTTTTTATAGGTGTCTTCGGCGGTTTTGCGGTCACCTGTCATTTCAGCCGCCTGCGCTGTCAGAAGGTTCGTCAGCTGCGGCTGTTGCAGGTATTTGTCCGCTCGCGCGGCCTTGGCCATCGCAAGATGACCCTCACCAGAAGCCAGCGCCATCATCCCTTCGGACAGGGCCTCATATCCCTTACGTTCGCGGTTGCGGTCGAAATAGCGCGAGATCGCGGTTTCATCCCCATTGAGGAACTTGAACGTCGCCACGCAAAGCGCCAGCAACTTCAGGCCCAGCCAAACGGCCACGACCAGCGCCACAAGGCCAAAGACCATCTCTATGGGGCTAAGGGTGAATTCCTGTCCCGCGGCATCGACGGTCATCCCACCATCGATTTCCATCAATTTCGTGCCCCCGTATGTCAGCGCGGTGACAACTGCGACAAACGCCAGAATTTTTATCAAAGACCAAAGCATATCAGGCGCCTTCAGTTATCAGAAAGGGAGGTAGAGAGCATTTCAACAGCAGCAATCGCGTCGGCACGAGCCTCGGCCAGCGCCAGCCAGTCGGACATTTCCGCGCGGGCCACTTCTGGCAAGCCGCTGATTTCAGCCAGCGCGTCAGACAGGCGGCCGGTGCGTACCGCCGCCTCTGCCCGCGAAAGGATCGCGTCGACGCTGTCGCCCTCCTGCGGCGTGGTCGAGCGCACGTCAAGCTGATTGCGGATAAACGCCCCGATACCGCCGGTTTCTTCACCAGCGACACCTTCGCTACGCGCGGTCGCAAGCGCAGCACGGGCCATTTCGGGGAACTGGTCTTGCAGTTCTGCCAAGGTTGGCACGCCGTCTTGTACGCTGATCAGTGCCGCAGGCGCAGCTTCACCAGTAGCCGCTTCAAGATCACCCAAAGCGGCACCGATTGGCGCGCCGCTTTCCAGTGTTGTTTGCACGCGGGCAAGTGCGGCACGTGCCGCCGCATTGCGCGCTGCGGCAGTGGCATTCTCTTCGATGGAGGCAGCCGCAGCGCGGGCCTCTGCCAATTCCGTCTGGGCTGCACCCGTCATTTCAGCGATTTGGGCCCGCAATGCGTCCATTTCGGCCTGCACATCGGAGGTATCCACCGAAACAGAGCCGCCGCTGCTTGCCGGGCGATCCTCAAGCGCTGCGACACGTTCAGTGAGATCTGCCAAAGATGCGTCCAATGCGGCTTGGGCCGTTTCAATACCAGACAGATCAACCGTTGGGGGGTTCGCAACGCGGTCTTCGAGGGCCGCAATCGTGTTGGCTTGCGTGGCCACCTGATTGGCAAGCGTGTTGTCCGGCTGCGGGGCCGTAAACGTGGCAACGGCATATCCGATCACGCCAGCTAGCAAACCGCCCAAGGCCAGTGGCAGGAAACCGGCGTTTCCAGAATTCGACTTCGGGGTGGCAGGGATCGGCGCGGGTTCAACTGCTTTGGCCGCTGGCTCCTGTCGCGCCTCATCTGCATTTTCGGTGGTTTCCTGCGAGTCTTTCGCTGGTTCCGCCTTAACGTCGCTATGCACCTCAGCCGGGATCGCATCAATCATAGGCGCGGCGATGTCCGATTCGGACAATGCTTGGGCCTCAATAGCCTCTTTTTCCGTTTTCTTGGGCGCTTTACTGCCCTTGGCTGGCTGTTTTGCCACGTTATTCCACCCTTTCACGTGCTCACCCGAAAATTGTTCGAGCGATACAACACACTAGCCGCCCCGCGTCGGACCCTCAAGCGATGGGCCTGCGCTAGGTTGACGCCTCCGCAACCTTGAGCGCCGTCAATGTCGCATCCAACATGGCCTCTCCATTGGGTCGTTTCGCCAGGAAAACGCTGGTCGCCAATGATGGTTCCACAGCATCCCGCACAGTCGCGCTGATCACCGGAGCATATACTTGTGTTTGATATGGTCCTTGTTCAGCGAAAATCACCCCCGTACGAGGGGAAAACAATGGGACAATGACCGGAGATTTCCCCGCGAGCGCTGCTTTGGCCTCAACGCTCAGGGTTTGCGCACGCTGGTCATAGGCAATGACATCTGCGCAGGTGATCCCCGCAGACAGCAGCCGTGCGCAAATATCTCCGCGTGTATGTGTGCCGCGAATATGGGCAAGCCTGCCCAAAGGATGGGCCGCGATGATATCAGCGACCAATCCTTCCGCATCCCCCGGCCCTATTGTGGGATCAAACCCCGCGTCCCGCGCCGCTTTTGCCGTCTTTTTGCCAACGCACCATGCCGGCAGACCGTTGGGCACCCCCATCCACCTGGCCGCAGTGACACCATTGACCGAGGTAAAGATCAAACTGTCGCACCCGTCCAGGGCCGCATCAACCCAGATGATCTCGATCAGCGGCGAATGAATGATGGTCAACGGCTTGCCCCAAGCGCGCGCCACTTTGATGGCAAATATTTCGCTTTGCGCCCTTGGCCGTGTCATGATGAGCGTGGGTGTCATTGGCTGGCCATTGTTTGCTGGTCATGGCGATGTTACTTCGCTGAACGAAACACGCAACCGGATCACCCATGACTGCACCGCTCACCCTGCTCGGCATTGAAAGCAGCTGCGATGACACAGCCGCCGCTGTCGTGCGCGGCACAGAGGTTTTGTCGTCCGTTGTCTATGGGCAAACCGGATTGCACGCGGCATTCGGCGGCGTCGTGCCAGAAATCGCTGCCCGCGCCCATGCCGATAAACTGGATCACTGCATTGAGCAGGCGCTGGACGAGGCAAACCTGGCATTGTCCGAATTGGACGGGATCGCGGTGACGGCAGGACCGGGGTTGATCGGCGGCGTCTTGTCCGGCGTGATGTGCGCCAAGGGCCTGTCGGCGGCTACCCGGCTCCCTTTGATTGGGGTCAACCATCTTGCGGGACATGCCCTGACCCCGCGACTGACCGATCAACTGCCTTATCCCTATCTGATGCTGTTGGTATCAGGCGGGCACTGCCAATTCCTGATTGTCGCGGGGCATGATCAGTTTACCCGCATCGGCGGCACGATTGATGACGCACCGGGCGAGGCCTTTGACAAAACTGCCCGCCTGTTGGGGCTGCCCCAGCCGGGGGGGCCATCGGTTGAACAGGCCGCGCGGATGGGTGACGCAAAGCGCTTTGCGTTCCCACGCCCGCTGTTGAATCAACCGGGATGTGACATGTCATTTTCTGGCCTCAAGACAGCGATCCTGCGTGCACGCGACGCAATCGTTGTCGAACAGGGTGGGCTGAGACAGCAGGATCAGGCCGATCTGAGCGCTGGTTTCCAAGCCGCCGTGACAGATGTTCTGGCGGAAAAGACCCGTCGTGCGCTGGATGTGTATCTCGCCATGAGCCCGCAAAAGTCGTCGTTTGCCATCGCCGGTGGGGTCGCAGC
The DNA here is from genome assembly GCA_947498645.1 of uncultured Paracoccaceae bacterium. Taxonomy (GTDB): domain Bacteria; phylum Pseudomonadota; class Alphaproteobacteria; order Rhodobacterales; family Rhodobacteraceae; genus Yoonia. Next base: position 1,027,498 of record CANMKS010000001.1, on the reverse strand, counting down.
CAACGTGGCGATCAGAGACCGACTGACAGCGCTTTGTGCTGGGTTAGACACTGATTTTGTCGCACCTCCCCTTCGTCTTTGCACCGACAACGCCGCAATGATTGCCTATGCGGGGATCGAACAAATGGCGGCGGGCGCGCGTGACGACATGACACTTTCAGCCCGGCCGCGCTGGCCATTGGACAAAAGGGCAGCACCCATGCTTGGGTCCGGCAAGAAGGGAGCAAAAGCATGAAGATTGGCATTGCTGGTGGCGGAGCATTCGGCACGGCCCTTGGGGTGGCACTGGCGCTGGATGGAAATGAAATCCTGCTTTGGGCGCGCAATGCGGATGCAGTTGCGACCATGACAAACGCCCGGAGCAATGCACGGCTGCCCGGTGTCACGCTGCCTGAAAATATGGCATTTTCGGCTGAGTTAGTGCCGCTTTTCGCCTGCGATATCATTCTGCTGGCCACACCTGCGCAAACGCTGCGCGCCTTTCTGACCGAACATGCGGCACATCTGGACGGTAAGTATCTTGTGGCCTGCTGCAAGGGAATTGATCTGACCCGGATGACAGGACCGGCCAGCACGATCCGTGATCTGGTGCCGGGTGCAACACCTGCCATGCTGACAGGCCCCAGCTTTGCCGCCGATATCGCGCGCGGACTACCCACCGCGCTGACGTTGGCCTGCGCTGATGATGAGGCCGGGGCCATCCTGCAGACCGCCCTGTCAACCACGAGCATGCGCCTTTACCGCAGCACCGATACAATCGGGGCAGAGCTGGGTGGTGCGCTCAAGAATGTCATGGCCATCGCATCAGGCATCGCGATTGGGGCCGGCTTCGGCGAAAGCGCGCGCGCTGCACTGATCACGCGCGGGTTTCCCGAGATGCAACGCCTCGCTCAGGACTTTGGCGCGCAGGCCGAAACTCTTGCAGGCCTGTCAGGTTTTGGCGACCTTGTGCTGACCTGCACCTCGGACCAGTCGCGCAACTACCGCTACGGCCTGGCCTTGGGGCGCGGCGAAGACTTTGACCCCAACACAACTGTCGAAGGTGCGGCAACCGCGCGGGCGGTCCGCCAGTTGGCAGCGGATCGTGGGATTGATATGCCGATCTGTAATGTCGTTGCGGCCCTCGTTGACGGTCAGTTGACTGTCGCCGCTGCCCTAAACGCGCTTCTGTCGCGCCCCTTGAAGGAAGAATAAATGCGCTTTGCCCTGATGACCCAAGATAAACCCGGTGCCTTGCAAACACGGATGGACAACCGCGATGCCCACCTTGCCTACATCGCTGAAACTGGTGTGGTTGAAATGGCCGGACCCGTCCTTGATGACGATGGCCAGATGTGCGGATCACTGATTGTGCTGGACGTCGCAGACCTCGCCGCCGCGCAGGAGTGGGCTGACAACGATCCCTATGCCAAGGCCGGTCTGTTCAGCAATGTGACCCTGCGTGCGTGGAAAAAGGTGATCGGCTGATGGCACATTGGCTTTTCAAATCGGAACCGGACGTCTGGGGCTGGGACAAACAAGTGGCCAAGGGCGAGGCCGGCGAAGAGTGGGACGGCGTCCGCAACTATCAGGCACGCAACAATATGCGGGCGATGAAACTGGGCGACAGAGGGTTTTTCTACCACTCGCGTTCCGGGCTTGAAATCGTGGGCATCGTCGAGGTTTGCGCCGAAGCGCACCCTGACAGCACAACCGATGATGACCGCTGGGACTGCGTCGATATCAAGGCCGTACGGCCCTTTGCCAAACCCGTCACGCTGGAAGACATCAAAGCCGAACCGCGTTTGGCAGATATGGTGTTGGTCAATAACTCGCGCCTGTCCGTGCAACCAGTGACGGATGAAGAATGGCAGATTGTCTGCGTAATGGGCGAGACATCAGCGGGCTAGGGTGTCGGCACATTGCCGCGCAAACCTTTCACTAGGTTTACCAACAGCGCAGGTCATAAAAATCTGGCCTGCGGCAATCTGTCCGGTCATACTTCTCCCAGTCAAAATACGCAGGGAGAGAAACATGGGAATTCTCGCAGTGATCGTCGCGGCTATCGCCGCATTTGCCTTTGGGGCCGCCTACTACATGATTTTGTCAAAGCCGTGGATGGACGCCGCAGGGATCGAAGTTGGCGCTGACGGCAACCCGGTCAATAGCAGCGATCCAACACCCTACATCGTCTCATTCATCTGCATTCTGCTGGTGGCTGGGATGATGCGTCATACCTTTGCGCTGTCCGGGATTGAGACACTTGGGAAGGGCATTCAATCAGGGCTGGGTGTCGGGCTGTTCTTCATCAGTCCGTGGATATTCATCAATACCGGCTACTCCAACCGCCCGTGGAAGCTTGCGGCAATTGATGCAGGTTATGCCACAGCGGCAGCAACAATCATCGGCGCGGTGCTGACGCTGCTTTGAAACGCAAAATGCCCGCCGAAATGGCGGGCATTTTCACTTTGTTTTCAGTGGTTTAGCCGTAAACAGCTTCTTTGCCAAAGTGCTTGGTCAGCATGTAATAGACAACGGCGCGGTACTTGTTGCGCTCTGACTGGCCATAGGTGTCGAGGACAGACGCAATAGCGGAATCAAGCTCTGGCCCGTCTTTCAGGCCCAGTTTCTTGATCAGGAAATTGTTCTTAACGGTCTCAAGCTCGTCTGGCTGACTGGCCGCCACTGTAGACGCATCTGCGTTATAGATTGCCGGACCACAGCCGATTGTCACCTTTGTAAGAAGGTCCATGTCTGGTGTCATACCGCACTTGGATTTCAGGTCGTCGGCATATTTCGCAATCAAATCGTCTCTTTTACCCATGAGAATGTCCCCGTTGTTTAAGTTTTTGTTTCGCGGCGCCCCCAGAGACTGCCGTCTGCAGCACGTTACTGTCTCTGATCTGCAATCGTAAAGAAAAAAGGGGTCGGTGCAGCGAGGTTTCGCTAATCTTGGCGGGCAGCTTGGTAGACCAGCGGCGCATAAGTCTCACGGTTTCGTGTTCAGCTTCCCTGATCCAATGCGCAAGCCACTCCGTAATCCAGAGTATTACCCAACAAGAGGAAGTCACATGAAACTCTCAAACACAATTCTGGCCGTCGTGCTGGCTGCTGCCCCGGCCGCCGCCTTTTCCCAAGACTGGACTGGTCCCTATGCCGGTTTCCAAATCGGTGGATCTGAAATCGATACGGATGGCGGCGCAGAGCTGGACGGCGACGGCCCATCCTACGGTCTCTTCGCCGGTTACAACGTCGCAAATGGCGGCATCGTCTACGGTGGTGAAGTGGACTATGACGTCACCGAATATGACATCGGCGATGGTGCTGTCGAAGTTGATTCCACAACACGCCTCAAAGCCCGTGTCGGCACAGCCGTTGGCACCGGTATGGCCTACGGTACCGCCGGCATTGTCTGGGCCACATCACCGGAACTGGGCGACGACAACGGATATCTGTTCGGCATCGGCTACGACATGCCCGTGACAGAGAACATGCTGGTCGGTGCAGAACTGCTGTCGCACAAATTTGACGACTACAACGACTCTGGCATCGACGTTGGTGTTACGACCCTCAAGGCCCGCGTATCCTTCAGCTTCTGATCTGAAGTGACGCTTCCCAAGAATGGCGCGGGCTGGATATCCCGCGTCATTTTCTTATCGGCATCCACCCCAGCCACGTGATTGTAAGTGAAAATGATCCGCATGCAGTTGGTTGAAATCAGGCGACAGCGTCAGACCGAACCAGTCGCAGGCCCCATCACGCACTGCACGCAGGAATGCTGCTTTGTCGCCAGAACCATCCCATTCTTCCAACAGGCCCAAGTGGCGTCCATCGGCCAAAGTGAAACCTGTGATGTCCACAGCATCCGCCGTGGCATGCGTGCTCATCCGCTCTGACGGTCCTTCAGCCGTCCGCAATCTGCGACAGTTGTAGCTACCGATGTGATCAATCCGTGTAACTGACGTCCCAAGAATACGTTGTGCTGCGGGTTGCAGGCTGTGTTCCTCCCACATTGCCAAACGCAAGGCGATGGCACAGCGGGTTTCGAGCGAGGAGATTTGCGCCTGCCCAACCGCGCCAAGGTTCACCCGATCTGCAATAAAGCACTGATCACTATCATTGAGGGGTTCAAGAACCTCAAGCGCCGCCTGACCGGCCAGTGTTGCAAGGCAACTTGCCCCATCAGCCGCAATGCGGTTCAGCTTCCATCCGCTAAGAGGGGTCACCGGGTGGCTGATCTTTAGCGGCGTGATCGGATTCCATTGCGGCGGCAAGGGCGTATCGGGATGCACGATGGCCTGATAGGCACCATATCCCACCATCCCTGTAAACAAGAACGCGAATAGACCATTCAAAATGGCCCGAAGCGGACCGCGTTCTGCGCGTTTGGCCTGAGCGGCATACCGCGCCAATTGTTGACGTCTGGCATGCCGCATCGGTGATCAGTACCGGTAGTGCTCTGGCTTGAAGGGGCCATCGACGGTGACGCCGATATAATCAGCCTGTTCCTTCTTCAACTCGGTCAGCTTGACGCCGATCCGGGCAAGATGGAGGCGGGCGACCTTTTCATCCAGATGCTTGGGCAGGATATGCACGCCCACTTCGTAGGCATCGCCGTTGTTCCACAGTTCCATCTGGGCCAGCACCTGATTGGTGAAAGACGCGGACATCACAAACGACGGGTGACCTGTGGCATTACCAAGATTCAGCAGACGCCCTTCGGACAGCAGGATCAGACGGTTGCCCGAAGGCATTTCGATCATATCGACCTGCTCTTTGATGTTGGTCCACTTGTGGTTTTTCAACGCGGCAACCTGAATTTCGTTGTCGAAATGGCCGATATTTCCGACAATTGCCATATCCTTCATCTCGCGCATATGCTCGATGCGGATGACGTCCTTATTGCCGGTTGTAGTGATAAAGACGTCGGCGCTGTCCAGCACATCCTCAAGCACGACAACCTCAAAGCCATCCATCGCGGCCTGCAACGCGCAGATCGGGTCGACCTCTGTTACCTTGACGCGCGCGCCCGCGCCGGCCAGCGATGCGGCAGAGCCTTTGCCCACATCGCCATAGCCACAAACAACGGCAACCTTGCCGGCCATCATCGTGTCAGTGGCGCGGCGGATGCCGTCAACAAGCGATTCCTTACAGCCGTATTTGTTGTCGAACTTCGACTTGGTGACACTGTCGTTCACATTGATCGCCGGGAAGGGCAACTGGCCATTCTTGTGCAGATCGTAAAGGCGGTGAACACCGGTCGTTGTCTCCTCGGATACACCCTTGATCGCGTCTCGCGTTTTGGTGAACCAGCCGGGGCTGGCTGCCATCCGCTTGGCGATCTGCTTTTTGATAACTTCTTCTTCCTCGGACTGCGGGACGGCGATGATGTCTTCGCCAGCTTCGGCCCGCGCGCCCAATAGAACGTAGAGAGTTGCATCACCACCATCATCAAGGATCATGTTGGGGCCGTCGGGGAACATGAAGGATTTATCAAGGTAGTCCCAATGCTCTTCCAGCGACTGGCCCTTGATCGCAAAAACAGGCACGCCTGCTTCTGCAATGGCGGCAGCCGCATGATCCTGTGTGGAAAAGATGTTGCAGGATGCCCAGCGCACATCTGCACCAAGATCCACCAGTGTTTCGATCAGAACCGCAGTCTGGATCGTCATATGCAATGAACCAACAATCCGCGCGCCTTTCAGCGGCTTCTTGTCACCATACTCTTCACGCAGGGACATCAGACCGGGCATTTCTGTTTCAGCAATATCCAGCTCTTTGCGGCCAAATGCAGCGAGCGAGATGTCCTTGACGGTATAGTCTTTCATAGCAGCCTCCGGGCTTGCGTTAATCAGGTTTTGCCGCCTGATAGCAGGGCCAAAGCCATGTCACAATGGGCGCGGTGTCACGGTGCACGCAACCGGACCTGAACCTTGGTGTAGGGTGCATTCACCAAATAAAGATGCACCCCAATTTCGGGCAAGTTTGTTTACCTGCCTTTGCACACACTCTATGTCATTTCAAAGGCCATTTCGCGGAGCACCGATGCCCAAGGCACAACCCAGAGCATGGCAGCGGATGCTGTCGGGTCGCAGGCTGGATCTGCTGGACCCCACACCGATGGATATCGAGATCGAGGACATTGCCCACGGCCTGGCTTTTGTCGCGCGTTGGAACGGCCAGACCAATGGCGACTTTGCCTATTCCGTCGCAGAGCACTCGCTTTTGGTGACCGAGATTTTCACGCGCCAGCATCCCAAAGCCCCGACAAAATGGCGGTTGGCTGCACTGCTGCATGATGCGCCAGAATATGTCATTGGCGATATGATCAGCCCGGTAAAGGCCGCAGTTGGCCCCGGATACGGTGCGCTAGACGAACGGCTGACAGCTGCCATTCATTTGCGGTTTGGTCTGCCGGCGCAAATCCCCGCGACGGTGAAGCGTCAGATCAAGAAGGCCGACAAACTGTCGGCATGGCTGGAGGCGGCGCAGATCGCAGGATTCTCCGAAACGGAAGCCGACAAACTCTTTGGCAAACAGGATGCAACGCTGGCCAAGACGCTCAGCATCCGGCTACGTCCCCCGGTGGAAGTCCGCGATGAATTCACAGCACTTTATCACGCATTGGCAAATGCCCTATGATCATCGCCCCCGCCACCTCGGGCGACGCGCCCGGCATGACCGCGCTTCTTAACGCTATTATTGAACGCGGGGGCACAACTGCCCGTCAGACGCTCTATGACGCAGACAATATGATGCGGCACTACATCGCGCCGCCCGAATTGGTGTGCTGCCACGTCGCCAAAAAGGGCAGCAACGTGCTTGGCTTTCAATGGGTTGGTTGGCCAAAGCGAATATCGCCAATGCCAGATGGCTGGGCTGTGATCGCAAGCTTTGTTGCGATTGAGGCGGCGGGTCAGGGCATCGGGCAGCAGCTTTTCAAAGCCAGTCGCGCGACCGCCCGCGCGGCTGGCGTCAAAACCATCGACGCAACTATCCGCGCCGATAATGTGCCAGGATTGCGGTACTATGGCGGGTTGGGCTTTGTGGACTATGATCGGCTGGTGGACGCGCCACTGCGTGATGGCACACGTGTGGACCGGATCCGGAAGCGGCTCGACCTTTAGGGTCTGGACCGCAATCAAAAGCCCAAAAATAACGCAGGCTTCAACGATCTTTTAAGCTGTCAAATGGTACCGTTCTGCGAGAGTTTCGCGGGAATGGTCCGAGATGATTGCAGTTTTGAGGCAGGCAAGACGTGTTCTTGCGCGCATAGAACTGCGCAACCCTGAACGGCTGTGGGTTCACTACTGTGTGGCGATATCGGCCTTAGTTGGCCTGATGGTCGGCAGCCACCTGCTTGATCGGGCTGAGGCAAAAAGCGGACATCAAGCGTCCGAAGCCATTGAAATGAGCACACTGCAATTGCTTCATGCTCAAACAGTTGTTGAAATGGCCTCTGAATTTGTTGTTGGAAATGCGGCCGACAGCCGGCAACTCACCAAAGCGATTGTTCATTTCCAGGACTTGCAGCACTCCATCGCAAATAGCGGTGATCTGCCCGCAACCGTTCAGCAACGCCTATTTGGGGGCGACGCGCCGCTGTATCATGAACTTCGCAGGTTTGCCGCACTTGCCGGACAAGTTGCACAAGCAACCGGTCCGCAGCAAACCGAAGCACTGACGCACCTGCAGGATCAATTCGTCAGTGGCGGATTGCAGCAAGAGCTCACCTTGCTGTCGTCCCTCATATCCAATCAGCTGGCAATCGATTCACAAAGAATATTAGGGCGCAGGCTGGCATTGTTCTTCGTTTCCGCTGCTGTGTTGTTGGCTGAGGTCCTGTTGATCTTCCTGCCTGCCCACCGATTGGCGAGATCGACTTTCCGCAAGGTGCGGCGGCAGGCAACCATCTTGCGCAAATCCGATGCGAAGCTCGATGAAATGAATGCAAAGCTCGCCCATATGGTTGGACATGATCCATTGACGGATTTGCCCAACCGCAAAAGTCTGACCGAGTTCATAACCAATGCTTTGGCCGACAAAAGCATTCATGAAAGCGCGCTGCTCATGGTGGGGCTGGACGACTTCAAAACCGTGAATGATACACTTGGCGCTGACTACGGAGATGCGCTCTTGGTCGCGGTCGGCCGAGCCCTGCAAAGCTGTATCGATGAAGAAGATTTCGTGGCGTATATGGGCAATGATGAATTCGTGCTCATTTCGGCTGAGCCAGCCAAAGTTATCATCGGGCGTGTAATGGCTTCGCTTGATCAGCCTTTCATGATCAAGGGGCGGCGCGTCCCCACAAAGGCCAGCATCGGCTATCTTACCGTGGGGCCACAAACCTGTGGGCCGCTCCAACCCGTCGCGGATGCCGCCGTCGCCTTGCAATCTGCGAAGGCGGCTGGCGGCAAGACCGCACACATGTTTACGACCGATCTACAAACAGAGCAGTACTGCTTCCAGTCCCTGCAGATCGAGCTGATTGATGCGCTCAAAAACGGTGAAATCGAACCTTGGTTCCAACCACAGGTACGGCTGTCAGACGGTCGCCTGCACGGGGCAGAAGTGCTCGCCCGATGGCGGCATCCGACCCGCGGGCTGCTTTCTCCGTTTCATTTCCTGCCTGCCGCCGAACGTGCGGGATTGATGATTGATCTTGATCACGCTGTCTGGAGCGCTGCTTTGCGTTATGCGCGGGCTTGGCAGGACGAGGGTATCTGGAAGCCTTGCATCTCGCTCAATGTAGCGCCCGACACAATCGCGGACCCACATTTTCTGGAACAGTTTTTGTTGATCTTGCAGCGCTCGGGGTTAGAGGCGGATCAGGTGATCGTCGAACTGCTTGAAACAACATTTATCGGGGGTGATGACGATATGGTGGCGATCAATATCGACGGTCTGGCCGAATCCGGCGTCGCCGTTGAGTTGGATGACTTTGGCACCGGGTTCGCGTCACTCTCAAGACTTGCCCAGCTTCCGCTTTCGGGGCTCAAACTTGACCGATCGCTGGTCAGCCCTCTGCCTGACCATGGGGCTGACAGCATTGTAAGGGCTGTTCTGGCATTGGCCGCCGAGCTGGGATTGCTCGTTATCGCAGAGGGCGTCGAAGAGGCGACGCAGGCCAAACACCTCAATGATCGCGGCTGCGCCGTCGCGCAAGGCTATGGGTTTGGCAGACCAATGCCCGCAGATGAGTTTCAAAACTGGCTTCAGGCGAACGTGGGCAAAGCACTCATCATCAATCAGGATCTGGCGAAATCCGCCTGACATCGTGATTCAGGTTGTGGATGATGCGCCCTTGAGGATTGGGGTGGGACACCGTATCTGAAATGCCAACAGCACAGGCCGAAAGGGCACGCAATGGCCAACCATCTTTATCAAAACGATCTGCCCGACGGGCTTGATCTTGGACCTGTCGTCGCCATCGACTGTGAAACCATGGGGCTGAACCCGCACCGTGACAGGCTTTGCCTGATCCAGATGTCGGGCGGCGACGGTGAATGTCATCTTGTCCAAGTGGCCAAAGGCCAAACCACCGCACCCAATCTTTGTGCCATGCTTGAGAATCCTGATGTGCTCAAGATTTTTCACTTTGGCCGGTTTGACATCGCGGCCCTGATGCACAGCTTCGGTGCCCGCACAGCACCGGTCTATTGCACCAAGATCGCCTCGCGACTCGTGCGCACATATACGGATCGGCACGGGCTGAAGAACCTGCTTCAGGAACTCCTTGGCATCGACATTTCAAAGCACCAACAGCAAAGCGATTGGGGTGCAGAGACATTATCGGCGGCGCAGCTTGATTATGCTGCCTCGGACGTTCTTTATCTCCACCAGCTCAAAGACAAATTCGACGTGATCCTGACCCGCGAGGGGCGCACCGAAATCGCGCAGAGCTGTTTTGACTTTCTGCCCACCCGCGCAGAGCTGGATCTGGCCGGCTGGCCAGAGACCGACATTTTTGCACATTCATGACTGATCCCGCGAAACTCCACGCCACAGCGCAAAGGGTGATCCGGCAAGAGGCGGAGGCGCTCAACACGCTTGCTGACCAGTTGGGCGACAGTTTTGCACAAGCCGTTGATTTGCTGCTGAATGCCAAAGGGCGCGTGATCGTCAGCGGCATGGGTAAATCGGGGCATATCGCCCGCAAGATCGCTGCAACTTTCGCCAGCACCGGGACGCCCGCGCATTTCGTACACCCCGCTGAGGCGAGCCATGGCGACCTTGGCATGATGACGCGCGGCGATGTGGTGTTGGTCCTGTCAAATTCCGGCGAAACGCCCGAACTGGCCGATCTGGTTGCCTACACTCGTCGCTTTGGCATTCCGATGATCGGTGTCGCCGCCAAACAACAGAGCACGCTTTTGCAGCGCGCCGATGTCGCCATTATCCTACCCAATCTGGGCGAAGCTTGCGGCACAGGCGTTGTGCCCACTGTGTCTACGACAATGACGCTTGCCTTGGGTGACGCATTGGCCGTCGCATTGATGGAGCATCGCGCATTCACGCCCGAGAATTTTCGCGAATTCCACCCCGGCGGCAAACTGGGTGCGCAGCTGTCCAAGGTCTCTGACCTGATGCATACGGGCGATGCGATGCCCTTGGTGACAGGCGACACCCCTATGGGTGAGGTGCTTTTGGTGATCAGCCAAAAGGGGTTTGGCGTCGTTGGCGTGACAGATATGGATGGGGCCTTGATCGGTGTGATCACTGATGGCGATTTGCGACGCCACATGGCCGGGCTGCTGGATCACGCGGCGCGCGACGTGATGACGGTTGAACCTACCACTGTATCCCCAAGCGCATTGGCCGAAGAGGCGGTTGCGCTGATGAACGCCCGAAAGATTACATGCCTCTTCGCTGTGCAGCCAGACACGAACGGCAAAGCGGCCGGGATACTACATATCCACGACTGCCTGCGCGCAGGCATCATCTGACGATGACCGACACAAGCAACCTGCATTCGCAAATTGTGGGATGGGCAAAGATCCTGCTCCCGCTTTGCGCGCTTGCACTGCTTTCGACATTATTCTTGTTTGCCCGCACCCCGGCACAGCCGACTGACATTGACTTGGAAGAAGTCGCGCGCATTGCCCGCGAACAGCGGGTGTCCGCGCCCGAATTTTCCGGTGTCACAGACGATGGAGCAGTCGTTGTCATCTCGGCCAAATCCGCCCGACCTGACAGCACCGAACCAGATACCGTCAGTGTTGACGACGTTTTTCTGCGCATGGACAACACTGATGGCAGTTTTGTGCAGGTGACGGCGCCGCTGGGCGAAATCGAAGGGCGCAAACGGATTGCGCAATTCCTTGGCCTGGCACGATTAGAGACATCCACGGGCTACAGAATGGAAACAAACGGCCTGATCGCGGATCTGAATACCGGCGTCATGGAGTCCCTTGGGCTGTTGGAAATCCGCGCGCCCTTTGGTGAACTGACCGCGGGAAATGTCACGTTCACGGTCGCATCGGATGAGTTGGGTCAGCAGATGCTGTTCACCAATGGGGTGCGCCTGCTATATAATCCCCAAACGCCGTGAAAAAGGATCGACACCAGATGCTGAAACAGATTTTGCTGAGCGCATCGCTTTGTGTCGCGGCCGCAGGCGGCCTTGCTGCGCAAACAAACGTCAACCTTGGCGGCATGACGGTTGATACGACAGCGGCGATCGAAGTCACCTCTGACAGTCTGTCGGTAGATCAGGACACGGGCGTCGCCGTGTTCGAGGGCGATGTCTTTATCGGGCAGGGCGATCTGCGCCTGACGGCCGAACGGGTTGAGGTAGTCTATGGCACCGACACGTCACAAATTGCGCGATTGATTGCGTCCGGCGGGGTCACCTTTGTGACAGCGGCAGAAGCAGCAGAAGCGCAAAGCGCAGACTATGATATTGAAACCGGGCTTCTGTCTTTGCGCGGCGAAGTATTGTTAACACAGGGCGCAAGCGCCATATCAGCCGAAGAGATGATCATTAACGTCAATGACGGCACCGCAACTATGACAGGCCGTGTCCGCACAGTACTTCAGCAAGGCGATAACTGATGCCAGATGCGCCCACACTTTCCGTCCAAGATGGCGACGTTGGATTGCACATCAGCAATCTGCGCAAAAGCTATCGCAAGCGGCCGGTGATCCGCGACGTCAGTATAGATCTTGGCCGGGGTGAGGTTGTGGCACTGTTGGGGCCAAACGGCTCTGGCAAAACGACCTGCTTTTATTCTATCGCGGGGCTTGTGACACCCGAAGGTGGGCGCGTCGTGATCGACGGGCGCGAGGTGACGACGCTGCCAATGTATCGCCGGGCCCAACTGGGTATCGGTTACCTGCCGCAGGAAATGTCCATTTTTCGCGGTATGACCGTTGAAGACAACATCATGTCGATCCTTGAAATTGCAGTACAGAGCAAGCACCGCCGACGCGAAAGGCTCGAAGAATTGCTATCCGAATTTTCGATTGAGCATCTGCGTCGTGCCTCGGCCCTAGCGCTTTCGGGTGGTGAACGCCGCCGGGTTGAAATTGCACGTTGCCTTGCCGCAGGGCCAAAATATGTCCTGCTGGATGAACCCTTTGCCGGGGTTGATCCGATTGCGGTTGGAGAAATCCGGCATCTGGTGGCAGACCTCAAGAACCGGGGCATCGGCGTGCTGATTACGGATCATAACGTGCAGGAAACACTGCAGATCGTGGACCGTGCGTACATCCTGCACGACGGCAAGGTGTTGATGAGCGGAACCACACAGGAAGTGATCGCAGACGAAAACGTGCGCCGGGTCTATCTTGGCAATAATTTCCGAGTGAACTGATTCTTTTCGGCCAACCCGCGACTGCATCATTGACAACACCGGGGGATTCATCGCCAAATACCTATGATGACTGACCCGAGATCTTTTCCCGCACGTCTGTCGGCGCTCCGCCGAATGCCGTCGGTAAAGCAAATAAAATCAGGACGTTATCACCAACCACTCACATAACGGACCGATAACTGACTGCTTTGGCAGGCCTAGCGATCACGCCGTCATGACCCAATAAAGGAGAAACGATGCGTTACCAAATCAGCGGAAAGCAAATCGACATTGGCGCGGCCCTGCAAACCCATGTGCGCACCGAACTGGACGACATGCTGAGCAAATATGCCGGCCGACCGACCGAAGCGAATGTGGTTTTTTCTAAGTCAGGCAACGAATACGTCTGCGAATCCGTTGTGCATCTATCGACCGGTCTGAACGCGCAAGCCACTGGGAAAGCGCATGAAATTTACGCCGCATTTGATGCAAGTTCCGAGAAGATGGACAAGCAGTTGCGCCGCTACAAACGCCGCCTCAAGGACCATCACAAAGAACGTTCACAACCTGTTGAACTTTCAGATGCCGGATCATATATCCTCGCTCCAAGAGATGAGTCGGATGAGGCTGAACAAGACACGGTAACGGCGATGATTGTCGCCGAGATGGAAACAAAAATTCCATCTCTCTCGGTTGGTGAAGCTGTCATGCAGATGGAAATCGCAAGCTCACCAGTTCTAGTCTTTCGGAACGAAAAACATAGTGGAATCAACGTCGTGTACCGACGCGACGATGGAAATATTGGCTGGATCGACCCCCGGACATCCGGGTAAGTCCAACAAACTAACGAGAGCTACGCGCAATGCAACTTGGCACACTCCTCAACCCGAATGCGGTCAAATCTATTGCATCTTGCACCAGCAAGAAGCGGCTCTTTCATGATCTTGGCGAACTGGCTGAGGCCAGCCATGGCCTGAACGCGGGCAGCGTGATTGATGCGCTGATCGAACGCGAAGGTCTGGGTCCAACAGGTGTGGGGCAGGGTGTTGCACTGCCCCATGCACGCCTAGCCGACGTCGATCAGGTGATTGGCTTGTTCGTGCGCCTTGAAAAGCCACTCAGCTTTGATTCAGTTGACCGACAGCCGGTTGATCTGGTTTTTGCTCTGATTGCTCCCGAGAACGCTGGTGTTGATCACCTCAAGGCACTCGCACTTGTCTCGCGGACCCTGCGCGACAACGGCATTTGCGCCAAACTGCGCGCAAACAGCGATTCAAACACGCTTCATGCGATTCTGACCGAAGTGCAGTCTTCGCAAGCCGCTTAGGTCCAGTCTTCAAATCCAAATACGGTATAGTCGCGAGCGTAAGCTGCGCGTGCTGCTTTTTCAGTGCTGCGATCATATATCTGACGCAACAGCCCGGTCTGCGGATGATCAGTATCGCCCAGCTCTGGCGCATCTCGTCCGACCTGCGCGGCCAACACGGTCAAGCCGTCTACCAACGTCTCTTCCCGCAAGATCATATCAGGCGGCGCAAGCTGCGCGATACCTTGTAGCAAGGTCAATTGACCGGCCCATGCCGGATCAACCCGAATGCTGGTTTGCCCAGCAAGGTTGTTTCGCAGGAACGCCAGGAACCCATCAAAAGCCGCCTTGTGACCAGCAATGTCGTAGTCGGGGTCAGTCAGGTTTGGCGTGTGCTCAGGTAACGGCAGCTTATGCACTTTGCGCAGGTTGGCCTTGATTTCAGGAAAACTGCCCGGTCCGTCGCCCAGAATGCGATCACAGAACGCCGCATGCGCCCGCGCAACCGGATGGCGCAAGACGGTAAAGCTGCGATGCGGGCGACGGTCGGATTGCCAGTTCCGCAAGGTTTTTTGCGAGAATTTGGTCCGGAGCCGGTCCGTGTCCACACCATCCAGCGCAGCCAGCCAGTCGCTTACAGCTGCATCTGGCCCTGACCGCAACGGCATATATAGCAACCCTGTCTGTGCTGCGGCCACATAGGTGGGCACGGCGGGGCCGCGCGTAGGTTCGAAATGCGGGGTGCGCCCCAAATCAAACCGATCCAACTGGCGCAGCGCATCCTGCATCTCGTCAAAGTTACTGACCTTCTGGTCCAACGGCGCAGGGTTTTGCTTTTTCAACTTCTTGTTGATGTTTGGCAAGCGCCCCTCTGCACCAAGAAACTGCGCCAGCCCGTTGATGACATCAACGTCGCGCAAATCATCGTAGTTGATATAGAACGCAGTCTGGCCCGATACCTGCAAGGCCCGCTGCACCCGCACCTGAAAGGTCTGGATCGCGTCCAGATGCGCCTCAAACGCCTGCGGATCAAACGCCACCTGGTGCGATTTGGCATGGGTGGCATTGGTCAGCTTCCACTGTCCGGTGGCCTGTGCAATTTTCCAGCTGATAAAACTGTCGACGGGGTTGCGCGTCAGGATAATCTTGGCGCATCTCTGATCATCAATGCAGGTACTCAACACCCGCGGATCGTGGTCATTGAAGAAACGAAAGCCACCCAGAGTGTCGCTCTGCCTTATCTTCTCCAACAACGCATGGGGGTCTTTCTCACGCGCCTCACGATCAAAGCCCAACAGCTTGTCCGTTTTGGGATAACCAACAAATGACGGATTAAACGCCTCACCATGACAGGTGACGCCGTCGATCATGTTCAGGTTCGCCTCAAGGAAATTGGACCCTGTGCGCATTTCCGCAAGCAGGATAAAACTGTCGAACCTACTCATTTCCGCGAGATCACATAGGGCTTGGGACGCGGCCTACCTTGCGGGCGCCGCGCGTTCTGTTCAGTGATGTCGCCTGTCAGGAAGGGGTGCATGCCCTGATTTTTGAGATCCTGCAAAAAGTCGGGCAAGCCGGTCAAATCGGCCATCTTTGGCACCTCCGCCAAGGCGTTCCCTTTATGCCCTGCGATGTCATCAATAATGGTTTGCAGGGTTTCCATGGGCGCTTCGATAAAGTCGGAAAGCGTCGTGATATGAATACGCGCGCGGGCATTGGGCGACCGCAGCGTTTTCAGGAACTTCGCCTCGATCCGCTGCAACCGCGCCGCCTCTGTGCGCATTTCACCGGCAGAGCGACCAGAGAGGAACAGCGGCACAGACCACGCACCCGACACAACCCAGATACTGGCATTGGTGTCATTTGCCAGTGTCCGGTGGATATCCTGACTGTCGGTCGGGCCGAACTGAAAACAGTGATGCAGATCGCGCGCGTTCCAGATCAGGTTGGTCAGGAACATGGCCCCGTTATAGTCGCGCAGGCGCGCGTTATCAGAAATACCGCCCCGATAGACGGTGCTGTCGTCAGCAAAATGCGCCCGGTCTTTTGCAAATAGACGACCGTGCACAGCGGCCTCGGTTTGTTTGGTCAGCCAGAATTGGAACGCGGGGAAGATGTCATCAAAGCCCTGCAAGACAGCGTAGGGTGCCGCGGCAAAGCCGTTTTGGCTTTCGATGTTGGGGAAACGGCTTTGCATATAGAGCCCCGGACGCCCGAGGGTTCGCCGATCAACGGCATGCGAAAAGAGGCGGTCAACCGTTCCTGTGCGCGGCTCTGCATGCTGGCGTTCAAGGTCCGCAGACCGTGGGAAACAGTGATAAAGCATTTCCGCATGCCGCCAGATCTTGCGCGCGACAAAGCAGTCTGAGCGTTGCAGAAGCTCCAGATGATCATCAAAAAAGATGTGCGGCTTGCCTTGAAAATCGAATTTCGACAAGGTGAGTGAGCGGCTTTCAACCCTGCGGGCGTGCAGCCGGGTCAGCGTCTGGTAATAGCTTTCGTCAGGTATCCAGACCTGCCGAAAATAGCGGTCATATCTATCCCGGTTCGGATCTCTGAGGATCGCGTCGAGGGTTTGGCGGGTCAGACACCACCATTGCGACCCCATATGCGGCACCAGCCCTTCGGGGATGCTTCGCTTGTATCTGACGAACTGTTGAACCCGAACGAACCAGTCAAAGATGCGCCGGCGCCTTTTCCACGCAAAGGGAAACCGCAGGGTGAACCGCTCTCGATCCAGTCCACCAACTGTCCACGGCACATCTGCCGTTGTCGCACTTTCGATGAAATCCGTATCAGGATGCCGGTCAAGATATTCACAAAGCTCCGCCACGGGACGCAAAGGCAAGCAGGCACCGGAGGCAAGGTAGACGTGACTGACATTCGCGAAGTCTTCCAGCATCAGCGTGGCGGCATCCTGTGTCGCCGCCACCATCTCCCAGGTGCCCCATTCGCATCTGTGCCGCTTTGAGAACCGCAAGGTTGCAATGCCGCCCAGCGCTTGCGCAAACCGGTCGTAGTCGGCAGCAGCGACATTGCTATCGACATGAATAACCACCGGGCAACCCGCATCCGTCCAGTGGCGCGCCATTTGTTCAGCACGCTCAAATGCGTTGTGAACCAGCATGATGACACCCAGCGTCATGCCCAGTTCCCCTTGGACATCAGACCGAGCACTTCAAGCTGTCGCCAGTTGATGTATTTCTCGCTCCACTGGCACCACAGGTCGGGATCTGCGCCGTGACGATCTGCATAGGATTTGTATTCCCTTCCGTCGCGGTAGTGTTCGGCGCGCGCCGCTTCGTGCGAGGCACGATCAGCGAAAGTGTTCAGGAACTTGGCATGCAACAACACGCCTGATGCTTTTTCCCCGCCTTGCTGATCGTAAACAAGGTTCAGACCACGCGGCAGCATCATATGGGTCGAGCTGACGTAAGCATAAGGACGTTGCCATTTCACAAAAGGTATCTTGTTCAAGGCAGGCGCCTGTTTTGGTTTGCTGGCAAAGAAAGTCCGGGCGCGTGGCCCGCCTTGAATCCACAAATTCTGCAACAATGGATTGCGCGAAATGATGTAGTTGCCGGGATCAAACCAGTTTGACACTTCGAACGGGTCGGCCCCTCTTTCGTATGATGTCTGCCCGACGGGGCCTTTGGGGTACATATCCACCAGCATCGCCCCAAAGGACCGCACTTCGGATGCGTCCAGCCAATCGGCCAGCCCACGCAAAGGCCGCGTATCGCAGAACGGGTATACGAAAAATTCATCCACATCGACGGTCAATGCCCAATGGCCGTGCGCGTGTTTGCCTTGCAGGTAGGTCAACCAATCCATGCCGTAGCGGGCATCGCCATAGCCTGCGTCAGTCGTCCATAGCGACACGTCAGGCTGATCCTTCATAAAGGCCTGCCCACCATCCTCGCTGCCGTTGTCGACCATCAGGAAATGATTGATGCCAAGGTTGCGGTAATACTCAAGAAAATAGGGCAGGCGCACGTCTTCGTTCCGAAAGGTGCAAAACAGCAGGATATCATCGCAGGCGATCTTACCGGTCCGATCAGCAACCGCCGTCAGTTCGCGCGCTTTGCGCTGAGCCCGCAAGCGCCAGCGCCGCCGCTGCAACCGCAGCCGGTATGATGTCAAAATGCCCAAAGCCCGTCGTCGCCTATCGTCTTGTTTTGCCCAGCATATCAGACCCAATCGCCTTTGGATATCAGGCCCAGTTTCACCAGTTGCTCAGTTCCCACAAATTTCTCAGAGCCCTCATGCCACAGCACCGGATTGAGCGTCAGTTGCTGGTGGTAGCTTTCATATCGCGCCGTATTCTCAAAATGCTGTTTACGCGCCAGTTCTTCCGCAGATTTCTGTCCAATGTTGGGCAGAAACTTGGTGTGAAGCAGGGCACCGCTTGCGATGTTTTCTCCGAACACATCATGAAGCTGTCGCGGCAGAATTTGATGGGTTGCGCTGACGTAGGCATAGCGCCAGTGCCAGCGCACCAGTGGCGTCTTGTTCAGGGTTGGCGCACGGGCGGGTTCATCCCGAAAGAACACCCGCTTCCTGACCCCGCCTTGAATCCATTGGTTGCCAAAGTAAGGGTGCCTTTGTTGGCAATAGTTTCCAACATCAAACCAATTCAATACCCGCGTCGGATTATCGCCTGGCGTATAGGTTACATCCTCCAACGGTCCTTTGGGATAAAGGTCCAGCATCATCGCGCCGAAACTCGCCCGGCCCCTTGCATCCAACCACGCGGTCAAGGACTGCAACCCCCGTTGCGCGCTTTGCGGATAGACCAACAGTTCATCCGCATCGACAGTCAGGCACCAATGGCCGTGCCCATATTGCCACAAAAGCCACCCCACCCAATCCATGCCAAACCGGGCAAGGCGATAGCTATGCGACGTGTGCCAAAGCGAAACATCCGGCTGTTCGGCCAAATACTCCGCTGTGCCATCGTCACTGTCGTTGTCCACGATCAGAAAGTGATCAACGCCCAGCTTGCGGTAGTGCTCTAGAAAGTATGGTAAGCGCAGCATCTCATTGCGCATCGTCGCAAAGGCGAGAATTGCGTCGGGTGAAATTTGCTTGGTCTTGTCAGAGCGGACAGCAATCTGGCGCCGCTTGCGCCAGATGCGAAACAACAACCGCCTTCGCTTCCGGCGAAGCCGATAGGCGTGCCCAAAACCGTTCAGCCGATCGTCGGCGGCTGTCATGGCCCCGTTGCCCTGTTGCTAGGTTTGCGATCCATTGTTCAGCCCTGCAAGGAATCCAGCCAGATCCTCGCGCAGATCCTCGCGCGCCAGTGCAAAGGCAACCGTCGCTTGCAGGAACCCCGCCTTGGAGCCGCAGTCATAGCGTTCGCCCTTGAAACTATAGCCAAACACATCACGCCCGGCGGTAATTTCTTGGGCGATGGCATCGGTCAGCTGGATTTCACCACCGGCACCACGGCCAATGCTATCCATATTCTTGAGGACCTGCGGCGTCAGAATATAGCGCCCAATCACCGCAAGATTTGACGGGGCTGTGCCCTGCGCTGGTTTCTCGACCATACCGCGCACTTTGGTGACAGCGCCATTTTGTTCGGCGATATCCAAGACGCCGTATGACGACGTCTGCTCGGGCGCGACTTCCATTGCGGCAACCATCGCACCTCCGGTGTCCTGATAAGCCTCTACCATTTGCTGCAAGCAAGGTTTTTCGGCAGCGATCACATCATCGGGCAGGATCACGGCAAAGGGTTCATCACCGATCAGTTTGCGCGCACAGGATACAGCGTGACCAAGGCCAAGCGCCTTGTGCTGGCGCAGATAGGCAATGGTACCACTGTCCATATTTGTTGATCGCAGAACCTCCAAAAGCTCTGTCTTGCCCTTCTTCTCCAGCGCAGCTTCCAGATCTGGGGCAAGGTCAAAATAATCCTCAAGCGCGGACTTCCCACGCGAGGTGACGAAGATGAAATCCTCGATACCAGCCGCCCGCGCCTCATCAATCGCGTATTGGATCAAGGGCCGGTCAACCAAAGTCATAATTTCTTTGGGAACGGATTTGGTCGCGGGAAGGAACCGCGTTCCAAGACCCGCAACAGGGAAGATCGCCTTTGAGACTCTTCTATTCATAATATCGCTTTCACTCAATTCACTAGCTTAACCATGTTTCGGTATCATCATGTCATTAAGACACAACAAAGAAATTTTGGTGCAGTTGCGAAGGCATAGCACATTTCTGCGGCTAGGCGTGTCCCATTTCCGCCAGCATTTCTTCTAAAAGAGGAACATCCTCGGGGTTATTCAACTCCCAGAACTGCCGCCCCTTTGCGGCGACCTCGACACAAAGCATCGGCACGCCACGTTCCAGAAAGCGAAGCTGCTCTAGCCCTTCAAGCTGTTCAAGCGGCCCAGAGGGCCAGCTGGCATATGCGGCGAGCGCATGAGGGCGGTATGCGTAGACACCCACATGATGGAATACCGGGGTTTCTTCGCCGTCTTCGTATGTTTTGGTTCGGAAGGGAATGACCTCTTTCGAGAAATAAAGTGCGTTGTGATCGGCCCCAAAGACGGCCGTTGTGCCGCCTACGCGCCCCTCTTTTCGATCCAGCAATAGCCCATTCAGCGCACGTGCATCCGTCCGCAAGACGGGCGTGGCGACGTCAGCCTTGGGATTGGCGCGCAGGCCTGCAACCAGATCCTCAACAAACCAGGCGGGGGTCAGCGGCGCATCACCTTGCAGGTTGACGACAATCTCGAATTCTTCGCCAAGCTTTTGTATCGTTTCAGCGCAGCGTTCGGTCCCGTTCTGGCAGGTGGTCGAGGTCATCACGACTTCGGCCCCAAATCCCCTTGCAGCATCTGCGATGCGATCATCGTCGGTGGTGACCACGACACGATCCACACCGCTAACCTGCTGTGCGGCATCCCAGGATCGGCGGATCAGGCTTTTCGCCATGCCGCCCGCTCCACGCAACTCAACCAAAGGTTTTCCGGGGTAACGCGATGATGCATAGCGGGCCGGGATAGCGATCAGAACGGACATCAGGATTGCTCCAACGTGACACCGGGAGCATGCGCAATAAAGAAGGGGTTTTCAAACCCCGACTTGCCGTAGGCCAGCACGGTATGATCATCAAACCGCACAACTGCACCACCGGCACCACGCAGCACCGCATCACCTGCGGCAGTGTCCCACTCCATCGTGCGGCCCAGACGGGGGTAAATGTCCGCCTCACCGGTCGCGACCAAGCAGAACTTCAGCGATGATCCCGCGCTCTTCATGTCCTTTGTCGCGTATTTGCTGATGTAATCATCTGTCGCCTGATCACGATGCGACTTGGAAGCGACAACCAACAGTGCCATATTGTCTGGCGTCGACACCCGGATCGGTCGTGTCGAGCCGATGTTGTCTTTTACAAATGGCGCGATTTCTTCAACGGCTTGCCCGGCGGCATCGGTATAGAACAAGCGGTCCTTGGCGGGTGCATAAACGACACCCCGGACCGGCACACCATCAACCACATAGGCGATGTTCACCGTAAAATCGCCACGGCGCTTGATGAATTCCTTAGTGCCGTCGAGCGGATCAACAATCAGGAACGTGTTGACGGTCTGCGTATGCGAGGCCGCCTGTTCCTCGGTCACCAATGGGACATCGGGAAAGGCTGCGCGCAGCCCTGCGCTGATGATCTCATCCGCGGCCTCATCCGCGATGGTCACGGGGCTTTCGTCGCTTTTGGCACGCACTTCAAAGTCGTCAGCGGCGTAGATCTCCATGATCTTGTCCCCGGCCTGAAGTGCCAGATCGCGCATAACCGCTGTCAGTTTGTCAAAATCCAAGTCCACACCCGCCATCAATTTGCCCTGATCAGGCTGTTTATGGTGTTTCGTCAAACGATCATCAAGGTTATCTTGGCACGGTCCTACGGCGCCACCGTGAAAGCAGAGTATGTTTCAGGTCAGAGTAAACAGAACAAAGACCCAAAGCTTCATTGCTATGCTGGCGGTTGTTTACCACTCAATCGTGCGAAGCGCGCGCAGCGGGCATCGCAATGCGATCGTTGCTCTGCTTTTGAACATGACGCAGGGCATTGTGCTTGTTGGTATGTTCTATCTGTTTTTTCGTGTTTTGGGCATGCGCACGTCTCCCATCAGGGGCGACATGCTGTTGTTCCTGATCACAGGTGTCTTCTTGTTTCTGACCCACATCAAGGCTGTCAAAGAGGTGGCCGGTGCGGGCAACCCCACGTCTCCGATGATGCTACATGGACCGATGAACACCATCATCTCGATTGTCGCGGCGGCCTTTGCGTGTCTGTATCAGCAATTCTTGACACTGATTGTTGTTCTTTTGATCTATCATACGGTCTTTGAGCCGGTGGTGATTGACGATCCTATTCCGGCCTTTGGGTACTTCCTGTTGGCTTGGTTCACTGGCTGTGCGGTTGGATTGCTATTTCTTGCGCTGCAACCGTGGTTTCCCAGATTCACGTCAATCCTGATGCAGCTTTACCGCCGTTCGAACATGATCTTCTCGGGCAAGATGATTGTCGTGAACACGTTGCCGGCGCACCTCTTGCCATTTTTTGAGTGGAACCCCCTGTTCCATACGATCGATCAGATCAGAGGTGCCGTCTTTCTGCACTATAACCCGCATGTGACGTCAACGACCTATCCGCTCTATCTGGCGCTGGTGTGCTTGATGATCGGTTTGATGGGCGAATTCTTCTCTCGGCAGCATGTATCCGTGAGCTGGGCTGCGGGTCGCTGATCGAATCTGGCGAAACTCCCGAATTGCTCGTGTTTTTCCACCATTTTCACAAATTTGCCCTACTTGAGGCGTTGCAGGCTAAATAAGCCAACCCTATATACGCCAAGATCAAAGATTCAGGCATTGCCCTGAACCGACGACATGTAATTGGCACGAGTGCCGAAATGGGCTCGCGCTGCTCAAACCGCCTGAACTAGAGGGATTTGAAAAATGGCCAAAGTTATTGGTATCGACCTGGGAACCACGAACTCCTGTATCGCCATCATGGATGGTGCAAAGCCACGTGTAGTAGAAAACGCCGAGGGTGCGCGCACGACGCCATCCATCGTCGCATTCACGGATGACGAACGCCTTGTTGGCCAGCCTGCGAAGCGCCAGGCCGTCACCAACCCCGAAAACACAATCTTTGCTGTGAAGCGTCTGATTGGTCGTCGGTTCGACGACAAGGACCTCGCCAAAGAGAAAAAGAACATGCCGTTCGAGATCGTCAACGGCGGCAACGGCGACGCATGGGTCGAGGCCAAGGGTGAGAAATATTCGCCTAGCCAGATCTCTGCCTTTATCCTTGGCAAAATGAAGGAAACCGCCGAAAGCTATCTTGGCGAAGACGTGACCCAGGCGGTCATCACTGTTCCTGCGTATTTCAACGACGCCCAGCGTCAGGCAACCAAGGACGCCGGCAAGATTGCGGGCCTCGAAGTGCTGCGCATCATCAACGAGCCGACAGCGGCAGCGCTGGCCTATGGCCTCGACAAGAAAGACAGCAAGACCATCGCCGTCTATGACCTTGGTGGTGGTACATTCGACGTGACCATCCTTGAAATCGACGACGGCCTGTTCGAAGTGAAATCCACCAACGGCGACACATTCCTTGGTGGTGAAGACTTTGACATGCGCATCGTCAACTATCTGGCCGATGAATTCAAAAAAGAACATTCTGTCGACCTGACCAAGGACAAGATGGCGTTGCAGCGCCTGAAGGAAGCCGCGGAAAAAGCCAAGATCGAACTGTCGTCCTCGACCAGCACCGAAATCAACCAGCCGTTTATCTCGATGGGATCAAACGGGCAGCCGCTGCACATGGTGATGAAGCTGACACGCGCCAAGCTGGAAAGCCTTGTGTCCGATCTGATCAAACAGTCAATCAAACCGTGCAAGGACGCAATCAAGGATGCGGGCCTGTCCACATCCGACATTGATGAGGTTGTCCTTGTTGGTGGTATGACGCGGATGCCAAAGGTGAAGGAAGAAGTTGCCAAGTTCTTTGGCAAGGAAGCCCACCAAGGTGTGAACCCTGACGAAGTTGTCGCCATGGGTGCCGCCATTCAGGCCGGTGTTCTGCAAGGTGATGTCAAAGACGTGGTTCTTCTGGACGTGACACCATTGTCGCTGGGTATCGAAACCCTTGGCGGTGTATTCACACGCCTGATCGACCGCAACACAACCATCCCGACGAAGAAGTCTCAGGTTTTCTCGACCGCCGAAGACAACCAGAACGCCGTGACATTGCGCGTGTTCCAGGGTGAGCGTGAAATGGCCGCAGACAACAAGATGCTGGGCCAATTCAACCTCGAAGACATCCCGCCGGCACCACGCGGCATGCCACAGATCGAAGTGACCTTTGACATCGACGCCAACGGCATCGTTGAGGTTGGCGCCAAGGACAAAGGCACCGGCAAAGAGCAGAAGATCACGATCCAGGCCTCTGGTGGTCTGTCCGATGACGACATCGAGGCAATGGTCAAGGACGCCGAAGCAAACGCCGAGGCCGACAAGGAACGCCGTGAGCTGGTGGACGCGAAAAACCAGGCAGAGAGCCTCATCCATTCGACCGAAAAATCGATGGAAGAGCACGCCGACAAGGTTGACCCGACCACAATCGAAGCGATCGAACTGGCAATTGCCGCCCTCAAGGATGATCTGGAAGGCGAAAACGCCGACAAGATCAAATCCGGCATCCAGAACGTGACGGAATCGGCCATGAAACTGGGCGAAGCCATCTACAAAGCCAGCCAGGAAGAGGCTGGCGAAGCAGAGCCTGATACGCCAGGTGCAGATGAAGAAATCCTCGATGCGGATTTCGAAGATCTGGGCGACGACAAGCGCGACAACTAAGGCTTCACGCCGTCTTTGAATTGACCGGCCCGCAAACCGGGTCGGTCTTTTCCTTTCCCAAGGGGGAACACCACCATGGCAAAACGTGACTATTACGAAGTCTTGGGCGTCTCAAAAGGGGCGGATGCCGCTGAGATCAAAAAGGGCTATCGCCAGAAGGCGAAAGAACTCCACCCTGATCGCAATGCCGACAATCCCAATGCCGAAGCACAATTCAAAGAGGCCAATGAGGCCTACGAAGTCCTGAAGGACGAAAACAAGAAAGCCGCCTATGACCGCTACGGTCATGCCGCGTTTGAGAACGGCATGGGCGGTGGCGGCGGGCCACGCGGCGGGCAGGGCGACTTTGGCAGCGCCTTCTCTGACGTGTTTGATGACCTGTTCGGCGATTTCATGGGCGGCCGCGGTGGCGGTGGCCGTCGTAGCGCAGCCCAGCGCGGCAATGATTTGCGGTATAATCTGCGCATCAATCTCGAAGACGCCTATGCGGGCCTGCAAAAGACGATCACCGTACCTACGGCGGTTGGCTGTGCATCCTGTAGTGGGACAGGGGCGGAAGGTGGATCAGAACCGCAAACCTGCCCGACATGCTCCGGCATGGGCAAAGTGCGCGCGCAGCAAGGGTTCTTCACGGTTGAGCGGACCTGCCCAACATGTTCCGGCATGGGCCAGACGATCAAGAACCCTTGTAAGGTCTGCCACGGCCAAGGCCGCGTCGAGAAAGAGAAATCGCTGTCGGTCAATATCCCAACGGGCGTCGAAACCGGCACCCGGATTCGACTTGCCGGCGAAGGCGAAGCAGGCATGCGCGGCGGGCCGACGGGCGATCTCTATATCTTCATCGAAGTGCAGGATCACGCATTGTTTGAACGCGACAGCAGCAATCTTTATTGCCGTGTTCCTGTCTCTATCGCGACGGCCGCATTGGGCGGTGAGATCGAAGTGCCTACGATCGACGGTGGACGCAGCCGGGTAAAGGTGCCTGAGGGGTCGCAATCCGGGCGTCAAATGCGCCTGCGCGGCAAAGGGATGCCAGCGCTGCGCGGCGGTGGTACGGGCGATATGTTTATCGAACTGGTCGTGGAAACACCGGTGAAACTCACCGCGCGTCAGCGCGAGATCCTCAAGGAATTTGACCAGCTGAGCGAAGAAAACAACCCACAAGGGTCGAGCTTCTTTGACACAGTCAAAAGCTTTTGGGACTCGATGAAGAGCTAACGTTAACCACGCAGTAACCACCGATGCAGCAAACTGGGACAATGTCTCAGTTTGCTGAAATCCCCTCTCTCTTTTCTGACCTTGATGATGTTGTGAACGTGCCGCCCTTGGCCAACGGTCGCGTGCCGTCCTACATGCGCGACCATCGCAAACGCCTGCGCGAACGGTTCATGACAGGCGGGGCCGTGTCGATGCCCGATTATGAGCTGCTGGAACTTGTCCTGTTTCGCGCAATTCCCCGGCAGGACGTGAAACCGCTTGCCCGTTTGTTGATCGACACATTCGGTGACTTTAACCGTGTGCTATCAGCCAACCCGACACAACTGACCCAGGTTGACGGTGTCGGCGATGCCGTTGTGATTGAGTTGAAACTGGTTGAGGCTGCGGCTCATCGACTGTCACGCGCCAAGGTGATGCAACGGCACGTCGTGTCCAGTTGGGATGCGCTGCTGGATTATTGCCATACGACGATGGCGCACCGGGACACCGAACAATTCCGCATTCTTTTTCTCGACACCAAAAACGTGCTGATCGCGGATGAAGAACAAGCGCAAGGCACGCTTGATCATGTGCCCGTCTACCCCCGTGAAGTTGTCAAACGGGCGTTGGAACTGAATGCCGCGGCAATCATCCTTGTTCACAACCATCCATCCGGCGACCCGACGCCATCACCCGCCGACATCGAAATGACGCGAAAGATAGTTCTGGCCGCCGATGCGTTGGGTGTGACGGTCCATGACCACCTGATTGTCGGAAAATCATGTGAATTGAGCTTTCGTGCAGAAGGCCTGTTCGACGCGCGTTAGTTTGATGCCAGCTGCAAATCGGTGAATTTGTCGTCCAGGAACGCAACTTCGCCAACCTGATCGCACGCGGGCATCCGCACGATGACATCAGACTGCGCCAATATCTGTCCTGCGCTGGTCTGGATCGTTGCAGCATCAATTTCGCGGGCACAGTTATCCTCGGTAACACCAACACCGATCATCAAAGTGACGCCGCCATCGCGACTCGCCCGGCCTGAAGGAAAAGTATAAACCTCGGCTTGGTGCAGGATCTCTGTCTCGTTAGAGCCCAAGAAAACAACAAAGCCGTGTTTACCTGCACGGGCATCTTCTGCGGTGTGAATGGATGCGGACCAGATATGACCCATATCACCAATAGCAGCATCGCCTTCCAGGGCATGCAGACGCATGTTATCCGCCGTTTGCCATTGCAGCACGGCGCGATCATATTGGCGGATCTCGGGCACAAAAACCTCGGTTGTGGCTTCAAGCACGTTATCAAATGCAACCGAAAAACTGGCTTGCGCCAGCAGAGCCGGCGCCACGATAACAGCCGTTCCTTCATCGTCAGTGATGCCTGAAATGATCAGGCTCTCGTGTTGAACGACAAATTCTTCTTCTTGCAGACAAGGAGCCGAGATCGTCAATTCGATCATCGCGGCAGGTTGGCGTTTTGCGACAAGCGATGTCTGGCAACCGTTGATCGGGTTCGACTGAATGGTGCCCAATGATGGCGGATCCAGTTCCGTATAAACCATATCAACCGCCACAACATGCCGCACATTGCTTGCATGATCCAATGGGCTGGTGACCACATTGGGCACGCCGAACACGGCTTCGCCCGCGGCATTTGTCGCCATCATCATTGTCTGTGGTGCGATACTGGTGTCGCGGCTGCCCTCTGATGCGCCAGCGGCCCGATCAGACGCGCCAGATTCCATCACGAAACCCAACGCGGCTGCGACTGTAAGCGTCGCCGCTATCGTTTTGATGGTGGTTAAGCGAGACATCCCCGTCCCTTATTTTGCGGCAGCAATAGAGACGTTCATGAAGGTTGACGGTGACATGAGCGGGACCGAAATATGGTCTTAACGTGTCTCAATTATGTCAAAAATTAGGCAAGCCGTCCGTGGCAATGTTTGAACTTCTTGCCCGATCCACAAGGGCAGGAATCGTTCCGCCCCGGATTACCCCAGGTTGTCGGATCATCCTCGTTAAAACCCTCACGCGCTTCGCCAGGTGCAGCCGTGGCAACAGGAGCTGCAGCCGCTGCCGCAGCTTGGGCGGCCGCCTGCTGTTGCTGGCGAATCTGAGCGATCATCTGCTCTTGCTCTTCCTTCGACATTGGTCGGATCTGTGACAGCTTTTTGGTCACGTCCGTGCGTAACCCATCCAGCATGCTTTCAAACAGCTGGAACCCTTCGGTCTTGTATTCGTTCAGAGGATCGCGCTGGGCATACCCCCGGAAACCAACAACCGAACGCAGGTGCTCCAAGGTCAGCAGATGTTCACGCCATTTTGCGTCAATCGTCTGCAGCAGAAGCTGCTTTTCAACGCTGCGCATCGTGTCGTCGCCAAATGCCGCCGCCTTTTCGGCCATATAGGCATCAGCAGCCTCTTCCAGCCGTTCGCGGATGTCGTCATCATCAACACCCTCTTCGTTCGCCCATGCCATGACGGGCACATCAATCCCGATATGTTCAATGACAGCGGCATAGAGCCCTTCGGTATCCCATTGATCCGAATATGTTTTTGGCGGCATGTGGTCGTGCACCAGATCATCAATGAGCTGATCGCGCATGTCCTTGGTGACATCGGACAGGTCTTTGGCTTCCATGATCTCGCGGCGTTGCGAAAAGATGACCTTCCGCTGGTCGTTCATCACGTCGTCAAACTTCAAAAGCTGCTTGCGGATGTCAAAGTTTCGGCCTTCAACCTTGGCCTGCGCCCGCTCTAGCGATTTGTTCACCCATGGGTGAACAATCGCTTCACCCTCTTTCATGCCCAGACCGGACAACACTTTGTCCAGCCGCTCAGAGCCGAAGATACGCATCAGATCGTCTTCGAGCGAGAGGAAGAAAGCAGAGCGGCCGGGGTCACCCTGACGGCCAGAACGCCCACGCAGCTGATTATCAATCCGGCGGCTTTCGTGGCGTTCTGTTGCAAGTACAAACAGACCACCAGCAGCTTTGACCTTTTCCTTTTCGTCGGCCACTTCGGCCTCGATCTTTTGGCGCAACGCTTCGATGTCCGCCTCGGGATCATCGGCGACCGCTTGTAGCACGCGCATCTCGACATTCCCGCCAAGCTGAATGTCGGTGCCGCGCCCCGCCATATTTGTCGCAATGGTCACAGCATTCAGCTTACCTGCGTCTGCCACAATCTGGGCTTCCTGCTCGTGCTGACGCGCGTTGAGCACGTTAAAGGTGATTCCCTGCGCCTCTAACAGGCGTGCAAGTTCCTCTGATTTTTCAATCGACGTCGTACCGACAAGAATGGGCTGGCCCTTGGCGTGCGCTGCCTTGATCTCTTCAACGATACCGGTGAATTTCTCAGCCGCGGTGCGATAAACCTGATCGTCTTCGTCGACGCGCGCGACGGGGCGGTTTGTTGGTACTTCGACAACACCCAGCCCATAAATTTCCTGAAATTCCTCGGCCTCGGTCGCTGCTGTACCGGTCATCCCGGCCAGCTTGTCATAAAGACGGAAGTAGTTCTGGAAGGTGACAGAGGCGAGCGTGACGTTCTCCGGCTTGATCGAACATCCCTCTTTGGCCTCAATCGCCTGATGCAGGCCGTCAGACAAGCGGCGCCCGGCCATCATGCGGCCTGTGAATTCGTCGATCAGCACAACCTCATTGTCGCGCACGATATAGTCTTTGTCCTTGGTGAATAGCTTGTGCGCGCGCAGCGCCTGATTGATGTGGTGGACCAGCGTGGCACTTTCCGGATCATAAAGCGTCTGTCCTTCAGGCAAGAGGCCCGCAGCACTCAACCGCTGTTCAAGAAAATCGTTGCCTTCGTCGGTGAATGTCGCCTGACGGGTTTTTTCGTCGAGGGTGAAGTGTTCTTCGGACACCTCAGGCACGATCCTGTCAATGGTGGCGTACATTTCACTGCGATCCTGCGCAGGGCCAGAGATGATCAAGGGCGTCCGCGCCTCATCAATCAGGATACTGTCAACCTCGTCCACAATCGCAAAGTTGTGGTGCTTCTGATACATCTGGTCCAGTTCGGACTTCATGTTGTCGCGCAAGTAATCAAAGCCAAGTTCGTTGTTCGTGGCATAGGTCACATCGCAGGCATATGCCGCCTTTTTCTCGTCATCGGGCTGCTGGGGATAGACAACACCGGTGGTCAGACCCAATGCACCGTAAACCTTGCTCATCCATTCCGCGTCACGACGGGCCAGATAGTCGTTCACTGTGACGATGTGCACGCCTTTGCCTGTCAGGGCGTTCAGGTAGGCGGGGAAGGTCGCCACAAGGGTCTTGCCCTCGCCCGTCTTCATTTCCGAGATATTGCCCTGATGCAGAAAGATGCCGCCCTTCAGCTGTGTATCAAAGGCGCGCAGCCCCAGCGCGCGCTTGGCGGCCTCACGGCAATTGGCAAAGGCTTCGGGCAACAGCGCATCTAGGCTTTCGCCGCCCATGGCACGTTTGGCCAGTTCTTCAGTCCTGTTCTTGATGTCCTCGTCTGACAGCGCCTCAAATTCGGGCTCCAGCGCGTTGATCTTATCGACCAGCGGACGGGCAGCTTTGACTTTGCGGTCGTTTGCGGTGCCAAACACCTTTTTGGCAATCGTTCCGAAACCCAGCATATTCTCTCCGGTGGCGCAGTCGCGCCTGTCTGACATCTATTTGAGAGGAGGTCGCTTGTAGGCCCGTCTCAGGCCACTTAGAAGGGGCCAGGGTTACGCAACAACGGGCCCCCTCCGAGGCTTCCATGGGATGTAAGGGGCCATATGTATAGTGTCAACGTCGCGGGGGTTCGCGGCACATCAAGGGATCGTTTTAATGCTGAAACATATGACATTTTTGGGCGCCGGCATCGTCTGCGCAACACTGGCGACAACAGCCGTTGCACAGGACGCCACGGCCGACACAGTTGTGGCCACAGTTGGCGACACAAAAATCACCTTGGGCGAAGTGCTGATCGCCCGCCAGAACCTGCCACAGCAATATGCGCAATTCCCCAATGAATTGCTTTTTGATGGTCTGGTTGATCAGCTGATCCAGCAACAGCTCTTGTCCGATGCGCTTGAGACAGAACCGCGCGAGATTGATCTTATCCTGACAAACGAACGCCGTTCGCTACGCGCAGCCGAAGTGATCACTGCGATCAGCAGCACCTCCGTGACAGAGGCTGACGTGCAAGCCGCCTATGACGAACGCTATGCCAACGCCGAAGAAATCCCCGAGTTCCGCGCATCACACCTTTTGGTAGAAACCCAGGAAGAGGCCGCTGCCGCCAAGGCGCGCATCGACGAAGGTGCTGCCTTTGCTGATGTCGCCCGTGATGTCTCGACCGGCCCAACCGGCCCCAATGGCGGTGATCTTGGATGGTTCGGCGCAGGTGCCATGGTGCCAGAGTTTGAGGACCAGATCACATCGCTTGAGATCGGCGGCGTGAGCGAGCCTTTTGAAACCCAGTTCGGCTGGCATGTGGCTACCTTGATCGAAAAACGTGCCCAACCGCAGCCGACACTGGATCAGGTCGCTCGGGAAATTGCAGCAGAACTGCAAGAGGCCGCGATTACAGCGCGTTTGGAAGAACTCGCCGAAGCACAAACGATTGTCGAACCAGAGGAAGGTCAGTTTGACCCCAACCTGCTGGACCAGCTCGAAATGCTGGACTGAGCCTTTGCCAATCTCACCGCTTGCCCCCGCCCAATTTCCCGATCTGCCGCAGATTGATGGCGTCACCTTTGCCAGTGCTGCGGCGGGGGTGAAATACGCCGGTCGTGACGATGTGATGCTGGCACTTCTGGCGCCCGGCACGTCCGTGGCCGGTGTCTTTACGCGCTCTGCCACAAGGTCTGCGCCTGTGCTGGATTGTCAGGCGAAGCTGGGCAGTGATCCCAGCGGCCCGGCGGCGATCCTTGTGAATTCCGGCAATTCAAACGCCTTTACCGGGGGCGTCGGCGTGGCCTCGGTTACCGCACTGACCAAGGCCATTTCGACGGCAACCGGCGTCGCAACCGACCGCGTCTTTACGTCCTCAACCGGCGTGATCGGCGAACCGCTTCCGCACGACCGGATCATCAACAAGGCTGCAGAGTTGCACGAGAACCAACAGGCAAACGGCATCGCTGATGCGGCTTGCGCAATCATGACAACTGACACCTTTCCCAAAGGTGCGACCGCGACAGTAGCAGTTGATGGAAAACCTGTAAAAATTGCAGGCATCGCCAAGGGCTCGGGCATGATTGCCCCGGATATGGCGACAATGCTGGTCTACATTTTTACGGATGGGCTGATCAAGCAGGATGCATTGCAGGCGTTGATCGCGCAACTGAACAAAAAGACGTTCAACTGCATCACCGTCGATAGTGACACATCAACCTCTGACACGCTGATAATCGGGGCGACAGGTGCATCCGGTGTCGATGTAACGGACAACGCAGCGTTCAGCGATGCGCTGCACAGTGTAATGCTGGACCTCGCTCACCAAGTGGTGCGGGACGGGGAAGGGGCGACAAAGTTCGTTACTGTCGCCGTCACCGGGGCCAATGACGATAGCGACGCACACAAGGTGGCGCTTTCCATTGCCAACTCACCATTGGTCAAGACCGCAATTGCGGGTGAAGACGCCAACTGGGGTCGGGTCGTCATGGCGGTCGGCAAATCCGGCGCACATGCAGATCGTGACCGGCTCAGCATCCGTTTTGGGAATATCACCGTGGCAGAAAACGGGTGGCGCGCGCCTGACTACTCTGAAGAAGCCGCCAGCGATTACATGAAAAACCCAGAGCTAGAGATTGGCGTCGATCTTGGGATCGGCACAGGGCAAAGCACCGTCTGGACCTGCGACCTGACCCATGGCTACATCAGCATCAACGCGGATTACCGGTCTTGAAAACGGTGCTGGTGTCGGCCGTCGCATTGATCGACGCGGACGGGCGCGTGCTGATTGCTCAGCGGCCCCAAGGCAAATCAATGGCCGGGCTCTGGGAATTTCCGGGCGGTAAGGTCGAACCGGGCGAAACGCCCGAAGCCGCACTGATCCGGGAATTGCAAGAGGAACTGGGGATCGACACCTGGGCGTCTTGCCTGGCACCACTGACCTTTGCCAGCCACAGCTACGATGATTTCCACCTGCTCATGCCGCTATTTGCGTGCCGCAAATGGGACGGGGTGCCGCAGTCACGCGAAGGGCAGGCGCTTAAATGGGTGCGAGCGAATGAGCTGCGGAACTATCCGATGCCAGCGGCAGATGTGCCGCTGATTCCGATATTGCGGGATTGGCTGTAAAGGCTACTCCTCGGCGAAGGTGTCGGTCAGATACGCCATGATCTGGCTCAACTCCGCATCACCGGCATTCAGTCCATTGGCCACCATCCGCGTAACCAGCCCTCGCACATCATCTGCTGTGTTCAGTGTCGATGCCTCGACCAAGCCGGACGCGTGGCACTGCGAGCACTTTGCCTGAAACAATGTCTCTGCCGCCACGGCGTCATAGTTCTCAAGAGCTGCCACATCAGACTCGCGCACTGCAGTGCGGCTGGCGGAGGCTTCAATCGTTTCTTCGCGCCGTTCGCTGACGCCCTGCTGCAAGGTCGGGGTGATTGCAACTAGATAGGCGGTCACGCTCCATTGTTCGCTTTCATTAATCGGGTTCAGCGTTGTGGACCGGTTCGCCATGCGCGTTACGGTACTATGCCACGCCTCTGGGGTGCGCGGTTTGACAAGGATCGTTCGCAGATCATGGCATTGGGTGCATTTTCTGGTCAGGACATCGCGACCTTCGGCCAAACCAGCGGCCGAAGCCAACTCAAGCAACCCTGCCTCATCCTCAAACCCGATTTGAGGCAGAAAAGTCAGCACCCGGTCAATCCGCTCTTGCGAGAAGTTTTGCCCATCCTGCGCAGTGGCCCGCAGATAGGCCTCGCGCGCGGTGTAGGGCAGCGCCAATCCGGTAAGTAGCAAGGTGCAAATCAACAAGGCCGTGCCAAGAAGCGGCGCAAGTGTCGATTCCATATGTTTGAAGAATCGCACGACCATAATTTTGATGATCAGGATCGCGCCAACAGCAATTCCCAGCGTCAGATGCAATACTGTGCGGGCTGGCAATTCGATCTGATAGGACCACAGACGCGGCACCATGTCCCACATCAGGACGATGTAAATCCCAACAAAGACATAACCAAAGATCCGGTGCAGGTTCATCAAAGACCGGGGTGCGGAACTCCGGTGTTTTTCCTTGTCAAAAGGGTATCCCCAAAGATGGTACATCAAGAAAGTGAGGAATAGCGCCAGAAGAAGAAACGCTATTCCAAAGATGGCATTGACTGACGCACCCATGCGAAATCCAGTTGTTAAGGTGCGTCGACTGCGCGCACCTCTTCTACTCTGGGCAACTGGATGCCTAAGTCAATGATGCTGCATTTTGGGGATGGACGGGTCAGACCACCGACAAGCAGGCACATTTGGCCAGATGATTGACCCGTTGTGACGTGCTGCCCTGCACCAACGCACCAAGGCTGCCCAAACCGCGGCGCCCGGTGACGATCAGATCAGCACCGCAGTTTTCGGCGCAAGCAACCAACTCATCAGCGGGATCGCCCTGCTGGCCATATGTGTGGATGATAGTTTGGCCATTCTCGGCAGCCAGCTCTTTTCCAGCGTTCAGGATTTTTTCGCTCGCTTCCTCAACCTCACTTGCCGAAGGCATGGTCGTCACGACGTGATAGCTGGCCACTGCGCCCATCGCAAAAGCAACGGTCTGTGGTTGGGGCGTATGCACGAGGTGTATTTCTGAATCGTATTTATTGGCCAAATCACAGGCCAAGGTGAGCGCATGGTTTGCGTTATCTGACCCATCAATGCCGACGACGAT
Organism: uncultured Paracoccaceae bacterium; assembly: GCA_947498645.1. Taxonomy (GTDB): domain Bacteria; phylum Pseudomonadota; class Alphaproteobacteria; order Rhodobacterales; family Rhodobacteraceae; genus Yoonia. The sequence goes on along the minus strand of CANMKS010000001.1, from coordinate 992,480 downwards.
TTTCTTGAACATGTCTTATCCCTTCGTGTGATTGGATATCGAAAGGATAGCTGATCCCGGCTGGGTTCGCCTTGATATGCATCAACCCGCCTGAGTTTGGCGGATGCTGTCGCAAAAGGGGCGGCCCGATGGACCGCCCCTTTTTCATAAAAAATCCCTGAGATTACAGGTTCCGTTCGACCTCTTCGCGCTCGAAAATCTCGATCACGTCGTCGGGGCGGATGTCTTCGTAGTTCTCGAACGCCATGCCGCATTCCTGACCGGACTGCACCTCTGGCACCTCGTCCTTGAAACGCTTGAGCGTCTTCAGCGTGCCTTCGTGGATCACCACGTTGTCGCGCAGCAAACGGACGCCAGCGGAACGGCGGGCGACACCTTCGGTCACCAGACAACCCGCGACCTTACCCACGTTAGAGACCTTAAAGACCTCTTGGATCTTGGCATAACCGATGAACTTCTCGCGGATTTCAGCAGAGAGCAGACCAGAGGCAGCCGCTTTCACGTCATCCACAAGGTCATAAATGACCGAGTAGTAGCGGATCTCGACACCCTTCTGGTTGGCCGTGTTCCGTGCGGACGCATTCGCACGCACGTTAAAGCCAAAGACGGGGGCACCGGATGCTTCGGCCAGGCCGATATCCGTTTCTGTGATCGCGCCCACACCAGAGTGAAGGACACGCACGCGCACCTCATCGTTGCCGATTTTCTCCATCGCCTGAACGATGGCTTCGGCAGAGCCCTGCACGTCCGCTTTCACCAGAATTGGCAATTCGCTGACGTTTTCGTCTGCCTTGGCATTCGCCATCAACTGTTCCAGCGTTGTCGCGGCACCGGCAGCGGCACGTTTCTCTTTCGCTGCCTTTTCACGGTACTCAGCGATTTCACGGGCCTGCGCATCGGTATCAACGACGTTCAGAACGTCGCCCGCTTCTGGCGTACCATTCAGGCCAAGCACCTCAACCGGCACCGCAGGGCCGGCTTCCTGGACCCGCTCGCCCTTGTCGTTGATTAGCGCACGGACCTTGCCGTACTGCTCACCCACAACAAAGATGTCGCCTTGGCGCAATGTGCCGTTCTGCACCAGAACGGTGGCCACAGGACCGCGGCCCACGTCAAGCTGCGCTTCGATCACTGCACCTTCGGCAGCACGATCCGGGTTGGCTTTGAGTTCCAGAATTTCTGCCTGTAGCGCAATCGCCTCAAGCAGATCATCCAAACCCTGACCAGAGATGGCAGAGACCTCAACGTCCTGCACATCACCGGACATCTTTTCTACGATGACTTCGTGCTGGAGCAGGTCAGTCCGGACCTTATCCGGGTTCGCTTCTGGTTTGTCGATCTTGTTGATCGCCACAATCATCGGCACTTCAGCCGCCTTGGCGTGGTTGATCGCCTCAATCGTCTGCGGCATGACCGCATCGTCAGCAGCAACAACAAGAACAACGATATCAGTTACTTGTGCGCCGCGAGACCGCATCGACGTAAACGCGGCGTGGCCGGGTGTATCGAGGAACGACAGCACAGCGCCGCTATCGGTTGTCACCTGATAGGCACCGATATGCTGTGTAATGCCGCCAGCCTCGCCGGCGACGACTTTTGCGTTGCGGATCGCATCAAGCAGTGATGTCTTACCGTGGTCAACGTGGCCCATGATCGTGATGATCGGCGGGCGCCCTTGCAGATCTTCGGGCTTGTCTTCAATCGCTGTCAAAACGTCTTCAACGTCGGCATCAGACACACGAACAACGGTGTGGCCGAACTCTTCGATGATTAGTTCCGCGGTATCGGCGTCAATCGTCTGGTTCTGGGTTGCCATAATGCCGTTGGTCATCAACGCTTTTACAACATCAGCCACACGTTCAGTCATGCGGTTGGCAAGCTCAGACACAGTAATTGCCTCTGGCAGGGCCACTTCGCGGAATACCTTTTCACGCTCGGCCGACACGCCCATCGCCTTGGCGCGGGCGCGGTCCTGCTTGCGTTTCATCGCAGCCATGGAACGCTGGCGGCCACCATCGCGGCCAGCCATCGCATCATTAACCGTCAGCTTGCCTGACCGGCGACCGTCATTACCACGGCCCGGCTTTGCCTTGGCCTTGTTGTCACGGTTTTCTTGCGGGCGATCAGTCTTACGGGCGGCGGCGGTCGGGCGCGAAATCTCGGTCTCGCCCGGGACAGCGGCAGCGGCAGGTGGCGCATCCGCAATCGCCTTGGCCTTTGCAGCCTCGGCCTTCTTGCGTTCTTCTTCCTCGGCTTTCGCCTTGGCGCGCTCTTCGCGGGCTTTGTCTTCGGCCTCTTTGGCCTCGATCTCGGCCCTCCGCTCTTCACGTTCGGCGGCGCGGGCCTTTTCTTCGGCTGCGCGCTGTTCAGCTTCTTCCGCTTCGCGGGCTTTTGCCAGCTTCAGCGCCTTCATCCGGCGCTCAAGTTCAACATCCGAAATACCGGCGGGACGCTTGGATGGATCACCACCAACCGGCCCACTGCCAGAGGCCGCAGGTTTGGTCGCTCCGGGCTTGGGCACCACAACGCGTTTGCGCTTGGTTTCCACCACGACGTTCTTGGTCCGCCCATGGCTAAAGCTTTGCTTCACGTTTGAAGGACGTGAACCACCAAGGCCGAGTGTCTTTTTACCGTCGTTATCGCTCATTTAGCTTCTTTATCCTTCCCGGAGGCCGTATCGCCACCGTTCCCTTCGCGTAATCCGCGTAGCTTTGTGGCTTCCTCTACAACACGATCGCTGAGTCTGCCAGTCGCAAGCGCGCCATGTATCACACTTTGCCGCCCAAATGCCAAACCCAATTCCTGCGCTGTCAAACAGCCAAAATATCGGGCACCTTCAGGCGTCCATAATTTCGTTTTGCCTCGCTCCGACCCGTCAGAGGCCTGAACCAGAACACGGACCCGCTCACCACCGGCAAGCCAGCCCTTTACCTTCTCAAATCCGCAAACCGCGCGCCCCGATTTCCGGGTTAATGCAATCAGATCAACGGTGCGACGGGCAAGCTGACGCTCGACCGCATCGACCAATCCATCCGGCACGGTCACTGCCTGCTTGGCAGAGCGTGAAAACTGACCCTTTTGCGCCTCTTCTAGCACCTTGCGGTCAGCAGTCACATACATGCCCCGGCCCGGTAGTTTGCCCAGAACATCAGGCACAACCTGATTATCCGGTCCCACAACAAAGCGGATCAGCCCAGCCTTTGGCTGCACTTCGCCCGTGACGATGCACTTGCGTTCTGCATCATCGCGATCCTTGTTATGGCCACCACGCGCCATCTGCGATCCAGTCAGAGGCCTGAAATCAGGCCTCCTCCTCCGCAGCTTCTGCTTCTTCGGCAGCCGCGGCCTCGGCAGCAAGCTCTTCCGGATCAACCCAGCCCAGCATCACGCGGGCGGTCATCACCATGTCTTGCGCTTCCTCCAGCGACACCTCGAATGGTTCCAGCACACCGTCATCTTTTACACGCTGGCCATCAACTGTGGTCCAGCCACCAGCCAGTTCCCAGTCAGCACAGGTTGCAAAGTCTTCGAGCGTCTTCACGCCGTCTTTGCCCAATGCTTCCAACATCGCAGGTGTCAGGCCTTCGAAATTGGCAAGGCTGTCTTCGACACCCAATGCACGGGCCGCTTCCATGGCCTTCTTGGCCTCAGCTTCCAGGTAGTCACGCGCACGCGCCTGCAATTCGCCAGCCGTATCTGCATCGACGCCTTCAATGACAAGCAGTTCGTCAAGCTCGACATAGGCGACTTCCTCAAGGTTTGTGAACCCTTCAGATACCAGTAGTTGTGCAAAGAATTCGTCCAGATCAAGGGTATCCATGAACAATTTCGTGCGCAGTTCGAACTCTGCCTGACGACGCTTGCTCTCTTCTTCCTCAGTCATGATGTCGATGTCGAGGCCGGTCAGCTGCGACGCCAGACGGACGTTCTGGCCACGGCGGCCAATGGCCAGCGACAGCTGCTCTTCTGGAACGACAACTTCGATTTTGCCGGCTTCTTCGTCCAGAACAACCTTGGAGACCTCGGCAGGCTGCAACGCGTTCACAAGGAAGGTCGGCATGTCTTCATTCCATGGAATGATGTCGATCTTTTCGCCCTGCAATTCGTTCACAACGGCCTGCACGCGGGAACCACGCATACCGACACAGGCACCAACAGGATCAATAGAGCCGTCATAAGAGATAACAGCGATCTTTGCACGTGAACCGGGGTCGCGGGCCACGGCCTTGATTTCGATGATGCCTTCGTAGATTTCCGGCACTTCCATCTTGAACAGCTCAGCCATGAATTCAGGCGCTGTGCGGCTCAGGAAAATCTGCGGGCCACGCTGCTCGCGGCGCACTTCCTTGATAAAGCAACGGATGCGGTCATTGGGGCGATACGCCTCACGGCCGATCTTTTCATTGCGGCGCAACACAGCTTCGCCAGCGCCCACATCGACGATGACATTGCCGTACTCTTCACGCTTGACCAGCGCGTTGATGATCGTGCCCGCGCGATCCTTGAATTCTTCGTATTGCTTGTCACGCTCGGCTTCACGGACCTTTTGCAGGATCACTTGCTTGGCAGACTGCGCAGCAATGCGGCCCAACTCGACCGGGGGCACTTCTTCGATGAACTGCTGGCCAACCTCGGGCGCGTCCATGTATTCCTTGGCTTGCTCGACCGTGAACTCGGCCTGATAATTCTCAAGCTCTTCGTCCTCGACCACGGTGCGGACGCGGGTGAATGTCGCCTTGCCGGTTCTGCGGTCGATGGAGACACGAATGTCCATTTCTGCGCCGTAGCGGGACTTTGCCGCACGAGCGAGCGATTCTTCCATCGCTTCTACAACAAGCCCGGGCTCGATGTTCTTTTCGCGGGCCACGGCCTCTGCTGTTTGCAAAAGCTCCAACTGGTTGGCGGATGTGTATGCCATTTAAGTGTTCTCCTCGGCGTCGCCCCGAAGGGGCGCATTCTCATCACCGTCGATGATGGTTTCGATTTCATCAAACTGGGTCTCGTCGATCTGACCCGCATCTTTGCGTCCGCGCAAAACGTCACGGATCAACTCATCTGTCAGGACCAGTTTGGCGTCTGACAGCCATTCAAATTTCAACCCGATGGTGCCTTCGGTGATGGTGATTAATACTTCATCACCCTCGGTACCCGCCAGCGGACCTTTGAACCGGCGACGGCCGTCAATCAGCTCATCGGTTTCGATCTTGGCTTCAAAACCTTCCCACTGATCGAAATCCTTCAACCGTGTCAGCGGTCGGTCGATGCCGGGGCTGGACACCTCAAGGTTATAGACGTCCAGTATTGGGTCTTCGACATCCAGTACCGCGCTCAGTGCGGTGGACACCTGGGCACATTCATCAACCTCGATCTGGCCATCAGGGCGCTGCACCATGATTTGCAGGATACTTTCCTTGCCAGACATCAGGCGGACGCGCACCACTTCGAACCCCATGTCTTCGACAACTGGGGTGATGATTTCAGCGATACGGCGGTCAATGGCCGCCTTGGCAATCAGATCGTTCATCATATTTTCCGACTTATCATTCGGACACAAAAAAACGGGCGCGCGGCCCGTTGTGATTTCCGGTGGTGTCTGGGGGTGGAAGCCAGACGCCGCTATTGGGGATGATATAGGGGAAGGTTGAGAGAGGCGCAAGGGGCAAGCCACCACCGGCAGCTTGCCCCCGAAGAACGTGAGTGTCAGAGGCCCAACAAGCGATTAAGCTCAGCCAAGGCATCATCGCTTAGGGTACGCCCACCAGTCAGCACCATCAGGCTCTCATTCTCTCGCTCCCGCGCCGCTTGCGTATTTCCTTGCGCCGTCAACAGATCGTTGGCTGCATTTGTGATGGCGTCTTCATAGCCACCATCTGGAAATTCTGCGGCAATCTCATCTTCGGACAGCCCGATCAGGCGGTCGTATTCTGCTCTTGCTGTACGCTCTTCGGCCTCAGCAGCTTCAATATCCGCTTCGATGTTCTGCTGCTCAACCTGATAGGCATACAACTTGCCCGGCACGCTGTTTGGCGACGCATTCTCCATGGCCCGCTGGTTGGCGTGGGTCGCGTTCAGGCCTTTGAGTTCACTGGCAATCGCACCACGGCCATTGCCGTTGCTGCGACCGTTGCCATTACCATTGTTGCCGTTGCTTGCTGCACTGTCGCGACCGCCACCATTGCCACGGCCGTTTCCGTTCCCGCCACCATTGCCGTTGCCATTGCCACCGCGCTCGGCATAAGCGGCATCAGCTGTCAGCATGACACCGGCCCCCGTCGCGGTTGAAACGATCAGCGCCATGGCACTGACATGCATCATTTTACGCAAAATAGTATGAGACATAATTAATTCCTGTTAGTTCGGCGCAATCCCCCAAGACGAGGGATCGCCACGCCGAACCTTATGTCTGCATGTCGGTGAACCGGCTTGAAACAACCCGTTCATAACTTGTTCAATAGGCGGAAAACCACCTCTGCAAATGCAAACGCCCTACCGGATACCGGCAGGGCGTCGCTGTTGTATGTGGCGTAACTTACGCGACTGACCAGCGCTCGGCCATGCGGGCGTTGTCCATCTGCCAGAGGTTACCCACGGTGTCAGGTGAGGAAATCCGGTTGTTCACGGCCTGCACGTAGTTGGCAAACATTGGAACCAGAACACCGCCATCGTCACGCAGGATCTGCTGCATCTCGGCGTATTGATCGCGACGCTTATCACTGTCGAGTTCCGCACGTGCGGTCAGCAACAATTCCTGGAAGCGCGCGCTGTCTTTTTCGTCCCACTGGCTGTCGTTCCAAGGAACACCAGCCTCATAGGCTGTGGAGAACATCCAGTCTTCGGTCGCGCGACCAGACCAATAACAGGCACAGAATGGCTTTTTCAGCCAGACGTTGGACCAGTAACCATCAGATGGTTCTTGTACCACATTGATATTGATACCGCCCGCAGACGCAGAGGCTTGGAACAATTGAGCCGCGTCAACCGCACCTTCGAACGCTGCATTGGATGCGGACAGATCAATGTCGAGACTGTCGAGCCCCGCCTGCTGCAGGTAGAACTTGGACTGATCCGGATCATACTCCAGTTGCTCCATATCAGCAGCGTAGTACTGGTTTGCCGGGCCAATTGGCGTGTCGTTACCAACAGCACCGTGGCCAAGCAGGATCTTGTCGACCATTTCCTGACGGTTGATGCCGTACTTCAGCGCACGGCGGACATTCACATCGTTGAATGGTGCTGTGTCTGTCAGCATTGGGAACGTGTACTGCTGGTTCCCGGTTACTTCCTGAATACGCAATGCAGGGTTCGCCCGCAGCAGCGCTTCGGTCTTAAAGTCGATCCGGTTAATCGCATCAACCTGACCTGTCATCAGCGCATTCATGCGCGCGGTGTTGTCGTTGATGGCGATATATTCGATTTCGTCAAAGAAGCCGGCACCGTCGCCCTTGTAGTGGTCCGGATACCGTGTTGCGACCATACGCACACCGGGATCGAATGACTGGACCTGATAAAGGCCTGTGCCGATACCTTGGGCAATCGCCTCTTCTGTTTGACCGGCTGGATACATCAGCAGGTGATAATCAGACATCAGATACGGGAAGTCGGCGTTCCCCGATGCCAGCGTAAACTGCACCTGATTGTCCGTGATCTTTGTCATCTCTGTGATAGCAGCAACAATCGGCTGTGCCGCCGATTTCGCGCCCTCGGCCACGTGCAGTTGCAAGGATTCAATCACATCATCCGCACCAAAGGACTTACCGTTGTGGAATGTCACACCCTGACGCAGGTTGAATGTCCACGTCTTGGCATCGGCTGAGGCTTCCCAGCTTTCAGCCAATTCACCCTTGAGCGATCCATCGGCGGCAATTTCCGTCAGGCTGTCAAAAACAGCACCCTGCGCCGAAGCAATCATGAAAAGGTCAGAGTGTGTGCGACCATCCCAGCTATCGGATGTGTTGGCGCCAGACAGACCCGCCGTCAGTTTTCCGCCACGTGTCTGCGCGCGCAGTGGCATACCGGAAAGGCCCAGCACACCGGCAGCAACACCCGTTTTCAATAGACCGCGTCTACTAATTCCATGCATATTGTCGTTCTCCCTAGTTATTAAGACAGGCGTTGTTCGCCCGGTTATTTGCATCACTTGTCAGGCGATTCGCGTTACATCTTATCAACTGCGGCATCGCCGATGTTATCAACTCCGCGTTCATTGAGCAGATTAGTCAGCCAATCAGGGTCCATCTCGGGGACCGATGACAGCAACAGATCCGTGTAGGCGTGGTGCGGAGGCCTGAACATATCGTCCTTTGGTCCTTGCTCGACCACACGGCCATCCTTCATGACCACCACCTCGTCCGCGATCGCCCGAACGGTCGCAAGATCATGTGTGATGAACATATAAGAGAGCGACAGCTCGTCCTGCAATCGCGCCAATAGTCGCAGAATGCCCTCGGCGACAAGTTGGTCGAGCGCAGATGTCACCTCATCACAGATGATAAACTTCGGTTCCGCTGCCAGCGCACGTGCAATGCCTATCCGTTGTTTCTGACCACCGGAAAGTTCGGACGGCAAGCGATGATAATACTGCGTCGGCTCAAGCTCGATCTGTTCGAGCAGGTCATCCACCTTCTTGCGCTTCTCGGCACCAGTCAGCCCCAGATAGAACTGCACAGGGCGGGCGATAATCTGGCCAATGGACATGCGCGGGTTCAGCGCGGTGTCGGCCATCTGGTAAATCATCTGCACCTGGCGAAGCTGATCCTTGTTTCGCTTGCGATAGTCGGCTGGCATCACTTGCCCATCGACAAGTATCTGACCGGCCTTTGGCGGCAAAAGCCCGGTGATACAGCGCGCAGTCGTTGACTTGCCTGATCCGCTTTCACCCACCACAGCCACCGTGCGGCCCTCGTGCATGTCAAAGCTGACATCATGCAACACCGGCACCGTGCCATAGGACGCATCGACGTTCTGAACACTCACCACAGGAACAGCGCCCGTTTGTACGGCAGGCTTCAAAGGCCGCTCAAAGCTGCGAACAGCCCAAAGTGATTTGGTGTATTCCTGCGTCGGGGCGGCAAGCATCGTGCGCGTATCGGCGGTTTCGACCTCATCACCCTTGAGCAACACTTTGATCGTGTCGGCCATTTGCGCCACAACGGCCAAATCGTGGGTGATATAGATCGCAGCCGTGTCAAACTGCTCAACAATATCGCGGATCGAGGCAAGCACCTCGATCTGGGTTGTCACATCCAACGCGGTTGTCGGTTCATCAAAAATAATCAGGTCAGGGCGGCAGGACATGGCCATCGCAGTCATGCAGCGCTGCAATTGGCCACCAGACACCTGATGCGGATAGCGGAAACCGATCTCATCCGGGTTCGGCAGGCGCAGCTTGCGATATAGCTCGATCCCGTCCGCCTCGCTTTCGCCGCGGCCCATGACGCCATGCTGTACGGGACCTTCCACGTGTTGATCCATCAGCTTGTGCGCAGGGTTAAAGCTGGCAGCGGCAGATTGCGCCACATAGGCGATACGCTTGCCCAGCAGTTCACGTTTTACCGCAGCAGATGCCGTCAGCAAATCAATCCCGTCGAATTCAACCGAACCTTTGCTGATGCGCACACCGTCACGGGTATATCCCATGGCGGCCAGGCCCAGCGTTGATTTGCCAGCACCAGATTCACCGATCAGCCCCAAGACCTCGCCCCTTTTCAAGGTCAGATCGACGCCATTGATAATTGGGTTCCACACCTCGTCACTGCGGCCCTCAAGCCAGACATCACGCATTTTGACGAGAGGTTGGTCGGTCATTCTTTCAGCCCCGAGGATTTATGCAGCATCCAGTCGACCACAAAATTCACAGCGACCGTCAGCAAGGCGATGGCGCCCGCTGCAAGCAATGGTGCCGTCGCGGCCAAAGGTGCAAACTGCGCGTAGTTCACGAAACCACCCAAGTCGCGCACCATTGTACCCCAGTCAGCCAGCGGCGGCTGGATGCCCACACCAAGGAAAGACAACGCGGCAATGGTCAGGAAAACAAAGCAGAAGCGCAAACCAAATTCGGCCAGCAATGGTGCGGTCGCATTGGGCAGGATTTCCTTGAAAACGAGGTAACCCAGCCCCTCGCCACGCAGCTTAGCTGCTTCGATATAGTCCATCACAACGATGTTCTGGCCCACGGCGCGGGCCAGTCGATAAACGCGGGTGCTGTCGATCACGGCGATGATGATCACCATAAAGACGGTCAGCGGAATACCCAGTTGCGGCGCCCAGACACTTGCGATGGTCATCAAGAGCAGCGCAAAGATCAGCGATGGGATCGCCATCAGCACATCGACCATGCGCGACAGTACCTGATCGAGCCACCCACCCAAGGTTGCCGCCAGGAAACCCAACGTACCGCCGATGAAAAATGCGAGCAACGTCGTGGCAAAGGCGATACCAACGGTATTCTGCGCGCCATAGATCAAGCGGCTGAGAATATCGCGACCGATCTGATCCGTGCCAAAGTAGAACTCAGGATCGCCGCCCAGCGCAGGATCGCCGCCGGGAACAATATTCGCCGCAACACCGGGGATGATCTGTTCTTGGCCGTAAGGCGCAATGACACCGGCGAAGATCGCAAAGATCGCGTATATGATGATCGTAAGAATGCCGAATGAGGCAGTCAGCGGCATCGAGCGGAACATCTTCTTGCTCCATGCCGTACCGACACTGCGACCCAGAACGCGGAAAACCCATGCCGCGATGGCAAACAGGATGAACCCTTCAATGGCGATGCGCAGAAAGAAGAACTTGTTGGCTATCGCCTGCTCTGAACTGCGGCCTTGGGTGTAGGCCCAGATCAGCCACAGCAGGGCAGCAGCACCCAACACGTAACCAAAAGCGACACCATAAGGCATATCGCGGAATTTCGGCGCGTTACCCGTCACGGACTGACCCGCAAACCGGAAAACCCAGGCCAACGCGGCCATGCCGACAAGTGCGATGACAGCCCATAAGATCATTTTGGATGCCTCAGCCGTGGGTTGGACAGGATCGACATGATGTCAGCCGTCAGGTTGAGAAGGATAAATGCGGTCGCGAAGATCAGGCAGCAGGCCTGCACCACCGGAATGTCGCGGATTTTCACGCTGTCCACGAACAGTTGGCCGATGCCGGGATAGACAAACACCACCTCGACCACCACAACACCAGTGATCAGATACGCAAGGTTCAGGGCAATCACGTTGATGATCGGGGCGAGCGCATTTGGCAACGCATGTTTTACGATCACGCGCATAGGCGACAGGCCCTTGAGACGCGCCATCTCAATATAGGGCGAGGCAAGCAGATTGATAATCGCCGCTCGGGTCATCCGCATCATATGCGCAGTCACAACAAGCGTCAGCGTCAACGCAGGCAACATGGATTTCTCCAGCCGTTCACTAAACGCCATGCCTTCAAAGATATTCGATAGCGATGGGAAGATCGGGTTCAGCACCGCAAGAAACAGGATCAGGATATAGGCGAGGAAGAACTCCGGGCTCGAAATCGACGACAGTGTGAAAATATTGGTCGCCCGGTCAAACACGGTGTTGCGGTAAAGTGCAGCCAATACGCCCAGCATGATCGAAAACGGAACGGCAATGGCAGCAGTGACCATCGCAAGGAACATCGTATTGGCAAAACGGGGCGCGATTTGCTGTGCAACCGTGGTGGCGCCAGAGTCAGTACCGGTGAAGCTGGCAAAGTTTGCCTGCGCAAAGCTGGTGCCAAGATCACCCTGCAAAACACCGCCCAACCACTGGAAGTAACGAGTGACAGGCGGCTGATCCAATCCAAGATCGGCGCGGATAGAGGCGACAGCCTCAGGCGTGGCGCCCTGCCCAAGAATAGATTGCGCAAAGTCACCGGGCAGCAGGTTCACTGCCACAAAGATCACAATGGATACGATCAGAAGAGTAAGAAGACCCAGCGCGAGCCGCTGTAGAATAATCTTTAGGACATTGCCCAAACTATAAAGTCCCCGGTTGCCTATATGAACATTAAGGGCAATTTTTCATCTGTCAAAGGCTAAAACCCTAACGAATGCCGCTGTGCTCCCAGCATGTCCATCGTACGCACCAGTTCAGCACTTATTCCCGGCTCTGACAAGGCGTGTCCCGCCCGCCCTATGAAAGTAAGCCGCGATTTCGGCCAAAGTTGTGCAAGTTTATGGGCCGATTCTGGTGGGCAAATCATGTCGTAGCGGCCCTGCACAATCACGCCGGGGATATCTGCAATTCTTGCCATTTGATCCGGGTGCAGGATTTGCTGTTTGTCGGATAGAAAGCCCGCATTTTGAAAATAGTGGTTTTCCAGACGGGCAAAAGCGCGGGCATAATCTGCCGGGCTTTCGCCGGTGATCCCATCACTGTCAATTGAGGCCAGGGCATTCTCCCAGGACGCCCAGGCGCGGGCATAACGGGTTTCTTGCGGAATATCCCCGGAAAACAGACGGCGGTGATAGGCCCCAATCAGGTCATCATGCTCATCTTCCGGAATAATGCTGGTAAATCGTTCCCAAAGATCAGGCCAGAATTTTCCGGCACCGCCACCATAGAACCAATCCAGTTCCGGCTGGGTCATCAGGAACACGCCGCGCAAGGTCAGCGCAGCAACGCGATCTGGATGGGCCTGCGCATAGATCAACGCCAGCGTTGCACCCCAAGAGCCGCCAAAAACAATCCAGCGATCAATGTCGAGGGTTTGGCGAATCTGCTCGATATCATCAACCAGATGCCACGTTGTGTTCGCCTCCACACTTGCATGGGGCCGCGATCGGCCACAGCCACGCTGATCAAACAGGATGACGCGAAAAATATTGGGATCAAAGTAGCGACGCATCGCCGGGCTACAGCCGCCACCGGGGCCACCGTGCAGGACGACAACAGGAATACCATCAGGATTGCCGCATTGTTCAACATAGATGCGGTGACCATCGCCCACCTTCAGCATCCGCTGATCAAATGGATCAATCGGTTGATAAAGATGCGCACCTGGGCGCTTTTGTCCTACGACTTTGTCCATATGCATCCTATATCGCTTATCAAACCTACTGACCATCACACGAGGCGCAAAATGTCGGCGACAAATACCGTAGACCCCGAAGAAATCGCCAAGTTCGAGGCGATGGCCGCAGAATGGTGGGATCTGAATGGAAAATTCAAACCACTGCACATGATGAATCCGGTGCGGCTGGATTATGTTACCAGCCAGATTGCCGCAGAATTTGGGCGCGATCTGCGCAAACCCAAACCTTTCAAAGATATCCGCATCCTGGATATTGGCTGCGGTGGTGGATTGCTCTGCGAACCCATGGCGCGGCTTGGCGCAACGGTCGTAGGCGCTGATGCAGCAGAGCGGAACATTCCGGTCGCGAAAATCCATGCTGCTCAATCAGGTTTGGATATTGATTATCGCCACACAACGGCCGAAGCTCTTGCCGAAGCAGACGAACAATTCGATGTCGTGCTGAATATGGAAGTGGTCGAACATGTGGCCGATCCGCAGGGCTATCTGAATGCCTGCCAAAAACTGATGAAGCCGGGCGGGCTGCATCTTTGCTCTACCATCAACCGCAACCCCAAGAGCTTTGCCATGGCGATTGTGGGTGCAGAGTATGTGATGCGCTGGCTCCCCAAGGGGACGCATGAGTGGAAGAAGTTCATCACGCCTGATGAGCTGTTTGCGCTGCTGGAAAAAGCGGGCCTGACGCCAGTGGACCGTAAGGGATATGTGTTCAACTTTGCAGCATTCACATGGTCAATCTCGGATCGGGATTTGTCGGTAAATTATGTCACGGCGGCAACCAAACCGGTGTAGCCCGAAACTTTCATCGAAAGTTTGCCGCCAAATCCTCTTTTAGGATTTGGTCCGCTTATTCAAATTTGCTCAGCTTCAGCCGCATCTCGCGCAAAACCGGCAATACGGTGCGCACCTTGTCCACACCAACCTTGGCAACAACATCATCAATCACCGGCGCAATCGCGGCAAGGGCCGCATCCCGGGCTGCCTGACCGGCAGGGCTGATCGTCACCATCTTGCGGCGCGCATCATCCCAGTCGGGACGGACATGGACCCAACCGGCCCATTCCAACTTATGCAGCGTATTCGTCATCGCACCGCGCGTCAGGTGAAACGTCTTGGCCAGTTGCGCCGGTGACCGTTCTGCCCCGGTATGCGCCAGATGGTTAAGCACCGAAAAATGCGACAGCTCCATCCCCTTTGGCAGGACACGGGCCACATTGGCCCGAGCCAGTTGATCCACAACCAGAATCTCGCTGAATAGCGAAACGGCCAGGCTGTTTGATGGATCAGACATTAGGGACCTTCGAAAGGACGATCATGGTTAAGCGCGGCAATGCGCTTGCGGCTTTGTGCCACTTCCGCAAGGTCAAGATCAACCATTGCGATCCCCGGATCAGTCCCCATATCGACCAAAACCTCGCCCCAGGGCGAAACCACCATGCCATGCCCATGGGTTGCCCGCGATTTGCCCGACTTGGACGGATGCGTTCCCGTCTGGGCCGCGGCAATCACATAAGACCCAGTTTCAATGGCGCGCGCGCGCAACAGCGGTTCCCAATGGGCCGCACCTGTCACGGGCGAAAAGGCGGCAGGGACCAACAAAATCTCGGCCCCGGCCTGCGCCAAGGCCCTGTAAAGATATGCGAAACGCACATCGTAACAGACACTCATCCCGACCTTGGCAAAGGGCGTATCCACCACAACGGCGCGTTCGCCCGGCCGATAGCTGGCGGATTCGCGGAACGTCTCGGCGGCCGAGACATTCACGTCGAACATGTGGATCTTGTCATAGCGCGCCACGATCTGCCCTGCCGGATCAATCAGAAAAGAGCGATTGGCAAAGCGCCCGTCCGCGTCACCCGTCTTCAGCGCAAGCGATCCGATCGACAGCCATAGGCCATGCCGGATCGCCGCCTCGCGCAGGCCTTTCAGCGTCTGATCATCAGCTTCATGTTGCAGCACCCGCACCTGATGGGCGTGATCCATCGACAGACAGTTCGTCACCTCGGGTGTTGCAACGAATTCAGCGCCTTGGCCAGCCGCATCAGCAATCAGCCGGGTGGTATCCAGAAGGTTCGCCGCTGGATCATCATTCACATTCAGTTGCAGAAGCGCGGTTTTCATGCCGCCAACAGCGCGTCCAACTTCCCGCCACGCTCCAATTCGGAAAGATCGTCAAAGCCGCCCACATGACTGCCATCAATAAAGACCTGCGGCACCGTGCTACGACCATTGGCGCGCTGGATCATCTCGGCGCGACGCTCTGGTTGCGCCGAGATATTGACCTCGGCAAAGCTGACACCTTTGGCGTTCAACAGGCGCTTTGCCATCAGACAAAAGCCGCAGGTGGGTTTGGTGTAGATCTCGACAGTGGCCATCGTCAGGCTCCTTAAATCAGTGTTTGCCGTGATCTAAGCATCTTTGACCACACGTGCCAGTGTAACAATCGACACATTTGCGGCACCGGCGGCACGTGCAGCCTCGGCACTGGCGGCAAGCGTCGCGCCGGACGTCATGACATCGTCAACCAGCAGGACCGACTGGCCCATGATCTGATCGACACGTTTGGGATTTGTGGTGATTGCATCGGCAAGGGCAGCAAAACGCGCATCACGACTATGCCCATCCAACGGCTTGGTCTGTTTACAACGGACCAGTGCATCAACGCAAACCGGACAACCCACCTGTGCGCCCAGCGCCTTGGCAAGCAGCGCGGACTGATTGTAGCGCCGCCGCACCAGCCGCGTCCAATGAAGCGGAACAGGCACAATAACAGGGTCTGTTATGCGCAAAAGGGACAGTTTTTGCGCCATCCAACGCGCAGCAGATTGCGCAAATTCTGTCCGGTCGCCATGCTTGAGGCCCAGAACCAAGCGCCGACCAATGCCTGCATAGGCCAGAACGGCGCGGCCTTGATCCCAGGGGCGCGCAATGGTCATGCAGTCGTCGCATTGCACGACATCGCCGCGGTCTTCGCCCGGCAAGGGGGTGCCACATGTATCGCAAACCAGACCACCGATGAACTGGGTCTGCGCCCAACAGGCCCCGCATAATCCATAGTCGCTTTCGGTCTGTGCTTCACATGCGACGCATTGCGCCGGGTAAATTGCGCGAATGATACTTTGCAACTGCATGATTGCACCCTAAATGACGCCAATGAGCATGCCCCAACTGACAGACCGCGCCGCACTGTTGCGCAACCGCAGCCGCGCCAGCAGCGATGCGCTTTTCCTGCAAGAGCATGCAGCCGATGAGCTGCAAGAAAGACTAAGTGAGGTTAACAGAACCTTTACATCAGTTGCGATTGTGACTGGTTTCCCGGATTTCTGGGGGCAACGCTATCCTGATGCCCACATCATCCCTGACGATGACACGCTTGACCTCGCTCCGGGCACCTTTGATCTGATACTGCACGCGATGTGCCTGCATTGGGCCAATGATCCTGTAGGGCAACTGGTGCAGGCGCGACATGGCCTGAAGCCCGACGGTCTGCTGCTTTGTACCTTTCTGGGCGGCCAGACCCTGCACGAACTACGCTCTTCGTTGGCAGAGGCCGAAGCAGCGGTCACAGGCGGATTATCCCCGCGCATCGCCCCCATGGGCGAAATTCGCGATTTGGGGGGGTTGCTGCAACGCGCAGGCTTTGCCTTGCCCGTTGCCGACAGCACACCAATCACGGCCAGCTATGCCAACGCCTTTCACCTGATGCATGATCTGCGAAAAATGGGTGAAAACAATGCGCTGACAGACCGGATCAAGCATCCAACCCGGCGCAATGTCCTGACCGAAGCCGCCAGCATCTATGCGGACAACTTTCGCAATGACGACAACCGCGTTGACGCCACATTCGAGGTGATCACCCTGACAGGCTGGGCCCCGTCAGCCGATCAACCACAGCCTCTCCGGCCCGGCAGCGCCACCACGCGCCTGGCCGATGCTTTGGGCACAGATGAAACCCCATTGGATAGGTCCAATGATTGACGCGGCCCGTATCTCATTTAGCTAGCTGCTAAATCGCGCTACTTAAGGACAATGAAAATGCTCGATGCCAAACGCCAGACGGAAGAACGTCCAGCAACTTGCCCCATGCACGCAGGGGCTGATCACCCTGCGGTGAAACCAGCGCGTGTCGGCATACTGCTGGCAAACCTCGGTACCCCTGATGGCACAGACTATTGGTCGATGCGCCGTTATCTGAACGAGTTTCTGTCTGACAAGCGGGTGGTCGACTACTCTGCCTGGATTTGGCAGCCACTGTTGCAGCTGATCATTCTGACAAAACGCCCGTTTTCGTCAGGGGCAGCCTATAAATCCATCTGGAACGAAGTTGATGACGAAAGCCCGCTACTGACGATCACGAAAAAGCAGACAGCAGCGATCAAGGCGCAAATGGTCGAACGCTATGGCGATAACGTGCGCGTGGATTTCTGCATGCGCTATGGCAACCCATCCACCAAGTCCAAAGTGCGCGAAATGGTTGAGGACGGATGCACCAAGATACTGTTCTTCCCCTTGTATCCCCAATACGCAGGTGCGACCTCTGCCACTGCCAACGATCAGTTCTTTCGGGCTCTGATGGAAGAGAAATGGCAACCTGTCGTTCGTGTGGTTGAGCCCTACTTTGAAGAATCCGCCTATATCGAGGCGCTCGCGCAATCAATTGAAAAGGCATATGCCAAAGCGGAAACACCCCCTGAAAAGCTGGTCTGTTCGTACCACGGCGTGCCAGAACGCTACCTGCGCGAGGGTGATCCTTACCATTGCCAGTGCCAGAAGACGACGCGCCTGCTCAAAGAACGGCTGGGCTGGGACGACACGCAGGTCGTCACAACCTTCCAGTCCCGATTTGGGCCAGAGGAATGGTTGAAGCCCTACACAGTCGAAGAGGTTGCACGTCTGGCCAAAGAGGATGGCGTCAAAAACATCGCCGTCTGCGCGCCCGCGTTCTCTGCGGATTGCATCGAAACCCTTGAAGAGATCAACGAAGAGATCAAAGAGAGCTTTGAAGAGGCAGGAGGCGAGCAATTCACCTATATCCCATGCCTCAACGACGATCCGGCACACATTGATGCGCTGACTGGAGTCATCGCGAAAAACCTGGGTGGCTGGCTCGAATAATCAACTCCGAATCTGTTTGCGCTATCGGCTGGTGCGGTTTCAAAGCGTTTGCACAATCATTAGGCGACCTGCCAATTAGTTAATAATCAGTTAATAATAATCGCCCAAAACGTGTAGAATTCTACCGAAACATCGAGGAAATTCATGGTTGTAGCCCTAAGTTTCCCCAAGTCCGCCGCAAAGCAAACATATTTCAAATGCAATATGAATGCGTTGATTATTATTGTGTAGGGGCGTGCCGTGTGTTGGCACGATTTTGGTGAGACATGTCAGCTGTGACAAAACGAGAGCTGGAAGTGGAAACGAAAGAAGGAAGTGAAGCACTTCCGAATGGAACGGACCTCCTGGGCGATCAGTTCAAGATTGAACGGCCGCTTAGCAATGGCGGATTCGGAATTACCTATCTGGCAAGAGACAACTTTCTTGGCCGCGACGTCGTTATCAAGGAATGTTACCCCGAGGTCTTTTGCCGCCGCGAAGGCAAAAGCGTATTGGTGCGATCCAGCCAGCACACCGAAAAATACCGCGCCATCGTTGAGATGTTCATGCGCGAGGCACGCAGCATCGCCAAGATGCGCCACCCCAACATTGTTGGCGTGCATCGCATCTTTGAAGACAATGAAACTGCTTACATGGTGCTGGACCTGATCCATGGTCGTGATCTTCTTAGCGTTATCAAAGAAGAGCGTCATCGCCTGACGCCGGATCAGGTAAAAGAGATCCTGATCAAGATTCTGGATGCGGTTGACCTCGTTCACCAGAATGACCTGCTGCACCGCGATATTTCGCCGGACAACATCCTGCTCGACAAATGGGGCAGCCCGGTGCTGATCGACTTTGGCGCCGCGCGCGAAGAAGCAAGCCGCGAAACCCGCGCCGTATCCTCTGTGCTTGTCGTCAAGGATGGCTACTCTCCGCAGGAATTTTATTTTGCCGGTGGCAAACAGAGCCCGAGCAGCGACCTATATGCGCTGGGCGCAACCTTTTATCACCTGATCAGCGGCGAATCCCCACCCAACAGCCAGACCCGCATGGCTGAATTCGCAGGCAACAACCCCGACCCGTGTGAGCCATTGGCTGGACGCTTCCCAGAGTATGACGATGCGTTCCTTGCAGCGATCGACAAAGCAATGCAGATCCTGCCAAAGGCACGGATCCAGTCCGCCCGCGAATGGATGCATCTGATCAACTCCAAAGAAGAGCGCGTGAAGCCTCTTAAACCGCGTGCCAAGGCAGATTTGGGCAAGGTCCTGACACGTCTGGTGTCCGAAACAAACGAATATGTTCTCAACTCGGAGCCGCGCGCGACCAAGGACCTTCCGCCGCTACCATTGCCGGTACAAAAGGTTAGTTCGAAGCCGGAATGGGCAGATGAATTCAACCGCGAAACCTCTGAAACAGCGACAGAAAAGACGTCGTCCGCCGGAGAGAAACGCAACACATCGCAGCCACGGCCCGGTATGCTTGCTGTGCCAGAACCCGAGCGCAAGCGTGGTATTCTGGCGTGGTTTGGCAAAACCTAACTTGCCCTGACGGATATAAAAACAAAAGGGCGCGCCTGACTGGCGCGCCCTTTGTTTTCTATTAGCTCTATCAACACTCAGATCAGCAAAACCTGGGTGCCTACTTTGGTCAGGTTATAAAGCTCTGCGATCTGTTCGTTGTAAAGGCCGATGCACCCGTTCGAAGACCGGCGTCCGATCTTGCGCGTGTCGTGGGTGCCGTGAATGCGGTAGTATTGCCATGACAGGTGCAGGGCATGTGTCCCAAGCGGGTTTTCCGGGCCAGGCCCGATAAAGTCGGGCCATTCAGGGTTACGAATTTTCATCGACGGGGTCGGCGCCCAGCTTGGCCCTTCGACCTTGCGCGTGATTGATGTCCGGCCTGTGCGGGTCAGATCATCAGTCAATGGCACGCTCGTCGGGAACAGCTTGTAAACCGTCTGATCCTCGGACCAGAAATGCAACGCCCGCGACTGGAGGTCCACAAGGATCGCACCATTGTTGAGGTTGTTGAAATAGGGCTCCCAATCAAGCGAACGAAAACTTGAGATGTTGCGTTGAACGCCTGCCGAGATGTCACTTTCGATTTCAGTCGAATTGGCTGTCTGCGCCACAGCACTTGTTGAAATCATGGCAGCTGAAGCAGCCAGAAATCCGCGTCGCGAAAAATCCTGTGTCATTGTAAGTTCCCCTTGGGATCCAATACGTTTCAAAGGTGACACTTAATGTGTCTCTGATAGCACTTCAATTCAAAGATATGTCATTGCTATGACCGGCGGGGGCATGTGTGTTTGAAGTGGCGCACTGATCCCGCTAAGGAAGATAGACGAACAAAGCGAGTATTGGCATGTTGCGACGCGAATTGATCATGGGGCTGGCTGCGGTTGGCTTGGCCGCCTGTAGCACAGCACCAAACCGGCCCTTGGGCCCGGATGGTCTGCCGTTGCCATCTGCCTACCGTATTCGCCCCGGCGAGGAAGCTGCGGTGCAGTTCCGCATGTTAGATAGCGTCAACGCACTGCGTCAGCAGGCTGGTGCAACTCCTGTTGAACTGAATGCGGCATTGAATGCGGCCGCGGCCACCCATTCACGCGATATGGCAGTGCAGAACCGGCCTTGGCTTTTCGGCTCTGACGGGTCCAGCCCACTGGACCGGGCCCGGCGCGTCGGATTTCCCGGGCGGCTTTTGGGCGAGAACATCTCGGAATCGTTTGAATCCGAATTGCAGACCTTGGCTGCCTGGATGGCACAATCCGACACGCGCGCAGTGATTCTGGACCCCAAAGCGCGCTTTATGGGTTTTTCGTGGTTTCAGGAAGACTCAGGCAAGCTCTGGTGGACATTGAATATGGGCAGCGACCCGATGGTCAGCCGCCCCCAGGGCGGGGTTGCATTTTAGGCATAGAGAAAGATCTTTGTGCCTGTCTGCACCATAGAATAGATCTCTTCCATTTCGCTGTTGGTCACCGCGATGCAACCCCAGGTCCAATCCGGCGTGCCCGCCCATTTGTCAGGCGTGCCATGGATAAAGATATCGCCTCCCGGCTCAACTCCCTTGGCGCGTGCGGCGGCGACATCGTCTGAATTGGGGTAAGAAATCCCAAGCGACAGATGAAAGTTGCTGTTGGGGTTGCGCCGGTCGATCACGTAAGCACCCTCTGGCGTGCGCCCGTCGCCTTCCTGTTCCTTGTGGCCCGTTGGCGCAAATCCAAGATCAAAGGTGTATTCTCGTAAAAGGCTGCGGTGGTGCAAAAGCTGCATCCGGCGATCACCCTTAAAGACCTGAATGCGTGTCACCTCTGGCCCGGTGTAGACCGGCAAACCACCGGAACATCCAGCAAGCCCCAAGGCCGCCCCAACCACTACTGTTCGTCTTGAAATCATGTCACTGCCCATCGCTACGGTCTTTGCCGCCTTTTGACGATTTCTACAGCACAATCATGGCAGAAGGTAGACAATCGACGGCCGCAATGATCATTTCCGTGTGAAGCCCGCAACAACCTCTGTGTGCGGTGACCAGCGAAACTGATCAACGGCCTGTACCCACGACATGTCAAAGCCTGCGTCCACCAATGTTTGCGCGTCGCGTGCAAAGGTGACGGGGTTGCAGGACACCATCGCGATGGCCTTGATGTCTGATACAGCAATCGTGGCGATCTGCGCCTCGGCCCCGGCGCGCGGTGGGTCGATGACAACGGCATCGAAATGGCGCAGCTCATCCGCCTCCAATGGACGGCGGAAAAGGTCGCGTGTTTCCGTTGTGATGCGGCGCAGCTCGTGGCCCTCACGCCAGCCGCGATCAAGCGCCTCCAGCATCGCGCTTTCACCTTCAACCGCATGTACTTCGGCCCTTTTGGCCAGGGGCAGGGCGAATGTACCACATCCTGCAAACAGGTCCGCGATGCGTGCCGCGCCCTGGGTGATCTCCTCCACTGCATCACGCAACGATGTTTCACCATGTGCTGTCGCCTGCAAGAAGGCACCGGGCGGTGGCACGGCAGAAACACCGCCGAAATCCTGTGCAGGAGGGTTGATCATCACGACGGGTTCGTCATTCCACACCAGACGCGACAGCCCATATTGATTGGCCAATGCGGCCAGTTCAACACGCAGCGGCGGGGTAAGTTCCTTGTCTGTGCCAACCAGAACATCAGGCCCAAGCGCCGCCTCGGTCACAGTCAGGTCAATCTCGCCTTTGCGCGAGCAGGCCAAGACAGTCAACGCCTCAAGCGCGGCAAAGCTGGCGATCAGGGCGGGGGTCAATAACTGGCACTCGGGTACCTGCACCAACGTGTCAGAAGCCCGCGCATGAAACCCAATCATCGCGCCCTTCTTGGTGCGACGGCCCGACAGTTTAGCCCGCCTGCGCGATTGCGCGGGCGAGGTCTGGATTGGGCGAAATTCTGGCGATAACCCGCGCGCGGCCAAGGCTTTGACCACAATGTCCTGCTTCCATGCCGCGACAAAACTATCCGTCGCATGTTGCATCGCGCAGCCACCGCAGGATTTGAAATGCCGGCAGGGTGCGGCCACCCGATCTGTTGACGGGGTCACAATCCGCACAGTCCCATCCTGGGCGACGTCCACCTCTTCACCCGGCAAAACACGCGGCAAAAGTGATTGCCCATCAGAGGCGCGCCCCATCCCAAGATGGGTTAAACTTTCGATTGTCAGCATTTATTCCGCCGCATCTTTCACATTGATAAAGCCACCGGATTGCCGGTTCCAATACCGGGCATAAAGCCCACCCTTGGCCAGCAAATCGTCATGTGTGCCTTCCTCGACAATGCGGCCTTCGTCAAGCACAACGATACGATCCATTTGCGCCAATGTGGACAGGCGGTGGGCAATGGCGATGACGGTCTTGTCTCCCATGATAGACTCTAACGCGCCTTGAATTGATGCTTCGACCTCGGAATCAAGCGCGCTGGTCGCTTCGTCCAGCACTAGTATCGGTGCATCTTTTAGGATGGCACGCGCTATGGCGATCCGCTGCCGCTGTCCACCGGAGAGTTTTACCCCACGCTCACCCAGGTGGGCATCATAACCGCGCCGATCCTTGTGGTCGCGCAGGTCCTGTATGAAAGCATGCGCTTCGGCCTGCCGCGCCGCATCCTCGATCTCATCCTGGGTGGCGTCCGGCTTGCCGTATTTGATGTTGTCACGAGCAGAGCGATTGAACATCGCCGTTTCCTGCGTGACCATCGCAATCTGGCGGCGCAGGCTTTCCTGTGTCACGTCGCGCAAATCTGTGCCGTCAATCGTGACGTGCCCGTCCTCGGCATCATAAAGTCGCAAGAGCAAGGCGACCAAGGTTGATTTACCGGCACCGGATGCGCCAACAAGGCCCAGTTTTTCGCCCGGTTGCACGTTCAGACTGACCCCGTCCAAACCACCCGGACCACCGCCATAGCTGAAGGACACGTTGTCCAGGGCAATGCCCCCGTTTTTTGCCACCAGCTCAAACGCATCAGGCGCATCGACCAATGTATGTTCCGGGCTGAGGGTGTTCATCGCATCCTCGATCTCGCCCACATTGGCGTACATGCCCATCAGTGTGAAACTGACCCAGCCAGTCATTTGCGACAAGCGCAGGGAAATCGCACCTGCAGCCGCGATATCACCCGCTGTCGCAGAGCCGGTTGCCCAGAAATAGAGGGTCATACCCACCAGAATGATGGGCAATAGCCCACCCAGCGTCATCAGCCAGAACCGGAAAGACGCAGAGAGCCAGCCATAGCGCACGGCCGTTCCCCAATAGTTTTCCATGGCATCAATCGCGGCGCGATCTTCGTGGTCGTCATGGGCAAACAGCTTGACCGTCTTGATGTTGGTGATCGTATCCACAACTTGACCCGTCACCATTGCACGGGTCGCCGCCCGCGCTTTGGACCGTTTGCGAATGCGCGGCATGAAGAACCGGATCAGCAGGATATACGACGCAGCCCACAGCGCCAAAAGCAGGGCCGACCGCGCGTCGATGGTGAACAGCAAGATCACTGATCCGATCAGCGACGCCAGCGCAAAGGCCACAGTGTGGATCATATCCACAACCAGATCAGTTGCTGCCCGCGCGGCCTGCATCTGCTTTTGCGCGATGCGCCCTGCAAAATCATCATCAAAGAACGTGACCGATTGCCCCAGCGAATGCCGGTGCAGGCGCGAGAGGATCAGGTTGCTGAGCGACGGGCCAACAACAACGGCCTGCATCACGCCGGAAACGCCAAGGATAATCGGGCGCAAAATCAGAAAGAACGCCGTTACACCCACCAACAACAGCACATTGTCTGTAAAGTAAGTGTCACCGGTTGAGGACAGTGTCGCATCAATGACCCAACCCAGCATTAGGGCTGTTGCCACCTCAAGCGTCCCGGCAATAGCAGACACTAAACCCGCCAAAACCGTGACTTTTGTGCTGCCCTTCAGACACCAGTTCAGGAACGCCAAAAGCGTGCGCGGCGGCGATCCCGCAGCGGGCTCAAATGGATCTATCCAGCGCTCTGGCGTCATTTCTGTCCTTCCGCGGTCTGGCCCAGAAAGCCACCAGATTGGCGCGCCCAGAACCGTGCATATTGTCCGTTCGCCGCCAACAGGCTGTCGTGTGTCCCGTCTTCCACGATGCGCCCCTGATCCATCACGATGATCCGGTCCATCTGGGCAATCGTCGACAAGCGGTGGGCAATCGCGATGACGGTCTTACCTTGCATCATCCCGTATAATGTCTGCTGAATGGCGGCTTCGACCTCACTATCTAGAGCGCTTGTCGCTTCGTCCAAGAGCAAGACCGGTGCATCTTTCAAAATGACGCGGGCTAGGGCGATCCTTTGCCGTTGCCCACCAGAAAGTTTCACGCCACGTTCGCCAACCCGCGCCTCGTACCCTTTGCGACCTTCACTGTCTTCCAATGTCTGAATGAACGTGTGCGCCTCTGCCTTGCAGGCGGCGGCGATCATCTCATCCTCGGTCGCAGTGGGATTGCCATATAGAATATTCTCGCGGACCGACCGGTGCAGCAGGGCGCTGTCCTGCTGGACCATGCCGATGGCGCTGCGCAGGCTGTCCTGGGTCGCGCGCGCGATATCCTGACCATCAATCAGGATCTTCCCGCGTTCGGCGTCGTAGAACCGCAATAGCAGTTTCACCAGCGTGGATTTCCCGGCACCCGACTGCCCGACCAAGCCCACCTTTTCACCCGGCGCGATCGTCAGGCTGATATGATCCAGACCACCGGTCTGCTTGCCATAATGGTGCGACAGGTCACGGATTTCGACAGCGCCTGCGCCAAGTTTCAGCGGTTCGGCATTGTGTTGATCCAGCAACTTTACCGGCTGCGCAATTGTCTGCATGCCTTCCGACACGACACCCAATTCGCGGAAAAAATTCGTGACCGCCCACATGATCCAGCCCGACATCGCGTTCAGCCGCAACGCCAGTGACGTGGCCACTGCCACCAACCCAACCGAGGCCGCACCCTGCATCCACAGCCAGATCGACCAGCCGACAACAGCCACCACCAGAAAACCGTTCAGCAACATCAGGCCCGCGTCCATGACCGTATAAAGACGCATTTCGATCTGAAAGGTGCGCCGCGCCTGTTCGATCGCTTCTTTGGCATAGTCAACCTCGCGGTCATGATGGGCGAACATCTTGACCGAATGGATGTTGGTGTAGCTGTCGACCACGCGACCTGTGACCGCACTGCGCGCATTTGATGCGGCCTCGGATGCCGGGCCAATCCGGCGCACGACCCAACGCAACAGGAACATATAGGGCACGATCCACAGAAGCAGCGGGATCAGCAACCGCGCGTCCGCTTGCCCCATCAAAACGGCGGCGGCCACCAGATAGGCCAGCGCGAACGTGATGGCATCAAAAAGCTGAAACACAACCTCACCCGCTGCGGGCGGGGTCTGCATGATCCGGTTGGCAATACGACCGGCAAAATCATCCTCGAACCAGCCAACAGATTGACGCAGCACATGACGGTGCGCCCGCCACCGCACCAGCGTACCAAAGTTCGGCAAAATGGTGTTGTTCAGCAACATGATCTGAAACATGTGGATCGCCGGGCGCAGCGTCAGGATCAGGACGGCGACCAGAATAAACTCGGCCCCACTATCGGCCCAGACCTGCGCCGGGGTGCCCTGGGTCAGGATATCAACCAGACGCCCCAGATAGGCCAGCAGCCAGATTTCGACGATGGCGATGATGACCGATGCAATACCCGTAAACCAGAACACGCGCATAAACGGCTCTGCGTAGGCCCGCAGAAACGGATAGAGCCGCTGTGGCGGCGTGTCGGTCTCCTTGTATGTCACATAGGGATCGACAAGACCTTCGAAAAACCGAAACATTTGCTTGCCTGATAGAATGCTAGACGACCGCTATAGCAAAGGTTTGGTCAGAGGAAAACCAGCACCGAAAATGCGGCAAGCGCCAGCGCCATAACGCGCATGAAAATGCGCCATGCGGCCGGGTTGGTCAAAAGGTAGGACAACAGGCTGCCGGCTGTGGCCCAGAACATGCAGACACCAAGGTTCAGCGTTGAAAACGTCGCCGCCAATATTCCCGCCTGCTGCAAGGGCGGCATCATGGCAACATAGGCGGTCGCACTAAAAGCGACAGCCCAGACCTTGGGGTTGACCCATTGGAACAGGATCGCCTCGACAAACGTAAAGGGGCGGTTTGTTTGGGTTTTCTGCGCCGGGTCGGCCCGCCATAGGTTGTAGGCCATCCAGAGAATCCAAAGACTGGCGATAACCTTTAGAACAGTTTCCAGCACCGGTTGCGCGGCGATCAACGCCCCGATGCCAGCGCCAGTGACAAAGGCCGTAATACCCACGCCCAACGCAACCCCCAGCACATGTGGCACAGTGCGTTGAAGCCCGAACCGCGCACCAGACGCCGTGATCAGGATGACATTGGGACCGGGCGAGAAAAGGCCAAAGAACACAAAGCCGAACAAAGGGAAAAGATCACTCAAGCAATTCGGCCTTGGTAAGGGTAAAGCCGGACGCGATCCACAGGGCCTCTGCCTGCTTCAGTGCTTCGCCCAGCGCGGGGCCGGATAGGTTGGGCATAAGGTCAGCCGCCTTCAAGGGAAAGCTCTGCGCGGCGGCATGGGCAACTGCGCCCAGAACCGCAGGTGTCACTGGTTGACCCATTGTTGCAGCAGCCACCAAAGCAGCATCGCGCCCCACATTCGCACCATAACGATAGGCGATCTCATTGGGGCTTGCCGCACTCTTGACCTGCTCAAGCCTGCGCACCTGATCCTTTGACAAACGCAATAGGTCTTGGGGTTGCCCGCCAATGATGGCAAGGCGTCGCAGTGCATCCGGCGCAATGTCATTTTCCTGTTCCTGATGCACCAGAACCGCCAGCGGCGCGGCATCTGCACACGGCAAAACTTGCGCCAAAGCACCGGTAGAGGACATCGCCGCGACCGCCGGTGCGGGATCAGGTGCGCTAAGCAGCTTGATCATCTCTGTGGTCACGCGCTCTTTAGACAACGAATGCAGCCCGTCGATATGCGCAGCACAAGCCGCCAACCCATCGCGGTCCGGCCCTTCTGCCGGATCACCATACCAGGCATAAAAGCGGAAAAACCGCAGGATACGCAGGTAATCCTCCTTGATCCGCTGATCGGGGTCTTCGATGAACCGCACGCGTCGCGCCTGTAGGTCAGCCAGACCACCTAGTGGATCGGCAATCTGCCCTTCTGCATCGGCATAAAGCGCGTTCATCGTAAAGTCGCGGCGACGCGCGTCATCTTCCATGTTGTCGGCGAAGGCGACCGTCGCGCGGCGACCGTCGGTCGCGACATCACGGCGAAAGGTCGTCACTTCAAAGGGCATATCATCCAGCACCAACGTCACCGTGCCGTGATCAATCCCGGTTGGAACGCCTTTGATCCCCACCGCCGCCGCCAAATCCAGCACTGTCTGGGGATGCGCATCGGTCGAGATATCCAGATCAGCGACAGGCGCGCCCAAAAGCGCATTTCGCACGCAACCACCCACAAACCACGCCTGATACCCTGCGTCCGTCAGCAGGCGGCAAACGGTTTGCGATGCTGCATCGTCAAGCCAATCGGCCGTGATCCGGGTCATGAAACCCGCTCTGCCAGCGCGTGCATGATCCGGGCGGTCGCACCCCAGATGTAATAAGGGCCGAAGGGCACTGTGTAATAATGCCTGCGCCGTCCCTGCCAATGGCGGCCTTCAACCCGGTATTGCGCGGGATCAAGCAGATGGGCCAAAGGCACGTCAAATACCTCACTGACCTCGCCTGCCTCTGGCACAGAGTGGAAATCATCGGTGATAACAGCAAGCACCGGCGTCACCTGATATCCTGTCACGGTCTGATGCGGCGGTAGCGTGCCAAGCACATCAACCACGTCGCTGGGCAGGCCGATTTCCTCTTTGGCCTCACGCAGCGCTGCATCTGCGGGCGTGGCATCACCGGGGTCTTGCTTGCCGCCGGGCAGGGCAATCTGGCCCGGATGATGTTTCAACCGGGCAGACCGTTTGGTCAGCACAACCGTTTCACGATCAGCACGCACACCGATCAGCACCGCGGCCGGGGTCAGTATACCTTCAGGGGCTTTCACATCAGGATTAAGGTCAAAATCAGACGACGCGCTGCCCACATGGGACAGCGCGTCGATCAGGTTTTGGCGCAGGTCAGGCACTGGCGTCCTTGGCCTCAAACCCCAGCGTTGCAGGGTCAAAGACGTAGTGCGATCCGCAGAACTGGCAGTCCGCGGTGACAGTGCCTTCTGCGGTTGTCATCGTCTCGATGTCCTTGGCCGAATAGATCGACAGGCTTTGCCGGACTTTGTCATCTGAACAGCTACAGCCGAACTTGATCGGTTGGGCATCATAGACCCGCGGCCCTTCTTCGTGGAACAGGCGCACCAACAGATCGGTTGGCGACACGGTTGGGCCGATCAGCTCAATCTCATCGACAGTATCAAGCAGCGTATTGGCACGGGTCCAGTTCTCACTTTCATCCGGGTCAAGGATGTCAGCCGCATCCAGTAGGCCATCTTCACCTGATCCACCTTCGCCGGTGACATGGGGCGACGCCTTGGGCATATGCTGCAAAATCACACCACCTGCACGCCAATGGGTGCCTTCGCCGGGCAGTTGCGACTGGCCATAGGTGAGCTGGAACCGGGTCGGTATCTGCTCGGACTGGGCAAAATAGGTCTCTGCACAGGCAGAAAGCGATCCGCCCGCGATAGGTGTGATACCCTGATAGGGCGTCATGCCCTCGCCTTGGTCGATCAGAATAGCAAAATACCCGTTGCCGATCTGGCTGAACGGATCAGCGCCTTCATCCAGCGTCTCGGCGTCATATGACGCATAGGCACGGATGCGGGCAGGCTGCCCATCGTCTGTGGGACCATAGTAATCTGTGGCGATCAAACGCGCAGGACCAGAGCCGCGCACTTGCAGCGACAGCTTCCAACGCAATTTCATCGTCTGCCCGATCAATGCCGTCAGCAACGCCATCTCGGCCACCAGACCTTCGATCATGGGCGGATAGTTGTGCTGTTTGAGCACCTGCTCCAACACACCATCAAGACGCGCCACCCGGCCACGGATGTCGGAAGCGTCAAGTTGAAACGGCAGGACGGTATCGTCCCAGGCGATTTGGGTGCCTGTGGTCATGGTCTTTCCTAACAAGTCTAGGGGTGGCATACCGCGCCTATATAGGTGGGGCAACCACGCGTCCAAGGGGCAAGCTATGATCAGACGGTATGGCGACACGCCAGTAAACGGGCAACGCTACCAGCATCGCCCCGGTGTCTATGCCATTTTGCCGCTCAATGGAAAGCTGCTGCTGACCTATCAGGGCGATCCGCATTTTGAGTTTCAGCTGCCAGGCGGCGGGATCGACCCTGGCGAACACCCTCTGACTGCGCTGCACCGCGAAGTGTTCGAGGAAACTGGTTGGCGTATCGCATCGCCCCGCAAACTGGGCGCGTTCCGGCGGTTTGCCTATATGCCGGAATACGACAAATGGGCGGAAAAGCTCTGCCATATCTATCTGGCGCGGCCCGTCCGGCCACATGGACCGCCGCGCGAGGCGGGGCACATCCCGGTATGGATGAACCCAGCCGACGCCGTCGCAGCACTTAATAATGATGGCGACGCCGCTTTTGTGGCGGATTTAATCAATTAGCGGGCGCTTCTCGATCAGGTGGCCATAAAGTGTGGTCAGGATGCTGACACCCAGCATCAGGACTGTCCATTGCACCGCAATATCAACGACGATCCCAAAAAGCGGAACAATCGCGCTGATCTGATTAACAGCCACGGTGGCGATCCCGTTGATCACCATCAACAGCACAGCCACCCCAAAAATTGTACCCGCCATAGGGCGTGACGCAGCCCAGGCAGCGCCCGTCGAAACCGGCTCGCCAACAGCAACGGATGGCAATGCAAGGCCAATGCGAAACCAGACAAACGAGAGTACCGCAGTGATCGCGATAAATACCATCAAAGCTGGCAAAGACAGGATCGCCTCTGGCCCGGAAGACACAAACGGCGCGGCGACAATTCCGACAACAAAGAAAAGCGGGATTGCCAATAGCATGATGAGCAGGCCGTAAAGGATTGACCGCCCCACATAGGGCCAGATCGGGCGGCCAGACACGGCAGGCAAAACACCGCTGTATTCCTCAAGCAGGATAAAGCGGTGCCAGGACACGGCAATCCAGGCAAGCACAAAAAGCGTAAATGGTATCAATGCCAGCATCGCCAGAATTGCGATCCCGCCAACATTCTGCGGAAGCGTGGGCGATCCACTGGTCAACTGCGCAAACGCACCGGTCTGGCCGACCATCGCAAAAACGATGAGGTAGCCAACGATCAGCACCACATAAGGTCCGATGGACACACGCAAAGCCTGCCCAAAATTGCCAAAGATCATGCGGAATGCGTGACGAATGATTTGAAATGCCATTGAAGAAAATCCTGTCTGATATCTTGGCGCAATCCTGCACGCAGAACGCGAATGGTCAACTGCTCTTTGACTGTCAAAGCGCTGCCACGTGTACCGATCCTTGCCCCTGATTGCGAAAACCGCTATCGCGCGTGGCAAATCCCACACGCACAAAGGCGCACATCGCATGACCGCTCCGAAAAAAGTTGTTCTGGCCTATTCCGGCGGCCTTGATACCTCGATCATCCTCAAATGGTTGCAGACGGAATACAACTGCGAAGTTGTGACCTTTACCGCTGACCTTGGTCAGGGCGAGGAATTGGAACCTGCGCGCAAAAAGGCCGAGATGATGGGTGCAACAAACATCTACATCGAGGACCTGCGCGAAGAATTTGTGCGCGATTTTGTCTTCCCGATGTTCCGTGCAAATGCGCTTTATGAAGGGCTGTACCTGCTGGGCACCTCCATCGCACGCCCCTTGATTTCCAAGCGGCTGGTCGAAATTGCCGAGGCCGAAGGCGCTGACGCAATTTCCCACGGCGCCACGGGCAAAGGCAACGATCAGATCCGTTTTGAACTGGCCGCCTATGCGCTGAACCCCGAAATCAGGGTGGTTGCCCCATGGCGTGAGTGGAACCTTGGCAGCCGGACAAAGCTGATCGATTTCGCAGAAAAGCATCAGATCCCAATCGCCAAGGACAAACGCGGCGAAGCGCCCTTCAGTGTTGACGCCAACCTGCTGCACACCTCATCCGAAGGCAAAGTGTTGGAAGACCCCGCCGAGGAAGCGCCGGAATATGTCTATCAGCGATCCGTGGCACCCGAAGATGCGCCTGACACGCCTGAAATGGTCGAGATTACATTCGAGCGTGGCGATGCCGTTGCGATCAATGGTGAGATGATGTCACCCGCGACGATCCTGACCAAACTGAATGAATTGGGCGGCAAGCACGGGGTGGGCCGTCTTGATCTGGTGGAAAACCGGTTCATCGGTATGAAATCGCGTGGTGTTTACGAAACACCCGGCGGGACTGTCCTGCTAGAGGCGCACCGTGGCATTGAGCAGATCACGCTGGATTCAGGTGCTGGCCACCTCAAAGACAGCATCATGCCGCGCTATGCAGAACTGATCTATAACGGGTTCTGGTTCTCGCCCGAACGCGAAATGCTGCAAGCGTTGATCGACAAAAGCCAGGAACATGTGTCCGGCACGGTGCGCGTGAAACTCTACAAAGGGTCAGCAACGACCGTGGCGCGCTGGTCAGATCAGACGCTTTATTCCGAAGAGCACGTGACGTTCGAGGATGACATGGGCGCATATGACCAGACTGATGCGCAAGGCTTCATCCAGTTAAATGCGTTGCGGTTAAAGCTGCTGGCGGCGCGGAACCGGAAGGGCTGAGGGGGCTTGCCCCTGGCCCTAGAGTTTCCTGGCGTACAGCTTTTCATAGAGCGGTAACGCTGCGCCCAGTATGTGTTGGTGGACCGCGTCCAGTGTTGGCAACGGCCCCTCTGCACCCGCAAACCCTGTGCTTTTGTGTACGGCATTGTACCAATGCGCAGCCCAAACCCCGTCGGCTTCGCGTGGTCCGGCAGGCCACGCCAGCATCGCCGGATCGAACGGCAAGTTAATTGCATCGCAAAGTTTTCTAAGCATCCCTTCGGGGTCTTTGCGAATGTCCGCGCTGTCGATCACCAGCCCGCCGTTTGTTTCATAAAGCGCGGCCTGCTGGACATAGCCGATGTCATCCAGCGTGATCTCGTCCCGCTTGGCCCCGTAGCTTGCGATCACGCGGGCGGGGTGGCGGATCAGGTGGATGTTGACACAGTCTTTGGCCCAATCCAGCGGGAACCCATCAATCATGTGATGCGGCATATGCTTCATGTAGAAATGTGGCTTTTGGGCTGGAATAGTGTCTAAACAACGCCCGGCCACGACTTGCGGATCAGTCTCATGTGTCGCCAGAATTTCCTTGCGCATTGGATGTTCCAAACCCGTCGCCGCGAGATAAGGCGCGTAGAAGGGCTCATCCCAAACCGCGAAATCCGTACGATTTCCGAAAGCGTACATCATGGCGGTCGACAGGTTCCGTGGCCCTGACCACATTGCAATTCTCATGCGCAATACCCCGTACAGATGCTGTACATACAGCGTACATACAAAGTGTATGTCATGACACCGCTACCAGATCTTTATAGAGGCCCCGCAGGCGCGTGGTCACCGGCCCCAGCTCACCGCTTCCGATGACCCGCCCGTCGATTGTGCTGACGGGGGTTTGTGCGCCGAAGGTGCCGGTCAGGAAGGCTTCGTCCGCAGAATAGGTATCAACCAGCGAGTAGTTCCGCTCAAACACCGGAATGTCATTGGCGCGGCAAAGGTCTATCACCTTCTGGCGGGTGATGCCGTTCATGCAGTAGTCGCCCGTACTGGTCCAAACCGCACCATTCTTGACGATGAAGAAGTTGCAGGCGTTGGTCGTATTCACAAACCCATGCACATCCAGCATGAGCGCCTCGTCCGCACCTGCCTTTTGGGCGGCGATACAGGCAAGGATGCAGTTCAGTTTTGAATGGCTGTTCAATTTAGGATCTTGCGTCATGGGCAGACCACGTTGGTGCGGGACGGTGGCCAGCGAGATCGGGCGCGGGATCTTTGGTTGCGAATGCTCCATGATGATCACAAACGTGGGGCCGGATTGCGACAGGCTGGGGTGCTGGAAAGGGCGAACCTTGATGCCCCGTGTCACCATCAGCCGGGCGTGGGCATTGGTGGTCATCTGATTGGCCTTTTGCGTTTCTAACAAGGCGGAAATCACACCTTTTCGATCCATACCGATATCCAGATCAATGGCCTTTGCTGCCTCGCACAGCCGGTCGATATGCTCGTCCATAAAAGCCCATTTGCCGTCATAAAGGCGCAGGCCCTCCCACACGCCATCACCTAGCATAAACCCGCTGTCATAAACGCTCACGGTGGCGTCGGCCTTGGGCACCAGTTTGCCGTCTACGTAGATCAAGATGTCTTCGTTACGGGCGTCATCTTCTGCTTGGTGGGTGGTGACTTTGGTCATGCTATTCTCCTTTCTGCGGACGCTAAAGCATTTCGAATTGATCTTGAATCACCAATCGCGGTGTTTCGTCTGCGCTCAAGCGAGATTGGTTGTAAGGGAAACTCAATGCGCATTGAGACAGCTTTCCAAATGTTCCAAGAGGTCAAGACCGCGTGATACAAGCGCGAGGCCGTTGCGCACGGGCATGATTGCCTGAAATGGTGCGGACAAAGGAGATTACCGATGTTCAGATCCATTGTTCTAGCGCTTGCCATGTTGCCCGCCGCTCAAGCCGCAGTTGCCGAAGATATCCAGACCGCGATCATTGCGGGTGGGTGTTTCTGGTGTGTTGAGAGTGACTTTGAAAAAGTGCAGGGCGTCCGCGAGGTTGTTTCCGGTTACACCGGCGGCACCACGGCCAATCCGACCTATGACACGATCAAGGGTTCCGGCCACTATGAGGCGGTCGAGATCACCTATGATGCCGACGTCGTCAGTTACGGTCAGTTGCTCTATGCGTTCTTCCGGTCGGTTGATCCGACTGATGCAGGCGGCCAGTTTTGTGATCGCGGCGACAGCTATCGCACAGCTGTTTTCGTCTCTAACCCCGCGGAACGCGCTGCTGCTGAGGCCGCAAAGGCGCAGGCCCGCCGTGATCTGGGCCAGCAGATTGTGACCCCGATCCTGGATGCCGCCACCTTTTATGACGCGGAAGACTATCATCAGGATTACTATCGCGGTGAAAACCGGGTGATCACCCGGCGCGGGGTCAAGGTGCAATCAGAGGCCTATGCGTTTTATCGCAACGCTTGCGGGCGAGATCAGCGCGTGACGCAGCTTTGGGGTGATGCGGCACCGTTTGCCGATCACTGACCAAGGGCCTGCACCTCGGATAGGTCAGGGATGACATCTGCTGTGCCGTGGCGGGTGACCATCAATGCGCCTGCTTTGGTCGCCAGCGCGATGGC
Source organism: uncultured Paracoccaceae bacterium (assembly GCA_947498645.1). Classification (GTDB taxonomy): domain Bacteria; phylum Pseudomonadota; class Alphaproteobacteria; order Rhodobacterales; family Rhodobacteraceae; genus Yoonia. The sequence goes on along the minus strand of CANMKS010000001.1, from coordinate 957,344 downwards.
CTGCGCCATGGGCATACCCCGGTCCAGGCAGGCCAACACATAACCGGTGAAGGTGTCGCCTGCGCCCGTCGTATCCACTGGGTCAACCTTGATGGCAGGGAAGTGTTTCTTGCCATCAGCACCGTACCAATCGGCCCCATCGCCCCCAAGCGTTACGATGACATCGCGCACGGGCAAGTCATCCGGCGCCTGCCCGGTGGCGTCTTGCAGCTGCTTGGATTCGACAGCGTTGAGGATCAGGAAATCAAGATGTGGCAGAACTGCCTGCACCCGCTCTGCATCAAACGGGGCCGCGGCATAGGCCACTTGCAGCCCCATTTTCTTGCCCATCTTTGCTGCGGTGCGTTGCAGGTTGGTTTCGTTCTGAATGACCAGCCAATCGCCGGTTTCCGCCTCGGCCATTGCGGCCTGCAAAGTGACCTGGGGGATCTCGTCATTGGCACCGGGGTGTAGCACGATTGCATTTTCACCATGAGGGTCAACCATGATGATCGCTTGTGCAGTTTCAGTGTCTATTTCAGCGATATTGCGTGTATCTACCCCGTATTCGAGCAAGCGTTGTGCAGCCCAGCGCCCATCCTTGCCAACGGCCCCGATATGGTAAACCCGTGCGGCAGCGCGCGCGGCAGCGACCGACATATTTGCCCCTTTGCCACCCAGAAAAACCTCGCGCCCTGTTGATGACAGCGTCTCACCCGGTGCGGGAATATGCGGCACCGCATAAACCATATCCACATTGATTGAGCCGAGATTCCAGATCGCCATTTAGTCCACCTTGCACGCCGCGATGACGGCCATATTCAAGATGTCGTTCACCGTAGACCCGGTGGAGCAAATCTGCACCGGCTTGCCGATACCGGACAGGATTGGCCCGATCACCGTCGCCCCGCCCATTTCCTGCATCAACTTGACCGAGATCGAGGCAGAGTGTCTGGCGGGCACAACCAGAACATTGGCCGGGCCGGTCAGGCGCTGGAAGGGATAATTGTCCTGCGCTTGCGTGTTGAGGGCCACATCAACCGTCATCTCGCCCTCATATTCGAAATCAACATTACGCGCATCCAACACTTTGGGCGCCTGGTGCATCTTTTCGGCCCGCTCTGACACCGGATAACCGAAGGTCGAGAAGGACAGGAAGGCCACGCGCGGCTCTAACCCCAGTTCGCGCGCCACGAATGCCCCGCGTTCAGCGATATCGGCCAGATCATTTTCATCAGGCCATTCATGCACCAGCGTGTCGGTGATCAATACGATGCGGCCCTTGTTCAGCACAGCCGTAACACCAACCGCGCCGTCGTGCGGCTCGGCGTCAAAAACATGGTTTATCAGCTCAAGTATATGTGCCGACTTGCGCGTCGCGCCGGTCACCATCCCGTCGGCGTGACCATGTGCCAGCATCAGCGACGCAAACACATGCCGGTCGCGCGCAGCGAGCCGATGCACATCTTGCGCGTCAAAGCCCTTGCGTTGCAGCCGTTCATACAGGAACGATTTATAGGTCTCCAAATGCGGGGTCGTGGCGGCGTTGACGATTTCCAACTCGTCAAATGCCTCGGGTAGACCTTCGGCGACTAGCTTTTGTTTCACATCATCATCGCGCCCGACGACCAGCGCCTTACCCATCCCTGACCGCTGATACAGCACCGCAGCACGCAAGACGCGCGGATCGTCGCCTTCGGCAAAGATCACGGTAGACTGGTTGGCCCGCGCGCGGGCATTCAGGCTGCGCAGGATTGATTGTGTCGGGTCCATCCGGGATTTCAGCGATAGTTCGTAGGCATCCATATCAATGATCGGCCTGCGGGCGACGCCGGTTTTCATACCGGCCCGCGCAACCGCCGTCGGGATGCGGTGGATCAGGCGCGGGTCAAACGGTGTGGGGATGATGTAATCGCGACCGAAGGACAGTTTCTTGCCGTAAGCCATCGCAACCTCATCCGGCACATCCTCGCGGGCAAGGGCAGCGAGGGCTTCGGCGCAGGCGATCTTCATCTCATCGTTGATGGCACGGGCGTGGATGTCGAGCGCGCCGCGGAAGAGGTAGGGAAACCCAAGCACGTTGTTCACCTGATTGGGGTAATCACTACGTCCGGTGGCAACAATCGCGTCTTCGCGGACAGCATGTGCATCCTCTGGCGTGATCTCTGGATCGGGGTTGGCCATGGCAAAGATAACCGGGTTTTCCGCCATGTTAGACACCATTTCCTGCGTCACGGCACCTTTGGCGCTGACCCCCAGAAACACGTCACAACCCTTCATCGCGTCATCAAGGCTGCGCGCTTTGGTGTTGGCAGCATGGGCGGATTTCCATTGGTTCATCCCCTCGGTGCGACCTTGGTAGATGACACCTTTGGTGTCGCACATGATGCAATTGTCGTGCTTGGCGCCCATCGCCTTGAGCAATTCCAGACAGGCGATACCCGCAGCACCGGCGCCATTCAGAACGATCTTCACATCTTCGATTTTCTTGCCAGACAGATGCAGCGCATTCAGCAGGCCAGCAGCGCAGATAACAGCCGTTCCATGCTGATCATCGTGGAACACGGGGATATCCATCTGTTCCTTGAGCGTCTGTTCAATGATGAAGCACTCAGGCGCTTTGATATCTTCAAGGTTGATGCCGCCAAATGTCGGCCCCATGAGGCGCACGGCCTTGATGAATTCCTCGGGGTCTTCAGTGTCCAGCTCCAGGTCGATGGAATTCACGTCGGCAAAGCGTTTGAACAGCACCGATTTCCCTTCCATCACCGGTTTGCTGCCCAGCGCACCCAGATTGCCCAGGCCAAGGACGGCGGTGCCGTTGGAAATAACAGCAACCAGATTGCCCTTGTTGGTATAATCGTAAGCGGTGGCAGGGTCGGCTGCGATCTCTTCGCAGGGGATCGCCACGCCGGGGGAATAGGCCAGCGACAAGTCGCGCTGCGTCGTCATCGGCACGGTGGCCTGAATTTCCCATTTGCCGGGGCTGGGCTGCATGTGGAATTGCAGCGCATCCTCGCGCGTGAGTTTATTGTTGGCCATCATTTTCCCTCTCTTGTCGTCCACAAGACATAGCGGGTTCGCACGGCCAGCCGCAACGGGTTGATTTCGGGGTTTCGCAGGGAAACCGGGCTGTTAATGTGCGCGAGATGATCCCGGGGGATGCATGAGCAGCGAAAAAAACACGGTTACGCCCATGATGGCGCAGTATCTGGAGATCAAATCCGATCATCCTGATGCGCTGCTGTTCTATCGCATGGGCGATTTCTACGAGATGTTCTTTGATGATGCGGTCGCCGCGGCCGCGGCGCTGGATATCGCCCTGACCAAACGCGGCAAACACGACGGCGCCGATATTCCAATGTGCGGCGTGCCGCATCACGCCGCAGAAGGATATTTTCTGACGTTGATCCGCAAAGGGTTTCGTGTGGCCGTCTGCGAACAGATGGAAAGCCCCGCCGAAGCGAAAAAGCGCGGATACAAGGCCGTCGTCAAACGCGAGGTCGTGCGGCTGGTCACCCCCGGCACGCTGACCGAGGATTCACTGCTGGACGCAAGGCGGCACAACTTTCTGGCGGCGTTTCATGTGGTGCGGGATGAAGGGGCGCTGGCTTGGGTCGATATCTCGACAGGGGCATTTCATGTGATGCCCTGCGCGGGGGCGGCGCTGGGGCCGGAACTGGCACGGCTGACCCCGCGCGAGGTCATTGTCGTGGATGGATCAGAGGGCGATTGGGCTGGAATAGTGTCTGATTCCGGCGCGACGCTGACGACATTGGGCGCTGCGGCGTTTGACAGCACAGCAGGCGAAAAACGCCTGTGTCGTCTCTACAACGTCGGATCGCTTGATGCGTTTGGCAGCTTTGGCCGGGCCGAAATTGCAGCAATGTCTGCGGTGGCAGAGTATCTGGAGATCACCCAACGCGGGAACCTGCCGTTGCTGCGCCCACCGGTGCAAGAGGGCCAGTCCAGCGCAATGCAGATTGATGCCGCGACCCGCAAGTCACTAGAGCTGACCCACGCGATGGGCGGCGGACGGCAAGGATCACTGCTGCACTGCATCGACCGCACCACGACAGCAGGAGGTGCGCGCCTGTTGGAGCGGCGGCTGGCTTCGCCTTCTTGCAGTGTAGATGTCATTGCAGCGCGGCAAGACGCGGTTGCGGCACTTGTTGATAATACGCGCTTGTCCGAGGATATCCGCGACACCCTGCGCGGTGTGCATGATCTGGACCGGGCCTTGTCGCGATTGGCGCTGGATCGGGGCGGACCACGCGATATGGCGGCCATTCGCAACACGATTGCGCAAGCGGTGGCGCTGTCAGAGTGCTTGTCTGCTGATCTGCCCACAGTTCTGGCCGGTGCAGCCAAGGATCTGACCGGGCATGATGCATTGCTGGAGCTGTTAGATCAGGCGTTGATCGCCGAGCCACCGCTTTTATCGCGTGATGGCGGGTTCATAGCGCCGGGCTATGACACCGAACTGGATGAGGTGCGCAAACTGCGTGATGAAGGGCGATCCGTGATTGCCAAAATGCAGGCGGCATATATCGAGACCTCCGGTGTGGCGTCGCTGAAAATCAAGCATAACAACGTGCTGGGTTATTTTATCGAAACGACGGCAACCCACGCCACGAAAATGATGGCGCCACCGCTGAACGAGACCTTCATTCATCGTCAGACGACCGCCAATCAGGTGCGGTTTACCACAGTGGACCTGTCCGAGATCGAGACACGCATTCTCAACGCAGGCGGACGGGCGCTTGAGATCGAAAAGCGGCTCTATTCCAGCCTAACTCAAGCAATTATCGCACAGGCCGGGCCGCTTGGCGCGCTTGCGCGGGCATTGTCGGAAATTGATCTGACCGCGGGATTGGCCCATCTGGCAACGGGCGAAAACTGGGTGCGCCCCAAGGTCGATGACAGCCGCAGGTTTGAAATTACGGGCGGGCGGCACCCGGTTGTCGAGGCCGCGCTGCAAAAAGATGGCGCACCCTTCGTCGCGAATGATTGCGCCTTGACCGAGGCGCCGATCTGGCTGCTGACCGGCCCGAACATGGCCGGTAAATCGACGTTCCTGCGGCAAAACGCGCTGCTGGCGATCCTGGCACAGATGGGTGGGTTTGTTCCCGCCGCAAAGGCCCATATCGGTATCGTGAGCCAGATTTTCAGCCGCGTTGGCGCATCCGATGACCTGGCGCGTGGCCGGTCGACATTTATGGTGGAAATGGTCGAAACAGCCGCAATCCTGAATCAGGCAGACGACCGCGCCCTGGTGATCCTGGACGAAATCGGACGCGGGACGGCAACCTATGATGGCCTGTCTATTGCATGGGCCACATTGGAACATCTGCACGATGTGAACCGCTGCCGCGCCCTGTTCGCCACGCATTATCACGAGATGTCAGCGCTTTCGAACAAGTTGACGGGGGTGGAAAATGCAACCGTCACCGTCAAAGAGTGGGACGGCGACGTGATTTTCCTGCACGAAGTCAAACGCGGAACAGCTGATCGCAGCTATGGCGTGCAGGTTGCGCGACTGGCCGGGCTGCCGCCCGTCGTCGTCGAGCGGGCAAAGGTGGTGCTGGAGGCTTTGGAAAAAGGTGAAAGGGAAGGTGGCACATCGCGCAAGGCCGTCATCGACGATCTGCCGCTGTTTGCGGCAACGCCTGCGCCGCAACCTGCGGTCACCACGGTGTCCGAGGTCGAGGAACGCCTGAAAAAAGTGCTACCCGATGATCTGACGCCAAAAGATGCGCTCGCTTTGATCTATGAATTGCGCGAGTTGTTGACTGAAAAACCGGAGTAGGTTTCAGTCTGTGCCCATCTTCTTTTGTCCTAAAATATCTCGGGGGAGCGAAGCGGGGGCAGCGCCCCCTCTGGACGATCCTCTATTACGACGCCTGCATTGACGACACGCCAACCTGCGCCGGGCGCAGCAGACGGTCGTGCAGCATAAAGCCGTTGGTCGAAACCTGAATGATCTCGCCTGATTTGGTGCCGGGCAAGGGTGCCTCGAACATCGCCTCGTGCATCTTGGGGTCGAATTTCTCGCCGACTTCGGGTGTGATCGGCTCAATCCCGTGTTTTTTGAAGACGTTGATCAGTTCGCGCATCGTCAGTTCGACCCCTTCAAGCAGGGATTCTGGTACCTTTTCGTCGCCTTCCTTGGCGGCAGTCAGGGCGCGATGCATGTTGTCGTAGACAGGCAACAGATCGCGGGCAAGTTTGGATCCGCCATAGTTTTCAGCCTCGCGCCGGTCGCGATCTGCACGTTTGCGGGTGTTTTCAGCATCGGCCAATGCGCGCATGAATTTGTCACGGAATTCATCGCGTTCGGCACGCAGTGCTTCGATCTCGTCAAAACTGGCGGCGGCGGCATCAAATTCCGCGTCGTCGCCTTCGGCTGCGAGTTCATCAAGGCTTTGCAATGGTTCGTCTTTCTCAGACATTTCGTCTTCCTTTAAGAGCGGTCGGCAATCATTTTGCCTACCAGCTGTGCGGTGTAATTCACGATCGGCACGATGCGTCCATAGTTAAGCCGGGTCGGCCCGATGACACCCACTGCGCCGATAATTTTGCGGTCGGCGTTCATATAAGGGGAAACGACCAAAGATGAACCCGAAAGTGAGAACAATTTGTTCTCTGAGCCGATAAAAATGCGGACGCCATCGCCATCCTCGGCCAGATCAAGGAATTGGGCGATGTCGCGCTTGCGTTCGAGGTCGTCAAACAGGGTGCGGATGCGCGCAAGGTCGTCTTCGTTTTCGCCTTCGCCCAACAGGTTGCCGCGCCCGCGCACGATCAGGCGTTCAGTTGCTTCGCCTTCGTTTTCCCACAATGCGGTGCCGTCTGCGATCAGCTCTGCCGCGAGCGCATCAATCTCTTGCCGCCGCGCCGTGATTTCGCGGGCGATGACGGCGCCAAGTTCAGCCAGGGTATGCCCGGTGGCAATGGCATTGAGGAAATTCGCAGCCTCGCGCATGGATGATGGCGTTTGTCCGGGTGGCGGGGTGAAAACACGGTTTTCCACATGGCCGTCGCCAAAGACCAGAACAACAAGCGCGCGGTCATGCGAGAGCGAGACAAATTCGATATGCTTGATCGGCGCTTCGTGTTTGGGCGTCAGCACAAGGCTGGCCCCATGCGTGACGCCTGACAGAGCGGTGCCAACCTGATCAAGCAACGATGTGACATCCTGGTCGTTTGACGTCAGCGTGCGGTCGATTGTTTCACGGTCCTTGCCATCGAGATCGCCAACCTCAAGCAGGCCATCAACGAACATACGCAGGCCCAGCTGTGTGGGGATGCGCCCGGCGCTGACGTGGGGGCTGCCCACCAGGCCCAGATACTCAAGGTCTTGCATGACATTGCGGATTGTCGCGGCACTGATCTTCTCTGAAAAGTCGCGCGTCAGGGTGCGTGACCCAACGGGCGTACCGCTTTCCAGGTATCCTTCAACCACGCGCCGAAAAACCTCACGCGAGCGATCGGTCATTGCGTCTATGTTTGGCGGCTGTGCGGTCATTGTATCCTCGGCTGAAGGCTGGGCAATTAAAACGAAACTTGCCGGGGCGTCAATCGGGGTTGGATTTCATATGTGGGCAGCGTATCGACTGTTTGCAACCAACAGGAGTGATCCCATGCGCCCATCCGGCCGCCAGACAAATGAAATGCGCGAAATCTCGATCGAGACGGGCGTGACAATGCATGCCGAAGGGTCTTGCCTGATCAAATGCGGGAACACCCATGTGCTGTGTACGGCGACGATTGACGAACGCGTGCCACCGTTCTTGAAGAACTCGGGGCTGGGTTGGGTCACGGCAGAATACGGGATGTTGCCACGAGCGACCAACACGCGGATGCGGCGTGAGGCGAAGAACGGGCAATCTGGCCGGACGCAGGAGATTCAGCGTCTGATCGGGCGGTCACTGCGTGCTGGTGTGGATCGGGTTGCGCTGGGCGAGCGGCAGATCGTTGTGGACTGCGATGTGATCCAGGCGGATGGCGGGACGCGCTGTGCGTCGATCACTGGGGGCTGGGTTGCGCTGAAACTGGCCGTGCAGAAGCTAATGAAGGCGGGTGATGTGATTTCTGATCCGCTGGTTGATCCGGTTGCCGCGATTTCCTGCGGGATTTATGCCGGGCAAGAGGTGCTGGATCTGGACTATCCCGAAGATAGCGAAGCGGGCGTTGACGGGAACTTTGTCATGACCGGTGGAAAGCTGATTGAGGTGCAGATGTCTGCGGAAGGGTCGACCTTTACCCGCGATCAGATGGATAAGCTGCTGGACCTGGCCGAGAAAGGTGTGTCTGAGCTGACAGCCGCGCAACTGGCGGCTGTTGGTTGATGCGGCGCTTTGACGGCAAAGATCTGGTCATTGCGACCCACAACCAAGGGAAGCTTGAGGAGATTGCTGATCTGCTGTCGCCTTATGGCGTGTCTTTGACGTCAAATGCGGATCATGGGCTGCCGGAGCCGGATGAAACCGAAACCACCTTTGCCGGCAATGCCCGGATCAAGGCACATGCTGCGGCGAAGGCAACCGGTTTGCCCGCACTGTCCGACGACAGCGGGATCGAGATTGACGGCTTGGATGGGGCACCCGGCGTCTATACCGCCGACTGGGCCGAAACGCCTGATGGACGTGATTTCAAGATGGCGATGGAACGCAGTTGGGCCGCGTTAGAGACTGTTTCGGCACCTTTTCCGCGCACGGCCCAGTTTTGCTGTACGTTGGTATTGGCCTGGCCTGATGGCCATGATGAAGTGTTTCCCGGCGTCATGCGAGGCCAGATCGTTTGGCCTATGCGGGGTGATCAGGGCCATGGCTATGACCCGATTTTTCAGCCTGATGGATATGACATCACCTTTGGTGAAATGGACCGCTGGGAAAAGAACAAGATCAGTCACCGGGCGGATGCCTTTACCAAGCTGATTGCAGGTTGCTTTGCCTGAAGACTGGGAAAATGGGGGCTTTGGCCTTTATATCCATTGGCCATTCTGTCAGGCGAAATGCCCCTACTGCGATTTCAATTCGCATGTGGTGGCACAGATTGATCAAAAGGCATGGGCCGAAGCCTATGTGAGTGAAATTGACCGGATCGGTGCCGAAACGCAGGGCCGGGTGCTGCGATCCGTGTTTTTTGGCGGTGGTACGCCAAGCCTGATGGACCCCGATGTTGTAGACGCAATCTTAACAAAGGTGCGCGCAACATGGCCTATCGCAAATGATATAGAGGTGACGCTGGAGGCCAACCCAACCTCTGTCGAGGCTGGTCGGTTTGCAGGATATCGCGATGCCGGTGTGAACCGTGTATCGATGGGGATTCAGGCGCTGAATGATCCTGATCTGAAGGCGCTTGGGCGGTTGCATTCGGCCGCGGATGCAATGGCGGCGTTTGATGTGGCGCGGGATGTGTTTGACCGCGTGAGTTTTGACCTGATTTATGCGCGGCAAGGCCAGTCCGTGACCGATTGGGAGGCGGAGTTGCAACATGCGCTGTCGCTGGCTGTGGATCATCTTTCACTCTACCAACTGACGATTGAGGATGGGACAGCGTTTGGGGATCGTTATGCGGCGGGCAAGCTGCGAGGCTTGCCGGATGATGATGCGGCGGCGGATATGTATGCGGTAACGCAGGATATCTGCTGGGCGACCGGTTTTGCCGGCTACGAGGTGTCGAACCACGCGCAACCCGGCTGTGAAAGCATCCATAACAAGATCTATTGGTCTTACGGTGATTATGCCGGTATTGGACCGGGCGCACATGGACGATTGACACTGAACGGCGTGCGCCATGCGACTGAGGCGCCCAGGGCGCCCGGTGCCTGGCTGGCGCAGGTCCGCCAAACCGGGCAGGGTGAATTGCCCCGCGAGGTGCTGGATATGGACGCGCAGGTTTCGGAGTTCTTATTGATGGGCTTGCGGGTGACACAAGGTGTGAACATGAGCCGATTTGCGCAGTTAACGGATGAATTTTATACCAATAAAATCAATGAGTTAAGCGATATTGGGGTTATAGAGACCGACGGTGAAATACTGCGGCTGACCGCAAAGGGCCGCCCGGTATTGAACGCAGTCTTGCGAACGCTGTTGGGTGCTTAACCGCCTGAGAGTGCGCGCAGAAGGTCGTCAAGTTGTTCAAGTGATTTGTAGCTGACAGCAAGTTTGCCGCCTTCGGATCCGGCAGGGTGGTCTATGGTGACCTTCATGCCAAGCGTTGCGCTCAACTCATTTTCGATCTGTATGGTGTCAGCGTCTTTGGGAACGGGTGCGCCGGGGACTGAGCGTTTCTTGAGTGTAGGTCCCTTTTTGGCCAGCTTTTCGGTTTCGCGGACGGAGAGCTTGCGTTGCAGTACTTCGCGCGCCAACTGCACGGCCTGATCATGACCAACCAGGGCACGGGCGTGGCCAGCGGAAAGTTGACCACTGATCAGGTAGTTTTGGACTTCTTCTGGCAGGTTGAGAAGGCGGAGCAGGTTGGCGATATGGCTGCGGCTTTTGCCCAACGCCGTTGCCATCTGATCCTGCGTATGGCCGAAGCGGTCCATCAACTGTTTGTAACCCGCGGCCTCATCCACCGGGTTCAGATCTGCCCGCTGGATATTCTCGATAATCGCGATTTCGAGGACTTCGGTATCGTTGTAGTCGCGCACGACGACAGGCACATCGTGCAGTTTTGCAATCTGGGCAGCGCGCCAGCGGCGTTCACCTGCCACGATCTCATATGTATTGGATTTGCCGGGAGCCGCACGCACAATGAGGGGCTGAATGATACCTTTCTCTGCAATGGATGCGGCGAGTTCTTGCAGGGCATCTTCGGCGAAGGTGCGGCGTGGCTGGTCCGGGTTCGGCTGCACCTGTTCGATAGGAACGATGAGATCAGGGCGCTTGGATGTCTCTTTTGGGGATTCATCTGCCGTGACATCAGACATCAGGGCCGACAGGCCACGGCCCAAACCACGGGATTTTGCGGGTGTGCGTGCCATTTATGCGACCTTTTTGTCAGTTGTGCGTGCAATCAGTTCGTTCGCGAGCGCCCGATACGCCATGCTGCCCTTTGAGTTGCTGTCGTAGGAAAGCACCGGCATTGCAAAGGAGGGGGCCTCACTAAGGCGAACGTTGCGTGGGATGACCGTGTTGAACACCATATCGCCCATGTTTTCGCGCGCATCATCTTCGACCTGGAGAGACAGATTGTTGCGCTGGTCGTACATGGTCAGGGCGATGCCTTCGATCCGCAGATCAGGGTTAGCAGTTTGGCGGACGTCGCGAACGGTAAGGATAAGTTGCGAAAGACCTTCGAGCGCGAAGAATTCGCTTTGCAAAGGAACAATCAGAGAATCCGCCGCCACCATGGCGTTGACCGTCAATATGTTGAGGGATGGCGGGCAATCAATCAATATGTAGTCATAAGCGCTGGTGTCTGATGGAGTCGCCCGCAGTACATCCCGCATCAGAAAGCTGCGCTTGGCGTTGTCCATAAGCTCCAGATCGGCCGAACTGAGGTCTGTTGTGGCGGGGACGATTGCAAGACGATCAACATCCGTTTTCTGGATTGCATCGGCCAGAGACACCTCGCCCGAGAGCAAATCGTAGGTTGTCGCCTCGCGCTGGTCATGGCCGATGCCAAGCCCGGTTGAGGCATTGCCTTGGGGGTCAAGATCGATCAGCAGAACCTGTTTGCCTTGTTCGGCCAAGGCCGCGCCGAGGTTAATCGTCGTCGTCGTCTTGCCAACGCCGCCCTTTTGATTGGCAATCGCAATGATGAGCGGCCCGGTGCGGGTGTCATTGACCACGGGATTCTATCCTTTGAATGGCGAGTATGCAGGCCTGAGGATCAGTGAAACTGGCATGATCTTCAAGCTGAAAGCGCCATGATTTTTGCGCTTCGGCGATTTCTTGTCTGACCTGTTTCCCTTTGGGGAGAAGGGCAATGCCCTCTGGTGAAAGATGCCGGGAGGTCATGTCGAGAAGGGCAGATAGTGGTGCGAGCGCGCGAGCGGATACAATATCTGCCCCTTGTGGGGTCACATCTTCGATGCGTTTTGCAATCACATCAACCTGCAATGACAGCTCTCTTGCTGCGGTTCGCAGGAATGCCGCCTTGCGCTGATCGCTTTCAATCAGGATAAATTGCGCCTTTGGCTGTTTTGCCTTGCCGAGAATCGCCATGACGATACCGGGGAAGCCGCCGCCACTGCCCAGATCGACCCAATTCTGAAAGCGATCGGGCGCGTATTGGTAAAGCTGAACCGAATCGACAATGTGCCTGTTCCAGATATCATCCGAGGTGTTTCGAGAGATAAGATTGATCTTTTGCGTCCATTTAGTGGTTAACGCGGCGAAACCCTCAAGATCTGCCATTGTTTCACGTGAAACATCGACACCGGCAATCTGATTTACCATCAGTCAGACCGCCTTTGACTGCTTCTTGGTCGCCCCGATCAGCAGCATGAGTGCGGCAGGGGTCATTCCCTCGATCCGACTGGCGTGCGCAATCGTCACTGGGCGTGTTGTGTTGAGCTTTGCCAACAGCTCATTCGAGATGCCCTTGATTGATGAGAAATCCAGATCATCTGGAATGATATGCTTTTCATCGCGTTCCATCGCTGCGATGTCACGTTCTTGTCGGGCGATGTAATGCGCGTATAGCGCATCGCGCTTTACCTGATCTTGTATATCATCTTGAATATCATCAACATCTTGATCCAATTCTCTCAGATGCTTGAAGTCGAAATCGGTGAGCGCCAATGCATCCAGCGCAGAGCGGCGCGGCCCGTCAGCGTTGAGTTTGATGCCAAGCCCCGCCATTTCGCGCGCTGAAAGGCTGATCTCTGACAGTTTTTTCTTGGCTGCCGTGATCTGATCCATCTTGGCAGAGAATTGCGCCCAGCGCGCCTCACCAACACAGCCCAGTATGCGCCCGCGCTCTGTCAGCCGCTGATCGGCGTTATCCGCCCGCAATGACAGCCGAAACTCTGCACGAGAGGTAAACATGCGGTAGGGCTCTGACACGCCGCGCGTGATCAGATCATCAATCATCACCCCAATATAGGATTCGCGGCGGCTGAAAATGATTGGCTCAGCCTGTTTCACTTTCGCCGCGGCATTCAAACCCGCGACTAGGCCTTGCGCCGCTGCCTCTTCATACCCGGTTGTTCCGTTGATCTGCCCAGCAAGGTAGAGGCCCGATACATCGCGAAGTTCGAGGGTGGCGCGCAAGGCACGCGGATCAACATAGTCATATTCAATTGCATAGCCAGGTTGCAAAATCTTAGCATTTTCAAGTCCATAGATAGAATGTACGTAATCCTCTTGCACATCCTCGGGCAGCGATGTGGAGATCCCATTGGGGTAAACCGTGTGGTCAGTCACGCCCTCGGGCTCAAGAAAGATTTGGTGCGATTCCTTGTCCGCAAAACGCACAATCTTGTCCTCGATAGACGGGCAATAGCGCGGCCCAACACCGTCAATCTGCCCACCATACATGGCAGATCGGCCCAGATTTGCGCGGATGATTTCGTGTGTACGTGCGTTTGTATGTGTGATCCCGCAATCGATCTGCGTGGCTGACACACCCTTTGAAAGGAAGGAAAACAGCACCGGATCATCATCACTGGGCTGCACTTCCAGTTTGTCCCAGGCGATGGTACGCCCGTCCAGACGGGGCGGTGTACCGGTTTTGAGCCGCCCAAGCGGCAACCCGAAACTGTCCAAACGCTCTGCCATCTTCACCGACGGATCATCACCCATACGTCCGCCTGGCCGCGACACATCGCCAATATGGATGATTCCACGCAGGAAGGTGCCGGTCGTCAGAATGACGCTATCAGCACGCAATGTGCTGCCATCACGCAGAACAACCCCGGTGGCGCGGGCGCCCTCCATCACTAAATCGACGGCCTCGCCCTCAACAATTGTCAGGTTTTTCAGGGCTGAGAGCTCTTCCTGCATGCTTGTGCGGTAAATTTCACGGTCTGCCTGCGCCCGTGGCCCTTGCACCGCAGGGCCCTTCTTGCGGTTCAGAAGGCGGAACTGGATACCGGCCCGGTCGGCCACGCGCCCCATGACACCATCAAGCGCATCAATTTCCCGGACAAGGTGGCCCTTGCCCAGGCCGCCAATCGCTGGGTTGCAGGACATCACGCCAATGGACCGCCGGGTCAGCGTGACCAGCGCCACACGAACATCCATGCGTGCAGCGGCATGCGCGGCCTCTGCCCCGGCATGGCCGCCACCTATGACAATCACGTCGTAGTCGTGATGTTTCACGTGAAACACTCCTTATTTTCCAATGCAAAAACTGGAAAAAATCTCATCCAACACATGCTCTACATCAACCCGGCCCACGATACTATCCACCGCGCGGATCGCCGACCGCAAGTCTTCTGCGATCAGATCCGTCATTCCTGTCCCGGACTCCAGCGCATCCTCAGCCGCAGATAAGTAGTCGATCGCGCGCAGCATTGCGATCCTGTGCCTTTCCCGCATCGCCACACCGACACTTGCGACCTTTTTTTGCAGTCGTTCGGACACCTCGGCAATCAATGCATCAACACCGGCACCCGTAACCCCGGAAACGCCCAATGCATCCATCCCCTTCAGGTCGGCCTTCGCGAGTACAAGCACGTCATCCGGCCCGAGGTCATCCGGCGCATCAGCATCATCCATCACCAGATGAACACGCAGATCCGCCTGCGCCGCCCGTTCCCGCGCTCTGGCGACGCCCAATTCCTCTATCGCATCATCTGTATCACGCAGCCCTGCGGTATCCAGCATCGTCACTGGCAGCCCATCAAGGTCCATCTGTACCTCGATCACGTCACGCGTTGTTCCTGCTATCTCGGATGTAATCGCCACATCGCGCCCGGCCAGACGGTTCAGCAATGTGGATTTGCCAACATTCGGTGCCCCGATAATCGCCACCTCAAACCCATCTCGCACACGTTCGGCAATGCGCACCCCATCGGCCTCGCGCCGCATCTCTGCCATGACATCCTCAAGCAATCCGCTGACCTCTGGGCTGACATCCACAGGAACCTCTTCATCAGCAAAATCGATTGTCGCCTCCAGCAAGGCAGCAGCGCGGATTAACGACGCCCGCCAGCCTTCCGCCAAAGCGCCCAACGCGCCCGAGAACACACGAATTGCCTGCTTGCGCTGGCGCTCCGTCTCGGCGTCAATCAAATCCGCAAGCCCTTCAACCTCGGCCAGGTTCAGTCGCCCATTCTCCAACGCTTGCCGCGTGAATTCTCCTGCATCGGCTTGTCGGATCCCTGGCATCTCTGAAATCGCTTGAAGCACTGCCTTCACGATCGCCGGACTGCCATGCAGATGCAGCTCAACCACCTCTTCGCCGGTAAAGCTATGCCCGGCGTCAAAGCGCAAGATCAGCGCCTCGTCTAGCAGTGCTCCGGTACCATCCTTCACCGCACGCAAGCCGCGCTTGGCCGGTACCAACCCGCACAGTCTTTCAGCCGCAGACACCGCAAATGGCCCGGATAACCGCACGACGGCAATACCCGCCCGGCCTTGCGCCGTTGCTAAGGCAAAAATCGTATCCATATCTTAACCCATTGTTTTATAACAATAAGTTACGTGTTCATTGAATCAAAGAAGTCCGAATTCGTTTTGGTCTGTTTCAGCTTCCCAATCAGGAATTCAATCGCATCCGTTGTGCCCATGGGGTTCAAGATCCGACGCAGAACATAGGTCTTCGCCAGATCGCCCTTGTCCACCAACAGCTCTTCCTTCCGGGTGCCGGATTTCAGGATATCCATCGCCGGGAAGACACGCTTGTCTGCTACCTTGCGATCCAGAACAATCTCGCTGTTACCGGTGCCTTTGAACTCTTCAAAGATCACCTCATCCATCCGGCTACCAGTATCAATCAGGGCTGTCGCGATGATGGTCAGCGACCCGCCTTCCTCGATATTCCGTGCCGCACCAAAGAACCGCTTGGGACGTTGCAACGCATTGGCATCCACGCCACCAGTCAACACCTTGCCAGAGGATGGCACCGTGGTGTTGAACGCACGACCCAGGCGCGTGATGGAATCCAACAGAATTACCACGTCCCGCTTGTGCTCGACCAGGCGTTTGGCTTTCTCGATCACCATCTCGGACACTGCAACGTGTCGCGTTGCCGGTTCGTCAAAGGTGGATGACACAACCTCACCTTTCACGGACCGCTGCATATCCGTCACCTCTTCAGGGCGCTCATCAATCAGCAGCACAATCAGATAACACTCCGGGTGGTTCTTCTCGATTGAGTTCGCGATATTCTGCAACAAAACCGTCTTACCCGTGCGTGGTGGGGCAACAATCAGTGATCGCTGTCCTTTACCAATCGGCGACACCAAATCAATAATCCGGGCAGACCGATCCTTCACCGTGGGGTCATCGACTTCCATATTCAGCCGCTCATCAGGATAAAGCGGGGTCAGGTTGTCAAAGGCAACCTTGTGCTTGGCCTTTTCGGGTTCTTCAAAGTTGATCGTCTCAACAGACGTCAGCGCAAAATAGCGTTCGCTGTCGTTTGGCTCCTTCATCACGCCTTCGACCGTATCACCCGTGCGCAGCGAATGCTGGCGGATCATATCTGGTGAGACATAGATATCATCAGGTCCGGGCAGATAGTTTGCCTCGGGCGACCGCAAGAAACCGAACCCATCCTGCAAAACCTCCAGCACACCATCACCGCCGATGACCCACTCTTCATCCGCCCGCTCTTTGAGGATAGCGAACATCATGTCGCCCTTCCGCATGGTCGAGGCGTTTTCGATCTCAAGCTCTTCAGCCAAGGACAACAAATCCTTCGGGCTTTGCGCCTTCAGATCAGCAAGGTTCAGACGGTGCTGTGACATACATAAATCCAGTGCAAGCACATGTGGCCTGCATTTCTATGATTGGAATGGAAAAGCGCTATCCCGGACGGGTAGCGCGGCCAGACATAGGCACTGTGCCTGCCAGAGTCAATCAGTGGTTCAAAATGGCCGGACCACGACCGCAACAACAATCAATAGCATCAAGACCGTCGGAACCTCATTGACCATTCGATAGGTTCGGCCCGTCCGCGTGTTTGTTCCAGCCACAAATTCCTTGCGTCGCGCGGCCATCCACCCATGGGCACCCGTCATCAAGATCACCGATACAATCTTCACCCATGACCAGACAGCACCCCAATCAAACGCCCCAAGACCAATCATGATCAAACCGGCGACCCAAGCGACAATCATCGCCGGGTTCATGATCACCCGCAGCAGCTTTTCTTCCATAACCTGAAATGTATGATCAAGCTCTGACCCGACACTGGCCCGTTCCGCATGATAGACAAATAATCTTGGCAAATAGAACAACCCAGCCATCCAAGCGATCACAGCCATGATATGCAGTGCTTTGATCCAGGGATAAATACCGTCCAGAAATGCGATCATCGGTCTTCCTGTTTTCTACGCTCTTCTCTTCTCTAATAAATATAGAAAGAAAGAAAAGATGATGTTGTTGTTAGTACAAAGAAATCCTGTGGGTTATCTATTCATCCGCAGAGTTATCCCAAGGCTGTTCGGCAGATTGCTTCATCAGGAACGAAAGAGAAACACAATATAAATACAACATTATCAGATAGTTACATAATTACGATCAGATCACAAAAGCCGTTCTACACCACTTGACAGGCACGTCTGATCAGATTCTTCCACATGCGTGACTTATCCCCGTCCACAGTGGAAAAAACCAGGTGGCAACGCCCGAAACACAAAGCTTCTCCACGATCCAACCGATGGTGCTAGATGTACCCAAATCTACCCGCGCAACGACACAGAGATTGTCCCAAAGGTTATCCACATGAACGAACGGCTCATCCTGGCATCTGGTTCCGAAATCCGCGCCAAACTGCTTCAAAACGCGGGTCTTACCTTTGACGTCATTGTCGCGCGGATCGACGAAGACGCCATCCGCGCATCGCTTCAGGCAGAGAATGCCACACCCCGCGATATTGCTGACACCCTGGCGGAAATGAAAGCGCAGCGCGTCGCAGCCAAACACCCAGAGGGGCTTGTGATCGGTTGCGATCAGATTCTCGCGCATGGGCAAACGATCTTGTCCAAACCCAAAAACCCTGCCGAGGCCCTCGCGCAACTTCAATCCCTGCGCGGCGAAAAGCATCAGCTCCTCTCGGCTGCCGTCATCTATGGCGAAGGCAAGCCACTTTGGCGGCATGTGGGCACGGTGCGCCTGCATATGCGTGATGCCTCAGATACCTATATAGAGGATTACATTGCCCGGAACTGGGACAGCATTCGTCACGCTGTGGGCGCCTATAAGCTGGAAGAGGAAGGAGTGCGACTTTTTACACGCATCGACGGAGATTATTTCAATGTTCTGGGCCTGCCGCTTCTTGAACTCTTGTCATACCTCACACTTCGCGGAACATTGCCGACATGACCAGTCTGCCACGCGCCGCGGTGATCGGAAATCCGATCAGCCATTCCCTCTCGCCGAAACTGCACAGCTATTGGCTGAACCGCTATGGGCTGGACGGGGAATACACGGCAATCAAAGTGACCGAGGATGCGTTAGAAACAACACTGCGCGCCCTACCCAAGCAAGGCTTTATCGGGGCCAATGTCACGATCCCGCATAAGGTCAGCGTGATGCAATTCGCCGATCAGATCACGGATCGGGCGACGTTAATTGGTGCCGCCAATACGCTGATCTTTAAAGAAGACGGACGAATTTTCGCAGATAATACAGACGGTTACGGTTTCATGGCCAATCTTCGGCAGGGCGCGCCCAATTGGGATCCCAAGGCAGGGCCTGCCGCTATTTTCGGGGCAGGCGGTGCCGCCCGCGCGATTATTGTCGCACTTGCCGATGCGGGTGTGCCTGAGATCATCATTTCCAACCGCACACGTCCCAAGGCCGAAGCATTGCGCGCCGATTTCGGCGCACGGGTGACGGTGTTGGATTGGGTCCAGGCTGATATGATGCTGGAGGATGCGAATACCGTCATCAATACCACCTCGCTCGGCATGGTTGGCGGCCAGGAATTCAAGGTTTCACTCGATAACCTGCGCCCCGAGGCGGTGGTCACCGATATTGTCTATACCCCGCTGCGCACATCCTTCCTGGACACCGCAGAAAAGAAGGGATGCACGACAGTCGACGGTCTTGGCATGCTGTTGCATCAGGGTGTGCCGGGTTTTGAACGCTGGTTTGGGCAGCGCCCCGAGGTTGACGATGCCACACGCCAGGCCGTTCTCGCATGACACATCTGTTGGGATTAACCGGTTCCATAGGAATGGGAAAATCGACAACGGCCCAAATGTTCCGTGACGAAGGAATCCCGGTCTGGGATGCAGACGCGGCCGTGCATGAATTATATGCCAAAGGTGGGGCCGCTGTGCCGGCGTTTGAAGGGGCCATGCCTGATGCCGTTATCGACGGCGCCATCAGCCGCGACGTCCTGCGGAGCATGATCGCCGAAGATCTGGGCGTCATCGGCAAGATTGAGGAAATCGTACATCCGCTTGTTGCCCGGCACCGGATAGATTTCCTCAAGGAAACAACGGCACCACTTGTTGTCCTTGATATCCCGCTCTTGTTTGAAACCAGCGCGCAGGACTGGTTGTCATCGGTGCTGGTTGTTTCTGTGCCGGCAGAGGTTCAAAGGGCCCGCGTCATGGCGCGGCCCGGCATGACCGAAGATCAGTTTGAACGCATTTTGGATCTGCAGGTTTCTGACGCAGAAAAACGTGAACGCGCCGACCATGTAATTGAAACCTTGGATATGGACGCGACCCGCAAGGCCGTGCAAAATCTGATTACTGAATTGATAGGACCAATTGATGCGTGAAATCGTCCTCGATACTGAAACAACAGGATTTGAACCGGGCGAGGGCGACCGGATTGTCGAGATTGGTGCTGTTGAGCTGATGGGGCACGTCCCCACCGGGCGCACCTATCACCAATACATCAACCCGCAGCGGTCCATGCCTGCCGAGGCCTTTGGCGTGCATGGCATTGGACCCGATCTGCTGGAGCCGCCGCAGAAACCGGAACCCGGTCAGGAAACACTGCGTGACAAACCTGTGTTCAAGGACATCGCGCAGGATTTTGTGGACTTCGTTGGTGATGCAAAGCTTGTCATTCACAACGCTGCCTTTGACATGAAATTCCTCAATGCAGAGCTCGGCTGGGTTGATCGACCTTTGCTTCCCATGGATCAGGCCATTGATACGCTGGCAATTGCGCGTCGGAAGTTCCCCGGCTCACCTGCGTCCCTTGATGCGCTGTGTCGGCGCTTTGCCATTGATAACAGTTCGCGCACGCTGCATGGTGCCTTACTCGACAGTGAAATTCTGGCCGAAGTCTATCTTGAGTTGATCGGTGGACGGCAGCCGGATTTTGCGCTCGCCACCGATACGCGCAGCACCTCGGCGGATGGCGGATCGGACGATTGGCGACCCTCGCCACGCCCCGCGCCCTTGCCAAGCAAGCTCTCCAATGAAGAAGCCGCCGCCCATGCTGCCTTTATTGAGCAGTTGGGCGACGGCGCATTGTGGAAAAAACAGGGCTAAGCGACCTGTCTTAGTTGGCCTTTTCTTTCGCAGCTTTTTCCGCTTCCGCGCGGCGGGCCAATTCTGTGCGATAAAGTGCGAGGAAATCGATCGTATCCAGGTTCAGTGGCGGGAAGCCACCGTCGCGGGTCACGTCACTGACGATCCGGCGCACAAATGGGAATGTCATCCGTGGGCATTCGATCAGCAGATAGGGGTGCATCTGTTCTTCCGGCACACCTTCGACCTGGAAAACGCCTGCATATTCCAGCTCCAGTACAAAAAGCGGCTCTGCCTTTTCCTTGGTCTTGCTGGTGATGTTCAGCTTGGTAATAACCTCATACTGGTCTTTCTGCTTGCGCTTGCGCGCATCAAGATTCACCTGCACCTGAATTTCGGGCTGTGCGTCGCCGGTCACACCTTTTTGCGCAAGGATATTCTCGAACGACATGTCGCGAATATACTGCGCAAGGATGCGGCTGGTGATCTGAGGTTGCTGTGGCGGGGTGGCGGCACCGTTTTCGGGTGTATCGGACATTGGAAGGGGCTCCAGTTCAAAAAGGTTCGCGCGTTCCTATCAGCCTATTTCTAAAGCCTCAATCCCGCGTCCACTCTGACGGTCCATCGCGGCGGTTTTTCTGCGGTGTCACGTCTTCGAATTCACCGTCAATTACCCCGTCACCGGTTCGCTGTGGGCGTGGGGCCTGGCCTTGGCCCATTTCAAATTGCTGCACTTTAACCTTGCTTTTCATCCACTGGAACGCCGCACGTCGCACGCCGGGCACAAGAAGCGACAGACCAACGGCATCCGTAAAGAAGCCGGGCGTCAGCAAAAGCGCCCCTGCAAAAAGGATCATCGCACCATTCGCCAAAGGCTCTGTCGGGTCTTGCAGGTCTTTGAACGAATTTTGCAGCTTGCTGAGCTCTTGCAGACCCTGGCTGCGCACAAGGTAAGACCCGGTGATTGCCGTCAACAGAACGATCAGCAATGTCCACCAGACACCGATGAACCCGCCAACCTGTATGAACAGGGCGATTTCGATCATCGGAACCGCAATAAACGCCAGTAACAGCCACATGGGGACAGCCTTTCATAACATGTTCGGGGGCAAGGTGGACTTGGCCTTCCCTCCGCCCTACATAAGGAACGAAAGGGCGTGTTTCCATGCCTTCCCCGATACGAGGTCACAATGAATTCTCCGCTTATTCAGCTTTTGGTGCTTGCTGGCATTGCTGTGTTCCTGATTTTGCGCCTGCGCGGCGTGCTGGGCACCCGTGAGGGTTTTGAGAAACCAGCGGTAACCCGCCCGGACCCAAACAGCCGGACAGGCAAGCCCGATTTCGACGTGATCGAAGGCGGTCCCGATCTGGATATCACCGACCATGTGGAAGAAGATTCTGACGCGGCCAAAGCACTTGCGACGATGAAACGTGTCGATCCTACGTTTAACGTCAGCGAATTTCTGAGCGGCGCCCGCGGCGCCTATGAAATGATCCTGATGGCCTTTGAAAACGGTGATCTGGACAGCATCGTGCCCTTCATCTCGGAAGACGTATACGAAGCCTTTGCCGGTGTCGTCGATGAACGCCAACGCCAAGGATTGACGATTGAGGCCAAGTTCATCGGCATCAGCGATATGACCCTGACGGATGCTGAATTTGAAGAAGTCACCAACGAAGGCGAAATCAGCGTGCGTTTCAAAAGCGAGATGACATCTGTTGTCCGTGACAACGCCGGTGACGTGATCGAAGGCAGCGCTTCCGAGATCAAACGCCAGAAAGATACCTGGACCTTCGCCCGCAAAATGGATTCTGGTGATCCGAACTGGCGGCTTGTTGCCACGGGCGAATGATCGCAAGCCGGGCCGTAGCGATTGGATTATCACTGACAATTGCAGGCAGTGTCATGGCTGAACCGATTTACACCCAGCTTTCTTATCAAGACCTCAACGATTGGCCGTCTGATGATCATCAGGCGGCCTTGGACGTCTTTTTGAACACTTGTGGCGATACGCAGGATCGCGAATGGGCGATCTTATGTGATTTTGCCCGGACCGGCCCGGACCCGCGCGGCTTTTTCGAAAAGTTCTTCCGCCCGATCCTGATCGAGGATGGAGAGCCGATGCTGTTCACTGGTTATTTTGAACCAGAACTGCCCGGATCGCGGATCTGGGGCGATGCCTATCAGTACCCGATTTATGCAGTGCCGGATGATCTGGTGCCGGGTGAGCCGTATTATACCCGCCGCCAAATCGAAGAGGACCGACCGCTAAGGGATCAGGGGTTGGAACTGGCATGGCTGACGGATCCGGTTGATCTGTTTTTCCTGCAAGTGCAGGGATCAGGCCGTATTCGACTGCCCGATGGCACGGTGATGCGCGTCGGCTATGGTGGCAAAAACGGGCGCGATTATTCCTCTATCGGGATGAAGCTGGTTGAACGCGGAGTCTTTGCCGAACATGAGGTATCTGCGGCGGTCATCCGCAACTGGGTGGCCCAGAACCGTGACGAGGGCCGCGCGCTTTTGTGGGAAAATGAAAGCTATGTCTTCTTTCGCGAAGTCAGCGAAGTGCCTGCTGACCTTGGCCCGCTTGGTGCGATGAACCGGTCAATTACACCGTATCGCTCCATCGCCGTTGATCCAGAGTTTGTCCCCTTGGGCGCGCCTGTCTGGATTGAAAAAGAAGGGGCCGAGCCAATGAACCGTTTGATGGTTGCACAGGACACTGGCTCTGCCATCAAAGGGGCGCAGCGCGCTGACATCTTCTTTGGCACTGGCGATCAGGCCGGGCTGGAGGCCGGACAGATCAAGGATGGAGGTCGCATGGTTGTTCTGCTGCCTGCCACGATTGCGCATCGCTTGATGGTGGCCCAACGCTGATGCGAAAGCCCCGTCATCTGTCACAAGAGGAACGCGCACTTTGGGATCGTGTTGCCGATCGCACAACGCCGCTGCACCCCAACCAAGAGCCCTCTGTCCCCGATCCATCCCAAATACCCAAACCAAAGCCGACGAAACGCGCAGCTGACCCGCTGCCGCAGTTTCGTGTGGGACAAAAGGCCGACCCAGAACGCAAGCACAATGTGATGCGCCCTTTGGTTGACCGTCTGGCGGCTGCGCCGGTGAATATGGACAACAAATCCTTTGGCAAGATGAAGCGCGGCAAACTCAAGCCCGAGGCGCGGATTGATCTGCATGGCATGACATTGGCAGAGGCGCATCCCGAACTTGTGGCCTTTGTCCTTGGGTCGCAGGCGGTCGGGCGACGGTTGGTTCTGGTGATTACCGGCAAAGGCAAGGATCGTGACGACGGCGGCCCGATCCCCACACGTTTCGGCGTGTTGCGGCATCAGGTGCCGCAATGGCTGTCCTTGCCGCCTTTGTCGCAGGCCATTTTGCAAGTAACCCCGGCCCATATGCGCCATGGCGGGCATGGTGCATACTACGTTTATCTACGGCGAAGCCGCTAATGCCGCTTGTGCCCGGCGGGTAGGCACAATGAGGATCAGTGCGGCAAAGGCGAACATGGCGGCATATCCCAGTTGCTGCACCTCAAACCCCACACCAATGTCGATCAACCACCCGCTCAACCCCGGCCCAATCGCCGATCCAAGCACCATCAATGCTGCTGCCGCGGATTTGATCGATCCGATGTTTTTGGTGCCATAGAACTCTGCCCAGCATGCGTTCAGCAGTGTCGCCTGTCCGCCGCCGGCGATCCCCATCAAAACGACGGCCAAAGCTGTCCAACCCAGCGACGGTGCATACCAATGCAGGATGAAGGCGACCACATAGGGGATCAGATAGATCGGCAAAAGCCGTACTGCCCCCAACCTGTCAATCGCCCAGCCATAGCCGACCGTAGACAGTGACAAGGCCAGGGTGCCAAGTGGAAAGACCGAAACCAGCGCCAGATGCGACCAGCCTTTGACCTCGGCGAAATGGACCTGATGAAACCAGAACGCCGTGCCGAAGCCGGAAAATGACATGACCGCAGGCACCATGGCCCAGAAAAGCGGATGGCGCAGCGCTTCGGCGCGGGTCCAGTGTTTGCCATACATACCTGTCGATTGCGTGGTTTCCGCCATCGCCTGTGGGGTGCGTTCCAACCTTAGCAGCCGATACAGAACCAAACAGGCCAGCACGCAGAACCCGGCAAAGCCGATCCATAGCGTGCGCCACTCAATCATGGTTTTCAGCCAAACCATGGTTAGAGGTAGTGTGGCCTCTCCGAACATAAAGCCGAACGATGCAACCGCCAATGCGCGGCCGCGCGTTGCCACGAACCAACGCGCCATCGCGACTACTGCCACATGGCTGGTCATGCCTTGGCCGGTAAACCGCAACGCAAAAATCACGAAAGGCAGCAGGGCCGCGGCAGCATTGAACGCCATGAACAAGCAGGCCGACGCGAGCATCAGGACAACGACGATTCCCAGGCTTCGCACCCGGAACCGATCGGCCAATCCCCCCGCAAAGACCATCAGTGCGGCCGACGCCCCGGTGCCGACCATATAGATCAGCCCCCAGTCACCATTGGACAAGCCATAGGCCTCGCGGATTTCGCCGCCAAAGATCGAGATAAAGAAGGTTTGCCCAAAGCTGGATAGAAACGACAGCAAGAACCCAGCCCCAAGGAAGGGCAGGTTTTCACGGATAAAGCGAAGATATCCTGTTTCGGTGCTCATCCGTCTTTGATGATCCGGTCAGCGCGGAGGTGAAAGCCCTAAAACCAAACGTGCTACCGATTTTGCCATGCGTGATAGCGATGGACCAACTCGCTCTCGCAGATTTTGAAGCCGATATAGCTGACCATCGCAACGGTGGCGGACAAGAGAATCTGGAAGAGCTGCAAAAGCGCCCCCTCCATCACGGCCATTGCCCCAAATTCCCGCAGAAACCGGATGTTCGCCATCGACATTTGAAACAGGTTCAGCGTCGCATAGGCAAAGATCACCGTCAGAATGCCGGCGAATAGCAGCACGATCACGGCGGGATATCGGTTCAAGCGCATCACAATACGTAGCGGCTGACGTCCATTGACCGCGATAGTTCACCCAAGTGCTGTTCTACGAATGCGCTATCAATGGCGATCTCATCCCCGGCGCGATCCGGTGCGTTGAACGACAGATCCTCGAACACCCGTTCGATCACCGTATAGAGCCTGCGCGCCCCGATGTTTTCGACGGCTTCGTTCACCTCTGCCGCGATCTTGGCCAGTGCCTTGATCCCGTTTTCGGTGAAGGTCACCGTCACCTCTTCGGTTTTCATCAGTGCGGAGTATTGCAGGGTCAGCGCATTGTCCGTCTCGGTCAGGATGCGCACAAAATCGTCTTCGGTCAGCGCGCGGAGTTCAACCCGGATCGGCAGGCGGCCTTGCAGTTCGGGCAGCAGGTCCGACGGCTTTGCCACGTGGAAAGCGCCGGATGCGATGAAAAGGATGTGGTCGGTCTTGATCGGCCCGTGTTTGGTGGACACGGTTGTGCCTTCGATCAGCGGCAGCAGGTCGCGCTGCACACCTTCACGCGACACATCTGCACCGCGGGCATCAGCGCGGGCGCAAACCTTGTCGATTTCATCCAGAAATACGATGCCATTCTGTTCAACAGCTTCCAACGCGGCCTTGGTCACACTTTCGTCGTCCAGCAGCTTGTCCGCTTCATCGGCGATCAGTGCTTCATAGCTGTCCGCCACGGTCATCTTCTTCTTAACTGTGCGTCCGCCCATGGCTTTGCCGAACAAATCGCCAAGGTTCATCATGCCGCCCATCCCGCCGGGCTGTCCGGGGATTTCGAAACCGCCCATTGGGTTGGATGTATCGGCAAGCTCCAGCTCGATCACTGTGTCGTCAAGTTCGCCTGATTTGAGCTTTTTGCGGAACATATCGCGCGTGCCGTCACGAGCATCGGCGCCAGCCACGGCGGTGATCACACGTTCTTCTGCGGCGCTGCGGGCCTTGGCCTTCACGTCCTCGCGCATATGTTCGCGGGTGTCGATGATCGCGGTATCAACCAGATCGCGGATGATCTGCTCGACGTCACGCCCCACATAGCCGACCTCGGTAAACTTCGTCGCTTCGACCTTGAGGAAGGGCGCGCGCGCCAGTTTCGCCAAACGGCGCGAGATTTCGGTTTTACCCACACCAGTGGGCCCGATCATCAGGATGTTCTTTGGATAGACCTCGTCACGCAGATCATCGCCCAGCTGCTTGCGCCGCCAGCGGTTGCGCAAGGCGACAGCGACGGCACGTTTGGCGTCTTTCTGGCCGATGATGAAACGGTCAAGTTCCGAGACGATTTCGCGGGGAGTAAGGTCAGTCATATTTACTTTCAAACTTGCGATGGAGGTAGGCGGTGCAGTGGGATGAAGCCGGGCATCAGGCGCAAGATACGCGCTCTGATCCGTTCCCAGAATGCGCCGAGCAGAAGGAGGACAACACCGAGGATCAGCACGGTGAGTGCCGCCCCGTCGCCATCAAAAACAGTCGCGGCGAGGGCCACGATATAGCCAATGGCCGCAATCAGGAATGAGCGGCGGTCAATCACAATGGCAACAACAGCAAAGAGCATCAACACTGCGAGCAGGATCAGGTTGCTGTCTTGATCCAACAGCGAAAGCGCCATGGTGTTTACCAATGCGGGTGCGGCGACCACATGCAGCCAGAACCCGTTGGCCGAGCGGCGGGTGACGCGGTGCGGGTCGCTCATATCGAACATCATCGCGACGGCGAAGACGAGAATGCCCAGCACCAGTGTGATCCAAGCAAACGGGCCGCCAGCAGAGAGAAGGAAAAACTCACTCATATCCGCCACCCGCCCTTCGCGGCTTGCCGCATAGACAATTGCGGTGATGAACAGCCCGACCGCAATCATGGCCATGGCGAATGGCACGCGGAAACGCCACCAGTAGACGAGGATTGCGAGCGTTGACAGGAACAGCGGCAATGGCACGCTGGAAAAGTCATTCTGCGCGATCATGAAGGGCTCGGACATCACTGCGGTAATGCCGAATGCCGCGTTGGCCGCGAACATGATTGACAGGGCGATGGCAGGGGCCACCATGCGCCGTTTGCGCACAAAATATTCGGACAAAAGCCACAGGATACCCGCACCGATCAGCGAGACGACCATGGCATAGTCTTGCAGGTTCACGATCTCATCACCCAAGGCCAGTGCCACAACGCCCCACCACCCGGTGGACAAGATCAACAGGCCGATGACGATGAAAATCTCGTTGAAACCTTTGAACAGTTCAAAGGGTTCATCGCCGGGGTTTAGGTTTTCGCGCGCACTCCGGCGGCTGTCTGACAGGCTGATCAGCCCGGCGGCCTGTTTTTCGTTGATCAGGCCAGATGCAACAGCCGCCCGAATGTCATCGCGTTCTATCATGGTTTGATTGCCTCAACCGTCAGATTGCCATTGGTGTAGACGCAGATATCGGCGGCAATCGCCATCGCATCGCGGGCAATCGTTTCGGCGGTTTTGTCGCTGTCCATCATGGCGCGCCCGGCCGCGAGGGCAAAGTTCCCACCGGATCCGATGGCAGCGATATCATGTTCCGGTTCAAGCACATCACCCGCACCTGTAATCACCAACAGGTCGGTCCCGTCGCTGACGATGAGCATCGCTTCGAGCTTTTGCAGGTATTTGTCTGTGCGCCAGTCCTTGGCTAATTCGACCGAGGCACGCGCCAACTGGCCCGGTGTTGCCTCCAGTTTCTTTTCTAACCGTTCAAGCAGCGTAAACGCATCTGCCGTGGATCCGGCAAAGCCGCAGATCACATCCTGCCCGCCCGGTGACAGACGCCGTACCTTGCGCGCGGTCCCTTTGATCACGGTTTGGCCAAGGCTGACCTGCCCGTCGCCAGCGATCACAACCTGTCCGTCTTTGCGGACCCCAATAATCGTGGTGCCGTGCCAGCCGGGGAATTCTTCGCTTGCCATCGTCTGCTCCTGAAAACTGTTGCGTACTATATGGCGGGGGGTTTGCCGCCAAACAACCCCGGACGGCTTGTTCCCGCTTGGGCACATCAGTAGCGTAACCGGCATGAGCGCGCAGGACACTGTCACATTCTATCTGCATCCCAAGCTGCGCAGGCAGGCGGAACGAGGCAACCACAACTTTATCTCAAAGCTGTCCGAGGTGCTGCAAGAAGCAGGGCTGCAAGTCGCCTTTGATGGTGACGATGATCTGGCCCGTATTCGTGCGCTGGCCCGGCCGGGGCGGAGTTTGTGGTTAATGGATAAGCCGGTGAATGGTCGCGGTCTAACATTTCGCAAGACCTATCTTTATCCGTTCTGGCATATAGAACAGGGCGCCGTCCGGTGGGATTGGCCCGTCGCGCAGGACAGTTTTGATCCGGCAAATATCACTGCACATGAGGCCGCAAATTTCTATCGCTACTGGCGCAAGCGCCTGTTTGGTGATGCGCCGCAGCACATCCGTGACACCGGTTTTGTCTATGTGCCTTTGCAAGGGCAGTTGCTGCGCCAGCGGTCGTTTCAATCCTGTAGCCCGATTGACATGATCAAGACCGTGCTTGCCCGTGATCCGACCCGCAAGGTGATCGCCACTTTGCATCCATCCGAGACCTACAGCGATGCAGAGCAGCGCGCGCTGGAACAGATCTTGGCCGAGAATGCCCGGCTTTCCGTTTCGATGAATGGCGACGTCCAGAATTTGCAGAACTGCGACTACATCGTCACCCAGAATTCAAGCGTTGGGTTCATGGGGTACTTTTTTGAAAAACCGCTGATCCTGTTTGGAAAGTCGGACTTTCATCACATCGCCTTGCGCGGTGAAGACCCAACTGCCTTTGATCTGACAGCGCAGCACCGGCCGAACTATGCGGCGTATTTGTATTGGTTCCTGCAATTGCGAGCGATCAATGCGGGAAGGCCAGAGGCCAAAGACACGATCCGCACCGTATTGCGCGGGCACGGGTGGCCCGTATGAAAAAGGGCGCCGCAATGGGCGCCCTTTTTGCGAAATCGGAAGCTTCAGCTTAGATCGACTCTTCAATCCAGCCTTGAATGGCGGCCTTGGGGGCGGCGCCTGCTTTATTCGATACAACTTCACCGTTCTTGAAGACGAAAAGCGCCGGAATGCCGCGCACACCCATCTGAGCGGGCGAGTTTGGGTTTTCGTCAACGTTCACTTTGACGATCTTGACCTTGCCGTCCATCTCGGCGGAAAGTTCTTCCAATGCGGGGCCGATCTGTTTGCATGGGCCACACCATTCTGCCCAGAAATCCACCACGACGGGGATGTCGGACTGGCGCACTTCGGCATCAAAGGTCGCGTCTGTTACTGCTACGGTTGCCATCAGGTTACTCCTTGGCGAAAAACATTAGAGCCGGAACCTATGAACCGGGGCGGCATTGGTCAAGGTGTCGCAACATCGATCATGGCTTCGTGAAGTAGATCATCCGGAAAAACCATCAATTCGCCCGTGTGCGTCCACAGGATTGCCGCCTCAATGCTGTGATCGGGGTATATCTTGTGGAGAGCCATCGCATATGCCCCAAGCTGTCGTATCAGGCCAATTGGGGTCTGTTCGGGCTTCTTGGGCACAATGCGGTTAGATTTATAGTCAATCGCAGTGATTTTATCAGGTCCGATAATCAGCCGATCAATCGCGCCGTGGATGCGCCCGATACCTGGCAGATCGGCGGTGATATCAACTTCGCTCAGCGCGTCATCGGTCCAGAGCCATTGCAAGTCCGGCTGGTCGATCAATCCGCGGACCTCATCCACCAATGCGCTTTCATCAGATTGGATGAGTTGCAGGCCAAGGCTATGCCGTTCCTTTGGCGGGGCCATTGGCAGGTGTTCCAAGAGGCGGTGAATCAGGGTGCCGCGCGCCTTGGCGTCCTCTTCATCAAGCTCGGCCGGATCGCCGGGCAACACCTTGGCACCACCCAATTCGGAGGGCGCAATGGTCTTTGTTCTTGCAGGAAGCTCCAGCCTGTCAAAGCTGGGCGGCGTGACCTCGGGCGTTGGTTTCTGATCCGGGATCGCCAGTTCAGGTTTGTCCCAATCACCTTCGGCAACGCGGCGCACCGTCAGGTCACCGTGCATCGCATCAAAATCGCCGCGCTGCGCCATCCCGTCGGCCACGATATTGTACCAGCTTGCATCGCCGTCACCGACATCACCTGCTGCGCCCACAATCAGCCATTTTTCGGCGCGGGTCATGGCCACGTAAAGCAGGCGCATCCGCTCGCGGGCTTGTTTGGCCACAACATCATCGCGCAAGGCGGTCACCGCGGGGGCGGATGCATTGGTTGGTGTTTTCCAGAGGACATGATCCCCGGCAGGCAGCATTTCCTGCTTGGCCTGATTGTCGCGTTTGGCGGTGTCCGGCAGGATGACAATCGGCGCCTCAAGCCCCTTTGCCCCATGCACGGTCATCACGCGAATGCGGTCGCCCTGACTGTCCATCTGGCGCTTGATTTCAAGGTCATCGGTTTCCATCCAGGTCAAGAAACCTGTCAGGCTGGGCACGCCCGTGCTTTCGTAGGCGAGCGCCTGAGATAGCAACGCATCGATCCCGTCTTCGGCTTCTGGCCCCAATCGAGCCAGCAGTTTGCGCCGCCCGTCATGGCGGGTGAGGATACGTTCGATCAGATCATAGGGGCGCAGGAAATCGGCCTGCCTGCGCAGATCATCAATGACGGCAAGCGTTTCGCCATGCGTGGAACCGCGCAACGCCGTCCAAAGATACGCATCCTTGGCCCGGTGATGCGCCAGCGTAAAGAGCGCCTGCTCTGACCAATCAAACAGGGGTGACCGCAAGGCAGCGGCAAGCGACAGATCGTCCTCTGGCAAAGCCAGAAAGCTGAGCAATGCAGCAAGGTCTTTGACCGCCAGTTCGGCCCCGACGCGCAGGCGGTCCGCGCCCGCGATTTTGAGGTCGGCGGCTTTGCAGGCGCGAATGATCTCTGAAAAAAGTTCTGAACGGCGTTGCACAAGGATCAGGAAATCGCCTTCTGTGATTGGGCGGCGCTGGTAAGTGCCAGTGTTTTCGACCTCAACTGGGATCGTGTCGTTGTCGATCATATGCTTGATCTGGGATGCCACGCGCTGGGCCATGATCACCGTGTGATCTGTGGCGCTAGGCAGATCGACAGGTTCGTACCAAAGCCGGTCTTCTTCCTCTTTGGATTTTTCTACCACGGGCCAGAGATCAACGCGCCCCGGCATCGCATCCTTAAAAGCGATGTGGTTCAGACCTTCATCCATCCCGGCGGCACGGTCCCCCTGGAAGGTTGCATCAACAACGGACAAGATCGCCTGCGAAGACCGGAAAGAATGATCCAGTGAGGTGATGTTGAAGGGTTTGCCAATCCCCTCATGTGCTGCCTGAAAGTGGCCTTTCATCTGGTCAAATGCGGCGGGATCGGCCCCTTGGAAGGAGTAGATTGATTGCTTCTTGTCACCCACGACAAACACCGTACGTTCGCGGTCAGCCCGCGCGCCTTCACCGGTCGCAAATTCCTGCGTGAGCTGTTCGATCACGGCCCATTGGGTCGGGCTGGTGTCCTGGGCTTCGTCCACCAGGATATGATCAATGCCACCGTCAAGCCGGAACAGCACCCATTGCGCGACGGTTGGATCGGTCAAAAGCGCCTTGGCCTTGCGGATCAGATCGTCAAAATCCAAGGCCCCCATGGTCAGCTTGCGATCGGCATAGGCGGGCAGGAAAGCCTGTGCAAAATGGTAGAGCGCGGTTGTCTTTTCAAACGCGATCAGCCCAAGTCGAAGCGGGCGAATATCCTCGACCCGTCCCATCAACACCTCAACATCCGCGACAAGGTCCGGGTGGGCGTTGCGGGTTGCCTTGGTGGGGAACGTGCCGATTTTGGCGGTAAAGGGTGCCTTGCCTGATTTGGTAAGAAAGACATCCTCAAGTCCTTTGAGAATATCGTTTGGACCAGCATCAGCCTGTAACAGCCTATTCAGGGCATTCGCCGCTTTGACATCATTTGCGGATCCGGTGGCACAGGCTGCGGCGAGCTGTTCCAGCAAATCGCTGTCAAAGACATCATCGCAAAGCCTTTGCGCATTTAGCCCAGCGGGCAGATCAAGCTTTTGCAGAAGTGCCGCTTCGTCCAGGGGTTTCTGGAAGTAGTCGCTGTTCTTGGCAACCTCGGCTGTGAATTTACCAAGGTCGTCGCCGGTGAAATGCTGCAAAAGCTGATGTACCACATCTGCCTTGGACCCCAAGATAAGGCCATCCACCACATCCGCGCGTAGCAATTCTGCGTCGCGCTCTTCCATCTCTCGGAATTGTGGGCTGACCTGCGCCTCAAGCGGGAACCGCCGCAGAACGCCAGCGCAGAACGAATGGATCGTCTGGATTTTCAGCCCACCCGGCGTTTCAATGGCGCGGGCAAAGAGGGTGCGCGCCTGCGCAAGCTGCGCGTCTTCTATCTGACGATCGACGCCCAATGTGGTCAGCTCTGCCCGCAAATCCGCATCGGGCATCATTGCCCATGCGCCCAGCCGCTTGAACAGGCGGTTCTGCATCTCGGCTGCGGCGGCTTTGGTGTAGGTCAGGCAAAGGATGTTCTGGGGCGAGACCTCTTCCAGCAGCAAACGGGCAACGCGGTCCGTCAGCACGCGCGTTTTGCCTGATCCGGCATTGGCCGATAGCCAGGTGGAATATCCTGGATCTGCCGCTTCGACCTGCCGCTGGGTTGCATCGTCACGTATCATGTCAGCACCTCTGGCGCGGGTTCATCGCTGGTGTCCCATTCGCCATAGCGCGACAGGTGATCATATGATCCGTGGTCGGATTTCAGGAAAAGCGCGAGCCGCGCGGTATACCCGCGTGTTGGGTCATCCCAATTGCCAAAAAGCGTCTCTAACTCTGCCCAAACCTGATCGGGTGGCTGCTTGGAAAGCGGTGCGGGCACGACGTTCATCCCGGCGTTGACGCCGATGAAGCTGGCACCTGTAACGTGGCGTTCGCCGATTTTTTCAAACGCACCACGTTCGAGCATTGCCGCCTCAAGCAGCAGCTGCTTGTCGAATTTTTCCTGCTGCGGTCCGGTTGGCATGACGCCGGTTTTATAGTCGTAGATCAGTGCTTCGCCAGCTTCAGTCAGGTCGATGCGATCTGCGTTGCAGGTCAGCAAGACGCCTGACGGTGCAACAACGATTTTGCCCTCCACCTCTAGCGCGAAGGGTTTGGCCAGCGCCTGCCGGATCGCCTCACCCGCCAGAAAGATATCAACCGAGCGTTCCATGCGCGCCATCCATTGGGCGCGGATCGTCGGCCATGGGCAGTCTTTGGTGAACTCTTCCTGTGCGATCTGCATCAGCAGATCACGGTCATCCGGTCCGCCCTTTGCCTTGATAAACCGCTCAAGAATACGATGGACGATGATCCCGCGCAGTGGTGCATCGGCGCTGGGCACAAGCGGGTCCAATGGGTCCAGCCGCAGCGTCTTGCGCGCATAAATTGCAAATGGGTCGCGGATCAGCGTCTTGATCTGCGTGACCGAAAGCCGATCCGGACGTGCCGCAACAGGAGGGCAAGGCGAGGGGCGCGGCGCGGGCGCTGTTCGTTCCATGGGCGTCGAGAGCGCATGTGCCATAGCCAACCAATGATCGCCGCGCGCCTGCATGGCCTTCAATGCCTCTGGTCCGTGCTGATCGGGCAGACCTTTCAGCAGGTTGGTCAGCCGGTTCACCCAGCGTGACGGCACCGTTTCGGCATCCGCCGAGCGCTTTGCGCGGGTGATCCACACCTCTGGCCCGGCTATGGCCTGTTGATAATCATGCGCAGACAGCCCGATGCGCCGTTCGGGCAACAAAAGCCCTGCCTGCGCCCGCATCATGCGGTTGAGCCATGGATCGGGCTTGGGTGCTTCGGGCCAGACGCCATCATTCATGCCGCCCAAAATGGTCAGATCAACGCCATGCACGCGGGCCTCTAATGTGCCCCAGATCAGGATATCAGGGTGGCCCGCGTCGCGGTCGCGCACCACGCCGTCTGCGATGACACCACCAAAGAGTGCCGCATAATCGCGGGCTGTCATTGGGCCACCTGCGCCTGCGGCCAGTCTGAGCGTTTCGCAAACGCGCCGCGCTTCGCGCCCGGCGGCTTTGTCCCACAGCCCCCCTGTCTTTGCGCCATCCGGACCTGCAGAGAGAGCTTCGGCCAGCGCGATGTGTTGCGCATAGTAGGTGCCCAAATCCTGCGTCCCGCTGTGTTGCAAACCGCAAACCAAAGGGGCCAGCCATGCCGCCCAATGGGCGCGGCGTTCGTCTTTGCTGGCCCAGTGGTTCAGATCACCGGCTGTCGGGAAGGGCGGTCCGTGGCGGCGCAGGTGAAGTTCCAGATCATGTGTATGCCGCAGATGCTCGCCCCGCTCCGGGCGATCAGAATGGCACAATGGATGTTTGAGCAGGATCAGCAACGCCTCACCGGTCAGCGGTTTGTCAAAGAGGTCGGCCACATGGCGCAGGAACCGCCCCGGAGCAGACAGCGCGAGGGGCACGCCCGCGCTGTCATCGGGCGTGATATCCCACCGATCAAGCGCCGCTGTCACCTGTCGGGTCAGCATACGGTCAGGTGAGATGAGGGCAGCCGTCTTGTTTTCATCTACAGCTTGGCGCAATCGCAGTGCGATCGCCTCGGCTTCAGCGCGTGGGCTGCTGGCCTCGACCAGCGTCAGCCCTGCGGTTGGGGCCAACATATCGCCCAGTTCAGGGCCGTCAGTGCGCCATTGATCCGTCACAGGTGCGGGCCGCAGGGAAAGTGAGATCAGCTTGTTGCGCTGCGCATCGGCCGGCGCGCGGGTGGACCATTTTCTGACCTCGTCGTGCGCAAAACCGATCAGGTCCATCAAATGCCGAAACCGGTACTGTGGGTGATCCTCTGGAGGGATCTCTTCTGGTGTTGTCTGTTGCATCCCCTGCCAGACCTGTCCCGGCAGATCAAAATCATAGCCTGGCAGAATGATCGCCCCTTGCGGTAGCTTTGCGACTGCCTGCATGAAATGGGCTGTCGCGCCGCGTGATCCGGTTGAGCCTGCCACGATGATCGGATGTGCAGGTGGTGTGGTTTGCCAGCTTTCGGCCAATGCCTCGACCATCATGCGTTGCCGTGCTTCTTTGTCCGGGGGTTCTTCCCCGGTGCCAAAGAAGGGTGTGATGATCTTTAGGAACCGCAGCGCGCGTTCCCAATGGCCGGATTGGTCGGATACATCCAGTGCGGCGATGGCATCGGGGCCCACGCCTTCGCCCTGCATTTCATCCATCAACAGCGCAAGACTGTCGGATAGATCATAAAGTGCGGCGCGCGGTGCCAGATCAGGTTCCTGATCAAGCAGTTTGCTGACGAATTGCGCCAATTGCAGGCGCCGCTCCAGCGGTGGAACAGCCGGACGCAGGGCCAGCGTGATCGGGTCGTTGGCCAATTCCGTCACCAGCCGGATGCGTGGCAAAAGCCGGGCGGGACCGTCATCAAAAACGCTGCGAATACGCCGCCGCATCCGCGTGGTGTTGACGTAAATCTCGACCTTGGCCCAGTCATGCGGAGCCAGATCCGCAAAGCGTTCTTCCAGCCCCTCAACAAGGCCCTGGGCGAAATCCACGCCGGGCGGGCTGCCAAAGATGCGCGGTCTGTCGGTTGGGTCAAACATGCAGCATGGCCTCGGCAATTGGGATACTTTCCGGCTGACCAACATCGCACCATTGCCCGCCGTAAAGCGCGCCATAAAGCCCGCCGCGTACCGCGATCTGATCCCAGACCATATTCATGGAAAACGCCTGCTCTGAGATGCCTTGCAAGGCTTCGGTCCGGATAATCTGGACGCCGGTGTAGATCGCACCCGGTGCCCTTTGCAGTCGTCCATCGTGATCAATGTCGAAATCCCCTTTGCCCAGATGCCCGTGGACGTTTTTGGGGGCGACCATCAACAAAAGCGCTTCCATCCTGCCATCCCACGCATTCAGGATATGTGCCACCGGATTTGGGCCGTTCCAGACCGCATCGGTGTTCATCGTCAGCACGGGGCTTGCGCCAAGCAGCGGCAGCGCGTGTCGCAGGCCACCACCGGTTTCGAGCAGGCCGTCCGCTTCATCGGAAAAGAGGATGTTTTGCCCGGTAAGGTGATCGCGGATCATTTGTCCCTTGTAGTGCAGGTTTACCACTTTCGTGCCGGTCCGGGCCTCTGTTGCGAGGTCAAGCGCGTGATCAATAAGTGGCTTACCAGCCACCGAGATCAGGGGCTTGGGCCGATTGGCAGTCAGCGCGCCCATCCGGGTGCCCATCCCGGCCGCAAAAAGAAGGATTGGCAACGTCATGCGGTCAATCCGTTCAGGATGTCTGGCGTGGGTGGCCGGACGGCGGCAAAGACCGCGCGTTTCAAGCGGCCCAATGCGGGGTTTTCAAGATCGCGCAGGATGTTGGCCCAAACGCGCGGCATGAAGGCGAGATATTTTGGTCTTTGATGTTCTGTCGCCAGTCGGGCAAAGACCCCAAGGATGCGCAGGTTTCGTTGGACCCCAAGGCAGGCCAGCTGCGCGCGGAATGTGGCTGGTGCATTGGTGCGGGCGCAATAGTCATCGATGGTTTGGTTGACGATGTCCTGGGGGATTTCGCGCCGCACGTCGCGCAGAAGCGAGGCGAGATCATAGCCTTCGGGTGCAATGAATGCGTCCTGAAAATCGAGCAGCCCAACACGGTCATTGCTTTCGCGTTCTGATCGCCAAATCAGGTTTTCCGCATGAAAATCGCGCAGGGCGAGCGTATCGGGGTTGGGCGCATTCGCGGCTAGTGCGATTTCGACCTCCGCTTGCAGATCCGCAACCGAAGACTGCGTATAATAGGTGCCGAGGATTTCGATCATTTGCGCGCCGACCTGTGGCGTCATGACGGGCAAGTCGTTGGGCGCTCTTACTGCCCTGAGCGTGATCAGCACATCTGTTGCGGCACCATAAAGCATTGCCTGATCGCCGGGGTTTGCCCTGAGACAGGCCACGAAATCGTTGGCGCCAAGGTCCTCGATCGTCATCAGTCCTGTGTCCGGCGCGTGGGCGAGGATCCGGGGGGCGGAAAGACCATTGCCATTCAGGAACTCCGCCAGCCTTGCGAATTTCGCGGTATCTTCGCCATTCTCAGGCGGGGCATCCATGAGGATCGCGGTTTCGCTACCCTGGCGCAGCCGCAGGTACCGCCGGGATGATGCATCGCCAGTGATTGGCGTTTGTTCCCAACTGGCCCAGGGAGAATTTTGCAGAAATTCTGCAATGAGTGCTGCACGATCAGCCATGCAGGACACTCAAACGCGCGGCCCATTCCGCAGGGCCGGAAATTGTCAATTCGTGGTGGTCATGCCCGGCGCTAAAGGCCAAACGGAGTGCATTTGGCGGTGTCGCGGCGCCCAGCCGATCCGGCCATTCTACAAGGCAAATCGCCGTCTCAAACGCGACGTCGAGGCCAAGTTCCAGGGCTTCATCAGGGTGGGTTAGTCGATAAAGATCGCAATGCCAGAGGTCTGCGGCGTCATCTTCATAGGTCTGAACCAATGTGAATGTTGGTGACGGCACCTCTTCCATGCGGCCCAGCCGCGCCCGGATCAGTGCGCGTGCAAAAGCGGACTTGCCGGCACCGATTTCGCCTTCGAGCAAAAGCGTGTCGCCGGGTTGCAAAACAGGCGCAATCGTTGCGGCAAGCGCGGCTGTTGCTGCCTCATCTGCCAGCGATGTTTGAAGGATTGGTTGGGTCATGGCCCAAGACTATGGTCTTGAGCACCTGCTGCAAGCGGAAATCACCCTTTGCCAACCTGGATCACGGGGCTTGCCGCGACAAGTTTCCGCATCGCGGGGCGCACCGACGGGGCAATGGTAAAGCGGACCATTGTCATGCCGCCTGAAATGGGGTGGGCGTGGCACCGCAGGCGGCGTCCGTCCTCTAGCATTATGTCATCTGACCACACCTTGCGCGCATCCAGCCGATGAATGAAGTCTGTCAGTTCGTCCCACATCGCGCTGGGCACGGCGCGCGATTGCCAGACGGTCATTTCGCTGGCCAGTTCCCGGTGCTCCAGCATCAGCTCTGACCGTGTGTTCCACAGGCGGGCGTAAGCGTGGTTGGACATCATCAGCGTGCCAGCCTGTGAAAAGACTGCAATCCCATCGGGAAGCGCGTCGAGAACGGCCTGCCCGGTTTCAATGTCGGTGCGAAAGCGCCGAGTCAGCGATACCTCTGCGGTGATATCCTCGAACAAGAAGGCAAAGGCGCCGTCGGGGTGCGGTTTGCCGATCACCCGCAGCGTTTGCCCGTCAGGCAGCGACCAGTTGGCACTATACGTCCCCTTTTTTGCGGCATCTTCAACGGCGGCAAACTGATCGCGCCAGGAAACGTAGTCGCGCGGTTCGGGCATCATGCGCAACTCGCGCAATCGGTCCAGCACCGTTTCGATACAGGGTTTTGTACTTAGAAACTCGACAGGCAGATTTGTCATATCAAGGAAGGCGGGATTGAACATGGCCAACTGCCGGTTGCGATCAAAAATGGCAAGACCGGTGGAAAGCTGGGCGAATGTCTTGCCCAGAGTCTGCACAAAGTTGCGACGGGCCCGATCTGCCCGCATGATAGCATTGGCGTCCGATGCGAAATGCAACGCCCCGCCATCGCGATTGACCACGGTGATATCCAGCCAATGGGGCCCGTCCTCGTTGGTCAGCTTGACGGATTTGCGGTAGTTCTGCCCATCTTCGGCCGCTTGTTGCAGGGCTGTAGCAAGCAGTTGCAGCGAGACCGGCCCACTGTCTGTTTCGCGGCGGCTCAACCGTTCGGAAAACGACATGAATGTCTGATTGGACCAGGTCACGTTTCCTGCAAGATCGGTCTGCCAGATCAGTTGCGGTGCGTGATGCGCGACGTCGCGCAGCAAGTCGTTCTGCGCAAAGTATAGATCGCGCGACAAGGCTGAAAACGGGTCGTCATCGGGTATTGCGTTCCGGCTGACCGCAGTGATGCGCACCGAATAGGCGTTTCGTTCGACCTCTAGCAGCAGCTTGGGGTTATCCTGACTGATCAACCGGGTCAGGCCGTTGGTTTCGTTTTCCAAGACGCTGCCCAGTTCCGGAAACGGCTTGCGAAACGCCTCTAATACGGCGTCATAGTCGGATTGCTGCGATGTTCGATGTCCGATCAGTGCAAGCGCATCGGCTGTCGCGTCAATCAGGACATCGCCACGAAACAGGAAGACGGGTGCCTGTACCGTTCTGGTTTGGGTTTTCTCTGGCTGCTCTGTCGCGGGCCATTTACCTTTGCCCCACATCACCAAGATCATGGATGCGCCCAGCATCGCTGCAAAGCCAATTACTGTCAGATCAAACAAAGTCATCGACATCGGGAATCCGTCCTCGCCCACATGTTGATGTACAATCGGTCACGAAGGTTAATGCGGCCTTAATCGAAAAGGCCTGAATCGATTTATGCTTTGATTGGTTTATTTTCGCCCAGCGGTTGGCTGGCCCAGGCTTCGTCCTGCTGGAGCGTGTTGCCCGGCCAGACGACATCAACAATGGCCCCGCCGGTCGCCTGACCTTTCCAGTTCGCTTGCCCATGGCGGCGGCTGTTTGAAAAGGTCAGGGTGGCACCGGAGCGTTCCAGCAGCGTTTTTGCGATGAAAAGTCCCAGCCCCATGCCTTCGTATCCCGGTCGCCTTGCGCCGTCCTCCATGATGCGCCGGCGTC
The DNA here is from genome assembly GCA_947498645.1 of uncultured Paracoccaceae bacterium. GTDB lineage: Bacteria > Pseudomonadota > Alphaproteobacteria > Rhodobacterales > Rhodobacteraceae > Yoonia. Next base: position 917,077 of record CANMKS010000001.1, on the reverse strand, counting down.
GGACATAAGGGTCACCGATCCGGCCCAACACAGAAGGCGGGAAACCTTGCCCATCGTCAGAAATTCGCACACTGACCCCATCGTTGGACCATGTCAGATCAACGGTGACTTGCTCATCTGAAAAATCGACTGCGTTCTGAACCAGATTGCGCAATCCGTGAATGATCTCGGGTTGTCTTGGGATGGTTGGCTGGCTTTGGCTGGAGCCCTCGTCCGGCGCAATGTGGAATGTCACGGTCTTGCCGCGCGACAGATGTGGTTCTGCGGCCTCGCGCACGACAGCCTCTAGCGGTGCGTGTCGCAGATGAAGATCGTCTTTGCCTGCCCGCCCCATGGATTGCAGAATATCGCGGCAGCGGTCGGCCTGTTGGCGGATCAACTCTGCATCTTCGAGAAGTTCGGGGCTGTTTTCCAGTTCTTCCTTCAGCTCACTGCTGACCAATTTGATTGTGGCAAGAGGCGTGCCAAGCTCGTGGGCCGCAGCGGCCACCACACCACCCAGATCGGTTAGTTTCTGTTCGCGTGATAGCGCAAGCTGCGTTGCCAAGAGCGCCTCGCTCATCACATGCATTTCGTTTGTGACCTGGCGGGCGTAAAGCGCCAGAAAGGCCGACCCAATGAGCAGAGCGAGCCAGAAACCAAACTGAAAAAGCATTGGCAGGACAAGTTCGGTGCCATCGGCCAGAACCAAGGGAATATGCGTGCGGCTGATCACAGTGATTAGCCCCATGGCAACCAGCCCCAGAAAAACAGTGCCGCGCAAGGGCAAGACAGTTGCGGCGATCGTGACCGGAGCCAAAACCATCATTGCAAAGGGGTTGTTCAGCCCGCCGGTGAGATAAAGCAGGATGCTGAGTTGTAGAATGTCAAAGGCCAGCCAGACTGTTGCTTCGTGTTCTTTCAGACGCCTGTTTTCAGGGTAAAGCGATACAGCAAACAGGTTGGCTAAAACGGAGGTCGCAATGACAAGAGCCGTCGGAAGCACATCAATTTGCAGATCATAGAATCGCACGGCGACGAATATCGCGATTGCCTGACCAATCGCAGCAAACCAGCGCAAGGTAACAAGTGTCCGCAACCGCACCCAGTTGCTACGGTTTTGCGCCTCAAAGAGCTGTGTATTGCTGGTTGGCATTGGCAATCCAAAGTTGCTAAACTTAAAGCATAGAGCGATTGCACCCTTGTTCAATGACGTGATGATGTATGCGTATTGGAACAGAGCAATGCATTTGACCGGCTGCTTTGCAGCGCTACCTCAGGCCCAGAAACGAGGGTGGAACCAAGATGAATATGGAACCGTTGGAGTTGGGCGAAGACAAGAGCCTTCTGCTTGTAGACGATGATGAAGCGTTCCTGCGTCGCCTGGCAAAGGCGATGGAAAAGCGTGGTTTCGATGTTGAGATGGCCGGGTCCGTTGCCGCAGGTAAGGCGATTTCCGTTGCCCGCCCGCCCGCCTATGCGGTTGTCGATCTGCGCCTTGAGGATGGCAATGGGTTGGACGTTGTGGAATCGCTGCGCGCCCGCCGCCCCGAAAGCCGGATTGTCGTGCTGACGGGATATGGGGCGATCGCAACGGCCGTTGCCGCGGTGAAAATCGGTGCGACGGATTACCTTTCAAAGCCTGCCGATGCCAATGACGTCACAAATGCGTTGCTGGCGCGTCAGGATGAGCTCCCGCCGCCACCTGAAAACCCCATGAGCGCAGATCGCGTCCGCTGGGAGCATATTCAGCGCGTGTACGAATTGTGCGACCGCAATGTTTCCGAAACTGCACGCCGCCTGTCGATGCATCGCCGGACGTTGCAGCGGATTCTAGCCAAACGTAGCCCGCGTTAGGGTTAGACTGCGGCAAGCAACCACGATTTGAGAATGCGCGCCTTGGTGGACAGTACGCCCTTTGGATGAACTATGTAGTAGCCCAACCCTTTGGGCTGTCTTTGCATGAGCCCTAGCAGGTTACCATCGTTGATGTCGGTTGCGACCAATGCGCTTGATGCTACGCTCAGCGCCTTGCCGGCCCGCACAGCCGCCATCACCATACCGAATGTGGGCACGTCGTTGACCGGGCTTTTTGACACGTCGATGCCAGAGTCGAGAACCCAGCGCCGGGCCTCTTTATGCATGGACTCAAAGACCCAAGGCAGGCCATCAAGATCACGGAATGTTTCGATCTCGCGCCCTTCCAATAGCGAAGGCGCCGCAATTACGGTGAAATCAGCAGGCAGCAGATATGTTGCCTCAAGTCCGGGCCAATCCCCTTTCCCGTAGCGCACCGCCAGATCAATACCGTCTCTGCGCAGGTCAATCACGGTGACATTGGGGTTGATTGATAGACCAAAGTCAGGGTGCTTTGTCCAGAAGTCCGCAAATCGCGGCATCAGCCAGTTTTCGGCAAAGCTTGGCGTGACCGAAAGGGCGATGGGGCGCGCTTCGGCGTCTGCCGTCACCGCATGAACACCGTCGATGATCTGCCCAAACCCATCGGAAAGCGCAGCACTCAAGACCGCGCCGACGTCTGTCAGCGCCATGCCGCGGCCCTCGCGGACCAGCAATGACGTGTTCAGTTCTGCCTCAACCGTGCGGACGTGTTGGGCAATGGCCGCATGGGTGACATTCAGTTCAGTCGCGGCGGCAGTGAATGATCCATGCCGCGCGGCAGCCTCAAACGCGCGGAGGGCCGCGAGCGAGGGCACATTACGCCAGTTCATATGATAGCCCAGCTTTCATTACAGAAACCATAATGAGTCGCAGGATGGGCTAGAAGTCAATATCAAAGGGACATCACAACCCCGAAAGGAAAAGCGATGCTTTCACTTCTTATCGACGGAGTTCTTAACCGCGGCCGCCCATCCCTTTGGGATGCACCGCAGCATTTCAAGGCACCACACTACCCCCGCAACACCGCCGAGCGGGAGCGCGAAGAGGCAGAGCGCCGCCACAGGGCCATGCGCAATGTCGGTATGTGGTAGGCCGTATCAGGGATTTCCCGAAGACAGCGAAATCACCTGACGCTCACCATCCGAAGAGATGACAACGACCGAGGTGTCCGTGATCTCTTCGATCTCCCAGTTCCCGATCTTCTCTCCGACCCTCCGTCTGAGAAGATCGGGACGATTGGACAACTGCACCAAGGCAATGCGGTCGTTTTCGTTATTCACAATGCCTGTCAGGCTTAACGTGATGGCGACAGGCGCCGGTTCTTCTACAGTGGCGATTACGGGGGGCCGGCGCGTGATATGGAACAGCGGACGTTCAACAAGGTGCTGGGCCCCTTGGGCAAGCACCTCCATTGCATCCGGTGCGTCGGATGGGGTGGATTGTGTTGCTGGCGGCGGTGTCGCCTGACTATCGCGTCCCAGTGGCATCCAGATCACGCCCGCCAAGACAACGCAAATCAGCCCCGCCGTGAGCGGGACAGTGGTTTGGATATGTGGGGACAATTTCATCATTGCGACGCAAACCCGCTCAACTTGAGCTGGATCGCCAAAGGCCGCTCATCCGCGTTGCGATTGTTACTGCGCGCACGGCGGAGCGAGATGCTGTCAACCACGATCATCGGGTCGTGGCTTGCCAGGCTTTCCAGGAAGCTGCCAAGCTCGTTTTCCTGCACGACGCCGTTAAGTGTCAGGGCCAGCCGCAGAGACCCGTTCAATGGCTCGACCTGATCGGCGCGGATGACCTCTAGCCTGACTTGATATTCGTCTGCCAGTGCCTGCATATCACTTTGCATCTGCGCCTGCGCCAGTTGCGGTGTGTCACTGACATAGAATGTATTCTGCGCCAGCGCGCCAGCCTGTGGCTGAGCAGCACGTTCCGCCATTGCGATGGCATCCAATTGATCACTGATGCCTGCGTATTTGCTGCGGGCGATATTCGTCAGGACCAGTGTGAGGACAATCAGCAGGATCGATGTGCCAACAACCAACAGCGTTCCGAAGCGCCGGACAAGCGTTGGGTTATGAAAGGTAAACTCACTCATCAGATTTCACCGGTCAGAACGGCGTTGATGCGGAACCGTTCGAGATTTTGAGTGTTGTCGCGGGTCACCGGAGAGCCGAATTCGATGTCCTTCAGGGCGGGTAGCGCGGCGAGCAAGCGTGTCACCTCCGCGGCAGAGGGCGCGAATCCGATGATTGTCACGTCCTCGCCATCAACCAGCATCTGCTCCAGCCAGACGCCGTCCGGCAGTGCGTCAGCCATTGTGCCAATGATCGTCAGGCGGGCATTTCCCATGTCGCGCCGTTCTTGCAAGCCGCGGGTAACGGCCTGTTCTGCTGCCAGTTCGCGTAGTTTGGCCGTTGCTTCGGCGGCTTGTTCCGTCACGCTGTTGCTGCGCATGGATTGGACAAAGAAAAGTGCGATGGCCGACACAAGGAACAGGGTAAAGGCACCGATCGGGAACCGCAGTGTGGGTGGAATTTTCCTGACGTGCGCCAAGACGCCTCCAGCCGTCGCCAGTCGCGAGGGCTTGTCGAGCCAATTCGGCGCAACCGCGACACGAAGTGAACCATCCGGCCGATGCCGTCGCGCAAGGTTGATGGACTTGCCAGTATGCTCCATTGCATCAAGGATCCAGTCTACGGCCCCTTTCAACACGATGGCTGCCTCAACGATCCAGTCACCGTTGGGCGTTTCCTTTGCCGACCAGAACCAGACGCATTGATCACTTTGTATGGGAGAGCGGAATTCCAGCTCTGTCTCGATGATCGCTTCGAGGTCATTGAAGGGGCCGTTCGGGACCTGGAATGTCAGATCAAAAGCGGTGCGTCCGGCAAAGACGATATCAATCTCTTTTTCAGGCAGATCTTCCAGGCAAATCGTCAATTCACCCAGATTCGAGAAGTTCATCACATCTTCATCCAGCCGAAGGGCATAGGATGTGTCGCCAAGAAAAAGCTCGGGCGGGGGTGATTTCTTGGGGATTCGCGGTGGTTCGTGCAGCATCGAGATGCTGGTCGACGCCAGATTCGCCAGTTTTGTGAAGGTATTAACGGATTTTTGTGCCGCCGATGGGTTGGATGGCATGTCTGGTGATGTTGTCATGCCGAAATAGAGCCCCTGAACGAAATACGCTGAGAGGCACTTTGCCCCTCAGCGTCAAACTTTTCAACCGCGTCAGTTTTGGTGTTATGCGATGCCGCGGGTAAACAGGTTGTGGTTCGTGAAAGAGTGGTTCGGGAAGACCGTCGAGATCAGGCTCTCGGACATGCCCATATGACGGATCATGATTTCACCAACGACATCACGGAATTCAGTGGCATGCGGCAGGTAGCGCGCGGAGACCAGTTGATCTTCGGCAATCGATGCCACGTCAGGCGCAAGCCCGCCCGCTGTGGTGCCGCCAAAGGCAAACCAGGATGACGCATGCCCGTGATCGGTACCAATCGTGCCGTTCTCTTTTACGGTCCGGCCAAATTCGGTGCAGACCAGCACTACAACATCATCAATCCCTGTGCCCATGTCTCGGTAGAAGGTCAGCAGGTCGTTGGCGCCCTGGCGCATCCGGCTATGATAGCCAAAGTTCGGATCGCTAAAGCGGTTTGCATTGTTCGCACCGGGTATCTGGTTGGAGTGCGTATCCCAGCCAATGTTGAAGTCCATCGCCGCCACTTCAAGCGGCACGCCAGCCTTCAACAATTGTGCGGCAAGACGCAGACCGCGGCCAAGGCCGCTGTTGGAATAATCCATACCACCCGCTTCGACCACGTAGTTCATGCCGGCGGCCTGCACTTCGGCAATCGAGTCAAGCATCACCAGTTGGTTGTCACGCAGATCACCTTCCAGCCCAGGTTGGTCGATCTCGTGCATTGCGATATCACGCATCATGTCGGTCAGGCGGTTGTCAGCACAGCCAGAGCCCCCACAAAGGACCGGATGTTCCAGATTGAAGCCATCGCGGTCATTCACGGCGGGTACGACAATGCTGCCACGCTGTTCGGTGCTGAGCGATCTTTTTCCCAGAACCGCGCCGCGCAACGGGTGATCTGGCCCAGTGACGTTCTGCATGTAGCGGTTCAGGTAGCCGTCAATGATGTTGTTGCGCGCCCCGGTACCAATCCAGCGCTGGTTGTCAAAGTGTGACCGGTTACCGTCGCTGATTGCTGTGGCGGGCGCGATCATGAGGCGCCCGGCATCCCAGATCTCCATCAGCGGCTCAAGGTTCGGGTTCAGGGCGCGATAAGTGCTCCCAAGGCTGATCGCTGTGTTTGCGTCGCTCGACAGCGGTGCGTCAATCGCCAGATTGGGGCGATGTTGATAATAGGCCATGTCGCCGACGGGCGGGACAAGGTGCAGACCATCGGCACCACCACGCATGAAGATCTTGATAAAGGATTTGCCATCGGTGCTTTGGCCGAAAGAAAACTTTGGCGCGCCGGCGATACCTGCCATGCTTGCAGCGGCTACCATTGCTGAGGACTTCAGGAATTCTCTACGGTTTTTCAATTTGGATACCTTTCCTAATCGGATGGGAGCCGAGGCTTATTGCAGTTGGAGGCTTGGGAGGACGACCAGAAGTCCAACCGCACGTTGGTACGCTTCGTTTTCATTCTGACCAACAGGATCAAAGATTCCGTCTTCGTCCTTCAGCAGTTCAATGAGGGCTTCATACTCTTCCCGTGTGAACCGGTCTGCGGTCGCGATTGTCAGCAGGTAACCTGCAACTTCTTCTGCGGTCACAAGCCCGGCATCATCCACCGTTGTACCGACATCAAAATTGTAGGTGTTTTCACGGAAGGAGATATCAACGATCGACCGATATTGTCCCATCAATGCAGCAGAGTTCATCCACGCTGCACCATTCTCTGGCAGGCCTGTGGGAACAAGGAATGTGAAGGGATCATAACCAGCGTTGACAGACGCGGTGCGGAAGCGCTCGAAGAAGGTGCCATCATCGTCACCTGCATCTGGTGACATCCCGAGGGCACGGATCACGCCAACAACGAATTCGTAAGGCGTGCGGCCCTTGTTGCGCTGGTATTCAACGTTTGTGATGAAGTCCGGCGCTGTCAGGATGGCGCGCAGTACCTCACCCATATTGCCATCTGTCGCGACCCATGCCGTTGTGCACAGATCAACAAAGCTTGCCGGCGGTTCATCTGCCACAAACTTTTGGACGATCTTGCCGCAAACATAAGAGTGTGTACGCGGATCATCGGCGAGGATCGCTATCAATTCTTCACCTTCCTGGACACCGGCAGCACCACTGCGGCCTGGAATTGTTGTGTTCAGGAAGGGGATCACCTTGTCGTCGGTGTCATGACGGTCTTCACGGAAATCAAATTCGTATGTCCGCGCTTCATCGTCATTGTTTGGATTGGTGCGCACATAGTTCCAACCGGTAAAGACCTCTGACACCGCCACAACGTCGTCGTCACCATAGCCGGCATCAACACCAACGGTGTGAAGCTCAAGGATCTCGCGGCCATAGTTCTCGTTGATGTTGCCGACACGGCTTTGGTCGTTGTCGAGGAATTGCGACATCAAAGGGCTGCGCGCGGAGTAGAGCAACAGATCTTCAAAGCTACCAAACGCATTCTCGCGGAAGAATTCGCGATCCTCGATCGCCTGGACGCGAATATCGCTGTTCTTATTGGCAGCGTGGAAGTGGTTGCTCCAGAACTGGCCCATTACATCCTGCAACTGCTTTTCCGAAAACGCGGAATGCGCAATGTTGTGGAAGAACAAACGGTTGGTAATGTTGCCATTGCTGGTGTTGTCACGGCGCAAGATCCGGTCAAAGTTCATCGACCGGAACGCCGCATCGCTGATGCTATCGGGGTTCAGCTGTTCCGCTACATAAGCGTCAAAGCCCATTGCCCGGACCCGTGTATACAGGTCTTCGGTTGCGCCAAAGCTCATGCGGGACAAGGCCTGGCCCACACCATCGGCTGTGACGCCGGTCGTGAACCGGTACGAGATTGGCGCGCTGGCAACATTCGGGTTGCTTGCGGATGCACCGGTCAGTGTCACTGTTACCTCACCCGTGGTCAGGTCTTCGGGGAAGAGGCGGACGGCAAACTGGCCCGACGCCCTGCCGACATCGACAGTTGTCGTGCGGCCAGATGGTGCAATCGCGACGTTAACGATGTCAAATGTCAGCGGATCCATCACCGCGCCAAAGAGCGACTGACCTGTGTAGGCCACGACACCGGCATCTGTTGCGCCGGCGGTTAGCTGCACGGCTTCTGTCAACGTCACATCCGTTGGCGGTGTGAGCGCGCTGGAAACAGCCATGTCATCTGGCACAGGCGTCGGAGTAGGTGTGGGCGTTGGAGTAGGTGTGGGCGTCGGGGTAGGTGTTGGGGTTGGAGTAGGCGTCGGAGTAGGTGTGGGTGTTGGCGTCGGAGTGGGTGTAGGGGTCGGAGTTGGAGTTGGAGTAGGCGTAGGCGTGGGTGTTGGAGTAGGTGTGCCGCCATCACCACCACCGGTTGCCTGCATCACAGAGTTGATAGCGCCTTCAACGGACCGGCGAAATACACCGCCACCGCCGTCGGAACCGGATGCTGTCGCACTGCGCGTCGCCGAAGCCTCGGCTACGCCCGCAGCAGTTGTTTCAGAAGAGGTGCCACCAATCACAAACGGTTCGCGGGTTGTTGTGGTGTCAGCCGATGCAACTTGCACTTCTGCCGCAGGCGGTGTTTCAGAGGAAGAAGAGGAACCAGAAGGCGACGATACAGAAGTCGAGAGAGCCTGTGCCTGTTCGTCTGTCAGCGCCTGTGCCGCATTTGCAAGGCTCACCGGCGATTCACCCAACGCATAGAATGAAACCAATGCGATCTGCTCGACTGATAGGTCCCGACCTTCGAACTCGATCAGGTGATCGCCTTCTTTCAGGGAGGTGATCACACGAAATGGCTGTGCTGCGGCGTTGCCGCCGGCGGGCACGACCAAAACAACTGATCCATCAACGGACAATGTCAGGCTGTTGTCGGCAGGAGCTGTGAAAACATATGTGCCGTCGGCCGGAACTGAAACAAGCAGCGGAATGACAGTCGAACTCGTTTCAAGTGAAGCTGCGGTTACTGCGCTATCGGTAACGACAGCCTTGTTTGCGATTGCGGCTTCTTGAGCCAGGGCGCTTGTGGCCATGGCGGAGACAAAAAATGGTGTGGCGACAAGCAGTCTGGTGCTGACAAGTTTCATAATTGCGCTCTCTGCTGTTTGTTTCGTCGGCAAGCCGTGTGCAGGCCAACTAGGTAAACTGAATGTGAATGAAGATGCTTTGGAAAATCCCATGAAATCAACTTCGTCCATAGTTTTGACACGAATAGGCGTGAAAACGCTTAGAACCGTTGCCAATTCGCGGACACTTGCCAGAATATTTACAATATATCCACCTTTTTGCGCCAATTGGGCCGGCTTGCCGCAAACTTAGACATGGATTTACCCTGTCCGGACCAACTACTGTTGCAAATGGAAACAGTAGAATCACGTGGCAGCGCTATCTGCCCTCGAATCAAAGGCAAAAGACTTGCTTGTTGACGTTCCAATGCGCGGCCGTATTCCGGCAATATTCCTTGAGAATGGAACGCTGTCTGATCACGATTTACGAAAAGTCAAGGATGCAGCAGCGGCGACGGGTCAGCCGGTGCGTGCGGTGCTGGACCGGCTTGGGCTGATTTCGCAGAAAGAATGGGCGCGGGCCTGTTCGGAACATCTGAACAGCCCGCTGGTCACGCTTGATGATATGCCGACCCGATTGCCCCAAGACCCGCGCCTGTCAGCGGACTACCTGCGCCGATCGGCGATTGTCCCACTTGAAATTGCGCCGGATCGCGCTTTTTTCGCCGTCGCCGATCCATTTGATGACAATGCCATTGCGGCACTTGAGATGATTTTCGGCGCTGGGCTGTCGGTGGGTATTGCTACCGACCGCGACATTGAAATGGCGATGGCCCGCGACAAGGCCGCGGCGCAGGCCGAGGCACCCGATGCCAGCGATCTTGTTGCACCTGCAGATGGGCTTGACCTTGATACCGACAAGCTGACCGAGCTTGCGAACAACGCGCCGACCGTTCGTTATTTGGAAACACTGTTTGATGCCGCGATTGAGATGCGCGCAACTGACATCCATCTTGAACCCGTGCAGGCCGCCACCTCTGCGCGTGTACGCTTGCGGGTCGATGGTGAGTTGATGGAAGTGCAAAGCCCTGATCCCGGCATTTACGAAGGTGTCGTGTCCCGCCTCAAGATCCTTGCCGGGATGGATATCAGCGAACGCCGTCTGCCGCAGGATGGCCGTATCCGCCAGCGCCTGTCCGGGCGCGAGATTGATATGCGTGTGGCAAGCGCGCCGATGATCCATGGCGAAGCGATTGTGCTGCGTTTGTTGGATAATCATGAAGGTCTTTCCAAACTGGAAGACCTGCATTTGCCCGCACATGTGTCAGAACGGCTGGGCGCCGCAATTGCGCAACCCAATGGTCTGATCCTTGTGACGGGTCCAACGGGCAGCGGTAAGACAACAACATTGCATGCCGCCATGAATGCGCTGAACGACACCCGGCGCAAGATTGTCACCATTGAAAACCCCGTTGAAATCCAGACCCCCGGCTTGCAACAGATCGAAGTGAATGCCGAATTGGGTTGGACCTTTGCCGCCGCCTTGCGCACCGTGCTGCGCCACGACCCTGATGTCATCATGGTGGGCGAAATCCGTGATAGTGAGACAGCCGAGCTGGCAGTGCGTGCTGCCATGACCGGCCACCTTGTGTTTTCCACGCTTCACACCAACAGCGCCCGCGACGCGGCCACCCGGTTGATTGATCTTGGTGTGCCGGAATATTTGATGACCTCTGTGGTTCGTCTTGTCGCGGCGCAGCGCCTTGTCCGGCGGGTCTGTCCGAATTGTGCGGTGGCTGCCAATGACCAGAGCCGCACACTCTTTACGCAGCTAGATCAGCGCACGGGTGGACATACCGACCAGGCCACATGGAATTTGAAGACAGCTGTTGGATGTGACGCCTGTAATCAGACCGGTTACCGGGGTCGATTGGCCCTGTTTGAGGCGATGGAGCCTGAAGAGCTTGCCGTCGATGATAATGACACGTCAACTGATGTGCATACGATGGCGACTGAAGGCGTACGTATGATTGCGGAAGGGCAGACGACTTTGGAAGAAGTAATGCGTGTTCTTGGTGTGAAATCCTTCTAAAGGCGGGACAAGGTGGAGCAGGGGCAGAAGTCATTCATATACGTCGCGCGTGATGCGACAGGGGCAAAGCAGTCCGGTCAGATCTTTGGTGATGATCAAAAGGATGCAACGCGCGCCCTGCGCGAACTGGGGTTGTTCCCGGTCAGCCTGGCTGCGGATGATCGCACCGGGGCGGCAACGGCCAAAGGGTTCGCGCGCCGCCGTGCTGATCAACTGACCCCACGACAAACCACTGATTTTCTGGTGCGGCTTGCCAAACTGTCGGGCCGTCAGATCCAATCAGAGCGGGCACTGGCCATTATCGGCGACGGTGGCGACGATCCGATCTCAAAAACCGCGCTGCGCGTCCGGGACCGGTTGCGCGAGGGTGCGGCCTTGTCAGCGGCTTTGCAGGAAAAGGCAGGCGTGGATGATCCGGTCACCCTGTCGCTGATCAGCGGGGCAGAGGTTTCGGGCGATATGGCAAGTGCGCTGTCAACCGCCGCCGATATCATGCGGAACCGGCTTGAAACCCGCCGCCGCATTGTAACTGGTCTGATGTATCCCGGTATTTTGCTGGCGGTTGCGGTGCTGTCTGTCGGGCTCATCATGGTGGCGATCATCCCGCAATTCCTGCCCTTGGTCGAAGACCGGATTGAGCTGGTGCCGAAGATGGGCCGGGCTGTCTTTGCTGTTTCCAGCTTTCTTTCGGCACTTTGGCCGATCATCGCACTTGGGGCGATTGCGCTGGGTCTGGCGGTTTATCTTGCGGCGCGACGTGGATTGCTGGGCGCTATACTTTCCCGGCTGGGCAACCGTGTGCCGATTATTCGCCGCCTTGTGCTGCGCAATCAGATGATGCTGTTGTTGCATGTGCTTGGCGCAATGCTGAGTCGTGAAATCACCCTGAGCGGGGCGTTGCGCGTCGTTTCAAGATCTGCACCGGGTGGGCCGGTTCGTACCGGGATGGCGGATGTGACCAAACAGGTCGAAAGCGGGGCGGCCCTTTCGACGGCGCTGCGCACAACTGACCTGCTGCCGCGCGAGTCAATCGAGATGATCCGCATCGGTGAAGAGGCAGGCGATCTGGGTGGCATGATCAGCCGCACATCTGGCGATATGCGGGAAGCCGCTGATCGTGACCTCGAGAGATTTTTGTTACTTTTTCAACCCGCACTTATTGTAGGTGTCGGGCTGATGATCGGAGTAAGCCTTTATGCCCTGTTTTCAGCTATCGTTTCCGTCAATGCCATCTCGTTCTAGACAGTGGCCGGCGCGCCGCAGGCCAGCAGAGGCTGGTTTCTCATTGGTCGAGATGCTGGTTGTCGTCGCCATTGTCGGCCTGTTGATCGGGCTGGTGGGCACAGGCGCGATCCGGCAGCTGCAGTCCTCGCGTGTCAGTGCCGCCGAGGCGCAGATTTCGCAACTGCGCAGCGCGTTGGACATCTTTCTGATCGAAACGGGTCGCTATCCGACCCAAGATGAAGGGCTGACCGCCCTGATCGCAAACCCGACAAATGTACCCGGCTGGGCAGGTCCGTACTTGCGCGATGGCAACCTGCCTGCTGATCCCTGGGGCGGTGCCTACATCTATATCCTAGACCAGGGTCAGGTTCGTGTGCGGTCGCTTGGCGCAGACCAGAGGGCCGGCGGTACTGGCGTTGATGCCGATGTGGAAGGTTAGACGCCCAGCAAGAGGCCGCAGCGCGCAGGGTTTTGCCGCGGTGGAGATGCTGGTCACAGTCGCCATTGTTGTGTTGATCGGCACGATTTCGATCTTCGCGTTGGGCCGTACTGACAAGGCACAGTTGGAAAACGATGTGGCGTCCATCGCGCTGATGTTTCAACAGGCACGGTTGCAAGCCGCAGAAACAGGCCGCCCGGTCGAGGTGATCTATTCGCAACCAGACATGAGCGTGACGACACCGGTTGAGACTCACATTTTTGGGCGCGGTGTGACCAGCCCGACAGAGTCGGCGACAATCATCATCCGCCCTTCGGGCGAAAGCGAAGGTCTGGAACTGGAACTGGTGTCCGGTGATCTGACTCGCACCGTTGGGGTTGACTGGCTGACCGGGCAAGTGAGGTTGTCACCATGAGGCGCTGCCGCGCATCACGAGGCTTTAACCTTGTGGAAACGCTGGTGTCGCTGGCCATCGCGACAATGGCGGTGACTGGCTTCTATCAGGCGTTGTCGCAAGGTCTGTTCATGGAGCGCCGCGCGGACACCCAGGCAGAGCAGATGCTGGTGGCCACGCAAGTGCTGGACCGTGTGGGCGTCGACCTGCCGCTGCGCATCGGTTTGCAGGACAGCGGCACGATTCAAGGATTGGAGTGGTCACTGGCTGTCACTGACCGCGGCACTGCCGATATGGCATTGGGCCCGGTCCAACCCGGAGAGCTTGTCTTTATATATGTCACTGTCGGTTCTACGCGTCCCGATGGCAGCCCGCTGGTGTTGCGTGGCATTCGGTATCGGCAGACGCCGCTATGATATCGCGCAGAGGATACCGCCGCCATCAGTCCCAGCGCGGCTTTGTGCTGGCCGAGGCGCTGGTCGCCTTAACGGTCGCGGCCCTGACCCTTGCGTTGATGACAAGTGCGACCTGGGGCCTGCGTCAGACGGCGATGCAGCCAAACCTTTTGCAACAAGAGGCGACGGATTGGCTCACTGCACGCCGTGTCTTGCAGGCCTGGGCCGGGTCGGCAACGACGGATGGTGTCGAGGATGCAGTGGGGCGGTTTGTTGGCACACCAACCCAGATGCGGTTGGTGGTCGATGATGGCACGATCCGGACGGACCGCCCGGTGATGATCAGCCTCGATATCACGCGGGACGAAGACAGCTATTACCGCCTTGATGCCGCACGCCATTTTGACATCCGCGATGTGCGGTTGGTGGATGAAACTGCCCGCCCCAGTACCGTGATCATCGCGGATGCGCCTTTGCGGCTTGTTTACTTCTTTGCATCGCGCAACAGCCTTAACGGAGGTGACTGGACCTATGAGCCGCAGCCGGAACAAGGCTTGCCCTCTGCTGTTGCACTGGAGCGTGGCGCGGAACGGATGATCGTGGCCAGGATGCCTGCGACACATAGCGCGTCTTGCGTGGCGCGCACTGGAATTGTCGGGTTGGAGAATAACGAGTGCGCATTGCGATAGCCCCACAGGCCAGAGGCCGTTTTCGCGGGTTTATCCTGCTGACTGTCCTTTGGATGTCGCTGGGAATGTTGCTGGCCGCGGCAAGCTATCTGGCGACACAGCGCCAGACGGCCCTGTCAACGCGGGCCGAGGTGGAAACCGGGCGCGCGGTTGAACTGGCACGTAGCGGGCTGAACGTCGCACTGGCTGATCTGGGGCGTTATGAAGCCGATCAGCCACGCAGCGCACGTGACGGCACTGCCGTGACGATCACAATGGCCGAAGGGCAGGTGACCTACCGGATCTATGATGAGGGCGGAAAGCTCGACATCAATCAGGCGCCGGTACAACTTCTGGGCCCAACTTTGCAGCAACTTGGCGAAGGACAAGGCATTGATGCATTCGACGCGGTGACAATCGCGCGGGCCATCATCACGCAACGCGGTGAAGAGGGCGCGCGCGGCAGTTTCCGGTCAATCGCGCTGTTGTTGTCTGAACTTGGTTTCCCGCAAGAGGCCAGTCTTGATGCCCGCCGCATCCTGACGACGTATAATATTGACGAACAGATCAACCCCATCACGGCCCCGCCAGAGCTGCTGGCGGCGATACCGGGATTGGGGCCAAGCGATGTGAGCACCATTGTTGAGCGGCGCAGTCAGGGGCTTTCGATGCCGCGGTTGGGGAGCGCGTCGGTCTGGCTTGGTGGGACTGAGGGGCCGGTCTATACCGTAGAGGTCGAAGGGATTTTGACCAGCGGCGTGCGGGCGCAGATTATCGCGACAGTGGCCATTCAGGGCCTTAGCTTTCGGAGTGGCCGCACGGAATACGATTTTCTGGGTATGGAAATCCTCAGATGAGCAGCGTGCTAGTCACGGGCGGTTTGCCTTTGCTGGTCTTGTGCATCGCGCTGCTTTTTGGGCCGCTACCGTTTGTCGTGCGCGGGTATCTGAGGGCGGGCTTTGGACCAGCAAAAGCACGACATTGGACCCGGCCAGCAACCCTTGGTTTCGGCATCGGTTTAGTTTCTGCGGTGGCGCTCGTCACCATGGTTGACGCCAGATTAGCGCTGGGTGCGGCCCTAATTTGCCTGTTGTTTGTCTTAGCGAGCATTGATTGGCAGTGGCGGTGGTTGCCCATCGAATGGACGCTGGGCGTCATCGCGCTGGGCGTTATTTTCGGGCTTCAATCAGGTGATCCGCTTCAGGTGCTGGTGCAAATGGTGGTCCCTGCGTCGGCTTTGTTCATCATGCGCCAAATCCTGCTTTGGGCCTTAAGAAAAGAGGCGATGGGCCTTGGAGACATATGGTTCGTGTTGGGATTGGGGGCTTTCCTTTCAACCTCACAGAGCTTTCTTCTTATTGGCTTTGCGGCGCTGTCGGGATTGGGCGAAGTGGCACTTCGGCGCGTCTGGGGTGGCAGATCGGCGCGCGACACCGCCGTGTCATACGGGACACACCTGTGTCTCATTTTCGTCATTATCCGCAATTTCCCAACATTCTGGTGAGTCAGCGCTGTTAAGGTGAACAGAATATAACAATGCGCACCCGGGCAAAAGATCAGGGGCGCTGCTGATGAGGCAGAGTATGAAAAAGTTTATGGCACTCACGGCTGCGGCCGTGATCCTTTCGGCTTGTGAGAATCTTCCACAAGTGGACAGGACAGAAGGTAATACAGACCTACGCGGATGGCAGCTGGCCAATATTTTTGGAAACAACAGCGACTCTGCCGGAGCAAACCGTCAGCAAGGGCGTGTGACAGGCGGACAGAATGTGCGTGCCGGGCAAGGCACGATCTTTCCGGGCCGGCAGCCGCTTTTGATCGACAGTGACTTTGTCAATGAAAATGGCGAACGGACTGTTTCGCTAAACCTTGTTGGTGTTGATATTGAATCTGCCGCCGCCGCCATTTTGGGCGAGCTGTTGCAGATCAACTATGTGATCGACCCCGGCGTACAGGGAACGGTGAATATCAGGTCGTCTCAGCCTGTGACCCGGACCACTGCGATTGAGGTGTTCGAACTTGCGTTGAAGCAGAACAACGCGGTGCTGGTGCGTCGTGGGGATCTTTTTGCCATTGCCCCCTTGTCTGCTGATTTGTCGATTTCACCATCCACGGCCCGCGATGTTCTTCCGGGCTACACGCTGCGTGTTATTCCGCTGCGCAATATTGGCGCGCAGGAAATGGCCGCGATTTTGCAGCCCTTTGCAGGTGACGGGATCGTCGGCATCGACGCGCAGCGCAACATTCTGGTTCTGGCCGGTACTTCTGTTGATCAGCAGTCCTGGCAGGAAACCATTCAGAGCTTTGACGTCGATTGGCTTGCCAACCGTTCCGTCGGTATTTTCCCGATCAATGGCCGATCTGCCCAGTCGATCGTGAACGGGCTTGAGCGGGTTGTCGAAACGGACGAAGCCTTTGAGCCGATTGCCGTCTTTGAGGTGATCCCTGAAAATAACTCAATCCTTGCCGTGGCCAAGACGCCGCGTGCGCTGGAGAATGTCGCCGTCTGGATCAGCCGTTTGACGCAGGACGGAGCAAATGACGCGCAGGTCTATTCATATGATATGAAGTATGCGCGCGCAGCTGATATCGCGCCGACCATGTCGCAGATCCTTGGCATTTCGGTTGAAACGACAACCGAAGATGCCGACGTGATTGAGGCAAGCGCGGATTTCTTCACACCGCAGGGGACGCTGAACGCGACCCGTGTTGTGGCCAGCGAAGCGACCAATACACTTTTGATCCACTCAACACCTGATGAATACAACCGCATCCTTGGCATTCTGCATCGCCTGGACGTGCCACAGAGGCAGGTTCTGGTCGAAGCCACGATTGTCGAAGTTTCACTGAACAATGACCTGCGCTACGGTGTGCAGTACTTCCTCGAAGATGGTGGTGGTCGTCTTGGTCTGACGCAGGGTGAGACACTGAACGTGTCGCCAAACCTGCCAGGCTTCAGTGTTTCGTTGGGCGGCAATCCGGCCAACGCCGTGATTGATGCGCTGGACACGGTGACCCGGATCAACGTGATCTCATCTCCGAACCTGATGATCCTGAACAATGAATCCGCCCGTCTGGTGGTGGGTGATCAGGTGCCGACATCGGTGCGCACCGCACAGGATGGCAACAACGCCGACGATGTCTTTGTCTCGACCGTTGAGTACCGCGATACTGGTGTGATCTTTGAAGTGACGCCGCGCATCAACTCTTCCGGTTCGGTGATCCTGAACATCGGCCAAGAGGTGAGCCTTGTGGGTGAAACCGATCCGGCAACAGGCAACCCGATCATCTCGCAGCGTGTCATCAATAGCTCTGTCTCTGTTGATAGCGGTGAGACGATTGTGCTGGGTGGTTTGTTCTCTGACAGCCGGACCTCTAGCAACGGCGGCATCCCGATCCTGAAGGATCTGCCCGTTGCAGGGCACCTGTTTGGCAATTCGACCGATGGTCGCGCGCAGACCGAACTTTTGGTCCTGATCACGCCACGGATCGTGAACAACGCCATGGACTCCCGTCGTGTGACACAGCAGTTGCGCTCTCGTGTGCGGTCATTGCAGTCTGCTGGTCCGTCGTTGAGCACAAACGTGAATGTGCCATCAATGCGCAGCACAAACTCTGGTCTGATCATGGACGCGAGCGAGGCAAATCGCGCAGCAATCGCAGAGGCGACACGTGCCGCGATGGCAACCCCGGCAGCGGTCGAAGCGCCAGCGGTTGTTGCCGCACCTGCTCCGGCAGCGCCAGTTGCAGTGACGCCAGTTGCAGCCAGCCAAATGCCTGCGGGCCACCATATCGCTGTTCTTGGATCGTTCAGTTCGGCTGACAATGCCCGGAACCATTGGGCCAATCTGGTCAGCGCCAACGCGGCTGTCCTAGGCCAGATGGCCCCAAGTTTCCGACAGGCCGGTGGTTTGACGATGGTAACCGTTGGGCCAATGTCCCGCGATGCGGCCAGCCAGATCTGCATTGATGTAAAAACGGATTGCTTTACGGCAACCCAGTAGCATCAATCTGAGAAAAGTTACGGCCCGCGCTGATCACGCAGCGCGGGCCTTTTGCTTTTTCGGGGATCAATGCAGGACCCTTGGGTCAGTCCTTATCAACGCGTTAAGGGTTCTATGGAAGCAATGCGCATTGGCGCATGCGGTGGTCTGACGACCATCACGCAATCTTTTGCCGCTGGGGGTGGACCACCCGGCGCGTTGTATTACATTGCGCCTCGACTGGGGCGAACGGTCACGACAATGGATCGAAGAGGAATACGATCATGAAAAAGTTTACAATCGCAGCAGCCCTTGCTGTCCTTTCAGCACCCGTTTTTGCCGACGGCCACGCCGCGACCCAAGGTGATGCCGCCGCAGGCGAAGAGCAATTCAAACGCCAGTGTGTTGCATGCCACGTTGTGGCCGATGCATCTGGTGAAGTCCTCGCCGGTCGTAACGCCCGCACCGGCCCGAACCTCTTTGGTATTGCCGGGCGGCAGTTGGGTGCAGCTGAAGGGTATCGCTACGGTGATGCAATCGTAGAGCTGGGCGAAACCGGCGCAGTCTGGACGGAAGAGTCGTTTGTTGATTACGTTCAAGATCCAACGGGCTGGCTGCGCGAAACCCTGGATGATCGCCGCGCACGTGGTAAAATGGCCTATCAGGTCCGTCAGGAAGATCAGGCCTATGACCTCTATGCCTATCTTGCGACCTTTGCTGCTGAGTAAGCTGCGATAGCTGAATTTCTTGGGGCCGTCAGAGCATACTCTGACGGCCCTTTACGTTTGCTGGATCAATGCCACGATGGTTGCTGGGTGACTGTCGCGGTTGCGATGAACGTCTCTGTCATGCGCTTGAACCCGGATGAAAAGCCGCCGCAAATTCATGATATCTGACCTCTTGAACCTCCCCTCAAACGGTGAAACCATTGGGGATGGAACATTACATCAAATCATGGGCCGAGGTTGCCCCCCGACTGGTCGCTGTGGCCGCGGGGCGGGAAAAGGCTGATCTGGTTATTCGCGGCGGCAAGCTGGTGAATGTGCAGACCCGTGAAATCCTAGAGTGGCAGGTGGCAGTGGCCGAAGGGCGCTTTGCCTTTGTGGGCCCTGATGCGTCGCATTGTATTGGCGATGAAACGCGGGTGATTGAAGCGGAAGGCCGCTATCTTATCCCCGGTCTGTGCGACGGTCATATGCATATCGAGTCGGGGATGCTGACGCCCGCTGAATTCGCTGCCGCTGTGATCCCCCATGGTACCACAACCATGTTCACCGACCCACATGAGATCGCCAATGTGTTGGGTCTGCGCGGCGTGCGTATGATGCACGACGAGGCGCTGATGCAGCCCGTCAATATCTACACCCAGATGCCGTCCTGCGCGCCCTCTGCGCCGGGGCTGGAGACGACGGGGTTTGAGATTTCCGCCGCTGACGTGGCCGAGGCGATGGCCTGGCCCGGCATCATTGGCCTGGGTGAGATGATGAACTTTCCCGGTGTGATCAACGGCGATCCTCAGATGCTGGCCGAAATGGCTGCAACGATGAATGCAGGCAAAACCGTGGGCGGGCATTACGCATCGCCTGACAAGGGCACCGCGTTTTCTGCATATGTGGCCGGTGGTGCCGCAGATGATCACGAAGGCACGGCCGAGGCCGACGCGATTGCGCGTGTGCGCAACGGGATGCGGTCGATGATGCGCCTTGGGTCGGCGTGGTATGATGTGGAAAGCCAGATCACCGCGGTGACGGAAAAGGGTCTTGATCCGCGCAACTTTATTCTATGCACAGATGATTGCATGGCGGGCACGCTTGTTAACGATGGCCACATGAACCGGGTGGTGCGCCATGCCATCGCCTGCGGCTGTGATCCGCTGGTTGCCTTGCAGATGGCAACGATCAACACCGCCACGCATTTCGGATTGGAACGTGAACTGGGCTCTATCGCGCCGGGACGGCGTGCCGACGTGATTTTGACATCGGACCTCACCACGCTGCCAATCGAAGAAGTTATCGCGCGGGGGCAAACCGTGGCGAGGGACGGCAAGATCACCGTCGATTGCCCGCATTACGATTGGCCAGAAGATGCCCGTCAGACCGTGAACATGGGCAAGGTACTGACTGATAGGGATTTCGCGATCGTTGCGCCTGACGGCAAGAACAAGGTCAAAGCCAAGGTGATCGGCGTTGTGGAAAACCAGGCACCGACCGAGGCGCTGACGGCTGAACTGCCTGTGGTTGACGGGCTGGTCGAAGGTGAAGGCGATACTTATCAGATTGCTTTGGTTGAGCGGCATCAGGCGACTGGGAAGGTCGTAAATGGCTTTGTCTCTGGCTTTGGGTACAGTGGCAAAATGGCCGTGGCCTCGACCGTTGCGCATGACAGTCACCATATGATTGTGGTGGGCACGGATCGCGCCATGATGGCGGCCGCTGCCAATCGCCTGGGCGACGTTGGCGGCGGCGTGACCGTCTGGAAAGACGGGAAAGAGCTCGCGCTGGTTGAGCTACCCATTGCCGGGCTGATGTCTGATTGCCCTGCCGCTGAAGTTGCCGCCAAGGCCGATCAGATGGTTGCCGCAATGGCCGCCTGCGGCTGCACACTGAATAACGCCTATATGCAGCATTCGTTGCTGGCGCTTGTCGTCATCCCATCTTTACGGATTTCTGATCTGGGTTTGGTTGATGTCGACAAATTTGAAATCACCGAGATATTCGAGGAAAACGCATGAATATGGCCCAAGAGGTGTCAATCCGGACACCTGATATCCCCAAACCCGAAAGCTTTACCGACGCCAAACTGGCGGTCGCCCGGCTTCAGGAACTTTACCAGATCGCCGTCAACTTCCTGTCAGAGAATTTTGCGAGGGCCCTCACTGATGGGCAGCTCGATGCGCGGGTCCGGGCGTTCTATCCAGAAATCCGCCTGACAACGACGACCTATGCCAAGACCGACACGCGCCTGTCATTTGGTCATGTGGCCGAGCCGGGTATCTATGCGACAACGGTGACCCGCCCTGATCTTTTTGCGTCTTACCTGGAGCAGCAAATTGCACTGTTGATCGAAAGCCACGGAGTACCGGTGGTGATCGGCGCATCAAGCACCGCGATGCCGGTGCATTTTGCCGCTGCAAATGACCCCGGATTGACCGTGCCGCAAGATGGCTCGATGGAGTTTAACCTGCGTGACAGCTTCGACGTACCAGACCTGAGCACAACGCATGACAATATCGTCAATGGCGAGGCTTTCACTTATCCTGATGGTGCGCGGCCACTGGCACCGTTTACGGCGCAACGTGTTGACTATTCGCTTGCTCGCCTGGCGCATTACACCGCGACGGCAGCCGAGCATTTCCAGAACCATGTGCTGTTCACCAACTACCAGTTCTATGTGGAAGAGTTTGAAGCCTACGCCCGCCATATGCTGGCAGACCCCGAAAGTGGCTATACCAGTTTTGTGAGCACCGGGAATGTCGAGATTACAGAATCGGATGCCCCGATCCCGGTTCCGGGAAAACTGCCGCAGATGCCGACGTATCACCTCAAGCGCGAGAACGGCAGCGGGATCACATTGGTGAACATCGGTGTCGGCCCGTCGAACGCAAAGACCGCGACCGACCACATTGCCGTGCTGCGACCCCATGCCTGGCTGATGGTGGGGCATTGTGCCGGTCTGCGCAATTCGCAGCGGCTGGGTGACTTTGTACTGGCGCACGCCTACCTGCGCGAAGATCACGTGCTGGACGATGACTTGCCAGTTTGGGTGCCGATCCCGGCCCTTGCCGAAATACAGATCGCGCTTGAAACCGCAGTGGCGGATGTGACCGAATTGGAAGGTTATGACCTCAAACGGATCATGCGGACGGGCACGGTTGCAACGATCGACAATCGCAACTGGGAGCTGCGCGAACAGGCGGGCCCGGTGCAGCGTCTGTCGCAGTCTCGGGCCATTGCACTGGATATGGAAAGCGCCACGATTGCGGCGAATGGTTTCCGCTTCCGGGTGCCTTATGGCACGCTGCTTTGTGTCAGCGACAAACCTTTGCATGGAGAGCTGAAGCTGCCTGGCATGGCGTCGGAATTCTACAAAACACAGGTCGCAGCACATCTGATGATCGGCATTCGGGCGATGGAACGGTTACGTGAAATGCCGCTGGAACGCATCCACAGTCGCAAATTGCGCAGTTTTGAAGAGACCGCCTTCCTCTGAGGACATAAAAAGCGGCAAAAAAACGCGATTTTCCCTTCTTTTGCTACACTAATCGTTGTGGTGTGACACAAGATACCGTTTAATGTGCCCGTAACAGGCCCTACTGCTGGGGCAAATGAGGAGAACAGTAAAATGGCAACAAAACCACTGACGAAGGCGCAGCTTGTATCTGCACTCGCCGATGAAACAGGCATGGACAAGAAGGCAGCAGGCGCTGCACTTGACGCTGTGACAGGCATCATCACCAAAGAAGTATCCGGCGGCGGCGCTGTGACACTTCCCGGCGTTGGCAAAATCTACTGCCGCGAGCGTCCAGAGCGTATGGTCCGCAACCCTGCCACGGGTGAGCAGATCAAGAAAGACGCTGACAAGGTTGTCAAAATGACAATCGCCAAAGCGCTGAAAGACAGCGTAAACGGCTAAGCCATCCGGCCCAGAGGCCCGATGCAGAGATAGAATGGGCCGCCCGGATCGGGTGGCCCTTTTTCATTGGGTTGGGGATTGCTAGACCGCTGACCCTTCCAGCAGCGCGGCGAGTTTGTCAAAGGCCTGAGACCAGCCACCACCACCAGCAGACCCTTCAGGCACGCCGACATGGACCATTGTCATGGTTGTTGTTCCGTTCGCCTCTGTCAGTTCAACGATGACTTCTGTGACGTCAGGGTGCCCCTCGGGCATACCCATCGCTTGCGGTGACATGATCACCCCATCCGCGTCGCACATGCTTTCGGTGTAGACCAGTCGCGCCGGGCGGTTAATCTCTTTGTAGACGCCGGTGAACCACATACTCATCTTGCGTTCGGGCGTGTTCATTTCCATGCAGATCTTGCGGATACCACCGATGGTGACATCCATCTCGGCAGTAGGGATCGTCATCCCCATGGGCCCGTACCATTGTTTGAACAGACCGGGATCTGTCCACATTGCCCAGACCGTGTCGATCGGTGCAGCGAAATCGCGGACAATCCTTACCCATTCCTGTTGATCAGTCATCTTCGGTTTCCTTCATTGCTTGGATGATATGGTCCATTGCATCAAATCGTGCGTCCCAGATGTGCCGGTATTGATCCGTCCAATGTGCGACGGCCTCCAGCGGTTTCGCATTCAACGTGCAAGGCCTGAACTGGGCGTTCCGCCCGCGTGTGATCAGACCGGCGGCCTCCAAGACGCGGATGTGCTTGGAAATGGCGGGCAGGCTCATCTCAAATGGCTCTGCCAAAGTGTTGACCGCCGCCTCACCCTGCTGGGCTAGCCGGGCAAGGATTGCCCGCCGGGTTGGGTTGGCCAGTGCCATAAAAACGGCATCAAGTTGCTCGGACTGATTCATGCACTCTTAATAAACTGATTAGTTAATTAATCAATTGGTTTATTGCCATGCTGCTGATCGGGCGGTGCGGTTGGTACTTTGCTGGTTGCATCGGTGCTGGCCAATTCGGTAATGGCTGATCCAAAGGGGATGGTCATGGATATCAAAGCAATCGGCATGGGCCTTGCGTTTGCCCTGATGTGGTCATCCGCCTTTACCTCGGCCCGCATTATCGTGGAATATGCACCGCCGCTATCTGCACTTGCGTTGCGGTTTCTTATCTCTGGCCTGTTGGGTGTCCTGATCGCGTGGATGTTGGGACAATCAGCGCGGCTGAGCCGCACACAATGGCTTGGCGTTGTAGTCTTTGGAATCTGCCAGAACGCCCTTTATCTGGGGCTAAACTTTGTGGCGATGCAGACGATTCCCGCGTCCTTGGCGGCGATCATTGCCTCGACGATGCCCTTGCTGGTGGCGCTTGCGGGCTGGTTGATCTTTGGTAATCGGGTCAGGCCGCTGGGGATCGCAGGGCTGATTGCCGGCGTGATCGGTGTGGTGCTGATCATGGGGGCGCGGCTGCAAGGCGGGGTTGATGTCTACGGTCTGATCCTGTGCGTGATCGGGGTTGTATCCCTGACCATCGCCACATTGGCTGTCTTGGGTGCATCCTCTGGTGGGAATGTTCTGATGATCGTGGGTTTGCAGATGCTGGTCGGCAGCGCGATCCTTTGGGTGCCTGCACTGACGTTTGAGGTTTGGGACGTCACTTGGAACTGGCAGTTGGTTGTTGCCTTTGTCTACACTACGCTGGTGCCGGGATTGGCTGCGACGCTTGTGTGGTTCCTGCTGGTTGGGCGTATCGGTGCGGTGAAGGCCTCGACCTTTCACTTTCTCAATCCATTCCTGGGGGTGGCCACTGCCGCCGTGATCCTGAGCGAAGAGATCGGCGCGTTGGACGTTGTGGGTGTGGCGATTATCGCAGGTGGTATTTTGGCGGTGCAGCTGTCCAAACAGTAAGGTGGATCAAGATCCACCTTACCCGATGGATCCACGTACCCCACCCGTTTGCCCGCGATCCAACAGCAAATGGTCAAGGATCACACAGGCCATCATCGCCTCGCCCACTGGCACAGCCCGGATGCCAACGCAGGGATCATGGCGGCCCTTCGTGATCACCTCGGTTTCCGACCCATCCATACGGATAGACTTGCGCGGAGACAGGATTGACGACGTTGGTTTGACTGCAAAGCGCACCACGACATCCTGTCCGGTGCTGATCCCGCCAAGAATGCCACCGGCATGGTTTGACGCATACTCTGGCCCGCCTTGACCCATGAAAATCTCGTCCGCATTGTCGCGACCCGTCAGCGCCGCGGCGCCCATACCTTCGCCGATCTCAACGCCTTTGACGGCGTTGATCGACATCATGGCCGCGGCCAGATCAGTGTCCAACTTGGCATAAATCGGCGCGCCGATACCCGCTGGGACGCCACGCGCCACAACTTCGATGATTGCCCCGACCGAGTTATGATCATCCTTGCGCAGCCACGCCAGATAGTCGTTCCATTCAGCAGCGGCATCTGCATCCGGGCAGAAGAAATCATTCTTGTCGATTTCGCTCCAATCAACCTTGGATCGATCGATCTGCTTTGTGCCCATCTGGGTCATGTACCCTTTGATCTGCACTTTGGGCGCGATCATCTTGATCGCTTCGCGCGCCACACCGCCGGCGGCAACCCGCGCGGCCGTTTCGCGCGCCGAAGACCGGCCACCGCCGCGATAATCGCGCAGTCCGTATTTCTGGTGATAGGTGATATCCGCATGTCCAGGGCGGAACGTGTTGGCGATATCGCCATAGTCCTTTGACCGCTGGTCGGTGTTCTGGATCATCAGCTGGATCGGTGTGCCTGTCGTCTTGCCCTCAAACACGCCGGACAGGATTTCGACGGCGTCCGCCTCGTTCCGCTGGGTTGTATTCTTGTTCAGGCCGGGGCGGCGCTTGTCCATCCATTGCTGGATCATTGGGGCCTCCAGCGCCACGCCGGGCGGGCAACCGTCAATTGTTGCACCCAAAGCGGGCCCATGGCTTTCACCCCAAGTGGTGAAGCGAAACAGATGACCGAAACTGTTGATCGACATAGGCGCTCTCCCTTTGCCGGTCGGGTCTAGCGGGGGTGGCAATGAGGCTCAAGTGCTTTCGCTTGCGTCCTGCGGCAATCCATCCTAGCTAGGGCGCACCTCGGGGGGCCAATCACTGGCTGAGATGTGCGACGCACGGACCCGTAGAACCTGAACCGGTTAAGACCGGCGGAGGGAAGGTTTAGCAGTCCCGCTATCCCCCATTCCGCCCGTCGCATTTGGAGGATACGATGAAAAAGACCACCTATCTGCCAGTTGTTGCGGGACTTGCCCTTGGTGCCACAAGCGCCATGGCCGAGACCCCAGTGCTGCAAGTTTTGACATACGACAGTTTTGTCAGCGAGTGGGGCCCCGGCCCCGCGATTGAAGCCGCGTTTGAGGCAGAATGCGCCTGCGATCTGCAATTCGTGGGTGCAGGCGATGGCGCCGCCTTGCTGGCGCGCCTGCAGTTGGAAGGACCGCGCACCGAAGCAGACATCGTGCTGGGTCTGGATACCAACCTGACTGCGGCAGCCCGCGAAACAGGCCTTTTTGCGCCGCATGGCGTCAATGCTGATCTGGATTTGCCGATCGAGTGGGCGGACGCGGAATTTCTGCCTTTCGACTGGGGTTATTTTGCGTTTGTCGGCAGCGCCGGTGCGGATGCGCCCACCTCTTTGCAGGCGCTGGCCGACAGTGACATCAAGGTTGTGATCCAGGACCCGCGTTCATCCACACCCGGCCTTGGCCTGTTGATGTGGGTTCATACCGTCTATGGCGAGAATGCGGGAGCGTTCTGGACGGACCTGTCCGACAATATCGTGACCGTCACCCCCGGCTGGTCCGAGGCATACGGCATGTTCCTTGAGGGCGAGGCAGACGCCGTACTGTCCTACACCACATCACCCGCCTATCACCTGATCGCAGAGGAGGATGACAGCAAGGTCGCATGGGGCTTTGAAGAAGGTCATTACATGCAGGTCGAGGTCGCGGGCAAACTGGCCGGCACAGATCAGCCAGAGCTGGCAGACCAGTTCATGACATTCATGGTGTCTGACGGGTTCCAAAGTGTGATCCCGACGACCAACTGGATGTATCCTGCCGTGATGCCAGAAGATGGCTTGCCCGCCGGTTTCGAAACCTTGCTTGATCCCGATGTCTGGCTTTTGTGGCCGTCGGAAGAGGCTGCGCGGCAACGCGACATGGCATTGGAAGCATGGCGCACAGCTCTGTCGCAATAACCGCGCGCTGGCCCGGTGCCGCTGCGGCGGCACTGGTGCTGATGCTGACCCTTGGCACGTTGGGCGCTGTTGCCTGGCGTGCCGAATGGGGCAGTGGATTGGCCGCCGCTGATTGGGCGGCAATCGAATTTACTATCCTGCAATCCTTGCTTTCGGCAGCGATCAGCGTCGCCCTTGCAGTCCCGGTTGCGCGGGCGTTGGCGCGCAGGCGCTTTCCGGGGCGGCATTTGCTCATCACGCTTTTGGGCGCGCCGTTCCTGTTGCCCGTGATTGTTGCCGTACTGGGGCTGTTGGCGGTCTTCGGCCGCGATGGTGTTCTCAACAGCGTTCTGGCCGCGTTTGGTCTGCCACCCATTTCGATCTTTGGCTTGCATGGCGTGGTCCTGGCCCATGTCTTTTTCAACCTGCCCCTGGCCATTCGGTTCATTCTGCAAGGCTGGCTTGCCATCCCGGCAGAGCGGTTTCGCCTGGCTGCATCACTCAAGGCCCCTGTTGGCCGTCTGTTGGAGTGGCCGATGCTGCGGGCGGTCGTGCCAAGCACCTTCCTTGTGATCTTTCTGATTTGCCTGACAAGCTTTGCCGTCGCCCTGACGATGGGGGGTGGCCCGCGTGCCACAACGGTTGAGCTGGCGATTTATCAGGCGCTGCGCTTTGATTTTGACCTTGGCAAAGCGGCGCTGTTGGCTTGCATCCAGTTTGGGCTTTGCGTCGGTGCGGCCTTTCTGGCGTGGCGCGTGACGGCGCGTGATGAGGTTGGCCCCGGCCTGGATCGTGTTGTGCAGCGATGGGACATGGGCAGGCTTGCGTTGGATGCCTTCTGGATTCTGTTTGCGGCGCTGTTCCTGCTTGTGCCTTTGGTGATGGTCGTCTTGCGCGGCCTTCCGGGGCTGTTTGACCTGTCAGACAGCATCTGGGCAGCGGCGGGGCGGTCGGTTTTGGTCGCAGCCGGATCAGCGGGCTTATGTGTGAGCATGGCACTTGCGCTGGCTTTGCGTGGTGGCGCCGTTGTTGCTGTGGTCGGGGTGTTGCCTTTGGCAGCATCGGGTCTGGTTGTTGGCACCGGGGCGTTCTTGATCGTCTTTCCTTTTGTACGCCCTTCTGATGTGGCTTTGCTGGTGACCATGCTTGCCAATGCCACTTTGGCGTTGCCTTTTGCCTTGCGTAGCGTGGCACCTGCGGTGACCCAGGTGATGACCGATTACGCGCGTCTGGCTGCATCGCTTGATCTCCGTGGCTGGAGCTTCGTCCGCCTGATCGTTCTACCGCGTGTCCGCCGCCCCTTGGGGTTTGCCACCGGGTTGGCCGCCGCCCTGTCGATGGGTGACCTAGGCGTTATCGCGTTGTTTGCGGGGCAAGGCGAGGAAACACTGCCGCTTGCCATGTACCGCCTGATGGGGGCTTACCGGATGGAGACCGCGGCAAGTGCCGGTTTGCTTTTGCTGGTGATCAGTTTTGCCCTGTTTTGGCTTTGTGATCGGGGAGGGCGTGCTGATGCTGACGCTTGAGAATCTGACTTTGCGCATGGGAAGCTTTGCTTTGACTGCGCGTATCGAGATTGCGGCGGGCAAAGTCACCGCACTGATGGGCCCATCGGGCGCGGGAAAGTCTACCTTGCTGTCCGCGATCGCGGGGTTTCTTGCACCGGACGCAGGCCGTATCTTGTGGAAGGGCCAGAACCTGACAGACATGCAACCCGGTGACCGTCCAGCCAGCATGCTGTTTCAGGACAACAACCTGTTTCCGCATTTGACGGCTGCGCAAAACATCGGGCTGGGCCTACGGCCTGATCTGCGCCTGTCTGCCGAGCAGTTGGCGAGTGTTGCAGAGGCGTTAACGTCTGTTGGGTTGTCGGGCTTTGCTGATCGCAAGCCGGGCGCCCTTTCGGGAGGGCAGCAAAGTCGCGTCGCACTTGGCCGTGTTCTGGTCGCAGGGCGGCCGCTGGTCTTGCTGGATGAACCTTTTGCGGCTTTGGGCCCGGCGTTAAAGGACGACATGCTGGATCTGGTCAAAGCCAAGCTGGTTGCCGCTGGCAAGACCGTGGTGATGGTCACACATGACCCCGCCGATGCCCGCCGCATTGCTGATGATGTTGCGGTGGTTGCTGACGGCGTGGTTAGCGCGCCTGTTGCGACAGATGTGTTGCTTGATAATCCGCCACCGGTGCTGGCGGCTTATTTGGGGTAAGGTGGATCATGATCCACCTTACATGACGCAAAAGGCCCGCCAGATTGGCGGGCCTTTGTTGTTGTCAGATCAGCTGATCTTACTCTTTGTTCTTATGCGGTGCCCAGATACGCTTGTTTGTCAGGTAAAGCAGCACAGACAAGACTATCAGGAACAAGACACCTGTCAGGCCAGCCTGCTTGCGCGCAACCAGTTTTGGCTCGGCTGTCCACATCAGGAATGCGGCAACGTCCTGTGCCACGGCCTCAATATCGGTAGAGGAGCCGTCTTCGTAGACAACATCATCACCCCAAAGCGGCTGTGACATGGAAATCCAGCTGCCGGGCACCATGTGGTGACCGTGATCGTCGATGCAGCTTTCGGGAAAACCACCGGCGGCAAAGGCCACGTTATAAAAGCCGTCCATCGGCTCGCCTTCCAGCGCGCATTCTGGCTCTTCATGGTAGCCGGACAGCAACGATGCGATGTACTCCGCGCCACCCATGCCGTTGACAAACTGGCTTATGCCGGTGCCGTAAGGCCCGTGGAAACCAGCGCGCGCCTTTGCCATCAGGCTCAGGTCGGGTGCGTTGGATACGCTTGAGCCGGGGAAGTGATCCGCCGGTGTCGCCGGGCGGAAGTCGCCTTCGCCGTCGAACAGCGACTGGTCAAACACTTCGTAGAACTCAGCATAGGCGCGTGTCTGATCTTCGGGCAGGTGCGGGCCGCCTTCGTCATGCAGGTTGCGGAATGCGACAAGCTCCAGACCGTGACAAGCCGCACAAATCTCAGTGTAGACCTGAAGGCCACGCTGAAGCTGCATCTGGTCGTAGCTGCCAAACGGCCCTTCAAACGGGAATGCGAAATCTGTGATCTCGGTTTCGACTTCGGCAGCGGTGGCCTGCCCTGCGGTGAGGGCAAGCGCAGTTGCAGCGGTGAGTGTGATTTTACGGAACATATTCATTGGTCCTCTCTCACTCGGCCGGGCTGGCGGCTGGCTTTGCGCCATCGCCTTTCGGCGCGTAGTGCGCGTTGAAGTCTTCTTCGATGGTCGATGGTGGGGTGGTTGGTTTTTCGATCACACCCAACAGCGGCAAGATGACAAGGAAGTAGGCGAACCAATAGGCCGACGCGATCAGCGAAATCCAGTCGTAAGGATATTCGGCCGGGCGCGCACCAACCCACATCAGCACGATAAAGTCGATCACCAGCAACCAGAACCACCATTTGAACGTCGGGCGGTAGCGGCCAGAGCGTACGGTGGATGTGTCCAGCCATGGCGCCAGCGCCATCACGGCGATTGCGCCAAACATCGCGAGCACACCAAAGAATTTTGCGTCGATGATGCCAAAGCTCAGGAATTGTACGATCTGCACAACCCAGACGTCAGCGGTAAAGGCACGCAGGATCGCGTAGAATGGCAGGAAGTACCATTCAGGCACGATGTGCGATGGTGTCGCCAGCGGGTTGGCGGGGATGTAGTTGTCGGGGTGGCCAAGGTAGTTCGGCATGAAGCCCACAACCGCAACAAACACAGCAAGGATAACCGCTAGCGCAAACAGATCCTTGATCACGAAGTATGGCCAGAATGGCAGTGTATCCTTGGCCGCGTCTTCCTTGGAGGTGCGACGTACTTCAACACCGGTTGGGTTGTTGTTGCCCGTAGAGTGGAATGCCCAGACGTGAACAATCGTCAGACCCAGAAGGATGAAAGGCAGCAGATAGTGCAGTGAAAAGAAGCGGTTCAGCGCAGGCTGACCCACAGCAGACGCACCCAGCAGCCATGTTTGCACGCTATCGCCAATGAAGGGGATCGCACCAAACAGACCGGTGATAACGGCCGTACCGTGGAATGACATCTGTCCCCAGGGCAGTACGTAACCCATGAATGCCGTGCCCATCATCAGCAGATACATCAGCATGCCGACGATCCATGTGACTTCGCGTGGGGCCTTGTAGGACCCGTAGTAGAGCGACCGGAACATGTGCAGATAGACGGCAACAAAGAATAGTGATGCGCCATTCATGTGGAAATAGCGGATCATATGGCCGCCATTCACATCACGCATGATATGTTCGACGGACGCAAATGCCATATCGACATGCGGCACATAGTGCATGACCAGCACAACACCCGTCGCGATTTGCAGCACGAGTGTGAAAACAAGAACGATGCCCCAGATCCACATCCAGTTCAGGTTCTTGGGTGTGGGGATCATTAGTGTGTCATAGAGCAGACCAACAATCGGCAGGCGGCTGTGAAGCCACTTTTCGGCGCCGGACTTTGGTTCGTAATGGTCGTGGGGAATTCCGCCCATGGCTTTCTCTCCTTAACCCAGTTGGATTGTTGTTTCGTCCGCAAAGGACGCGACAGGGACGGGCAGGTTGCGTGGCGCTGGGCCTTTGCGGATCCGACCGGATGTATCGTAGTGCGAACCATGGCAGGGGCAGAACCACCCATGGAAATCGCCCGCGTCGCCCAATGGCACGCAGCCAAGGTGGGTGCACACACCCATCTGGACCAACCATTTGCCGTCCTCGGACAGTGCGCGGTTTTCGTCCGTTGCAGGTGCTTCACCAAGGTTGGCATTGTTGGCGTCGGCGTCCGGCAGATCATCCACATTAACGGCGCGGGCCTCTGCAATCTCTTCTTCGGTACGGGACCGGATAAAGACCGGCTTACCCTGCCAAAGCACTGTGATTTGCGTTCCCGGCTCGACCGCGCTGATGTCAACACGGATCGAGGCGAGCGCCAAGACATCCGCGGACGGGTTCATCTGGTTAACCAGCGGCCAAACCGCGGCGCCTGTCATTACAACGCCCGCACCAGCGGTTGCGTAATACAGAAAGTCGCGGCGTGTACCCTGATGATCATCTGCATGTGACACGAGTTACATCTCCGATTCCGTTACAAGCCCGAGGGCTATCTTCAAAGAGTTCGGCCAAAACGCGTTTTTGGCCAAGTTTCCCGCTGTTTATCCACCAAAACCATCAACGTCCAGCGGACATTCGGGCGCAGTTTGATGCCTAAGGTGAGTTTCTTGTCTTCAAACGACCCTCGCGGCCTCGTGTTCGGGAAGTCCAGTCGCGCGCATCTTTGCGTCGATTCGCCGCCAAGCGTTTGTCGTATCAGTGGGGTTGTGCTCCAATTTCCGCCGATAAGTGCCTATGATAGGCGGAAAAATTCCGG
Source organism: uncultured Paracoccaceae bacterium (assembly GCA_947498645.1). Classification (GTDB taxonomy): domain Bacteria; phylum Pseudomonadota; class Alphaproteobacteria; order Rhodobacterales; family Rhodobacteraceae; genus Yoonia. Next base: position 884,592 of record CANMKS010000001.1, on the reverse strand, counting down.
TTCCATGCACAAGCTGTGACAGCGTCGCTACAATCACCCTGTCACAATTCATGCTCGCTTAATGTTGTGTTGTCAGAATCTGCTTAGTTGCTCTAATTGCATCAATACCACTCAAACTGGACGACAATCCGTCATGAATCGCGCGCTTCTATTGTGCTTGGCACTTCTGGCCGCTCCGGCAACTGCACCTGCAGAGGTGCAGCTGAGCTTTTATGGCGGCGTGCAGTCCGCGCCATCATCTGACATCGCGATTCGTGATCCTGAGATTGGCGATGATGATTTTTCCATTGATTGGGAAGGTCGGTCCTTTGAGGCACCACCATACTACGGCATCCGCGCCACGCGGTGGCAGTCGCCGACCTTTGGCTATGGTTTGGATTTCGCCCACAACAAGGTCTATCCGACGGATGACTCCCTGCCTGCGGGCTATGATGTGCTTGAGATGACGGACGGCCTGAACACGCTGACCGTCAATGCCTATCGCCGCTGGGGTCCGGTTGTTGGCAACGTCAGCCCCTATGTAGGTGGCGGTGTTGGTCTGTCCTTACCGCATGTTGAGCTGACCAATGGCACGTCAGAGACATTTGGCTATCAGATCACCGGCCCTGCGGCGACTTGGATCGCAGGTGCATCCATGCCGATCAACGAACAGTGGTCTGTCTTTGGTGAATACAAAGGCACCTATTCGTCAAACACCGCCGATCTGGAATCCGGCGGTACGCTTGAGACCGATGTAGTGACGAACGCCCTCAACGTGGGCGTCAGCTTTAACTTCTAAGCCGGTTATTCAGGTTTGGTCGCAACCATGCTGTCGCGCGCGGAAAAGTCAGCGTGCCAGTTCGCCAATGCCTCATTCCCGTTGCGCCAGCCACGCGCGTCATGTCTCAGGTCGATGTAGGACAGCGCGCAGGCCACGCCAATCTGCCCAATATTCAGCGGACCCGATAGGTGGCTCATCCAGCGGCTGTTGACCGCGGAAATGCCACGCGCGGCCTTGGCCCATTGCGCCTCGACCCAATCGGGCGATTGCTGTTCTTGAGGGCGCAGCCGCGCCTCGTAGGACATGGCAACGGTTGCATCCATAATGGCGTCTGCTGTGGCTTCGAGTGTCAGGATTTCCCAGATACGGCTTTGCGGATAAAGATTGCTGCCTGCATGGTCATCCAGAAAGCGTGTGATGACCCGGCTATCATAGATAGCGGGACCATCGGCGCGGATCAGCGCGGGGATCTTGCCCATGGGGTTCGCTGCCACAACCTCAGGGGCAGAGTTCATCGGCGTGGTTGTGACATTCACCTCTTCAACGGTGTCCATCAGCTTTGCTTCACGCAGAACGACGCGCACCTTGCGCACAAAAGGAGAGGCCGGAGAGATCAAGAGTTGCATGGGGATGTGTCCTTGTTCTGGGATCAGGGAAACAAGACCTGATCTTGCCCAGCTTGCCAAGGTGGATATTTCACCATGATCGTGCGGAACCGATCAGAAGTCAGAAACGCATCGAGCCATTGGGTCAGCGGAACAAGCCCCTGCGCGTCAAACCATGCCCGGTCCGTATTCGCGAATTGCCGCACAAATGGCAGGATCGCCATATCCGCTAGCCTGCGTTTCGGCCCCATCAGGAACGTGCTGTGGTTCAGGCGGTCATTGAGCGCTGCCAGAAAGACCATCGCCTTTGCCCGCTCTGCCGCTTCGTCACGGTTGGGAAAACGCACCGCATATTTGGTGTGATCCAGCGCCTGCTTGAACGGGCCATCACAGGTATCAATCAGATCAAACCCTTCTTGCGGCATGTCCAGCCAGCCTTCGGGGTCACTCTGACGCAACGCCCACAACATCACATCGCGGCTTTCCTCGACCACGGTATCGCCGTCTTGCAGCACCGGCACAGTACCCTTGGGCGAAGCCGCGAGGAAAGGCGCCGGTTTGTCCTTTAGCAGGATTTCTCGAAGTTGAACCGGTCGCCCGCTGGATTGGATCGCCAGACGGGCACGCATGGCGTAGGGGCAGCGCCGGAAAGTCCAGAGGATGGGAAGCGTCGTCATGCTGTTAATTGCTGGCCAGCAAATCCCGTGATCCGGGCCCGCACGATCTGGCTTTCGGGTTGGTCGCTGCCAAAAACAACTTCGGTAAATTGCTCTGTTCGGCCCATACGCGCATTTTCCATCAGGATCCGATGGGTCTTGCCCGATTGTGCCTTGAGGTGACGATCGACCTGCGCGGACCCAGCCGCGCGCAACCGTGCTGCGCGATCTTTGATCAGCTTGCCGTTGACCGCTGGCATTTTGGCCGCAGGCGTGCCCGGACGCGGCGAATACGGAAAGACGTGCAACCAGGTCAGGTCACATTCTTCAACCAATGCAAGCGAGTTGGCGAACATCTCATCTGTTTCGGTCGGGAAACCGGCGATGATATCGGCGCCATAAGTCATATCCGGGCGCAGCTTGCGCGCTTCCTGGCAAAAGGCGATGGCATCGTCACGCAAATGGCGGCGCTTCATCCGCTTGAGGATCATGTTGTCGCCGTGTTGAAGCGACAGGTGAAGATGCGGCATCAGGCGCGGTTCGGTCGCGATGGCCTGCATGAGGTTTTCATCAACCTCGATACTGTCGATAGAACTGATCCGCAGGCGTGGCAGGTCGGGTACCAGTTTCAGGATGCGCATGACCAGATCGCCCAGTTTTGGCCCGCCGGGCAGGTCCGCGCCCCAACTGGTCAGGTCTACGCCTGTCAGCACAACCTCGTTGTAGCCTTTGTCAACCAACCGCTTGATCTGATCCACAACAACACCGGCAGGCACCGAGCGGGAATTGCCACGGCCATAGGGAATGATGCAGAAAGTGCAGCGGTGATCACAGCCATTCTGGACCTGAACGTAGGCGCGGCTACGGGTGCCAAAACCGTCAATCAGGTGGCCCGCCGTTTCAGTCACAGACATGATGTCATCGACCTGCACCGGTTCGGTCCGCCCGATCAAATCAGGGGCAAGGCCTGCCCATGTCGCCGGGTTCATCTTTTCGGTGTTGCCAAGAACGACATCAACCTCGTCCATCTTGGCAAATGTGTCCGGCTCTGTCTGGGCGGCACAGCCTGTCACGATCAGTTTGGCGTCAGGATGATCGCGGCGCAGCTTGCGGATGTCCTGCCGGGCTTTGCGCACGGCCTCTGATGTCACCGCACAGGTGTTCACCACGATGGCGTTATCCACGCCTGCGGCCTTGGCGAGGTCTTTCATTGCCTCGGTCTCATAGGCGTTGAGCCTGCAACCGTGGTTGGAAAAGATGGGTGCCTGATCAGACATCACACACGCCAGACGCCGTCAAAGACATGGGCGGTCGGTCCGGTCATCCAGACCCCATCATCACGCCAGCTGACCTGAAGCCGGCCACCATCCAGATCAATCGTCACATCCCGCCCGGTCAGGCCACGGCGGGCGGCAGCAACGGCAGTGGCGCAGGAGGAAGAGCCGGAAGCCAGCGTAATCCCGACGCCCCGCTCCCAAACGCGCATGCGCAGATGGTCGGGGCCAAGCAGGCTCGCATATTGCACATTGGTGCGCTGCGGAAAAAGGGGATGATGCTCAAGGGCTGCCCCCTTGGCCGCCAGATCAATGGATTCAGCGTCATCCACAAAGAAGGTGCAATGCGGATTGCCCATGCCTGTTGCTGAAGGGGCACCGTCGATCGGCAGCGCCAGCGTGTCCACTTCATGGGACAACGGGATTTCATCCCACGCCAACTGCGGCTGACCCATATTGACCGACGTCAGCCCGTCGCCCGCGTCCCGTGCCAGCAACGCGCCACGATCCGTGGTAATGGTGAGCGCGGTCTTTCCGGTCGCATCCATCAGATGGCGGGCGATGCAGCGGGTGGCATTGCCGCAGGCAGCGGATTGCGATCCGTCGCTGTTCCAGAAGGTCAGATGCACGTCAGCATCGGGCGTCTCAGACAGCACGGCCAGTTGATCAAACCCAACACCCCGATTGCGGTCTGCCATGGCCATGGCGACAGCAGCATCAACGCGCGGCGTGATTCCCCGTTCGTCCACGACAACAAAGTCGTTTCCGAGCCCGTGCATCTTCATAAAGGGCAAATATGCTGAGTCGTTTGCGGTCATGGCGGCGATATAGTCAAAGCGCGGGCACTTATCCAGCGGTGGGCCGCATTTGGGGGTTGACCACACGCGCGGGCCTTTCTAAGTAGCGCCTCTAGTGGGCCGTTAGCTCAGTTGGTAGAGCAACTGACTTTTAATCAGTAGGTCGATGGTTCGAACCCATCACGGCTCACCATTTACTCTTTTATTGCAATGCTTTAACGCGTTTCGCGCCAAAAGTGCTTCCACGGCTAGGAAATCCGGGCGCTACACGACAGCGACTGGAACGAAATTTGCAGCGGAATCAATGTTGCTGGTCCGCATCATGGCGCTGGCTTTGTTCCCTCTTTCGCAAAACGATAGCCTGGAAAAAGGCTGGCATCTTTGCGGATCTTGAGAGGTTTCATTGCTCTATTCTGAGAAATTCAATTTGGCTGCGTTCGCTTCAAATTCTCTTTAGCCCTTTCTCTTCTCACAACAATTACCGCGCTGCGCGCCTTTCGCCAACTCACCGTGCAATCCAATGGCCGGTTCTGGCGCATTGCGAAAGAAGGACATGCATTTGCTGTGGGCCGGGCCCAGTGTTTTCAAATGGCTTTCGACCGCGCCAGAACGTCCAGGCCTTGCTGATTAAGCCAATGAAGCATGTCGATGAATACCCAGTTTTCGGCAAGCTTGTCGCCGTCCCTGCGATATATATCCACCACTCTCATGTCAGCGGGCTGGCCAGCGGGTAGGCCCATGTAACCGCCTGCATTGGTCACGGTCAGGTTTGCCCATCCAAAGAAACCGCCGAAATCGCCTTCTGCAATGCGGCAGATATGCCCATTGTAAATGCGATCCTTGAGGTTGGTGCGGAAGGGCGATTGGTGCTGGTCGATATAGCGGTCGATCGTGTAGGTCGCCCCGATGCCCGCAGGACCCCACCAAATCATGTCGTCGTGCCAGCACTGAGCAAGCTCTTCCTGCCGGGTCTTATATTTCTCATGGCCGTTAATATCGCTGATCATGCGATTGATAAGGGAAAGCGTCTTGGTGCCCTCGGCGACGTCAGCATCATGATAAAGCAATCCGTCGTGCGTCATTGGCCCTGGCTGGACGAGGTGTGCCGCCGTTTGTGGCGGCAGGGGGTACTGCCCGGCTTGCATCATCAGGTGCAATAGGTCCACGAACAATGCCGTCTCGACAATTTTGCTGCCTTCAACACGGTGAAAGGTCGCATAGCGCAGCATCGTTATACGGGACGTTGGCATGATCCCAAGAAACGGCGCATCGAAAAGACCCATCAGGTGACCCATGGAGCCGACCCATGTGCTCGACTGGTTGTCGCAATCGTTTAGCCCAGCAATGAATATATCTTCGCGCCGTTGAACGCGGGTGAAAGCCTGCAAGAACGGTTTGTAAAACGCCTCTGCGACCGCTGTGGCACCATGTTGCTCATGAAACGGATGCACACCGCGCCAATGCCAGTTTTCGGCGGTGTTCTTGGCCAGCGCCGCAGCAATGTCGTCAGGGCCGGCATCCTTGATCGCTGCATGATGGGCGCGCGCAACCCGCTTGGCGTCTTGAAGTGTCCCCACGATATTATCCTTTGACAGCACCAGCGGTCAGACCCGAGACGATCTGGCGTTGGAAGAACAGGATCATCACAAAAAGTGGTGCTGTGATGGAAACCACGGCGGCCACTGCAAACATCACGTTGCCCTTTGTCTGGGTCGTGCCGAGGAACGACGCGAGCTTTGGCACCATCGTTTGGTTTTCCTTGCTAAGCAGCATCGAAGTGACTGCAAAGTCGTTATAGGCAAGCAAGAAGCTGAACAGACCGGTGGTGATAACGCCTGGCCACATGACAGGGATAATCACATGACGGAACGCCTGAAATCTTGTGCAGCCGTCAACCATCGCGGATTCGTCGAGGTCTTTGGGGATGTTTTTGAAAAAGGAATGCAGCATCCACAGCGTGAACGGCTGATTGATCGCCACAAGCACGATGATCGTGGTGCTCAGATGCCCCCAAAGGTTCCACTCAAAGAATGGGAGCAGATACCCAGACACCAGAATGATTGGTGGCGTCGCGCGGAAGATCAAAGCAAACAAGAGAAGCCAGAAAGCATATCGGTACGGCGAGCGTGACAGCGCGTAGGCCGCCAGCGTGCCGCAGGTCAAAGAGATCGTGACGACGCAGAGGCAGACAATCGCGGTATTCAGCGCTGCCCGCCAGAACTCTTCCTGAATCCAGGCCCCAAAGTACCCCGCGCCGGTAAAGGAACCGCCAGTTTCAGATTGCGTCAACGTCCCGAAAAGTGAATTGGCCCAATCTGCCTTGGAAAAGAAATCACCCTCAACCTTGAAGGATCCCCAAAGCGTCCACAAAAATGGAAATGCGGCCACAATCAGCCAGAGCATCAGAAAGCTGGTTGCAACAAACTTGACGGTGAGTGGGCGACGGGTGGCAACAGACATGGCGTTCCCTTAGTTTTTCGTGCCGAAGTCGCGCCATGTCCGCACTAGGACAGGCGACAACAAGATGGCGACAAAGACGATAGTTAGGACAGATGTAGCCGCTGCGGATGACAACAGGCGCGTTTCGCCCCCAAGATCAGTGAAGATCGCGATAGAAAGCGATCGCGCGTGGGCCTGCGCCTGGAAGGAAATGATAGGTTCAAACACCCTGAAGTTATCCATCAACTGGATCAGCGCAATAAAGGTGGTCAGCGGCGCCAAATGCGGAATGATGACGTATCTGATCCGCTCCCACCGGCTGGCCCCGTCGATCATGGCGGCCTCCAGCGTGTCTTGGTTTACCGTTTGCAGACCCGCGTAGTAGACAATGAAGGCGAATGGGATTGAACTCCACGTGCCGTAGACCATCAGCATAATCCACATAAGCGGGGTCGAGGCTTTCACTGAAAGCGACGGATCATCTGCGAGCCATTGAAGTGCTGTGCCGAGTATCCCTCGGGCGTCTACCATCCAAAAGAGGATCAGCGCGCCAACAAGCGGGGTCACAATCATCGGCAGGAGTGAGAAAAAGATCGTGGGCCCCCGCATGGACCGGGCGACAGAGTTGATGGCAATCGCAACGACAAAGCCCAAAATGATCGTCATGGGGGTGACGATCGCCGTGTATGTCAGTGTGAAAGCCAATGCGAGGTAGAACGGCAAGTTCATAAGGGTATTCCAGAACTCGCGGTAACTATTGCTGTTCTGCCACGCGCTGGCCACGTCCGATACCGCGAGGTGGTTCCGATCCTTATATACTTCCAAGCCTGCAAATCTGCCCAAAGGTTCTGCATCGCGCAGAGCCTGCGTTGCTTCCTGGTCAACAGACTGCGCCTGGGTGCAGCCAAACGGGCCGCAGTTTTCGACGGTAATGATGACCTGTTCGTGCTGCGTGTGAAGCGATTGCGTAACGACCGACACGATGGGCAACGCAATGAACAAGAGCATCAAGATAACCGACGGCAAGACGAACCAAAAGAAGGACTTATGTTTCATCGCAAGTGCGCCCTCTAGCTTTCAAATTGTTCATTGGATGGGATTAGTTCGTGCGGGGCAAAAGCACTTCCCCGCACGAAACTTTTAGCTCACTGCAGGAAACCCTGTTCCGTTGCAGCTGCGGTATAGGCCGCTTCGATATCGGCCAGCGTTTGCTCGGCGCTTTCGGCGCCTTGCAAGAAGTCGGCAATGTTGTCACCCAAAGCTGAGTGTAGCAGGCCTTGGAACGGCACCATCGGATAAGGTGTCGATCCCGCTGCGACCGAAGCCAGAACGCCTTCGTTGACTGGCTGGGCTTCAAAACCATCCATCAGCCAGACCGCTTGCGACATCGTTTCGTCATTCAGCAGTGCAGGTGATGTGGCGTGAGCCAGTGCCTGGAACGTTGTGGCGGCGTCTTCGTCGCTAATGTTCTTGGCAACAGTCCAGCCGTCCCACCACAAAGTTGTGGCCGGAGTGCCGCTGTCACCAACGGTCAGCGGTCCACCCACGACAGTGTTTTCATAGACCTCAGGCGCGGAACCTTCAGCGTCCATCAGAACACCGGTACGGCTGCCCCACATGTTCATCAGTGCCACGTTGCCTGCTTCCCATTCCGCAGATGTGGCATTGCTGTCATGTGTCAAATAGTCGGGGTTCATGTATTCGGTAAGCGCCTTCATCATTTCCAGCGCTTGAACACCTTGTGCGTTGTTGATGGTGACATTGGCCGTACCCGGTTCAAAGAACTGGCCACCGGTGCCGATATACATATTGGTGAATTCCTGGGCGAGGTTCCAACCTGCGGCATAAGCGCCGCCAACCGGGTTCTCCATGATCCCGTCAGCGCGAATTTTCTCAGCTGCGGCAAGGACTTCTTCATAGGATGTCGGAACGTCAAGGCCAGCTTGTTCAAGCACGTCCTTGCGGTACACAAGGTGCTGGGCATTTGCCATGAATGCGACAGCCATGATCTTGCCATCAACAGTAATCAACTGCTGTGGTGGAATATCAGCGCCGTATTCCGCGACCAAGGCGTCGAGCGGTTGGATGACGTCTTCATTGATCAGAGCGACGATGGAAGAGTTGGCAACGATAGCAGACGTGTATTCGGCGGGATTTCCCGTCATACCCGCAACATTAAGTGTCTGGTGATCGGCCGTAAGGTTGGATGCGGTCTCGGCACCGGCGGCGCACTCAAGCGCCAGAGCAGCGACAGATTGAATCGCTGGGAACTCATTGCCGATAATGCTGATCCGCCCAGAATCTATCGCGCACCCGTGGCCGCCGGCCATCGCGGTCGTGCCTGCCACAGCCGCAATTGCTGTGCCCAGCAGTGCAGTTTTTAACATGTTCATTCGAAAGAACCTCCCAGTTTTTTGCGTTCGAGCCAGTTGTCCGGCGCCTTTTTTTAGCAGCTACCTGACCGCTCAGTCGTATGACGACAGGGGCGCGCGAATCGCAACCGCTTTGCATACGTTTGCAAGTTAATCCGCTGATAGGGTCGTTTGGCAAGGTTTTTTCTTTTGCTGCGTTGCAGCGAGCTTCCATGAAAATAGGGGCTTGCCATGAAAATGAATTCACGCCAGTGTTTTGCAATCGTATGCAATTCGGGGAGTCGGTCATGGCCGAAATTCAGCTTCGCAAAGTATCCAAACGCTGGGGTAGCTTTGTTGGCGTGAAGGAATTTGACCTGACGATCGCCGATCAGGAGTTCCTTGTGCTGTTGGGGCCGTCTGGCTGCGGCAAGACAACAACCATGCGCATGATCGCAGGTCTGGAGGATGCGTCCAGCGGCGATATTTTGGTTGATGGCAAGCGGATCAACGACCTTGACCCCAAAGACCGCGACGTTGCGATGGTGTTCCAGTCCTACGCGCTTTATCCAAACATGAACGTCTACGACAACATCCGCTTTCCGTTAAAAGTGCGCGGCATTCCGACGAGCGAGCATGACGCGCGCGTCAAGCGCGCCTCTGCCATGGTCGAGCTCGATGAATTCCTGCACCGCAAACCGGCAGAGCTGTCAGGCGGCCAGCGGCAGCGCGTCGCATTGGCGCGGGCGGTGGTGCGTGAACCCAATGTGTTCCTGATGGATGAGCCGCTGTCGAACCTGGATGCCAAATTGCGCGTCTCGACCCGCGCGCAGATCAAGAACCTGAGCCACGAACTCAAGACCACCACCATCTACGTGACACATGACCAAATCGAGGCGATGACGCTGGCCGACCGCGTGGTCGTGATGTCCAAGGGAATCGTGCAGCAGGTTGGCACGCCGACCGAAATCTATGACCGTCCGGCAAATACATTCGTGGCAGGTTTCATCGGCTCGCCTGCGATGAACCTTGTGGATGGCACGCTTGAGAACGGACAGTTCACCGCCGACAAGATCAGCATTTCGGGCTTGCCAACCAAGCATTCCGGGAAGGTAACACTTGGTTTTCGGGCCGAGGATGCAAGCGTAGCTGATGGCCCGGCGCAGGCGAATTCGCAGGTCTATTCCCTTGAGCTGCTGGGCGAGGCGACAATGGTCACAATGCGCGCGGGCGGGACAATCGTGTCGGTCAAATCCGGAAAGGAATATCGGACAGAGATTGGCGACGCCGTTCACGCGCATATTCCCGCCGATATCTGCCATCTTTTTGACGCTCAAACAGGTGAACGCCTCTAATGCCTTATGACAAAAAGTCTGCCGCATCCCTCGCCGCTGTCAAAGCGATGGAGGCTGGCCTTGCCGCCAATGAAATGGACATGACAAAGTATTTCACCGAGGACTTTGTCTGGCGCGGCAATCAGGGTTCGGGCACGAAAAGGGGCATCGCGGAATTCCAGCGCAACTGGCAGTTTCCGCTGCGTGCAGCCTTTACTGATCGGAAATATGAGACGGAACATTTTATGGCAGACGGCGAATGGGCCTCTTGCTTTGGCCACATCGACGCGCTGCATTCTGGCACATTTATGGGCATCCCTGCGACCAACAAGCGGGTAAAAATACCCTATATGGACTTCTGGCGCATCGAAGACGGGCGCATCGCAGACAACCCTGTTTCTGTCGATTTGGCACATGTTCTGTTCCAGCTTGGTCTTGACGTCTTCGATGGCAAAGGCTGGGAAAACTATGACAACGGCACCGTCGAGCCGCCAAAGCCGGAGTAAGCATCATGGCGATCAAATACCTCAAACATGGCAAGCCCGAGGCCGAGCGTCAGGAAGATGACGCCAAGGTCCGCAAAATCGTAGAAGATACGCTGTCAGATATTGAAGCGCGCGGTGACGTGGCTGTCCGGGAGTTGTCAGCAAAATTCGACAACTACACGCCCGAAAGTTTCCGCCTGAGCCAATCCGAAATCGACGCGGCCATGTCCAAGGTCAGCGCCCGCGACATGGACGACATCCGATACGCGCAAAAACAAATTCGTCGCTTTGCCGAAGCGCAGCGTGCCTCGATGACGGATATCGAGATTGAAACCGAACCGGGCGTCTTTCTGGGCCACCGCAACATCCCTGTCCAATCGGTCGGTTGCTATGTGCCGGGCGGCAAGTTCCCGATGGTGGCCTCGGCCCACATGTCGGTGCTGACAGCTTCGGTTGCCAAGGTGCCCCGCATCATCGCTTCTGCTCCTCCGCAAAACGGGGAACCGCATCCGGCCATCGTTGCGGCCATGCACATGGGCGGCGCGCATGAAATCTACGTCATGGGCGGCATGCAGGCCGTGGGCTCCATGGCGCTGGGCACTGAAAGTATCGCGCCTGTGCACATGATTGTCGGCCCCGGCAACGCGTTTGTCGCAGAGGCCAAGCGGCAGCTGTTCGGGCGGGTCGGTATCGACCTGTTCGCGGGACCGACCGAAACGATGGTGATCGCCGATGAAACCGCCGCCGATGCCGAACTCTGCGCAACCGACTTGCTGGGCCAGGCCGAACATGGCTATAACTCCCCGGCCGTTCTGCTGACGAATTCCGAGAAGCTCGCCCGCGCGACGATGGCCGAGATTGATCGTTTGCTGCAAATCCTGCCGACCGCCGAAACTGCCCGCGCCTCTTGGGACGATTACGGCGAAGTGATCGTCTGCGACACCTATGATGAAATGCTGAAGGTGGCTGACGACATCGCCAGCGAACACGTGCAGGTCATGACTGACCGTGACACGTGGTTCCTTGACAACATGACCTGTTATGGCGCGCTCTTTCTTGGGCCGCGCACCAATGTGGCCAACGGCGACAAGGTTATCGGCACCAATCACACGCTGCCCACCAAAAAGGCGGGGCGCTACACGGGTGGATTGTGGGTCGGCAAGTTCCTGAAAACCCATAGCTATCAGCGTATTGATACAGACAAGGCCGCCGCTGAAATGGGGGCATATGGTTCACGGCTGTGCATGCTCGAAGGCTTTGTGGGTCATGCAGAACAGTGTAATCTCCGCGTTCGCCGCTATGGTGGAAGAAACGTGGCTTACGGCACTGCGGCAGAGTAGCGACTGATGTCCGGGAACACATGATGAGTCTTCCGCAAACCCCGTCCTTTGACCTCACCGGCAAGCGCGCGCTCGTCGCGGGGGCCTCGTCCGGTATTGGTCTGGCCTGTGCCGCCGCCTTGGGTCAGGCAGGGGCAGAGGTTACGCTCACGGCGCGGTCAACTGACAAATTGGATCAGGCTGTTGGCCAGATGACAGCGGCCGGCCTGACCGCAACCGCGTATCAGATGGATGTTTCTGACATACCACGGACGCAGATGCAGGTCGCCGAAAACGGCCCCTACGACATTCTGGTGAATTCCGCAGGTCTTGCCAAACACACACCAGCCACCGAAACAACCGAGGCCGACTTTGACGCCGTCAGCACGCTCAACATCAAAGGTGCGTATTTCCTCACGCAGGCAGTGGCCAAAGGATTAATCGCTGCGGGCAAGCCCGGCAGTCTGATCAATATCTCCAGCCAGATGGCCCACGTTGGCGGCATTGACCGCGCGGTTTATTGCGCCACAAAACACGCGGTAGAGGGCTTCACGAAAGCAATGGCCATCGAATGGGGTCCGCTGGGTATCCGGGTCAACACGATTTGCCCGACCTTCATCCGTACTGCCCTGACAGAACAGACGTTCAAGAACCCCGACCGGGCGAAATGGGTGGAAGAAAAGATCAAACTTGGCCGGATCGGCGAAGTGACCGACATCATGGGGCCGGTGGTCTATCTCGCCTCGGATGCTGCGGCCCTGATGACCGGCACGCATCTTTTGATTGACGGAGGTTGGACCGCCGACTGATGGAGCATGCACGCATCACATCACTGCAAGTGGCCGAACGGGCGGGCGTCAGCCAGTCGGCCGTCAGTCGTGTTTTTACGCCGGGCGCTTCGGCCAGTGCCAAGACAACTGCCAAGGTAAGAAAAGCCGCGGAAGAGCTTGGTTACAGGCCCAACCGCGTTGCCCGTGCGATGATCACCGGCAAGAGCCGGATCATCGGGTTGATCGTGGCCTATCTGGAAAATCAATTCTACCCACAGGCGCTTGAGAGATTCTCGAACGCATTGCAGGAACAGGGTTATCATGTCCTTGTTTTCACAGCGACAAACAGCCCCGAGAAGGTTGAAGAAGTGATGCGCGACCTGCTCGATTTCCAGGTTGACGGGATCATCACCGCATCGGTTGCTGTAACCTCTGATCTGACGGTGCGTTGCAATGCCGCTGGTATCCCGGTTGTGATGTTCAATCGAGGCCAAGATGGCGCGGACGTTAATGCTGTCACGTCGGACAACCTTGCCGGTGGACGCAAAGTCGCGGATTTCCTTGTGCGCTGCGGGCATAAACACATTGCGCATATCTCTGGGTGGGAAGGGTCCTCTACCGGACGCGACCGCTGCCGGGGCTTTATTGAAGGTCTCGCAGCTCACGGTCGGGAACCCCTCATGATTATTGACGGGATGTATGATCGTGACACCGCGGCACAGGCGGCCCGCGACCTGATGAATGCGCCTACACCACCGGATGCGATTTTTGTCGGCAACGACCATATGGCTTTTGCAGTCATGGATACGCTGCGTCACGAGCTTGGGTTACAAATTCCTCAAGATGTCGCAATCGTTGGTTTTGACGACGTCGCGCTTGCGGCTTGGCCCTCTTATGATCTGACCACTGTGCGCCAACCCCTCAATCGGATGGTCGATGCGACAGTTGATATGCTGATCGCCCAAATTGATGAAGGGGTTGTTGCCCCCCGCAAGGTTGCCTTTGACGGCCCACTGATCGTCCGCGGCACGACACGCCAACCCAAAGGACCAGAGACATGAAGGGCTTTAACGCCAAATGGAAAGATTTTCCCGACTATATCATCGGCATCACCAAGGAAATCTGGGAAGATCGCGGGGTTGGGACGCTGACCCACTACTATGCGGATGATATCCCTGTCCGATCGCCCATGGGTGTGCAGTGCGGCAATCAGGCGGTCATCGCCAGCACCATGGCCACCATCAACGAATTCCCCGACCGCGAATTGCTGGGCGAAGACGTTATCTGGTCGGGCAACGAAGACGACGGGTTCTTGTCGTCTCACCGTCTGCTGACCAAGGCGACGCATACGCGGGATGGCCAATTCGGCCCGGCCACTGGCAAGCATTGGGTTGTGCGCGTAATTGCTGACTGTGCGGCGAAGAACGATACCATCTACGACGAATGGCTGATCCGCGACTACGGTGGCATTGTGCGGCAACTGGGCATGGACCCGCGCGCGTACGCCGCTGGCCTGATCGAGACAGAGGGCGGCCCGAGCAATGCCAAGGCGGTCTTTACCCCTGCGATTGACGTGCAGGGCGACTACAAAGGCATAGGCAACGACAACCAGTGGGGCCAACGCTACGCCGATATTCTGACCCGCATCATGGATGCGGATTTCACGACCATTAACCGCGATTTTGATCGGGCCGTGATTGGCGAATACGCCGGGGCGCAGACCTCCATCGGGAGAGAAGGCTGCATGGCCTTCTGGGTCGGTCTTCGGTCGTCCTTTCCCAATGCGACATTCAAGATCCATCACCAGATCGGGATGGACGCCGACATGCTGTCGCCGCGTGCCGCGATCCGTTGGTCGTTGGATGGCCTGCACGAAGGATGGGGTAGCTTCGGCGAACCCACCGGCGCGGCAGTGCATGTGATGGGTATGTGCCACGCTGAATTCGGACCATGGGGCCTGCGCCGCGAATTTGCGCTCTATGACGAAATCGCAATCTGGAAGCAAATCTTGATGGGCGCGGCCTAGGGCACGCCTCGCAATGCATTGCTCTCAGCAAATGAATGAACCGCCTTTTTCCCAAAGGAGACGAAAATGACACCCGCAGACATGGAAGCCCGCATCGTCCGTTACGGCGAATTGCAACCGTGCAAGACTGCTTTCATCGACGCCCATACGCCGGGCAGCGACCAGAAGGAAAACTTTACCATCATCGGTGGAGGTGTCTCGGAATCGCCCGATCAACACGTCCACATCGCGGTCCCGCATGGGTTCAATATCGGCGCAGCTGGCCAACCGCCCAAATGTCGCAATTCGCTGCACAGCCACCGCACGGCGGAGGTGTTCTTTGTCCTCAAGGGCCGCTGGCGCTTTTTTTGGGGCCGCCATGGCGACGCCGGAGAGGTCGTGCTGGAAGAGGGTGATATCTTCAACATTCCCACTGGCATTTTCCGGGGCTTTGAAAACATCGGCACCGACTATGGAATGATCATGGCGATCCTTGGAGGAGATGACGCAGGCGGCGGGGTGATCTGGGCGCCTCAGGTGATCGAAGATGCAAAAGAGCATGGTTTGATTCTTGGCGAAAACGGCAAACTCTATGACACCAAACAGGGGCAGACGCTGCCCGACGGAGTGAACCCCAAACGGCTCCTCACAGAGGACGAGCTGTCGCACTACCCCGAACCCACCACGCATGATGTCGTCCCTCATTATGTTGCCCGCTATTGGGATATGATGGCGCTGGCCGACCGCAAACCGGCACTGGTTATCGGTGAAAATGGTATGCTTCGGGACAAACCGGGTTTTGAGGTTGGTTTTCTGAACCGCAATTCCGCGACCACGGACATGCACCAGCATGATGTACCCTCTGTCCTGATGCCGATGCGCGGCCATTGGCAGGTGATCTGGGAAGGTGGCGAGGCGACACTTGCCCCTGGCGACACCATGTCAGTGCCAGAGAATCTGATGCACACAGCCGTGCCGTCAATGAGCGGCGAAGCAAGCATGTTTCATGTCGTTGCCACCGGTGACCCGGCTGGTCACACGTGGATGGGATAAGGGGTAACAGGATGACCAAGATTGCAACAACGCACGTTGGATCGCTGCCGCGCACGCAGGATGTCGTCGATTTTATCTTCGCCCGCGAACGGGGCGAGGATTATGACCAAGCCGCCTTTGACGCCTGCATGACCTCAGCCGTTGACGCGACTGTGGCGAAACAGGTTAACGCAGGCGTCGATATAGTCAGCGATGGCGAGACCTCAAAAATCAGCTATGCCACATACGTCAAGGACCGCTACACCGGTTTCGACGGGGACAGCCCGCGCAACCCGCCGGGCGACCTAAAGCTGTTCCCTAGCTTCCTCAAACGCCTCGCCGACGATGGCGGCACCCCAAAGTACGCCCGCCCCATGTGCGTGGGACAGGTCAAATCCAAAGGGCAAGGCGAGTTGGAAAAGGACATCGCCAACCTCACGGCGGCGATGGCAAATCACGGGGTCAACCGCGGTTTCATGAACGCGGCATCCCCCGGTGTCATCTCGCTGTTCTTGCAAAATGACTACTACAAGACGCGCGAGGCCTATCTTTCCGCTTTGGCAGACGCGATGAAGATGGAATACGAGACGATCGTCGCGTCAGGCCTTGATCTACAACTTGACTGCCCTGATTTGGCTTTGGCACGGCACATGCTGTTTCAGGACGTTTCTGACGCGGAATTCACCAAGATCGCGGCTGGCCATGTCGAGGCTTTGAACCATGCGTTGCAGGACGTCCCGCAGGACCGGGTCCGTATCCATATCTGCTGGGGCAACTATGAAGGACCGCACGTCTGCGACATCCCGATGGCCAAGATGTTCGACACGCTGATGTCAGCGAAAGCGCGCTATGTGCTGTTTGAGACATCAAACCCGCGTCACGGCCACGAATGGACAACCTTCCGTGATCGCAAGAATGACATTCCAGACGACAAAATTCTTGTCCCCGGCGTTGTCGATACCACGACGAATTTTGTCGAACACCCGGAACTGGTGGCACAACGGCTCGACCGCTTCATCAATATTGTCGGGGCAGACAGGGTCTACGCAGGGTCTGACTGTGGTTTTGGCACCTTTGCCGGTTTCGGGGCGGTTGATCCCGATATTGCTTACGCAAAGTTGGCCGCAATGGCTGAAGGGGCTGCACTGGCGTCATGACACCGCTCGTTCTGCTTCCAGGTATGATGTGCGATGCGCGATTATGGACTGCACAGATCGCTGCCTTCTCTGGTCAGCGCATTGTGCAGACTGCGCCGATGATCGGCGCAGATGTGTCTGAGATCGCGGCAGATATTCTGCAAAATGCGCCGCCTGTCTTTGCCTTGGCTGGGCTATCCATGGGCGGTATCGTTGCAATGGAAGTCCTGCGGCAGGCGCCCGAACGTGTGGAACGTGTTGCGCTACTCGATACCAACCCGTTGCCAGAGCTTCCCGAAGTCGCTGCCCGGCGCGAACCACAAATTGCCAAAGTGCAGCAAGGCGGCCTCATCGCAGTGATGCGCGAAGAGATGAAGCCGAATTATCTGACGGATGGCCCAAACAGGGCCGAAATCCTCGACCTGTGCATGGACATGGCGCAAACCCTTGGTTCTGAAATCTTCGTAGCACAGTCGCGCGCGCTGCAAACGCGGCCCAATCAGGTTGAAACGCTCAAGGCCAGCAAGATCCCCACCCTCATCCTTTGTGGCCGCGATGACAGGCTCTGCCCCATTGGGCGGCATCAGTTGATGTATGATCTGATGCCCCATGCAACATTTACGATCATTGAAAACGCGGGTCATTTGCCGACGCTTGAACAACCGCAAGAAACGACAGCGGCGCTTGCCCGCTGGCTGGAGACCCCATGAACAAAGACCTCCTTGCTCTCCTGCGCTCCGTCGACACGCCCACTGTATGCAATGCCATCGAGGTGGCGCAGGGTAAGCGCGGGTTTAACGCATTCACACGTGGGACGATGCTCTGCTCGGCCCCTGACGATCCGCCGGTCGTTGGCTACGCGATCACCGCGAAAATCCAGGCTGTTCAACCCCCTACAGAGGCGCCCGATGTCATCCGCGCCCGCCGTATGGCCTATTACAAGGCAATGGCAGAAGGCCCCAAACCGGGCGTCGCCGTTATCGAAGACATTGATCATCCGCATGCAATCGGGGCCTTCTGGGGCGAGGTGAATACGACGATCCACAAGGGTTTTGGTCTGTCGGGGACACTGACAAACGGGGTCATGCGCGACCTTGGCGACATGGCAGAAGGATACCCTGTGATCGCGGGCTCCATCGGCCCCAGCCACGGCTTTGTACATGTCAAAGACCTCGGCAACCCTGTCACCATTTTTGGCATGACGGTGGCGCAAGGCGACCTGATCCACGCCGACCGCCATGGCGCACTTGTGGTGCCGCCAGAAGTCGTGGATCAGCTACCCCATGCGATCAAGAAGATGCAGGATACAGAACAACTTATTCTGGGCCCTGCGCGCGCTACCGGATTTGACTTTGCAACCTTTGAAAAGGCCTGGGAAGCATTCGAAAAATCGCGGACGTAATCGCACTAATTGGCCTCAAGAGAGACGCCAGGTGCTAAGTTGCGCGAGGCCTTTGTGAAAGCAACACAAGCGGCCCACCCTATGAAAAGCATTCAGCGTCTGACGTCGATCCCCTAGACCGCGCGTCGCCTCAGCGTGATCCAAAGTGTGGCGGCAATGATCAACGAAGCCCCCGCCCAAAAACCTGACTTGGGCAGTTCGTCAAAAACGAAATAGCCAACCATCGTTGAAAATACCAAGCTGGCATAAGAAAGGACGGACAGAAATCCGGCCTGCCCATAGCGGTGCGCTCTTAGAAAGCAGAACTGGGCAGACTGCGCAAAGACCCCAATGGCCAGCAATGTGGGCCAATTGTTGAAAGGCACCGGTTGCCATGTGAGCAAAGCAAAGGGTGCCACGATCACAGTGAGGCCTGCTGTGTAGAACGTCATCATGACAACTGTTGGAGCCGCGACCAGTTTGCGCGTCGTGATGACCGCACCTGTCGCCGCAAAGACCACCAACACTTGTGCCGCCAACCCCCACCCCCCGGACAATCCCGAAGGGTCCACGGCAATCACAACCCCGATCAACCCGACAACTGCGGCGATCCAGCGGTCGCGGGTGATAAGCTCGTTCAATAGCCAAGCCGCGGCAATCATCGTCAATATCGGCCGGGTAAAGCTGATCGCTGTGAACAGCGCCAGCGGGAGCCGGGAAATCGCAAAAAAGCTTGCGGTTAGGGCGATCGCGGAAAACCCCACCCGAAGCGCGTGCAGCCGCAAGTCAGGCAGTCCGCGGAACGCATGTCGATACCGCCATACCCATGGCAGCATCAGCAAGAACCCGACACCGGCCCGCAGGAAAACCAGTTGAAATGCAGGGTATCCCAACCCCAACGCCTTGACGATCGACAGCGCCCAGATGTTCAGCGCCATATCCGCCAGCAGCCATCCTGCCGCCAGCCCGTTGCGGGGTGGATCAGTTTCGTTTGGCAAGCAGGTTGGCCATCAGACGAAACGCGCCAGGGGTGAGTTTTTCCATCTGGTGATGCAGGATAAGTGACGTATGCACATGACGCCCCTGACCCACATCCGCCACCAAAAGCGCGCCTTTCAACGGTGCCTCGTCCGGGTCATTCATTGCGATGAGAGGGGTATAGGCCGGGTCCCATGACTTTGCGAAGTAAAGCCCCCGTTCCTTGTGCCAATCCGCCCAATCGGCATCGCTGATCTGATTGGGGTGGTTCAACAGCGCATGATCCGGAGCCAGAACGGTGACGACGGCGTTCTCGTCCGTGACCCGCCAGCGCAGCGAAGGTTGCCCAATCTCCAGCCGGAGCGGGGCGGTGGTGTCCGGATCCCAATTGTCCCATGGACGGTGATACAATGTGACCAGCGTGCCGCCCGCGCGCACCCAGTCATGAATACGTGGCATCGCCTCTGCCAGACCGGGGCGGAACTTCATTGCGAAGATGCCGATCACCAGCGTGTCACACGTGGCGAGAACGGTATCAGTCAAATCTGCGCCGGATAGGTCCGTGACCTTCACGCCCATACGTTCCAGCCACACGCAAACCCGATCATTGCCACCGCCGATGTAACCGACCTGCCCGGCAGGTAGTGCCACATCAATCACACGCACCTGGGCCATGGCTGGGCGCACCAGAGCGCGCGGCGCAATATGCGTACGGCGGATGTGGCGCAGGCTGCTCGCATCTTGCCCGTCCAGTGTCAGCGCCAGATCATAAAGCCCGGGCGACACATCTGCGGGGGCGGACACGACAAAGCCGCCTTCGCTGCTATCGACAGTCCAGCCTTTGGGCGTGCGCAATTCAGGCGTTGCACCAGTTGGCGCGATATCACTGACCCCAATCACGACAGAGCGGTCGCTATGCGCGCGGTTGATGATATCGGCGTCTGGCTGCAAGGCGGCAGAGCGTTGCGGCAAGACAACGGGCGGCACCTCAAATGGCATACTGGCGGTTGCGGTCACGCCGTGCACCGTCAACGCCACGTCGATGCATGGTGCGTTGGGTTGATTTGGCAGATAGGTGCTCGGGTAAGGATCACTGATGGCAGCATTTGTGTCGAGCGTGATGGATCCGTCCTGCAATAACCATCCGTCTGGAACCCGAGGGGTCAAATCCAACTCACCCATGTCGGCAGAGAACTCGCCGAACCACGTTGTGCTGTCACCGGGGTGCAGGATGTCGTCGTGCAAATAGGCGCGCGCATCGACGCCCGCGGCAAGCTGGATCACGCGGCTGAGTTGTTCATCCTTTCGGGTCAGCTTATGGCGAATGTCGGCCGGGCATGTCTCTGCCGCGCGACGCAAATCCATCAATGCCTTGCAGGCATTTCTCAAGATTTCTGTGGCGTCTGGAAAGGCTGCCAAGGCCGCGTCGCAGGCATCCTGCACAACAGCCAAGCCCGGAACATCCAGATCGCGCAAGGTTTGTGGTAGCCCTGATGCAAGCCCTTCATCCGGTCCGGCCACATGGGACCGCGCAAGATGTAGCGGGAAATCAGTCTCTTCACCCGGAGGCACCCAACGACCCATAGCTTGTGTCGCATGCAGCGCGCGGCTTTGCTGGCCAATGCGCGCAAAACTCCATCCCGTGACCGGATCTTTGCCAGACGCAGGAATTGTGATGGTGGCAGGTGGCGGTGGTAGATCATCGTCATAGGCCTGCCCTGCCCCGGACCATGCAGGCAGATACATCTTTTTGACCTGCCAGACCGGCAAGCCGCTACCTGCAAAGTCAGGATCGGCGGCAAGGTCCATGACCTCTTGCGCTGCCTGCGTCATGGCGCGGTGATGCCCATGCTGGCCGGGGACGTCCAGGAAGGTTGGGCAGATGATATCTGGCCGCTCTGTGCGGATGATGTCGACGAACCGTGAAAGGGTCCGGTCACGCCCCCATTTTGCCAGTGTTTCATCGCCAGACTTGGAAAACCCAAAGTCAAAGATCGTGTCATCGGGGCCAACTGACAGCCAATACATCCGCAGATCAAGACGGTCGCAGGCGGCCTCCATTTCGGCCGTGCGCAGGGCGCCCAAGGCAAACTCTGTCTCAGTTCCGATATCGTTTTGGCCACCTTCGCCACGGGTCGAACAGGCGTAAGAGATATCCACACCATCGCGAAACCGCAGCGCGGCGAGCATCGCTGACGTTTCATCATCCGGATGCGCACCTGTGTTCATGAACGACACTGTGCTTTTCAACGCGCTCAGCGCCTGCCACAGGGCAACGATGCGTGGGTTGTCCCGCTCGGCAGCAATCCGGGCCTGATCTGAAAGGGGCATGGTTTGCGTCCTCTTAGTGCGCGTGTGAAATGGGCGAACTTAACGCCCGGTTCAGTATCAGTGCTGCTGCGCCCAAGGTCGCGGTCATGCGCCCGGACGCGCCGCGCATCAGGCGCGGGTGCGGCGCGTTTGGCCGGTTCGACACGGAAAGGTCGGGCAACGGGGCGTGCGCCACGAGATGATCCAGAATGGCATCTGGCATCGCACCGCCCAGAATGACCGTCTGCGGATCGAACATGTTTTCGACAATGGCCATCGCATGGCCCAATGCCGCGCTGGCCGACGTCAGCCAAGCCATGAGATCGGGATCGTTTTGCTGGAAAAATTGGTCCAGCGTGTCGACATTGTGCGCGTCCTTGCCTGCCAGTTGCAGATGACGTTGAACGGACAGGCGGCTCAGGGCGTCTTCCAGATTGCCGCTCTGACCGGGAACGGGGATATGCCCTATTTCGCCTGCATTGCCATAGGCGCCGCGCACCAGATGACCGCCATGCACCAGCCCCAGACCCAAACCAGCGCCAAAATACAGATACGCATAAGATGTGATATCCTGTGCAACGCCATTGATCCGTTCTGCCATCGCAGCGGCGTTGGCATCGTTGCTTAGCACCACAGGCAATCCAATCGCCTCTTCAAAAAGTGTTTCCGCATCAACCTCTTGCCAACCGGGCAGGTCAGAGCCCATCCCCGTGATGCCCGTTTCACCAAAGGGCCCCGGCATGACAATGCCAGCGCCCAATGTCCGGTGGCGTGCATTTGGCACCTGATCCAACGCTCGGGCATAGAGCGCTTTGACATGGGTCATCACGACATCCGGCTGGGCTTGTGTGACTGCGATGCGCTCGGTGGCAACGGCCTTGCCGTGCATGTCCAGAAGTGCGGCAAAGATCGCATCGGGACGCACCTCGATCCCCAGCGCATAGCCGCCTTCGGGGTTCAGCGCATATTGGATCGCTGGCAACCCGCGCCCAGCGCTCACCCGACCCATTTCCAGCAACAAGCCATCTTGCGATAATTCTGCGATGATGTTGCTGACCGTCTGTGTGGTCAGCGAAAGCGCGCGCGCGATTTCTGCGCGGCCCATCGCACCTGCGGTCCGCAATTGCCCCAGGATGGCCTGCCGGTTCCGGTGTTTGGATCGTTCGGCATTGCTGCCTTTTTGGAGGGGGAGCACAATCATAATTCCGGACTAACTCAATTCATTTGAATTATCAATCCAATTGAGTTAACCCTGATGCATGAGTTCAACAATGGACCGCTACCACCAACATGGGAGACGTAAGATGAAATCGCATTTGAAAGGTCTGGTCCTTGCCGGATTGACATCCTCTGCCGCATTATTTGCAAGTGCCGCAAGCGCCGTTGAGATCGAATACTGGCAATATTTCTTTGACGCGCGGGTCGACGCGATGGAGACGCTGATCGCCAATTTCGAAGCCGCCAATCCTGATATCACTGTCACGATGACGCATTTCCCCTACGCCGATTACCGCACCAAAGTCGCCGCAGCGATCCCCGCCGGTGAAGGGCCCGACGTGGTGCAGTTGTTCTACGGCTGGCTGAACGACTATGTCGAAGCAGAGCTGATCCAGCCTTTGCCTGCGGATACCTTTCCTGCCGCGCAAATTGATGCAGAATTCTTTCCGATGGTGCAGGCAATGAAGGACGGCGACGCCTATTGGGCCTTGCCCACAGCGGTCCGCAGCTTGGCCCTGTTTTATAACGAACGCCTGCTGGAGGAGGCCGGGTTGGACGGCCCGCCTGAAACCTTGGATGAAATGATGGCCGCCGCCGCTGCAATGACGAAAACGGATGCGGCAGGCAACATTACGCAGGTCGGCATCACCGCAGGCATGACCGCGCAGGATCACCATTGGTGGCGCGAAGGTCTGGTGCGCCAAAACGGAGGTGAGCCTTACGTCGATGACTACAGGACCGTGAATTATGACAGCGATGCCGGCGTGGCGGCGTTGGAATTCTACACGAATATGTTCCTTGGCGATCCACCAGTGACGGCGATCGGGTTTATGGATGAACCGCAAGCGGCCTTCAAAGCCGGGCGTGCGGGTATGCATATCGATGGATCATTCCGGATCGGATCGCTTGCCGATCAACGTGGCCTGAATTGGGGCGTGACTGAATTGCCCGCCAACTCAGACGGGATGCGGTCAAACTATTCATCCTACTGGGTCAATGCCATCACGACCAAAGCCGAAGGCGAAAGATACGAGGCTTCGGTCAAGTTCATGGAATACATCACCTCGGACGAGGCGATGCAGATCTGGCTGGATGTGGTTGGCGAATTGCCCGCAAAACCCTCTGTCGGCCTGACCGAGGAAAACGCCAATGACGACACCTTTGGCCCCTTCATCCGAGGGTTGGCATATGCCAACACCACCAAATTCGCCAATGAGTCCGGCCAGCGCCAGCTGATGGTGGAAATGGTCGAGCGTATTCAGCTTGAAGGGATGGCCCCTGCTGAAAGCCTCGCCATCGCAGCAGAAGCTGAGCAGCAGCTGCTTGACGAATACTACGCCGAATAGGCCACTCACTCCCGCCCCGGCTTTTTTGGTCGGGGCGGTACTTCATCAAGGCTAGGCTCATGTATCGCAACCTGACCATCCGCCAGAAACAGATTGTCTGGGCTTGGGCCTTTCTGGCGTTGCCCGTGCTGTTCTATACGGTCATTCGGTTCTACCCGACCGGTAACGCTATTCTGATCAGTTTTCAGAACTGGAACCTGCTGGGCAGCCGCACCTGGGCCGGGTTGGAAAACTACCAAAAGCTGTGGAACGATCCCGTGTTCTGGAAGGTTTTCAAGAACACCTTTGTCTACTTGCTGCTGGGCACCCCAATTAGCCTCGTGCTGTCCTTCGTCATCGCCTACCACCTTGATAAGCTGCGGTTCATGCATGGCTTTTTGCGGATGCTGTATTTCCTGCCATTCATGACAAGCGCTGTGGCGATGGCGTGGGTCTGGCGCTGGTTTTACCAGGACGTACCTATCGGGTTGTTCAACAATATCCTGGCCGGTTTTGGCATCCCGCAAATCGCATTCCTGCAATCCACAACCAACGCATTGCCCGCCGTTCTGGCACCTGCCGTTTGGGCCGGGCTTGGATTTCAGGTCATCATCTTCATGGCCGGGCTACGGGCAATACCGACCAGCTATTACGAAGCGGCAAAGATCGACGGTGTCGGCTGGTTTACCGTGCTGACCCAGATCACGCTACCGCTGCTGCGCCCGACCATTGTGTTTATCGTGGTGTTTTCGTCCATTGGCTTCCTGCGGATATTTGACCACGTTTTCAACATGACAACCAACAATCCAGGTGGACCACTTAACGCGACAAAACCCTTGGTATTGATGATCTACGACACGGCGTTCAACGGGTTCGATATGGGCTACGCCGCTGCTCAGACCGTTGTGCTGTTCACGATCCTGCTGGTTGTCTCGCTCATTCAGCTGCGTCTGTTGAGGAGCAACTGATGACAGACATCACGCCCACAGCCGACGCGCTATTGATGCCCAAATCCGCGCCACGCACGCGCAACATGGGCCAGATCATCCGTTGGCTGCTGCTATTCATCGGCGGGATCATCATGGTCATGCCGATTGCCTATATGATCTCGACCTCGCTGAAATGGCCGCATGAGGTTTATAACGTCAATCTGATCCCCGATGAACCAACCATCGAAAACTATACCTATGTCCTGGAAGATGGGCGGTTTTACTGGTGGTTCGTCAATTCCATCATCATCGCCACGATCACCACGATCTGTAACCTGCTGTTTGATTCGCTGGTCGGTTATACCCTGTGCAAATTCCGGTTTCCGGGGCGTACAATCGTCTTTATTGCGATCCTGTCCACCCTGATGATCCCGACCGAAATGCTGGTGATCCCATGGTACCTGATGTCGCAATCCTTTGGCTGGCTCGACAGTTATTGGGGGATCATGTTTCCGGGGCTGATGACAGCCTTTGGAACATTCCTGATGAAGCAGTTCTTTGAGAGCGTCCCCGACGACTTCATCGAAGCTGCCCGTATTGACGGCCTGAACGAACTGCAAATCTGGTGGACGGTCGCGATGCCCTTGGTGAAACCCGCCTTGGCCGCCCTTGCGATCTTTGTCTTTCTGGGCAATTGGACCGCGTTTTTGTGGCCGCTGATCGTCACCAACTCCGTCGATATGTATACGATCCCTGTGGGCCTGTCGGGTTTCGGGGATGAGGCCGACGTCGCGTGGGAACTGATCATGACAGGGGCCGCGATTTCCACGATCCCGACGCTTGTTGTGTTCTTGATCTTCCAGCGATTCATCATTCGCGGCGTCGTGATGGCGGGGCTCAAGGGATGACAGACAATAGCGTTTTCCCTGACCCAACCTACAAGGACACCGTCCTTGCGCCGCTATTCGAAGGTGTCAAAACCCACTATGCCGGGCATATGGCCGCGATCAATCGTGCGCATCTGGTGATGCTGGTTGAAACCGGCATTCTAACAGGGGCAGACGGCCGGAAAATCGCGCAGGCGCTGGATGCCATTGACGCGGAAACCGATGTCGCGGCCCTGACCTATACCGGCGAGCACGAAGACTATTTCTTTTACGTCGAAGCCGAATTGCGCCACCGTCTCGGCGATCTCGGCGGTGCGCTGCACACGGCCCGTTCGCGTAACGATATGGATCATACCCTGTTCAAAATCGCCTTGCGCGCACGCGCCGAAACCATGCTGGATCAGATCACCGTACTGACCGACGCATTGATCAACAAGGCGCGCAATGAGGCTGACACACTGATTGTGGCCTACACCCACGGCCAGCCTGCGCAGCCTACAACTTTTGGTCATTACCTTGGCGCCATGATCGAAGTGCTGAACCGAGACGCACAGCGTCTGTCTGCGGCTATCGACAACCTTGGCCACTGCCCGATGGGGGCGGCGGCTATCACGACCTCTGGTTTCCCCATCGACCGCATGCGCATGGCCGCGCTTCTGGGGTTCGACGGCCCGCTTGTGAATTCTTACGGGTGCATCGCTTCGGTCGATTACGTGACCGGCCTTTATTCGGCGATCAAACTGGTTTTCCTGCATTTGGGACGTGTGGTGCAGGATCTTGCGTTCTGGTCCAGCTTCGAAGTGGGCCAGCTCTATGTCCCCAACGCCTTGGTTCAGATCAGCTCGATCATGCCGCAAAAGCGCAACCCGGTCCCGATCGAGCATATGCGCCATTTGGCCTCGGTCACATGCGGGCGCTGTGACATGGTGGTGAACACGATGCACAACACGCCCTTCACGGATATGAACGATAGTGAAGGTGAGGTGCAGCAATCCGGTTATGCCGCCTTTGACAGCGGTGGCCGGGTATTGGCGTTGTTGACCGCCTTTCTGCCTGCATGTTCCATCAACACCAAAAACGTCCGTCGCAATACAGATGCGGCCTCCATCACGATCACCGAACTTGCCGACACGCTTGTCCGCGACGAAGGTCTGACATTTCGTCAAGCGCATGAGGTCGCGGCAGATGTCGCCCACAATCTTGATGGTGCGCCACTTTCGGCGGGGTTTGAAACCTTTCAATCTGCATTTCAGGCGGCCATGGGCCAACAACCGGGGATGGATCGTGGGGCCTTCGAAACCGCAACCAGCCCTGAAACCTTCGTTGCACGTCGTGATCGCATCGGGGGCCCGGCGCCAGCGGCGCTCGACGCGGCGCTCACATCGTACGCACAGGTTATGACTGCATTGCGGAATGAAAGTGCATCCCGAAAACAGCGCATTGCGGACGCCGGTATCACCCGCGCCGCAGCTTTTGCTCAATTACTGGAGACCTGACTTTGGCCAATCTCGCCTTGCGCAAACTGACGAAATCCTACGGTACAACAGAGGTGTTGCATGGCATCTCTCTGGATGTTGCAGACGGCGAATTTGTGGTGTTTGTCGGCCCGTCCGGTTGCGGCAAATCCACGACGTTGCGGATGATCGCTGGGCTTGAGGAAACCACCAGTGGTATCATCGAGATCGGCGGGCGTGAGGTAAATAACCTGGAACCCAAAGAGCGCGACATCGCGATGGTTTTCCAGAACTACGCCATCTACCCGCATATGTCGGTCAAGAAAAACATCGCCTTCGGTTTGCGCTCTTCAAAAATGCCCAAGGCAGATAAAGAGAAGCGCATACAAGAAGTTGCAGGCATCCTCGATATGGTCGACCTGCTGGATCGCAAGCCAAGCCAGTTGTCAGGTGGGCAACGCCAACGCGTCGCCATCGGGCGCGCGATGGTGCGTGACCCTGCTGTGTTTTTATTTGATGAACCCCTGTCGAACCTTGATGCGCAGCTGCGCACCCAAATGCGCCTTGAGATCAAGAAACTGCACCAACGCGTCGGCAACACGATCATTTTTGTGACCCATGATCAGGTTGAGGCGATGACGATGGCCGACAGGATCGTCATCATGAAAGATGGCTACATTCAACAGGTCGGCACCCCGGCTGAGGTGTTTCACAAACCCGCCAATACCTTTGTCGCGCGGTTTATCGGTGCGCCATCTATGAACCTGCTTGCCGGGCGGATTGAGGGTACCATCGTGACCCTTGATGCCGGCCAGAATGTCACCGTTCCAACCCTTGCCCCAACGGGTGATGGCGGCATTTTGTTGGGGGTTCGGCCCGATGATTTGCATCCCAACAGCGCGAACCCGATCATCACTGGGACAGTCACGCTACGCGAACCTTTGGGCTCCGAAACACTGATCTATGTCGAGACGCCATCAGGCGAAATCATCGCCAAGGCCGACGGTCGTACACCACCAGCGGTGGGCGAGACGGTGACGCTTGGCGCGGACCCCGAAAACCTGCATGTCTTTGATGCCAGCAGCGGACAGGCGCTATCATGAACAAGCCGATCCTCTGCGCAGGTCGGCTGTATTGTGATCTGGTTTTTGCTGATGCGCCCCGCCTGCCGACACTTGGCACAGAGGTTTTTGCGCCCAATCTGTCGCTCTGTGCAGGTGGCGGCGCGTTCATCACCGGTGCAACGCTTGCAGCCATGGGGCATTCTGTCTGGCAGTTTTCGATGCTGCCTGCAGCGCCATTTGACGCCCTTGTTCTGGCCGACATGAGGGAACACCGTGTTGTGGCCACCGCCTGCAAACCGGCGGCCACTGGCATCGACCCACAGATCACGGTGGCCGTCGGGCTGCAAAGCGACCGCGCGTTTCTGACCCGTGCCGATGGCCCGGCCTTGCCAGATCCAAGCGCGATCCGCTTTTCCGATTTCGCGCATCTGCATATTGGCGAATTGAAAACCCTACAGGAAATGCCCGTGCTGTTGCATATGGCAAAATCGGCTGGCCTGACTGTCTCACTCGATTGCAGTTGGCAGGATGAATACGACAAGAGCGCCGCTGACCTGATCGCCGCCGTCGATGTGTTTCTGCCGAACGAACATGAGGTTGCGGCCCTTGCAGCTGTTGGTGTGCCAGAGACCTGCGCGCCCCTGACTGTCATCAAATGCGGCATGGATGGTGCACGCGCCCGGGCGCGCGCGGACGACACATGGACACGAAGCGTCGCTGCCCCGGTAAGGGTCGTGGATGCGACCGGCGCGGGTGACGCATTCAACGCCGGTTTCCTGTCGTGTTGGCTGGATCAGGGGTCACTTGAACAATGCCTGACCAAAGGCAATGCCTGCGGTGCTGCGGCAGTGCAGGCGCTTGGTGGTGCTGGGGGTCTAAAACAACCGGTCAGCGCCTAGCGCGATCCGTTGTTTGGGGGTTTGATTGTGCCCAGGAGGGGCAATCATTTACGCAATTCATACATATAGCGATGACTACTTAGGCCATACCGACCAATCAGGATTGGTCAAAATGCGGCGCCGACGTCGGGACACATAGGCATGAGCGGGGATCAAACGATCCTGTCTCACTTGGCGCAATCAAAGATCCCCACAGGCCGTTCCAGTAACAATGTCTTTGTCGCTTCAAACTGCGCAACCAGTGTGCAGCTCTCATTAACAGTGCGATAGAAATCGCGCTGTATTTCAAGATAATCTTCACTGATCACGTTTGGAAAATCTTTGACGACGAATATCGTAAAGCCTGAGTCCAGCCAATAATCCAACGCCCATTCTTCGGATTGGAGTGGCCAGGCATGCGGCTGAACCTCATAGGTCACGTCGTCTTCATCGACGTTCTCAAGCCCATAGAATGCGAGTGGCATATTCACATAAAAAAGCGCATCCGGCGCAGAAACCCGGATAATACCTTCTTCGGACCGTGGTGGCATCACGACGTCATATTTCTCAGCCAGCCTGTCTGTCCGCATAATACCAAGTTGCTGGGCCTCTTTCTTTTGATTTTCGACCAAAGCCAGAGAGGTTACGATCTGACGGTCAGCAAAATTCTCTTGTAGGTAAGTCCCAACGATCTGATGCATCGGAATCGCCCGTGCCTGACGGATGGTTTCAGTCGTACCAATAAGGGCAAGGGCCATCGCGCCCGCAAACAGACCAAACGCGAGAACTCTCAGCGCTGGCTGGGCGCTACGGCTGAGGTCTGCAAGTGCCACCCCCGCCAGCAACAGAAAACCAGCAAAATTTGCGATCCAAAGATGCTCTGGTTGGCGCGGCCCCACCAGAAATGTCACAGTGACCGTTCCGACAAACAAAGAGATCCAGACAAAGACCAACAAAACCCTGTGGGGTATCTGGCAGCCTTTGCGCAGCAAAAGCAGTGGCGTCACCAAAACCAGAAGTGTCATGACCGGGTTGATCCCGAAGTGGATCTCCAGCGACCTCCAGAAAAACGTCGTTAACCCGATAAAGGTGGCACCGCCTTCGGGCTGCACGGACATCACTGATTGGATTTTCTGGTAGGCCAGAAAGCCTTTGAAGTCCAAAAACAGACCAATGTTCAGCACCGGCAACAGCACAAGCATCACCAGCATCGCGCGCACCAGCGATGCCCATGCCCCGCGCAGGCTCTCCCGTCTTGTGATTGTGACAAACAGAACAATCGCAAGAGGGAAGAGAGTGAAAATCGCCGAGTGCTTGAAGCTCAGGCCAAGGACAACGCAAAAGCCGATCAACAGGTCGAGCCGCCATGAAGGCCCGGACTGCACGCGCCACAGGATCGCCCAGATCAATGCCACAAAGGAGGTGGCCAACCCGGTGTCGCCCTTTGCGATGGTTGCCATGAAAACAGCCAAGGGGAAAAAGGTAGCAATCATCGAGACGCCAAAGCTGCGCATGTGGTCAATCTGCAGCCGCCGCGCAACCAGATAGAAAAGTGGGGCCATCAATGCCCCGGTCAGGGCGGTCATCAACCGCGCTGCGATGTAGAACGCCGTCGGGTCTGCAAAATACTGATCACGAAACGCGCCGGTGTCGTTCCACCACCCGGCAATCAGTCCGAAAGCGAAGAGCCCAAGCAGAGCGATTGCGTTCAGATAGTTGATAAACGGTGGATAGAAATGCTGACCAGGTACCAGTTCTCCTGCCAGGGCCCTTGCCGCGGAATTGATCCTTTCATCTCCGAGAAAGAGCCCGTGATCCGCCCCCCATGCTCGTACAAAGAAAGCGATCAAGAAAGTCACCAGGACGAACGCGATTTTTGGCCATTTGGACGGTACCGAATACTGCATAATAAACTCGTAAGAAACCTTTGACCAAAGAAAGCATAATCAAGCAGGGATATCACTAACAATGTTGATCTGAGCCGCTTTCAATTAGGGTGCCGTGATTGTCCATCCGAGATCATTCAGAGTGTTGGCCATGCCTTCCGATCCATAACAGGCAATACCGAAATATGTGCCGCTGTTTGTCGATCTGGATCGCGCGCCAAAAATGAGCAGTTCTGGCAGAAAAAGTGCTGGCACGCGGCATTCGTTTGATCTCTGCTTGCTTGCTAAGCGACTAGCTAACGATGACCAAGTACCACTAACAGCCGTTCGAGTGGTTCAAATTGAGCGATGCTCAACTGATTGAGGTGGTTATGAGGGTGGATTACGAATAGGTGATTGGAGCTAACACACTAATTTAAAAGAAAAACTATCTCAAAAATGGTGCCCAGGAGAGGACTCGAACCTCCACGTCCATACAGACACCAGCACCTGAAGCTGGCGCGTCTACCAATTCCGCCACCTGGGCAGGTCACGTGAGGGGCGATTTACGCGCGGTTGTTGGTCCTGTCAACGCGATTCGAAGTGAAAAGCGCATTGCATGATTGAATCATCAGGATTGCGCCTTGTCTGGCCACAGGGGGCCGGATAAACCCGTCATGCAAATCTAAGAGGTTCATCCCGATGTCCCAGCTTGTCACGATCTTTGGCGGTTCCGGTTTTGTCGGTCGCTACATTGCCCGCCGTATGGCCAAAGAAGGCTGGCGCGTCCGTGTTGCGGTGCGCAACGTGAACGAGGCGATGTTTGTGCGCCCTTATGGTGTTGTGGGGCAGGTCGAGCCTGTGTTCTGCAATATTCGCGATGACGAGAGCGTCGCTGCTGTGACGCAGGGTGCGGATGTCGTTGTGAACTGCGTTGGCGTCCTTGATGAGGTTGGGAAGAATACTTTCTCGGCTGTGCAGGCCGAGGGTGCAGAGCGGATTGCCCGTGTTGCTGCCGCACATGATGTGGCGCGGATGGTGCACATCTCGGCCATTGGGGCGGATGCGGATGCGCAAAGTGAATACGCACAGACCAAGGCCGCGGGTGAGGCTGGTGTTCTGGCTCATATGCCGGGTGCCGTCATATTGCGTCCTTCCATCATCTTTGGCCCTGAAGACGACTTCTTCAACCGCTTTGCAGGGATGAGCCGGGTTGGCCCGGTTCTGCCTGTGATTGGCGCCGACACAAAATTTCAGCCGGTTTATGTCGATGATGTTGCCGCGGCTGCGACCAAGGCTGTGTTGGGTGAGGTTGCCGCCGGTGTCTATGAACTGGGTGGCCCGGATACACATAGTTTCCGCGAGTTGATGCAGCAGATGCTGGACGTGATCCACCGACGCCGTTTGATCATCAACATTCCTTTCTGGGCGGCCCGCGCCATGGCCGCGATGTTTGCGATTGGCCGCGCCTTGACGCTCGGGTTGGTCAAGGGACCGGTGACCAAGGATCAGGTCATCAATCTGGCGGTCGACAATGTCGTATCAGAGGGTGCGCAGGGCTTTGATACGCTGGGGATTTCCCCAACGGCGATGGAGGCTGTGCTGCCTGATTACCTTTGGCGGTTCCGCCCCTCTGGCCAGTATAGCGCGATCAAGGATTCTGCCAAAAACCTGCGGAAAACCTAAGTATAGGCGATCCAGAGCAGGACGCCCCCCAATGCGATCCGGTAGATCACGTAAGGCGTGAAGCTGACCGATTTCAGTAGCCGCATCATCAGTGTCAGCGCAAAGAGTGCGGCCACAAAAGACATCGCCGCCACAATCCCGATATCGCGTAACATGCTGCTGTCTGTGGTGCCGATGACATCAAGGCTGAGCAGTGCGCCGGATGCGATGATTGTGGGGATCGACATCAGCATCGACAGGCGCGCGGCGTCAGAGCGGGTATAGCCCAACATGCGCCCTGCCGTGATCGTGATCCCTGATCGTGATGTGCCGGGGATGAGTGCCACTGCCTGCCATAGTCCCATTATGATCGCGTCCCGCAGTGTCCATGTCTTTGCGGTTTTTTCGGTCGCGCCGTTCTGGTCGGCCCAATACAGCAAGACGCCAAAAACGATCATTGCCCAGCCGATCACCGCGATGCCGCGCATGGCGTCAGACAGCCCTGTCAGCTTCAGGATCAGTCCGACGATGATAACCGGCACGGTGGCGATCAGCAGGCAAAGGGCGAGGAGTGCGCCCTGGGTGTCGATCTTGCCGCGTAGCAATCGTAGCGTACCTGCAAGCGCGAGCCGGACGTCTGCCCAGAAGTACAGAACAACTGCCACTAGCGTACCCAAATGCGCTGCGACGTCGATGATTTGCCCTTGGTCATCCAGCCCTGTCAGCGATGGCAACAGGATGAGATGCCCGGATGAAGAGACCGGCAGAAATTCTGTCAGGCCCTGAATCAGCGCAATAAGAAGCAGGTTGAAGGTGGTCATATGTTCGGACTTTGATTCGTTTGCATCAACCTAACCCACGAGAATCTTGGGGGAAGAGGGCATATAGGTAATATTCCGGACCTAATATTAGGTAATTTTTGAAGTATCATGTTGCCGCAGCATAAATTTTCCCACATATAGGTCAGTAATACTGCCTTTTCATTCCGCATGAGCCGTTCTAAAAGGCGGTTCGCCTCGCGAAACGGGAGAATAGCCATGGCTGGCCAGAAAATGCTGAAGTTCACCAAGGTTGAACGCGACATGCCGGAAAAGCGTGCGCCCAATCTACGCAATCAGGATTTCGCTGAGATTTATGCAGAGTACGCCCGCGACAAGGCCGCCGAGCAAGCCAGCCGGTGCAGCCAGTGCGGCGTGCCTTATTGCCAGACCCATTGCCCCTTGCACAACAACATCCCCGATTGGTTGCGTCTGACTGCTGAGGGCCGTCTGCAAGAGGCCTATGAGATCAGTCAGGCCACAAATACCTTTCCCGAAATCTGCGGCCGCATCTGCCCGCAGGACCGTCTGTGCGAAGGCAATTGCGTGATTGAGCAATCGGGCCATGGCACCGTCACCATCGGGTCGGTAGAAAAGTACATCACTGACACCGCGTTTGACGAAGGTTGGGTGCAGCCCATCCGCCCGCATGTCGAGCGGGGCGAAAGCGTTGGTATCATTGGTGCCGGACCGGGCGGTCTTGCCGCTGCTGACATGCTGCGCCGTCAGGGCGTGCAGGTCACTGTCTACGACCGCTATGATCGTGGTGGTGGTTTGCTGACCTATGGCATCCCCGGCTTTAAGCTTGAGAAAGATATCGTCATGCAGCGCATGGCACAGCTAGAGGACGGCGGCGTGCAGTTCGTGCTGAACTGCAATGTCGGCGAGGACCTGTCGTTTGATGCCATTCGTGGCAAGCATGATGCCGTACTGATTGCAACGGGCGTCTATAAAACAAGGGATCTGCCGGATTCGAGTGCCGAGGGCATCGTGAACGCCATCGACTATTTGACCGCGAGCAACCGCAAGAGCTTTGGCGATGATGTGCCGGAATTTGAAAGCGGAGAGCTGAACGCAGACGGCAAGCGCGTTGTCGTGATCGGCGGTGGCGATACGGCCATGGATTGCGTCCGTACCGCCGTGCGTCAGGGGGCGGAAAGCGTCAAATGTCTTTATCGTCGTGACAAGACGAATATGCCCGGATCGCAGCGTGAGGTGCAGAACGCCGAGGAAGAAGGCGTTGAGTTTGTCTGGCTGTCTGCCCCCAACGGGTTTGAGGGCGATGCTGTCACCGGCGTGAAGGTGCAGAAGATGCGCCTTGGCGCGCCTGATGCGACAGGCCGTCAGGCACCAGAACTGATCGAGGGTGCCGATTACGTTGAAGGTGCTGATCTGGTGATCAAGGCGCTGGGGTTCGAGCCGGAAAACCTGCCGAAACTGTGGGGCGTTGACGGTCTGGAAGTGACCCGCTGGGGCACGGTTAAGGCGGACTTTGGCACGGGGGCGACCACGCTGGAGGGTGTCTATGCCGCCGGTGATATCGTGCGCGGTGCTTCGCTTGTTGTCTGGGCCATCCGCGATGGGCGTGACTGCGCAACGGCAATTCTGGAATACTTGGGGCAGGCAGCCACGGTGGCTGCTGAATAGGCCAAAAGCGGCGTATGGCAGGCGTACATATCCTGTACATACGCTGTACATACACTGGTCCATACAGCCAATTTGATTAGGTCACACTCACTGACCCGGAAGGTAAAGAAATGATGAAGCCCGTAGCACTCCTGACAGCTCTGACATTGGCCGCGCCCGCTGCGGCCCAGCAAAGCTTTGCCGCGCCCGAAGGTTGCGAGGCCAAGCTGACCGTGCAGCACAAATCCTGCGTGCTGATCAATGTCTGGACCTGTGAGGCTGACGATCCCGGTGATCAGTGGATCGCCCTGATCAGCCAGCAGGGGGTGTTCAGTGTTCAAAGGGTTGATTCCGAATTCCAGTGGCTCGAAAGCTACAAAGTCACCGGCAACGAGCAGTTGATCACCCCCGCCGATGATCCAGCGTCCCTGACAGAGTTGTTTGCCAATCAAGTTGATACCTGGGATTTCACCCTTGAGACCGAGGGCGGCACTGAACGCAATGTCGGCTTTGACACCCTGACTGGTGAAACCACCATTATCGACGGTGAGGAGCTGTTGAACACCGAATATTCCGGCCGCACCGTTGATCAGGATGGTGTCGAGTTGGACGTGGGCAGTGGCCGCCAGTTTGTCAGCGAAAAGCATCGCTTGTTCTTCTTTGGTGAAGCCTGGCAAGACGCAACCCCCGACCAGATAATAGACATGTCCCCGGTCGAGTTCATCTATCCCGATGAGCCGGGATTCTTTAGCGACCAGCCCAAGTATGAATGCAACGAAATTGACGCGAGCTATCAGCCATGAGAGCCGCAGTTGCCCTGATTTGCCTTGCCACACCGGCAGCAGCCCAGCAAAGCCCCGCCCAGTTCAGCCTGCCGGCGGGCTGCGATGCTTATCTGACGGTGCAGACGGAAAGCTGCGAGGTGAACCACTATTTCACCTGCGCCGCTGACCCCGACGGTAATCAGCGCCGGGTGTCGCTGGATGAGCAGGGCATGACCTATCTGGGCATGATCGACCGAGAGACCCAGTGGATCGAAAGCTTTCATATCATCAGCGGCCATAGCGAGGCGCTTGAGCCTGACCCAGAGGAACGCGCATCCCTTTCCGAGTTGATTGAAACCGGGGTCGATGATTTTGACTTCCGCACCTTGTCAGACGAAATCGGCGCAACCCGCTTTGTCGGGCAGGACACATTGACGGGTCGTCAGATCACAATAGATGGCGTCACCCTGGACGAGACCACCTATGACATCACCGCCTATGACAGCGCCGGCAACGTCGTCTGGTCTGCCAAGGGCAATGAGTTCATCAGCCGCAACTGGCGCATGTTCCTGTCAGGCAGCGGCACGGTGACAACCCCTGACGGCAGTTATGAGCGCGCCAACCGCCCTGTCGAATTTATCTACCCCGGAGAGCCAGGGTTTCTAAGCAGCCGCCCCAAGCATGGGTGCGGTGTCGCTATATCTTGAGAATTGAATGCAAGACCATCCCCTCGCGGATGGCCCCGCCCACGAAAGGAATTCCCCATGACCATATATGACCAAGCCTGGGTCGCTGCCGAAGAAGCCAAGCGTCAGTGGATGGCCGAAAACGGTCTGTATCGGGATGATGATGAACATGCATCCTGTGGTGTCGGCCTTGTAGTGGCCATTGATGGCACGGCGTCCCGCGGTGTGGTCGAAAAGGGTATCAATGCGCTGAAGGCTGTCTGGCACCGTGGTGCTGTGGATGCCGATGGCAAGACCGGCGATGGCGCGGGTATTCACGTGCAGATTCCTGTGCCCTTCTTTGAGGATCAGATCCGTCGCACGGGCCATGAACCCAAGAACGGTGAGTTGATCGCCGTGGGTCAGGTGTTCCTGCCCCGCACGGATTTTGGTGCGCAAGAGCGTTGCCGCACGATTGTGGAATCCGAAGTCCTGCGGATGGGACACTATATCTATGGCTGGCGCCATGTGCCGGTGAACACCGAAGTGCTGGGCGACAAGGCCAACGCGACCCGTCCCGAGATTGAACAGATTCTGATCCGCTGTGAAAAGGACATGGATGAGGAACAGTTCGAGCGTGAGCTTTATATCATCCGCCGCCGGATCGAAAAAGCAGCGACCGCCGCAGGTATCCCCAGCGTTTACATCTGTTCCCTGTCCTGCCGGTCGATCATCTACAAGGGCATGATGCTGGCCGAACAGGTGGCAGAGTTTTACCCCGACCTGATGGACGCCCGGTTTGAAAGCGCCTTTGCGATCTATCACCAGCGCTATTCCACCAACACATTCCCGCAATGGTCGCTGGCCCAGCCATTCCGCATGTTGGCTCATAACGGAGAGATCAACACGCTGAAAGGCAACGTCAACTGGATGCGGTCCCACGAAATTCGCATGGCGTCGAATGCATTTGGTGAAAAGGCCGAGGATATCAAACCGATCATCCCGTCGGGTGCATCGGACAGCTCTGCCCTTGATTCCGTGTTTGAGGTGCTGGTCCGTGCAGGCCGCAATGCGCCGATGGCCAAAACCATGATGGTGCCAGAGGCGTGGTCGCAGCAGGCTGTCGAAATGCCTCCTGCGTGGCAGGACATGTATGGTTATTGCAACGCCGTGATGGAACCCTGGGATGGCCCTGCCGCCTTGGCGATGACCGATGGTCGCTGGGTCTGTGGTGGTTTGGACCGCAATGGTCTGCGCCCTTTGCGGTATGTTGTGACCGGTGACGGCCTGCTGGTTGCCGGATCCGAGGTGGGCATGGTGCCGGTGGATGAGGCGACTGTCGTTGAGAAGGGTGCGCTTGGCCCCGGTCAGATGATTGCCGTCGATATGCAAGAGGGCAAGTTGTTCCGTGATGAAGAGCTGAAGAACAAACTGGCCGCGGCCCAGCCCTTTAGCGAGTGGGTTGAGCGGGTCACCGACCTGAGCAGCTTGATGCGCGATGCGCCCGAGACCCCGATTTACGAAGGCGAAGAGCTGCGCAAACGCCAGATGGCCGCCGGATACAGCATTGAAGAGTTGGAGCAGGTGCTGGCCCCGATGGCCGAAGACGGCAAGGAAATGATCGCGTCGATGGGGGATGATACGCCGTCTGCTGTGCTGTCAAAGACTTATCGCCCGCTGTCGCATTTCTTCCGCCAGAATTTTTCTCAGGTTACGAACCCACCGATCGACAGTCTGCGCGAAAGCCGTGTGATGTCGCTGAAGACGCGCTTTGGTAACCTCAAGAACGTGCTCGATGAGGATTCCTCGCAGACAGAGATTTTGCTGCTCGACAGCCCTTTTGTGGGCAATGCGGAATTTGAAACGATGCTGGCACAGTTCGGCGAAAGCGTGGCCGAGATTGATTGTACCTTTGCGCCGGGTGCAGGCGCGCTAATGGCCGGTTTGACCCGTATCCGCGACGAGGCCGAGGATGCTGTCCGCTCTGGTGCGGGGCACATCGTGTTGACCGACCAGCATCAGGGCGAAAACCGTGTGCCGATGCCAATGATCCTGGCCACCTCTGCCGTCCATTCGGGCCTGACCAAGAAGGGGCTGCGCACCTTCTGTTCGATCAATGTACGCTCTGCCGAGTGTATTGATCCGCATTATTTTGCCGTACTCATTGGTTGTGGTGCGACCACGGTGAACGCTTATCTGGCGCAGGATTCCATCGCGGATCGGGTGCGCCGCGGGTTGATTGACGGCTCGCTGACCGATGCGATGCGCCGCTACCGTGCGGCCATTGATGCGGGGCTTTTGAAGATCATGTCCAAGATGGGAATCTCTGTCCTGTCATCCTATCGCGGTGGTCTGAATTTTGAGGCCGTTGGCCTGTCCCGCGCGATGGTTGCCGAATACTTCCCCGGTATGCATTCCCGCATTTCCGGTATCGGCACCAACGGTATTCAGACCAAGGTAGAAGAGGTGCATGCCCGCGGCTGGAAAGGTGGCAGTGATGTGCTGCCCATTGGCGGTTTCTACAAGGCCCGCCGGTCAGGGGAGAAGCACGCCTGGGAAGCGCAGACCATGCATATGTTGCAAGCCGCCTGCAACAACGCGAGCTATTCTCTGTGGCAGCAATATTCCAAGTCGATGCAGTCCAACCCGCCGATCCATCTGCGTGATTTGTTGGCGATCAAGCCATTGGGCAAGGAAATCCCCATTGAAGAGGTGGAAAGTATCACCGCGATCCGCAAGCGGTTTGTGACGCCCGGCATGTCGCTTGGCGCGCTATCGCCCGAGGCGCATAAGACGCTGAATGTCGCGATGAACCGCATCGGCGCAAAGTCGGACAGTGGTGAGGGCGGTGAAGACCCCGCGCATTTCAACCCTGAACCCAATGGTGACAATCCATCCGCGAAGATCAAGCAGGTGGCCTCGGGTCGTTTTGGTGTGACGGCGGAATATCTGAACGCTTGTGAGGAATTGGAGATCAAGGTCGCCCAGGGTGCAAAGCCCGGTGAGGGTGGTCAGTTGCCTGGTATGAAGGTCACCGACCTGATTGCCCGCTTGCGCCATTCGACCAAAGGGGTGACGCTGATTTCGCCGCCGCCGCACCATGATATCTACAGCATCGAGGATCTGGCGCAGCTGATCTACGACCTCAAGCAGATCAACCCGCGTTGCAAGGTGACGGTCAAGCTGGTGTCGTCCTCTGGTGTTGGTACGATTGCCGCTGGTGTGGCCAAGGCCAAGGCCGATGTGATCCTGATTTCGGGTCACAATGGTGGCACAGGTGCATCGCCGGGTACGTCGATCAAATATGCTGGCCTGCCGTGGGAAATGGGCCTGACCGAGGCGCATCAGGTATTGGCCATGAACAACCTGCGTGAACGCATCACGCTGCGGACCGATGGCGGCCTGCGGACCGGACGTGACATTGTCATGGCCGCGATGATGGGGGCCGAGGAATATGGCATCGGCACCGCTGCGTTAATCGCGATGGGCTGCATTATGGTGCGTCAGTGCCAGTCGAACACCTGCCCGGTTGGCGTGTGTACGCAGGATGAGGCGCTGCGCGACAAGTTTACCGGCAATGCCGATAAGGTTGTGAACCTGATCACCTTTTATGCGACCGAGGTGCGTGAGATTCTTGCGTCGATTGGCGCGCGCGGCCTGGACGATGTGATTGGCCGCGCTGATCTGCTGACGCAGGTCAGCCGTGGGTCGGCCCATCTGGATGATCTGGACCTCAACCCGCTGCTGATCACCGTCGATGGTGCGCATAAGATCACCTATGATCGCAACAAGCCGCGCAATGCCGTGGATGACACGCTGGATGCGCAAATCGTCAAGGACGCCGCACGGTTCCTGAATGATGGTGAGAAGATGCAGCTGGACTATGCCGTGCAGAACACGCTGCGGACCATCGGCACGCGCACGTCGAGCCATATCGTGCAGAACTTTGGTATGCGTAATGATCTGCAACCCGATCACCTGACGGTGAAGCTGCGCGGCTCTGCGGGGCAGTCGCTGGGCGCGTTCGCAGCGCCGGGGCTAAAGTTGGAGGTGTCGGGCGATGCCAATGACTATGTTGGCAAAGGCCTGTCGGGCGGTACGATTGTGGTGCGCCCGCCAATGGTCAGCCCCTTGGTTGCATCGGATAACACCATCATCGGGAACACGGTTCTTTATGGTGCGACCGACGGTTATCTGTTTGCCGCCGGCCGCGCGGGCGAGCGGTTTGCGGTGCGCAATTCCGGCGCAAAAGTCGTGATCGAGGGCTGTGGCACCAACGGCTGTGAATATATGACTGGTGGTGTGGCTGTGATCCTTGGGTCGATTGGCGCCAACTTTGGTGCCGGTATGACAGGCGGGATGGCCTATCTGTATGATCCCAAAGGCGAATCGGCTGATCTGATCAACATGGAAACGCTGGTGACAAATCCGGTGACGGTCGATCACTGGCATGACCAGTTGAAAGGTCTGATTGAGCGCCACGCGGCAGAGACCGGGAGCCGCAAGGCTGCTGATCTGTTGCAGCACTGGGATCTGGAGAAAGGGAACTTTGTGCAGGTTTGCCCAAAGGAAATGCTGGTGCATTTGCCGCATCCCCTGAGCATCGAAGACGCGGCGATCCCTGCGGAGTAAATGACACGCCCCCGCGCTGAAAATCGCGCGGGGGTGGTGCAACTTCTTGACCCCTGCGCCTTGCCCATGGCTTAAGTCATGTGATGGCAGAGGCGAGCACACCAAAGAAGCGCACGGCGAAAAAGCCGGCACCCAAGAAGAAACCTGCGAAGAAAACCCAAAAGCTGGGGCCGATTGCCCGGGCGCGGCGGTTTGTGCGGCGGGTGATCTTTTGGGGTATCGTATCCCTGTGCGGTTTTGCCCTGCTCTGGACCCTGCTTTATGCCGTCATCAACCCGCCAACGACGCCTTACATGCGTGCTGAGGCCCATCGTTTGGTCAATATCAAACACGAATGGGTTGCGATGGAAGATATCGCACCTGTGATGGCCCGCTCTGTTGTCGCCGCCGAAGATGCCAATTTCTGCCTGCATTGGGGGCTGGATGTGAATGCCATTCAGGCCGCTGTGGAACGTGGGCGCGGAGGGGCATCGACCATTTCGCAGCAAGTCGTCAAGAACGTGTTCCTGTGGCATGGCCGCAGTTGGGCGCGCAAGGCGATCGAGGCGCTTTGGACCCCGATGAGCGAGGCGATCTGGTCCAAGCGCCGCATCGTCGAGATCTACCTGAACGTGGCCGAGTTTGACGAGGGCGTATTCGGGGTGCAGGCCGCCGCGCGCCATTACTTTGGCATTGATGCCGGTGATTTGTCAGCCACGCAGGCGGCGCGTCTTGCGGCGATCCTGCCATCGCCCAAGAACCGATCCGCCAGCAACCCCAGCACGTTCACACGCAATCGCGCCGCACAAATCCGCAGTGGCGCTGCGACGATTGCGGCAGATGGGCGCGCGGATTGCTTTGAGGGCTGACGCCCCATTGATCCGCCCCGCCGCTTGCGGCATTGAGGAGTAAGATCATTGATGAGCGTCCCATGAACACCCTGTATCATTATCCATTGTCCCCGTTTTGCCGCAAAGTCCGCCTGTGCATGGCCGAAAAGAAGATCGAGGTTGGCCTGGTTGAAGAACGCTATTGGGAGCAAGACCCCGACTTTTTGCGCCGCAATCCTGCTGGCAAGGTTCCCGTGCTCAAGATGGGAAGCCGGACCATGTCTGAGAGTGCGGCCATTTGTGAGTATCTGGATGAAACCCACCCCACGCCGCCGCTGTTTCCGTCGGGCGCAGAGGCCCGTTGCGAGGTGCGCCGTCTGGTGGGGTGGTTTGACGACAAGTTCTATCATGAGGTGACCGCAAAGCTGATCGGCGAACGTGTCTATCGCAAGGTCATGGGCACCGGATACCCTGACAGCACCAATGTGAAAGCGGGTGCCAGGGCGATCAAATACCACCTTGATTACATGGCACGTCTGCTGGACGAGCGCCGCTGGCTGGCCGGCAATGACATGACAATGGCGGATTTTGCCGCTGCGGCGCAGCTGTCGTGTCTGGATTACACAAGTGATGTGGATTGGAACCGGCATGAGGTGCTGAAGGATTGGTATGCCAAGATCAAATCCCGTCCGGCCTTTCGATCCATTCTGGCGGATGAGGTGCCGGGGTTTCAGCCTGCTGCACATTATGCTGATCTCGATTTTTGAACCGAGAGGGCGGAGGGGGCTCTGCCCCCGTCGCTGCGCGCCTCCCCCGAGATATTTATGAACAAAAGAAGCCTGAAAGAGCGCCTGGTTGCGCAGGCTTTGGATGCCGGGTTTGCATCGATTGGGGTGTGTCGCCCCGATGCTGTGCCGGAGTTGCCGGGGCGGCTTGCCGCCTTTGTTGATGCCGGGCTGCATGGGCAGATGAACTGGATGGCGGAGCGGATGCATTGGCGCGCTGATCCCGCAGCGTTATGGCCTGAAGCCCGATCGGTGATCATGTTGGCGGAGCCTTATACGCCAGAGCATGATCCTTTGGCGGTTTTGGAAGAGCCGGACCGTGCCGCGATCAGTGTTTATGCCCAGAATCGCGACTATCATGATGTGGTCAAGAAGCGCTTGAAACGTGTCGGGCGGTGGTTGATCGAACAGGCGCCGGGCGCTGAGATCAAGGTGTTCGTGGATACGGCGCCGGTGATGGAAAAGCCGCTGGCGCAGGCTGCCGGTTTGGGTTGGCAGGGTAAGCATACGAATTTGCTAAGTCGTGATCTGGGGAACTGGTTCTTTCTGGGGGCGATTTTTACGAC
This sequence comes from uncultured Paracoccaceae bacterium, assembly GCA_947498645.1. Taxonomy (GTDB): domain Bacteria; phylum Pseudomonadota; class Alphaproteobacteria; order Rhodobacterales; family Rhodobacteraceae; genus Yoonia. Next base: position 841,010 of record CANMKS010000001.1, on the reverse strand, counting down.
CCTGGCCTTTGATGTTGACGAGGCTGAGGTCAGTCATTGTGGGTCATGTACCGCCTGTCTGGATATTTGCCCCACCGCAGCGTTTCCTGCGCCTTATCGCCTCGATCCGCGGCGCTGCATTTCCTATCTGACGATCGAGCATAAGGGCCCGGTGGATGTGGGTTTGCGCGCCTTGATGGGCAATCGCATTTATGGTTGCGATGATTGTCTGGCGATTTGCCCCTGGAACAAATTTGCCAAGGAAGGGCGCGATACCAAGCTGGCGGCCCGCGATGATTTGTTGGCACCGCCATTGGCCGCGTTGGCCAAATTGGATGATGCGGCGTTTCGTGCGCTTTTTTCCGGTTCGCCGGTCAAGCGCATTGGGCGGGATCGTTTTGTGCGCAATGTGGCCTATGCGATTGGCAATTCGGGTGATCGTGCGCTGATCGCTGCTGTTTCACCTTTGGTTGATGATCCTGATCCTGCGGTGGCCGATGCGGCGCGCTGGGCTATCTTACGGCTCAGGGAGGACTGCATATGATCCGAATTCTTGCTTTGATGGTGTTGCCTGTGAGCGCTGTGGCGCAAGTGGCCCAGGGTCCGGCGAATGCTGATTTTCGACCCGCCTTTGAAAACCAGACCCGCGCGCCTGCACTGCCCGAGACCCGTGTTGAGGTCACGGTATTTGCGCAGGGTCTGGATAGCCCCTGGGGTATTGCGCCACTGGGTTCTGGCCAGTTTCTGGTTACGGAACGCAGCGGGACTCTGCGTCTGATCAATGAGGATGGCAGTATCAGCGCCCCGTTGACCGGCCTGCCAGAGGTTGCGGTTGAGGGTCAGGGCGGGTTGCTGGATGTCGCAGTCTCGCCGGATTTTGCCAATGACCGCACGATTTTCTGGACCTATGCCAAAACTGTACGCCCCGGCTTTGTGACAGCCGCCGCACGGGCAACGCTGGAGCGTGACGGTAGTTTGCGCAATGCCACGGATATCTTTGTGCAGGATTGGCCTGCTCGCAATGGGCGCCATTTCGGGAGCCGTATCATTCCGATGGCGGATGGTACTGTCTGGATTACCACTGGTGATCGCGGTGCGGGTGATAGTGGCACTTTGGTGCAGGATATCACCACGACCCATGGCAAGGTGATCCGGCTGAATGCCGATGGTACGGTGCCCCGCAACAATCCGTTTGTGGGCAATGGCGGTAATGATCAGGTCTGGTCGTTGGGCCATCGCAATATGCAAGGTGCGGCGATTGGGCCGGATGGCTCGCTTTGGACCATTGAACATGGGCCGCGCGGCGGGGATGAGTTGAACCGTCCTGAGGCTGGTCTGAACTATGGCTGGCCGGCGGTCAGCTATGGCATCAATTATCGCGGGTCTGATGTTGGCCGGGGCCGATCCAGTGGTGCCGGTTATGAGGAGCCGGTGTATTATTGGGACCCGGTGATAGCACCCGGTGGCATGATGTTTTACGACGGCCCTTACAGCGAATGGCAGGGGGATCTGTTGATCGGGTCGCTGAACCCCGGCGCGCTGGTCCGGCTCAAGCTGGAAGGCGGCCGGGTGGTTGGCGAAGAACGTCTGCTGACGGATGCTGGCCGCATCCGCGATGTAGAGGTTTTGCAGGACGGATCAGTTCTGGTGTTGCGCGATGCCGGTGATGTGCTGCGGGTGACGCCGCGCTAGGGCAAGACCCTACGCGCGCGCCAGCCTGCGCGCCGCTGCGAAAGACACAAGGCGGCGCGATTTTTCATCCCAGAGATCAAGGCTCGCGCATTTGAGGCTTTGCGCGATGGTCATGCGGCTGACCTCAACCAGTTCATTGTGGTCGCGCAACACCTCGGTCAGCCGATAGAATGGGATGCGGCTGTAAAGGTGATGCACATGGTGGATGCCGATATTGGCGGTAAACCAGCGCAGGATTGGCGGTAGATCGTAGTGAGAGCTGCCATGCAGGGCGGCCTCGTGCAATTGCCAGTCTTTGGCCTGATCCCAATGGGTCGTTTCGAACTGGTGTTGGACGTAGAACAGCCAGACGCCGATCGAGGCTGCAATCAGCGTGGTCGGCAGGAACACAAGAAACAGCGCCTGAAAGCCACCAAAGTAGACGATTGTGCCAAGGATCGTGAGGATGGCCGCATTTGTGCCCATTGCGCTGATCCAGTATTTCTTGCCCTGATCCATCAGGCCAAGTGGCAGGCGGTTTTGCAGGAAAAACAGATAGGTTGGACCCAGGCCAAACATCACAAGCGGATGCCGGTAGGCCCGATAAAGCAGGCGTCCGAAGGCCGTGCGCTGGTGGTATTCTTCGACGGTCAGCGTCATCACATCGCCGATGCCGCGCTGATCAAGATCACCCGCATGGCTGTGGTGGATCGAGTGGCTGCGCCGCCATACATCGTAGGGCGTGAGCGTCACAACGCCAAGCGCCCGCCCGATCCAGTCACTGACGTTGCGGTTTTGAAAGAATGATCCGTGCCCGCAGTCGTGCTGAATACAAAAGAGCCGCAGCAGGAAAAGACCGTTGGCCGCCGATATAAAGAAGGCGGCAAGATAGCTGTATTGGGCGACCCAACAGGCCAGCACCCAGAGCACCACAAAGGGGATCAGGCTGACCGCCAGCTCGAAGCTGCTGCGCAGGCTGCTTGGGTTGCGGTATTTGGCGAGGATCAAAACCCAGTCACGCGGGGTCATGTTCTGGGTGGTCTGCTCGGTTTTTGTCATATGTCACTTCTTAGGTGGTGTTGGTTGCGGATAACCTAACGGCACCATTAAGCAAGCGAAAATGGCTTCAATGTGGTGCGCCTGCGTCCTAATGTAGCCACCAAAGGGGACCGCCATGCAGCCGCTTCGGGGCATCGTATTCAAGATTATGTCGGTCTGTATGTTCATGGGCATGGCCAGCCTTGTGAAAGCGGCCTCGGTTGATGTGCCGCCGGGGCAGGCTGTTTTCTTTCGGTCTTTCTTTGCGTTGCCGATTATTCTGGGTTGGCTGGCGATCCGTCATGAGTTGCGTGATGGTTGGAAAACCAGCAACCCGATGGGCCATTTCTGGCGTGGATTGGTGGGGACGTCGGCCATGGGGCTTGGCTTTACCGGCCTGGGTCTTTTACCCCTACCGGAGGTCACGGCGATTGGCTATGCCGCGCCGTTGTTGGTTGTGATCTTTGCCGCGATGTTTCTGAATGAGAACGTCCGCGCCTTTCGTCTGTCCGCTGTTGGCCTTGGGATGATCGGTGTTTTGATCGTGTTGTCGCCGCGCCTGTCTGTGGGTGCGACGCTGAATGTCTCTGAGACGTTGGGCGCGATTGTTGTCCTGATGGGGGCAGTGCTGGCGGCACTGGCGCAGGTCTTTGTGCGCAAGCTGGTTGCCACGGAAGGCACGGCGGCGATTGTGTTCTGGTTTACCATCACGTCGTCATTCCTGGCGCTTTTCACGCTGCCGTGGGGCTGGGTGGTGCCCGGTTGGCAGGTTGCCTTGATGCTGGTCATGGCAGGTTTGCTGGGCGGGGTCGGGCAGATCTTGCTGACCTCCAGCTATCGTTACGCCGACGCCTCACTGGTGGCCCCGTTTGATTATACCTCGATGATTTTGGCGCTGTTGATCGGGTACTTCATCTTTGATGAAGTACCGACAGGCACGATGCTGATCGGCGCAGGTATCGTAATCTTTGCCGGTGTTCTGATCATCTGGCGCGAGCGGATGCTGGGCCTGCAACGGGCGCAGCAGCGCAAGGCAACCGGCAATATCGGGAGTTAAGCGCTACGGGCGACGATGCGAAACAGGGATTTCACCTGTGCCGCCTTGCGCCGCAAACCCGGCGGTTCGTCCTGCACACGCAGACCCATGTTGACATAAAGCGGCCAGAGGTGCGCTGCGCGATCAGGCGACAGATAGGATGGCAGCCGCATGTTCACCCCGCCCTTGGGGTCCACAAACCGGCGCGGGATCTGGAATGGCAGCGCGCCATTGCCATGCGCGCGCACCAGACGGTCAACCTTGGCAATCGCTGCCAGGGGTGCGTCGATAGCCTCGACCCGGAACCGTTGGGTGCGGTAGGATCCGGTGTCCCAATTCAGCAGGACCTGCGCAAAGATATCATTCACACCCGGCCGTGGCGGAAGCTGTGTTGGTTCCTCCAGGAAACTGGCCGGATCGCTGCGATAGAAGGCATGAAAGGCAACCGAAAAATCACATTCGATCTGCGCCAGCATCCAATGAATCAGGCCGTTGTGTTCCGGCCCAGTGGTGCGGCGGATCGTATCCAGCCAGAGTTCCTGAGGAAAGGACTTGAGCAAGCGCCGCAACTTCAGCTCAGCCCCGGAAACCGCAGGTTTGCAGTGGGCGAGGGTGAATTGGTTTTTGGCGGGAGCGTGCATTAAAAAACACCAAACTTGTTACGTAGAACAAGACACCCTAACAATCAGACAAAGTTGGAGCGAAAAGGTGTCATTTTTGGGGCACTGTACGTATTTGCGCCGCAATACACCGCATCATCTATGATTGTCTCGCGTATTGGCTGCTTTTTTGATCTAATGTGTCAACTTTAGGGTGTAGGGCGAGAAAAGGGGAATGCGGGTGCATTCCCCCCTTAACGACGCTTGATTGTCGGTGTCAGGCGCGCACGAGTTTCTCGTAATCTTCGGAGATTTCGCGGGTGATTGCGCCAACTTCGAAATTATAGTCGCCGATCTGCCCAACTGGTGTAACCTCGGCGGCCGTTCCAGTGAGCCAGCATTGTTCGAACCCTTCCAGTTCTTCCGGCATGATGACACGTTCATGGACCGTCAGGCCCTTGTCGCGCAGCATCCCGATTACCGTCTGACGGGTCAGCCCGTTGAGAAAGGCATCGGCGGTTGGAGTGTGCACTTCGCCATCTTTGACAAAGAAGATATTGGCCCCTGTCGCCTCGGCCACATAGCCACGGTAGTCGAACATCATTGCGTCCGAACAGCCTTTGGCCTCTGCCGCGTGTTTGGACATCGTGGCGATCATGTAAAGGCCTGCGGCCTTGGCCTGTGAGGGTGCGGTTTCGGGGCTGGGCCGTTTCCATTTGGCGATGTCGAGCTTGGCGCCCTTCATCTTGGCGTCGCCATAGTAGTTGCCCCATTCCCAGACAGCGACGGCCATATGGACCGGGTTGCGCGCCGAAGCGACGCCCATATCCTCGCCCGCGCCGCGCCATGCGACGGCCCGCACATAGGCATCTTTCAGGCCGTTGGCATCCAGTGCGGCTTGTTTCGCGGCTTCGATTTCGTCCACTGTGTAGGGGATATCAAAGTCGATCAACTTGCCCGATGTGATCAGCCGTTCGGAGTGTTCGCGGGATTTGAAGATTTTGCCCGCGTAGCAGCGCTCTCCTTCAAAGACCGAAGAGGCATAGTGCATGGCGTGGGTCAGAATGTGGACTTTGGCGTCACGCCAATCGACCAGTTGGCCGTCCATCCAGATTTTCCCGTCTCTATCGTCATATGCGCCAGCCATCGCAGCCTCCGTCATTTTGCATTTGTTACGCAAGTAGGTCCGTTTCGGACATATTGTTGCGCAATTTCTGCTTTTCGCTAGCAGTTGATTCTTGGAATGTCAACAAAGCTGACGTATTGTCGGGGAAAGCCAAGGGAGGCTGCAAATGAGTGACGGGTTGCCACCGCAGATGGGCCAAAGCCTGCTGTTCCTGACCGACGAACAGCTGCGCAAGGGGATCGAGGCGATGTTTTTTGCCTATCGCGGCTTTACTGCTGACCCTGATCGCATTCTGGCAGAGCAATCCTATGGCCGTGCCCATCACCGTGCAATCCACTTTATCCATCGCAACCCCGGCACGACCGTCAATAACCTGTTGTCCATCCTTGGCGTTACAAAACAATCGCTTAATCGTGTGTTGCGCACATTGATCGAAGACGGTTTGGTGTCCAGCACAATTGGGCAGCGCGACAAGCGCGAGCGTCATTTGCATTTGACAACAGAGGGTGCCGCGTTGGAACGTGCCCTTTCAGATGCACAGCGTGACCGAATGCGCGCCGCTTATCGCGCAGCCGGTCCAGAGGCTGTTGTGGGGTTTCGGCAGGTGCTTGAGGCCATGATGGATGAAGACAGCCGCCACCATTACGAGGCGATGAAGGACAGACCGGAATGAGTACAGACGACGCGCACCTGCTGATTGTTGATGATGACGAGCGTATTCGCGGGTTGTTGCAGAAATTCCTGATACGTTCCGGCTTTCTGGTCAGCGGGGCGCGGGATGCCGCCCATGCCCGCCGGATCCTGTCCGGTCTGGAATTCGATTTGATTGTGCTGGACGTCATGATGCCCGGCGAAGATGGCATTTCGCTTTGCCGTGATTTGCGCCAGACCATCACGACCCCGATCCTGCTGCTGACCGCCAAGGGCGATACCGGCGACCGGATTACCGGGCTTGAGGCGGGGGCGGATGATTACCTGGCCAAGCCCTTTGAGCCGAAGGAACTGCTGTTGCGTATCAATGCGATCCTGCGTCGTGTTCCTGCTGCCGAACCCGCCGTTGTCATGCCCAAGGTGCTGAACCTTGGCCCGGTCCGCTATGATGTTGAGCGCGGCGAGATGTGGCAGGGTGATCAGCTGGTTCGACTGACCGCCACCGAAAGCCAGCTTATGCGTATCTTTTCGGGTTGTCCCGGTGAGGCCGTGACGCGGACGCGATTGGTTGAAGAGCTCAGCCGCTCTGGCGGGCAGACGCAGGAGCGTGCGGTGGATGTGCAGATCACCCGTCTGCGCCGCAAGATCGAAGTTGACCCCAAGCAGCCCCGCTATCTGCAAACTGTCCGCGGCGCGGGTTATATGCTGGCGCCTGAGTGATCCAAAGGGCCGTGCTGCGCACGGATTCTATTTTATTGGTTTGCCTCCGGCGGAGATATTTTTGAACAAAAGAAGGTGATTGGCCTGATATTCATCTGAGTTGCAGGTGGATGTGGTCATCGTGGCGGGCGGCCCTGCACCCTTGGAAACGGATATTTTGGTGTGCGATGTTGAGGCTCTGGGCGATATGGGGTTCGACGAAAATGCGGCCTGTGCGGGGATCCTCGGCCAACAGTTGCAAGATGGCGCGGTTACGTTGCCGGTCCAGCGTGACGTCGGGCCACAAGGGTTGCAATGCTGCGAAGTCCCATCTGAGAGAGGGCCAGGTTTTGGGACAGTCGCTGGCCCCCGGCTCGAATGCGAAATAGCCGATGGGCGAGCGCGTGGCCCCAGCCAGATAGCCAGCTTCATCCTGATAGTAGAAAGCAAGATCCGCTTTCTCACCATCGTCATGTGACAGATGCGGAAGCAGCGGGAAACCATCGAAGAACGGGAAATTCGCGTCCAGAACCAGTGTTTTCGTGCCGGGATAGCGTTTGTCCATCGTGATCGCCGTCTGTTCCAGGACATCGGCGAGTTGCGGGGTCACGTAGTTCCGGTTCGATGCGCAGTAGATCCAGCTTTGTACCTGGAGTGGACCGTTGCTGGCGCAGCTGAGTGCGGTTCGGCCAAAGGCTGGTGCGATGAAAATCACTGCCACAGTCATCGCGCTGTATGTCAGCAAGAACGCGAGCAACTTTCGGCGAAACATGCAGGCCGCGAGCCACGCCAGACCGCCGATCTGGGTGAGTATCGTCAGAAGAACCACAATCGCGGCATGCAGCAGAAAGCGGAGCATTTGGGCAGTCTAGCGTCTGACGTGCCATCAGCAAGTCGGATAGCCTGCCGATCACCCGCACAAAGATGGTTGTGATTCCCATCTGAATTGCGTCTTTTGTGCACATGACAACTGTATTGATCACCCACGAAGACTGCTACGCCCATGTCACCCCGCCTGGCCATCCTGAGCAGGTGGCGCGGCTTGATGCGGTGTTGGGCGCGTTGGAGGGGATGGACCTTTTGCGCGTCACAGCCCCGCTGGCCGCCGAAGACGATCTGCTGCGCGCCCATCCCAAGGCCCATGTGGATGCCATCCGCACCGCGGCCCCGGATGAAGGCTGGCGATCCCTTGATGCCGACACGCATATGTCTGTTGGCAGTTTGCAGGCGGCCTATCGCGCCGCCGGTGGTGTCGTTCGCGCGGTTGATATCGTCATGGGCGGTGAAGCCAGCAATGCCTTTTCCGCCATGCGCCCGCCCGGCCATCATGCCGAAAGGCAGACCGCCATGGGGTTTTGCTTTTTCGGCAATGTTGCCATCGCTGCCAAACACGCGCTTGAGCATCACGGGCTGGAACGTGTCGCCATTGTTGATTTTGATGTGCATCACGGCAATGGCACGCAGGATTTGGTTGAGGACGATCCGCGTATTTTGTTCTGTTCTACCCATCAATCCCCGCTTTATCCGGGTACGGGTGCCGCCCATGAAGTGGGTGTCGACAATGTTCTGAACGTGCCCTTGCCCGAAGGCACCGGGTCAAAACCTTTCCGTAAGGTCATGGAGAATCAGGTTCTACCGCGAGTTGACGCCTTTGCACCGCAACTTCTGCTTATTTCCGCCGGATTTGATGCACATATGAATGATCCATTGGCAGGGATGAACCTGACCACGGAAGATTTTGAATGGGTCACTGCGCGCCTGTGCGATCTGGCCGACCGTCATTGTGTGGGTCGGGTGGTATCGGCGCTTGAAGGTGGCTATGACTTGGACGCATTGGGTGCTTGTGCAGCCGCCCATGTCAGAGTTCTGGAGGAACGCGGCCGATGAGTGACGTGAAAGACCTGAGTTTCGAAGAGGCGATCAAGGAGCTGGAAACAGTTGTTGGTCAGCTTGAGCGCGGAGATGTGGCGTTGGATGACAGCATCGCCCTTTATGAGCGTGGCGCGGCCCTCAAGGCCCGGTGTGAGACCAAGCTGAAGGAAGCCGAAGAAAAAGTCGCCAAGATTACGCTTGGCGAAGGTGGCACACCGCAGGGGACGGCGCAGCTTGATGACTGATACCTCTGCAATAATCCGCATCTCGGCGCTGGAACGTCGGCCTTTGAATGACGCGATGGCCCATGCCGCCAAAGTGTCTCAGGCCCGTATCGGCTTTGCTTTGAGTGGCCTGTCAGGCGATCTGCCGGACGCCATGCTATACGCTGTGACAGGCGGAAAGGCCCTGCGTGCCTTTCTTGCGTTGGAGACAGCGCGCCTGCATGGTATCAACCCTGTTTCGGCCGTTGGTGCGGCGGCGGCGATTGAATGTATTCACGCCTATTCGCTGGTGCATGATGACCTGCCCTGCATGGATGATGATGAATTGCGCCGGGGCCAGCCGACCGTTCACAAGCGATGGGATGACGCCACAGCCGTGCTGGCTGGTGATGGGTTGCAGGCCTTGGCGTTTGAGCTGCTGGTGCAGGCGGAATGTGCCCCGCGTGCCAAGTTGAACCTGTTGATGTCCTTGTCCCATGCTGCCGGTGCGCGTGGCATGGTGGGTGGTCAAGCCGCCGATATCGCAGCCGAGACCGCACAACTTCCGCTTGATCTGGAAGACATCACCGCCTTGCAGGCCAGCAAGACCGGCGCGCTGATTTCATGGGCGGCCCTTGTTGGTCCGCGCATGGCCGAGGCAGAGCGTGAGCCTTTGTCGCTGTATGGAGATGCGCTGGGGCTTGCTTTTCAGATTGCAGACGACCTGCTGGATCATTTTGGTGACCCCTCGATCGTGGGCAAGGCTGTGGGTAAGGATGCCGCTGCGGGTAAGGCCACTTTTGTGTCCCTGCTGGGCGCAGATGGGGCAAAAAGCCGCGCAAATGAACTGGTGGAAGAGGCCTGCGATGCGCTATCTCCTTATGGTGAAGACGCTGAGACGTTGAAAGAAGCCGCGCGTTTTGTGATGACGCGCACGCACTAAGGTCAAAAGTCATGTCGAGCCAGCCACGCACCCCGATCCTTGATCGTGTGAAGACCCCTGATGATATGAAGGTCTTGTCCGACGCAGAGCTGCGCCAATTGGCCGATGATCTGCGTGCCGAGACGATTTCGGCGGTCTCTGTCACGGGTGGTCATCTGGGTGCTGGTCTGGGTGTGATAGAAATGACCGTGGCCCTGCATGCGGTTTTTGATGCCCCAAAGGACAAGATCATCTGGGATGTGTCGCATCAGTGTTATCCGCATAAGATCCTGACCGGCCGTCGCGACCGTATTCGCACGCTGCGCATCGAAGGGGGCCTGAGCGGTTTCACCAAACGCTCTGAAAGCCCCTATGATCCGTTTGGCGCGGCCCATTCCAGCACCTCGATTTCTGCGGCCCTTGGTTTTGCCGTCGCCCGTGATCTGGGCGGTGAAGGGGGTGACGCCATTGCGGTGATCGGCGATGGCGCGATGTCGGCAGGCATGGCCTATGAGGCGATGAATAACGCGGGCCACTTGGGCAAGCGGTTGATTGTGATCCTCAATGACAATGAGATGTCGATTGCGCCGCCTACCGGGGCGATGTCGTCATATTTGTCGCGTCTTTATGCGGGCGAGCCGTTTCAGGAATTCAAGGCCGCCGCCAAGGGTGCCGTGTCGCTCTTGCCCGAACCTTTCCGCGAGGGTGCCAAGCGCGCCAAGGATATGCTCAAGCATATGACCGTGGGTGGAACCCTGTTTGAAGAGTTGGGGTTTTCCTACCTTGGTCCCATTGATGGCCACGATATGGAACAGCTCTTGTCGGTGTTGCGCACCGTGAAAGAGCGTGCCGACGGCCCGATCCTGATCCATGCGATCACCAAGAAGGGCAAAGGCTATGCCCCCGCAGAGGGTGCCAGCGACAAAGGCCATGCCACGGCCAAGTTTGATGTGGTCACCGGTGAGCAGAAGAAAGCGCCCAGCAATGCCCCGTCTTACACATCCGTTTTTGCCGAAAGCCTGCTGAAGCACGCCGCGGATGATCCGCGTATTTGTGCGGTGACGGCTGCGATGCCAGATGGCACGGGCCTTTCGAAGTTCATGGAGCGCTACACCAGCCGTTGTTTTGACGTTGGCATCGCTGAACAACATGCGGTGACCTTCAGTGCTGGTTTGGCTGCGGGCGGCATGCGCCCGTTCTGCGCGCTTTATTCAACCTTTCTGCAACGTGGTTATGATCAGGTTGTGCATGATGTGGCGATCCAGAACCTGCCAGTGCGCTTTGCCATTGATCGCGCGGGGCTGGTAGGTGCCGATGGCGCGACCCATGCCGGGTCGTTCGACGTGGCCTATCTGGCCAATTTGCCCGGGTTTGTGGTGATGGCCGCCGCGGATGAAGCGGAACTGGTCCGCATGGTGGCCACCGCCGCCGCCCATGACGACGGCCCTATCGCGTTCCGCTTTCCGCGCGGTGAAGGCGTGGGCGTCGAGATGCCCGACAGCCCTGAAGTTCTAGAGATCGGCAAAGGCCGCATGATCCGGGAAGGCAAGCAGGTTGCCATCTTGTCATTTGGCACGCGCCTGCAAGAGGTCACAAAGGCCTGTGAGGCGCTAGAGGCCAAGGGGATCACTCCTACCGTTGCCGATGCCCGGTTTGCCAAGCCACTGGATCGCGAACTGGTGTTGAAACTTGCAGCGACCCACGAGGCGCTGATCACGGTGGAAGAGGGCGCTGTGGGTGGCTTTGGTTCGCATGTCGCCCAGTTATTGGCCGAAGAAGGCGTGTTCGACCACGGATTGAAGTTCCGTTCTATGGTGCTGCCGGATATCTTTATCAATCAGGCCAGCCCAAAGGCGATGTACGATGTGGCAGGCATGAATGCCGAACACATCGAAGCCAAGGTGCTGGACGTGATGGGTGTGGCGACGCTGGAAAAGCGGGCCTGAATCGGCGTTTCCGCGACTATTTCGGTGCTTTGAGTGTCCGCCGTGACAGGTGGAAGTCAGGCTCAATCCGTCCTGATGGATCGCGCCCTTTTACATAATCGCGTTGCCAGCCCAGTTTCACCGCCTCCGGTTCGCCGCGCGCCAGCCGTGCCTGGAAATCCGCGCGTTCACGCCGCCAGTGATCATAACTTGCTTTGAGATCTTCGGCCTCTGCAAAGCTACGCAAGCGTGGCTGGATATGGTCAAGTGCTGCGTGCGGGACCAGCGAAAGAAAGCAGAACGCCTCGCCCGCTGCAAATTCAACCGAACCGGGCCGGGTGAACCGCCAGTTCATGGTAAAGGCAAAGGGAAGCCAGTCGGTTTCTACCAGCCCTTCGAGGGCGGTGATGCCGTCTTTGACGGTATTTGGGGCACCGCGCGCGATAATTGCCCAGCCCGGCGATGTCCTGAACAGGTAGCCGGGGTGGAAGGTCAGAATGCCGTGCCCGAAGACCGGCCCGACAATATGGTCGATCCGCTGGTTTGGATCGGCGCAGGTTACGGTCACGTCTTCCGGCTTCATGCCGCCGTTCCAATGTGCTGCGATTGAAAACGGCAGAATGACCTCCCATCCGCTGGCATTGGCAACGGGCAGCGGTGTGCAGCGATAGGCAAACCGTTGCGTCGTGTCATCCATCCAGTCGCGCGAGGAGCGGCCCGGAATGATATCGGGCGGATCGTCATATTCCCGAAAGCAATCGAGATCCGGGTAAACCGGTAGCATTTCCCGATCGTCGTTGGTCATGAACGCGCCCGCCTGAGGTTCCTATCGGCCATTGTCAAAGGTAAGCACCTACGCTGGTTGTGTTCAAGCCAGCTTTCGCGAGCTGCAGATCGGCAGCGGTAATCCGAAAAAAATTGCGTCAAATGGCGGAATGCGCCAAGGTTCTGATCTGACCAGGGATCATGAGTGTGAAATCGGATACGCAGAACAAAAACTAATTGAATAAATGTGCCGATGCGATTTACGCCAAAGGCACTTGCGGTTCAGAACATGCCTTCCTTGGCAGATTTGAATGTGGTCCATGCGGCCGCACAGATTTCCAGGGAGGATCAATATGAATTTACGGCCAGACCCCACGTTCCACGCATCACCGAAACTTGCGATGCAGGCCCCGGTCGAGAACTACGCATTTACCGTGATGCTCAGCCCTGATGGCGCGCAGTCGGATGGAATTGCCGTGGTGGATGTGAACCCATCGTCCAAGACGTATGGCCAGATTGTCCATCAGGTGATTGTGCCCAACAAAGGCGACGAATTTCATCACTTTGGCTGGAACGCCTGTTCGTCTTCGTTGTCGCCCCTGACAGGCCACGCATTTCTTGAGCGCCGTTATCTGATTGTACCGGGTATCCGGTCGTCGCGCATCTATGTGATTGACGTCAAAGAGCCGCTGAAGGCCAAGATTCACAAGACGATTGAACCCGAAGAACTGTTTGCCAAGACCGGCTATTCCCGCCCGCATACGATCCACTGCGGCCCGGAAGGCATCTATGTGTCCTGTCTTGGTGGCGGCGGTGCTGATGGTACAGATGGCCCGCCCGGTATCTTCATCATGGATTGCGAAACCTTCGAGATCATCGGCCAATACGAGATGGATCGCGGCAAGCAGGACAAGCACTATGATTTCTGGTGGAACCTGCCGCAGGACTACATGGTCAGTTCCGAATGGGGCCTGCCCCCGCAATTCGAAAATGGCGTGGTGGCTGAGGATCTGTTGTCAAACAAATACGGCCATTCGATCCATTTCTGGGATTTGCGGGCGCGCAAGAACATTCAGACAATGGATTTTGGTGAAAACTATCAGATGGCGCTGGAAATCCGCCCGGCCCATGACCCCACCAAATCATACGGGTTTTGCGGCGTTGTGGTGGATACCACAAACCTGCAAGGGGCGATCTTTACATGGTGGCGTGATGACGATGGCACATGGCAGTCGAAAAAGACGATCACCATTGATCCGCGCCCCGAAAAGCCGGAAAACCTGCCGCCGTTGTTACAAGGGTTTGAGGCCGTGCCACCGCTGGTCACCGACATCGACCTGAGCCTCGATGACAAATACCTTTATGTCGCCTGCTGGGGTCTGGGTGAGATGCATCAATACGATGTATCTGACCCGATGAACCCGGTGCTGGCCGGAAAGGTCGAGGTGGGCGGTATCGCCCGCGGCGCGGACCATCCCAACGGCAAGCCCTTTGCCTATGGCCCGCAGATGGTTGAGGTCAGCCGCGATGGCAAACGTGTCTATTGGACCAACTCGCTGTATTCCACATGGGATGATCAGTTTTATCCTGACGATGAAGGCGGGCAGATGATCATGGCCAATAATGACGAGAACGGCTTTCATCTGGATAAGGATTTCTACATTGATTTCCCCAAAGGCTATCGCAGTCACCAGATCAGGCTGGAAGGCGGCGACTGTTCAACTGACAGTTTCTGTTACCCATCCGTCTAGGTGATTTCTGAGCTGACGACAGTGGCGGCCCTTTGGTGGGCCGTCATTTTGTCTGGCCTTTACCATGGCCTGAACCCTGGTATGGGCTGGCCCTTGGCCGTGTCCGCCGCCCTGATGGAGCAAAAGCGGAGCGCCTTGCCACGGGCGCTGGGACTGCTTGCGCTTGGCCATTTCCTGGCGATGCTGGCGATCCTTCTGCCCTTTTCGATGATGCTGTTCCTGGTCGCGTGGGAGGTGCAGATCAGGGTTGCTGCCGGGGTGCTGGTGATTGCGATGGGTGTCTATCTGCTGATCAATCGCCGCCATCCCAAGGCGCTGGCCCGCGTGCATCCGGCACGGCTGGCGTTCTGGTCGTTTCTTGCGGCAAACGCCCATGGGGCGGGATTGATGCTGGTGCCGTTGTTTCTGGGCATCTGTGCGGCGGACGCCGATACCGGGCATCAGGCGGCAGAGGCCTTGATGCGTGGCAATATCCTGACGGCCTTTACAGTGGCGTTGGCGCATACCGCCGCGATGACACTGGCAGGCGGGTTGATCGCGGTGATAATCTATCTGTGGTTAGGGCTGAAGTTCCTGTCCAAGACGTGGTTCAATCTTGATCTGGTCTGGGCGGTGACGCTTATTCTGGTGGGGGCGTTTGGGATTTGGGCGGCGGTGAATGGGCATTGAGAGGTGAATGGGTGAGGGGCTGGTTTGAGCCCAGATGGACCGATGCTGCGGCCGTCACAGACGTCCGCTCTTGACGGAATTCGCAGATGTATGATCATTTTTCATTGCCGGGCTTAGACGAGACGTATTCTATGCGAGGATGTTCAAATTCTACTTCACGCCTGACACTTGCTCGCTTGCCAGCCTGATTGTTCTGGAGGATCTCGGTGTAAAATATCAATACGAAATCGTTGACTTCGGAACACAGATGCAACGACAATCCGAGTTTCTCGCAATCAACCCGAAAGGCCGAGTTCCCGTTCTCGTGACAGATAAAGGCCCACTCACAGAGACACCGGCCATACTCGCATACCTCGCTCAGATTTCTTCTGATGTAAAAGTAGCCCCCCTTAGTGATCCATTCGCATTTGGAAAAATGCAAGAATTCAATAGCTACCTTTGCTCTACGCTTCACGTTGCACATGCTAATAGAATGCGGGGTTATAGATGGTCGGATGATCCTGCTTGTATAACGTCCATGCAACGAAAGGTTCCGGCAGCTGTTACAGAGGCATATCGATACATCGAGGATTGCGCGTTCGTCGGACCATACGTCCTAGGAGACGAATACTCAGTTGCTGATCCATACCTCTTCACGATCGCACAGTGGATGGAGAGCGACGGTGTTGTAGTAAGTGATTTCCCGAAAGTGTCGGCCCACAGAACGATGATGCGCGCACGTCCAAACGTAAGGCGTGCACTAGAGATCGAAGGCAACTCGATAGAATAATGTTTGCAAAAGCTGACGCAGACCTTCAAGAGAGGGGTCTGCTCCGGTAGGGGGCAGGATCGTACGTTAGTGAAAACCGTCATTTACGCTTGATGCGGCGAAGGTTCCAAAAGAGCCCAAACTTCCAAATGCTGCAACATTCGCCAAGGTCTGAACATCGCTACAAAACCGCCATTCGAAGCTGCGCTTTGCGTCAATTTTGAGATAGCTGGATTGATTCAGTTTTAAATTCAATAGCTTAATTGGTGCCGTGTGCACTGTATGTGCAACGTGGAATGGCCTTTTTGTCGCGTTCAGTCGGCCGTTTGATGGTTGTGCGAATTGGTGAGATTTGAAGAGCAACGGATCCATCGTGATGGAAGGGCTGCGCGAGGCTGATAGCAGGGCATGGGAATTCCTCCCGAGGCGCAGTGATCAAGGTTTGGCGATTTCCCGGTCGACTTGGGGAAGTGGACAACAATGGCCTTAGCGCTCCGGTCTAGGACCATGTTTCGAAAATCGAGGGATCCAGCAAACACTGAAAGCCATTCGTAGCCTTCGTTTGCTTCGTCCCAGCTCAGTCATTGGCTCATGTCCGATAGCTGAGACCGCAAAGAGATGACCGTCAAACTCAAAATGGGTCGTGAACCATCATCGGTGTCGCCTTTTGAACAGACACGCAAAGAGCACTGCGTACTTTTCCAGCCATACTTTTAGGCCCGTTAGAGATGTTTGAGCGTCGAATCCCCGAATGGCTGCGACACGCACCTGCACCATCTGTGCAGGGTTTTGCGACCTTGGCCGCGTTTGAGGCGGTTGCACGCGGGATCCTGATTTCCGTCTTTCCGGTTGCGATGTACGACGCGCTTCAGGACGCGGCTCTGATCAGTTCAGTTTATTTCTTGATCGGGATTATCTCATTGCTGACTGGGCTTCTCGTTCCCTTTCTCAATCGCTGGATAGCGAGGCGCTGGATGTACGGCATCGGAGCGACGGGATTCATTGTAGGATCGGGCCTCGCAACTCTGGGGTCCCCGGAGATGATCGTTCTGGGGCTTGTCTTGAACTCGCTGGCCACCGTCGTCACCTTTGTGTGTTTCAACGCCTATGTGCTGGATTACATCTCCCGGATTGATCTCGGAAAATGCGAAACGCTACGTATGTTCTATTCGGCCCTGGGGTGGACAGTTGGCCCTGTGCTGGGCGTACTTTTGTGGGAATGGTGGCGGCCCGCTCCTTTCGTGATTTCCGGCATGGCCGCTGCAACCATGCTGGGTGTGTTCATCTTTCTACGGCTGGGGAATGGCAAACTGATCACCCGGGCACAGCGGGCACCCGTTAATCCGTTGGCATTTCTGGGGCGGTTCTTACAACAACCCCGCCTGATCGCAGGTTGGCTCTTCGCGGTGATCCGTTCTTGCGGGTGGTGGGCCTATGTTGTTTATCTGCCCATCTTCGCTGTTGAGAACGGCCTTGGAGAAACGCTGGGCGGGACGCTCTTGTCCATCACAAATGCTGGATTGTTTTTGTCGCCGGTGATGCTGAGATGGATGCAGAAACACTCCGTGCGCAGCTCGGTTCAAACCGGCTTCATGGCTTTCGCATGTCTGTTCTGTACCGCCAGTTTGGTTTCAGCAGCCCCGTCTGCAACAGTATTCGTTCTCTTTGTCGGCAGTTTCTTTCTGATCCTTTTGGATATTTGTGCCGGATTGCCGTTCCTGATGGCCGTCAAACCATCGGAACGCACCGAAATGTCGGCAGTCTACTCATCCTATCGGGATGTGTCCGGCATCCTGACACCGGGTGTGGCCTGGCTGATCCTTTTGGTGGCACCGATATCCGGCATTTTTGCCGCCGCCGGAGCGGCAAGCCTGCTGGCCTGGGGAATTGCCGGGCGGCTGCATCCGCGTCTGGGCGAAAATCGTTTGAAGCCTGTTCCACCATTGCAAGTAGAGCGGCAGGTACCTTTTCCCGAGACCTGAGGTCAGTCACCAGCTGACCCCTTTTCCCCGTACCGGTGTATCAGCACGATGACCTATGCTTGGTGTCCCGCGCGTATTTGATCGCCAGTACCAGAGTGATCGCACCCTTCGACTTAAGATGTCGGGTTCAAGAGCAGAGTGGGCGGCAAAACGCTCATGTTGGAATGTGGACGACACCAAAATTACCTTGACAAGGCGAGGGTTCTGGGAACTCTCATTCAGGTAAGTCTTCCAAGGTGGTGAAAGCCAAATGCAGGTTAGTGTGCGCGACAACAACGTCGATCAAGCTCTTCGGGTCTTGAAGAAAAAGCTGCAACGCGAAGGCGTATTTCAAGAAATGAAGCTTAAGCAACATTTCGAGAAACCCTCTGAGAAAAGGGCACGAGAGAAAGCTGAAGCAATCCGCCGTGCCCGCAAACTGGCGCGGAAAAAACTGGAACGCGAAACGTAACTCTACGTTCTTCTATCTACCGAAACTTAGGGCCGTGCGCCCAGACGGTTAAAGAATGTCGGGTCCCTCGTGACACAGGCGTCACTTGATGCAGATGAAAACTTGGGAAAATAGTGATGGAGCCCTGTGTCCGGTTTGCGGCGATGATATGCGCGCCCGGCATAACTTCCAGATCGCCGCCATCATAGCTTCCGGGCTTGGAAAGCTGCGCGACCAACGTCAGTTTTCGTTTTTGTGCCAATGGGCCATCACCGATGTCGGAATGCCATGTAAAATGACCGCCATCCGTGGCATCGTAGCTGGCAACCTGTGGGCTCTCGGCAAATTCATACCGGATGTCGTCATCCGAGAGTTCCCCGATATTACCGACCTGAAAAACCTTGCCTGCAAAGCATCCCTTTCCTTCATAGATGATGATGGACCTTTCACGTAGACGCGCACGCAGATCGTGCACTGATACTGATGCCGGAACCTGCACTGTCGTCAGAACAGAACACATGTCCGCCTCATCTACCAAAAAGGCGAGGTTGAGCCTGCGCATGCCGCTGCGCAGCAGATCAGCCCGCGCCTTGATACGGGCATGGCGCTTGAGGACGCCCTCGCGCAGAATGTCCGTCAGCGCTTGGTCCAGTGCAAAAAACAACGGTACCGCGGGTGTGTTTGGCGTCTGACTGTGATTCTTGAGGAATGCGTAGAACGTCGCGAGATTCAGGTAAGTGGTCTTGGCTGCATGGTGTTTGAGCTGTTTGAACTGTTTCTTGCGACCCACGACAAAAGACAGCCCCGGATATGAACCCAATGCCTTGGAGCTGGAACTGGACACAAACGCGATATGGCACGCCTCCATGTCGATCACCTCAGCGCCAACCGAGCTGACCCCGTCCACCACAAAAAGTGCGCCGCTGGCTTTTGCCAGCGCACCAATCTGGGCCAGCGGGTTCAGCATGCCGGAACATGTCTCGTGGTGGACCATAGCCACCACATCAATCTTGTGGGTCGCAAGGTAAGCTGCGATCTGCGGTATGTCGAAGCCGATGCCCCAGGGCATTTCGATCAGATGGGTCTTCTTGTTGTGGATCACGGATGTCTTGTGTAGCCGGCTGCCAAATTCTCCGTTCGACAGGATCAGAATAGCACCATCTCCGGCAACTGAGGACAGTATCGCCTCATTCGCCGCTGTCCCGGAGCCGGTGATGACGACCGCGCGGTAGCGTTCTCTTTTTCTTATCTGAAAAAGTGAAAGTATTTTGTGCTCAATACCTGCAAGCAGGGTATCAAAATCTGTTTCACGATGGCAGATATCCTCTTTGCAAATCGCGGTACGCAGGGTCTCGGCCACATTCACAGGGCCGGGGGTGAAAAGCAGTTGTTTGTCCAAATTCAGGTCATGCTCCAACGACGCTGCAACCGCTTGGTTCCAGCGCCGGTACGCCCATGATGTGCCCCTGCGCGCGAACCGCGCAGAGACGTCGAGAGGGCACAAATCGAGTTCGAAAACACAGCCCCATCAGGGGCAGTTGTTGTGTCGTCCGACATTTGGACGGGTATGGAAAACCATGGGATACCTGAACCTGCCAATGTGACCGGCTCAGAAGCGACCCAGACACTGCTTGGCAGCAACTTGGCGGGGCATGGTAGGGTCGAACAGAGGTGATCGTCAGCTATGTGGCCAATTGATCGTCATCTGACCCGCGTCGCCCGGGTGCAGATGCCTGGGTCAACACAGGAAGATAGGGTGAGCGATCAGGATTGGCCGAAAATACCGTCGCACGGCGTGTTAGCGCTCCAGAGGATAAAGCCCTAGGGCCAAAGCCGCACAATAGCAACACATATATCAGAACCCCAGGTGCAACACGGATCATGTGCAGGTGGAACGGAACATTGGTGCAACGCATGCATCCTCCGCTGATCCATCAGAGGTAAGTTGTCTCCAATCCCCTATGGTGAGGTGATCGGCGGCGGCTTGCGGCGCTTGCCTGACAGGGCGTTTCCAACGATGGCCGCAAGCAACACTGCGCCTCCTGTCAATGTGTTCAGCGTGGCCGTTTCACCCATAAGCAACCAGACCCATAACGGGCCAAGCAGAACCTCAGCCAGTGACAACAGCGCAAGTTCTGCAGCAGGAAGGCTGCGAGATCCCAGAGTATACAGGATCAACCCTGCACCAACCTGAAACACCCCCATGCCCATTGCAACGCCGCCATCCCGCACAGACAACACCAGGGACAACTCCAAAAACAGGCATATGCCGAACGTCACCATGATGCCGAATAATCCGGACAGAAACACCGACGGCAGCATTTCATCCGATTTCCCCCATCGCAGCGCCACGGTGAACACCGCAAATCCAAAGGCGGACCCAATCGCCGCCAGGCTACCCACCATGGCAACGCCACCGGATTTATCTGCGACCATGATCGCGATACCGGAAATGGCAACGGCGATGGCCACCCAGGTGGCGGGGCGTACAGGTTCGCGCAAAACGATCCACCCCAGAACTGCCGCCATGAAGGGTGCTGTTGCAAACAAGAGCATGGCGTTTGCCACGGATGTCGACTGGATCGCATATATCCCGCCGGAATAAGCAGCAACCAGCGACAGCCCCGCGATCACCGCTGGAAAGCCGGTGCGGCGGATCTGGGCAAAGGGGCTTTCTCCGGACCGGAGGCGTATGAACACGTAAAGCAGAAGTGACAGGCTGACCGATCGGTAAAGCAATATCTGCCACACAACCGCATCGTCGATCAGCCGTATTCCAAGCCCGACGGTCGACCAAAGCACACCAGCGGCAAAGACAAAAAGGACACCAAACCGATGCCCTTCCGCGCTGTTTGACGGTTGGCTGATGACAGTCATGTGGGCTCCGCAAGACATTTCTGTCCCATGACTAGCAAGACGGCTGCCGCATTGGCCTTCCGTTTGCGACACCAAAACTGTTCGTGGCACATAGATGCCAAGGAGTGACCTCAGACCAAGCAGTTGCTGCCGATGCCTCTACGGGCCAGTTGAAAAGGCCTACGGGTTTAGTGCTCGGAAAGCGATGGAGGAATGGACAGATTATCAATTTGAATCAGTGCTTTAATCGCTGATTGTATGTGCCTCGTGTGCAATCCAAGGTGAAGGTCTGCAAAGCGCATGGAAGCAGCCCTCTGCGCAAGAGCAGCGAACTCACCCTTTGTCCCGCATAGCAGACCAACCCCCTCACTTTTCCGCCGCCTCCAACCGCTTCTCGATCGCCTCCAGCTTTGCCAGCACGTCATCCCGATAGGCGTCTGTTGCGGCGTTGCCTTCCTCTGCGTGGGCGTCCTGCATGGAGTTCACGATCAGGCCGACCAGCAGGTTTACCACTGCAAATGTCGTGACCATGATGAAAGGCACAAAGAAGGCCCAGGCGTAGGGATAGACCTCCATCACCGGGCGCACGATGCCCATGGACCAGCTTTCCAGCGTCATGATCTGGAACAGCGAATAGCCCGAGCGGCCCAGCGTGCCGAACCATTGTGGAAAATCTGCGCCGAAAAGCTTTGTCGCCATGACCGCGGCGATATAGAACACCAGCCCCATCAGCACAAAGACCGATCCCATGCCGGGAAGGGCGGTCACAAACCCTTCGACCACGCGCCGCAACGATGGCACCACAGAGACGACGCGCAGCACACGCAGGATGCGCAGCGCACGCAGCACTGACAGGCCACCGTTGCCCGGAACCAGTGAGATGCCGACAATGACGAAATCAAACAGGTTCCAGCCGTTGCGAAAGAATTTCAGGCGTTGGGCGAACATCTTGGCGGCAAGCTCGACCACAAAGATCGCAAGGCAAAGGTTGTCCAGCATCGTGATCAGACCACCTGCCGATGCCATGATCGTTTTTGACGTCTCCATCCCAAGGATGATCGCGTTGAAGATAATGACGCCGATGATGAAATTGCGGACCCAAGCGGTGTCCAGTATCCGGGCGGTTTTCTGGCGAAGGGTCATGCAAATGGCCTTTGGTTAGCGCGCCTTTGATATGGGTTGTTTGCAACAGTTGGGCAAGTGCTGGCGCGGACGTGGCGTTAGGCTGGACGCGATATGCGTGTTGCGCGCATCATCTGCCAAAAGAGCGAGCATTTCTTGACCATGAACCCCCGTCTGATCTTTCGTTGGACTGCGTTTTTGCTGGCGGGCGGCTATTGCATCCGCATGTTGATCTTTGGCGGCTGGGAGCATTTCGGCGGGCCCTTCCGGTTTCTGACCGTCTGGGCGTTGTTTGCGTCGTTCTTTGCATTCAGCCGCATGATGGCCATTGAAGAGGGCCGCTCGATGCGCCGCTGGGATGGCTTTGTCTGCATGACGGCTGTGATTAACACGATGGTGGTGTTCCTTTACTGGCGCCTTTACTTTGCCGATCCCAATTCCGTCACCACAGATGGCCAGCTGGGGGCCTGGCATCTTGAGATGTATCTGCACGCGCTTGGCCCCGCTTTGCAGGTGATTGATACGATTTTCGTGCATCGCAGCTATCGTAGGCTGGGCCCTGCCTTTGCCTGGCTTGTTGGTGTGATCGCGCTTTATCTGATGTGGGCCGAATTGGTGCTGCAACCGTTGAACACCAGCCCATCCGGCACCCTGACCAGCGGGTTGCCATACCCGTTCCTCAACAATCTGGCATTTGCCGATCGTGCTGTGTTTTATGGTGTAAACCTCGCCACGGGTGTGGTGTTATTGCTGATCTATGCAGGCATTGCCTGGGCCGTCAGGCGCCGATTTCCTGCGCCAGTAGCGCCTTAAGCCCTGCACGGTAGTCGGGGTAGAGCAGCTCTACCCCCAGCTCATCCTTGATCCGGTCGTTCCGCACCTTTTTGCTTTCCGCATAAAAGCTGCGCGCCATGGGCGACATATCGGCCTGCGCGAAATCGACCGCTTCTGGCGCCGGCACGCCCAGCAATTCGGCCGCATAGGCGATCACGTCTTGCGGTGGTGCAGGATCGTCGTCGCAGACGTTATAGGCGGCACCGGGGTTGGGTTTGGCGATGGAGGCCGCGAGCACGCGCGCGATGTCGGCCACATGGGTGCGGCTGAATACCTGCCCCTTTTTGATGATGCGTCGCGCAGTTCCGTTGCGCACTTTGGCAAACGGCCCACGGCCGGGGCCGTAGATGCCGGCAAGCCGGAAAATATGCAGTGGCAGGTCGGGGATGGCGGCCCATGCTGTTTCTGCCTTCACCCGTGCGATGCCCCGTTTTGTGGCGGGGGTCAGGGCAGTGTTTTCGTCAACCCAATCGCCGCCATGATCGCCATAGACGCCTGTGGTCGAAAGATAGCCCACCCATTCGAACTGTCCGGCGCGTTTGGCGATTTCATCATGCAGTTCGGCCAGCACTGGATCGCCATCATCGCCCGGTGCCGCAGAGATCAGCACGTGCGTCGCTGCGTTCAATGCCGGGATCATATCCGCCCCGGGCCAGATCCGTGGTTCAACCCCTTCATTCATCAGGCGGGGTGCCTTGTCGTCGGACCGGGTTGTGCCAATGATCCGCCAATCCTGCGGCAGCAGCAGGCGGGACAGGGCGCGGGCGCTGTAGCCATGCCCAAATGAAAGAAGCGTCTGTGTCATGCCCGGTTCGTGCCTGAGCTAGCCCAAATGCGCAAGCCTGTGCTAGCGTTTGATCATGGTCCGTGTACCCGATCTTGATGATGCTTATGCGATGTCCTCAGCTGAAGAGGTCAAACAGCTTTATCGTGACTGGTCGCATAGCTACGACAGCGGATTCAGTGATGCGCAGGGGTATCAACTTCCGCGCGAAGTAGCGGCGGCCTTTGCCGGTGCGGGTGGGGATGGACCGGTTCTGGACGTCGGCGCGGGCACAGGGTTGGTTGATACGTTACTGCGCGGGCTGAACGTGGGCCCGATTGACGGCATCGACCTGTCAGAAGAGATGTTGCAGGTTGCCCGGATCAAGGACGACTATCGCGGGCTTTTCGTTGGCGATGTCACCCAGCCGCTTGACCTCAAAGGCGCACCTTATGCCGGGATTGTCAGCGCTGGCACCTTCACGCTGGGCCATGTCGGCCCCGATGCGTTGCAAAACCTGCTAGATGTCGCGGCCCCCGGCGCATGTTTTGTGATTTCCGTAAACGCCGTGCATTTTACCTCGGCTGGGTTCGCCGCTGCTTTCGCCGCTTTTGGTGATCAGATCACTGGCTTCACCCACCGCGACGTCCGCATCTACGATGACCGCGCGGATGCTGCACACCGCAACGACATGGCCCGGCTAGTGATTTTTCGCAAAGCCTAAGCGCTGTAGTCTGACCCTTCCCCGTCCAGGATCGCCTTGAGTTCGGCGAGATGCCGCAGGTCCTGTTCGGGGTAATCTTCCAGTTCCTGTGCGGTTTTCTCGGCCACGTCATCGGGTAGCACCCGCAGTTCCATCCCGGTTTGCAGGGCGCGGATATAGGTCTCGCAGGCGCGTTCAAAATAATACATCCGGTTGAAAGTCTCGGCGACGGTAGCACCGATCACCAGCACGCCATGGTTGCCCATGATCATGACCTTTTTCTTTGGGTCATCAAAAAGTGCCGCACAGCGTGCGCCCTCTTCCTCAAACGCCAGCCCGCCGTAGCCGTCGTCAATCACGTAGCGGTCAAAGAAGGTGCAGCAGTTCTGGTCAATCGGTGGCAGGCGGCTGTCCTTCAATGACGCAAGCACCGTGGCAAAGATGGAATGCACATGCATCGCGCAGCGGGCGTGAGGGACAAGGCGGTGGATGCCGCCATGCAACCCCCATGCGGTGGGGTCCGGCGCGTTTGGCCCTGACAGCGTTGCGGGATCAGAGGCATCGACCGTGATCATGTCGCTGGCCTTGATCCGCGAAAAATGCATCTGATTGGGGTTCATCAGGAACTGTGTGCCATCGTCGTTGATCGCAAGGCTAAAGTGGTTGGCCACCCCTTCGTGCATGTTTAACCGTGCTGTCCAGCGAAAGGCGGCGGCCATATCCACACGCTCGGCCCAATGTGTCATGTTTTGTGCGTGCTGGTTCATGGCCGCTCCTTGGATTTGTCTGATGCCCACGCTAAGGATAAGACAGCAATCCCGTCAAAGGAAAAGAACATGGCTTTCAAGCCCGCCAAGTGGCCCCGTAAACTGCGTTCACAGGAATGGTTCGGTGGCACGTCCAAGGACGCGATCTATCACCGGTCATGGATGAAGAACCAGGGCTTGCCTGCGGACCTGCTGGATGGGCGTCCTGTTGTCGGTATTTGCAATACATGGTCAGAGTTGACGCCCTGCAACGCCCACCTGCGTGATTTGGCCGAGAAGGTGAAATTCGGGATTTATGAGGCGGGTGGTTTTCCTGTGGAGTTTCCTGTGTTCTCTCCTGCTGAGTCGAGCCTGCGCCCCACCGCGATGATGTACCGCAATATGTGCGCGATGGACGTGGAAGAGGCCATTCGTGGCATGTCGATGGATGGTGTCGTTTTGCTGGCTGGTTGTGACAAGACCACGCCTGCGCTGTTAATGGGCGCGGCATCCGTCGATCTGCCTGCCATTGTTGTTTCTGGGGGCCCAATGCTCAACGGGCATTTTCGGGGGGAACGTGTCGGCTCTGGCACCCACCTTTGGAAATTCTCCGAGGCCGTGCGCGCGGGTGAAATGACAGCGGAAGAATTCGTTGAGGCCGAGGCATCCATGTCCCGCTCTGCGGGATCGTGCAACACGATGGGCACCGCCAGCACTATGGCCTCCATGGCCGAGGCGCTGGGCATGGCGTTGTCAGGGAATGCAGCAATCCCGGCGGTGGACAGCCGCCGCCGTGTGATGGCCCATATCACGGGCCGCCGTATCGTCCAGATGGTTAAGGATGATCTGAAGCCTTCGGACATCATGACCAAGGACGCATTCGAAAACGCGATCCGCACCAATGCTGCCATTGGGGGGTCCACCAACGCGGTGGTGCACCTGCTTGCCATGGCGGGCCGCACCGCAAATGTTGATCTGACGCTGGATGACTGGGATCGGCTGGGGCGCGATGTGCCAACGATCCTGAATCTGATGCCGTCGGGCAAATACCTGATGGAAGAGTTTTTCTACGCTGGCGGCTTGCCTGTCGTGATCAAGCGTCTGGGCGAGGCTGGTCTGCTGCACAAAGATGCGCTGACCGTTTCAGGCGGATCAATGTGGGATGAGGTCAAGGATGTCAAAAACTGGAATGAGGACGTGATCCTGCCGGTCGAAAGGGCGCTGACCAAATCCGGCGGCATTGCCGTGTTGCGCGGAAACCTTGCGCCAGGTGGTGCGGTGTTGAAACCCTCTGCCGCAACGCCCGAATTGATGCAGCACCGTGGGCGGGCTGTCGTGTTTGAGGATATCGACGACTACAAGGCGCGCATCAATGATGATGATCTTGATATTGACGAAACCTGCGTCATGGTCCTGAAAAACTGCGGCCCGCGCGGTTATCCGGGCATGGCCGAGGTCGGGAACATGGGGCTGCCGCCCAAGATCCTCAAGAAAGGGATCACCGATATGGTGCGCATCTCTGACGCGCGCATGTCGGGTACAGCGTTTGGGACCGTGGTGCTGCATACCTCGCCCGAGGCAGCGCGCGGTGGCCCGCTGGCCGTCGTGCAATCGGGCGATATGATCGAGTTGGACGTCGAAGGCCGCCGGTTGCATCTGGATATCACGGATGAAGAACTGGCCGCGCGTCTGGCCGATTGGTCGGCCGAGAAATCCGGTGCCAACCCACGGCCTGAAAGCGGCTATGCGATGCTGTATCATGACAGGGTCATGGGGGCTGACACCGGGGCTGATTTCGACTTCCTCGTCGGTCATCGCGGCAATGCGGTTGGCAAGGAAGCACACTGATGACACCGATTTGTCTGGTTGGGATCGGCAAGATCGCCCGTGACCAGCATGTGCCTGCGATCAATGGCAGTGCTGACTGGGAACTGGCGGCAACGGTCAGCCGCGCGGGGACTGTTGACGGGGTGCAAGCCTTTACTGATTTCGATCAGATGCTGGCAGAGCGGTCGGATATTCCGGTCATTTCGCTCTGCCTGCCGCCGGTGCCGCGTTACACATACGCCGCGAAGGCCATTGCGGCGGGGCGTCATGTGATGTTGGAAAAGCCGCCCGGTGCAACAGTGGCCGAGGTACATGCGCTGGCCGATATGGCCGGGGCGATGGGCGTCACGCTTTATACGACCTGGCATAGCCGCATGGCTGATGGGGTCGCCCCGGCCAAGGCGTGGCTGGCCGACAAGACCATCACCGGCGCACATATCAACTGGAAAGAAGACGTGCGTCGTTGGCATCCGGGCCAGCATTGGGTGTTTGAGCCCGGTGGGATGGGTGTCTTTGATCCCGGTATCAACGCGCTCTCGATCATCACCGAGATTTTGCCACAGCCGATGCACCTGCAATCGGCAGAGCTGCATTTTCCCGAAAATTGTGACACGCCGATTGCGGCGCAGATGCAATGGTCGGGCAATGTGACGGGTGACTTCGACTGGCGTCAGGAAGGGCCGCAAAGCTGGGATATCACAGTGGACACATCCGCCGGTTCGCTGGGGCTGACCGACGGCGGGGCGCGGTTGCAAATCCGGGGCGAGGACGTGCCGGTTGCCGGCCTTGGCGAATACCCATGGCTTTATGCGCGGATGGCGGAACTGGTAGAATCCGGGGCGTCCGAGGTTGATCTGATGCCCATGGTGCATGTTGCCGACGCCCTGACACTGGGCAAGCGGATCACAACTGAACCGTTTCATTTGTAAGCTAAGCCCTTCATTCTTTTGTTCAAAAATATCTCCGCCGGAGGCTCCGACGGCGTGCAAACAGGCGCAAAGTTCTGCCTTTCACGATCTGCAAAAAATTTACCATTTGATAAAAAATAAAACTGTGGCAGGCTGTTTGCGACAAGCCACGACAGGAAGCAGCCATGTCCACACCCATGACGCCCGGTATCGCCAAGGCCCGTTTGCCCGCTGAAACACTGGCGGAGAATTTCGACGATCTGCACGCGCCATTTGCCCCGCATGAGGCGGCAGTCGCCGCGGATCGCTGTTATTTTTGCCATGATGCCCCCTGTGTGACGGCTTGCCCAACCGACATTGATATCCCCCTGTTTATCCGCCAGATCAGCACCGGCACGCCCGAGGCTGCGGCGAAAACGATCTTTGATCAGAATATCCTTGGCGGGATGTGCGCCCGCGTCTGCCCGACAGAGGACTTGTGCGAACAGGCTTGCGTGCGCGAACTGGCCGAAGGCAAACCCGTAGAGATTGGCCGCTTGCAGCGCCACGCCACCGATACGCTGATGGCCAAGCAAAGCCATCCTTATGAACGTGCGCCCGAAACCGGCAAGAAGGTTGCTGTTGTGGGGGCGGGCCCTGCGGGGATGGCCTGTGCGCATCGTGTGGCCATGCATGGCCATGACGTCACGATTTATGATGCAGAGGCCAAGGCGGGCGGCCTGAATGAATTTGGGATCGCCGCCTATAAATCCACCGATGATTTTGCAGCGCGCGAGGTGGATTGGTTGCTTGGTATCGGCGGGATCACCATCAAGACCGGCATGCGTCTGGGCGAACAACTCGTGTTGGATGATCTGGTTGACGGCTTTTCTGCCGTTTTCCTTGCCGTTGGTTTGGGCGGTGTGAACGCCTTGCGCAGCGCGGGCGAGGACAAGGAAGGCGTGCGCGATGCTGTCGATTTCATCAAAGAATTGCGGCAGGCCAGTGATCTGACAGCCCTGCCAGTCGGCCGCGATGTGGTGGTGATTGGTGGCGGTATGACGGCGGTGGATGCCGCTGTGCAGTCGAAACTGCTGGGAGCGCAGAACGTGACAATTGCCTATCGGCGCGGTCGCGAAAGCATGAGCGCCAGTGAATACGAACAAGACCTTGCCGCTTCCAAAGGTGTCCGCCTGATGTTCAACGCCCAACCCGTTGCCATTCATGGCAATGGCGCGGTGTGCGAGATCGAATTGGAATACACCAGCGACGATGGCAGCGGTTTGAAGGGCACAGGTGAAACCGTGCGTCTGGCCGCGGATCAGGTGTTCAAGGCGATTGGTCAAACGCTGACCACCAATGGTGGGTTGGAAATGGACGGTCGCAAGATTGCTGTCACCGGCGCGGGTCGCACCAGTCGTGCCGGTGTTTGGGCTGGTGGCGATTGTGCCAGCGGCGGCGATGATTTGACCGTGACAGCCGTTGCCGAAGGCCGCGATGCGGCGATGGATATACACGCAATGCTCTCGGCCTGATTTGTGCTATGCTGGACCTAGGAATTGCAACGCTGGAGAGAGAGATGGAAACGCTCGAACACCGTGTGGCCGCGCATTACACTACGCAAGATTTGCTGGCTGGCATTGATGAGGCACTCAAGAAACAAGGTGTCGAAACCGTCACCGTGGATGACCTCAAACCTGTCGATGAGTTTCATACCGGAGGGTTGGAGGCGACGGACGCCCTGCTGTCTCAGCTGGAGATTTCGGCGGACACCAGGGTTTTGGACATCGGATGCGGTTTGGGCGGAACGGCCCGGCACATTGTTCATCGATATGGGGCGCATGTCACAGGGATCGATCTGACGCCGGTATTTGTCGAGGTTGGCCAAGCGCTCAACGCCCGTGTCCACCTGGACGAGGCAATTGCACTGGAAGTGGCCTCTGCCGTTGATTTGCCGATGGATGGGGGGAGCTTTGACCTTGTGACGATGTTCCATGTGGGCATGAATATCGCCGACAAGGAAAGGCTCTTCGCCGAAGTGTGCCGGGTGCTTAGGACCGGGGGTCAGTTTGCGCTGTTTGATGTCATGCAAGATGATAGCGCGGACCCATTGGTATTCCCGCTGCCTTGGTCTGATGTGCCTGAAAACTCACATGTTGAACCTGCAGCGACTTATATTGGCGCGGCCGCAGCGGCGGGTCTTTCGCTGCATGCGCAACGCTATCGCCGCGACTTTACATTGAGCTTTTTTGCAAACGTCTTCGCCGCGATGGAGAAGTCCGGCGGCCCACCGCCCCTGGGCATTCATCTGTTGATGGGTGACAGGGCCGGCGAAAAGCTCAAAAACTACGTGGCGAATGTCGAAGAGCACCGGATCGCTCCTGTAGAAATGATATTTGATAAGGCCACATGAGGATGCCTTTCCAAGTGGCAAGACACATCGCCCGGAGCGACAGAAAGGGACACCGATATGGCTGATCTGACAACTGACTTTCTGGGGATCAAATCCCCCAACCCGTTTTGGCTGGCCTCGGCCCCGCCGACGGATAAAGAATACAACGTCCGCCGCGCGTTTGAGGCCGGTTGGGGTGGCGTCGTCTGGAAAACTCTGGGTGCGGAGGGCCCTCCCGTTGTCAACGTCAACGGCCCCCGCTATGGCGCGATTTACGGGGCGGATCGGCGGTTGCTGGGTCTCAATAACATCGAGCTGATCACGGATCGCCCGCTGGAAACTAACCTCGAAGAAATTACCCGCGTGAAGGCCGACTATCCTGATCGCGCGATGATCGTGTCAATCATGGTGCCTTGTGAAGAACAGGCATGGAAAGACATCCTCCCCCGCGTGGCAGCCACTGGCGCAGACGGGATTGAGCTGAACTTTGGCTGCCCGCATGGGATGAGTGAACGGGGCATGGGGGCCGCCGTGGGTCAGGTGCCCGAATACATCGAAATGGTGACCCGCTGGTGCAAGCAATATTATGACAAGCCGGTCATCGTGAAACTGACGCCGAACATCACCGACGTGCGCAAACCCGCTGCGGCGGCCATGCGCGGCGGCGCGGATGCGGTGAGCCTGATCAACACGATCAATTCGATTACCTCTGTCAACCTCGACACGATGTCGCCGGAGCCCTCGATTGACGGCAAGGGATCACATGGTGGATATTGTGGCCCGGCTGTCAAACCCATCGCCATGTCGATGGTGTCGGAAATTGCGCGCAACCCAGAAACCCACGGCTTGCCCATTAGCGGCATCGGCGGGATCACAACATGGCGCGATGCGGCAGAGTTCATTAGTCTTGGGTGTGGCAATGTGCAGGTCTGCACGGCGGCCATGACCTATGGTTTCAAGGTCGTGCAAGAGATGATCAGCGGATTGTCACAATGGATGGACGAAAAAGGCTATACTTCGGTTGAAGAGGTTGTGGGCCGCGCCGTGCCGAATGTCACCGATTGGCAGTATCTGAACCTCAATTATGTTGCCAAGGCCAAGATTTCACAGGACGATTGCATCAAATGCGGACGCTGCTATGCGGCCTGTGAAGATACGAGCCATCAGGCGATTGCGATGTCGGATGATCGGACCTTTCGCGTGATTGACGAAGAATGCGTCGCCTGTAACCTATGCGTTGATGTCTGCCCGGTAGAAGGCTGCATCACGATGGAGCCGATGGCACCGGGTGAGGTTGATCCGCGGACAGGGAAGGTTGTGGAAAAGGAATACGCCAACTGGACGACGCATCCGAATAATCCCGGTGCGGTCGCGGCAGAGTAGCCCAAGAATTTTTGACAAAAATTCTTGGGCCGGTGCAATAATCTTCGGACGAAGATTATTGCACTTCAAGTGTGGACGATCATTTCACCGGCGTTGCAGATGACGATGAATTGCCCGCCGCATTCCACCAGATGAAAGCCCCGGCGACTGACCTCTTGCACAAAGGCGGGGCGGCCAATCTCACGTTCGACATCTCTGACGGCGCGGCGCACGATGCCGCCGGTGCGGGCGGCCTTGGCATCAAAGATGCGTGCGCACCAACTTGGATTGCCTTTGGGATGACGGACGGTAGCCGCGTGAATAATCTGCATGTTCGCAGGGTCGCCCAAGGTGGTGAAAATTTCGTTAAGGCTGCAAAAGCCGCTGATATAGTGCGTCCAGAAAAACCGAAGCGCCGTCATAAGGCTCTCGATCGCCGAGCACGGCGCGCACTTGCACGTCAAAATCCGCATAGTGCTGGGTCATGGCCCAGATCGAAAAGATCAGGTGGTGGGGGTCAACGTCTGCGACTTTACCCGCCTCTGACCAGGCACGAATGATCGCTGCTTTCTCATCAACAAGGATTTTCAGATCCGTTGCCAGGACTTCGGCGATATGAGGTGCGCCTTGCAGAACTTCATTGGCAAACAAGCGGCTTTCGCGGGGATAGTCACGGCTTAGCGCCAGTTTGCGCTGGGCGTAGCCCATGATCTCGGTGATGGGGTCGCCGGTTTCATCCATTGCTTTCAATGGATCAAGCCAAGTATCCAGCAACCGTGCCAGCAGCGCAGAGTGGATCGCTTCTTTCGATGGGAAATAGTAAAGCAGGTTGGGTTTGGACAGGCCTGCTGCCTCTGCGATCTGATCCAGGGTGGACCCGCGAAACCCGTATTGTGAAAAGATATTCAACCCGGCGCTGAGGATGGCCGCTTGGTTGCGCTGCTGGATGCGGGTTTGCGGCTTTTCCATCGCGGTCCTTTGCTTCATTTTTGGCCCGGCGCCGCCTTAACGGTCAGTTTTGCCGGCATTGCCGCCAGATCCCATGCAAATGTGCAGAAAACTTGACTGGTCTTCCCTAACTGTTAGCGTTGGTTTGACCAGTTGGTCAAATCAAGAATGCCCCAAGCCACAGGAGACAGCCATGGCAGCCCCCGGAGAGAACCTGCGTATTAACGGTGAGCGCCTATGGGACAGCCTGATGGAAATGGCCAAGATCGGCCCCGGTATCGCGGGCGGCAATAACCGCCAGACCTTGACGGATGAGGATAGCGACGGCCGTCACCTGTTCCAGAAATGGTGCGAGGCGGCTGGCTGTACGATGGGCGTTGATGAGATTGGCAATATGTTTGCGCGCCGCGAGGGGACAGACCCCGACGCGTTGCCTGTCTACGTTGGATCGCATTTGGATACGCAGCCGACAGGCGGGAAGTACGATGGAGTGCTGGGTGTGCTGGGCGGTCTTGAGATTTTGCGCACGCTGAATGATCTGGATATCAAGACCAAACACCCGATCGTCGTGACGAATTGGACCAATGAAGAAGGTACGCGTTATGCGCCTGCCATGCTCGCATCGGGTGTTTTTGCGGGCAAGCATACGCTCGAGTGGGCCAATGACCGGGTGGATGCCGAGGGTAAACGCTTTGGTGATGAGCTGGAGCGGATTGGCTGGAAAGGCGAAGAGAAGGTCGGCGACCGCAAGATGCATGCGTTCTTTGAATTGCATATCGAGCAGGGGCCGATTTTGGAGGCTGAAGGCAAGGATATTGGCGTTGTCACCCACGGCCAGGGGTTGCGCTGGATCGAATGCACGGTGACGGGCAAGGAAAGCCACACCGGCTCAACGCCCATGCATATGCGCAAGAACGCAGGCCGTGGTTTGGCGCTGATCACCGAACTGGTGCATGAGATTGCGATGAAGAACCAGCCGAATGCCGTTGGTGCCATCGGCCACATCGACGTTTACCCCAACAGCCGGAACATCATCCCCGGCAAGGTGGTCTTTACCGTCGATATGCGGACGCATCTGCTGGACAAGCTCAACGGCATGGTCGCAGAGTTCAACGAGCGTGCGCCGAAGTTGTGCGAGGAGATCGGCGTCGCGTTTTCCTGCGAGATTGTGGGGCAATTTGATCCGCCTGCATTTGATGAGGGGTGCGTGAAGGCCGTGCGCAACGCGGCGGAGCGGCTGGGCTATAGCCATATGGATATCGTTTCGGGCGCAGGACACGATGCCTGTTGGATCAATGATATCTATCCGACCGCGATGGTGATGTGTCCTTGCGTGGATGGGTTAAGCCATAATGAGGCGGAGGAGATTTCACCGGAATGGGCGGCGGCGGGGACGGATGTACTGTTTCATGCGGTTGTCGAGACGGCGGAGATTGTGGGGTAGTTGGGGGCGCTGCCCCCGCTTCGCTCCCCCGAGATATTTGTAAACAAAAGAAGATGAGGACCGCGCAAGAGGCGGTCAGGGAGACAGGAAAATGACCAAAGTCATCAAAAACGGAACAATCGTCACCCATGACCTGACCTACAAGGCAGACGTCTTGATAGACGGCGGCACGATCGTTGAGATTGGTCCAAACCTGAAAGGCGACGAGGAACTGGACGCGACGGGCTGCTATGTCATGCCGGGCGGGATTGATCCGCATGTGCATTTGGAAATGCCGTTCATGGGCACCTATTCTACCGACGACTTTGAAAGCGGCACGCGGGCGGGCCTTGCTGGCGGCACCACGATGGTGGTTGATTTCTGTCTGCCCAATCAGGGTGAGAGCCTGCTGGATGCGATCAAGCGCTGGGACAACAAATCGACCCGTGCCAACTGTGACTATTCGTTCCACATGGCTGTCACATGGTGGGGTGAGCAGGTGTTCAACGACATGGAAACGGTCGTGAAGGATCATGGCATCAACACGTTCAAGCATTTCCTTGCCTACAAGGGAGCGTTGATGGTGAATGATGATGAGCTGTTCGCAAGCTTCAACCGTCTGGCCGAATTGGGCGGGATTGCCATGGTCCACGCCGAAAACGGCGATGTGGTGGCAGAGCTTTCCGCAAAACTGCTGGCCGAAGGGAATACCGGGCCGGAAGCGCATGCCTATTCCCGCCCGCCGCAGGTTGAGGGTGAGGCAACAAACCGCGCGATCATGATCGCCGATATGGCGGGCGTGCCGCTTTATGTCGTGCATACCTCTTGCGAGGACGCACATGAGGCGATCCGCCGCGCCAGGATGCAGGGCAAGCGCGTTTGGGGTGAGCCGTTGATCCAGCATTTGACGCTGGATGAGTCTGAGTATTTCAACAAGGACTGGGATCATGCCGCGCGCCGCGTGATGTCGCCGCCGTTCCGCAACAAGCAGCATCAGGATAGCCTGTGGGCCGGGTTGCAGTCCGGGTCGCTCAGCGTTGTGGCGACGGACCACTGCGCCTTTACGACCGAGCAGAAACGCTATGGTGTGGGTGATTTCACGAAGATCCCGAATGGTACGGGTGGCCTTGAGGACCGGATGCCGATGCTGTGGACGCATGGTGTGGTGACCGGCCGTTTGACGATGAATGAATTTGTCGCTGTGACCTCGACCAATATCGCGAAGATATTGAACTGCTACCCCAAGAAGGGGGCTGTTCTGGTGGGGGCCGATGCCGATCTGGTGGTCTGGGACCCCGAGAAGTCAAAGACGATCACGGCGGGAAGCCAGCAATCGGCCATCGACTATAACGTGTTTGAAGGCAAAGAGGTGACGGGCTTGCCCCGCTTTACCCTGACGCGCGGCCATGTGGCGATCCACGATGGCGAAGTGCGCACGCAGGAAGGCCACGGCAAGTTCGTGAAACGCGAGGCGAATACGCCGGTGAACCGCGCGCTGTCATCGTGGAAGGAACTGACCGCGCCGATGCCGGTGAAGCGGACGGGTATTCCGGCGAGTGGGGTTTAGGCTTGGTGAAAGCGCTAACCCAAAGGCAATCCGGAGGTGGGGAAGTAGTGACTTCCGACAGGCTCCACAGGATCAATGCTATCCTTGTCGGTGATGATGTCCTTGGGCATCTGACGCTTAGGTATATGTCTCTTGCGCTGCTTCTAATCGCAACTGTCGTTGGTTTTATGACCTACACCCGGCCAAGTTACTTCTGGAAGTCTGATATCAGTTTGAGACCCGACATGATGTCGGGGATATTTGCCGTGCTTCTCGTCACACCGCTATATATACGGAGGATCGTCGTTTGGTCGCCGTCAATCTACTACATTCTTGCTGCAATCCTGAATGTCACCGTCACTGCCGTCCTTGTTCAGGCAGTGCTTGGCGCAGCATCGCCTGAATGGCTGAGCCTTCCGCTGCCGTCTGTCCTGGGTCTCGCCTTGGCCATGACCTGGCTGGGCATCAGGCCGCTTGCGCCGGTGGCATGGGCTATCGTGATCTTTCTAGGTATTCTGAATCTGCAGTCTGCAAGCGAAGCGATGGGTCTGTGGGGTTACATTTTTGTAATTTGCGCTGGTCTTGGAATTGTTCTGCAGTTCCCGTTCGAGCCGCAAAAGATTCTGAATGAAGTAAAATTCGATTTCATCGGTCCTCCCGTGGAACTTGTGCAAAGCGCAAGAAACAAGAGGCTTGAAAAGACCTCGGATCAAGATCAGGACGGCGAGAGTGTATGACTGAGACGACGATTTCGGCCTCTGGCCTCAACCTCACCTTCCAGACCAATGATGGCCCTGTCCATGCGCTCAAGGATGTGAACCTTGAGATCAATAAGGGCGACTTTGTCAGCTTCATTGGCCCCTCGGGCTGCGGTAAGACCACGTTTTTGCGGTGTATTGCGGGGCTTGAGATGCCGACGGGGGGTCAGATTTCCGTCAACGGGATGACGCCGGATGAGGCGCGCCGTGCGCGTGCTTATGGCTATGTGTTTCAGGCGGCGGGGCTTTACCCGTGGCGCACGATTGGCGGCAATATCAAGCTGCCGTTGGAGATTATGGGGTTCTCTAAGGCGGAGCAGGATGAGCGGGTGGGTCGTGTGCTGGACCTTGTTGATTTGGCGGGGTTTGAGAAGAAGTTTCCCTGGCAGTTGTCCGGTGGGATGCAGCAGCGCGCCTCGATCGCCCGCGCGCTGGCCTTTGATGCGGATATTCTGCTGATGGATGAACCCTTTGGCGCGCTGGATGAGATCGTGCGTGATCACCTCAATGAGCAGTTGTTGCAGCTTTGGGCGCGGACGGAAAAGACAATTGGGTTTGTGACCCACTCGATCCCCGAGGCGGTGTATCTGTCGACCAAGATTGTCGTCATGTCGCCACGTCCGGGGCGCATTACGGATGTGATTGACAGCCCGCTGCCCAAAGAGCGCCCCTTGGATATTCGCGATAGTGCGGAGTTTATCGCTGTCGCGCATCGTGTGCGTGATGGTCTGCGGGCGGGGCATGTGGATGACTAGGGGATCCCTCCGGGGGAAGTTTGATTGGACGAAGAAAGTCAGGGGGTCTGCGTGAAGTCACTGCTGCCTGTTCTGACCGTGATTGCCGCGATCCTGTTGTTCTGGGTCGTCTCTGTCGTGCCGATGAACATGCATCTTACCGCTGATCAGGCGCAGCGGCAGGATATTGCGGTGACGCCGGACGCTCCGGCGGCCCGGCAAGAGTATTCCGGGATCGGGCTCGCCCTGCGCAATACGCATCTGTTTGCGATGACCTACACGCTGGACCGGCCGCGTTTGCCTTCGCCCCATCAGGTCGCGGTTGAGATGTGGGATACAATCGCGTTGAAAAAGATCACCTCGCGCCGGTCATTGGTTTACCATGGCTGGGTGACGCTGTCCGCGACACTGCTGGGTTTTGCCATTGGCACGGGCCTTGGCATTCTGCTGGCTGTTGGGATCGTTTACAACAAGGCGATGGACATGAGTGTGATGCCCTGGGCCATCGCCAGCCAGACGATCCCCATTCTTGCTTTGGCCCCCATGATCATCGTGATGCTGGGCTCGATTGGGATACAAGGGCTGTTCCCCAAGGCGGTGATCAGTGCCTATCTGAGCTTTTTCCCGGTTGTTGTTGGCATGGTAAAGGGGTTGCGCAGCCCGGATGCGATGCAGTTGGATTTGCTGCGCACCTATCACGCAAGCCCTGCACAGGGGTTTTGGAAGCTGCGCTTGCCTGCCTCGGTGCCCTATCTTTTTGCATCGTTGAAGATCGGAATCTCGGCGTCATTGGTTGGGGCTATTGTGGCAGAGCTGCCCACGGGTGCTCGTGCGGGCTTTGGTGCGCGTATGTTGGTGGGGGATCAATATGGCCAGCCCATGGTCACATGGGCCGCCCTTTTTGCAGCAGCGATCACGGCCGCGGCCTTGGTGGGCATGTTTAGCTTGATGGAGCGCTGGACGTTGCGCCGCATGGGGATGCAGGCGGCATGACGGGAACAGCGATCATCGGTGCTCTGGCCGTTTGGGGTGCGGGCTGGTTTGTGAACACACGCCTTGCCAATAGTGCCGCCGCGCAAAGCCGTTTTGTCCAGCTACTGGTTCCGGCCATCTTTGGTCTGACCTTGCTGATCATGTGGGAACTACTGGTGCGGCTGCTGGATGTCAGCCCGGTGATTCTGCCACCGCCTACAGCTATCGCGAGCCGGTTTGCGGGCGAGCTGCCGATCCTTTGGGCGGATTTCGTGCAGACAATCATCAAGGGGGCGATGACCGGCTATATTGTGGGGATGTTTGCGGCCTTTGCTGTCGCGGTTTTGGCCGACAGATCGGACTTCCTGACGCGCGGCATCTTGCCTGTGGGCGGGTTCATGGCGGCCTTGCCGATTGTTGGCACGGCACCGATCTTTGTGCGCTGGCTGGGCAGCGACTGGGAATCAAAGGCGGCCGTGGTCGCGGTGATGGTGTTTTTTCCGATACTTGTGAACACCGTGGCCGGATTGCGTGATACAACTGCCATGCAGCGCGATCTGATGCGCACCTATGGCGCCGGCTATTGGCCCACGTTCCTCAAGTTGCGCCTGCCGGCGGCGATGCCCTTTATCTTTAACGGGCTCAAGATTGCGACCACTTTGGCGCTGATCGGGGCGATTGTTGCCGAATTTTTCGGCTCTCCCACGGTGGGCATGGGATTTCGGATATCCACCTCTGTCGGCCAACTTGCGCTGGATATGGTCTGGGCCGAGATTGTCGTGGCGGCCCTCGCGGGCAGCGCGTTTTATGGACTGATGGCATGGATTGAGGGGCGGGTGACATTTTGGCACCCATCGCAACGCAAATAAGAAACGAGCCCCGGAAAGAGGGCGTAACACCTAACTTGGAGAGAAGAGAATGAAGAAGTTGATGATGGCAGCGGCCCTGGCCGCAGGTCTGGGTGGAATGGCACATGCTGACGCCCATGCAAACGATGTGACGCTGCAATTGCAGTGGGTCACGCAGTCTCAGTTTGCCGGGTACTATGTGGCGCTGGATCAGGGTTTCTATGAAGAGGAAGGGTTGAATGTGACCATTCTGCCCGGTGGCCCTGATATCGCGCCTCCGCAGGTTCTGGCCGGTGGTGGTGCAGATGTGATGCTGAACTGGATGCCGTCCGCCCTGGCCGCCCGCGAAAAGGGGTTGCCGGTGGTGAATATCGCCCAGCCGTTCAAGACATCCGGCCTGATGCTGACCTGCTGGAAAGACACTGGCATTGAAAGTGTTGCGGATTTCCGCGGCAAGACCATTGGCGTTTGGTTCTTTGGCAATGAATACCCCTTCCTGAGCTGGATGAGCCAGGAAGGCATCCCCACCGACGGGGGTGAGGATGGTGTCACCGTGCTGAAGCAGGGTTTCAACGTCGATCCATTGCTGAACCGCGAGGCCGACTGCATTTCCACCATGACCTATAATGAATACGGTCAGGTGCTGGATGCCGGTGTGTCAGAGGATGAGCTGGTGACCTTCAAGTATGAAGATCAGGGCGTTGCGACGTTGGAAGACGGCATCTATGCGCTGGAAGAAAACCTTGAAGATCCAGTGTTCGTCGGCAAGATGGTCCGCTTTGTCCGTGCCTCCATGCGCGGCTGGAAATGGGCCGAAGAGAACCCGGTTGAGGCAGCAGGGATTGTTTTGGACAATGATGAAACCGGCGCGCAGGGCGAGGCGGCCCAAATTCGCATGATGGGCGAGATTGCCAAACTGACGGCAGGCTCTGACGGATCGCTCGATCCGGCGGATTATCAGCGCACGGTTGATACCTTGCTGGCTGGCGGTTCTGACCCTGTGATTTCGGCCGAGCCGGTGGGTGCCTGGACAAGCATGATCACGGATCAGGCTTTGAACTAGGCCATTCTGTTCAAGACAGCATGATCAAAGGCCCCGGATGTGATCCGGGGCCTTTTTGCGTGACCAAAGCGATCCAGACGCTTTGTGTGATTGCGGCACTGATCACAGCTGTCGCGCGTCGCAAGGTCTGGGCTATGGGTCTGCGTCCGCGTTCATCGCGCGATAGGTCGGGATGATATCGCCCTCAGCCGCCGAGGCTTCATACACGCCCCGTGCAATCGCGCGGCTGAGACAGGTGGCCCCTGCGGCTGCAATATCGCGGAATGCGTCTGCGCCGATGCCAGAGGCGTCACCGGTTGCCACCCCGAACACCAGATCGCCATCCAGCGGTGTATGTGCCGGGACAATCGCCCTCGCCATGCCGTCATGTGCTGTCACCGCCAGCCTGTGGCATTGGGTTTTGGTGAGATCGGCATCTGTGGCGACGATGGCGATTGTGGTGTTGGCACCCGCCGTGGCGTGGTGGATCATGGCTTGTTCCTTGCGGCTGGGCGCGGGTGCAACCTGACCTGCGGCGGGGTCAGGGCCTGCGCCCCCAAATTCATCCTCCAGTTCAAAGGGGGCGGCCCAGAAATGCCTGTCGCCCGGCGTTGTGACACTGCCAAGCGCATTGACCACGACCAAGGCTCCGACCGTCACGCCACCCGGCAGGACCAGCGACGCCGAGCCGAGCCCGCCTTTCTGCATCGCGGCCATCGCACCGGTGCCAGCCCCGGCAGTGCCGATTGCAAAGTCACCGTCCGCATATGTAAGTGCTGCACGCCCAAGCGCGCGATAGGGGTTCTCGTCCCAATCCTTGGCGCCGCCGTTGATCAGGTCAAAGATGATCGCCCCCGGCACGATGGGAACGCGCATCGGTCCGACGGCAAATCCACGCCCCATGGCGCGCAGCCCGTCCATCACCCCCGAACAGGCATCAAGCCCAAAGGCTGATCCGCCCGACAGCACCAGCGCGTCGACGGCCTGCACGGTTTTGTCAGGGGCAAGCAGATCGGTTTCTCTGGTTCCCGGCGCGCCGCCCATGACATGCACGCTGGTCACAAAAGGGGCATCACCGGTCAGCACCGTTGTCCCGGTTTTGATATGGTGATCCTGCGCATTCCCGACCCTGAGCCCGGCCACATCGGTGATCAGGTTTCTGGGTCCTTGTCTATATGCACCGCCCACCGTCAACCTCCATTGCTACGCCTGTAATCATGCTGGCCTCATCCGAGCATAGAAAACAGGCGGCGTTGCCCATGTCCTCTGGCGTCGAAAACCGCCCCAACGGGATTGTCGCGAGGAATTTCGCGCGCATCTCTGGCGTGTCTTCGCCCATGAAGGATTTCAGCAAGGGTGTTTCCCCCGCCACCGGATTAATCGCGTTCACACGGATGCCGTCAGGGGCCAGCTCAACCGCCATGGTTTTGGTTGCCGTAATCATCCAGCCTTTGGAGGCATTGTACCAGTTCAGCCGTGGCCGGGGAGAGATACCAGCAGTCGAGGCGACATTCAGGATCACACCCGCCTTGCGTTCCTTGAAGTGGGGAACAAAGGCGCGCGCCAGCAGAAACACCGATTTCATGTTCACGTTTGTGACACGGTCAAAATCGTCTTCTGTGACGTCCTCAAGTGCGCTGGGCATATGGGTGACGCCAGCGTTATTGACGAGGATATCAAGCGGGGCTTCGGTCAGAACCGTCTTGGCCAGCCCATCGACGGCGGCACTGTCTGCAACATCACAAGCCAGGGCGGTGCCGCCAATCTTGGTGGCGACAGCCTTTGCTGCGGCAAGGTTGATATCCGCCACATAGACATGCGCCCCCTCTGCGGCGAACTTGCGCGCAATTCCCGCGCCGAACCCCGATCCGCCGCCGGTCACGATTGCGCGTTTGTTTTTTAGTCGCATGGTGCCTCTGCTGCTGATTTAGGATTAGGGTAGCCATGTTGCGCAAGCTCGCAATCTATTTTCTTGAGACCGTGCTGAGATCCTTACCCTATCGGAGTGCTGGCGCGAAAGTCACCTCACCCTGCGGAGTAGCGCCGTTGATAGACACAAATTGCACGTAAGTATGTGGCAGATCACCATGGGTCAGGCCCGGGTCCGAGGTGAAACCCATGGGGCCATAGACCTTGGGGTTGCCGATCAGGACGCAGCCTGCCGCCCCTCTGCCTTTCAGCCAATCCAACCCGGCCAGCGTTAGTCTTGTGCCGATCCCTTGCCGTTGGAATCGTGCCTCAACGGCGATGGGCCCAAGGGCAAACCAACTGCCCTCCGTCTCGCCGACCGTCGCAGGAGAAAAGGCGATATGGCCGATGATCTGACCTTCCCTTGCCGCGACAAGCGAAAGTGCGAGGTCGCCATCCCTGCGCAATCCGTCCAATGCGTCCGCCTCGGTCCCGTCACTGAAACCCATCGGAGCAAAGGCGTCGGTTGTCAGCGCATGAAGCGCCTCTTTATCGTCGGCGCGTTCGGGGCGCAGGTAGATGTTGTGATGCATGCTGGGCACTCTTGCTCAATCATCGGCCTTCTGTCAAAACGCCGGTATTCTCAGGGCGGGGTGAAATTCCCCACCGGCGGTATGTGGTCTGTCCACGAGCCCGCGAGCGCAAGGGGTCTTTCAGACGGAAAACCCCTTGGTCCAGCAGATCAGGTGAGATGCCTGAGCCGACGGTCATAGTCCGGATGGAAGAGAATGCAGCATGTTGCGCGCCAATTTGGTGCGGGATGTGTTGTGTGATGCCTTGGGGTGACGTGTCGAACCAAAGGAGATCACATATGACACTTCCCCAGTTTGCATTCATCAAGGCCGGGTGGCATGCCGATATCGTGGATCGGGCGCTTGATGGGTTCTTGTCAGAAATCCCAAAAGAACAGGTCGCTGTCTTTGATGTGCCCGGCGCATTTGAGATGCCCCTGCTGGCGCAAAAGCTGGCGCTGACCGGCGATTATGCCGCGATTGCCTGTGCCGCACTGGTTGTTGACGGCGGTATCTACCGCCATGATTTTGTGGCCAGCGCCGTGGTTGACGGGCTGATGCGCGTGGGCCTTGATACGCAGGTGCCGGTGCTGTCGGTCAGCCTGACACCCCACCATTTTCAGGAAACCGATCACCACATGGCAATCTATCGTGATCACTTTGTTCTCAAAGGCAAGGAAGCTGCGCAGGCAGCAAAGATGCTTGCATCCTGAACACCGCTTGTCGCCTGAACCGGCATGCGGAACGACGGTTCAGGCTGGCAAGGCGCAAATTGGGCTGATATTGCCGTTGTGAGCAAACAGGAAATGACCATGAGTGCCACTGCAAAAAAACGCGCCCCGATGCCAGATGATATCCGTGCCGC
Source organism: uncultured Paracoccaceae bacterium (assembly GCA_947498645.1). GTDB lineage: Bacteria > Pseudomonadota > Alphaproteobacteria > Rhodobacterales > Rhodobacteraceae > Yoonia. Next base: position 797,836 of record CANMKS010000001.1, on the reverse strand, counting down.
CAAGGGCGGCACGCCGCTGGTCAGCCTGACGGCCTATACCACGCCCATGGCGCAGATGATGGATGAACATTGCGACTTTGTGCTGGTTGGCGACAGCGTTGGCATGGTGTTGCATGGTCTGCCATCGACCCTTGGTGTGACCATGGAGATGATGATCATGCACGGCAAGGCCGTCGCGCGCGGTCTGACCTCGGCGATGATGGTTATTGATATGCCTTTTGGGTCCTATGAAGAAAGCCGCGAGCAGGCCTTTCGCAACGCCGCCCGGCTGATGTCCGAGACCGGAGCCGGAGCGGTCAAGCTGGAAGGCGGCGTGGCCATGGCTGACACGATCGCCTTTCTGGTCGCCCGTGGTATCCCGGTCATGGCGCATATTGGTCTGACACCGCAGTCCATCAACACGCTTGGCGGCTACAAGGTGCAAGGACGGGGTGCTGCGCGCGATGCTGCCATGGCCGATGCTGTTGCGGTGGCCGAGGCGGGTGCCTTTGCCGTTGTGCTGGAAAAGGTGCCCCAGACCCTTGCCGATGAAATGACCGCGCGCATCCCGATCCCGACAATCGGGATTGGTGCAAGCGCAGGCTGCGATGGGCAAATCCTTGTGGTTGACGATATGCTGGGCCTTTTCACGGCCTTCAAAGCGAAATTTGTGAAACGATACGCACATCTGGGCGATGACGGTGCAGCGGCGATTGCGGCCTATGCCGCCGACGTGCGCGCACGCGCTTTCCCCGCAAAGGAACATATCTTTGCGGATGAGGCACCCAATTGATCGCGCCCATCGTGCGCTCTTTGGTGGCGCTGCGTGAACAGACGGCCCTTTGGCGCAAAGCCAATGAGACGATTGGCGTCGTCCCTACAATGGGTGCCCTGCATCAGGGCCACCTGTCGCTGGCCCGCGCGGCCCGCGCCAAATGCGACCGCGTGATTGTCACAATTTTTGTGAACCCCAAGCAATTCAACGATCCTGACGACCTCAAGAATTATCCCCGAACCGAGCAAGAAGACGCGCGCAAGCTGGAGAGTATTGGTGTTGATCTGATCTATGTGCCTGAGCCGGACCAGATTTACCCGGATGGGTTTGCCACGACTGTGTCAGTGGCGGGGCTGACGGATATGCTCTGCGGTGAAAGCCGTCCGGGGCATTTTGACGGGGTGGCGACGGTGGTGTCCAAGCTCTTTATCCAGACCTCTGCTGACTATGCTTTTTTTGGTGAAAAGGATTATCAACAGCTACAGATCGTGCGCCGAATGGCCCGCGATCTGGATATCCCCATAGAGGTGATCGGCTGCCCCACCATCCGCGAAGAGGACGGGCTGGCCATGTCATCGCGCAACCTGCTGCTGTCTGATCGGTCGCGCGTCTATGCCCCGATTCTGGCCGAGGTAATGGAGGATATGCGAGAGAAATTGCGCGGTGGGGCGGCGATGAGTGAGATCCGCGATGATGCGCAGGCGCGGATCCTGGCCGCGGGGTTTAATGAGATCGACTATCTGGAGATGCGTGACGGCGGTGATTTGTCACTGTTGGACCGGACAAAACCAGACGCACGGCTGTTTGCGGCTGCATGGCTGGCCGGTGTGCGGTTGATTGACAATATAGCGGTTTAGCGCAGACCAGACGCTGGGCGTGTCTGTCTTGCAGGGCAGAAGCGGATTTTCGGTTCCCAATTCTCCACGATGTTTTGGGGTTTTCACTGGCGGCAAAAGTCATCAAGCGCCGGAGGGAGCGGAGAGACAGGATATCCCGTCAGCCCAATCGAAGAGTTCCGTTTACTTGGCGCGAAAAGGTCCAGATTTTGCCATGAAGCGCGTTTAGATTACGCAGTCAGCGGCAAAGCTATCGTCGCGCCCAATGGTGGAAAGATGGAAACATGAAGCAAACCTTGCTGACAGTGCTATTTGCGTTTCTGTCTGGAACGGCTGCATTCGCACATCCGCTGCTGGAAACAACATTGCCTGCACATGAGGCGGCGCTGACAGACGCTCCGACCGAAATTGTTATGAATTTCACCAGCGGAATCAGGCTGACGCGTGTCAGCATGACCCATACGGATGAGACACGGGTTGATTTGAATTTGAGTGAATATCGCGATTTCATCTCTGACTATGTAATCCCATTGGAACCGATGGGGATGGGGGCGTATCTGGTGGAATGGCGTGGACTGGGCGATGATGGCCATGCCCTGAATGGGTCATTCGCGTTTACCGTTGAATAGACATGCTTGATTTTTGGGGCATTGCGTCCATCGTGGCGAAGTTTGGGCTTTACCTGGGGGTGTTGACTTCTTTCGGTAGCGTTCTTGTGAGTTTGATTTTGCGATTGAAAATCAATCGGCCGTTTATCATGTGCTTTGCTGTTATTGGTTTGATTGCGACACTTGGCGGGTTCTGCCTGCGTGCCGCGATGCTGACCGGTGATGTGTCCGGCATGACAGATCCCGAAATGCTGGGACTATTGTGGACAACACCTGTCGGGACAGCACTTGTTCTGCGTGTGGTGGGGCTTGGGTTACTGATTTTTGGCGCATTTCTGGGGCGGCGCGGCCTACTCTTGGCAACGATCGGAGGGATCACAGCGCTATGGTCCTTTGCGCAGATCGGACATATCCCGGATCGTGACGGCATCATGCTGAACCTGATCCTGCTGTTTCACCTCGCCGCAGTCAGTTTCTGGATCGGAGTGTTGTCGCCGCTGCGAAAACTTGCGCTGAATCCGGCGCAACGACCTGAAGCGATTGAAGCGGGGCATCGTTTTGGACGGCTTGCGATGGTTTTGGTCCCGCTTCTTGTATTGGCGGGTTTCTATATGGGTTACGCCCTCGTCGGCACGCCAAGTGCCTTGATAAATGGCGCCTATGGCCGCGCATTGATCCTTAAGGTCATACTTGTCGGTGCCCTTTTGACGCTGGCCGCTGCCAACAAAATGCGATTCATCCCACGCATGCAAGCTGGCGACCGCACGGCAGCGCGACACTTGGCCCAATCAATATTGGTTGAATGGGGGGTGTTCATTGGCATTCTATCAATGACGGCGGTCCTTACATCCGTCCTGACCTTGCCATCGTAAAGTTGCCCCCCGTTTTGCCGCCAAAATGACGGCAGGTAACGCAGCGGTACTTTCCCAGTTTGATGAAAATCGGCCATATTTTAGTCAGTATTTATGTGCAATCACCAAAAAGCGGATAACAAATTATGAGTTCTCAAATGAAAAAGTTCAAAATCGCCAATATTGGCTTGGCACTCATCGGGGTCTGCCTGGGTACGCCGCTGCTGGCACATTCTGACGAAATCGTCTGCGGAACAACCTATGTCGTTGAGAGGGGTGACAGCCTTTCGAATATCTCGGAGTGGGCATATGGCACATCGCGCCGCGTGGACGAGATTTATGCCGCAAATGCAGAACAGATTGGCCCAGATCGCTCTGTACTATTTTTGGGTATGGAACTTATCATCCCATGCATTGAGGGCGAGGAGTTGATGGCAGGTTCAGCAGACACGGAAGCAGCTGAACAATCCGAAGCCGTTGCCGCGGAAGCAGAAGCAGAGGCCGCAGCTGCGGCAGAACAAGCCGAAGCAGAAGCGGCCGCAGCCTTGGCAGCAGCAGAGGTTGCCGCCGCCGCTGAAGCCCTCGCTGCCGCTCAGGAGGCCGCCGCCAAAGCGGCCGAAGCCCTTGCAGCCGCTGAGGCCGCCGCCGCCAAGGAAGCTGAAGACGAAGCCGCCGTTGCGACAGAAGCATCCGCAAGCGAGGCTGACGCATCGGCAAACGCGAACGAAGACAGCGCAGAAGACCTGATGGCAATGTCGGAAGAATTGTTGACCATCGAGGGTTTCGATGCTGACAAGGTTATTGCTCTTATCGAGACGCTTGATATCCCTGACAGCGAAAAAACAACGCTCAGCAATGCGGTTATCGCGGCTGAAGACAATCCCGCATGGTTGAGCGCGATGTTGGGTATCATTTCGAACAAGATCAGCCGTTAAGGCAAGCGATCAGAGATTTGGAAGGGTCGTGCCGGCGGTGCTCGCACGACCCTTTTCATTTGTCGCAACAAGGCGTTCCGCTTTGCTGCCAAGGTGAAGGCAGACTTTCGCTAAGACTTGGCTCGAGGGAAGATTGCGCTCAATCCCCACCCAGGCAATATCGCGGCGCCCGAACCTTTCAACCCGGCGGCAAAATCTGCCTCAATGCCCCCGCCATGACCTGCGCGCTGTCCAGCATATCATCCACCCCCACGTATTCATCGGGCTTATGTGCCAGTTCCAGTATCCCCGGCCCGTAAGCGATGCAGTTCTTCAGTTTCCCGATCCGGTCGATGTGTTTTTGATCGTAGGTGCCGGGGGAAGCCACGAATTCTGCCGGTTTGCCGAGCACTTTTTCAATCTCTGCCGCGACTGTCTGCACCACTGGCGCATCCCGGTCGGTCATGCTGGGCAGCACCAGATTGATTTCGCGCAGGTCATAGTCGAACCGATCGCGGCTGGTTTTGAGGTCGTCCAGTAGTTTGGTGACCTCGCCCCGCACCTCGTCGATGTTTTCTTCCGCGAGGAACCGGCGGTCGATCACGATACGGCAGCTGTCAGGCACACAATGGGCAGGCAGGCCGGTATAGTCCGCGCCTTGTTCAGGCTGACCGCCGTGGATCGAATTGATGTTCATCGTGGATGACCGTGCGCCTTCGGGCACCACCGGCATATCTGTCGTGCGCGCGGCCATGGCGGGGTAGAGTTTGTCTTCGAATGCGGTCAGCACCGCCCCCATGTGCCGGACCGCGCAGTCCCCCAGAAACGGCATGGAGCCATGGGCGATTTCGCCAAATGTTTCGATCTCGGCCCACCAACCGCCGCGATGGCCAAGGCAGACCCGGTCTTTGTTCAGCGGTTCGGGGATAATCACGTGCTGGACGCGGGCGGGGTCAAAGTAGCCCTTCTCGGCCAGATAGGCGACGCCGCCATAGCCGCCGGATTCCTCATCCGCTGTGCCAGAGATTTCGATGGCGCCCGCAAAGTCCGGATAGACCGCCAGAAACGCCTCAGCCGCGATGATGGACGCGGCCAAGCCGCCCTTCATGTCGCATGCACCACGTCCGTAGATCTTCCCGTCGCTTAGCTCACCGCCGAAAGGGTCTTTGGTCCAGCCGCTGCCAACCACGACCACATCGGTGTGGCTGTTGAAATGCACGCAGTCGCCTTTCGCCGTGCCGTCGCGCCGTGCGATGATGTTCCAGCGCGGATATTTGTCACTGTCGCCCGGCGTGCCATGGGCGCGGATCAGCTCCGTTTCAAACCCGGCCTTGCGAAGCCGCGTCTCAAGATACTCACAGATCAGCCGGTAGTCTGCACCGGGTGGGTTGAGTGTGGGTATGCGGATCAGGTCCTGGGTCAGCGCGATCAGGTCGTCGCGCCGATCTGTGATTGCTTGCATCAATGCAGTTGGGTCAGCCATGCCCCAACTATCAGCCAAGGATCAGGCGCCCGCAATAGGCGCTGGGTCAGGGCGGATGGGCTGCTGAAGCATCGACGACAAAAAGCCAGTAGTGATAACCTGCACCCCAAGCGAGGCACAAACCACAGAAAGGGCCGCCGGGCGCACGACATCGCTGGCGATCATGTCGCCAAATCCTTTGGCCCCCCAACTGAACACACCGGCAAGTGTTGCCACGAATGCGATCAACAAAAGGATGCCACCAAGAATGCAGGCGTTATCGACCGAGATTTTGCTACGGAACCTCTCGTAGCGCGGTGATGTGGGCAGCAGGTTGAAGCGGACTGCAAATATTCGGGTAAGCACATGGAAGCAGACCATCTGAAAGCCGGACAATACCAGGGCACTGGCGAGGATCAGTGTTGCGATGTCAAAGCTGACGCTGCCGATGGTGATGGGTCCGAACATCAGCGCTGAGAACCCCAGTGTCCCAATGCCAAAGAGCGCCAGCCCCGGATAATAGAACAGCCAGTATGGTGCAAAAGTCAGCAAGAGTTTCAGGTGCAACCAACCGTCCCGCCAGCTGCGCAGATGCGGTGGCCGCGAGCGCCCGTCAGGTTTCAGGGTCGTTGGCACCTCGCGGATATCCAGCCCGAAAAGCGTCGAGCGGATCACCATTTCAGAGGCGAACTCCATTCCCGGTGTATTCAGGTGGAGCGCGGTGATCGCCTCACGCGAGAACCCGCGCAGACCACAGTGAAAGTCGCCGACAGGCGTGCGGTAGAACACGCGCCCAACCGTCGACAGAACCGGATTGCCCAGATAGCGGTGCAGCGGAGGCATTGCGTTTTTGGCGATACCACCTTGAAAACGATTGCCCATGACAAGATCGGCACCATCGCGCAATTTTTCAACAAAGGGGTCAAGGTTGGAAAAATCGTAAGAATCGTCACTGTCACCCATGATGATGTAACGTCCCTTGGCATGGGCGATGCCTGTGCCCAATGCGGCACCATAGCCTTTGATCGGCACGTCCACGACGCGCGCGCCAAGACGCTTTGCGATGTCCTGACTGCCATCTGTCGACCCGTTGTCGGCAATCAAAACCTCGCCATCGACCCCGGACCGGGCAAGGTAGTCCTTTGCCTTTACGATACATGTCTCAAGTGTTTCAGCCTCGTTCAAGCAAGGCATCAGGATCGTCAGTTCGGTCATCAATAACCCTTGCTTGATCGTCATTTTGTTTGGCAGTAGCCGCGAATTGGGGCGCAAATCGGCCTGTCGTTTGCCGCACATTGGGCACGTCGCGTCCTTTGTGCAACAGCAATCATTGGGCTGGGGGCGCTGTGAGCGATAGAGTGTTGCGCGATGTGCGCACATGCTATGCCGCAGCAACCCGCAACAAGGCTGCACGCAGAATGTCCGACACGCCCATCACACGCCTGGCCCGGCAACAGCCGTTTCTTTTGGTCATGGTTTTGTCTGTCACTTTGGTGATCGCCAAGGCGATTGTTGCTGGCCTCGGTCTGGAAGCCAGTTTTTCCAAAATGGGCAATGATGACATCACCCGTCTGATGATGGTGCGTGACTGGATCGCTGGTCAGGGGTGGTATGACACCACACAATATCGGATTGCCCCACCTGACGGTGTCTCGATCCACTGGTCACGCTACATTGATGCCGGGATTGCCGCGATCATCCTGCCGTTGTCGTTGTTTGTGCCGATGGAAACCGCCGAGCTGATTGCCGCGACCGTTTGGCCGACGCTGATCCTGATTGTCACGTTGTTGGTTGTTGGTTTTGGCACCCGACGTTTGTTTGGGACAATTGCTGCGTGTTTCGCGGTGCTCTGTACGGTGTTTTGGCCCCTGACAGCCGATTTGCATTCGCGAGCAGGCAGCCTAGACCACCACAATGTCCAACTCTTGATGATGATCATACTGGCGATGGCCGCGGTCTGGCCGGTCCGCCCGGTTATGGCCGGTGTTGTCGGAGGCCTGGCAGCGGCGTTTTCGCTATCGACCGGATTGGAGGCGCTGCTATTCATCGTTGGTGCGGGCTTCATCTTTTTCGTGCGCGGCGTTTTTGGTCAGACGGTAGGGTCGGCGCGGCTGCTGGTTGCGTTCTGCCTTGCCTTGTTTTTTGGCAGCGTTGTCTTTTGGTTGGGCCTGATTGCCCCAGATGCGCGCGCCATACCCGTCTGTGACCAATTGGGTTTGCCAGTGTTCAGCCTGATCGCGGCGGCGGCACTTGGCAGCATCTTGCCGTTTGCCTTGCGCAAATGGATCGCCAGCCCAGTGCTACATGTCGCGGGCACTATTGTCATTGCTGCAATCGGTCTGCTGCTTGCCGGGCCTTTGCTTGCCACATGTCTTGAGGGGCCTTACGGAAACCTGTCCGCGGAACTCCAGGAAATGATCAGCGCGCAGATCACCGAGGCAAAACCAGCCCTGGTTTATGTGCAAACGAATGCCGCCGCCGCATTTGTGTTCATAATACCGATTCTGACAGCGCTCGTCTCGGGGCTGGTGCTGTGGTTCACCAAGGCGCGTCAGGGTGATGGGCCGACCGAACAACGCACGGCCTTGGGTCTTTTGCTGGTCCTCTGTGCGTTCGGCATCACGCTTGTCTTCTATCAGATGCGGACGGTCATTCTGGCCGCCTCTGTTGTGCCGATTATTGGCGGCGTCGTGTTGGCGGCGCTGTTGCAATCCTATCTGTCCACGCGCCGCATCGGGGCGGCCGTGGCGATGTTTGCGATTGCGGTAGCGATCGCAAGTCCCGCGCTCTACCTGCGTCCGTTTGAAGCCTATTTTACCTCTGGTGCCGACAATGCCGAGGCTGCACGAAGTGATTGCCGGCAATACGACGTGATGACCGCGCTGAACGCCGTGCCGCCAGCGCGGATCCTGACAAACGCCAATTTCGGTCCAACGCTGATCTGGGCGACACACCACAGCAGCCTTTCAGGCCTATATCATCGAAGCGCCGCCGCAATGTCGCATGCTTTGGTTCCGTGGCGTCTGGGTTCAGAGGCGTTTGCCGATTATGTCATCGACACCAACGCTAGGTATCTGTTGCTTTGCCGTGGCTATGGTCATGCCGGCGCATTTGCGACCCAGCTTGCGCAGGGCGAGGTGTCTGTGGAGTGGTTGCGTCCGGTCCCGCTTCATAGCGATCACCTGCTGCTCTTTGAGGTGATCCGTTGAACCAAAATGCAGGCCATATCGGTGCTTTTATCCGCTTTCTCGTGGTTGGGGGCAGTTTTAGCCTTATCTACGCGGTCACGACATCGGCCCTGATCCGCTTTGTCGATACGCCGCCTTTTCCGACCAGTGTAGTGGTGTATCTGTGTTGCATTCCACCGGCATTTTGGGCGCAGCGCAGGTTTGCGTTTCGGGCAGATCAATCTGGCCGCTCGGCGATGCTGAAGTATGTTGCGACGCAGGTTGCAAGCCTGACGCTGGTGTCAGTGATCACCACCCGTTTTGTCACAAAAGTGTTTGTCTATGACACATTGTTGTTTCTTATGGCCGCCGGATGTGCGGCCGTGATGAGTTATCTGATTTGCAGGTTCATCATTTTCAGGCCATCAGAACCAGACGCGCAGTAACGCGCATTTTTTGGACGGGATTTTGGTACCTAAACGATGACTTACCTTCTGGGTGTAGATACCGGCGGCACCTATACCGACGCCGTCATTATTGATGAGGCGACCGACAGCGTTGTTGCCTCGGCAAAGGCGCTGACCTCGCGTCCTGATTTGGCGACCGGCGTTGGGGAGGCGATTGACACGACATTGGCAAAGGCCGAAATAGCGCCTGCCGACATTGCGATGGTGTCATTGTCGACAACCCTTGCCACCAATGCGTTGGTCGAAGGCCAAGGTGGCCGCGTGGCATTGATTGCGATTGGGTTTGATCAGGCGGATCTGGGCCGCGCTGGGCTGACAGAGGCCTTGCGCGGCGATCCGGTGATTAGTCTTGCCGGTGGCCACAACCACGCGGGTGGTGAAGCGGCTGCCCTTGATTTGTCAGCGCTTGAGGCGGGGTTGGATGCCTTGGAGCCGGGGATCACTGGCTTTGCCGTTGCGGCCAGCTTTGCCACCCGCAATCCGGCCCACGAAGTTGCCGCCCGCGATATGATCCGCGATATGACCGGCAAACCGGTGAGTTGTTCCCACGAGTTGAGCCAGGCGCTGGGCGGCCCGAAACGCGCGCTCACGGCTGTTTTGAATGCCCGCCTGATTGGTATGATTGATCGGTTGATCACAGCGTGCGAGACGCATCTGGCGCATGTCGGTATTCCGGCCCGCTTGATGGTTGTGCGCGGTGATGGTGCGCTTGTCGCGGCTGATGTGGCCCGCGAGAAACCGATTGAAACGATCCTGAGTGGGCCTGCGGCCTCGATCGCCGGCGCCAGTTGGCTGAGTGGTGAAACCGATGCGCTGGTCAGCGACATTGGGGGTACAACCACGGACGTCTGCATGCTGCGCGATGGCCGTCCCAAGATTGATCCGCAAGGCGCGCGCGTCGGCCCGTTCCGCACAATGGTCGAGGCGGTGGCAATGCGCACTACCGGGCTGGGCGGTGACAGCGAGGTCCATGTGGTTGAAGGGCTGAACGGCGGGTTGCGCCTTGGTCCCCGCCGTTTGATGCCGATATCGCTGGCAGCGCAGCATTTTCCGGAGTTGGTGCATCAGACCCTTGATCGCGGCTTGGCGCAGGATATTCCGGCCAGTGATGGCGGGCAGTTCGCCATTCCTTTGTGGGACGCTCTGCCAGAAGGATTGGACCCGCGTGAACAGGCGGTCGCCCAGCGTTTGGCGGATGGCCCGCTGCGGATGGGACATGCAGTGCAATCACGCCCCGAAGATCCCGCATTGGTCCGCATGGTGGCGCGCGGGCAGGTGATATTGGCGGGCGTCACACCATCAGACGCGGCCCATACGCTTGGTCTTGCATCGGCGTGGGATGCAGAGGCGGCAGAGAAGGCGTTGACGCTTTTCGCGCGCCGTCGTACCGGCGCGGGCGAGCGGCTTGCGCCGGATGCGGCTAATTTGGCGCAGCAGATTGTGGATCAACTGACGGCGCAGACGGTGGATTTTCTGTTGCAGGCCGCATTTGCCGAAGATGACCGCGATTGGAGTGATCCTGCTGACCTGGCCCGGCATCCGCTTACGCGGGCAGGGCTCGACGGTCATCAGGGTCTGGTGCGCATGCAGATGTCACTGGGTGTGCCTGTTGTGGGGCTTGGGGCCTCTGCTGCAACATATTACGGTGCGGTTGGTCAGCGTTTGGGCACGTCGATGGTGCTGCCGCAACACGGCGGCGTGGCCAATGCGATTGGGGCCGTGGTGGGGCAAGTGCAGATGCAGGCAACCGGCACGGTCAGCAGCGCAGGCGAAGGCGCATTTTCGGTCCATTTGCCGGATGGGCCACAAGTCTACGCCAGCAAGGATCAGGCATTGGCGGCGCTGGAAACACATCTGCGCACACAAGCCGAGACCCGTGTGCGGGCGTCGGGTGTCGAGGATATTCGGTATTCCGTCAGCAGCGACATCTCGGAAATTGATATCGAGGGCCGCGCGATGTTCATTGAGGCAACGATGCGGGTTGAGGCCAGTGGTCGGCCCCGGATTGCCTCTGAATAGGGTGATTGTGTCAATCGAGGTGGACTCTCTCACATTCCTGTCAGGTGAATTGCTTCAAACGATCGCATCGGTCACAAGAAGGCGACCTTTGGACCTGACCGTATGCTAGACCGCCACGCCCGCCAGATCATCGACCCGCCGTTGAACCATATCGGTGCAACGCTGGCCGCGCGTGGGTTTACGGCGGATGGGGTGACGCTGATCGGGCTGGGGCTTGGCCTTTTTGCCGCTTTGCTGATTGCTGTGGGCCTGCCCGGCTGGGCACTGATCCCGCTATTGGCCAGCCGTCTGGCCGATGGATTGGACGGGGCCGTCGCCCGCGCGACCCACAAGACCGACTTTGGCGGATATCTCGATATCGCGGTGGATTTTCTGTTCTATGGGGCGATTCCGATGGCGTTTGTCCTTAGTGACCCGGCCGCGAACGGCGCAGCCGGTGCCTTCCTGCTCACCGCGTTCTACTTTAACGGAACCAGCTTTCTGGGCTATGCGATCCTTGCTGAAAAGCATGGCCACAAGACCGATGCGCAAGGGCAAAAGTCGCTCTATTACTCCAACGGCATTCTGGAAGGGACAGAGACGATTGTGTTTTTCGTTCTGCTGTGTCTGCTGCCCGGCTACTTCTCGCCGCTGGCATGGGGCTTTGGTGCCCTGTGCTTTGCGACCGCTACCTTGCGGATCTACGCCGCCAAGAAAATATACACGAACTAAAGGACGACACTTATGAAACATCTTGCCATTCTGGCCGCTTTGCTGGCCCCGGTGCCTGCATTGGCCGACACTGACCCCGCAAATTGGGACGCTGTGACAGCAGCGGCTGACGGCCAGACCGTCTATTGGAATGCGTGGGGCGGCTCGACGACGACCAACGACTTTATCGCATGGGTCGGCGAGCGTGTGATGGCAGACTATGGCGTCACACTAGAGCATGTGAAGCTGACCGATACTGCCGACGCCGTCACCCGTGTTCTGTCTGAAAAGCAGGCGGGCGAGAATGATGATGGTGCCATTGATATGATCTGGATCAACGGTGCCAATTTCGCCGCGATGAAAGAGGCTGATCTGCTGTTTGGCCCCTATGCCGAGCAATTGCCGAACTGGGCTGTTGTTGATGCCGAAGGCAAGACCGTGCAGACCGATTTCACCGTGCCGGTTGAGGGTTTCGAAAGCCCTTGGGCCATGGCGCAGGTTGTTTTTGTCCATGATACTGCTGACATGCCCGACCGTTTGGGCTCTATGCAGGCACTGCAAGACTGGGCGGCTGCCAATCCGGGCCGCTTCAGCTATCCCCAGCCGCCGGATTTCCTTGGCACGACATTCCTCAAGCAGGTGCTGGTTGATATCCTGCCGGATCCATCTGTGCTGGCCGATCCGGCCACGGATGAGAACTATGACGCCGTAACCGCCCCGCTTTGGGCCTATCTGGAAGAATTGACGCCGAACCTGTGGCGTGAAGGCAAAGCCTATCCGGCCACCGGCACTGCCATGTTTCCGTTGATCGCGGATGGCGAACTGGACCTGTCGATTTCGTTTAGCCCCGGTGCCGCCTCTACCGCGATTGCCAACAACGAACTGCCACCATCCATCCGCACTTTCGTGCTGGACAAAGGCACCATTGGCAACGCGTCCTTCGTGGCGATTCCTTACAATTCGGGCTCAAAGGAAGGTGCGATGGTCGTGGCCAATTTCCTGATGTCACCAGAGGCACAGGCGCGCGCGCAAGACCCGGAGATTTTGGGCTATGGCACAGTTTTGAACATGGCGGCCCTGTCGGATGATGACCGCGCGCTGTTTGACGCGCTTGAGCTGGGTGTTGCGACGCTGTCGCCTGCTGAGCTGGGCACCGTGCAGGCAGAGCCGCATCCAAGCTGGGCGACGCGCATCGCCGATGACTGGATGACCCGCTTCGGTGTGTCCGAGTAAGCGTGTCAAAAGTGGAACCACGCAGTCCCGGATTTGATCCGGGACTGCTTTGCTTATGAACCGTCGTCGCTTTCTTCCTGTTCTGCCGATCCTGACCCTGCTTGCGATGCTGGGGCCGGTTGTGGCGGGTCTGTGGGGCACTCTGTTGCCTGCGTTCGGCCATTTGCCAGCCGCGGGTCTGACTGGGCCATCGCTGGACCCGTTCCGCGATTTGTTCGATTGGGCGGGGCTGCCCCGCGCGATGCTTTTGTCGATCTCGACCGGGCTGCTTGCCACGGGGATTTCGCTGGCCATCGTGATGCTGATCACCGCAGGCTGGTCCGGCACAAAACCGTTTCGCGCGTTAGAGCGATTGCTGTCTCCGCTCTTGTCCGTGCCACATGCGGCGGCGGCCTTTGGCCTTGCCTTTCTGATCGCACCATCAGGGTGGGTGTCACGTCTGCTGTCGCCCGTGGTCACCGGCTGGGACCGCCCGCCTGACCTTTTGATTGTGCAGGACACCTGGGGTTTGACGATGACCGCCGGGTTGATCGTCAAGGAAGTCCCATTTCTGCTGCTGATCACCTTGGCCGCTTTGGGGCAGGCGGATGCACAACGCAGTGTCGTGATTTCGCAAGCACTGGGGTACGGGCGGTTGACCGGTTGGCTCAAGACAGTGTTCCCGCGCGTCTATGCTCAGATCAGGCCACCGATCTATGTCGTGCTTGCCTATTCGATGTCCGTGGTGGACGTCGCCGTGATCCTTGGGCCGAACACGCCGCCATCGCTGTCGGTGCAGATCATCAAATGGATGTCCGACCCTGACCTTGCGATGCGGCTGGAAGGTGCAGCGGGCGCCCTATTGCAACTGGGACTGGTCATCGGCGCGTTGATTTTCTGGCGGTTGTGTGAACATGCCATGGCCCGGCTTGGCCAGCGCTGGATCGCCTCTGGTGCGCGTGGCAGGTTTGATCCGGTGGTCGCACAAGGCGCGCTGGCCGCGGGCGCGATCTGTGCGCTGACCGTGTTGTTTGGCCTCGTTGTTTTGACCATCTGGTCCTTCGCAGGGTTTTGGGGCTTTCCTGATGCGCTGCCGGATGCGTTTACATGGCGCAATTGGATGCGGTTTGGGCCCGGCACGTTAGAGGCGCTGGGCGAAACCGCCCTGATCGCCGTCACGGTCGCACTGGCCGCTTTGATTCTGACGATCGGGTGTCTTGAGGCCGAGTATCGCTTTGGTTTGTCATTCTCTGCCCGCGCGGTCTGGCTGTTGTATCTGCCGTTGCTTATCCCGCAAACGGCGTTCTTGCCGGGGTTGCAAACCTTTATGCTGAGCCTTGGCGCCGATGTCGGGCGCGTGCCGGTGATGTTGGCCCATCTCGTTTTTGTGTTGCCTTACGTGTTTCTGTCATTGGCTGACCCGTTCCGGGCGTGGGACACCCGCATGGGCACGATTGCGGCGGCCCTGCGCGCCAGCCCGAATGGGGTGCTTTGGCGTGTCCGATTGCCGATGCTGTTGCGTCCGATCCTGACGGCCTTGGCAGTTGGGTTGGCGGTTTCGGTGGGGCAGTATCTGCCGACATTGCTGATTGGCGGAGGCCGGGTTGAAACGCTGACGACCGAGGCGGTTGCCCTTGCTTCTGGTGGCGACAGGCGGGCGATTGGCGTCTATGGGTTGATGCAAACGGGGGCGGCTTTGGTGCCATTTGCGCTGGCCCTGCTGATCCCGGCGCTGGTGTGGCGGAACAGGAAAGGGCTACGGCATGGATAAGGGATTGTCGTTGCGCAACGTGACAATCAGAAAAAATGGAGCACCACTTTTGTCGGTGAGCCATGACATCGCACCAGGCGAGGTGTTGACGGTGATGGGCCCGTCGGGCGTGGGTAAATCAACCTTGTTGGCCTTTATTACGGGCACCTTGGCGCCGGATTTTCAAGCCACCGGCGCGGTTTGGCTGGATGGTCAGGACATCACAAACGCTGCGCCGCATCAGCGTCGCGTTGGCATTCTGTTTCAGGATGACCTGCTGTTTCCGCATTTGTCTGTGGGCGCAAACCTTGCCTTTGGTTTGCAACCCGGTGGTAGCAGGCCAGAGCGCGCCGCCAAGATTGCTGAGGCTTTGGATGAGGTGGGTCTGAGTGGTTTTGAAGACCGCGATCCGGCCACGTTATCGGGGGGGCAAAAGGCGCGCGTGGCATTGATGCGGATGCTGTTGTCAGAACCCTGTGGGCTGCTGCTGGACGAGCCGTTTTCCCGTTTGGACGCGGCCTTGCGGGCGCAGGTGCGCGATATGGTGTTTGACCGCGCGCGGGCGCGGCAATTGCCGGTGTTGATGGTCACACATGACGCGGATGATGCGCAGGCAGCGGGTGGCGTGATTGTCACGCTGGTTGGGTGACAATCGCGGTCAGGAAACACGGCGCGTGGGTTGCACCCACCCTGCGCTGACCTACAACGGGGCGGTTTGAAACAACCAGACCTTCAAACCACCATGGGGGATTGGCGCCCCTTTTGGTCTGAACGGCAGCCCGGTTGCCTTGGCCAGCCCCGCCTCGCTCGTCACGATCCCGACCCGCCAGCCAGAGAACTCCCGTTTGATCGCCTCACCCAACCCGGCATAGACATCGTAGAGCATTTTTTGATTGCCGATCCGCCCGCCATAGGGCGGGTTGCAGATGATCAGGCCGGGTGGGCCTTCGGGGCGGGTGATGTCGGCAGCCGAGAGATTCTGGAAGGTGACATGCTCTGCCACGCCAGCGCGTTCGGCGTTTGCGGTCGCCATGCGGATGGCGCCTGCGTCGCGGTCGCTGCCGTGGAAATGTTGTGGGGGCCTGTGGGTTTCACCCTCCCGACGCAGGGTGTTCCATTGATCTGCGTTGAACGTCGCCAAATCCTCGAATGCGAACTGGCGCGTGCGTCCGGGGTGCAACCCCATCGCCATTTCTGCGGCCTCGATCAGGAAGGTGCCTGAACCGCACATCGGGTCCAGCACGGGTTCCTGCCCGTCATAGCCACATTCACGCAGCATCAATGCAGCCAGGGTTTCGCGCATGGGGGCCTTGCCCACCGCCTCTTTGTGGCCGCGCTTGTGCAGGCTGCTCCCTGAGGTATCAACGCTGATCGTCACCCGGTTGTCGTCGATGCGCGCTTTCACCGTGACGACCGCATCCGCGCTGATGGTGATCGCGTGACTTTCCTTCAGCGCCGTCTCGATCCGCTGGGTTGCGGCCCCGGCATGATAGATTTTGGATTTCTTTGATGTGCTGACCTCAACCCGGACAGGCACGTCGGCGCGCAACACGTCACCCCATGGAAACTTGCGCGCCCGTTTGTCCAGTTGCGCCAGATGAAAGGCCATGAAGCTGCCGACCCGCGCCAACACCCGTGTGGCCCCGCGCAAGACCAGATTGGCGCGCCAGACGTCCTCCCAAGTCCCGGTGATCGTCACGCCGCCGGTGTTTGGCTGCGGGTCGGCAAAGCCATGTGCCACGACCTCGGCCAGAAGGGCCTGTTCCAGACCCGGTGTGCCTGTGATGAAAATTTCAAATGCTGCGCTCATGCGGCGTCCATACGTGCATTGGCATGGCAGATGCAAATGCCGTGCGGCGGATCAGAAATTCGATACAATCCCAAAGCGGATCTGAAGGGCTGAGGATTCAACCTCTTCCGCGTTGGAGCGGGTGCGTGTGGCCGACACATCAAGGCTGGGGGAAAAGCCGAAATACCGGATATCTTCAAAGACGGTATTAGCGCCAATGGTCACAAAATGATCGCGCCGCCCGTCGAGCGTTGTCGCAAATACGGGGTAATTGCGGTAGCCCAGCTCTAGTGAGCTTGACCAACGGGTGCCAAAGACGGGTTGGGCAAACGCGTAGCCGATTTCGGTGGTGTATTCCTTGTAGCTGCTTTCTGGCCCGGCATCGTTCTTGCGCCCTGTCAAGGAAAGTTGGACCCTGTCATTGTTGGGCAGGGCGGTGCTGAAACTGCCGCGCAGGTCATAGGTCAGCGTATCCACGAGCGCATCGGTCAGCACGTTCTGATCGCGGACAGAGGCGCGCAGAGAGTAGAATGCCCGATCGTTTACGGGGATTTTGTGGCTGACGATGTAGTCGGTGAAATCCACGATGCGTTCGCCTCCCGACCAGTAGCTGCCGAGATTGAAACCGAAGGTAACCGGGCCAAGCGGGCTGAGTGTTTTGCGGGTGTGGCTTGCGCCAACCTGGGCAAGAAAGGTCGAGAAGTCGTTGCCTGTGACAGACCGGATATCGGCGTTGGGTGAGGAATCGAGCAAATCCCTTGCGTCGGAGGACAGAGTATAGGCCTGACCAGACATGGCGGCGCTAAGTGACGTGCGTTGCGCTGCGTCCTCTGACAGCCGGTAATCCAATTGCACACTTGTGAAATATTCGATCCCTGACAGGGCCCGCCGGTCTTCGGGCAACAGGAACGTCAGCGGGATGCCCTCAAATTCAAGTATGCCTTCGTCAGACCCGTTGTTGACGTTGTCCGATGGCGCGATAGAGCCGTTCAGTTGCACCGAAAGCGGGTTGGCAGAGGTGATGCGCACATATTCGGTGACCACCGCCTGCGCTTCTGCTTCGGAAGAGATGTGGTTGGCCGCCCGCCGCAGCCAGAATTCTGCCCGCACGAAATGCTTCAGGCGTCCACGCGCCCTGGCCACCAGCCGTGCGGATTGCAGGCGGCTTTGCTCATCTGGAGCCACGTCATAGGCGCGCGCGGCCGTTTGGGCCGATGCTGCGTCCTGACCAAGGTCGGACTGCGCCACGGCAAGCAGGAACAGGGCGGGGTAGCTGTCAGGGTCTTGCGCCAGCATTTGTTCGGCCAGCGCCGCCGTCTGGGCCGGCTCACGGGCTACCAGCGATGCTTCGGCCCCGGCTTGTAGTTCGGCCAGATTGGATTGGCCTGCGGCGGGCGCGCCGATCAGTCCAAGCCCAAGAATCAGGCTCCAGTGGCAAAGCAGATTTTGCATTATGTCGGGCCTGTGTTCATTGCCGCCACAGCAATACAAAGTTCCGGGATTTGCGCAAGTTAGCCGAAATTTGAGGCGGATCGGCTCCCATTGTGGCCCAATGATTGGCGAAAACCCGCCACGCGGGGTGCTGCGCGGAGTTTTCCTTTTCCGATGTAAGGGCTTGCGATTAGCAGTGAAGGACGTGATTTGGAGGGGCATTCATGAAGTATCTTGTTTCGGTCTTGGCGTTGGCTGCGTTGCCAGCATGTATAGAAGGCGATGGCAGTGCGGTTGATCTGACCCCAAGCAGCCCAAGCGTGAGTATGAACAACGAATTTGGCACGTTGCTGAATGGTGTGCGCACGGGTGCCGGAGAGGCGGCAGTAAGTTATGACGCCCGGCTTGGTCAGGCCGCGCAAGACCACGCAAACGATATGTTCACTGACAATTATCTGGACGTTGTCATTCCTGGCAGTGGCGGAAACGACATTGGCGATCGCATAACTGCCCAAGGTTATTCCTGGCAAACTTTGCTGCAGTTGGTCGCGCAGGGTGACTATACATTGAATGACGCCATGGCTGAGTTCGACAATACCGGCGCCTGTGGTGGTGGCGGGCAAGACCCGTGCATCACGGATGACCGCTTTGAAGATTTCGCGATTGCGAAAGCCGGTGCTGGAACCGATCAAAGGTGGGTTTTTGTCATGACCGAACCGAACTGATCAGCGCCTGCAATTAGATGGCATTGTTTCTGAGTTGTTGCCAATAATCCTAGGATTATTGGCGCAAGCCTCTGCCAAATTATCCAGTTTCCGCCTCCCCAATATACCGAAACGGCGTAAGCCTGCCGAGCCAGCGCCCTTGGTGACGCTGATGTTGTGTGACCCGTTCCGCCTGTTTTAGGCCAGTAACGCAACATGAGGGAACCACTATGAAAAACCGTATCTTCTGTGCTGCCGCCATCTGTTTGACTGCCGCTTGTATGGGGGGTGGCGGATCGGGTGGCTCTGGTGGATCGAGCTCGGCCGAGCCTTTTGTCACGGCGACACCAGCGATGGTCACAGCAGATGCTGCCCATATGAATTCCAATCAGACGTTTACCGGAATGCTGAACGGTGTGCGTTCGAGCAACGGGGCGGCGGCAGTTAGCTATGACGCCCGTTTGGGTGCGGCGGCACAAACACATGCCAATGATATGCTGGCCAACAACTTCTTCTCACACACCGGCAGTGACGGCTCAAATGCGGGCCAGCGTATTCAACGTGCAGGCTACAACTGGCGTACCTGGGGCGAGAATATCGCACGGGGTCAACAGAGCGAAGAATCGGTTCTGCGCGCCTGGGTCAATTCACCCGGTCACCAGCGCAATAACGTGAACCCGAATTTTGAGGATTTTGCCCTCGCCCGTGCTGGCTCGGGGCGCGACCTTTACTGGGTTCTTGTCCTTGCCGCTGAACGCTAGGTTGACGGATCACCCGCGATATCGCGGGCGGGGACGTTTTCGGGTTTCGGTTTGGGTTTTGCGATCCCCTCAAGTGCCTTGAGCGGTTTGCGCACCGCTTCCGTCAGACCGGGCCGTGACGGGGCTGCCATCTGTTTGCTGACCTCAATCATCAACACACCGCCTGCCGCGATCACCGGCAGGTTATGCCCGATGCGTTCCAGAAACCCGGCTGACTTGCGCCAGAGTTTGCGCGCAGCGGGTGGCTGATACAGGGTCGATAGCGTCCGTTCCGTGACAAAGCGGTGTTTGCGCAGCTGTGTCTCGAGCTGGCTAAGTGAGTAGGGCCGCCCAAAGCCAAAAGGGGTCCGATCCGATCGCGACCACAGCCCGGCCCGGTTTGGCACGACAAACACGGCCCGCCCGCCCGGCCCAAGGACGCGCCATGCCTCTTCAAGCAGGGACGACGGTTGTTCCGTTGTTTCCAACCCGTGCAGCATGATCAGCTTGTCCACATGCCCGGTTTCAATCGGCCACAGCGTATCTTCGCAAAGTACGCTGACGTTCGGCCCGTCCGCAGGCCAGGGCATCACCCCCTGTGGCCCCGGCATCAGCCCGATCACCCGCCGCGCGTCTTTGAGGAACGGCCGCAGCAACGGCACCGCAAACCCAAAGCCCACGACCATCTGCCCCTTTGCTTCGGGCCACATGTTCACCAATTCATCACGGATCACCTTTTGCGCCGCACGCCCAAGCGCGCTGCGGTAATAGAACTTTCGCAGGTCCAGAACATCGAGGTGCATTGCGGTTTACCGCTCCTTGGGCAAAGCTACCCCCTCAACATATCAACGGGGGCCCGTAATTCCATGCCAAAGACATCTGCGATTGAATTGGTCACCGTGCCGTGCCTGCGCGACAACTATGCCTTTCTTGTCCATAACGCCGCGACAGGCGCGACCGCGTTGATAGATGCCCCGGAAGCGGCCCCCATTCAGGCCGCACTGGATGCACGTGGCTGGGTGCTGAGCGATATCCTGATCACCCATCATCATGATGATCATATTGCAGGGGTTGCCGCACTGCGCGAAACCGCCCGCGTCGTCGGTGCCGCTGCGGATGCCCATCGCTTGCCCGATCTTGATTTGGCGGTGGGTGATGGCGACAGCATTACCGTCTGTGGTCAGGCCACAGATGTGATTGATGTTTCAGGCCATACGATCGGGCATATTGCCTATCATATGCCTGATGCGGCACTTGCATTTACCGCTGACAGTCTGATGGCGTTGGGCTGTGGTCGCCTGTTTGAGGGCACGCCGGCCCAGATGTGGGACAGCATGCAGAAACTGCGTGCCTTGCCCGAGGATACGGTGGTTTGTTCCGGCCATGAATACACCGCCGCCAATGCGCGCTTTGCGGTAGCCCTTGATCCTGACAATCCTGACCTTATCTCACGTATCAAGGCGATCACCACAGCCCGCGATGCGGGCCAGCCGACCGTCCCGTCGCGCCTTTCCGAAGAGAAACGCACAAACCCCTTTTTGCGCGCCGATGACCCGGCGTTCAAAGCCGTTCTTGGCATGTCAGATGCATCAAATGTCGATGTATTTGCACATATCCGGGCCAGCAAAGACAAATTTTGACCATCTTGCTGTGCTGTATTGCCAAAAGACGGGTCAAATCACGGGCTTCACAAGATTTGTGATGCCGAAATGAAAAAAAGTCCTTGAAGGTTGGCGAATAAAACCAAACCTTAAAGGTATAAGGCCACGGTTGGTGCAAGCCTACAGCAGGCACCGACCCCCGATATGAAGGAGCACGGAACGTGCCATCATTTTCGACCACATTAGAGCAGTCCATTCATGGCGCCCTTGCGCTGGCCAATGAACGCAAACACGAACTCGCCACGTTGGAGCATCTGCTGCTGGCGTTGATCGACGAACCTGACGCCGCCCGCGTGATGCGCGCCTGTTCGGTCAATCTGGATGATTTGCGCAAGGATCTGGAAGATTTCATCGAGGATGATCTGTCCACCCTGATCACCGATGTTGAAGGCTCTGAGGCTGTGCCGACCGCCGCGTTTCAGCGGGTCATTCAGCGCGCGGCGATCCACGTTCAATCCTCCGGCCGCAGCGAGGTGACCGGTGCCAATGTGCTTGTTGCCATCTTTGCCGAACGTGAAAGCAACGCCGCCTACTTCCTTCAGGAACAGGACATGACCCGTTATGATGCGGTGAACTTCATTGCACATGGTGTGGCAAAAGACCCTGCCTTTGGTGAGGCGCGCCCTGTGACCGGCTCTACCGAGGAAGGCGAGACTATCGCGCCCGGTGAGGGGGGCGAGGAGAAGGAAAGCGCACTTGCAAAATACTGCGTTGATCTGAACGCCAAGGCGACCAAGGGCGACGTTGATCCCCTGATCGGCCGCGCCCACGAGGTTGAACGCTGCATTCAGGTGCTGTGCCGCCGTCGCAAGAATAACCCGCTTCTGGTGGGTGATCCGGGGGTGGGTAAGACGGCAATTGCCGAAGGCCTGGCCTTTAAAATCGTGAATGGCGAAACGCCGGAAGTGTTGTCGCGGGCGACCATCTATTCGCTTGATATGGGTGCGTTGCTGGCTGGCACACGCTACCGCGGTGATTTTGAGGAACGCCTGAAAGCCGTGATGACCGAAATGGAAGATCATCCTGATGCGGTGCTGTTCATCGACGAAATTCACACGGTGATCGGTGCCGGTGCGACATCCGGCGGGGCCATGGATGCCTCAAACTTGCTCAAACCTGCGTTGCAGGGCGGTAAGCTGCGCTGCATGGGTTCGACAACGTATAAGGAATTCCGCCAGCACTTTGAGAAGGATCGCGCACTGTCGCGCCGGTTCCAGAAGATTGACGTGACAGAGCCTTCGGTCCCTGACTCGATCAAGATTTTGCAAGGCTTGAAGCCATATTTTGAAGAGCATCACAGCATCAAATACACAGCGGATGCGATCAAAACGGCGGTTGAACTCTCCGCGCGTTATATCAATGACCGGAAACTGCCGGACAAGGCTATTGACGTGATTGATGAAGCGGGTGCCGCACAGCATCTGGTCGCGGAAAGCAAGCGTCGCAAAACGATTGGCACCAAAGAGATCGAGAATGTCGTGGCAAAG
Source organism: uncultured Paracoccaceae bacterium (assembly GCA_947498645.1). GTDB lineage: Bacteria > Pseudomonadota > Alphaproteobacteria > Rhodobacterales > Rhodobacteraceae > Yoonia. The sequence continues at coordinate 775,294 of CANMKS010000001.1, read as the reverse complement.
ATTGCCCGTATTCCGCCAAAGAATGTCTCAAAGGACGATGCAGAGGTTCTCAAGGATCTTGAGAAATCGCTCAAACGTGTCGTCTTTGGTCAGGATACAGCAATCGAAGCGCTGTCATCTGCGATCAAACTGGCGCGGGCTGGTCTGCGCGAGCCTGAAAAACCGATTGGCAACTACCTGTTCGCAGGTCCAACCGGTGTGGGTAAGACCGAAGTGGCGAAACAACTGGCCGATACGCTGGGTGTGGAGCTGATGCGCTTTGACATGTCCGAGTATATGGAAAAGCACGCCGTTTCACGGTTGATTGGCGCACCTCCGGGCTATGTCGGGTTTGATCAGGGCGGCATGTTGACCGACGGCGTTGATCAGAACCCGCATTGTGTGCTGCTGCTGGACGAGATGGAAAAAGCGCACCCGGATGTCTACAACATCCTGTTGCAGGTCATGGACCACGGCAAGCTGACTGATCACAACGGGCGGACCACAGATTTCCGCAATGTGATCATCATCATGACGTCCAACGCGGGTGCGGCCGAAATGTCGAAAAACGCGCTGGGCTTTGGTCGTGAGGCCCGCACAGGCGAAGATACCGCCGCGATTGAGCGGACGTTCACACCTGAATTCCGCAACCGTCTGGATGCGGTGATCAGCTTTGGCGCGCTACCAAAACCTGTGATTATGCAGGTGGTTGAAAAATTCGTGCTGCAACTTGAGGCGCAATTGATCGACCGCAACGTCCATATTGAGCTGACAACTGCCGCTGCCGAATGGCTGGCCGACAAAGGCTATGATGAGAAAATGGGTGCGCGCCCCCTGGGCCGCGTCATTCAGGAACACATCAAAAAGCCGCTGGCCGAAGAGCTGCTTTTTGGCAAGCTGGTCAAAGGCGGTATCGTCAAGGTTGGCGTCAAGAAGGGCGAGTTGGACCTCAAGTATGAAGCGCCTGCGCAGGGGCGGATTACCGGCGGTGGAGATAAGCCACCGTTATTGACCGCGGATTGACCCTGAACAGACTGAAATGAAAAGGCCGCCGCATCCCTGATACGGCGGCCTTTTTTCGTTTCACTGCTGCAAACAGAGGACGGACGCAGGCGATTGCGCTGATAGTCGATCTTTGGGGGGTGTTGTGGTACGGACCGGCGACATATGACACAGATCGCCCAAGCGGTCGCCGAACTCTAGTCGTTGTCTGATGCGCCCGCCCCAGCCCCAAGTCGCCGGGATGCTTCGGTTGCGGGGGCGTAGGTCCGTTGTGCGAAGTCGTTCAGTGTGGCCCAGGCACCTGGGCTGACCTCTCCGCGCGACAGGGGCTGAGACAATGCGCCCGTCGCAGTGGTCACTTGTGCGCAGGACAATTGCGGGGCTTTTGTGACCAACAGGGCATCGTCCGGGTCAGAAATGCTTAACCCGTTGCCGTCCGTCACAACACGCAACCCACCCCATGACACACCAACATGCGCAGTGATGTGCAGCGCGGCCCAAGCGGCAAAGGGCACCACCAGCAACGGATAGCTGACGTCGCGCATAGAGATGTCGGTGCCGGTTGCCAATCGCTCTGCGCAATCGTTTATTGCCGACCCGCTGCTCAAAGGGCACAGCGCGCCGCCCGATGCGCGCCATTCACCGTCAAGCGCGCAGGGCGCTGTCTGATCAGTGGCGATGCCATCGTTTTGGATCAGAAGCCCGGCAAGCGCTTCGCCCCCTGGTAACCCGTGCGAGGTCAGCCAGCGCACCGCCTTTGCTGCCTCTTCGGATATCCCCCAGGACAAGCCACCACCGCGTGCTGCGCGCTTGGCAAGGGCCTCGATTTCATTGAGAGAGTAGCTCATGACGCCGCAACAGTCCCGTTTGGGTAAGGCCAGAAATCAGCATCGCGCGATTGCAGGTCTTCCGGGTAAGGCGCGTTGCCAAACATGCAGATGCGCACCCACCGGTCCGAGCGTGGGTCGAAATGCGTGGCCCCAAAGAACGACAGCTTGCAACGCAGCATGTCGATGGGCAGCAGATCAGAGCCGATGGTGTTGTCGCGAATTTCCGCATAGGGCGCACGTGCCACGACCTGTGCACGTCTGACCGTATGGCGATGCTCTGGATGGGCAAGCAGAAATGCAGCGATGGCATCATCCGGTGCCCAATCGGCCAGCGCCGCGCGCAGCGCTGCCGCATCTCGTCCCGGTGCCAGAGGCTGTTCATAGGGTGCGATGGGTTCTTCGAACCTTTCACCCAGACGTGGTTCCAGCTTTTCGGCGGAGACATACCAAGCGCGGGCGCAGTGTTCCTTGGCATCCCAGTCGACATCAAGCGCCCACCCGTAAGCGTCATCAAGGATGCCTATCAATCGGGAAACCGACATTGCCCCATTGATGCGAAAGGTGTTGGTTTGGGTATGGGCCATCGTGTCTGCCAGATCATCAACGAGGTCGCCGTAGGGTTCCAGCATCAGCGAGGCCAGACATTCTTGCGCATCAACGCCAAGGTTGGACGCGGCCCATTGGTACAGGCGGTTCCACGGGCGGTCAGACTGCAATTCAGCCTGTTCGACATGCGCCGACAGCGCCGCCATATCCTGCCGAAGCTCTTGCAGTTTCTCTATCTGGATCGGATGTTCGGACCGCCATTGCGCGGCAGAGTGGGCCGACCGCACAAGCAGACCCTTGAACAGCGTCACATCTGTGGCAGAGGCCGCCGCCAGATTGCGAACCCGCGCAATCGCCTCTTCGCGCGCGCTGATCCAGTTGTTGAACAGCATCGGGTGGTTGACGATGAACGGCGCCATGCCAAGCCCGGTTGAGTTGCCGATGCCCATGCTCCGCGCTGTTTCCGGTGCCAGCGTCACCGCGCGCTCGCCTCCTTTGAGGTTCGCCATATGCTGCATCAGGTCGCGCACATAGGTGCGGGTCAGAAAGACAGAGAGCATCTCGATCTGGAAAGGGGCTGCGCATTCCGGGCGCGCCGCGATGACTTCACGGTCAGCCGCCCCCAGCTTGCCAGAGCCATAGACCGCCGTTGTCCGCATCAAATAGCCGACCTTGGCGACCTCAGCCGGATCGGGTTGTTGCCCCTCCGCCAGACAGGACACCATATAATCCCAAAGCCGCACCGACCTGTTGGCCCGCGACACCGAGAGTTCGGATTCGGTGACACGCCCGGCCTCTTGCAGGGGGATGTTGGCGCGCAGCCGTTCGATATCTGCTGCCGTTGGCACCCCGTCGAACATGGTGAAAGTGCTATCCCACGCCTCTGCGATCACCCGGTCAGAGCGTTTTTCGGCGGGCAGATCATGGGCAAAGGCGACAAGCGAGTAGGTGCGATCAGGTGTGTGGGCGCAATAGACCGCATGCCCGACACCTTTGGCATCAATCTCGAAGACGGGGCGCGAGAACGTCCAGCCTTCGCGTTTCATTCGCCGGGTGAGGATTCGCATGAACGACAGGCGGGACTGGTGAAAGGACCCAAGGCGCGCCAGCCGCATGACCGTTGCAGGGTCACGTTGCGGGATGTCTGATGCTGGGTTCAGCGCTACGTCCATGGTCTGTCCTTTCACTGTGCTGGGGTAAAGTTCTCTGCGTAAAAACGGTGCCAGTTGTCGCCCATGATTCCGGCTGTCTCTGTTTCGCTCAGGCCAGTGGCACGCAGACCGCGTTCGATATTGTCAAAGTCCCGGTTGTCATTGAACCAACTTGGCATTGGCGGGAAACCGGGGGCTGCGGCAGAACCTTCGCCATAGTCGATTTCCTTGCTCCACCGGCCGACACGCATCCATTCCACGATACTGTCAGGCTGGTCCTGACACAGGTCGGTCCCAATCCCGAGGTGTTCTGCGCCGAATTTCTCTGCCGTGCGCGCGATCATTTCGCAAAAACTCTCCAGCGAGCAGTCGGATTTGTTCTTCAGGTGATGCGGGTAGACAGAAAAGCCAAGCATGCCGCCGTTCTCGGTCACCGCACGGATGACATAGTCTTTCTTGTTGCGCAGCGCGGGCGACCATTCGTATGGATTGGCATGGGTGATGGCGATCGGGCGCTCGGATATCTCTGCCGCTTCAATTGTTGAGCGGTCCGCAGAGTGGCTCATGTCCACAACCAGCCCAACGCGGTTCATTTCCTTGATTACCTGTTTGCCCATGCGGGTGATGCCGGTGTCTTCGGCCTCATAACAACCCGTCGCCAGAAGCGACTGGTTGTTGTAGGTCAACTGCATGAACCGCGCGCCAAGCGTATGCACGATTTCGACCAGTCCGATATCGTCTTCAATCGGGCTGGGATTCTGGAACCCAAAAAAGATCGCGGTGCGCCCGGTTTCGCGGGCCTTGTCCACGTCGCTGGCCCATTGGCCCTTCATGATCAGGTCGGGGTATTGTTCGAACCAGCGGTTCCATTGTTCGAAATTCAGAACCGTTTCGCGGAAATTTTCGTGATACGAGATGGTGACATGGACAGCGTCCACGCCCCCTTCGCGCATCTGCCGAAAGATCTTTTCCGACCAATTGGCATATTGCAGGTTGTCGATCCGCATCAAAGCGGTGTCCCCGATGAGATATAGGCAGTCTTGACCGTGGTGTAGAATTCTGCGGCTGCCTTGCCCTGTTCGCGCGGTCCGTAAGAGCTGTCACCGCGCCCGCCAAATGGCACGTGATAGTCGGTGCCGGCAGTTGGGAGGTTCACCATCACACAGCCCGATTGCGCATTGCGCCGGAAGTGCGTTGCGCGGGCGAGGTTCGTCGTGACGATACCAGCGGTCAGGCCAAAGTTGGTGTCATTGACCACATGCAGGGCCTCTTCGTATCCGCCAACAGGGATCACACAGGCCAGTGGCGCGAACATCTCTTCGCGGTTGATGCGCATGTCGTTGTTTGTGCCTGCGAACACGCCGGGCGACATGTAGTAACCTTCGGTCGGCATCTCCAACCGTTGACCACCGCAAAGCAATTCGGCCCCTTCGGTTGCTGCCAGATCGACGTAGGCGAGGTTTTCGTTCAACTGCTGTTCAGAGACCACTGGGCCCAGTTCCGTGCCTGCTTCCAAAGCGTGGCCCACCTTCATCGCCTTGGCACCGGCGACGAGCTTTTCGACAAATTGGTCATGTACGGCCTGATGCACAACCAGACGCGAGGACGCGGTGCATTTCTGGCCAGAGCCACCAAAGGCCCCGCCAAGCGCCAGCGTCACAGCAAGGTCGATGTCCGCGTCATCCATGACGGCCAGCGCATTCTTTGAACCCATTTCCATCTGCACTTTGGTCAGGTTCTGAATCGCCGCTGCGGCGATGCCTTTGCCGACAGGGACAGACCCGGTAAAGCTGATCGCGTTGATCTTGGGGCTTTCAACCAGTCGTTGCCCGATGGCACCGCCGGCACCCATGACCAAAGAGACGAGACCCTTGGGGATATCCTGCCGCGAGATGATCTCGACCAAGGCCACGGCAGAGGCAGGGGTGACATTTGCTGGCTTCCAGACAACGGCGTTGCCATAGCACAGCGCAGGCGCGATTTTCCACGATGCGGTGGCCGTTGGGAAGTTCCAGGGCGAGATGATCGCGACGGTGCCCACAGGTTCGCGGCGCACGTCGATTTCGATACCGTCACGTACGGAATCGGCGTTCTCACCGATCTGTCGCAGGCATTCGGCAGCGTAATAGGTGAAGAACTGACCTGCGCGGAATACTTCGCCTTTGCCCTCGGCCAGCGGCTTGCCTTCTTCGCGCGACAGCAACGTGCCCAGTTCTTCGGCGCGGGCCATCATTTCATTGCCGATCGCCATCAGAACATTCTGTTTGCGCTCCAGCCCATAGGCCGCCCATTCGGCCTGCGCCCGGCGGGCCTGGTCCAATGTCGCATCCAGTTGATCGGGTGAAGCCTGCGCAAAAGTGCCGACAAGATCGCTCAGATCTGACGGGTTTCTGTTCTCGATCTCAGAGCTGCCCGAAACCCATTCGCCCGCGATATAGTTCAGATTTTGCATGCCATGTCCCTAATTTCTTGCATTCACATCAGTGCTCGCGGGTACAATACGCGATTGCACCGATTCAGACACGCAAGAATTAGTGTAGGTTAATTCAGTCTTGCTGAATTATGGGTCGGGGAAAAGAGATCCGCTTTTTTGCATATCGGTAATCAGCGTCAGGAACTCGCGCGCCGCTGGCATCAGCTTTGCATGGGGCTGCGACGCGATGTGGACGGTTCTGCGGGCGGTCACATCCTTGAGCGGCAGAAAGGCGATATCGTCCTGTTCTTGCGAAACGGCCAGACGGGGCAGAACCGATATGCCAACGCCCGCGCGCACAAGCCCCAGAAGCGAGGTGATGCTGGGCACCATCAAGCGGGATTTGGCAAGGATCGGTGCAAAGTCCGGGTCGGTGATCAGGTTGGACAGCCCGTTGGCAATCAGCACATGGTCCTGCATGTCGCGCCAACGCAGTTGGTCCCAGTCACGGGCCAATTGATGGCCCTTGCGGCACACGACGCCAAAGCGGTCGCTGAACAATTCTCGGCGGGTCAGATCACCCACCGGCGACAGGGTGCCAATGCCAATGTCCGCACGTTCATGCAGCAACTCATGCTCAATCGCGGCAGAGTCCATGTCGCGTATGTCGATCTGAACCCCTGCAAACTGCTGCGTGAAGCGCAGCACCACATGGGGCAGCAGGTTCTTGGCCACCGACGGCGTGACGACCAGCCGCAGATACCCCAAGTCCGACCGGCTAAGTCCTTCGATGATGGCGACGGAGTTTTCAAAATGGCTGACCTCGCGGCGCGCTTCTTCATAGATCAATGCGCCCAGGGCGGTCAGGTTCGATTTCCGCGCCGTTTCAAACAGCGGCACGCCGATGTGGTCTTCAAACTGTTTGAGCATCATGGACACTGCCGATGACGTCCGTCCCAACTGCTCTGCTGCTTCAGACAGGTTGCCTTGCTGCACAACGGCGGTGAAGCATTTGAGCATCTCAATCTTGATCGCCATTTTCAGAAACCCTGAAGTTTATTCAACCAATTCAAGTTTGCCTTGTCTTTCGACATGTGTCCATAAGAGAGCAACACCACTGAGGAACATGGAACATGATCGAACGTATTGAAACCGGTGAACGCTCTTCCAAAATCGTCAAGCACAACGGCGTTGCCTACCTGACCGGCCAGGTGGCCGAGGGTGAGACAATTCAAGAGCAGGTCCGCCTGTGCCTTGAAAAGATAGATGCGTTATTGGTCAAGGCTGGATCTTCACGCGAGCAGATGCTGCGCGTCACGATCTGGCTGGCGGATATGAAAGACTTTGCGGGCCTGAACGAAGTCTGGAACGCATGGGTTCCCGCTGGCCATGCCCCTGCACGCGCCTGCGGAGAGGCAAAACTGGCGCGCGCAGAGTTGAAGGTCGAGTTTATCGTGGATGCGGCCTACGCATAGGCCGTATTGCGTTAGTTTCGACAGGTGCCGTTGTCGTAGCTTCCGACCTCTCGGATCACATCGGACGATGCTGCTTCAACGCGGCGTCCACTGAGTTCGGACCGCAGAACCCGCACCATCAGGTCATTCAACCGGGTGACGCGGTAGCAGGACACCGTGGGTTCGGCGTGGCTGAAGCCGACCCCGCTGTCATCCGTCAGGAACAGATAGCGTCCGCCGGTCATCGCTGACCCTTGCCGCATCAGATACTCCAACTGGTCCTCAACCCCACTGGCCGCCAGACCAAAGACCTGAATGCCGTTTGCCGCGGCAGTCCCGGCTGCGTCGTAATAGGTCCGGGTTTGCGAGGCCCGTGGCGGCTCATCTCCGATCTGGAACAGCAGACGCTCACCCCGTCCGCGCCGCCACTCCAACTGCATTGCGGCTTGCAAGGCGTCTGCCACCACCTCTGGCCCACCTGCACCGCCCGAGGACCGCTCTGATGCCACCCATTGCGTGAATTGGGACAGATTGCGCGTGAAACCATAGCTTTTGATGACGTAAGGATCGGCGGGTGCTTTGTAGACAACCAGACCAAAGCGAATATCGACGTTTGGCGCCGCAGTTTTTGCCGTGCGTGTGATCTCGCCGATCTCTTGCGCAAGCCAGGCCAATTCGTCGGCCATACTGCCGGTTGTGTCGACAACAAAGACCAGATCAAGGAAATCAGGTGACCATGTGCTTTCAAACGGAAGGGCAACCGCTTGTCGCGCTGGTCCGGTTCGGAGCGTTGTCACGACCGCGTTGCCACCGGCGGATGGGAATGCGCGCATCTCAACCGTCCGCAGCCGCGACTGGCCCAAGGCTGCGGGAAAGACCGTGACGTTTCCATCAACACCGGAATATCCGTCGTAAAACGGGTCAGTGGCACCTGGTTCACGCAATGTGATCCGCACGCCGGGGGCCGGTGCGCCATCCGGGCCACGCAACTGAGCCAACAAGGGACGGTCGAGATTTGCCTTGGGCAGGCGCAGATCCGTGCTCGCAGCGCCTTGATACCGCAGGAAAGCGGTCAGGTTCAGCGTGTCGTCAATATCACCAGCCGTGACCACACCAGCCGAGGGTGCGACTCGTGGCGATGGGGGCGGTGCGATAATCATGGCTGGTGCCGCTAACATCGCCTCGGCCACGACAACGGGGGCTTCCGTGACCGGAGGGGCGGGCAGTTGCGCACCGGTCATGGCCGGTCCCTGCGGCAAATTTGCGGGCGCACAGGCCCCGACAAGCATCGCGATTGCGATGCTGAATTGCGCTTTGAGTTTCATATCATGACCCGCCTTAGATAAAATGTGTAAATTGCACATATTTGGAATCATATAGACCTGTCAATAAAAATGTGTAACTTGCACATTATGATTGACCTGCTTGATAGATTGCTTGGGCCCTTTGCCCGTTTGATGGTGGCGCGGGGCGTTCAGTTTCCCGAATTGGCCGAGCGGCTCAAGGCGCATTACGTCGAAGCGGCCAAGGGCATGTCCGACGGCAAGATGACGGACAGCCGCCTGTCTGTGCTGACTGGCTTGCAGCGGCGCGATATCGCACGATTGCGTGCCCTGCCCGCCCCTGAACCGCGGACACATCACCTTGCCCGGCTTTTGGCGCTTTGGCAGAATGAACCTGCATTTGCTGGTCGTGACCTGCCCAAAAACGGCCCAGCGCCGTCGTTTGAGGCACTGGCCAAGATCGTGCGCAAGGATATCCATCCGCGCACCATGCTGGACACATTGGCGGCAGCGGGGGCAGTCTCCATTGATGATGAAACCCAGCAGGTCAGCCTTTTACAGTCCTCTTATCAGCCCTTGTCGGGGTCCGAGGATCAACTGGCCTATCTGACGCAAAACCTGGGCGATCATTTTGATGCGGCAACCGACAATGTGCTTGGGCAGGACCCACCGCATTTTGAACGCGCTGTGCATTATTCCGCGCTGACAAAAGATCATGTCGCGACGCTGAAAGCCGATTATGATGCCGGGCAGATGGCCCTGCTCAAACGTCTGAGCGCGCGCGCCGCAGAGATGAAGAAAGACGCAATGAAACTGCCGCCCGAGAACCGGACTGTGCGCTTCCGTGCGGGCGGTTATTTTTACGAAACACAGGATGACGAAACATGAAACGCCTGATCATCGGTCTGACGCTGGCGCTGGGCGCTTGCAGCCTACCACAACAAGAGCGGACTGCCGTTGCACCGCCTGTTCTGGAATCACCCGCCGTGTTGGCCGAGCCCGTGATGTTGCCATGCGATGTCAACGAGGTGGCCGCGCATGATGGGATCGGCGGGACAGGTTGCAGATAGACGCGACTAGCGCTCTGTCAGCTTCAGCTCAATCCTGCGGTTTTGCGCGCGCGCCTCGGGCGTGTCCAGCGGGTTAATCGGCTGAAACTCACCAAAGCCGTTTGCCGCCAAACGTCGTGGGTCGATCCCCAGTTCTTCTGACATGAACCGCACCACGGACAGGGCGCGCGCCTGGCTGAGTTCCCAGTTGTCCGCGTAACGCCCGCCACGGTTCACCGGAATGTTGTCGGTGTGGCCATCCACCCGGATCACCCAATCAATCCCCGGCGGAATATCGTCGGCGATGCCGCGCAGGATGTCGGCGATATTGGCAATCTCGGCCTCGCCCACTTGTGCGAGTGTTGCACTGCCCGGTTCAAACAGCACCTCGGAATTAAAGATGAAACGGTCGCCTTCGATCCGCACCCGGTCTTGTCCTTCGAGAATCTGGCGCAGTTCTCCAAAGAAGTTCGATTTGAAGCGCGACAGGTCTTCGGCTTCTGCGGCAAGACGCTCTGCTTCTTCCTCCAGCCGTGCCGTTTCCGCCTCAAGCCGAATGCGCTCTGCCTCTTCCAGCGCCCGCCGCTGCCGTTCTTCCGAAACCACACGGGCAAGGGCCGTATTCAACTGCGCGCCCAGTGTTTCAATCTGCACCTGCGCCGCGCGGTCTGCTTCTTCTGCGAGGTTCAGCAAGGATTGCAGGTCACCCACCTGCGTGCGCAGGGCTGTGATCTGTTCGTTCAGCAAAGCAACCTCACGCTGGCTTTCCGCAGACAGCGCCTCTTGCTTGCTCAACTCCTCATTTGCAAGGGCCAGCAATGCGGCCTGCTGATCGGCGGTATTGGCACCGGATTGCATCTCTGATTGCAGCCGCTCAAGTTCGGCGCGGGCCTGCGCCAGTTGCAATGCCAGCGTATCATTTTCGCCTGCCAATGAACTGCGCAGGGTGTCGAGCTCTTCCTGTGCTGCACGGGCGGCCGCCAGCAACGTCAGCGTTTCTTCGGCCTTGCGTCGCTGCTCTTCAAGGTTGAGGGTCATCGCCGTCAGTTCCGTACCAGCATTGGCAAGGCGTTCGCGCAATGCTTCTGCTGCGGCCGCGTCTGTCAGGCGTTCCGCCTCAAGGGCGGTGATGCGGGCGGTGGCCTGGGACTGTTCGGTTTCGAGGTCGGCAATCATTGCCTCCAGCGCCTCGCGGCGGGCAGCGGCCAAACGTGCGGCTTCGGTTCCGGCGTCGATCTCGCTGCGCGCATCGGCAAGCGCAAGGTTCAGGGCCTCTTGTTGCGACAACAGGCGTTCCTGCTCGGCTTCCAGTCCTGCGATGCTGGCGCGCGCATCAGCGCGATCACTCAGCAACCCGGCCACTTGTGCCTCAAATTGTGTAATCTCGTTTTGTGCGGTGGCCAGCGCCTGATCCTGCGCTTCGCGTTCTGCGATCAATGCGGCAATCCTGCCTGCCTGCCGGGTGGCCTCTGCATTGGCGGCCTCAAGGTCGGTGGTCAAAGATGCGGATCGGTCTTGTTCAAGCCCCAATGTCGCAGCCAATGCAGCAACTTCGTTGCTAAGTGCATCCAGTTCGCTTTCCTGCCCGGTGATCTGCTGACGCAGCACAAACTGGATCACCATAAAGATGGTCAGCACGAACATCAGCACCAGCAACAAGCCGGTCATCGCATCCACGAAGCCCGGCCAGATGGCGTTCTGGAACCTGTTCGATGATCTGCGGCTCAGCGCCATGGATCAGCCTCTGTCCCGGATCGCGCCCGCCAGATTGGCGATGTCCGCGCGCAAATCACCGATGCTTTCCTGACGGCCCGCTGACATTTCCTCTAGAATGCGCAGCAGTTGGACATCAATAGAGCGCAGGCGCATCCGGCTTTCGGCGTCGATCCCTTCCATTCCGCTTTCGTCAAGTTTGTTGATCAGCGCTTCCTGACTGACAGCGACCCGTTCAAGCATTTCGGATTTTGTGTCAGCGGCTGAATTCTGCGCCATCTGTTCCACGGCTTGGGCAAGCGTCGCAAAGCGTCTGTCGTTCTCTTCGCGGTCCGCATCGGTCTGACCCATCATCATCTGGATGGTATCCATCAGCTCGCCCAGTTGATCGACGAATGCGCCCATCACGCCAAGGTCGGCACCGCCGCCGTCTTCGCCATCTATGCCCACACGGGTGATGGTGGACAGCCATTCCTCCAACTCGCGGTAGAACCGGTTTTGTCCATGTCCCGCAAATAGTTCCAGCAGGCCGACGATCAGCGATCCAGCCAGTCCGAGAAGTGAGCTTGAGAAGGCAGTGCCCATCCCGCCCAACTGTGCCTCAAGCCCTGACTGGAGCCGCGCAAAGATATCAGCGCCGCTTTCACCTTCACCGGGATTAAGCGAGCGGATGGTCTCGACCAGCGCTGGAACGGTCGTGGCCAGCCCGTAGAATGTGCCCAAAAGGCCTAGAAAAATCAGGACGTTGCCGATGTACCGCGTGATTTCGCGATCTTCGTCGATCCGTTGCGCAACGGAATCGAGGATGGAGCGGCCCGAAGAGGAAGAGACCTGCGTGCGTGCCCCGCGTGAGCGCAAGAGCGTTGCAAGTGGTGCCAAAAGCGATGGCGCAGCGCTATAGGAATGCCCGCCTGCATCCCGCGCGAACCGTTCGATCCAGCGTACCGAATTCATCAGCAGGAAAACCTGATTGAAGCAGGACAACACACCCAGAACGAAGACGCCCAGAATGACGCCGTTCAGATAGGGGTTGGATTGATAGATCGCTGTGATCTGGGACAACCCCAGATAAAAGCCAGAGCCGACAAGCCCAAGCACGGTCAGCATGAACAAAAGCTGGCGAATGGGTTGTGAAAACTGCAGTTGCGCCTTGGGTTCCCGTTTGTCCGACACGGATGGGAGTCCTCATATAGTGTGTGGTTGCTGCCCCCATAGCATCATATGGCGGAATCTCTGCAAACCCTAATAAATTCGGGCCCGGTCTATGTTGCTGTCAAAGCACGCACACGTTGGGTCAGCCAGGCCATATCATCGTCCTTGATGCCCAATTCGGTCAGGTGATCGGCGGTGTTGTAAAGATACTCGGTATTCGGTCCTCGTCCACCGACGGCACGGGCAATGATCTGCGCCTGCTTTTCAAGGTCAAACTGGCAATACTGCCTATGGTCGCGATTGATAATATAGGCCAGCGCCGGGATCGTCTCGCCGTCTTCGGTGATCAGGTCAACGGTGTCTTCGTAGTAGGCAGATGAGATCAGCTCGCGTTCGCGCAGCATGGCAAGCACGGTGTCTTCTTCGCTGTCGCGTACTTTAAAGGCCACCCCGGTGCATTGCCCACCCGCCTGCGCATCCAGCGCCAGTACCAGCCCCGGATCGTCTTCGCTGCCTCTGTGGTGGATCGAGAGCATACAAAAGCTGCGGTGATAGTCATGCAGCCGGGCTTTGACTGTCCGTTCGGGCGTAAAGCCGGGGTTCCACAACAGTGACCCGTATCCAAATACCCAAAACGCCATTCGAACCGTCCCTTTTATCGTTCCTGCCCATAAACACTGTTATAGGCGAAACGAAAAGGGGTCAGCCCGCGCGGACCATATCGGGGAAGATCGCCGAGCTATGTTGTTGAAGGTAAATCTTCAGCCAGGGGGTGTATTGGTCGGGGTGCCGCGCCACATCTGCGCAGAGATCATAAAAATCGACCCAGCGTGTGGCCATCACCTCATCCGGATTGGGCGTAAGCGCCAGATCATCCGGCGCATCAGCGACATAGACTTCAACCACTTCATGTTCGATCAGCCCACCGCCCACATCGGCGCGATATTCGATCTGGTCACGGTGCGTCGGGTAAAGCCCTGTGATCCCCAATTCTTCGTTCAGGCGGCGCACGGCGCAATCGATTGCATCCTCGTCCCACTCGGGGTGGGTGCAGCAGGAGTTCGCCCACAGCCCCGGCGTGTGGTATTTGCCCATTGCGCGCTGCTGGATCAGCACGCGCCCCCGGTTCAGCACAAAGATACTCACCGCCTTGTGTTTCAGACCGCGCAGATGCGCATCGAGTTTTTCGACAGGTTGAAGCGTGCCGTTTACCCAGGCCGGGATCATGATCGTCATTTACGCAGCAGTGAAACAAGCCGTGTCAGATGTGCAAGGTTCTTGCTGCCAATTTTGAGGTGTGCCATGGGCGGCGCCTTTACCAGTTTCTTGTTCATATAGGCCTCGAACGTCAGTTCTTGGACGTCAATATCTTGGCGCAGGGTCACAAACCACACGCGCCTTTCTTCATTGCGGTAATATGCGCTTTGCATCGCGCCGAGAACCCGAAAAACCTGTTTGTGTTCGCGCATCCTCCGTTTGCGCGCCATTTTGCGGGTCTTTTGCGTGAGCAGACGACAGTGTAGCCGCCGCATTGGCGGCTTCTCACATCCCATCCGTTTTCGTTCTTGTGTTTCAGTCGGGCCTGACGCAACGTTTATTCAAAGCGCTTTGATAAGGTGAATCCCATGGTGATCCGTGCTGTTGTCTGGGGCGAAAACGTCCATGAACAAACCAACAAGATCGTCTCTGATATCTATCCGCAGGGTATGCATGGTGCCATTGCTGACGCGCTGCTTGCTGATGGTATTGAGGTGGCAACAGCAACCCTGCAAGAGCCAGAGCATGGCTTGCCAGAGGATCGCCTTGCGCAGACGGATGTTTTGTTGTGGTGGGGCCACGCGGCCCATGGCGATGTCGCCGATGAGGTGGTGGAACGTGTCGCGGATCATGTGAACGCGGGCATGGGCCTGATCCTGCTGCATTCCGCGCATTTTGCGAAGATATTCAAACGGCTGATGGGAACGCCCTGCAACCTCACCTGGCGCGAGGCGGGAGAGCGTGAGCGTTTGTGGGTCATCGCCCGCAATCATCCGATTGCCGCTGGCTTGCCTGATCATTTTGAATTGGAAAACGAGGAGATGTATGGCGAACCCTTTGGCGTGCCTGAACCGCTCGAAACTGTTTTTATCAGTTGGTTTCAGGGCGGAGAGGTGTTCCGTTCGGGTCTGACCTACAAGCGTGGTGCGGGCAATGTCTTTTATTTCCGCCCCGGCCACGAAACCTATCCCACCTACCATGATCCCAATGTGCAGACTGTTCTGCGCAATGCCGTGCATTGGGCCCACAACCCGGCCCCGCGCGTGATCGGTGTCAACGATGCGCCCAATGTACCGGTTGATCAGGCGCTGGAACCGATCACCGAACGCGGGCCCAGGCTGCATGCCGATGGCGAGGAAGGCTTCCGGTGATCCGTGTTCTGATTGTTGGCACCGGCAATATGGCCCACGACCATGCCAAAGCCTTTGCGGCGATGGACGATGTCGCAATTGTCGGCGGGGTTGATCCAAACGCTGCCAATCTTGCCGCCTTCAATGCAGAGTTCGGGATCGCACATGGTTTTGCCAGTGTTGAAGACGCCATTGTCTGGGGTGAGTTTGACGCAGCCTCGAACGTCACACCTGATGCCATTCACCATCGCACCACATTGCCGCTGCTGAAGACGGGCAAGCATGTGTTGTGTGAAAAACCATTGGCCACGTCCTATTCGGATGCTGCCGAATTGGCGCAGGCCGCGCAGGATGCCGGCGTCATCAATATGGTGAACCTGACCTATCGCAATGTGCCCGCACTGATGCAGGCCGCCCGGATGGTCGAAGACGGGCAGATCGGAGAGGTCCGCCATTTTGAGGCGTCCTATCTGCAAAGCTGGCTTACGCAGGACACGTGGGGCGATTGGCGGACCGAGGATGCCTGGCTTTGGCGGCTTTCCACTGGTCATGGATCAATGGGTGTCTTGGGGGATGTCGGTGTCCATATCCTTGATTTTGCGAGCTTTGCGGCGGGTGCTGATCCGGATCGTGTGTCATGCAGGCTCAAGACTTTTGACAAGGCTCCGCGCGGCAAGATTGGCAAATATACGCTTGATGCCAATGACAGTATGGCGATGCATCTGTCACTTTCAAACGGGGCCGTTGGCGTGATTCACGCCAGCCGCTTTGCCAGCGGTCATATCAATGATCTGCGTTTGCGTCTGTTTGGCACGAAGGGCGGGCTGGATGTGCGGTTCGAGCGTTGGACAAGCAGCTTGTCGATCTGCGCGGGCGATGATCTGCGCAGCGGCAACTGGGTGGAGGTGGCATTCCAACCGGTGGTGCCAAATTTCCGCCGGTTCATCGAGGCGATCAAGGCAGGCCAACCGGTCAAGCCTGATTTTGCACGCGGCGCGGCATTGCAACGGGTGTTGGATTTGGCTGTCGCGTCGGATGCTGCCGGAGCCTGCGATCAGACCGTCTAACCAGCGCCATTTTCATCGAATTGTTCCGTTAAGCCTGCTTTCATCTTCCACCAGCTATCCCGGATTTCAGGTGGAAAAGAGGTAAAGTCATGACTGCGGGAACAAACGCACCCACAATCATCAAACGCAAGAAGGTCATTGCGGGTGGGGGCCACCATGGCGGTGCCTGGAAGGTCGCCATTGTAAGGGTCTTTCGAATGAGGCGCTTTGCACCGGGTGTTTTCAGGAATCTGCAACTTTGTTGCAGGTTGAAGCGTCATTCTGACGGAAGGCACCGGCACGATGAGGCGCAGGTCAGCCGTTTTGGCATTGGTCCAAACATGTCGATCTACCCTGAACAACCCCTTAACCCGCGCGCATCAAATGCGAAGAATTTGAGCGAAATTCACGCCTTCTTTTCAAGACCATTGCGGCCTGTGGGCACAGTCGCCAGATGGCCGGATTGGTCATAAACGCTCAGCCCTTGCTGCACCTGCAAGAGTTCCGCAACCCGCACGCGCGCAGCATTCATGCCGCCGATCGCCGCCTTCAATAGTGCCTGATTGGCCTGTAGTTTCGACTTTATCTGCTGCAATGCCTCTGACGCGTGCCGATCAGGGTGCAATTGCTCCAGCTGCGCCCTGAGCGTCTCTCGGATCGGGGCAAGCTCGTGGTAGCGCGCAAACCTGATTGCCTCAGCCTCAACCTCAAGCGTTTTGAGCAGTGTATCAACGGGTGACGGCGTCATGACCACGCGCCTTCATCGCCTCGAAAAGGGCTTCGGCCAGTCCGATGCCGCCGGATTTGACCATTTCTTCTGCCTGAGCCTCGCGCAGGAAGGAACCAAACTGTTCTTCGCCATGCCCGCCGCCGAACGTGTCCCTTGGCGCGCCGACGCCGGCTGATTTGAGCATCTCGGCCAGAAAAGTCGCTTCAAGTTTTTCGGCCGCTTCACGCAGCTTGGGGTTGGATTGCATATAGTCAGGCAGGTTGGGCGAAGGCCGGGGCGGCGGCAACACAGGAATCGTTGTCATCGGGTTCTCCGTTGTCTTTTCGGCGACAGGATGTGGGATAGTCCTAAACATTCAGTAAGTTTTTTGGGGCAAAGCTGAGATCAGTCAGATTCTATCGGAGAACCGATGATACCATTGCTTGTACCCAAAGAAGCAGCGCCAGCAGGCGCGCCACCCGATGCGCGCGCGGAAAGTGGCGAAACGGCAGATGCCGCCGGTTTCGGCGCGTTCTTCGCTGCGGAGGACAGTACGCCCAAAGCGGCGCATTCTGTCAGCGGGGATGTAGATATCGAAAGTGGCGCGGCGCTTCCCGGTCAGAAAACGGACACCGCAGAGGTGACGCTGCCGCCGGATACCGTGGGTCTTGCGGGGCGTGACACATCAAACCCACCGAAGGCGCCACCGGCAATTGGACCGGAGGATGCTGTGGATCAGGGCGGGCAAAGCCAGCCCGGACAGACCAAGGGTGCCGCTGCGACGACGCCGGATATAGAAGCGACAGCACCGCTGACCAGCCCCAAGGAACCGACCCAGGCGCTGCGTTCCACTGTGGCACAATCCGTTGTTGAAGGGCAGATTCCGCAGGCAAAAGCGCAAACGGCAGCGCCTGAAAAGCTGGCGGAGAATACTCACCAAATGGTGCGGTCTGACAGCGCTGCGATCTCTGCAAAACACCATAGCGCCGGGTTTCAGAACCAACCACCAAAGCCATCGGCTGTCCTTGCCGACGCGACAGACAAACCCAACACGGAAAAACCGCAGGTGGAGCGCGCAACGCCGCTCACGCCAGCCCCCGTATTGCAAACACAAACCTCTGCTGTAACGGCGGCAATAGTGCCCCCAATGGGTGTGGCCCTGACAAACGTGGTGCAAGGGCAGATCGTGCAGCAGACTGAAAGACAGATCAAACCCATTGATCCTGACCTGGGGCTGGGGCAGGCGACGGGCGACAGGCCAACAACAATTGGTGCAACCGTGGCCAGTGCCACAGCCAGCACAGGCCCTGAAACGGCCCGGCACGCGGCCCAACAGATTGCCGTTGCCGTCACCAATGCCCCCGGCAATATGACCGAAATTTCGCTGAACCCCGAAGAGTTGGGGCGTGTGCGGCTGAGCATGACAGCATCCGAGGGGATCATCACCCTGAACGTCGCGGCGGACCGGCCGGAAACCATGGACCTGCTGCGGCGTCACATCGACGCCCTCGCACAAGAGTTTCGGGATCTGGGGTATGACAGCCTGTCATTTTCATTTGGATCCCAAACAGAAGGCGGCGCAGATGAAGAGATGACAAAACCTGATCAGCTTGCATCATCGCAACTAGAAGAATTGGCAGCGCCGCCCAACGACCGCGCTCTATTACCGGCCAATGCCGGCCTTGATTTACGCCTGTAGGAGGGCACATGGATATCCCAACCACAACTGCGGCGTCACCCACGCCTGCATCCCCTGCATCCGCCACAGCCACGCAGATCAGCAACGATTTTGAAATGTTCTTGCGGATGCTCACTGCGCAAATGCAGTATCAGGATCCGCTCAACCCGATTGATTCGACAGATTATGCCACGCAGTTGGCGACATTCTCAGGCGTTGAACAGGCCGTTCAGACGAATGACCTGCTGCGCGCGCTGACGGAACAAATGGGCGTCTCGGAGCTTGCTGAAATGGCCGGGCTTGTGGGCAAGCAGGCACGGACATCGGCCCCGGCCTATTTTGACGGTCAGCCACTCACGCTTTACCCCCAGCCATCGGCAATCGGCGACAGCCGCGAAATCATCGTGACCGACGACGCAGGCAACGAAGTACAGCGGCTGCCGGTGAACGCAGGGGATGAAAAGATCACCTGGGCCGGCGTCGGCGCAGGAGGTCAGCCCATGACGGCTGGATCATATGGGTTTGAGATCATAACGATCTCTCAGGGAGATATCGTGGCACGGGACCCGGTCGAAACCTATGGCCGCATCACCGAAGTGCGCATTGAAGACGGGCAAACCGTGCTGGTCCTGCAAGGCGGCGCCACCGTACCCAGCAATGGGGTGACGGCGTTGCGCGATGGATCAGCCTAGCGCTGACGCAGATTAGGCCTGATCGTCAAATCAGCGTGCTGATCCAGATCGCCCCACCTACCAGAACGCCACCCAGCGCCATCCAGGACAGTCGCGCAATGCGCCGTTGCGGCTTGGGTGGTGGCGGCGGGTTGTTGAGGCGGATCAACGCATCTTCGGCCAGGCGCGGCAATTGCGGACCAAAGCGCGCGAGGATCATCGCCGTCTTGCTCAGATCACGTAGCAGCGCCTTCGGGCCGATGCTTTGCTTGATGTAATCCTCGACCACCGGCTTTGCGACCTGCCAGATGTTCATATGCGGGTCGA
Source organism: uncultured Paracoccaceae bacterium (assembly GCA_947498645.1). Lineage (GTDB taxonomy): Bacteria > Pseudomonadota > Alphaproteobacteria > Rhodobacterales > Rhodobacteraceae > Yoonia. The sequence continues at coordinate 755,904 of CANMKS010000001.1, read as the reverse complement.
GCGACCGCGCGACACCTTCGACAACAACCATGGTGCGTTGCAGCAAGATCAGCTCGGTCCGCGTTTCCATACCAAAGCGTTCCGTCACCTCAAACAGATAGCTCAGCAGACGGGCCATCGAAATGCGGCTGGCGTCCATGCCAAAGATAGGCTCACCCACCGCGCGCAAGGCGCGGGCGAACTCATCGACATCGCGGTCGGCAGGCACGTAACCGGCCTCAAAATGAACCTCGGCGACACGCTGGTAATCCTTGCGGATAAAGCCAAACAGGATTTCGGCATAGACGCGCCGGGTATACTCGTCGATCCGGCCCATGATTCCGAAATCATAGGCAATGATGTCGCCGTTCGCGGCCACCTTCAGATTGCCCTGATGCATGTCGCCGTGGAAATACCCATCGCGCAGCGCGTGATTGAGGAACAACTCCATCACCCGCGCCGCAATGGCCCGCCGATCATGTCCGGCGGCATCCAATGCGTCGTTCAGGCCGATATTTGTGCCTTCGGCCCAATCCATGGTCATGACGCGCCGACTGGACAAATGCCAGCGTACCTGCGGCACCTGAAACCCTGTGTCGGCTTCAGTGTTGGCTGCAAATTCAGCTGCGGCAGAGCTTTCGAGCCGTAAATCCAATTCGCCCATCACCACGCCTTCAAAGTGGGTGATGACGTCCATGGGGCGCAACCGGCGCGACGCAGGTGACAGCAGCTCAATCGCACGGGCGGCGAAATAGAAGGCGTCGATGTCCTTGCGAAAGGCCTTTTCGATGCCAGGCCGCAGGATCTTGACGGCCACGGCCTCGCCATCTTCGGCCAGATGGGCCTTGTGGACCTGCGCCAATGATGCGGCCGCAACCGGTTCCGAAAAAGAGGAAAAGAGCGTGTCGAATGACTGACCCAACTCGGTCTGGATCGCCGCTTTCGCTTCGTCCATTGAAAACGGGGGTAGCTTGTCCTGCAAGACGCGCAGCTGCACGGCCAGTTCATCACCCACCACATCAGGGCGGGTTGATAGCACCTGACCAAATTTGATGTAGGCGGGGCCAAGGGCCGTTAGCGCACGTACCGCCGGTGGCGTGGTCACATCGCCCTTGAAGCCCAGCCATTGAAAAGGCCAGACAAGCGTGCGGAACGTCACCCGCAGCAATGGCCCCGCGTCAAACGCATCCAGCACGACTTTCATCGCACCTGTGCGCTCAAAGGTGGCGCCCGTGCGGATCAGGCGGATAATGTTGTGAGGGCCGCGCATCTTAGAGCTTCCAACCGGAATGCAATGCGGCCACGCCCATCGTCAGGTTGCGGTATTTGGCGTTGCCGAAACCGGCGTCCTGCACCATCCCAAGAAAACTGTCCTGATCGGGGAAGTTGCGGATCGATTCCACAAGATACTGATAGCTGTCCCTGTCGCCTGCAATCAATTGCCCCATGCGCGGAATGACATTGAACGAATAGGCGTCATAGGCGGCCTGCATCATCGGGTTGGGAAGTTGGCTGAACTCCAGTACCATCAAGCGGCCGCCGGGTCTGAGCACGCGGTAGGCCTCTGCCAAGGCATCCTGCGGGCGGGTCACATTTCTGATGCCAAAGCTGATCGTGTAGACGTCAAAGGTATTGGCCTCGAACGGCAGGGCCATCGCATCGCCCACAACCCAGTCAAGGCTGTCTGACATGCGTTCCGCCTCTGCCCGTTTGCGCCCTTCAACCAGCATGGGTTCGGTCAGATCAAGTACCGTGGCATGGCCACGACCCGCGCGCTTGAGAAACCGAAACGAGATATCGCCCGTCCCGCCTGCCACATCCAGCAGCCGCTGGCCCGGACGCGGGGCAAGCCAATCCATCATCGCGTCTTTCCATATCCGGTGAATGCCACCAGACATAACATCGTTCATGATGTCATATTTGCTGGCCACAGATGAAAACACGCCCTGGACACGGCCAGCTTTTTCGTCCTCGCGGACAGTTTCAAACCCGAAATGGGTGGTGGTCTCTGGCTTGTCTGTCATGTCATGCTTTCGCCCGAATATTGTCCCGAAGGGGTTATACCCAAGCGACAAAATAGACAAACTGTCAATGTGACACGGGGTGGGCGCATGAACCCGCAAGATTTCGAACTGTTCAGAATGACGGATGTCTATTGGAGTATGGCTTGGGCGATTGCCCCCACTGTTGTGGCTTTGGTGGTTCTGATCGTATTGCAGGTTCGGCGGCGGCGTAGTGGCCGGATCAAACCCTCAGAGCGTGTTGGCAGCACTGGCATGGGCAAGGTCGCTGGTGCTCTGCCCGCAGAGTTGAGCTTGCTGGCAGGTGCCGGAACGGGCGGGCGGGCGCATGAAACACTGGGCGAGATGTTTTTGCGCCCGACATGGGGTTTGCGCGCGATCACCATCGGTTTCCCTGTTCTTGCCGCATATTTCATGACGCAGATGCACGCGGTCGATCAATTGCAGACCATGCCATTTGATTTGATCCTGAATGGTGTCATCTGCCTCTTGATCTTTCACGTCGCGATTTACACAAACACCTACGAACTGCGCTATGACGGTGATTGTTTCGCCCATCGAAACTGGTTTTATCAGCGACGCCAATTTAGATGGTCAGACATCCTGATGATCCGCCATGACAATGCCTATTTCTATGAGATCCATACCAAAGATCGTCGCAAGGCCTATGTGCCCAAGCATCTGATCGGTATCGAAGACTTTGTTGAGACTGTGCAGACTCATATTGCCTTGAATGAAAGTTACTGATGCCCGAACTTCCCGAAGTCGAAACTGTCAAAGCTGGCATCGCCCCGGTGATGCAAGGGCGCGTCATCGCACAAGCTGACGTGAACCGGCCAGACCTGCGTTGGCCGTTCCCCGACCGGATGACCGAGCGGTTGACTGGCAAACGGGTGTTGGGGTTGCGCCGCCGGTCCAAATACATCCTCGTTGATCTGGATAGCGCAGAGACGCTGCTGATCCATCTGGGTATGTCTGGTCGCATGTTGATTTCCGGTCATAAGGTCGGTGAATTTCATCATCCCCACCCGGTTCCCGCCAAACACGACCACGTTGTCTTTCACATGGATGACGGCGCGCGCATCACCTTCAACGATGCACGGCGCTTTGGTGCAATGGATTTGATGGAAACGGCCACGCAGGAGGATCATTGGCTGATCTGCGATCTGGGGCCTGAACCCTTGGGCAATGCCTTCAACGAAAGCTATCTGACGCAGCAGTTCAAAGGGCGCAATACGCCAATCAAATCTGCACTGCTGGATCAACGGATCGTGGCGGGTCTTGGCAACATATATGTCTGCGAGGTGCTGTTTCGTGCGGGTATTCATCCTGCGCGCAAGGCAGGGCGGATCAGTGCCACCCGCGTGTCCGCGCTGGTGCCCATCATCCGGGATGTTCTGTCAGAAGCGATCGCCGCAGGTGGGTCGTCGCTGCGCGATTATCGCCAGTCTGATGGTGAACTTGGTTACTTTCAGCATGTTTTCCAGGTTTACGACCGCGCGGGTAAACCCTGCGTAACCCCCGGATGTGACAGAGCAATTACCCGAATCGTGCAATCCGGACGCTCAACTTTCTTTTGTCCGCAATGCCAAAGATAGCTTGATCCGCCCGACCGCTTTGCTAAGCACTAGGGCCTGACCAGCGGCAACAGGGACGGCAGCATGGCCTTTGAAACAATCGTAGTCGACATCAGCGATGATGTCGCAACCATCACACTCAACCGACCAGACGCGTTGAATGCACTCAACAGCAAACTGTTGGGCGAACTTTGCACGGCGCTTGAGGATGCAGACGCCAGCGAAAAGGTGCGCTGTATCATCATCACCGGATCGGAAAAGGCCTTCGCCGCCGGTGCCGATATCTCCGAGATGGCCGACAAGTCATTCGTCGAGATGTATACGCAGCGCTTTTTTGAGAACGAAACCGACCGGTTCAATCGCACGCGCAAACCGATTATCGCAGCCGTTGCAGGCTACGCGCTGGGCGGGGGATGCGAGTTGGCGATGATGTGCGACTTTATTATCGCCGCCGACAACGCGAAATTCGGCCAGCCTGAAATCAACCTCGGCGTCATTGCGGGCCTCGGCGGCACCCAGCGCCTGACGCGCTTTGTGGGCAAATCCAAATCAATGGACATGCATCTGACAGGCCGTTTCATGGATGCAGAAGAGGCCGAGCGCAGCGGACTTGTCAGCCGCGTCGTCCCTGCCAAAAAACTCCTGAAAGAAGCGAAAGCCGCCGCCGGGAAGATCAGCGAAAAATCTCAGATCGCGGCGATGGCCGTCAAAGACGCGGTTGACCGGGCCTATGAGACAACGCTGGCCGAAGGCGTCAACTACGAACGCCGTCTTTTCCATTCGCTCTTTGCGACGGATGATCAGGCCGAAGGCATGGCCGCCTTTACCGAAAAACGCGAGGCGCAGTTCCGGGACAGGTAGGTCCGCCACAAGAAATCTGGCCAGAAATCGTGATTTGATTGCCGCAACTTGATCTATGTCATGCGCAAACCCGCATGGTTTGGTCTAGACGAGCGGCGGGTGGCGATACGTAGCAAAAGTAGCAATCAAACTATGAAAATCTTGTCTTTGTTGGGCGCCGTCGTTCTAACGTGCGCATCAGTACTTCCGTTTGGCGATCTGCTTGCCAACCCCTCTTCAACCGCATCCAGTGACGCCAACAACATCATTCAGGAGACCGGCGTTGCAAACCGGTTGGTTGCCGGAGAGGTGCTGCGATCCCTCACGCAGGAAATCCCGGCAGCGGCCTGCCACCTGCGCCACAATGTCAACGTAGAGGACGCGACCGAACTGCTGACGGTGGGCGCCGAACAGATAAACGAATTACTCGACGCATTATTGTTTGGTGACATCTACTGGGGGATCGAATTCCCCGAGACGCGCCGCAAGACAATCGCGGAAATTGAAGCGCTCCGCGCTGACTGGGCACCTGTTCTGGATGCGGGGCGGCGTTTGCTTGGTGATCCCGCCAATTCGCAAAATGCAACAGCGGTGTCAGACGCGGCCAATATGCTGTTCGACAACACATACGCGCTGCTGACCACGCTTGACGCGCAATACTCGGGTTCCGCCGAAATTCTGTCGCGGGATGTAATGTTTATTCAGGTCTCCGGGCGCATGGCGGCGCTGAACCAAGGCATGGCTTTGAAAGCCTGCCAGCTTTGGTCGGGTGAACTGGATGCAGAGATTGCTGCTGATCTCCAACAAACCATGCGGGATTATCAGGGGAGTCTCCTGGCGCTCTCCGATGGTTTGCCGGCCGTCGGGATCATGCCGCCGCAGACGCCAGGCATCGCCGACAAGCTGGCCGAGATCAGTGAAATCTGGAGTCGGAACCACCCGCTCTTGGCTTTGGTTGCTGTGGGCGAGGAGATTTCAGATGCGCAACGCCATGATCTCTACTACCAACTGATTGACGAAAGGGTCCTGCTGCTTGATTTGCTCTATCTCTACCAGGACCACGCAATCGTCCGGTACTAGGGCTGGGGGATCTCTTGTTTCACTTGAGGCATCATGCACCGCCAACCGTTCGCGCCACCGGCGAGAATGGCGGCAATCAGTAACCCAGGAAGAATATGAAACGCAACACAGGGGCGGGCGCTGGCGGTTTGGGGGTTGAACCAAAGGGCACAGTCGCTTAAACGCCCCGTCAGACATGCGCGTGAGGCCCGCTTTGGCCAGAATCACCGGTTCGAAAACCCGGGGCTTGGGCTGATGCGCTATTGATATTCAATTTGGCCTGAAACAGGCTCAGCTTAGGAAACGAACACATGGCAAATTCACCACAGGCGAAAAAACGCGCCCGTCAGAACGCAGCACGTTTTGCAGTCAACAAGATGCGCCGTTCGCGCATCCGTACATATCTGCGCGCCGTTGAAGAGGCGATTGCCTCTGGCGATCAGAAAGCGGCAGCCGAAGCGCTGAAGAACGCACAGCCGGAACTGATGCGCGGTGTTACCAAAGGTGTCATGCACAAGAACACAGCGGCGCGCAAAATGTCCCGTCTGGCCTCACGGGTCAAAGCGATCGGATAATCGCCGATTCTGCCGCTTGCGGTGGAAAATTCAAAGTGCAAGCGCGTCCATAAAGGGCGCGCTTTTTTCTTTTGGGTGTGTCCGTCCCGCGCAGAAACCCATGTCATTTCAACGGGCCGACAGATTCTTTTTGACCAATCACTGAGTCAAGACCGTTGTTGTATTGATGCGTCCCCAAACCCCTTGCTACGTTGCCCCTGCGATTCACATCGTTCCGGGGGGACGTGAAGGGGTTTGCGGAAGATTTGATAGGGTAGCACTGCGTAGACGCGCAGCTCTGCAATGTGGAATTGACTGTAGGCATCACGCAATGTGGGTGGGAAATGAAGCAGCACAAGCTGCGCGACCCGACCCAATTGTGTCTGCGAGAAAACCAGAGACTGCTCTCTGGATTTGTTGCTGTTTCATGGCTCTTTTTGCTGCCGTTTGGTGTCTAATTGCATCCGGTCTGGATGCTGACCTGATGCCAGGCCTTATGTATTGGTAAAGGGCTATCCACGCGAGAGGGGCATCTCGTGTGTAACTGTTCTTTGTGCCGGAGGATGTCGTCGTGGGTGCTGAAAGGCACTCAAATCTGGGCATTTTGAAATGGGACAAAGGTAAAAATGAGCAAGGCAATTTGGGCAGAGGTATTGGCAACTCTTAAAGGGGCACTTGGCGCCAATAACTTTTCAAACTGGATTGAACCGCTTGAACTGACCCGACTGTCCGATGGTGTTGCGATCTTTGATGTCCCGACAAATTTCATCGGCAACTACGTTTCCCAGAACTTTGGCGACCAGATCATCCACCAATTCAACAAACGCGGCGAAGATGTGAAGCGTCTGCAATTCCGCGTTCCATCCCAGACCCGTGCTGCCTCCAAACCCAAGACGGCTGCAAAGGCAAATCGTGTTGATGCCGCCTCCGGCTCTCCGCTTGATGCCCGCTTTACCTTTGATACTTTTGTTGTCGGCAAACCCAATGAACTGGCACATGCGGCCGCCCGTCGCGTCGCAGAAGGCGGCCCTGTCACGTTCAACCCACTGTTCCTCTATGGCGGTGTCGGTCTTGGCAAAACCCACCTGATGCATGCCATCGCGGCAGAGCTGAAAGAGCGCTCGCCCGAGTTGAACGTGCTGTATCTTTCCGCCGAGCAATTCATGTACCGCTTCATCACCGCATTGCGTGAACGCAAGATGATGGATTTCAAACAGCTGTTTCGCTCTGTTGACGTGCTGATGGTCGATGACGTCCAATTCATTGGTGGCAAGGACAGCACACAAGAAGAGTTCTTCCATACATTCAATGCTCTGGTCGATGGCCAGAAGCAGATCATCATCTCGGCTGACCGCGCACCCGGCGAGATCAAGGATCTGGAAGAGAGGATCAAATCCCGCCTGCAATGTGGTTTGGTCGTGGACCTGCATCCAACCGACTACGAGCTGCGCCTTGGCATCCTGCAATCCAAGGTCGATGTCTATGCCGCGCAATATCCAGAGCTTGAGATCGCAGATGGTGTGCTGGAATTCCTCGCTCATCGCATTTCGACCAACGTCCGCGTCCTCGAAGGTGCGTTGACGCGTCTGTTTGCTTTCGCATCGCTTGTGGGTCGTGAAATCACGCTGGAACTGACACAGGATTGCCTGTCTGATGTCCTCAAAGCTTCTGATCGCAAGGTCACGGTCGAGGAAATCCAGCGCAAGGTGTCCGAACATTACAACATCCGCCTGTCTGATATGATCGGCCCCAAGCGCGTGCGCAACTACGCGCGGCCGCGCCAGATTGCCATGTATCTGGCCAAGCAAATGACCAGCCGGTCCCTGCCAGAGATCGGTCGTCGCTTTGGTGGCCGCGATCACACCACGGTCATGCATGGTGTGAAACGGATCGAGGAACTCAAGGCGCTCGACAGCCAGATAGCAGATGATCTGGAACTCTTGCGGCGCGCCTTGCAGGAATAAACCGGCCCCGGCGCTTGACGCGGTCAAACCCATCGTCAACAGTCCAACAAAACGCTTGAGAGTGGCGCGGAATAGGGTACATTCCGTGTCCCGGCCACGTCCGGCAACAAGATATGCGGAGATTGGGATATGAAATTCAGCATTGAACGCGCAGCGCTTCTAAAGGCGGTCGCGCAGGCGCAGTCGGTCGTTGAGCGGCGCAATACCATCCCGATCCTCGCCAATGTCCTGATCGAAGCCGAAGGCGACGATGTCCACTTTCGCGCCACCGACCTGGACATCGAAGTGGTGGACAAGGCCCCCGCCAAGGTAGAACGCGCAGGGGCTACAACGGTTGCTGCGGTGACGTTGAACGAAATTGTGCGCAAACTGCCTGACGGTGCATTGGTCACGCTGACCGAGGACGGTGCATCCGGACGTCTGAGCATTGAAGCGGGGCGTTCCAACTTCTCGCTCGCGACATTGCCCAAAGAAGACTTTCCGGTGATGGCATCCTCTGAATATGCCGCCAATTTCTCGGCCCCGGCCCCCGTGCTGCGCCGCCTCTTTGACAAATCCAAATTTGCCATCTCGACCGAGGAAACGCGCTATTATCTGAATGGCGTCTATATGCATGTGTCTGACAGTGATGGCGGCAAGGTGCTGCGCTGTGTGGCGACTGACGGTCACCGTCTGGCGCGGATTGATGCGGACCTGCCTGATGGCGCCGCTGACATGGCTGGCGTGATTGTCCCGCGCAAGACAGTGGGTGAGCTACGCAAGCTGCTCGACGATGACGACATGCAGATCGCTGTCTCTGTGTCCGAAACCAAGATTCGCTTTGCAACCCCCGACATCACCCTGACCTCCAAGGTCATCGACGGCACATTCCCCGACTACACGCGCGTGATCCCGCAAGGCAACACCCGCAAGCTAGAGGTTGATGCCAGCGAATTTGCCAAGGCGGTGGACCGGGTGGCCACTGTCTCGTCGGAACGGTCCCGCGCGGTGAAATTGTCGCTGGACGAAGACAAGCTGATCCTTTCTGTCAATGCGCCTGACAGCGGCGCGGCGGAAGAGGAACTGGCCGTGGCATATGGGGATGAGCGGTTGGAAATTGGGTTCAACGCCAAATACCTGCTCGAAATCGCAAGCCAGGTTGACCGCGAAAATGCGGTATTCATGTTCAACTCCTCCGGCGATCCGACCTTGATGCGTGAAGGCAATGACACCTCTGCGGTCTATGTCGTCATGCCGATGCGCGTGTGACGGGATCCAAAATTTTCGAAAATTTTGGAGGCAGGATTTTCCAAAATCCTGACAACCGCCTGTGACAAGGCTTGCGCTTCAAGAGCTGACGCTGTCGCATTTCCGTTCGCACAAACGCGTGGCGCTGACGCTTGATGCGCGGCCAATGGCGCTGTTCGGGCCAAATGGTGCGGGTAAAACCAATATTCTTGAAGCGATCTCCTTGCTGTCGCCCGGTCGTGGTTTGCGCCGTGCCGGTGCCGATGATCTGACCCGCAGGCCAGAGGCGCTGGGGTGGAAGATCAACGGCATTCTGCAATCATTGCATCAGACGCATGAGTTGGAAACATGGGCAGAGGCAGGCAGCCCGCGCCAGCTGCGCATCGACGGCAAGACTGCGCCGCAGGTGGCCCTGGGTCGCATCGCGCGTATCCTGTGGCTTGTCCCTTCGATGGACAGGCTCTGGATTGAAGGGGCAGACGGGCGCAGGCGGTTCTTGGATCGTGCGACGCTGAGTTTTGAGCCCACCCATGCAGAGGCCGTGCTGACCTACGAAAAGGCAATGCGTGAACGGAACAGATTGCTCAAGGATATGGTGCGCGATCCGCATTGGTACACAGCGATCGAGGCGCAGATGGCCGAATCTGCCACCGCCATTCAACGCAACAGACTGCGTGCGATTGAGGAACTGACAACCGCGCAAGCGGCCGCCCAAACCGCATTCCCGACCGCGACGCTGGCCTTGACCGCAGCCGAACCAATCCCCGATGATCTTCAATCAGCACTCGCCGATAATCGGTCACGCGACATGGCTGCCGGGCGCACCTTGATCGGGCCGCACCGCGCCGATCTGGACGCCGTATTTGCCGACAAAGATGTCCCGGCCAAGGACTGCTCAACCGGTGAACAAAAGGCGCTGCTGATCAGTCTGATCCTTGCCAATGGTCGCGCCTTGGCCAGCGATTTCGGTGCGCCCCCCATCTTGTTGCTGGACGAGGTTGCAGCCCACCTTGACGCAACCCGCCGTGCTGCGCTTTATGATGAAATCTGTGCGCTTGGGGCGCAGGCATTCATGACTGGCACCGGGCCGGAACTGTTTGCCGAACTTGGCACCCGCGCCCAATACGCCGAAGTCACTGAAACCGATGGTCAATCCCATGTCACGCAAAAGGACAGTACATGACACCACAACGTGTTACCCTCATTACCCTCGGCGTGACTGACCTTGCGCGGTCCAAGGCTTTCTACGGCGCCATGGGTTGGACCCCGACCGCTGACGAAGGCGAAGTTGTCTTTTATCAGATCAACGGCATGGTGCTAGGGTTCTTTGGTTTGGGGCCACTGGCCAAGGATCAGGGCAGGCCCGATGCCAAACTGGGGACAGGGGCAATGACGCTGGCGCAAAACTTCACCACAGAGGCCGAGGTTGACGCCGCCTATGCGCTGGCCCTCAAATCCGGTGCAACAGCACTCAAAGCCCCCGAAAAGGTATTCTGGGGCGGATACTCTGGCTACTACGCCGATCCTGACGGCCATGTCTGGGAAGTCGCCCATAACCCGTTCTGGGAACTGAACGCCGACGGCAGCCTGACATTACCTGCCCATGCAGATTGAAACCATCCACGAGGTCAATCTGACCAAGGCAGATGACGCGGCCATCGCTGCCCTGCTTTCCCGTGCCTTTGGCCAGATCGGGGACGATGATTTTGACGGGCGATCCTACTACAAGCAACGACACCATCTGCGTGTTTTAGGGCGAGAGGGTGACCACCTCATCGGGCATGTCGCGTTGACCTTTCGCATGGTCACGCTGGGTGACAAAACCCTGCCCATCATCGGGCTGGCAGAGGTCGCCACACATCCCGATCACGGCGGCAAAGGCGTGGCGAGCGCGCTGTTGAAAGAAGCGATCAGGCTGGCATCCGGCACGCAGGCCGAATTCATCCTGCTTTTCGGCGATCACCCGATCTATGCGCGGCGCGGGTTTCTGCCCGCGCAGAATGAACTGCGTTTTCTTGGTATCGAGGACGGGCGCACAAGCACAGTGATCACGCTGGCGACAAAACACCTCAAGGTCATGGCGTTGGACGACAAACAATGGGATGACACGGCATCGCTTGATTTGCTGGGGCACATCTTCTGACATGACCATTACCGCCTATGACATGCTGCTCTACGCAGGTGCGTTGATCATCCTTTTCATGACGCCCGGCCCGGTCTGGGTAGCGCTGCTGGCGCGGTCGCTGTCCGGCGGGTTTCAGGCCGCGTGGCCGCTGGCGCTTGGTGTTGCCGTCGGTGATATCCTCTGGCCGCTGGTGGCGGTGCTGGGCGTTGCATGGTTGGTGTCAGAATTCGCGGGCTTTATGGACGTCCTGAAATACGTCGCCGTGCTGGTGTTCATGTTGATGGGGGCCGCGCTGATCCGTAATGCCGATCACGCATTGGACGCCAACAGCAGGCTGACGCGGCCCGGCATGTGGGCGGGCTTTCTGGCGGGTGTGGCTGTCATTATCGGGAACCCCAAGGCCGTGCTGTTCTATATGGGTGTGTTACCCGGTTTCTTCGATCTCAGCGCGGTGACGGCCCTGGATATGGCAGCGATATGCACGCTTAGCTTTGTCATTCCGATGGGCGGCAACCTGATCCTCGCGGCCTCGGTCGACCGGGTGCGTGGCGTGCTGAAATCCCCAAATGCCGTGCGCCGGATGAACATCATTGCAGGCTGTCTTTTGATCGGTGTGGGTGTTGTGATCGGGCTGACCTAGGCGCAGATCGGCAGCCTGTCAAAAACCACAAAATCTTGTGTCATTTGCGTGACAATGCCCCCCAAAACGCATATATTTTGGGGATAAGAATACAGGATTTCTTCCATGGCTGACGAGCAGCAAAAATCAGAAGATTACGGCGCAGATTCTATCAAGGTTCTCAAGGGCTTAGAGGCTGTTAGGAAACGCCCCGGCATGTATATCGGTGACACCGATGACGGGTCCGGCCTGCACCATATGGTGTACGAAGTCGTGGACAACGGAATTGATGAGGCTTTGGCCGGTCACGCCGACCATGTTTACGTCAAAATCAACGGCGATGGGTCGGTCACGGTAGGCGATAACGGGCGCGGTATTCCGGTGGGTATCCACGAGGAAGAAGGCGTTTCCGCAGCCGAGGTCATCATGACCCAACTGCACGCTGGCGGGAAGTTCGACAGCAACTCCTACAAGGTGTCCGGCGGCCTGCACGGTGTTGGTGTTTCCGTGGTGAACGCCCTGTCCGATTTTCTGGAGCTGCGCATCTGGCGCGATGGCAAGGAACACTATGCCCGGTTCGAGGGCGGCTTTACCACCGAACACCTGCGCGTCGAAGGCGATGCCAATGGGCGCAAAGGCACCGAGGTCACATTTCTGGCCTCGACCGATACTTTCAGCAACCGCGATTACGAATTCAGCACGCTGGAAAAGCGTCTGCGCGAACTGGCCTTCCTAAACTCCGGCGTCAAAATCATTCTTGAGGATTTGCGCCCGGCAGAGCCGCTCAAGACAGAGCTGTTCTACGAAGGTGGCGTCAAGGAATTCGTCAAATACCTCGACCGCTCCAAGACCCCGCTGATGGAAGCACCGATCTATGTGCACGGCGAACGCGATGACATCGGGGTTGAGGTCGCGATGTGGTGGAACGACAGCTACAACGAAATGGTGCTGCCCTTCACCAACAACATTCCGCAGCGTGACGGCGGCACTCATATGGCTGGTTTCCGTGGTGCGCTGACCCGTGCGATTGCAAAATACGCCACCGAAACAGGGATCACGAAAAAGGAAAAGGTCTCGCTGACAGGCGATGACGCGCGCGAGGGGCTGACCTGCGTGCTGTCCGTCAAAGTGCCTGACCCGAAATTCTCCAGCCAGACCAAAGACAAACTGGTCAGCTCAGAGGTCCGCCCGGCGGTCGAAAATCTGATGGGTGAAAAGCTGAACGAATGGTTCGAGGAAAACCCGAACGAGGCCAAGATGATCATCACCAAGATCGTTGAAGCCGCCGCCGCGCGGGAGGCCGCGCGCAAAGCCCGCGAAATCCGCCGCAAATCGGCGATGGACGTGAATTTCAATGCGTCCAAACTGAAAGACTGCTCCGAAAAAGACCCCAGTAAAACCGAAGTCTTTCTGGTGGAGGGTGACAGCGCCGGCGGCTCTGCCCAAACAGGCCGTGACCGCGGGACACAGGCGATCCTGCCGCTGAAAGGTAAGATCCTGAACGTGGAACGTGCCCGGTTTGACCGGATGCTGTCATCACAGGAAATCGGCAATCTTGTCATGGCGCTGGGCACAGGCATCGGTCGGGACGAATTCAACATCGACAAGCTGCGCTATCACAAGGTCATCATCATGACCGACGCCGACGTCGATGGGGCGCATATTCGCACCCTGCTGCTGACCTTCTTTTTCCGCCAGATGCCGGAATTGATCGAAGGCGGCTACCTCTACATCGCGCAGCCGCCGCTCTACAAAGTATCGCGCGGCAAATCCGAGGTTTATCTCAAGGATCAGGCCGCGATGGATGAATACCTGATCGAACAGGGCATCGACGGCGCGATGCTGCGGCAGGGCAATGGCGAAGAAATCACCGGCAATGACCTGCGCCGTGTGGTGGATGAGGCAAGGCAGCTCAAGCGCGTGCTTGAGGCGTTCCCGACGCACTACCCCCGTCATATTCTTGAACAGGCCGCCATCGCGGGGGCCTTTGTGCCCGGCGTTGTGGACAATGACCTGCAAGGCACAGCTGACCGCGTGGCGCAACGTCTGGACCTGATCGCGCTGGAATGGGAACGCGGCTGGCAAGGGCGCATCACCCAGGACAAGGGCATGCGTCTGGCGCGCATCCTGCGCGGCGTTGAAGAGGTGCGCACATTGGACGGCACCATGCTGCGCGGTGGCGAAGCACGGCGAACCGGTACGTTCACCCAAGGCCTGCAAGACGTCTACAACCTGCCTGCCACGCTGGTCCGCAAGGACCGCAGCCAATTGATCCACGGCCCGCTTGATCTGCTCAAGGCAATTCTGGAAGAAGGCGAAAAGGGGCTGTCGCTGCAACGCTACAAGGGTTTGGGCGAAATGAACCCCGATCAACTGTGGGAAACCACGCTGGACCCTGACGCACGCACCCTGTTGCAAGTGAAGGTCGAGGATGTGGCCGATGCCGATGACCTTTTCACAAAGCTGATGGGCGATGTCGTCGAACCACGGCGAGAGTTTATTCAGAACAACGCGCTGAACGTCGAAAACCTGGATTTCTAGGACCGCACCGCGCGAAAGACAAAAGGGGCCATCGCAATCACCAACGTGATGCGGATGATATGCATGACCGACACGTAAGTCGCGTCCTGCTCCATCGCGAGCGCCAGCAATGACATCTCAGCCAGACCGCCGGGCGAATAGGCAAGGAATGCTTGCGTCAACGGGATCCCGCTGAGCAGGAAAATCAACTGGGCAAAGGCGACGGCGGCCACCAGCATCAGCACCGACGCAACCGCTGACAGGGCCAGATCACGCCGGATTTCGGCCAAGGTGGCCCCCACAAACCGCGTGCCGATGATGGTGCCCATGGTGATCTGGGCGGCGACGATAAACACGGTTGGCGGCGCAACGGTGACCCAACCCAGAACATGGGCCAGCCCGCTCAGGATCATGGGGCCAAAGATGGGCGCGGCAGGCAACCCCAGGCGTTTACCCAGCAGCGCGCCAAGCAGCGCACAAAGGCCCAAGACCATGTAGTCCCACGCCGTGATCGCATCCAGCGCAATCCACCCGGCGGCCCCGGCGCCACCGCTTGATACGCCCAGCAGGACACCGAAAATCAGCGCAACAAAGACGATAATGATCAAAACGCGGGCAGCATGGGCAAGTGCTATGCGCCGCTCATCCCCGCCAGCCTCGGCCCCAAGGATCAGCATTTCATTCAACCCGCCGGGCATGGCGGCATAAAAGGCCGTCACCGGATCATAGCGCCCGATTTTACGATAGACGGCATAGGAAATACCCGCAGCACAGGCAAGGAACACCGGCAATACGGCCAGCGTCATCACCCAGACGCCAAGCAGGCCAAAAATCTCGGCTGTGATGCCGGACCCCAGCATCACACCCAGAATGGGGATGACAAAGGGGCGCAGGCGCATGGGGCCCGTGATCGGCAGGCGCAACAATGCCGCAAAGGTGTTGGCCATCATCGGGCCCAGCATCCAAGGCAGGGGCAAACCACCCAGATAGGCCGCAACCCCGCCCGCGATCCCAATCGCAAGTGCCAGCATTTGCGGCGCCAGGGCGGGAGGTGCGGTCAATGTGCCAGCCCTAGACACCACCGATGTGATGCGTGCCGCGTTGCTTGGCCAGCGTCATCTGCTTTTGCCGCTCGCGGAACCGTTCCTTGTCAGCGGCTGTCGTTTCATCGACGCATTGATGGCAGGCGACACCCTGCTCAAATGCCGGATGATCGCGATCTGCGGGCAGCAGCGGGCGACGACAGGCATAGCACAGGATATGCGGCCCTTCCTCCAACCCGTGCCCGACGCTGACACGGGCGTCAAAGACAAAGCATTTCCCGTCCCATTTGCTGTCTTCCTGCGGAACCTCTTCCAGGTATTTCAGGATGCCGCCCTTAAGGTGATAAACATCCTCAACCCCCTGCCCCATCAGGTAGTTTGTCGATTTCTCGCAGCGAATGCCGCCGGTACAGAACATCGCGATCCGCTTGTTGTGAAAGCGATGTTTGTTTTCTTCCCACCACGCGGGAAATTCACCAAAGCTTTTGGTTTCGGGATCGACAGCGCCATCAAACGTGCCAATCGCAACCTCATAGTCATTGCGGGTGTCAATCACGGCGACATCGGGCGCGCTGATCAGGTCATTCCAGTCGGCGGGGTCAACATAGTTGCCAACGCGGGCGACCGGATCAACGTCCGGCTGGCCCATGGTCACGATTTCCTTTTTCAGGCGAACTTTCATGCGGTGAAAGGGTGGCGTGGTGGCGGTGCTTTCCTTCCATTCCAGATCGGCGCAACCGGGCAGGGCGCGGATATGGGCGATGACGGCATCAATGCCCGCGCGATCGCCCGCGATGGTGCCATTGATGCCTTCACCAGCCAGCAACAGGGTACCCGTGATCCCACGCGCCTTGCACAGGTCTTGCAACGGGCCTTGCAACGCGGGCGGATCATCGAACCGGGTGAAGTGATAGAGTGCTGCGATAGTATACATATCGGTCAGATACGCCTCTGCGCTCAGCGGGGCAAGTCGCGGGCTGCGGCAATTGCCAAACCGTCCGCGACGGCGGTAAACGCTTCGGCCCGTTCCAATGCCGCATCGGGAAACATTGCAACCATCACATCTTCAACCACCTGCAACAGGCTGGAGCCGCCAACAAACACAATCTTGCCGATCCGGTCGGCACTGACCTCTGCCATATCAAGTGTTTGCCGGGCGCATGCAGCAATTTGTGCGGCGTGGTCCGCCAGAACGGTGCCCATCGCGGATTTGGTGATTTGCGCCGCCAATCGCGGTTCAATCAGCCCAAGATCAATGCCCGTACTTGTTGCATCGGGATGGTTGATCGCAATCTTGCCTGCTTCCACGGCAAAGGCGATGTCATGACCCAGCTCCATCTCGAGCACGGTCTTGAGCCGTGCAAACAAGGCAGGTTCCATCCCCAGCTTGGCAAAATCCGCCGCCATTCGGCGGTTCTCCTGGGTATAGACAAAGGGGATTTTCTGCCAGGTCGCCAGATCGTTAAAGATCGCGTTTGGGGCCACATGACGGCCCTGTCCCAACGCATTGCGGACCTCTGCCCCGCGCCCCAGCAACGGCATAACCTCGGCAATGCTGATCGCGCGGTCAAAATCGGTTCCGCCGACGCGCACCCCGTTGCTGGCAATAATCTGCGTGGCGTCACCATCGCGGGCAAAGACGGAAAAATCCGATGTACCGCCACCGATATCAACGATCAGCCCCAGATCACCCTTGGCAAGCGGGCCGCTTGCCAGTGCTGCCGCTTCGGGTTCGTACATGAACGAAACATCACTGTAGCCCGCGATCATATAGGCCTCTCGCAGGTCCAGTTCTGCCTGTGCATTTCGCACAGCATCCGTTGAATGAAACCGCACCGGGCGGCCCGACAGAGCCACATCAAAACGCGCGCCGGTTTCGGCTTCTGCCCGTTCACGCAGCATTGCCAGAAACCGCGCGACAACCTCGATCAGTGTCAAACGCTCATAGGCAATCTGGCGCTTTTCGCGCATCAGCGGTGTGCCCAGCACCGATTTCAGCGCACGCATGAACCGCCCCTCGCGGCCATCAATCAATGCGGCATTCGCCACCGACCCATAGGTCGTTTCCTTACGGTCATAATCAAAGAAAACGGATGTGGGCAGCGTCGTCTGCCCCGGTTCAACCGAAATCAGCTGCGGCTTGCCGTCCTTCAGCACGCCCGCGGCCGTATTAGAGGTGCCAAAGTCGATACCCAATGTCGCCATCTCATCCTCCAACTCTTGTAGAAAGAGGCGGCTGATAGGGAATTGGCGGAATGCTTGCAACCCCTTTGAGGCCCCGGCACACTGCGCCCAACGCAGGAACGGAAAGAATGACCATGACACACGCCCTCCTTGTTATCGACGTGCAGAACGACTTTTGCCCTGGTGGCGCCCTGGCCGTTTCTGGCGGCGACCAGATCGTGCCGGGGATCAACGCCGCAATGGTAGGCTTTGACGCGGTGATCCTGACGCAGGATTGGCACCCGGCGGGCCATTCTTCCTTTGCGTCGGCCCATGATGCTGCACCGATGAGCATGACTGAAATGCCCTATGGCCCTCAGGTTCTTTGGCCCGATCATTGCATTCAAGGGCGTGATGGCGCGGCCTTTCATGCGGACTTGAATGTAGACCGCGCCGATCTGATCATTCGCAAAGGCTATAACCCTGCCATCGACAGCTATTCGGCGTTCTTTGAAAACGACAAAACGACGCCCACCGGGTTGGAAGGCTATCTGCGGACGCGCGGGATCAAAACGCTCACGCTTGTGGGATTGGCCACGGATTTCTGCGTGAACTATTCGGCAGTAGACGCCGCCAACCTGGGATTCAACGTCACGGTTGATATGGGCCTCTGCCGTGCGATTGATTTTGACGGATCATTGGATGCGGCCACACAAGGTATGAAGGCCGCAGGCGTCAACCTGGTTTAACGCCCCCGCTGGGCAAACCAGATGGATGGCACACCGGCGATCATGATGATGACCAACCCGGTCAAGCTCAACCTGTCAGGCCATTCCTGGAACACGGCCCAGCCGCCAACGATCAGCGTCACGGCAAGCACGACCAGTTTGGCCAAGTTGGGCGATAGTGTCATCAAATCTGGGGGTCGGTCAGAGCAGCTGCCCGGCTACATAAAGCAGCAGGATCAGCCCCAGCAGAAGCCCCCCAAAGGCCATCATCCGACGGCCTTGCTTCTTGCGCGATTCGATGCGCGCCGCGACAAGCCGCGTATTCAGCCCGGCGTCATGCTGGGTCGGGGCAAGCAGTGTTTCTTCGATCGGCTCTGCTGCTGACAGTGAGCGCATGAACGCCTGAAAATCAAAACCACCCCAGTTTACGCCTTTGAGGTTATGCGCACCGAGGTTCTGAGACAGACGATCCACAAGCGCCAACCGGTCGCCTTCATCGCGCATCGGGAATGTGCCGGGAGGGGCGCCACTGTCATGCGTCTTCATGACAAAACCGCTGTCGGTGAAAAAGGTCCGCACAGCCTCATCGGCCTGTTTCAAGGCCGCAACGGTTTTTGGGTCGCGAAACATGGCGATCTTTTCTGCCCCAACACCGGTTAGCGCCAGATCGCCAAACTGGTCCGGCAGGCCTTCGGGTGTGACTGCAACCATGTCAAAATCGTAACGCAATGCCATCGCTTTGGCCCCCTTGCCACCCTCGCGCCCTCTTGATCTAACACGGAGGGCCAAGAGGGGGAACTGAATATGGTCGACATCGCCACACGGGTCTGGAATCACAAATGGAAGATCGACCCGATCGTGCGGTCGCTGATCGACACCGACTTTTACAAACTGCTGATGTGCCAGTCGGTGTTTCGCAATCATCCCGACACCCATGTGCAGTTTTCCCTGATCAACCGGACCAGGAAAATCCGGCTGGCAGAGCTGGTGGACGAAGGAGAGCTGCGCGAGCAACTTGATCATATCCGCTCTTTGCGCCTCACGCGAGGCGAAAGCACGTGGCTGCGCGGCAACACGTTTTATGGCAAACGACAGATGTTCACCCCCGCCTTCATGGAGTGGTTCGAGAACCTGCAATTGCCGCCCTACCATCTGGAAAAGAAGGACGGGCAATACGAGCTGACGTTTGAGGGCACATGGCCCGAGGTCATGTTGTGGGAAATCCCCGCACTCGCGGTGATCATGGAACTCCGCAGCCGTGCCGTGCTGCGCGACATGGGCAAATTTGAGCTGCAAGTGCTTTATGCGCGCGCCATGACGAAACTCTGGGGCAAGATTGAGCAGTTGAAACCCATCGACAACCTGCGCGTCGCCGACTTTGGGACACGCCGCCGGCACAGCTATCTGTGGCAGGACTGGTGCGTGCAGGCGATGATGGAGGGGCTGGGGGCCAATTTCACCGGCACGTCAAACTGCCGGATTGCCATGATGCGCGAGATCGAGGCGATTGGCACAAACGCCCACGAACTGCCGATGGTCTATGCCGCGCTGGCCCAGTCGGATGAGGCGTTGCGCCAGTCCCCCTATGATGTGCTGGCCGATTGGCAGGAAGAACATGACGGAAATCTGCGCATCATTTTGCCAGATACCTACGGAACCAAAGGGTTTCTTGAGGGCGCACCAGATTGGCTTGCAGGCTGGACAGGGATTCGCGTGGATAGCGGCGATCCTGCGACAGGGGCAGAGGTTGCGATCAACTGGTGGACATCGCGTGGTGAAGATCCGCGCGAAAAACTGGTTATTTTCTCGGACGGGCTTGATGTGGACAAGATCAAGGAACTGCACCAGCAGTTCGACGGGCGCTGTCGGGTCAGTTTCGGCTGGGGCACGATGCTGACCAACGACTTCAAAGGGTTGGTTGCAGATGACGCGCTCGCGCCCTTCTCACTTGTGTGCAAGGCAGTGGCCGCTAACGGACAACCGACTGTCAAATTGAGCGACAATCCGAAAAAGGCCATGGGTCCAGAGGATGAAATCGCGCGCTACAAGCGCGTATTTGATGTGGGCGCGCAGGAGGCGGTCGAGGTATTGGTCTGACCTTGTCCGGCGGCTGGTCCGCGGCCATGACAATCTATGCGGCGAGGACGTCAACACCTTCGGAACTAAACACGACCTGCGCACGGTTTTTCCCTTTCTTCTTGGCAATCAGAAGCTGGGCATCGGCCTGATTGATCATTTCTTGTAGGGGACAATGCACACGCGACCAAAAGGCCCCCATGCTGATTGAAGCGTCAAAAGAGGCACCACCCCGCTCAATGGGTCTATTGGCGACGAGGCCGCAAAGGCGTTTCGCGATCCCCTCAACATCGGCAGCATTCACGCTTGGCAGGTAAATTGAAAACTCATCCCCACCGTGCCGGGCAAAAATCGCGTCTTCCCGCAGGCTGTTCTTGAGACGCAGCGCAATGATGGCCAGCGTCGCATCACCCGCCTCATGGCCATAACTGTCGTTGATGTTTTTGAAATTATCGACGTCGAAAAAGAACAACGCATGCCCGGATTTGGCATCAAATTGGCTTTCGCCAACCTGCCGATCAAGCCCGCGCCGGTTCAGTAAATTGGTCAGCGGGTCACGCGACGCATGATTTTCAAGCGCTTTTGTCGTCTCGAAATTGCGCTGCTCTCTGCGGAAAACCAAACCGATTGCGACCACCCCGACGATGTTGCAAAGCAGAAGCGTTGGGGCGATTTTCCAGAAAAGAGGTACCGCGATTTCGTGCGGGAGCACGAAAAGCGCCGTGATCGACGTGGTGATCACCACGGCAAAGGCAATATCCCCGGCTATAGGGTATGTGATCCGATGTCGGATATACCTTTGAAACCCGACCGCTAGCCCAAATGCCAACAGCAGCCCCACAACGCCAGACACCACACCGGCCCCGCCAAGCAATATCCGGCAAACAATACCGAATCCCAAGGCAACGACACCCGCAACGGGCCCGGCAAAGGCAATGGCAGAGCCGATCAGCAGCGTCCGTGTATCGAAAATCAGCCCGTCACCCAAGGCAATGGGATTGATCATGCCCACGACAATCGCAGTGCCAAACAAGACCCCGAACGCCGGCGCCTCAAACCGTGTTCCGTGAAAGCGGCGCAACACGATGTTGAACAGAAATGCCAGGCTCATCAAGGCGATGACAGGCGTCAGAAGGATTTGAAACTGTGACATGCGTGGGATTCTCCTCAGCGGCGTCTGTGGAGAATTTCATAGAAGGATTAAGATACCGTCATCGCCGATCAGGTGCGATAACCCTATTCATCAACCTTGCCGCGCAAGGCCTTCACCTCGCCACGGGCTTTCTTGGCCTGCAACCGTCGCCGCACCGATCCCTTTGTTGGTCGGGTCGCGACGCGCCGTTTTGGCTTTTCGCAGGCTTTCTGGATCAGTTCCGCCAGCCGCTCTCTTGCAATGTCGCGGTTGCGCGCCTGACTGCGGGTTTCCTGCACAAAGATCACGATGGCGCCGTCCTGGGTCCAGCGTCGCCCGGCGAGGCGCTTTAGCCGGGACTTTACCGGTGCGGGCAGATTGGGTGAGCGTTCAGCCTCAAACCGCAACTCTACCGCGGTGGACACCTTGTTCACGTTCTGCCCGCCGGGTCCCGATGATCGGGCAAAGCTTTCGCTTAGCTCCCAATCGGCGATTTCGATCTGATCATTGATCCGCATGGTATGTCCCGTTGTACGTACAGCGTATGTACAGGTTCTGTACGCAAAACATACGGCACTTTTGCCAAAGAAAAAGGGCCACCCCGGCGAACGGGATGGCCCTTTCCTGAATCACGGAGGTGGGTCGGTTAGGATCTCCACCTTGGGTCTTTCTCAGCCAAGGGCTGCCCTAGCTGCGAACCTCCCAAGTTGTCCCGACACACTTCTCCAATACCTCATGATGCACTGGATCACCTCCTTTCAAATGTTTCGCCTGAAAAGAGATTCGCACAGATTTTGTATATTTCAAGTAAAAAGATACCCGATGTCGTGTTTACGCCGTGCGCGCCATGATCCGCCCAACGATCAGGCGGAAGGGCACCAGCGCCAGCAGCGCAATCGACAGCTTCACGCCCCAATCCGCAACGGCAAGCGAAACCCAAAGCGGCACCTCTGGCCCCGTGTTCAGGAATGGCACGGCGTCCTGCGCCCACATGACTTCTTCGTCGGCAGAGGCGCTGAACCCATTGAAAACGCTCGCAAAGGCAATGGAAAAGAAGATCACCGTGTCGACGGTTGAGCCCACAAGCGTGCTGCCCAAAGGTGCTTTCCACCATGATCCTGCGCGCAGCCGGTCAAACACTGCAATATCCAACAGTTGTGCAACCAGGAAAGCTGTTGCCGAACCAATGGCGATCCGAAGTGCCACGGCGGGATATTCAAACCCGTCGCCCTGCAACATGATCTGGCTGCCGATCAGTGAACAGATGATCCCCACGACCAGACCTGCAAACACAACCTTACGCGCCGCCGCGGGTCCGTAGACGCGGTTCATCACGTCCGTGACCAGAAACGCCAGCGGGTAGGTGAACGCCCCCCAGGTCAGCAGCCCATCAAGGATGAGGAATTGCACAAGTATATTCGACGCCACCACAATGATGGCCATGGCGAGAACGCCGGGAAGGATGCGTGTCATTTGATTAATCCGTTTTGACAAGGGTGCGGCACTTGGCCCCCAACCGTTGGGGACAGCGCGACCTAACGCCCGTCTAGTCGTCCGTCAATCGGTATTCGACGACCTCTGTCCGTTGAAAGCTGCGGAAATTGTCGTCTGACACCATTGTCAGCCGCAGCCCAATGCCATCGTGCCAGACGCTGATCCCTTCCAGATTATCATGGGTGCGCAGCCCGGTTTCCAGCACTGTTTCCTCAGCTGTGCCGTCCAAGGCAAAGCGCCGAACCCGGTTGCGAAAGCCGATCCCGACAAAGTCCCGCTCAAGCACATAAAGCAGCCCATCCGGGCCGATATCCGCGCCAGCGACCAGATATGCGCCACGGCGGGGGATCGCAAAGGGTTGATCCCATGTGCCGTCTTTCAGACGAAAGACTGGAAAGGGGCGGCTGGCGAGACCAGAGCGTTCGGGGATCGTGTAGAGCGCGCCATCCGGCCCAATCGCCAATGCCTCAAGCGATGAATTGTCTTGCAGGGCCGCAAAATCATCTGCCGCCCAAAGCGGCCCACCTGGCTGGTCAATGGCGGGAAAGCTGCGCAGGCCGTGCGTCCACTCAAACGATACATGGACGATGCCATCAGGGCCAATCGCGATGCCTTCGCTATCGCTTTGCGCATGAGGCAAGGGTGCGCGTCCGGGGCCACGCAGGCGCAGGGGGGCATATGTGTCAAGCTGCGTGATCACACCATCCTCGTCGCGGATCACTTCGGCAAAGAAGAAATGCCCCCTGTCGCTCAGGGCGGTGAGCGTTGTGCCGTCGTCTGACACTTCGATCCCCGACAGCCCGCCAAATCGGTCGTCATGGGACGTCCAATGATAGCTGCCAATAAACGCGACCTCGGCCAGCAGTGGCCCGGCCCCGAATAGGGCCGTCAACAATAGCAGGAAATGCCGCACCTAGTTGGCGTTCAACACGTTCAGGCACTGGCCCGGCAGGTTTGCCATGGTCAGGTCGCGGCGCGGCGGTGGGGGCGGCGCGTCGGGGTCCGGCGGCGGCGGGTTCAGGATACGGTCAACCCAGCCTTCCGCCTCTGCGCAACCATCGCCAGGGGGTGGTGGGGCTTGATTGGTGCACCCAGTGGCACCTGGCGGGCAGCTGAGCCGGACGTGGAAATGGTAGTGATGCCCCCACCAGGGGCGCACCTTGTTCAGCCAACTCCGGTCGCCGGTCGCCGAATTGCACATGGCGACCTTTGCACCGGGAAAGATGAAAATACGCGCCGTACGCGGATCAGAAGCTGCCGCGCGGATAATTGCCTCATGCTGGGGCGTCCAGCGGTCGTTGGTAAAGGCACCGGCACTGCGGCGCATCGAAATGGACGAAATGTCTTCACGCTCTTGCACTGTCAGATCAAGCCGCTCAGGCGGCAACATCCAGATATCAATATCAAGGCCGGTTTGGTGGCTGCGATGCCCGGTCAGCATCGGTCCGCCGCGCGGCTGGCTCATATCGCCGACATAAAGCCCCTCCCACCCCGGTTGGGTCGCGGCAAATCGGCTCAGGTCGCGTATATATTCAATGGTGGTGGGTTGCGCCCAGTTACGGTTGCGCGACAGGCGCATCGCCTGCCATGTCGGGCCAGTTTCGGGCAGCTGCTGCGCACCAGCCTGACAACCGCGTGCGTATCCGCCAAAGGATTGCGGGGGTTGCGCGGAACTGGCCTGTATGGCCCCAAAAAGGGTTTTGGCAATGCGGGTGTCGCCCGCATTTTGGGTGGCAAGGCTGACAACAGGCCGATCATCAGCCTGACACGCGGCAAATCCAAAGGCGAGTATTACTGCTGCTAAGAAGCGGACCATTCTGCGCGATCTCCGTCTTTATTGACCCAGCGTAACAAGAAAAGCCCGATCAGGAAAAGGAAGATTACAGGCAAGAACCCTAATTGATTGTTACCGGTCATCAAAGTGAACAGGGTAATCAGGGCCGGGGCCAAAAACGCCGTCGCCTTACCGGTCAGGGCAAAGAGGCCAAAAGCCTCTGCCGGACGTTCTGGATGGGCGTGGCGCACCATCATCGACCGGGATGAGGCATAAACAGCGCCGCCTGCACCACCGATGCAAACGCCGCAGATATAAAAGACGATATCAGGCAGGCCCGATCCCTCTGCGAGGGGAATGCCAAAGACCGCCTCGCGTGACATGCCCACAATGATGACCGAGACGAGGATCAGCACCCAGACCGAAACACGGATCACCGGCTTTGGGCCGTATCGGGCGTCTGCCAGACCAGAAAGCCAGGTGGTGATCGCCGCCGCAATCGCGGCAATAATCCCGAAGACGCCAATCTCGATCGTCTGCCAGTCCAACACCAGCGCAGCATAGACACCGCCAAAGGCATAAAGCGCATTCAATGCGTCACGGTAGAACATAGAGCCGACAAGGAAATTCAGCAGGCTTTTGCGATGGAAAACCGAACGCAGGGTTTCCATCAATTCACCCCAGACGGCGCCAAGCTGTGTCGATTTACGTTCAGCTTTGGGGTTATCACGCACAAACATGAAGAAGGGGATGATAAAGATCACATACCAGATCGCGATAAATGGCCCGACCGAGCGTGTTCCTTCACGCATGTCAGGGTCCAGCCCAAAGAGCGGCGCATTGCCAAGCAGCGTCACACCCTCATCATTTTCGGCCAGAAGCAACAGCATGATGAAAAGCGAGATCACACCGCCCCAATACCCAAACGCAGCACCAGAGCCGGAAATGCGCCCGACCTCTTTGTCGTTGCCAAGCGACGGCAGGATCGCATTGACGAAGTTCAAAGCACTCTCGGCGGCAAAGAACCCGACATAAAAGATCACGAGCATGAGGATCAGGGCCGATCCATCCGGTGTCAGACCCCACAGCATGAAAGCGGCGATGACGTACACCACCGAAAAGAACGCGATCCACGGCAGTTTTCTGCCTGAATTGTCTGCAAAAGCCCCCAGAAACGGGGCCGAGATGGCGATCAAGAGGCCGGCAACGGTTTGACCTGCGGACCACATGCCCTGTGCTTGGGCATCTGCGGTGCTTTCATCCAGCCCGCTGGCCAGAAAGTATTCGGTGGCGACAACCGCGAAATAGGGACCAAAGATAAAGGTCAGGCCAAGCGTGTAAAAAGGCTGCGATGCCCAATCAAAGGCCATCCATCCCCAGATGCGTTTCTTGCTTACTGCCATGTCACTGTTCCTGCTCTTCCCTTGCGGGGATAAGACACAGATAACCTTTGGACTGGCAAGAAATCTTTCTTAAGACGTGCCGTCGTCCTCTGGCGGCCAGGGGCGGGTGTTGTCGGCGTCAATCCAGGCTTGCACCCATGCGGGTTTCTCTGGCGATGGCTGGTCCATACCGATCGCAGCAAAAACCTTGGCGGGATCCACGATCCCATTCTTGTCGGTCACAGCAGAGCGGAACAGCGCCTGAACGGCGCATTCGTCGCCAATCCAAAGCGTATGTTCGATGTAAAAGAAGCGGTCGCTCCAGCCGACGGCCTTGCTAACAATGCGGAACTTCACGAACGGACGGATGCGCTTGCGATAGCGGATCGAAGCACCGGCCATTGTCATGCCCCAGCCGTTCTGGCGCAATGCGCGCAACAGGCCCACGCGCTGTGCCAGACCAGTGCGCCCCAGATCAAGGATCGACAGGATACGCCCGTTGTTCATTTCCATGAACTGGTCAATGTCTTGCGGCCAGCACCGGTGATAGGACACATGACTGTCCAAAGGATGCAGGGGCGGCATGCGGCTGCTTTTGAAGGCCTCTTTGAGCAGGCGGACAATCGGGTACATGGGTTTGATCCTTTGCGTTGTCCAAGAGATGTGTTCGCTTGACGTAAACGTCAACTTTGACCTCACGGCAACCAAAGACTTGTCGCAGTGCAAAGGAAGGCTTAGGTGCATTCTGACCAAATAAAAGGCCCTGATCCGATGCTGACAATTCTGCAAGCCCTCCTTCTGATCCTTGGCGTGATCCGCTTTTTCGTGATCGCCCACTTCATCATGAGCTGGCTCATCCGGTTTGAAGTGCTCAATATCCGGCAAGAGTTTGTGGGACAGGTCTGGTACGGTCTCGAAAGGATCCTTGATCCGATCTACAGCCGCGTGCGGCGTATCATGCCTGATCTTGGCGGGATCGACCTGTCGCCGATTGTTGTGCTTGTCGGGATTGAAATCCTGCGCATCTTTCTGATCAACAATCTGACGGCCTTTGTATGATCGGTTTCTTGCCTTCGCGATTGGCAAAGTGGGACTAACAGTTGCGTCGCGGGTCAAATTCCTGAAAACTGTCCATGAACAGGGGCTAAGCGGTGCGTGAGGGTGCGCCCCGCGAACAAAGGAATTTGATATGCGACTTCTCAACATCAGCAAGAAAAGCATGGCGATCGCGCTTTCTGCGCAACTGGTCCTTGCCACACAGGCGGTCACAGTGGCGCAGGCCGAGATGCTTGGCACGGATGCTGCGATCAGCAAATATACGGCCCTGAATAACCGCAGCGTGCTAATGGACGAGTTGCAACGCGAGGATGTCCAGGCCGAGATGATCGCCATGGGTGTTGATCCCGCAGAGGCCGAGGCCCGTCTTGCCGCCCTGTCCGATGCCGAGATCTCGACGATCCTTACCCAGATGGAAAATGACAGTGCCGGTGCGGATATCCTTGGCACCTTGTTCACGATTTTTGTGATCCTGCTTGTCACCGATCTTTTGTGCCTCACGCGGTTCTTTAACTTCACACGTTGCGTGCGCTAACGCGCCTGTTGTGCCGTTTTGGCTGCCTGCTGGCCTTATGCTGGCTGGCGGCCTGCGCGCAGCCTTTTGTCCCCGAAGAGCGGCTTTCGTTTGACGCGCCGACGCGGGCGACCGTGACGGCTGTGCCGCTTATTCAGCAAGAAGATTTCTTTTGCGGGCCCACCTCTATCGCGATGGTGATGCAATGGGCCGGTGCGGATATCACCCAGCAAGAGGTCGCCGCATTGGCGTTCAACCCCGGCGCGGGTGGCACCTACCTTGCCGATATGATCGGCAGCAGCCGCAGGTTGGGCCAGCTTGCGGTAGAGATATCCGATTTTGATCAACTGATTGCGGAGGTGACCGCCGGGCATCCGGTGATCGTCTTTCAGAACCTCGGGCTGGGGATTGCACCTGTGTGGCACTACGGTGTGGTCACAGGGTATGATTTCGAACGGGATGAGGTGTATCTTAATTCCGGGCAATTGGATCAGATGATCATGGCCTTTGCTGTGTTTGAACGGACGTGGCGACGTGGTGACTTCTGGGGGCTGGTCGTGTTGCCGCCTGACCAACTGCCTGCTAGCGCGCCAGAAGCAGATGTGCTGGCCGCCGGTGCGGCGCTGGAACGGGTCGAGCAATTTCAGGCCGCAGAAACCCTTTATGAGGCCGGTGCCGCGCGTTGGCCGGAAAACTGGTTGTGGCAGTTTGGATTGGGCAACGCCCGCTATGCCAGGGGTGACCTGCGCGGCGCGCGGCAGGCTCTGCGACGCGCGCGTACGCTTGGCCCGGATATCCCTGAAGTGCGCGCCAATCTGGCCTTTGTCGAAGCGGAACTGGCAGGTTGAACGCGCGCGTCAGAAACCTGCGCCACGTTTCGGAAACACCTCATGGCGCAAATGCACTGCTTGCAGTCGCGCATGGCCTTTCGAAATGACAACGCAAATGGTGTAGTCTGCGCAAGATTACTGGAGAATCCCGATGGCTGACCGCATTACCTTTACGCTTGACGGCGAGACCGTGACCGCCGCACCCGGTGAGACGATCTGGGAAGTCGCCAATGGGCGCGGCCTTGTCATCCCGCACCTGTGCCACAAGCCCGCACCCGGATACCGCTCTGACGGGAATTGCCGGGCCTGTATGGTTGCGATCGAGGGTGAACGGACGTTGGCGGCCAGCTGTATCCGCGAACCTGCCGATGGCATGGTGGTAACCACCGA
This sequence comes from uncultured Paracoccaceae bacterium, assembly GCA_947498645.1. Taxonomy (GTDB): domain Bacteria; phylum Pseudomonadota; class Alphaproteobacteria; order Rhodobacterales; family Rhodobacteraceae; genus Yoonia. Next base: position 726,837 of record CANMKS010000001.1, on the reverse strand, counting down.
CCAGCCCCGCGAAAAGCAGGCGCGGCGCATGGTGATGGAACTGCTCGTTGCAGACCAGCCTGCCCAGGACGTGGCCCACGACAAGTCCTCGCATCTGTGGGACATGGCAGCACAGCAGGACGTCAGCGAAAGCCGCTTCCCACAGGAAACGCCCGACCACATCCCATTGCTGGATGACAGCCACGTGGCGATGTCGGTGAACCTTGACGCCTGCATCCAATGCGGCCTTTGCGTGCGCGCTTGCCGTGAAGTGCAAGTGAACGATGTGATCGGCATGGCGGGACGTGGGGGCAATGCATACCCGGTGTTCGACATGGACGACCCGATGGGCGCGTCGTCCTGTGTGGCGTGCGGCGAATGTGTGCAAGCCTGCCCGACTGGGGCGCTTTTGCCTGCGACGGTGACGGATGAAAACCAGATGGGCGATACCAAGGACTACGACCGTGAGGTTGAAAGCGTCTGCCCGTTCTGCGGTGTCGGATGTCAGGTGTCGCTGAAGATCAAGGATGACAAGGTCAAGTTTGTCGAAGGCATCAACGGCCCCGCGAACGAGGGGCGGCTTTGCGTCAAAGGGCGCTTTGGCTTTGACTATATCCACCACGACCACCGCATCACCAAACCGCTGATCCGCCGCGACGATGCCCCGGCGAAGGGCTTGAACGTCGATCCGGGCAACTGGCAAACACACTTCCGCGAGGCATCATGGGAAGAGGCGCTGGATGTTGCGGCCAAGGGCCTCAAGGATATTGGTGGCAAAGGCGTGGCTGGTTTCGGTTCGGCCAAATGCACGAATGAAGAGGCCTATCTGTTCCAGAAACTGATCCGTCAGGGTTTTGGCCATAACAACGTCGATCATTGCACACGCCTGTGCCACGCATCATCAGTTGCCGCGCTGATGGAGAATGTGGGTTCCGGTGCTGTCACCGCGACCTTTAACGAGATCGAGAACGCCGACGTGGCCATCGTCATTGGGGCCAACCCCATTGAAAACCACCCAGTTGCCGCGACCTATTTCAAACAATTCGTCAAGCGCGGCGGCAAGCTGATCGTGATGGACCCGCGCGGCGTCGGCTTGCGCCGGTTTGCGTCGCATATGCTGCAATTCCGCCCTGGCGCGGATGTGTCGATGCTGAACGCGATCATGCACACGATTGTCGAGGAAAAGCTTTACGATCAGCAGTATATCGAGGCCTACACCGAAAACTGGGAAGCCGAGAAAGCGCATCTGGCCGATTTCACGCCAGAGAAGATGCAAGACATCTGCGGCATTGATGCCGAAACGCTGCGCGATGTTGCCCGTACCTTTGCCGGTGCCAAGGCGGCGATGATTTTCTGGGGCATGGGCATCAGCCAGCATATCCACGGCACCGACAATTCGCGCTGTCTGATCAGCCTTGCGTTGATGACGGGCCAAGTGGGCCGCCCCGGCGCAGGCCTGCACCCGCTGCGCGGCCAGAACAACGTGCAGGGCGCGTCCGATGCGGGCCTGATCCCGATGTTCCTGCCGGATTATCAGCCGGTGGGCGATGATGGGGTGCGCTCTGCCTTCCAGGAGATCTGGCAGGAGGGGTCGATTGACCCCAACAAAGGCCTGACCGTGACCGAGATCCTCGATGCGGTCCACGCAGGCGATATTCACGGCATGTATATTCTGGGCGAAAACCCCGCGATGTCGGACCCGGATGTAGAGCACGCGCGCGACGCGCTTGCAAAGCTCAGCCACCTTGTCGTGCAGGATATCTTTATCACCGAAACGGCAAACTATGCCGATGTGATCCTGCCAGCCTCTGCCTTTGCGGAAAAATCGGGGACGGTGACAAACACCAACCGCCAGGTGCAGATGGGCCGCCCTGCTGTGCCGCCACCGGGAGACGCGAAAGAGGATTGGTGGATCACCGTGGAACTGGCCAAACGGCTGGGGCTGTCCTGGACCTATGCGCATCCCTCCGAAGTCTTTGCAGAAATGGCGCTTTCGATGAAATCGCTTTCCAATATCACATGGGACCGCCTGGAAGCGCAGAACGCAGTGACTTATCCTTCGCTTTCACCGGAAGATCCGGGCCAACCGATTGTATTTGGCGATGGCTTCCCCCGCGAAAACGGGCGGGCGAAGTTCACACCTGCCAGTGTGATCGCACCTGACGAAGCACCCGACGATGATTACCCGATGATCATGACAACGGGTCGGCAGTTGGAACATTGGCACACCGGATCGATGACGCGTCGGTCCAAGGTTCTGGATGCGGTAGAGCCCGAGGCGAACTGTTCCCTGCACCCGTCCACCCTGCGAAAACTGGGTGTTGAACCGGGTGGCATGGTCACGGTGTCAAGCCGCCGCGGCAGCATCACGATCATGGCGCGGGCGGATCGGGCCGTATCGCCGGATATGGTTTTTGTGCCCTTCGCATATGTGGAAGCCGCGGCAAACGTGCTGACCAACCCAGCCGTGGATCCTTATGGCAAAATCCCTGAGTTCAAGTTCTCTGCGGTGAAGGTTGAAAAGGCACAATCCAGCGTCGCAGCCGAGTAATCTGCGCCGCTATTGAATAGCAATGGCCCGCTGGCCTAACGTCCTTGGTGCAATCCGCCTGCGTCGGTACGCGGATTGCGGTGAACAACCAAGGAGATGCGCAATGCGCAAACTGACCCTGATTGCGGCCCTGTCCGCGCTTGCTATGCCGGCCCTGGCCGAAGATGCCGCCCTGTTGATGGGCGTGTCGCGTTACGATGAATTCCGGCGGGTCAGCAACGGTCTTGACGTGCTCAACTCGGCCGAAAGTCTGCGTGATGCAGGATACACCGTAGGCACGCTGGCCAATGGATCAGCAGAGGCGATGGACCGGCTGCTTGCCCGCTTTGCAAATCAGGCGACAGATGCGCAGCGTCTGGTTGTTGGCCTGTCCGGGCGCTTTGTGACCGATGGGACGCATAGCTGGCTGCTGGCCGAAGACGCCGACCGCCCCACGCCGTTTGGTTTGGATGATGCGGTGTCGGTCGAGATGATCATGAACGTCATGGCGCAGGCACCGGGGCAATCTGTGCTGATCCTTGGCTATGACCGGGGCGATGATGACGCGATCGGCAGTTACCTGCGTCAGGGCATCGGTGCGCTGGACGTCCCACAGGGTGTGACCGTACTGCTGGCTGATCCGTCTTCGACGGATGGCGTCGTGACAGAGGCGCTGACCAAACCCGGTGGCGATGTGATGGCTTTTGTGCGCGACAGTCGACGCCTGCGTGCGATCGGCTATGCCCCTCGGACCCTGGTGATGGAACCAGAGGTTGGCCAGACGGATCGCCCATTGCCCACTGTCGATCCCAGCCTGCGTGCATGGAACGACGCCCAAGAGGCAAATACCGCAGATGGGTATCGCGAATTCATCTTTGATCATCCTCGTAGCCAGTATGCGACCGAAGCCCGCCGCCGTCTGGATGAAATCGAGAGCGATCCGATCCGTATGGCCGAGATCGAAGAAGACGGGCTGAACCTGACCCGGAACGAACGCCGCGCCATTCAGCGCAATTTGACCCTGCTTGAGTTCAGCACACGCGGTGTTGATGGCATCTTTGGTCCCGGCAGTCGCGGGGCGATCCGCAACTGGCAACAAAACAATGGCTTTGCGCAGACATCCTATCTGACAACCGAGCAGATCAACCGGATTGACGCACAGGCCAGCCGCCGTGCTGCCGAAATTGAAGCCGAAGAAGAGCGTGAACGCGAAGCGGCCCTGCGCCTTGACCGCGATTATTGGGAAGAAACCGGTGCGCGTGGGTCCGAGGCGGGGTATCGCGCCTATCTGGACCGCTACCCCCAAGGTATTTTTGCCAATGAGGCGCGCGAGAAACTGGGCGAGATTACCACCAGCGACAACGAGGAAGCCCGCGAACGCGAACGAGCGCTTGGCGTGAACCCTGTGTTGCGGCGCCTGATCGAAAGCCGCCTTGCCCAGTTGGGCTATAACCCCGGTCAGGTCGATGGGCGGTTTGATCGCGATACACGCGGGGCGATTGGCCGTTACCAGTCACGCTACAACCTGCCTGCCACGGGCTATCTTGATCAGGGAACGCTTGCGCGGTTACTGGCGGATACCATCGGACGGTGATGGCGTCTTAGCCATCCGGCACATAGATTGGCCATGAAAAAGGGGCGCGTCTGGTAACAGACGCGCCCCTTTTGTATTGATGAGCGATCACTTACTGCGCGCGAACGTAACGCTCCAGCAGCAGCCGGATCAGGCCCTGTCCGCCGTCATACTGACGCACGCCGATGACGTAGATGCCGGGCTGTAGCCGTGCCATCACAAGGCTGTCGAGCCCATCGCCATAGTCGTCGTTCTGCCCGATCTGACGCCCAAAGTCGTCAAAGACGACAAGCCACGGATCGCTGCCACCGCCACCGATTGCCTCGGTGACCAACAGGCCCGGATCTGCCAGTTCAACGGTGAACCACTGCACATCTGTTGTGGCCTGTACATCCTGACGCAGACGCGATTGCAAGACGCCAAGATCGGTCACAGGCACGCTGCCGTCCAATGGTGGGGCCGCTTCGCCACGTGCATAAAGCGACTGCAGCGCCTCTTCGGCATCATAGGCGCTGATGCTGACGGTGATCGGCGCACCTTCATCACTGAGCGCTTCCATCTCAAGGCAATAGGTGCCGGGTGCAAGTGGGTCGGTCACGTCAATGCGTGAATTGAGCCCGTCATAGTCGTCGTTATCGTTGATGTAGACCTCACCGGGACCATAAAGCGTGATCACCGGGTCTGCCGTTTCATTTTCGGCAGTGATGGTGAGGGCGGTCGGGGCATCAAGTGTGAAACTCCAATAGGGTGTTTCGCTGACCGAGGCTGTTGCAAGGCCGCCGATATCACCAAAGGGGGTGGCTGTATCACAGCTGCCAAATGCGCCGTCACTGCCGCCGCCGGTATCAATACCTGCCGTCAGGGGTTCCTGCTCTTGCCTGCCTACACGGACAAAGGCGGTCATCGGGCCGCCGTCATAGCTGCGCATGGACATGCAATAGGTGCCCGCATCAAGGCTTGTTTCGGCGCGCGACGCACCGTTACCGCCGCTGTCATCATCCGACAGGATCACGCCGCCATTTGCATCCAGCAGTTCAATGATCGGATCACCGGCACCACGGCCTGCGGCCTCAACCCGGATATCGGTGGGTGCCGAGAGAGTGAACAGCGAAACGTATTCGTTGCCGCCCAAAACAAGCGCCATCTGTTCCTGATATGAGTCGGCTGTCGTGATATCCGATGCGGCCTCATCCCCGCCGATCCAGATGCCGCCATCGCCGGAGCCCCCACAAATATTGGCCTGAGCCAGCGCAGGTGACGCAGCGCCAAGCAGCAGTGCAGCGAGAGTTGTTGATTTGAAATTAAGTGGGGTCATAGAGTGGTGTCCTTTCGCCTGAGCGGATCAAAATCTGGCGCAAGGGTAACGCGGTCGCGGCGTGGTTGGCCAGACCAGATGCGTGAAACTACTGAAAACCTGACCAACTTGCACCGAAACGAAAAAGGCCGCGCCCAATGCTGGGGCGCGGCCTTTTCAATCTGCTGTCGCTGGGTTTAGCCCTGACGGGCTTTGAACCGGCGCTGCGTCTTGTTGATCACATAGACGCGGCCCTTACGGCGCACGATGCGGCAATCGCGGTGGCGCTGCTTGAGCGAGCGGAGGGAGTTACGTACCTTCATGGGTTCGTGTCCTATCTGTCGCGGCGCGCGGATTGCGCCTTGGGTTGATGTTCAGGCCAGACGGCCCGGTGAATTCTGGTGGACGATACTGGGATCGAACCAGTGACCCCTTCGATGTCAACGAAGTGCTCTACCGCTGAGCTAATCATCCATGTCGTCTGCGCCCGCCAACATCCCATAACGAAATAGGACGCGGGGCGAACCGCGTCAGTCGTGCGGTCTATAAAAGGAGTCGGAAGAGGGATCAAGGGCTTTTGGTATTTTCCCAAAACGCGCTATCAAGAGGATGGAAAGGACGTCATTTTTGCACACAAGCGCCTATCATCTGACCCGCCCGACAGAGCGCACGACAAGTGTTGTCTTTGCCTCACCGCATAGCGGGCGCCACTACCCAGAGGCGTTCTTGCGCCGTGCGGTGCTGAATGCAAGCCAGATCCGGTCATCCGAGGATGCTTATGTCGATCAGCTTTTTGCAGCTGTGCCCGAGCATGGTGCGCCGCTTCTGACGGCCTGCGCGCCACGCGCCTATCTGGATCTGAACCGGGGGCCCGATGAGTTGGATTCAGCCCTGATCGAAGGGGTGCGCCGCAGCGCCCATAACCCGCGCATTGCCAGCGGCCTTGGTGTGATCCCCCGCGTGGTAGCCAATGGCCGCCAGATCTATCGGGGCAAGCTGAGCCTGACCGAGGCGCACCACCGTATCGCGCAGTACTGGCGGCCCTATCATGACCAGCTGCAAACGCTGCTGGATGAAAGCAACAACGCCTTTGGCGAGGCGATCCTGATTGATTGCCACTCCATGCCGCATGAGGCGCTGGAAAATGTCGGCTCGCCGGGCGCTGCCCGGCCTGACGTCGTTTTGGGTGATCGTTTTGGCGCAACCGCGGCCGGGTCGATTGTTGAACAGGTCGAGGCAGCCTTTGCCAGCGCAGGCTTGCGGGTCGCCCGCAACATGCCCTTTGCAGGTGCTTTTATCACCCAGCATTACGGCCGGCCCTCACGCGGTCAGCACGCCATTCAGGTCGAGATTGATCGCGCGCTCTATATGAACGAAAAGAGCCTTGAACTGAGCAGTGACTTCGATGCCTTCAAGATCGTTCTGTCGGGTGTGATTGCCGAAATCGCCCAGATTGGCACCGTCAACGATCAAAAAATGGCAGCGGAATAGCCGTTGCAGGTCAAAGCCCTTCCCGACACATGCGCCCGTCACGCCAGACGCCGCCCTTTCATCTGATCAAGCCGTTCCTCGAACCGCTCTGCGCTCATGCCCTCTGACAAACCGCGCTGGAACAACGCGGCTGGTGTTTCCGGCGCAAGCCCGTTTGTCGGAGGATCACGATCCAGATTGGTTGGAAATGCGTACCCTTCCGCAGTGGCGGCAATCGCGGCAGAAAGTTCGGGTTCACTCAACCTGCCGTCAGCTTTGGCTTTCGCCGCATGGGGGAACAGCAGTTTGCACATCTTGTCCCGGTCGATTGTCTCCATCGCGCGCCCAAATGCGGAGGATACCTGCAACAGATTGGCAAAACGGTGGATGTCCTTGCTCGTATTCGCACCAGCTGCGTGAAACAGGGCGGGGTTGAAAAACACGGTGTCGCCCTTGGCCAACGGCAGTTGCACGTAGCGGTCTTCAAACAGGGCGCGAAAGTCATCTCTGCGCCATGCCGCATATCCGGGGCGGTAGGCTTGCGAAAAGGGCAGCAGCTTCGTTGGCCCGCTTTCCAGCGGCATGTCGCAATGGGCAACCGCCCCCTGCAACGTCAGAACGGGTGACACATCATGCACATGGGCCGGATATGACGCGCTGACCTCGGCAGTTTGAAAGCCAAGGTGGTAGTCACGATGCGCCTGTTGGGCGGCCCCGCCGGGATGCACGAGGTTTACCTGCGCTGTCATCTGGTAATTGGGGCCAAGCCATGCCTCGCAGACCGCAGCGATGGCGGTATTGGCAAAGTAGTCCAGAAAAACCTCGGGCGAGGCTTCGCAGAGTTTTTGCAAGGAGTTCCAGACCCGATCATTGGCGCCGGATGAAGCAAAGTGATCTGCCCCGCCCGCGGCACCTGCTTTTTCACCGGCGATGATGTCTTCATAGATCCGCGTGGCGGCGTCCAGAACGGTGGTGTCGGCATAGGTGTGCTTGAGCGCCACAACCCCGGCACCATTGTGCAGGACGCGCGCCCATTCTGCCATGATCTCGCGGCGCGTCCGATCGTCTTCGAGCGCTGGGCGCAGGTGCGCCATGTCATAGATGGGGATGTTCTTTTCGATTGCGACGGCACGAGGCACATGGTCGGCCTGCGTGGTCTGATCAACAAGGGCTGTGAACGCCTGCAGGTCGCAACTGTCCGGATCATAGTAACCCACGGCGCTTTCGATGCTGTCTGTCATATCTATTCCTCCCGTTTTCCCGACCAGCATAGCTGAGCCGAGATTGCATTGTGCCTCGGAACGCATCAAAAACACATCAAATGACACGTCGCTTTCCAATCAAAGAGATTGCCCGCCAGTCCGGGCTTGGCACAGCCACCGTTGATCGGGTTCTGAATGGACGCGCCCATGTAAGCCCGCAGACCAAACTGCGCGTGACGGCAGCAATCGAAGAACTGATAGCGCAAGAGGCCCAGCTTGCCGCCCGTGGCAGGCGCCTGTTTTTTGATTTTGTGGTTGAGGCCCCGAACCGGTTCAGCCGTGAAGTGAAGGCGGCGACAGAGACCGTTTTGCCGCAGATCGGCACGGCCGTCTGCCGTCCAAGATTTGTGCAGCAGGAAACCATGCACGAAGACGAGGTTGTGGGCACTTTGGCGCGGATCATGAAACGCGGTAGCCATGGGGTGTGTCTGAAAGCGCGAGACACGCCCAGGATCAGAGATGCCGTGAACACGCTGACCGCCGCCAGAATTCCCGTTGTGACGCTCGTCACGGACATCGGGGGCACAGATCACCTGACCTACGTGGGCATGGACAACGCCAGTGCCGGGCGCACGGCGGCCTTTCTGATCGGCAAGACCGTCGGAAATACCCCCGGAACGGTCTTGGCCACGCGCAGCCAAAAGAGCTTTCTGGGCGAAAAAGAGCGCGAGACCGCCTTTAACGCGGCATTGGCAAGCCTGTGCCCGCAACTACAGGTCGTTGCGATCCAGGGTGGTGGGGGACTTGATTACGATACATCGCGCCTGTTGTCGCCCGCGCTGAAGAACATAGATCAGCTGCGCGCAGTCTATTCAATGGGCGGTGGCAACCGGGCAATCCTGAAGGTGCTAGCGGATCAGGGCCTTCGGCCAGATGTGTTTGTAGCCCATGATCTGGATCAGGAAAACCGGCGGCTGATCGGTGAGGGGCGATTGGATTTCATCCTGCATCATGACTTGCAGATGGATATCCGAAATGCCTTTGGCGCGTTCCTGTCCTATCATGGGCTATCAAACGATCACGTCAAAGCCCCGCTCTCTACCGCGCAGGTGCTGACACCAGAGAACATCCCCAAGGCCGGACCGCACGCTTAGCTGGCCATTTCCGTGGCGAGAAACGACTCCGGATCGTCCACTTCGACCAACCGCTTGCGGTCGATCTGCCAGAACCGGTTCCCCACATTGCGCAGAAAGCTCCGGTCGTGACTGACCAGCAGACAGGTGGCACCGTGGTGGATCAACTCATCCTCCAGCGCTTCCTGTCCTTCGATATCAAGGTGGTTTGTCGGCTCGTCCAGCAGATAGAAATTCGGTTGTCTCAGACGCAGGATCAGCATCGCCAGCCGCGCTTTTTGCCCACCCGAGAGTGCGCCGATCCTGGTGTCTTGCATCTGTATGTTCACCCCGGCCCCAGCCAGCAGTCCGCGCGCGCGTTGGTCGCCCACATCAAATTGGCCCGCCACTGCCGTCATCGGTGTATCGGCATAGTCCAATTGGCTGAGGTGCTGATCGGAATAACCCATTGCGACGGTCGGTGCGGCCTTCACGCCCGCGGCTGCATCCACCACCGCGCGATGTATCAGTTTGATCAGTTGCGTTTTGCCGGTGCCATTGGTGCCAAGTAGAACCACACGGTCGCCTTTACCGATCCACTTCTTGCCAGTGGTATAGAGCAATCGCCCGTCAGGCGCCTCTACACCCACATCATCCAATGCAATGAGTGCCTTCGCGTGCGTGCCGCTGTTGGTCAGCTTGATTTCGCCTGCACCGCGTTCGCTATGCGCTGGCTTGGCGGCGGCCTCGATTCTGGCGGCGCGGTCGCTGAGTTGTTTGGTTTTGGTGATCAACAGATCGGAGCCAGAGTTGATCCCGATGTTCTTGAGCTTGGCCGCCTGTTTGCGCAACTGTTGTGCCTTGTTCAGATCATTGGCAAAGCGGCGTTCGTCAGCCGCGTCCGCCTCCTCCAATGCGGCACGTGCTTGTGTGAATGGCAGTTGGAACACGCGCGATCGTTCTTCCCTCAAGAACAGCGTGCGGTTGGTTGTGGCGTCCAGAAAGGCGCGGTCGTGACTGGTGATCATGACGGGCGTTTCGCGGGGCAGCGCAGCCAGCCAGTTTTGCAGCAATCCAATGCGATGCAGGTCAAGATGGTTGGTTGGTTCGTCCAGCAGCAGGATATTGGGTTCCGTGATCCAAGCCGCCGCGAGCAGGGCCGTCCGCTGCCATCCGCCGCTCAATTCATTCAGCGGCTTTTGTTGCTGGTCATAAGGGACTTTGAGATCATTAAGGACAACATCCACCCGCCAGCTTTCATAATCGGCCTGTTCCTGCGGCAGGGCGGCAAGCACCATGTCGTAGAGGGTTTGGCCCAGCGCGGCGTCGGGCACATATTGTTCTACATACCCAACGCGCAGACCCCGCGCGCGGGTGATGTCACCGTTGGTGTGCTCGAAAGTGCCAGCAATGCAAGCCATCAGCGTGGACTTGCCGCGGCCATTTGCGGCGACAAGGCCGATGCGACAGCCTTTGGAAATGGTGAGGTTCAGGTCGGTGAAAAGCGGATCGCCCAAGGTCACGCCAAGGGCATTGATATTGATGATGGTCATATCGGTCTCTGATCAGGAATTGGCCGCGCAAACGGCATCTGGGCAGATCAGGTTGTGATCATGCCCTGCAAACGAATTTACAGGGCGTAACGGGGACCATGCTGAAGGCGACGGATGATACGCATGATCAGCAATGTCCTCCTGTTGTTGTGTGTTTGACCATGCAGGAACCGTATGTGCAGACCGTAAGGTGGGTCAAGACCCACCTTACGCTTAACGCAAGGCGCGCCCTTTGATGATTGCATCCTTGCCAAACCTCTCGCGGATTTTGTCAGCGGCCCTTTCTGCCTGCGCCCGTTTTTGCGCATCTGGGTCCAGCAGATCACCTTCGCGGTCCGCGTCAGCATCAGAGGTGATGTCAGACAACCCCACGCCCAACAGCCGAAATGGCCCACGTCCGCTGACCTGATCAAACAGCCCGCGCGCCGTCCGGTAAACGGTATCGGCGATCTGGGTCGGGTGCCGCAGGCTTTGGCGTTTTGAGATCAGTTTGAAATCGGAGGTTTTCAATTTCAACGTCACCACCCGCCCGGCCTTGTCCTTGGCCTTGGCGCGCGCGCTGACCTTTTCGGCCATACGCCAGAGGTGGCCGTCGAGGATATCGACGTCGCTGGTGTCCTCATTGAATGTGGTTTCGTTGGACAGCGTTTTCACCGGGCTATGCGGCGAAATGCGCCGCCCATCCTCGCCCCTTGCGAGACTATAAAGCCGTTCACCCATGCCACCGAAGCGTTCGTGCAGGTCGCGCCGGTCCCAGCGCAGCAGATCGTCAAAGGTGCGTATGCCTGCCTTGTTGAGGCTTGCCTGCGCGGCAGGTCCGATCCCCCAGATCAGCCGCACGGATTTCGGGCGCAGAAACGCGGTTGTCTCTGCCTTCCCGATAATCGAAAAGCCGCGCGGTTTGTCGAGGTCAGAGGCGACTTTGGCCAGGAACTTGTTGTGCGACAACCCGATGGAACCAGTCAGCCCTAACTCATCTTTCATCCGTTTGATCAACTGCGCCAGCATCACGGCGGGTGGCGCATGGTGCAGACGTTCGGTGCCAGTCAGGTCCATGAACGCCTCGTCCAGGGACAGCGGCTCAACGACCGGTGTCAAGGTGTCCATCATTGCGCGGATCGCACGGGAGGCTTCGACATAGGCGTCAAAGTCGGGGCGCACGACTACCGCTTCCGGGCAGAGCTTCAACGCCTTGAACATCGGCATCGCGGATTTCACGCCCTTGATCCGCGCCACATAACAAGCGGTCGAAACCACGCCACGCCGCCCACCGCCGATGATCACGGGCTTGTCCGCCAGTTCAGGATTATCGCGTTTTGCCACTGAGGCGTAGAAAGCGTCGCAATCCATATGCGCAATGCTAAGATCAAAAAGTTCGGGATGCCGTGTTACCCTCGGGCTGCGACACTTGGGACAGCGGGTTTCGCTGTCAAAGGTCGTCAGGCAATCGCGGCAAAGGGCTGGCATGAAAGCAGGATAAGGGGCCGTCATGGTGGATACAACAGACCCGCACGACGGGGCGAAGGTTGCCTTGTTTCTGGGTGATCAGGTGTTGAGCATTCTGCGCGATGATGTCGACCATATCCCCTATCCCAACTTATGGGATTTGCCAGGCGGCGCGCGCGACCCCGGCGAGAGCCCGTTTGAAACAGTGGCGCGTGAGGTGAAAGAAGAGGTTGGCCTGATTCTGCCCGCCTCAGCCGTTCATTGGCAAAGCGCATTTCCTGCCAATTTCGCACCGGGCAAATGGGTGGCGTTTTTTGTGGCACAATTGCCTGCGGCGGCCGTCCATGACGTTTTGTTCGGTGAAGAAGGGCAGCGCTGGGCGCTTTACGATTTGGCGGCTTTCCTCGCCCTGCCGAACCGTGTGCCATCCTACGGCGCGCGACTGCACAAGTGGCAGGCCGAAACCGGTGGCTTTGCGGCCTAAATTGCACGGATTTGCCTCTTGATCAGTGATTGAAAGGCCCAGCCGATTTTGGTTGCTTTGTGCCGCAATTTGTCTATGAGGTTTCCAATAGGAAACACGCTGACCGGGAGAGACCGGTTCAGTCCGTCGCCGAAGGAGCAACCGCCCCGGTCACTCTCAGGCAAAAGGACCGGTTGGGGTGCAACACGCCGAAGAGTGGCCCGAAACGGCCCGCCGAAGGAGCAAGCCCAAAACCGGGCGAATCTCTCAGGTACAGCAGACGGTGGGGGCATATGGTAAGGAGCGTTACCATGCCTTCAATTGCTGTTCTTGGTGCCGGGATCACCGGTGTCACCACTGCCTATTCACTTTACGTCCGCGGCTTTGACGTGACCGTCTATGACCGTCAACGCTATGCCGGAATGGAAACCAGTTTTGCCAATGGTGGTCAGCTAAGTGCGTCAAACGCCGAAGTCTGGAACCAATGGTCGACCGTGCTGAAGGGCATCAAATGGATGTTCGAGGGTGAGGCGCCGCTATTCGTGAACCCGCGCCCCGGCTGGCACAAGGTCAGCTGGATGACCGAGTTTCTGGCCAATATCCCGCGCTACAAAACCAACACCACCAAAACCGCAGCTATGGCGGTCGCCGCACGTGCGGGTCTGGCCGAGATGGCAGAGAAATCCGGCGTCGATTTTGATTTTAGCCCCGCTGGCATCCTGCACTTTTACAAGACCGAGAAAGACCTCAAGCACGCCCGCATGGTCAATCAGTTGCTGGCCGAAGGCGGATTGGAACGGCGCGAGTTGAGCGTTGAAGAGGTGATGGCGCGCGAACCAACCCTGCGCGGTGACATCATTGGCGGGTTCTGGACGGAAAGCGACAGCACCGGCGATATTCACAAGTTTACCATCGGTTTGGCTGATTGGCTGAAAAAGCAGGGCGTTGTGTTCAAACTGGGCGCACCTGTCACCGATCTGCATGTGCGCGATGATGGTGTTCACGTCGAATGCGGCCATGAAGAGCGCTATGATGCCATTGTTGTGTCCGCCGGTGTGGCCAGCCGCAAGTTTGCGCATATGCTGGGCGACCGGGTGAATATCTACCCGGTAAAAGGCTATTCGATCACCGTGAACCTTGATGATGCGGTCAGCCAGGCCGCGGCACCAACAACGTCACTTCTGGATGACAAAGCCAAGATCGTTTCGTCCCGCTTGGGCAAGAATCGCTTTCGGATTGCAGGCACTGCGGAATTCAACGGCGAGAACAGGGATATCCTCGAACGCCGTGTGCGGCCGTTGATCCGCTGGTGCGAAGAGCACTTTCCGGATGTGTCCACCGAAAGCTGCGTGCCATGGGCCGGATTGCGCCCGATGATGCCGAATATGATGCCTCGTGTGGGGCCGGGCAGGAATGATCGCGTCTTCTACAATACCGGTCACGGGCACCTTGGCTGGACGCTCAGCCCCGCTACCGCAGATACAATCGGCGCGGTTGTCACAGCACGCTTCAAATCGAACGGTATACAACAGCATACATTGAATTCGGTGTAAATCGTACCTATCTGTCCCTCATAACAAAAGAGGGACAGATATATGCCAATTGAAGAAATGTTTTCAGAATTCCTCGGCCAGAATGTGCTTTATCTGCTGCTGGCGGTGTTCATCATCGTCTGTATTCTGGCCGGTGTCCGGATCGTGCCGCAGTCCGAAAAATACGTGGTCGAACGTCTTGGGCGTTTGCGGTCGGTGCTTGGGCCGGGGATCAACTTTATCGTGCCATTTCTGGACCGTGTCCGGCACAAGGTGTCGATTCTTGAGCGTCAGTTGCCATCAATGAATCAGGACGCGATCACATCGGACAACGTGCTGGTGCAGGTGGAAACATCCGTTTTCTACCGGATCATTGAGCCGGAAAAGACAGTGTACCGCATCCGCGATGTGGATGGTGCGATCTCAACCACCGTGGCCGGTATTGTACGTTCTGAAATTGGCCGCATGGAACTGGATCAGGTGCAGGCGAACCGCTCGAACCTGATCGAGGCTGTGCGCACTCAGGTTGCCCAACAGGTTGATGATTGGGGCATCGAGGTGACCCGCGCGGAAATCCTTGACGTGAACCTGGATCAGGCGACCCGAGAAGCGATGCTGCAACAGCTGAACGCAGAGCGTGCGCGTCGTGCGCAGGTCACCGAGGCCGAAGGTAAGAAACGTGCGGTCGAACTACAGGCCGACGCCGAACTTTACGCAGCCGAGCAGGAAGCGAAAGAGCGTCGCGTGCTGGCTGACGCCGAAGCCTACGCCACCCAGGTGGTTGCGGTCGCAATTGCCGAAAATGGCCTGGAGGCGGCGCAGTATCAGGTCGCGCTCAAACAGGTCGAAGCCTTGCAGAAGCTGGGTGACGGTGCCGGTAGCCAGACAGTCGTCTTGCCTGCCAATGCGCTTGATGCCTTTGCCAATGCATTCACAATGCTGAAAGGACGTGGATAATGCCACTTTGGACGGAATGGTGGGTTTGGATGTCCGGGGCGCTGATCCTCGCAACGCTTGAGGTGTTGGTCCCCGGCTATATCTTCCTGGGCTTTGCCTTTGGTGCCGCGATGGTTGGATTGCTGATCCTGTTTGGCATCTCGGCCAGCGGTCTGGCCCTGACCCTTGTGATCTTCGCGGTCTTGTCGCTGATCTCCTATCTGGTGATGCGAAAGGTTTTTGGTCTGCGCACCGGACAGGTCAAGATCTGGGATACCGACGTGAACGACTAGCGGTCATTCAATGCCGAGAGACAAAGAACCCCCAGCCCTAGCGGTTGGGGGTTTTTGCTTGGGGTGAGGCCAGTTCAGCCTGAATTTCCATCGCCGCGTTGCGCGGGTCTGCCGCCTGCCAGACCGGGCGGCCGACAACCACGTGATCGGCCCCGTTTGCGATGGCCTGTGCCGGTGTCATCACCCGCTTTTGGTCACCCAGGGCGGCGCCTGCCGGGCGCACACCGGGCGTGACAATCAGTTTGTCTTCAGCCTCGGGCAAGGCCCGGATCAGGGCGGCCTCCTGCGGAGAGGCGATCACCCCGTCCGCGCCATTGGACAAGGCGATACCTGCACGTTCCTGCACAAGGTCGGCGACGCCACCGGCTTTGATGCAGGACGCATCCAGATCTTCGCGGTCCAATGATGTCAGGATCGTCACCGCAAGGATCTTCATATCTGACCCACCAGCGCCTTCGCGGGCCGCACGCACGACATGCGGGTCGCCGTGTACCGTGAGGAAATCCAGATCAAACTGCGCAAGACCACGCACCGCGGCCTCGACCGTTGCTCCGATATCGAAAAACTTCATATCAAGGAAAATGCGCTTGCCATGTTCCTGCTTGAGCTCATTGGCCAGCGCCAGCCCGCCCCCCGTCAGCATACCCAGACCGATCTTGTAGAAACTTACCGCATCGCCAAGCGTCTTTGCCAGCTCCAGCCCGTCAAGGACATTGGGCACATCCATGGCTACGATCAAACGGTCATCGGACATGGGGCGGCTCCTTTTTGGTGGTTTGACGCGGTCTAGCGGCTGGCGGGGTGTAGCGCAATCGCGCTATGCTTCTTGTATGGACTTGACGTCTGTATTTCAGAACTGGGATGGCAATACGGTAGCCGATTTGCGCCGCGTTGCGGATCAGCTTGTGCCAGCAGATCATCCCGCATTGCTCGCTGCGTGTCGCAGTAATGATCCGCTTGCCGCCCGTGCAGCAAGTTGGGTGCTGAAAGCTGCTTATGAGGATGGGGCTCAAATTGCCTTCCCCGCCGATGTGCTGGTCGGCAATCCGCATTGGGAAATCGCCTTGCATCTGCTGCAATCCATTCAGCATTGCGCGGTTGATCTACCACCCGAGATCGTTCGACCCTATCTGACGCATCAAAAGCCAATTATCCGTGCCTGGGCTTTGGATGCCGCTGTGCGCCTTGGTGCGCCGGACGCGGATGAACTGAGGCGGGCTGCGGCAGATGATCCGGCGGCATCGGTGCGCGCCCGCGCCCGCAATCTGCAGAAACAGCAATGACGCAACCTCTCCCGGGGTCGCGCCATTGCGCCGACGATCATTGTAACCAGAGATGACCACCGGGTCTCGTGAGTGGAGAGAAACCCCGCTGGAGGAAGGGCCGCACTCCACGATGAACTTGCCAGAGCGGGTGCTTTGATGCGCGGGGAAAGAAAACGCCTGTCTCCCCCTAAGCAAAAGTCGCGAATCAAAGCTTGCGAGACCGCCCCCGCGTTCCCATCTATACCCCGAGGCCCAAAAAGGGATGTGCCGCCAAGTCGGGCATCCAAATGATCGGGCGCTTAACAAAGGAGAGACCCATGAACTTAGACAAGTTCACCGAGCGGTCGCGCGGTTTCGTACAGGCCGCCCAGACGATCGCAATGCGCGAAAGCCATCAGCGGCTCGCGCCAGAACACCTGCTCAAGGCACTGTTGGATGACGAAGAAGGGCTGGCCGCCAACCTGATCACCCGTGCGGGCGGAAACCCCCAGGCTGTGCTTGCCGCCGTTGACGCGAGCCTTGCCAAGATGCCCCAGGTGTTAGGCGAGGGCGCACAGGTGTACCTTGATAATGTCACGGCCAAGGTCGTGGATGAGGCCGAGAAGGTGGCCAAGAAAGCGGGCGACAGCTTTGTGCCGGTCGAGCGTTTGCTGACGGCGCTGGCCTTGGTGAAATCCAAGGCCAAGGATGCATTGGACGCAGGAAACGTCACCGCCCAGGGGCTGAACGCGGCCATCAATGACATCCGCAAGGGCCGTACCGCCGACAGCGCAACGGCAGAGGACAGTTTTGAAGCACTGGCAAAATACGCTCGCGACCTGACAGAGGCTGCGCGCGAAGGTAACATCGACCCGATCATCGGCCGTGACGAAGAAATTCGCCGCGCGATGCAGGTATTGTCACGCCGGACCAAGAATAACCCGGTGCTGATCGGCGAACCCGGTGTGGGTAAGACCGCGATTGCCGAAGGGCTTGCCCTGCGGATCATCGACGGTGATGTGCCAGAGAGCCTGCGCAACAAAAAGCTGATGGCGCTTGATATGGGCGCCCTGATAGCTGGCGCAAAGTATCGCGGCGAGTTTGAAGAGCGCCTGAAAGCAGTTCTCAAAGAAATTGAGGCTGCTGCTGGCGAAATCATCCTCTTCATCGACGAAATGCACACGTTGGTGGGTGCAGGTAAGGCTGACGGCGCAATGGATGCCGCCAACCTGATCAAACCCGCCCTTGCACGGGGTGAGTTGCACTGCGTTGGTGCCACGACACTTGATGAATACCGCAAGTATGTTGAAAAAGACGCGGCCTTGGCCCGCCGTTTCCAGCCATTGATGGTCGAGGAACCGACAGTCACGGACACGGTAAGCATTCTGCGCGGGATCAAAGAGAAGTACGAGTTGCACCACGGTGTGCGCATCTCTGACAGCGCATTGGTCGCTGCGGCCACGCTGTCGCACCGCTATATCACCGACCGCTTTCTGCCGGACAAAGCCATCGACTTGATGGATGAGGCGGCAAGCCGTCTGCGGATGGAAGTGGACAGCAAGCCGGAAGAACTGGATGCGCTGGATCGCCAGATCCTGCAATTGCAGATCGAATCCGAGGCGTTGAAGAAAGAGGACGACAAGGCCTCCAAGGATCGTCTGGTAAAGCTTGAGAAAGAGCTGGCCGACTTGCAGGACCGTGCGTCCGAGATGACCGCGAAATGGCAGGCCGAGCGGGACAAGCTGGAAAGCACACGCGACGTTAAGGAAAAGCTTGACCGCGCGCGGGCAGAGCTGGACATTGCCAAACGCGAAGGCAATCTCGCCAAAGCGGGTGAGCTGTCTTACGGGGTGATCCCAGAGCTGGAGCGTCTGGTCGCACAGGTCGAGGACAACGACGATCTGATGGTCGAAGAGGCCGTGCGCCCCGAACAAATCGCCGAGGTGGTCGAGCGGTGGACGGGTATCCCGACCTCCAAGATGCTCGAAGGTGAACGCGACAAGCTGCTGCGTATGGAAGAAGAGCTGGGCAAGCGCGTGATCGGTCAGAAAACCGCCGTGCGCTCTGTGGCCAATGCGGTTCGCCGCGCCCGTGCGGGCCTGAATGACGAGAACCGCCCGCTGGGGTCGTTCCTCTTTCTCGGCCCAACCGGGGTGGGTAAAACCGAGCTGACAAAGGCCGTGGCCGAGTACCTCTTTGACGACGACTCTGCGATGGTGCGCATCGACATGTCGGAGTTCATGGAGAAACACGCGGTCGCCCGTCTGATCGGCGCCCCTCCGGGGTATGTTGGGTATGATGAGGGTGGCGTGCTGACCGAAGCGGTCCGTCGCAGGCCGTATCAGGTGGTTCTGTTTGACGAGGTCGAAAAGGCGCACCCTGATGTGTTCAATGTCCTGTTGCAGGTGCTTGACGATGGTGTGCTGACCGATGGTCAGGGGCGCACGGTCGATTTCAAGCAAACGCTGATCATCCTGACCTCCAACCTGGGGGCGCAGGCGTTGAGCCAACTGCCTGACGGTGCCGACGCGAGCGAGGCCAAGCGTGATGTGATGGACGCCGTCCGTGCGCACTTCCGGCCAGAGTTCCTGAACCGGCTGGATGAAACTGTCATCTTTGACCGTCTGGCACGCGAAGACATGGCCGGGATCGTGACGATCCAGCTGGGGCTGCTTGCAAAGCGGCTGGCAGGGCGCAACATCCGGATTGATCTGGATGATGCCGCGCTCAAATGGCTGGCCGACGAAGGGTATGATCCTGTATTCGGCGCGCGGCCCCTCAAGCGAGTGATCCAGCGCGCGCTGCAAGACCAACTGGCCGAGATGATCCTTGCCGGTGACGTCATGGACGGCGACACGATCAGCGTGAGCGCCGGCGTTGATGGGCTGTTGGTGGGTGACCGGGTGTCATCAAGTAACAGGCAACCGCCAGAGGATGCTGTCGTTCACTAACATAGATTGGGGCACCTTCGGGTGCCCTTTTCAACGGGTGTCGGTCAACGCAGGCACCTGATGCGGACCCTCACTTTCCTTCAATGATTGAGGCCCTGTCCCAGGATGGCGCTGAATCAGCGTAGATCGATTTGTGTGGCGCATATCCTTCCGGATCATCTAACGAAGATGCGTGAACATAAATCCGGTCGCCCATTCGCGCGCTGCGCCGCGTCAGCTGGGAACCGCACTCAGGACAAAAGCCGCTATACGTCGGCCTGCCAGAGCCGCCCTGCATCTCATAGCTCTTGTAAGATTCACTGATCGAGAACGAGCTGATTTCAAGCGGCATCATCTCTGAATGCCCTGACCCGGTGAGTTGCTGACAATCGCGACAATGGCAACGAAACATGGGAACGTCTTTTCGAAGACCGCTATACCGGACCAAACCACACTTGCATCCACCGCTTACCCGTTCAGTCATGTCGCATACCCCCTTCCGTCAAATCGTAGGGGCAAACGCCTTGTGTGTCAGCCTTATTTACGAGCCCTCGATTAGGCATCGTCGCCGTCGAGTGCGTTCTTTCGCGGCACTGTCCATGCTCTCATGTGCAAAACTGCGGACTATCCGTCAGCGGTGCCTTTGTGCTTTGATCCAAGCAAAGCACTGAAAGGATCTCACATGACCCCGTCCAAAGTCGCGAGCCTCAGCCAACTTCCTGACCGCAATCCGCAATACGCGCTGGTGGGCGAGGTTGATTTGGTCGTCGTGCGGTTTGACGATGAGATTTCGGTCTTTTATGGCCGCTGCCTGCATCGCGGCGCGCTGATGTCGGATGGGTTTGTGCGCGGCAAGGATCTGATTTGCGGGGTCCACAATTGGGACTATCGGCTCGATACGGGCGTGTCGGCATATAATAACGAAGAGGTCCTTCCGAAGTTCAAGTCATGGGTCGAGGATGACGACATCCTCGTGGACGCAGATGAGGTCGCCGCCTGGGCCAAAGACAACCCGCAGCCCTACAATCGCGACGCCTACATGGGCCTTTACGCCGACCATTCCGGCGGCGCGGTTGAGGAGCCATACACCAAACTGATCCAGCAATATGCCCGCGACGGTCTGTCCAAAACCGGGCATCACGGCAAGGTGGATGCGATGGGTGTGCCCCGTGATGAATTGCCGGATTGGGATGATATCCAACTGTTGACGGCGCAACTGCACAAAGCGCCATTGCTGGATGGCGATCCAGTGGGAACGGATGTGGTGATCGGTCCGAACGCACAGAAGCCGCTCCGCCTGAAGATTCCGCTTTTCGTGTCGGACATGTCCTTTGGTGCGCTGTCCGAACCAGCCAAAGTCGCCCTTGCAATGGGGGCAGAGATGGCAGGCACCGGCATTTGTTCCGGCGAAGGCGGGATGCTTCCAGAGGAGCAGGAAGCGAACAGTCGCTACTTTTATGAACTTGCCTCGGGGCGGTTCGGTTTTGCATGGGACAAGCTGGATAAGGTCCAAGCCTTCCACTTCAAAGGCGGGCAGGGGGCCAAGACCGGCACGGGCGGGCATTTGCCGGGTCATAAAGTGAAAGGTAAAATCGCCGAGGTGCGCGATCTTGATGAGGGAGAGGATGCAGTCTCGCCATCGCGTTTCCCCGAATGGACGAAGCCGGAGGAGATCAAGGCCTTCGCTGACGAGGTGCGCAATCGAACGGGCGGTATTCCAATTGGCTACAAGCTCTCGGCCCAGCACATCGAAAAGGACATTGATGCGGCTCTCGCCGTTGGTGTCGATTATGTCATTCTTGATGGGCGTGGCGGCGGCACTGGGGCTGCGCCGATTATCTTCCGCGACAATATCTCGGTCCCGACGATCCCCGCGCTGGCGCGGGCGCGGCGGCATCTGGACACGCTGGGGAGGCAGGATGTGTCGCTGGTGATTACGGGCGGCTTGCGTAAACCGGCGGACTTTATCAAGGCGCTGGCGTTGGGTGCGGATGCGATAGCTGTGTCAAACGCCGCGATGCAGGCGATTGGCTGTATTGCAATGCGGGCCTGCCATACCAACAACTGCCCCGTCGGCATTGCCTCGCAACGGCCAGAACTGGCCAGCCGGGTTATTGTCGAAAGCTCGGCCAAACAGCTGGCGAATTTCTTTGAAGCAAGTGTAGAGCTGATGCAGGTCATGGCGCGCGCCTGCGGGCACGATCATCTGGCAAAGTTCAATGCAGCAGACCTGACCACATGGAAACGTGAGATGGCCGATTTGTCAGGCGTTCCATTTGCCGGGCTGAGCCAATAGAAAGCCCCGGCGCTGGGCCGGGGCTTTCACGTCAAACCTGATCCAGGGGCTTAGCTTGCAGGCAGGATCACCGCGTCGATGACGTGGATCACGCCGTTGGATGCTTCGATATCTGCCGTCACGACGTTTGCGCCGTCAACCATCACGCCGCCTTCGGTCATGATGGTCACGTCAGCGCCGTTGACTGTTGTTGCCATCATTTCGTTGCTGAGGTCCGTCGACATAACTTTGCCCGGTACAACGTGATAGGTCAGGATCGCCGCCAATGCTTCTGGATCCGCCAAAAGGCCTTCGACGGTGCCTTCGGGCAGTGCTGCGAAAGCCTCGTCAGTTGGTGCGAATACGGTAAACGGACCTTCGCCCTTGAGTGTCTCGACCAAACCTGCGGCCTCGACCGCGGCGACCAGCGTGGTAAAGCTGCCTGCCTCGATGGCGGTGTCGACAATGTCTTTTGAATGCCCGTCAGCAAATGCCGAGGTCGCGAAAGCAGCGGTTGTCGTAAGTGCGATAAAAGTTCTACGTAGCATTGGTATAGTCTCCCAGATTTTGTTTGTGCCAGTGTGTTGGCAATGCAATTTCTACGAAGCGTGGTGGCGTCAGATCACCGGGTAATTCCGCCGATGCGACTTGACGCATGGGCGAAACCGCCTAAGCCGCAGCATTTTCTGCTTTCCAGTCACAGATGCGTGAGTCTTCGTGATTGATCCGCCCAAATTCTGGAACATTTCAATGTTCTGGCGGCAACGTGAGACATCTTTCAGGCATTCTCACCTATATGATCTGAAGAATCGAAAGTAACGGAGACTTACATGGCATATCGCTGGACCAACGACCTGACGCAGGCCGACGTCACGCCCAAAGCTGCATACCTCAATCGTCGCCAGATTTTGGCAGGCACGATTGGTCTGGGCGCCATCGGTCTTGCCGGTCGCGCAAACGCGCAAGACCTGGAGCCGAACACGCTGGAAGAGATCACCAGCTACAACAACTTTTACGAATTTGGCACGGGCAAAAGCGACCCTGCCCAAAACGCGCATCAGTTGGTGACGTCGCCTTGGTCCATCAAAGTGGATGGCATGGTCGACAACCCCGGCGACTATGCACTGGATGATCTGTTGGCCGGTCTGTCGGTCGAAGATCGCCTATACCGGTTTCGCTGTGTCGAGGCGTGGTCGATGGTCGTTCCCTGGAACGGGATCGAGCTTGCCGACATCCTGAATAAGGTAGGTGTGCAGTCGGGTGCCAAATACGTGGCTTTCGAAACGGTCGTACAGCCAGAGAACATGATCGGCGTGCAGCGTCGCGTCCTCGACTTCCCATATGTCGAAGGGTTGCGCCTCGACGAGGCCATGCACCCGCTGACGATCATGGCGACCGGGATCTATGATGAGCCGCTGGCCAACCAGAACGGCGCGCCCATCCGATTGGTTGTGCCGTGGAAGTACGGCTTTAAGTCGATCAAGTCGATTGTCCGCATCACGCTTACCGATCAAGAGCCGCCGATCAGCTGGAACGTCGCCAACGCGCGCGAGTACGGCTTCTATAGTAATGTGAACCCAACCGTGGATCACCCACGCTGGAGCCAGGCAACCGAGCGGCGCATTGGCGGGGGGCTGTTTGCTTCGCGTCAGGACACGCTGATGTTCAACGGTTACCCCGAAGTGGCCAGCCTTTATGAAGGCATGGATCTTTCGGTCGATTTCTGATGGGGCGTATTCTGGCGTGGATTGGCGGGTTTGGCGCGGTGATCGGCATTCTTTGCTGTTTCACGCCGCTGTTGCCGGCCGTGCTGACGGCGATCGGGGCTGCGGGTTTGATCGACACGCTTTATCGGGACGCGATCCTGCTGCCTTTTGCCGGGTTCTCAATCCTTATGTTCGGAGCAGGCCTGTGGCTGATGCGCAAATCCAACTGACCTCGGTCATCACCTGCCCTGAATGCGGCATAGCAAAGGCTGAGCAGATGCCGACCGACGCCTGCCAGTGGTTTTATGAATGCAGTGGTTGCAGCACTGTCCTGCGGCCCAAAAAGGGGGACTGCTGCGTTTACTGTTCCTACGGCACCGTGCCGTGCCCCCCGATCCAAGATGGAAGTGGATGTTGTTAAGATGGATATTGCAGGCAAATTGAATGCGGTACTCCGCCGGATCCCTGCACCGACTGTATATATAGTCGGCGCGATTTATGCGGCCTGGCAGTTCTGGCTCGCCCTGAACCAGATCGGCCCGTATCTGGCGGAGCCGATCAATATCTTGGAACGCGCTTATGGTGAGGTCGCTTTGATCCTGCTGGTCGTTGGCCTGCTGGTGACGCCCTTGCGCAAATGGACTGGGGTGAACCTGATGAAGTTCCGGCGTGCGATTGGTGTGACCGCGTTCTTCTTCGTCCTCGCCCATTTCCTGGTCTTTGCAATTCTGGATGTCCAAAGCATTGGCCGCGTCTGGACCGAGATCGTCAAACGCCCCTATGTGACCATTGGCATGGCATCGTTTCTGATGCTGATCCCGCTGGCCGTGACTTCGAACAATCGGTCGGTGCGCAAATTGGGCGGGGCGACATGGCGAAAGCTGCACAAGCTGACCTATCCGGCGGCTGTCTTTGGGGCGGTACATTACCTGTGGCTTGTGAAAGGTTTTCAGATGGAGCCGATTGTCTATCTGGTCGTTATTCTGGGGCTGCTGTCGCTGCGGCTGAAATGGAACCCTGCCCGCGTGGCCCCCTGACCTTTCCATCTGAGTTCATGTCGCTAAGGTCGCGGCATGACAGGCACCCAAAAAACCGTTCTGCTGACCATGGCAGTCTTCGCGCTTGAGCCGCTTCCGTTTGGTGCGTGGCTCGCGCTCATCCCTTTTGTCAAAGAACAGCTGGCGCTGAACAAGGCCCAGCTGGCAATCGCACTACTGGGGATGCCCATCGGTGTGATTCCCAGTTTGCAGGTCGCTGGTTGGTTGATGACGCGGGTTGGGCCCCGCCGCGTGCTGGCGGCGGCATTTCCCGCGCAGGCGCTGGTAATCTGTCTGCCACTTCTGGCAACCGGTCTGACAAGCCTGTTTCTGGCGCTTGTCGCAACCGGTTGTATCGTCGCCATGTTGCAGGTTGGCCTGAACGTTTATGCCGGGCGCCTGGAAAAGCAACACCAGGTCACGGTGATGAGCCGCTGCCACGGCTTTTGGGCGCTGGGTGTTATGGTGGGGTCACTCTTGATCGCCCTGATGGCGGACACACCGCCCTTGCTGGCCGTGGCCTATATAAGTGTACCTTCCGCAGCTCTTGGTATCTGGGCGGCGCTTTCGCTGGAACGATTGACGGGGCAGGAGGGTGGTCCATCACCCAAGCGCAGGCCTTTGGCAGCCCTGCCACCAAGACTTGCGCTGATTGCACTATGTACACTGGCCGCATCCATGACCGAGGGCGCAATGTCGGACTGGGCCGCGATCTATTTGGCCGAGCGTCTGCCGGATGGGGCGACACACGCCGGGATCGCCGTGTCGATCTTTGCAGGCTGTCTGGCTGCCGGCCGCTTTCTGGGTGACTGGGGCAAGATCCGACTGGGTGTTGTGACGCTGGCGCGGTTTGCGCTGGGGTTGGCTGTTGTCGGGTTGTTGGTGCTGATCGTGCCACTACCGCTTTGGACATCGTATTTCGGATTTGCCTTGATCGGTCTTGGCGTGTCGGTCGGGTTCCCGCTGGGTGTCTCTGCTGCCGCAGGATTGGACGATACCCACGAAGGCCCCAACATCGCGATCGTTTCCACGGTGACGATGCTGGGATTCCTTGTCGGGCCGCCATTGATTGGCACATTGGCCGAGGCATTCACGCTGCGCATGGGCCTTGCAGCGCTTTTGCCGGGGCTTTTGGTTGGGATTTTCCTCGCCCGCGCGCTCAAACCTTCCTGAATAGCAGCGATTCACCCGTGCGAGTCGGAAGGTTCCTGCCCGAAGAGCGGTGAATCGGCCCGATTCAGGGGAAATTTGACCACTGAGTCTGCCCGAGTCTCAGAGAGTCTTGTGGGAGACTCTGTGGATAACCCCAAATCTGGTATGTTCTGTTTCTATTCTGCCTAAGAAAATTGCGATTTGACCTAAGGTCCACGCATGTAAATTGCCCTAACCCCCCAAAAACATAGAGAAAATGGGGTTTGTTGGAAAAAATGCATTTTTCTCGAAAAAAGGGGTTGCGGGTATCAGCCACTAACCGTAGAACCCCCCTCACCGGCGGCGCTAACAAGCACCAACGGGGCGCCAGACGGGCCACACGGAAGCGGAAACGCAGACAGACGGCAACGAGACGCAAGACGAAAAACAGAGATAATACAGGCGAGGCGCGCCGAAGATACAGGGCGCATCTGGTTCCTTTTTGTCTCTACGCTGTTTGAAATTGATATATCTGAAGAGATATGTGGGCGGTTTGGTTCAGTTCGATGGATCAGACGTCTGTATATCAACGCTCTTAGAACTTCGGTTCGATGATAGAGTGTCAGCTTCACTGTTTGGACGGCTTCCAGTTATCTTTGATAACTGAAGCACGATGAACAGAGAAACGCCATTTGGTTTCAGTAAGGCCAAGTGGTGATGTGCAGAGGTTCGAACGTCAAGGACAGCATCGTAAGATGCTTTCAACTTGAGAGTTTGATCCTGGCTCAGAACGAACGCTGGCGGCAGGCCTAACACATGCAAGTCGAGCGCACTCTTCGGAGTGAGCGGCGGACGGGTTAGTAACGCGTGGGAACATACCCTTCTCTACGGAATAGCCTCGGGAAACTGAGAGTAATACCGTATACGCCCTTCGGGGGAAAGATTTATCGGAGATGGATTGGCCCGCGTTAGATTAGATAGTTGGTGGGGTAATGGCCTACCAAGTCTACGATCTATAGCTGGTTTGAGAGGATGATCAGCAACACTGGGACTGAGACACGGCCCAGACTCCTACGGGAGGCAGCAGTGGGGAATCTTAGACAATGGGCGAAAGCCTGATCTAGCCATGCCGCGTGAGTGACGAAGGCCTTAGGGTCGTAAAGCTCTTTCGCCAGAGATGATAATGACAGTATCTGGTAAAGAAACCCCGGCTAACTCCGTGCCAGCAGCCGCGGTAATACGGAGGGGGTTAGCGTTGTTCGGAATTACTGGGCGTAAAGCGTACGTAGGCGGATTGGAAAGTAGGGGGTGAAATCCCAGGGCTCAACCCTGGAACTGCCTTCTAAACTATCAGTCTAGAGTTCGAGAGAGGTGAGTGGAATTCCAAGTGTAGAGGTGAAATTCGTAGATATTTGGAGGAACACCAGTGGCGAAGGCGGCTCACTGGCTCGATACTGACGCTGAGGTACGAAAGTGTGGGGAGCAAACAGGATTAGATACCCTGGTAGTCCACACCGTAAACGATGAATGCCAGACGTCGGGGGGCTTGCCCTTCGGTGTCACACCTAACGGATTAAGCATTCCGCCTGGGGAGTACGGTCGCAAGATTAAAACTCAAAGGAATTGACGGGGGCCCGCACAAGCGGTGGAGCATGTGGTTTAATTCGAAGCAACGCGCAGAACCTTACCAACCCTTGACATCCTAGGACCGCCAGAGAGATCTGGTTTTCACTTCGGTGACCTAGTGACAGGTGCTGCATGGCTGTCGTCAGCTCGTGTCGTGAGATGTTCGGTTAAGTCCGGCAACGAGCGCAACCCACATCCTTAGTTGCCAGCAGTTCGGCTGGGCACTCTAGGGAAACTGCCCGTGATAAGCGGGAGGAAGGTGTGGATGACGTCAAGTCCTCATGGCCCTTACGGGTTGGGCTACACACGTGCTACAATGGCATCTACAGTGAGTTAATCTCCAAAAGATGTCTCAGTTCGGATTGGGGTCTGCAACTCGACCCCATGAAGTCGGAATCGCTAGTAATCGCGTAACAGCATGACGCGGTGAATACGTTCCCGGGCCTTGTACACACCGCCCGTCACACCATGGGAGTTGGTTCTACCCGACGACGCTGCGCTAACCCTTCGGGGAGGCAGGCGGCCACGGTAGGATCAGCGACTGGGGTGAAGTCGTAACAAGGTAGCCGTAGGGGAACCTGCGGCTGGATCACCTCCTTTCTAAGGATGTTTCTAGCAGACTGGCTTGCCAGTTTCGTGAAACACTTAGCAGCCGGCAATCAAAGCCGGCATATTCAGGCACTTCTTCCTTGGAAGTGACCTAGAGCCAGGCCGTCCTCATATCTCTTCAGTTCAGTTCCACCCAGAGTGGGACGCACCTAATGGGGCGTTAGCTCAGCTGGGAGAGCACCTGCTTTGCAAGCAGGGGGTCATCGGTTCGATCCCGATACGCTCCACCAGATGGGTCGGTAGCTCAGGTGGTTAGAGCGCACGCCTGATAAGCGTGAGGTCGGAGGTTCAAGTCCTCCTCGACCCACCATCAACATCAAATAGACCAGTTAGACCGTTAAGCAGCATTGCTGTTTTGCCGTCCAACTGGACGACTTGATCTTCGGATCATTTGACATCGTTTAGAGAGATACAAAACATCAGAATAGATGACTGTCCGCGTAAGGGCATGTCAGTTGGTTCGACCAACAAATCTATTTTGTTCCAAGTCAAGTACACTAACCGGAACAGAAGTAATTCTGTTCGAACAGTGTTTGTTGCGAACCAGCGGCAAGCACTGCAATGTATGCATTTTGATTAAGGGCCCTTTTGAAAGATACAAAAGGGAGGGCCCACAGAAGTAGTCTGACTATTTCTGGATCAAATCAAGCGCGAAAAGGGCGTTTGGTGGATGCCTTGGCAGTAAGAGGCGATGAAAGACGTGATACTCTGCGATAAGTCATGGGGAGCTGAGAATAAGCTTTGATCCATGAATTTCTGAATGGGGCAACCCACCTGATACTTTGTTATTATTGCACCTCGGTGCAGCTAATAATGAGGTAAACCAGGTATTTATAACCTGAATACATAGGGTTATAAAAGCAAACCCGGGGAACTGAAACATCTAAGTACCCGGAGGAAAGGAAATCAATAGATACTCCCCTAGTAGCGGCGAGCGAACGGGGACCAGCCGAGCTGTGAGTGTGATTAGAATGGTCTGGAATGGCCAACCATAGTGGGTGACAGTCCCGTATAAGAAGCATGATCAGACGTATTAAGTAGGGCGGAACACGTGAAATTCTGTCTGAACATCGGAGGACCACCTTCGAAGGCTAAGTACTCCTTACTGACCGATAGCGAACCAGTACCGTGAGGGAAAGGTGAAAAGCACCCCGACGAGGGGAGTGAAACAGTACCTGAAACCGAACGCCTACAATCAGTTGGAGGGCCCTTGAGGCCTGACAGCGTACCTTTTGTATAATGGGTCATCGACTTAGTGTATCTAGCAAGCTTAAGCCGTTAGGTGTAGGCGCAGCGAAAGCGAGTCTTAATAGGGCGACTGAGTTAGATGCATTAGACCCGAAACCGAGTGATCTAGGCATGTCCAGGATGAAGGTAAGGTAACACTTACTGGAGGTCCGAACCCACACCTGTTGAAAAAGGTCGGGATGAGGTGTGCCTAGGGGTGAAAGGCCAATCAAACTCGGAGATAGCTGGTTCTCTGCGAAATCTATTTAGGTAGAGCGTCGGACGAATACC
Organism: uncultured Paracoccaceae bacterium; assembly: GCA_947498645.1. GTDB lineage: Bacteria > Pseudomonadota > Alphaproteobacteria > Rhodobacterales > Rhodobacteraceae > Yoonia. The sequence goes on along the minus strand of CANMKS010000001.1, from coordinate 697,378 downwards.
CTCGGGGGTAGAGCACTGAATGGGTAATGGGGGCCCACAGCCTTACTGATCCTAATCAAACTCCGAATACCGAGGAGTAATATCCGGCAGACACACAGCGGGTGCTAACGTCCGTTGTGGAGAGGGAAACAACCCTGACCTACGACTAAGGCCCCTAATTCATGGCTAAGTGGGAAAGCAGGTGGGACGACCAAAACAACCAGGAGGTTGGCTTAGAAGCAGCCATCCTTTAAAGATAGCGTAACAGCTCACTGGTCTAAATAAGTTGTCCTGCGGCGAAGATGTAACGGGGCTCAAGCCATGAGCCGAAGTCTAGGATGCACATAGTGCATGGTAGCAGAGCGTAGTGTGACATAATTCCATGCGTCCTTAATCCCTTCGGGGATATTGGACGCAAGGAATTTTCTGTGAAGCCGGCGTGTGAGCGATCCGGTGGAGAGATCACTAGTGAGAATGATGACATGAGTAGCGACAAAGGGAGTGAGAGACTCCCTCGCCGAAAGTCCAAGGGTTCCTGCTTAAAGCTAATCTGAGCAGGGTAAGCCGACCCCTAAGGCGAGGCCGAAAGGCGTAGTCGATGGGAACCAGGTTAATATTCCTGGGCCAGGAGGATGTGACGGATCTCGAAGGTTGTTTTCCCTTATCGGATTGGGAAGGCCGCTTAGAGGTTCCTGGAAATAGCCCTCCATGAGATCGTACCCTAAACCGACACAGGTGGACTGGTAGAGAATACCAAGGCGCTTGAGAGAACCACATTTAAGGAACTCGGCAAAATACCTCCGTAAGTTCGCGAGAAGGAGGCCCGTTCAGAAGGCAACTTTTGGGCGGGGGCACAAACCAGGGGGTGGCGACTGTTTACTAAAAACACAGGGCTCTGCGAAGTCGCAAGACGACGTATAGGGTCTGACGCCTGCCCGGTGCCTGAAGGTTAAAAGGAGGAGTGCAAGCTCCGAATTGAAGCCCAGGTAAACGGCGGCCGTAACTATAACGGTCCTAAGGTAGCGAAATTCCTTGTCGGGTAAGTTCCGACCTGCACGAATGGCGTAACGACTTCCCCGCTGTCTCAAATGTGGACTCAGCGAAATTGAATTTCCTGTCAAGATGCAGGATACCCGCGGTTAGACGGAAAGACCCCATGCACCTTTACTATAGCTTCGCATTGGCATCAGGCACAGTATGTGCAGGATAGGTGGTAGGCTTTGAAGCCGGGACGCTAGTCTCGGTGGAGCCTCCCTTGAGATACCACCCTTATTCTGCTTGATGTCTAACCGCGGCCCGTTATCCGGGTCCGGGACCCTGCGTGGTGGGTAGTTTGACTGGGGCGGTCGCCTCCCAAATTGTAACGGAGGCGCGCGAAGGTTGGCTCAGAGCGGTCGGAAATCGCTCGTTGAGTGCAATGGCAGAAGCCAGCCTGACTGCGAGACTGACAAGTCGAGCAGAGTCGAAAGACGGCCATAGTGATCCGGTGGTCCCGAGTGGAAGGGCCATCGCTCAACGGATAAAAGGTACGCTGGGGATAACAGGCTGATGGTGCCCAAGAGTCCATATCGACGGCACCGTTTGGCACCTCGATGTCGGCTCATCTCATCCTGGGGCTGGAGCAGGTCCCAAGGGTACGGCTGTTCGCCGTTTAAAGAGGTACGTGAGCTGGGTTTAGAACGTCGTGAGACAGTTCGGTCCCTATCTTCCGTGGGTGTAGGATATTTGAGAAGAGTTGCCCCTAGTACGAGAGGACCGGGGTGAACGATCCACTGGTGGATCAGTTGTCGTGCCAACGGCAGTGCTGAGTAGCTATGATCGGACAGGATAACCGCTGAAGGCATCTAAGCGGGAAGCCCCCTTCAAAACAAGATATCCCTGAGAGCCGAGGTAGACCACCTCGTCGATAGGCCAGAGATGTAAGCGCTGTAAGGCGTTCAGTTGACTGGTACTAATTGCTCGATAGGCTTGATTTGATCCAGTAATAGTAAGACTGGCAAATCAAAGTTCATACACACACAATCATCAGTATACGATGATATCTGGAACAACGCGTCATGTGCATACATGGCAAGCTGATGTTTTGTACTTCTTTTTTGGTTTGGTGATCATAGCGCGAGCAAAACACCCGATCCCATCCCGAACTCGGCAGTTAAGTGCCGCAGCGCTGATGGTACTGCGTCTTAAGACGTGGGAGAGTAAGTCATTGCCAAACCTAATAAGAAGTACAAGTTATCTCTCTAACGATGCACCTCATACCTACAACTTGAGGTGCGCTTTTGGCGCGGGATGGAGCAGCCCGGTAGCTCGTCAGGCTCATAACCTGAAGGTCGTAGGTTCAAATCCTACTCCCGCAACCAAAATCAGCAAAAAATGATCAATGATCCGACGCCCCATGGGCGTTTTTTGTTGTTGGGCGTCAGTGCGCGGGGCTACGTTTAGCTTGACCCTCTCCGCTGAATTGCCCGGCGTCTATCCCTGCTTGCTGGTCAGCGGCGATGCCACCGAGTTCACCAGCAATACTATCCAGACTTGGCAAGATCTCCGGGATGGGCCGCTGTCAACTTCGGGGTTCAGCGCGCAGAGAAAGTGGCCGCACCGGGGTTTCCTGCTGAAAGTTCTTATCTTTTCCCCTTACCCAAATACCCGTCTGACATCTAACATCAGTCCCAAGACGCAATCCCGATAAAAGGAAACTACCCATGTCTATCCTCAAACGCGGTCTCAAGGGCGCACCTGTCAAGCGCCTGCAAAAGAAACTCGGCGTTGCCGACGACGGTGACTTCGGTCCCGGCACCGAAAAGGCGCTCAAGGAATGGCAGGCCGCCAATGGTCTGGCCGCAGATGGCATCGCAGGGCCCGATACCTTTGCCGCCATTGGCCTGCCGGAACTGATCCTGCTGCGTAAAGGATCGCGTGGCGAGCAGGTCAAGAAAATGCAAACTGGCTTGGGCACTGATGCCGATGGCATTTTTGGTTCCGGTACCGAGGCGAAAGTGAAGCAGTTTCAGGCCTCATTTGGTTTGGCCGAGGACGGTATGGCCGGCCCGGAAACGCTGGCCAAGCTCAACACATTTGCGGCTATGATCACCCCGCAGGTTATCCAGCAGGCTGCTGTGCAGCCTGACGAGGAACATTTTGAGGCGGAAGCACTGCCCGAGATCAAAGGGGTTGAGGTGGTTCAGGCCGCGGCAGAGGAAGAGCCACCCACGTCGGCCTGGGGCCGCGTGAAGGGCTGGTTCTCTTAACAACCAATACAGCCCTCGCCGCGCACGCGGCGGGGGTTAGCCCCAGCTGTAGTTGAAGCTGACCGAAACCCGGTCATCCTCGGCCATATTCATCGGCACTTCGTGCCGCAGCCAGCTTTCCCACAGCAGTACGTCGCCAACCTTGGGTTTGGCGTAAAAGAACGTCCGCAATTCGTCCCGCGCGTCCTTCACCCGCGTTGGCGCCGCCATCATCATCGCCAATCGCGGGTCTTCGAATTTGATGGCACTCGCCCCGTCAGGCATCGCCACATATGTGGTCCCGCTGATCACTGAATGGGGGTGGATGTGACCGGTGTGGATGCCGCCCTCTGGCAGGATATTGATCCAGATATCCTCAAGCTGCAGTTTCTTATCGCCCAGATCAAACTGCAGATCCTTGGCAAAGGCAGCCACATGGGCATCCAGCACCTTGACCAGATCAGCGAAGATCGGAAAGCGCCAGGGCAGGTCGCTTAACGAGGCATAAGAGGTGTAGCCCGCATAGCCGTTCTCCTCGCACCAGTCCTGGCCCGCCTCGTCGTCATGGGCGATGGCGTAGCAGGAATTTTCCAGCTCTTCGGGGTCAATGGGCGCCCCATGAGCCGAGAGCTGGGCGTGGTATAGGCGAGTCGCGAACAGGGATGTGATATTGGGCATAGGGCCTTCTTAACGCGATAGATCACCCTGCGCGAGAGCGGTTTGCCCTTACGACACCCGCGATTAGCGCTGAATTTGCGCCAACAGGCCAGATTTGACCTTATTGTTGCCATAGAGCGTTTCTAGCGTCCGCCCTAGTTAATTAAACACAAGGAGATACCCAATGCGTATCCTCAGTTCTTTACTGCTCACGACTGGCCTGTGTGTTGGGGCCTCTGCGGCCTCTGCGCAGTCTTTGGCTTGCGGGCAGGATTATATCGTTGAACCTGGTGATTATCTTTCAACCATTGCCGAACGCGCCTATGGCAGCCCCGGCAGCTTTAACCTGATCTACAGTGCCAACGCAGACGTCATCGGGCCGAACCCCGGCTTGATCAACGTGGGCGACCGGCTGTTCATCCCATGCCTCAATGGTGATCTGGGCGAATCTGCCGCCAATGCAGCGGCAATCCGCAACACTGACACCACCGAGCGCCTGCCCGCGCCGGCAGAAGACCGCCCGATCCGCGTGCTGACCGCGACAGGCTGGGCCCCCTTCATGGATGAGGACCAGGCACAGGGTGGTTTGCTGACAGAGATTATCAACATCGCGCTGGAAAATGCCGACAGCGATCCGGACTATCAGATCGACTTTATCAATGACGATGGCGCGCACCTGAATCCGCTGATCGTCGACCACGCCTATGACATCAGCATCGGCTGGAGCCAGCCCAACTGCGATATCATGGACAAACTGGAAGATGAATCGCAGTTCCGCTGCAACAACCTCGACTTCAGCGATCCGCTGTATGAAGAGGTGCTGGGCTATTTCAGCGACGCTGCTGACCCGGTGATGAATGACCACGTCGAGCTGGTGGGCAAGCGCATTTGTCGCGCAGAGGCCTATACACTTGCGCCACTGGAAGGTGTTGATCTGGTTGAACCTACAATCACGATCGTCCGCGCGCCAACGGCCGCTGATTGCATCAACTTTGTTTTGGAAGACAAAGCAGATGTCGCCCTTGTCGCCGTTGACGTGGCCGATGGGCGCGCCAGCGAATTGGGCGCCAGCGACCGGGTGCAAATGCATGAGGCGCTGACATTCGTTGACGTGCTGCACGCCGTGATCGCCAAAACCCACCCCCGGAATGAAGAGATCATGGCGGTGGTCAACAACGGTTTGGGCAACATCAAAGACAGCGGGCTGTGGTTTGAAACCGTGCGCCGTCATATGACAGCCTTCCGGGCTGCCAACCAATAAGCCGGGCATTTTGTCCGACGCGCCCCTGCCAGAAATGGCGGGGGCGTTTTTGTTTGGGTGAAGTGGCAACGGATCGTCGGCAACTCTTTATTCCACAAGGGGTTGCTTTGCATCGCGATGGGGTCTAAACGGCCAACTTCTACCCCACTCCACCGGGAATCGGGTCACGCTTTTGCGGCCTGCCGGTGATGTTGACAAAGGAATATGGCATGAACGCCAATGAACTGCGGGACAAGACGCCCGATCAGCTCCGTGAAGAGCTGGTGAACCTGAAAAAAGAATCCTTCAATCTGCGCTTTCAGCAGGCCACTGGTCAGCTGGAAAACACAGCAGGCATTCGTGCGGCCCGCCGCAACGCTGCCAAGGTCAAAACCATTCTGAACGAAAAAGCAGCAGCCGCTGCCAAGGAGGCTTAATCTATGCCTAAGCGTATCCTAGCCGGGGTTGTCACAAGCAACCAGAACGCCCAGACCGTGACTGTTCAGGTCGAGCGCCGCTACAAGCACCCGCTGCTTCAGAAAACCATTCGTAAGTCGAAGAAATATCGCGCTCACGATGAAAACAACGCATTCAACGTTGGTGACCAGGTCCGTATTCAGGAATGTGCACCAAAGTCGAAAACGAAACGCTGGGAGGTTGTTGCCTCCTAAGGCATCAGCACCCGGTTCAATCGAAACCCTGGGCCCCCGGACAGAAATCGGGATTTGCTCATAGGTCGGAAAAGGAAACCAAATGATCCAGATGCAGACCAATCTGGATGTTGCTGACAACAGCGGCGCGCGCCGTGTTCAGTGCATCAAGGTTCTGGGTGGTTCTCACCGTCGTTACGCCAGTGTTGGAGACATCATTGTTGTTTCGGTGAAAGAAGCCATTCCACGTGGTCGCGTAAAAAAGGGTGACGTCCGCAAGGCCGTCGTCGTACGCACCGCCAAAGAAGTTCGCCGCGACGATGGCACAGCCATCCGTTTTGACAGCAACGCTGCTGTCATCCTCAACAACAACAATGAGCCCATCGGTACTCGTATCTTTGGCCCAGTTGTTCGCGAGCTGCGCGCAAAGAACTTCATGAAAATCATCTCGCTTGCTCCGGAGGTGCTGTAATGGCTGCTAAGCTCCGCAAAGGTGACAGTGTCGTCGTTCTGACTGGCAAGGACAAAGGCAAGACTGGTTCAATCACCAGCATTGACCCGAAATCCGGCAAAGCCATCGTGGACGGTATCAACATTGCGATCCGCCACACAAAGCAATCTCAGGCAACACAGGGTGGGCGCACGCCAAAGGCGATGCCGATCCAGCTGTCCAACCTGGCCATCGTTGACAAGAATGGCAAAGCAACCCGCGTCGGCTTCCGTATGGATGGCGACAACAAGGTGCGTTTTGCCAAGACAACAGGGGATGCGATCTGATGCTTGATGCTGCAAACTATACCCCCCGCCTGAAGGACCTTTATGTATCGACCATCCGTGCGTCGATGAAAGAAGAGTTCGGCTATAAAAACGACATGCAGATCCCGCGTTTGGACAAAATCGTCTTGAACATCGGCTGCGGCGCAGAAGCTGTCCGTGACAGCAAGAAAGCAAAAACCGCACAGGAAGATCTGACAACAATCGCCGGTCAGAAGGCCATGACAACACGTGCCAAGAAATCCATCGCTGGTTTCCGCGTTCGTGAAGACATGCCACTGGGTGCAAAGGTCACTTTGCGCGGCGACCGTATGTTTGAATTCCTTGATCGTCTGATCACAGTTGCTATGCCACGTATCCGCGATTTCCGCGGCGTATCCGGCAAATCCTTTGACGGCCGCGGCAACTATGCCACCGGCATCAAAGAGCACCTGATCTTCCCCGAGATCAACTTCGACAAGATCGATGAGAACTGGGGCATGGACATCGTGATCTGCACAACAGCGAACACTGACGCTGAAGCAAAGGCACTGTTGAAAGCGTTCAACATGCCGTTCAACAGCTAAGCGCCAGGGAGAGATTAGAAATGGCTAAGAAATCCATGATCGCACGCGAAGTGAAGCGTGAAAAGCTGGTCAAGCAGTATGCCGAAAAGCGTGCCGCTTTGAAGGCAATCATCAACGACAAAGAGGTTCCGGTAGAAGAGCGGTTCAAGGCAACTCTTGAACTGGCGAAACTGCCACGGAATTCCTCTGCGACCCGTTTGCACAACCGTTGCCAGCTTACCGGGCGTCCACACGCCTACTACCGCAAACTCAAGATCAGCCGGATCGCGCTGCGGGACCTTGGTTCCAATGGCGAAATCCCCGGCATGGTCAAGTCAAGCTGGTAAGGAGCACATATTATGAACGATCCTATCGGTGATATGCTCACACGTATCCGCAACGGCCAGATGCGCGGCAAGGCAGCAGTGGAAACACCTGCGTCCAAACTGCGCGGCTGGGTTCTGGATGTGCTTTCTGACGAAGGCTACATCCGCGGTTACGAAAAGAAGGACGGCAAAGATGGCCATCCTGCTTTCAACATCGAGCTGAAGTATTACGAGGGTGCCCCTGTCATCCGCGAAGTGAAGCGGGTTTCCAAACCTGGCCGTCGCGTGTACCTGGGCTCCAATGACATCCCATCCGTCCGTCAGGGCCTGGGTGTGTCGATTGTCTCCACCTCTCAGGGTGTGATGTCGGATGCAAAAGCACGCAGCGCCAATATCGGCGGCGAAGTGCTCTGCACTGTATTCTAAGGGGATATCATGTCTCGTATTGGTAAAAAACCGGTTGAGCTGCCAGCGGGCGTTACCGCCTCTGTGTCAGGTCAGACCGTTGAAATGAAGGGCCCCAAAGGGACCCGGACCTTCAAAGCAACCGACGATGTGACCATCAGCGTTGACGGCAATGTCGTCACCGTCGAACCACGCGGCAAATCCAAGCGCGCGCGCCAGCAGTGGGGCATGAGCCGCACAATGGTCGCAAACCTGGCAACCGGTGTGTCCGAAGGTTTCAAGAAAGAGCTTGAACTGTCGGGTGTTGGTTACCGCGCACAGATGCAGGGCAACACATTGAAGCTGTCGCTGGGTTATTCCCACGACGTCAACTTTGAAGTGCCTGAAGGTGTGACCGTCACAGCGCCAAAGCCAACGGATGTTATCGTCGAAGGTATCGACGAACAGCAGGTTGGTCAGGTTGCGGCAAATATTCGTGCTTGGCGTAAGCCCGAGCCCTACAAGGGCAAAGGTATCAAGTACAAAGGCGAATATGTCTTCCGCAAAGAAGGCAAGAAGAAGTAAGGAACGCAAAAAATGGCAAACAGCAAGAGACAACTGTTTCTGAAGCGCCGCATGCGCGTTCGGAACAAGCTTCGCGGCGTCACAGCCAACCAAGGCCGTGCCCGTCTTTCGGTACACCGCTCCAACAAGAACATCAGCGTCCAGCTGATCGACGACGTCAACGGCGTGACAATCGCCTCGGCTTCGTCGCTCGAAAAGGACCTTGGCGTTGTGGGCAAGAACAACATCGAAGCCGCTACCAAAGTGGGTTCTGCGATTGCAGAGCGCGCCAAGAAAGCCGGTGTTGAGGTTGCTTACTTTGACCGTGGCGGTTTCCTCTTTCACGGCAAGATCAAGGCTTTGGCCGATGCTGCCCGTGAAGGTGGTCTGAAGATCTAATGGTTGGGGTGGGTTTTACCCACCCTGCCGACAACCTGTAGGGTGGGTAAAACCCACGCTCGATGATCCGGCGCATTGCGCGACCCGTGATTGGACAAAGCCCAGATTGGGCAACGATACAAAGGAACGCCATCAATGGCAGAACGTGAAAACCGCGGCCGCGGCCGTAACCGTGAAGAGCAAACACCAGAGTTTGCCGACCGTCTGGTCGCAATCAACCGTGTTTCCAAGACAGTCAAAGGCGGTAAGCGCTTTGGCTTCGCCGCACTTGTTGTTGTTGGCGACCAAAAAGGCCGTGTCGGCTTTGGCAAGGGTAAGGCCAAGGAAGTTCCTGAGGCGATCCGCAAAGCGACTGAGCAAGCCAAGCGCCAGATGATCCGCGTTGCTCTGCGCGACGGCCGGACACTGCACCACGATATCGAGGGGCGTCACGGCGCTGGTAAAGTGGTCATGCGCACAGCCCCCGTTGGTACCGGTATCATCGCCGGTGGTCCAATGCGTGCCGTGTTTGAAATGTTGGGTGTGCAGGACGTTGTGTCCAAGTCCATCGGTTCCCAGAACCCATACAACATGATCCGCGCCACAATGAATGGCCTGTCCAAAGAGCAATCACCCCGCAACGTCGCACAGCGCCGTGGCAAAAAAGTTGCTGACATTCTGCCCAAGCGTGACGAGGCCCCAGCGGCCGAAGCACCTGCTGAAGCTGACGCGTAAGGAGATTTGACAGATGGCTAAAACAATCGTCGTCAAGCAGATCGGCTCCCCGATCCGCCGCCCCGCCAAACAGCGTGCCACGCTGATCGGTCTGGGCCTGAACAAGATGAACCGCACCAAAGAGCTGGAAGACACACCTTCCGTCCGCGGCATGGTCAACTCGGTCAGCCACATGGTCGAGATCATCGAAGAAAAAGGCTAAGTGTTGTCGGGGTGAACCCCGACCTACGGGCTTGAGATTGAAACGCCTCGCAGGGAACTGCGGGGCGTTTTTGCTCTGAATTAAGCTACAACAGGTGTTTTTAGGAGATCCCAATGACGAATGAACGCCCCAGTTTCCCTGCTGAAGTTCAAGCGGCAATAGGAGAATACGTTTACCGGCTAATTGATCCGCGCAACGGGGAAACTTTCTACGTTGGCAAAGGGAAGGGCGACCGTGTGTTTAATCACGTTCTTGGTGCTCCCGCGTTGGACAATTATCAGACACAGCTGTCCGAGAAGCTGACCCGCATCCGCGAAATTCAGAAGGCGGGTTTTGAGGTGCAGCATGTTATTCATAGACATGGATTAGACTCTGCAACGGCATTTGAGGTCGAGGCCGCTTTGATGGACGCTTATCCCGGCCTATCAAATATTGCTGGTGGCCATGGCAATTACGACCGAGGCGCCGCGCATTCCAAGGAGATCATTGAAAGGTATTCAGCTGAACAAGCTGAAATCGACGTTCCGGCCATTGAGGTGATCGTATCTCGATCAGAGACAGAGAAAGGTCTTTATGATGCCACAAGGTATGCATGGAAGTTGAGTGCGGAGCGCGCAAACAATGCAAATTATGCCTTTGCAGTAACAAACGGTCTGATTAGAGAGGTCTACAAGATACTGGAATGGAAACCTGCGACAGTTGAGAATTTCCCGAACCTGTTTGATGGTTCGCTCAGTGAAGGTCGGTTCGGTTTTGAGGGAGTGGAAGCGGATGATGACGTTAGAAAAAGGTATGTCCGCAAAAAGGTGCCTCCGCGCGCGCGCGGAGCAGCGAACCCAATCCGCTATCACAACATCTAGAGACTCACTCCGGCTTGCCCGGGCAACGCCTCACCATGAACTGACATATGCGCTCTTGGTGCTGGCCTGCGTTTAACGGATGTTCCGAGGCCTCCAGGCCGGCCGCCGCCCTACCGCTCCGCGACCTGCTAACCCCTCGTTAACTCAAATCCACCGCTCGCTGGATTAACCGGCCAACAGATGTACATCTGTACGTACAATGTATGTACGGCATATGTACGCAATCTGTACCCGCCGTACCCCTGTTTTTCCTGACAATTAACCACGAATCCCCACTCAAGCCGAAAATCCGCCACACCATCCCACCGAACGTTGCGTCCCCCACTTGATCCACCCACCTCATCCGTCTATACGCCCCCAGTCGGACACCATAATCCCGACTCACAAATGTAACGCCGTGTTTGGCCGCTCCCGTCGCTGGGGGCCAATTCCGGCAAAAGGAGAAGCGACATGAAACTGAATGAACTTTCCGACAATCCAGGTGCAACGCAGCGCAAAAAGCGTATTGGCCGTGGTCCGGGTTCCGGCATGGGTAAGACCGGTGGCCGTGGTATCAAAGGTCAGAAGTCACGCTCCGGTGTGGCCATCAAAGGCTACGAAGGCGGCCAGATGCCGCTCTACCAGCGTCTGCCAAAGCGCGGCTTTAACAAGCCGAACCGCAAGACTTTCGCTGTCATCAACCTTGGCCTGATCCAGAAATTCATCGACGAAGGCAAGATCGACGCCAAAGCCGACATCACCGAAGATGCATTGATTGCATCCGGTCTGGTCCGTCGCAAAAAGGACGGTATCCGCGTGCTGGCCAAGGGCGATTTCAAGGCCAAAGCCAAGATCACGGTCACTGGTGCCTCCAAGGGTGCTTTTGAAGCTGTCGAAAAGGCCGGCGGCTCACTGACTGTCACAACAACGGCAGCGGCAGAGTAAAGCCTTGTGAGCGACCCATCGGTCGCCTACATACTCACCTGAGTTTTCCCAAACGCCGCTGACCGGGGAACCGCGCAGCGGCGTTTCTTATAAAAAAGAGACCCATATGGCTTCTGCAGCAGAGCAAATGGCAGCCAACGTCAGTTGGAGCGCCTTCGGCAAAGCAACTGAACTGCGTCAGCGGATCATGTTCACAATCGGATTGCTGATCATTTACCGTCTTGGCACGTTCATCCCGGTTCCGGGCATCGACGCCACCGCATTGCAGCAGTTCATGGAAGACGCCCAATCCGGCATTGGCGGTATTCTGTCGATGTTCACTGGTGGCGCCTTGTCGCGGATGGCGATCTTTACCCTTGGGATCATGCCTTACATTTCTGCGTCCATCGTGATGCAGCTCTTGGGGTCGATGTGGGAGCCGCTGAAAAACCTCAAGAAAGAGGGCGAGGCAGGCCGCCGCAAACTGAACCAATATACCCGATACTTCACTGTTGTGCTGGCGACGGCGCAGGCCTACGGCCTTGCGGTCAGCCTTGAGGCTGGTGGTCTGGCTGCTGATCCGGGCCTGTTTTTCCAGGCCTCCACCGTGATCACCATCGTCGGCGGCACCATGTTCCTGATGTGGCTGGGCGAACAGATCACTGCGCGCGGTATCGGCAACGGGATTTCGCTGATCATCTTTGTCGGTATCATCGCCGAGATCCCTGCCGCCATGGCGCAGTTCCTGTCCCAGGGCCGCTCTGGCGCGATCAGCCCGCTTGTTGTCATTGGCATTATCGTGATGCTGGCCGTTGTACTGACCTTTGTGGTCTTTATGGAACGCTCCCTGCGCAAGATCCACATCCAGTATCCGCGCCAACAGCGCGGTATGAAGGTCTATGATGGATCCACCAGCCACCTGCCGATCAAGGTAAACCCGGCCGGCGTGATCCCTGCAATCTTTGCCTCGGCCTTGCTGTTGCTGCCGACCACGATCAGCACATTCAGCGGTGGCACCTCTGGCCCTGTGATGTCCACGATCCTTGCGCTGTTTGGCCCCGGCCAGCCGCTTTATCTGATTTTCTTTGGCGGCATGATCATCTTCTTCACGTATTTCTATACCCGTGAAGTTGCATTCAAGACCGAGGACGTCGCCGAGAACCTCAAGAACCAGAATGGTTTTGTTCCCGGCATCCGCCCCGGCAAAAAGACCGAGGAATATCTGGATTATGTGGTGACACGTATCCTTGTTCTGGGCTCTGGCTACCTTGCTTTGGTTGCCTTGCTGCCAGAGATTATCAGGGCCGAACTGTCGATCCCGTTCTATTTCGGCGGCACCTCGATCCTGATTATTGTGTCTGTTGGTATGGACACCATCCAACAAATCCAGTCTCATCTGGTCGCACATCAATACGAAGGCCTGATTGAGAAATCTCAGTTGCGTGGCAAGCGTAGTACAAAACGTAAAGGGCCATCGCGTCGATGAATATCATTCTGCTGGGACCGCCGGGGGCGGGTAAGGGAACACAGGCACGCAAGCTTGTCGATGAACGCAACATGGTGCAACTCAGCACTGGTGATATGCTGCGCGCGGCCCGAACCAGCGGAACGGCCATGGGCAAAATGGTTGCCGCCGTCATGGACCGCGGTGATCTTGTGACCGATGAGATTGTAATCGGCCTGATCCGCGAACAGCTTGAAAGCGATGAGGGCAAAGGCGGCTATATCTTTGACGGCTTCCCCCGGACGCTGGCGCAGGCGGATGCGCTTGGCAATCTGTTGATCGAGATGGGCGAAAACCTGGATTGCGTGATCGAGATGCAGGTTGATGACGATGCACTTGTTGACCGCATCACGGCACGTGCAACCTGTGCCGATTGTGGCGAGGTCTACAACGACAATACCAAGCCAATTCCGGCGGACGGCAAATGTACGAACTGCGGATCTTCGAAAATCCAACGTCGTGCGGACGACAACGAAGAAAGCCTGCGCACCCGTTTGATGGCCTATTACAAGCAGACCAGCCCGCTGATCGGCTACTATTATGCCAAGGGTGATCTGAAATCTGTGGACGGTTTGGCCAGCATGGATGACGTTGCGGCGAGCATTGCCAAGGCGCTTGGCTAGGGCGAACAGTTTTCGACTGAAATTGTTCTGCGCAGAAGGAATTTTTGGAAATTCCTTACCGTTGCCTTGCGTCCCTTGACGCTTGCCGAATTGCCCCCTAAACAGCGCCATCCCGCAAGGGAATCAATTTGTGGTTAAAGGGTCGCGCCCGCCAACCACAGAACACCTCGATATGACGCAGCCCGGCGCCTTACAGGTCCGGGCTTCCGTTGTGAAAAAAGGGTCTGGAATGACGGACCCGCAACGAAAAGGAATTGCACACGTGGCACGTATTGCCGGCGTAAACATCCCGACTGCAAAGCGGGTACCAATCGCCCTCACCTACATTACCGGTATTGGTTCTGCCAAAGCCGAAGAAATCTGCGAAGCGGTCAAGATTGACCGCGCGCGTCGTGTTAACCAGCTGTCTGATGCAGAAGTGCTGTCGATCCGTGAATACATCGACGCCAACCTGATGGTTGAAGGTGACCTGCGTCGTGAGACACAGATGAACATCAAGCGTCTGATGGACCTTGGCTGCTACCGTGGTTTGCGCCACCGTCGCAATCTGCCGGTCCGTGGTCAGCGTACATCCACAAACGCACGTACACGCAAGGGCCCTGCAAAGGCCATTGCTGGTAAGAAGAAATAAGGGAGGCTTGATCAATGGCACGTGATACAAAACGCACCAAAAAGAAGGTTTCCAAGAACATCGCAGCTGGTGTTGCGCATGTGAACTCTTCTTTCAACAACACAAAAATCCTGATCTCTGACGTGCAGGGCAACGCCATTTCCTGGTCGTCTGCTGGCACCATGGGCTTTAAGGGTTCACGGAAATCCACACCTTACGCCGCCCAAATGGCTGCTGAGGATGCGGGCAAGAAAGCACAGGATCACGGCGTAAAAACGCTTGAGGTCGAAGTGCAGGGCCCTGGTTCCGGTCGTGAAAGCGCGCTGCGCGCATTGGCCGCTGTTGGTTTCAACATCACATCAATCCGTGACGTGACCCCAATGGCCCACAACGGTTGCCGCCCACCAAAGCGCCGCCGCGTATAAGACAATCCAAACGCCTTGGGGTCCGTGTTTTGGCACGGCCCCAATCCGTCATTTCAACCTCGGGCGTTTGCCTTTTTGGACATGAAGGCAGACAAGTATGGAGGGACATATGATCCACAAGAACTGGGCTGAGTTGATCAAACCAACTCAATTGGAAGTAAAGCCGGGCAACGATCCCGCGCGTCAGGCAACCGTCATTGCAGAACCGCTTGAGCGTGGTTTTGGTCTGACTTTGGGCAACGCCCTGCGCCGCATTTTGATGAGCTCCCTTCAGGGTGCTGCCATCACCGCCGTTCAGATTGATAACGTACTGCATGAGTTCTCATCCGTATCTGGTGTGCGTGAAGACGTCACCGACATCGTGCTGAACCTCAAAGGTGTGGCGATCCGTATGGAAGTCGAAGGGCCAAAGCGTCTTTCTGTTCAGGCCAAAGGTCCGGGCGTTGTGACGGCTGCGGATATCTCTGAAACAGCCGGTATCGAGATCCTCAACAAGGATCACGTTCTTTGCCACCTCGACGATGGCGCTGATCTGTACATGGAACTGACCGTGAATACCGGTAAGGGCTATGTCTCTGCTGACAAGAACAAGCCGGAAGATGCGCCGATTGGCATGATGTCGATTGATGCAATCTATTCTCCTGTCAAAAAGGTCAGCTACGACGTGCAGCCGACCCGTGAAGGTCAGGTGCTTGATTATGACAAGTTGACCATGAAGGTTGAAACCGATGGGTCGCTGACACCTGACGATGCAGTGGCCTATGCCGCGCGTATCCTTCAGGACCAGTTGTCGATCTTCGTCAACTTTGATGAGCCCGAGTCCGCACAGGCTGGCGCTGATGATGATGGTCTTGAGTTCAACCCACTTCTGCTGAAGAAAGTGGACGAGCTGGAACTGTCTGTCCGCTCGGCAAACTGCCTCAAGAACGACAACATCGTCTATATCGGCGATCTGATCCAGAAGACCGAAGCAGAGATGCTGCGCACACCGAACTTTGGCCGCAAATCCTTGAACGAGATCAAGGAAGTGTTGTCAGGTATGGGTCTGCACCTTGGCATGGACGTTGAGGACTGGCCGCCAGACAACATCGAAGATCTGGCGAAGAAGTTCGAAGATCAATTCTGATACGTGTGGGTTCCACCCACCCTACGTGGGGTGAGTGGAACCCACCATCGACAAATGCCCGCAAGAGCGGGGAACATCCTGGGCAATCCTGCCCCACTAACGGAGCCAGCGACACGCATCGCATCGGCCCACCCTAAAACAAAATGGAGACTAACACATGCGTCACGCAAGAGGTTACCGCCGCCTGAACCGCACCCATGAACACCGCAAAGCGCTGTTCGCGAACATGGCTGGCTCGCTCATCGAACATGAGCAGATCAAGACAACACTGCCCAAGGCCAAAGAACTGCGCCGGATCGTTGAAAAGCTGGTCACACTTGGCAAGCGCGGCGATCTGCACGCACGCCGTCAGGCCAACGCGCAGCTGAAGCAGGAAATGCACACAGCCAAGCTGTTCGACGTCATCGGCCCCCGCTACAAAGAGCGTCAGGGTGGCTACGTCCGCATCATCAAGGCGGGCTTCCGCTATGGTGACATGGCGCCAATGGCGATCATCGAATTTGTTGATCGCGATGTGGATGCCAAAGGTGCGGCGGACAAGGCCCGTCTTGAAGAATACGAGAACGCCGAGGATTAATTCCCGCTGTTCCGAGAAGTTCGCAAAGCCCCGCCAACCGGCGGGGCTTTCGCTTTTTGATGCAAAGCATATGTTTGACCCATGGCCGATTTGTTTGACAGCCCATCAACCGACACCCCAGCAGGCCCCCGCCCGCTGGCGGATCGGCTGCGGCCCAAGGCTCTGTCCGAAGTGATTGGGCAAAGCCAAGTTCTTGGCCCAGACGCGCCGTTGGGCACGATGCTGGCCTCCGGTTCGCTCTCGTCCCTGATTTTCTGGGGCCCGCCCGGCGTTGGCAAGACAACAATTGCCCGCCTGCTCGCGGATGAAACCGACCTGCATTTCGTTCAGATCAGTGCGATCTTCACCGGCGTGCCTGAATTGCGCAAGGTGTTCGAAGCCGCCAGAATGCGCCGTCAGAATGGCAAGGGCACCTTGCTGTTCGTGGATGAGATTCACCGCTTTAACAAAGCGCAGCAGGATGGGTTTTTGCCTTACATGGAGGATGGCACGATCCTGTTGGTGGGCGCCACGACCGAGAACCCAAGTTTTGAGTTGAATGCCGCTGTCCTTAGCCGCTCTCAGGTATTCATCCTGACCCGGCTTGATCTCAAAGACCTCGAACTCTTGACGCAACGGGCGGAGAAGGAGTTGGGCAAGGCCCTGCCGCTGGACGGCCCTGCCCGTGATGCGCTGTTGGTGATGGCTGACGGTGACGGCCGCGCGCTGCTGAACCTCATCGAACAAATCGGCGCTTGGAAAACGGATGCCAAGCTGACCACCGATGATCTGACCAAACGTCTGATGAAGCGTGCCGTCAAATACGACAAATCGGGGGATGAACATTACAACCTGATCAGTGCCCTACATAAATCTGTGCGCGGATCGGACCCGGATGCAGCACTTTATTGGTTTGCCCGAATGCTGGCAGGCGGCGAAGACCCGCGGTTTCTGGCGCGTCGTATTACGCGGATGGCTGTTGAGGATATCGGTCTTGCCGATCCACAGGCGCAGGCCGTTTGCTTGCAGTCTTGGGAAACTTATGAACGCCTGGGAAGCCCCGAAGGTGAACTCGCGCTCGCGCAGGCTGTGACATATCTGGCGCTCGCGCCCAAATCGAATGCGACCTATGTGGCCTATAAGGGGGCAGTGGCAGCGGCCAGGCAAACAGGGTCAGAACCGCCACCTGCCCACATCCTGAACGCGCCGACGACGCTGATGAAGGAACAGGGTTTTGGTGCGGGCTACAACTATGACCACGACGCCGAGGATGGCTTTAGCGGGCAGAACTATTTCCCCGACACCATGAAGCGAGGTGTCTACTACATCCCCGTGGATCGGGGGTTTGAGCGTGAGTTGAAAAAGCGTGTCGATTACTTCGCTGGCCTGCGCAGCAAGCGCAGCAAGAATTGACAATCCTCCAGCGAAGCCCCAAAGCACGCCCATGATGACACCTGTGATCTCTGTAGCCCTTGGCGGGGCAATCGGCTCTGTCCTGCGGTATCTCGTGGGGCTGGTCGTGGCGTTCCCGTTGGGAACGCTGGCGGTCAATGTGCTTGGATCGTTTGCGATTGGTTTGGTCTGGGTGCATCTGGCCGATCGTGGATTGCAACACTGGTTGCCCTTCCTCATGACAGGTGTATTGGGTGGGTTCACGACGTTTTCCGCATTTACGCTCGACGCATTGCGGCTGGTGGAAGAGGGGCGCATGACGGCAGCGGGCGCTTATGTTCTGGCCTCATTGATTGCATCGGTTCTGGCCTGTGCGCTGGGACTTTGGATTGCACGAGGAATGACAACATGAGTGGTGTGCAAACGCGGGTGATCGGCCCTGATGACGGCGATCAGCGGTTGGATCGTTACCTGCGCCGTCTGTTCCCGCATCTGACCCAAGGGCGGATCGAAAAGATGTGTCGCAAGGGCGAACTGCGCGTTGATGGTGGCCGTGTCAAATCGAACACCCGTTTGGATGTGGGACAGACCGTCCGTATTCCGCCCCTACCGACCGAGGAAGAAGCAGCAGCCGCCGCGAACCTTGCCAAGCGCGGTGTGACCAAGGCGGATGCCAAGCTGATCCAGTCCTGCGTGATCTACAAGGACGACCATATCATTGCCATCAACAAGCCTGCGGGGTTGGCCACCCAAGGTGGCTCCAAGACGACCCGCCATGTGGACGGCCTGGCCGAGGCGTTGATGTTTGACTATGATGAAAAGCCGCGTCTGGTGCATCGCTTGGACAAGGACACCTCTGGCGTTCTGCTTTTGGCCCGCACCCGGATGATGGCCAAGCAGTTGACCGAGCACCTCAAACACCGCGAGACGCGCAAGATTTACTGGGCCGCCGTTGCGGGGGTGCCGCATCCGCGCGCCGGCACGATCAAATACGGATTGGTCAAGGCCGCAGGCCATGGTCGCGGCGGCGAGAATGAGAAAATGCGTTGCGTGCATCCGCGTGATCTGGACAGCGTTGAAGGCGCAAAGCGCGCGACCAGCGATTATGCTGTGATGGACACGCTGGCCAGCCGCGCGGCCTGGTGTGCCCTGGTCCCGATTACGGGTCGCACGCACCAATTGCGCGCGCATATGGCCGAGATTGGTCACCCGATTGTGGGCGACGGCAAATACGGTGGGTCCAGTCAGGAAAACCTTGGCGATGGCTGGGGTGCCGGCATGGGCAGTGAGATCGGGCGCAAGCTGCATCTGCATGCGCGCAGCCTGACGATTGAACATCCCGCAACCGGCGCCACCTTGCATCTGACTGCGCCGCTGCCAGAACATATGCAGAATACGTGGGATTTTGTGGGGTGGGTCGTGGGCCATGCTCCTGTTGATCCGTTCAATATGCCTGATGAGTGATCTGCGGTTGGTGATCTTTGACGTCGACGGCACGCTTGTTGACAGTCAGGCCGAGATTGTGGCCGCGATGCGCCTGGCCTTTGCGGCTGAGGGTTTGGCGATGCCGCCGCGCGCGCAGGTTTTGTCAATTGTGGGACTGTCACTGGCCGAAGCTTTTGCACGGCTGGTCCCGGATACCGACGCCGCGCAGCAGCATCGTTTGGTCGAGGCCTATAAGAACGCCTTTGTCAGCCTACGCCATGACAACAAGGAAATGGGGCCACTGTTTCCCGGTGCGATGGCGGCGTTGAAGGTTTTGCAGGGGCAGGATCATACGTTGCTGGCCGTTGCCACGGGCAAATCCCGGCGCGGATTGGACAAGGTGCTGGACCGGCATGGCCTAACCGGTGTGTTTCATAGCGAACAGGTGGCCGACCATCACCCATCAAAACCGCATCCCGCGATGGTTTTGACGGCTATCGCCGAGACAGGCGTAAGTGCTGAACGCGCTGTTATGCTGGGCGATACGACCTACGACATGGATATGGCGCGCGCAGCCGGGATCAAAACGATTGGCGTCAGCTGGGGGTATCATCCGGCCGAAGCGCTGAAACCTGATATTCTGATTGATGCGTTTTCGGCACTGTCCGGTGCTGTGGACGCGCTGATAGGGACCTGAATAATGAGCGATTGGAAACCCAAAAGGTTCTGGAAGGCGGCGACAGCAACGCCGGTTGATGGTGGGTATACTGTATTGCTGGATGACCGCCCGGTGCGCACGCCTGCCAAGGCAGCACTGACGCTGCCCACGATTGCCATGGCAGAGGCGATTGCCACTGAATGGGACGCACAAGACGAGCAGCTTGATCCCGGCACAATGCCTGTGACCCGTGGCGCGAATGCGGCGATAGATAAGGTGCGCGTGCAGCGGGCCGAGGTTGTGGCATTACTCGCCGAATACGGAGACAGCGACCTTCTGTGTTACCGGGCGGCGGGGCCTGATGCGTTGATTGCCAAACAGGCCCAAGGTTGGGACCCGATGCTTGACTGGGCCGCGCAGGCCCTGGATGCCCCGCTGTCCGTTGGCGAAGGCGTCATGCATGTCACCCAAAAACCCGAGGCATTGGAGCGTTTGACAGCGCAGGTCGCCCGGTTCGATGATTTTGAGCTGGCCGCAGTGCACGATCTGATCAGCATATCAGGGTCACTTATCCTGGCGTTAGCGGTAACAAAAGAAGCGCTTTCCCCGGCCGATGCCTGGCTGCTGTCGCGTATTGATGAGCACTGGCAAATCTCGCAATGGGGCGAAGATGAAGAAGCCGCCGCGATGGAGGCTGTCAAACGTGCCGCATTTTTGGACGCCGCCCGGTTCTATCAGCTTTCGCAGGTTTGAGCGAAACAGTGCGTTTCCTGATAATCGCAATAAAAATGCCAAGTAATGTGGCATTTGCTGTCGGATTTGCACCAGTTGCCCTTGACTCTATGCCCGATAAATCAAACTCTTGGCGCATTGAGAATGGGGAGACCCTTCTCACTTCACCATGACTGTCCAAGGGACGGGATAAAAATTGGCCACCCTAGAGGGGTGGAAACTCAGGAAGAGGTAAAAATGAAAAAAACCGCATTTTACGGCGCGCTGGCTGTTGCTGGTCTTGCTGCATCAACAGCATCCGCTGCGACACTTGACGACGTCAAAGCACGTGGCGTGTTGAACTGTGGCGTGACAACTGGTCTTGTCGGCTTTGCATCGCCAGATGCGAATGGCGTTTGGAACGGTTTCGACGTTGGTGTATGCCGCGCTGTTGCAGCTGCCGTACTTGGCGACAGCGACGCAGTCGAGTTCATCCCAACAACAGGTAAGACACGCTTTACTGCGCTGGCTTCCGGTGAGATCGACGTGCTGGCACGTAACACCACATGGACATTCAGCCGTGACGTAGACCTGAAGTTCGAATTTGTCGGCATCAACTACTATGATGGCCAAGGCTTCATGGTTCCTCGTGATCTGGGTGTTGCATCTGCAAAAGACCTTGATGGCGCGACCGTCTGCATCCAGACAGGTACAACAACAGAGCTGAACCTAGCGGACTTCTTCCGCTCTAACAGCATCAGCTATGAGCCCGTGCCAATCGAAACAAACGCAGAAGCACAGCAGCAGTACCTTGCTGGCGCATGTGACGTTTACACAACTGACGCATCCGGTCTGGCTGCGACACGTGCATCTTTTGAAAACCCTGGCGACCACGTTCTGCTGCCAGAAATCATCTCAAAAGAGCCACTTGGCCCGCTTGTTCGCCACGGCGACAACGACTGGGGTGACATCGTACGTTGGTCACTGAACGCACTGATCGCAGCGGAAGAGCTGGGCGTCACATCTGCCAACGTCGAAGAGCTGGGCGCTGCGCCAACTGGCAACCCAGAAGTCAACCGTCTGCTGGGCACCGAAGGTGAGCTGGGCGCGATGCTGGGTCTGGAAGCAGACTGGGCGAAGAACGCAATCGCTGCTGGTGGTAACTATGGTGAGTTGTTCGAAAAGAACATCGGTGAGAACACACCAATCGGTCTGGCGCGCGGTCTGAACGCGCAGTGGACAGATGGTGGTCTGCTCTACTCCCCACCATTCCGCTAAGTCATAGCGACACGATCAAAGGGCGCGGTTTCGACCGCGCCCTTTCACCACATACGACCAGAAAAGTCGGCGCATCCGAACTGCAGCAAATGCGGTCAGCAAAATAAGCGCCGAAACAACGGGGAAAATTTATGACATCGATTACAGACCCGCCACGGGGGTCATTCCAGCTGTCGATGCTGATCAACGACACGCGCTATCGATCCTATACCTTTCAGGCGATCGCGTTCATTGTTCTGGCGCTTTCGATTGGCTACCTGATCAACAACCTGTTCACCAACCTAGCCGCGCAAGGCCTGGATATCGATTTTGGGTTTCTCGGCGCACCTGCCGGTTATGATATCAACCAACGCCTGATCGAATACACTAGCCAATCGACGAACTTGCGGGCTGCCTTTGTCGGCATTTTGAACACGCTGCTCGTCGCGTTTCTGGCCTGCGTAACTGCCACAATATTTGGCGTTCTTGCCGGTGTTCTGCGTCTGTCCAACAACTGGCTCGTCAGAAAACTGATGGCGATCTATGTCGAGATTTTCCGCAATATCCCGGTTCTGATCTGGGTCTTGATCATCTTTACGATCATGATTGCGGTGCTGCCGGGGCCAAGGGAATTCCGCGGCGATGATCCTGCTGCAACCATGTTTCTGGGCATTTCCGCCTTTACCAATCGCGGCGTCTACATCCCATTGCCGTTCTTTGAGCGTGGCTTTGGCGGCGGTCTTGATTTTCTGATGGTTATTGTGGTGTTGGTGGGCTCGTTCTTTGGTGCCCGCGCTGTCACTGCCCGCGCGACCCGGATACAAGAGGCCACAGGTGAACGTCCCGCGACACTGCTGACCAACCTAGCAATTTGGTTCGGCCCGCTGATCGCCATCTTCCTGATCTTTGGGCTGAGCTTCGAAGTGCCAGAGCTGAAAGGCTTCAACTTTGCTGGTGGCATCAAGGTTGGCGGTCCATTGATCGCGATCTGGTTTGCGCTTTCGATCTACACAGGTGCCTTTATCGCAGAAAACGTCCGGGCCGGTATTCAGGCTGTATCCAAAGGTCAGACAGAGGCCGCAGGCGCGCTGGGCATTCGCCCCGGTCGCATCATGAGCCTTGTTGTTCTGCCGCAGGCGCTGCGGGTGATCATTCCGCCGCTGATCTCCAACTATCTCAACATCACCAAGAACTCTTCCTTGGCGATTTTGGTGGGATATGCGGATGTGACTGCGACTTTGGGCGGGATCACGTTGAACCAGACCGGTCGCGCGATCGAATGCATCCTTTTGCTGATGTTGTTCTACCTCACGATCTCTTTGCTGATTTCTGCGGTGATCAACGTCTACAACAACGCAATCAAGCTGAAGGAGCGCTAGGATATGGTTGATCGTACAATCGCGTTCGTCCGCACCGAAGACGTTCCAGCAATGCCGCCGCCGCCAAATGCGACGGGGCCGGCAAAATGGGTCAAGGACAACCTGTTTGCGACACCCGCCAACAGTGTGCTGACCATCCTCGCGATCCTGGCCATTTATTTCATCCTGAGCGGTTCTGTGCCGTGGATGCTGAACGGCATCTGGGCGTCGCCCAGCCTCGCGGTTTGTCGCGAGATTCTGGATGGTGCCTCTGGTGCGTGTTTCGCTGTATTGGCAGAGCGGTGGAACCAACTTTTGTTTGGTTTCCAGTATCCCGCTGATCTGTATTGGCGTCCGGGACTGGCCTTTGTGCTGCTGTTCTTTGCAGCAGCGCCTGTGCTGTTCTTTGATCTGCCACGCAAGCTTTTGATCTTTACGGCGCTCTACCCCTTCATCGCCTTTTGGCTGATTTGGGGCGGGTCGATCTTTGGTCCTTTGCTGGCTCTGCTCGGCATCGTGGCAGGCGCTTTCTTCTACCAGAAGTTTGTCAAAAACAGCTTTGCACTGGGGTTCTTCGGCGCAATTGTCACGGCCTTGGTTGTCTGGACAGTGGGTGGGTATATCATACCTGACGGTGAGATTGCGGAAGGGGCCATGCGTTCGGTTCCCAGCCGCGACCTTGGTGGGTTCATGCTGAACATGATGCTGGGTGTGACCTGCGTGTCATTGTCCTTGCCCATCGGCATCGCCTTGGCGCTTGGGCGTCAGTCCAGCATGCCGATCATCAAGTACATCTGCGTGATCTTTATCGAGTTCATTCGTGGTGTGCCTCTGATCACCTTGCTGTTCGTGGCCAATGTGATGTTGGGTTACTTCTTCCCTCCGGGGTCGGGCGTTGACCTGTTCTTGCGGGTTGTGATCATGATCACCATGTTCTCGGCTGCCTATATTGCTGAGGTGATCCGCGGTGGTCTGGCCGCACTGCCAAAGGGCCAGTATGAGGCTGCTGACAGTCTTGGTCTGGACTATGCGCAGGCGATGCGTTTGATCATCTTGCCACAGGCGCTCAAGATCTCGATCCCGGGTATCGTGAACGTCTCGGTGGGGCTGTTCAAAGACACCACACTCGTCTCGGTCATTTCGATGTTCGATCTTGTTGGCATGATCCGTGGTCCGATCCTCGCATCGGTCGAATGGCAGGGTGTCTATTGGGAATTGTTCGGCTTTGCCGCGCTGCTCTTCTTCATCACCTGCTACGGCATTTCACAATACTCACAATGGTTGGAGCGTAGGCTCGCAACCGACCATCGCTAAGGGAGGCTGAACTTATGGCCGAAGCAACACAAATGCAGGTATCCGACGAACTTGCGATTACCATCGAGAACATGAACAAGTGGTACGGGTCGTTTCACGTGCTGCGCGACATTGATCTGTCGGTGTATCAGGGTGAACGTATCGTGATTTGTGGCCCATCCGGGTCAGGTAAATCGACGCTGATCCGCTGCATCAACGCATTGGAAGAGCACCAGCAAGGCAAGATCGTGGTGGACGGCACGATCCTGTCATCTGACCTCAAGAACATCGACAAGATCAGATCAGAGGTTGGCATGTGCTTTCAGCACTTCAACCTTTTCCCACATCTGACGATCCTTGAGAACTGCACGCTGGCCCCGATCTGGGTGCGTAAAACGCCCAAGAAGGAAGCCGAAGAAACCGCGATGCACTTCCTTGAGAAGGTGAAAATCCCAGAGCAGGCCGACAAATACCCTGGCCAGCTTTCGGGTGGTCAGCAGCAGCGTGTGGCGATTGCCCGCTCGCTCTGTATGCGTCCGCGCATCATGCTGTTTGACGAACCGACATCAGCGCTGGACCCTGAGATGATCAAAGAGGTGCTGGATACGATGATCGAACTAGCCGAAGAAGGCATGACCATGCTTTGCGTCACGCACGAGATGGGCTTTGCCCGTCAGGTGGCCAACCGCGTGATCTTTATGGACCAAGGCCAGATCGTCGAACAGAACGAGCCGGAAGAGTTCTTTAACAACCCCAAGTCCGACCGGACACAGTTGTTCCTGAGCCAGATTCTGGGTCACTGAGACAGATCAAAGACGATAGGAAAGCCCCGGTGAGAACCGGGGCTTTTTCGTTTGAGTGGCTGCTTTGGTCCGCCTCCCCCATGCTGCGCTATGGACAAGCGGCGGCTATCGACCTCAGCCCGACAACCGTTTGGCTAATATGCCTGTCAGCAGGACAGCGATCATAAGGAAAGCCGCGCCCCCTATCCAGGCGACAGGCAACGAATAACCCTCAGCAAGGCCACCAACAGCCATCAGACCGATTGCTGCACCCAACTGCTGCACAAGAGAGCGCAATGAAAGCATGGTAGAGCGCTGGTGGTTCTCTACACACGAATGGAGAATGCTACTTGCAGGGGTTTCGGTCGCGCCAAGAGCAATAGAGAACAGAATGAAAATCCCGACAAAGCCAATAATACCGCTCTGAAACGCCAGGGCGATTTGAAGGGCAGCAAGGCAGGCAAAAGCGACCGACAGCGAGACAGCGTTTCGCCGCTTGAACATGCGATTAATGCGGGGGGACAGAGCCGCACCAAACGCGATTGAAAAGAAATAGGCCGCAGTCAGCGCACCAATTGCGGTATTCGCATAACCTTCGTCCAGCATCCCCTTGACGTGAGTGGGCCAGAAGACTTCAACAGGGTTCGTTGCCATCAGAAACAGCGCCAAGGCGAGCAGGAGCATCGACAATGTGCGGTGTTTCAGGGCGAGGAGACCAGCCTCCTTTATCACCGCAGGAACGTCTCTGAAGCCCTGACCAAGTGCTTTGGGGTTCAGCGGACGTGGTCCTTCTGCGATGAACATGAGCGTGTAGAGAAACAACACTATCATCATGGTCAGGCTTGCAACGTATGAGACGTCATAAACGCTGAACCCGCGTTGGGCCGCAAAATGCCCGAACGCATCGGGCAATAGGCCTCCGCAGATCGCACCGACTGCCAGCCCCATTGAGTTGGCCCACTGGGCCTTGGCGAGGGCAGGTTGGATATCAACGTCGGGGGCCATGGCTTTGAAACTCTCAACATACCATGCGTCGAGTGTACCCGAACGCAAAGCGCGTCCAAATCCAATGAACGCAAACGACAATGCCAGAACGTAAAAGTCGCTGGACGACAAAAAGAGGCCCAGCGAGACAACGCTTGCCACGACCGCTGACAAGAAGACGGGCTTGCGGCCGATATTGTCTGCCAACCCGCCAAACGGCAGTTCCATCGCCATGGTTGTGACTGAGTAGACTCCAAACAGTAGCGAAATCTGGAACAGGTCCATGCCACGGTCGATCAAGGCCAATGCGACGACGGCCACGGTCAGGCCCATCGCAAAGCGGTCCAAAAACTGATGAACCTGAAAAACCCGGATATGGCGCTGTGCGTCGCGGGTTAACTTATCGAAGGAAAATGCGATGTCGGCGGGCATGCGTGTGATCTTGGCAATTTGGACAACGAACACAAGTGCGGCCCTGAAGGGGTACGGTTTGCCTCCCAGGGCAGATATCCGCCAAATCTACACCTACTCAATATCCTGCGCCGAGGTTCCGATCAGATCACGTGGAACCACAAATGCCGCGCACCGCCCGGTACGCGGCTGAATATCCCGCCACTTATCAACCTCGAAATCAATCACTGTTGTGGCACAGGTTGGATAGTCACTGAACCGGTGATGGTCTGCGGCCTCTTGCACCAATCCATTTGCCACCATTCCAATACCGGGGTTGTGCCCGATGACACCGACGGTTTGCACATCTTGCCGCCTGATCAGATCAAGGATCGTGTCCGGTGCAGCGTGGTAGAGCCGTGCCGAGAGCCGTAGCCGCGGTGCAGGTGCCAGTGCCGGTATGATCAAGGTCGCCGTTTCCTGTGTCCGCTCTGCATCCGAGCAGAGGATGACATCGGGCACATAATTCTGAGCGGCCAGCCATTGTCCTACGGCCGTTGCGGACGCCCTGCCGCGTTCATTCAGCACACGCCCATGATCATCTGCAAAGGGATCGCCCCAGCTGGATTTGGCATGGCGGATCAGGATCAGGCGCAGGGTCAAAGGAAGGCCTCCATATGGAATGCGGCTTGTGCGGGCAGGCGGGTGCCTTGGCCCACTGGGCAGGCGCGACGCGCCAGACAACCCGCTGCGCGGCAGTCTGCGCCTGCGTCAGAAGCAACATGGGCCTTGCAGGCGGCCACGTCATAGCCGTCATTGAATGCCCCGACAGGGCAGGCTGTCGCGCAGGGTTGATCGGTGCAGGTCAGGCAGGGTTGTTCTGAGGTGCCCGTTTGGGCCTGACCGTTCCAGCGCAAAGCGCCCCGAAACGATGCAAAAAGCCCTGCATCGTCATGCACAAGAAATCCGATAGGTGATGGCCAAAACCGGCCTGATTGCACAGCCCAGGTATAAAAGGGCGCATAGGGTGGGCCGCCAAAGGGAAAAATGGGGTCTGCATTCATTTGTCCAGCAACCATCGTGATCACCCGGCGCGACCATCGATCCAGCGGATCACTGTCACCGTCCCGGTATTCGGGGCTGGCACAAAAAATCGACCAAAAGCGCGGCTCATCAGGGCCGATCAGTGTGATCGTATCTGCACCCTCCGGGCAGTCGCCCATCTGCCGCAGCCCATATTGATGCAGAGTTGTGTCGAGATCGCCAGATACCATCCGCCACACATTAAGAGGCTTTTGCACAATCGCAACTGCCTAGGGCGTTTCACGTTTCAACATGAAGCAAACGGATTTAGCGGCGACGCCACAGTCTTGGCATCCGGTTGGTGCTGGCGACACCGCCAGTCGTCGCCTCAAACCGGAGCGTATCGCTGGTACATTCAAACCAGCCGATGCCACCTCCGCCCATGCCGGTATCGGATGAAAACGGGATTTCCATTGTCTGGCCAAGGACGTCTGCCGATCCGACAAGGCTGTAGTCGCCTACCACCGCTAGGAATGTGTTGTCAGAAGCATCCATTTGGCCAGCACTATAGCCAACGACCTTGACGTCCATGGCCGGGACATCCGGCACCTGAACATTGATGATCATATCGTCAGCAAGCAGGGTAAAGCTGCCATCCGCCGCAATCTGCATCGACACCTCGCCATTGACCGGTGTTGCATTGCCTTGCATCTGGACGGCCATCATATCGGCGATGTCGCCCATATCCGCGATCCATGTATCGACCATGCAGGCCTCTACATCGGCGTGGGCTGGGTAGGCCGTTGCGGCGATCAGCAGTGCAATTGCGGACGGGGTAAGTTTCATCGGAGCCTCCACTGTGGTCCACATGGAGGCTAGCACGGGGGCGGTGAGGCCCCAAAGTACGGATATTATGACCTTGGCTCGCGGATCAGAGACCCGGCGCCGTGATCGGTAAACAGTTCCAGCAGGCAGGCATTGGGTGCCCGCCCGTCCAGAATAACCACCGCGCGCACACCGTCCTTCATGGCGGCAAGGGCGGTTTCTGTCTTTGGGATCATCCCGCCAGCGATGGTGCCATCTGCAATCAGTTCGGGGATCTTGGTGGGTGCGATTTCGGTCAGCACTTTGCCTGACTTGTCCTTCACCCCTTCCACGTCTGTCAGCAGCAACAAACGATCCGCATTCAAAGCGCCTGCAATTGCGCCCGCAACAGTGTCGCCGTTGATGTTAAAAGTCTCACCGTTGCGTCCCAGCCCCAAGGGCGCAATGACCGGGATCGCATGGGCCGCGTGCAGATCGCGCAGGATCGTCGGATCCACGTCGGCAGGTGTGCCGACAAAGCCAAGGCTCGGATCGGTCTGATCGCAGATGATCAGGTTCGCATCCTTGCCCGACAGCCCCACCGCCTTGCCACCCTCTTCACTGATGGCTTGGACAAGTCGATTGTTCACCTGTCCCGACAGCACCATTTCAACCACGTCCATCGTGGCCTGATCGGTGACGCGTTTGCCGTTTACGAACTCCGACTGGATATCCAGCTTGGCCAGCATGTTGTTGATCATGGGTCCGCCGCCATGAACGACCACGGGGTTCAGGCCGACCTGCCGCATCAGCACGACATCGCGGGCAAAGCTGCGCATGGCCTCATCACTGCCCATCGCGTGGCCGCCAAGTTTGATCACAACCGTCGCGCCGGCATAACGCTGCATATAGGGCAGGGCCTGGCTGAGTGTCTTCGCAGTGGCGATCCAGTCACGGTTCATGTCTTGGTCCCTTGTCTTCATTGGATGCCAGCAATGACCGCCCGCAGGGTCGGAATGCCATCGCCTTTTTCAGATGACGTCAGGATCATCTCGGGGAAGGCCGCCGGGTGTTTGGCCAAGGCGGCGCGGGTCTTGTCCAGCGAGGCTTGCAGTGCGTCACCCTTCAGCTTGTCCACCTTTGTCATCACCACCTGAAACGTCACGGCTGAGCTGTCGAGCAGTGACATGATCTCTTCGTCCACTGCTTTGGCCCCATGCCGCGCGTCGATCAGGACAAAGACCCGGCGCAGGGTCTGGCGGCCGGACAGGTATTGTTTGAGCAAACGCTGCCATTTCTCGACCACGGCAACCGGCGCGTTGGCAAAACCATAGCCGGGCAGGTCGACCACATAAATGTCGCCTGCGGTGAAAAAGTTGATTTCCTGCGTGCGCCCCGGCGTATTGGAGGCGCGCGCCAACCCTTTGCGTCCGGTCAGCGCATTGATCAACGATGATTTGCCCACATTCGACCGGCCCGCAAAACAGACCTCTGTCCGGTCTGCGGGGGGCAGGCCGTCCATCGCCACAACACCTTTGACAAAGTCAGTCTCGCCCGCGAACAGCAGGCGGCCTTTTTCCAGCGTCGGCGCGTCCGGCGTCTCTACCTCGGGAAAGCGCAATTCCATTTCAGATCACCTCGATCTCGTCGTTCACTGCCACCTTACCGCCCTTGGTGACGGTCGCATAGACGCCGAAATCCTGATGATTCCAGCCATCGCGCAGCGCGCCCAATGTGTCCCTGTCACGCTGGCCGCTGTGGGGATTGGCGGTTGTGTGCGCGCAGCGCTGGATGCGGTCTATGACCGCAAATTCAGCCTCGCCAATGCGCAGGTTGCGGCCCAACCACTCAAATTCCTCCCAAGGGCCAAGCCCCTCCAGCCAGATATTGCCGCGCCAACGCTCGGGCTCCAGCGAACAGCCCAGTTTGTCAGCGACAGCGCGATGGGATGACATATTCATGATGGATACGGATGCAAAGTCTGTATCAGTCATGCCGCGATCCGGGGCTTTTACGATGGCGCTGGGTTGCCGTTTGTCGGGCGGGCACAATGGTAACACCCAATGCATGAAACCAGCCCAGTCTTCGGGGTTGTCTGGTTGAAAAACATGGGTGCCAAGGGCCGCATGGGTCAAGGTCAGGGTGCCGTTGCTTTCATCCAGCGCCGCATTGATCCCCGCCAGCCCCGGTGTTGCCGCGCCAATCATGAAGTTGCGGCACATCACCCATTTGGGCTCGTCCGCATCAAATTTGCTGGCCTCATGGGTCACAGCCCAATGCCTGTCCCAGGGCATCGTTTGCCCTGCGATCAAGGTCACAGTATCCAGTTTTTCGCGGCCGTGGCTTTTGATCGGATGCCGCCACACTGTAGCGACATGCGCCATCTACTTGCCCTCTGTTTTGTCAGCGTCTTGCGCACGTTTGCGCAGGCTGGCCTTGATGTTGCCAAAGACGTCAGGCTTGGCCCCGTGGCTGCGCATGATGGCGTATTGCTGGGTAAAGGTGATCACGTTGTTGGCAATCCAGTACAGCACCAGACCAGAGGCGAATGACCCCAGCATGAACATGAAAACCCAAGGCATCCAGGCAAAGATCATCTGCTGTGTGGGGTCCGTTGGCGCCGGGTTCAGTTTTTGCTGCAACCACATGGAAACACCCAAGAGAATGGGCAGAATACCGATCATGATGACGGCGAGGATCGACCCCGGCTCTGGTCCGGCAAAGGGCAGCAGGCCAAAGAGGTTCAGAATTGAAGACGGATCAGGCGCGCTGAGGTCATCAATCCAGCCGATCCATGGCGCGTGCCGCAACTCGATAGTGACAAAGATCACCTTGTAGAGCGAAAAGAAGATCGGGATCTGCAACAGGATCGGCAGACAACCTGCTGCCGGGTTCACCTTGTTGTCCTTGTAAAGCTTCATCATGCCTTGCTGCATGGCTTGCTTGTCGTCACCAGCCCTTTCTTTGAGCTTTTCCATCTCTGGCTGCAGCTCTTTCATCTTTGCCATCGAGACGTAGGATTTATAGGCCAGCGGCAGCACAATGATTTTCAGGATGACAGTCAGGGCAAGGATCGACCAGCCCATGTTGCCGATGATGATGTTAAGGTAGTGCAGCAGCGCAAAGATCGGCTTGGTCAGGAAAAAGAACCAGCCCCAGTCGATGCTATCAAGAAAGCCTGACACGCCGTCTTCGTTTTCATAGCCGCGGATCGCTTCCCATTCCTTTGCCCCGGCAAACAAACGTGTTGTCACTGTTGCAGTGGCCCCTGCTTCTACGGTTTCGATCGGCATCACGGCTTCGGCCTGGAACAGGTCGCGTGTGTCAAAGTATTTTGAGGTCGAGCGGAAGGGCGTTGACTGATCGGGGATCAGCGTCGTCATCCAGTAGTGGTCCGTATAGCCCAGCCAGCCAGAGGTGGCTACGTCCAGACGTTCGGCCTGTGTACGCTCGCGCGGATCAACTTCGTAGTCGGTGATGTCGTCATAGTCGGTTTCTTGCAGCTCACCATCCGTCATCCGCACTAGACCTTCGTGCAGGATAAAGAAGTTCTTGAGGTCTTCCGGTTGCCCGTGCCTGCGCAGCAAACCATATGGCCGCGCGGCAACGGTGTTGCTGCTGAGGTTCTCAACACTTTGGGCAAAGGTAAACATGAAGGCGTCGTCAACGGAGATTTCGGTGCGGAAGATCTGACCCGCGCCGTTGTCCCATGACAAGGTCACGGGGCTGGATGGCGTCAGCGTATCACCGTTGTCCAAGGACCAGATGGTGTCGGGGCCGGGCACGGCGCTGGCGTCGATGCCGTCCGTGGCGGTCCAGCCGAAAGAGGCGAAATAGGCACCTTTTTCACCCACCGGGCGAAGCAGGCGCACAATATCGGCATTTTCATCGGTTGTTTCACGGTATTGGGTCAGGGCCAGATCATCGATCCGCCCGCCCTGCAAAGAGATAGAACCCGCAAGCTGCGGTGTCTCGATCGCGATGCGTGGCGCCTCGGCGGCAGGTTCTGGCGCTTCGGATGGGGCTGTCGCGGTGGGGGTAACGGGGTCAGCGGCGGGCAGCGTTGGGTCGTCCGCAATTTGCGCCGTTTCAGTGCCCGGTTCGACAGGCAAATCCTCGGGCGCAAAAAGTACGCTCCAGGCCATAATGACGACAAAGCTCAGTACCGTCGCCAAGATCAGGTTTCTATTCTGGTCGTCCATCTGAAAACCGCCCATTTTCACTAAGAAAGTCTGGGGGCCGTTCAACCTGTCAGGGGCCGAAAGGTCAAGCTGTTTTCAGTGAAAATAGACTGATTGCGGCAACAGGCGTCATGCCATCACCGCCCTTGACGATCTGGGTCAATTATCAGGTGATCAGTTTTTCTGTTCCTTGAAGCGCCGTTTGACGTTCTGAAAGACCTTCAGAAGACGCGGGTCCTGGCTGGACAGTTTTGACACCATTTCGGAAAAAGCGGCCTCATCTTGCCCGTAAAATGCCTGAGCCGCCTCTTGTGGGCTCATGGATTGAGATACAGACTTCATACGTGTTCACCTTTCGCACCTACTATCAGATCCATCTTATCGATGTATCTGGGTGAAAATGAGGCCGTATAGGGGCCATCTTGCTGATATGCCTACGTGCGTAGAATGTCACGCGAAGGCTGGGTTGAGCGCTATTTCGACAAGGTAGGTCGGCTTATGAGTCGCTCTATGAATTACGTTGACGTTAGTTGCTACATTCAAACGGCTTGCTGCCGGCAATTCAAGGCCGATCTTTCTTCAATATTACCAAAGTGTTAACAAAAAAAGACATGTAAGGGGTAAATTTACAACTTATCCCTGAGGCTGTACCACAACATTGCAAGCACAAGTAGAGGGCTGCGCAGAGTTGGCCCGCCGGGGAATTTCAGTGTGGGCACCTTTGCCATGATATCGAACCTTTCAGCCTGTCCTGCGATGGCTTCTGCCATAACTTGACCAGACAATGTTGCAAGGGCGACACCGGCCCCCGAAAATCCTGATGCCGTCAGGATATTCCCGCTGATCCGCTCGAAATGCGGCATGCGGTTCATAGTAATCCCAAGGGTCCCGCCCCATGCATGGTCAATCGGAATGTCCTTAAGTTGAGGAAATATTTCGGCAAGTGGTTTGCGCACAGCAGAGGCGATATCAGCCGGGAACCTGTAACCATAACTTTCGGTGCCGCCAAACAGCAGCCTGTGATCTTCGGAAAACCGAAAGTAGTTCACGACGAACTTGCTATCGGCCACTGCGTGGTTGTTGCGCAGGATCGTTTCCTGATCTTCGGGTGTCATCGGGCTGGTGGCGACAATGTAGTTGTTGATGGGCATCACGCGCTGCGCCACATGCGGCTGGATCGTCCCAAGATAGCCATTACAACCCAGCACGACATATGCGGCCTTGATCAGCGCCTGATCGGTGCTGATCGTGGCAGGGTCGCCCTCGGCGATGCCGGTTACCTTGCTTTGC
Source organism: uncultured Paracoccaceae bacterium (assembly GCA_947498645.1). Lineage (GTDB taxonomy): Bacteria > Pseudomonadota > Alphaproteobacteria > Rhodobacterales > Rhodobacteraceae > Yoonia. Next base: position 663,562 of record CANMKS010000001.1, on the reverse strand, counting down.
TCAAAGATGCGCGCGCCGGACTTTGCCGCAAGCCTTGCCAAACCCAAGGCCAGCTCAAGCGGGTTCACATGCCCACCACCCATGTCGAGCGTGCCACCATGATACGCAGGCGAATTGACCATATGTCGGCATTCGTCAGGCTCAAGCACCCGCAGTTTGTCGTAGCCGTATTTTGTTACCATATGATCGACGTAGGCGTGGTTATGATGGTGGTCACGTTTGCGATGCACGGTATGGATGATGCCGTCATTGAAATCGGTGTGTACTTCGTCCGTCTGGCAAAGCTCTCGCACCAGGGTCACGGCCTGACTGCCAATCTCCCAAAGTTGGCGGGCATGTTCAGGGCCCACAATGTCCTCAAGCTCGTCCTGATCGCGGCGCTGGCCCATACTCACCTGACCGCCATTGCGCCCTGACGCACCAAAGCCCACACGCTGGGCTTCAAGCAGGATGACGTCATAACCGCGCTGGGCCAGGTGATAGGCCGTGGATAGCCCGGTGAAGCCGCCACCCACCACACAAACATCGCACGTCAGCGCACCTTTGGCGCTTGGAAAGCGGTCCAGCTTGTCCGCACGCGCCGCGTAATATGACGGCGGGTATTCCCCTTGCCGGTCATTGACAGTTAGCAGATCCATGTCGGTCAGCCTGCTTTCATCAACCCATCCGCCAACACTTGTTCGTAGCCTTCATCCAGTGATTTGCGCGCGCGCGCGATCAGGATATCGATTTCTTCTGTCGTGATGGTCAGAGGGGGCGAAATGATCAGCCGATCCCCAACGCTGCGCATGATGATGTTATTGGCAAAACAACGGTCGCGGCAGATGAACCCGACTGTGCCGGGCTCTGGGAAGGGCGCGCGCGTGGCGTTGTCGGGCGTCAGCGCAACAGAGGCCATCATGCCGACGATTTTTGCCTCGCCCACCAGTGGGTGATCCATCAGGCCCTCCCATTGCTTCTTCAGGTAAGGCGCAGTCACATCCCGCACCGTGTCGACGATCTTTTCCTCTTCCAGAATACGCAGATTTTCCAGCGCGACGGCGCAGGCAACGGGATGACCGGAATAGGTGTAGCCGTGGTTGAATTCTGTGTCGCGCAGCACGTCGGCCACCTTGTCAGACACGATGGAGCCGCCGATGGGGATATAGCCAGAGCTAAGACCCTTGGCGATGGTGATCACATCAGGTTTGATTCCCACGGTTTCGGAACCAAACCAATTGCCAGTGCGCCCAAAGCCACAGATTACCTCATCCGCGATAAGCAGGATGCCATATTTGTCCACAATCCGCTGGATTTCTGGCCAGTAGGTTTCGGGCGGCACGATCACGCCGCCTGCGCCTTGAATGGGTTCGGCGATGAAGGCACCCACCTTGTCCGGGCCGATCTCTTTGATTTTTGCTTCAAGCTGTTGCGCACGTTCCAACCCGAATTCTTCAGGCGTCATATTGCCGCCCTCGGCCCACCAGTTGGGTTGGTCGATAAATGCAATGCCGGGGATCGGCAGGCCGCCTTGCCCGTGCATCGCCTTCATACCACCCAGTGACGTCCCGCCGATGGTAGAGCCGTGATAGGCATTCCAGCGCGAGATGATCACATCGCGGTCAGGCTGGCCTTTTTCGGCCCAATAGGTGCGCACAAGGCGAATGTTGGTATCATTGGCATCAGATCCGCCACTGGCAAAGAACACATGGTTCAGATCGCCGGGTGCCAGTTCCGCCAATTTCTGCGCGAGCATGATTGCGGGAACATGGGTCGTCTGGAAAAATGTGTTGTAGTACGGCAGTTCACGCATCTGGCGGGCGGCGGCTTCGGCCAGTTCGTCCCGGCCGTAGCCGATGTTCACACACCACAGGCCCGCCATGCCGTCGATGATCTCTTCGCCTTCGCTGTCCTTCAGCCAGACACCTTTGGCTGCGGTGATGACGCGCGGGCCCTTCTTGGCCAATGCATTGGCGTGGGTAAAGGGATGCAGGTGGTGGGCGGCGTCCATTTCCTGGAGCTCGGCTGTGGGCGGATAGTTTGCAAGGGTATTCATTGCGACCTCGGATCATGCTGTTGCTTGGCGGGACGTTGACACCGATTTGGTGTTTCGAAAAGGCCCGCGATGCATCCGTCGTGGTTTTTGCAAGCTGTGGATGTGTTTGACCTGCTTCAGATGCCAAATCCGTGGGATTCAAGACATTCTATTTGCAAAAGCGCCGTTCTTGTTCAAGACTTTGTCGATGAAGCGAAATCCTAGGGGAGACATGGATGCTTAAGATGAAAACCAGCGTCATTCTGGCCGCCGCTGTTGCAACAGCACAGGCAGGGTGGGCCGAAGAAGTACGGGTGTACAACTGGTCCGATTATATCGACGAAGACCTGCTGACCAAATTCGAAGAAGAAACTGGTTATGAGCTGATCTACGATGTGTTTGACAGCAACGAAGTGCTGGAAACAAAACTGCTCGCTGGTGGATCGGGTTATGACGTTGTGGTGCCATCAGGCACGTTCTTGCAGCGCCAGATCACGGCAGGTGCGTTTCAGCCGCTGGATGCTTCCATGCTGGAAAATGCAGGCAATCTCTGGGACGTGGTTCAGGCGCGCACCGAAACCTACGATCCGGGCGGGCAGTATTCGATCAACTACATGTGGGGCACCACGGGAATTGGTGTGAATGTAGACAAGGTGACAGAGCTTCTGGGTGAGGACGCGCCGATTGCGTCACTCGACCTGATTTTCAACCCCGAGAACATGGAAAAACTGGCCGAATGCGGCGTTCATTTCCTTGATGCCCCGTCCGAGATTATCCCTGCCGCGCTGCAATATATTGGTGAAGATCCCGACAGCAAGGACGAGGACGTACTGGCTAAGGCAGAGCCGATCCTGACAGCGGTGCGCCCCTACGTGCAGAAGTATCACAGCTCTGAGTACATCTCGGCGCTGGCCAATGGTGATATCTGCGTGGCTTTCGGCTGGTCCGGCGACATCCTGCAATCGCGCGACCGCGCGTGGGAAGCTGACAACGGGGTAGAGATCGCCTATAACGCACCGTCCGAGGGCGCGTTGATGTGGTTTGACCAAATGGCGATCCCTGTGGACGCGCCAAACCCCGCAGGTGCCCATGCATTCCTTGATTTCATCATGGATGCGGAAAACATGGCTGCGGCGTCGAACTACGTCTACTACGCCAACGGCAACGTGGCATCGCAACCATTGCTTGAGGAAGACGTGATTGGTGATCCGGCGATTTATCCAGATGCCGCAACGCTAGAGACGCTTTATACAACCACACCATACGATGCGCGCGCGCAGCGCTTCGTGACCCGGATGTGGACACGTATCAAATCCGGCACCTAAGTGCCCTGTCCGGCCCGCCACCTGGCGGGCCGGATCGCTTTCCCAGTCCCGGCCCCGGAGCCCTGACCGCATATGTCCCAAAACGAATTCGCGCCGTGGAATGACCCTGCCGCAAAACCGTTGATTCAGTTCAAGAATGTCACCAAGCAATTCGGGGACTTTACCGCCGTCGATGATCTGAGCATCGACATCTATGAAAAGGAATTCTTTGCTCTGCTTGGCCCTTCCGGCTGTGGCAAAACGACGATGATGCGTATGCTGGCCGGGTTCGAAAAACCCACAAGCGGGACGATCCTGCTGGATGGCAAGGACATCTCGCCCATTCCACCAAACAAGCGCAGCGTGAACATGATGTTCCAGTCCTATGCGCTGTTCCCACACCTGACGGTCTATGACAACATCGCCTTTGGCCTGAAGCGTTCGGCCATGCCGCGGGACGAAATCGATGGACGGGTGAAAGACATGCTGCGTCTTGTGCAAATTGAAAAGTTTGCCAACCGCAAGCCAGAGCAGATTTCCGGCGGACAGCGCCAGCGCGTGGCCTTGGCCCGTGCGCTTGCCAAAGCGCCCAAGCTGTTGTTGCTGGACGAACCGCTGTCGGCGCTCGACAAGAAACTGCGTCAGGACACCCAGTTTGAACTGATGGATATTCAGGAAAAAACTGGCACCACCTTTGTGATCGTGACCCATGATCAGGAAGAGGCAATGACCGTCGCCTCTCGGGTTGCCGTCATGAATTTCGGCAAACTGGTGCAGGTCGATACACCCACCCAGATTTACGAGGCGCCAAACAGTGCCTATGTCGCTGATTTCATCGGTGACGTGAACATCATCGAAGGCAATGCAACAAAGGATGGCGACAGGGTGTCCATCGCATGGGCTGAGGGCCAGCCAGATATTATCGGCACGCCCTCCCAACCCATTGGCGACGGCCGGGTGAGCTTTGTCATCCGTCCCGAAAAAATCGCGATTTCCTCAGACAAGCCCGCCGACAGGCGCAACGCGGTACAGGGCAAGGTGCTCGACATCGCGTATCTGGGCAACATGTCCACCTACCACGTGGAAATGCCCAATGGTATGGTGATCAAGGCACAGGCAGCCAACCAGCGTCGCCGCGATAGCCTGCCGTTCACATGGGAAGATCCAGTGTGGCTGTCATGGAGCGATACAGCCGGTGTTGTGCTGGAGGGGTCGGGGCAAGTATGAACTGGCGCCGCATCGCACTGATTTCTGTTCCCTTTTTGTGGCTGCTGGGGCTGTTCCTTGTCCCATTCTTTATCGTTCTCAAGATATCGCTGTCAGATATTGCATTGGCGATCCCGCCCTACACACCGACCCTGGAGTTATCCGAAGGCTGGTCAGGCCTGCGCGACCTGGTGGCACAGCTGGATTTTGAGAATTTCGCATTCCTCGCCGATGATGATCTTTACTGGAAAAGCTACTTATCAAGCGTGCAGATCGCCTTTGTTTCGACGTTCATGTGTCTGCTGATCGGCTTTCCCATCGCTTATGGCATGGCCAACGCCCCAACCGAATGGCAACCCACTCTGATGCTTCTGGTGATCCTGCCGTTCTGGACCAGCTTTCTGATCCGGGTCTACTCGCTGATCGGCCTGCTTAGCCAGGAAGGGATGATCAATCAGTTCCTTATGTGGATCGGGCTGATCAACGAACCGCTGATGATCCTCAATACCAATTGGGCGGTCTATATCGGGATCGTCTATACCTATTGTCCGTTTATGATCCTGCCGATTTACGCCACGCTGATCAAACTGGATGGGTCGCTTTTGGAAGCTGCCGAAGATCTGGGCTGTTCCCGGACAGAGGCCTTTTGGCGTATCACCATCCCGCTGTCCAAGGCGGGTATCATCGCAGGGTGTTTCCTTGTCTTCATCCCCGCGCTGGGCGAGTTTGTGATCCCGTCGCTGCTGGGCGGCTCTGGCACCTTGATGATCGGCAAGGTTCTGTTTGAGGAATTCTTTGCCAACCGTGACTGGCCGGTGGCCAGTGCGGTTGCAGTGATCCTGCTGTTGATCCTGATCATCCCCATCGTGATGTATCAGCGAAATGAGCAAAAGATGATGGAGGCCGACACATGAGACGGCTGACATGGTTCAATGCCACTTCGCTGACGCTCGGGTTTGCATTCCTCTACATCCCGATGATCATCGTGATCATCTACAGCTTTAACGAAAGCCGCCTTGTCACAGTCTGGGGCGGGTTTTCGACCAAATGGTACGGCGAGCTTTTCCAGAATGAGGCGTTTCTGGATGCAGCCTTGGTCACGTTTCAGGTTGGGTTGATCTCATCCCTGATTGCCACGATTTTGGGCACGATGGGGGCCTATGTTCTGGTGCGAGGCGGGCGGTTTTTTGGGCGCACGCTGTTTTCCGGCATGATCTACGCACCGCTTGTGATGCCCGAGGTCATCACGGGTCTGTCGCTGCTTCTTCTCTTTATCTCAATCGGGCTGGACCGGGGAATGACCACAATCGTGCTGGCCCATGCGACATTTTCGATGTGCTACGTTTCGGTCGTGGTCAGCTCGCGATTGGTGAGCTTTGATCGTTCCGTGGAAGAGGCAGCCCTTGATCTGGGATGCACGCCCTTTGATGCGTTTCGCTCTGTCACCCTGCCGATCATTGCACCGGCCGTGATTTCCGGTTGGTTGCTGGCGCTGACACTGTCGCTGGATGATCTGGTGATCGCGTCCTTCGTTGCCGGGCCGTCCTCCACCACGCTGCCGATAAAGGTCTTCAGTTCGGTCAGGTTGGGCGTTAGCCCGGAAATCAACGCGCTCTCGACCATCCTGATCGGGATTGTCACGATTGGGACGGTCGCGGCGTCGCTGACAACAAAGCGGGCCGCATTGCGCCGCAAACGCGAACAACAGATGGCTGAGCAGGCAAGCTAGCCCCTATTGGGTCCAGAATTTGTCAACGCGCGGTCACTGCGCTTAGACTGTCACCATATTTGAACAAATTTGGTACCTGATATGCATTCCAGACGAGGATTCCTTCTTGGGGGAACGGCTGCAGTAACATTGCCGCTCAGCGGCTGTGATACGCTTCCGGCGGTATTCTCGCCCAGCCCCAAGGGCGCGGTTGATATCCATAATCACATCTTCAATGGCCGCGATGTGCCCGCGACCGGCTTCATCCGGCAGGTGGTGCTTCGGGATGCGGACGCCCCGGTGACGTCAGGGGATTTGCTTGAGTCGCTGATCAAGCTGCTGGCCCTCATCATGCTTTCCGGCACACCGACGTCAGAGCAAGAGTTGGAGAACTTGCAACAGCCACAGCCGCGTACGCGCGAAGATGTGTTGGCGCAGGACGAACGCAATACCGCACGCGGCATTGCGCGGTTCCAGCGCGAGATCGGCGCGGAGACATCAGGATTTCGCACAGCTGCACGCGATGATCAGAGTATTCTGGGGCAGATCGAGGCAGAGCTTGGCATCACCTCAGGGCCTACACGCAGCTTGCGGCTGCGCGCTGATTATTCCACGACGTTGGCTCGCGAGATTTACCGTGAAAGCTCTGGGGTTCAGGATAGATCTGCGCGGTCCTTCCAATCCAACAGCCGCCTTCTCTCGACAATTCGTTGGGCGGGGCTGCTGACCCGATCACGCAACGATATCTTTGGTGAATTGAAGCGGCTTTTTGGCAACGAGGGTCAGATCAGGATTTTCTCGCCCTCGTTGGTTGATTTCCAGCGGTGGCTGCGCCCGCGTGATACGGTCAGCTCTGTGCGGTCCCAAATCGACGTGACTTCCCGGATTGCGCAATTGCAGAAGGAAGATTTGATCCTGCCTTTTGCCCCGTTTTGCCCGTTGCGCGCAGCCTTGGAGGCCGAAGACAGTGGCGACCCGAATTTCGATACGCTGGCCCTTCTAAAATATGCGGTTGCAAGGGGCTTTGCCGGTGTAAAGCTTTACCCGCCTATGGGCTTTTTGCCGATTGGCAATGCGGATCTGCCAAACCGCCCCTTTGTCAGGCGCTGGCCACGGGGCGGCGGTCGGGCGTTGGATGATCAATTGTTAAAACTTTATGACTGGTGTGTCGCCGAAGGTGTGCCGATCAAGGCGCATGCCAATAACTCGCTTGCGGCACAACCGTGCAGCAGTCTTTATGCATCCCCGACAAACTGGGTGCCGGTCGTGTCACAACCTCGATATCGGCAGTTGCGCCTGAACCTTGCGCATTTTGGCGGCTTCGATGAAACGCTGGATCCGCCGAAACGGTGCCGTGACCCGCAGGGGCGCGATTGGGAAGAAATCCTTGCAGGGATGCTTGGGCAATTTCCCAACCTCTACTTTGACATTGGTTATTGGTCAGAACTGCTCAGTCCCGGCAGCGAAGGTTACGAGAACGTGGTCAACAAAACCATCGCGTTGTTCCAATCGCAGCCCTTGATCGCAGAGCGAATGATGTATGGCTCCGACTGGCTAATGTTGGGCCGTGAACCGGCCCACAACACCTATAAGCGGCGCGTCGAAGACGCGTTGGCCCGTATGTTCCCTGACCCTGGCCAACGCGATGCAGTCCTCGGTGAAAACGCGCTGCGGTATCTCGACTTGCGGCGCGGCACACAGCAATGGGCGCGCCTGTCGGCCTTTTTTGGCGACAATCAGGTTTTTGCCGGATTGCTGCGCGGTGGTTGAAAACGCCTGACCGCAACAAAATCAGTTGATTTTGGCTGATCAGCCATGGTTCAAATACATCATACCTTGGCAATAAAGGCATTGCGCGCTGCTGCTTGGGTGAGCGGAGCCTTTCTGCTTACAATCTGGGCCTGATCAGGTCCAACGCGTGCATCTGGCTCCATTCAACATCAAAGGCGGCGCGCCGCCAAAGCTGAAGGGTAAGCCATGCTTCACAATGACATGCTCGCACAATGGGATCGCGAAAACTTCTTTCACCCCTCCACCCATCTGGCCGAGTTTGCCAGAGGTAACCTGCCGCAGCGCGTGGTTACAGGCGGTAAGGGCTGCCACATCGAGGATCGGGACGGCAATCAGTTGCTCGATGCTTTCGCAGGGCTTTATTGCGTCAATGTCGGATACGGACGCCCCGAGATTGCCGAGGCCATCGCAGATCAGGCCCGCGAACTTGCCTATTATCACTCTTATGTCGGGCACGGCACCGAGGCCTCTATCACCCTTGCCAAAATGGTGCTGGATCGCGCACCGGATCACATGTCCAAGGTCTATTTCGGCCAGTCGGGGTCAGATGCCAATGAGACCAACATCAAGCTCATCTGGTACTACAACAACATTCTGGGGCGGCCAGAGAAGAAAAAGATCGTCTCGCGGTGGCGAGGGTATCATGGGTCGGGTCTGATGACAGGTTCGCTGACCGGGTTGGAGCTGTTTCACAAGAAGTTCGACCTGCCCTTGGCGGGCGTGCTGCATACCGAAGCGCCCGACTATTTCCGGCGTGGTGATCTGGGCCAGAGCGAGGCGGATTTTGTCGCCCATTGCGTGTCAGAGCTTGAGGCAATGATCGCCCGCGAAGGGGCTGATACGATTGCGGCCTTCATCGGCGAACCTGTTCTGGGTACCGGGGGGATCGTGCCGCCACCCGCCGGATACTGGCCTGCAATTCAGGCTGTGTTGGACAAACATGATATTCTGCTGATTGCTGATGAGGTGGTGACCGGATTTGGCCGGCTGGGCACAATGTTCGGGGCCGAACACTATGGCATGCGCCCTGATCTGATCACCATCGCCAAGGGGCTGACATCGGCCTATGCGCCGCTGTCGGGGTCTATTGTCTCGGGCAAGATGTGGTCGGTGCTTGAACAAGGCACGGATGAAAACGGCCCCATCGGCCATGGTTGGACCTATTCCGCTCATCCCATCGGGGCTGCTGCCGGTGTGGCGAACCTCAACCTGATTGATACGCTGGGGTTGGTCGAAAATGCGGGCGATGTCGGTGCCTATCTGAATGCACAGTTGCGTGCCGCTTTTGCGGATCACGTCCACGTTGGTGACGTGCGGGGCGAAGGTATGCTCTGCGCCGTCGAATTTCTGGCCGATAAGGACGGTCGCCAATTCTACGATCCAAGCGCCAAAATCGGGCCGCAGATCGCGGCCAAGCTGCTGGAGCAAAGCAATGTGATCGCGCGGGCCATGCCGCAGGGCGATATATTGGGGTTTGCCCCGCCGTTTTGCCTGACCCGGTCAGAGGCCGACCGCATCGTCGCCGCGACCCATCGGGCCGTCACAACCGTGCTTGGTTAACCCTGCGAAAGGACAATACGATGACAACACATAATGCTGCTTTCGCGACGTCAGAATATGATCGGCGCATTGACAAGACACGCAAGGCCATGGCTGCGGCCGGGCTGGATGCGATTTTTGTCACCGACCCGTCCAATCAGGCATGGCTGACCGGCTATGACGGCTGGTCGTTTTATGTGCATCAGGGCGTGCTGCTGACCATGGAGGGAGAGCCTATCTGGTGGGGTCGGCATATGGACATGCTGGGTGGGCGGCGCACCTGCTGGATGCACCACGACAACATCATCGGCTATGGTGACCACTTTGTGCAATCCACTGTGGTCCACCCGATGCAGGATCTGGCAGCGCAGATCAAGGCACGCGGGTTGGAACGCACGCGCATCGGTGTCGAGATGGAGAATTACTATTACTCGGCAAAGGCACACGCGGTTCTGACAGAAGAGCTGCCCAATGCCTCGCTTGTGGATGCGACGGCACTGGTGAACTGGCAGCGGCTGATCAAATCAGATGCCGAACTTGCCTTTATCCGCAAGGCGGCCCGCATTTCCGAGAAGGTCATCAACACTGCCATTGCACGCGCAGCCCCCGGCGTGCGCAAGAGTGACCTTGTGGCGGATATCATGCACGCGGGTATTTCAGGCGTGGGTGATGACTGGGGTGATTATCCGGCGATTGTCCCGCTCACCCCATCGGGGCTGGACGCCACCGCCGCCCATCTGACGTGGGACGGGGCACCCATGCGCGCGGGAGAGGCCACGTTCTTTGAACTGTCTGGCTGTTATCGCCGCTACCACGCCCCGCTTTGCCGCACCGTTTTTCTGGGCACGCCACCCGATGAGATGCGGCGCGCAGAGGCGGCCCAGCTTGAAGGCATCGTCGCTGGGCTAGAGATGGCACGGGCAGGCAACCGCACCTGCGACATTGCCGATGCCTTCATGCAGGTCATGGCCAGGCATGGCATCGAAAGGTCCGGCCGCATGGGCTATCCCATTGGTCTGAGCTATCCGCCGGATTGGGGTGAGCGCACGGCCTCGATCCGCAGCGAAGACAAAACTGTACTGGAGCCTGGCATGACCTTCCATTTCATGCCCGCGCTCTGGATGGATACATGGGGGCTTGAGACAACCGAGACGATCCTGATCCGCACCGATGGCCCGGCAGAAACGCTTTGCAATATTGACCGCAAACTCTTTGTGAAGGACTGACGCGATGATCGCAGAGACCAAAGGCATTCTGGCAGACCTGATCGGTTTTCAGACGGTCTCGGCCGACAGCAATCTTCAGATGATCGCCTATCTTGCAGAGCGATTGGAGGCTTGCGGCGCGCGGGTTGAAGTCATCCAAGAGGAAAGCGGCAAGAAGGCCAACCTCTTTGCAACGCTCGGACCGCCATGCGATGGGGGTATTGTGCTTTCCGGGCATAGCGATGTGGTCCCGGTGACCGATCAGGACTGGTCCAGTGATCCGTTTGAGATGCTCGAACGGGATGGCAAACTCTTTGGGCGCGGCACTTGCGACATGAAGGGGTTCATTGCGGCCACTCTCGCCACGGCTCCGCATTTTGCGCAAAACATACGTGACCGTCCGCTGCATTTCGCATTTACCTATGACGAAGAAACCGGCTGCATCGGCGCGGGGCATCTTGCTCAATCCCTGACGGACTGCGGTATCAAACCTGCGCTTGCAATCATTGGTGAGCCGACAAACATGCGGATCATCGAAGGGCACAAGGGGTGCTACGAATACACCACCCGGTTTCAGGGTCTTGAAGGCCACGGCTCTGCCCCCGATCAGGGGGTGAATGCGGTCGAATATGCAGTGCGATACGTTGGCCGGCTCTTGGCCTTGCGCGATACCCTGAAGGTCATGGCGCCCGATGACAGCCGTTTTGAGCCGCCATGGACAACGCTGAATATCGGCGCGCTCAAAGGGGGCAGCGTGCATAATGTCATCGCGCCAAAGGCGCAGGTGGATTGGGAAATGCGACCCGTTCAGATCAACGACGCGGATTTCGTCAAATCCTCCATCGCGGCATATTGCAATGACGTGCTCTTGCCGCAGATGCGCGCGGTCTATCCTGAAGCTTCGATTGAAACGGAGGTCATTGGCGAAGTTGCCGGACTTATGCCGGTGAACGACAATGAGGCGCTGCGCATTGTCACTGAGCTGACCGGGGCCAATGGTGCCGATGTGGTGCCCTTTGGGACTGAGGCCGGGATTTTCCAATCCCTTGGTATGGATGTTGTGGTTTGCGGGCCCGGTTCGATCGAGCAGGCCCATAAGGCAGATGAATTCATAGAGATCGCTCAGCTTGAACAATGCCTGACAATGCTGGGAAATCTGGGCAATAGGTTGTCCGATTCGATGAATGGGTCATGAATTTCGGGCGGTCAGTTGGACCGATAGCCGCTCTTTTCCGCCTCCGGATGTTATATAAGCCTTTGTAAAAAATATGTTTTGCTGAGTTCACAAGTTGTGAACAGTTCATTAACGCCACGTTTCGAAGCGGTTCACTGGCTGTGTGTCACTTAGGATAAGCCGAACGAGGACTCTCGAAACTCTCGGTTCATAGAGGTTGAGGAGAAAGACGATATGATCGTGACTAGCTTTAGCTTCTTGAGTGACTCCAGCGACGAAAAAATCAGTCATGACGAGATTGAGATCATGACCGGTGCGATTGACGCAGTCGCTACAGATTCTGCTCGTTTTCCCAGTGTCGATAGCGTTATTTGTGACATCGAAGATAGATGGGATACATCTACCCTCGTGGCCTAAAGGCCGTATTAATAAGTATGAAGATAGATCACTAAAATGGGCAATCAATTCAGGGCAGTTATGTTCGCATCCTTATTGGGTCTGCTACCTCAGGGCGCGGCGGCCGACATGCGCGAACTGTCTCAGGAACAGATGCGTCAACTGGCTACACAACAACAAGTCCTGGGTGCTGAGGCCATAATAGCAGATGCCGCCGAGACGTTCGGTGGCGATGTGATAGACATCCGCGGGTTCCTGTCCGAAGGCTGGATGACATATCGACTGCTTTTGAAGCGCGATGACGGATCGGTCATTGAGCTGCTCGTTAACGGGGTGAACGGCCAGCGGGTTTCCCATGACAGCGAGATGGGGCAGAGCGTTTCAGCAGTGGCCCGAAGCAACAACGGCAACGGTAACTCAGGTAAAAACGGGAACGGCAACGGTAACTCGGGCAATAACGGCAACGGAAATGGTAACTCGGGTAACAACGGCAACGGTAACTCTGGCAACGGCAATGGTAACTCGGGTAACGGCAATGGCAACTCGGGTAACAACGGCAATTCCGGCGGCGGAAATGGTAACGGCCGCGGAAACTAGACCCGCGTTCATTTTTCTGGCAATTTCGGGCGCATCTCATTAGCAGTTTCTTGTATGCGTATTCTTGTTGCCGAAGATGATATCGAGCTCGCTGAACAAGTGAGGCTTTCCCTGTCAAGGGAAGGACATGCAATTGACCTGGCCCCTGACGGCGAAGAGGCAAAGTTCCTTGGCGAAACCGAGCCCTATGACCTGATCGTGCTGGATCTTGGCCTGCCCAAGCTGGACGGTATCACGGTTCTGAAAGCGTGGCGAAACGCCGGCATCGACATCCCCATTCTTATTCTGACGGCGCGCGATGGCTGGGCAGACCGTGTTGACGGGCTTGATGCAGGCGCGGACGACTATCTGACAAAACCATTTCATGTGCCAGAGCTGCTGGCGCGTTCACGCGCCCTATTGCGCCGGAATTCAACGCAACGAAATCCGATGTTCAAAAAGAACGGCGTCAGCTTTGACAGCAGGAATGGTCGGGTCACCCTTAATCAGCTTCAAATCATGCTGACGGCACAGGAAACCGCTGTGCTGTCCTACCTTTTTCACAATGCCAATCGCCCGATTTCGCGGACAGAACTGTCGGAACATATCTATGAATATGGCGATGATCGCGATTCCAACACGATTGCTGTCTTTGTCACCCGGCTTCGCAAGAAGTTGGGGAATGACTTGATCCAAACGGAACATGGTCGAGGCTATTCGATCCAACTTGACACGTGAAGTCCCTTCGCAGCCGCGCCATTGCCGGGGGGGCAATATGGGCCACAGTTGTCACCGTGGCCGGTACAAATGCAGTTGGCAACTATCTTGATAGCCTGACGCTTTCGCGGTTTGATGAATTCCTGTCGGCGCGACATGCGCAGGTTGTTGTGGCATTGGCAAACAGCCGTGGCGAGGCCGACGAGATGCCCGGCCAGATCGGCGACCCTGTTTATCAAAGACCGTTTTCGGGAACCTACTGGCAGGCCCAAAGCGATGACGGACGTGTACTCGTGTCCCGTTCAATGGCCGATTCCCTTTTGCCCGCGGTTCCATCACCCGGTGCCGATGCCGCCGTGCAGAATATTGCCGGACCTGCAAATCAGGAACTGCGCGTGCTGTCCCAAGAGGTGATGCTTGACGATGGATCAAGTTGGGTTGTCAAAGTTGCCTTATCAACCGAAGCGATTGATTCAGATCAGGCCGAACTCAGACGCCGGTTGAATATCTCTTTTGCTTTTGTTGGTGTATTGGCGATCGCCGGTGCCTTGCTGATTGTCTGGTTCACGCTAAGGCCGCTATCGCAGTTGCGCAGGGACGTCATTGCGCGTGACGAATATGAGGGTGAGCTGCCAACAGAAGACTATCCGTTGGAAGTCCGTCCACTTGTCACTGAGATCAACAACCTTCTGGCCCGCAACCGGGACATTGTTGACCGGTCCCGCAGGCAAACCGCTGATCTGGCCCATGCGATCAAGACGCCGTCCTCGGTGTTGCGTAATGAATTGTTTGAACTGCAACTGAGCGGCGCAGCTGTGCAAAGCGGCATCAATGCGCTTGACCGTCTGGATGCCCAGCTCAACCGTTCGTTTGCGCGGATGAAAGCCTCGCAAGATGGGGCTTCGGAAAAAGAGATCACCAGTCTGGATGTCAGCCTGTCACGTCTGGGGCGCGCATTTACCGCATTGGCCAAAAACAAGCACCGCGAGGTGATATTGGATGTTCCGCCCGACCTGCATGCAAAAATTAATCAGATCGACTTTGAAGAGATCCTTGGCAATCTGTTGGATAACGCACTCAAGTGGTCGAAGTCCGCGATTGGCCTGAGTGCGGCGTCCTCTGACGGATGGGTGCAGATAAGCGTTGAAGATGACGGTGACGGCATTGCGCAAGATGGCGAGAAACGCGTGCTGATCAGCGGCCAACGGCTGGACCAAACCAAACCGGGTACAGGCTTGGGTCTGGCTATCGCATCTGATTTGGTCGCGGCCTATCAAGGCACGATTGATGTTGGCCGCTCTCAGGAGATGGGTGGTGCCAGGATCGTCGTGAAACTGCCGCGCGCCGTATAGGGTTCCCGGTTCAGTTTCGTCTTTGCGGCGTGCAATTGGCGGGGCGGGGTGTCGCGAAGTACCGGATTGCTATCGCGTAACTTTATCCAAAATAATCATATAAAATAAGGTGTTACGCTGATTTCGTCTTTCTACTAAAATATTAGTTTGACAGATTGACCTTTCCGCGTTCACATTAGCGTGTCGGCAAAAACCGGCACAAAACATCTCAAGGGAGGAGAAAAGATGCGCAAGTATCTGCTCTCCGCGGTTGCAGTGTCTGCTGTGATTGCGGGGTCCAATAGCGCTTTGGCTGACGAAGCGGCCGCACAGCGTTGGATTGATCAAGAATTCCAGCCGTCGACACTGTCCAAGGACGAACAGATGGCTGAAATGCAGTGGTTCATTGAAGCCGCACAACCCTATGCCGGGATGGAGATCAACGTACTGTCCGAAGGCATTCCAACACACTCCTACGAAAGCGAAGTGCTGACACGTGCATTCGAGGAAATCACCGGCATCAAGGTGAATCACCAGATTCTGGGCGAAGGCGAGGTTGTTCAAGCCGTTCAGACGCAGATGCAGACTGGCCGGAACCTTTACGATGCTTATGTCAACGACAGCGATCTGATCGGTACACACTCGCGCCTGCAACTGGCGCGCAACCTGACCGACTTTATGGCTGGTGAAGGTGCGGCGGTAACAAACCCGAACCTTGATCTGGATGACTTCATGGGTATCCAGTTCACGACTGGTCCCGACGGCGATCTTTATCAAATGCCGGATCAGCAGTTTGCGAACCTTTACTGGTTCCGCAAGGACTGGTTCGATGATGAGGAAAACAAAGCCGCGTTTGAAGCCAAATATGGCTATGAGCTGGGTGTTCCGGTGAACTGGTCCGCCTACGAGGATATCGCCGAGTTCTTCAGCAACGACGTGCAGGAAATCGACGGTGTGCGCATCTATGGCCACATGGACTATGGCAAACGCGCGCCTGACCTTGGCTGGCGGATGACTGACGCCTGGCTATCAATGGCCGGTGCAGGTTCCGTGGGTGAGCCGAACGGCATTCCTATCGACGAATGGGGCATCCGCATGGAAGCGGGTACTTGTAACCCTGTTGGTGCGTCCGTCACACGCGGTGGCGCTGCCAACGGCCCAGCAGCGGTCTATGCCATCCGCAAATGGGACGAATGGTTGCGGGCTTACGCGCCTCCGGGTGCGGCAAGCTATGATTTCTACCAGTCGCTGCCTGCTTTGGCACAAGGCAACGTGGCCCAGCAAATCTTCTGGTACACTGCCTTTACCGCGGACATGGTTGCTCCGCAGTCTGCGGGCAACAACACCGTGGATGCCGATGGCAACCCACTGTGGCGCATGGCTCCGTCCCCGCATGGGCCGTACTGGGAAGAAGGCCAGAAGGTCGGCTATCAGGACGTAGGATCATGGACGATCCTGAATTCGACACCTTTGGATCGCGCACAGGCGGCTTGGCTTTACGCACAGTTTGTCGTGTCTAAAACGGTTGATGTGAAAAAGTCCCACGTGGGTCTGACCTTCATCCGTGACAGCACGGTGAACCACGAGTCTTTCTCTGAGCGCGCACCGCAGCTGGGTGGATTGGTTGAATTCTACCGCTCGCCCGACCGCGTGGCATGGTCGCCAACTGGCATCAACGTGCCGGACTATCCAAAGCTGGCCCAGATCTGGTGGCAGCAGATTGGTGACGTGAACTCTGGCGCGTTTACCCCGCAAGAGGCGATGGACCGTCTGGCCGAGGAAATGGACATCACCATGTCCCGGATGCAGGCCGCCGATGAGGCTGCCAACGTCTATGGCGGCTGTGGCCCACGTCTGAACGAAGAGCGGACTGCGGAATACTGGTACGAGAACGGCGGCGCCAAGCCACCGCTCGAGAACGAGAAACCGCAGGGTGAAACCGTCAACTACGACGAATTGGTTGCTCGCTGGGCATCTGAATAATCTCCCTGTTGGCGCAATTTGCGTCGACTTCGACCGGGGCCTGTCATGGGCCTCGGTCACTCACTCTGACCGCTCAGTAGGGCACTTATGACGCTGCAAGTTGAGAATATTACCAAGGTCGTTGCAGGCCAGGTCCACATCAAGCCGACAACGCTGACGCTGGAGACCGGCCATTTCAACGTTCTTTTGGGCGAGACGGGATCGGGAAAGACATCGCTGATTAAGATGATGGCGGGGCTGGACCCGATCGCAGATGGTCAAATCCTGATGGATGGAGAGGACGTCACCCGATTGAGCACGCAGAAGCGCAATATCTCATTGGTACATCAGTTCTTCGTCAACTACCCGCATATGACCGTCTATGACAACATCGCCTCACCCTTGAAGGTTGCGGGTATGGCGAAATCCGAAATTCAAGGTCGCGTCGAAGAAGCCGCCGATATCCTGCAATTGCGCCCCATGCTGAACCGCCGCCCGCATGAATTGTCTGGCGGGCAACAGCAGCGCACAGCCCTGGCCCGTGCGATTGCCAAGGAAAGCCGGGCTGTGTTTCTTGACGAACCCCTGGCAAACCTTGATTACAAGCTGCGCGAAGAGTTACGCGAGCAATTGCCAGAGCTTTTTGCGGGCCGCGGTGCTGTTGTGGTCTATGCCACGTCCGAGCCGGAAGAGGCGCTGCTGCTGGGCGGTTACACGGGCCTCATGGATGACGGCAATGTCGTCCAGTTTGGCCGCACGGCAGATCTGTACCGCGCGCCGGGGTCACTCACCGCGGCGGCTGTTTTCTCGGATCCGCCAATCAACAAGGCTGCGGTGATCAAGCAAGGCGATCAGATCAAGATGGGTGATGCCGCGTGGGCCGCGCAAGGACCGGTGAAGGATCTGTCGGACGGTGAATACGTTGTCGCGGTCCGCCCGCATCATGTCACTCCAACCTCCAGTGAGCGGAATACCGTGCCATTGACAGGCCACGTCTTGGTGACCGAGCTTTCAGGGTCGGAAAGCTCTGCCCATTTCCGACTGCCTGTTGGCGATTGGGTGTCCCTGTCCCATGGCGTTCATCCATATGAGGTTGGCGCGGATCACCCGTTCTACCTTGACCCCTCTGCTTGTTTTTACTTCGCACCCGATGGTGCCACCGTTGCAGGAGCTGCCATCTGATGGCCAAGATCACCCTGTCCAAATTGCGGCATAGCTACATACCCAATCCAACATCACCCGATGATTATGCGCTTAAGGAAATCGACCTCGACTGGTCGGACGGCGGTGCCTATGCGCTGCTTGGCCCTTCCGGTTGCGGAAAGTCGACGTTGCTGAACATCATCTCCGGGCTATTGGTACCTTCCGAAGGGCAGGTGCTGTTTGACGACAAAGACGTTACCGCATTGCCGCCGGACAAGCGCAACATTGCGCAGGTTTTTCAGTTTCCTGTCATCTACGACACGATGACGGTTTTCGACAACCTGGCCTTCCCCCTGCGCAACCGCGGTGTGGATGAGGCGCAGGTCGCCGCGCGTGTCACCGAGATCGCGACGATGCTTGAGGTGACCGACCTTCTGGGTGCCAAGGCGGCGGGTCTGTCGCCGGATAACAAGCAAAAGATTTCGATGGGTCGCGGATTGGTGCGGGACGATGTGAATGTCGTTATGTTCGATGAACCGTTGACGGTGATTGATCCGCATCTGAAGTGGAAGCTGCGCTCTAAGTTGAAAGAGCTGCACCAAAAGGTGCGTGCGACGATGATTTACGTGACACATGACCAGACAGAGGCACTGACCTTTGCCGATCAGGTTGTCGTCATGCAGGATGGCGAAGTCGTGCAGATCGGTACGCCGGTCGAACTGTTCGAGCGTCCGGCCCACACCTTTGTCGGCCATTTCATTGGCTCGCCCGGTATGAATGTGCTGGACGCAGACATACGTGATGGCGGTGCGTTCTTGGGCGGACATCATGTGGCGTTGGAAGGTGCGATCACAGCCCAGGATGGCACCCCCCAGATCGGCATCCGCCCGGAATTCGTGCGCATCAGCGACGCAGGCTTGCCAGCGACCGTGCGCAAAGTGTCCGACATTGGCCGTCACAGCGTCGTAGAGGCGATGGTCGGTGATACTGCCGTCAAGGCCATCACCGATGGGGTGGTGCCTGAACAAGGTGCCGCCGTGCACCTGCAATTCCAACAGAATCAGACCCGGCTGTACTGCGGCGGCTGGCTGGCGACAACAGGTGCTGCATCATGAAAACCCAATACCAAAAAGCGTGGTTCTTCGTTCTGCCTGTGCTGCTTCTGGTGGCCTTCAACGCGCTGATCCCGATGATGACGGTGGTCAACTATTCGGTGCAGGAAACCTTTGGGAACAACGTATTCTTCTGGGAGGGGCTGCGCTGGTTCGAAGAACTGCTGAACTCTGACCGCTTCCATGCGGCCTTGGGGCGTCAGTTTCTGTTTACCGGCCTGATCCTTTTGATCGAGGTGCCACTTGGGATCATCATCGCCCTGTCCATGCCGCGCAAGGGGCCATGGGTGCCGGTTTGCCTGGTGCTGATGGCATTGCCCATGCTGATCCCATGGAATGTCGTGGGCGCGATGTGGAACATCTTTACCCTGCCTGACATCGGCTTGCTGGGCTATCTGATGAACACCACGCTGGGTATCGACTATGACATGACGCAAAGCCCTTTTGCGGCATGGGCCACGATCATCACAATGGACGTGTGGCATTGGACGTCGCTGGTTGTGCTGCTGTCATATGCGGGCCTTGTGTCGATCCCGGATGCTTACTACCAAGCGGCCAAAATCGACGGGGCATCGCCGTTCAAGGTGTTCCGCTACATCCAGTTGCCCAAGATGAAACAGGTGCTGACCATCGCAATTCTGCTGCGGTTTATGGATAGCTTCAACATCTACACAGAGGTCTTTGTGTTGACCGGCGGCGGGCCCGGAAATTCGACAACCTTGCTGTCTATCGACCTTGTGAAAATTGCCCTTGGACAATTCGACCTTGGTCCTGCGGCGGCGATGTCACTGATCTATTTTGCCATCACATTGCTGGTCAGCTGGCTGTTCTACACTCTTATGACAAAGGACGACGCGAAATGAAAAAGCGGTCCCTGATCCCGGTCATCTACATCGCGTTCCTGATGCTGCCGATTTACTGGCTGGTCGCAATGTCCTTCAAAACCACGAATGAGATTCTGGCAGGATTTAGCCTCTTTCCGCAGAGTTTTACGCTGGAGAACTACGCCACCATCTTTACCGATCCGACGTGGTATTGGGGCTATATCAATTCAATCATCTATGTGTCGCTCAACACCGTCATCTCGCTCGCGGTGGCGTTGCCAGCGGCTTACGCCTTTAGCCGTTACCGGTTTTTGGGCGACAAAACGCTGTTCTTTTGGCTGCTGACCAATCGGATGGCCCCTGCGGCGGTCTTTGCCTTGCCGTTCTTTCAGCTCTACTCGGCGGTTGAGCTGTTTGACACCCACATCGCAGTCGCGCTCGCACATTGCCTGTTCAACATCCCGTTGGCGGTCTGGATTTTGGAAGGATTCATGAGCGGGGTGCCAAAGGAACTGGACGAAACCGCCTACGTTGACGGCTATTCCTTTCCGCGCTTCTTCACCACGATCTTTCTGCCGTCCATCAAAGCTGGCGTCGGTGTTGCCGCTTTCTTCTGCTTCATGTTCTCATGGGTGGAACTGCTGCTCGCCAAGACACTCACGGCAGTGGAGGCCAAACCGATTGCAGCGACGATGACCAAAACCGCTTCATCAGCGGGGTATGAGCTGGGGTTATTGGCCGCGGCAGGCACGCTGACCATCATCCCCGGTGCGATCGTGATCTATTTCGTGCGCAACTACATCGCCAAGGGCTTTGCCCTGGGGAGGGTCTGATATGTTTGGCTGGATGGCGTGGACATGGCCGACGGGTTTGTTTTTCATTGGGTTGTTCACCGCAATGGGGATCATCACCTTCATTGAAATCCGCTACCCCGGCACGTCCGAGCGCAAAGGCGTTCTGGGACTGACAACAACGCGGGGGGACAGATTGTTCCTGTCGCTGCTGGGCACGGCCTATATCTTTCTGGCGTGGATCTTCTTTTTCGGCATGCCGCTTTGGGGGCCGCTGGCGATCAGCATCGCATGGGGTGTGTTCTGTTTTTGGAAGGTCTGATGCGAAAATTCTTGGACTTACGAAGGTCTTAGTATCTACTCTGCTCCGGGGGAGCAGTTCAGACGATGGCGGTGCGCAGTATGCGGCAGAAGAAAAAAGTTGAGTTCCTGACCGAGGTCGAGCTGGAGTTCATGACGGAACTTTGGGCGCTGGGCGAAGGCAGCGTGCGCGACGTGCTTGCGCAGCTCGCACCGGAACGCAATCTTGCCTATACATCTGCCGCCACAATCCTGCGGATCATGGAACAAAAGAATTTCGTGACCAGCGAAAAGCGGGGCAAGACATTCGTCTACAAACCCATGCTTGCCAAGGATGCCTATCAGTCAAAGACCCTGCGCGATTTGTCGGAGAAACTGTTTGACGGCACGCCAGCGACCATGGTGGCGCGTTTGGTCAGTGATCAAGGCATGTCAGAGGAAGCATTGGAAGAGATACGGGCACTTTTGGATAGGAGGTTGAAAGACAATGACACCTGAACACCTACTAAGCGCCTATATCGACACAAATGTCGTTCTGATCAGTGCGGCATTCATCTGGTTTGTCTCAAAACAACTGTTCGCGCGGACGTCACTGCGGCAGGCCTATCAGATTCAGATCAACCTGCTTTATGGGCTTGTGGCCATGGTCGCCCTGTCGCCGCTTGTTGCGACGGGGATCGAGGCCTTTCAGCGTTGGGGCGTCCTGTCCAACCACGCAGGGCTAAGCCTGTCTGATTTTCTGGTGTCCCAATATCTGCACGGCAACATTGCCCTTGCCCCAACCGAGTTTGAGCGCCTCTTGATGTGGCGCACCGAAGTCACGCATGACATCGCCTCGCTTTCTGGTTGGCTGGGCTATGCCGTTATGGGTGGGTTGATCGGCGGGTTCTGTATTGTTGTTGTACGCAACGCGCGTGACACGCTTCGTCTGATGAGAATGATCCGGGGTAGCTATGTGTTGCACCGCATCGGACGCATCGACATCCGGTTTACCCATGAAACCCGCGTGCCATATTCAACACGAGGCTTGATTCGCTACTATGTTGTCCTGCCCACCGACCTGCTGGCGCATAAGAACGATGTGCGGATTGCCGTGTCACACGAGCTTCAGCATATCCGCCAACATGACCTGACATGGGAAATAGCACTTGAGCTGATCCGCCCGTTCTTCTTTTGGAACCCGGCCTTTGCCTATTGCAAACGCGATGTAGAGCGGCTGCGCGAACTGGCTTGTGACCAGCAAGTGCTGCGCAAGAACACCCATCCAGTGCGGGATTATTGCGAATGCCTTTTGCGGGTGTGCCGCACCAGTCTGATGGGTGACCGCACAAACCAGATCATCACGCCCAGCGTGCCTTTCGTGCAGTTGGATCGCCGCATGAACGCCAGCCACTCCGGCAGCTTTCTGAAACTGCGCATCGTATCGTTGCTGGATTGTGATGTGGCCATGGAACGACGGCGCATCGGGAGAGCAATCATTGCCCTTTCCGTGGTTCTGACGCTCTTTGCTACAGTTGCGCTGCGGCCCACAAACGATTGGAGCCACGACCGGCTGATGCTGTCCACCATCGTTAATCTTGAGCGGTTGAACACCCGATAGATCCTCGCCCCAGGGGGTGCGTTGCGTCAGAATGTCGTTGTGCGTTCGTGCGCGGAGCCGACGAACAATAAAAAAAGCCCTACCGCCTTTCAGCGACAGGGCCGTGGTATGTCCAGACCTTAGGGCAACAGAACGCTGTCGATCACGTGGATCACGCCATTTGAGGCGATGATGTCCGCTGTGGTGACGTTTGCACCTTCGACCTTCACACCATTGGTGCCATCAATATGGACGTTTGCGCCGTTGACGGTTGCAACGCTCAGGCGCTGACCGGCCAGTTGATCAGATGTCACTGCGCCGGGTACGACGTGGTATGTCAGGATCGCAACCAGTTGATCCTTGTTCTCTGGCAGCAGCAGGCCGTCGACTGTGCCAGCGGGCAGGGCTGCAAATGCATCATCTGTTGGGGCGAAGACCGTGAACGGGCCGTCGCCTTTGAGTGTATCCACAAGGCCTGCGGCAGTGACAGCGGCAACCAATGTGTTGAAGTTGCCGTTGGAGGCGGCGATATCGACGATGTCTGGCTCGCTGTCCATCATGGGGGCGCAGGCTGCGGCAGCAGCAACACCAGCGGCGAGAATAGCAGACTTAATGGCAAAACGACGGTTCATTGGGGTATCCTTTCGTGTCCCTGTTAACCATGTTGTTACGGGGGCAAATCAGGATTGGTTGTCGTTCTGACAATGAGTTTATGCGCTGCATTAATGTCATCCAAAACAGCCGTTTGGACGTATGCGGCGGTCAGCTTTCGTTGCAATGCTGGCGAAAACTCTGCTTGAGCATATCAAGCTCTGCGCGCAGCAACGCTATCTCGGCGCGCAGGTCCTGGGCCAGCACTTGCCCTGCCAGAATGGAAAAGCGGTCTAGTATGGCCCCGGCCTGATCCTGGATCAGCACCGTTTGCACCCCATCGTTGATCAGCTCTGCTGGAATAGGCACCTGAACCAGCCAAAGGTCCTTTGCGGGCCCTGCCGTTACTGTGATGCGATCAAGCCTTTGGCCTTCATGAATCGCGGCCAACACAGGTGCGCTTGTGCCGGCACCAGCCAGCGTGCCCTCCCAAACACCCGAGATGACTTGGGATGTGATGAAATGTGCTGTGCTCATGCGGGCCTCATATCAGATCTCGGCCCGTGGATAGCGGGCGAGGTTCAGGTCGCGAATGACGATCTTGTTCATGTGGGGGGCGGCGATCATCAGATCAATCCACATCCGCTCGGCTCGTTTTTCGTTCAATTGCCCGTAAGCCAGATCAAACTCTACCATCGTGTCGACCGCATCATCCGGCAAGGTCAGCAGGACTTGCTCCGTATTCGGACCGTTGAGGATATTAAGGCGTGCATCGATTTTGGTGGGCTGCTCGCGGTCGATAACGGCTGCCAGTCTGATCAGATGCTTCTTGCGCAATCCTGCACAGGCCGCGGGCGGCACTTCGATGACCAACGACAGATAGCTGCCGGTAAAGCGCAGCACCTCAAGCGACAGGAAGAAAGGCGCCAGATCATCGCTGCCGGTGTTACGGCACTGACGCAGGCTGATTTGTCGGTTCTGACAATCATGGAAAATTCGCAGATCGCCTCCCAGCCGTGTCTTGGACATTGCCGGGGCCAAGCCTTTTTCAGGCAGTTGGACCCGCCACGGCGTGGGCCGCCATGACCAATCAGTGCCAGGCGGGCGCGCGAAGGTAGTTGACCCCGCACGCGGCAGGGCCAAACGGCTTTCGGCGGTCTCGGTCAGGCGTTGCAAAGGACGCTGCAGTTGTTCGGCCATCTGCTGTTGTTGCCCCAATGCCGTCAGGTCTGCGGTGTCAGCTGCCTTGGCTGCCCGTCGCCAGCGCGCGACCGTTCGCCGGTGAAGAAGCCGCACAAGCATTGCATGAGGAGAGAAAGCCATAGGCGCGATTGTCCTTTGCCGGGCGGTGGTTTGTCAAACCTGGCCCGCGCTATGCCTCGGGGGCCGTGTCAACCACGGTTTCCGCTGCCGCCTGCACGCCAGCAAGGATCAGTTTAAGCAGCCCGGCGCCGGGTCCATCCTGCAAGGGGGCCACGGCCAATCCGCGCACGGCAATCGTGACCAGACGCCCATTCACATCCGTAAAGGCGCGCCATTCCTCGCCCTGTAATCCTGCCATCGGCGGCGCACCGGCATCCGAGAAATGCACCATAACCCGCCCATCAAACGCTTGTGTTGACAGGATCTCGATATCCTGCGCTTTGCCTGCCGGGCTGAGCAGCCCGGTACCGCCTTCGGTGATCAGGTAGTCGCGCAGCGCCACCTCAGCCCCCGCAACCGCCCCGCTGTCAGGGGGGCCAACCTGCACGGTGGCCACGCCGACAACGCTCGGTGCGGGTGCAATTGCACCCAATGTGGCGCAGGGGGCGAGCAATGCAAAACCCTGCGCGGGTTTGCTAGCCTCATTGTCAACGCAATAGCCCTCGGGCGATGTTGCCACAACGCCGCCTTCCAGCAGCGCCATGGACGCAGGCGGCTCTTGTGCCATGCAGGCTGAAAGCGCTAGCGCCATGGCAATTGGACGGAGGATCAAATCAGAGATCCATATAGATGTGTTTTTCGTCCTTGGCACCTGGATGCGTCACCGCTCCCAGCCGCGCACCGCCGACAAGCTGTGCATACTTCCACAACGCACCAGAGGCATAGATCGTCTCTTTGGGGCCCTTCCAATTGGCCTTGCGAGTGGCCAGTTCGTCGTCGCTTAGGTCAACCTTCAATTCGCCGGTGATGGCATTGATAGTGATCACGTCGCCATTCTCAAGCAGGCCGATCGGTCCGCCGTGGGCCGATTCCGGACCCACGTGACCAACACAGAACCCACGTGTCGCGCCAGAGAAGCGGCCATCGGTGATCAGCGCGACCTTCTTGCCCATGCCCTGACCGGACAGCGCGGCAGTTGTCGCCAGCATCTCGCGCATACCAGGTCCGCCTGATGGGCCTTCGTTGCGGATGACGATGACTTCGCCTTCTTCATATTGGCGGGCTTTGACGGCCTCAAACGCTTCTTCCTCGGACTCGAACACGCGCGCGGGGCCGGTGAACGATTGCTCTGCCTCGGACATGCCCGCGACCTTCACAATCGCACCTTCAGGGGCAAGGTTCCCTTTCAGTCCAACAACACCACCTGTGGGCGTCAGTGGGGTCTCAACGGCGTAGATGACTTTGCCGTCGGCATCGCCTTTGATCA
The DNA here is from genome assembly GCA_947498645.1 of uncultured Paracoccaceae bacterium. GTDB lineage: Bacteria > Pseudomonadota > Alphaproteobacteria > Rhodobacterales > Rhodobacteraceae > Yoonia. Next base: position 637,670 of record CANMKS010000001.1, on the reverse strand, counting down.
TGTCAAGCTCTTCGCCCATGGTGCGGCCAGAGGCTGTCATGCAATCCTCATGGATCAGACCCGCCTTGCGCAATTCCTTGAGCACGACAGGCACGCCGCCCGCTTCATAAAGGTCCTTGGCCACATATTGACCACCCGGCTTGAGGTCGACGAAATACGGTGTGTCGCGGAAGATGTCGCAGACATCGAAGAGGTCGAAGTCGATCCCGGCCTCATGGGCGATGGCAGGCAGATGCAAACCCGCATTGGTAGACCCGCCTGTGCAGGCCACAATGCGCGCTGCGTTTTCCAGCGACTTGCGTGTGACGATGTCTCGGGCGCGGATGTTCTTGTCGATCAGGTTCATGACGGCTTCGCCGGATGCGATGCCATATTGGTCGCGGCTCTCGTAGGGGGCAGGGGCACCGGAAGAGTTCATCAGGGCAAGGCCGATGGCCTCTGAAACGCAAGCCATGGTGTTTGCGGTAAACTGACCGCCGCAGGCACCAGCGGACGGGCAAGCCACACGTTCCAGAACTTCGAGTTCGGCATCGGACATATTGCCTGCCTGATGCTTGCCCACGGCCTCGAACACGTCCTGCACGGTGACGTCCTTGCCTTCCAGACGGCCTGGCAGGATCGAACCGCCGTAGATAAAGACTGACGGTGTGTTTAGACGCACCATCGCCATCATCATGCCGGGCAGGGATTTGTCGCAACCGGCAAGCCCGACGATGGCGTCATAGCAGTGGCCGCGCATCGTCAGTTCAACGGTGTCGGCAATCGCCTCGCGAGAGGCAAGCGAAGACCGCATACCCTCGTGGCCCATTGCGATGCCGTCAGTTACGGTGATGGTTGTAAATTCGCGCGGTGTGCCAAAGGCTTTCTTCACGCCCAACTTGACCGACTGTGCCTGACGGTTCAGGGCGATGTTGCAGGGGGCGGCCTCGTTCCAGCAGGTCGCGACGCCAACCCACGGTTGGGCAATCGCCTCTTCATCCAATCCCATCGCGTAGTAGTACGACCGGTGTGGCGCGCGCGCGGGCCCCTCGGTTGTATGGCGGCTGGGGAGGTTGGATTTGTCGACCTTGCCTTTGAGCATCTGATTTCTCCTGCGAAACGTTCAGAATGGGTCTAAATAGTGGGGGCACCCGGTGCAAGCCCGATTGCTGGGTGGTTGCAGCCCTGGGCCTGCACGGCATAGGGTCAGCATAATGTACCCCTATGCCGCTCACTCAGACTTTGTTCGTCCCGCATGGCCCGCCCGCCAACTATGGCGCGTGATCGTGATGATGATCGCGTTCGAGGTCGTCTTCTACGCCTCATTTGAGATCTTCGCGGCCTTCCTGCCGGGAGAGGCGGCAGTGAACGCCTTCTATGAAGGGACTTCGGCCTTTGGCACATTGGCCCATTTTTTTGCCTTCGGGGTTTCGGCCACGGGTTTCCTGCTCTTGCTGCATATGCTGCATGCGCGGGGATTTTGGACGTTGATCGGACCCTACGCCGCCACGCGGCGCGATCTGATCCGCGTGGCGGGGGCTGTTGGCCTGCTTTTGCTGGTCTTAGAGCTTGCGCCACCTTGGATCGAGATATCTGAACTGGCCGAGGTCCGCGATCTGGGCGTCTGGCTGGCGCTTGTGCCCGTGACGCTTGTTGCCTTGCTGATCCAGGTGGGTACAGAGGAAATGGTGTTTCGCGGCTATCTGCAACAGCAGTTCGCCTGCCTGTCGAACAGCCGCTGGGTCTGGATGGGTGTGCCGTCGTTGATGTTCGGCGCGATCCACTACTGGAATGGCAATGGGGCCGCCGAAGGGATTGCTTGGGCGATCTGGGCAACGATGCTTGGCCTGGCCTGCGCTGATCTGACGGCGCGCAGTGGTAATCTGGGAGCGGCGATCGGGTTGCATCTGGCCAATAACGCATTTGCCTTGCTGGTTGTCTCTGTGCAGGGGTGGCCATCATCCGGCGTGGCGCTTTTTCTGTATCCTTACGAAGACCCGGCGCTTTATGCCTATGGGACAGAGGCGCTATTGGCGCCGTGGTACATTTTCCAGCTTCTGGTAATGCTGACGACGGTCTATGTGATGTGGCTGGCCGCCAGGATTGGCATCAAGCGCTGATTGCAATTCGCGCCGGGGCATCATATTTCATCAGGCAGATTGCACCAAAGGCAGCACATATGAACTGGATCACCAATTACGTCCGTCCGACGATCAACTCGCTGTTTTCGCGGCGCGAGGTGCCGGACAACCTGTGGACCAAGTGTAACGATTGCGGCACGATGCTGTTCCACCGCGAGTTGGCGGATAACCTGAACGTCTGCACCAACTGCGAAAATCACATGCCCATCAATGCGCGTGACCGGCTGACATCAATCTTTGACGGCGGTGTTTTTGTCGAAGTAACCGTGCCCGAACCGGTAAGTGATCCGTTGCATTTCCGCGATCAGAAACGCTATGTCGACCGGATCAAAGAGGCGCGCAAAAAGACAGGCGAAAAAGATGCAATGCTTGTCGCCGAAGGCGAGATGGGGCGCACAGGCGTCGTTGTCGCCGTGCAGGATTTTTCCTTCATGGGCGGGTCCATGTCGATGTATGTGGGCAATGCGATTGTGGCGGCTGCCGAACGTGCCGTTGCCACCAAACGCCCGTTGATCCTGTTTTCCGCCGCAGGTGGCGCGCGCATGCAGGAAGGCATCCTTGGCCTGATGCAAATGCCGCGCACCACCATCGCGGTGCAGATGCTCAAGGAAGCGGGCCTGCCTTACATCGTTGTGCTGACCCATCCAACGACTGGTGGTGTGACGGCATCCTACGCGATGCTGGGCGACGTGCAGATTGCCGAACCCAATGCACTGATCGGCTTTGCCGGTGCGCGGGTGATTGAACAAACTATCGGGGAAAAACTGCCCGAAGGGTTCCAGCGGGCAGAATATCTGCTGGATCACGGGATGCTGGACCGGGTGACAAAACGGACCGACCTGAAGGACGAACTTGTCACGATCGTGCGCATGCTGATGAAGCAGGACGCGCCCGTAAAAGGCGACTTGCCTGCACCCGAAATCACATCCGAGGCGGCCGACGAAATTGCGGCGGCGGAAGATCAGAAGTGATATCCAAATCTGACGTGATCCTTGAACGGATGATGGCCCTGCACCCCAAGGTCATGGATCTGGTGCTGGATCGGGTGTGGCATTTGCTGGACGTTCTGGGCAATCCGCAAGACCGGCTGCCCCCGGTCATCCATGTGGCCGGCACCAATGGCAAAGGTTCTACTCAGGCCATGATCCGCGCGGGGCTTGAGGCGGGCGGCGCAAAGGTTCACGCCTATACCTCACCGCATCTGGCACGCTTTCATGAACGGATCCGCTTGGCGGGGGATTTGATTTCTGAAACTGCGCTGACGGATGTGCTCGACCGTTGTTATGCGGCCAATGGCGGCGATCCGATCACCTATTTTGAGATCACGACCGTTGCCGGGCTTTTGGCCTTCGCTGAAACGCCTGCGGATTACACCTTGCTTGAGGTGGGCCTTGGTGGCCGTCTGGATGCGACAAACGTTGTCAGCACGCCTGCGCTGACCATCATCACCCCGGTCGATTTGGACCATCAGCAATTTCTGGGTGAGACATTGGCCGAGATTGCCCGCGAAAAAGCGGGGATCATCAAGCGTGGCGTACCTTGCGTTGTTGGTCCGCAGCATGAAGCGGCGATGGATGTTATCGAAGCACGTGCAGCGGCACTAGGCGCACCACTTCTTGCGCATGGTCAGCACTGGCACGTCAGTGTAGAACGGGATCGGTTGATCTATCAGGATGAATCCGGCTTGCTCGATCTGCCAATACCCAAGCTGCCCGGCCCACATCAGATCATGAATGCTGGTGCCGCACTGGCCGCGCTGCGGCATCTGGGTCGAGATGAGGCAGCTTGCGAAGCTGCCGTCACCAAGGCTTACTGGCCCGCTCGTATGGAAAAGCTGACCTCCGGCGCGTTGGTCGATCTGGCCGCCCCGGCAGAACTTTGGCTGGATGGCGGGCACAACCCGGCGGCGGGCAAGATGCTGGCCGCCACCCTGCGCCAGCAACCGCCACGGCCGACCCATCTGATCTGCGGGATGCTCAACACCAAGGACATCGCCGGCTATCTGGCCCCGCTGGCCGAAGTGGCTGAAAGCCTCACGGGCGTGTCGATCCCCGGTGAGGCGAACACGATCCCCGGTGAGAAAACCGCCCAAGAGGCGCGCAAAGTGGGTTTGCAGGCAGAGGTCGCAGAGGATGTGCAAACGGCCATCTCGCGGATCACCGAAGCAACACCCAACGCACGTATCCTGATCTGTGGCTCGCTGTATCTGGCCGGGCATGTGATCCGGGAAAATCAGGCGTGATCCGCACGTTGGCCGTCGCTCTGTCGCTGATCGGCAGTCAAACCCACGCTGTGGATTTCTATTTTTGCTGGCAAGGTGCGAATGACTACACCATGACAGGTCAGATGACGATCAATCCGGTGGCGCTGAACAAACCGGTGGTAACCCAAGATGACGTGCTGGAGTTTCGGATTGCGGGCTATCAGAATGGCCAGCTTTTGGGAAAATGGGATATGGCAACGCGGGATGCGGATGCCAGTTGGCTGTTGAACTATGATCCCGGACGCAGCGTGTTCATGACACCGGGCGATGTGGGGCTTGGCGTCAGTCAGGCCTGGAACGCAGATGGGACGGCAACAGACTGCGGAAACCCCGGATTTGGCTTCAATCTGGGCAATTACGCACAGGATTTCTGCCTGAACGGGGTCTGGGTCGAAGAAAGCGGCATGCCACCAGAGACACCATTTCTGGTGAGCCCGGTACCCGTTGATCCGCTTTGCCGGGTTTATGCGCCGACAAGTTGAGCCGATTCGCGAATCAGTTGTTGACGCCGAATCACTTCATCGCTTAGTGTCCAATCTAACGTGAAGCACCCATAAAAACAGGTGCGTGCGGGCAGTATTGGCAGGGCAAGCGGGCAGGCCACAAGGCCTGTCTACTTGTGTTTCCCAACCTCTTCGGATCAATCAGACCATGCGATGCGCAGCGATCGCTCGGTCTTGTCTGATCCGCAACAATTTGCCGCTAAGACAATGCCGGATTTACATGCAAAGACTTGTCAGGCAGTTTTGCGATCATAAAAACCAGAGGTTCAAGCGCGCAGTGTTCAAACAGTCAATTTCCATCGCAGCATTTGCATGTCTGCTTGCAGGCACAACCCCGGCAGTGGCCGATCCTGATGCCGGCGCCTATCTGGCTGCGCGTCAGGCGGGGATTGCCAACGATTTTGATGCGGCTTCGCGATACTTCGCCCAAGGTCTGATCGCCGACCCGACCAACACATTCTTGCTTGAAAACGCGATGACGACATTCATCGCCTTGGGCCAGATTGACCGGGCCGTTCCAATTGCACAGACCATTGTCGATCAGGGTCAGGACAGCCAGGTGGCGCATCTGATCCTGAGCGTCGCGGATGTGAAGGCAGGCGACTGGGACAATATCTTCGCCGCACTGGAACAGGGTCGCAGCATCGGCCCTTTGGTTGACGGCCTGTCACAGGGGTGGGCGCATCTGGGCCAGGGCGAGATGACCCGCGCCTTCGCAAGTTTTGATCAGGTGATCGAAACACCTGGCATGACGGTTTATGGGCTGACCCATAAGGCCTATGCGCTGGCATCGGTGGGTGATTTCGAGGGGGCGGCGGTGCTTTTTCAGTCGCGCCCAGAAGGCGGGATGCGGTTTAACCGTCAAAGCGCCATCGCTTACGTCCAGATCCTCAGCCAGCTGGACCGCAACGCAGATGCAGTTAACCTGATGGATCAGGTGTTCGGCGTGCAGCTTGACCCAAGCCTACAGCAGTTGCGCGACCAGTTGGATGCGGGCGAGGCCGTGGCCTATGACGCGGTACGCACGCCTGCGCAGGCGATGGCTGACCTGTTCTTGACGGTCTCGGGACTATTGCAAGGCGATGCGCCCGACGCATTTCGCCTGCTTTATGCACGCGCAGCGGTGCATCTGGCCCCTGAAAACACCCAAGCGGTGCTGATGACGGCAGAGTTGCTCGAAACGCTTGACCAATACGCGCTGGCCAACACGGTCTATTCCAGCGTTTCGCGCGCTGATCCGTCTTTCCACGCGGCTGAGCTTGGGCGTGCCGATGTGCTGCGCAAGGCGGGGCGCGACGATGCGGCGATCGAGGTGTTGGAGGCGTTGGCCCGCAGTCATCCCGAACTGCCACAAGTTTTTGCCACCAAGGGTGATAACCTGCGCTATGCAGATCGCTACAGCGAAGCGCATGATGCCTATTCGCGCGCGCTCGATCTTTATGACGACACCAATGCGGCCAAGTGGTTTGTCTATTACACCCGTGGCATCACCAGTCACAAAATGGATGACTGGCCCGCTGCCGAAGCTGACTTTCGCGCAGCCCTTGTCCTGCGTCCCGATCAACCGCAGGTCCTGAACTATCTGGGCTATTCACTGGTTGAACGCGGTGAAAAGCTGAATGAGGCGCTGGGCATGATCGAAACCGCTGCCGCTGCCCGCCCTGATAACGGGGCCATCATCGACAGCCTTGGCTGGGTGATGTTCCAACTGGGCCACTATGATGAGGCGGTCACGCATCTTGAACAAGCTGCCTCGCTAGAGCCGGTTGACCCTGTGATCAACGATCACCTTGGTGACGCGCTCTGGGCTGTTGGCCGCGAGATTGAAGCGCGATTCCAATGGCAACGCGCCCTGTCTTTTGCGCCAGAGGACGACGCGGCCGCGCGTATCCGCGACAAGCTGGATCGTGGGCTGGACCTTGTGCTGGTGGATGAGGGCGAAGAACCGATCCGCATTGCACGTGGCAACGATTAAGGCCAACGCACCCGCCAAGGTCAATCTGACCTTGCACGTCACCGGACAGCGTGACGATGGGTATCACCTGCTTGATAGTCTGGTGGTCTTTGCCGATGTGTCGGACAAATTGGCGGCGACAACGGCTCCGGATCTGAGAATCACAGTCACCGGCCCGTTTTCGGACGGTGTTCCCACAGATGAAAGTAACCTGATACTGCGCGCAGCCCAGGCGCTGCGGGTGGTGCGTGGCGTGACACAAGGTGCCCATCTGACATTGGAAAAACACCTGCCCCATGCGGCAGGCATTGGCAGTGGATCATCGGATGCTGCGGCCGCACTTGTGATGCTGGCAGAGCTTTGGGGGGTGGCCCCCTTGCCGGCAACCGCGCCAGAGGTTTTGGCATTGGGGGCTGACGTGCCGGTCTGCATGCGCGCGCCAAACCCCGCGCGTATGTCGGGCATTGGCGAGGATCTGTCGCCGGTCCCGGCTTTGCCCTCTTGCGCGCTGGTTTTGGTGCGCCCGCCAGTGGGCGTGCCAACCGGCCCCGTCTTTGCCGGGCTCGACACCAAGAACGGCAGCCCGATGACCCGCCTGACCGAGGGGCTGGACTATGACGGGTTTTCGCGGTGGCTGGCCACGCAACGCAATGACCTGCTTGCCCCGGCCGAAGTGCTTGCGCCCGAAATCACCGAAGCGCTGATCAAACTGCGCGCGCTGCCAGCGGTCAGCTTTGCCAGCATGTCAGGATCGGGGGCCACTTGTTTTGCCTTGGTCAAGGATATGGCGACAGCGCGACATGTGGCACGGATCGTGCAGGTCGCGCATATGAACTGGTGGGTTGCCCCGGCAGAGGTGCTCTAGAGGCGGCTATTCTGACCCGTCACGCCAGCCTTCATCGCGGTGCGAGCCGTCGCAGAACGGCTTGTTCTTGGAATGGCCGCAACGACACAGCACGTATTTGGTCTGACTTGCCCCGGCACCATTGAAGTCGGCCTCAAGGGCGACGTTTTTGACCCGATACGGGCCATGACGCTCGACCATCATATCGACATCACCGTTGACCATATGTTGCGGGGCGGAGGCGCCAACCTCCAGGCGCAATGCGCCGGATGGGCAATTTGACATCGCAACAAGCAGGTCAGCCATGGTGCCGTTTTCTGGCACAATCCACGGCTTGCGGGCCGGGTCAAAGATGGCGCCCGATGCCTTGACGCATTCAGCCGCATGCGAGCACAGAACCGGCGTGTAGTGGACGGTAACATCAGTCCCATCAACCTTGCCTGCATAGCTAAGCGGTGTGTTGCGAATTTTGGATGTGTCCGACGTGCTCGAAAACCCTGCTGCGTTATGAGAACCATCGCAGAACGGTTTTTTCGCCGATAACCCGCAGCGGCAAAGGGCCATCTTTTCACCGGCTTCTATTGGTTCACCTTCGGCGTCGCGCAAGTTCGGCACATTGGTGACCATCAACGGACCGTTTTCAACGGGGGTAATCTTGGGATGGGTCGGCATATTGGCTCTCCTGCTTTGGTGTGGCTACCTATGCGATCGTGTTACACCATCACGGCGCGTCGCCTGTCATGCATCTTCATTCCGCGACATGCGTTTCCACAACAGGCTCAGCAGCGTTTCACCCGCCAATGGGTTCACGCAGTCGCTGATCAATACTGGCGCGCCAAAAGGCACGGGCGCAGGCAGCGGGATGCTGGGTGGCGGAGCATTGACCACATGTGGAATACTTGTGAAATCGGTGGCGTCTGTCATTGCCAGAGCCTAGCGCGCAGGGCGCCATCGCGCAAATCAGGTGTCCGCGCGCATGAAGGTCACCCACGTATCCCCATACCGCCTTTGGTCCAGACTGGTGAAGCCGCGCGGGGCGATCTGTGCCTGAGCCTCTTCCCAGACGATGAGTGCCTCAGGGCTGATCCAGCCCGCCGCTTGGGCCGTCGCCAACGCCTTGCCGCCAAGATCTTGCCTATAGGGTGGATCAAGAAAAATCAGATCACAGGCCGCGCCCTGAGGCAGGCGTGCTGCATCCGTCGCCAGCAGAGTTGTGTCCGCCTGCCTGCGCAGCTTGGTGATATTCTCGCGGATCAGCTTTTGTGCTGCCCGCCCGCTATCGACAAAGGTGACATGTGCGGCCCCCCGCGACAGTGCCTCTAGCCCCAATGCGCCGGTGCCTGCGAACAGATCCAGCACCTGGGCACCGGTGATCGGATCACCAAAGCGCCCGCCTTGCAGCACATTGAACAGGCTTTCGCGCACCCGGTCGGTTGTGGGGCGCAGGTGCGCGCCTGCGTCGCCTTTGCCAACCGCAGCCAGCGCCGTACCACGATGGGTGCCGCCGATGATCCTCACAGTTGCAGCAAGGCTTTCATATCCGTTGCAGGGTCGGTGATCTGTGCCGGTGTCGGGCTACGTCCCGCCTCAATCAGGCGTTTGCCGATCATGTAGTTGCGTGGGTCGTTCATCGCGTCGACCGCCAGTAGCGTGTCACCTTTGTAGTACCAGTTGGACTGCACGCCCGGCGCGTCGCCTTTGCGGACGTAAACATGTGTGTAGCCGATGTTCAGCCCGGCAATTTGCAGTTTGCAGTCGTATTGGTCCGACCAGAACCATGGTTTGGGCAGATACGGCTTGTCACCACCCGCGATATTTACGGCCACAGCTTCGGCCTGATCAATGGCGTTGCCGACGCTTTCGATGCGAATGGTGCCGCCGTGATAAAGGCAGGACGCGCAGTCGCCAGCCGCCCAGACATGCGGATCAGACGTGCGCCCGTGGCTGTCGGTGGTGATCCCATTGCTAACGTCGATCCCGGCGCTTTCGGCAAGGATCGTGGCGGGCGTGATACCCACCCCCACAACCGCAAAATCGATGGCGATCTCAGTGCCGTCTGTCAGCAGCGCACCGGTGACATGGGTGTCGCCCAAAAGACGGTCCAAGCCGACACCCTCGCGGATTTTCACGCCGTGTGCGGTATGCAGATCGCGGAAGTAGTGCGAGGTCTCAGGCGCTGCGACCCGCTGCAAAATACGGTCGGCCATCTCGACCAGCGTCACCTCCAAGTCCAGTTTAGAGGCGACAGCCGCCGCCTCTAACCCAATGTAGCCACCGCCGATGATCAGCACGCGATTGCCAGCAACAAAGGCCGGCGCCATCGCATCTGCGTCTGCCAGATCACGCACCGCAAAGACGCCATCCAGCATACCGCCGATTGCGGCGGGCAGGGTGCGGGGATGTGCGCCCGTGGTCAGCGCCAATTCGTCGTAGTTAAGTACCTCGCCATCGCTGAGCGTGACCGTCTTTGCCGCTCTGTCGATGCCGGTGACGCGGGTATCCAGACGCAAGCGGATGTTCTGATCGTCGTAGAATTCGGCAGGGCGCAGATACAGGCGTTCTTCGGCCATCTCACCCAGCAGATAGGCTTTGGACAGCGGCGGGCGCTGATAGGGTGGCACTTTTTCCGCACCAATCAGCGTAATGTCGCCGGTGAATCCGACACTGCGCAGCTTTGCAACCAATGACGCGCCAGCCTGGCCTGCTCCGACAACGATGACATGGGTCATGAGGGTTTCCTTTGGACCGGTGGCACTTGTTTCGCCTCACTCTATATGTGAAGCCTGCGAGGGCACAACGCGAAGAGGGGCAAGAAATATGACAATTACGACAGGCGACACGCTGCCAAATGCGACACTGCTGCAAATGGGTGACGAAGGGCCAGAACAGATCGTGCTGGCCGACAAACTGGCCGACCGCAAGGTCGTGATCTTTGGTTTGCCGGGGGCCTATACCGGCACCTGTTCAACCGCTCATGTGCCCAGCTTCATGGTCACCTATGATCAGTTCATGGAAAAAGGTGTGGATGAAATTATCTGCATCTCCGTGAACGATCCGTTTGTGATGAAGGCCTGGGGCGAAAGCACGCAAGCGACCCAGACTGGGATCACGATGTTGGCCGACGCCGAAAGCGCATTCACCCAAGCCATCGGAATGGCTTTCAGTGCTGCACCCGTGGGTTTCGTGAACCGGTCCAAGCGCTACTCCATGCTGGTCGACAATGGTGTGGTCAGCATTCTGAACGCCGAAGCCAACCCCGGTGAGTGCGAAATCTCAGCCGGCGAGACATTGCTGGACGCGATGGGCTGATGAAAAAGGGCGGTCGCGACGACCGCCCTTTTGCTACTCTGCGGCGTCTTGCCCGCCCATGTGAACAATCGTGCGCGTCGGGAACGGGATATCCACGCCTGCGGCATCCAGCGCCTCTTTCACTTTCCGCTTCATATCGGCCTGATAGGCAAAGTAATCGCTGCTTTTGCACCAGACCCGCACCAGAAAATCGACCGAGCTGGCGTTGAGGTTATTGACCTGCAAAAATGGTTCCGGGTCGGTCATGGAACGTGCGTCGGCCATGATCGTGTTGCGGATCGTCTGTTCAGCCAGTTGCAGGTTCGCCCCATAACCCACGCCAAACTCCCACTCTGCGCGGCGGGTATCGTAGGATGAATAGTTGACGATGGTATTTCCCCAAACCTCTGAGTTGGGGATGATGATCTGCACATTATTCACCGATGCCATTTCGGTGAAGTTCAACGTGATATCTTTCACAGTGCCCATCTGGCCGTTCACCTCGACAAAATCGCCTATTTTGATGGGGCGGAAGAACACGATCATCACGCCAGCGGCGACATTCGACAGCGTACCTTGCAGGGCCAGGCCAATGGCCAGACCGGCAGCACCGATAACAGCGACGAAGGATGTGGTCTGGACCCCGAATGTGTTGAGCACAAAAAGGAAGGCAAAGCCGACAACGATATAGCGCGCGATATTGCCCAGAAAGTTGAACAACGTAATGTCAAGATGCGCGTGCTTGCCGCCCAACCCCACAAGCCGTCTGCGCACCCAACCCCCGATAATGAAGCCGATAAACAGGATCGCAATCGCGGCGAGCACATTGCCTACGGCCGATGCAAGAAATTCGATCGTCAAAAGATCCGAAAGGGCTTTGCCGTCCCAGATCACGGTATTCATCAATGTTTCCAATTTAATCTCCGGCAAGTTTGTCCAGTTTTGCGCCTAATTTGGCGTCGAGCGCGCTTAGGCCATCTGCGTCATGCGTGGTCAAGGTGACTTCGACCGTTTTATACACGTTGGACCATTCGGGGTGGTGGTTCCATTTTTCCGCCCAGATGGCCGCACGGGTCATGAACCCAAAGGCGTCTACGAAATTCCTGAACACAAATACCTTGTGGATTGCATCGCGCCCCTCAACCATCGTCCACCCGCTGGCCAGCAGCGGATCGATCTGTTCGGCACGTTCAGCCTTGGTCAATTTGTCGGTCATTGGTGATCCTCCATTTCGGTTTTGCGGAATGGCCCATAGCTGGTGAGCACTTCAATTTCATGATCCACCGCATCGCGTTCCGCGTCCAGATAGCGCGCGACGGCGTCCTTGAACCCCGCATCGCCAAACCAATGCAGCGAATGGGTGGCAACCGGCAGATAACCACGCGCGAGCTTGTGTTCACCCTGCGCGCCCGCCTCTACCCGTGTCATTCCATGCCGGATGGCATAGTCGATGGCGCGATAATAGCAGACCTCAAAATGCAGGCAGGGATGATGTTCAATGCAGCCCCAATAGCGGCCGTACAACGTCTCGCGTCCGATAAAGTTCAGCGCCCCCGCCACGGGCTGCCCATCGCGTAGTGCCAGCACCATCAGCATGTCATCGCGCAACGTCTCATGCGCGCGATGGAAAAAATCGCGCGTAAGATAAGGTGTGCCCCATTTGCGGTTGCCAGTGTCCTGATAGAAGACCCAGAACGCATCCCATTGTTCGGGCGTGATCTGATCACCTGTCAGTTCCACAATCTCTCCGCCAAAATCATTGGCTTGCCGCCGTTCCTTACGCAGCGTTTTGCGCTTGCGGCTGGAAAGCGAGGCAAGGAAAGCGTCAAAATCAGCATAGCCGTCATTGACCCAGTGAAACTGTTGCCCGATCCGGGTCAGCAGGCCCATTTCGGCGCCGGCCAGTGCTTCGGCCTCAGTACAGAATGTGGCGTGCAGGGACGAGATTTCATTCTGTGCGGCCAGTTGCACGGCCCCCTGAACCAATGCCGACATGCCCAACACCTCAAACCCCGGACGGGTCAGGAACCGCCGCCCTGTGGCGGGCGTGAACGGCACTGCGATTTGCAGTTTGGGGTAGTAGCGCCCGCCAGCATTTTCATAGGCATGCGCCCAGTTGTGATCAAAGATATATTCGCCCTGACTGTGCCCCTTGGCATAGAGCGGGGCGGTGGCGATGATCTGGCCATCCTGTACCGCCGACAGATACTGCGGCTGCCAGCCACTGCCGGGGCCGACCGATCCGCTGTCTTCGAGTGCTTTGAGAAACCGATACGTTGTGAAGGGGTCCACGGGCCTGCCGTCTGCCGTCTCGGGGCAGGCGCAGGCATCCCAGTCGCCAGCGTCAATATCATTGATGCTGCGATGGACGGTGATCTCAATGGGTCTCTCGTTCATATCGTGCAACTTGTGTGCCCCAGGGGCGGCGTCAAGCCAGATACCCCTCAAACGTCACATTATCGACGATGCGGCGGGCCTCCGCTTCGGCCTTGGCCGAGCGGATGGTCCAGGTAAAGATATGTGCGCCACCCGCTTTGAGTTCGGCCACACGCGGGCGATCCAGATCAGAGGCCTCATGGCTGATAAAACACGCACCAACGCGGGTGTAGTCCGGGATATCGCGCAGGATGTCGCGGGTGGCGGCGGGAACCTCAGGCCAGAACATCGCTTCATAACTGGATGTGGTGATGCCGCGGGGGATACCCGGCGCATATTCCGCGCATTTGGCAACGGCATGGGGGTTGAACGACATCAGAGCAACGTCGCCTTTGTAGTCCTTCAATGCAGCACAGGTCGCCTGTTCCAGCGGCCCGACGTCCGGGCCCATTTCGCCATCCTGATCCTTGATCTCGATCAGCAGTGGAACCTGCCCCGCGACGAGCGCAAGCACGGTATCAAGAGCAGGAATAGTGCCGCCATCATCGGTCAAGGGGATGGCTTCCAGTTCCGCCCGTGTGCGGGCGCGGACAGGGCCGCTTTCGCTGGTCAAACGATCCAAGTCGTCGTCATGAAAAACCATGGCGTGCCCATCGCTGCTCAACTGCACATCCATTTCTATCCCATAGCCTGCGGCAATTGCAGCCTCGATGGATTTGATGCTGTTCTCCACCCGCCCCGCCTTGCGGTCATGCAGGGCGCGGTGGGTGATCGGGCGGTCGAAAAAACTGGCGGGCAGGGTCATTTGATCTGAAAGATACCTTCGATTTCGACGGCCACGCCAAAGGGCAGGCTCGCGGCACTGACAGCCGAACGGGCATGACGGCCCTTGTCACCCAGTGCAGCCACCATGAAATCGGAGGCCCCGTTAACGACCTTTGGTTGGTCGCCGAAATCTGCTGTGGAATTGACAAACCCTACCAGCTTGACGACCCGCACAAGTTTGTCGATGTCGCCACCACACGCAGCCTTCAGCTGCGCCAAAAGGCTGATGGCACAGGTCTGAGCAGCGGCGGCGCCCGCTTCGGCATCCATATCATCGCCCAGCTTACCTTTGATCATACCCTCCGCATTGGCGGAGATTTGGCCCGACACGTAGACCATGTCGCCCGCAATCACATAAGGTACATAGTTGGCGGCAGGTGCGGGGGCATCCGGCAGTGTCACGCCAAGTTCGGCCAGTTTGTCTTCGATCACGCTCATTGCAATTCTCCTGTCATTTGCCGCGACGCTAGCGGGCAATGGGGGGCTGTGCAATCAGGACTCGCGAAAGGCCTTGGTGAAATAATCGGCCAGCGGTTTGATCAGGTAATCCAGTGGGCTGCGGTCGGCGGTGCGCACGAAGGCCTCGACCGGCATGCCGGGGATCAAGGTCATGTCAGCGGGCAGGCGTTCGATCTCGCCTGCGTTCAGCTGCACCTCGGCGCGATAGAATGACATCCCGGAATTTTCGTTCTGAAATGCATCGGCAGAAACCAATGTGACCTTGCCGGTCAGCTCTGGCGTGCGCCGCTGGTCAAAAGCCGAAAACCGCAAAGTGACATCCTGACCGACATAGATCTGGTCAACGTCGATCACCTGTACCTGCGTTGCAATGACCAGCGGGCGGTCTTGCGGGATCAGGAACAGCACGGGGTCTGCCGCGCGGATCACCGATTGCGGGGCAAAGACCTGCATGCCGTAAACAATGCCGGACACAGGGGCGCGAATGTCCAGACGGTCAAGCCGGCGCCGCAGTGTGCGCCGTTGTTCCGACAGTTCCAATTCATTGAACTGTAGATCCCGCAGCTGGGTGATCGCCTCTTCGCGGCGCGACGAGGACAGCGCAAGGATCTGAATATCAATCTCGGTCATGCGTTCGGCCGCCTGTGCGACCTGTGCAGACAGATCGCCCATGGTGCCCAGTAGACTGGCCTCTTCCCGTTGCAGGGCAAGGACACGGCTGGCCTGTGCCAGACCACGCTCTAGCAGGCTTTGCTGGTCGGCCAATTCCTGTGCGATCAGCGTTTGCTGGGTGGTCAACGCCTCTTGTTGGGCGGTGATGCCGGACAATTGGCTGGCAATCTGGGCGCGTTGCTGGGTGAATTGTTCGACAGCGCGGTCATTGGTTTCGACCCGCACGGCAAACAACCGCTCTTGACCCGCCATCAGTGATTGCACGTCAGCGTTGTCGACTTCCAGCAGGATCGGGCTGAAAGTCAGGCTGGTGGCATCGTCGCGCTCTGCTTCAAGCCGGGCCCGGCGCGCGAGGATTTCAAACAGCTGCCCTTCGACAATGGCCAGTTCCGATTGCAGCACAGAGGCATCAAGACGGATCAGCAGATCGCCCGCTGCAACCGTGTCACCCTCATCCACGAGGATTTCTTCAACGACGCCGCCGTCAGGGTGCTGCACGACCTGCCGATTGCGATCCACCTCGATCTGGCCGGATGTGATGACTGCCCCGGTGATCTGGGCACGCACGGCCCAGGTGCCAAAGCCACCCACCAGAACAAGCAGCGCAAGCGCGCCAATGGTCAGGTGCCGGGTCGCAGACCAACGTTTGGTTTCATCGGTCATGACACGCCTCCGGCCTTGCCGGTGCTGCGCTTGATATCATCATGGTTCCTGACGATTTCGGCCAGCACCTCATCCTTGGGGCCAAAGGCGCGGCGGGTGCCGTTTTCGATGGCCAGCAGCAAATCACATTCCTGAATAGCCGATGGCCTGTGGGCCATGATAAAGACGATCTTGTCCGCAGCCTTGAGGTTACGGATCGCAGTGTTCAGCGCGACTGAGCCTTCGTTATCAAGGTTCGAATTCGGCTCATCCAGTACCACCACAACCGGGTCACCATAAAGCGCGCGGGCCAGCCCGATCCGTTGGATTTGCCCACCCGACAAACGGCCACTGCTGGCAGAGACACGCGTGTCATAGCCATCGGGCAGTTTCAAAATCATCTGATGCGCGGCGGCCGCCTTGGCCGCTGCAACAACGGCGGCATCATCAGGTTGCATGCTCATGCGGGCGATGTTTTCCTTGATGGTGCCGTCAAACAGCTGCACGCGCTGGGGCAGATAGCCCACGTGCTGACCCAGGACATCTGGGTCGTATTGGTCCAGCGCCGCGCCATCCAACCGGACCTTGCCGCCCGCTGGTTGCCATACGCCGGTCAGTACCCGCGCCAAAGTCGATTTGCCAGCGCCAGAGGTGCCAATGACACCGACTGCCTGACCGGGCTTGACCTCAAAACTGATCATCCGCAACGCGGCTTGCTGTTCACCGGGCGGAACAACCGTGACCTGATCGGCCAGCAGATGGGCCCGTGGTTTGGGCAGTGCGGTCCGCTGTGCATCAACCGGGATTTGCCCCAGTAGCACCGCCAGATTGCCCCACCCTTCGCGGGCGCGCTGGAACATGCCCCATTGGCCAACAAGCTGTTCAAGCGGGGCCAGCGCGCGACCCAGCAGGATGGAGCCCGCGATCATCGCACCCGGCGACAGCTCATTGATCAACACCAGATAGGCCCCAACGCCCAGCATGGCCGATTGCAGGAACAGTCGGAATGATTTGGTCAGCGCGGTGAATGTGCCAGAGGCATCGGCGGCCGCAATACTGGTATCCAGCGATTGCCCGCGCGCCACTTGCCAGCGGTCAAAGGCGGCCTCGCGCATGCCCAGCGAATGCACCATCTCGCTTTCATCACGGATGTGCGCGCCAAGGCGTTCAGAGGCAAAACTGGCCGCATTCGCCGCTTCAATCGGCTTGCGCGTCGACCATTGGTTCAAGAGCGCCACAACGACCAGCACCGCAGCACCGCTGATCGCCAACATACCCATCAGCGGGTGAAAGATGAAAATGCCAAAGAAGAACAGCGGCACCCAAGGCAGATCGAACAAGGCCATCAGCGCAGGCGAGGTGAGCAACCGTTGCACTGCCTCCAGATCGCGCAGGCCGGTGGCGGCCTGTCGTGGCGCGCGATTCAGTGTGGTGGCCTTGAGCACCGCAGCAAACACCCGCCGGTCAAGCCGCGCCTGAAACCGGGCACCCACCCGGCCCATCACCCGGCCGCGCACGAAATCAAGGATACCCATCATTCCATAAAGGAAGGCCACAAGCACCGAGAGTGCGATCAGCGTCTCAAACGACCGCGAACTGAGCACCCGGTCGTAGACATTAAGCATATACAACGGGCCGGTCAGCATCAGCAGGTTCACAAAAAAGCTGAAGACTGCGACGATCCAGTACAGCCCACGGCTTTCGCGGCGGGCCGCACTTAGCTCTGCCTGACCTGCTTTGATCTGATCATCGGACATGTGTCTGATACACCTTTTCCATGCTCTTGGCGTTGTAACGGCAGTCCCCAATAAACATCAACAGAGTTAACGAGATACCTGTATTTCACGCATGACGGGATAAATCATTGATCGGCAACGCGGTTTGGCGCATTGTGATGCACTGATGACTGCGCCATGCCTGCATATTGCTGCACTTGCCCTGCTGTATCCCGCCATGCTGATGGCGGGTCCGTTTGATGGAGTCTACAAACAGACGGCCAATGCGGAATGCTCACTTGTGGGCGTCGATGGTGGTGCGCTCAAGATCGAAGAGAATATCTTTTACGGGGTGGAGGTCGAATGCCGCATGACCAGCCCGATTGATATCGTCGACATGGAGGCCACGCTTTACGACATGCAATGCACCGGCGAGGGGTCCACCTGGACCGAACGGGCCATGTTGATGAGCGACGCGGAAGAGGACGGCATCTACATGATCTGGGACGGCTACGTCTTTCGGTATGACCGTTGCGAAGTGGGCGAATTTTAGAGGGCTAAGAGTGGAATGCGCAGGATTGCACTGTGCGATTTCTTCAATACTATCGCCATTTGGCGCAACGGCCCGCCACTGCCCGATCAGCACAGGTGAACAACGCCAAGTTCAATTCCCCAGGATATTCTCCAACAAATTGATGATCGCCTCATCAATCACCTCACCACCCTGACTTTGCAACAGACCCGTCCCAGCAGGGCGTTGTGGGATAGTCATCGGCAGCGGTGTCGGCTGCCGGCCCTCCAGCACGCGAACCATCGTTTCCTGCCAGATCGTTGTAGGCAAGCCACCGCCGGTCACACCGGACAGACGTCTGTTGTCATCATAGCCCATCCAAACACCGGTCACATAATCGCCGGTAAACCCAATAAACCATGCGTCGCGCGACCCTTGGGTCGTGCCGGTCTTGCCGGCAATCTGCCAGCCGTTGATGCGGGCGCGTCGGCCTGTGCCTTGCTCGACCACTTTCGACATCATCCACGTAAGTTGGCGGGCGGCATCTTCACGGATGATCCGCTCTCCGATACCGGCGGTCTGGGCATCCATCAGGATCTGATCATCACCCATCAGACGTAGGTCCACCAAACCATAGGGTGTCACAGCAGAGCCGCCGTTCAGAATACCGGCAAATGCACCTGTCATGTTGAGTAAGGTGCTTTCCGACACCCCCAGCGCAAGCGCGGGTCCAGCGGCCAGGTCACCCTGAATGCCAAAGCCAGCGGCCACATTGCGCACCAACTCGCGGCCAACTTCTTCGGACACAAGAATCGCGGGGATGTTACGGCTGGTCGCCAGCGCATCCACCATGCTGATAGGCCCGACAAAATCGCGGTCATAGTTTTCGGGGCACCAAGGTGGTGATCCGCGCCGTTCCCAACAGGTGGGCGCATCGTCGATCATGTCATAAGGTGACATGCCCAGATCAAGGGCGGCGGCATAAATGAAGGGTTTGAAGGCTGACCCGGTCTGGCGCAGCGCCTGTGTGGCCCGGTTGAAGGCTCCTGTTGCGTTGATGTTGCGCCCGCCCACCATCGCACGTACAGCGCCATCGGCCGACATCACCACAATTGCAGCCTGCGCCTCTGATCCTTCGCGCACGTCACGCTCGAACACGGTGATCAGCGCCTCTTCGGCGGCGGCCTGAATACGTTGATCCAGCGTGGTGCGGATGATCACGTCTTCGGTGGTGTCGCGAGTGAAGAACTCTGGCCCGCTTGACATGACCCAATCCGCGAAGAACCCGCCGGTTCTGGCACTGGCAGCTTCGGACAGGGTCGCGGGGGTGGTGCGGGCCTCTTGCGCCTCTGCGGCGGTGATATAGCCTTGATCTTCCATCAATCCAATCACTACGGCCGCCCGGTTTTGCGCGCGTTGCAGGTTACGTGTGGGCGCGTTGACCGACGGCGCGGTCAACAAACCTGCCAGCATTGCGGCCTGTGCGGGGTTCACCTCTGCGGCGGAAATACCAAAATAGCGTTGCGCTGCGGCTTCAAACCCGCGGCTGCTGGCCCCCAGATACGCCCGGTTGAGGTAGATCGAGAGGATTTCTTCTTTGGTATAGGCAATCTCCATCCCGATCGAAAAGACGGCTTCCTTGGCCTTGCGCCAAAGTGTAGTGCGGCGGCAGTCATCTTCGTAGGCGCGTTCGGACTCCCAGGTATTGGGGTCGAAAGGGACACCAAGACAAAGCAGCTTGGCGGTCTGCTGTGTAATAGTTGATCCGCCATTGCCCGACAGCGGGCCGCGCCCTTCACGCAGGTTGATGCGGACGGCGGATGCGATGCCACGGGGCGAAATGCCGATATGGCGGTAGAAACGCTTGTCCTCTGTCGCAACAACAGCGTTATGCAGATGAGGAGAGACTGTCTCGGTCGTGACCATCCCGCCAAACTGGTCGCCACGCCAGGCAAAGACCTCTCCGGTCAGGTCGGTCATGGTGACAGAGCCGCGGGTGCGCCCGTCGATCAGCTCGGCCATATCGGGCATTTGGGCGGCAAAATAAAAGGAAAAGCCCGCGATGATCAGGCCGACAACAAGGCCAACACGCCACGCAAAGGCCCACAGCATACCTGTCAACCAACGAACCGCGGTCAGCACCCAGCCAATCAGGCCGCGCGGCTGTGTCTTCTTGGGGGCAGCCTTGCGGCGGGCGGCAGGTTTTGCCGAATTCTTCTTGGGCGCAGGTTTCTTCTTGGCCGTCGTTTTTGCCGGATAGCGCCGATCAGCCACCAAAGGTGACCGCTTCTTGCCGTTTCCACTCATGATCCGCTCGATTGACTGTTTTGTCTATTTTGCAGGACTATAACCGCCCGCTTTCGAAATGTAGAGCGCGATACGTCGCGCAGAGGCGCTTTTTCGCATGCCCAATTTTCAGGCACATGGTGCAATTTGTGCAAGAATTGTGCAATAGAATCTGAGTCCGGGTCGTTTCGCACCTGCAGCAATCTTGCCGCGCCGCCGCACAGGCGCTTTGTTTCTGGATGCAAGCAGGCGCCGCCGCAACGGGCGTCTGCAAGAGAATTTGCAAGGGGAAGAACGTGAAACTCATCATTGCGACAATCAAACCGTTCAAGCTTGAGGAGGTGCGCGAGGCGCTCACCGCCGTGGGCGTGCGCGGGATGATGGTGTCTGAAATCAAAGGGTTCGGCTCTCAGTCGGGCCATACCGAGATTTATCGCGGGGCCGAATACGCCGTGAACTTCGTGCCCAAAGTCAAGCTAGAGATCGTGGTGCAGGACGGCATGGCTGAACAGGTGGTGCAAACCATCGCGACCACCGCCAAGACCGAGAAGATCGGTGACGGCAAGATTTTCGTGCTCGACGTGGAAAGCGCGCTGCGCGTGCGCACAGGCGAGATCAATGATGACGCACTCTAAGGGCGCAGTAAGGGACAAAATCATGAAACTAACCAAGTATCTATCCGCCGGAGCCGCTTTCGCGCTTCTGCCGACATTCGCGCTGGCGCAGGACGCCGCACCGACCTTTGACGAGATCGGCCCTTATCTGATGACCACATTGCTGTTTCTTGTGGGCGGCTTTCTGGTGTTCTGGATGGCGGCAGGTTTCGCCATGCTTGAGGCGGGCCTTGTGCGGTCCAAGAATGTCACGACACAGCTGACCAAGAATATCGCTCTCTATTCGCTGTCGGCCATCATGTATTGGCTGGTGGGGTTCAACCTGATGTATCCGGGTGCATTTGACGATGTGGCCGGCACCTACCCTGACGCATGGTTAATTGGTGGCTGGCTTGGCCCATTCTTCAATCCAACGGTGCTTGAACCTGTGGGCCTTGCAGCCGCTGCGGCCGACCTTGGCTATGCCTCTGTGGCCTCTGATTTTTTCTTTCAGTTGATGTTCTGTGCGACCACTGCATCCATTGTATCGGGCACCTTGGCCGAACGTATCAAGCTGTGGCCTTTCCTGATCTTTGTCGTCGTTCTGACGGGTTTCATCTACCCGATTGGTGCGTCGTGGCAGTGGGGCACCGGTTGGCTGGCGCAGTTGGGCTTCTACGACTTCGCGGGTTCCACAGTTGTGCACGCCGCCGGTGGTTTCGCAGCGCTCGCTGGTGCCATTGTGCTGGGTGCGCGTATTGGCAAATACAAGGATGGCCGTGTTGTGCCGATGCCGGGGTCAAACCTTGCGCTGGCCACATTGGGTACGTTCATCCTGTGGCTGGGCTGGTTCGGCTTTAACGGCGGGTCGCAGCTGGCTGCGGGTACTGTCGGCGATATTACGGACGTGGGTCGTATCTTTGCCAACACCAATATGGCCGCGGCCGCCGGTGCGGTTGCCGCACTGATCTTTACGCAGATCATGTACAAGAAGGTCGACTTGACGATGGTCCTCAATGGCGCACTTGCCGGTCTGGTGTCCATCACGGCGAGCCCGCTTGAGCCAACGCTGTTTGGCGCGCTCTGGATCGGCGGCGTGGGAGGTATCATTGTGGTCTTTATGGTGCCGCTGCTAGACAAGTTGAAGATCGACGATGTGGTTGGTGCCATCCCGGTTCACCTGATTGCTGGTTTCTGGGGCACAATCGTGGTGCCCGTCTACGCCGGTGCTGACAGCAGCTTTGGCACACAATTCGTGGGCTTTGTTGTCATCGGTGGCTTTACCTTTGTGGTCAGTCTTGTTGTCTGGACCATCTTGAAAGAGGTGATGGGCATCCGCGTATCGGAAGAGGCGGAGATCAACGGCTTGGATATGTCCGAGCTGGGTATGGAAGCCTATCCAGAGTTTGCAAAGGGCTAAATACCCTCATGCACCCCGTACCTGACCCGGGCGATTTCGCCCGGGTTTTTTCAGGGGTGGTGGATTGAAATCCACCTTACGCAAATAATGAAGATTTCTTCGATGAAATGCGCCGGTGGCGCAAAAATCTGCCACAATGGGCCGCTATCTCGCGTCCTTCTGCGATGAAATTGCGGCAATCTGCTGAAAATCTTGCCCGGAACGCGAATCTCTTTTATTGCCGGAGCCCTCTTATGATCCAGACCCCCTATCTTCTGTTCCTTGGTGATGCCCCTGACCAGTTGGCCGCGAAAGTGGCCCAGGGCATCAAGGACTGGCGCCCCGAGAATGCGGTTGGTCAGTATCGGATGCCAGGTTGCGGAGCCGACGTTGGCATCGGCGATATGACCCTGGAAGAGGCGCGTGCCGCTGGTGCCCAGACACTGGTGATCGGCGTGGCCAATCGTGGTGGGTATATCTCCAAGGCGTGGAAAGAAGTTCTGGTGAAGGCCCTTCAGATGGGGTTCGACATCGCCTCTGGCCTGCACAACCTGCTTCGCGATGAAGACGAGCTGGTTGCCGCCGCGCGCGTCAATGGGCGCTCGCTTTTTGATGTGCGTATTCCATCGGTCGCCTACCCGATTGCCAACGGCAAAAAGCGCACCGGCAAGCGCTGCTTGGCTATTGGTACGGATTGTTCGGTAGGCAAGATGTATACCGGCCTTGCCATGGATGCCGAAATGCAGCGCCGGGGAATGAAATCCACCTTCCGACCCACTGGCCAGACCGGCATTCTGATCACCGGCGGCGGCGTCCCACTCGATGCGGTCATTGCGGACTTCATGGCCGGCGCGGTTGAATACCTGACCCCCGACAATGACGCTGACCACTGGGATCATATCGAAGGGCAGGGCAGCCTGTTCCACGTCTCTTATTCCGGCGTCACCATGGCCCTGATTCACGGCGGCCAGCCTGATGCCCTGATCCTCGCGCATGAGCCGACCCGCACCCATATGCGTGGCCTGCCTGACTATGACCTGCCCAGCCTAGAGACCCTCCGCGACACGGCCCTGCCAATTGCCCGTGTGGCCAACCCCGATTGTCAGATCACGGGCGTTTCGGTGAACACGCAGCATCTGTCCGAGGAAGATGCGCTGGCCTATATGGCTGAGGTGGAAGAGCGGATGGGCCTGCCCACGGTGGATACCTTCCGACAGGGTGCCGCACGTCTGGTGGATGCGCTGGCGCATATCTAGGGCGCTGTTTTTCGTTGCGGCCGGAGTGCATGAACTTTTATGCCTCCGGCGGAGATATTTTTGAACAAAAGAAGAGTGGACATGCCTATTTCCGTTGCCCGTGACGTGTTCCAGCTGGCGCAGGTGTTTACGATCAGCCGAGGGTCGCGCACGCAGGCCGAAGTTTTGACGGCGACCATTGCTGCCGATGGCGTCGCGGGAAGGGGCGAATGTGTGCCCTATGCCCGCTATGGCGAAACCTTGGAGAGCGTGACAGATCAGATCGCGGGTTTCACCGGTGGCTGGGTGGATTTGCCCGATGCCCTGCCCGCCGGGGCAGCCCGCAACGCACTGGACTGTGCGTTCTGGGATCATGCAGCAAAAAGCGCAGGCAAGCGTGTATGGGACTTGTTGGGCCTGCCCATGCCGCGCCCGGAAATTACCGCCTATACACTGTCGCTGGATACGCCCGATGCGATGGAAAAGCAGGCGACGCAGAATGCGTTTCGCCCGCTGTTGAAAATCAAACTCGGCACACCTGATGATATGGCCCGGCTTGAGGCCGTGCGCCGCGGCGCCCCCGATGCCCCGATCATTGTTGACGCGAATGAAGGTTGGACAGCCGAGGTTTATGCCGACCTCGCCCCCCATCTGATCCGCCTTGGCGTGCAGATGGTCGAGCAGCCCTTGCCCGCGGGCCAAGACGGGATGCTGGCCGAGATTGACCGCCCACTGCCGGTCTGCGCCGACGAAAGCTGTCATGATCGCGCCAGCCTGCCCGCGCTGAAGGGCAAGTACGATATGGTGAATGTCAAACTGGACAAAACCGGCGGTCTGACCGAGGCATTGGCGTTGAAAGCCCAAGCGCTTGCCGAGGGTTATCAGGTGATGGTGGGCTGTATGGTGGGGTCATCCCTCGCGATGGCTCCGGCGACCATTCTGGCGCAGGGCGTGGCGTTTACCGACCTTGACGGCCCGCTGCTATTGGCCGAAGACCGGGATGAACCTTTGAATTTCGATGAGAACGGCGTGCATCCGCCCGCCGCCGCACTTTGGGGATGACCATGCGCACAGTTTACGTCAACGGAGAGTACCTGCCAGAAAATGAGGCCAAAGTGTCGATCTTTGACCGGGGTTTTCTGATGGCCGACGGGGTGTACGAGGTGACCTCTGTATTGGATGGCAAGCTGATCGATTTTGCTGGCCACGCCAAACGGTTGGAGCGGTCCCTGAACGAACTGGACATGCCGCACCCTGCCGTCCTGCCTGATCTGCTGGAGGTTCACCGCGAGTTGGTGCGTCTGAACGCGATTGAGGAGGGGATGATTTACCTGCAAATCACGCGCGGCGCTCCCGATGATCGCGATTTCGTCTTCCCCGACCCTGAAACGACGATGCCGACCGTGGTGCTCTTCACTCAGAACAAACCCGGTTTGGCCAATAGCCCTGCGGCCAAGAAAGGGATCAAAGTGATCTCGATCGAGGACCAGCGCTGGGCGCGCCGCGACATTAAGACGGTGCAACTGCTCTTCCCATCCATGGGCAAGATGATGGCAAAGGCCGCCGGTGTCGATGATGCCTGGATGGTCGAGGACGGGGCCGTGACCGAAGGTACATCCAACAACGCCTATATCGTCAAGGGCAACACCATTATCACCCGACATCTGGGGAATGAAATTCTGCACGGGATCACCCGTGCAGCCGTGTTGCGCTTTGCCAAGGAGGCGCAGATGAAAGTCGAGGAACGCAGTTTCACCATTGCCGAGGCACAGGTGGCAGATGAGGCCTTCATCACTTCAGCCAGTACATTCGTGATGCCCGTTGTCGAAATTGACGGGCAAGCCATCGGCGCGGGAAAACCCGGGTCGGTGGCGGCACGGTTGCGCGAGATCTATCTGGAAGAAAGCCGGAAGGCGGCTGTATAGGCCTAGGTTCTCAATGCCGGTGAGAGCCCCGACCTACGGTTTGTCGGTTTGCAAAATATGCACACACGCCTAAAGGACCACCGCCATAACCACGGCCACAATCGGCACCAGAATGAACACCGATGTCATCAGGCATCCTGTGGGCAATTCAAAGCCCTGAACATTGCCTGACATAGGGTGATTGTTGCTGTGCGTCTCATCCATTTGGATCCGTCCGTTTTCTGACATTGGCATCTGTGAACGACACTATCACGAAAACAGGCGGTTTGGCACAGGCTGCTCTATGCGCTGTTAACCGAGGGGTTGCGCCAGTCTGTGGCCGCAAAGGGATTTGGCAGTGCCCGCTCAACTAGTTCCAACCGGTCCTGCCCGTAAAAGGCGTCGCCATCTACAATATAGGTGGGTGAACCAAAGACATTGTTCCTCCGCGCCCAATCAGAGTTTGCTTGCAGAACGTCCTGGCAATCCGTCGAGGCCGCTCGCGCGATCAGCGATTGCGCATCGTGGCCCAATGCTGTGGCGATCTTGGTAAGTGTTGTGGGGTTGGAGAGGTCGGCGTCATCGCGCCAATGCGCCTCCAGAATGGCATGTGCCATCTGGTCAACCGCCGCCCCGCTAGCGCCCAAGGCGATGATCATACCAGAGGCGAGGCTATAATCCGCATCGTGATAAGTGGGCCGGAAGTTGATGACCGGTACATCCCGGTACTCCGCCCAGCGCTCGATCTCGCGCCCGAAGAAGTAATCGACATGGGCCTGCGTGCGCTGGGCAAATGGCAGGCTGCCCTGGGCCTCAACGACAGGTGAAAGGAGGATCGGCTTGTGGATCAGCGTGACATCATGCGCGGCACATATTGACGCCAGTTTGGCAGAGCCAAGATAGGCAAAGGCGGAATGCGCGGAGTAGACGTATTCGATCACAGGCATGGGTGCAGCACCGCCAGTCAAACCCCGGCAACCCGTCTTTGCAACTCTTTCGCCCGCTCCGGGGCGACCCCCAGCACTGCTTCGATCCGGTGCAGCAACTCGTCCTCTTCGTCGTGTTTGATCCCGTCTGCAAAGACGACTTGCCACAGGGCGATCAGCGTTGCCTCTTTCTCTTCCACCCCGATGGCGTGTTCCAGAATGTCGGCAATTTCGGCGGTGTCGGGCATGTCCTTTTCCAGTAACTCGCATTCGGCGCGCATCTTGGCGGCCTCGACCGGGTTGATCCCGTGGCGCTGGGCAAGGATGCGGTCGATCATCGCGATCTCTTCGAACAGATAGCTATGATCGGCCTTTGCCGCGCGCACCAGCAGCGCGCCCATTGCGTGGCTCGCATCGGCCTCTGGCAATGGTGTGCGATATCCCGTTGGGTTACTGAAAAATGTGGTGAGCCGTTCGAGCATGGCTGGTCCTATCCGTGGCTGTCCTTGAACGCTTCTTTTGCTTCCGGTGACGCCTCGGTCTGATAGTTCGCCTTCCACTCGGCCATTGTCATCCCGTAGAACGCTTCGCGCCCCTCGTCCTTTGTCATCTGAATTCCGCGTTCATTCGCGGCTTCCTGATACCAGCGTGACAGGCAGTTCCGGCAAAAGCCTGCGAGGTTCATCATGTCGATATTCTGCGCATCTGTCCGGTCTTCCATCAGATGCTTGCGCAGACGGCGAAAGGCGGCAGCTTCAAGTTCGATACGGGTTTGCTCGTCCATGGTTTTCTCCTCAGAGGCCCGATTGGGCCAGTACATCTGACAATACAGAAGCCAATCTATTTGCCCAAAGGATTTGTCCCGCGTCATCAGCGATCAGGTCATGGCGCAACTCGATCAGGACGTTGGGGCGTCCGTGTTGCAGCGCATGGCGGTCCACGGCGTCGCCAGGCAGATGGCCGGAATAAGGCTGATTGTCCCCAGTAACCCATCCCGCATCGCGGCAGGCGACCAAAAACGGCTTCGCCAGCCTGTCATCGTCGGCATAAAGCACGCCAATTTCCCAAGGGCGCGGTGGCCGGCCATTCAGGCGCGGGGTAAAACTGTGTACGGCACAGATGATCGGGTTGCCAATCTTATTGGCCAGATCGGCATAGGCCGCGTGATACGGGCGATAAAGGCGCTGTAGGCGTTCGTCCTTCTCGTCCTTGTCGGCATTGCGGTTCGCCGGGATGATCGTGCCGTCGTAAAGGCGCATCATGATCGTGGGATCGTCTTCACCGCGGTTGGGGTCACAGACCAGCCGCGAGAATCGCGATAGAATGGCGGGGCTGTTCAGTGCCGCGGCCAGATGCCGGGTTACACTGGCAGCGCCGATGTCATAGGCGATGTGGCGGCCCATATCATCGGCGGGCAAGCCCAGATCGCCACCATGCACCCAATCGGGGACGTGATTTGTGGCGTGATCGCAGGCCACAAGCCATCTGCCGGGGCGGTCGGCCCCGATAATCTCAAACGGGTTGTCGGTCATCGCAGTGTCATTCCTTTGTTACGCCCTTTAGGCTAAAGCGCGGGGCATGAAAAGAGCCTGACCGGCCTACCGCCGCGGCTTTGGCGGATGGCAAATCAGGGCGCTCGGCACCGCGCGAAAATTGCGCATCCAGCGGAGTTGATGCCGGAATGGAATTGCGCAATAAGGGCGCCAGCTGCGTTGTTACCGCTAACGGCGCTTGATGCATGAAGGATCAGACATGAAACGCCACCGTAATGTGAAAATCGTCGCGACGCTTGGACCGGCCTCTAATGATTACGAGATGATCCGGGCGTTGCACGAGGCCGGTGCCGATGTATTCCGTCTGAACATGTCCCACGGTGATCACGCCGAAATCAAGGCCCGCCATGAGATCATTCGTCAGGTGGAAAAGGACCTCGACAGCCCGATTTCGATTCTGGCCGACTTGCAGGGGCCGAAACTGCGTGTTGGTGTTTTTGCCAATGGTGAAGAAGAACTGGTTGAAGGTGCTTCCTTCCGCCTTGATCTGGACGATGCAGAGGGCGACGCCACGCGTGTGAAACTCCCCCACAAAGAGATTTTCGACGCGCTCGAGCCCGGTGCGCATCTGCTGGTCAATGATGGCAAGATCAAGTTGCGGGTCAAGGACTGCGGTGCGAATTTCGCCGATTGCGAGGTTCTTGTGGGTGGTACGATTTCCAATCGCAAGGGCGTGAACGTGCCTGATGTGATCCTGCCATTGGCTGCCCTGTCCGACAAGGACCGCAAGGATCTGGAATTTGTCTGTGATCTGGGCGTCGACTGGCTGGCGTTGTCATTCGTGCAACGCCCGGCAGATGTGGAAGAGGCGCGCAAATTGGCCAAAGGTCGTGCGGCGATCCTGTCTAAGATCGAAAAACCCAACGCAGTGAAGGTGTTTGACAGTATCTTGGCGGTTTCTGACGGGATCATGGTGGCGCGCGGCGATCTGGGTGTCGAACTGCCCGTACAGAACGTGCCCCCGATTCAGAAACAACTGGTGCGCAAATGCCGCGCCGCGGCCAAGCCGGTGATCGTGGCGACGCAGATGCTGGAATCGATGATCGATTCACCGATGCCCACCCGCGCCGAAGTCTCGGATGTGGCCACCGCGATCTATGAAGGTGCGGATGCGATCATGCTGTCGGCTGAATCCGCCGCAGGATCCTACCCCATCGAGGCCGTCAATACGATGAGCAACGTCGCGGGCGAGGTCGAGGCCGACCCAACCTATACCGATATCATCGAAGCCTCGCGCAAGGCCGAACGGAAATCGGTTGCTGATGGTATTGTCTCTGCCGCCCGTGAAATTGCTGAGACGACCGACGTCAAAGCGATTTGCTGCTTCTCGCAATCAGGCACGACTGCCTTGCTGGTTTCGCGCGAGCGGCCCCGCGTTCCGATCATCGCGCTGACAAATGATATCAATACCGCGCGCCGCTTGTGTCTTTCCTGGGGCACCAACTGTGTGGTCACAGGCGAGGTTCACCGCTTTAAAGATGCGGTCATCGCAGCGGTCCGGGCTGCAAAGTCGGAAATGCTGGCCGGTGAGGACGACATGGTCGTTGTAACCGCAGGTGTGCCTTTCAATACGCCGGGGTCCACGAACATCCTGCGTGTGGCGCCTTGCGCTGAAAGGTTGATCTACGCCTCTGAAAACGAATAGGACTGTTCCCGGGGGCGCAGCACGGGACAGTTGCATGGATTTTGATCTGATATTCGTCATTGGTGTGGCGCTTGTTGCCTTTGTCATTCCCGCAACGGTCAGCGCCTATACGGACCGGCGGTGGCCCAAACTGGCGGTTGTGATGTTGTTGGTTGGCGGCGGGGCAATTGCCTATGCCGCGCAGGAAAACCCGGATACCTACAGTCTTGGCACGCTTGACGACGTGATCGTCGAAGTTCTGGGCCGGTACACAAACTAAGCCCTTGCACCAAATGGGGATGCGTCCTATACGACGGCCTTCACCCGCGCGTCCGGCCAATATGGCATGCCGAGTCGCGCGTTCCGACCGACCCGAAAGAGGAGACGGAAATGCCGAAGATGAAGACAAAATCGAGCTGCAAAAAGCGGTTCAAAGTGACGGCCACCGGCCGCGTGCTGGCTGGGCAGGCTGGTAAGCGCCACGGCATGATCAAGCGTAGCAACAAATTCCTGCGGAATGCACGTGGTACGACAACCCTGTCAAAGGCTGATGAAGGTATCATCAAGCCAATGATGCCATACGCACGCTAAGGAGAATTTGATATGCGAGTTAAAGGTGGAACCGTCACGCACCGTCGTCACAAGAAAGTTCTCGACGCTGCAAAAGGATATTACGATCGCCGCTCCAAGACCTTCAAGGTCGCCAAGCAGGCCGTCGACAAAGCCAACCAATACGCCACACGCGACCGTCACAACCGCAAGCGCAACTTCCGCGCATTGTGGATCCAGCGGATCAACGCAGGTGTACGTTCCGTGGATGAGAACCTGAACTATTCCAAGTTCATCAATGGTCTGACACTGGCGGGTATTGAGGTTGACCGTAAGGTTCTGGCCGACCTGGCCGTGAACGAGCCGGATGCATTTGCGACAATCGTCGGCAAAGCAAAAGACGCGCTGCCTGCATAAGGCGCCGCAACGTCAAACATTTTCGAATGGCCGTGCAGGAAACTGCGCGGCCTTTTTGTTTTGGTTAACTGAAGGCGGGTTGTTTCGACCTTTTCCAAATGTGGACGGTGAGGGCGAATTTGGCTCCCATGACTTGTGCGATCGCTGGTCCAACGCCATTTGACATAAAAGCTGATGAAAGAGGTTCCCGATGGACGCAGACGCATCCCGAAGGGCAAAGTTTACCCGGATCATTCTGGCCTATCCCTTTGCCCTGTTGACGGCGGGCATTCTGGTAAACCTTTTGCTGTTTGGCGTGACGCCAGCCATCGTCGCACTCCCTGAACCAGCGGTGGTTGTGGCACTGTCGATAAGTGCGGTGTTGCTGTTGGGAAATCATACGTGGCTGATGACCAGCACTGAGCTCACCCGGCTTAAGTACAACATGCACGCAACCCCCGAAGAGTGGGCGGCGAGTGACTACGCGCGCGAAGATGTTTCTACAAAAGGGCAGCAAGAACTTGAGAGGCACCACAATGCACACAGGAACACGACAGAGAACGTGGTCTATTTTGGCATTCTGGCGGCGTTGGTCAGTATCACCTCGCCCGTAGCGTTGGCGGTTCAGGTATGGGGTTTGGGATTTGCCATAGGTCGGATCGGACACAGCTTTTCCTACCTGGCGGGGCTTGATGGCCTGCGCGGTATCGCCATGAGCATCAGCCTTGCATCATTGTATGGACTGGCAAGCTATCTCGTGATCAGCTGGCTGATCTGACGTTGCCGCGCGCACCCTTCACCACTCCACAACCCATTGCGCCGTAACGCACCCCTCGGATACCAATCGACAAGGGCGACGACACGCATCGCCTCCGGCATGCTTGCAACCAAGCACCCATTTCGCTAGCACCGCCTTAACACTTGCTAAGGGCTGACCTGATGGACGATCTGAAACAAAAATACCTTGGTTTGATTGCCGATGCCGCTGATGAAGCCGCGATTGAAGAACTGCGTGTGCAGGCCGTTGGCAAGAAGGGCGAGATCAGCCTGAAAATGCGCGAGCTGGGCAAGATGACGGCAGAGGAACGGCAGGTCGCTGGCCCGGCGCTGAATGCCTTGAAGGATGAGATCAATTCCGCGCTTTCCGCCAAGAAGGCGGGCCTTGCCGATGCTGCACTGGATGCGCGTCTGCGCGGCGAATGGCTGGATGTGACGCTGCCGTCGCGTGCGCGCCGTCAAGGCACCATCCACCCGATTTCCCAAGTCACCGAAGAGGTCACCGCGATCTTTGCCGACATGGGCTTTCGCGTCGCCGAAGGCCCCCAGATCGAAAACGATTGGTACAACTTCGACGCACTCAACATCCCCGGCCACCACCCCGCACGGGCGGAAATGGACACGTTCTATACCCACCGTGCCCAGGGCGATAACCGTCCACCGCATGTGCTGCGGACGCACACCAGCCCGGTGCAGATCCGGTCGATGGAGGCCACAGGCGCCCCCACTCGCATCATCTGCCCTGGCCGCGTCTATCGCGCTGACTACGACCAGACGCATACGCCCATGTTCCATCAGGTCGAGGGGCTGGCGATCGACAAAGACATTTCCATGGCTAACCTCAAATGGGTGCTGGAAGAGTTCGTAAAAAGCTATTTCGAGGTTGATAACGTCGATATCCGCTTCCGCGCGTCCCACTTCCCCTTCACCGAACCATCGGCCGAGGTCGACATCCGCTGTTCATGGGAAGGCGGCACGCTGAAAGTGGGCGAGGGCGACGACTGGCTGGAGATTTTGGGGTCCGGCATGGTGCACCCCAAGGTGCTGGAAGCTGGCGGGATCGATCCCGCTGAATGGCAGGGCTTTGCCTTTGGCATGGGGATCGACCGGATCGCGATGCTGAAGTACGGGATACCTGATCTGCGGGCGTTTTTTGACAGTGATTTGCGGTGGCTGCGGCACTATGGGTTTGCCGCACTGGATCAGCCGACGTTGCATGGTGGGTTGAGTAGGTGAAGCGGGACGATGATCTGATTAGAGAATTGCTACTGAAATACGAAGCAGTTGACGATTGGCTCCTAATGTTACCCGCTCAGTCTTTGAGCGCGAAGCCAGAGCAAAGACGTGAACTTGGTCACGTGTTGCTCATGAGTGATGAAGGCTTGGTCGCCGAAGTTTCTGAGGGGATGTTTCGGTTAACATCTGCAGGTTACGACTATCTGGAGGCGATACGGTCGGACGGAATCTGGTCGGATACTAAAGCGGTGATCGCCGAAACCGGCGGAAACGCAACTCTTGAAATCGTGAAGCGGCTTGCCGTCGGGTTTCTCAAGAAAAAGATTGAACAACACACTGATATTGAATTGTGAACTCCCGCCCGGCTCGCCGGGCAGCGCCCGGACCTCCCCCATGGGGAGGGCGCTTTTGCAACGCTGCGACCAACACGACCCTCGCCAATGAAGCGAGCGTTCCGCACATCATGCATGTCGGCGCGCCCACCCCGAGGTCCCGGCGCTCCCCTCCCGTTTCGCTCAAAACCGATGTAGGGTGGGTGAAACCCACGCGCGAAAAGGCCCGCCATGACCAACGACACTGAAGACCTGCAAGACACATACCCCGGCGCGGGCACGTTCAAGTTCGGCGATAGTGCCGAACTCTGCCAACGCCTCATCGCCCTTGTCCGCCAAGGCAAGAAAACTGCAACCTGCGGCGCGCTATCTGATTTCGAAGGCGAGCCCGAGGCGATGCCCGTCGTCGGCCGTTGCGATATCGCGGCGAATTGGGATGGCACCCCGGCACTGGTGATCCGCACCACCCACGTGCAGGAAATCCGCTATTGTGACGTGACCGA
The DNA here is from genome assembly GCA_947498645.1 of uncultured Paracoccaceae bacterium. Lineage (GTDB taxonomy): Bacteria > Pseudomonadota > Alphaproteobacteria > Rhodobacterales > Rhodobacteraceae > Yoonia. The sequence continues at coordinate 604,185 of CANMKS010000001.1, read as the reverse complement.
AGACATGGCGTTGGCAGAAGGTGAAAACGACAGCCTGCTGGGCTGGCGCAAGGACCACAAGGCGTTCTTCAAACGCAACGGCGGCTTTGATCCCGAAATGATGCTGGTCTTTGAACATTTCGAACTGGTCGAGGATCTGGCCGGGCGCGAACTCTGAGGCCTCTTCCCCATTCTGCGCTAATCCGTTAAGTCGCTAGCAACACATTCAACCCGCAGGTTCCCTCAATGAAATTCACGCTTTCCTGGCTGAAACACCACCTTGAAACTGATGCGTCAGTGGCTGACATCGCCTATGCGTTGACCGACCTCGGGCTTGAGGTCGAGGGCATCGAAAACCCCGCCGAACGTCTTGCAGATTTCAAGATCGGCAAGGTGGTCAGCGCGGAAAAACACCCCGATGCGGATAAGCTGAAGGTTTGTCAGGTAGACACCGCGGATGGCCCGACGCAGATCATCTGCGGCGCACCGAATGCCCGCGCGGGCATCACCGTCGTTATCGCCAGCCCCGGCACTTATGTTCCCGGCATTGATACCACCATTGGCGTTGGCAAAATCCGCGGGATCGAAAGCTACGGCATGATGTGTTCCGAACGCGAGATGGAGCTGTCGGACGAACATGACGGCATCATCGAATTGCCCTCGGGCGAAGTGGGCGAGCGTTTCACCGATTGGCTGGCCGCCAACAAGCCAGAGCGTGTCGACCCGGTGATCGAGATCGCAATTACCCCCAACCGCCCCGACGCGCTGGGCGTGCGTGGTATTGCCCGCGATCTGGCGGCGCGAGGCCTTGGCGTATTGAAACCGGTGACGGTTGACCCGGTGCCTGCCAGCTTCAAATCGGACCTGAGCGTCACGATTGATGATGATACGCGCGACGGCTGCCCTGTCTTCTGCGGTCGTCTCATCAAGGGTGTGAAAAACGGCCCCAGCCCGGACTGGTTGCAAGCGCAGTTGCGCGCGATCGGTCTGCGCCCGATCAGCTTTCTTGTCGATGTCACCAACTGGTTTACCTATGATCTGAACCGCCCGCTGCACGTTTTTGACGCGGATAAAGTGGCAGGCAATCTGCGGGTGCATCGTGCCGCGGGCGGCGAGACCATCACGGCGCTGGATGACAAAGACTACACCCTGCAAGCAGGTCAGATGGTCATTTCCGATGACAACGGGCCTGAAAGCATCGCCGGAGTGATGGGTGGGGCTGAAACCGGCTGCACCGCAGATACCGTCAATGTCTTTGTTGAAAGCGCCTATTGGGACCCGGTGCAGATCGCCTACACAGGCCGCGCTTTGAAAATCAATTCGGACGCACGTTATCGGTTTGAACGCGGCGTTGATCCGGCGTTCACGCCCGAGGGGTTGGAGCATGCTGTGCGGATGATTGTGGATCATGCTGGCGGTGAAGCCTCTGACCTGATCCAGGCAGGCGAAGTGCCTGATACGTCTCGCGCCTACAAACTGGATGCCAAGCGTGTCATTTCGTTGGTTGGCATGGACATCCCAGAGGCCACGCAGCGTGAAACCCTGACCGCCCTTGGTTTCACCATGGATGGCGAGATGGCGCATGTGCCGTCCTGGCGCCCTGATGTGCAGGGGCAGGCCGATCTGGTGGAAGAGGTCGCGCGCGTCGCATCCCTGACCAAGCTGCAAGGTAAACCCTTGCCGCGTGTCGACGCAGGCGTGCCAAAACCCATTCTGACGCCGGGCCAGTCGCGCCAGCAGGCGGCGCGCCGCACGGCGGCGGCGCTGGGCTACAACGAGTGTGTTACCTACAGTTTCATTGATGCGCAGGCTGCAACGCTGTTCGGTGGCGGCGACGATGCAACCATGCTGGAAAACCCGATCAGTTCGGAAATGTCGCATATGCGGCCCAATCTGCTGCCCGGATTGCTGCGGGCCGCGGCGCGCAATCAGGCGCGGGGGTTCATGGATATGGCCCTGTTCGAGGTGGGTGCCGGGTTCCACGGTGGTGAGCCGGGCGAACAGCACATGTTGGTCTCTGGCGTTTTGATTGGGCGAACCGGACCGAAAGACGTGCATGGTACATCGCGTGGCGTTGATCTTTACGATGCCAAGGCCGACGCAGAGGCGGTGCTTGCCGCCATCGGCGCCTCTGCCAAGGTACAGATCCTGCGCGGTGCATCCGAATGGTGGCATCCAGGGCGGCACGGCAAAATCTGCCTTGGGCCGAAAAAGGTGCTGGGCGTCTTTGGCGAGTTGCACCCACGCGTCCTGCGCGAAATGGATATCAAAGGCCCCGCCGTGGGCTTTACCATCTGGCCGGACGAGGTGCCGTCACCAAAGAACAAGACGGCGGCGCGGGCTGCACTGACCGCAACGGATTTGCAAGCGGTCGAACGTGACTTTGCCTTTGTTGTCGATGCAGAGGTCGAGGCGCTGACACTGGTGAACGCAGCGGCAGGCGCGGACAAGGCGCTGATCACCGATGTGCGTGTCTTTGACGAATTTATCGGTGGCTCGCTGGGCGAGGGCAAGAAATCGCTCGCCGTCACCGTGCGGCTACAGCCGACAGATAAGACACTGAAAGATGCGGATATCGAGGCAGTCAGCGCCAAGATCGTCGAGAAGGTGGCCAAAGCCACGGGCGGCAACCTGCGCGGATGATTATACGACGCGCGACCCAAGTCGACGTGTTGGGTCTAACCGCGGCTTTGGCTGCCGCATACGCCCCATTTCAAACTCTGGGCCTGCCGCCGGTCACTGAGGGTATCGCCGACGCCATCCGCGATCACAACGTCTGGGTGGCGGAACTGGACGGCACCGTGTGTGGCGGGATCGTTCTGGTACTTGGCACGCAGGCGCATATCGCCAATCTGGCGGTACATCCTGATGCGGGTGGGCATGGGATAGGCACCGCGCTGATTGATCAGGCACTGGCTGCGGCCGCTGCAGCGGGCCATCGTCAGGTGCGATTGGCGACGCATGTAGGTATGACAGCAACGCAGGCATTTTACCAAAAAGTCGGGTGGGAAGAGACTGGCCGCGACGGCGACAAGGTTTATTTTGCGAAGCATCTGAATTGAAGGAGCAGCCACCATGACACTAAAAATATACCTTTCGGGCGAAATTCACACAGATTGGCGCGACCAGATCACGAGCGGGGCGCAGGGCCTGGATGTCAGCTTTGACAGTCCGGTGACTGACCACGCTGCATCTGACGATTGTGGTGTCGCAATCATGGGGCCAGAGGACAAGAAATTCTGGCACGACAACAAGGGTGCCAACCTAAACGCGATCCGCACACGGCATGGAATCCAGAATGCGGATATCGTGGTGGTGCGCTTTGGCGAAAAATACAAGCAGTGGAACGCGGCCTTTGACGCAGGCTATGCCGCTGCCCTGGGCAAGTCGCTGATCGTGATGCACGGGGCGGAGCATCAGCATCCGCTGAAAGAGGTGGATGCAGCAGCGCTGGCCGTGGTGGAGACGCCTGGGCAAGTGGTTGAGATCTTGCGTTACGTGCTGGATGGGATGTTGCCGGGGTAGGGCACCTGAAGGGGCTGGTTTGAGGCCACTGTGGTCACGTGTGTAGGGTGGGTGAAACCCACGCATATGATGCCAAACGGCAGCTTCGTCCGCATAGCAGACCTAGGCGCGCAGCGCAGTGAAAACCAGCTAGTGACACATGGCCACCGATCCGACATCATCTACTGTTGTTCGCTCCTAGAGCCTTGTGGCGAAGGTCAACGCCGACGCCGGTTCCCACCATCTCGATTATGGTTGCACGTTCCCCTTCAGATACTTGCTTTCCGGAAAAGACCAGGTGCCGCGCGTGAGCTTCGATCATATCCAGCACTAGGCGCGCTTTGTCTGTCACATCCGTCTCATTTGATAAGCAAAGCTCTGTCAGACAGCTAGATAGCGCAGAGATGAGGTTCAGGCGTGTCGGAGCAAATGCCTCAGATACGGCGGGTGTTCTTACGGCCTCGGCCAATATCTCCACCGCGAGCAAGACATTGTCCTGTTCAGCGGCATAGTGAAGGTAGTTTTCCAGAAATGCCTTTAATCGTTCGATGGCGGGGCTCTCGCCTTGCAAAGCAATGACGAACGGCGCGACTTCCAGAGCTTCAATGCGTGCGATTTCAATCAGGACGGCCTCTTTGCTTGGAAAGTGGTTGTATAGGTTTCCCAAACTCACCCCAGCGCGGTTCGCGATCTCCCGTATTCCTGCCCGCTGATAACCAAGCTCCAGAAAGGCGCGCACTGCCGTCTCCAGAATGTGACGACGACGCTTGCCGGTTTCTATCTGTCTGTTCGTTCTATCTGTCATGTCTTGCGTACTCTAAAAAACTGACCTATCTCAGTCAATGAACGATCGTTCATTGAAACACATGGAACTGCCAAATGAAAATGCAAAAGCACTGGTATTCGTGGTTCCTTAGTTCTCGTCCTTCATACCCGAAGCCAAAAGCGACACCGCGACCTCCATTGCTTCAAAACGGCGCTCCTGAAATTTAGGAACGATCATGTCCCAACCCACGCTTACATCCGACCGCCTGATGGGCCTTGATCTGGCACGATACTTTGCGTTTGTCGGCATGGTCATTGTCAATTTCAAGATCGCCATGGGCGCGGAAGGGGGTGATGGTATTCTGTCGCTGCTGACCTCCGCGCTGGAGGGTCGGGCCGCCGCGACCTTCGTAGTGCTTGCCGGTATCGGTTTGGGGCTGGCGGGTCAGAAAAACCTGGATCAAACGATCGCTGTGACACTCAAACGGGCGGTATTCCTGCTGGTGGTCGGCTTGCTGAACATGACGATCTTTGATGCGGATATTCTGCACTACTATGCCTTCTATTTTCTGTTGGCTGTATGTCTTCTGGGCCAGAGCAATCGTACATTGTTTGCTACTGTGATCGGCCTGAACTTGCTGTTTGTGATTATGGTCCTGACACTGGACTATGATGCAGGTTGGAATTGGGACAACTACACCTATTCCGGCTTCTGGACCCCGGTAGGATTTGCCCGCAACCTGTTTTTCAACGGCTGGCATCCGGTGATCCCTTGGCTGGGGTTCCTTGTGTTTGGCATCATGCTTAGCCGCCTGCCGCTCGGCGCGCGCCGCATTCAGTGGCGTTTGGTTGTTGGCGGGGCGCTGGCCTTTGCCAGTGCGGAAGCTTTGAGCGCGGTCCTGATACCTATGATGGGGGCAATCGACCCGCAGCTTGTGTCACTGGTCACCACGGACCCAGTGCCACCCATGCCGCTTTATATGTTGGCAGGGATCAGTGCGGCATGTGTGGTTGTTGGCATTTGCCTGCTGGTCGCTGGCAGGCTGGCGTTAACGGGTGTTCTGATACCGGCGGGACGGCAGACATTGACGCTTTATGTTGCACATATCCTGATAGGTATGGGCACATTGGAGGCGCTTGGCATGCTTGGTGGGCAAACGGTAGGTCAGGCGGTATGGGCCTCGATCCTGTTCTGTGCAGCCGCGACGGTTTATGCTTTGATTTGGGCTAGATGGTTCAAACGCGGACCTATTGAAGGCCTGATGCGAAAAGTGGCGGGATAGGACATTTGTGAAAAGAAACCGCCGTTACCCGCGCCTCTTACAAAATCTTGATGTCGGGAAGCTGGCGCTCGCGCAAAATGTGTCGGACTGTGCTTTGCAAGCTTAACACCCTGTCCTCAACCGTTTTTGTGCCGAGACTGTAAATTCCGATTGGGATCTGTTTGGTTGGAATGTCTGTCACGTCAAGCATCACTATCTGGAAATCCTCGAAAAAGCTTTTCGTTGGAATGGGATAGGTCAGAACGGCGTTTGTTTCTTTGAGCAGGTCGATCCCTGCGAACATCGAGTTGGTGGAGACAAAGCTCATAGCGCTGGATTTCGGCCGGCTGAATGACGGATCAAGACTATCTCTGTCAACAATGCCGATATGGCGGTTTCCGAAGGCTGAGACGCTCAATTTTGGGTAGGAGGTCAGATCATTGGTGGCGCATGAACGGCCGACGAGCGGGTGATGTTCGCCAACAAAATATCCATCGCTGACCTCAAATAATGGTTCAAACACAAACCCCGAAGTCTCAGATAGTCCTTCGACCTTGGTGCCCAGGAAAAAGGATATGTCTCCGATCATGAGGCTACGCAGCCCATCCAGGCTGCTGCAAACGTCCACATGTATTGATGTGCCTGCGTTGTCCTTTTGGAAATCACTGACGAGATCTTTCATGAACAGGCTCCACCAGGAAAACCCTGTTCCGATCCGTACCGCTTTTTCATGTGACGCCTTGAGCTGGCGGATCTCGGCTTTCGCGTGCTCCCCGACGCGCGACATGACTTTGGCATGCTCGTAAAGCACCTCTCCAAAGTCAGTCAATTTCATGCCGCGCGATGACCGATCAAAGAGCTTTACACCATGTTCGTCTTCCAATTTCTGCAAGTTCACAGAGATGGTGGGTTGGGTCACGTGAAGCAGTTCAGCGGCAACAGAAACGTTACCGGTTTCCGCAACAGCCAGAAATTGCCTTAGTCGTCGGTCCATTTTCTATCTATAGCTTTTCTCAATACTAATGGGCAAGTTTCGTATTTCCTCAATGGGAACATATTCCCTAACGTCCGGGAAGACCCGCATCTGATGCGCGAATGCTTCTTGGGAGGAGACAAAATGCACAAGAACTTACTAACGACGACAACCGCGCTCACATTGATCGCGACGTCGGCTTTCGCCGATGGGCATCTGCTTTTTACGCCGGGAGGGGGTGACTTCAGCTGGGAAAGCCTGACGGCCTTCGCGGCAGAACAACCTGATCTTTCGGGCCAAACGGTGACGATTGCCGGACCGTGGCTTGGACCTCAGGCCGAGGCGGGCGAGGCCGTGATGGCCTATTTTGAAGAAGCGACAGGCGCGGATGTTGTTGTGAACGGGTCCGATAGTTTTGAGCAGCAGATCGTGATTGATGTTGAGGCGGGATCGCCACCGAACCTTGCCGTTTTCCCGCAACCGGGATTGATGTGTGATCTGGCGCGCAACGGCCAGCTGGCTGATATCGGGGCTGATACGGCGCAATGGATGTCCGATAACTATGCGGCGGGGCCGTCTTGGACGGCGCTTGGCGGTTGCGCTGATGTCGAAGGTTTTTTCGGGTTTTCCTACAATGTGAACCTCAAATCTCTTGTCTGGTATTCGCCCGAGAACTTCGAAGATGCGGGATATGATGTTCCGTCCAGTATGGAAGAACTGAAAGCGCTGACTGAACAGATCGTGGCAGATGGCGGCACCCCTTGGTGCATCGGTCTGGGGTCCGGCGCTGCCACCGGTTGGCCTGCCACCGACTGGGTTGAAGATCTGTTGCTCCGGACACAGTCGCCTGACGTCTATGATGGGTGGGTCACCAATGACATTGCATTTGATGATCCCCGGATTGTCGAAGCGATTGAGGAATTCGGGTGGTTCATTGGCAATGACAGCTTTGTTGCTGGCGGTGCGGGCGCTGTCGGATCAACAGATTTCCGGGACAGTCCGAAGGGTCTGTTTTCATCACCTTCCCAGTGTTTCATGCATCGGCAGGCGTCATTTATTCCCGCCTTCTTTCCTGATGGTACAGTGATCGGCGAAGATGTGGATTTCTTCTACTTTCCATCCTATGCCGAAAAGGACCTTGGCAATCCTGTCTTGGGTGCGGGGACGCTGATTTCGATCACAAGTGACAGCCATGCGACAAGGGCATTGATTGAATACCTCAAGACCCCGCTCGCACATGAGATCTGGATGGCAAACGACATCGATGCGTTCCTCACACCGCACCTTGGCGTCAACACGGATACTTACCACAATATCGGTTTGCGTGGTCAGGGTGAGATCTTGCTGAATGCGACAACGTTCCGCTTTGACGGTTCTGACCTGATGCCTGGTGCTGTTGGCGCAGGATCGTTCTGGACAGGGATGGTTGACTACACCAGCGGAAAATCCGCGCAGGAAGTTGCCTCTGAGATCCAAGATAGCTGGACCGCACTTAAGTGACCCCCTGACGTTTGGCCCTTGAAGGCCTTCGTTACACCGACGCGCCTCAGCAAATGCTGGGGCGCACGCGATTTCCCAATCAGAATTCATGAGATGAACATGACACAGACCAATGTACCGTGGTGGCAGACCGCAACGGGCTATCAGATCTATCCCCGCAGCTTTTGTGACAGCAACGGTGACGGGATCGGCGATCTCCGCGGGATCGTATCAAAGCTAGATCACCTGCGGGACCTTGGGATCGGTTTTGTTTGGTTGTCTCCTGTTTACGCCTCACCCATGCGCGATAACGGATATGACATTTCCGATTACTTCGATATCGCGGCAGAATTTGGCACGATGGCAGACTTTGACATGCTGTTGTCGGAGGCCAAGACACGCGACATCCGGATCGTGATCGATCTGGTGGTCAATCACTGTTCGTCCGACCACGACTGGTTTGTGAAAGCTTGCCAAAGCGTCGATTGCCCCGAGCATGAGTATTTCTATTGGCGCGAGCCTCAGGCGAATGGCGCGCCGCCTGATGATCAACGCGCTTGCTTTGGCGGATCGGCATGGCATTGGGTCGAAGCAGTTGGCAAATATTGCTACTGCCACTTCGGGCTGCAACAACCGGATTTGAATTGGCACAACCCCGCGCTGCGGCGCGAAATCTACACCATGATGAACTGGTGGTTAGACAAAGGCATTGGTGGCTTCCGGATGGATGTCATTGAATTGCTCGGGAAAGATCTGGACGGCCGCATCTACTATGAAGGCCCCGACATGCATAGGTTCATTCAGGAACTACATCAGGAATGCCTTGCCGGCAGGGATGTTGTCACAGTCGGAGAAACCTGGTCCGCCACGCCAGATACTGCGTTGGATTACTGCGGCAGGGACCGCGGTGAATTGGATATGGTGTTCAACTTCAACCATGTCCAAGCCTCATGGGATCCAAAGTTGGGGCGTTTCGGACCCAATCAGTTTGATCTCTCGACGCACAAGATGATCCTGAACGATTGGCAGCAAGCATTGGCTGAAGATGGCTGGAACTCTCTATACCTGTCCAACCATGATCTGCCGCGCCCGGTCTCTCATTATGCCAATGACAAGGAGCATCGCGTGAGATCTGCCAAGATGCTGGCGATGGTACATTACCTGATGAAAGGCACGCCGTTCATTTTTCAGGGCGAAGAGATTGGCATGACCAACGCGCGTTTTACATCGCTGGACCAATTTCGTGATATCGAGACCCTTGGCCAATTGACGGAACGGTTAGGCCCCGTTGGGTCCAACAGGCGCAACGAAGAGAGCGTGCAGAAATTCCTTGATGGTGCCAACAGCCATGGCCGCGACAACGCACGCACGCCAATGCAGTGGACCAGCGGTTTTATGGCAGGGTTCAGCGAAACCACATCGTGGATCGACGTCAACGATAACTACAAAGAGATCAACGTAGAGGCAGATCGTGGAAACCCTGACGGGGTGTACGCATTCTATCAGCAGATCATTGCCCTGCGAAAGACGCAGCCAATCATCACGCATGGCAGTTTCGACCTGCTGGCACCTGATCATCCGGCGATCTTTGCTTATGTGCGAGAGTGGAAAGATCAGCGATTGGTTGTCCTTGCCAATTTTTCTGAAGTTGATGTTGCGCTTGATCTGCCAGAGCTCGAAGTTGCCGGCTGCAAGCCTCTGTTTGCGACAGATCGCCCAAATCGCATTGGAGCTCCACAAATTCTGGAAGCCTACGAAGGATATGCTTGGTTGATCAGTTAGCAAAGGTATTCCTCAGACATCCTGACTTGCGCCAGCACGGTGCCGCCACGTTCGCTCTCGGTGATAGCTACGCCTGTGATCCAGCACGCGGGGTTGAAGATCGATCGGGGCAGGGCGATCCTCTTTGCCCTGCCGATTGCGAGCGCCTATCGGCTGCTCATATTGGTCGCGCAAAGAGCGTATCGGGATTGTCGGGGGCCGCATAGGATTGCAGCGTATTCCTTACCATAAGAGGCACATGTTCGTTTTCTATCGGGTGTTTTCCCAAACCACCCAGTGCTCGCTTGAGGTCGATATCAACCCCCAGATACTGAAACAGAACGCGCCCACAGCCGACACGCCTGTCATCGCGCGTCGAAATGCCCAGATTTAGCCCAGAAAGCCAAGTCTTACGGTTCCGGCCACTGGGGTAAAGGATCGTCTGAGAGATTTCATCACGCTTGAGCGTTTCATATTCGACTATGCAGATACGGTCTTGCAGGTAGAGAAGATGGCCCAGATATTTGCACAAAAACGGGGTGGCGTCTCCGCTGTCGTGATCATGGAACCGCTCGATACGCTTGGAATTCATGCGGCCATTCGAAGACCAGATATGGATGAGCGAGATCAGAATCTTGTCCGTGTCCGAGAATGAATACCGATACGAATAATAGTATCCTGACAGCTTCTCCGCGTCTGATCTGGAGACCGCCATTATGCTTTCGAAATGCGCAAGCGCCGCCTGGTTTTCATGCGCAACTTGCGCCTCCCGGCGCGGCTTGATTGCGATTAAGCCGCGAAACTCATCAGAAGGCCGTAAAATCTCGTAGTCTTCGATGCCAAAGAAGTCGCAAATGCGTTGCAATGTGTTTGCTGAAGGCGTGCTTGTCCCGTTCAGGTACTTATTGAATTGTTGGCGGTTGATGCCGATCTGGCGGCAAACCTCCGCTACGGACTTATGATAGCTGGTCAGCAGCCTTAAGTTTTCAGCGATTGCGGATTTGCTCATCCTATCCTCTATCGGCGACAGAAACCCCAAAACACGCATATGGATTTATGACGCGACATGAAGCTCTTGTGACGTCTATTGGCGTACTAGTGCCTTTGCAAGCGAAATGGCGGGAAAGACGGGCCGGGGGTACGATCTGGCCAATCAAGTCCTGCTTTCGAGCCAACAACAAAGGTGCCCCGCAATGAACAAGATTGACACTGTCGTCCAAGCGCAATCTCCCAACTCATCCGAAGGCGAAAGCAACCTCAGTCACCGCAGGTCTCGTTGGAATTCCCACCTTGGAGACAACACACTCAAAGCCGTCGTGCGAGACGCGAATTGCTTTGTGCACCAATCCGTTTCGTCACCCTGCATGAGCGCGATTAAGAAAGCAGAGGGGATCTGGCTCGAAGATCAGGACGGACGGCGCTACATGGATTTCCATGGTAACAATGTGCATCACATTGGTTATGGGCACCCGGAACTGAAGGCCGCAATCACAAAACAGATGGACGAACTGCCTTTTGCACCTAGGCGTTTCTGCTGTGATGTCGCCACAGAGCTGGCCGAGAAGATTGCGGATATCGCGCCGGGTGACCTCAGCAAGATATTGTTCACAACGGGCGGGTCTGACGCGGTGGAAACTGCGTTGAAAATTGCCCGTATTGCGACCGGCAGGTTCAAAACTCTTTCATTTTGGGATTCATTTCACGGGGCGGGATTTGGCGCTTCAAGCATCGGCGGAGAGCAGTTGTTTCGCATGGGGCACATTGGGCCATTGCTTGCCGGCACAGAACATGTTCCGTCATTTGACGCCTACCGCAATCCTTTTGGCATTAACCACACACGCGAGACACCGCGAGATGAGGACGTCGGCGATATTGTTGCAAATCTGATCCGGTTTACACTGGAAAAAGAAGGCGACATTGCCGCGGTCATCGCCGAACCCAACCGGGCTGTTCCCTACATTCCCCCAAAGGGGTTCTGGAAAAAAGTCAGAGCAGCGTGCAATGACGCAGGTGCGCTTCTGATCTTTGATGAAATCCCAACGGGGTTGGGGAAAACCGGGCAGATGTTTGCCTGTGATCATGACGATGTGGTGCCGGATATTCTGGTGCTGGGGAAAGCACTGGGGGGTGGTATCTTACCGATTGCGGCCACGATCTGCCGCCCTCACCTTGATGTTTGTGGTGACTACGCTGTCGGTCACTACACGCATGAGAAAAACCCAGTCACATGCCGGACCGCGCTCACAACCATCGAGATCATCGAAAGGGAAGGTCTGGTCGAAAATGCCGCCAATGTGGGCGCATGGGCTTTGGAACGCCTGAACGATATGATGGACCGGCATGCGTGTATCGGTGATGTTCGGGGGCGAGGATATCTGATGGGAATAGACTTGGTGAAGGACAGAGGCACCAAAGCGCCAGCGACTGATCTTGCAGAAGAGGTTTTCTATCGGTGTCTGGAAGGCGGGTTGAGCTTCAAGATTTCCATGGGATCGGTCCTGTCACTTTATCCTTCGCTGGTGACGTCAAAGGCCCAGATGGAACAGGCGCTTCATACGATAGAGAAAGCGATTGATGCTGCGACATCCTGATGGGCGTGCATGGCGCATCTGTTGCCAAAGACGCGTGGAATTGCCAGCAATAGCCGTTTGCTGACAACGCCGGGCAATCCGTCAAGGAATTACCGAGCTTGAAAAAGGGGTGATCATGGATGGCTAATGTTGGCTTTCTCGGTGCTGGCACGGCCTACAAGCTGATTGTCAATCTCTTGGGGTCGATTCAGATCGCGGCAACGGCTGAAAGCCTTTTGCAGGCTGAACGCGCCGGGCTGGATCTGGACAAAGTTGCCATGGCGCTTGGCACAGGGGGCGCTGGCAGTCCGCAAGTTGCCAATAACAGCAAACGCATGGCCGCAGGAAAGCAGGATCAGGATGTTGTATTCAGCGCAAAATGGCGCCTCAAGGATACGAAATACGGCGTGGGCTTCGCCGCAAGCCTCGGGCAAGCGAGCCGATTGGGGCGCGAAGCCCAACAGATGTTCCAACAACTTGTCGATGCAGGTTTTGCAAACTCTTCAGAAGGTAAGCTTATTGATATTCTGAGGAACGATCCTGCCAACCAAGAAAATCCACATTGAGATAGCAAAGGGTCAGGGCGATAAGACCGGACATTCGCACTGCCGCGGCAAAAGACATAAAGTCTGCACAGCGGGCATTTCGCCCACTGTGCAGACTTTGATGTCAGGCATTACGATGGATCAGGGATCCGCTTGGCCTTTTCCACTGCCGGACGCGCGAAAAACCGCTCAACATAAGCGGGTACATTTTTGAGGTCGTGGTAACCGACGGCGTCCTTGGTGCCATAGAATTCCAGCGCGTTGATCCAAGGCGCGATTGCCATATCGGCGATGGAATAGTCCCCTGCAATCCAGTCTTGGCCTTCCAACTGCTTGTCCACTACAGCCAGCAGGCGGATCGCCTCATCCCGGAAACGCTCACGCGGGCGGGGGTCTTCGATGTCTTTGCCGGCAAATTTGTAGAAATAGCCCATCTGCCCCAACATCGGGCCAAGCCCGCCCATCTGGAACATCAGCCATTGGGTGATCTTGGCCTTGTCCGCACCGTTGGCACCAATAAATTTTCCTGATTTTTCAGCAAGATACAGCAAGATAGCACCGCTTTCAAAAATGCCGATCGGGCCATCTGGTCCGTTGGGGTCAATGATCGCGGGGATTTTGTTATTGGGGTTCAGTGACAGGAATGCATCGCTTTTGACGTCCTCGTCCTTGAGCGTCACCAGATGCGGTTCATAGGCAAGGCCCATTTCCTCAAGTGCAATGGAAACTTTCACTCCGTTGGGCGTGGGATAGGCATAAAGCTGGATCACAGAGGGGTCCTTGGCGGGCCAGCGCGTTGTGATCGGGAAGGCGGATAGGTCAGCCATGATGTGACCTCCTTTCAAAAATTTCGGTCACTTAAAGGTAGGGGGAAATCAGATGAATAAAACCCGTGTCTCTGTGAATGAATATGAGTATCAATGTGCGCAGTTGCGCAGTGGGCCAAAGACCAACGCGCCAAAACAATACAGTGGGGAAACTATGCTTAACGAATTCAAAGACTTCATCGCCAAGGGCAATGTCATGGACATGGCCGTGGGTATCATCATTGGTGCAGCCTTTACCGCGATTGTAACATCATTGGTGGGCGACCTGATCAACCCGATCATCGGCCTTGTGTCCGGCGGTGTCGATTTCACCAATAACTATGCCGTGCTGGGTGGTGACGTGCCAGAGGGCGCATCGCTTGAGGCCGCGCGCGAGGCCGGTGCCTCGATCTTTGCTTATGGTGCCTTCATCATGGCAATCATCAACTTCCTGATCATTGCCTTTGTGGTGTTCATGCTGGTGCGCTACGTCAATAAGGTCAAAGAAGCCGCCGCTCCGCCCGTTGAAGCCGCTGAAGAGCCAAAGGGTCCAACCGCCGAGGAACTTCTGGCGGAAATTCGCGACGCGCTCAAGGCAAAGGCCTGATCCCAATCGGGAACACGTTGAAAAAGGCCCGCTCCTGTAGCGGGCCTTTTTTGCGGTTTCCAATAACGAATACACAAGCGCCGCGCTTGTGATCTCGATCCTAGATGTCTGTGTAATCGCTTTCGTAGCGGGCACGCACAGCATCAATGCGTGACTTTGAAATTTCTTTCCAAGGTGCATCTGGCGCCAACGCGGCCAGATCGGCACCCGCTTCCTTGTAATATGGGATTTCGCACAGCTCCGGATCAATGCGGTAGATGATGTCGTCAACAGGGTTCACCGTTCGGCGGTAGTCAACATTGATCGCGAGACTGAGTTCGATCAAACGTCGGCTGTTGAATGGTGACATGTAGAATTGTTCGTAGAGGCCATTGAAGGTAAAGCCGACGGTGGCATTGTAGTAGATTTCGATGAACATGAAATCTACCGGCAACTCACGCGCTGCTGCTGGCAGCGTTCTTTGCCACGCCACGAAGTCGGGGCGGAAGCGATCAAAGACCTCAGGGGTAAATTCCGCCATTGGCACCGGGAAGAGCCGCTGCATTTGCCACTCCAGATCCTTCCATCGCTGGCGATTTGGTGTGAAAACATAAACAGCACGTAATAGATCCGTCAGATGGCCGCGCAGGACAACATGATCCTTGCCTAGAAACTGGTGGACATTGCGCTGCATCTCGTCGGGAGGTGTAACGAGCGCGCCCGCAGCGGTCACAAAGCCACGGACCTCCTTGCGATAGTCCATCCGACTGCGTGGTGGCGGAGCAGGTGCCCGCCAGCTATGCGTTTCATGCGCAATGCCTTGTTGCTGGGCGATCAGAACCGCGACGGCATTGTCATAACGTGTCGAGTAGTTGGTGATATGGGTATAGCACTGCGTGATGTCCTTCAGGCGGTCGCCCGCGAAGGCAACCAGCAGCCTGCTATCGCTTCCGCCTGATATCGGTAAGGATGTTTGGAAATTCGCAATGATCTCTTTCATGTTGTGGTGTGACGCCGCAATGATTTCGTCGTAGATTGCTGCGTATTCTTGTCGTGGTCGTTCAAATTGCGTAGTGCGGGGCCAGAAGCGGTACTCTGCGAAATTTGTCAGGTCGAGATAGAAACTGCCATTCAACCGCGTCACATGTGCGTCAAGTGTGTGAAAGAACGTGTATTTGGCGCCGCGCGATCTAATCGCGTCATGGTCGTATTTCGGGTGCGGAACGACATCACGCTCAAGCACCAGCCCTAGTGAGCTACCCGCGCAGCGATCCTTGGCATTGACGCAGCAGCCGATCATCGCCACCGGGTCGGTATAGAGGCGCTTTTCAGTGCCGGCGGTACAGATCAAAACATATCGACCGGCGACATCATCGAGGTATTCGGCCAGCCTATCAAAAATGCGGGGATCGTCGATGTTCAGTGTATCAACACTGACCTCACCCTTGATCAGCCCATCTGGTGCCACTGCAATCCCCAGGATGTGGCCAAAGAACCGCCCCTGGCTGTCAAGCAAGACAGCCCTGTGCAGTTTCTTACCAACATTCACGACAACATCAGCTACCGCGAGTTGATCCATCCCAGCGATGGTTTTCCCCTGCGGTGCAACCATATATTGGTAGGCAAATAGGGTTGCAAAATCCAGTTTGGAGGCGTCTGCCTGTTTGACTGCTATAACCATGGTCGATGTCTCGTGCCGATGTGGTTGGTTGACCTGCAGTGAGTGATAATCCGTGGCAGGTCAATATTGGATCTGCCACGCAAAGGCGCCCCTGCACTGGTGCTTGGTCAAGTTTCCATTCTCAATGATGTCCAAGCACAACCCAACCGGCGCATACATCGCGCGAACCAGATGCGCCTAGAATCTGGGGCAGCTGTCACCGGTGCATGTAAACACATCAGAGCTGATCCGAATGATCCCCATCGATTTTACGTCAACGATATAGGCGCTGTCTTCGGACCCGATCAACCGTCCTTCGATTGTGGTTTCCCCGTGTGTCAGAATGACATCGCCGCCAAGCTGCGGCTGGCTGGCGTCCTTTGGGCAGCCTTCGCCTTCGCAGTGCATCTGATCAATATCAACCCGGAATTCACCAAAATCTGTTGCGATCACATATTGATCGTCGGTGATCTGCAACAGGCTGCCAGAGAGCGTAATGGAGCCGTCAAGTGCGGTCAGCACCACCGGCGGCAAGGTTGGCACAATGCGGATATCTTCCGGGCAGGCCAGCCCGATGCAGGAGGCTTCATCAAGCGGGATGGCAATCAGTCCGATGGAGGTTTGCAGCCTCGCGACCCTGTCATCATACTCAACCATTTCGCCGGTGATCCCTTCGCCATCGACCAACCTGAATGTCACCGTATTGGCGGTTTGGGCCGCGCCGGGCCCGGGGCATGTAACGAGGGCTGACAGCAGCGCAATGCTGTAGCGCACGGAAGGGGTTTTCAATTTCTTGATGCTCATCTTGAGAGACATTTGATCCACGATTGCGTCCATATTTTTGATATTTGCTGATCTGGGCCAGCGAAGTGATATTGGCCGAGGGTGCCACAAGAAAGTGGGTTGCCCGGCCACCCTTCCTTATTTCATGCGCAGTTGCCGTCTGGTAGGCAAAATACGCAAAATTTAGCCAGATTTTTGCAGATTGAAGTCCCGAAAAACCACACGAATGGCGAGTAACCAAATGTCGTTTTTCTGGATGCCTAGCAGGCTCGGATTCAGACGCGCGCAGCCGCTTCCGGTGATAAGGCCGACCTCAACCGGATTGCATGCAGCTGGTTGCGCAAAGCACTTGGATCAGTCCGAACTTCGCAGAAACGCGGTGATCGCATCAGTCACGGCGTCGGGTTGCTCCAGTGGGGATGTGTGCCCCGCATCTGGCACCTGCACAAAGCGCGATCCCCTGATCGCAGCCTGCATCGCCTTGGCGTCGGAAGGTGGCGTCGGGATATCCTCGGCACCAACCATGATCAGTGTTGCGGGTGGTGATCCGAGTGCGCGCAGATCGTCCAACACGTTGTCACGGTCAAAGATGGCCCGCCCAAAATGCCGCACTGACGTTTTGTTCAGCTGGCCGATGGAGGTTTTCCAGCTATTGAACTCTTCCCGCCTGTCAGGGTCCGTCCGAAAGGTTTGGCCCATCAATAACGGCAGCACCTTGCCCAAGATGGGCCGGATGCCCAGAAGACGCACAAAGAACAACAACTGATTGTATTGCTTCAGGCTGGCGGGGTCTTCGGCACTTGCCCCCGTATCAATCAGGATCAGGGATTTGATAAGTTCCGGCCGTTTCAACAACAGCCGCATCCCCACATAGCCGCCCGTCGACATGCCCGCAAAATGGACCGGCCCGTCACAGAGCGCATCAATCAACCCCGCTGCATCATCCACCAGATCGTATATGCCAAAGGGTGTCGGGCAGGCGTCACTCTGCCCATGCCCGCGGTGATCATAGGCGATTACCCGATAGGATTGGCTCAGTGCAGCGATCTGTGCCGCGAACATGCGATGGTCCATCAGGTAGCCATGCGAGAAAATGATGGTCTCGGACCCCGATCCAGCTTCGTGATAGTGCAGCTGTCGTTCGTTGATTGCGATCTTGGGCATTG
This sequence comes from uncultured Paracoccaceae bacterium, assembly GCA_947498645.1. Lineage (GTDB taxonomy): Bacteria > Pseudomonadota > Alphaproteobacteria > Rhodobacterales > Rhodobacteraceae > Yoonia. Next base: position 586,346 of record CANMKS010000001.1, on the reverse strand, counting down.
TTGTGCGTCCTGTCAGCTTGGCTACGACGCTAAGGGCTGCCGGGCTGCGCGGCAAGTTTGCGGGGTTAGGCCCAAGGCGGCCGGTGCCGTTCGGCGGCAGTCAGTTTCCGGGTGGAGTCAGTATGTTGAGCAGGCGGCCAAGCTCTGCGGCTTCGGAATTGCTCAGCCTGTCTTCAATGGATCTGACCAACATCGCCGCATAGATTGGCCAAATTGTTTTTCAGGTGTCGCGTTCCTTTGGGGGGAAGTCTGATGATCTGTCCGCAGCCATCGCTTAAGTCTTGGCTAACAGTGAGTAGCACGCCCATCAATAAAGCAGGCTGTGTGCGAAGATTATCCTCGCCTACTCAGAACATTTCTGCTCAAGCGCGCGTCGCACCTGTCCAATCCTATGAAGGACAAAATCGCTGGCGATTGATTATCTGAAACGGGGCAAAATCCGCCGTTGTGGCAGCGCCAGCCCCGTCCCGTAGTATTTCACCAATGTGGTGAGAGGTTGAGTGCCTCTTATGCTTTCAGCGCCAGGGTCGGCGATAGCACGTCAATACCCAGCGCCTTGCCAACCGCATAATACGTCAGCTGCCCGGCATGCACGTTCAGCCCGTTCAGCAGATGCGGGTCATCCTCACATGCCTGCCGCCAGCCTTTGTTCGCCAATGCCAACATGAAAGGCATTGTCGCGTTGCCCAAGGCAATGGTTGATGTCCGTGCGACGGCACCGGGCATGTTTGCCACGCAGTAATGCATGATCCCGTCCACATCATAGACCGGGTCCTGATGCGTCGTGGCCTTCGAGGTTTCAAAACACCCGCCCTGATCAATCGCCACATCCACAAGTGCTGCACCGGGCTTGAGTTCGGACAGTTGCGCTCTGGAGATCAGTTTGGGCGCTGCCGCACCGGGAATGAGTACCGCACCGATGATCATGTCGGCTTCGCGTGCCAACTCGATCGTGTTGCCAGCGCTGGCGTAGCTGTTTTTGAACTGTCCGCCAAAGACATCATCAAGGTAACGCAGGCGGGGCAAGGACCGGTCGAGGACCGTGACATCTGCACCCATGCCTGCCGCGATCTTGGCGGCATGTGTGCCCACCACGCCGCCGCCGATGACAAGAACCCGCGCAGGGCCAACACCCGGCACGCCGCCCATCAGCACACCGCGCCCACCATTGGCCTTTTGCAGGGTCCATGCGCCAACCTGTGGTGCAAGCCGCCCTGCGACCTCTGACATCGGCGCAAGCAGTGGCAGGCCACCCCGGTCGTCGGTCACGGTTTCATAGGCAATGCAGGTGGCGCCAGACGCCATCAGATCATGCGTCTGCTCGGGATCGGGGGCAAGGTGAAGATAGGTGAACAAAATCTGGCCTTCGCGCAGCATCTTACGCTCAACCGCCTGCGGTTCCTTCACCTTGACGATCATGTCGGCGGCAGCAAAGACATCGGCGGCAGTGGCCGCAATCTCGGCCCCGGCGGCGATATAGTCATCATCGCTGAACCCGGCACCAAGCCCGGCTCCTTGCTCCATCACAACGCTGTGGCCGTTGTTGACCGCTTCGCCTGCGGCGTTTGGCGTCAGGCCGACGCGGAATTCCTGTGGTTTGATTTCTTTTGGGCACCCAATGCGCATGATCTGTCTCTCCCTGTTCTGGGTTGGATGATCTGCCTTGATCTGAGCAATGTCAGACGATTTTGTCCTTGTTGTTTGCGGTAACGGTAGTAGAAACATGCGCAGCATGCATAAGTTTTCGAAGGAACGTGCGTCGGATGCAATTGGACAGTATTGATCGTCGAATCCTTGAGATTTTGCAAAAGAAAGGCCGTATCTCGAATGCGGATCTGTCAGAGCTGGCCAACCTATCCGCCTCGGCCTGTCACCGGCGCGTGCAGCGTCTGGAAAAGGAAGGTTTTATTCGCGATTATGTCGCGCTGCTGAACCCCCGCAAGGTGGGCCGTCCGACAACAGTTTTTGTCGAAATCACGCTAAGCGGTCAGGCCGATGAGGTGCTGGATGCCTTTGAAAAGGCTGTCGCGCGGGTGCCGGACGTGCTGGAGTGCCATTTGATGGCGGGCACGGCGGATTATCTGCTCAAGGTTGTGGCAGGCGATACCGAAGATTTTGCGCGCATCCACCGGCGCTATCTTGCGACATTGCCGGGGGTGGCGCAGATGCAGTCGTCCTTTGCGCTGCGTACGGTCAGGCAGACGACAGCGATGCCGGTTTGAGAATCTTCTTGGTTCCCCTAATCTATTAGCAAGAGTGCCGCTGGCCGACATTTCGGCAATTCTTTGCCGTGTTTTTCAAAAGAGTCTTGTTGACACAATCTAGACTTGTTGCTGACCTAATCAGGCGGAGAAAGTTGAGACTCGGATGCGAGATGTTTGAAGAAGGAATAATTTAGATGTGTGTTCTTTGCGGCTGTCCCGGATGTGGCGCAGATGACTATCTTGAGTCTGACACAAGCGAATTTAATCTTAGTAGCGTGCCCACAAACCAGGGCACCGCAAATTACAAGTGGAACAACGATGTGCGGGGTCAGGCCAGTGGTGAAATCACTTGGTCCATGAACCTCGCAGGGCTGAGCATTGTTGCCGGTTCTCAGATCGAAGATTTTCGTCAGGCAACCCGCGACGCGTTTGATACCTGGGCAGCAGTTGCGGGACTTTCATTTCGATTTACAGGAAGTGCAACCGGTTCAGATATCGATATTGATGTGGCTTCATTGAGTGGCAATGCGATTGGTGTCGCAAATACGTTCTACAACCCCAATGATGCCAATCGGAACGGTCTGGTGGAAATTGCTGAATCCAACATCTCGATGGGTGCGGATGAGACTTGGATCGCCAACGGGCTAGGCGGTGCGTTCACATTCTTCCAGGTCATGCTGCACGAGATCGGCCATGCTCTTGGTCTGGATCACTTCAACGTCTCAGATTCGATCATGAACGCGACAGCAAACAGCGGGTCTAGAACACTTGGTGATGACGACATCGCAGGTATTCAGAACCTCTATGGCGCGAAGCAATGGTCGAACGCTGGTGAAGAAGCGAACTATGAATTTGTTGGTGTGGCCCAGAATGTGATGGCTCTTGGTGGCAACGACATGGTGACCGGGTCACTCCTGAGTGACAACATTAACGGCGGCGCTGGGCAGGATAGACTTTACGGCTTGGCTGGAAACGACACCCTGAATGGTGGAACTGGTAACGATACCATTGTCGATTTGCGAGGTGACAATGACCTGTTTGGCGGTGCGGACAATGATACGATCGTTGGCGGCGGCGGAACAATTGATGCCGAAGGAAACGAGGGCGACGATACCATTATCGGTGGGATCGGGGCCGATACGTTGGATGGTGGGGATGGCAATGACATCCTTCGTGGCGATCCGACCGGGAGCTTTGTGTCAGGCAATGACACCCTGATTGCGGGGCAAGGCAATGATGTTCTTGAGGGCGGCGGCGGCGCTGACACTTTCGTCTTTGACGCCTCAGATGGCGCCAATCGGATCACTGATTTTGAACGGGGCTTTGATGTGATTGATCTCGTGGGCGGGCTTGATTTTGGACAGGGCACGCTGACAACCTCTGGCGCAAACTCAATCTGGACACATAACGGAGGCGGCCTCGACCTGACGATCACCATCGAAGGTGTGTTCGTCGACGCATCGGATTTCATGTGATGAATTATTCTTTGACCCTTGTTCGCACAACCGCGCTTGCAGCGGCTGTATCATTAACCGCCTGCGGCGGCGCTGGCGGTGCTAGCGGTGGAAGCGGCGGCGGCGGAGGTGGAGGCGGCAATTCGACGCCGCCACCTGGATCGGCTGACGAAGTTACCGATCCAAGTATCCCGTTCCTGTCGAACCGGGGGGCACCTGGATCTGCACAGTCCGTCTATGTTGTGCTTGAGGGACAGAGTGTCCGCTTCACCGATGGTGTTACCATCAATTACTCTGATGGTGTCGTGACGGGTGGTCTGCTGTCTGGCGCTGACTTGGATGGGTCAGCGTTCACAAATCCTGCCAGCGGAGAACACTCGCGTGTTGTCCGCATTTCCGGCAGCAATGTATTCGGGGCAGTTGGCATTGACGCCACCCTGCCACCGAGTGGGACCGTAACGACCAACTACAACGACGGATGGGTCGGGCTTACCGCGGCCATAGATGGGGATGATACCTATACCCTAGAGGGGGATGCTGTTTTTACCGCGACTTGGGGTGACAATCAAATTGATGGTCGATTCCTGAATTTGTCTGGGAATGGATCGGTCAACGGTGCTGTATCAAATGTTGGTACGATCTTGATTACGGATGCCAGAATATTCGGTGACAACTTTGACCGTGGAACAGTCACCGGAACAGGGCTGTTTAACGATCTGGGCGGCGCTGGCTCAAGCAGAACCCTGCGCGGCACATTCTTTGGCCCGGAAGCAGACGAGTTGGGTGGCGTACTTGTGGTCAATGACAGCGCTGATGGTATTCTCGTTGTCGGTGGTTTTCAGGCCGACTGATCCATCTCAGCTTGTCCCGGCTCCAATCCGTAGGGTTGCGCCAGATTCCAAACGTGTTCTGACACTATGTCTTGACAAACCCGTTGACCGAGTTTTCCCGTTTTCGGCGTGATCCGGGTTGGTCGATGCTGATCTCCAACACCATGACGTAGTCATTTTTTACCGTCGACATGGTGCCAAAGAGGCTGGTGTAAAATGCGATTGATGTGTCCAGGCCGTCGACGTTTTTGTGGATATGAAAGCGGTTCATTTTGTTGTCTCCTGTCTGGGCTTACTGGCCAGATAACAAGGTCTACCATGATTTCAGGGCGCCCTTGGCAGCAATCGGACAGCAGAAGGGCAAAGAGGCTGCGGATACCACCATAGTTGGCCGCATAGGATCGACCGCCCTTCGCGGCGATGGGTGATCAGCCCGCGTTCATCGGGACCGTCAACTGCGCCGATGTTGTTGTAAAGGCAGCCCCGGCGGCCTTGGCGAGTTTGGTAGCAGTCAAGCCTCCCGGACCAGCCCCTTCCAGTGCTCGAAACAAATCAGGCTGGCCATGGTGGGCAAGGGCGCTTTGCCTAGAAATTACATCTTTTGGTTCCGTAACCCATGCAGTGATGAAGTCATGGAATGTTGTCAGGTTGCCTGTCCCAGCCCGCCCCCTCTTTCCCTTCCATCACCCACGCGGTAAAGGGGCACATCTGTAACAAGGAGCCAGCCAAATGGGCTATCGAATCGTCGTTGTCGGCGCCACTGGAAATGTGGGCCGCGAAATGCTGAACATTCTCAACGAACGGGCCTTCCCGATCGACGAGATTGCCGTGCTTGCCAGCCGTAAGTCGCTGGGCACGGAAGTTAGCTTTGGCGAGAAAACCCTGAAAACGCAGGATCTTGATACCTTTGATTTCACCGGCTGGGATATGGCTCTTTTTGCTGTTGGGTCCGATGCCACCAAGATTTACGCGCCCAAGGCCGCGAAAGCGGGCTGTGTCGTGATCGATAACTCTTCGCTTTATCGCTATGACGCCGATGTGCCGTTGATCGTGCCAGAGGTGAACCCGCAGGCGATTCACGGCTATGCCAAGAAGAACATCATCGCAAACCCGAATTGTTCGACCGCACAGATGGTTGTGGCACTCAAGCCGCTGCACGACCGAGCGCGTATCAAGCGCGTTGTTGTGAGCACTTATCAGTCCGTTTCCGGCGCTGGCAAGGGCGGGATTGATGAACTTTGGGATCAGACAAAGTCCATCTACAACCCAACCGACGACAAGCCGCCAAAGCAGTTCACCAAGCAGATCGCCTTCAACGTGATCCCGCATATCGACAAGTTTATGGACAGCGGCGAGACCAAGGAAGAATGGAAGATGGTCGCCGAGACCAAAAAGATCGTTGATCCCAAGATCAAGGTTACGGCCACATGTGTGCGCGTGCCTGTGTTCGTGGGCCACTCTGAAGCGGTGAACATCGAATTTGAAGACTTCCTTGATGAGGATGAAGCGCGCGACATTCTGCGCGAGGCACCCGGCGTGATGGTCATCGATAAGCGCGAAGATGGTGGATATGTCACGCCTGTCGAATGTGTGGGTGACTTTGCGACCTTCATCAGCCGCATCCGCCAGGACAGCACCATCGACAATGGTCTGAACCTGTGGTGCGTCTCGGATAACCTGCGCAAGGGTGCCGCGTTGAACGCCGTGCAGATTGCGGAGCTGTTGGGCCGTGAGTGTTTGAAAAAGGGCTGAGGCTGTCAGAACGATTCTGAAAGGGGCGCCCTGCTGGGCGCCCTTTTTCGTTGGGGGCCTGATGTGGCACCGGCAGTACCGGAAATTTTTTGCCACCCTCCCAAGGATCGCCCCCTGCCATCCGTCAAACCCTGTATAACGATATGTGACATATGCAGGAGACCACCCATGTTTCGCCCCCTATTGACCACCAGCCTGATTGCGTTGGCTGCCCCATCCTTTGCCGACACGTTCACCGCCGCAGCGCGCGTTGATACCGTCACGATCTATCCTGGTCTTGCCACCGTGACCCGCCAGATCACGTTGGATGTGCCTGCGGGCCAGCATCAGATCATCGTCCCTGATCTGCCTCAATCCTTGGCCAGCGAGGGGCTGCGTGTTGCGGCCCCTGCGGGCACGCAGGTCGGTGCCGTCAATCTGGCCTATGACCGGCTGCCCGTTACTCCGGATCAAACCGCCCCGGCGGTTGTTGCCGCCCGCGGTGAGGTTGAGCGGTTGGAAGAGGTGTTGCGGGATCGCGATGCCGAGATCGCCCAGATCCGGTTACGGGTGCAGGCGGCAGAGGAGCAGATCACCTTTCTGCAAAGCCTCTCGCAGGCAAGTGCCGGCGAGACACTGAATGCCGCCAGCATTGCCGATATTCGGGCACTGGCGCAAATGGTAGGGTCAGAGGTCCTGGCCGCCCGCCAAGCGGCGTTTGATGCCGACCAAGACGCGCAGGCAGCCGAGCGCGCGAAGGAAGACGATGTCGAGGCTCTGAACGATGCCAAACGAGCCCTGGCCGCATTGCTTGCGCCCAAGCAGGATGGTTCTGTCCTGACGTTCTCGCTGGCCACCGCTGAGGCGGGCGAGGTGACCATTGATATCAGTACCTTGGAAGGTTTCGCCAATTGGTCCCCGGTCTATGACATGCGCCTGACCACCGGTGAGGAGGCCGCCATGGAAATCGACCGCGCCGTTGTGATCAGCCAGCAAAGTGGGCAGGACTGGAACGATGTACAGCTTGTGTTGTCAACTGCCCGCCCCGGTGAACGCATTGCCCCCGGCGAGGTCTTTGCGCCGTTGCGGCGGATTATCTCGGAGGATGATCTGGAGCGGGAAGAGGGCATCATGATACAGGCGGATGCTTTCGCGACCCTATCACGTGGAATGGTCATGGAAGAGGCGGCACCCGCCCCGATGGCTGTTACGGCGAAGGCTGACTTCAGCGGCGCAACAGTGACCTATACCTATCCAACCCGCGTGGATATCCGTAACGGGGTTGAAGACCTGCGACTGGCCTTGGATACGATCTCGCTGGACGCCGAGGTCTGGGCAGAGGCGGTGCCAAGCCGTGATGACATCGCCTATCGCATGGCCGAATTTACCAATACGACCGAGGAGGTCTTTCTGCCCGGTCAGGCGCTCTTGTTTGCAGATGGCACCATGATCGGGTTCAGCAATCTGCCATTGCTGGCGGCCGGTGCTGACATGGACATGGGCTTTGGCCCGCTTGATGGGCTGCGCTTGACCCGTGCGACTCCCAACAAGACCGAAGGGGATCGCGGTGTCTTTACCACCACCAATGAATTGACAGAGCAGGCTGTGATGACCGTCGAGAACCTGACCGGGCAAGATTGGGACGTGCTGCTGCGCGATGTGGTGCCTTACACCGAGCAAGAGGATCTGGAGGTCGACTTTACTGCCAGCCCCGCAGTAACACGGCGCGATCCTGATGGGCGCCGCGGTGTGCTGGAGTGGGATCTGGCAGTGGCCGCAGGTGAAAGCCAAAAGGTGACGCTGGACTATACGTTGACCTGGCCGGATGGATTTGTGTTGCGGTAGTTGAAAAATCCTTGTTGCGCTGGAGCTCTCTCTGATCCCAGAACGTGTCTTGTCATAGGCAATCAGAATTCGGGCCTTGCAAGGTGAGCTGCAACTACCCCATGCCGCAAAAATAAAGGGGCCAGATGGCCCCTTTATTGCTTCACATATTCGGATAATTCGGACCGTCACCGCCCTGCGGCACCGTCCAGGTTATGTTCTGGCTGGGGTCTTTGATATCGCAGGTTTTGCAGTGCACACAGTTCTGGAAGTTTATCTGGAACTTAGTGTCTGCGCCTTCGCCAACGAATTCGTAGACACCCGCCGGGCAGTAGCGCGCCGAGGGCCCTGCGTATTTGGCCAGGTTCACATTCACCGGCACGTCCGCATCCGTCAGGTGCAGGTGGGCCGGCTGGCTTTCCTCGTGATTGGTGAAGCTGAAAGAGACGTTCGTGAGCCGGTCAAAGGACAGCGTGCCGTCGGGCTTGGGATAATCGATTGCCTTGTGCTTGCTTGCCTCTTCGGTTGCTTCTGCGTCCGATTTGCCATGCTTGAGCGTACCCAGCACGCCGATGCCGAAGGTGTTCATCCACATGTCCGCGCCGCCGATGCCCAAGGACGCCAACAGCCCATATTTGGACCAGAGCGGTTTGACGTTGCGCACTTTCTTCAGGTCATTGCCGATCTCGCCTTTGCGTACTGCCGCGTCATAGCCGTCCAGCATATCGCCGCCGCGTCCCGCCTTGATCGCATCCACCGCAGCTTCGGCAGCAGCGATGCCCGATAGCATGGCGTTGTGGTTGCCCTTGATCCGGGGCACGTTGACCATGCCGGCGGCACAACCCAGGAGCGCACCGCCGGGGAATTCGAGTTGCGGCATGGATTGATAGCCGCCCTCAGAGATAGCACGCGCGCCATAGGCAACCCGCTTGCCGCCTTTAAGCAGTTCGGCAACTTTTGGGTGATGCTTGAAGCGCTGGAATTCCATGTAAGGGAAAACATGCGGGTTCTTGTAGTTCAGGTGAACGACAAAGCCGACATAGACCTGATTGTTCTCAAGATGATAGATGAAAGATCCGCCGCCCGCGTTGCTGTTTAGCGGCCAGCCCATGGTGTGGGTGACGGTGCCTTCTTTGTGTTTCTCCGGGTCGATCTCCCAGATTTCTTTCATGCCAAGACCATATTTCTGCACGTCGGAATTGGCGGCAAGATCGTATTTCGCAATGACCTGCTTGGAAAGTGACCCGCGCACGCCCTCGCCAAGGAAGACGTATTTGCCGTGCAGCTCCATGCCGGGTTCATAGCTGGGGCCTTGGCTGCCGTCTGCGTTTTTCCCGAATTCGCCCGCGACCACGCCTTTGACTTCGCCATTGTCACCGTAAACCAGTTCTGAGCAGGCCATACCTGGGAAAATCTCAACACCCATTTCTTCGGCCTGTTCAGCCATCCAGCGGCAGACGTTGCCCATCGAAACGATATAGTTGCCATGGTTGTTCATCAGCGGAGGCATCAGAATGTTGGGGATGCGCAACTGACCGGCTTCGCCCAGCATGTAGAAGTTGTCTTCTTTCACGGGCACGTTCAATGGCGCGCCTTTTTCTTTCCAATCGGGGATCAGCTTGTTCAGGCCAACCGGATCAAGCACGGCGCCAGAAAGGATATGCGCGCCCACTTCGGAGCCTTTTTCAAGCACCACCACATTGAGGTCAGCATCCAACTGCTTGAGGCGGATCGCGGCGGACAGACCGGCAGGCCCAGCACCCACGATCACTACGTCATATTCCATCGCTTCGCGTTCAATCTCGGCCATCGGCAAATCCTTCAAACTCTCCGGGCTAGTGCCCTTTTATTTAGCGTCGGCAACGGTTACCTCAACGAAAGCCACGGGGCAATCAGGACACGACGTCAAAACCGCCTGACGCGACACCAAATCGCGCCAAAGCCTTGACTTTGACCATGCCCGATAGACTATGACCGTTCGACTGACACTTATTTGCCCCCGGGAGGGGACACGACATGGACAAGATACCACTGACCCGCGCTGGCTTTGACAAGCTGGATGCCGAGCTGAAGCACCTCAAGACGGTGGAACGCCCGGCCATTATCCGTGCGATTGCCGAAGCGCGCGAGCATGGCGATCTGTCCGAGAATGCCGAGTATCACTCCGCAAAGGAAAAGCAGTCCTTTATCGAGGGACGTGTGAAAGAGCTGGAGGGGGTGATCTCACTTGCCGATGTCATTGATCCGACCAAGCTGTCTGGCACCATCAAGTTTGGTGCGACCGTCGGATTGGTCGATGAGGATACCGACGAAGAAAAGACCTATCAGATCGTTGGAGAGTACGAGGCCGATATTGAGAGCGGTAAGTTGAACATGAAATCGCCGCTATCCCGTGCCCTGATTGGCAAGGACGTGGGCGACAGTGTCGAAGTTCGCACGCCGGGTGGGACGCGCTCTTACGAGATACTGTCGATCCACTACAAATAGTAACCACCCAAGGCATGGGCAGCAGCAGATGATCGAAAAGGCAAAGCAGGCAGAGGGCCTTACCCAGGGCGAAGCGATTGCGCTAGCATTCTGTATTGGCTGGATGATCGTTGTTGGTCTGTTTTTCTGGACATTGCCAGAGGCGGCAGAGGGTCTGGGCGGGCTTCCGGGGCCGATGCTGATTCTGATGCCGGTGGCTGTCTTCCTGCCTGTAGCCCTCATTGCAGTGGCTGCCGTGATGGCGCGGGCGCATCGCAAGCTGCGTCAGGATATAGGTGCGCTAGGTGTGGCTTATCATGATTTGCGGAACACGCAGATTGCGCAGTCCACCCTGCAAAATGCCCCGGTTCAGCCCGCCCAGCCGCAGACCGCAGAACCGCCAGCGCCCGCCTCGCGTTTTACATCGCGGCGCGAAGTATCGCGTCTGATTGTGCCGCGTGCGGCCCCACAGGCCCCTGCCGATCAGCCGACATTGGCGTTTGAGCCCCCAGCAGAAGACACCAACCCACCGCTGGAGCGGCCTGATCTGATTCAGGCGCTCAACTTTCCCAATGATGAGCATGACGTAGAAGGTTTTGCCGCGCTACGCCGTGCGTTGCGCGACAGGTCCGCGCGCAAACTAGTGCAGGCTAGTCAGGATGTGCTGACGTTGTTGTCTCAGGACGGTATCTATATGGACGATCTGCGCCCTGATCCGGTTGACCCGGCGCTGTGGCGCCGCTTTGCCAAGGGCGAACGTGGTCAATCCGTTGACCGTCTTGGTGCCATCCGCCACCATGATGCGCAAATCGCCATCGCAGGCCGTGCCCGCGAGGACACGATTTTCCGCGATGCGGTGCATCATTTTCTGCGCTGTTTCGATCAGATGCTGGTCACCTTCGAAGAACACGCCACCGATACCGACCTGCTCCAGATGGCCGAGACCCGCACCGCCCGCGCCTTTATGCTGCTGGGCCGCGCCACCGGGACGTTTGACTAACCCCGATGTGGGATATCTTCCTTCAGACACTGCCGTTCTTTATGCTGATCGCTCTTGGTTACGGTTCTGGCGTGACCAAGTTCTTTTCCGAAGAGGCGACGGCCTACCTCACCAAATTCGTGTTCTATTTTGCGCTGTCGGCGATGTTGTTTCGCTTTTCGGCGAACCTGTCACTGGCCAACATCCTGGACTGGCAATTTGTCTTTGCCTATCTGGCGGGCACAACGGTGGTCTATCTTTTGGCCAACTGGATTGCCCTGCGCCGTGGTCTGCCGATGGCAGAGGCCGCGGTGGAGGGCCAATGCGCGGTCATTGGCAACGTCGGCTTTCTGGGCATTCCAATGCTGGTATTGCTACTGGGCGAGGCGGCGATCGGCCCTGTGATGATGGTCCTGGCCGTTGATCTGATCGTCTTTGGCAGTTTGATCGTGATCCTGATCACCGGCTCGCGCGATGGGCGCATGTCACCGAAGGTATTGGTGACCGTGGCGCTAGGCCTGATCAAGAACCCGATGATCGTGTCGGTCTCGCTGGGATTGCTCGTCTCGGCCTATGGTCTGCCGATCCCTGATCCGGTCAATGATTTTCTGCTGCTTCTGGGGGCTGCCGCAACACCCGGAGCCTTGTTTGCAATTGGCGCTTCGCTGGCGTCAAAATCGGCAGAGCGGATCGCCGTCGCGGGCTGGCTGAGTCTTTGCAAGCTGGTGCTGCATCCCGCCGCCGTGGCGGTGGCGGCACTGTTTGTGTTTCAGATCGACGCTTACGCTGCCGGTGTCATGATTGCTGCTGCGTCGCTGCCTGTTGCAGGCAACGTTTATATCCTTGCTCAACACTATGGTGTGGCGCCATCCCGCGTGTCAGCCTCGATCCTGATTTCGACCGCGATCAGTGTTGTCACCGTCTCTTTGGTCATTGCGTGGGTGACAAGTTTCTAAACCTGCGCTAGCCCTTGAGGAAACGAAAGGGTGCGTCATGAAAACTTTGTCTGAAAACCGGTGCTATGGCGGCACGCAGGGGGTTTATTCTCATGCGTCCGAGGCGTGTTCCTGCGACATGACCTTTGCGGTATTTCTGCCCGAAGAGGCCCAGCATGGCCCTGTCCCCGTTTTGTGGTTTTTGTCCGGGCTGACCTGTACCCATGAGAACGCCATGACCAAGGCCGGCGCGCAGGCCTGGGCCGCAGAACAGGGAATTGCACTGGTCTTTCCCGACACGTCGCCGCGTGGCGATGATGTGCCCAATGATGAGGCCTATGATCTGGGCCAGGGCGCTGGTTTCTACATTGATGCGACACAAGCGCCCTGGGACACACATTTCAAGATGTGGACTTATGTGGCCGAGGAGTTACCCGCGCTTTTGGCTGAGACATTCCCGCTGGATATGTCGCGCCAGTCCATCGCAGGGCATTCCATGGGTGGCCATGGTGCGCTGACAATGGCGATGGCCTTGCCAGGGCGCTTTCGGTCTGTGTCGGCCTTTGCGCCGATCTGCCACCCCACGGCAAGTGATTGGGGCCGCAAACAGTTCGCCGCCTATTGGGGCGATGAGGCGAATTGGGGGCCGCATGACGCGACCATCTTGATGAAGGATATGGGATTTGACGGCCCGGTCCTGATTGATACCGGCACCGACGATCAGTTTGGTGATTTGCTGGGGACAGAGCATCTGGCGCAGGCCATGGCCGAAAAGCGTCAGGAAGGGCAGATCAGGCTGCAAAAGGGTTATGACCATTCCTATTTCTTCATCTCGACCTTCATGGAAGACCACGTCGCGTTCCATGCAGAGGCGCTCTATCGATGATTTACGTTGATGCCGATGCCTGCCCGGTGAAGGCCGAGGTGGAACGTGTCGGTACACGTCATAAGCTGAAGATGTTCGTGGTATCCAATGGCGGTATCAGGCCCTCGCCCAATCCTTTTGTCGAGACGGTTGTCGTGCCCGATGGCCCTGATGTGGCTGACATGTGGATTGCGGATCGCGCAATCAGGGGCGATGTGGTGATCACCGGGGATATCCCGTTGGCCGCGCGTTGCATTGAGAACGGCGCGCTTGTGCTCAAGCATAACGGCGAGGCGCTGACGCAGGCCAATATCGGCAACGTGCTGGCAACCCGCGATCTGATGGCAGATATGCGCGCCGCTGATCCGTTCCAGCAGGGTGGTGGCAAGCCGTTTGGCAAGGCCGACCGCGCGCGGTTTCTGGATGCGCTGGAACGCGCCGTGCGTGCGGCGGCACGATTATGACACAGATGTCCCCCGCGAAACTCGGTGCAATCTGCGCGGCGATTTCAGTGGTGTTCTTTTCTATCAATGATGTGGCCATCAAGTTTCTAAGCGGCGGTTATGCCTTGCATCAGGTTGTGCTGATCCGTTCGGTTATCGGTCTTTTGGTGATTGTGTTGATCATCGCACCCATGACGACGGGCCGGGCCATTGCGCGCACCAAACGCTTGCCCATGCATTTGCTGCGCGGGTTTTGCGTCGTTCTTGCGAATATGACCTTTTTCTTGGGGCTGGCAGCGATGCCTTTGGCGGATGCGGTTGCGATCTTTTTCGTCAGCCCGCTGGTGATTACCATGTTCTCGGTCCTGTTTCTGGGAGAGGTCGTGGGGCCTAGGCGCTGGGTTGCCATCGCTGTTGGTTTTGTGGGGGTTCTGGTCATGATGCGTCCGGGGACGCAAGCCTTTCAGGTGGCATCTTTGCTGCCGCTGGCCGCAGCGTTTTGCTATGCGGGTATTCATATCATCACACGCCGGATTGGCGGCACCGAAAGTGCGACGACGATGGCGTTCTATATACAGATCATGTTCATCATTGTTGGTCTCCTCTTTGGTCTGTTCGTTGGCGACGGACGCTTTGGCGATCACGCCGATCCCTCGCTTGCGTTCCTGTTCCGCGCGTGGAGCTGGCCCGTGCCCGCCGATTATCCCGTCTTTGCCATCATCGGGATCGGTATCGGCATTGGGGGGTATCTGATTTCGCAGGCCTACCGGGTGGCCGAGGCTTCATATGTGGCCCCGTTCGAGTATCTGGCCCTGCCTATGTCCGTGGTCTGGGGCATGATCGTCTTTGACGAGTTTCCCGGTGGTCTGGACTACTTGGGCATGGCGCTGATCCTTGGCGCTGGCCTTTTCACGATCTGGCGTGAGGCCAAGACCAAGCCGGTCGCTTTACAGCGCCCGGTGCGGCGTTAATCTGCGACCAGACAAAACGGGAGCAGTAATGACCAAAGTGCAAGCTGTGGTGTTCGATATCGGCAACGTGCTGATCGAATGGCAGCCGGAACGGTTTTACGACAGCGTGATTGGCGCAGAGCGCCGCCGCGCGATGTTTGCGGCGATTGATCTGCATGGCATCAATGATGTGGTCGACCGGGGCGGCAACTTCCGTGACACGATCTATGCCGCCGCCGAAATCCACCCTGATTGGCGCGACGAGGTTCGCATGTGGCATGACCGCTGGATCGAGATGGCAGCCCCCGCGATAGATCATTCGGTGCGTTTGCTGCGTGCCTTGCGCGCCGCACAGATCCCTGTCTTTGCGCTGACGAATTTTGGCATCCAGACCTTTGAAGTAGCAGAGCCGGTTTATCCTTTTCTGGGTGAATTTGATCGCCGCTATATCTCGGGTCATATGGGCGTGATCAAACCAGAGGCGCGGATTTACGAAATGGTGGAGGCTGATTGCGGTGTGCCGCCTGCGGGATTGCTGTTTGCCGATGATCGTATCGATAACATCAATGTCGCTGCTGCGCGGGGCTGGCAGGTGCATCACTTTGATGGGCCGCAGGGCTGGGCGGATCGGTTGATCGCTGAAGGGTTGCTGACAAAGGAGGCCGCGCAATGACCGAAGTTATCCCTTTTGCGGAAGGCCAGAAGAACCTTGATTGGTTGGCGCTTACCGATGCATTGGCGGCGGGGCATGGAGGCCCAAGGGCCGATGTGGCAGACGTGTTCCTTTACGAGGGTGACAACACATTGCTGAACCGCTCTGCCTGGATTGCCGGGCTGGGCCTGGCGATTAAATGCGCCACGATTTTTCCCGGCAACAAGGCAGAGGGAAAACCGGCAATTGCCGGAGCAGTGAACCTGTTTTCAGGCAAGGATGGTGCGCTTGAGGCGATCCTGGATTTCGCGCTGGTCACGAAATGGAAAACAGCGGGGGATAGCCTGCTTGCCGCGCGCCGGTTGGCCCGCCCGGACAGTTGCAAGATCCTGATCGTAGGGTCAGGCACAGTCGGTCATTCCCTGCGCGAGGCTTATGGCGCCGCATTCCCGCAGGCACAGTTCACCGTTTGGAACCGCTCTGCTGCGGGGGCAGAGGCGTTGCAGGCGGCGTTTCCGGATATAGCCGTAGCGCAGGATCTGGAAGCGGCGGTCAAGGAGGCTGACATTGTCACCTCGGCCACGATGACAACAGAACCGTTGATTAAGGGCGCGTGGTTTCAGCCGGGCCAGCATATCGACCTGATTGGCGCTTATCGCCCTGATATGCGCGAGGTCGATGATGTAGCGTTGCAGCGTGCGCGCGTGTTTGTCGACAGCAAGGAAACGACCGTGGGCCATATCGGTGAGTTGAAAATACCCATCGCCGCAGGCACCTTTGACGCGGGCAGCATTGTGGCGGATTACTATGATCTTGCTGCGTTCGCCCGCCATAGAACTGACGAAATTACGCTGTTTAAGAATGGCGGGGGCGCGCATCTTGATTTGATGACCAGCCGATACATTCTGGATGCCTGGGGGCGTTCAGGCTAAGTGCAAGATTGTCTGAATGGGTAAGAGGTGCAGGGCTTGATGTTGTGGTGGTCAGTAGTGACAATGGCGGTTCTGGCCTTTCTGGCCTTGGCGATCTGGCCGTTTCACGTTGAGCGACGCAAACCCGATATCAGTGTCGAAAACCGGTTTCGTGCCGAAGGTGGGTTCGCGCATCTGTCTCAGGGGATCACCTATTATCGCTGGTTTGGCCCCGCGCGTGGCCCGGTGGCCGTGGTGGTGCATGGGCTGAACGCCCCATCTGACGGAATGCACGCGGTTGCCGAAGGTCTGGGAAATCTGGGCTATCGGGTCTTGGTCTATGACCTCTATGGGCGCGGCCTGTCAGACGCTCCAAAGGGGTTGCAGGATCGGGCCTTTTTTCTGCGCCAACTGACCGATCTTTGCGAAGTGCATGACCTGCGTGAGGATATCACGATTGTCGGCTATTCTATGGGCGGGGCCATTGCCACGGCATTTGCCATTGCCAACCCTTACATCATCAAACGGGTGATCCTGCTTGCAAGTGCGGGCGTGTGCACGAAGGAAAGCCGGTTTTCGGGGTTCTGCCGCCGTGTGCCTGTGTTGGGTGACTGGCTGCATCTGATGTTTGGCGGTCGCCGGATGGCCCGGCACATCCCCGAAGATGGCGATACTCGTGACATGGAACCTGTGCATCGCGCCCAACGCAGACAGCTAAACCGACGCGGCTTTCTGCCTGCGCTTTTGTCGGCGCGGCGCGGCATCCTTAACGAAGTGCAGGAACAAGAGCATCGTCGGTTGGGCCGCAAGGCCATCCCCGTCATTGCGATCTGGGCACAGAATGACAGCGTGATCCCGTTGCGCGCCATCGGCCTGCTGGCCGAGTGGAACCGCAATGCCCGTCAGGAGATGGTTGAGGATGCGGATCACGACCTGCCCTATACCAATGGCGCAGAGCTGACCGAGGCCCTGCGCGACAGTTTGCGCGACTGACCTTTCGCCCGGACCAATGCCGCGTTATCCAGATTTCATGACAGTGCAAGACGCATATCAATCGGCCGTAGATGCCGGAACGCTGCGCGCCGACGATGCCCAGCTGGCCGTCTTGCCGGAGCTGGAACGGATCCGTGTTGCAATGGCCACGCCTGTTGCGAAACGGGGCTTTTTTCGCAAGGCCCCGCCGCCCGAACCCGGCCTTTACATGTGGGGTGGTGTCGGTCGTGGTAAATCGATGTTGATGGACCTGCTCTATGAGCAGGTAGACGCCCCCAAGCAGCGCAGCCATTTCCACGCCTTCATGCAATGGGTTCATGCCGAGATGACCGAGGCCCGCAAATCCGGTGTAGACGACGCGCTGGCCCCGGTTGCCGGCAAACTGACCGAGACCGTGCGCTTTCTGGCCTTTGATGAGATGCAGATCATCGACATCACCGATGCGATGATTGTGGGCCGCCTGTTTGAGGCGTTGATCGCAGGCGGTGTCACTGTCGTGACAACCTCCAACCGCCCGCCTGGTGATCTCTATAAGGATGGTCTCAACCGTCAGCTGTTCACGCCCTTCATCGCCTTGCTGGAAGAGCGGATGGTCGTACATGAACTGGTCAGCCCGACCGATTATCGTCAGGACCGTCTTGCGGGAGCGCCCAGCTATTTCACACCGGTGGATGCTGATGCGCGCCAAGCGGTCGAGGAGATCTGGCAGCGTTTGAGCAACGGCATGTCAGAACCACTGATGCTGCACGTCAAAGGCCGCGAGGTCGAATTGCCCGATTTTCACAATGGTGTGGCCCGCGCAAAGTTCTTTGATCTTTGCGGCAAGCCGCTAGGGGCGGCTGATTATCTTGCATTGGCAGATGCTGTTCGGGTTCTGATCCTGGAGGATATTCCGGCCCTGTCGCGCCATAATTTCAATGAAGCAAAGCGCTTTGTCACATTGGTTGACGCGCTGTACGAGGCACGGGTGCAGCTGATCGCGACGGCGGCTGCCACACCAGAGATGCTTTATGTCGAAGGCACAGGCACGTTCGAGTTTGAACGGACGGCCAGCCGCCTGCGCGAGATGCAATCGGTGGATTGGGCAGGCTAGAACCGTTCCGCCCGCAATACTTGCGCGTCGGTTATGCTGACAACGCCTATGTGTTTTTCGACAACGGCAAACGCGGCCTCAAGCAGGGCATCAAGCCTTTCGGGCTTGATCAGGCAAACCACCGCGACCATACCTGCGCGGCCGATCTGACCTTCGCGTGTCCACTTGCCTGAACGCCCTGATCCGCCCCGGACGGGCAGGACGGTATAGCCTGTGACCCCTGCCTCTGTGATGGCGTCCGTCAATCGCCGCTCCAGCGGTGCTTCGATCACGATCTCGACCCGTTTTGCGGTATGCGTTTGCATTGTCAGCCTCCGGCGATCATCTGTGCAACCGCCAAATAAAGCGGGATACCCAGCGTCAGGTTGAATGGGAATGTGACGCCCAGCGACAGCGTCAGATAGACCGATGGATTTGCCTCGGGCAGGGCCACCCGCATGGCCGCCGGTACGGCGATGTAGCTTGCTGATGCGCTAAGCACCATCATCAGGACAATACCGCCCAGCGACAGACCCACAACCATGCCCGCGGCAAGGCCGATGGCAGAGCCCACAATCGGCATCAGAATGGCAAAGCCTATTGCCCCCATCCCCAGAACGCCGCGCGACTGGCGCAGCCCGCGCCCGGCGATCAGCCCCATATCCAGCAGGAAAAGGCACAGCACACCTTTGAAGGGTGAGACGATGAAGGAACTGATCTCGGCCAATCCATCTTCGCCCGTAATCGCGCCTATGAAGAACGACCCGACCAAAAGTACGATAGAGCCGTTCAACAGCAGTTCGCGTATCAGCCCCGGTTCCATCTTGCCGCCGGAACCGCTGCGCGCCACCAGCCAGAGGGCCGATAGAATGGCCGGAGCCTCCATCACGGCGGCGACGGCGACCATATAGCCTTCGGCAACGATCATTTGCCCTTCAAGCACGGACGTGGCCGCCACAAAGGTCACGATACTGATGGACCCGTAGTGTGCTGCGACGGCGGCGGCATCGACATTGGACAGGCCCGTCATCACCCTGAGCAGGGCAAATGCGATCAGCGGCAGGCCAAAGGACAGCACTAGCCCTGCAACCAACGACAGGATCAATGTCTGATCGACGCCGTGGGCACTCACCGCGACGCCGCCTTTGAAACCGATCGCAAAAAGCAGGTAGATCGACATGCCCTTGGCCACGGCCTCGGGGATTGTCAGATCAGATCGGGCGAGGGCGGAAGCCAATCCCAGCGCAAAGCTCAGGATGATGGGCGAGATCAGATTCTCACCCGCCAGAGAAAAGATTTCCTGCATCTTGCTCCTAGATTGGTTTGAATGATGCCGTTTGGGGGTCGTAAACCTCGACGCTGCCTTCGCCGATGTCGTTCCAGAGCCCGTGGACCGACAGGCGCTCATCCTCGATCGCGGATTTGACAAAAGGAAAGCTCATCAGGTTTTCCAGCGAGATCACAATAGATGCTTTTTCCAGCGCGCGCTTGCGTGTTTCGTCGTCGCCTTTGGGCAGCCGGTCATAGCCGGGGCGCAGAATATCCATCCAGCGCCCGACAAAGCTGCTGGCGTCTTCCAGTTCGGGCGCATTTCCGGCGCACATGTTGTAGCAACCCTCAACCCCACCACAGCCCGAATGGCCCACAATGATCAGGTGGGCCACCTTCAGCCCGGTTACGGCATATTCCACCGCGGCAGAGGTGCCGTGGTGATGGCCGTCGGCGTTATAGGGTGGGACCAGGTTGGCGATATTGCGATGCATGAAGAATTCACCATGATCCGCCCCAAAGATTGACGTGACGTTCACACGGCTGTCACAGCAGGAAATCACCATTGAGCGCGGATGCTGTCCATCCTCGGCCAGCCGTCGATACCATCCGCGGTTTTCAGTATAAGTCGTGGCCTTCCAGCCGTGGTAGCGGTTGATCAGATAGGCGGGCAGTGGGCGGGCATATTGCATGGTTTTGTCTTTCGCATGTTTTCCCATGAATACGTCGCATTTTCGTGAAGTTCGAGGGATTTTTTGCGTCTGCCTCAACCTTCTGAGAACCATATCGCGGTAACCCGTACCCATGAAACACGTAGATTATCCTTTGAAGTCTGATCAGATCGAAACTGCGGATGTTATTGCCTTGCCGGGATCGCGTTGCGCCAATATCGACCCTGATCCGCTAATACGTCTGGTCGCCGACGCCGCTGCTGATGTGGACTGGTTTAAGGCCGAGGATGTGATATGCCAGATGCTTGAGGAGGTTGCAGCACAGCTTGACCTGTTGCAGCAACACCTGTCACGCCGCGACTTTGCCGCGATGTGCAGACCATCCCGACACATTGAAATGGTCGCTACCCGTCTTGGCCTGATCGAGGTGGCGGCTGCCGCCGATCATGTCGGCCAATGCGCTGCCCAAATGGGTGGACCTGCACTTGATGCCACGATGGCGCGGTTGGAGCGCGGCTTTGACGTTGCTGTCGGTGAAGTTTGGAACTTTCGCGGGATGTGAGGCACTTGCAGGTTATGAGCAGCGGGTTAGGGTGTCGTGAATTCACCACCCAAAGGGATGACTTATGCCGCTTTCATTTGCTGATCCGACCGATGACGCGATTCCCGTTCATGTGGTCACCCCTGACGATCTGGATGCAGCCCTCAAAGGGTTGTCTGCGCAGTCACGGGCCTGGTCAGAGGCGCAGGGATTCACCGCGGCACTGGGCGAGGTGCTGATCCTGCCAGAGGGCGATGGCCAGATTGCCGGTGTGCTGGTCGGCTATGGTACGCCCGCCCGCCGCGCCAGAGGTCGGTTTCACATGGGTGCGGTGGCACGCAAGCTGCCGCAGGGCATCTATACGATTGTCAGCGGGTTGCGTGATGCGGATCTGGACGAGGCCGCCCTCGCATGGCTCCTGGCCGCCTATCGCTATAATCGCTATCGCAAACCGCCAGAGCCCATTGCGCAGCTTGTCGCACCAGAGGGCGTTGATGCCAAACGCCTTTCCATCATCGCCAATGGTGAGGCGCTGACCCGCGAATTGATCAACACCCCTGCCTCGGACATGGGCCCGGCAGAGCTGGAAGAGGCGACGCGGGCAATGGCTTCCAGTCACGAGGCAGAGATTAACGTGATAACCGGTGATGATCTGGTCTCGTCCAACTTTCCGATGATCCACACTGTTGGCCGCGCTTCGGATCGTGCGCCACGATTGATTGATTTGCGCTGGGGTGATGCGGGCCCGCAGTTGACGCTGGTGGGCAAGGGTGTGTGTTTTGATACCGGTGGTCTGAACATCAAACCCGGTGGATCAATGGGTTTGATGAAAAAGGATATGGGCGGTGCGGCCACGGTGCTTGGGCTTGCGCATATGATCATGGCGCTGAAGCTGCCCTTGCGCCTGCGCGTGCTGATTCCGGCGGTCGAGAATTCAATCGCTGGCAATGCGTTTCGCCCGCAGGATATCCTGACCTCGCGCAAAGGTTTGACGGTTGAAATCAACAACACCGATGCCGAAGGGCGGTTGGTGCTGGCAGATGCGCTGACCCTGTCGGATGAGGATGATCCTGATCTGGTGATCTCGATGGCGACACTGACTGGGGCTGCACGTGTGGCAGTTGGTCCTGACCTGTCCCCCTTCTACACTGACAATGACGCCCATGCGGCGGCGTTGATGGGCGCTGGTGGTGCAGTGGCCGATCCGTTGTGGCGGATGCCGTTCCACGAACCCTATGAAGAGATGATCGAACCCGGCATTGCCGATCTTGATAACGCGCCCAAAGGCGGTTTTGCAGGTAGCATCACGGCAGCACTGTTCCTGCGCCGGTTTGTGGAAAGCCCTTACGTACATTTCGACATTTACGGCTGGCAACCGAGCGCGGCCCCGTCGCGCCCCAAGGGGGGTGTCGGCATGGGGGCCCGCGCGGTGCTTGAGGCATTGCCAAGGATGCTGAGCCTGTGAGTGATCGCCGGCTGACACCGGCCAATGGGCGCGTGGCGGCGATGCATTTGGCCGGGCAGGTAGAGGCTGACAGCTTTACCGAAGGTTGGGGGATGCAGATTACCAGACCCGTTGTTGACCTTCTTGCCAGCCCCGGCGGGCCGCGGGATCGCCAGCTTTTGCTTGGGATAGAGGTTATGGTTTATGAGGCGCGAGACGGCTGGGCCTTTGTGCAGGCACCCGATGGGTATGTCGGCTATGTGGTCGAGTCGGCGTTGGCCCAGAATGCCGCTGCGACCCATGCTGTTGGCTCATTGGCAACACATGCCTACGCGGAAGAAGATTTCAAATCAGCGGATCTTTTGCACTTGCCGTTTGGCGCAAGGGTCCGTGTACTGGATGAGCGCCGCAAGTTCTTTGAAACCAATGTGGGCTTTGTTCCCAAAAAGCATCTCCGCCCGCTGGATCGCCCTTTCACTGATCCTGCCGCAGTCGCGCAGCTTCACTTTGGTGTGCCTTATCTATGGGGTGGAAACTCCAGTCTTGGGATTGATTGTTCAGGACTGATCGCCGCTGCGCTGACAGCCTGCGGGCAAAGTTGCCCAGCGGATAGTGACATGCAGCAAGATCGGCTGGGGCGGGCCGTGGAGGGCCCACACAAGCGTGGTGATCTGATTTTCTGGGATGGGCATGTGGGGATGATGGTCGATGACGAAACCATGATCCACGCCAATGCGCATCACATGGCGACACGCTATGAACCCATCGACGCAGCCATCACCCGTATCGCGGCGCAGGGCGATGGTGATGTGCTGGTGCGCAAGCGGCTTTAGTGCAGCGTTTCAGGGGTGCCTTGCCCCACGGCAAAATCCTGCTGCGCCAGCCCTTGCGCCAAACTCAGTCCGAATTGCCGTGCCAGATCCGTCAGCAACGGGGCGATATCGGGCCTGATCAATAGCGTCGCCAGCATTAACGCGTCGTCGCGTTCTCCGGTGGCGGCGGTCGCCATGAAGTTGGCAAACCATGCTTCATCCGCACCAAGGCAAGGACAGTCCAAAGCGTGACGCATGATGCTGCGACGGCGGAACCCGGCAAGCAAGGCAATCATTTCTGCCCATGTTTTGGTCATGCGGGCACCACGGGCGGGGCCGCAAAGCTCTATCAGCTTGTGCTGCAACCGGCGTTGGGCATCTTCCCCGTCGGCCCAGAGCCGCAGATAGGTGACGATGCAGGTCTCAAACGTTGGTTGTTCACTCAGCTGTCCAACAGAGACACTACCGGGGCAGCGGACATGGGCGTTCATTTTGTGAGGATCAGCTTGCCCGCGCGGGTGATGCGCAGGGTGTACGTCTGATCATCCAATACGATGAGAGCTTGACTGCCGGTTTCTGTCAGATCGCGGGCGTCGTGGGTCGGCAATTGTTGCGGCATTGCGCCTGTGGGATGCGGGACCGACTGCAATGACATCAGCGGTCCCCTTTTTCGGGGCGCATGTGGTCAAGCAACTGCTCTAGCCCCAATTGGTTGGATTGGCCAAGCAACGCAAAGACTTCGTCCAGCGCAGGTTGTGGTCGCGGCGTCCGGGCCGTGGGTTGCGGTTTTTCTTTGGGCGGCATCGCCATAGTCCTTTCATCTGCATGATCGGGCTTCCTTTGGGTGTGCAAAGGTGGCTGGACATGGGGCGAAACATGCCGCGTTGGATCGAAAGAGTCAATCCGACTTTTTTAGTCAGGAATACGATTTATTCCACTGCCCTGATCAGCTTGCGCTCCAGCACTCGCAGGACTTGCCGCAGGTCGTGGCCGCGCTTCAACACCTGACCGTCCATCCCGATCACCGCATATTGTCCTTGGCGTAGCCGCAGCTTGGGGCGTTTTTCGATCCGGTACATGGGATGCTCAGCCGTGCGTCGAAAGACCGAAAACACGGCCACGTCGCGCAGATGTGATAGCCCATAGTCGCGCCATTCGCCCGCCGCGACCATCCGGCCATAGAGGCTGAGAATCACATTGAGCTCTGAGCGGTGAAACGCGACCTGTTCGGTGGCATGAAATTGTGACGGGGGTTGAATGGTCATATCCAAGACTTGCGCCAAACCCCTGCAAAATCAAGAGTCCTGATTGCGCCGCCCCATTTCCGACACAAAATCAACACCAACCCGTCACGGGTCTAGCCCACTGGGAACACAACTGGTCGCAATATTCAGGGCATAGCGAAATGCTACCCCGATGTCGCGGTCAATAGCCCCCACCCAGTTCGTGACATCGGGGAACTTTCGGTCCTTTCCCAAAAAATCAGCCGCAGTTGATCGTCTGGATCACGTCGTTTTCGTCAATCATGAAGTTGATGCGTGCAGGCCGAAAATCCTGTGTGACCAGGTCACCGGGCCGAATGACGCGGACCATGCCAAGATGCAGCGTTGTTTCAAGCGCCGTGGCATCCTGTCCGATCAGCGCGGCGAAATCCGCCGCCCCGCATGTGTCTTCCAGTTGCGGGGGCAGGGCTGGCGGCGCCGTTGTGCAACCCGCCAAAGCGGCAAAGGCGATAAATCTTTTCATGCGACCATTGTCCCTGCTTTGCTGCTCTATGCAAGTCCGTGCTTGAATTCTGGCGGCGGTTGTCTGATCGTCCAACCAAGAGTTATGGGAGAACCAATAATGCGAACACGTGCAGCCGTAGCACTGGAAGCGGGCAAACCGCTTGAGGTGATGGAAGTGAACCTTGAAGGCCCGAAGGCCGGTGAGGTTCTCGTGGAAATCAAGGCCACAGGGATTTGTCACACCGATGAATTCACCCTGTCGGGTGCGGATCCTGAAGGTATGTTCCCTGCTATTCTGGGCCATGAGGGCGCGGGCGTTGTGGTTGAAGTGGGCGAAGGTGTGACCAGCCTGAAACCTGGCGATCATGTCATTCCGCTTTATACGCCCGAATGCCGCGAGTGTGACTATTGTCTGAACCCCAAGACGAACCTGTGCCAGAAAATCCGTTCTACCCAAGGGGCGGGTGTAATGCCGGATGGCACGTCGCGCTTTTCCATGCTCGATGGCACGCCGATCCTGCACTACATGGGGTGTTCAACCTTTGCCAATCACACTGTGCTGCCAGAGATTGCGCTGGCGAAGGTCCGTGAGGACGCACCGTTTGACAAGATTTGCTATATTGGTTGCGGTGTGACCACGGGCATTGGTGCGGTCATCAATACCGCCAAGGTCGAGATTGGTTCGACCGCAATTGTCTTTGGTCTGGGTGGCATTGGCCTGAATGTCATTCAGGGTCTGCGGATGGCCGGCGCTGATCAGATCGTGGGCGTCGACCTGAACCCTGGCAAGATCGAGATGGCGACAAAGTTCGGCATGACCGATTTTGTGAACCCCAAGGATGTTGAGGGCGATATGGTGGCCCATCTGGTCGAACTGACGGGCGGTGGTGCTGACTACACCTTCGATGCCACCGGCAACGTCCAGGTGATGCGCACAGCACTCGAGGCCGCCCATAAGGGTTGGGGCGAGAGCATCATCATCGGCGTGGCCCCTGCCGGCGCCGAGATTTCGACCCGGCCGTTCCAATTGGTCACCGGGCGCAGTTGGCGCGGCACCGCCTTTGGTGGGGCCTCTGGCCGCACCGACGTGCCGAAGATTGTGGATTGGTACATGCAGGGCAAGATCGAGATTGACCCGATGATCACGCACAAACTGAGCCTTGATGACATCAACAAGGGCTTTGACTTGATGCACGCGGGTGAATCAATCCGGGCCGTGGTCGAGTTTTGAAAGCCGCCCTTGAGCGCATTGACCCGGTCGCTGACCGGGCCTTTTGCACGCGGATGTGCGATCGATACTTCAGGTCGCTTATACATTCAAAGTCGCAGTGCGGCTCGGTTTCCGACTATTGGATTGTGGACTTTAGGTCATTTCACAATGGAGGGAATGGAAAGTGTCCAAAGACAAGAAGCTCATGGCAGTGTTAATCGATGCTGACAACATTCCCGCGAAGTACGCAGGAGATATCCTCCGAGAGTTCACCACCTATGGGGAGCCCGCGCTTCGTCGAGTCTATGGCGATTGGTCAAGTCCAGCGCTGAGCAACTGGAGGAAAGTGGTCGTCGAACTTGGCATGGTTGCCAACCAGGAAACTGCTAATACCAAAGGCAAGAATGCAAGTGACATCGGCTTGGTCATCGGCGCGATGGATATTTTGCACACCGGGCGGTTTGACGGGTTTGTGCTGGTGTCGTCAGACAGTGACTTTACCGCGCTCGCCAACCGTTTACGTGAAAATGGTGGCGAGGTGATTGGGGTCGGAGAGAGCAAGGCACCGGTTAGCCTGCGCAACGCCTGCAACCGGTTTATTCTAATCGAGAATATCGTTGGCGAGAGCAGCGAAAAGACAGATGCTAAAGTTCAATCTAATCAGCCGATCAAGCAGCCAGGAAAACTAATCAATCTGATCAGGTCCGCCATGAGAAGTATTGACCCCGAAGGCGAGTGGTACGGACTTAGTGCTGTTGGCAGCTACTTGGTGCGCGCAAATCCGGACTTCGATACGCGCACGTACGGCCGGGCGAAATTGAGTGATCTGATTTCGATGCTTATCGCGTTTGAGCTTAGGAAACAGGATGGCCATATGGAGATTCGCCTAAAAGAAAACCCCAAGACCTAAACCCCGTACCGCGCCATGAACATTTCCACCGCGCCGTTGACCACGCGCATTTTTTCTTCGCGGGTAAAGTCTTCGGTCATGTTGAAAACCATGCGCGGGAACAGGTCCGCTTTGCACAACTCGTGGAACTGTTCTGCGGCGAGGTTAAAATCGGTGATCTCCAGCTCGCCACGTTCGGTCGCTTTTCGAAAAAACTCGACCAGCCGATTGCGGATCAGGAGCGGGCCGCTTTCGTAGAACTCGCGTCCCAACTCTGGGAACCGATCACTTTCGCCCACACAAATGCGAAAGATGCGTTTGCCGAACTGCGAGGTGATGAAATCGACCATCTCCATCGCAATATTGCACAGAACCTTCTGAACCGGCGCGTTCATGTCAATCGTCTCAATCGCATGATCGGCTTGACGGGCACATTCGGTCCTGGCCACTTGCATGAACAGAAACCGTTTGTCGGGAAAATAGCTGTAAAGCGTGGCCTTGGACACACCTGCGGCCTTGGCGATGTCATCCACCGATGCACCTTCAAACCCGTCAGACAGGAATACTTGTCGGGCGCCTTCCAGCACCTGATCAAATTTCCGTCCTTTTTTGGGTTCTATTGTGCCATCGGGCATCATGTTCCTCCCTGAATGCCTGCCCATCATAAACTGATCAGTTCACTTCCGGCAAGGGTATTGCGGCGATGGGGCCAGGGGGATGAGGGCCCCATCGCCGGGGCGTTACTTGGACGTGGTTGTGCAAGTTTCGCCAGAGAGTGTCGTCAGATCAGCACAACCCTGGCTCACATCCGGGGACGAGACGGGAGGGTAGGTCAGTGTTGGAAAGCTGACTGTAAACGACAATGCGGAGGCGGGTGCTGCAGCGCTGACAAAAGCGACGGCGGCAATGGCAAGAAGAGAACGTGTCATCGTGTTTTCCTTCGGTGCTATTTCGTTCGTGCGCCATAACTAAACAGTTCAGTTTAGATTCGCAATAGAAAAATGAACTAATCAGTTCACTTTTTTCACTTGTGACTTTCTGGACAGGAATTACTTTTAGAATCATTCTATGAAAGAGCTCCCATGATCCCCGGATTTGCCCATCGCCGCCGTTTCAAAGACCTGTCAGAGCAGGAAATTCTCGCTCTTGCGATTTCATCCGAGGAAGATGATGCACGGATCTACCGCAGCTACGCTGAATTGCTGCGCGAAGAATACCCGGCATCCGCCGCCGTGTTCGACGGGATGGCGGTAGAGGAGGACGGGCATCGTCGCCGGTTGATTGATCTGCATCGTGATCGCTTTGGTGAGGTGATCCCATTGATCCGCCGTGAACATGTCTCGGGTTTCTATGCGCGCCGCCCGGTGTGGTTGATAGAAAATCTCGGGTTGGACCGGATCCGCGACGAGGCTGCACAGATGGAGCGTGATGCCGAACGGTTCTATCTAGCGGCTGCCGCCCGTACCAGCGATGCGGCCACGCGCAAGCTGCTGGGGGATCTTGCGGCGGCAGAGGCCGGCCACACAGAAAAAGCCAATGATCTGACCGAAGAGCACCTGGACGGTGATCAGAAATCCGAAGAGGAAAGTGCGGCCCACCGTCAGTTTGTCCTGACCTGGGTACAGCCGGGCTTGGCGGGGCTGATGGATGGTTCTGTCTCAACCCTTGCCCCGATCTTTGCCGTGGCATTTGCCACGCAAGACACCTGGACAACCTTCCTTGTCGGTTTGGCCGCTTCAGTTGGGGCGGGCATCTCGATGGGCTTTACCGAGGCCGCATCGGATGATGGCCAGATTTCTGGACGCGGTTCTCCTTACAAGCGCGGCTTTGCATCTGGTATCATGACCACGATAGGCGGTTTGGGTCATGCGCTCCCCTATCTGATCACGGATTTCTGGACTGCGACAACCATCGCCCTGATCGTCGTCTTTGTAGAGCTCTGGGCGATTGCCTGGATTCAGAACCGCTATATGGACACGCCGTTTGCCAAAGCGATCTTTCAGGTCGTTCTGGGTGGTGCCTTGGTCTTTGCCGCCGGTGCGTTGATTGGCTCAGGGTAGACGCTGCGCACCATTGTCGTGGCCGACCGGAACCCAAAAAAGATGCGCAGCCAGCCGATGGATTGGGTCTGCACTTCTTTGAACCCTTCTTGCAGATACAGCGACTTGGCACGTGGATTGGTGTCAATGACATCCAGCCGAACCGAATCATATCCGCGCCGCTTTGCCTCTGCGCTAATCGCGTCAAGAAGGGCGGTGCCCACACCTTTGCCCTGTGCTTCGGGCGCTACAAAGAGCCCATCCATCAGAAACCGTTCGTTTTCGGTGTCCCGTTCCAGTGATGCCAAAAGCAGAATGCGGATGCTGGCCCCAACCCAGCCGTAAACCCGGCGCAGATCGGTGAACGTGCCGCCCACCAGTGCCCCCTGCATGGTTTTGAACCCCGCAATGCCCAAAAGTCGCCCTTCCGCATCATGCGCGCAAATCCCGTGGTCCGATCGCAATACGGACCGGATGAACCGCAACGCCTGATACTTGGGGCCCAGCACAAAGCCGAGCTTCTTGCCGAACGCCTCCCAATAGAGTGCTGCGACCTCATCAAGGTCCGTGTCCTGAATACCGACAGTAATCTTCATGCATCAAAGCTCTTGAAAGGCAGGTAAGGAACTAGATCCCCTTCGTGGATTGTCTGCGCAGCATCACCGAGCTCGACCAGACCTGTCGCCCAGCTAAGGCCCGATACCCGGCCGGACCCTTCGGAGGGGAAGATTTCCACCTTGCCATCCGTAATCCGCGCGCGCAGATATTCGCGCCTGCCGTCTTTCTTGGATTTCGTGAACCCAGCTGGCAGCATATAGCGCTGGGGCGCGGACCAATCTCCACCCGCCATGACCCTCAGTGCCGGGTTTGCAAAGACGAGTGCGCAGACCATGGCAGCCACGGGATTCCCCGGCAGACCAAAAACCGGCGTCCCCTGCCATAGCCCCATCGCCAGCGGTCGTCCCGGTTTCATCGCGATCCGCCAAAGCGCCAACGAGCCGGTGTTTTCCAGCAGCGCAGACATGTGATCCTCATCCCCGGCAGAGGCCCCGCCGGAGGTGATGATCACATCGCAGCGCGCGGCCCCATGGTCCAGCATTTCGCGCAGCACGGCGCGGTTGTCAGGTGCGCGCCCCAGATCAATGATTTCGTACCCTGACTGATCAAAGAGCGCCGCAAGCATCGGTCGGTTCGCGTCATAGATTTCGCCATCACTGGCGATGTCACCCGGATCGCGCAGTTCATCACCTGTTGAGAGAATCCCAACCCGCAACCTGTTGCGCACCGCGACGGCACCAATCCCTGCGGCGGCCAACATGCCGACATCTGCGGGTGTAATCTTGCGCCCTGAGGTCAGGACAACCTGTCCCTCTTGCATATCTTCGCCCGCGTCACGCGCGTTTGCGCCTGTCTTGAGGGGGCCGTAGAAGCTGATCGCCTTGGCATCCGCCTGCACGTCTTCCTGCAGAACGACGGTATCAATACCGTTGGGCAAATTGGCACCGGTCAGGATGCGGATTGCATGGCCCTTTGGCACCGTTCCGCCAAATGGTGCGCCCGCTGCGGATCGGCCTAAAACCAAGGGAAAATGGTTCAGACCCTCAGCTGCGGGGCCAGCAAACCCATAGCCATCTACCGCAGAATTGGGGGCAGGCGGATGTGCGCGCTGAGCTGCGGCATCCTGTGCCAGAAACCGCCCTGCAGCATCGCCGATGGCGCAGTCTTGTGTGCCCGTGACGCAAAGCAGATGCGATTTCAGGTGCGCCAAGGCCTCATCCACCGGCGTCCAATGCGCGCCTTGTGGCATGGCAAAACAGTCGTTGCGCAAAGGTGGCGGGGCAGGGGCCAGTGCGGCGCGCAGCGCGTCAGCCTTGCCCGCACCCAGCACCCAGCCTTCGGGCGTGGGCGCTACATCCATCAGGTCTGCCAGCACATCCGGGGGCATATTCGAAAATGCGCGGGCGTAGAGCGACACTTGCGAGGCGTCGCGGATCGGGTGGGTGTCGGCGGTGACGAGGTCGGACAGGGTAGAGAAATAGGTCTCTGCCAGAACAATTTGCGCATCGGGTGCCTCAAAGGGCCAGACCTTCACGAACCCGGCAAACCGTTGCCGCAGGCGTGCGAGCATTGGCAGGCCCATAATGACTTGCCCGCCGACGGCTCCCGCTCCTGCTAGCTGCCAGGGCGAAAAGCTGCCGGGAATGGCGATATCGGCGGCGCGTTTTTCAGGCAGGCCATGGCCCTTGCGATGAGTGCCTTTGCGCGGCAGGTGGGTGATGTCCCGTTTGAGCCCGTTGAACCAGAACGGGCCAACCCCCGGAAACTGCGCGTTGATTTCCCCGGCCAGATCAAAGCGATTGTTGCTTTGCGGGCTGTCAGTGACACGGGCGGCAAACCAATCCCAAAGCGCCAGCGTGTCTTCGGACCCGATCAGTTGCGTGGCAAATCCTGTCGGATAGGCAAAACAAAGATCGAAACCGACAAGAACGCGATGCCCTTCGGCTTGCAGCCTTGACAGGGTTTGAATGATCCAGTCTTCGGCAACCTGTCTGTTGCGCAGATAGACGGGTGCCTCGGCAATGCCGCCAGTTGCGAGGCACACCCAGATCGCGTCTTTGACAGGTTTTGCGCCTCGGTCGTTGCCACCGGACCAATCCACCATCAGGATCGTGTCGAACTTCACAGGCCCACCTCGGCCAGAATGAAATCGGCGATGGCTGTGGTGTCGTTGAGGTCAAAGACAGGGCGGTCAAGCGTCAGGGCTGTGTCGCTTGCAACGGCCCTGATGGTTGTATCGCCGTTGGCGATCAGCGGGTTACCGGGTTCTTCTCTGAATGCCTCGACCTTGGGGTGGGCATCGCGCTTGTACCCTTCCACCAACACCAGATCGACAGGATGAAGCCGTTGCAGAAGCGCGGCCAGCGGCGGTTCATCCGTGCCGCGCATCTCGGTCATCAGTGCCCAACGCGCACGCGATGACAACAGCACCTGATGCGCCCCCGCCGCGCGGTGGCGATAGCTGTCCTTGCCGGGGTGATCCACGTCAAAACTGTGGTGCGCATGTTTGAGGGTTGAGACAGTGAACCCGCGCCCTGTGATCTCTGTCACCAGCCGTTCCATCAACCCGGTCTTGCCTGCGTTCTTGTAACCAACAATGCCGTAAATTTTCATAACATCGCCTGCGCCTTTGCCAGATCATCAGGCGTGTTGACGTTGAAGAATGCGGCGTCATCAGGGAATTGTGCCTCTGCCGCACTGTGTTTGTCGGTCCAGAGCACGACCTTGCGCAGCCCGTCGTTGAGTGCTGCCCGCAGATCATCGCGCAGGGCCACCGGCCAGAGGCCAAAGGTAGGGTGCCGTCCGTCGGGGGTGCGGGCCAATGCGATATCAGTTCCGGCATTTTCTGCGGCAAGCATCAGTTGCGGTGCCAGGTCGCAGGGGAAAAACGGTGTGTCGGCGGCAGCGGTGACGATATAGGTGGCGCCTTGCGTCGCGGCCCAATCCAGACCCGCGAGGACACCACAGAGTGGCCCTGCAAACCCGTCAATCGTGTCGCTGATCACAGGCAGGCCAAGGTTTGCGAACCTTGCAGGGTCACCGTTGGCGTTCAGTGCCACGCCGGTCACTTGCGGTTCCAGCCGATCAATCACGTGGCCCAATACGGTGCTGCCACCCAAGGCCAGCAGGCCCTTGTCGCCACCGCCCATGCGCGTGGCTTGACCACCGGCCAGAATGACACCGAGGGGCTGTTTCAATGTGACACCTGCGTCTGTGGTTGGCGTGGATGCCCCCGGGGGGCACTTTGGGGGCAGAATGATAGATAGGTCATGCGCTGCCCTTGCGCCCGGATTTGGGCGGCTCATCTGCAACCTGTGCCGGGTCGACATCGCGGATCAATCGCTCTTCTCCTGCCAGACAAACAAACCGCTGCCCTTTCATCCGTCCAATCAAGGTCAGGCCAACCTGCTGTGCAATCTCAACCCCCCAAGCGGTGAAGCCGGAGCGGGAGGCGAGGACGGGGATGCCCATCAGCGCCGTCTTGATCACCATCTCGGAGGTCAGCCGCCCGGTGGTATAAAGCGTCTTATCCGCCGCCGCGACACCCTCGGACAGCATCCAGCCTGCGATTTTATCCACCGCATTATGGCGTCCTACATCTTCCATATAGACCAGTGGTCGGTCGCCCTGGCACAGCACCGTGCCGTGAATCGCGCCTGCCTCAAGATAAAGCGAAGGCGTGCGGTTGATTGTGGCGGCCAAGGCGTAAAGGTCCGATGTGCGCACGGGTGTGGCGGGCAAGGTGACGCCTTCCAGCCCCTCCATCATATCGCCAAAGACTGTACCAACCGCGCAGCCGCTGGTGCGGGTTTTCTTGCGCAGCTTGTCTTCGTAGGTGGTTTGGCTGGCCGTGCGCACAACCACTGTCTCTAGCTCTTCGTCGTAGTCGACACCGGTGATTTCATCACCCTCATGCAACATCCCCTGATTGCGCAGAAACCCGAGTGCGAGATATTGGGGATAGTCCCCGATTGTCATCGCAGTAACGATTTCCTGTGCATTCAGATAGATCGTCAGGGGCCGTTCCTCGACGACATTCAGGTCTACCGCAGTCCCTGTCTGATCTGTCCCACGCACCGCACGGGTCAGCCGCCCGGCCAGAGGATCAGGCGCGATAAGATAGCCGGACGTGTCGTCAATGCGCGCCAATTGTCATTTCCTGTTCGCCCGGTTAAGCCTGTCGCAACGCGCTCAAACTAGGGCAAAGCCATGACGACTTCCACTATGAAAACGCCAGCAAAATCGCCCTATTGGGCCGGTGTGCGTGATGGTGCACCGTTTATCCTGATGGCGGTGCCCTTTGCGACCCTGTTCGGCGTCATTGCGACGGATGCGGGTCTGACATTGGCGCAGACCATGGGGTTTACCATTCTGGTGATCGCGGGCGCAGCACAGTTCGCGGCAGTTCAGCTGATGGTTGAAAATGCGAGCATTGCTTTTGTCTTGCTGGCGGCGTTGGCGGTAAACCTGCGCATGGCGATGTATTCTGCATCACTGGTGCCTTATCTGGGTTCCGCCCCGTTGTGGAAACGTGCCTGCATTGCCTACCTGAATTTCGACCAGACATATATCACCTCGGTCGCCCGTTATGAGGCGCGCCCCGAGATGACTGTGTCAGACCGTGTGGCCTATTTCTTTGGCGTGGCTACGCCGATCACGCCATTTTGGTTTGGTATGACCTTGGTTGGTATCCTGGCCGGGCAGGCGATCCCAGAGGCTTGGGCGCTCGATTTCATTATGCCAATCATGTTCTTGGCAATGGTGGCCCCGATGCTGAAATCGCTGGCCCATGTCGCCGCTGCGGCCATGTCCGTGGGCGTCGCCCTTGTATTGAACGGCCTGCCTGCGGGCACGGGGCTGTTGATTGCGGCGGGGGCTGCGATGCTCACAGGTGCGCTGGTTGAGGTCTGGATGGAAAGGCGTCGCACATGACTTATTCAGACGCTGAAATCTGGACGATCATTGTGATCATGGGGATCGGAACCTTCGTGATCCGGTTTTCATTTCTGGGATTGATCGGCGATCGTCCCATGCCAGCCTTTGTGTTGCGTTTGCTGCGCTACACGCCGGTCGCTGTCCTGCCCGGCATGGTAGCCCCCTTGGTGCTTTGGCCGGGGGCAGCGGGTGGGCAGACCGATCCGGTACGTCTGCTGGCAGCTGGTGCGACTGTTCTGATTGGGGCACTTACGCGCAACGTGCTGTGGGCGATTACGGGCGGCATTGTGACGTTTTATAGTCTGGCGGGTCTTACTGCTCTGCTCTGAGCGTTGCATCAATCTGCGCTGCGGCGACCGATTTGTCGGCAGCGTCATTCTCGCGGTATTCGCGCGTTTCGACGCCTGGGATCCGCGCCATGTCTTCCTCGATGCTGTTCGGGCTCCAGGTTTGGCGGATGCTTTCGAACCCTGGCAACTGGCGCAGAATGCGCGAGGTTGAGCGGGCGCACATGGCCTGCGGAACTGGCCCGGCCTGCAAAGCCAGATTGAGTGCGCGTTCGGCCACCTCTGGTGCGACCTGCACCTTCTGAGCAGTCACATAATAGGTCACGCGAGCATGAAAGCTGGCGTAAAATTCTTCCAATCGCGGTGTGACGCCGAAAAGGACGTCATTACGTTCGGGCATTTGTGTCTGGCGAAACGACCCGGCCGGATCGAACATGACCCGCTGGCTGGCATTGATCAGCAAGCCTGTGTGCGCCCCATTGTCCGACTGTACATTCTTGACCGTATAGAGCGTCAAATGCTTTGGGCCGGGTTCACGGTGGATCGCCCGCGAAACGACATCGTCCGGGGCCCAGACCTCTTCCGCTGAACAGGCCGAAAGCGCCAAGGGCAGGCCGATCAGAAAAGTGCGACGATCCATCGAAGATTAAACGGCGATCAGCGCAAGGAAGATTAGAAAGACGATGATCCCGATCGTCGCCTTGGTGGTCATGCTCATGAAGCCTTCAAAGGTCTTCTCTTGAACGGATGTGTCCATCTCGCCGTGCTTGTATTCAGCCATTGTCAGGCTCCTTCGTCATTCAATTTGATGTATCGCATAGATGATTCACGCGGTGCTGTCACCCGGTCAGGCGGTCACATCTTCATCTCGTTCCAAAGCTGTGGCAAGCCGGAACCCGATCCGCTTGGGTTCGGGCTGATCGATATGCTTGGGGCTGGCGATCAACGAGACATTCAACTGACTGACGTGCTGGATCAGTTGGGTTTTTGCCCCGGCCTCATTCACGCCGTAGTAGGTGATGATATCGGGGTCGTAATAGCCCAATCCTTCGATGCGGATCACACCGGTGTTGCCGCCCGCAAGGCCCAGTCCAACCTCGTGATCATTATCAAGCTGCTTTTCGAAATTCTGGATGTAGAGGATGATCCGCTCATAGGCCCATTGTGCAGGGCTTTTCTTGTTCGAAGGCTCGACCAGTGCCTTGGGCAAGGCCGTTTCAGAGACGCAGGGCGCGTCGGGGTCGGTGTGCACCTCGCGAGTTTTTGGCAGAATATCGTTTTCCAATACCTCTGCAGAGGTATCAATTTGCATCTTGGTTTCGGTCATAGTGGCACCGCGGTTGTTTCTTTGATTTCCTCCATAACGAAACTTGCTGAAATGTCCGAGACAGAAATCCGTGATGTCAGCCGTTTGTAGAACGCATCATATGCGGGCACGTCAGCAACACGCACGCGCAGCACATAATCCAAGTCACCGGTCATGCGGTATGCGCCGACCACCTCTGGGAAGCTATGCAATGTTGCTTGAAATTCCTTGAGCCAGTTGCCGTCATGTGCGTTGGTCCTGATTAGCACCATCGCCGTCAGCGGCACGCCCACATGGGCCGGATCAACAAGGGCCACACGGGCGGTGATCACGCCCGATGCCTCCATCGCCTTGATCCGCCGCCAGCAAGCGTTGCGCGACAGGTTTACCGCATTGCTGACGTCATCCACCGAGAGGCTGGCATCTTTTTGTAGCAATCGCAGGATTGCGCGGTCTGTTTTGTCGATCTGATAGTCCATGAATGAGAAATTATCCCAAATATTGATGGTTATGCAATAACGTTTGGGATAAATTTAGGCTCTGTTCCGTGTAGTTTGTCCCAAAGCAACAGGAGCACCCCATGTCAGACGCATCACAGCAACCAAACCGCAGCAACATCTTTGCCACATTGTTCCTTGATCATCCTGCAACGGTGAACGAGAGCTATTTTGCTCATATGCGCTTTGCTTTCGGCTTTGCATTCTGGTTGGGTGTCGCGGCTGTTGCCGCGCTGATCCATGCGATCGTTCCGGCGCTTTGTGAAACGACGGCCAGCCGTATCCTGAAGCGTCTGCACGCCCGGATTGAAAGCCGCCACTGATGTGTCGGATCGCCGCCTATACCGGCCCTGAGATCCCACTTGAGAATATTGTCGTGCGCCCCGCGCATTCCTTGCTGGAGCAAAGCCAGCACGCGAGCGAGTCCAAGCTGGCCGTAAACGGCGATGGTTTTGGCATCAGCTGGTACGGCCCTAATGGCGATTTGGGTCTTTACCGCGACGTCCTGCCCGCATGGGCCGATGACAACCTGACGAACCTGTGCCGCATGGTGCGGTCGCATCATTTCATCGCGCACATCCGTGCCTCAACCGTGGGTGAAACGAGCCGCGCCAACTGCCATCCGTTCACGCATGGCCGCTGGTCGTTTTGTCACAACGGGCAAATTCCGCATTTCCGCACCATCCGCCGCCGGATGCTGAATGCGCTGCCGGATGATTTGTTCGAGGTGCGCCGCGGCACCACCGACAGCGAGATGATCTTTCTGACGATGCTGGCCAACGGGCTGGATGATGATCCGCAGGCGGCGATCATTGCTACATTGGCCGAAATTGGGGCCGCAGAACCTGGTGCGCCGGTGAAATGGTCCTCGGCCTTTTCGGATGGTCAGACGCTTTATGCTTTTCGTCATGCATCCACCGGCCCCGCGCCGACGCTATATGTGTCGGGGGTGTTGGACAATGGCGGGCGCGCTGTCGCGTCAGAGCCGCTGTGCGGTGTGGCAGACCGCTGGACAGAAATCCCGCAAGACACGATTTGCCGGGTGACTGTTGACGGCTTTACAATGCAGCCTTTGGATGCCGTGCAGGCAGCCTAGATTGCCTCGAATACCCATGCACCGTCGTCGCGCAGGTGGCGTGTGGCCTGACCTGACTGGTGCAGATGGTTCAGGTGGGCCACAGCCTCGACCAGGGCAAGCCCGTATTCGCCGCCACTGATATTGCGCTTGAACAGCGGCAGGAAACATTCGCCTGCACTGCGCGGTTCAGATAGGTGATCGAGCAGGCGGGCCAACGCGCCGTGGTGATTGTCGATCAGTTGACGCAGGCGGGTGGGTAACCCCGTAAACGGCAGCTTGTGACCGCAAAGAACAAGGTGGCCGCCTTGGGCAAAACTCTGGAAATGGGCGCAGGAGTGCAGCCAGTCCGTGACCGGATCGGCGTCAGGTTCCGTTGGGTAGACGCCCAGATTGGGGCTGATAGAGGGCAGCAGCTGGTCGCCACCGATGACCAGATGGTTATCGCGGCTCCAGAATGTCGCATGTTCCGGCGCATGACCGCCGCCCATGCGGATGTCCCATACACGCCCGCCCATGGTGATTTCGCCACCATCGATCAGGCGGGTGTAGCCAAGGGGCAGGGGGACGACGCAATCGGCAGAGTTAAATGGCCTTTCGGTGCGCCGTTTTTCAAACACGTCCGGGTCCATGCCTGCGCGCCGATAGAACGTCAGCGCCTCGGCATTTGGTACCTCCTGCACGTCCAGCGTCAGCATCCGCGCCATGAGCCAGCCAGTGCGGGGCATCGCGAGGGACGCGCCATTTTCCATGAACCAACCCGCCAAACCGACGTGATCAGGGTGGTGATGTGTCACCACCACACGGCCCACAGGCTTACCAGCCAGCGGTCCATCCAGCAGTTTGGTCCAGATTGCGCGGCTGCGTTTGGAGGCAAAGCCTGTGTCGATCACTGTCCAGGTGTCACCATCATCCAGCGCATAGACATTCACATGATCAAGCGCCATCGGCAGCGGCAGACGCATCCACAGAATGCCTGGCGCGATTTCGGTTGCTTGGCCTTCTGCGGGGGCATCAGCAAAAGGGTAGCGGATGCCAGTGGTTCCGTCAGCCATTACGCGGCAAGCTCATCCGCGGAGATGGCCATCAGATCGTCAGCCCCTTCGCGTGTATGGGCCAGCAGACCGACATGTTCGGGCAGCAGTCGTTTGATGTAGAACGTCGCAAGCTTGCGCCGGGTGGCATCGCCGGCCACGGCACTTGTCAGATGCACATGCCCGCCCAGCACGCGGGCAAAGGCGCGCAGGTAAGGCACAGCACCTGCAAAGCGGTCGTTCAGGTCATCGCGGCTGACCAGCCATTCGGTCGCTTCGCGCAGGGTTT
The DNA here is from genome assembly GCA_947498645.1 of uncultured Paracoccaceae bacterium. Classification (GTDB taxonomy): domain Bacteria; phylum Pseudomonadota; class Alphaproteobacteria; order Rhodobacterales; family Rhodobacteraceae; genus Yoonia. The sequence continues at coordinate 547,454 of CANMKS010000001.1, read as the reverse complement.
CTGCGGATTGCCAGACGGCCTCGGCCAGTTCGGGGTGTTTGGCTTTGGCTGTCTCTGCCCCCTGTTCGATCTCTTCCAGCAGGCGGAACGCGGCCTCGCCACCGTCCATCAGCTTGCGCGCAACAAGGTCCATCGCCTGTATGCCGTTGGTGCCTTCGTAGATTGTGGTTACACGCACATCACGGGCGTATTGGGCGGCGCCGGTTTCTTCGATAAAGCCCATACCACCATGCACCTGAATGCCCATGGCAGAGACTTCGCCGCCGATATCGGAGCAAAACGCCTTGCCGATCGGTGTCAGAAACGCGGCACGTGCCTTCCAGCCCGCATCATCGGTGGCGGTTGCCATGTCGATGGCGACGGCATTCATCAGGGTGATTGCGCGGGCGGCGTAGGTGTCGGCCTTCATCGTCGTCAGCATACGGCGCACGTCGGCGTGTTCAATGATGCTGCCACTGCCGGGAGCCTTGCCCTGTTTGCGGTCCTGTGCGTAGGTCAATGCGTGTTGCAATGCACCTTCGGCAACACCGACACCTTGCACGGCCACGCCAAGGCGGGCGTTGTTCATCATGGTGAACATCGCCGCCATGCCGCCATGTTCCTTGCCGATCAACCACCCTGTCGCACCCGCGTATTCCATTACCGCCGTCGGCGACCCATGCAGGCCCATCTTGTGTTCTAGGCTGACAACCCGCAGGTCGTTTTTGGCACCAAGGTTGCCATTGGCGTCGGGGATGATCTTGGGGACCATGAACAAGCTGATCCCCTTGGTGCCATCCACCCCATCTGGCAGACGGGCCAGCACAAGGTGGCAGATGTTTTCGCTGAAATCATTGTCTCCCCAGCTGATAAAGATCTTCTGCCCGGTAATGGCATAGGTCCCGTCGCCATTGGGCTCGGCTTTTGTGCGCAACGCGCCCACATCGGACCCGGCCTGCGGTTCGGTCAGGTTCATGGTGCCGCACCATTCGCCCGAAACCAGTTTCGGGATGTATAGATCCTTGATCGCGTCAGATGCGTGGTGTTCCAGCGCCTCGATCTGGCCCTGGGTCATCAAGGGGCTGAGTTGCAGTGACAGGCACGCACTGGCCAACATTTCGTTCACGGTCGTGGTCAGTGTCATGGGCAATCCCAAACCGCCCACCTCGGGAGAGGCCGACATGCCGACCCAGCCACCTTCGGCAATTGCTGTGTAGCCTTCGGCAAAACCGGGCGAGGTACGCACAACGCCGTTTTCCAGATGCGCGGGGTGCAGATCGCCCGCGCGGTTGAGCGGAGCAATCACCTCTTGGGCCAGTTTCGCGGCCTCGGTCAGGATTGCGTGGGTCATGTCTGGCGTCGCTTCGGCAAAGCGGTCTGTTGCTGCGACTTGGGAAAAGCCGACAACATTGTCCATCAGAAAGCTGAAATCGTCGACAGGTGCGCGATAAGGCATTGGTGTAACTCCGAATTGTCCAGCAACTTGGCAAGGGCCGATATCACGGCTATGCAACATCAATTGCGGCCTAACCTATCTGAGCATGTCACCCCATCAACCAAAACGCCACGTCATGAACACCAAACCACTGCGCAAGCTGTCATCTGATGCCGCCGGACTGGCCGAGGCTGCCGCGATTTTGCGGCAGGGCGGGTTGGTGTCGTTCCCGACCGAGACGGTTTATGGCCTGGGTGCGGATGCCCGCAATGATACCGCCGTGGCTGCAATTTATGCGGCCAAAGGGCGCCCCAGCTTCAACCCGCTGATTGTGCATGTGCCAGATGTAGAGACGGCAGAACGCTACTGCGTGTTCAATGATGAGGCGCGCCGTTTGGCTGGTGCATTCTGGCCCGGCGCCCTGACGCTAGTCTTGCCGCTGAAGCCCGGTGCCGCGGTGTCCAAACTCGTCACCGCCGGGTTGGACACATTGGCAGTGCGCGTGCCGGATCATGGTGTGGCAAGGGCATTGCTTGAGGCATTTGACGGGCCGGTCGCCGCCCCATCCGCCAACCCTTCGGGCCGTGTCAGTCCGACGACGGCTGCCCATGTCGTCGCCGGTCTGGGCGATGCGATTGATGCTGTTGTCGATGGCGGGGATTGCCCGGTTGGTCTGGAATCAACAATTGTTTCTTGCGTGGATGCGCCCACGCTGTTGCGTGACGGCGGTATTCCGGCAGAGGCGATTGAGGCCTGTCTTGCCGCGCCTTTGGTTAAGTCGGCGGACCCGGCCGTGCCGACAGCACCAGGTCAGTTGGCATCACATTACGCGCCGCAAGGTAAGGTGCGTTTAAACGCACCTTACGCCAAAGAGGGCGAAGTTCTGCTGGGTTTTGGTCCGGTTGATGCTGCGCTGAACCTGTCGCCCTCCGGCGATCTGACCGAGGCCGCCGCCCGCCTCTTTGCCTGCCTGCATGAGCTTGATAGGATGGGGGCCAATGCAATCGCCGTATCTCCCATTCCCGATCACGGGCTGGGCGCGGCCATCAATGATAGGCTGCGGCGTGCCGCGGCGCCACGCCCCTGACCCAACCCTGCATCATATGTGTTGCCATCACCGGCTCTGTCCCTACAAAGGCGGACAATCCTGCCTTGCCTGTCACAGTCAGCGAGCAGATCGAAAGCACCCATGCCGCCTTTGAGGCAGGCGCCGCCATCTGTCATGCCCATGTGCGCAACGATGACGGAACCCCGTCGAGTGATCCGGATAGATTCGCAGCCCTGAAAGAGGGTGTCACCAAACACTGCCCCGGTATGATCATCCAATTCTCCACAGGTGGCCGCTCGGGCGCGGGTAGTGAACGCGGTGGCATGTTGCCATTGTGTCCGGACATGGCATCACTTGCCGTTGGGTCGAATAACTTTCCCACGCGAGTTTATGAGAACCCGCCCGACCTGATCAAATGGCTTGCGTCCGAGATGATTACCCATGACATCAAGCCCGAGATTGAGGCGTTTGATCTGTCACATATCTTTCAGGCGGTTGCGATGCATGAACGGGGCGAGATCAGGGATATGCCCTACATACAGTTTGTGATGGGGATCAAATACGCGATGCCAGCTGATCGTGCGGTGTTTGATTTTTATGTCGAAACCGTGAACAGGCTGCTGCCCGGTGCACCCTGGTGCGCCGCAGGCATTGGGCCAAATCAGATCAAGTTGAACGAATGGGCGATCCGCGCCGGCGGCCATGTGCGCACAGGGTTAGAGGACAATGTGCGCCTGGATCGTGATACGCTGGCCCCGTCCAATGCGGCTTTGGTGATCCGGGCAGCAGAGCTTTGCGCGCGGTATGCGCGTCCCGTGGCCGATCCCACCATGGCGCGCAGAATCCTTGGGTTGCGCCCGACCTAGCCCGCGTTTTGCTGTTCCACATAGGCGCGCAGCTCTTCTGCTTCGCGCCGCGCTTCGCGCAGCCCGTCCATGGCCGCGCGCAGCTCGGCCTCGGTCTGGCTCAGTTGGTTTGTCATCTCCGCTTCACGCTGTTGCAGATAGGTGATTGCCTGATCGCGGGTTTCTTCTGCCTCGTGCAGCGCTTGCGCCATTTTGTCCAATTCACCGATTTCGGCCTTGGTGACACGCGTAAAGCGATTGACCAGCCAGCTTGCAAACCATCCCAGCACAAAGGCCACAAAGAGGATCACAGCCGTAGCGATGATGAATTCTGTTCTATTCATTGGCTTTCCGTCTCTTCACTTTCCGTCTCTTGCGCGTCCTCGGCGGGGGCCGTTTCTTCGGCTCCTTCGGCTGCGGCATCAAGCGGGGCTTCTTCGGCGATCGCGTCCAGGGTCGACGTTTCTTCAGGTGTCGGTTCGGGTAGGATCAGGCTGAATTCGATCCGGCGGTTGGCCTCGCGGCCTTCTTCGGTGTCGTTGTCGGCGATGGGATCTTCTTCGCCATATCCGATGGCCTCGAACGTCGATATCGGCACTCGCCGTGCGCTGAGCGCCATCAACACGGCATTGGCCCGATCCTGTGACAGTTGCTGGTTCATGACTTCACGCCCCTGACTGTCGGTGTAACCCGCAATTCGAATGGGCAGGTCACCGCAGATTTTGAGCACGTCAGCGATGTCATCAACAACCGGCTGCGTGTCCGCTGTGAGATCGGCAGAGCCCGGATCAAAGGTGATCTTGCGCCCTTCCTTGATGGCATTAATCTGGGCGATGCATTCTTCTGGCGTGGGCAAACCTGCGACGGGGTCAAGTTCCTCAACGTATGCGACTTCAATCTCAAAATCCGCACCGTGTCCCAGCTTTTCGATCAAAAGGCCGGCGATCGCCGCACTGGCTTCTTCGTTGCCGGTGTTGCCGCGCACTTGCAGTTGGTCGGGTTCGACCAGTACCGCTCCGTTGGACAGCTCTGACAGCGCTTCAATCCCGGCCAGAACCCGCACAGACCAGCCCGAAGGCAAATCATCCGCGACCCGTGTGCCCATCGTGATATTGCGCCGACCAAATTTGGCTTCGGCAAAGTTGGCGACGACCATATTGGTGATTTCATCAGGAACGCGCCCGCGCAGCTGTACCTCACCCTCGGGCGAGAGTGTCGCGGTGAATTGCGGTGTTTCGGCGCTGGTTTCCTGCGGCAATTCTGGCAGGATTGCCTTGAGCGCGAAAGCATCAGGCAGGGCGTTTTCCAGCCGTCCGGCAACATTGTCAAAGCTGGCCTGACCCGTACCAACCGGCGCTGTCAGCGTCACATCCGTATCCGAGATCGTGACGGTCCCGCCACCCAGGCTGTCGACGGCGCCAATGGCCAGCGCAACCGCGCTGCCCCAGGTCCGCGATGGTGCCCCCAAGGCCAATGTGCAGTTGGCACGCTGGTTAAAGCCGGCCTCCGATGCCGCCGCCAGAATTGCACTGACGGATTCGCTGGTGTCTGCTGTGCAGGCGTCAAAGCGCGCCCCGTCTTCATCCAGTGTAAAGCGTGTCATAAAAGGCGAGATCACTGGCCGCGGCGCATTGATCTGTACTGCCAGCCGCACCCCCTCTGGTGTGTTGCGCGCCAATGCCGTTTCCAGCCTGCGCTTTTCTTCGGGGCTATCAGAGAGTGCAATCACATTGACCCGGTCCGCATTGACCGAGATTTTCGACTTGCTGAGCATCTCCAGGGCGCGCAGGGAATAGTTCAGCGCCGCTTGCCATGTTTCGGGCGCGGGATAGTCACCCACCTCAAGAAAATCCGCGACGGGCAATCCATCTGCGATATCGGCGATGTGTTCGGTCAGCGCTTCACGGTTTGTTGTTGCCGGGATCAGCCCGATCAGCGAAACGCCCGCATTATTGCGCAGGATTTCGACGGCAAACTCCGGCGGTGCGATCTGCGCCGAATCGCTGACCGAGAGGTTGTCAATCACGCGGCTGGCATCCACCATCCCGCCCGCGGCCGAGATTGCACGAAAGCGCACGGCCTCGGTCGGGGCCTCACCCTCAAGGATTACCTGCAACCCGTCGCCCAGCACCGATGCCCACTCATACCCTTGATCTACAAGGCTTTCCTGCACCGCCATGACGGATCGTTCTTCGACCACTGTGACCGTTGTGCGCGCGGCCGCAACGGACAGGAAACCTGCCGCGAGAAAGACGATCAGCCGTGTGAATAATGCAGAAAGGCGCATGGGTGTCCGGTTGTTGTTGTGGCCCTTGCATAGGGTGCTGCGCTGGGGGGTTCAATCACACCAATAGGGCGAGGGCGAAAAACGGCAGAGGGATCAATCCCGCGTTCCGGTTTGAACGGAACACCCGCAGCAATTTGTCATTATCATCAGGATCAAAGTTACCCAACTGCCACGTCAGATGCCACCCCATCGCCCAAGGCCCGCCAATGGCAATGACAAGCGACAGAATGGACCGCTCTGACGCGGCCAGCACAACAGCCAGTCCAAACAGAACGACTGTAACGGTCAGGAACAGCCGCAGCCACTTGCGGCTGTCTTCGCCAAACAGCCGCGCCGTCGATTTCACCCCGATCAGCGCGTCATCCTCTGCATCCTGATGTGCATAGATCGTGTCATAGAACAGCGTCCAGGCGATACCTGAACAGTACAGCACGATGGGCACCGGCCCGATGCTGTTGGTATGTGCGGCCCACCCCAAGAGCGCGCCCCAGTTGAACGCAAGCCCCAGAAACGCCTGCGGCCACCATGTGAAGCGTTTGGCAAAGGGGTAGATGGCCACCGGTGCCAGTGCCACGACCCCAAGAATGATCGCGGTCGGGTAAAAGGTGATGAGGATCATAAAGGCCAGCAGCGCTTGTGCGACCATCCAGATCAACGCACCGCGCACGGTTGTCTGCCCCGAAGGGATGGGCCGTGACCGGGTGCGCGCGACCGATCCGTCGATGTGGCGGTCGGTAATATCATTCCATGTGCAGCCTGCACCGCGCATCAGAAAGGCACCGATCCCGCAGCCTGCAATCGTCCACAGGTCATGCTGCCCGTAGCTGTCGGTCGCCAGAACCGCCAGTGCCAATCCCCAAAGGCAGGGCACGTAAAGCAGCCAGGTGCCGATCGGCCTGTCAGCGCGGCTCAACCGCAGGAAAGGCCTGCTGAAGGCCGGGGCAAACCGGTCGACCCAGTTATCGGCAGCAGCGTCCGCAACAGCCCCGTTCGGCTCTGGCATCTGGGCATCTTCGGTCATAAAGTCCGGCTCATGGCATCCAAGGTTCGACTTTATGTAGATCACCCGCTGGGGGTAGGGCAATCGGTTCCACTGTCGCGGGAACAGGCGCATTACCTTTTTGGTGTGATGCGCTTGGGCGAAGGTGCCGTGCTGTCGCTGATCAATGGCGCGGACGGCGCGTGGGATGCTGAGGTGGTCAAAGCTGGCAAGAAGGGTGGTATTCTGCTCTGTCAGGCGCAGACAGCCCCGTTGCAGTTGCCCCCTGATCTGTGGTTGCTTTTTGCGCCCATCCGCAAGGAACGCACCGCCTTTATCGTTGAAAAAGCGGTTGAGATGGGCGCGGCCCGCATCATGCCCGTGCAAACCGATTTCACCCAAAGTGCCAATCGCATCCGGCAGGACAAACTGCAGGCTCACGCCATTGAGGCGGCAGAGCAATGCGGTGGCACGTTTGTGCCGCCCGTGGATGATCTGGCGCGGCTGGATCGGGTTTTGGCAGCTTGGCCCACGGACCGCCAATTGATGTTCTGTGATGAGCTGCTGATCGGTGATCCGGTCAACCTGCCGGACGCGCAAGGCCCCTGGGCCATTCTTATCGGACCAGAGGGTGGGTTTTCCCCGGTAGAACGGGATCGGCTGCGCGGGCTGAGTAATGCGCACCCTGTGAGCCTTGGGCCGCGTATCCTGCGTGCTGATACAGCGGCAGTTGCGGCCCTGACCATTTGGCAACAGGCCCTGGGTGATTGGGTATGATCCGCGCAACACCCGTTGACCGCCCTGCAATCGAAACTTTCCTGACAGATCACATCGCCACTTCGATGTTTCCACTGTCCAACTTGCGCCGACACGGCATGGCCGGCGGGCATCCACGGGCGATGCAATTCTGGCTGCGCTGGAAAGACGGTGCACTTACCGATGTATTACCGATCACTGAGGAAGGCATGGTATTTCCACAATGCCCGACAGCGCCGTGGGGTGAGGTCAAAACCGTGCTGACGGGGCGGATCGTCAAAGGGTTGCTGGGTGACAGCGCGCAAGTGGCCGCGTTGCGGACAGCGCTGGGTTTGACGCAGGCGGGTGGCATTGATGGCGCAGAGCCACTTTATCAGCTGAAGTTGTCCAACCTTGAGATGCCCGACTGCACTGGTTTCACCCTGCGCCGGCTATCAGATGCACCGCGTGCCCTTATCAATGGCTGGCGCTCTGCCTATCTGTCAGAGGTGCTGCCGATGCCGGGTCAAGACCCCGACATGCAGGCCGAACGCGATGTGGATAGCTATCTGGAGGCCGACAGCCACCGGGTGCTCTATCAAGGAGAGACGCCAGTGGCGATGACCGGCTTTAACGCGACCCTGCCCGAAGCCGTCCAGATCGGTGGCGTTTACACGCCGCCTGCGGGGCGATCAAAGGGGCTGGCGCGGCGTGCCGTCGCGCTGCATCTGGCCGAGGCCCATGCGCATGGCGCTGAAAAGGCGGTCCTCTTTGCGGCCTCACGCCAAGCCTGCAAAGCCTATGAGGCCATCGGTTTCAACCGCAGCGGCGATTTCACCATCCTTGTCTATGAACATCCGCAGGTGATCTATGGCTGAGTTCTTTCGCCCCGAAGTGCGCGCGTTCTTCTGGCGCTGGCGCGAGGTGTTGCTCGCGGGTGGTGTACTGGCGCTGGGCGTTTGGTGGGCGCTGACCGGCGTCGGGATCAACCGCTGGCTTGGTTACATCTTCTGCGCCATCGGGATTGGTTGGGCTGTGGCGGGCATCCAGCGCGCCCGCTTTGCCCAAGACGGTGGTGGTCCGGGCGTGGTACAACTGCGCGAGCGGCGTCTGGCATATTTTGGGCCATTGGACGGCGGCGTGATCGACATCGAGGATCTTGCAAAGCTCGAGATTGACCCGACCAGTCGTCCGGCACCCAGTTGGGTGTTGACCGGGATTGACGGTATGCAAATTGCAATTCCGATCAATGCGGCCGGGGCGGATGCCCTGTTTGATGTCTTTGCCACCTTGCCAGAGATCAAGACCAGCGCGGTTCTCGATGTGCTTTCACACACACCTGATGCGCGGGTCACAGTCTGGAGCAGGGTCAAACCTCTCTTGCATTGACAGCCGCCTTGCGGCAGGTCACCGATATTATCTGACCAACAGCGGAGTGCGCTACCCATGTCTGTTCCACAATCTGGCGGTGCGCCGATCGAACATCACGACCAACTGGCCGAATTGCTGGAAAAGGGCTGCAAGCCCAAAGAAGATTGGCGCATTGGGACCGAGCACGAAAAGTTTGGCTATTGCCAAGATACGCTGATGCCGCTGCCCTATGAGGGGGAACGCTCGATCAAGGCGGTGCTGGAGGGGCTGGAAGGCCGCTATGGCTGGGATCGGGTTGAGGAAGATGGCAAGATCATCGGCCTGACCAAGGATGGCGCGAATGTAAGTCTTGAACCGGGCGGTGCCTTGGAGTTGTCCGGCGCACCGTTGGAGACAATCCATCAGACCTGTGATGAGGTGAATGTGCATTTGGCCGAGGTCAAATCGGTCTCGGATCAAATTGGTGTAAAGTTTATCGGCCTTGGTGCCGCCCCCGAGTGGACGCATGAGCAGATGCCGCTGATGCCAAAGGGCCGCTACACGCTGATGAATAACTACATGGAAAAGGTTGGCACCATGGGCACCGCCATGATGCGGCGGACCTGCACCGTGCAGGTGAACCTTGATTTCGGGTCAGAGGCGGACATGGTTCAGAAAATGCGCGTGGCCATCGCCTTGCAGCCCGTCGCAGCAGCTCTTTTTGCCAATTCCCCTTTCTTTGAAGGGCAGATCAATGGCCATAAATCGTGGCGCAGCCGGATCTGGCGTGATCTGGATGCCGACCGCACCGGTATGATCCCCTTTGTGTTCGACGAAGGCTTCGGGTTCGAGGCCTGGACCCAATGGGTGCTCGATGTGCCGATGTACTTTGTTTACCGCGATGGCAAATACATCGACGCGCTGGGCATGTCGTTCCGTGATTTCCTGAAGGGCGAATTGCCCGCATTGCCGGGTGAAAAGCCGCTGATGTCGGATTGGGCCGACCACCTGACAACTGTGTTCCCCGAGGCGCGGGTCAAGCAATTCATCGAAATGCGTGGTGCGGACGGCGGGCCATGGCGCCGGCTTTGTGCGCTGCCTGCCTTCTGGGTTGGTCTGATGTATGACCAGACGGCGCTGGATGCCGCTTGGGACCTGTGCAAGCACTGGACGGCCGAGCAGCGTGACGCGCTGCGGGTCGCTGCATCTGTTGATGGATTACAGGCGCAAGTGGACGGGATAAACATGCATGATCTGGCCCGCGAAGTCGTGGCGATTTCTCACGCGGGTCTGCAAGCGCGCGCGCGTCCGGGTGCCGGTGGTCTGGTGCCGGACGAGACGCATTTCCTGAACGCGCTGAAGGAAACATTGGAAAGCGGTGAAACCCCTGCCGATGAATTGCTGCGCATGTACCACGGCGAATGGGGCGGTGATCTGAAGCGGATTTACAGCGAATACAGCTATTGAGAATTGTGCAACGGGGCGCAAACCCCGTTGCACGGTATCTTAGGCGACTGCCTGTTTTCCGGCCTGGGCCACGACATCACGCAAAGTCGCGATGGCATGGGTGAACCCAAGGCCGAGGCATAGAACGGACAGGCCAAGTGCCGCCATCACACCTTCGACGTCAAGCTGTGGAAGGGCCACGAAAACACCCGCGCCGATAATCATGACAGCGCCAGCGCCGATGGCCACAAATCCAGTGACGATGGTCAGGCTACCCGCTTTGGCCGCAGGTCCGGTAACGGGGCAATCGGCCAAGGCGTCGCCGATTTTGAATATCATGACCGACAAGCCAGCCAAAGCACTGGCGGCAATCAAAAAGAAGATTGGATAGACAAGTAACATGTGGTGTCCTTTCAGACAGTTTGGAGAATACGGATGTTGGGGTGGAAGGCGGCGTAGAGACTGCCAAACGCGCCCGCATAAAGTGGGGCGAAAACGAAGCTGAAGCCTGCGAAAGGCAAAGCCAATCCTGCGCTGCGCTGGAGTGATCCATTAAGTGCCATCACTACGAGGAAGAACGCGACCATTGCTCCGTTCCCCAAAAGGCCCAAAGACGCATACTCGTCAAAGGATGGTCTGATCCTGCCGACCGCCCAAAGCAGGACAGGTGTGCCGATCACCAGATAGGGGAGTGCGCCAAACGCGAGCGCGAACAGGCCGATCACAGTCCAGAAACTGAGTGCCGTGACCACAAGTGGAGCGAGGATCAATGCCGCAAGAAAGGCAATTGGGTTAACCGAGTATCGTTGCCCGCTCTTGAGTTCTTGGATTTTGGTTATTTCTGTCATTTTAGAAACTCCAGATCAAATTTTTTAGGTGGACTTGGGCAGTAACCGCGCAATCCGTGCGCCAAGTTTCAATGCCGCCAGTTGGACCCCGCGCGGCAGTTTGGCCACGTCCGTGTACCATTTGTCGAACATCTGCATGGTTTCGAGGGTCTCAGACATGCGTGTCTTGATCGCTGCTGGCGTTGTGTCGCCCTCTGCTTCGGCGGCGACCTTTTCCAGAGCAGCAATCGTGGGAGCGAATTCGCGGTCGCGTCGCCCTTCGATCACCACATGGGCCAGATCGAACATATCGCGGATCGAATGGAATTTATCGCGCCTGTCGCCAAGATCGCGGCTAACGCTGACCAGTTTCCAGCCTTGCAGTTCTTTGATTCCGGTTGAGACATTTGACCGCGCGAGGTTCAGCGTTTCGCAAATTTCATCCGCGGCCATGGGTGTGGGTGACAGGTGCAATAACGCATGGATCTGCGCCACGGAACGGCTCACGCCCCATTTGGTGCCCATTTCCCCCCAGTGGAGGATAAAGTCTTGCATGGCGGGTGACAGCTTCATGGTGTGTTCCTAAATTTCTGTAATTTCAGAAATAACAGGATAAGTCGACAAGTCAAGCAAAACAGGTTATCATTTTAGGTTTTCTTCGCCCCGATCTTGCTTTCGGTGCCTTTTCGCAGGCGCATGATATTGCCGGTATGGCGGATATAGACCGCGATACAAAGCACAGCCGTCAGTACGAACATCTCGCCCCGGTCTGTGAAACCGACAACGACGGGCATCCAGCCTGCGGCCATCAGCGCGGCCAACGATGAATAGCGGAAGATCGCGGCAACAATCAGCCAGATCACGCAGGCGGCCAGTCCCATGGGCCAGGACACGGCCCAGAGGATACCCAGATAGGTCGCCACGCCCTTGCCGCCCCGGAATTTCAGCCAGACAGGGAAACAGTGGCCGATGAAAGCCATGAACCCACCCAGTTGGGCTGCATCCTCACCAACAAGGTGGCGCGCGAGGAGCACAACAATAGCGCCCTTGGCCGCATCAAAGAGCAACGTCAGCGCCGCGGCCTTCTTGTTGCCGGTGCGCAGCACATTGGTGGCCCCGATATTGCCCGACCCGATCTCGCGCAGATTGCCAAGGTTCATCAGCCGCGCCAGAATCATCCCGCTGGGCACCGAGCCCAGAAGATAGCCAATGGCCCCCCAAAAGACCAAAACGGTCGTGGTGCTTTCTATTGGTGGCATTATGCGCCCTCCCAAATGCGATTGCCCGCAACCCATGTGCCAAGGACTTTGCCCTGCAATCGTGCTCCGTCAAAGGGGGTGTTCTTGGATTTTGACAAAAGTGTTGCCCGGTCAAGCTGAAACGGCGCGTCTGGGTCAAAAAGCACCAGATCCGCAGGCGCATCTGCCATCAGCCGCCCGGCAGCCAGCCCAAGCAAATGGGCCGGGTTCAGCGACATCGCGCGGAACAGACGCGGCAGGTCGATCATCTCTGCATGATAAAGCCGCAACGCTGCGGGCAACAGCGTTTCCAATCCAACCGTTCCGCTTGCCGCCTCTTCATAGGGCAGACGTTTGCTTTCTTCGTCCTGCGGCGTATGCATCGAGCAGATGATATCGATCAGCCCTTCTGCGACGGCCTGCACCACTGCTACGCGGTCTTCTTCGCTGCGCAAGGGTGGCTTGAGTTTGAAGAACGTGCGGTAGTCCGACACGTCCATTTCGTTCAAGGTCAGGTGATGCACGCCGACACCTGCGGTAATCTGCAATCCGTTACGCTTTGCCCGCTCCAGTGCAGGCAGGGCGCGGGCGGTGGTGATCTGATCCACATGATAGCGCGCGCCGGTCATCTCCAGCAGGCTGATATCGCGGTCCAGCCCCATGCGCTCGGCCATGGGGCTGACACCTGGTAGCCCGCGTAAAGAGGCGAATTTGCCCGAGGTGACAGCGGCGCCATCCGACAGGATTGGTTCCTGAATATGCCCGATGACCAAGGCCCCAAGTGAGCGGGCATAGGTCAGCGCGCGGCTGAACACCTTGGTGTTGCTGACAACGCGGTCACAATCGGTAAAGGCCACGGCACCTGCGTCCTGCAAAAAGCCGATCTCGGTCATTTCGCGCCCGTCGCGCCCTTTGGTCAGGGCCGCCATGGGCAGGACGCGGACGGGCGCATCTTCCTGCGCGCGCCGTTCGACGAATTCAAGCGTTTCAGGCGTGTCGATAGCAGGCAGGGTGTCCGGGCGGGTCACCATCGTGGTCACGCCTCCGGCAGCGGCAGCGCGTCCGGCAGAGCGAAAGGATTCCTTGTGCCGTTCACCGGGCTCGGAAACCTTGACGCCAACGTCGATAATTCCGGGGGCCAGACACATGCCTGCACAATCCACGACCGTGGCGTTGTCGGGCGGCTGGGCGTCACCCTCAAACACCTTTTGGATCACCCCATCGGCAATCAGCAGGCCGCCCCGGCTGTCGGTCAGGGCGACCGGGTCAATCAGGCGGGCGTTGGTGAAGAATGTCGTCATTGCCTTTAGTCCCATTTATCCCGCTGCCCAAATGATCAGACCCACAAGCGCAAACATGCCAATCAGCGCATACATCGCAATCATGCCGCCGATACGTGCATCAGATTTGGGCGGTTTCGCAGGTGTATCTGTGAGCGTGCCCTTGGCGGCCTCAGAGTGCAGCGGTTCAAACTGAATGCTCGCGCCTTCCTCAGTATAGGTGCCGATCCATTTCAGCGGCGCGGTCGGGGTGATGGTCGCGTCAAATCCGCCAAAGGCCGATGACAGCACGATCAGCACATGCCCGCTGAGGCTGTTGAGGCGGGAAGCATGGGGTTTGATCTCCGCTTCGGCCACACCCAGACCCTCTTGGAGGTAACCTGCCAACCCAAGCCCCGCCAGGTTGCTGACCGGAAAGAGTTCCACAAAATCGCTGTCCAGAAAGGTCACGCCAAGGGCGGCGTTGATCGGGGCGGCGGTGTCATCTTCAAAACCGGGTTCGGTGAACCCCACGATCTGGTCAGCCGCCAGATTGACCGTAAAGAGACGGATCACCCCGCGTTCGCCGGCTTTGACGTGAAAGGTCTCGCTCACACCATCACCTCTTGTGGGCCGCGCGAGGCGCGCCGGTTCTGCGCCAGAAGATCCATGGCGGCCATGCGGACCGCCACGCCCATCTCGACCTGTTCCTGAATGACAGAGCGATTGATGTCATCCGCGATCGTTCCGTCAATCTCGACCCCGCGGTTCATCGGGCCGGGGTGCATGACGATGGCGTCGGGTTTGGCGTGAGCCAGCTTGGCGGCATCAAGCCCATAGCGGTGAAAGTACTCGCGCTCGGATGGGATGAAGCCGCCATCCATGCGTTCCTTTTGCAGACGGAGCATCATGACGACATCGACGTCGCGCAGGCCTTCTTCCATATCCTCGAACACCTCGACCCCGAACTCACCCATGCCCGATGGCATCAGCGTCGGCGGCGCGATCAACCTGACCCGGTTTTCCATCTTGCCCAGCAACATGATGTTTGACCGGGCGACACGGCTATGGGCGATATCCCCGCAGATGGCGATTGACAAGCGATGCAGGCGCCCCTTGGCGCGCCGGATCGTCAGTGCATCCAGCAGTGCCTGTGTGGGGTGTTCATGCTTGCCATCGCCCGCGTTGAGGACAGCGCAGTTGACCTTTTGCGCCAGCAGATCGACCGCACCCGAATGCGGGTGCCGTACGACCAGCAGATCGGGGCGCATCGCGTTCAGCGTCAGCGCCGTATCAATCAGCGTCTCGCCCTTTTTGATGGATGAGGCCTGCATCCCCATATTCATCACATCTGCACCCAGCCGCTTGCCTGCCAGTTCAAAACTGGCCTGCGTCCGGGTGGAGTTTTCAAAGAACATATTAATCTGCGTCAGCCCCGCCAGCACATCGCGGTGGGCCACCCCGCGGCGGTTGTGGTCGGCATAACTATCGGCCAGATCCAGCAGCGTGGTGATTTCGGTGGGATGCAAAGGTTCGATGCCCAAAAGATGCTTGGCGCGGAATGTCATGAAGGCCCTTCTTGCAGCAGTTCGGGGTCTTATAGGGATGTGGGTCGTATGCATCAATGCCACAAGCACTGCACATCGCCGCCGATCCGGCATAACCTGTCATTGATGGATTCGGGCGAGACATATTGGAACGACCGCGCGCTGCTGGAGTGGCAGGTCGAATTGGGGGCGACAGAGGCTATTCTGGACGCGCCGGTGGATCGCTATGCGCTGGAGGCGGTGAAGCCTGTGCCGAAAGCGGCACCCGCTGCCGCTGCGCCTCAGGGAAAACCAGCGCCGCCAGAGCCCGTGCAGACAGATGCTGTGGCCGATGCACGTGCTGCGGCTGAAGCTGCGGCTGATCTGGGCGCACTTGCTGCAGCGATGCAGGCCTTCGAGCATTGTGAGTTGAAAAAGGGTGCGCGCAGTTTCGTATTCTGCGACGGCCAGCCGACAGCCCGCGTGATGATCGTGGGCGAAGCGCCAGGCCGCGAAGAAGATCGCGCCGGCAAACCTTTTGTGGGCCGCGCGGGGCAATTGCTGGACAGGATGCTGGCGGCCATCGATATGGGTCGCGCGCATGATGATCCGGCCCGCGCCGTCTATATCACCAACGTGTTGCCCTGGCGTCCGCCGTCGAACCGCACGCCGGACGCGGGCGAGATTTCAATGCTGTTGCCGTTTCTGGAACGGCACATTGCCTTGGCAGACCCTGATGTGATTGTCGTGATGGGCAATACCCCCTGTCAGGCGCTCTTGGGTCGGACCGGTATCACGCGGATGCGGGGCACTTGGGTTGAGGTGCTGGGCAAGCCCTGCCTGCCGATGTTCCACCCCGCCTATTTGCTGCGCAATCCGATCGCTAAACGCGAGGCCTGGGCCGATCTGCTTGCTTTGAACGCCCGATTGAAGGGCTAAGACATGAAGGTGAGGGACAGATGAGCCGCATTGATGAGACCAAAGCGTTTGTGCCGATCCGCATTGCGGTGCTGACCGTCAGCGACAGCCGTAGTCTTGCCGATGACAAATCCGGCCAAGTGCTGGTGGATCGCATTGTGGCGGCAGGTCATAGCGTAGCCGACCGGCAAATCCTGCCCGATGAGCGCGATCAGATCGCAGGGCAGTTGCGTGCATGGTGTGAGGCAACCGAGGTTGACGCCATCGTCTCGACTGGCGGCACCGGCCTGACGGGCCGTGATGTGACGGTTGAGGCGCACCGGGATGTCTATGAAAAGGAAATCGACGCCTTTGGCACGATCTTTACCATTGTCAGTATGCAAAAGATTGGCACAAGCGCGGTACAAAGCCGGGCAACTGCCGGGGTGGCCAATGGCACCTACCTTTTTGCGCTGCCCGGATCGCCCGGTGCCTGCAAGGATGCCTGGGATGAGATCCTGCTCAAACAGTTCGACTATCGCCACCGGCCTTGCAACTTTGTCGAGATCATGCCGCGTCTTGATGAACATCTGCGCCGGAAATAACGACTTGGTGCGTTTCACTGGAATATAGGCGCAGCGGTTCTATTCTATAGACCCGAGTGAAGGAGTATTTCCATGCGTTTCCTGCGGCGGAGTCTCACAGGTATTTTTCTGCTGGCTGTCACGCTGGTGCTGGTCGCCTGGGCGGGTGAGATGATCCGCAGTGCCGTGGTCGCCAGCATGAACGAAGAGCCCCGCAGCTTTCCCCAGCGCGAGCGTGTGTTGGCCGTCAACGTGGTGACACTGACCCCGCAAACCATCGTCCCTGAACTGACCGTCTTTGGAGAGCTGCGCAGCCAGCGCACCTTGGATTTGCGTAGTGCGACAGGTGGCACTGTCATCTTTGCCAGCGAAGATCTGATCGAAGGCGGCACGGTGACAGCGGGCCAGTTGTTGCTGCGCATCGACCCGGTTGAGGCGCAGGCGGCATTGGACCGTGTGCGCGCCGATCTGCAAGATGCGCAGGCAGAACTGCGCGACGCCGAGCGCGCGCTTGTTCTGGCCGAAGACGAACTGGCCGCCGCCCGCGAACAGGCCATGTTGCGCGAACAGGCCCTGACCCGCGCCCGCGACCTGGCCGAGCGGGGTGTCGGCACGGCGGCAGCTGTCGAAACCGCTGAACTCGCCTCTTCCTCCGCGCAGGCCTCTGTTTTGAGCCGCAGACAGGCGCTTGCCTCTGCCCAGGCCCGGATTGATCAGGCAACAACGCGCCTTGCCCGTACCCGCATCAACCTTGCCGAAGCGGAGCGCAACGTTGATGATACGCAGGTCTTTGCCGCATTTGATGGCACTTTGTCCGAGGTCACGGTCAGCCCCGGTGGCCGGGTCACCGCAAACGAACGCTTTGCCCAATTGGTTGATCCGACCCGGCTTGAGGTCTCTTTCCGTGTGTCCACATCACAATATGCGCGTCTGCTGGATGATACCGGCGCGCTGATCAAGGCACCGGTTGCGGTGGCACTGGATGTCTCGGGCGTGAACCTGCGTGCGACAGGTCGGATTACCCGCGAAGGGGCGACCGTTGGCACGGGGCAGACCGGTCGTTTGCTTTTTGCGCGCCTTGATACCTATGCAGGTTTTCGCCCCGGTGACTTTGTGACCGTCAGCATTCAGGAGCCTGCCTTGGATGATGTGGCAAGGGTCCCTGCCACGGCCGTTGCCGCCGACCAGACCGTTTTGGTCGTTGGCCCAGAGGATCGTCTGGAAATGGCGCAGGTCACCCTGCAACGCCGTCAGGGCGATGATGTGATCGTATCGGTTGGTGAAAATGCGGGCGCCACGATTGTGGCCGAACGCTCGCCCCTGTTGGGGGCCGGCATCAAGGTACGCCCGATCGTGCCGGGCGCAGAACTGGCTGATGCCCCACCCGAAATGATTGCGCTGGATGATGATCGCAGGGCCAAGCTGATTGCGTTCGTCAACGAAGGCCGTATGCCCGACGATGTCAAAGCGCGGATCATCGGCCAGTTGGAACAGGATGAGGTATCGTCCGAAACAGTCACCCGCCTTGAAAGCCGGATGGGCAGCTGATGGTCACTGGTGGCGAAAGGCTGAACGCGGGGGCAGGAGGTATCCTGTCCTATTTCACGCGGCATCGCACGGCGGCAAGCCTGCTGCTGATCCTGATGCTGACCGCCGGTCTGTTTGCCTTTCCCAACATGCGTGCCCAGTTCTTTCCAGACATCGTCATTGATGATCTGACCGTCTCGGTCAGTTGGGATGGGGCCGGGGCCGAAGACGTTGATGCCGCCATCGTGCAGGTGTTGGAGCCGGTCTTGCTGGGCGTTGAGGGTGTGACCTCTTCGACCTCTACATCGCGCGAGGGGCGGGCGTCGATCCGTCTGGAATTTGATCCCGGCTATGACATTGATCGGGCGGCAGAGGATGTGCAGCTTGCCGTGGACAGTGCCAGCAACCTGCCCGTTGATGCCGATGATCCCAGCGTGCGGCGCGGCGGCTGGTCTGACCGCGTGACGGATGTGGTGATCACCGGACCAGTTGGTGTTGATCAGCTGGGGCGCTTTGCTGATGAGCTGTCCACACGGCTGTTTGCCGAAGGGGTCACACAGGTCTTTGTGCAGGGTGTCGCCGCCCCTTCCACCATTGTTGAAGTACCGTCCTTGGCGTTGATCCAGCATGATATCGGCCTGTCGGACATTTCCGCACGGATCGCTGAAGAGGCCGAGGCTGATCCCGCAGGCGACGTATCGGGCAGCGCGCGTGTCCGCACAGGCGTTGCCAAGCGCAGCGCAGAGGACATCGGCGCGATTGTACTGCGGTCCAACCCTGATGGGTCTAAACTGACCATCGCGGATGTAGCGACGATCCGTGTCGAAGGAACCGATCGCGCGCGCGCCTACTTTGTGGATGAAAACCCGGCGATCAAGATCCGGGTTAACCGGTCGGCCCAAGGCGATGCGATAGGTATGCAGGAAACCGTAGAAAAGGTCGCCGCAGAACTGATGGCCACTTTGCCTGACGGTGTGACCATTGAACTGACCAACGGGCGGGCAGAGCTGATCACGGGCCGTCTGAATATCCTGCTCGACAATGGGTTGACCGGGTTGATGCTTGTGCTGGCCCTGCTGTTTTTGTTCCTGAATGCGCGCACAGCGTTTTGGGTCGCCTTTGGCATCCCTGCCGCAATGCTGGCTGCAATAGCACTGATGTATGCGGTGGGGATCACGATCAACATGATATCGCTCTTTGCGCTGATCATCACGCTTGGGATCGTGGTGGATGACGCCATCGTGGTGGGCGAACATGCCGATTTTCGCGTCCGACATTTGGGCGAAGACCCCAAGGTTGCCGCCGAAAACGCCGCCAGGCGCATGTTCAGCCCCGTTCTTTCGGCCACGCTGACAACAATCATCGCTTTCTTCGGTCTGGTTGTGATCGGGGGGCGCTTTGGTGACCTGATCTCGGATATTCCGTTTACGGTGATTGTTGTGCTGGCTGCCAGCCTTGTGGAATGCTTCCTGATCCTGCCGAACCATCTGGCGCATGCCATCGCCCATTCCGCCAAAGATCATTGGTACGACTGGCCATCACGCACGGTGAATCGAGGGTTTGATTGGGCAAAGGAACGGTTCTTCCGTCCCTTCATGGGCCTTGTGATCAAGGCCCGCTATCCTGTTGTCGCCATGGCGCTTGTGCTCTTGGCCAGTCAGGTGGCGCTTTTTATCCGGGGTGACGTCAACTGGCGGTTCTTCAATGCACCCGAGCAAAGCCAGGTCACCGGCAACTTTGCCATGCTGCCGGGTGCCACCCGCGAAGACACGCTAGAGATGATGCGCGAGATGCAGCGCGCGACCGAGGCCTTGGGTGCAGAGTATGAGGCCGAGCATGGCACGAACCCCTTGGAGTTTGTGGTGGCCGAGGTGGGCGGCAATTCGGGCCGCGCCATTGCAGGCTCTGACACAAAAGATGCAGATCAGCTGGGCGCAATCACCATCGCACTGATTGATGCAGATAGTCGCCCTTACACCAGTTTCGCCTTTGTCAGCGCGTTGCAGGACGCGATTGTGCAGCACCCCATGGCCGAAACCGTCAGTTTCCGCAGTTGGGGGTCTGGGCCCGGTGGCGACAGCCTTGATGTGCAAATGTTTGGTGCAGACAGTGATACGCTCAAAGCGGCCGCCGAGGCGTTGAAGACGGAGCTGGCGATATATCCAGAGATTTCAGGGCTTGAGGACACGCTGGCCTATGACAAGGAAGAACTGATCCTGGAGCTGACCCCGCAAGGCGACGCGCTGGGACTGAGCATTGATGGCATTGGCCGCGTGTTGCGCAACCGTCTGGGCGGGATCGAAGCGGCGAGTTTTCCGCAGGGTGCGCGGTCGGCCACGATCCGGGTGGAGCTACCTGCTGGAGAACTTTCGGCCGATTTTCTGGACCGCACGCAGATGCGCACGCCGGAAGGTATTTATGTGCCCTTGGCCGATGTCGTGACCGTGCAGAACCGCACCGGATTTTCCACGGTACGCCGCGAGAACGGCATTCAACTGATCTCGGTCATCGGTGATCTGGATGATGAGGATGCAGCGCGCGCCACCGAAATACAGACCGTCATCACCGAAGAGATATTGCCACGTGTCGAGAGCGGGTTTGGCGTTGAAACCATGTTGTCGGGGCAAAGTGAACAAGAACGGCAGTTCCTTAATGATGCCCGCACCGGGCTGATTTTGGTGCTTCTGGGCATATACCTGACCCTTTCGTGGATTTTCAGCAGTTGGACGCGGCCTGTGGTGGTGATGTCGATCATTCCCTTCGCCTTGGTTGGCACCATTTATGGCCACTACGTCTGGGGCATCCCGATGAGCATGTTCACCGTTGTCGGATTGATCGGGATGGTGGGGATCATCATCAACGACAGTATCGTGTTGGTAACGACGATCGACGAATACGCGCGGGATCGCGGCCTTGTGCCAGCGATTATCGACGGGGCGGTGGACCGTTTGCGCCCTGTCATGCTGACGACACTGACGACCGTGCTGGGGTTGACACCACTGCTTTACGAAGGCTCGACGCAGGCCGAGTTTCTTAAACCTACCGTCGTGACCTTGGTATTCGGGCTGGCCTTTGGGATGGTCTTGGTGCTGCTGGTTGTGCCGTCTGTCATCGCGATGCAGGCGGATTTCCATCGCCAGTGGCAGGCGGCCAAGCGGGCGTTGCGCAGTCGCAGGCTTGCGATGTTTGTGCCCGCCGCGTCGGGGGCTCTGGGGGCGGCTGCCCTGTTTGCGCTGACTGTGGGTCCGGTTTTGGTCACCGGCACGGCATTGCCTGCCGCCGTATCCGTTCTGCCCATGCTAAGCGGCGGGGCCGGCCCCGCGTCTGGCGCCTTTGCCGGGGGGCTGATGGTTTTGCTTTTGACGATATATTTCGTCGCCTTGCTGTCACTGGGGCTGCGTCGGACGCGCGGTTAGCCGGCGCTGCATCCTTGAATGTCGATGGCCTTTTCGCCGCCAAAGACGGTGAACCGCACGCCCGAGCGGTCAAGCGCGAATGGCCCGCCACTGGGGTGGACCATATCGACGGTTGCGCGCAGCGTCGCGCCGTCGCGGGCGACATCGGCCTCTGATACCCAGACAGATGGATCAGCGGTTTCGATCACCACAAATTCTGACGTACCCGCAGGGGCCACGGCGATCTGCGTGGTCACCCGCAAACCATCGTCGATGGGATCAATGGCGCAAGTGACAGCGCCGACATTTGCCTGCGCGGCGGTCAGGGCCTGTGTCTCAAGAGCGGCCAGAATGACCGGATCAGGCGCGCCGCCTGTGGGCAGGACCGTGTCAAACTCCAGGTTCACCGGGATGCAGATTTCTTCGCAAACACCGATGACCAACGCGCCACTCACGGACAGATCGCCAGCACCCGCAGCGGCATCAATGGTTAGGGGAAAAACAACGCTGTCGTAGTATCCTATTGACCGTATGTCCTTGCCATCGACGACCTGAGGGGTGGGCCAGTGCGGTTGGATGCCAGTGATCTCAGCGCTGCCGGTGAAAGTAAACTGTGGCGGAATGCCTGCATCACCGGGCGCGCGCCAATAGGTGATCCAACCCGGCGACAGGGTAATACGCATTGCTGCGATATGCGTTCCCGCATCCGTCCGCCATCCCGGCAACACCTCCAGAACCGCCAGATCATCAAAGGATTGGGCGGGCAGGACGGTCGGGGTGGCCATGAAAGCCAGCAGAGTAAGCAGGTTCTTGCGCATGTTTTCTTAGTTATGCATCGCGTGCGCAATTGGAAGTCACGTTTGCGCCAGCCATTGCAATGATCCGCTTGCGTCCCGCCGCACCCTTCAACATCCTAGGCACTATGAACGATACAGATTCCACCCTTGCCGGAAAGCTGCTGATCGCGATGCCGGATATGTCCGACCCGCGTTTCGCCAAAACCGTGGTCTATATGTGCGCGCATTCCGATGAGGGCGGCATGGGTCTGATCATCAACAAACCGCAAAAAGACGTCAGCTTTCAAAAGCTGCTCGAGCAGATGGATATCCCAACCGGCCCGGGCCTGCGCGAGATTGACGTGCATTATGGCGGTCCGGTGGATCATCAGCGCGGCTTTGTGCTGCATTCCAGTGACTATGCCTCAGAGGGTGGCACGCTGGACGTGGACGACACGTTTCGCATGACTGCCACCCTACAGGTGCTTGAGGATATCGCGAAAGGCGCGGGCCCTGACATCTCTATGCTGGCGCTTGGTTATGCAGGATGGGGTCCGGGGCAGCTGGAGTATGAGATCAGCCAGAATGGCTGGCTCACCTGTCCGGCCAGCGATGAGATTGTCTTTGGCACTGACAATGCGGGCAAATGGTCCGCAGCACTCAAACTGATGGGTATTGATCCGCTGTTACTGTCATCGACGGCCGGTCGGGCCTAGGTCAAATCCTCGTCGAGGATTTGTGTTCAAACTTTCCAGGAAAGTTTGCCGCCTCAGGACGGGGTGTCGATCAAAGCCTGCAAAATTGCCACGGCGCTGTCGCTTGACCAATCTGCCTCGCCGCTCATCCGCGCGATTTCCTGACCTTCAGGTCCGATAATCAACGTTGCGGGCAGACCCAGCACACCGAGGCTGCGCGAGAGGCTTTGCCGCTCATCGGTGTGCAGCGGCAGGTTGTCGACACCAATCTCATTAAAGAACCGTTCCATTGCAGGGCGGGGGTTTCGGCCGGTTGCCACCGTCACGACTTGCATCGCCTCGCCGCCCATTTCGGCTTGCAAGGCTGACAGATGCGGCATCTCCTTGCGGCAGGGCGCGCACCACGTCGCCCAGAAGTTCAACACGATGTATTGCCCCTCATAGGCCGCCAGCGTCATCTCTGACCCATCCTCGTGCAGAAACGATGCATCAGACCCGTCCCAGGGTTCCGCGTGGAACATCAATTTGCGCATGTCGCCCTGACGCAGGCTTTCCAGCGCTGCGGTGTCTGCTACGGCTGTATTTGCAAGACCCATAAGGGCCGTATAAAGCAGGGCTGATATCAACTTTCGCACGGGCGACTTCCTTTATGACCAAATCCGCAAACACAATGTGGGGCGGGCGTTTTGCCGCCGGACCAGACGCGATTATGGAGGCGATCAATGCCTCAATCGGGTATGACCGACGCCTTGCACCGCAGGACATCGCAGGTTCACGCGCCCATGCCGCCATGTTGGCAGCCTGTGGCATCATTACCGATAACGATGCAGAGGCGATCCGGGAAGGCCTGCTCACAGTCTTGTCAGAGATTGAAACCGGGAAATTCCCGTTTTCGACTGCATTGGAAGACATTCACATGAATGTTGAGGCGCGGTTGCGGGATCTGATTGGGGAACCAGCGGGGCGTTTGCATACGGCGCGGTCGCGGAACGATCAGGTTGCCGTCGATTTCCGGCTTTGGGTCCGCGACCAATGCGATCAGGCGGATGCGGCGCTTGGCGCGCTCTGTGGGGCGCTTCTTGCGCAGGCCGAAGCAGGTGCCGATTGGGTGATGCCGGGCTTTACCCATTTGCAGACCGCGCAGCCTGTGACCTGGGGTCATCATATGTTGGCCTATGTCGAGATGTTTTCGCGGGATCGGTCACGGTTTGCCGATGCGCGGGCGCGGATGAATACGTCGCCTTTGGGGGCGGCAGCACTAGCGGGCACGTCCTTTCCGATTGATCGCCAGATGACGGCCACGGCGCTGGGTTTTGATCGCCCAATGTCGAATTCACTCGATGCCGTCGCCGACCGTGATTTCGCGCTGGAGTTTCTGGCATCGGCCAGCATCTGCGCGATGCACCTGAGCCGTTTGGCTGAGGAACTGGTGATTTGGTCCTCGGCCCAATTCCGGTTTGTGAAGATGTCGGACAAATGGTCGACCGGATCGTCGATTATGCCGCAAAAGCGCAACCCGGATGCGGCAGAGCTGATCCGCGCCAAGGTTGGCCGGATTTTCGGGGCCAATGTCGCGCTGATGACCGTGATGAAAGGCCTTCCGCTTACCTATTCCAAGGACATGCAGGAAGATAAGGAACAGACCTTTGATGCCGCCGATAACCTGATGTTGGCATTGGCGGCGATGACAGGGATGGTCGCGGATATGACGGCAGAACGGGCAAACCTGAAAGCCGCAGCCGCAAGCGGGTTTTCGACCGCAACTGATCTGGCCGATTGGCTGGTGCGCGAACTTGGGCTACCTTTCCGGGAGGCGCATCATGTCACCGGCTCTTTGGTGGCGATGGCAGAGGGCAAAGGGTGTGATCTTCCTGATCTGACGCTGGAAGACATGCAATCGGTTCACGCGGACATCCGGGACGATGTCTTTGATGTGCTGGGAGTTGAGAATTCTGTGGCGTCCCGCACCAGTTTTGGGGGCACTGCACCATCACAGGTCCGCGCTCAGGTGGCGCATTGGAAAGAGGTATTGAAATGAAACGTATTGTACTGATTATGGCAATTGCCGCAGTGGCCGGTTGTGGCGCTGATGGCGCACCCTTTACCCCAAATGCCAGTCTTGGGCTAAGCGTTGGATCAGGCGGTGTCAGCACCGGTGCCAGTGTTGGGGCGTCCAACGGCACGGTGTCAGTTGGGGTCGGCATCTAATGCGCCGGGTGTTTTTTGCCCTGGCGATCTGGGGTGCAATTCACCCGATGTACTACTTTGTCACCTGGTTTCAGTCCGAAGGCTGGAACCTGTGGGCGATGGTGGACGCCTGGCATGTGAACGCGGCGACAAGCGGGTTGGTTTGGGATCTGACCATTGCGGCGGTGGCCCTCACGATCTGGATCGTGGCCGAGGTCGCCAGGTCGCGCAATTTCCTCAGCCTGATCGCCATCCCGGCGACCTTCTGCATCGGGGTTAGTTGTGGCCTGCCGCTGTACCTCGCGTTGCGGGACCGGATCGTTTACGCCAAGGACAAGCGTCAGGTCCGCGTCTAAATCAGGGTTGGTCTTTGTCAGCGATCTGATATGTCCAAATCTGGTTTTGGACGAGGATCGCAGGCTTGGATCATTTTCTTTATCGCGACGGCGCGCTTTTTGCCGAGGACGTGGCCATCGCGGATATCGCGGCGACGGTCGGCACACCGTTTTACGTCTATTCCACAGCCACGTTGAAACGGCATTTCAGCCTGTTTGATGACGCCCTGTCATGGGGCGATCATCTGGTGTGCTTTGCGATGAAATCACTGTCCAATCAGGCCGTGATCAAGGTGCTGGGCGATGTCGGTGCGGGCATGGATGTTGTGTCTGGTGGCGAGTATCTGCGGGCCAAGGCCGCAGGTGTGCCCGGAGACAGGATCGTCTTTTCCGGCGTGGGCAAGACTGCCGATGAAATGCGGCTCGCCATCGAAGGCGGCATCCGACAGTTCAACGTTGAAAGCGAACCTGAAATGGTCGTGCTGGATCAGGTGGCCCAGTCGCTGGGCGCCGTGGTTCCGATTACCGTGCGTGTGAACCCCGATGTTGATGCAAAAACACATGCCAAGATTGCCACGGGCAAGTCAGAGAACAAGTTTGGCATCCCGATCAGCCGCGCGCGCGAGGTCTATGCGATGGCCGCCGGGATGCCCGGCCTGAAGGTGATCGGCATTGACGTGCATATCGGCTCTCAACTGACCGAACTTGCCCCGTTTGAAGCCGCCTACAACAAGGTTGCCGAATTGACCGCACAGCTGCGTGCCGATGGGCATGAGATCAGTCGCCTTGATCTGGGCGGTGGTCTGGGTATCCCCTACGCCCGCTCCAACGAGGCACCGCCACTGCCTACTGACTATGGCGCGCTGATCCAACGCACCGTTGGTCACCTGGGATGTGAGATTGAGATCGAGCCGGGTCGATTGATTTCCGGCAATGCGGGCCTGATGGTGTCCAGGGTCATCTATGTGAAATCCGGCGAGGATCGCGAGTTCCTGATCCTTGATGGGGCAATGAACGATCTGATCCGCCCGGCCATGTATGAAGCCTGGCATGATATCGTGCCCGTCATTGAACCCGCACCCGGCGCGGAACCGGCCACATACGATATCGTTGGCCCGATCTGCGAAAGCGGCGATACTTTCGCCAAAGGTCGCGACATGCCCGCCGTTCAGGCCGATGATCTGGTCGCCTTCCGCTCTGCCGGGGCTTATGGGGCTGTCATGTCGTCAGAGTATAATTCACGCCCGATGATCCCCGAAGTGCTTGTCGATGGTGATCAATTTGCAGTTATCCGCCCACGCCCTACCTATGAAGAGATGATTGCACGCGATACGCTGCCACCGTGGTTAGAATAACAACGATACCACCACCAAAGGGAGAGGCCCGCTGAAACCTCGGCAAGACCAGATGCGCCATTTGCGCCTGCCGGTCGCGTTTACGCGTGCTGGCATGGTGGCCGAAGTGGCTGTGCGCGCTTTCTGGCCCTTCTGGACGGTGCTGTTTCTGGTGCTCGCCCCATTGATGATGGGCTGGCAGGATTATCTGCCGCTAGAGGTGTTCTGGGCCGGCGCTGTCATATCTGTCATCGGCCTAATTGCCACATTGATCTGGGGTCTTCGCAAGTTTCGCGTGCCTTCCAAGGCTGAAGCGGTTGAGCGTGTGGATGCCGCCTTGCCGGGGCGTCCGATTGCGGCTGTGGCTGACGTGCAGGCCATCGGCAGCGGCGATCACGCGTCCGAGGCCGTGTGGCAGACGCACATGGCCCGCATGGCCGAACGCACCAAGGACGCCCGCGCGATTGAGCCGGATTTGCGGGTGTCGGATCGTGATCCCTATGGATTGCGGTTTATCGCGCTGCTGTTCTTTGTCACCGCATTGCTGTTCGGTTCGCTGTTTCGCGTCACATCCGTGGGCGAGATTGTCACAGGGGGCGAGCAGACCCTCGCAACCGGCCCTGTTTGGGAAGGCTGGGTCGAACCGCCTGCCTACACCGGCAAGCCTGCGCTTTACCTCAATGACATTCCCGCGGGGCCGCTGCGTGTGCCAGAGGGCAGTCAGATCACATTGCGCCTTTATGGTGAGGTGGGGGCTCTGACCGTGGCTGAAACCGTCTCTGGCCGGGTTGATGAAGTGGGTGCAGCATCCGACGCCCAGCAGCAGTTTGAGATCGCGCAATCGGGCACGCTTACCATCACCGGTGACACTGAAACCGCTTGGGAGGTCACAGCCATTGAGGATCTGGCACCCACGGTAGAGCTGACCGGCCCCATTGAGGCTGATGCGATGGGCGAGCTGTCTCAGCCGTTCACGGCCTATGATGATTACGGGGTAGAGTTCGGGACGGCCACGATCACCCTCGATCTGGCGGCGGTGGAGCGACAGCACGGTTTGGTCGTTGATCCTGATCCGATGGAGCCGCTGGTGTTGGACCTGCCTATGCCCTTTACCGGCGATCGCGCGGATTTTGATGAATTCCTGATTGATGACCTGAGCAAACATCCATTGGCCAACCTGCCCGTGATCATGCAGTTCGAGGTCACCGATGCCGCCGAACAGGCCGGCACCTCGCTGGCTGAGCCGATCATCCTGCCCGGTCGCCGTTTCTTCCAACCCTTTGCGCGAGCGATTGTTGAGCAGCGCCGGGATCTGTTGTGGTCCAAGGCCAATGCCCGCCGGGTCAACCAGATACTGCGCGCCGTCTCGCACCGCCCTGAGGGGCTGTTTTCGAATGAGACGACATATCTGCGCTTGCGCACGATTATCCGCCGCCTTGATAACATGGCCGAATTCGGCATGACCGATGAAGGGCAGGCCGAGGTGGCCGAAGCGTTGTGGGAACTAGCAATCCAGCTAGAGGATGGTCGCCTTGCCGATGCGCGTGAGCGGTTGCGCCGTGCGCAGGAACGGTTGGCCGAGGCCATGCGCAATGGTGCTTCGGACGAAGAGATTGCCGAATTGATGCAAGAGCTGCGCGAAGCAACAGATGATTACCTGCGCATGCTAGCCGAAGAGATGGAACCCAACGACGGGACAGATCAGGCTGATAGTGGCCAGCAGGGCGAAACCATGTCTATGGATGAGTTGCAGGCGCTGATGGATCGCATCGAAGAGCTAATGCAGGAAGGCCGCATGGCCGAGGCGCAAGAGCTGATGGAGCAGCTCAACCAGATGATGGAAAACCTGCAAGTCACGCAAGGCGAAGGCGGCGATGGCCCCCGGACACCGGGCGAGCAATCGATGCAGGATCTGGCCGATACCCTGCGTGATCAAGAGGAACTGTCGGACGACAGCTTCAGTGACCTGCAAGAGCAGTTTAACCCCAGCGATCAGGGCCAGCAGCAACAACAGCCCGGCCAACAGGGCCAGCAAGGCCAAGAGCAAGGGCAGCAAGGCGAGGGACAACGCTCTGGTGAGCCGCAAGGCCAGGGCCAGCAGGGCCAGAATGGCGGTCAGGAAAATCAGGGTGGGCAGCAGGGCCGGGGCCAAAGCGTGGGCCGCGACAGCCAAAGTGGTGAACAGCGCGGTGACGGTGCAGGTGGCGAAGGTGATCCGCGCAGCCTTGCGGACAGGCAACAAGCCCTGCGCGAAGAGTTGCAGCGCCAGCGTGATGGACTACCCAATCTGGATGGTGAGGCCGGTGACATCGCCCGTCGTTCGCTAGAACGTGCCGAAGGTGCGATGGAAGGCGCCGAAGAGGCTCTGCGCAATGGTGATCTGGCCGAAGCCATTGATCGTCAGGCCGAGGCGATGGATGCCCTGCGCAATGGTATGCGCGAGCTGGGCCAGGCGCTGGCGGAAAACCAGAATGCTGAACCGGGGCAAGGATCCGAGGAGGGCGAGGCCTCTGGCCGCCCGATTCCCGGTCAACGTGATCCACTTGGCCGCGAGATGGGCAACACCGGCCAGCTTGGCACTGATCAAGAGTTGCTGGGGCGTGAAGAAATCAACCGCCGTGCCGAAGAACTGCTGGGCGAGATCCGCCGCAGGTCAGCGGAACAGAACCGCCCGGAGCTTGAGCGTGATTACCTGCGCAGGTTGCTTGATCAATTCTAACATAAAGCGAACCATACCGGACTTGCCAAACGCGGCCTTTTGCCCACGGCACACAAAGATGGCCAAGCATGTTGTCCAAAGTTGAAGTCGAAACGCTTTAGCCTGACGTGAAACCTGCAATCAAGTCCTGAATGTTGCCAACCTGCGTTTCCAGCCAGACACGTAGCTGATCAACCGTCAGGACATATGACGCCATGATGGGGCGGGTTTGCGGCAGGTTTTCGGTGATCTGCTCTGCAAAGATATAGGGCAGGATCAGAATAGCGATCAGGATCAGCACCCAGAAAAACCCACGGCGAAAGCCTTGCCGTTGCTGTGCTTCTTCCTTTTCGGCCGCTGTCAAACCAGAGGTATCATTTGCCTCGGCGCGGGCGCGCAGTGCTGCGTTGATCTCGTGAATATCCGGCACGGTGCGCAGATTCGCCGCCGTTCCAACGGCTGTGGCAGCTTCAGTTGTAGAGGGTGTGCTGCCCTCTTGTCGGGTCATCGATGCAATACGCTTGCGGGTCTGGTCTGCATCGACCTTTTCTGCAGACGCGGTGGCAGGCGTGTCCAATGTCGAGGGCGGCGCTTTTGCAGCGGGGCCCTTGCCGTCATGCGCGGCCTCTTGGCGCAGGATATCAGCAACCGCGCTATCAAGAGGCTTGCGCTCTGGCGTTGCGGCATCTGTGGGTGCGCCCACCTCGACGGATCTACCTTCGGATTTTGGCGCCGGGCTCAGCAGGCCAGAGGGTGTCTCTGGCGGCGGGACCACGGCCTTGTCGGTCTGAAACCATGTCTTGGTGCAACTGGAGCATTGCACATCGCGTCCGCCCTGCGGGATTACATCATCCGCAACATCATACTCTGCGCTGCAGTTGGGGCAAATCAGCCTCATGTCACATATCCTTCTGCCCGGCCACGTTTGGTCGTTTGTTATTGGCTCCGCCTGCAATCTAGCAATGACTTGGCGAAACGCCAAGGATTTGCGCGCGCGGCAGCGTCGGTCATTGAAACCTGTTGCAGATTTGGGCAGAAGGGCATGTGTAGGCAGGGGAATACGCCGTGATTGAACTCGACAAAGTCTCTTATGGATATGGCGACACAGCACTTTTTTCCCAATTATCGCTCACACTTGCGCCCGGATCGTTCCATTTTCTGACCGGGCCGTCAGGTGCCGGGAAAACGACGTTGCTACGGTTGTGCTACGCTGATTTGCGCGCAACGGCCGGCAAAGTCCGGCTCTTTGGGCAGGATGCCGCTGCTCTGGATCGCGACGCTGTGGCGATGGCCCGCCGACGCATTGGTGTGGTGCATCAGGATTGCCAGTTTCTTGACCACCTGAACCTTGCCGAGAATATCGCACTGCCGCTGACCGTGTCGGATCGTGCCAGTGAGGCCGCAGGCAACCTGCAGGAACTGCTCGATTGGGTGGGGCTGGTCCCTCAGGCAGGTCAACGCCCCCCCGAGCTATCGGGGGGCGAACGCCAGCGCGCGGCCTTGGCCCGTGCGGTCATCGTATCGCCGGAGGTCATCATCGCGGATGAGCCCACCGGCAATGTTGACTGGGAAATGTCGCAACGCCTGCTGAGCCTGCTGGTTGAACTCAACAAGATGGGCAAGACAATTCTGATTGCCACTCACGATCTGGCGATGATCCGGTCAATGAAATCAGACGTCAGCGCGCGGATTCTACGCCTGAAGGATGGTCAACTGACCCAGGCCGGAGCAGAGCTATGAAAGGCGTGTTGGAACTGATCGTCGGTGACCCGCAAGCGGACCGCGCTGTCCCGCCAACGGGCCTGACTGCGCGGCTGACGGTATTTGTGGCGGGTGTCATGGCATTTCTGGCGGTCTTTGCGCTGGCGATTTCGCTGGCTACCGGGCGGCAAGCGGCGATCTGGGCCGATGAACTGGCGCAGTCTGCCACGCTTCGTCTACCTGCGGACCCAGAAATGGCGGATGATCTTTTGCTGTCCGCAGTGGAGGTGTTGGAAACCACCCCCGGAGTTCTTCGCGTGCGTGCATTGTCTTCGGATGAACAACAGGCGCTGCTGGAGCCTTGGTTCGGCCCTGACTTGCCGCTCGACAGCCTGCCAATCCCCCAGTTGATCGAGGTCGTGGCCGATGACGATGGCTATGATATCGACGGGCTGCGCGCACGGCTGACTGCACAGGTGCCCGGCGCGGTGCTTGATGATCACACGGCATGGCGCGAACCGCTGGTAGCCGCGGCCAACCGGATCAGGTTGATTGGCTGGGCTGTGATTGCGCTGATTGGGGCAACGATCGCCGCGATGATCACATTGGCCGCACAGGCATCGCTCGCGGCCAACCAGCAGGTGATCCGTGTCTTGCGCCTTGTGGGCGCAAAGGATGTCTACATCGCCCGTGCATTTGTGCGCCGCTATACCCTGCGCGCCGCATTGGGGGCTGTTGTGGGGATGATTGTCGGCGTCGTTGGCGTCCAGATTTTGCCGGGCGACAATCAGGTGGGCAGCATCCTGATGGGTGTGGGTTTTGAGGGGGCCGAGTGGCTTTGGCCTATCGTCATCCCGCTTTTGTCCGCCATCGTGGCTTTTCTTGCCACCCGTGCTGCGGCGTTCAGAACATTGAAAGAAATGACATGAGCTATGCAATCCAATGGGTCAGGTCGCTGATCTTTAACGCGCAGATGTATGTCGCGATGCTGATCTTTGGGATTGTCTATCTGATTCCTGCGATCATCTCGGAAAAAGGCGCAGTTGCGGCCTGTCATGCCTATTGCCGTTATATCCGCTGGTCGGCCGGATGGATGATCGGCCTCAAATCCGAGATCCGAGGTGAGCCGCCGACCGATGAAGTTATGGTCGCGCCCAAGCATCAGTCGTTCCTAGATGTGCTGCTGATCTATGGTGCCATCCCGCGCGGCAAGTTCATCTTCAAAGCGATCTTGAAATACGCGCCCGTTATTGGACAATTTGGTTTGCGGATCGGATGCATCCCCGTGGACCGGGGCAAGCGCGGTCAGGCAATCAAGAAAATGATCGCAGATGTCGAGGCCGGTCGCGCGCGCGCCGGTCAGTTGATCATCTATCCCCAAGGCACCCGCATCGCGCCGGGGGTCAAGGCCCCCTATAAAGTCGGCACCGGGGCCCTATACAAGCAACTGGGCCAGCCGGTGGTGCCTGTTGCCACCAATGTCGGGGTGTTCTGGCCCAAGCGTGGGGTTTACCGCAAACCCGGCACGGCCGTTTTTGAATTCCTGCCGCGGATTGAGCCGGGGTTGGAGGTCGACGCATTCATGAAGAAATTGGAAGAAGAGATCGAGACAGCCTGTGACCGTCTGAACAAAGAGGCCGGGTTCAATGGCTGACCATGTCGTTCGCGATATAGGCACGCTAGAGGCGCTTTATGGCCAACCCGGCGAAGCCTCACTGATCAAGGTCGCCGATCAACTGACCCCGCTCTATGCCAAATGGATCATGGGATCACGGCTCTGCATGGTGTCAACGGTCGGACCAGAGGGGACTGACGGCAGTCCCCGCGGCGATGATGGGCCGGTGGTACAGGCGCTGGATGCAAAGACGCTTCTGCTGCCTGATTGGCGGGGCAACAACCGCATTGATACGCTGCGCAATATCGTTACTGACGGGCGGATCAGCCTGATGTTTCTGGTGCCGGGGTCAAACAATGTCATCCGGGTAAACGGGCAGGCGGTGGTTTCGCTTGATCCCGCGTTGACGGGCCGCTTTGACCAGAAGGGTAAGCAGCCACGCAGTGTGATCGTTGTCACCATTGCCGAGATTTACAGCCAATGTGCCCGCGCCTTGATGCGCGCCGGAACGTGGTCGGCGGGTGACGAAAGCGGTGATCTGCCAACGATTGGCGAATTGCTGGCCGAACAAAAGGACGGCTTTGATGGTGCCGAATATGATGCCCAATGGGGTGCCCGGGCTGCCAAGACGATGTGGTAGCTACCGTATCCTCAGGTTACTGCTGCGCCCCAGCCCATAGCGCAGGCACAGCCCGATCATGACAATGCTGATCACCAGCCACAGTACGCCCCACATCATGGTTGTCCCGCCGAATTCTTCGGCCAGCATCCGCGCGTCTGACCGCAGGCTGGACCGCGCCAGCGTGTCGCTGAAAATGTCATAGGGCACATAAATCATGCTGCTGAGCCCCATCACACGCAACGCCATATCATTGACGCCATGGCTGAAGTAGCGCGCCAGCACGAGCATCCCGATACCAATGGCGATGGTAAAGCTCAGCGCAAAGCCACTGCGGATATAAAGCCCTGCAATCACCAGCATCACCACACCGCAACCCGCCATGATCGCCCGATCCGCCTTGGTGCGGGTGGCTGCCATCAACAGTCCGATCCCGATCAGGAGAGATCCAAGATAGCCTGCGGTCAATGTGACAAAACGATTGCCGCCCCGGCTCCAGACCGAGCCACCTTGATTTTGGTTGATGTTGAGGCTGACAACCTCGCCGCCGGTCAACACTGTTGCGATGGCGTGGGACGCTTCATGGAAAAACACGACAAGGATCTTGAGCGGGGTCACCGCGGGGGTCTGCCACAAGGCAAAAACCACGGCGGTGAGCACCAAAAGTTGCCAATGTCCTTTGATCAGTGCCAAGCCTAGGCAGCGAGGCCCTTTGAGCCCAGATCAAGATATTTGCGCCGCCGGTCGGCGCGCAGTTTTTCCCCTGACAGGTCGCGCAGTTCATCAAGCATCGCGACAAGCGCCTCACCCACGGTTTTGATGGTCGCCTCGCGATCGCGATGCGCGCCGCCCTGAGGCTCTGCAATGATCCTGTCGCAGACACCGATCTCATGCAGGTCTTTGGAGGTCAGGCGCAGGGCTTCGGCAGATTCGCGCATCTTTTCGGCATCTTTCCACAGGATCGAAGCGCAGCCTTCGGGGCTGATCACCGAATAGATCGAATGATCCAGCATTGCGACACGGTTGGCCGTCGCAAAGGCCACAGCACCGCCAGAGCCACCTTCACCGATCACAACACTGATCAGCGGCACGCCCAGTTCCAGGCATTTCTCTGTGGACCGCGCAATCGCTTCGGACTGGCCGCGTTCTTCGGCACCTTTGCCGGGATAGGCGCCCGGCGTGTCCACAAGGGTGATCACCGGCAGGCCAAAGCGGTTGGCCAGTTCCATCAGGCGGATGGCCTTGCGATACCCTTCGGGACGGGCCATGCCGAAATTACGTTCAATCCGGGATTTCGTGTCATTGCCCTTTTCATGGCCGATTACCATCACCGGGGTGCCATCCAGCCGCGCAATGCCGCCCATAACGGCATGATCGTCAGCAAAATTCCGGTCGCCCGCCAGCGGCGTGTATTCGGTGAACAGTGCATTGATGTAGTCCTGACAATGCGGGCGTTCAGGATGCCGCGCCACTTGGCATTTGCGCCATGGGGTCAGGTCAGCATAAAGCGATTTGAGAAGGTCAGCCGCCTTTTTGTCAAGCGCGCTGGCCTCTTTCTCTACGTCCATTTCAGGGTTGTCGCGGGCCATTGCGCGAAGCTCTTCGGCTTTGCCTTCGATTTCGGCAAGCGGTTTTTCGAAGTCGAGGTATTGGGTCATGAACAAGCGGCCTTCTGCGATATCAATTTGATATATGGGGCATGGTCCGGAAAATGGCAACGGGAGGTCGGTGCCATAAAATAGCCATTTGCAATCGGCAGCTTGTTGGCAGAAGTTGCAACAATCATGACAACATCAGGAAATTTGACATGCGTATTTTCAGCATCATTGCAGTAGTTTCACTTGGTCTTACCGGCCCTGCACTGGCCCAATCCATCGACTTTGGCGATGATAGCGGCCAATGGGCCAACGACGGAGAATGTGACGATCCCCGCTTTGAAGGGCCGGGCATGACAACAACGCCGCTGCTGGATTCGGATATTCGCGCCGATGCGACAGATTGCCGGACGGCCTATGAGGCGGGGCGTTTGGCGCTACGCGGAGAGGCGCCACTGGAAATTGAGCGCGATCCGGTCTTTGGGGATGACACCAACGAATGGGCCAACGACGGCGAATGCGATGACCGCCGCTTTTATGGCGCGGGCATGGCGTCTGATCTTGCGATTTCAGGCATTGGCACCGACGCCGCCGATTGCCGGAGTGCGCTTGAATCCGGCCTTGTCGCATTCTGGGACATGACCGCCGCCATTCAGGCCACCCAATGCGACGCCATTAACTTTGGCGATGACAGCAGCGAATACGCCAATGACGGTGAATGCGACGATCCGCGCTTTGAAGGCTTGGGATCAGCTTCTGTCGTCTCAACCAGCGGCTTTGGTACGGACGCGACCGATTGCAGCAGGCTTTGCGGCTACGGGGCCATTGCGCTGCGCGACTATTAAGGTCTGGCGTCAGCCCGCGATCATCTCGGACTGGCGCACAATCACCTCGGCCTGCTTGATCGAGGCGATATCGACAAGGCGCCCTTTGTAGACGGTTGCCCCTTCACCGCGCGCCTTGGCGTCTTCCATAGCAGCAAGGATTTCGCGGGCCTCGGCGACGGCTTCCTCTGACGGTGTGAAAACCTCATTGGCCAAGGCGATCTGCTTGGGGTGGATCGCCCATTTGCCGACCATACCCAGCGTCGCTGACCGTCGCGCCTGCGCGCGATAGCCGTCATCATCGCTGAAATCACCAAAGGGCCCGTCCACAGGTAGCACCCCATGTGTCCGGCAGGCCGCCACAATCGCTGTTTGCGCCCAGTGCCACGGGTCAGAATAATGCCGTGTCTCGCCGTGCAGCATATAGTAGTTTTCCTGCGTCCCGCCGATGCCGGTCGTCTGCATCCCCATGGAAGCGGCAAAGTCCGCCGCTCCAAGGCTCATAGCGGCCATACGGGGGGAACTTGCTGCGATGTCTTCCACATGGGCGATGCCTGCAGCGGATTCGATAATCACCTCAAAACTGATCGGCTTGGTCCGGCCTTTGGCTGTTTCGATGGCTGTGACAAGCGCATCAACAGCATAGACATCCGCCGCACAGCCCACCTTGGGGATCATGATTTGATCAAGCCTGTCGCCAGCCTGCTCCAACACATCGACGACGTCCTTGTACCAATAGGGCGTGTCGAGGCCGTTGATCCGCACAGAAAGGTACTTGGTGTTCCAATCTACATCGTTGATCGCCTGAATGACATTCGCGCGCGCAGTGTCCTTGTCAGAAGGCGACACGCTGTCTTCGAGGTCAAGGTTGATCACATCCGCCGCACTTGCCGCCATCTTTTCAAACAATTTGGTGTTCGATCCCGGACCAAACAGCTGGCAGCGGTTGGGGCGGGCAGGGGGCGTGGGTTGCAGGCGGAATGACATGGGTGATCCTCGCGGTATGATTATTTCGTCACGACTTCCGCAAGAGGTAGAATATTGCGCGATGAACGGCAAGGTGATTTTGCAGGCGCAGCATTTGAAATGCTGCGCTGCGACTGTTGCGATAAGCTAGACCCCAGCGTCGACAATCGCTTTCGCCAACACCGGCACAGTCTGTGCGTTCAGCCCGGCGATATTCATGCGGCTGTCGCCAACCATGTAAATCCCGTGATCGGCACGCAGCTTTTCGACGATCTCGGGCGTGGTGCCCAGTCGGCTGAACATGCCCCGGTGTTGTGCGAGAAAATCAAAACGGTCACTGTTGGTCAGCCGTTTAAGCTCATCGGCCAGCTGTTGGCGCAAGGCCAGCATACCGCTGCGGGTTTCTTCCAACTCGGCCTCCCAATCCGCGCGCAGATCGGGGTCTTGCAGAATAGTCGTAACGACCCGCGCGCCGTGATCGGGCGGGAATGAATAGTTCTGACGGTTCAGGAAGGCCAGGTTTTGCTGCGTCAGTGCCTGCTGATCGGCATCCTTGCAAACTGCCATCAAGACACCGGTGCGTTCGCGGTAAATGCCAAAGTTCTTGGAACAGCTCGCCGCGATCAGGCAGTTTTCAAAGCTGCTCGCGATCTGTCGGGTTGCCTTGGCATCCTCGGCCAACCCGTCACCAAAGCCCTGATAGGCAATGTCGATGAAGGGCACGGCGCCCTTTTTCTGCATCAGGCTGATGACTTGCGCCATTTGCTCATAGCTTAGGTTGGCGCCCGTAGGGTTGTGGCAGCAGCCGTGCAGCAGGACGATATCGCCGGCGGCAACCTTGTCCAGATCCATCATCAGCCCCGCAAAATCGACACCGCGGGTTTCACTGTCAAAATACCGATACTCGGACATCTGCATGCCCAGGTATTTGATAATCGACGGATGGTTTGGCCATGTGGGGTTTGATAGCCAGACCGTGGCCTTGGGCGCGGCCAGCCGGATCAGTTCCAGCGCCTGCCGGATGGCCCCCGTGCCGCCGGGTGTTGCGACCGCTGCAACACGTTCGTTGCGCACGCTGTCGCCCAGCACAAGGTCTTTCATCGCCGCGCCAAATGCCGGATCGCCCGCCAGCCCCGTATAGGCCTTGGTCGACTGATCAGCGAGGATACGGCGCTCGGCCTCCTTTACGGCGCGCATCACCGGCGTGTTTCCTGTCGCGTCCTTGTAGACCCCAACACCCAGATCAACCTTGTCGCTGCGCGTGTCGGCCTTGAATTTTGCCATGAGGGCAAGGATCTTGTCAGCAGGTTGCGCGGTGAGGTTTTCAAGCATTGGTCAGGCTCCGGTAGCGATAGGTAGGTCGGCGTACATGCCCCATTCGGACCATGATCCGTCATAGAGCGCATGGTCGGTTTTCCCGATCCGTTCAAGTGCCAAAGACACGATTGCGGCGGTTATGCCAGACCCGCAGGTCGTGATCGCGGGCTTATTCAGATCGACACCCGCATCCGTAAAGACCGTTCGCAAAGCGTTGGGGGCTTTCATCGTTCCGTCGTCGTTCAGCAGGTCCTTGAAAAAGACGTTCTGCGCGCCGGGAATATGGCCTGATCGCATGCCCTCGCGCGGCTCTTCCGCCTCACCACGAAAGCGCGCAGCAGGCCGCGCATCAATGATGGCATGGTCACGCAGCTTGGCCGCCCGCGCGACCTCAGTTACGTCCCGCACGCGGTGTGCCTCGGGTTTGACGGTCATATGGCGATCACGGATCGTTGGGGCGGCCTTGGTTGTGGGATGCCCGTCTGCCAGCCACTTGGGCAGGCCACCGTCCAGCACGGCAACATTGTGCTGCCCCATCAATTTGAAAAGCCACCACACGCGCGCAGCCGAAAAAAGACCCAGCCCGTCGTAGACCACAACCTGATGCCCATCGCCCACGCCCATGGCGCGCATGCGGGACATGAATTTCTCAATCGGCGGGGCCATATGGGGCAATTCCGATCGGGCGTCGCTGATCTCATCAATGTCAAAGAACCGCGCGCCGGGGATGTGTCCTGCCGCATATTCTGCCTTTGGGTCGCGACCCATATCAGGCAGGTACCAGGAGGCATCAAAGATGCGCAGGTCTGGATCTTTCAGGTGGGCTGCAAGCCAGTCCGTGCTAACCAGCGTTTTGGGATCATCAGGTTGACTAACAGACATCACGGGGCCTCTCTTGGCAATCGCGCCAGAGGTAACGGCTGAGGGCATCCATGACAAGGGAAAGCCTTAGAAATCACGTACACAAGGTGTACATACAGCGTACAGAAACTGTACGTACTACTGTACATCAAACAGCAACGCCGCGCGTCTTGATGACGCGCGGCGCGAAACCGAAAAACCGGCTTGATCTGGCCTACTTGGCCATCATGTTCTTGATCACGCCCACAACAGCAAGTGCGATACCACCGCCCACGCCACCGCCGGCAACCTGGGTCAGGATGCTGCCGATATCGAGGCCACCGCCACCTGCGCCGCCCATGACGGCACTCAGGATCTGGCCACCGATGCCGCCGCCGACGATACCGGCGATCGAATTGCCCAAAGTTCCCAGCGAGAGATTCTTCATCACGCCGCCTGCGACGTTACCACCGACTGCACCAGAGATGAGTTGAATAATAAGCTGTTCCATAATTGTCCCTTTGTTGCAGGCTCATTTGTTTTGAATGCGCATCAGCCGAGCCCGAACCGTGCAGCAATAGATTTGACGCAAGTACCCCGCGGCACAAGCATTGATTTTGTTTTGTGATCCGCCGCCGATCCTGACGAAAGGGGAAATCGGCAGAGATTGTCCCCGCCATGGGGCCGTTTCGCCAAAGGCGCTGCATTGATGTTGCAAGGGCTGATTTGCGGCTAAGACAGCCATTTACCGGCGGCCAAACACAATTGGCCAAGCACAATGTTGCAAGTTGGATCAAAGATGAAATTGAGGTGCGTAGGATTGCCCTCTTGAAGCGGCCAGAAATTTCCTTCAGGCCCTACCCCGAGGAAGTTGCGGGTGCGGCGCTATGTGGCCGGGGCACCTGGTTATTGAATGTCGAGAAAGGTCATCGTGTGATCGAGCAAGTGCAAAATCGTCAGCAAATCCGTCACGTGGTTCTGTTCAGCAGCAAGGACCCCGACAACGTCGATGCAATAATAGACGGCCTGTCCATGCTTGCAGGCATTCCAGCTGTCAGCCATTTTGAAGTGTCCCGAAACAGACATGAGGACCGATTTTCCAACGAAGTCGACGTCGTCGTATACGCGGAATTTGAAGACGCAGCGGCGTTAGCGGCCTATCGCGCACACCCGATCTACCAAAAATGCATTGAGATCGTCCGCCCCCTGCGCGAGATGCGTGTTGCTGCCGATTTTTAGATGACACGGCATTCGACACGCGGGTCGGTCTTGTTCGACACCGGACCACTAGGGGCAGGATCGCTTTTTGAAGACCCGCTTGACATCATCGAGGTCTGGCATGCCGGTGGCGTGGCCGCCGCTTTTGATGAAATGGAAGCGGCGCGCGCCGACGGCAAATGGATTGCGGGTAGCGCGTCTTACGAGCTGGGATATGCTCTGATACCCAAAATCTCGTCCAAGATGCCGCAAGTCATCAATCAACCGTTGATGCAGTTCGGCATTTTCGACAAACCAATCCGTCCCAACCGTACAGCCGCGTCATCTGCTTTCAAGTTGGGAAAGTTTACATCTGAATGGAAGTCTGACGACTACCAGTCCGCGTTTGATGTCGTGCATGACTTCCTTGAGAGCGGCGATATTTATCAGGCAAACCTGACCTTGCCCATGGCGGCGGAATTCAGCGGCGATCCATATAGCCTCTACGATGCGCTCAAGCGAAAACAACCGGTCCCGTTTGGTGCGTTGGTCAATCTGGGCGGCAAAATTTTACTATCCCGTTCGCCGGAACTTTTCTTTTCGCTGTCTCGGGAAGGTCAATTGCGCACCCGCCCCATGAAGGGCACCATTCGGCGCAGTGCGACAAAGATGGAAGATGACGATCTGAAACGCCAGTTGCGACAGTCCGAGAAGGACCAAGCCGAGAACCTGATGATTACTGATCTGTTGAGGAATGATCTTGGACGCATTTCGACGTTGGGCAGCGTGTCTGTGCCAAAACTCTTTGAGATTGAAAGCTATGCAACGGTTCATCAGATGGTGTCAGAGGTGGTTTCACAGATCCTGCCCAACTGCGGTCTGAAAGACATCTTTGAAGCGCTCTTCCCCTGTGGGTCGATCACCGGAGCACCGA
The DNA here is from genome assembly GCA_947498645.1 of uncultured Paracoccaceae bacterium. Classification (GTDB taxonomy): domain Bacteria; phylum Pseudomonadota; class Alphaproteobacteria; order Rhodobacterales; family Rhodobacteraceae; genus Yoonia. Next base: position 506,464 of record CANMKS010000001.1, on the reverse strand, counting down.
AAATCCGCGCCATGGAGATTCTATCCGATGTGGAAACGACCCAAAGAGGTAGCTATTGCGGCGCTATCGGATGGATCGCACCAGACGGGTCGATGGAGTTCAACGTCGCAATTCGAACTTTGATCTGCGAACCATCTGGCCAGATCAAACTGAATGTTGGCGGAGGTGTTGTTTATGACAGCACCGCAGCGGGCGAGTTTCGTGAAGCACAATTGAAAGCACAGTTCGCACAAAACATCAGCTGACAGACCGCTTTGGTGTCGCGGGCGACACCGGACATTCGCCCCGTTGCGTTGTCGTGGCTGATGGTTGTGGCTGATCCACTAATCCCCGTGGCGCAGCAGCCGTTGCTTTTGCCGCCCCCAGTCACGCTTGGCCTCGGTCGCCCGCTTGTCGTGGTTCTTTTTGCCTTTGGCAGTCGCGATCTTGAGTTTCACCAGCCCACGGTCGTTGAAATACATCACCAGCGGCACCAGCGTCATGCCTTCGCGTTTGGTCGCATTCCACAACCGTGCCAATTCGCGTTTGCCGACAAGCAGCTTGCGTTTGCGCCGTTCCTCATGGGTGAACATCGCTTGTTCATAGGGTGCGATATAGGCGTTGGTCAGCCACAATTCGCCGTCGTCCACAGAGGCGTAGCTGTCGGTGATATTGGATTGGCCGGTGCGCAGGGATTTCACCTCGGACCCCATCAGGATAATCCCGACTTCAAGATCATCCTCAATGGCATAGTCATAGCGCGCGCGCCGGTTCTCGGCGACGACTTTGTAGTTTTTGTTTTCCGGTTTCTTGGCCATAGTTGGCATCAGATAGGCGAGAAGGGCCTCAGGGGCAAGGTTCCCCCGGAGCAGGAGAAGCGATGTTCATACAAATCGTGATAGGCACGGCACTGTTGATTGCATCCGTCATGATCGCAGGTATCAGTTTCTGGTTCTTCGAATGGCGTCTGACGGTTTCAGCGCCCTGGCTGACCCGCGCGCCGCAGCGCCCGAAACTGATGCTGGTTCTGTGCGCGACCGCGTTCTGGGTGTTGTTGCAGATGACGATTGCGGTTTGGTTATGGGCGTTCACCTTTCTGGGGTTAGGCGTTTTCCATTCCGTGGAAGAGTCCGTCTATTTCGCGCTTGTCGCATTTACCACCCTTGGCTTTGGCGACATCCTGTTGCCGATGGAGTGGCGTTTGCTGGGCGGTATGGCTGCTTTGAATGGCCTGTTGAATATCGGTCTGATGACGGCGGCTATGGTCGAAACACTGCGGCAGCTACGCTTGCAGCAGCTTGCCGTCAGATCGCAAGAGACATGACCGTTCCTGTTCTGCCCAATCGTGCAGCACGCCATTTGTTTTTGGCCAAACATGGGTTGTCGGACCGTCCGTCTGGTCCCGGTAAGGGGGCCGACCTGAAGGCCGTGATCGACAATCTGGGTTTTGTGCAGCTTGACAGTGTGAATACCTTTGCCCGTGCGCATGATCTGATCCTTTGGTCCCGCCGTCAGCAGTTTCGCCCCAAGGCCTTGCAGCATCTGTTGCACCGCGACCGGCAGTTGTTTGAACATTGGACCCATGATGCCGCCACCATCCCGATGGAAAGCTTTGCCCATTGGCGTATGCGTTTTGCCCGCGACGCCACCCGGATGGAGCAGCGCTGGAAGGAATGGCGCCGCGGCGATTTCATGGCCAAGATAGATGATGTTCTGCGCCATATCTCGGACAATGGCCGTTGTACTTCTGGCGATGTCGGCACTGACGAAAGCCGCGGATCGGGTGGCTGGTGGGATTGGCACCCGTCCAAGACAGCACTTGAGTATCTGTGGCGCTCTGGCCAGCTATCGGTTGTCCGCCGCGACGGGTTCACCAAGGTCTATGATCTGACCGAGCGTGTTATCCCGGCAGAGCATCTGAACCGCCGTCATCATGAGGCCGACACGATCGCGTGGTGCTGCGCGGGCGCGTTGGACCGGCTGGGATTTGCGACCAGCGGTGAGTTGGCCGCGTTCTGGGATCATGTGACGCCCGCCGAGGCCAAGGCCTGGTGTCAGGCCGCTTTGGCCGATGGGCGCATCATTGAAATTGACGTTGCGGGGGTCGATGGCAAACTTCGCCGCTCTTTTGCCTGGCCTGACGTGATGGACCTACCCGTCCACGCGCCCAGCCCGCGCGTGCGCATTCTTTCGCCCTTTGATCCAGCCCTGCGCGACCGCAAAAGGGCGGAGCGCTTGTTTGGTTTCCACTACCGGATCGAGATTTTCGTGCCTGCGCCCAAGCGCAAATACGGCTACTACGTCTTTCCCGTGATGGAAGGCGACCGGATGATTGGCCGGATTGATATGAAGCGTGATGACAATGCGCTGGCCGTACGCGCATTCTGGCCGGAAGCGGGCGTGCGGATGGGAGAAGGCCGGATCAGGGCGCTTGAGGCGGAGTTGGAACGCGCGGCGGCCTTTGGCGGGTGTGTCCGTATCGACTATGCCGACGCATGGGTGCGCTAGGATCGCCGCTACCGTTTTGAAACGACGAAACGCTTTGTGCGGCGGACAATCTCGTATTTCTCCGAGACTTCGCCAATCTGCGCGATGGCGTCGGCCTGTTCCGCGAAATTCTTGTCGCGAATGTCCAGAATGGCCGTCCCGCCCTGCCTTAGCTTCTTCGCGAAATAGGCACTGTAGGTTGACACCGGATAGTGAAAACCGCAGCTGAGCAAGCTGATTGCAAGATCAACCTCGGCAGTCGTCGTCACATCGGTCTTGTTTGGATTCACCAGTGATATCTTTTCGGGTGAAATGCCGTTCGCCACCAGAAACGCTTTGGCCTTGCGCAGGTTGGAATATCCTGCACCCTCTTGCTGAAAGCCAAAGTCGCGGACTTCGCTTTCCTCGATATCAATCAACGTCAGGTCCGCAGAAAAGTCGCGGTTGATGAACAAATCAATGAATGCATAGCCACAGCCGATATCCGCAACGGAGCTTATGCTGCTTGCGGGCAAATGCGCCTTGAGCGTTTGGTATTCGATGCAGGCCATCGCGATGGCGCGTTTGACCAGCTCGTATCCCTTTTGGTCGATGACGTTTTGAAGTGGTACGCCGTCCCCGTCCGTCCATCTGCGGATCAGACGTCCGCCGCGTGGCACGTCGAACAGAACCTGTGAGCGTTGCAAGACCACATTCAGGATGTCGGTATCGTCAAACATGCCAACGTCGAGTGACGCAATGACGTCCGAGTTGATCAGATCCTGCAGGACGTCGATATCCATGTGTTACCTTCTGTCGCTTGTTGCTCAGGGCGGGTATTGATGTGCGCCGCCGTGCAAGCGCACATCAAATTCATCATTCAGTTCAGCAAACCCGCGTGTACCATCGCATTGCGCAGCTTTTCTTTCGTCTGGTCCGTCAGCCCTGTGAGCGGTGAGCGCACTTCATCGCTGCATAGTCCAAGAAGCGACATGCCATATTTTGCGCCGACCAAACCCGGTTCGGTGAACACCGCCTCGTGCAGTGGCATCAGCCGGTCCAGTTGTGTCAGTGCCTTGGCGTAGTCGCCTGCCAATGTGCTTTCCTGAAACTCAGCGATCAGCTTTGGCGCGATGTTGGCGGTTACCGAAATACACCCCTGACCACCATGCGCATTGTAGCCAAGCGCGGTTGCGTCTTCGCCAGACAATTGGATGAAGTCGGGCCCGCAGCGCATGCGTTGCGCGGGCACCCGTGACAGATCGGCAGTGGCGTCTTTGACGCCGACGATCATCTCGTGCTTGGCAAGTTCTGCCATCGTGTCAGGCGTCATATCGATCACGGACCGGGGCGGGATGTTGTAGATGATGATCGGCAGGCCGCAGTCTGCCGCCGCCGTGAAATGCGCGATCAACCCGCGTTGCGTGGGTTTGTTATAGTAAGGTGTGACAACCAGTGCAGCATCTGCCCCCGCCGCCTTGGCCGCATTGACCAATCGCACGGTTTCAGCCGTGTTGTTGGACCCTGCACCGGCGATCACGGGAATGCGCCCGGCGGCTTCGTTCACCACGGTTTCGACCACCAGATCATGCTCTTCGTGGGTTAATGTCGGGCTTTCGCCTGTTGTGCCCACTGGCACCAGCCCGTGGCTGCCTTGTTCCACATGCCAGTTCACAAGTTTCTTGAGCGCGTCCACGTCAACTTTGCCGTTCGCAAACGGCGTGACGAGGGCGGGGAGTGATCCCTTAAACATGGCACGCTTCCTTCTTGTGACTGGCCAGGATTGACCAAGGGTAAAACCGGGCGGACACTAGGCCGCGCGCGCCCTTTCGACAAGCCCCAGATGCACGGCTTTCTGCCGATTGTCAGCTTTGTGAGTTGTGATTGTGCCCGGCCCGGCTACCTTAGCAGTCTATGTAATTTGCAAGGCAAGAGACATGCGCATTCCGGTGATAGTGGCGATGGTTGCGGCAATGGTGTCGCCTCTGCAGGCGCAAACGGTGCCTCCAGAGGCGGTGGCCGCGATTGTGGCGGCGGATCAGGGCTGGGACGTCGGATATGCCTTGGCCCGTGATACCGACCCTGTTGCGACTGATGCGATTACCTGGCTGAGGTTGCGCGCCGGTGACGCGACATTTGCCGAATATCGTGCGTTTGTTGCGTCAAAACCGGAGTGGCCGGGGATCGACCGACTGCGCGCGGAGGCCGAGTTGGTCATCAACGAAGGCCATGATCCGGCAGAGGTTATTGCCTTTTTTGCCGAAAACGCTCCGCAAACCGGTGAGGGTACTGTGCGTCTTGCCAAGGCTTTGATTGCCACTGATCAAGAGGATGAGGCCCGTGCGATCTTGCGCGATGCCTGGATCAACCTGCGCCTGACTGAGGACGGCCATGATGTGATGATCGCCAGTTTTGGCGACCTGTTGCAGCCCTTCCACCGCGCGCGTGTGGATGCGTTGATGTGGCGATCGCGCCGTGCAGAGGCCGAGCGGATGCTGCCCTTGCTGGATGAAGATCAAAAAGCGTTCACAGCCGCACGGATCGGCTATGCAGCGCGTACGCGGAACATGCTTCCTTTGTACAACGCCGTTCCGGCTGCGCTGCGCGCAGACCCCGGTTTTGCCTATGACCGCTATGCTTGGATGGCGTCACGCGGCGAATGGACCGATGCGGTTGAGATGCTCATGGACCGCTCGACCAGTCGCGCGGCTTTGGGAGAGCCTTTGCGCTGGTCGGGCTACCGCCGCATTCTGGCGCGCTGGGAAATGCGCGAGGGCCGGGCGCAGCAGGCCTATGATCTGGCCTCGCGCCATTATCTGTCGGATGGATCAAGCTATGCTGATCTGGAGTGGTTGTCGGGCTATATCGCGCTGACCTATCTGGGTGATCCAGTCTTGGCGCGTGGGCATTTTGAGAATGGGTTGCGTGTGTCCTCTGGCCCGATCTCGGTCAGTCGGATGCAGTATTGGATTGGTCGGGCGCAGTCTGTCTTGGGCGAAACGGATGCTGCCGCCACCGCCTATGCGGCCGCTGCGGCGCATCAAACGGCATTTTATGGATTGCTGGCGTCTGAGGAGATCGGGCGACCGCTTGACCCTGCCATAGCGGGTGCCGCCATTGAGTGGCGCGGCGCGCCGGTCTTTGATGATGTGATTGTCAAAACCGCCCTGACGTTGCTGGCCGGTGGAGAGCGCGGCGCAGCTTTTACGTTTATTGCGTCTCTTGGCCGGTCCTTGGATACGGAAGGATTGGCAGCCCTGGGCGCATACCTCAGCGAGATTGATGAGCATCGCTATGCATTGCTTTTGGGTAAGGCAGCAGTGGCCCGCGGTATTCTGATCCCCGAGATATACTTTCCCATTCATGATCTGGCCGAGATGGATTTGCCCGCAGCACCTGCCCTGTCGCTTTCTATTGCCCGCCGCGAAAGCGAGTTTAACGAAAGCATTGGCAGTCCTGTCGGTGCGCTGGGTCTGATGCAGCTGATGCCCGCGACGGCAAAAGAGGTGTCAGAAGGTCTTGGGCTGCCCTATGCGCGTGGGCGTCTGACGTCGGATTGGCAATATAACGCAACCTTGGGCGCGCAATATCTGGATTTCCTGGCAGAGGAGTTTGGCCCGACGCCGGTCATGATTGCTGCCGGTTACAATGCGGGGCCAAGCCGCCCGATCCGCTGGATGGACGAGCGCGGTGATCCGCGCCTGCGCCAGATGGATGTGGTGGATTGGATCGAACATATCCCATTCCGTGAGACCCGGAACTATGTCATGCGCGTGACCGAGAGCATTCCGATTTATGAGGCGCGACTGACCGGGCAAACCGGTCCGGTGCGCTTTACCGAACTGCTGGTGGGGCGTAAACCGTTGATCCGCCCGATTGCGCGGCCTGTGCCGGATGTGTCTGTGGCGACGTCGTCGGCCCCAGAGGAAGAGGTCTCGACAGAGACCCCCGATGTGCGCCCCGTAGCCCGGCCCGGCGGGTGACGCGGCTCACCCCGATACGCGCCGTGACCGCCAGAGCGTGAAAAGCCCAGCCCCAACGACAATCGCCGCGCCGATTGCTACATTGGGCCGCAGTGTTTCACCAAGCAGCAGCAATCCAATGGCGCTGGCAAAGACCAGTTGCAGATAGGCGAAGGGTTGCACGGCGTTGGCCTCGGCCACTTCATAGGTTTTAATCAACAGCCAATGCCCCAGCGCGCCCGTGACGCAGAGGGCTGCCATCCAGCGCCAGTCGTAGGCGGTCATCGGTTCCCAATACCAGATGCCAATCACGGTCATCAGCACGGCCCCCGAGGTGCCGGTCCAGAAAAAGGATGTCGCAGTGCTGTCCTTGCGCGCCGCATAGCGGGTCAGCAGGCCATAGAGCGCGAACATGAATGCAGCCAATAGCGGGATGGCGGCGGCGGGCGCAAAGACGGTGTAGCCGGGTTGCAGAATGACCAACACGCCAATGAACCCGATACCAATCGCCGCCCAGCGTCGCCAGCCGACATTTTCGCCCAGAACCGGGCCAGAGAGGGCGGCGATCAGCAAAGGATAGCAGGCAAAAATCGCATGGCTTTCCACCAGTCCCAGCAGCACAAAGCCGCTGACCATGACGCAAATTTCTGTCGCAAGCAGCGTGCCCCGGAAGATCTGCAAAATGGGTTGTTTTGTGGCTGCTGCGGCGCGGATTGATCCTGATTGCCGGGTTGCGATGGTGATCACGAAGGCGGCAAAGAACCAGTAGCGGATCATGACAATCATCAGAACGTTGTAGTTGCCTGCCAAATGACGCGAGATACCGTCCTGAACCGCAAACACGAATGTCGTGGCAATCATCAAGAGGATTCCAAGGCGCTGGTTATTCTGCATCTGGCATCCTTGCCGTTGTCATGTGCCGTTTGCGCCCGTAGCCGGGTATGCGGGCCACGGCGAAACCCGCATCCGTCAGGCCGCGCCGGACGTGGCCTGCCGCCGAATATGTCGCGGCCGTACCCCCCGGTTTGGTGTGTGCGCCAACGGCTTTCAGTAAGGACGGCTCCCACAGTTCGGGGTTCTTTGCTGGTGAGAAGCCGTCAAGAAACCATGCGTCGGCCTTGCCCTGCCATGCGGGCAGGGTTTGACGTGCATCGCCCGCAATAACCTCCAGCAATGGTCCCTCCGAGAGTTGTTTGGGCCCATCGCCCGGTGTCCATTCGGCCAGAAGTGTTTCTGCAAAGGGTGCAAGCTGTGGGAAGTGGCGCAATGCGTCGCGCATGTCTTGCGGGGCCATGGCGAAAGCCTCAAAAGACGTGAAACGCAGCGTGCCCGGTCGCCCGACCTTGTCCCAGAGCGCCCAAGTCACCAGCAGGTTCAGCCCGGTGCCAAACCCAAGCTCTGCAATCTGAAACTCGCCGCCGAACCGCGCGGGCAGGTCGTTACCGGCAAGAAAGACATAATCTGTCTCGGCCAGGCCGTTGTCGAGCGAATAATAGGGATCATCAAAAGCGGTCGCGATGGGCACGCCATCCCGCCATTCCAATTCTGCTCTCTGGTCTGTCATGCCCGCGTGCCCTACCTATGCGTCATCTTTGGGCGGAAGGGCGCGGAATGGCAACGGCAGATGTAACGGTGATGGGGGCAGGGGTGTTTGGCCTGTCGGTGGCCTTTGCCTGCGCGTCGCGCGGTGCTGCGGTGCGGGTGATTGACCCGCATGGTGTGGCGGCCGGTTCCAGTGGCGGGTTGGTCGGTGCTTTGGCTCCGCATGTGCCTGAAAACTGGAATGAAAAGAAGGCCTTTCAATTTGAAAGCCTGATCATGGCAGCGCAGTTTTGGAACCGTGTCGCGGCGCTGAGCGGCGCCGATGTGGGCTATGCCAGGTCTGGTCGTTTGCAGCCTTTGGCCGACGCGCGGGCAGTGGATCTGGCGCGGGCGCGCGCTGTGACCGCGACAGAGTTGTGGCAGGGCAAGGCTATCTGGGAGGTGATCCCGGCAGGCGACACGCCATGGATGCCGCCATCGCCATCGGGATTTGTTGTGCATGACACCCTATCGGCCCTGATCCATCCACGCCGCGCCACCCGTGCGCTCGCCGATGCTGTTGTGGTACTTGGGGGCGAGGTTCTGACAGAGGGTCAGCCGCAGGGGCAGGTTGTCTGGGCCACCGGTTGGCCGGGAATGGTTGAGGTCGGTGGAAATGGCGTCAAAGGGCAGGCCGCGTTGCTGCGTTTTGATGCGTCGGGCCAGCCGCAGTTATTTGCCGATGCCTTGCATATCATTCCGCATGGTGACGGCACGATTGCGATCGGCTCCACCTCAGAGCGTGAATTTGATGATCCCACCGGGACCGATGCCGCACTGGATGATGTACTGGCCCGTGCCGTTGCCGCGTTTCCGGTGTTGGAAGGGGCGCAAGTCATTGATCGTTGGGCCGGCGTGCGCCCGCGGAGCAAGAGCCGCGCACCGGTTCTGGGTACACATCCCACACGGCCCGGCGCCTATATCGCCAATGGCGGGTTCAAGATCGGCTTTGGGATGGCTCCGAAGGTCGGAGAGGTCATGGCTGACCTTGTGCTCGACGGGCGCGATACGATCCCGAAGGAGTTCTGCGCCTGATTCAGGTGGCGGGTGCCTTTGCAAAGGGCAGATGCCCCGTCTTGATCCAGACTTGTGCGCCATCATCGCCGGAGGTCAGATTGAGCGGTGACCCTTCGGGCAGGCGCAGCCATGTGCCTTTCACCAAACTGTCGGGGCCTTCCGTGCCGCTGCCCGCAATCATCAATAGCTCGGCCCCGCCTTGGGGTGTTTCATTCAACGCAGCCCCCGGTGCCAGCGAAACAAAGCGCACCTGCTCTTGTGCATCTTCATGCAAGGTTTTGGCACGGATACCGTCAGCGATATCTGTCAGCCCGTCATCCATTTCCATGCGAAACTGTGTCCGGTCGTCGGGGTCGAATTGCCAGAGTTTGACAAAGATCGTGCAGCCATCTGTGGCACCCGGTGTATGCGATGTGGTGGGCGGATTGCGCACGTAGGTGCCTGCTGGATAATCGCCGTGTTCATCCTGAAAAACGCCGTCGAGTACGATAAATTCTTCCCCACCCGTATGTGTATGCGCCGAGAATTTGCTGCCCGGTGCGTAGCGCACAATGGACGTGGCGCGCGCGACCTCATCCCCGATCCGGTCCAGCATCCGCCGGTCAACGCCGGGCATGGGTGACGCGATCCAGTCAAGGCTTTCAGAATGGACGAGGGCGCGCTGCGTGAAGTCTGCGTTCAGTTCCATGGGACACCTTCAGAATTGGGCGATCTGCACGCCAGCTTTGGTCAGATGATCGCGCAGGCCGCGCGCCAGCGCAACGGCACCCGGCGTGTCGCCATGTAAACAAATCGTGTCAATCTGGCAGGGGATATGCGTGCCGTTCTTGGCGATGATCGCCCCTGCTTTGAGCATTTCAAGAATGCGCGGTGCAGCGGTTTCGGAGTCATGCAGCACCGCCCCCGGTAAGCTGCGGTCCACCAGTGTGGCGTCTTCATTATAGGCGCGGTCGGCGAAAATCTCGCCCGCCCAATTGCAGCCCAGCTCGCGCGTGACCTCTTCCATGGCGGTCGCGGCCAGCACCATGATAATGATGTCGGGATCCACCTCCAGCGCCGCCTGATAGCAGGCCCGCGCCAGGGCGTGATCGACCGACGCCATGTTGGACAATGCCCCGTGCAGTTTAAGGTGCCGCACGCGCCCGCCTGCCCGTTTGGCCATCGCCTGTGCGGCCCCCAGTTGATAGGCAACAGCATTGGCGATTTCATCATGTGGCAGCGGCAGCTTGCGCCGCCCGAACCCCTTGAGATCGGCAAAGCCGGGATGCGCACCGATCCCGACGCCCTTGGCCACCGCCTGTTGCATCGTTTGTGCCATCACATCGGGGTCGCCTGCGTGAAAGCCGCAGGCGATATTGGCGGAGCTCACGATATCCAGCAGGGCGGCATCATCGCCCATGGTCCAGGGCCCGAATCCTTCGCCCATATCTGCGTTCAGGTCTACGTGCTGTGTCATTCAGGGCCTCTCAAGATCGTCGCCACGGGTTGCGCCGCTGATCAATTGGTACCCAAGCAGGTCGGCAATGTCATGGGGGTCGCGCAGGACTGGCGCGCAACGCTCCTTAAGCTGGTGCAATTGGGCGGCTTGGTTGGTGGCAGTGGCGTCGGCCTCTGCCACGCTCAGGAACCGGAAGCGGAACGCTGTGCCGGGGGCCGCCTGCGCCACTTTGGGCAGGTCCGCAGGGACGACGCTGCCGATCCGTGGGTATCCGCCGATGGTCTGGCACTCGGCCAGCAGGATATAGGGCACGCCGTCGCCGGTCATCTGGATATCACCGGGCACAATCAGGTCTGAGACAAGCGTAAGACCACCCTGCGTGCCGAACCCTTTTCCGTCGTAGTCGAGCCTGATCCCTTGCCTGTTGCCCCTTGGATTGCGCCGGAACGTGGTTTCGGCAAATGCTGCAAGCGTCTGATCCGAAAAGGAACTGGTTTGCGGGCCGGGCATCACCCGCAAGACGCCGCCGGAGAACCTGTCGTCGGTGGGCAAGTTGACTGGTACGGGCATCCGGGCTGGGTCCGCGCCGATGGGCAGCGTGTCCCCGGCGGCAAGCAGTTTGCCAATCCCGGCTGTTAGATGCGTTGCTCGGCTGTCCATGATTGGTGTCGTGGTGATCCCGCCGGCTAAGGCGAGGTAGCCATAAACACCCTTGGACACACCGCCGATTGTCAGCTTTGCCCCGGCGGGCAGGAAATGCGTGGTGTTATGGGGAACTGCCACGCCGTCGATATCCGCCTGCATGACCGCCCCGGTCAGTGCAAAATATGTGCCCTCGCTCACCGAGAACGTCCCGCCAAAGCCCATCATCTCGATCACGGCGTGATTGGGCGCTGTCCCAAGCAGTGCTGCGGCCTCCAGCACGGCCAGCGGGTCGGCGGCGCCTCCTGTGGACAACCCCTGCGCCTTCCAACCCGGCCTGCCGAGGTCTTGGACCGTCAGCCCCGGTCCGGCTTTGTGCAGTGTCAGGCCGGGCATCAGCGCAACACCTCGCATCTGGCACCGCCGTTGGTTGCGGGGTCGTTGCGGATTGCAGCGAAATCGGTGTCTGAGACAGCAGCGAATTGCACCGCATCCCCCGGCTGGAAGGCAAAGGGCCGGTCGGTGTCGGGCAGGTAGACCCGGAACGCCGTTTGCCCGATGTGCCGCCAGCCGGTGGGGGCCTCTGCCGCCCAGATGATCAACTGACGCACCGCACAGATCAGCGCGCCGCGGGGCAGCATGTCGGTCAGCGCGGATTGGCGCGGAATGTTCCAATGCTCAGGCAGCAACCCAAGGTAAGGCTGTCCCGGTGCAAACCCGATGGCTATCACCCGGACCTGTTGGCTGGTGATTTGTGTGATCGCGTCGTCCACCCTACATCCCGCCAATTCGGCGGCTTCGGTCAGTTGCGGGGCGTGATCGGCGCTGAAGCAGGCCGGAATGTGCCAAAGCCGCCGGGCCGTGGCGTCGCCCGATGATGGTTCCGATAGCAACAGGCGAATGGCCGCTGTGACGGTTTTCCGGTCGGTTGCTGATGGATCGAAACCGATGCGCACCGATACCAGCGACGATGCAACCTCTGTCACTCCGGTGATGGCCGCCGCCTCGGCCTGGTCGCGAAAGTTCAGGGCGCGTGCGTTGGCGGTATCGCTGAGGCTTTGGGCGAAGCGCACAAGCACCCCGTCCACGCCAAGTGGGCAAATCTCCGGGTCTTGCAGGGTATCGGTCATCAGCGCGGTTTAGGAGGATTTATCGGGGCTGTCGATGGGCCCGCCTGCCTTGGCCCAGCTGCCAAAGCCGTCCTTGAGGTGCGCTGCCGGAAAGCCCATGTTGTTCAGCGTTGCGACCGTCAACGCGGACCGCCAGCCCGAGGCGCAGTGAAAGATGAACCTGCGGTCCTCGCCAAAGATGTCTTTGAAATAGGGGCTTTCCGGATCAACCCAGAATTCCGCCATGCCGCGCGGGCAATGAAAGCTGCCGGGAATCGCGCCACTGCGCTGCCGCTCGCGGATATCGCGTAGGTCCACGAAGGTGACGCGCGGATCATCCAGCATCGCAATGGCGTCTGCGGTGTCCACCTCCTCGATTTTCGCGCGCGCTGCGGCGACGAGGGCGGCGGCAGATGTGGTGAGCTTGGGCATGGGCGTCTCCTTCGGCATCATTTTGGGCATAGCGGGTGGTGGAATGTCCAGAATGGACTGCAACAATTCCTGACGCCGATATGATGAGGGTTCATTTTACTGCGAGCGGGCAATTGGCATAGCTGGGCGCAACACAGATTTAATGACGGAGACCCCAAAATGCGCACATCAACCTTGACCCTGCTTTGCTTTCTTGCCGCCGCCTCAGGCCCGGCCTTTGCCCAGCAAGACACCTCTGATGCGGAGCCCATGACCGAAGAACTGATCGAAGAGATGGCCGAGGACACGATGACCGAAGGTGCCACGGCCGAGGACACTATGGCAGAGGAAACCATCGCGGGAGATGCCATGGAAGAGGAGATGGTGGAAGATGAGACAACGGCCGATGAGGTGATGGCAGAAGAGGTGCCCAACCTGGAAGAAATCGCCGCCTCAGACCCCAATCTGGAAGTCTCGACCAATGAAGACGGTGATGTTGATGCAATGGTCATGCTCTCGGATGTGCTGTTCAGCTTTGGCGATGCTTCACTGGAAGCCAGCGCACTTGAGACATTGCGCGGCGTGGCTGACAAGCTGGACGGTGTGACCGCCATTGAGATCACGGGCCATACCGATGCCATCGGTGATGAAGCCTATAACGAAGCCCTGGGGCAGCGGCGTGCGGACGCGGTGCGCGATTGGCTGGTTGCCAATACCGATTTGTCGGCCGACGTCGTGACCGCGCGTGGCGTTGGTGAAAACGATCCGATTGCACCCAACCTGACCGAGGATGGCGCCGACAACCCCGACGGTCGCGCCCAGAACCGCCGGGTGGAATTTACCTTGCCTGACGCGGGCTAAGCAGGGCGCAGAAAGAGGATCGCCGCCGTTATCTGGCTGTGATCCTCATCTATTTGTCGACTTATTCTGGCCTGCTCTCTGGTAACTGCGACAAACTGACCATAACTATCTCTCATTGAATTCTGTCTGCGGATTTGACCGGCGTGTCTCCGCGATGACGATCGAGGGATAAGCCAATGGCATCTGATACAGCCCCGAATTTGACGGGGAAACTGACATTTCAAAATGACAAGGGCGCTGGGCGCTCAAAATGGCTTGCGGTTTTGCTGGCCCTGATACTGGTCGGCTGGATGGGCAGCGGGTACATCATTCCCACCGCTGATGCCGAGGTCACAGCACCAGAGGCACCGCCCAAGCGCGCAATTGCGGTTGCCGTTTTGCCGTCGCAAGCCAAGGATGTGCCCTTGGTGCTAAGCGCCGAAGGCCAATCAGAACCGGACCGCGCCAGCGGTATTCAGGCCGAAGCCACCGGGCAGGTCAAATCCGTCCTCGTGGCCCGTGGTGATCTGGTGACGGCTGGCCAGGAGATTGGCCGCATCGACGCAGAAACGATCCAGGCCCAGTTGACACAGGCCCTGGCACAGCAAGAACAGGCGACCCGTGATCTGAACAATGCCCTTGCCTTGCAGGCACGCGGCATAGCAACCGAAGACCGCGTGAGCCAATCACGCGCCGCGAAAGCCGCGGCCGATGCTGCTGTTTCGGCGGCAGAGCAACAGCTGGACAATACCATCGTGCGTGCCCCATTCGCAGGGCGCCTCAACGATATGACCCTTGATGAGGGTGAATTTGTTGATGCGGGTGACGTTGTAGCCGAAGTTCTGGACAATGATCCGTTGACCGTGGTTATTCAGGTGCCGCAGCAGGCACTGTCCCGCATTGATATCGGACAGATGGCCCAAGTGCAGTTTATCACGGGCGAAGAACGCAATGGCGCGGTGAGCTTCATTGGGGCCAATGCTGATCAGCAAACCCGGACGTTTCGCGTTGAGGTCACGGTCGATAATCCTGACAGCGTGATGCCTGCGGGTCTGAGCGCGCGCATCGTCCTGCCAACGGGCATGGCGCGGGGGCATTTTATCTCGCCCGCGATCCTGTCGCTGGGCACAGATGGTGCGCTTGGCATCAAAACCGTTGAGAGCGACAACACCGTGGCCTTTGCCCCGGTGTCGATCGTGCGCGCCCAAACGGATGGTGTCTGGGTTACCGGCCTGCCGGAAGAGGCAGATATCATCACCGTCGGTCAGGGCTTTGTCGGTGCCGGTGATGTGGTTGAACCACGCCTGGTGGAGGCATCGCAAACTGCGGGAGTGTCACAATGATTGGTCTGATCGATGCGGCCTTCAGCCGCAGCAAGGTCGTGCAATTGGTTCTGTTCTTCCTGCTGGCCATCGGCGCGCTGTCCTACAGTGCTATCCCCAAGGAAAGTAACCCCGAAATCCCGATTCCGGTGGCTTATGTTTCCACCTCGATTGATGGCATCTCGCCCGAGGATTCCGAGGACGTGCTTGTTGGCCCGATGGAGGCTGAATTTGCTTCGCTCACCGGATTGAAGTCGATGACGGCCACGGCCAGCGAAGGCCACGCCAGCGTGCAACTGGAGTTTGAACCGGGGTTCGATTCCGATGCCGCATTGGACAAGGTTCGCGAGGCTGCGGACAAGGCCGAAAGCGAATTGCCTTCGGATGCCAGCATCACGGTGACGGAAATCAACACGGCCCTGTTCCCGATCATGACTGCCATCCTGTCAGGCCCGGTTCCGGAACGCACGCTGAATGCCCTGGCCGAAGACCTGCGCGACGACATCGAATCGCTCAGCGGTGTGCTTGAGGTCGATGTCGGCGGTAAGCGGACCGAACTGTTGGAGGTCCTAATCGACCCAACCGTGTTCGAGACCTACAACATTTCCTTTGATGAGCTGATCGGCTCGATCACCAGCAACAACCAGTTGATTGCCGCCGGCGCGATTGAGAGCGAAGCGGGTCGCCTTGTCTTGAAGGTGCCGGGCCTGATCGAGAACCTTGAAGATGTGATGGAACTGCCCATTCTGGTGCGCGGGCAGACCGTTGTGACCTTTGCCGATGTGGCGACGATCCGGCGCACATTCAAAGACCCCACCGGCTTTGCCCGCATCGACGGCCAGCCCGCACTGGCCCTAGAAATCAAGAAACGTGTGGGCGCAAACATCATTGAGACCGTGGATGAGGTCCGAGCGGTCATTGAACGCGCACAGGCCGATTGGCCTGAAAGTGTGCAGGTCCGCTATACCCTTGATGAAAGCGAGCAGGTCCAATCAATGCTCAGCGATCTTGAGGCCAATGTGATTGCGGCCATCATTCTGGTGATGATCGTGGTCGTTTATGCGCTTGGTCTGCGCTCTTCCCTGCTGGTGGGGCTGGCTATTCCCGGCGCGTTTCTGACCGGTGTTGCGGGCCTCTATTTCATGGGTTTCACGATGAATATCGTGGTTCTGTTTTCTCTGATCCTTGTTGTCGGGATGCTGGTGGATGGTGCCATCGTCACGGTCGAACTTGCGGACCGGTATTTGCACGAGGGCGACGCACCAAAGGTGGCCTATGCCAAAGCAGCCAAACGTATGGCCTGGCCGATTATCGCCTCGACTGCGACCACGCTTTGCGTGTTCTTTCCGCTGTTGTTCTGGACCGGTGTGGTCGGCGAATTCATGAAGTTCCTGCCGATCACGGTCATCTTTACGCTTGCTGCGTCGCTGTTCATGGCGCTGATCTTTATCCCCGTCATGGGTGGGTTGATCGGCAAACGCCAAGCACAATCGGCCAAGGCGAAAGCGCAGCTTTATGCGGCTGAAAAGGGTGATCCGCGCGATATGACCGGGTTTATGGGGGGTTACGTGCGGGTGCTGCAATGGTCGCTCTTGCGCCCCTGGACCACATTGAGTTTTGCCATGATGGCGCTCGTGGCCTCTTTTGTTGCTTATGGCAGCTTTGGCAATGGTTTGACGTTCTTTCCTGATGTCGAACCCGATTATGCGCAGGTCGAGGTTCGGGCAAAGGACAATTTCTCGGTCTATGAGCAGGACGCACTGGTCCGTCAGGTCGAGGCGCGTTTGGTTGACTACGACGAAATCGCCAGCGTCTATGCCCGCTCGGGCAGCTCTAACAATGGTGGTGATGTGATCGGGTCGTTGCAGCTGGAACTGGCAGAATGGGATACCCGCCGCCCGGTGGCACAAATTGCCGAGGATATCCGTGCTGACATGGCTGAAATCCCCGGCATTGACGTGCAGGTGCAGACGGATTCGGGCGGCCCCGGTGGCGGTAAACCGATCAATCTTGAGGTTCTGGGCACTATTCAGGCCGAACAGGAAGCCGCCGTGCGGACCATCATCGCCAAGATGGAGCAGATGGGCGGCTTTATTGATGTGGTCGAATCCTGTCCGAACCCCGGTGTGGAATGGCAGATCACCGTTGACCGCTCGGAGGCCGCGCGCAGCGGGGCCAGCGTCGCGCTTTTGGGGCAGGCGGTGCAACTGCTGACCAGTGGCATTGTCGTGGCCGACTATCGCCCCGAAGACGGCGATGGCGAGGTTGATATTGTTGTCCGCTTCCCAGCCGTAGACCGCACATTGGCCGAACTGGAATCGCTGCGCGTACCCACGAATGCGGGTCTTGTGCCGATTTCGAATTTCGTCTCTTTCAGCCCGGCCCCGCAAAGCGGTGTGATCACCCGGATTGATCAGGCGCGTGTCATCACGATCTCGGCCGACGTGACAAGCGACGTGCTGGCCAATGATCAGACCATCGCCTTGCAGGCCGCCATCGAAACGCTTGATCTGCCAGGCAGTGTCAGCGTCGCCTTTGGTGGTGAGGCCGAAGAACAGGCCGATGCGATGACCTTTCTTGTGGGCGCATTCCTATCGGCCATCGGGCTGATGTTTCTGATCCTTTTGACCCAGTTCAACAGTTTCTGGCAGGCCTTTATCGTCATGTCCGCAATCATCTTTTCGATTGCGGGTGTTCTGCTGGGCCTGATGATCACCGGTCGGCCCTTTGGTGTGGTGATGGGCGGCATTGGTGTGATCGCCTTGGCGGGTATTGTGGTGAACAACAACATCGTGCTGATCGACACGTTCAACCAGCTCAAGGCGCAGGGGCTGTCCTCGCTTGAGGCCGCCTTGCGCACCGGTGCGCAGCGCTTGCGTCCTGTTGTGCTGACCTCGGTCACGACCGCGCTGGGCCTGATGCCGATGGTGATTGGTCTGAACATCAACTTCTTCACCCGTGAAATCATCTATGGTGCCCCGTCCACACAATGGTGGACCGAACTGTCCAGTGCGATTGCGGGTGGGTTGATTTTTGCCACGGTCCTGACCTTGCTGGTCACCCCCGCGATGCTGATGCTGGGAGAGCGGCGTGCGAAGCGATTTGAAGCCGGGCCGCAGTTGGTTCCGGCAGAATAGGTCGGGCTACAGGATCTTCTTGGCCGCATGTTCTGCTGCGGCCAAGGCCCCTTCGATCAGCCCACCATTGTCCGGTGCCATTTCGGTGACCGCAAAGATGAGTTTGTCATCCCAGACATGCGCCAGTGCTTTGGGCATCAGGTATGGCGGATGCCCCGGCGGTGGCGTGGCGTCGGCTGCGGTTGCGGTGAAGGCCGCAGTTGACCAGTCTTCCAACACATAGGACAATGGTTTGCCGGCGGCCTCACCAAAGAGGTTCGCGAGCTGCGCCAGAGCAGCGTCTTGCACCTGATCTTTCGCTTGGGCCCGAACATGTGCCGGTAACCCAACAAAGCCAAAGAGCGCGCCATAAGTGTCATCCGCGGGGCTTGCGTCGTGGATCTCAACCATCGGTCCGCGCCTGCTGCTGGCGTCACCTGACAGGCCCCCATCGCGCCAGAAAGGAGTGTCATAGACGGCCACGAATTTGGCATGTGCGCCCATCCAGGTCGGGATATGGCCCAGCATGTTGATCTGGGCCAATGCGGGCGTGTAGGTCAGATTGGCAGCGATCCGGGGTGGCACCGCCAGCACGATCCGTTCCGCCGTGATGGTCCGCCCATCCGCCAATATCACATTTGGTGCGCTGCTGATCTGGGTCACGGCAGCATTCAACGATATCCGCGACGGGTCAAGCTGGGCGACCAGTGCATCTGTCAGCGCAGTTGTCCCGCCTGCGACCCGCAGAGACCCGGCCATCGACATGAAGCCGGAGTTTTGCACGACCTCACCGTTGGGTTGTTCCAACAGGCTTGCGCCTTGGGACCATTGTTCAAATACCCCAAGGTCCAGTTCAGACAGAAGTGCCGCAACCCGATCTTGCCCCGGCCATATCCATGATGGCCCAAGATCAACGGCGATATCATCCACGATCAGCGATTTGATCCGCCCACCCAAGCGACCGCGTGCTTCGACAAGGTGGTAGTCGTGCCCGGCCTTTTGCAGCTGGTGGGCCAATGACAACCCGCTAAGGCCGCCGCCGATGATCAATGTTTGGGTGTACATACCGCCGACCTATGCTGTGAAGGTCCTGCGTAGGGGATGGGCGCAGCCTTGGGAAGGCTGCGCCCCTTTGGTTTACTTCACATCAAAGCGATCAAGGTTCATCACCTTGGTCCATGCGGCGACGAAGTCATTGGCGAATTTCGCTGCCGCATCGTCTTGCGCATAGGCTTCGGACAGGGCGCGCAGTTGCGAGTTCGATCCGAAGACAAGATCGACACGTGTGCCGGTCCATTTAATGTCGCCTGTGGCGTGGTCGCGGCCTTCAAAGATGCCCTCTTCGCTGCCCTTCTTCCACTCAGTCCCCATATCAACGAGGTTGATGAAGAAGTCATTGCTGAGCGTATCGGCCTTGTCGGTCAGCACGCCGTGCTTGCTGTCGCCGGTATTGGCGCCCAGCACCCGCAGACCACCGATCAGCACGGTCATTTCAGGCGCGGAAAGCGTCAGCAATTGCGCGCGATCGACCAGCAGCTTTTCTGCCGGGACGCTATAGTTCGCCTTGGCAAAGTTGCGGAAGCCGTCGACTTCTGGCTCAAGCGGGTCAAAGCTTTCGGCATCGGTCTGCTCTTCCAGCGCGTCCATGCGGCCCGGCGTGAAGGGCACGGTGATGTCGTGACCTGCATTCTTGGCCGCCTGTTCGACAGCCGCACAGCCGCCCAACACGATGATATCGGCGAGCGAGACTTTCTTGCCGCCAGACTGCGCATCGTTGAAAGACACTTGCACACCGGTCAGGATATCCAGCGCCTTAGCCAGCTTTGCAGGCTCGTTCACTGGCCAGTCCTTTTGCGGGGCAAGACGGATGCGCGCGCCGTTGGCACCACCACGTTTGTCCGACCCACGGAAGGTAGAGGCTGACGCCCAAGCGGTTGAAACCAGTTCGGAAATCGACAGACCAGAGGCCAGCAGCTTTGCCTTGAGCGCCGCAACATCCGCATCGTCGATCAGGTCGTGATCGACCGCGGGGATCGGATCCTGCCAGATCAGATCTTCAGCTGGTACTTCATCACCCAGATACCGTACTTTTGGCCCCATATCGCGATGTGTCAGTTTGAACCATGCGCGTGCATAGGCGTCGGCGAACTCGGCCGGGTTCTCAAAGAAGCGCTGCGAGATCTTGGCATAGGCCGGGTCCAGTTTCAGCGCCATATCTGCCGTGGTCATCATCGGTGCGTGTTTGCGGGATGCGTCATGCGCGTCCGGCACTGCGTCACTCATGGCGCCGCCTTTGGGGTGCCACTGATGCGCGCCAGCGGGGCTTGTGCCAAGTTCCCACTCGTTGCCAAGCAGTGTTTCGAAATAGCTCATGTCCCAGGTGATCGGGGTTGCGGTCCATGCGCCTTCAATGCCGCTTGTTGTGGTGTGAACGCCCTTGCCGGATTCAAACCCGTTTTTCCAGCCAAGGCCCATCTGTTCGATCGGCGCGGCCTCGGGCTCTGGCCCCATAAGGGCGGCATCACCGGCACCATGTGCCTTGCCAAAGGTGTGGCCACCCGCGACCAATGCGACGGTTTCTTCGTCGTTCATCGCCATGCGTGCAAATGTTTCGCGGACGTCGCGGGCAGAGGCCAGCGGATCAGGGTTGCCGTCCGGGCCTTCCGGGTTGACGTAGATCAGGCCCATCTGCACAGCGGCAAGGGGATTTTCCAGTTCGCGGTCGCCGGAATAGCGGCTGTTTGGCTGGTCAGAGTTGGCCAGCCATTCGTCTTCGCGGCCCCAATAGACGTCTTCTTCAGGCTCCCATGTATCGGCGCGGCCACCGGCAAAGCCGTACATATCCAGACCCATGGATTCCATCGCGACATTGCCCGCCAGCACAAACAGGTCAGCCCAAGAGATTTTGTTGCCGTATTTCTGCTTGATCGGCCAAAGCAGGCGGCGACCCTTATCGAGGTTGCCGTTATCCGGCCAGCTGTTGAGTGGGGCGAAACGCTGTTGACCACCGCCTGCGCCGCCGCGGCCGTCTGCCGTGCGATATGTGCCTGCCGAATGCCATGCCAGACGGACAAAGAACGGGCCATAGTGGCCATAATCCGCGGGCCACCAATCCTGACTGTCGGTCATCAGCGCGTTCAGGTCTGCCTTAAGCGCCTTGAGGTCCAGTTTCTTGAACTCTTCGGCATAGTTGAAATCCGCACCCATCGGGTCAGAGATCGGTGTGTTCTGATGCAGGATTTTCAGGTTCAGCTGGTTGGGCCACCAATCCTTATTGCCGCGCACGCTATGCGTCGCGTTCAGGGTTACTCCGTGCATGACTGGGCATTTTCCGGCGTCATTTCCGTCCATGTTCTCTCTCCGGTATTGGTTACGTGGGGTGCGACGCCCTAGACTAGGCGCTTGCGGCAAGAAATAGCACAGCAAGTCAATTAGTATAAGTTGCTTTTTCGGATCATTGTCATAATTTGAAGTTATGAAAAACCTCACTCTGAAACAGCTGCGTTATTTTGAGGCCCTGTCTCGTCACGGCCATTTTGGGCGTGCGGCCGAGGTCTGTTCCATCTCGCAACCGGCCTTGTCTGTGCAGATCAAGGAATTGGAGCAAGGGCTGGGCACGCCCTTGTTTGAGCGCGGCCCGCGCCACGTGCGCCTGACCGCATTTGGCGAAGACTGGGCGCTGCGCGTGCGTGAGATTTTGCGGGCTGTTGACGATCTTGGCGATATGGCGCGCGCCGCGCAGGATGGCTTGTCCGGGCGGCTGCGTTTGGGTGTCATCCCGACCATCGCGCCTTATCTTTTGCCTGGTCTCATCGCTCATCTGGACCGTACGCACGCTGAACTTGACCTGCATGTGCGCGAAACGATGACACCGCGGCTGATCGAGGAGCTGGCGCGCGGTCAAATTGATGCGGCGATTGTGGCCTTGCCCCTCAACGAGCCGGGTTTTGAAGAGGTGCCGCTTTTTGATGAGCCGCTGATGCTGGTGCGCCCGGAGACCGAGAAGGATCGGCCGGTGCCCACCCCCGAAGGCCTGCGCGATCTGCGTCTGCTGCTGCTGGAGGAAGGTCATTGCTTTCGGGATCAGGCCTTGTCGTTTTGTCAGTTCGGGGCAGGGGCCACGCGTGATGGTCTTGATGGGACGTCGCTTTCGACCCTTGTTCAGATGGTGGGATCGGGCATTGGCGTGACCTTGATCCCCCAAATGGCCGTACCTGTTGAAACCCGTTCTGCCCCAGTCTGTGTTGGCCAGTTTGCAGAGCCACAGCCACGACGCACAGTCGGCATGATCTGGCGGAAAACCAATCCGCTAAGGGGTCAGTTGCGGCAGGTGGCTGACATCGTTTTAGAGGTTGGTCGGTCATTACCACGCTAGGGTTTTGACCCTTCTGAATCTCTGGTTTGTTTCGAGGCCGCCGGTGGATGGGAATGGCGCCTTTAGGGGCAAACGGACGAAAACCCACAGGATTGATGCTGATCCCACTGCGCAGATAAGCCAGTTCTGGGGACTTGAGATCATGATCTAAGGCTGGGCCGGCGCGCGGTGATCCAGCCGCCGCTCTAGGATCGCATCCGTGCGAAGTCGGGATCATAGGGTGACGGTGCAATCACTTCCACGTTGATCAAGTCACCGCAAAGATCCAGGTGTAGCCTTGTCCCCACGTCGGCCAATTTTGGATCTATGAAGGCATAGGCGAGGTTCATGTTCACCCGATGCCCCCAATCGCCAGAGGTGATTGTGCCAACCACCGCTCCATCCTTCATCAGCGATGCACCGCCGTGGGCGGGGGCATGATCCGCCTCAACACAAAGCGACACGAGCTGTTTTGCAGGACCATCCGCCATCCGTTTCAGCAACGCATCTTTGCCGATGAACGTGTCTTTTGCAGTGTTCACAAACCGCGCCAATCCGGTCTCGAACGGGTCGCGCTCTGTAATCAGGTCGGCCTTCCAATGCAGGAACCCTTTCTCCATGCGCATCGCGTCCACAGCGCGCGCGCCGAAGAGTTTCAGCCCCTGCGCCTTGCCCGCCTCGCGCAGTGCAAGATAGGCCGCATAGAGCGCGGCGTTTGGCACGTGGATTTCGTAGGCCAGCTCGCCCGAAAAACTGACACCCATGACTGTGGCAGGCGCAAAGCCGATGGTGCATTCGCGGACACTAAGCCAGGGAAACGCCTCTTTTGACCAGTCGCCGCGCGCACAGGCCGACAAGACCGCGCGTGATTTTGGGCCCGCCAGTACCAGAATGGTCTGGTCATTGGTCAGGCTGCGCAACTGCACGTCTTCATCCGCGCGCAACTGTGCGTTCAACCAATCCATGTCGTGATATTCGCTTGCCGCGGCAGAGCCATACCAGACACGCGCTGGTCCGCGGTCGCTGGCAGGCAGATTGGCAACGGTTGC
This sequence comes from uncultured Paracoccaceae bacterium, assembly GCA_947498645.1. Classification (GTDB taxonomy): domain Bacteria; phylum Pseudomonadota; class Alphaproteobacteria; order Rhodobacterales; family Rhodobacteraceae; genus Yoonia. Next base: position 483,178 of record CANMKS010000001.1, on the reverse strand, counting down.
CTCGCCCTTCACCATGCCCTGATGGTTCAGCAGGTATCCCAGCCCAACGCGCCCTGTGCGCCTGGTGACATTGCCGCAGAACAGTCGGTCCAGAAAGCTGTGCCTGTCTGCACCGGTGATTTCGATCCGGTTGAAACCGTTGACTTCGGCCAGACCCACATTGGTTTGCACGTTGTGGACTTCAGCGGCGATCACAGCGAAAGTTTCGTCGAAATTGAAGCTGGGCGTAGGTTGAAAATCGGGTGCAGGCTTGATGTAGTCCACACGTTCCCAGCCGTTCACGACAGTGAATTCAGCCCCTTCCGCAGCCAAGATGGGCGTCAAGGGTGTGGTCTTGGCCGGGCGCCCGGCGGGGCGGTGTTCATGCGGGAAGTGGAAGCGGAATTCGTTTTGGTAGTCCTCGATGGCTTTGAGCGCCGTCAGTTCAACATTGGCATGGCCGGTGAACCGGCGTGGATCAATGCACCACGTGTCATAGCAGGCCTCACCATGGACGATTTGCTGGGCCAGCAACCAGCCGTGCCCGCCACCTTCGCCCATGCCAGCCCGCAGGCCAATAATGCAGAATGCGTTACGCTTGCCGGGGATCGGGCCGACCAGTGGCGCGCCATCAATCGTATAGGTGATGGGGCCGTTGACCACACGTTTGATTCCCACTTCTGTCAGCGCGGGCATCCGGGCGAAGGCCCCTTCGAGCACATCCATCACCCGATCAAGATCGTCGGGGCAAAGGTCATTGGCAAAGCTGGGGCTGATCCCATCCATGCCCCAGGTCTTGCAGCCTTGTTCATAGAAACCCACCAGCAGACCATCTTTTTCCTGCCGGCAATAGTAATCCGAGATCGGGCAGCGCAGCAGCGGCATCCGGTGCCCCGCCTCTTTGATCGCGGGGATATCTTCGGTGACGAAATACTGGTGTTCCATTGATGCGACGGGGTGTTGTACCCCCATCAATGCGCCCATTTCGTTCACCCGGTAGCCGCAGGCGTTGACCACAATATCAGCGTCAATGTTGCCCTTGTCGGTTTCTACCAACCAGGTGTCATCGTCGCGCTGGGTCAGTCCCGTGACGGCCGTGTGCCGATAGACTTCGGCACCGGCTTTGCGGGCATGAAATGCCAGCGCCTGACACAGTTGCGCGGGGTCAATGTCGCCGTCTTCGCCATCCCACAACCCGCCCAGCAGGTTGTCGGTCGAGATCAGCGGGTGCCGCTTGGCGCATTCTGCGGCGTCGATCACCTCAAATTCCACACCCATGCCACGCGCCATCGAGGCGAAATGCCGGTACCCTTGCATCTGCGCTTCGGTATTGGCCAGCCGTATGCCGCCATCACCGTGATGATAGCCAACCGGATAAGCGGGATCATCGCGCAGTTTCTTGTAAAGCCGGATAGAGTGGGATTTGAGCCCGACCATCGTCTGGTTCATGCCAAAGTTCGTGACTTGCGCGGCAGAGTGCCAGGTTGTCCCCGATGTCAGTTCATCCCGCTCGATCAGAACAACATCTGTCCAGCCTTCCTCGGTCAGGTGATAAAGGGTGGAACACCCTGCGATACCCCCGCCAATGACAACGACTTTGGTTCTGGTTTTCATTGAGCGCCCCTCGCTGCGATGCTGAGAGGCCGGGCGGCGTGCGCCCGTATTTTCGCAGCATGGTGTTACCCTGCCACTGGAGAGACAATTTATTAGTCCTGCAAGTCAAAATTATGCATTGCAGGAAACTGGCCCTAGCGCACTACGTAGACCGAGCAGTTGGAATGGCGCACGACCCGCGCGGCATTTGGCCCCAAAAGGTAGTCTTTGAAATCAGGCTTATGCGCGCCAATGACAATCAGGCTTGATTTCGTCTGTTCGGCCAACTTGATTATTTCTTCGTAGGCTGTGCCTGTTGCGACGACGTGGCGGACATTTTCGTTGGCTTCTTTCCCGATTGTCGCGATGACAAGATCATTCAGGGTTTGTTTGGTGGATGCCACCAGTTTGTTGTGATGGTCGCTTTCAAAGAAGCTGCCGACCATGCTTTTGCCAAAGTCGGGAACCACGGTGACGACATCCAGCGGCGCGCCTTCTAGATCGGCCAGCTTCTTGGCGGCCAGGATCACGACATTGTCGTGCGCCGCATCGTTGATGTCGATTGCGCAAAGTACGGGTCCGGTCATGCGGCTTCTCCTTGGGGAACGGCGTGGCGGGCACGGCCACGCTGCAGCATATAGACGAAGGCCAGCAGCAAGAGTGCCGGAATGAAAACCAGCTCTTTTGGCAGTTGTGACTGCGGCGCCAGCACCTCTTTTACGGTGACATATTCATCGCCGTAAAAATCGTAGTCGGCCAGGCTGCTGGCGTGTGGAGAGCCAAACATCGGTTCTTCCACGGCCAGATCATCACCTTCGGCAAAGAACGCCAGACCCATCGCCGCCAATCTGTCGGCGGGGGCCTCTTCACCAATCGTCAGCACGATGGTCGTGTCGCGCAATTCACTGGTGTCAAAGTCGGGGCCATTGATGACCACGCGAATTTCGCTTCCGACTGGTGCTTCTTCGATGGTCTGCGTCAGTGCTGCGGGAGCCACATCTGCAAAGGGCGGCTGGACGCGGTCCATCACGAAATCAGGCCGGAACAGCATGAAGGCGATCAGGATCATCAGCACGCTTTCATAAATGCGGCTTTTGGTGACAAACCAGCCCATCGTGCCTGCCGTGAATACAAGGATTGCGATACTTGCCGATATAAAGACCAGTATGCCTTGGGCCCATCCCACATCAATCAGCAGCAGGTCCGTGTTGAAGATGAAAACAAAGGGCAGGGCAACGGTACGCAGGCTATAGAAGAATGCCACGAAACCGGTTCGGATGGCGTCCCCGCCTGACACAGCGGCGGCGGCAAAACTGGCCAGACCCACCGGCGGCGTCACATCCGCCATGATCCCGAAATAGAACACAAAGAGATGGACCGCGATCAGTGGCACAACAAGCCCGGACTGCGCGCCCAGTTGCACGACAACACCCGCCATCAACGAGGACACAACGATGTAGTTCGCCGTTGTCGGCAGCCCCATGCCCAGCACCAGCGACAACAGCCCGACCATGACCAGCATCAGGATCAGATTGCCACCAGAAAGGAATTCAACCAGATCAGCCATGACCTGACCCACACCGGTCAGCGTGACCGTGCCGACGATGACGCCAGCGGTTGCCGTTGCCAGACCGATACCGATCATATTGCGCGCGCCATCAACCAGACCTTGCAGCAGGTCAACGATCCCGTCCTTGAACCGTTCGAACAGGGCGCTTTCGCCCCGGAAGACCGCCTTTAACGGGTGTTGCGTCAGCAGGATCACAAAAAGCAGCATCGTGGCCCAGAAGGCCGAAAGGCCGGGCGACTTCTGTTCGATCATCAAGAAGTAAACCAGCACGATGATCGGCAGCAGATAATAAAGGCCCGCCTTGTAGATTTCGCCAACGACCGGCAGTTCGACTTCTTTCGCGTTTGGATCGTCAGCCTCAAGATCAGCAACGCCGGACGCGACCCAGAGCAAGGCAACATAGGTCAAAAAGACCAGTGCCGACAGGATCAACCCAGAGTTCGGGAGCGCACTCGTGATCGCCCTGACGGGGTATTGCACGCCATAGCAAAGGGCCGCGAACCCGACAAAGAAGGCCGCCATCCCACCAATGGTCCGGCCCATGGACACGACGCGGTTGCCCAGCGTCGGCATGTTGTTTTTCACCGCTTCAAGGTGAACGATATAGACCAGCGCGATATAGGAAATCGTCGCAGGCAGGAAAGCGTGGGTGATCACCTCAACATAAGAGATGCCCACATACTCAACCATCAGGAACGCCGCAGCGCCCATCACCGGCGGCATGATCTGCCCGTTGACCGATGATGCCACTTCAACGGCACCCGCCTTTTCGGAACTGAACCCGACCCGCTTCATCAGCGGGATGGTGAACGTACCCGTGGTCACAACATTGGCGATAGAGGAGCCCGAGATCAGACCGGTTGCAGCGGAACCCACCACAGCAGCCTTCGCAGGCCCCCCTTTAAGATGGCCCAGCGCGCCAAAAGCCATCTTAATGAAATAGTTACCAGCCCCAGCCTTATCGAGGAGCGCGCCGAACAACACAAAAAGGAAAACAAACTTGGTGGAGACACCCAGGGCAATACCAAACACACCCTCTGATGTGATCCACATATGGCTCATCGCTTTCTTGAGCGATGCACCACCCCAACGGATCACATCCGGTACAATCGTCGATGATCCGTAGAAGACGTAGAAGAGAAAGATAACGGCGATGATCGCCATGGCTGGTCCAAGCGCACGGCGTGCGCCTTCAAACAGCAACGCAAGGCCTGCCAGCGCAAACCACTTGTCGACATCATCTGCAAGCCCGCCAGAGTTGACGATCTTGTCGTAGAAGAAATAGCCGTACAGCGCGATGAACACCCCGGCAAATCCCATGATCCAGTCGGGGATCGGGATGTAGTCGCGCGGGCTGGACTTGAAGGCAGGGTAGGCCATGAACGCAAGGAAAATGGCAAATGCCAGGTGAATTTGGCGAGAATTGTTCACAACCGAACCCGGCAAAATCTGGTTGGACAATGGGGAAGCGAGCACCACTTGGAAGACAGACCAGGTAATCGCAACGATGGACAGGAATAGCCCTACCGATCCAACAGGATTACGCGCGCCGGCGTCCGAAGATGAAACAAGGTCCTGAAGCTCTTCTTCGCTTAGGCCTTTGCGTTGGTCTTGATCGGTTGCCATGTGATCTCACTCCCCCTTGTCCTGCTCTCAAAAGAGCGGACGTTCTTGTTGGCGATGGAGGAGGCGATTTCCCGCCTCCTCTGGATGCTTTGCCCGCTGGCCTGACTTATTCCATCCAGCCTTGCTCGCGGTAGTATTTGGCCGCACCGTCGTGGATTGGTGCAGACAAACCCGCAGAGGCCATTTCTTCGGGGACAAGATTGGCAAACGCAGGATGGAGGCCGCGGAAGTCGTCGATGTTGTCAAAGACAGCCGAAACGAGGGTATAGACGACGTCTTCGGAAACATCGGCGGAAGAGACAAATGTCGCACCGACACCGAAGGTTGCAACATCGCCATCATTGCCGCGATACATGCCACCCGGGATTGTGGCTGCGCGATAATAAGAGTTGTCAGCGATCAACGCGTCGATTTCGGGGCCGGATACTTCAACAAGGACAGAGTCGCATGCTGTTGTCGCTTCCTGGATGGAACCGGATGGGTGACCGACGGTGTAGATCATCGCGTCGATCTGATTGTCACAAAGGGCGGCTGACTGTTCAGCGGCTTTCAACTCGGAGGCCAGCGCAAAGCTGTCCATGGTCCAGCCCATCTGCTCCATCACAACTTCCATTGTGCCGCGTTGGCCTGACCCCGGGTTGCCGATGTTCACGCGCTTGCCTTCAAGATCGGCAAGTGTCGTGATGCCTGCGTCAGCGCGGGCTACAACGGTGAACGGCTCTGGGTGAACAGAGAAAACAGCACGCAGGCTTTCGAACGGCCCCTGCTCTTCGAAGCGGGAAGAACCGTTGTAAGCGTGGAACTGCCAATCGGACTGGGCCACACCAAATTCCAGCTCGCCTTCGCGAATTGTGTTGATGTTGTAGACCGAACCACCAGTGGATTCGACCGAGCAACGGATCCCATGGTCGCGGCGGCCCTGATTGACCAGACGGCAGATCGCGCCACCTGTCGGATAATAGACACCCGTGACACCACCGGTCCCGATTGTGATGAACTCTTCGGCCATCGCCGCAGGGGCGGAAACCGTAAGTGCAACAGCGACGGCAGCAACTGTTGAGATTTTTTTCTGGATCATTGACGTTCTCCCTTAGTCAAATGTTTGGCATTCGGGTGCTTGTGGAAATCAGCGAAGCGTCGCCGTTGCCCATCTTGTTTTGACACCGCAAGTGTAGCCGCGCAGGGGTACCCTACTTGAAACCTGAATGTTTCAGCCGCCCGACACCCTGTCTATGCGCGTAACTACCTATAGCAAATTTGAAGCAAAAATGAGAGCATCATCGCAGCCAACACTGGAAATCTGCGGATGTCCCACGTCTTTCCAAGAAATTCCAATCACTTACCTCCTGTCGGTGTGGCAGGTGACGGCGTCTATCTGATTGACCAAAATGGTAAGCGGTACTTTGATGGATCGGGTGGCGCGGCGGTTTCCTGCCTTGGTCACAGTGATCCCGATGTTATCGCCGCGATCAAATCCCAGCTCGATGATATGGCATTTGCCCATACCAGTTTCCTGACATCACAACCCGCCGAGGAACTGGCCGATCTGTTGATTGCACACGCGCCAGAGGGTCTCGATCGGGTCTATTTCGTCTCTGGCGGGTCCGAGGCCGTTGAGGCCGCGCTAAAGCTTGCGCGGCAATACTATGTCGAGATCGGTCAGCCCCAACGCGCAAAGATCATCGCCCGGCGGCAAAGCTATCACGGCAATACGCTGGGGGCGCTGGCTGTGGGCGGGAACGCGTGGCGCCGCGCCCAGTTTGCGCCTTTGCTGATTGATGTCAGTCACATCGCCCCTTGCTATGCCTATCGCGAACAGCATGAAGGCGAAACCGAAGCGGCATTTGGCCTGCGCATCGCAGATGAGCTTGAGGCAGAAATCCTGCGCCTTGGCCCCGAGAATGTCATGTCCTTTGTGGCCGAGCCTGTGGTCGGTGCCACGCTTGGTGCTGTTCCGGCGGTACCGGGCTATTTCAAACGTATCCGCGAGATTTGCGATAAATACGGTGTGTTGTTGATCCTGGACGAGGTGATGTGTGGCATGGGGCGCACGGGCACGTTGTTTGCCAGCGAGTACGATGGGATCAGCCCGGATATCTGCACCATCGCAAAGGGCCTTGGTGCCGGGTATCAGCCAATTGGTGCCACGCTTTGCAGCAAGACGATCCATGATGCGATCCAGCAGGGCAGCGGTTTTTTCCAGCACGGCCATACCTACATTGGCCACCCTGTCGCCTGTGCGGCCGGTCTGGCCGTGGTGACAAAACTGACGTCGGGTCTGATTGATGCGGTTGGCGGTAAGGGTGAGATGTTGCAGGATATGTTGCGCGCGCGGTTCGGCCAGCATCCCAATGTGGGCGATATCCGCGGCCGCGGATTGTTTGTTGGCGTTGAATTTGTCGCCGATCGAGAGACCAAGACCTGCCTTGATCCGCAGCATAAATTTCATGCTCGGCTGAAGGCGGCGGCCTTTGCGCAAGGTCTGATTTGTTATCCGATGGGTGGCACAGTTGACGGCAAGCAGGGCGACCATGTGTTGCTGGCCCCACCCTTTATCGCCACGCCTGATCACCTGGACGAGGTGGTTGAAAAACTTGGTTCGGCGGTTGCAGCCGTCACGACCGACCTCGGGATCTGACTTGCCAAATCCAACCGGCATCGTCAGGCATTTCAAATGAGGTATTCGCTCGGCTTCATTCTTGCGATCAGTCTGGCAGGGCTTCAGTTTCTGGCCATCATCATCGTTGTGTCCACATCTTTCGTGTCATCTGAACGCGCGATGCTGGACCACGCGCGCGGGCTGATGCGGGATGCGGGCCTGAACGCCGTGGATCACACCAAGCGTTTTCTGGAACCTGCCCGCGAAAGCGCTGATCTGGCCAGCCGCATCCTGCAAAGCGAGGTCGTCTCGACTGCGGACCCCGCCGAGATGGAGAGATATCTTTTCCGTCATTTGCAATCCAAGGCGCAGCTTTCGGGTATCTATTATGGCGATGAGGCAGGCAATTTCGTTTATGTGATGCGCAGCAACGGGCCGGGGCCCTATCGCACCAAATTTGTCGCCATAGACGGGGAAGAGCGCACGACCGAGCTGATCTGGCGCACAGAGGATTTCAGTGTTGTCGAACGGGTTTTTGATCCTGAAGACATCTTTGATCCGCGGGGGCGGCAGTGGTACATCAATGCAAGCACCGCAAAGGCCGGTGTCTGGACCAGCCCCTATATCTTCTTTTCGTCGCAACAGCCGGGCATCACCGTTGCCGCCCCGGTCTTGCAGTCAAATGGTGCGCTGGAAGGCGTTGTCGGCGTTGATATCGAGATTGCCGAAATCTCCGAGTTTCTGTCGGGCCTTGCCATTGGCACAGAAGGTGCCGCGATCATCCTGAGCGACAGCGCGGAAGTCATTGCGCATCCCGATCAAACGCAGATTAGCGTGGAAGACGCTGATGGGACGCTTGGTTTTGCGCAAATTGATGATCTGGGTGATCCGATTGCGCGCACGGCATTGGCCGATTTCAATCCTGCCGCCGTGTCCGCTCAGGGATCAATGCAATCGGAGTTTGCCTATCAAGGCGACCGGTTCATGACGTTGCTTTTACCGATTTCCGGTATCGACCTGCCTTGGACGATCGCTGTTTTTGCGCCCGAGAATGACTTTATCCAAGGCATCAAGGACAATCGCCGCCGTAACACCTGGATTGCCGCAATTATTTCGCTGGTGACAGCTGCCGTCGGTGTTTTGCTCGCCGAGCTGATCCTGAGGCCTGTGCGGGCCTTTGCGGTCAGAACAGCGCTTGTTTCGCAAGGTGAGGTGTCAACCAACGCGCCTTTGCCACGCACCTATCAGGAATTGCGCAAGGCCAATCAGACACTGATTCACGAGATCGCCCAACGCCGCGACGCGGATCGCAAAGTCGAAGAGCTGAGCCGCGACATGTCCCATTTTTCAAGGGTGAATGTCATGGGGCAGATGGCGACCGGTTTGGCCCATGAATTGAGCCAGCCACTGACAGCGATAACCCAGAACGTGGATGCGGCCATCACCGTTGCAAAACTGGATCCAAACCCAAATGCCGAACTGCTGTCGATCCTGACCGAACTTGACGAACAGGCCCATCAGGGCGGTGACATTATTCGTGCGCTGCGGGGTTTCGTCCGCAAGGACGAGGGCAAAGCAGAGCATTTCGACCTGAGCGAGCTGATCGCCCAGACAAGCCGCCTGATGCATAATGAAACAGACACGCATGGCGTGACCATCAATACACAATTGGCCCCATTGCCGCCTGCCATTGGCAACCGCGTGCAGATTGCGCAGGTCCTGATCAACCTGATGCGTAATGCTGTTGACGCGATGGTTGGCGCCGCAAGCACGCCGAAACAGATTGTCATCACGGCCCGTCAGAACGGCGACAAGATTGAGGTCTGGGTGGATGATACCGGTCCCGGTGTCGCCAAGGATGTCACCCTTTTCAAGCAGTTTCAGACCAGCAAACCTGACGGCCTCGGTCTTGGGCTTTCGATTTCGCGCAGCATCATCGAGGCGAACGCCGGGCATCTTTGGTATGATCGCACCGGGGCGGATAGATCGCGGTTCTGTTTTACTGTACCGTGCGAAACAACATGAACTGACGATCCGGCCCAACAGGCATCACACATCAGGCAAGCGACCCTTTGAGAAAAGACCAGACATCCAGATCAACTGTCTTTCTGATTGATGATGACGACAAGATCCGCACTACCTTGTCGCGGGCGCTGATCAAACGGCAGTTCAATGTGCGCGCGTTTGAAAGCGCCACACGGTTTCTGGAAGAATACGATCCGGCAGAGCCGGGATGCCTTGTGCTGGACTACGGGCTTCCAGAGATGAATGGCCTCGAACTTCAAAAGGTGCTGGCGGACAAGCAGATCGCAATTCCGATCATCTTCATCTCGGGTCATGGTGGCGTGCCGGAATCGGTGCAGGCCATGAAAGCCGGCGCTGTAGACTTCCTTGAAAAGCCGTTCCGTCAGCATGTCCTTGTGGATTGCATCACTGCCGCTTTTGCTGCTGACATGGCAGCGCGCGCGTTGGAAATGGACCGAAAATCAACGCAGGAAAGATTTTCGAAACTGACAACGCGCGAACGTGAAATTGCAAATTTCATGATTGCCAACCCATCCAACACCGCCAGCAAAGAGGTTGGGCGCGAGTTGAACATCAGCCCCAGAACTGTTGACCATCACCGCGCCCGCATTCTGGAAAAATTGGGTATTCATTCGGTGGCAGAGCTGATTGACCTGTCCAACCTGGTAACGGATCTGACCTAGCCGCGCCCGTGGCTTTGATCATAAGCCGAGGATGCAGGTGACTGATGCGCGCTGCGGGCCTCTTGACCCGGATCAAAAACCTCGATCAGCAGTGGATAGCACGTGGTTTTGTCCGAAGAATGCTCTTCCGAACAATCACCGCCAGGGCAGGCGGACAGACCCACGATCAGGTCAATCTCTGCAAAGAGCTCAAGATAATCGCCGGGTCGCACCGGGCTTGCCTTCATGAAGTACTGCCCGGTATCGCGCGCAAAACCGGTACACATAAAGACATTGAGCACATCGTGGACATGCGCCTCGGCGTCTGCCAGCGGCAGCCCGGTGTGATCGGCAAAGGCCCGTGTCAGGTTAGAGTGGCAGCAGTGGTGATAGTCGGCCCCGGACAACAGACGCCCCGTGTAGGGATCGCAGCGCGTCCCGATCACATCATGCACAGAGCCACCGAATTCATCAAAGCCATACCAATCCAATGTGTCTGCCGTGATCGTGGCCATGGGGCGCAGGTTTGGGAAACTGGACCACATTCTGTCGCCGGTCGACAGATGCGTGCCATGCAGCGCTCTGGTCTTGCCGGAATAGAACCGTTCGCTGATATCGGCCTTGTTCCACAGGTTCAGATCGCCCACCTGTGGCCCTTCAACCGATGATATGCGAAAGAAACAGCCCGCTGGCACATCGATGCAGGCAGCTTCGCGCGGTGCGACGGTGACGGCGCCGGATTTGGTGGCATCCTTGCGCCGCGCTGCGAGGGCCGCAAGATCCGGCGGGGTCAGCGCGTCGGGCGGGTAGCAAATTACCGGCACGACAGCGCGGCGGTCATCAGCGTCAGCCGGGGCGTTAAATTCTGGAGTAGCAAGTTTCATGGCAGGGTCTTTCATGGCGGAGAGACCCAAAGGCTAGGCCGCGTCTTGCTCGAAAACAAGGCGGGCCGCAAATGCGCCAATCTGCATAAAGCTTTCGCTGACCACCAATATCGGCGACAAATGGGCCAGTCATACCGAAAGGACCATCATGGCACGCTTTCTCAAAATCGCGATCCCTGTTTTTCTCTTGGGTTTCATCGCTGGTAACGCATTCTGGTATCTGGCCTCACCGCTCTGGATTGATCGGGAAGTGTCAGAGGTATTGCCCGCAGAGCTGGTGCTGACACAGGTGGCCAGCGGGACATTCCGGGATGCCGATCGTGCTCATAAGGGTGAGGGCAGGGTTGAAATCCTGCGCACCGGCAGCGGTGCCGGGCTTGTGCGCCTGACGGAGTTCCGGGTGACCAATGGCCCCGATCTTGAAGTCTGGCTGGTGGCTGCTGCGAACCCCCAAAGCTCTGACGATGTCAAAACCTCGCAATGGGTGTCACTTGGCCAGCTCAAGGGCAATGTAGGCGATCAGACTTATGCCGTTCCGGATGGGGTTGATCTGTCAGCCTACGGGTCCGTCGTGATCTGGTGCGAGCAGTTTGGCGTTCTGTTTTCCCCAGCAACGCTGACGCACAGCAGTTAGGGCAGTTGGCCCACCGGGATGATATCAGGGTAATCGGCATGGGTTTCGTCGGTCCCGGTATACCAGGTTGTCAGCAGGCTGACACGCGGGGCATTGCCGACGGTCGCTTTGTTTGACCGTTCAAACCCATGCCAGCCGGGGCGGGTCTTGCGCTTGTTGCCCGAAAAATACATGCCCGAGTTTGGCAAAAACGGTGCGCGGCGCAGTTCGCGGTGGCCCGCCTGAAAGGGCCTTTTCCATTTCGGCAGATATTCATAAAGCGATGTGCCCAACCCATCGAGGCTATCGTCCTGTGGAAGATACAGCAGCATCGTGGCAACCCGTGGCAAGTCGTCGAAATGCGGAGGCATATAGTAGGATTCCGTTTCGACCCGCAGGGCGGTGCTTACGAAAACAGGTTGGTCATTCACCTCAGCGGCCTTGCAACCGAAAACCGGCGCCAGATCATCGGCAAGGCATTTGAAAACGGCCGATTTGACGTCGGCGGACATGATCGCGGTGCCCACAGCCCACCAAAGGCTTTGCTGATCTTCTGCAATCCGCGCGACCCCGACGTCGGGCAGTTCGATCAAATCGCGTGTGGACAGGCCGTCATCATCGTGGAAAAGCTCAAGGCTCATCGGACGAAAGGCCTGTTTTTCGGGGATGTTTCCCAGCATCTGTTGATAGACATCATCGGGGAAGACATCCGAAAGCATGGCATGTTTGCATGGTGCGTCGTCAACCGGCGTTTTGGCGATTACGTCGATCATGTGATGTGCGACGCGTGTGCATAGTCCGAGGTCTTTTTCCATGAAACCCTACCCTGACTGACCAATCTTGGGCTATTTGGCGCACCAAGAACCTTAGAAAACCGCTCTGGGTAGACTGTAGATGGGTTTTTTCACTCCGAGCAAGCAATTTGCGCGGACTAGGCGAAAGTCCGTGCACGCGCGGTCAACAAAGCCGCGCAGTGGCATTCTCGGTCTGTTGGGCAGGCCTCGGCGCAGATTAGGTCATTCTTGGCAGCTGCCGATCAGGTTGAGCCGACCTGACGTTTAGCGCAGGGGAATGCAGGAAACGCTGAAGGCGTCGTCATTCCGCAATCGCGAAATAACGACGCCTTGGCGCGCATGACTATTTGCAGGCGACGCCGCAATCTCAGTGGATCTCGCCGAAGCACATGTATTTGATTTCGAGATAGTCATCGGCCCCGTACTTGGACCCTTCGCGCCCTTGGCCAGATTGCTTGATGCCGCCGAAGGGTGCCACTTCCGTTGAAATCAGACCGGTGTTGATCCCGACCATCCCTGTCTCCAGGCGCTCGGCGACGCGGCAGACGCGAGAGATGTCCTTGGCGTAATAGTAACCGGCGAGGCCAAACTCCGTATCGTTTGCAAGTTCGACGGCCTCGTCTTCTGTTTCGAACTTAAAGAGCGGTGCGATGGGTCCAAAGGTCTCTTCGCGCTGCACCAGCATGTCGCGGGTCACATCCGTGACGACAGTTGGTTCAAAATAGGTTCCGCCAAGCGCGTGACGGCGGCCGCCTGTGGCAACATTGGCACCTTTGGCGATTGCATCTGACAGGTGACAAATGAGGCGGGTTTCATTGATGCGTTGCTTTTGGTTTTGGGGTCACAAAATCTCGACTGTCCCCGTCATATGGGGGTGAAAGGCGCAGAAATATGACGTTTCCATATCTTCTGTGACGACAATCTCGCCGCTCTCACCCGTCGTAATCTCCGCTGTGTCCCAGCCGAAATTGTCGGCTGTTGCCGTATGCGGGGCAAGGTCATGGTTAGTCCATCGGATCGTATCGCCAACCTGGACCTGCAACGATGGAGGGTCGAATTTGAACGATTGGATTTCGACATCATGGATGGCTGGGGCTTGTGCGCAAGCAGGGGCGACGGTCAGGACGGCTGCTGATGCAGCCGCCCCCGCCATTACGCCACGGCGTGTATAGGTCTTGTCCATTATTGAAGTGCCTCAACCATCATCTCAGCATGACCTTCATGCGCCTTGAAGATTTCCAGGCCTTGCTCGAACAGCGCCTTCAATTCGGCATTGTCGATGTTCGGGATCATGGTGTTTTCAACCAGGTCGTTTACCGCCTTGTGATAGGCCAATTCGTTGGCAGCATAAGCCGCATCAAATTCTGCTCCGCGCAATTGAACAAAACCATCAATGATGTCTTCGGCATTTGCGTTCAGTGTTTGGCTGAATGCGTTGTCCTGTGCTGACGCGCCAAGCTTGTCCAACAAGTCCAAAGCGGCCTCGTTCACGGCGGTATGATCGCGGATCATTGTGTCGGCAAATTCATGGATGACGGGATTGGCGGACAACGCCAGTGCGAGGTAAGCATAGCGGATGTCGATGTTGTCGGCGGTGTATGCGATATGCGCATACTCAAGATCGCTCATCGCGGCAACATCCTGGGCCGATGCCTGAACGCCAGTCATGGCGAGGGTGATGGCAAGTGTGGAAATCAGTTTTTTCATGTTGGGAACTCCATTGGTTGTTTCGATAATGAATGGGTATCCCCAATGGATATGATCAAGATATGCCTCATCGTCCCGAATTTCGTGCAGATCGTTCAGAAGTCTGTACAGGGTGACTTCATAAGAGGTATGAATGGAGCATGCTAGATCTACTCAGCGATATCCTCACCAACCTGTCGATGCGGGGAACTTTGTACTTCCGCACATCGTTCACGAAACCATGGGGCGTTGCCGTCCCGCGCTATGAAAACGTGGCCCGGTTTCACTTTGCCCATCGAGGCAGTTGTCTGGTGAAAGTCGATGGGCAGAAGGACCCGGTCGCACTTGCACAGGGGGATCTTGTCATCATTCCGCACGGCTCTGCCCATGATCTTTACTGTGGGCATGAACCAGAACGGACAGTAATGCCCTTGGATGTCGTGTTGGAAAAATCCGGCTTTGATGGGTCCGGTGTTCTTGTCTATGGCGGAGAGGAGCCGCAAAGCGAGACACAGCTGATCTGCGGCCATTTTTCATTTGAGCCGAACTCTCGGCACATCCTGATGGAACGCTTGCCCCCCTACATTCACCTGACCAACTATGGCGAAGATGCCGGGCGATGGATGGAGGCCACCTTGCGCGTGATCGGCGAAGAGGCGGGCGGGCGCAAAATGGGTGGTGATCTCATTGCGCTCAAAATGTCCGAGGCCATTCTGGCACAGGCCATTCGCAGCTTCATCGAAAGCGGCGCGGCGCAGGATTGCGCCCTGGGGGCGTTTTCTGACAAGAACCTCGCCCGCGCAATGGATGCCTTTCACAAGGCACCTGCCGAGCGATGGACTGTTGAATTGCTTGCCAATGCCGCAGGGATGTCGCGCACTGGCTTTGCCGTGCAGTTCCAGAAACAGATGCTGATGTCCCCAATGGAGTATGTAACGTCGTGGCGGATGGAGATTGCCAAGAAGGTACTTCAGCAAGGCAATACATCCCTGACTGATGCTGCCGAAAGCGCAGGCTACGCGTCCGGTTCCGCCTTTGCCCGCGCATTCAAGAAAGAGACTGGGCAAACACCGGCCGGCTTTCGAAAGAAGGAATTATCTGAACGAACGATGGTTTGAACGATCCACACGATATGGGAACGAACGAGCATATCACGCCGCAACAAAAGGCGAGAAGTCCCCATGTTTCCATGCTTCATCACAAAAACCATCCACACCCATCGTGACTACTCCGCGGCCTTGGGCCTGATCGCAATGCCGTTTCTATTCGGCTTTCCGACCGGGAAACGGGATCAAACGTAACTCGGGAGCCAAAAGAGTCAGCTACGGGATGAGAGTATGGAATGGTTTTGCGTCGCCGATGGCAAAACGATGCGTCGCTTCACACAAAAGGCTGTCGTGGCGGACTGGGGAGGATTCGAACCCCCGACCCCTTGATTCGTAGTCAAGTACTCTATCCAACTGAGCTACCAATCCGCGTATTCGGGGATTTAGACGTGCTGCACGCATGATGCAAGGCCCAATTCAGATTCTTTCGCTATTCAGCAGCCGGGGCCAGTGCCAGGTCTTCTTTGGGCAGTTGCACAACGAACACGGTGCCGTTCTCGTCGGTTTTTTGCAGCTCCAGCCGCCCGCCGTGCCCGCGGATCAGGTCGGCTGCGATCACAAGACCCAGACCAGAGCCTCCTTTGCGCACGCCGCCCTGAAACGGCTGGAACAGGTGTTCCTGCGCTTTTTGTGGCAGTCCCGGTCCGGTGTCGGTGATCGTCAACCGCCAGGCCTGATCATCCTCAAGCGCTTGCAGGCCAATCTCGCCCGGTTCTCCTGTTGCCATGATCGCCTGGCGGGCATTGCGCACCAGATTGAAGATCACGCGGAACAGTTGTTCGCCATCGGCGCGCAGGGTCATGGAGGCTGGAATATCTTCGGAAAAGGACAGCGGATAGTCCCCGGCCGCCAGCCGTTCACTGTCGATGACATCGCCAACGATCCCCGCGAGGTTGACCCGAGAGAGTGTCGGTGCGGGTTCATCCACCCGACCAAAGGCAAGTGTGGTTTCACACAGGTTCACTGCCCGTGTGATGGAATTTACCAGTTTGGGTGCCATCCGTTTGACCAATGGATCATCCGAGGATTCAATGCGATCCGTAAACAGCTGTGCAGAGGTCAGGATATTGCGCAGGTCATGGCTCACCTTGGCCACAGCACCACCCAATTGGGCCAGGCGTTCCTTTTGTTTCAGCGCACCGGTGAGTTGCTGTTGCATCATTTGCAGGGATTCTTCGGCATCGCGCAACTCGCGCACGCCTGCCGTGGGCGTGATGATCTGGCGCGCGTCCTCGGGTGCCTTGGCGTAGGCCTGCATGTGATCGACAACACCTTTGATCGGGCGGACCAGCAGCAATTGCACTGCAATAAACAAAAGCCCCGCTGTGATGATCGAGATGAAGGCCGAAAGGAAAAGGATGTTGCGCCCGTAGTCCAGCAACGCCGCCCGCAGCGGCATTTCATCCATGGTGACTTCGATCAGCAGGCCGCCATCGCGCACAGGGTTGCCGATGACCCGGATCACACGCTCTTGGGTGTCCAGCAGCGTGCCAAGGGCATCACCGATAAGTGTCATGCCCGTGGCGTTGCGCATGTCATAGGTCGCGGTGATGGGCGAGGGGATGGGTGATGACAGCGCCAACTGCCGGATCTCATCGCGCCGCAGCACCACGTTATAGACTTCCGCATTGCGTAGCAGCTCTGCTTCAAGCGCAGGGCTGATCATATCGTCTGCTTCCAGCGCAAGTGAAGCGATCTGCGCACGTTCCAGTCGCGCCAGCAAATAGTCCTCACGGAAACGCGCGACTGACGGCACAAAGATAAAAATCTCGGCCAGCATCACGAAGATCACCGTGAGGATCAGAAATCGACCTGATAGTGAGTTGGTCATCAGCTTCCAACCGAGGATGAGATCAATTCCCCAAGTCGTGCGAGGTATTCGTCGCGTAGTGTCTCGCTAATCATGGGGTGCGTCCCATCATTGTATAGAAACACACCATCGTCACGGACATCTCCATTCCAAGAGATTTTCGCCAGCTTGTCTTGATTCATACTCTTCAGTTTGAACCGGTACTCACCTTCCGCGCCAATGAAGCTGATTGGCTTGTAGTTACGATTTGATAGCGACCAAGTGTCATCAGAGTGCTTGTTCAACCTGTAAGGTAATAGCTCCCTCGCGAAACCTTCAATTGCCATCTTTTCCACCTGATTATTATGGCAGCCAACGCTGCACGAAGCCTACGACACGCTTTACCTTATCGCTTTCGAATAGTCTTGGGCTAAAATAAGCCCCCGCGGCCCGTTTGTTAACCTCACTCACTGTGGGGTAGGGCAGTACCGTATTTGCAATGGCAGACATCTTCATCTTATTGGCAATCGCCATCGCCCACATGCCGATCAGCTCGCCCGCCATATGTCCCGCGATGGACGCGCCAACGGGGCGGCCTTTGACAACCATGACCTTGATCAGCCCCTTGTTTTTACGTTCGGCAATCAGGCGGTCATTGTGATGGAAATCAAAACGCACGACCTCAAGCGACCCACCGTATTTTGACTTGGCCTGTGCTTCGGTCAGGCCAACCTGTGCCAGCTCTGGGTCCGTATAAGTTGCCCAGGGAATGTGATCTGTGCGTTGCTTTGATGGTAGACCGAACAGCATGGAGCGGATCAGCACACCCGCATGATAGCCCGCGACATGGGTGAACTGTAGCCCACCTGCAACGTCACCGGCCGCATAGACCTTCTTGTTGGTGACAGAGCGCAGATCAGGGCCAACCTTCAGACCAGAGCGGTCATGGGCAATGCCGCCTGCGTCCAGATCCAGTTTGTCGGTATTTACCTTGCGCCCGACGGCCATCAGCAGGTGTGATCCGGTGAAATCGCCCTTTGGCGTATGCACGGTGATCGATTTACCCTTGCCGCTGATCTTCTCGGCCTGGGCTTCTTCGATGATGTTGATGCCTTCGTCCTTCATCTTTTCCAGGACGAATGCGGCCATTTCTGGGTCATCTTTGCCAAAGGCTTTCGCCCCTTCAATGACGGTCACGTTGCAGCCCAAGCGCCGGTGCGCCTGAGCCATTTCCATGCCGATGGGTCCGCCGCCGATGACGATCAGATGCTTGGGTTTTTCACGCAGATCAAAGATATCTTCGTTGGTGTAGTGCTTGACCGTGTCCAGACCGGGGATCGGGGGCACAAATGGGGCAGAGCCTGTGGCGACGACAAAGCGGCGCGCTTCGATGATGTTGTCGCCGGCCTGCACCTCGGTCTTTGAGATGAATTTGCCAAACTCTTCGATCACCTGCACGCCGAGACCTTCGAACCGCTCGACGCTGTCAACGGGGGCGATGGTCGCAATCACATCGTGGACGTGGTCTTTGGCAGCGGCGTAATCAACCTGCGCTTCAACCTCGCCGACACCGTATTTTGCGCCGTGCGACATGGCGTGGGCCTGCTTGGCCGAGGCGATCAGCGCCTTGGAAGGCACACAGCCGTAGTTCAGGCAATCGCCACCCATTTTGTGTCCTTCCAGCAGGACCACCTTGGCGCCCATCTGGACCGCACCGGCCGCGATGGACAAACCGCCCGAGCCGCCGCCGATGATGCAAATATCTGTCTTAATACGGTTCATGATTACAGGCCTTTCTTGCCGCGAAGGGCGTTGATCGCGATGGGCAGAGCGGCGAGTACACACAAGCCGATGATGGGGAAGATGATCTGGGGCTCAAAAATGATGCCAAGGTTCGGGGTTTCGCCGCGGGCAAACACTTCGCCAAGGCCAGCGCCGACAGAGGTGTAGACGACAGAACCGGGGATGATGCCCAGAAAGGTCGAGATCACAAAGCGATGCAGTGGCACCTCCAGGAAGGACGGGATGAGATTGGCAAGGAAGAAGGGGACAGCTGGGACCAGGCGGATCAGGAAGAGCATGGACCACTGGTTTTCGTCGATCCCGTCTTTGATCTTCTTGACGGCACCTTCTGAGCTCTCCAGCTTCTTGCCAAGGCTTTCACCGAACCCCCAACGGGCGGCAAGGAAGATTGCGGTGGCACCGATGGTGGCTGCGGTCATGTTGAACAGCGCGCCGGGGAAGGTTGCAAACAGGAAACCGCCGGTCAGCGTGGCGATTGTTGCTCCGGGAAGGGAGAAGGCAACAATCACCACATAGGCCGCGATAAAGACCACAACGGTCAGCAGATAGTTGTTGTCGCGAAAGCCGAGGAGGGATTCACGATTTTCGGCCAGCGCCTCGAACGTCAGGTAGTCGCGCAGGAAAAACGCACCCAGTACAGCGACAACGCCGATAATGATGAGGGGCAGTTTTTTGAGTATCGGGTTGGTCGGGGCTTCGGTCATATCGGTCATCTTTCGGGTCCTATGGGTGTCTTGTTGGTTGCAGGTTAGATGGACGTAACCCGGCTATTGCGATACCCACCTCACGGCGCATTGATGCAAAGCACCCCTGATGTTTCAGTTTTATGTGTATTGGCCGTGAAGACTGTAACAATTGACGTGATCGAAATGTGGGAATTGTTGCAGTTTCACCCCCCTGCTTGCGTTGACATGCATAGCGACCCCCTCTAAAGGACGGGTCTGAATTGTAGTTCGGCTTCGAATCCCTTGATCGGATTTGGCCATAAACCGGAGAGCACGCTATGAAGCGCACGTTCCAACCATCAAACCGGGTTCGCAAGAACCGTCACGGATTTCGCGCGCGCATGGCCACAAAGGCCGGTCGCAAGATCCTGAACAATCGCCGCGCCAAGGGCCGTGCGAAGCTGAGCGCGTAAGCGCAACAGCCGTTTTGACCGATTTGAAACCGCCGGTTGGGCCTGTCACGGGCACTCCGGCGGTTTCTGTTTGCGTATTGACCAAGCGCGCTGACTTTGTGCGCGCATCACACGGCCGCCGTCAGGGCACTCCCGGCATCCACCTGCAGGGCCGCAAACGCACAGAGGGCGAGGCGGATGGCATCCGCGTTGGTTTCACTTGTTCCAAGAAGGTCGGTAACGCGGTCGCCCGAAACCGGGCCAAGCGTCGCTTGCGCGAGGTGGCCCGCATTGTATTGCCTGAACTGGGTCGCGATGGCTGGGATTATGTGCTGGTCGGGCGCAAAGATATCACAGCGACCCTCCCGTTTGAGACATTGGTGGCCGATCTAAGGCGTGCAATCAAAAAGGTCCACGGATGAGCCCGTTCGCCTATGTTGTTTCTTTGCCCGTCCGGGCCTACCGCATGGTGCTGTCACCATGGGTCGGGATGAGTTGCCGGTATCAACCCACCTGTTCGGCTTATTCGCTGGAGGCGTTGGAAAAGCATGGGGCGATCAAGGGCAGTTATCTGACCATACGCCGTATTCTACGCTGCCATCCGTGGGGCGGGTCAGGGATTGATAACGTTCCAGACTAAAGATTTTCATCCGAAAATCTTTCCCACTGCCAAGAAATTTCGCCGAAATTTCTTGGCTACCGCCGTTTGACTGAAAATGTGACCGTTCCGATATCCCGCCCATCGCAGCGGACATAAGCCAAGTCCACGCTCAGTCGTTGAAGGTCACACTTGGTGTCGCTGTTTGACAGCACCAGCTGGTCAATCTCGTACTGTCCGGTGGCCGCGCCAATCTCACCGGGTGCTGTATCCGTTCAACCGTCGGGGTAGTTTTGGTCAATGTCCCGACCCGCTGCTCGGTCGATCCGCTTTATTGCGCGCTCCCAATCTGTTTGAACTGATACGCCGGTGCCCTCGAATGGGATACCTCTAGGCAGATGCGTCTGCATCTGGCATATCCGCGCCATGTTGGACAACTCTGAAATTCACCCGCTGTTCCATGGCGCACCTTCAACAACGGAGTTCAAGAAACTCCGCAAGCGGATTGTGCGCTACACCCGCGAAGCGATCGAGCAGTATGGCATGATTGCGCGTGATGCGAAGTGGCTCGTCTGCTTGTCCGGCGGCAAAGATAGTTACACGCTTCTGGCTGTTCTATATGAACTCAAGTGGCGTGGCCTGCTGCCGGTAGAACTGGTTGCTTGCAACCTTGACCAAGGCCAGCCCGGATTTCCTGCCACCGTCTTGCCTGCGTTCCTTGAGAAGATGGGCGTGCCGCATCGGATCGAATATCAGGACACCTATTCAATCGTGATGGATAAGGTGCCTGAAGGCAGGACCTTCTGCGCGCTCTGCTCGCGATTGCGGCGCGGCAACCTGTACAGGATTGCTCGTGAAGAGGGATGTTCAGCCGTGGTGCTGGGCCATCATCGTGACGACATTCTCGAAACCTTCTTCATGAACCTTTTCCATGGCGGGCGTCTGGCGACAATGCCGCCCAAGCTGGTGAATGAAGAGGGCGATTTGTTCCTCTACCGCCCCTTGGCCCATGTGGCCGAGGCAGATTGCGAGAAATTCGCCAAGGCAATGAACTATCCCATCATCCCATGTGATCTATGTGGGTCACAGGACGGATTGCAGCGTCAGCAAGTCAAGCAGATCCTTGATGGATGGGAAGCGAACAGCCCCGGACGACGCCAGGTCATGTTCCGGGCATTGATGAACGCACGCCCGTCACATCTGCTCGATCCAAAGCTGTTCGATTTTGCCGGGCTGACCTGTGATCCGCAATCGGCAAGAAATGACTGAGTGGCGATTTTTCCACTTGAAATCGGTGATTCACTTATGGGCATTCGGACTGCGTTGATGCGGTGCCGCAGATCAAGATTGTGGCATTTTTGTGTAGCCTGACATCGTGTCAGTTGTCGAACACTGAAAAATTCCCATAAAAATAACATTGCAGCTATTGTTGCTAAAGTGGGCACAATTTGCGAGCAATGAGGTTAACCATCCAAGTTCTGCCCGCTTTGGATGGTCTAATCGACAGGATGCCGCACATGAAAGTGGCATTTGATGGCTGGAGCTACGAAGACTATGATAACACGAATAGTAACTTCCCTAGTGTGTAGTGTGGCGCCTGTTGCGCTAATGGCGCAGCAAGTTGATCTGCGTTCTCCTGATGAATTTATCAGTGTTGAGGGCGAGATCGTCGGCTTTAACGGCGTCATGTTGCGGGTTCAGACGTCAGTGGGCGCCATAAGTGTGCCTGCGTCCGAGGTGATCTGCTATGGCCCTGGTTGCGCCGAAGTTCTGGCAAGTAACGACTTTGGCCTGACCGCGGATGCCTTGATCGACGTGGTCAGCGGTGGGCCCGAGCAAGCAATCAGCGGTGACCAAACCTTGAGCATCGGTTTTGAAAGCGCGTCCGCCGGCGGGCTTTATCGCACCGTGGCCGGCGCTTTTGCCGTTGCCAGCGATACAAGCGCCACGGTTGAGGTCGCCGGAAATGGCGCGGCAGTCTTGGGCAATGGCGAGGCTTCACTGACGTTGACCATCGCCGATGATGGCGCAGAGGCAGACATCGCCATCGAAACCGTATCGTTGAACGGAACGGCGGCCCAGCAGTATGCGGGCCCCAGTGATTGGATTGCGACGACGCAGCCTGCCAATCAGTTGCTTGGCCTGAATGCCTTTTCCGTCATTGTTGCACCCAATGCGGGCATCAGCGAGATTTCATTGAACGATCTGGCCCGCGTCTTTGCAGGCGAAGTGACAAACTGGTCCCAGATCGGTGGCGCGGACATGAATGTTTTGCCGCTGCAATTGCCGACGAATTCGGATTTATGGGCGCAGATGAACAAGCTGGTGATGGAACCGGCAGGCAAGACTGTCGCCGGCAACGTGCTGACGATGTCGGATCAAGCCGGTATCTCGGCGTCGATCCTGCAATTTCCGGGCAGTATCAGCATCATCGATTCCGCTGCGGCGAATGCCGATCAGACGATTGCCGTCTCAGGCGCCTGTGGCATTGCCGTGGCGCCAAATGAATTCAACATCATTTCTGGCGACTATCCTTTGGCGCGCCCGGTCATGGCCAGCTACGACACCGCACCGACCACACCGTTTGCGGCAGAGCTGTTTGATTTCGCCTCGACTGATGTGGCTCAAGGTCTTCTGGTCAGAGAAGGCTATTTGAACCACTCCGCGCAACAGCAAGATCCGGTGTTGAAAAACGCGCGGCTGGGCGGGCTGTTGAATGCATCGTTGGACGACGCCCAACGCGTTGCAGCGGCCGAGATGTTTCAGGTGCTGTTTGATGCGAACCGTTTGTCGACAACGATGACCGGCGGGGCGGCAAGCGGTCCCGAAGGTGCCTGGAACCGTGCGATGGTGATCGACCTTGTCAGCCTGTTGTCCGGCCCGGACTATCAGGGCCGCGAGATCGTCTTTGCGGGTTTCGGAGCATCCACCGCGGGCAGCGAAGCTGCGATCAGCGCCTCATTGAGTGCGGCGCAAACCATGCAAGCCACGCTTGAGCAGTTTGCAGGATCGGCAACCGCCAACAACGGGGTGACACTGTCCAGCTACGGATTTGGTAACGTCTTCCCGGCAACCTGCGTTGACGGACAGGTCGCGGGCTCTGGCTACACCCGCGTCGAGGTTTGGGTCCGCTAGACGCGCGCAAATACCATCGGAATTACGGCATAGCCCCTGCGTTTGATGAACGTGGGGGTTTTGTCATAAAGGGCTTCCCGGACTGCGCGCTATCCAAAATCAGCGGGCATGATATCGCCTAACGGCCGCTCACATGCTGTTGTTCTCTGCATCCAAAGGGTGCAAACCCGCATCCAAACATCTAGGTAGGACTTATGAGCAAACGTATCCTTTCCCTTATCGCCGCTGCTGCGCTTGTGCTTTATGCCGGTGCCGCGTCGGCCCAGCAGCTAAGCCTCTCGCAAATATCGGCCTATCTGAACCAGCTTCAGACAGCACAGGGTGGCTTTACCCAGATCAACTCTGACGGCACGCTTTATACCGGGCAGATCTACATCAAACGGCCGGGGCGCATCCGTTTTGAATATAACCCACCGTCTGAATCGATGGTGATGGCTGGGGGCGGGCAGTTGGCTGTCTTTGATGCGCGGTCAAACACCGGCCCTGAACGCTATCCGCTGAACCAGACCCCGCTCAGCATCATTCTGCAACCTGATGTCGATCTGGAGCGCGCGCGCATGGTCACCAATGTGGTGTCTGATGGCCCAACCACCACCGTCACCGCGCAAGACCCCGACAATCCGCAATACGGAAACATTCAGATGGTTTTTACCGCCAATCCGGTCGAGCTTCGTCAGTGGATTGTCACCGATGATCTGGGGGTAGAGACAACCGTGATCCTGAACGATCTGGTGGCAGGCGGGACACTGCGGGATATTCTGTTCAACATTCAGGCCGAGACGCGCAAGCGCGCCGGTTAAGCGCCGACTGCACTCAAATACAAAAGGGCGGCCACACCGGGCCGCCCTTTTTTGCATTCAGCGCTTGCGACAGGATCGTAACTGCTGATCATACATCACCGCGCGGGCTTCGACCTCTCCCGCGATCCGTACCAGCCAGCTTTTTGATCGCCACGTACCGCGATTAAACCCGGTGCGCCCATCGTGATAGGCGAGATACTGGTTGCGGGTGTCATTGATCGGTACGCCCGTTTCTTCCACGGTTTGCACCATGTACCAGCCCATAAAATCAGTCGCATCGTCGATATCATCGCGACGGGCGCGACGTCCGCCGGGCCCATCCTGATATTCTTCCCAGGTGCCGTCCAGCGCCTGGCTATAGCCAAAGGCAGAGGATTGCCGCCCAACCGGGATCACGCCAAGCGCATAGCGATGGGGCGTGCGGTTGTTACCGATGAATTTACTTTCCTGATAGATGATCGCCATCATCGACGGGACCGGCACGCCGTACTTGCGTTCGACCCGCTGGAACGCGCGTAGGTATTCGGGGCGCTCTGACACAATACTGCAAGCGTCATCAAGATTGCGCGGTGCCGAGAAATCACCCGAACCTCCGCTACAACTGCTCAATAACAGCACACATGCCGCCGCGCGAAAGAAACTGCTCATCTGCCTCTCGCTTATCTTTGTTTTTTGCCAGCATAGCGTGCTTGTGACGATCTGGGAATCCCCCAAGAGGATGCAATCAGATCACAAATGCGAGGATCAAGCGGCAAAGCCACAACCGACAGCAATGTTGAGGCCACAACAAGCCCGGCAACGGGCTGTGCATCTGTCCCGTACTTCTCGGCCAGAAGGTAAGAGGTCACAGCCACTGGCGTTGCAACCTGCACGATCAGCACGGCGGCGGCGACAGGCTCCAGCCCGAACCATGTTGCGGCAAGCCAGCCGCTGCCAAGGCAGATCACGACCTTGACGACTGACAGCACAACCGCGCGCGACATCGCCTTGGTTTCCAGCCGTGCAACGGCAACGCCAAGGGTGATCAACATCATTGGAATCGCCATCTGCCCGATGAGGTCCAGCGCATTGGTCAGAAAGGCAGGCGTCTCCCATCCCTGCCAAAGAAATATGGCACCAAGCAGCGTTGCGGCCACGACTGGCTCTTTCACCAGATTTGCAGGCGATCCACCGCCCGCAACCATCCAGATTCCAACCGTAAAGGACAGGATGGCCATAACGGCAAAGACCACAACCGCATATCCCAACCCCGTTTCCCCAAACGCAAACAGGGCCAAAGGTAGTCCAAGGTTGCCTGTATTGCCGAAAATCAGCGGGGCAAGGTAGGTTTGCAGGTCAAGACGGCCCAGTTTGACCACAATGAAACAGCCAACCGTTACAAAGCCGTAAGCAACCAACGCGGCCAGCGATAGCGCCGCCAAGGCCTCGGGCTCCACGTCTGTCTGCATAAGCGCGACAAAGATCAGACAGGGCACCGCAAGGGTCATGGCCATGCGGGTTACAAACTGCACCCGGTACTCAAATCCCAGCTTGACCCAGATAAATCCCACCGCCGCCAATAGAAACACCGGGGCCGTAATGTTGAGGACTGTCAGGGCCAGGTTCACAGACTGTTTCCTTTAAATGTGCCTTGATACTGTAGACTTTGCATCCGCAGCGGACATATATTATCGATATATTAATGACTATGTTCAAAACGCGCGCGAAATATCATTTGGGGCAAGTTGTACGCCACCGCAAACACCCTTTCCGGGGTGTGGTCTTTGATGTGGACGCCATGTTTTCGAACACGGATGCGTGGTATGACGCGATCCCCGAGGAAAGCCGTCCCAAGAAAGACCAGCCGTTCTACCACCTTCTGGCCGAGAACGAGCAGAGCTTTTATGTGGCTTACGTGTCCGAACAGAACCTGATTGCCGACTACTCTGGCGAACCTGTGGATCACCCCGATCTTGATGATCTTTTTGGCCCGTTTGAGGATGGGCAGTACCCGCTTCAGGCTCAACTGAACTAAACCACTCGACAAAAATTGTGCAGAACGATCCGGCACATGGCGCTGGTCTTGCCCGGTTGTCATGTTACATCCTTTTTGAAGTGAAAAAGGATGCCCGATGCTTGTTGTTGTCTCACCTGCCAAGTCGCTCGACATGGACCCTGTTGATGTGGTGGCCACTGCGCCTGATTTTCAGCAAGACGCGGTGCGCCTGTCGAAAACGGCACGCAACCTGACACTGACCCAACTCAAAGGATTGATGAGCATTTCGGATGATCTGGCGCGTCTGAACCGCGACCGATTCAAGGTTTTCGCCGCCGCGCCTGATCCATCAACCACCAAACCTGCGGCGCTGGCCTTCAACGGCGATACCTATCAAGGGCTAGAGGCGCGCACGCTGGGCGAGGCAGACATGGCCTGGGCGCAGGACCACCTGCGCATCCTGTCCGGCCTGTACGGGTTGCTGCGTCCGCTTGACGCGATCCAACCCTACCGATTGGAAATGGGCAGCCGCCTGAAGACGCGGCGCGGCAAGACGCTTTATGACTATTGGGGCGACACGATTGCCAAGGCACTGAATGCGCAAGCCACAACCTTGGGCACGGACACGTTGATCAATTGCGCCAGTCAGGAATATTTCGGGGCCGCCGACCGCAAGGCGCTGAAGCTGCGGGTAATCACGCCTGTATTTATGGAACTCAAGGACGACAAGCCGCGCATCGTAAGCTTCTTTGCCAAACGCGCGCGAGGGGCCATGGCCCGTCATGTGATCGAGAACCGTTTGACCGAGGCGGACGATATCAAAGGTTTCCGCGCAGGCGGCTACGCCTACGACCCGGATCTGTCAGAGGGCGACAAATGGGTCTTTCTGCGCGACTACCCGACCTGAACGTCAGCGATCCCTCATAAGCCGCAAGGTTGCGCTGTCCGCAGGGGCAGGATGAACACCCACATCCCCCGCGACAGGTGGCAATGGGCGGTCAGAGCCGCTCAATCGCCAGCGCAATCCCTTGCCCGCCACCAATGCACATGGTGATCAGCGCACGTTTGCCGCCGATCCGTTCCAGTTCATACATGGCTTTGACGGTGATGATCGTGCCGGATGCACCAACAGGGTGACCCAATGCAATCGCACCGCCATTGGGGTTCACGCGGGCGGGATCAAAGCCAAGTTCCTTGGTGACGGCCAGTGCCTGCGCGGCAAAGGCCTCATTGCTTTCGATCACGTCAAAATCATCAACGGACAGGCGCAGCTTCATCAGCAGGTTCGCCACCGCCGGAACCGGGCCGATGCCCATCACCTCGGGGCGCACGCCCGCATGGCCATACCCAAGCACACGGAATTTGGGTGTCAGCCCTGCCGCCTCTGCCGCCTGTGCTGTGGCCAGCACCACAGCGGCCGCGCCGTCGTTAAGGCCAGAGGCGTTGCCAGCGGTCACGCTGCCATCCTTCTGGAAAACCGGGCGCAGGCCTGCCAGGGCCTCAAGCGTTGTTGCCTTGGGGTGCTCGTCAGT
Source organism: uncultured Paracoccaceae bacterium (assembly GCA_947498645.1). Taxonomy (GTDB): domain Bacteria; phylum Pseudomonadota; class Alphaproteobacteria; order Rhodobacterales; family Rhodobacteraceae; genus Yoonia. The sequence goes on along the minus strand of CANMKS010000001.1, from coordinate 455,292 downwards.
GACAAAATCCACCACCTCGCGGCGCTTCTTGACAGGCACGGGGGCGATCTGGCTTTCGAAATAGCCTGCGGCAATCGCTGCCGCGGCGCGCTCCTGACTTTGCAGGGCGAATGCGTCTTGTGCGGCACGGCTGATATCATGCTCACCTGCGACGTTTTCGGCCGTGACACCCATATGGCCGGTGCCAAAGGGGCAATTCAGCGCGCCCAGCATCATATCCAACGTGCGCACATCGCCCATCTTGGCGCCCCAGCGCTGATCGGGGATGATGAAGGGAGAGCGGCTCATGTTCTCGGATCCGCCCGCAAGCGCAAAATCAGCATCGCCCAGCATTAGCGACTGCGCCATCGACACGATGGATTGCAGCCCAGAGCCGCACAGGCGGTTCACGTTCATCGCCGGTGTGGTGTCAGGAATGCTCGCATTGATGGCAGCGACCCGGCTGACATACATATCCTTGGGCTCGGTGTTGATGACATGGCCAAAGGCCACATGGCCGATCTGCCCACCCTCAACGCCAGCACGTTCCAGCGCTGCCTTGGCTGCAATCGTGCCCAGTTCGATCGGCGATGTGCCCGCCAGCGAGCCGCCAAAAGTGCCAATAGCCGTACGTGCACCACCAAGAATCACGATATCTGTCATCAAAGCCTCCATTACTGTCGTTGCCATTGTGCTACCTCAGATGCCCGACCAAAACAGGAAAACGTCACGGCAAAGGTTGAAAATCATGCTGTTCGACCCTAATTGTATACTATAGTATACATCATTGGGAGGACATATGTTCCAAGACCTGGCAGGCGGAAATCCGATTGTTGTGATCGCAGTTTTTGTTGCTGTTGTCTGGATCCTGTTGCGGGCAGGCAGCAAGCGCAAAGGCAGGTGGCGAAAGGACAGTGATGATCACGGGGTTTGATCATCTGCAACTGGCCATGCCCGCAGGCAAGGAAGACGCAATGCGCGCCTTCTATTGTAACCTGCTGGGCTTGCAAGAGGTTGCTAAGCCGCCGGAACTGCAATCACGTAGCGGGTTTTGGGCGCGTGCGGGCAAGCTTGAGGTTCATTTTGGCATCGACCCGAATTTTCGCCCCGCCACCAAGGCGCATCCGGGGTTTCGTGTTGATGACCTTGCCGGTCTTGCCGCCAGGTTGGAGCAGGCAGGGCATCTGATCCTATGGGACAAAACCTTGCCAGATGTCATCCGGTTCTTTACCGCTGATCCCGTTGGAAACCGGCTAGAATTGATCGCAGAAGTTTAAACGGAACCGCCTTCAATGACCGATCTGTTGCTCCCTCCCTTCGTCGTCCTCGTCGCGTTTTTTGCGTTTTTCCGGTTCATGCGAAACCGGGCCGCAGAAGAGGGCGAGGATAAGCCCAGAAAGACCCGCAAAAGGCGTGGGCCCGATATGGCCTTTAGTGCGGGGCGGGATGCGGCCCATCAGAACACACGCCTGCAACAGGTCTTTATCCCGATGGAACCGGCAGAAGAACCCGCCTTGCGTGCTTTCTATCTGGACGAACTTGGCCTGATGGAGATGCGCGCGCCGAACTACCCCAAGGATATCGACGGGTTCTGGGCCGTCAGCGGCACCCGGCAGATTTACTTTGGCACCCGGCCCAGTTTTCCATTTGATGTGGAGGCTCTGCCGTCATTTCCGATCCGGGGGCTAGAGGATATCGCCGCGCGGCTGGACGCCGCTGGCTATCAAACGACGTGGGACCGGCGTTTGTCCTACGTGCAGCGCCTGATTGTTGTTGATCCCGCAGGCACAGAAATCGCCTTGATCGGCGGCTAGAGCGTTTCCTTCGCAGCATAGCGTGTTAGGTCATTTACCAAAGGACCACCGACCATGCTGCTACGCGTTACTGATATTCACAAAACCTACCAAACAGCCGATGGGCCGTTCGCCGTCTTGCGGGGCATTGACCTGACGCTGGATGCTGGCGAAACACTGGCACTGACGGGCGAGTCCGGCAGCGGCAAAAGCACGTTGCTGCATCTGATCGGCGGGCTTGATACGCCGGATGCAGGTCAGATCGTTTTGCAGGATCAGGATATCGCAACACTGGATGATACCGCGCGCGCCGCCTTGCGCCGGGGCACTGTCGGCGTTGTTTTTCAACAGTTCAACCTGATCCCCAGTCTGCGGATTGCAGACAATATCGCGTTTCAGGCGCGGCTGGCCGGGCAACATGATGCGGCATGGATCAAGACACTGACCGACAGGATGGGCCTGTCTGCGCAACTGTCCAAATATCCAGAACAGCTCTCTGGTGGGCAGCAACAACGGGTAGCGATCGCGCGCACCCTGGCCCCGAAGCCACAGTTGGTGCTGGCGGATGAGCCGACTGGCAATCTGGACGAGGCGACAGCGGCGACCGTGATGGACCTGATGCTTGAACTTGTCTCAGAGGCGGGTGCCGGTCTGTTGATGGTCACCCATTCCCAGGCGCTCGCCAGCCGCATGTCGCGCCGCCTGCACCTCAAGGCAGGCCGCGTCGCATGACCAAGGCCACGCTTCAGGCGCTGTTGTCGCATTGGTGGCGCAACCCATTGCAGCTATTCACGCTGCTGGCCGGGTTGGCGCTTGCGACGGCCCTTTGGTCGGGCGTGCAGGCCGTGAATGCCGAGGCGCGGGCAAGCTATGATGCCGCTGCCGCAACCTTGGGCGAAGGGCAATACGACCGTTTGGTGCGCCGTGATGGGCAACCGATGGCGCAGGACACTTACATCACCCTGCGCCGCGCCGGTTGGCTGGTCAGCCCCGTTGTCCAGGGTCGCCTGAACGGGGTGCGCATTGTCGGGGTTGAACCTTTGACAGCACCTGGCGGCATCGGCCCGGTCGCCCCGCAAGAGGGCGCAGATGTGGCCCGTTTCCTAAGCGGTGAAGGTCAGCTGTTTGGCAGTTCAGAAACCGCATCACGGCTGCCAGAGCTGGCATTCGTTATCACCCCAGAGGCGGCACCGGGCACGGCTGTGACGGATATCGGCGTCGCTCAGCGATTGCTGGACAGGCAGGGGCAGATTGACACGCTCATTGTGCTGCCCGGCCAACCCATGGGGCAACCGCCCCTTGCCGATATCGCGCCGGACCTCGCGCGCCAGCCTGCGCAAGGGGGTAGCGACATTGCCCGGCTCACGGATAGTTTTCACCTTAACCTGACGGCCTTTGGCCTTTTGTCCTTTGCCGTTGGTATCTTCATCGTCAACGGTGCAATCGGGCTGGCCTTTGAACAACGCCGCCCTGTGGTGCGCACATTGCGCGCGCTGGGCGTGCCGCTGCGCAGTCTGGTTGTCCTGATGGTCGCGGAACTGATGTTCTTTGCGCTGATGGCGGGGGGCGTCGGCGTCGCACTGGGATATGTGATTGCCGCACTTCTTTTGCCCGATGTCGCCGCGACATTGCAGGGGCTTTATGGCGCCGATGTCTCCGGCACGCTCCAATTGCGCCCGGTTTGGTGGCTCTCGGCACTGGCCATCGCGCTGGGGGGCACGGCAATCGCCGCAAGCGGCGCGCTGTATCAACTTGCGCAAATGCCGTTGCTGGCCGCCGCTCAGCCGCGCGCCTTGGCCATGGCGGCGGGCCGGCGGGCGCGATTTCAGGGCATTGTGGCATTTGCATTGCTCTGCGTCGCAGGCATCTTGATGATCACTGCCAAGGGGCTGATCGGCGGATTTGCCTTGCTTGCGACTTTGCTGATCGGTGCAGCATTGGCTTTACCGCTGGTCCTTGATCGGCTGCTGGCAGGTCTGAGCAGACTGGCCAGATCAGTGACGGCACAGTGGTTCTGGGCGGACACACGGCAACAATTACCGGGGCTTTCACTGGCGCTGATGGCGCTTTTGCTGGCAATGGCGGCCAATATTGGCGTCTCGACAATGGTGTCGAGCTTTCGTCTGACGTTCACTGACTTCCTTGATCAGCGGTTGGCGTCAGAGCTTTACGTGCAAGTCGAAGATACAACCCAGCTGGCAGCACTTGTCGATTTTGCCAGCCCGCGCACAGATGCAATCCTGCCCATCCAAAGCGCTGAAGTGACGATTGCAGGCCAAACGACACAGGTTTTCGGGCCGCGCGATCACGCGACATACCGGGACAACTGGGTTTTTCTGGAAACTGCGGCGGCAGCGTGGGACACCACCTTTGCCGATGAAACAATCCTGATCAACGAACAGCTGGCCCGCAGGTCGGGGTTGAGCATCGGCGACGTGGTGCAGGTGCAGGGGCGGGATTTCCCGATCGCGGGGGTCTATGGGGACTATGGCAACCCGATTGGTCAGGCCGTGATTGGCGAAGACATCTTTGCACGGCTCTTTCCAGATGTGATCCCGCAGCGCTTTGGCTTGCGGATGGATCCGGCAGCGGTCCCCGGCTTTGTGGAAGAGCTAGAGAACAGGGCGGGCATCCCGGCCACGCAATCGGTCGATCAGGCACGGATCAAGGCGATTTCACTGGCGATCTTTGAGCGGACATTTACCGTGACAACAGCGCTAAATGTGCTGACCCTCGCGGTTGCGGGTTTTGCCATTTTGATGAGCCTGCTGACATTGGCCACCATGCGCGTCCCACAGCTGGCCCCGGCCTGGGCCATGGGCATGACGCGGCGGCAGATTGGCAGGCTGGAATTGATGCGGGCAATGATGCTGGCGATTCTGACGGCCATTGTGGCGCTGCCACTTGGTCTGGCATTGGCCTGGGCGCTATTGGCCGTCGTGAATGTCGCGGCATTTGGATGGAAACTGCCGATGTATCTGTTCCCGCTGGACTATGCCCGGCTGGGCCTCTTTGCGTTGCTGGCGGCCGCACTTGCGGCCCTTTGGCCCGCGCGCCGCCTTGCCCGCACGCCGCCTGCTGATCTGCTCAAGGTGTTTTCCAATGAACGTTAGAGTGCTTTTCTTGATGTGCTGGTTGCCCTTCGCCGCACAGGCGCAGGGGTTTGCGGGCCTGGGTACGCAGGTTGATGGGTTCAGCATTCCGCAACCAGCCCCAGCATTCGACTTTCCGGCGGATCACGGCCCGCACAACGACTACCGGATCGAGTGGTGGTATCTGACGGCCAACCTCAAAGGGGCAGACGGCACGGATTACGGGTTGCAATGGACGCTCTTTCGCTCAGCGCTCGCGCCCGAAGCCGGGGCAGGTTGGGCCGCACCGCAACTGTGGATGGGACATGCGGCTGTCACGACGCCGGACGATCACTATGTCAGCGAACGGCTTGCCCGTGGGGGCATCGGCCAAGCGGGGGTGACAACAGCACCCTTCACAGCGTGGATCGACGATTGGGAACTGGCGGGGGACTGGAACACGTTGCAGATGCGGGCAAGCGGGCCGGAGTTTGCCTATGACATGCAACTCACCGCGCAAGGCCCGCTGGTCTTTCATGGTGACAACGGGTTTTCGGTGAAATCAGCGGCGGGACAGGCGTCATATTACTATTCACAGCCCTTCTTTGCGATTGAGGGCATCCTGCAACTGCCCGATGGCGATATTGCTGTCACGGGACATGCGTGGCTGGACAGAGAATGGTCCTCGCAACCCTTGGCAGATAATCAAACCGGCTGGGATTGGTTTTCATTGTCCTTTGATAGCGGGGCCAAGTTGATGGGGTTCCGTCTGCAACAAACGGATGGGGCAAACTTTACATCAGCCACATGGATCAGCGCGGAGGGCAAGACGACCCCCTACAGCAATGGTGCGTTGCAGGCTGTGCCATTGGCGGTCAACGATGCGGATGTGCCGATCAGATGGCAGGTGACGTTACCGGACATGGGCGTTGACGTCACCGTGGCGGCAATCAATGACAATGCATGGATGACGACATCGGTGCCATATTGGGAAGGGCCTGTGACGGTCAGCGGCACCCACGCGGGCATCGGGTATCTGGAGATGACAGGCTATGAGTGAATGGTTTGAAACGACCCAAGGCATATGGGCGCAGCTCTGGCATACATTGGCATGTGGGATTGCCGATGCCGATCACCCGGCGCGTGTGCCTACCTTCGCAACTGTTTCGCCTGATGGGTGGCCAGAGGCCCGAACCGTTGTCCTGCGCACCGCTGATCCGCACGCGGCGGTGATCACGGTGCATACCGATCTTTATACCGACAAGATCAAAAGCCTGTCCAAGGCGCCGCGCGCGGGTTTGCATGTCTGGGACGAAAGCCAGCAACTGCAAATCAGATTGCAGGCTACGGTCAGTATCGAGTCCGGCGCACAGACCCGTGCGCTTTGGCACAAAATCCCCGATCATGCGCAGCAGTCCTATGGGGTCACCCCCCCTCCCGGCACGGTGATTGACGACGCGCTGGACTACCGCAAAAAGCCGGACCCAGCGACATTTGCCGTGCTGACCTGCCGGGTGATGCATGTGGATGCGGTGCATCTGGGTGCCGCGCATCGCAGGGCCTGTTTTTCGCGGGCACGTCATTGGGATGGCCAGTGGCTTTCCCCCTGACGATTGCGCGGCTAGAACACTGGCATGAATATACTTCCCTTCACCCGTGATCTGGTTCTTATCGGCGGTGGCCATACCCATGCGCTTGTGCTGCGCAGTTGGGGGATGAACCCGCTGCCCGGCGTCCGGGTCACAGTGATCAATCCCGGTCCAACAGCCCCTTATTCAGGCATGCTGCCCGGTTTTGTGGCCGGTCATTATACGCGGGATGAGCTCGACATTGATCTGGTCAGGCTTGCCCGATTTGCTGGCGCGCGGATCATCAACGGCTATGCCACGGGGATCAACACATCGGCGCAAACGGTCACGGTCGCCGGGCGTCCACCGATTGCCTATGATGTGGCGGCGGTTGATGTGGGGATCACCTCGGCCATGCCTGATCTGCCGGGCTTCAAGTCGCACGCCATCCCGGCAAAACCCCTGGGGGCCTTTGCGTCGCGCTGGGATGCGTTCCGGGCAACCGCGCGCGGGCCGCATGTGGCGATCATTGGCGGTGGTGTTGCAGGTGCTGAACTTGCGATGGCGATGGCCCATGCGCTACGGGATCAGAACCCCCATGTCAAACTGATCGACCGCGGCACCGTCTTGACGGCGCTGGGCTACAAGGCGCGGCAAAAAATGCTCGCCGCGCTCACCGCACTTGAGATCGAGATCATTGAAGATGCCGAAGTCACAGAGGTCTTTGCCGAAGGACTTGTCCTGCGCGACGGGCGCACGATCCGCAGCGATTTCACAACCGGCGCCGCCGGGGCCAAACCGCACGACTGGATTGCCGCCACCGGACTGAAACTGCACGAAGGGTTCATCAATGTGGATGCCAACCTGCAATCCAGCGCGCCAGAGGTCTTTGCGGTGGGCGATTGCGCGCACCTCAGCCACGACCCAAGGCCCAAGGCCGGGGTTTACGCGGTGCGCGAAGCCCCGGTTCTTTTTGATAACCTGCGCGCGGTTCTGTCGGGCGGTGATCTGCGCCCTTACAAGCCGCAGCGTGATTACCTCAAGCTGATCTCACTGGGCCAGAAATCTGCCCTGGCCGAAAAATTCGGCACAGCGCGCGAGGGTGCGCTGTTGTGGAAATGGAAAGACCATATCGACCGCAAGTTCATGGATCAGTTTGCTGAATTGCCGCAAATGCAACTGCCGAAATTGCCAAGGACGGTGGCCTTGGAGGTGCAGGAAACCTTGGGCGACAAACCCATGTGCGGCGGCTGTGGTGCCAAAGTGGGCCGGGCGACATTGCAACATGTCCTGGCCGATCACTTTGGCGATGACGCAGGCGAGGTACAAAAAGGGCAAGTGATGAGCACCGACCACTTGCGCGCCTTTACCCATGATCCCGTGATCATGGCGCGGATTGCGGCGGTCCATGCGCTGGGCGATATCTGGGCGATGGGGGCGAAACCCCAGGCAGCAACCGTCAGCCTGATCCTGCCGCGCATGCATGCCACACTGCATGAACGCACCTTGGTCGAGATCATGACAACGGCCGCCGATGTGATGCGCACAGCAGGGGCAAAGATCATCGGTGGGCATACCTCAATCGGTGATGAGCTAACGATCGGCTTTACTGTGACAGGAACGGCCAAGAGGCCAATCACCCTTGCCGGGGCCAAGCCCGGTGACCGGTTGATCGTGACCAAACCTATCGGCAGCGGCACGGTTCTGGCGGCGGAAATGGCGGGCAAGGCCGCAGGTGCGGATGTGATCGCCTGCCTTGATCTGATGGCACAGGATCAGGCCAAAGCGTCAGGAATTTTGGGCAAAGCCCATGCAATGACAGATATCACCGGCTTCGGGTTGGCCGGACATCTGCGTGGGATTTGTGATGCATCCGGCGTGGGGGCCACGCTTGACCTTGGCGCGATCCCTGTGATGGCTGGAGCCGGGGCGTTGTCGGATAGTGGCATGCGCTCGACCCTGTTCGCGGCCAATCAGGTTGGGGCCGGACCCATCGAAGGGCCGGTGTTTGACCTTCTGTTCGACCCGCAGACCGCAGGGGGATTGCTTGCCGCGATCCCGGCCAAAGGGGCAGAGGGGATTTTGCAACAGTTGCAGGATGCCGGCTATCCGGCGGCGCTGATTGGTGAAGTTACGGCAGGATCGGTGATCAAGACCTGCGCAAAATAGCCGTGATCTGATCGGCAGCCCGGTTCTGCCCATCCGCATCCAGCGTATTGGCCGTCACCTCACCCAACACATCGCGCTCTGCAATCTTGCGGGATTTGGCATAGGTCGGGTCGTAGTGTTCCAGCATCAGGGCCTTGGACAGCTCCACCAATGCGCCCGCCTTTGACAGGGCAATCCAGTTGTCCACCACTGCATGGCCGCGCAGGCGGCGCAACGGGGCCAGCTTTTCAGCCACAGCAACCGGGTCAGAAATCACCTCGCGATAGGCGCTGGCCAAATAGGACGCGCGCGCCTCAATCGGGGCTTGGACCACAATCCGTGGCGCGGCCATCATCGAGACCCAGACAGATGTGGGCAATGAAATACGGCCGATCTTGCTGCTTTCAGCCTCGACCACCACAGGGCGGGCCGGATCGCAGCGCTGCAATGCCAGGGCCAGCCCCGTCTCAAACCCCTTCTGGGCAGGCTGCCCACCGGGCCGCGCCCCCAGAAGAGAGCCGCGATGATGCGCCAACTCCTCCAGATCGATCACCTGAACGCCCCGCGCGGCAAGCCGGGACAACAACGCGGTTTTTGCCGTGCCGGTGTAGCCATCCAGCAGCACAAACCGATGCGGCAATGGATCATCATAAAGATAGGATTTCACCATGCGGCGAAAACTGGTGTAGCCGCCCTTGATGGTCTCTGCCCGCCAGCCAATCTCGGACAGCAGCATGGAAAACACGCCCGAACGCTGCCCACCACGCCAGCAATAAACCAAAGGGCGCCATGCCCCGTCCTTGTCGCGTAATGGACCGTCAAGATGATCCGCAACATTGCGCACGACCATACCCGCACCCAGCTTGCGGGCATCAAAGGCACTGACCTGTTTGTAAAGCGTGCCGACCTCGGCGCGTTGATCATTAGACAGGGCAGGCAGGTTGATGGCACCCGGCAAATGATCCTGGGCGAACTCGGCCGGGGACCGGACATCAATCACGGTATCAAACCCGTGGTTGAGGATGGCATCAAGGCTGTCAAATTTACGCGGCATGGGGGGCGGTCTACGCCAGTTAACCCGCGGGCAAAAGAGCAGAATAGTGATTGCGAGCCGCGCACGCGGCCCCTAGCGTGACATCATGAATTACGAAGACCTGCATCCGATCACCACTTGGGCTCAGGTGGTACAGCTGCGCGATGATGACTTGCTGACCCCGGCAGAGCTGACGTTGCTCGACGCTGCCCAATCAGGGGCGGTGGCACAGATCGGGCGGAGCGTGCCGAACCTCAAGGCACCAACTGTCCTGATCAGGGCCGCCTTGCTGCGCTACCTGATCCTTGGCGGTTGCAAGGATTTCCGCACGCAGCCCTCTGGCGTCACGGTCAACGGGGCCTGGATCGGTGGCACACTTGAGTTGAGCTATACCACGGCGCGCGGGCCAATTGATTTTTTCAATTGCGAATTCGCCAACCAACCCCAGATGCAGCAATTGCAAACCGACGGGTTGGCGCTGGTCAAATGCAGCCTCAAAGACGGCATTGACGCGGCGCGCATCCAGATATCAGGCAACCTGACGCTGAATGGCAGCCGGATTGACGGCAAGGTCTCGCTCTCGGGTAGTGTGATCAAGGGGCATTTGTCCTGTACACATGCCAGACTGCGCAACGAGGGTGGCTCGGCCCTCAAGGCGCAGGGCATGACGGTGGCCAGCAGTGTCCTGCTCGAAGGGACCACGGCCACCGGCCTGGTCAGCCTGCTGGGCGCACAGATCGGCGGGCAGTTGGTGGCCATCGGCGCGGCTTTTCACAACCCCGACGGCCATGCGCTGAACTGCCAGAGCACGCAGGTCCAGGGCGATGCCTTTCTGCGCGAAGCGACCACCGATGGTGAGGTCAGCTTTATGGGGGCTGCGATCCACGGCGTGCTGGATTGCAGCCATGCGACCATGCGCAACCCAACTGGCCATGCGTTGAACGCGCAGCGTCTGGTGGTACGCGAGGGGTTTATCTGGCGGCGGCTGAATGATGTGACAGGGGCGGTTGATCTGACTTCGGCCCATGTGGGTGACCTTTGGGATGATCCTGAAAGCTGGGCACGCTGTGACAGGCTTTACCTCAGCGGTTTCATCTATGATGTCCTGCATGGCAGCATCAAGGTTGCGGATCGTCTGGCATGGCTCAAGAAAGGTGCTGTGTCGCGACGCGAGTTTTACCCACAACCTTATGAGCAACTGGCGAAACTGTTGCGCGACACTGGGCACCGTTCTGATGCGCGGGCGATCATGGTGGCCAAGGAAAAGGAACAGCGCAAAGCGTCCCGCGCGCGCTGGCGGCGCGAAGCCCAGTGGCGCACGGCCCTGCTGGACGCCAGCCGCGCCCCGGCAAAGACACGGCCAGAGGCGATTGCAGCACTGGAAAAGCGGCGCCCCAACGACCCTAATGTCGCAAGGCTGGCGATGCTGCATCCTGTTGACCAAACAATGCTGAATGTGGCCCCGCTCACGCTGGAACATGCGCAACAGCAATTCCGCGCAGAGCAGCGCTGGCACAACATCCGCGTGTTCTGGCGCAATCTGAGCAGTGTGATTGCCGACCGGGTCTTTGGTGTTGTTGTGGGCTACGGGCACAAGCCGGAACGCAGTTTCTACATGCTGCTGACGCTGGTGCTGATCGGCTGGTTTCTGGCTGACAAATCATGGAAGGCGGGCGATTTTGCCCCCACAGCAGGTCCGGTGCTGATGTCCGAAAGCTGGCAGGCGCTGGCAACAGACGAGCGGATCGCGAACCCGGCCAAGGTCTGGTCTGACAAATATATGCTCGCCCCCGACGGGACGCCGGTGCTAACCGCGGGACGCGACTATGAGACGTTTCACGCCCTGTCCTATGCGGTGGATCTGGTTGTCCCACTGGTGTCATTGGGACAAGAGGCAGCATGGGCGCCGTCCACAACACGCGGCCCCTGGGGGCAGTGGCTGTGGTGGGTGCGCTGGTGGCTGATTGTCTTGGGTTGGATTGTTACAGCGATTGGGGCGGCGGCCGTGACGGGTGTGATCCGGCGCGATTAAGGTGCGTGGCAGACGGCTTCGATGTTGTGCCCATCGGGATCAAGCACGAAGGCCGCGTAGTATGCGGCGTGATAATGCGGGCGTAGCCCCGGTGGCCCATTGTCCCTTCCCCCTGCACGCAAAGCCGCTGCATGAAATGCATCCACCTCGGCCGTGCTCTTGGCCTGTAGCGCAATATGCATCATGCCTGTTGTGGCGTTTTCTTCGGCCAGCCAGAACCACGGACGATCATCGCCATAGCCGGTGACTTTGACGCCATCCGCGTGTTCGGCGGGGACATCAAACAATCGCGCGACACCCAAAGGGGCAAAGGCCTGATCGTAAAAGGCCGTGGAACGCGCGAAATCCGTAACACCAAAGGTGATGTGATCAATCATCTGCAATCCTCCACCTGCGAGGCTATTTGCCCTTCGCGCTTGATGCAAATGGGGATGGGATCAGGGCGTAAGCGCAACGCGGCCCTGTTCGGTCAGTAACCAGCAATCGCGGCCTTCGAACACGGCCGGAATCAGCGGCTTGCCATACCCCGCCCCACCATCCAGATCGACCCGGTTGCCGAAATGCTGTGGATGATCAAGGGCGGTATGCCCATGCACCACCAACTTGCCAAAGTCATGGTCGCTGTCCAGAAACCCGTCGCGGATCCAGATCAGATCTTCGGGGTCTTGATCTTCCAAGGCGATATCCGGACGCAGGCCTGCATGGACAAAGAGCAGTTCATCTGTGGCGTGCCAAAGCGGCAGCGCATCAAGGAAATCCAGATGCGTTGCGGGAATGACGCGCCCGGCCTCTTGCCGTAGCCTGTCGATATCCCAATCCTCGTCCGCCGTGCGGAACGTGGTGAGGTACTCCAATCCGGTAACCGCATCGCGGGCAAACTCAGATACGCCCACCACCCCATATGCGTTCAGCGTCGCGGTGCCGCCCAAACGCGGGTTCAGCCAGCTGATCCCCGATTTTACGCGCGGGTCATGCTGGCGGCCATCGCGGACAAAACGGGTGAAAGACCGATCATGATTGCCTTTGACAAAGACCCAGTTTCGGCCCGCATCACGCCCTGCAATCAACGTCTCAACCACGGCCCGGCTGTCCGGCCCGCGATCTGTGTAATCCCCCAGAAACACCACCTGCGCATCCGGGCCTCCGTCCGCTTCGATCAATGCAAGTGCGTGATCCAGCATCTCTTTCTGGCCGTGAATGTCGCCGACGGCGTAAATGGGGGTCATGGACAGGGCACCTATACGTTGAACATCAGCGGCTTGACCTGCTGGAACAACCCGGTGTCTTCAAGCGCCTTGATCGCGGTGGCCGGGACCGGTTCATCGACATAGAGAAGGGCGATTGCCTCTCCCTTCGCCTCTGACCGGCCAAGCGTAAAGTTCGCGATGTTCACGTCATTGGCCCCCATTGTGGTTCCCAATGTGCCGATAATGCCGGGCACATCTTCGTTGGTGGTATAGACCATATGTGCGCCGATCTCGGCGTCGATGTTGATCCCCTTGATCTGGATAAAGCGCGGCTTGCCGTCGCTAAAGACAGTCCCCCCGACAGAGCGTTCGCGCTTTTCGGTAACAACGGTGACCTTGACGTATCCTTCAAACACGCCGGACTTGTCCTGCTTGGTGGTGGAAACCTTGATCCCGCGTTCCTTGGCGATCACAGGGGCGCTGACCATATTGGTGTCTGGGTTGGCCTTGGTCATGATCCCGGCCACGGTGGCGGCTGTCAGTGCCTTGAGGTTCATCTCGCTGGCTTCACCGTCAAAAAGGATATTGATCGCCTTGATCGGCTCATCCGTCATCTGGCCGATGAAGTTGCCCAGATGCTCGGTCAGCTTGATCCAAGGGCCCATGACCTTGGCTTCCTCTGCTGTGACCGACGGCATGTTCAGCGCATTTTGCACAGCCCCGGTCAGCAGGTAGTCGGACATCTGCTCGGCCACTTGCAGGGCCACGTTTTCCTGCGCTTCGGTGGTTGCCGCCCCAAGATGCGGGGTGACCACAACATTGGGCAGGTTGAACAACGGGCTGTCGGTGGCGGGCTCGACTGCAAATACGTCAAAGGCCGCACCGGCAACATGACCGGACTTCAACGCTTCGGCCAAAGCAGCCTCATCCACCAGACCACCACGGGCACAGTTCACGATGCGCACGCCTTTCTTCAGCTTGGCGATGTTTTCCTCGGACAGGATATTCTTTGTCTGATCGGTCAGCGGCACGTGCATAGTGATGAAATCAGCGCGACCCAACAGTTCGTCCAGTTCGACCTTTTCCACACCGATATCCACTGCGCGTTCTTCCGACAGGAAGGGATCATAGGCCACGACCTTCATCTTCAGGCCCTGTGCGCGGTCAATCACGATGGACCCGATGTTGCCCGCACCGATCACACCCAGTGTCTTGCCGGTCAGCTCTACACCCATGAATCGAGACTTTTCCCATTTGCCCGCATGGGTTGATGCGTTCGCCTCGGGGATCTGGCGGGCCACGGCCATCATCATGGAAATCGCGTGTTCGGCAGTGGTGATCGAATTCCCGAAGGGTGTGTTCATCACGATGATACCCTTCTTGGACGCGGCCGGGATATCGACGTTGTCGACACCAATACCGGCACGGCCAATCACCCTGAGGTTCGTGGCGGCGGTGATAACCTTTTCGGTTGCTTTGGTGGCAGACCGGATGGCAAGGCCATCATATTGGCCGATCACCTCCAGCAGTTTGGCTTTGTCCTTGCCAAGGTCAGGCTGGAAATCCACGTCAATGCCGCGATCCTTGAAGATCTGTACGGCGGCAGGGGAAAGTTTGTCAGAGATCAGTACTTTGGGGGCCATTTTGCCGCTCCTTGAAGTTCGTAAATTGCAGGGTGGGTGAAACCCACGTTATGCGTTGATTTCAGCCTCAAACGCCCATTCCAGCCACGGCAACATGGCCTCGATGTCGGACGTCTCGACCGTGGCACCACACCAGATGCGCAGACCGGCGGGGGCATCGCGATAGGCGCCGACGTCCAGGGCGATCTTCTCGACCTCCAGCCGTTTGGCCACTGCCTTGGCAAAGGCGGCACCATCGGTGATCCGCGGATCCGTGAACTTGAGACAAACAGAGGTGTTTGAGCGCGTTGCAGGATCAACGGCCAGATTGGCAATCCACGGCTTTTCCGCACAAAAATTCCAAATCGCCTGCGCATTGGCATTGGCGCGGTGCATCAGCCCGTCCAGCCCACCAATCGCACGGCCCCATTTCAGTGCGACCAGATAATCCTCAACCGCCAGCATTGAGGGGGTGTTGATCGTCGCACCCTCAAAGATGCCTTCGATCAACTTGCCACCTTTGGTCAGGCGAAAGATTTTCGGCAGCGGCCAGGCCGGGGTATAGTTTTCCAGGCGTGCAACAGCGCGAGGCGACAGGATCAGCATCCCGTGGGCCGCTTCACCACCCATGACCTTCTGCCAGGAGAACGTCGTCACATCCAGCTTGTCCCATGGCAAATCCTGCGCGAAGGCAGCGGAAGTGGCATCACAAAGCGTCAGGCCAGCGCGGTCCGCCGGGATCACATCGCCCGACACGACACGCACGCCGGATGTTGTGCCATTCCAGGTAAAGCAGACATCATTGTCATAGTTCAGCGTCGCCATATCGACGATCTCGCCATACTCCGCCGTGTGGACGGTTGCATCGATCTTAAGCTGCTTGACCACATCCGTGACCCAACCCGCGCCAAAGCTTTCCCAGGCGACCATCTGTGCGGGGCGCTCACCCAAGAGCGACCACATCGCCATCTCAAACGCGCCCGTGTCCGAGGCAGGCACAATGCCGATGCGGTAATCCGCAGGCACGCCCAAAATCTCTCGCGTCAGATCAATCGCCTCGGCCAGCTTGGCCTTGCCAACAGCCGCACGATGCGACCGTCCCAATGGGGCGTCGCTGAGTGCATCAAGTTTCCAGACGGGGGGTTTGGCACAAGGGCCAGAAGAAAAACGCGGATTGGTCGGCCGCGAAATAGGTTTGCGCGCGGTGTCGCGCGACGCCGGTGTAGTCGTAACCATCAGTGGTATCCTCACAGATATGCGCCCTTCGTTGGGGAAGGGTGTCCCACCGCCGGACATACGGAACCTTCGGTGCAACAGCAACAGGCGAAGGCATAAGCGATGCAGGTAAATGAAGGATTCTACAGAACGTGCAGGAACGCATGTTTCCGATAGGCGCAAATCTGTTCCAATACGACGGCGCTTTTTTCCAATGATGTCAATGTCGAAGCCATCGGTGTCGAAGTCTTGTTCGAAACAGACTTTTGAACACGACAAAACTGCGATGATCCACCGCCGCTCCCGCATTTCCAAGGAAACTCTTTGACTTTTAGGGGTGGCAAACCCGTGCGGCAGAGGTAGACCCAGAGCAGATTTTGCCGGAGGACACCCATGTTTGTCGTCACATTGATCACCACACCACAAGAACGCGCCCTGGATGGCGCCTTGGTCGAAAACCTGCGCAACGCCTGGGGCGGGGGGGATGTGCAATGGCTGGCCATTGACGAAGCCGCTGAATTTCCGGTGCCTGCATTGCCCGACAACCAATGGGCGGTCTGGACAGACCTACAGGCGGGATGCGTTGATCTGGTGGTGCAACCCGCCGCGAACCGGCGCAAAAAGATGTTGCTGGCGGACATGGACAGCACAATGATCCGGCAGGAATGCATTGATGAACTCGCCGCAGAGGCAGGGGTCGGCGCGCGTGTCGCCGACATCACAGCACGGGCGATGAACGGCGAGCTGGATTTCGAGGCGGCACTTATCGAACGGGTTGGCCTGCTCAAGGATTTGCCCGAGGCCATGATCGCGCAGGTGCTGGATCAACGGATCACCTACATGCCCGGCGGCTATGAACTCGTGAACACCATGAAAGCCCATGGGGCCTATGCAGCGCTGGTCTCGGGCGGGTTCACGGCCTTCACAGCGCGGGTGGCCGCGGCACTTGGCTTTGACCAGCACCGCGCGAATACACTGATCGCCGAAGGTGGCAAACTGACCGGGCAGGTCGGGCGGCCGATCCTTGGCAAGGCCGCCAAAGTGCAGGCACTCGAAGAGATCACAGCACAGCGCGGCATTTCGGCGGCGGATGTTCTGGCTGTTGGCGACGGGGCAAACGACCTTGGAATGCTGAACCTTGCCGGCAGCGGCGTGGCCCTGCACGCAAAGCCAACCGTACAGGCGCAATGCGATATGCGGATCAACCACGGCGATCTGACGGGCCTGCTTTATCTGCAAGGGTACAACCGGGATGAGTTTGTCACCTAGGCAGCTCTTGCATCTTGCCCCCCACCCGCGCCAGATAGGCGCATGAGCACATCCAGAAAACCCGCCACCGTTGCCGCCCATGCCGCCGGGGCCACTGATCCGCAGTCAGGCGGCGTGGTGCCAGCGTTGCAGCCTTCCACAACCTTCATGCGTGATGCGGATTACGTGCCGCTGCGGGCGGACAATATCTATTCCCGCGCGGATTCTGACAATCTGCGACAAGCAGAAGAGGTGCTGCGTCAGTTGGAGGGGGCCACCGACACGCTGCTGTTCCCTTCGGGGATGGCAGCAATTGCGGCCGCGTTCCGCACGATCCCAAACGGCGGCACAGTTATCGTGCAATCGGGCATCTATTGGGGTACAACGGCCTGGGTGCGGGACTTTTGCCAAAGGCGCGACATTACCCTGATCGAGGTTGATGCGGACGACCTTGTCAGCACCTGCCAAAACCAGCCCGCCGATATCATGTTTATCGAGACGCCGTCGAACCCTTGGCTCAAGACGGTTGATATTCAGGCGGTCGCCGATGCAAGTGCCGCGACCCTCGTGGTGGATGGCACAGCGGCCACGCCGGTCCTGACGCGGGCGCTGGATCACGGGGCGGATATTGTCATGCATTCGGCCACAAAAGGGATCAACGGACACTCTGATGTGCTGGCCGGGGTTCTTTCGACGCGACACAATGATGCCGCAATCTGGCAGATTGTCCATGATGACAGAAAAATGGCAGGGGCGATTCTCGGACCCTTCGAAGCATGGCTGCTGACGCGCGCAATGCGGACCTTGCCATTGCGGGTAGAGCGGATGTCACAGAATGCACAAGCGCTGGCCGCGCATCTGTTTGAACATCCGAAGGTGGCTGATGTCTTCTATCCGGGTCTGCCACATCACCCCGGACACGACGTTGCACAAAAGCAAATGAAGGGCGGCTATGGCAGCCTGCTATCGGTGCTTGTGAAAGGCGACCGAGAGGACGCACTGCGCGTCGTGGGCGCGCTGCAAGTGTTCTTGCGTGCAACCTCTTTGGGCGGGGTAGAGAGCCTGGTGGAACACCGGCATACGATTGAACCGCACACCGGTATTCCTGAAAATCTGATCCGCGTCTCGGTCGGGATCGAGGCGATCGAGGATCTGATCGCAGATTGGGATCAGGCGCTGGGCTAGTCCTCTGAGGGGCCGCCGGCCTCTTTCCAATCACCAAAACCGCCGATATTCGTGACATTGGTAAAGCCCATGTCTTTCAACGTCTTACCGGCAAGTGCCGCCTGACCGCCCGCACCGCAGACCAGATAAATCTCGGCATCCTTTTGCAGGGCGTCGTTGTGATAGGGTGTTGCCGGATCGGCGACAAACTCCATCATGCCGCGGGCGATGCGATGGGCGCCTGCAATCGTGCCGGTCCCGGCAATGACGCCGCTATCGCGAACATCAACAAAGACGGAACCACCCGCCTTGTGTTTCGCGATGGCGTCTTCAACGCCCATGCGCGGGACGACGGCGTTTGCCTCTTCCATAAAGTCTTTGGCAGATTTCATGATTGTTCTCCGTTTGTAGATAATCCCATAGGTAAACCGTGGGCGGAAAATGACCAGAGATAAAAAAATGCCCGGACACAAGGTCCGGGCAAGTCCAACAGGGAGGTGGAGATATAACCCGATCTCCGGCGGGAACTTGGGAACCCGGTGACCCGACAGGGAGGGGCCTGATCACCGGGAGGAGTACTTCTACGCTACTAATCTATAGCCACCGGATTCGGTCACAAGAAGGCGGGCATTGGACGGATCTGGTTCTATTTTTTGACGAAGACGGTAAATATGTGTCTCCAATGTGTGCGTCGTCACGCCCGCATTATAGCCCCAAACCTCGTGAAGCAGCACATCGCGGGCCACAACACCTTCGGTCGCGCGGTACAGGAATTTGAGGATATTGGTTTCCTTCTCCGTCAGGCGGACTTTCTTTTCATCTTCGGTGATCAGCAGCTTTTGTGCCGGCTTGAACGTGTAGGGCCCAAGCTGGAAAACCGCGTCTTCGGATTGCTCATGCGTGCGCAGTTGGCTGCGGATACGGGCAAGCAGAACCGGGAATTTGAACGGCTTGCTCACATAATCGTTAGCGCCTGCATCAAGGCCCAAAATCGTGTCGGCATCGCTGTCCTGAGCAGTCAGCATCAGGATCGGGCATTTGACGCCTTGTTTGCGCATCACACGGCACAATTCGCGCCCATCGGTGTCTGGCAGACCCACATCAAGGATCATCAGATCATAAAGGCCCTCCTTGGCCTTCACCATGGCGCTGGCCCCGTCATCGGCTTCAAAGACGTCGAAGTCCTCGGTCATCAACAACTGTTCACCCAGCGCCTCGCGCAGGTCATCGTCGTCGTCCACAAGCAATATCTTCTTGAGTTGTCCCATGACATCCTCCTTCGTTACGCATTAGATTTGTGCTCTTGTTACGTCTGGAACAACCGATCCCATCGCAGTTTCACACGGACGTGTGATTTATCGTGCTAATGTTTCACTTTGGTGCGCAAACGGCTATCAGTTGAAACAAATGAGAGGCTGAAAGCGATGGGATTTGCCCCGGATATTACAGAACGGCTGGCCCGCGCCCGCGCGGATTTGCGCATGGGCGTGCCTGTTGTGCTGGTTGGCGGTGCGCTGGTGCTGGCGGCAGAAACGCTGGATGCGGAACGATTGGCCGATTTGCGGACCTTGGGCGGGTCGCCGGTGCTTGCCGTGACTGGCAGGCGGGCGCAAACGCTGAAAGCGCGCGCCTACGATGCTGATATCGCCCGTATTGTGCTGCCACCGGATGCCAAACTGTCATGGGTCCGCGCTGTGGCTGATCCGGCTGATGACCTACGCTCACCGATGAAAGGCCCGCTTCAGACCGTGCGCGATGGATCAGCTGACCTGCACCGCGCGGCGATTGCGCTGGTCAAGGCGGCGCGGCTGTTGCCGGCTGTTGTCATGCTTGATCTGGACGATGCGGCAGGGTTTGCGCAGGCCAATAACCTGACGCTTGTTCCGGCAGATGCGGCACTTGATACCGGGCTCAGCCCGCTGAACCCGATTATTTCCGCAAGGTTGCCGCTGGATGTGTCCGAAGCAGGGCGCTTGCATATTTTCCGCCCCGACGATGGCGCCGAAGAACATTACGCCGTTGAGATCGGCCAACCTGATCGGTCACAACCGGTCCTGTCCCGCCTGCATTCCGCGTGTTTTACCGGTGATTTGCTCGGCTCGCTCAAATGCGACTGTGGCCCGCAACTGCGGGGGGCGTTGGGGCAAATGGGGGCCGAAGGGGCAGGGGTGTTGCTTTATCTCAATCAGGAAGGGCGCGGGATCGGGCTGGCCAACAAGATGCGCGCCTATTCCTTGCAGGATCAGGGGTTTGATACGGTCGAAGCCAATCATCGGCTTGGGTTTGAGGATGATGAGCGTGATTTTCGGATTGGGGCAGAGATTCTCAAGCGCATGGGATTTGGCGCGGTCAGATTGCTGACCAACAACCCCGCCAAGGTCGCGCGTATGCAAAGTTGCGGGATCACCGTGGCAGAACGGGTGCCGCTGAAAGTGGGCGAGAACGCCCATAACCATGCATATCTGGCCACAAAGGCCGCGAAATCAGGACATTTGCTGTAGGGTGGGTGAAACCCACGCGCCCAAAGGGGCATCAGAATCGCCGCGCGTGGGTTTCACCCACCCTACGTCGGCGCTATCACACGTGCATGAAGCCAACAGACCTTGTCCTGACTCCAACCCATGTCCGGTTCCTGAGCCGCCGTTTTCCCTGCACTATCGGACGTGGCGGGCTGACGTTGCACAAAAAAGAAGGCGATGGCGCAACCCCGCGCGGTACCCATCGCATCGTGGGTATGCTCTACCGCCCCGACCGCATGGCGCGGCCCGCAAATTGGGCGCTGCCGATTGGGCCATCAGACCTGTGGTCGGATGATCCTACCCACGAAGACTATAATCTCATGACCCGCGCTCCTTACCCGTACAGTCATGAACGCCTGCGCCGGGCCGACCCGATGTATGACCTTGTCATACTGACCGATTGGAACTGGCCCTATGCTGTCAAAGGGCGCGGATCGGCAATATTCATCCACCAATGGCGCGGTCCGGGCCGTCCGACAGCGGGGTGCGTGGCCTTTCGGCGCGATCATTTGCGCTGGATAGCGGCCCAGATTCGCCATGAAACACGGCTTGTTATCGCATAACCGTCAGTGCAGGGGTAAGAACCCTCATAGACGCCACTCAACGACCAAGGCCCTCGTCAATGACTCCAGACCAAATTGCTCAGCTGCCCTATCGCCCCTGCGTGGGCATTATGCTCATCAATCCGCGTGGACATGTCTTTGTCGCACAGCGCAAAGACCGCGACACCGAAGCCTGGCAGATGCCGCAGGGTGGTGTCGACAAAGGCGAAAAATGCAGTGACGCCGCCCTGCGTGAACTAGAGGAAGAAACCAGCGTTCCCGCTAATCTGGTCACGATCGAGGCCGAAAGTGCCGCGCTGATCCGCTATGATCTGCCTCATGATCTGGTGCCCAACATCTGGAAGGGCCGCTATCGCGGACAGGAACAGAAATGGTTCCTGATGCGGTTTCACGGGCTGGATAACCAGATTGACCTGAACACCGAAACGCCAGAGTTCACCGCATGGAAATGGATGGCCCCCGATCAGCTGGTGGCCAACATCGTGCCTTTCAAACAGGCCGTTTATGCGCAGGTATTGGAAGAATTTGGTCCAAAACTATAAAATCTCCCAAGGATGGCACCACGGCCCACGTCATACTGACAGTGACATTGCAAAAAGGACCTGACCCATGAAAAAAGCACTCGCCGCCGCAGCACTTGTTGTCATCAGCGGACAGGCGCAGGCGCTCAGCTGTTTGCGGCCCGATCCCATCGCGACGTTTCAGCAACTCGCTGCCGCACCGGAAAGCTATTTCGTACTGATGGGTGAATTGACCTTTGACGAGAGCCTTCTGCCAGAGGCCGTCTCACACAATCGCATCGCCGATCCGGCACCGATCCCGGCCTATTTTGCTGGCAAAGGCCTGACACAGGATGGATTTGTGAACGACTACTACGGCAACGTGACCCTACAGATCACATGTGCCGGTCCGTGGTGTGGCTCCGCGAGCAGCGGGATGGAGGCGGTCTTTTTTGTCCCGGCATCAGATCCCCCCGTCACAATTGAGGCGGGCCCCTGCGGCGGGCGGGTGTTTCAGCAGATTACACCTGCGACAGTCGATATGTTGACCTCTTGCATGGCCGGTGGCACCTGCACCCCGCTACCGCAAACGCGATAGCAAATCCAAAGAGGCGTGCCCGTCAGGGATAAGCCCCTGACTGCGCTGATACGCACGGATCGCCGCGCGCGAGTTCGGCCCGATCCGTCCGTCCACACCCTGCGTTGAAAACCCGGCTTGGGTCAGGCGCTGCTGCAACTCGCGCCGTTCTGACCTGCGCAACTGCCGCTCGCCCGCAGGCCAGCTTGCCCGCAACGGCCCAAGCCCGCGAATGCGGTCGCCCAGATGGCCAACCCCGATGATATAGGCCTCGGCATTGTTGTAACGCGAGATCACATCGAAATTGCGGAACACCAGAAATGCGGGACCGCCTGCACCTGTTGGGGTGATCAAAGAGGCGTTGCCGAAATTCCGCACCGGTTGCCCGTCAACACCACGCATCCCCTGTCGTGCCCAATCGGCAGGGCTGCGGGTGACGGCACGTGCTGATTGGCTATAGTCAAACCCGCGGGGCAAGATCACTTCGACCC
This sequence comes from uncultured Paracoccaceae bacterium, assembly GCA_947498645.1. GTDB lineage: Bacteria > Pseudomonadota > Alphaproteobacteria > Rhodobacterales > Rhodobacteraceae > Yoonia. The sequence goes on along the minus strand of CANMKS010000001.1, from coordinate 432,582 downwards.
CCCAAGGCTGGCCCCTGCGCCACCCGAACCGCCGGAAATACGCAGCGGTCGAGGCCAGCGCATCCGTGGGATCATCCGACCAGATATCACGGCGTCCGTCACCGGTGAAATCGACAGCATATGCCTCGTAGGAAGTGGGAATAAACTGCGTGTGCCCCATCGCGCCGGCCCATGATCCGGTCATGTTCTGCGGGGTGACGTCGCCGTTTTGCAGTATTTTCAGCGCCGCAATCAGTTGGCTTTCAAAAAATCGGCCCCGTCGCCCGTCATAGGCAAGGGTCGCCAATGTGGCGATCAAGGGCACATCCCCGCGTCGCTGGCCATAGTTGCTTTCCATCCCCCAAACGGCAGTCACGACATGCGGCTCCACGCCGTAACGCTGGTCGATTGCTGTCAGCACGCCCGCAAACCGGCGGACCATATCACGGCCGTTGCTGACCCGTGCGTCAGATGCGGCAGTGGCCATGTAATCGGCCAAAGGGCGCGTAAATTCTGCCTGATTGCGGTCCCGCTCTATGCTGTCAGACAGATAGCGGACATTGGCGAATGCGGCGGCAAACGTGCGATCCGAAATACCCGCCGCCCGCGCGCGTCCGCGAAAACCTGCGATCCAATTTGCAAAGCCACTGCTTTGCGCATGGGCCATATTGGCGACCATTGCGGATAGACCTGCTGCGATGAACTGCCTGCGGTGCATGGATGCCTCCGGGTGTTTTCGCAATGTTACGGCAAATCAGGGCACATGACAGTCGCAAGCATAGAACAGGGCGGGTTATTGCCAGTGCGCTGAATTGGTATAGCGTGGCATCGCCAATCAAACCGAAAAGGACCGCAGCGTGCATCCGTTTCAGACACCAAAGGTCAAGGCGGCCTATGATGCTTTTGGGCAAAAGCAGCGGGTCATCGCGTTGATATTGCGCGAACTTGTCTTTGAGGTTGCGATGGACACGCCACAAGCCGGTGAGGTTGAGGAAACGCTGAAATGGGGTCAGCCGTCCTTTATCACACCAAAAACCAAGTCCGGATCGACCTTGCGGATTGGCGTGACCAAATCGGGCGACACCGGGCTTTATGCGCATTGCGGCACCAGCATCATCAGTGATTACGCCGCAACATTTCCCGGTGATGACAGGATCGACGGCAACCGGGGTGTGCAGTTCTCAACTGCGGATGACATCGCAAAAGACCGCCTGCGCCATCTGATCCGCCATGGGCTGACCTATCACCTATAGCGCTATTTGCGCGTGCGTTTGACCTTGCGCGCCGTCTTTGCGGCTTTCTTGCGCGATGAACCAGCCTTGCGGCGCGGCGGCTTGCCACGACCGCGCGAGGGGCCGCGCGGCATCAGCCGGTCTTCGAGCGTGACAAGTTCAACGATCAACCCGCCCGTGACAGGCGCGGCCTCTGCCAGCTTCACGGTGACGCGCTGGCCCAACCCAATCACCGTGCCGCTGTCAGAACCCATCAGGGTCTGGCTGTCGGCATCAAAATGAAAGTATTCTGCGCCCAGCGTGCGGATCGGTATCATGCCATCGGCGCCGGTCTCATCCAGCCGCACAAAGACGCCAAACTTGGCGATGCCACTGATCCGCCCGGTCAATTCCGCGCCGATGCGATCCGACAGGAACGCCGCCAGATAACGGTCGGTGGTGTCACGCTCTGCGGCCATGGACCGGCGCTCTGTGTCGCTGATCTGTTTGCCCGTGTCGGCCAGATGCTCAATATCCCACGGCGATAGCCCATCATCGCCCCACCCATGTGCTGCGATCAGCGCGCGGTGCACGATCAGATCGGCATAACGCCGGATCGGAGAGGTAAAATGCGCGTAGGCCCGCAACGCCAGCCCGAAGTGACCAAAATTCTCTGGAAAATAATAGGCCTGCGTCATCGACCGCAGCGTCGCCATATTGATCAACTCGCTGTTCTCGGTGTCTGCGGCACCCCTCAGCAACCTGTTGAGATGCGCAGTCTTGAGCACCTGCCCCTTGGCCAACGTCAGGCCAGAGGCATTGGCCACCTCCCGCAGCGCCTCCAGCTTTTCGGGGCTGGGTTCTTCATGCACCCGGAAAAGCAGCGGTGATTTTTTGGCGATCAGCGTCTCGGCAGCAGCAACATTGGCCAGCACCATGAACTCTTCGATCAGCCGATGCGCATCGAGCCGGTCCTTGTAGTTCACCGACGTGACCTTGCCCGCGTCGTCCAGCACGATCTGACGTTCCGGCAGGTCCAGTTCCAACGGCTGGCGCTGGGCGCGGGCGCGGGTCAGCGCCGCATAAGCGGCATAAAGCGGAGAGATGATCTCATCCATCAACGGCACACATTTGTCGTTGGGCGCACCATCAACGGCCTCTTGCACCTCTTCATAGTTCAGCGAGGCAACAGATTTCATCAACCCGCGATGAAACTGGTGATCGATCTTGTTGCCAGCGGCATCAATGCGCATTGCTACAGCCAGACAAGCGCGCTCAACCCCTTCGTGCAGCGAACACAGATCACCGGATAACCGATCCGGCAGCATCGGCACGACCCGATCAGGGAAGTATGTAGAGTTGCCGCGCTTGCGCGCTTCGCGGTCCAGTTCCGACCCCGGCGTGACGTAATGGGCAACGTCCGCGATGGCGACCCAGATGATGAAACCATCCTTGTTCCTGGGATCGCTATCGGCCTCAACAAAACAGGCATCATCATGGTCGCGGGCATCCCAGGGGTCGATGGTGACCAAGGGTAGATCACGCAGGTCACGGCGCTTGCCAAGACCGGCGGGCTTGGCGCTATCGGCCTCTGCCACCACGTCGTCAGGGAAATGATCGGGAATACCATGTTGATGGATCGCAATCAGTGACACCGCGCGCGGTTCGGTTGGATCACCCAATCGGGCGACGATGCGCGCCTTGGGCAAACCCATGCGGCCCTTCGGCCCGGCCTGTTCAGCCTCGACCAACTCTCCATCCTTGGCGCCACCTGTGGCACCCGCGGCCACGGTCCACTGCTTGTCGGATCCTTTATCAATCGGCAACACACGGCCGCCCTCAGATCCTGCACGAAACACACCCAGGATGCGCTGCGGATTGGTGCCGATCCGGCGGATCATGCGGGCGGTGTGGCTGTGGTCCTCGGTGGCATCAACGGTCAGGCGACCCAGAATCCGATCGCCGGGCCCAAGTGCGGGATCGCTGGAACGAAGCATCATCAGGATGCGTGGCTCTGCACCCTGACCTTTCCACTCAAGGGGGCGGGCGAACAGATCGCCATCAGTGTCCGCACCGACAACCTCAAGCACGGCCACAGGGGGCAGTTCCTCTGCATCGCGATAGGAACTGCGGCGCTTGGTCAGTTTGCCGTCTTCCTCAAGCTCTTTGAGTAGACGTTTCAGATCAATCCGTGCGGCCCCTTTGATGCCAAACGCCTTGGCGATATCGCGTTTGGCCGTCTTGGTGGGATGCTCGGAAATCCAGGCAAGGATTTCGGATTTGGATGGGATACGTGTCATGGGTCCGGCCTATCACGGGCGGGGCAGGGCGTCATCCAAATTGGGCGCGGTCTGCGATACGCCGCGATCCTGTCAAAGCGGCGTGATGTAGTCAGCAGACACAAACCCCGTCACTTGCGGGGTCCGTACAAGGGACACCTCGCACCACCGCTGTCCCACTTCGGTCACGCAACCGTGCTGGTAAAGCTCGGTGCCGTCAGGCAAGCCCATAATGATGCCGAACCCAAGGCTTGGACCTGATCGCAGCTTGAGCAGCTCATCGGGGCCAGCGCCGTCGACAACGACGCGGTCACCGGTCAGGCCGGCGCAGGCGGTGGTCAGCGTCGCAAGGAAAATTGCGCATACGGTCTTGTGAAACATCATCTGCCCTCGATTGTTTTTTCGAACAGTAAACCGGCCAAGACCGGTTGCCCATCCCGTTTGGCACGAGCGCGGATCATTCTCTGGTCAGCTGAAATAATCTGTCAGAATCCGGGTATAGATCGCCTTGAGTTGGCCAATCTGTGCCACCTCAACCCGTTCATCCACCTGATGCATGGTCTTACCCACCAACCCAAACTCAACCACTGGACAGTGATCTTTGACAAAGCGCGCATCCGACGTGCCGCCAGAGGTTGACAGATCTGGCTTGCGTCCTGTTTCGGCCTCGACGGCACGACCCACCAAATCAGACAATTCGCCCGGCGGCGTGACAAAGCTTTCGCCCGAGACTTTCAGACCCATCTCGACCTTCACATCAAAGGCGGCGGCGATTTTGTCCGCCTCTTCCTGCATCCACGCTGTCAGCGCATCACTTGTGTGCCGGTCATTAAAGCGGATGTTCACCGTCGCGCACGTTTGTGACGGGGTCACGTTGGTCGCGGGATTGCCGGTATCTATAGTCAGCACCTGTAGCGACGAGGGATCAAAATGCTCTGTTCCTTGATCCAGCTCGCGCGATGACAGCACATCCATGAGCCGCGCCATCGCGGGCATCGGGTTCTTGGCGCGATGCGGATAGGCCGCGTGCCCCTGCACGCCGGTTATTGTAAAGAAGGCGGTCATCGAGCCGCGCCGCCCGATTTTCATCGCCTCGCCCATGACACTGGGGCAGGTGGGCTCGCCCACCAGACAGACGGACATCGCCTCATTGTTGGCCGCCATCCAGTCAAGCAAGGCGGTGGTGCCATCAAGCGCGTCTGCCTCCTCATCCCCTGTGATGGCCAGCACGACGGCCCCATCGGGGGGTGTTTCGGCCACAAAATCAATCGCAGCGGCGGCAAATGCAGCAACACCCGACTTCATGTCGGTCGCGCCACGCCCATAAAGAAACCCGTCTTTGATCTCGGCCCCGAAAGGGGGCATCGTCCATGCGGCTTCATCCCCCAATGGCACGACATCGGTATGACCGTTGAACCCGAACGTGCGGTTCGCACCTTGTCTGCCCCAGCGGGCAAACAGGTTGGAAATGCCGCCCCGGTCCACGCGGGTGCAGGTAAAGCCACCTTCGGTCAGAACCTTTTCCAACAGCACCAGCGCGCCACCCTCGGCGGGGGTAACAGAGGGGCAGCGGACAAGATCAGCGGTCAGGGCGACAGGATCAATAGGCATTGGGCAGGCTCCTTTGCGCTATGGCTAGCGGCAAGGGGGCAGGGATGCAAATGTGTTTTGGGGGCGGAAAGTGGGGCGCGAGTGGTGGCCCTTCAGGCAAATTCCAGAATGGGTTTGGCATTCTTCTGATGCCGCGCGATCAGCGCATTCTGACGGCGATTGCTTGGGATGATCCGCGCAGGGGCCATCTCAGAGTGCCCTTTCACCAGTTGCGGGAAAATCTCGCATATCTCCGCACGGGCTTCCTTGCTCAAGGCGCGTAACCCTTCAGGACCGGTCAGGAAACTTTCGGTTGGTGCGCCTTCGGCAAGGACGATCTGGTGGGCGTCAAACACAAGGTGGTGATAGGCAAACCCGCTGCGCGTGTCATCAACAGCGATCCCCGTCAGAGAAAGCAGACGCACCGCTGCGATCAGCGCCTCGCGGGTGTCAAACATGCGCAGGGCAATGGGTGAGTTCACCAGCATGCGGTGCTGTCGCGACACCCAAAGATCGCGCACAGGCAAACCGGCACCCAAAGCGCCCGCTGATATCTTGATGGGTTGCAGCTGCGGCTTCCTGCGCAGCTCGGTCGATGTGACAAAGCGGTTGAGGTTCAAACGCAACGGCGCAAATCTACCACTTGCGATCTTGACCAATGTGCCCGCTTTCAACGCCTCAACCGGCATGGGCCCTTGCTGCGTCTCGATCAACGTACCCGAGACAAAACAGGGGATACCGATATCGTTCAGCTCGGCATTGGTATCAATATCACTGGGATCGATATCGCGCAGGATAATCTGCTCGCCATTGGGGAAGGTCAGGATAGAACCGCCTTCACCGTCAGAGGTGACGGTGACGTCACCCACATTGACAGGGTTGCCATCAGCGTCTGTCAGCCCGGTGACATCAAGCAGATCGCTGCCGATCTCAAAATCTGTCGCCACGTCACTGCCGCTGCCATCGGCAAGGACAAAGATATCGTCGCCAATGCCGCCGGACATGACGTCATCACCGGCGCCGCCCGTGATGGTGTCATTGCCTTCCTGACCATAGATGGTGTCGTTGCCATCACCGCCGTCAATCGTGTCGTCAAAGGAATTGCCACTCGCCGCTGCACCTGCGGGCGACAGCGAGACCGTGAAATTGTCGAGCAGAATGCCAAGGCTGTCATTCTGGCCCGCCAATTCCCGAAACCCGATGGTGTCGGTTCCGGCAAGGCCCGTGACCGTCAGCGTTGTTGTTGTGAAGCTGCCAACCGTGGTCGGTGAAATCGTCGCGATGACAACACCATTGTGGGTGATTTCAAAGTCATCATTAACAGATGCACCCGGTCGCGCGGCATGATCAATCGTGATGATATACTCAATGCCGGTTTCCAGCTCCAGGTTCGTCTGCACATGGTCAAGACCGCCACCAGAGTTTGCGTCCAGCTCTATGAATGATGAACCATCATCAGGGCTGAGATCACCGAAGCCATTGCCCCAACGCTCGATCAGCCCACTCGAACCGGTGTTGAACCAACCCTCGACGGCGCCAGCACTCCAGGTGCCATCGGCCTGATCTGAATCAAGACCGCCGTTGATAACCAGGTTCGTGTCACCATAGATGACGTCCGCCCCATCGCCGCCGTTGATAGTGTCCATCCCGACACCACCCTCGACGTAATCATCGCCATCACCGGCGTTGACGACATCATCGCCATCGCCTGCAAAAATCTCATCATCACCACTGAAATCAAGCGCGGTGAAATCGGCGTCGTCAAAATCTTCGTCGCCAGAGCTAAGTGCCGCGTAGTCCACCTCATCGGGCGAAGGCGAAAAATCACGGGAATCGACAGTCGCGATGCCATCAGGCACGTCAGGCGGCAGGATCGTGAAATCCAGACCGTTCTCGTCCTCGAAATGATACCCGGTGAATGTCTGACCTGCGATTGTGAACTCGAAGGTCATCTCAAGGTAAAAAGGTTCACCATCGGCAAGGACCGTGCCACTGCCGTCCTGCAAGAAGACAAACTGATCGCCTTCGGCGTCTTCCGAACTTTCGGTGTTTGTGTTGTTGCCCGAGGAGTCACCTTCGACAACAGTGTCCCCGGCGCCATCCTCGATCAGTATCTGGATCTGGGCCGTCGTCGTGTCAAACGTGCCGTTGTTGACCGGATTTTGGCCACCAAAGAGGTCAGCGTTAAGGTATCCGGTAAAGGTACGAAGTGTCATGTGAGGGCCGGTCTTGCCATGTACTCGTTAACATTGGGTTAAAGACACTCAGATCATGGCGCTATTGTGAAAAAATCGGCACCTCTTTCAGGCGCGATACTTTCACCACATGTGCATTCTTACGTAACTTTGTCGAAAAACGGGGTCATCTGTGCGACGATCACGCTGTTTTCTTCCAGCGCGCGCGCCATCAACGCCTTTTCATCGTCCGAGATGTCATGCCCCTCAGCGATGCGTTCGTCCAAGGTGCCATAGCCGGACACATCCAACGGGGCGAGGTCGGCCTGTTTGAGGATCGCCACGGTTTCGCGCACGGCTTCGGCCTCATCCACGCCGGAAGCAAAACACATCAGCGCCGCCCCGGTTGCCTCTTCCGGCAAACCGTCGCCGGTATTGCGACCAACTTCGACAAGCAGGGTATAAACCTGCTGGCGGCTTTCTTTCTTGGTCATTTGCTTTCTTTCTCTTCCCAGCGCGACCGGACCGCCCAGATGGTCGAGACGATGATGACGATCTGCAAGGGGGCATAAATCAGCACCATCAGCGCCAGGATGCGCCAGAACAGCGTCAGTTGCATCACGATGGTCAGCGTGACCGCGGGCAGAAACAGCATGGCGAGGATGATTGCGATGATGATGATATCAGCCGCCACCGGCAGCCACGCCGCCTTGAAGGAAGGGCGGACGCCCGCCTTGATGCGTTTGCGCGCGATGATGCGGCTGATAAACACTTAGTCCCGCAGCAATTCGTTGATGCCGGTCTTGGACCGCGTGCGTTCATCCACGCGCTTGACGATCACAGCGCAGTAAAGGTTGATGTTGTTCTTTGTGGGCATGGAGCCCGCCACAACCACCGAATAGGGCGGCACTTCGCCGTACATCACTTCACCGGTTTCACGGTCTACGATCTTGGTGGATTGGCCGATGAACACACCCATGCCAAGGACCGACCCCTCGCGCACGATACAGCCTTCAACAACCTCGGACCGGGCGCCGATAAAGCAGTTGTCTTCGATGATGGTCGGGCCTGCCTGCATCGGTTCCAGCACGCCGCCAATGCCAACCCCGCCGGACAGATGCACGTTCTTGCCGATCTGCGCGCAAGAGCCAACGGTCGCCCAGCCATCAACCATGGAGCCTTCGTCGACATAGGCACCAAGGTTCACAAATGAGGGCATCAACACCACGTCTTTGGCGATATAGGCGGAACGACGCACGATGGAGCCGGGCACAGCCCGAAACCCTGCATCGCGCCACTGATTTTCGCCCCAACCGTCGAACTTTGATGGCACCTTGTCCCACCATGTGGACCCGCCGTTCCCGCCAGAGATCGGCTCCATATCGTTCAGACGGAAGGACAACAGCACCGCTTTCTTGGCCCATTGGTTCACGTGCCAGCTACCATCGTCCAGCTTTTCGGCCACGCGCAACTTGCCGCTGTCGAGCGCATTCAGCGTGTCCTCGATGGCCTCGCGGGCCTCGCCTTGCGTTGACGTTGTGATGGTATCGCGGGCGTCCCACGCAGCTTCGATGGCGGTCTCAAGGGCAGCATTGGACATCTGGATTCTCCGGTAAGCTATTTTCCAAGGCTTCTAGCGGTGTGGACACAATCAATCAATCACCGGTATTTGCGTTGCATCTTGCGCTGCGGCGGGCAACTCTACAGGTCACATTAGGCAGGAAAAGAATACGATGAAAGACAATCGCCACCACCCATTCCGCGACAGCCATCAGGATCGCGAAGCAGCCAGCCACATCCCGGATACGCCGCAAACACGCGCACCATCCTATGCGCTGGCCTTTGCCGATGATGATTTCATGTGCCGCGAGGAACTGCGCCCCGTGCGATTGCAGCTGGAACTGCTGAAACCCGAAATGCTGATGAACGAGGCCGAGGTGGCCTCAACCATTGTCTTGTTTGGCGGCGCGCGCATCCCCGAGCCCGCCAAAAAGGACACGGCACGCACACAAACGCTGGCCGATCTGTCAGCCTTCTACGAGGAAGCCCGCAAGTTCGCGCAGATGATGACCGAACGGTCGCTGAAAACCGGGGGCCGCGAAGACGTGATCGTCACCGGCGGCGGGCCGGGCGTGATGGAGGCGGGCAACCGTGGTGCCATGGATGCAGGCGGTCGGTCCATCGGGCTGAACATCGTGCTGCCACATGAACAGGCGCCCAACCCCTATGTGACACCAGAGCTGTGTTTCAACTTTCACTACTTCGCCATTCGCAAGATGCATTTCCTGATGCGCGCCTCGGCGGTCTGCGTCTTTCCGGGCGGTTTTGGCACCTTGGACGAAATGTTCGAGGCGCTGACACTGATCCAGACGGGCCGGATGGCGCAGGTGCCGTTCCTGCTGTTCGGGCGGGCGTTCTGGGAAAAGATCATCAACTGGGATGCGCTGTCTGATGCGGGCACAATCTCTGCCGATGATTTGAAACTGTTCCGCTTTGTCGACACCGCGGAAGAGGCGATTGCCGCCCTTGATAGCTGGGTAGGCAAAGGTGAAAAACGTGGTGCGATCCCCGGACGTTAGCATTCACAAGGCGATTTTGGTGATGGGTGTGTCGGGGTGTGGCAAGTCCACGATCGGGGCCGGGCTGGCCACGGCGTTGGGCGGCACCTTTCTGGATGGAGATGATTATCACCCGCAATCCAACATTGCCCATATGGCATCCGGCAAACCATTGACTGATGACATGCGCTGGCCATGGTTGGATCAATTGGCCGCTGCGGTGAATGCGCAGCGGGCGGCGGGGCCTGTGGTTTTTGCCTGTTCTGCGCTGAAACGATCCTATCGTGACCACCTTCAGCGGTGCATAGATGGCCTGAAAATCGGCTATCTGGACGCACCATATGACGTGGTTGCCAGGCGGCTGGCGCAGCGCAGGGGCCACTATATGCCAGCGTCGTTACTGGACAGTCAGTTTGCCGCGCTTGAAGTGCCACAGAACCCGACGGTTGCTGTTTCGATTGATCAATCAGTTGCCGATATCGTGGCGGCGCTAAGACGTGCCGTCTGATGGCACCTCAAGTCCCTGCATCGGTGCTTCATCAGGCTTGCGAATGGCCTGAATGGCGGCCTTGGCCAGAAACTCACCAGCCGTATTCACCTGTTCCGCGATGGTCAAAATATCCGCGCGGAACAGTTTGAGAAACGGCAAAGCCTCTTTCGAATAGACGTCGATCTGTTGGCCGACCTCTGCGCCATGCTGTTCCACAGCAGCAACAGCAGCCATCGCCGATGAGGTCGACGCGGTAATCACGGCGTCAATATTGGGGCGCTCTTGCAGGGTCTTGCACAGGGATGCCACAACATCGGCGCTTGCCGTGTCGCTTGTGATATCGTCGGCAATCGTCACGTTTACCCCATGAGCCGCGCCACTCTCGGTCACGCCGGCGATCATATGCTGGGCATAGTTATGGGCCTTGGGTGGGGCCACGACATGGATGTTCTTGCGGCCACGCCCGACAAGCTGGTTCACGGCAATACGGCCAAAGGCCTCGTTGTCAAAATCATAGTAGGCATGCTGATCCGCCCAATTGGTGCGGCCATGGGTGGCAAAGGGAAACTTGCGATCCATCAGGTAGGCGACACGCGGGTCATTGGGTTGGATCTGGTTCATGATCACCGCATCGGCAGACCCGGTTTCAACGATATAGCGGACAGGCTCCATCGGATCCTGATCGGGAAAGAACGGGGTGACAACCAGATGGAATGGCGTATCGCGCAGCCCGCTTGCGACAGAAGCGATCAGCCGCGCGGTATGGCTCATCAGGTCGTGCTCGGTGGACATGACAAGACTGATGACATTGGTGCGCCCGGTGCGCAGGCGCACGCCTGCACGGTTGGGGACATAGCCGATTTCATTGGCAATCTTGCGGATCAGCTTTTTGGTTTCGCTGCCGATATCGGGGGCATCGTTCAGCGCGCGCGACACAGTTGGTACGGCAAGGCCGCTTAGCCGCGCGATTGTTTTCAGCGTCGGTTTGCCCTCGGACGACAGGTTTGCCTGGGCCGTCTTTGGCTGTGACTTGCTGTGCGGCATTTTTCCCGAACTCCTGCATTTGGGGCAGGCTTGCCGTCATTTGGTAACCGGCAAACACAGTTGCAATATGCGAAAATAGCATAACAACAAAGCGTTAACCTTCTGCCCTGCAACTTTCCACTACCTTGGCTTATTATTTCTTGCGAGGTCAATCTAAATCGTTATAGGCTAATCTACAACGATTTAGAACCAGGGAGGAGAGAATCGTGAAGCTATCAACAAAACTACTCGCGGCGACCGCAATCGTCAGCGCATCCGCGGCATCTGCCGTTGAACTGGAAGTCACACACTGGTGGACGTCAGGCGGTGAAGCCGCTGCCGTTTCCAAATTTGCCGAGGCGTGGAACGCCACAGGCAACACATGGGTTGATGGCGCTATTGCCGGGTCCGGCGGTACAGCGCGCCCCATCATTATCAGCCGTATCCTGGGGGGCGACCCAATGGGTGCGACCCAGTTGAACCACGGACGGCAAGCCGAAGAATTGATAGAGGCAGGCCTGATGCTTGACCTCACCGACGTGGCCGAAGCGGGCGGTTGGGCGGACATCGTGAACCCGTCATCCCTGCTGGACAGTTGCACACTTGATGGCCGTATCTACTGCGTGCCTGTCAACATCCACTCTGCCCAGTGGCTGTGGCTCAGCCATGACGCCTATGAAAAAGCAGGCCAGCCTGTGCCGTCAGATTGGAATGAGTTCGTGGCTTCGGCACCGGCGCTCGAAGCTGCTGGTATGGTGCCACTGGCCATGGGTCAGCAGGGCTGGCAGCAGAACCTCGCATTTGGTGCGATCACAATCGCTGTGGCCGGCACAGATGCATGGCGCGAAGTGACCGTGAACAAGAACGCAGACGTGGCCCGCGGCCCTGAATACACCGCTGTTTTCGAAGCGGTCGCAAACGCCCGCGAACTGGCACGTGACAGCAACGTGCAAGACTGGAACCAGGCCACGAACATGGTCATCACCGGCATGGCTGGCGCACAGCTGATGGGTGACTGGGCGCAGGGTGAATTCTCTGTCGCAGAACAGGTCGAAGGTCAGGACTATTCCTGCCTGCCAGGTCTGGGTCTCAACGAAATCCTCGATACCGGTGGTGATGCGTTCTACTTCCCTGCGAACGACGATCCGGAAATCACAGCAGCCCAGAAAGAGCTGGCAGCGCTGCTGATCTCTCCTGAGGTGCAGGTGTCCTTCAACCTCGCCAAAGGTTCTTTGCCGGTGCGCGGTGATATCGACATGGCCGCCGCCAATGGCTGTATGCAAAAGGGCCTCGGCATCCTTGCTGACGGCGGCATCCTGCCATCCGGTGATCAGTCGCTGTCGGCTGACACGCAGACACAAATCGAAGATTTGATGGCTGAATTCTGGTCCGGTGACATGTCAGCGGCTGACGCGCAGGCGCGTTACGCTGATCTGATCGCAGCCGCAGACTAAACGAACCTCCCGAGTGGCCCACCTGATCCGTCAGGTGGGCCGTTTGGATATTGCACCATGGCCTGCCAGACAGGCCAGTGTCGCCAGCAGGGGAGATACCACAATGTCAGTGGTTGAAGACGGGGCGCTACGTGGCGCCACGGGCGCCAAACGCCCATCACGGCTGTTCCGCAATCCAATGGCCAAGATCGCCTCGATCCCGATGATCCTGACGGCAATGGTGGTCTTCGTTGGCGGAACGCTCTGGACGGTTGTCCATTCCTTTACCGGGTCGAAACTCTTGCCCAAGCTCAACTGGGTTGGGTTCGACCAATATGAACGGCTCTGGGACACGCCGCGCTGGTTGATCTCAATCTCGAACCTTGCGCTTTATGGCATCTGCTCGCTGATCCTGACGCTGACCATCGGTTTCATTCTCGCTGCATTGCTCGACCGGAAAATCAGGTTTGAAAGCGCCTTTCGCACGATTTTCCTTTACCCTTTCGCGCTGTCCTTTGTTGTCACCGGGCTGGCATGGCAATGGATCTTGAACCCCGACTTTGGCCTGCAATCACTGGTGCAAGGCTGGGGCTGGGAAAGCTTTCAGTTCGACCCGCTTAACAACCCTGATATCGTCATGTTCGGCCTGCTGATCGCGGGCATCTGGCAAGGATCCGGGCTGATCATGTGCATCATGCTGGCCGGGCTGCGGGGCATCGACGAGGATATCTGGAAAGCCGCCCGCGTGGACGGGATCGGCACGGTAAAAACCTACGTGCGGATCGTCATCCCGATGATGCGGCCGGTGTTCATCACCTCACTTGTGCTGATCGCTTCGGGTATCATCAAACTTTATGACCTTGTCGTCGCCCAAACCAACGGCGGGCCGGGGATCAGTTCCGAAGTGCCTGCCAAATACGTCATCAACTACATGTTTCAGGCGCAAAACCTGGGCCAGGGCTTTGCCGCTTCCACCATGATGCTGTGCTCGGTGATCATCATCCTGATTCCCTGGGCCTACCTTGAATTCGGAGGCCGCAAGAATGCCTGATACCGCACTGACAGGGCCACGCGGGCCAAAACCGAAAAAGCGGTTCAGCCGCAACAATATCTTCCTCTACGGCACGTTGATCGTGGTCAGCATGTATTACCTGCTGCCGCTCTACGTGATGGTCGTGACGTCACTGAAGGGGATGCCGGAAATCCGGCTTGGCAATGTCTTTGGCCCACCATTGGAAGTCACATTCCAGCCATGGGTCAAAGCATGGTCAGAGGCCTGCACGGGTCTTGACTGCACAGGGCTGTCGAAGGGTTTCTGGAACTCCGTCCAAATCCTGATCCCGTCGGTCGTTCTGTCCATCGCGATTGCATCGGTGAACGGCTATGCGCTGTCGCACTGGAAATTCAAAGGGTCAGAGGTGTTCTTTACCATCCTCATCCTTGGTGCCTTCATTCCGTATCAGACGATGCTGTATCCCATTGTGATCATGCTGCGTGAAATCGGACTAATGGGCGATCTGGGTGGTCTGGTTCTGGTGCATACGGTGTTTGGGATGCCGATCCTGACGCTGCTGTTCCGCAACTACTTTGCGTCCATCCCCGAAGAGCTGTTCAAAGCGGCGCGTGTGGATGGGGCCGGGTTCTGGCGGATTTACTTCCAGGTCATGCTGCCCATGGCGCTGCCGATCTTTGTGGTGGCGATCATCTTGCAGGTCACAGGTATCTGGAACGATTTCCTGTTCGGGGTGATCTACACCAAACCGGCCACATACCCGATGACTGTTCAGCTCAATAACATCGTGAACTCGGTGCAGGGCATCAAGGAGTATAACGTCAACATGGCCGCCACACTTCTCACTGGCCTTGTGCCACTCGTTATCTATTTCGCGTCTGGCAAACTCTTTGTCCGGGGCATTGCAGCAGGGGCCGTCAAAGGATGAGCTATTCAGTAGAAATCAAACAACTCGATCTGGCATTCGGGGCGGTCAAGGTACTGCAAAACCTTGATCTGAACATCAACGAAGGCGAATTTCTTGTTTTGCTCGGCTCATCGGGTTGCGGCAAATCCACGCTGCTGAACTGCATCGCGGGCCTGTTGGAAGTGACCGATGGCCAAATCCACATCAAAGGCAAGAACGTGACATGGGCCGAACCGTCCGAGCGGGGCATCGGCATGGTGTTTCAATCCTACGCGCTCTACCCGCAGATGACCGTGAAGGGGAACCTGTCGTTTGGCCTGAAAAACGCCAAACTACCCAAGGACGAGATCGAGGCGCGTGTCGCCCGCGCCGCCGACATCCTGCAAATCGAACCGCTGCTGAATCGCAAGCCGGGGGCCTTGTCCGGTGGTCAGCGCCAGCGTGTCGCAATCGGTCGTGCGCTGGTGCGTGATGTGGATGTGTTCCTCTTTGACGAACCGCTCTCCAACCTTGATGCCAAGCTGCGGGTTGATTTGCGGGTCGAGCTGAAGCGCCTGCACAATCAGCTGCAAAACACCATGATCTACGTGACCCATGATCAGGTCGAGGCGATGACACTGGCCGACCGGATTGCCGTGATGAAGGGCGGGGCGATCATGCAACTTGGCACCCCGGACGAGATTTATAACCAGCCGCGCAACCTTTATGTCGCCGATTTTATCGGCAGCCCGTCGATGAATTTTCTTGAAGGACATTTGGAGAGCGGGAATTTCAAGGTTGACGACATGGTCATGCCGATGACGGGGTATGACTTCGCAGCCCCCCAAACCGCTGACCGGCCTGCTGTGATCGGGATTCGGCCAGAACATGTGGTAACCGGCGAATTGGTCAAAAACGCACCGCTGCAATTCAACGTCGTTGTTGATCTGGTTGAACCGATGGGGTCCGACACATTGGTCTATGCCCAGCTGGGCCAGCACATTTTCCGCATCCGCATGGATGGGCAGGCCACTGTCAAAGCAGGCGAGACGGTCGCCATCGGCGTCGATCCATCGCGCGCATCGCTTTTCGATAAACAAACCGAGGACCGTTTGTGAACCCACTCAATTTGGCGGGTGATTGGTCCCTGTCAGACGACAGTGGGGACTATACCTGCGCGATCAACCTGCCCACCGATGGCATCAGCGCCCTGCATGACGCGGGCCTGATCCCTGATCCTTATTGGGGGCGGAACGAATATGATCTGCGCTGGATCGCAAGGCGGGACTGGGTTGCGACGCGCAGTTTCTCGCTGACCGAAACCAACGTCGATCTGGTCCTTTCCGGCGTGGATACGATTGCCGAGGTTGTGGTGAATGGCGCGGTTGTACTGAATTGCGACAACGCCTTCCGCACCTTTCGCGTAAACCTTGGGCAGGCCGCTCAGGTGGGCGAAAACACCATTACTGTCACCTTCAAGAACTCCATTGCGCACGCCGCCAAACTTCAAGACGCGCAGCCCTTCTATCTGCCCTATCAAGAGGGCAATAACCCCATCCCCAACGTGAACCTTCTGCGCAAACCGCAGTGTGACTACGGCTGGGACTGGAACATCGCGCTCGCACCTTTCGGCATCTACGGCGATATGCGGATAGAACCCTCTGCGGCAACCCGTATTGACCATATCACTGTCGATCAAACCCACGACAAAGACGGTGTCGATCTGACCATCAACATGGGCGTTGCGAACCATGACGGGCAGGTCGCTGTCACGGTGGACGGCCATACAGTGTATGTACAGTGTATGTACGGTGTATGTACGGCGTCTGTACGCATCAAAAGCCCCAAGTTGTGGTGGCCCGCCGGGCAGGGTGATCAGCCGCTTTACGATCTGACAGTGACTGCTGGCGAGGTGACCGAGACCCGCAAAATCGGCCTGCGTCAGATGGCGCTGATCACCGAAAAAGACGACGCTGGCCTTGGTTTCAACTTCCGCGTCAACGGGCGCGACATCTTTGCCAAAGGGGCAAACTGGATACCTGCGGATGCGCTGGCGGGGCAAATCACTCCCGCGAGAACCCGCGATCTTTTGCAGTCCGCCGTTGACGCCAACATGAACATGATCCGCATCTGGGGCGGGGGCCGGTACGAGGCGGATTGGTTCTATGACATCTGTGATGAACTGGGCCTGATGGTCTGGCAGGATTTCATGTTTGCCTGCAATATCTACCCGTCCGATGATGCCTATCTGGAAAACGTGCGCGCGGAAGCCATTGAAAACGTGCGCAGATTACAGCACCATGCGTCACTGGCGCTTTGGTGCGGTGACAACGAATTGATCGGCGCGCTGACGTGGTTTGAGGAAACGCGCGCGGATCGTGACCGTTATCTGGTGAACTATGACCGGCTGAACCGCACGCTTGAAGCCGCGCTGAAGGAGGCCGATCCCCGCGCAAATTGGTGGCCATCCTCACCCTCGCCGGGGCCATTGAATTTCGGAGACACCTTCCACGATGACGGATCAGGCGACATGCATTTCTGGTCGGTCTGGCACGAAGGCCGCGACTTTGACCACTACCGTGACGTGGCCCCGCGTTTCTGTTCTGAATTTGGCTTTCAAAGCTATCCGTCCATGAATGCCATCCGCCGTTTTGCGGCCCCCGAAGACCAGAACATCGCCGCCCCCGTGCTGGAATCGCACCAGAAAAACGCAGGCGGAAACGCCCGCATCGCTGAAACCATGTTTCGCTATTTTCGCTGGCCAAAACACTTTGACGACTTTGTTTACCTGTCCCAGGTCCAACAGGGCTTGGCGATCAAAACCGCCGTCACCCATTGGCGCAGCCTCAAGCCGCGCTGCATGGGCACGCTGATCTGGCAACTTAATGATACATGGCCCGTGTGTTCATGGGCGTCCCTTGACCACGGCGGTGATTGGAAACTGTTGCACCATATGGCGCGGGCGTTTTATGCGCCGGTACTCGTCACTGCTGTGCCGCAAGCAGATCAGATTGAATTGCGCGCAGTGAACGATGGTCCTTCGGATGTTGAGGTCACCGTAAAGATTCATGCCGTGACCATGGATGGCGCGTTGCGTGATCTGGGCGTTGTGACCAAGACCCTGCAAAGCGATGCCCTGGATATTTTCACTACGCCAGCCACATCCTTGGCACCAGATGAGATGCTTCACTTTAGCTGGATCACGGCCGCAGGTGCCACCGGATCAGACACATTCGCGCCGCTTCCCTACAAAGATTATGATCTGCAAGCGCCGGACTTAGACGCCGAAATTGCCGGCAATACGATCACGATCACCGCGTCAAACCTTGCCCTTTTTGTCGCCGTCGAAGCAGATGTGCCGGGCCGTTTTGACCAAAACGCCCTGACCCTTCTGCCCGACGATCCGGTCACGATCACCTTCACACCAACCGACCCAACCCACACACCCAAGTTTACGCTGCGCGATCTGCACAGCGCGACCTACGCCTAGTCAGGAGAACCGCAACATGCCCCGGATTTCTTACCAACTCTATTGTTCGCGCAATCATCCGCCCCTGAGCGAAACGCTCAACATGCTGGCCGAGGCAGGCTATCGCGAGGTTGAAGGCTATGGCGCACTCTTTACCGACATGGGCGATCTCAAGGCGATGCTGGATGCCAATGGGCTGCGGATGACAAGCGCCCATATCGGGTTCGACATGATCGAAAATGATCCAAAGGGCGTGCTTGAAATCGTCAAATCACTTGGGATCGCAAAGGTCTTTGCCCCCTTTGTCGGCCCTGATGATCGCCCGACAGATACGGCCCGATGGCAGGACTTTGCGGCGCGCTTGCATCGTGCAGGCGCACCCTTGCGCGCGGCCGGTGTGCAGTTTGGTTGGCACAATCATGATTTTGAGCTGGATGCGACGCCGGAGGGTGACATCCCGCTGGACCTGATCGCGGATGCGGCAGACGACATGATGCTGGAGCTTGATCTGGGATGGGTGCGCGCGGCGGGCCATGACCCGGTGACGTGGATCAACAAATATGCAGGCAAGATTGCAGCGGTTCACATCAAGGACATCGCACCGGACGGTGCATGCACCGATGAGGACGGCTGGGCCGATGTGGGCCATGGCATTATGGATTGGGCCGCCATTCACACAGCGCTACAGGCTGCCGGCATCGACCATTACGTGGCCGAGCACGACAACCCAAAGGACGACAAACGCTTTGCGGTGCGCAGCCTAGCTGCCATCCAGTCACTCTAAGGAAGCCGCTATGACACAGCTTGGCGTTGGCATCATCGGATGCGGGAATATCTCAACCTCTTATCTGGGGCTTGCCCCGCTTTTTCGATCACTCAGGCTTGTGGCGGTGGCTGATATCAACATGGATGCGGCACGGGCACGGGCAGAAGAATACGACGTGCGCGCCGACACGGTTGAGGAACTGCTGAAGGCGCCTGATGTAGATGTGGTCGTCAATCTGACGATCCCCGAGGTTCATTTTGCAGTGACCAAGCGTATTCTGGAAGCAGGCAAACACGCCTATTCTGAAAAGCCGCTTGTGCTGACGTTGCAAGAGGGTGAGACGCTGCGTGAACTCGCGGCCTCCAAAGGCCTTTTGGTTGGCTCCGCCCCCGATACGTTTCTGGGCGGCGCGCATCAGCAGGCCCGCGCGGCGATTGACGCAGGTGACGTGGGCAAAATCATCGGCGGAACCTGCCACGTGATGGGGCACGGCATGGAGGCCTGGCACCCCAATCCCGATTTCTTCTATCAGCCGGGCGCAGGCCCGGTTTTGGATATCGGCCCCTATTACGTAACCAATCTGATTCAGCTTTTGGGGCCGGTGAAAGCCGTTGTGGCCCTTGCGACAGCGACATTCAGCGAGCGGATCATCGGCAATGGTGACCGCGAGGGAGAGGCCGTTCCTGTGAACACGCCCACCAATATCCACGCGCTGCTGGAATTTGCCAACGGGGCGACGGTCACGCTGGGGGCCAGCTGGGACGTCTGGGCGCATCGCCATACCAATATGGAGCTTTATGGCGAGACCGGATCACTGTTTGTGCCTGACCCGAACTTCTTTGGCGGCGTGGTTGAAATTGGCGGACCGGATCAGGAAATCACGGGTTTGCCCGCGTGGGATCACCCATTTGGTGTGCCTAATCAGGGCGAACGGGCCAACTATCGTTGTGCTGGTTTGGCTGATATGGCCGCAGCGATTGACGCGGGGCGGGCGCATCGCTGCAACATTGATCTGGCCGTACATGCGGTGGATGTCATGACGGGGATTTTGCGGTCCGGCGAGGCGCGCCGGTTTGTTGAACTCAGCACGACATGCGAACGGCCTGCCGCCTTGTCACCTGACGAGGCGCGCGCGCTTCTGGTGTAAGTGCTTGGTATTGAACACGTTTGGTTAAAGCCCGGCCTCTTGTGCGATCTGCGCCTTTGATTTCCGCGCCCGTTCGGTCGCTGATTTCAATTGGCCACAGGCCGCCATGATATCCTCACCCCGTGGTTTGCGGATAGGCGAGGCATAGCCTGCCCTATAGATGATATCGGCAAAGGCACGGATACGGTTGTTTGACGACCGCTTGTAAGGCGCGCCGGGCCATTCATTGAAAGGGATCAGGTTGATCTTGGCCGGGATGCCATCAATCAGTTTGATCAGGCGGTGCGCGTCCGCGTCGCTGTCGTTCACACCATCCAGCATCACATATTCAAAGGTGATACGTTCAGAGTTCGACACTTTCGGATATGCGCGCAGCGCATCCAGCAGATCGGCAAGGGGCCAGCGTTTGTTGATCGGCACCAGCCGGTCGCGGACCTCATCTGTGGTCGCATGGAAGGAAATCGCCAACTGGCAACCAATCTCTTCGGCTGTGCGCGCGATCTCTGGCACCACGCCAGAGGTCGACAGGGTGATGCGCCGACGCGACAGGGAAATCCCTTCGGGGTCCATTGCGATCTTCATCGCGTCGCGGACGTTTTCGAAATTGTAAAGCGGCTCGCCCATGCCCATCAGCACGATGTTGGAGAGCAAGCGGGTTTCATCCCTGGGCGCACCGGGCACGGGCCATTCGCCCAGATCGTCGCGGGCGACCATGATCTGACCGACAATTTCGGCGGCGGTCAGATTGCGCACCAGTTTCTGCGTGCCGGTGTGACAGAAGGAACAGGTCAGGGTGCATCCGACCTGCGATGAAATACACAGCGTGCCGCGATCGGTTTCGGGTATATACACAACCTCAACCTCATGCCCGCCCGCGATGCGGACCAGATATTTTCGCGTGCCGTCGTCCGATATCTGGCGGGTCACAACCTCGGGCAGTTCAATGACAAAGGTTTCTGCCAGCATCGCGCGATAGTCTTTGGACAGGTTGGTCATCTGGTCAAAGTCGCGTGTGCCCCAGTGATAAATCCACTGCCAGATCTGGCCCGCGCGCATCTTGGCCTGCTTTTCGGCCGTGCCAGCGACGATCAGGACTTCCCGCATCTGCTCACGGGACAGACCAATAAGGTTCTGCGGCCCCTCCGGCGCTTTGCGCGGAATGGTCAGCACGTCTTGGGTGATGGGGGCCTTGGCGTCCATGGGGCTCTCTCAATCAGGAATTGCCCCGGCATATAAGCAAAGAAGGCGGCCTTCACAAGAAAGCCGCCCGCATCAATGCAACAGGAATGCGTTTATTGCGCGCAGCGATTGGCCGCTTCGTCCACAGCAGCGGTAAAGCCCAACAGGCTGAACGTGTCCTGAGTTTGTGTGCCACGGCCAGAGCGGGCGGTCAGCACCGCATTGGCGCCACGCTTCATGGCAGCCACGAATTTCGCGTCGTCCTCTGGGGTTGCTGGCCAAGCCGTTTCACCTTGGGTGAACATCTGGAAGGTGGTGTCACCCACGGCCACGCTGACAGTCGATTCGTCAGCAAAGGGATAGCCACCGGTGAACATCACCTGACCGTTCACATTTTCAGAGGGGCGATAGAAGACAATCAGGCGGATGTCGCCCCGACGCACGTCAACGGCGGTGCCGTCACGGGTGTTCAGCGTTTCCTTGGGGGCTGAGACGGCCCAGCATTCGGTTGGGTCGCTTTCAACAAAAACGCTCCAATCGGTATTCGCTGCAACACGGTTTTCGCTTTCTTCCTGCGCAAACGCATTCCCAGCCGCAAAAATTGCAGCAACCACGCCCAATGTCCGTGAAAAATTCAAAATCATCTTTACAGCCTCCAACGCTGTCCTTGCCTCTGGATGCCTCTTGTCAGTCGCGGCGCATCTGACGGCACCTTTTCGACTGGCGAGAGTGTGTTCAACTCGATAGCTTCAAGCCTAGCAAGAAACCGCCAGCGGGGGAAAGCCCCAAAGCCATCGGCTATCAGCGGTCCCTATACACAACTCAGAAGGCAAAAAAATGGCAAATCCGGTTGATATGGTCGAAGTGTGGCGCGGTGATCTGCTTGAATGCGTCCACCAAGGTCACGCAGTTGTGTGCGACGATACCGGACAGATCGTGCAGGCCTGGGGCGATCCGGCCAAAATCATTTACCCAAGATCATCCTGCAAAATGGTGCAGGCGCTGCCGCTTTTGGAAAGTGGGGCAGGTGCGCATCTGACGAATGAACAACTGGCACTGGCTTGCGCATCGCATCAAGGTGCCGCCATTCACACTGACCGGGTGCAGGCATGGCTGGCCGACCTTGGGCTGACCGATGATGCCTTTCGGTGCGGACCGCAGATGCCCGATGACAAAACCGCCCGCGAAGGGCTGATCCGCGCCGATGCCCAGCCCTGCCAGATGCACAACAACTGCTCTGGCAAACATGCAGGCTTTCTGACGCTGACCAAACACCTTGGCGCCGGGCCGGATTACGAGTTGATCGACCATCCGGTGCAACAGGCCTGCAAAGCCGCCTTCGAAGAAGTGACCGGGGAAACCAGCCCGATGTTTGGAATCGACGGCTGCTCTGCCCCGAACCATGCCTGCACCCTGCATGGGCTGGCGCGTGCGATGGCCTTTTTTGCCAGCGCTGGTGACCGATCCGACAGGCGCAGTCAGGCGGCGGCCAAGCTGGCCCATGCCATGGCCACTTTCCCTCAGTTGGTGGCTGGCGAAACCCGCGCATGTACGGAACTGATGCGGGCAATGGACCATAAGGTTACGATCAAAACCGGGGCAGAAGGCGTGTTTATCGCCATCATCCCCGAAAAGCGCCTTGGCGTCGCACTCAAGATCCGGGACGGGGCCACCCGCGCCAGCGAGGCCGCAATTTCGGCGATCCTTGTCAAACTTGGCGTGCTGGATGCGGCCCACCCTGCGGCCATTGCCCGGATGCAACCCGCGGTCAAGAACTGGCGTGGGACGGTGACGGGCCAGATCCGGCCCTCTGCGGTGCTGGCATAACCCATGAGCGACGTGCGCGAGCAATACGAAGCCTTCCCATACCCCGCCCGCGACCCGAAGGATGAGGCCAAACGACTGATCAAAGGCTCCCCTTCATTGCCCGTAGAGATGGATCATTGCCTGTGGGGCGGGCAGCGCGACTGGTCGCAAACCTTGCGGGTGCTGGTTGCCGGGGGTGGCACCGGCGACGGGTTGGTACAACTGGCGCAGCTATTGCATGGGGCGGGCAAACCCTACCAGATCACCTATGTTGATCTGTCCACCGCATCGCGCAACATCGCCGAAGCACGGATCGCAGCCCGCGGTTTGCCCAATGTGCGGTTTGAAACCGGCTCGCTTCTGGATGCGGCGACCTTCGGGCATTTTGATTACATTGATTGCTGCGGTGTCCTGCATCACCTGCCTGATCCAGAAGAGGGGTTGCGCGCCTTGCACAGCGCACTCGCCCCCGGCGGCGGGATGGGTTTCATGGTCTATGCACCTTACGGTCGGTCCGGGGTCTATCCGTTGCAGGCGGCCTTCAACCGGCTTTACGGGCATCTGCCCCCCAAATCGCGGTTGAAACATGCAAAGGCCGCTTTTGCGAAACTGCCTGCTGCGCATCCGCTGAACCGGAACCCCAACTTGGGTGACCACAAGCAATCCGACGCAGGCTTTTTCGACCTGCTGGTGCATACGCAGGACCGGGCATTTGCGGTGCGTGAATGGTTGGATGCGCTGACCGAGACGGGGTGGGCGCTGGCAGGCTTTGCGCAATCGGGCCTTTATGATCTGGGACAGTTTGCAGATGTGCCCCCAGATGTGGATCCGGTGACACGGATGGCCACCGCAGAGCAGTTGCGGGGCACGATCAAAACGCATGTCGGCTATGCCCGCCGATCCAGTGACAGCCCACTGCAAGACCTGGATATCATGGCGCGCATCCCACATCTGAACGGCGCCGATGCCGGGAAGATGGCGCAGGCCGTTGCCGCCAAAGGCCTGCCAAAACTGCGGGTCGGCGCGGAAGAGATCACCGTGACGATCCCACCCAACGCCGCAAGGCTGATTGCAGCGATTGATGGGAAAACCACGGTTGCAGATATCATCGCGGCAGCAGACCAGACACCAAAGGAAGGTCAGCGCCTTTGGCAAAAGCTCGAAACCGCGCTGATGCCCTGGGGCCTGCTGCATTATTCGGGTTTCTTGCGCTGACGGTTGAACATTCGCTCCGCAAGCGGCACACATAACACCTGCACCTCAGCCCGGAGAGCCTGCCCATGTCCTTTACCCTTGCCACCTGGAACATCAACTCTGTCCGCCTGCGCGAAGATATCGTGGCGCGGCTGATGCAGGAAGAAGCCCCCGACGTGCTGTGTCTGCAAGAATGCAAAAGCCCCGTCGACAAGATCCCTTTGGAACAGTTCCAGTCGCTCGGCTACACCCATATGGTTGCGCGCGGCCAAAAGGGTTACAACGGCGTGGCGATCTTTTCCAAGCTGCCCATGGTTGAGGCGGGGGCAGAGGACTACGCCCAGCTTGGTCATGCCCGCCACATCGCGGGAAGGCTCGAAAACGGCGTGACGATCCACAACCACTATGTGCCCGCCGGGGGTGACGTGGCTGACCGCGACGTGAACGAGAAATTCGGCCAAAAGCTCGATTATCTGACCGACATGCGCGACGCTTACCACGCGGCCAAACCCGCAAAGTCGATCCTTGTGGGCGATCTGAACATTGCCCCGCGCGAGGATGATGTATGGGACCACAAGAAGCTGCTCAAGGTCGTCAGCCACACGCCGATTGAAGTCGAACATTTCGCCGATGTGATGGACGCAGGCGGCTGGTCCGACGTGACGCGCAACGACATCACCGAAGGCAAACTTTATAGCTGGTGGTCCTATCGCGCCAAGGATTGGGATGCGGCCGACAAGGGCCGCCGGTTGGATCACATCTGGGCCACGCCTGATATCAAACACGCCGCACATTCAAGCCGGGTGATGCGCGATGCCCGCGGCTGGGACAAGCCAAGCGACCATGCGCCGGTTTTTGCGACATTTGACCTATGAATACCCCCGCCGAAATGAAGGCCTTGGTGCAACTGCATGATGGATATTCCGGGACTCAGACGGGCCCCAATATCACCGATCTTGCGCCGTTTCTTGCGCATGAATTGGTTGCGGTGCCCGCACCGGGCGAGGGGCAGGCACTGATCAAGGTGGACCTTGCGGCGGTGAACCCTTCCGACATCCACTTTATCAAGGGCGAATACGGCCAGCCCCGCATCAAAGGCACACCCGCAGGCTTCGAAGGCGTCGGTCAGGTGGTGGCCGGTGACACAGCATTTGTCGGGCAGCGCGTCAGCTTCTTCGCGACCGCCTCGGGCGCTTGGGCGGAATATGCGCTGACAGACGCCAGCGGGCTGGTGCCATGCCGCCCTGATCTGGCCGAGGTGGATGCTGCCGGGCAATTGGTCAATCCGCTGACCGCGATTGCGATGTTCGACTTGGTGAAAGAAAGCGGCGCGGACAGCTTTGTGCTCAACGCCGCAGGCTCGCAACTGGGCAAGCTGCTGATCGCCCTGGGCCGGGACCATGGGATAAAACCGGTTGCGGTCGTGCGGCGATCAGAACAGGCAGTACAGTTGAAAGAGCTGGGCGCGGCAGAGGTTATTGTGACCGGCGAGGTCGATCCGCTGGGTGTCGCGCAAACCATCTTCAAAACTCTCAAACCCCGCATTTTGTTGGACGCGGTCGGTGACCAGTTCACCGCCGATCTGTTCTTTGCCATGCCCAGCCATGCGCGCTGGGTGAACTATGGCAAACTGTCTATAGAGACGCCCGCGCTCAAGGAACTTGGCCAGATGATCTTTCGTGGAAAGCAGATCGAAGGGTTCTGGCTGACCCGCTGGATGAAACAGGTTGATCCGGGGCGGATACCGCAGGCGTTCATGGAAATTCAGGAACGGTTTGTGTCAGGTGCCTGGAAAACAGATGTTGCGGGGATCGTGCCACTGTCAACGGCGATGGCGGACCTGCCCAAGGTGTTGGCGCTGCCGGATGGCAAAGCCTTTATCGACCCGCGGCAGTAAAATCTTCGTCGTCGGCCGGTGTTGCGGCCTCTAACAAATCCCCCGGCTGACACTCCAGCACGGCACAAATCCGGGCCAGCGTTTCAAACCTGATCCCCTTCACCTTGCCTGATTTCAGCAAGCTGATGTTCTGCTCTGTGATGCCCACGGCCTGCGCGAGATCACGCGATTTCATTTTGCGCATGGCCAGCATCACATCAAGGCGCACGATGATTTCCATATCCTTCATACGAACGACCGGTTTTCCGACGCCACATCAGAGGCTTCGCGCATCGCCCAGCCGATCACCATGATCAGCCCGCCGGACAGGGCGAAAAAGATCATGTCGCTGTCCAATCCAACGGCAAGGCTGCGTTCGCCCGGCGGGTTGGCAAGGGTCAGCAGAACGGACTGGATCGGGCGCAGGATGAAAGGGACAATGGCCAAGGCCAGAAACCCCTGACCGATCCGTTGGATCAGGCGGGCGCTGCTTTCGGTCAGAACCTGCCCTGCGATATAAGCGCCAAACAGCTTGCGCATCTCGTTCAGCGTCAACAGCAGGATCAGCGGGCTGATCAGGTTCAGTGCGACCACAGCAATCAACTGCCCGCGCGTGGCGTCTGGCGACACTGCAACCCCTTCCAATGCGCCGTTCAAGGCCTGTGGCACCAACGGTGTGTTGAACAATCCACCAATGATCGTGATGGGCAGTACAACCATGGCGGCAATCGTGATGCCGCGCAAAACGGCAGCCCATTTCGAGACGCGATTCAGTTGAGACATTTTATACCTTTCTAGTTCTAAAATTTATCGTAAAACAATAAGTACATCTTGTCAAAGGAGATTCTTATGCGGTTTGCATTTCTGGCCATCATCACCCTGTCAGCCTGTACCAGCATTGTGCCATCCACGGTCATGCGACTGAACGGGCTGTCACCCAGCACCGCTGATCCGGCAGGATTTGCGGTTGATCTGACCTTGCCTGCCGGGATTGATGTGCAGCCGGGCACAGCGCGCCTGTTGTATTCTGTGGCGCGGGCCGACACGGGACAGACGCGCTCTGGCAGCTATACCCTTGAACGTGATGGGTCCGTCTTTCGCATTGCGCCGGATGACCTGGCGGGTTTGCGCGCGCTTCAGGCGACAACCCGGCTTTGGCAGGTTCAGAACAGGGACGCGACCGATGGATCGCTGGGTCTGACCGTGGCCTTTTGCAAGACCGATCCGGCCCCGGCAGCCGATGGGCGGGTCAGCGTGGGCCTGCGACTGGAAGAGGGCGGTGCATTCTTGCCGCTTGTGCGCAACGGCCCGCTTTCTGCGGTTGCAAGTGCCGATCAAATCAGTGAGATGGGCCTCTGCCCCTAAGCATGTTGAAAAACATGCCGGGCGTTGCTACTTTTTGGGTATGCCCGGCGTCGGGGCCCTGACGACGCATATTTAGGAGGACAATGAACTGTCTCTTTCTACATCGGCTGACACATCAGCCAATGCCGGAGCGGCCGCGATGAATGCTCCGCAAACTGCGACCAGCGCAAGCCTTTTGGCGGCTGTTCTCAAATCCCTCAATGACGACAAAGGCGAAGATATCGTGCAGATCGACCTGCGTGGTAAGTCCGAGATTGGTGACTACATGGTCATCGCCTCTGGCCGCTCGACCCGTCAGGTCACCGCAATGGCCGAAAAACTGGCCGATCGCGTCAAGCAGGAATTCGGGATCATCTCCAAGACCGAAGGCAAGGACACAGGCGATTGGGTGCTGATCGACACAGGCGATATCATCGTGCATATCTTCCGTCCTGAAGTGCGCGAGTTTTATCAGCTTGAAAAGATGTGGCAGCCCGGGGCGGCGACTGCCGTCTGATGCGCGTCCAGATTTGCGCTGTGGGCCGTTTGCGCAAAGGGCCCGAGCGTGACCTTTATGATGACTACCTCACCCGGTTTGACCGGAGCGGGCGGGCGCTGGCCCTTGGTCCTGCGCAACTGATTGAAGTTGAAGACAAAAAAGGTGGCGGCATGGGTGCCGAAGCCGCGCTGTTGGAACGCGCCGTGCCAGATGGCGCCTTGATCTGCACGATGGACGAACGGGGCAAGGTGATGACCTCGCCCGAATTTGCCCGATTGCTGGGCACATGGCGCGATCAGGGGCGGCAGGATGTGGCCTTTGTGATCGGTGGGGCGGATGGCATTGATCCTGCCTTGCGGGCCAAGGCAGATGCCTCATTAAGTTTTGGCAAAATGGTCTGGCCGCATATGCTGGTCCGCGTGATGCTGGCCGAACAACTCTACCGTGCTGCCTCGATTCTTGCCGGTGGCCCCTATCATCGGGCTTAGCTATTTCGACCCGCGCAAGGATAGGCTAAACCACCGCTAAACCTTGATGGAGCGTCGCAATGCCTGCACCCAAACCCGTTGTTCTTTGCATTCTGGATGGCTGGGGCCTGCGGGATCAGGTTGAAGGCAACGCACCCAAGCAGGCCAACACGCCCAATTTCGATGCGATCATGCAAGGCCCACATGCCCAATTGTTAACGCACGGCAATGACGCCGGACTGCCATCAGGGCAGATGGGCAACTCTGAGGTGGGCCATACCAATATTGGTGCGGGCCGGGTTGTGGCGATGGATTTGGGCCAGATTGAGCTGGCCATCGCGGATGGTTCGTTCTTCGAGGCCGAGGCGCTGACCACATTTATCGCCAAGATGAAAGACAGCGGCGGCACCGCGCATCTGATGGGTGTGGTGTCTGATGGCGGGGTGCATGGGCATATTGATCACATCGTTGCAGCCGCCACAGCGATAACGGGCGCGGGTGTACCAGTTGCCATTCATGCCATCACCGATGGGCGCGATGTTGCGCCGCGCTCCGCGCAGGCATTTATGAGCCAGTTGCAAGGTGCGCTGCCCGAGAATGCCAAGATCGTTACGGTCATTGGCCGCTACTTTGCCATGGACCGCGATAACCGGTGGGACCGGGTGCAGACCGCCTATGAGGCGATGATCAACGGGCAAGGTAACAGCGCGGATGATCCGGCAGCGGCGATCAAGGCGGCTTATGACGCAGACAAAACCGATGAATTCATCCCTGCAACAGTGATTGGCGACTATCAGGGCCTTGCCGCTGGCGATGGGCTTTTCTGCCTTAACTTCCGCTCGGATCGCGCCCGCGAAATTCTCGCGGCTATTGCTGATCCTGCATTTGAAGGTTTCACGCGCGAACGGCCTGACCTTGCAGCTTTGCTGGGCATGGTCAGCTACTCTGACAAACATGATGATTGGTTCGACATTGTTTTCCCGAAACGCGACATCCAGAACACGCTGGGCGCTTGGGTCGCCAAACACGATCTGCGCCAGTTCCGGCTGGCCGAAACCGAAAAATACCCCCATGTGACTTTCTTCCTTAACGGCGGCATCGAGACGCCGGAAAAGGGCGAAGATCGCCACATGCCCAAATCGCCCAATGTGGCGACTTATGATTTGCAGCCAGAGATGTCCGCGGGCGAGGTGACAGACGCATTCGTCAAAGCCATCGAAGACCGCTATGACCTGATTGTGACCAACTACGCGAACCCTGATATGGTGGGGCACACTGGCGATCTGGGGGCGGCCATCAAGGCCTGCGAGGCGGTGGACAGTGGGCTGGGTCAGGTATTGGCCGCGCTGGAAAAGGCGGGCGGTGCGATGATCGTCACTGCGGATCACGGGAATTGCGAAACCATGATTGATCCTGAAACAGGTGGTCCGCATACCGCGCATACGCTCAACCCGGTGCCGGTCGCCTTGGTCGGTGGACCAAAAGGTGCCGCGCTGCGCGACGGCCGTTTGGCCGACCTTGCCCCAACCATACTCGACCTCATGGGCCTTGATCTGCCAGCTGAAATGACTGGGCGGAGCTTGATTGTGACATGATCCGCGCAACCGCCCTTTTGCTTTGTCTGGCCTGCCCTGCATTTGGACAGCAAACAGCCCAGGACGCCGCCGCAGCACTTGCTGCTGCTGGCGCGCAGCTGAGTGCGGCAGAGGGGGCAAGTGACCGGATCACGGCATTGACCCAAACCGTGCAAGCCTACGAAGCGGGGCTGTCGGCCATGCGCGCCGGGCAGCGTGACATTGCGCTGCGCGAGGCGGAATTGGCTGAAGATCTGTCAGAGCGCCGCGCGGAGCTGGCGCAGCTGCTTGGCGTCCTGTCAGCAATCAGCAGAACACCACAACCGGTACAGCAGGCGCATCCCATGGGCCCGCTCAGCACCGCGCGGTCAGGGATGCTCGTGGCCGATGTGGCCCCCGCGATAGAGGCCGAAGTCAGCGACCTGCGGGCGCTTCTGGATGAGGCGCGCAGGTTGCGGGCAGCACAGGATGCGGCGGCACAAACGCTCATTGATGGTTTGCAGGGCGCGCAAGCCGCGCGCACCGCCTTGGGGCAAGCCGTATCAGAACGCACCGATCTGCCCGCAAGGTTCGAGGATGATCCGGTGCAAACCGCCCTTCTGGTGGCAAGCGCGGAAACGCTCGGCGCATTCGCCACTGAACTGGCGGCAGCGCGCCCCGATGCAACGGCTGACCTCACCGCGCAAGGCAACCTTGCGCTGCCTGTCGAGGGCATCGTGCTCCCTGATGATGGCAGCGGACGGCCCGGTGTGCGGATTGCCGCCGCGCCGCGCGCCCTGGTCACGACCCCGGTGTCTGCGACGATCCTGTTTCAGGGCCCGTTGCTGGACTACGGCAATGTGGTGATTATCGAACCCGCGGCAGACGTTTTGTTTGTCATGGCAGGCTTTGCCGAGGTCTTTGGCCAGCCAGGTCAGGTTTTGCCAACAGGCGCGCCGATTGGTCTTTTGGGTGCGGCGGAAGGTTATGATGACGGGATTTTGACCGAAAATCTGGATGTTGTCAGTGGTCAGGACGCGCAGGCCCTTTATCTCGAAGTGCGGGAAGGGCAAACTCCGGTAAACCCCGGTGCGTGGTTCGCGTTGGAGTAGGATAGGATAGATGATGAAGAAGACGATATTGGCCGCTTTCGGCGGTGCTGCACTTGGGCTGGTGGCGACAACCCAAATTGCAGGGCCGCTGCTGGCGCAAGAAGCAAACTCCGACACCAGTGTTTACGAGCAGCTTGATCTTTTTGGTGATATCTTTGAACGGATCCGCAGCAGCTATGTGGAAGAGGTTGACGACGCGGCCCTGATCGAAGCGGCGATCAATGGGATGCTCACATCGCTTGATCCGCATTCCAGCTATTTGTCCCCCGATGCTGCGGCCAAGATGCGCGTCAGCACATCCGGTGAATTTGGCGGCTTGGGGATCGAGGTCACGCAGGAAGAAGGCTGGGTCAAGGTCGTCTCGCCCATGGATGGGACACCGGCAGACGCGGCGGGCGTTCTGGCGGGTGATTTCATCACGGCCGTTGATGGCGAAAGTGTGCTGGGCCTGACCCTGAATGAAGCGGTCGAGATGATGCGCGGGCCTGTCGGGTCCGAGATCATCATCACCATCGTCCGCGAAGGTGAGGTAGAGCCGTTTGACGTTTCGATCATCCGCGACACGATCAAACTGACTGCGGTACGTACCCGGACCGAAGGCAATGCAGTTGTGCTGCGTGTAACGACATTCAATGAACAGACCTTCCCCAACCTGCGTGACGGAATGGAACAGCAGATCGCAGACGCCGGGGGCATCGACAACATCGACGGCATCGTGCTGGATTTGCGCAACAACCCCGGCGGTCTGCTTAGTCAGGCGGTCTTTGTATCAGATGCCTTCCTTGATGCGGGCGAGATCGTCTCGACCCGTGGGCGCGAAGCCTCTGACGGGGATCGTTTCAACGCAACGCCGGGTGATCTGGCCATGGGCAAGCCTATCGTTGTGCTGATCAACGGCGGCTCGGCCTCGGCCTCTGAAATTGTTGCGGGGGCCTTGCAAGATCACCGCCGTGCCATCGTTGTGGGCACGAATTCCTTTGGCAAAGGCTCTGTCCAAACGGTTGTGCCATTGCAGGGCAGCGGCGCGATGCGTCTGACGACAGCGCGCTACTATACGCCGTCCGGCCGGTCGATCCAGTCGCTGGGTATCTCGCCTGACATCATCGTGGAACAGCCTTTGCCGCGCCTGAACGAAGAGGAAGAAGCCGAAGAGCGGAACCAGCGTTCAGAGGCGGGGCTGCGCGGATCGCTTGAAAACGACAGCCTGACCGAGGATGAAATCCAGCAGATCGAAGAAGACCGCGCGCGGGCCGAGGCGGCAGCAGCGCTGCGCGAGGATGACTATCAACTGGCTTATGCGATTGATATTCTCAAAGGGCTGAACGCGCTGGGACCAACGGCGATGGTGGATGAGTAACAAGATCAAATCAGGTGGGCGTCAAGCGCACCTGATAAGCTGCTCAGTCTCGTGTGATCCTTGCCTGCCAGCAATTGTTCTTGGCCGATCGTACATCAACAAATGCAACCTCGGTGCGGGCAAGCAACGTCTCCGCATTGTCTTCTACCGCGTCGCGCGGCGTGATTTTGCCGGTTCCATATAGGATGCGCTCGTCTGCTGTATATGCCTTGAGCAGATACTCTGGTGACACGACAACCGCGGGCAGGGCGGTCCCATTTGGTTTGCAGGTCTCTGCGCAGATGAATACCGGGCCGGTTTCGGCATAGGCATGAAGTGCTGCAAAGGGGCGATACGCCAGGACCAGCATCGGCGCGCCTTCAGGGATCAGCTTCAGGCAACAACGGCAGGGGGCGGTCCCATCGCTGATCTGACGTTCCGGGGTGTTGCCATAGGCATCAGGTCCGCCAGCGCGGAATTGATCGGCTTGCAAGCGGGGCATTCCAAAGAATTTGGGCATGAGGGTTTCCTTGTTCTGCGCATGGCATCGCATACCAAAGGCGCCAGACCGACCCGGAACATGCTTTTTGTCAAAGCGGGGCAAGCTGGGGGCGAAACCGCGCTACCCAATGCGCCGAAAAATCAGACTTTCACCCGCCCACCCGTCGGATCATAAAACGGTTTCGTCTGCGCTTCTGCTTTCACCCGCGTGCCCATGACGTCGATTTCATAACCACTGGCCAGCATCTCTGCCACGCTTTCGCCCTCGCACGGCACGTAGCCCATGCCGATGGCCGCCCCAAGGGTGTGGCCATAGCCGCCCGATGACAGATACCCGACGGTCTGTCCGTCGCGCACAATGGGTTCGTTGTGATAAAGCAGCGGCTCTGGGTCGGTCAGTTTGAACTGCACCAGCCGCCGTTTCAGCCCCTCTTCGCGTTTGCGCAGCACCGCGTCCCGGCCCATGAACGCTGGCTTGTCGGTCTTGACGGCAAAGCCCAAACCCGCCTCCAGCACGTGATCCTCGGACGTAATATCATGTCCAAAGTGGCGGAACCCTTTTTCCATGCGCGCGGCATCCATCATATGCATCCCGCAAAGCTTCAGGCCCATGTCCTGGCCGGCTTCGTGCAGGGTCTCGAACACATGACCAGCCATATCGGCAGACATGTAGATCTCCCAACCCAGCTCACCCACATAGGTGACGCGATGGACGCGGGCGAGGCCCATGCCAATCTCGACCTCTTGTGCCGTACCAAATGGATTCACATCATTGCCGAAATCAGCGGGTGATACGGCCTCAAGCAGTTTGCGGCTGTTCGGGCCCATGACGGCCAAGACACCTTCGCCTGCTGTCACATCCGTGATGACAACATTGAAGTCGCCCATGTGGCGCTGCATCCAGACCTGATCGGCAAGCCGTGTCGCGGCAGGGGTAACCACCAGATAGCAAAGCTCTGAGATGCGGGTGACAGTGACATCCGCCTCAATCCCGGCGCGGTTGTTCAGAAACTGGGTATAGACGATCTTGCCAATCGGCACGTCGTAATCGCCGCCACCCACGTAGTTGAGAAAGGCCATCGCGTCCGGGCCTTCGACCCGGATCTTGCCGAAGGACGACATGTCGTACATGCCCACATTGGTGCGGATCGCATTCACTTCGGCGGCGACATTGCCAAAGAAATTCTGGCGCTTCCAAGAGTATGCGTATTCCGGCGTCTGCCCGTCATTGGCAAACCAGTTGGCGCGCTCCCACCCGGCGATTTCGCCCATGACGGCCCCCTGATCCAGCAAATGCTGGTGGAAGGGCGTCCGCCGGATACCACGCGCGGTGGCCTTCTGGCGGAAAGGGAAGTGATCGGCATAAAGCAGGCCCAGCGTTTCCTTTGAGCGTTCAAACAGATAGGTCTTGTTGCCCTGAAACGATTGCATCCGGCTGATATCGACGTCGCCCAGGTCAAACGGCTTTTCGCCCGCATCCATCCATTGCGACAGGGCCATGCCTGCGCCACCGGCGGATTGAATACCAATCGAATTGAAACCGGCCGCGACCCAGACATTATCCATCTCTGGGGCCAGCCCAAGGTGATAGGCATCGTCAGGCGTAAAGCTTTCTGGTCCGTTAAAGAAGGTGTGAATACCGGCTTCGGCCAGCATGGGCATCCGCTCAACCGCGGCTTCCAGGATCGGCTCAAAATGGTCGAAATCCTCGGGCAGTTGGTCGAACTCGAAATCTTCGGGGATGCCCTTCATTGCCCATGGCTTTGCATTGGGTTCAAACGCCCCCAGCAGCATCTTGCCTGCGTCTTCCTTGTAGTAGGCGCATTCGTCAGGCACGCGCAGCACCGGCATCTGGGTCAGGCCCGCGATGGCCTCGGTCACGATATAGAAGTGTTCACAGGCATGCAGCGGCACGTTGATCCCTGCCATGCGGCCAACCTCATGGCCCCACATGCCCGCACAGTTCACGATCATATCGCAGGTCATCGTGCCCTGGTCGCCACCGGCCTCCCAGTTAACAGATTTGACGCGGCGGCCGTCACGGTTGATGGCCGTAACCTTGGTGCGTTCAGCGACCACAGCACCGTTCGTGCGGGCACCTTTGGCCAAGGCCAATGCGATATTGGCCGGATCCCCCTGACCATCGAGCGGCAGATAGACACCTGCCTTTACACCGTCGATATTCAGATGCTCATAACGTTTCTTGACCTCATCAGGCGAGATTTCCTCAACTTCCACACCAAAGGCGCGGGCCATTCCGGCCTGACGGAAAATCTCTTCCTTGCGTTCATCTGTCAGGGCCACGGTCATCGACCCGCAGCGCTTGAAGCCGGTTGCCACGCCGGTCTCGGCCTCAAGATTACCGTAAAGCTCTTGCGAGTACTTCGCGAGCTTTGTCATATTCGCCGTCGCACGCAATTGCGCAATCAGGCCTGCGGCGTGCCACGTGGTGCCCGACGTCAGTTGCTTGCGTTCCAGCAGCACCACATCTTTCCATCCCAGTTTGGCAAGATGATAGGCCACCGAGCAGCCGATCACACCGCCGCCAATAATCACAACGCGGGCATGGGAAGGAAGAGAGGCCATGACGGGAAATCCTTTAGAAAGCTGACACTGGGAGTGTGACACTAGGCATTGATCTGGCTTAACCCATAAGCGTCACATTTGACGTAAAATCGCTATTTTGGGCGGCCTTTTTTGCGCGCTGCATTTGGTGTCATGCCAAATGCTTCGCGATAGATTGTGGTGAACCCGCTGGGAAAACCACAGGCCAGCCCAATTTCACTAATCCGCATCTCGGTATTCAGAAGCAGATTATTTGCCTTGTTCAAACGCAGTCCCCGATAGTACCCGTTCGGCGTCGTTTTCATCATGCGGTTGAACTTCCGTTCTATCGACCGTTTCGACAGGTTCGAGCGGGCGGCGATATCGCTGATTGCGAGGGGAAATTCCATGTTGCTCTGCATCAAGGCAATGCACGCATCCAAAGCCGCATCACCGGTTGTGGCGACTTCCTTGCCCGAAAACGGCTGCAAGGTGTTATAGTGTCTGACACGTTCATGCAGCAGAATGTCTGTAACCGTTGTCATGGTCGCGGAAGAAGCATGTTCGCTGGCTATCGACAGGATAAGGTCAAAGGTCGCCCCCATCCCGGCGCATGTGATAATGTCGCCGCTTTCAACCGCCAGGGTGGCTTTGGTATCAAATAGCCCGTGCCGCTCCATCAAGACCGCACGGTTTTCCCAATGGGTTGTGTGGCTGCCACGCGCGTTTTGTGTTTCGGCGATATAGCGGCTCGCGGCCTCTGCCAGCAAAACAACACGGGCCTGACGGCTGGTGTAGTTGGCAATGGTGTTACCCATGGACAGGTCAGGGTTGGCCGGATCTGTATTGCCAAGGACGAACAGGTAGTTTGCCTCTGGCCGCGCGGGCAGCGGCGTTGTTTCGACCGAGACACCAAGGTTCGCCATGATTGTTCCGCCTTTCGGCGATCTGATGTGCCACTCGAAGATGGGGCTTCCGTTGATGCGGTTTGCAAGTCGGATGACCTCCACGACAGCAGCAAACTCTGTCAGGACAAAGCCTTCGGCAACAAAGATATCAAAGACCTGCAAATCGCTCATGGCGCGACAATTGTGTGGTTTGCCGCCCGGATTTGTCGGGCCAATTCAGCGATATGGGCTGGCCCGACCTCACAGCAGCCGCCAACAATCGTGGCGCCCTGCGCAATCCAGTCCATGGCAAAGGCCGCATAGGCCGCAGGGTCCAGATCCTGGCGTGCGGTCAGGGCGTCAACGGTTGGTTTGTCAGTCAGAAACCCATCGGTAATCTTGACGAACCCATTGGCATAGCCCCCAAAGGGCAAATCACCCTTGGCAAGTTCCGCGATCGCGGCCGAGATCGCCTCGGGGGATGAACAGTTGGCCAGCAATGCAGCAGCCTGACCGGCATGGGGCAGCACCTCTGCCACAGGCTCGCCCGAGCGCAGGCGCGTGCCGTCGTCATCCTGTACGGTCAGCGCCAGCCAGACGGGTTTGCCGGTGCTGGCGGCGGCGTCCAGAATGGCGCGGGCATGGGCGACCGAGGCGACCGTTTCACAGATCAGCAGATCAACATGGGGCGCCAGCTGATTGGCGACCTCCTTGTAGATCGCGACGGCAGTGTCATGCGGGGGCATCAGGTCGGGGCGATAAGACGCGCCCAAAGGGCCCAAAGAGCCCGCTACAACGCCAACGCCTGTTGCTTCTTTGATCGCAGCCGCATGCAGCGCTGCGAATTGTCCTTCAAACAGGGTGCCTTCCAGACGGTCGCGCAGGATGGCGTAGGTGTTGGTGGTATGCACCGTGGCGCCGGCTGCGGCATAATCGGCATGTACGGCGGCCACCATGCCGGGGTGATCAATCATGACTTGGGTGGACCAAAGCGGCGTCGGGTTATCACCCGCGCGATGGATCAGCTCCTGACCCATACCGCCATCAAGAAGGATGATATCTGTCATGAATAAAGCGCCCCAAACTTCGCAACATAGGTCGCGATCATGTCCTCCTCTGTCATGCCATCATCGTAGGGGGGCGTCCAGATTTCACTTGCTGCACTGATTTTGATTTCAACAATCGCCCCGATGCGCGCGGACAGGGGGCCAAAGACCTCGGGCCAGCGCGGATGCAACAGCGCAAATCTGTTACTGCCTTTCATGTGGACCGTTGCCGTGCCCGCCACACGCACGGCCTTGCGCTTGAACGGATCGACAAAATTCACCTCGACCGCCGGATTGGCCGCAAGATTGGCGCGCGTACCTGGTGAGCGGATGTCACCATAGGCCAGCGTTTTATCGTCCAACATCAGAAACGTGCCCTTGGGGGACACAGCCGGCGCACCCTCAGACGTCACTGACGCCACAAAACCCAAAGGGAACGTGGCGATCAGATCCTTCATCGGGGCGGTCAGCATCAGGCGCGGATCCGTGTGTTCTGCGGATCCCACAGCGGCTGATCTTCTTGGATGGTCGCGCTGTAGCGTTCGCCATAGATATCAACCGCAACCTTGGTGCCCGGCACGGCGGCATCCGCGCGGATCATGCCAAGGGCGATGGATTTATCCACCCGGTAGCCCCAGCCACCCGAGGTGGTTTCACCGGCGACATCATCACCTACCCAGATCGTCGACATGTAAGGTGCATCCGCAGGGCCGGGATTATCCAGCGTCAGCGTGACAAAGCGCTTGGCCACGCCTGCCTGTTTTTCGGACAAAAGTGCCGCCTTGCCCGGAAAATCCTGCGGCTTGTCGAATTTGATGAACCGATCCAGACCACCTTCCAGCAGCGAATAATCCGTGCTCAGATCGCCTTTCCACGCGCGATAACCTTTTTCCAGCCGCAGCGCATTGAGCGCGAACATACCAAAAGGCACAGCGCCCGCACCCAGCACCGCATCATATAGCGCAGGCATATTGGCGTTGGTGGCGTGGATTTCCCAACCCAGTTCACCGGCAAAGCTGACCCGTGCCAGCGCGCAATCGAGGCCAGCAACCGTTGCGGGTTGATGGCTCAGCCATCCGGCTGACAGATCGGCCTCGGTCCCAAGACCTTCAAAAAGATCACGTGCCTTTGGCCCTGTGACGATCAGCGTCGCGTATTCCGTTGTGTGATCCGTCAAGGTCAGACCCGCAGGCAGCCCATCGTTGAGCACTTCAAAATCATGCCATTGCGCAGAGGCAGCAGTGATCAGCGTGAACTGATCATCGCCATGACGCATCACGGACATCTCGGTCAGGATACGGCCCCGGTTGTCCGCAAAGTAGGCAAGGTTCATGCGGCCCACCTTGGGCAATGCGCCCGCAATGCGCCCGCGCAGGAATTCAGCAGCGCCATCGCCTGACAAGTTGAACCGGGAAAAGCCGGGCAGGTCCAGAACACCCACACCATCGCGCACCGCTTCGCATTCTTCTTTCACGCGCGGCTGCCAAGGGCCTTTGCGGTCCCATGTCTCGGTCGCTTCGATCGAGGTGTCATCGCCGTCCTTGGCAAACCAGTTGGCGCGTTCCCAGCCGTTGTAGGCACCCATCTGGCCGCCCAGTTCACGGACCTTTGCATCCACTGGCGACAGCTTCTTGTCGCGACCCGCAGGCCACATCTTGTGGGGGAAATGCATGCCATATTCGTGGCCGTAGATTTCCAGCGCCTTCTGGTGGCAATAGTCCTGATCGGTGTAATCGGTATAGCGGCGCGGATCGACGGCCCACATATCCCATTCGGTCTGGCCATCGACGATCCATTCGGCCGCAACCTTGCCTGCACCACCGCCTTGGGTGATGCCAAAGGTAAAGACGCAAGCCTCAAAGGCATTCTTGACGCCGGGCATGGGTCCGACCAATGGCAGGCCATCAGGGGCATAGGGGATGGGGCCGTTGATGACACGACCAACACCAGCAGTACCAAGGATCGGCACGCGGGCCATCGCATCCTCGATATACCACTCCAACCGCTCAAGATCGTCGGGATAAAGCTGAAAGCTGAAATCGTCAGGTTGCGGATCATCAGGCGTGACCCAATGCGCCTTGCAGTTGCGCTCGTATGGGCCGAGGTTAAGACCGTTCTTGTCCTGCCGCAGATAGTAAGAGCTGTCTACATCACGCAGCAGGGGCACCTTGCGGTTGTTGGCCTCGGTCCAGGCTTTCAACTCGGGGATTTCCTCGGTCAGGAAATACTGGTGGGACATGGTGACCATCGGCACGGTGCGGCCGCCATAAGGCTTGAACCACTCACCGATCCGCTGGGCATAATATCCACCCGCATTCACGACTTTCTCGCAATCAATGTCGCCTTTTTCGGTATGCACCGTCCACGTGCCATTCGGGTGCTGTGTGACACCGGTGGCACTACAGAAACGCTCGATCTTGGCGCCCATCTGACGGGCCCCTTTGGCCAATGCCTGTGTCAGCTGCGCAGGGTCGATATCGCCGTCGTCAGGGTCATAAAGCGTGCCTTCCAGATCATGCGTTTCAAGAAACGGATACATCTCTTGCGCCTCATCCGGCGTCATCAGCTTCAGGCTCAGCCCTTGATAATTCGCCATTCCCATCGCGCGGGCAAATTCCTGCATCCGCTCTTTGGAATGCGCCAGACGGATCGACCCGGTGACGTGATAGTTCATAGGGTAATCAACCTCTTCGGCCAGCCCCTTATAAAGGCCCAGCGAATAGCGCTGCATGTTCATCACGGCCCATGAGGTGCTGAACGAGGGGCAGTTGCCAGCCGCGTGCCAGGTTGACCCGGCGGTCAGTTCGTTTTTTTCCAGCAAGACGCAATCGGTCCAGCCTTTCTTGGCCAGATGGTAGAGGGTCGAAACCCCCACAACACCGCCACCAATAATCACAACACGCGCAGTGGTTGGGAAATCAGCCATATCGTTCGCTTTCTCTAGTCGGGGATGTGCGGCGCATCATCCGGGATGGTGTAATAGTCGCCGGCGTCGGCGGTGAAGATATGCCTAGCAGGTGTCATGCCTGTCGGCAGGTCTAGGCAACCAGCGGCAATGCCAAGGTGATTTGCGCCAATAGGCTGATAAAACAGGCTTGATCCGCAGGTTTGACAGAAGCCTCGTCGTGCCTCGGTCGAGGATTGATACCAGGTCAGACCGGCATCTGCGGTGAAGGTCACATCAGCAACATCTGCACGGGTTGCGGCCCAGTAATGGCCGCTGGTCCGGCGGCACTGACTGCAATGGCAGAACGTGACCGTGTCACGCAGTTTTGCCACCTCAAAGGCGACAGCGCCACATTCGCAACGGCCCCGATGTGTCATCGCGCGCCCTAATAAACCGGAGGCGAGATCACCCAGACGATCTCGCAGGGGGTGTCGTTCCGGTTCCACCATTGAAACTGCTGCCCACGCAGACGAAAGCTGTCGCCGGCCTTGAGGTTGAACCGTTTGCCATCCAGTGCAATTTCAAATTCACCACTGATGATATAGCAGACCTCCTGTGTCGGGCGGGTCAAAGGCTCTGGCAGATGCGAGTGGGGGGCGAAGGTAGAGTGGATCACCTCAAAGTCATCCGTCAGATCAGGTGACAGCAGGCCTTCGGTCAACCCTTCGGTGCGGCTTCCTATCGGGCGGCGCGCGCCTGCGCGAACCACAATGCCTTCCTCCTCGGGAATGGCGCCAACCTGCAAAAAGCTGGAGACGGACACATCCAGAACCGTTGCCATCCGTCCAAGATCAGCGATAGCAGGGTGCGACTTGTCGCGTTCAACCTGGCTCAGCCAACCGACAGAGCGGTCCAGCGCCTCGGCAAGATCCATCAATGTCATCCCACGTGCCTTGCGCAAGGCACGGATATCGGCACCCAGTGTTGGGACAGTGACCCGATTATCGGGCATTTTGGTGTCGTGAAAAATTCCCATAAAATTTCATATAGCTGAGTCGCTCCCATTCACAAAATGTTTTGTCGGCGTTAACGCTACATTAGGCAGGTTGCTCGCTTCGATCAAAGACCGATTTGAGCATGGCTTGCAGGCCTTCCACGTCGTCTTGGGTAAAACTGTCAGGCTGGTCGCTGTCGATATCAAAGACACCGATCAGGGCGCCATTCTTGCCATAGACCGGCAGCACCAGTTCAGAGCGGGTGCTGCTGGCGCAGGCAATATGGCCGGGAAAGGCATCAACATCTGCCACCAGTTGCACCTCGCCAGTCCGCGCGGCGGCGCCACACACCCCGCGCGTAAAGGGAATGGTCAAACAGCCGTGCCCACCCTGATAAGGCCCGATTTTCAGCATCTGAGGTCCGGTTACGCGGTAAAACCCGGTCCAGTCGAAACGGTCATCACTATGATGCACTTCGCAAGCGACCGTCGCCATCAGCGCGACCTCGTCGTCCTCACCCTCGGTGAGGGCTGCGATCGTCTTGTGCAGGTCGTCGTAATTCACGCGCATCAGCTTTTGCGTTGTCATGTTGATCTGCCTACTCGTTCAGGTGCGTTCAATGGCGATGGCCGTGCCTTCGCCGCCGCCGATGCAGATCGCGGCAACACCCCGCTTCAGCCCGCGTGTCTCCAACGCATTCAAAAGCGTCACCATGATCCGCGCACCGGACGCACCAATGGGATGGCCAAGCGCACAGGCCCCGCCGTTCACATTTACCTTGTCACGGGCAATGCCCAATTCACGCATGAAGGCCATGGGCACGACGGCAAAGGCTTCGTTCACCTCCCAAAGATCAACGTCTTCAACGCCCCAGCCAATTTTGGCCAAGAGCTTTTGTGCGGCTGGAACCGGTGCGGTGGTAAACCATCCCGGTGCCTGCGCATGGCTGGCATGACCCAAAATGCGCGCGCGCGCCTTGGCATTATCCGCAGATACCACCAAAGCGGCTGCACCATCGGAAATGCTGGAGGCATTGGC
Source organism: uncultured Paracoccaceae bacterium (assembly GCA_947498645.1). Lineage (GTDB taxonomy): Bacteria > Pseudomonadota > Alphaproteobacteria > Rhodobacterales > Rhodobacteraceae > Yoonia. The sequence goes on along the minus strand of CANMKS010000001.1, from coordinate 390,301 downwards.
GGCAGTGACAGTGCCATCCTTGCGGAACGCAGGTTTCAGCATGGGAATTTTCTCTGGGCGGGCCTTGCCCGGCTGTTCGTCGCAGGTAATCAGGTCCTCACCAGTGCGCGAATGCACGGTGACGGGGGTAATCTCACTCTTGAATGCGCCAGAGCGTTCCGCATCCAAAGCATTCGACAGCGATGCAAGTGCATATTGATCCTGCGCCTCGCGGGTGAACTGAAATGTCTCTGCGCAATCTTCAGCAAAGGTGCCCATCAGACGACCCTTGTCATAGGCATCCTCCAACCCGTCCAGAAACATGCTGTCCTGCACCGATTGATGGCCAATCCTGGCACCGGCGCGCATCTTGGGCATCAGATAGGGTGCGTTGGTCATGCTCTCCATACCGCCTGCAACCATGGTATCGGCGGCACCAAGGGCGATCTGGTCAAAGGCCATCATCGCCGCTTTCATGCCAGAGCCGCACATCTTGTTCAGCGTGGTTGCGGGCACGGTCTCATCCAGCCCCGCAGCAAACCCTGCCTGACGCGCAGGTGCCTGACCCTGACCGGCTGGCAAAATGCAGCCCATCAACAATTCATCCACGGTCGTAACCTCGGCACCCGCCATGGCGGCCTTGATCGCGGCACCACCAAGGGCAGGCGCATCAACATCGGCAAAAACACCCTGAAAGCCGCCCATGGGTGTGCGGGCGGCACCGGTGATAAAAACATCGCGCATGTTCTGGCTCCTCGCGTCTGGTTTGTGGGGAAGGCTACGCCTGTTATGGGAAAAGGAAAAGCCTCATAGAGCCGAGAACACAGGCCAAGTGGCAACAACGGCAACCCGATTTCCCGCAAACAAATCGCCGGGCAGGCGGCACCGGTTCCACGGTCAAAGCCGGTTGCAATCCGCGACCAGACTTCGCAGTATCGCAAAAGGTTCCAAGGTCTGACCGGAATTGTCTTTTTATGACCGCATTTAACGAGAAAACTGTTCCTTCATGAATGATGCCGCCGTTTCCACAGCACACGATCAGGACGGTGAAACTGCGGCCGCTCCACTAGGGTGGACACTTTGTATCCCTACCTACAACCGGCCGCAGTTCCTGACACAGACCATCGGTTTTGCCTTGTCGCAAAGCCGCCCGCCGTCCGAAGTTGTTGTTGTAGACGGCTCGGACGCTTGGGCGGATCACCGCGATCTGGTCGCCACGCAATTCGCGGAAAGCTGGAAGACTGTGCAGCTTGTTTATGAAGCGGCAAAAGTCAGATCAGTGACCTTTCAACGCAATCAGGCGCTGGAGCGGGCCACATCGGAGATCGTCTTCTTCCTCGACGATGACATTTATCTCTATCCCGATGCTGCCGAAATCGTCATGGGCATCTATGAAGCCGACAAGGACGATCTGATCGCCATGGTTGCGGGCACCTTCACCGAAGGTCCGTATGATCCGGACAGCGCGCCAAACAGCGACACCGCAGCACCCGCGCCAGAAGCGGCATCAATAGCCAGCAGGCTGCGCCGTTGGGTCGAGGAATTTCTGACCCTCGATGGCCATTTTGTCACCTATGGTTCCGCCGTGGACCGCAGCCCCTTGCCTGATGCAATCCGCCAGGCGGGGGCCAGTGCGGGCGGGTTGATCAATGGGGGGCGCACAACGTTCCGCCGAAAATTTGGCGTCCAGGTCGGTTGGTCGGAGATGCTGAAGTATTACGCGCCTCACGACGACAGCGATATGTCATATCGGATGTCGCGATTGGGGCGTCTGGTACATGCGACACAGGCGGGCTTTTTTCATGCCGATGGCAATGACAGCAATGTCGGGCGTTTTCGGGTCAACACGATCCGGGTGCGCAACCTGATGGCGCTTCATCGTGTTCACAGTGAAAACCGGCTGATGTCGGCGCTGCGACTTGCGGGCTCATTTTTAAAATTCATGGCACTTTATTGCCTGATTGATCCGTCCCGGAAACGCTGGACGCTGCCGACCGTGCGCGCTTATGGCTACGGCATTCTGCAGATCCCGGTCTTTCTGTTCTGGCCCTTCGCTGATTTTCAATCCTGGTACACGGGCTTGCAGGAAAAGATGTACGGCAACCGGTACAAGTCCTAGGGCGTTAGCCCTGTTTCTGCGCACCGGTGTTGATCCAGTGCCAACTGCTCGCGCACATCTCATCCAGGTCGTAAGTTGCCCGGAAACCCAGAACATCCTTGGCCTTTTGCGGGTCGGCAAACGATGCCGCCGGATCACCGGGCCGTCGTTCCACAATTTCGTAGGGCAGGTCGCGCCCGCACGCTTTGGAATAAGCGGCCAGAAGCTCCAGAACCGAATAGCCTTGTCCTGTTCCCAGGTTGACAAGGTGGCCTGCGTTTTTCTCCAAAAGTGACTGCAGCGACAAAACATGGCCAGCCGCCAAGTCGCACACATGGATATAGTCACGAACGCCTGTGCCATCCTGCGTTGGATAGTCGTTCCCAAAGACAGAAAGCTGCCGCAGTTCACCAGCTGCGACCTTGGCGATGTAAGGCATCAGATTGTTCGGGATGTCTTTGGGATCCTCGCCAATCAGGCCAGAGGGATGCGCGCCCACCGGGTTGAAATACCGCAACACGCCAACGGCCCATCTCGGGTCGGCTGCGCAAGCCTGCGCGATGATCTGCTCGCATGCCAGTTTGGTGTAACCATAGGGGCTTGCGTAACTCAGCGGTGCCGTCTCTGGCACAGGCAGTGTCTGGGGGGTGCCATAGACAGAGGCCGAAGAAGAGAACACCAGATGAAAGACGCCTGCTGCCTCCATGGCCTGCATCAAAGTGACCAAACCACCAATATTGCATTGCATGTAGGCCAGGGGGTTCGCGACACTTTCACCAACCGACTTGAAGGCGGCAAAATGAATGACCGCATCAATGTGATGCGCGCTGAAGATACGATCAAGACAATCACGGTCCAACACGTCACCCTCGACAAGTTGCACAGGGACGCCTGTTATCTTCTCCAAAACAGGTGGGACACTGTGCGAGGCATTGCTGAAATTATCCAGCACAACACATTCATAGCCTGCCTCAAGAAGGGCAACGTAGGTATGTGACCCGATGTAACCCGCCCCACCGGTAAGAAGTATTCTCTTGGCCAAATCGTGCCTCCACGCATCTTCATCGCCAAAGACCTCGCCCCGGCTTGGTTGGACAGTACCGAACAGCGGGTGCGACCGTAAGACCCTAAACCGGGCGCAGGCAGAGGTTCGGGGATTTTGACGAAGGGCCAAAGCCTGATCATCGGACCCAGTACCACATAGTTTCGCCGAATTGGCAGATCGGTGCAAAAACGATCTGCGACATTGCCATTGCAAGACCGGCCCCATGGCCTAATCTTCCCGCCAAGACAAAAGGATACTCACATGCGCAATTTCCACATCCCCGGCCGCTCTCCTGTCTATGCCAGCAACGGGATGTGCGCCACATCGCACCCGCTGGCCGCCAAAGTCGCCGTGCAGATGATGGAGGCCGGGGGGAACGCCATGGACGCGGCCATTGCCGGGGCTGTGCTGCTTGGGTTTTGCGAACCGCAGATGACGGGGATCGGCGGCGATTGCTTTGTGCTGATGACACCACCGGGCGAAGACCGGGTTGTGGCCATGAACGGATCGGGCCGGGCAGCCGCAGGGATTAACGCAGACAAACTGCGGGCCAAGGGTGAGGTGATCGCACCCTATTCCGCTGACGCTGTCACGATCCCCGGCGCAGTCGATGCCTTCTGCCGCCTGTCCAAAGACTGGGGCAAACTGGGCCTGAAGGCGGCGCTCGCCCCTGCAATTCACTATGCAGAGACTGGCGTGCCCGTGGCCGACCGCGTGTCGTCGGATTGGGCAAAGGCGGTGGACAACCTCTCTGGCCACGCCCGCGATCTGTTCCTGATGGACGGCAACGCCCCCGCCATCGGACAAATATTCCGTGCGCCGGGACAGGCCAAGGTGCTGCGTAAAATCGCCATGGACGGGCGGGCAGGTTTCTACGAAGGCGAAGTGGCCGAAGACATGGTGAACAGCCTGCAAGCGCTGGGCGGCACTCACACGCTGGACGATTTTGCCAACTGCGAAAGCGACTACACCGATCCGATCACAGGCAGCTACGGCGGGCTGGACCTTTTTGAGCACCCACCCAACGGGCAGGGCGCGACGGCGATCCTGCTGCTGAACATGCTCAAACATTTCGACATCGCGGGGATGGACCCTTGGGGGGCCGCGCGCGCGCATATCGAGGCCGAGGCAACAAAGCTCGCCTACGACACGCGCAACCGGTTCCTCTCTGACCCCGATCACATGACGCGGCTGGACTATATGACCTCGCCTGACACGGCAGCGGAACTGGCAGCACTGATCGACCCCAAAAAGGCGATGCCTGCCGGGTTGCCGGGGGCAGAGGCGGTGCACAAGGACACGATCTACATCACCGTGGTGGACCGGGACCGCATGTGCGTGTCGCTGATCTACTCGGTCTTCCATTCCTTTGGATCGGGGATTGCATCGGACCAATTCGGCGTGCTGTTCCAGAACCGCGGTGCGGGGTTCACCCTGACCGAAGGACACCCCAACGAAGCGGGCCCCGGCAAACGGCCCATGCACACCATCATCCCCGCAATGCTGCACAAGGGGGGGCGTGTGATGATGCCGTTTGGCGTGATGGGCGGGCAGTACCAGTCAACAGGACACGCGCGGTTCGTGACCAACATCACAGACTTCGGGCTAACGCCCCAAGCGGCCATGGACGCGCCCCGCTGCTTTGCCGAAGGGGATAAGTTGAACGTCGAGGATGGCTACGCGGAGGCGGTCAAAGCCGAACTGACGGCACTGGGCCACAACGTGCAACGGCCTGAAACAGCAATGGGGGGATCACAAGCGATCCTGCTGCGCCAAGACGGGGTGCTGGAAGCAGGGAGCGATCCGCGCAAAGATGGATGTGCGTTGGGGTATTGAGGGGGTGGTCGGTCGAAGGGTGAATGTCGGCTTTGCGGGACTTTGCCGCCGTTCGCTGCATCTTCGGCGAGCACAGTTTGTCTATGAGGGTTTTCCAGCTTTCCGGAAAACTCTGGTCCACAGTCCTTTTAAAGGGTTCGTTTGTGCAATGTGCTCTTTGAGTTTCGCGATATCCCCTTTCGGATCCGGCCCAATCTCGAGCGCATCCGAAATTGCCAGTATCGCCTCTTCCCTACGGCCGCGACCTGCCTGAAGCTGTGCATAGGCTGTTAGAGGGCCCGCAAGTTGACCTGCGGGATAGAGTGCCGCCTTTTTCATTATTTGCGCGGCGGCGTCGGGGCCATAGACCCTTTTCATCAGACTCGAAAATGTGAAGCTATATGCCCCGAGCAGAGGCTGAAGGAGTATTCCCGCCAGTTCACCGGCGTCGTCAGCGGGAATAGGTTTCATGTTCATCAATCGAAAGAGACCCTGTGCATTCTTGTCCTTGAATACATCTGTGTAAGCACCCCTATCTGACAGGTAGTCGTCAAAGGACGCCCCCAGCGGCGGGTCAACTTGCAACAGCCTATAGAGGTGATTGGTGGAATTAGCTTTGCGCACTTCTCCCTCAAACTCCCCGCTTGAGCGGATGATGCCGTACCACGCATCTATTTCGGCCGATCTCTGCTCCGCGGTCATGTCTTTTCTTGCAGCACCGTGAAGAGATATCGCTGTGATGTCATCTCTGGACACCCATCGACAGTCTTGGGAACTTGCAAATCGGCTCAGAAATTCTCTGACCGGAGCGCCATTTTGGTCGTTACCTACCCTCCAGCTCGAAAACGCCTCATAGGCTTGCGTGGTGTGTCCAAAGTGCGTGTCAAACAAGAATTTGCATTTCCCATTTGCGAGCAGCTGGCGCACTCTGGGATTGCCAGTCGGACATGGCGTAAGGTGCAGATCGCCCAGACGGCCCAGCGAGGCAACTCTGGTTTCTGCGACATCTGCAACATCCAACATAGCTCCCAGCACTTGAACATGGTTCGGCAAAAGCAAATCGTCGTCATCGCAGTACAATATCTTGTCTGATCTCGCGGAGATGACGGCCTTATCGCAGTTTTCATGTCCGCGGCCCGGTGCCTTTGGCAAATCGAGGACACTTACACGCTCGTCTTCTGCGGCATGCCGCTTTGCAACGTCTCGGCATTGTGGTGATGCGCCGTCCAGAACAACAATGATTTCAATATCCTGAACAGTTTGCTCACGTGCAGACAGAACCGACCGTCCCAGAGTTGCATGCCTGTTAAATGTTGGAATTATGATGGAAGCTGATACCCGCTCCATGCTATCATCCCTACTTATTACTCTTAGTCATTCGCTATCGTCACGCACGATCGAGGCTGATGCTTGGTTTGGCAAGTGAAATCTCGGGCAACGTTCTGTGGGCATTCACTGTGATGAAAGGAGTCGAGAATTGATTGCAAGTAACACCAGTATTGACGGCGTTCTCCTAATCGAAAACAACGTGATTGAAGATGACAGGGGGTTCTTCCTTGAGAATTACAAAGCGTCGGTGCTCGACAAGCGCCTGAATGAACCGCACAAATTTGCGCAATCAAATCACTCTCGGTCGCAACCGAACACACTTCGCGGTTTCAGGAAAGAGCCGTGGAACAAGCTGATCTATGTTGTGCATGGTACGGCGCTTTGCGCTGTTGTCGACACACGCCCCGACAGCGAGACGTTCGGAAAGAGCCAAACGTTTCTGATGGGGGACCCTCCGGGAAAGAGGAACCGGCTATACGTACCAACCGGTGTCAGTAATGCGTTCTATTGCGTGACAGAAGTCGATTACTTTAACGATGTCTCCGGCGAATACGAACCGAGCGGCAGGTTTGGCTTCAGGTGGAATGATCCAGATGTCGCCGTTGATTGGCCCTGTACGAACCCGATCTTGTCAGATGGCGACAAAGCCCAGCCTTTTCTAAGAGACCTGTTCCCCGAACATCCATTTTTTGATTAGTAGAGAAACAACGTTGATTAGATTGCGAGAAAGATCGACTGATTTGGGCTCGTAGTTGCCGTTCGCTCCGTGTGCCGTCACCCCGCCCGCAACGACCGCAAAAATAACCCAAACCCGCCCACAAACAGCACCAAAATCACAATGAGATCAAAGGCGCTCATCCGTTCCAGTTGCAGCGTCATATTCGCTATCACCCCGAACACCAGCGCCACCAGTGATGCCCCGGCGATCCCCCAGCCAAACCAGTTTTTGGAGTTGTAGAAAATCATCCCCACCCCGAACATGAACGGGATCAGGACCATGCCGGATGTGATCGACACGCCGCCGATGCCAAATACCCTGCTGCCGATCCCGAAATTGGGCCGCACCACAATCCCGTTTAGCAGCAGATACCCACCGCCCACCATCATGATCAGCCCGATCAGGAATGTGCCGGTGCCACCGTCCGTTCCGCCTGCGCCGCGTGCCATGTGTCGCCTCCAAATTCTGCCTGTTGCCAGCGGTTTTACGGCCCGACTTGATCAATTGCCACCCTACAGCTGTATGTACAGCGTATGTACAGCATATGTACGCTGTCTGTACGGCCTAAATCCGGGCTTTCAGCGCGCCCATCAGATCTGCCAGCAACCTGTTGTACATCTCACCCTTCAGCTTGCCATCGTCATCAAATTCCTGACCGGAATTCGCGACCAGCACCTCTGGTCCTTGCAGGATATCAGGCCGAAACGCCATCATCGCCAGGCGCAGTGAAAACTGCGCCCGCTCGCCCCCTGCGCGCCCCGCGGCAGCGGACATGATGGCCAGCGGTTTGCCGGCCCATGGGTTGCCTTTGGTCCGGCTCACCCAGTCTAGTGCATTTTTCAATACGCCTGAAATTGCCTTGTTATATTCGGGGGTTGCGATGATCACAGCATCGGCTGCCGCGATCTGATCGGCCAATTTTTGCACTGCGGTTGGGATGCCTTCTGCCGCCTCCAGATCACCGTCATACAGCGGGAAATTGATGTCCGCAGCGATGAATTCATCCGCGCCAAAAACATCAGCGGCGGCGTGGATCAGTTTGGTATTGGTCGATGCCTTGCGCAGCGATCCTGAGATGCCAAGTAGCGTGGTCATGGTTGCTCCTGTTGTCAGTCCAGACAACAGTTAGAGCCACCCCGGCATTTCGCAACCACCATGGTTGCACAGCCGCTGTGCCTGACCCATTCTATGGCTAAATCCGAGGGAGGCGCAGATGACCCGACATGGCGGAAAGATACTGACAGATCAATTGGTTAAGCTGGGGGTGGCGCGGGTTTTCTCGGTCCCCGGTGAGAGCTTTCTGGCCGCGCTGGACGGATTGTACGACAGCGGGATCCCCAACATCGTCTGCCGTCAGGAAGGTGGTGCCGCGATGATGGCAGAGGCCTACGGCAAACTGACCGGCAAGCCCGGTGTGTGCTTTGTGACCCGTGGTCCCGGTGCGACAAATGCCAGCGCTGGCATTCATATAGCACAGCAGGACAGCACGCCCATGGTCATGTTCGTGGGCCAGATCGACAATCGGCACACGGATCGAGAAGCCTTTCAAGAAGTTGATTACAAAGGGGTTTTTGGCGGTCTGACGAAATGGGTGGCGCAGGTGGATCACACTGACAGGTTGCCCGAATACATCAGCCGGGCCTTTCGCGTTGCGATGTCCGGGCGGCCTGGCCCGGTCGTTCTGGCCTTGCCTGAAAACATGCTAAGCGCCCCTGCCGACGTGCCGGACATTCATTTGCCGCAGCCAGTGCCGGAGTCTCTTTCCCCGCAGGCGGTCCAGTTGATCATGCACACATTGGCCGAGGCCGAGCGGCCCTTTGTTGTGGTCGGTGGACCGCATTGGTCCGCGCAGGCGCAGGCCGATCTGCAAGCCTTTGCCGAGACCCAGCAAGTGCCCGTGGTCGCAGTGTTCCGCAGGCAGGATTACATGGATAATCATCACGGCTGCTATGCGGGCGATCTGAGTGTCAGTCTTAACCCCAAACTGGCGCAGCGGGTGCGGGACGCGGATACGCTGATCCTGTTGGGCACACGCTTTGGTGATATCGAAACCCAAGGCTACACGCTGGTGAGCCCCGCCAATCCGCAAAAGAAACTCGTGCATATTCATGCAGATACGGACGAATTGGGCCGTGTCTACACGCCCGATGTGGGCATCGTTGCAACCGCGCCGACCGCCCTGCGCGCCTTGTCGCAGGCAGAGCACGCGGGCGCTTGGGACAGTTGGACAGCGGCGGCCCGCGCTGACTATGAAAGCTGGATCGCACCGCAGGAAAGCTCCGCCGCACTGAGGCAGGAGCAGGTGGTCAAATGGTTGTCTGACAACCTGCCCAATGATGCCATTGTGACAAATGGGGCGGGCAATTATGCGGCATTGCTCAATCGCTACTTTGTCTACAAGCAACATGGCACACAATTGGCCCCGACCTCTGGGTCGATGGGCTATGGTTTTCCGGCGGCTATTGCGGCGTCAATTGCGCATCCAGATCGCACCGTGGTGTGCCTTGCGGGCGACGGGTGTTTTCAGATGACCTGCAATGAGATGTCGACAGCAGTGCAACATGGGGCGGCGCCCATTGTTGTGGTGATGAACAACGGCCGCTATGGCACGATCCGGATGCATCAAGAAAAAACCTATCCTGGGCGTGTCTCTGGCACGGCGCTTGCAAACCCGGATTTTGCTGCCTTGGCGCGGGCCTATGGCGGGCATGGCGAGGTGGTGGACCGCACCGAGGATTTCCCTGCCGCCTTTGCGCGGGCCAAAGAGGCCGGAACCGTTGCGATTATCGAGTGCAAGGTCGGCGGCGATACGTGAGGCAGCAACGAAGAACCAGTAATCTCTTTCAAGGAAATTGATCCAGATTTTTGGAAAAATCTGGTGCCCTGCTCAGATCACGCGCCAATCTGTCTGGCTGTTTTCCTGCCACTCCTTGCGATGCAGTAGGGGAGTGTCATTATCTTCCGCAGCCGTTCCCAGGCAAAGATAGCCTGTCAGTGCCCAATTGGGTGGTACATCCAACACCTTTGCGATGCCGGCCGGATCGAGGATTGATACCCAACCAACACCAAGATTCTCGGCCCTTGCCGCCAGCCAAAGCGTGTGAATGGCTGCAACCGTTGAATAATCCAGCATTTCGGGCATGGTTTGCCGTCCCAACCCGTGTCCGGCCTTTGGCGCGCGTTCGGTAAAGACCGCCAGATGTACCGGGGCCTCGCGCAGGCCAGCCAGTTTTAGCGCGTTGTAGCGGTTCCGTTTGGCATCGTCATAAATCGCAGCAGCCTGTGCATTTGCGGCCTCAAAGTTGGCAATCACATCCTGACGCAGCGCCGGTGTCTGCACTTGCAGCACCCGCCATGGCCGGGCGTTGCCGACGGATGGGGCGAGATCCATTGCCGCGCGCAGGCGTCCAAGCGCATCTTCTGGCACCGGATCGGGCAGAAAATGCCGCACATCCCGCCGCCAGCGCAAGATATCGGTCAGAGCATCACGATGGGCTTGTGTCAGTTCCATTCAGCCTTGCACCCAATTGCCGGATTGTAAGGGCAGGAAGGCTTCGACAGCGGCAGTGGCGACAACGGCGGTGTCGCCGGTTTCCGGGTTATGGACGTTCAGCCCGCCTTTGGTCGCTGTCACCTCGGCCCGGCCGCGCGGCAGCCCTGCGGTCAGGGCACCGGTGTCGATCTTGTCGGGCTCTTGCACGGCGACTGTCACCTGCACCCGCATTTCCGTATGCGGCAGATTGATGCTGTCAAAGATGGGCAAGGTCGCATGACGGATGGCATCCTCGATCGCGCGGGCGGCCGCCTTTTGATAGTCCATCCCATGCAAGTCATTGCCCATGCCCATTTCGATGATGATCCGCTGTTCCATCACGCGCGCTCCATTTCGAAGGATACGTTGATCGCGACGTTGGCAATAACAGTGGGGTTTCCATCGGGGCGTGGTATGTCCAGCCCTCCATGGGTCACGCGGATCGTAGGCTGGCCATAAGGGAAGATATCTTTGAGCGCTTCGGTATCCACCTGATCAGGCGCCTGCACGCCGATCTCAACATCAATCAGCATCGCTTCTTTGGGAAAGCCAAAGAGTTCGGCCATATTGATGGAGTTATGCCACAGCGCGTCCTGAAGGCCGCGCCTTGCGGCTTGGGTATAGTCCTGGCGGCGCAAGCTGGTGCCCATGCCGAATTCTGTCAGGATGCGGTGTTTTGGCATGATGTGTTTCCTTGGCTCAACGGCTGAATTGCCGGGTTTTGCCGTTCCAGTGCAGTTTTGTGTTACGGCCCAGCCTTGCGCAACTGTCATCCAGCCCCATCCGGTTGGACCATCCTGCCATGGATCGTACAGGGATCGCATGAATATCGCCAAAGCCGTCAACCAGCACGCATTCGCGGGGTCCGGGGCCGCTGCCGTCGTCACGGTGTCCAAGAACGAAGTTGTTGGCGTTCATATCGCTGGCGCGCAGGTTGTAGCGAAAAATTCTGCTGATGCAGTCATTCAGCAGGGCAATGTCATCGTCCGTCAATGCGCCAGTTTTGGCAAGACTGCCGACAGTTGCACCCAAGCTGCCGTCTGGTTCGCTCACCCGTTCGGTGATGCAGCCAAGCCCGATATTTGTCGTCGCAAATCCGAACATATGTGAAAACGGGGCGTGAAAATCGGGCTCGGGGTGTTGCAGCATGACCCGCAGGTATTCGCGATATTCCTTGCGGACCTGTCGCAACCGGGTGCTGGGGAACAGCCTGTCCATCACCCCGTTGAAGTTGCGGCGGGCGGGCATGTCCTGCGCTGGCTTGAGGACTTTGACAAGTTTCGTGCTGTCATGCGGATGCAGGTACACCGCCCGCTGCACGCCAGTTGCGATCTGGTCCTCTTTGTTCAGTGTCAGCAACGGCCCCCCCGATCAGTATTCCACGCCGATCTGCGCCTTGATGCCAGAGCGGAACGGGTGCTTGACCAATTCCATTTCCGTCACCAGATCGGCCAGTTCGATCAGGTCTTCGTGTGCGTTGCGGCCCGTCAACACAACATGCGTCATTTCGGGTTTGTGATCGCGCAGGAACGCGACAACCTCGGCAGCGCTCACATAGTCATAGCGGATCGCGATGTTGATCTCGTCAAGCAGAACCATGTGGTTGCTTTCATCGAGGATCAGTTCCTTGGCTTTTGCCCATGCCGCCTGCGCCATTTCAGTATCGCGGGATTTGTCCTGTGTTTCCCAGGTAAACCCTTCGCCCATCGTGTGAAACGCGCAGGTGTCGGTGAATTTGGCGAGGATCAGATCACGTTCACCTGTCGACATGCCCCCCTTGATGAACTGAACAACCGCGCATTTCATGTCGTGGGCGATACAGCGGAAGATCATCCCGAAGGCGGCAGAGGATTTGCCCTTGCCCTTGCCTGTGTGGACGATGACCAGCCCCTTTTTGTCGGTCTTGGTCGCCATGATCTTGTCGCGTGCGGCCTTTTTCTTGGCCATCTTCATGGCGTGGCGATCATCGCCGCTGGCCGGGGTGTTTGGTGTTGCGTCTTCGGTCATGTGTTTCCCTTTCGATGCGTGGGTTGCACCCACCCTACAGTAACCCTGCAATGCGGGCACGGGCGGAATTTGATTTCGGTTGCCAGAGATTACGGTCGATGGCCTCTTGCAAGCGTTGCGCGATTTCCCTGAGCGCCGGGGCGTTGGCGTCGGCGATGAAATCGCGGGTGGTATCGTCTTTGATGAAGGCCTCTTCGACCAGATCGAAATGATGGTTGCGCACGGCCCCTGTCGTGGCCGCAAAGGCGAAGAGGTAGTCGACTGTTGCCGCGATTTCGAACGCGCCTTTGTAGCCGTGGCGTTTCACGCCGTCGATCCATTTGGGATTGACGACGCGGCTGCGCACGACGCGCCCGATTTCATCGTCCAACGTCCGGATAACGGGCCTTTCGGGGCGCGAATGATCGTTGTGATAGATCGGACGATCCTGGCCTTGCAGGGTGCTGATGGCTGCCGCGGCGCCGCCTTCGAATTGATAATAGTCGTCGCTGTCCAGAATATCGTGTTCGCGGTTGTCCTGATTTTGCACGACAGCTTCGGCCTGCCCCAGACGTTCTTCAAAGGCGGTGCGGGCCTTGCGGCCTTCTGCGCCTTGGCCATAGGCGTAGCTGCCCCATTCCAAATAGGCCTCGGCAAAATCGGTTTTGTCGGCCCAGATACGTTCGTCGATCAATGCTTGCAGGCCTGCGCCATATGCGCCGGGTTTGGAGCCAAAGACTCGGGTGCGATCTTCGCCTGTTTTGGCGCGCGCTGCGGCTTGGTTAAGGTCGGCGGGTTCGTCAAGGTCCTGCACCGCGCGGGCCGCGCTATCGACCAGAGCGATCAATTGCGGAAAGGCGTCGCGGAAAAAGCCGGAGATGCGCAGCGTGACGTCGACACGCGGACGGCCCAGCACCGATTGCGGCAGCACCTCAAACCCCGTGACACGGCGGTTGGCGCTGTCCCATGTGGGCTTGACCCCCATGAGTGCGAGGGCTTGCGCGATGTCATCGCCACCGGTGCGCATATTGGCGGTACCCCAGGCAGTGACCAACATGCTGCGCGGCCAGTCGCCGTGATCTTGCAGGTGTTTTTCGATCAGCAGATTGGCGGACTTCCACCCCAGCGCCCAAGCGGTGGGGGTGGGTACTGCGCGGCTGTCAACAGAATAGAAGTTGCGGCCCGTGGGCAAAACATCCATGCGCCCCCGCGTGGGCGCGCCGGAGGGGCCGGGTGGTACGAAATGGCCAGAGAGCGCGGCGAGCAGGGCGGTGCCTTCGGCAGCGCCACAGGCCTGGACCGTTGGCAGGATGTGTGTCTGAATTTCCGCGAGTACGGCCGCGCTCATCGGTCCTGGCGGGCTGCCTTCGTGGGTGATGATGCGTTGGGAGAGGGCTTCGAGCTTCTCAATCGTGTCGCCGTTCGTGCGCCATGTCGTTCCATCGGCCAGGGCGTCTGGCCTTTCAGGCGGTGTGCCTGTCATATCGCAATCAAGCGGGTCAATGCTGAGGTTCAGATCGGTGGCCAGCGCCCGCAGGAGTGAGCCGTTTTCGTTTTTGCCGTCGCCCCGCGGGACACGCGCCAGCGCGATGGCAAGGTCGCGTTCTTGTTGCCCGTTCGGTGACTGTCCAAAGATATGCAGCCCGTCGCGGATTTGGGCCTCTTTTAATTCGCAAAGGTAGGCATCCAGTTTGCCCAGATCACCGTCCTTGTCCCCGGTAAATCCTGCGTCTTTGGCCAGGCCGGTCACGTCCGAAAGAGACAGGATTTCGCGGCGCAGATGGTCGATCCGGCGCGGGTCGACGCCTGCGGCTTCGTAGTATTCGTCAACCAAGGCTTCGAGGTCGCGCAGTGGTCCGTAACTTTCTGCCCGTGTCAGTGGCGGGGTCAGGTGGTCAATAATCACCGCAGATGTGCGGCGTTTGGCCTGAGTGCCTTCGCCTGGGTCGTTCACGATGAAAGGGTAGATATGCGGGGTGGGGCCGAAGACGGCTTCGGGCCAGCAGGTTTCCGACAACGCCACCGCCTTGCCGGGAAGCCATTCCAGATTGCCATGTTTGCCCATGTGCACGATGGCATCCGCGCCCCAGTGGTGCCGCAGCCAGAAGTAGAAGGCGAGATAATTGTGCGGCGGGACAAGATCGGGAGAATGATAGGTATCGGTCGGATCGATGTTGTAGCCACGCGCGGGTTGCAAACCCACAACCGCATTGCCGAAGCGGTGGATGCTCAGCGCGAAACCTGAGTTTGTGGCGCTGGTCGGAGCCTCCGGCGGAAGTTTGATCGGACGCAGAAAGGGATCCTGGTCGGGTGTGCCCCAACGGGTGGTGATTTGTTCTTTGATGTCCCAAGGGAGCGCTTCGAAGTATTGCGTGTAAAGATCGAGGGGCAGCACCTCGCCGCCGTCCTTGTCGGCGCGGTCGGTGAGCCAGTTTGTCGGACCGGCCATGATTTGCGCCATGAGGGTGCCGCTGTCGGCGGGTGGTGCGACGTCATGCCCTTCAGCCTTCAGCAGATTGAGCACGTGAACCGTTGCCGCGGGCGTATCGAGGCCCACACCATTTGCCAGCCTGCCGTCCTTGTTGGGGTAGTTGGCGAGGATCAGCGCCGTTTTCTTGTCAGCAGCGGGCGTGCGCCGCAGATCTGTCCATCCTTTGGTCAGCTGTGTGACGAAATCCACCCGGTCGCCGCGTGCCTGATAGGTGGCGATCGGGCATTCTGTTGCCTCGTCAAAGAACGCCTCGCCCTTGAAGCTGACGGCGCGGGACAGGATACGCCCGTCCACCTCTGGCAGGGCCACGTTCATGGCAATGTCGCGGGCGGTAAGGCCGTGCAGGCCTTCGGCCCACGACGCTTCTGATGCGCCCGAGAGGATGACCTGAAAGATGGGCGCATGATTGGCCAGCAAGGGGTTCTGCGGGCTGTCATCGCCGTCATGCGGGCTGCCCACGGCGAAGGCGGTGCAGTTCAGGATAACCTCTGGCGGGGCTTCTGCGAACAGATGATGCAGGGTTGCCGTGCTCACCGGGTCTTTGAGACTGGCCACAAAGATCGGCAGCGGGTTCAGCCCGGCGCGCGACAGGCTGCGCGTGAGGCGGTTGATGGGGTTCAGCCCGCCGCCTTGCACCAGCGCGCGGTAGAAGACGATGGGGACAATGGGTGCGCCGTCGGTCCAGCCTGTTTTTGCGGCGGCCAGATCCGCGATACCTGCACCCGGCCAGTAAACACCTGCCCGTAGCAATGGCGCAGGGCTGGCAGGTTTTTCGCCACCTTCCAGCATCGATTTGGCGTAGGCCAACAGGTTGGTGCTGTTTTGTGGTCCGCCCTCGACGAAGTAGGCCCAAAGCGTGTCATAGTCTTCGCCCGTGACCGTCGAAAGCTCGCGTAGCTCCTGGTCTGGTTTGTCGTCGCCGGGCAGGGCCGCGAATGGGATGCCAGCCTCGCGCAGGCGCGCTGCAAATTGGGTCAATCCGTACTTCCAGTATCCGGCTCCACCAAGGATACGTGCAACCACCAATCGTGATTTTGTGGCGCAATCGTCCAGATGCAGGTCAACCGACATGGGGTGCGTCAGGTGCATCATGTTGGCGAGGCGCAGGCCGGGAGGGTTTTCCATTTCCGCCCGTGCGTCAGAAAGGGCGGCCAGTTCGGTATCGGCGGCAGAGATGATCACCACATCCGATGGGGTCTGGCCCAGATCAACCGGCTCTGTCCCGTCAGAGATTGCGCCTGGGGTTGCCGCTAGCAGGTGCATCAGAGCGTCCCCCATGTTAGAGGCTGCGTGAACAAAGGATTACGACCATGGATTACAAAGCCGCAGGAGCGCCGAAATTGGGTAAGAAAGCACCAAAACATCTTGAACATAACGCACATGGATCCAAGAAAAGGCCATTTGGTCAGCGCGCCAGCAAAGACGCGTTGCTCGCGCGGATGAAAGCCGCGGCAGAGGCAAAGAAGGCCGGTTAGGCTCACAGTGTTTTTTCCATGAAGATAGAGCTGTTTGCCGCCTTATACGCGCCGAACACGCCGCAATCGGTGAAGCCGTGCCGCCGATAAAGCCGGTGTGCGGCGTGCAGGACGTTGCCTGTCTCCAGTTTCAGAAGGGGTAGGTTTTCTTCACGCGCCTGATCCTCGATCTGTCGCAGCAGGGCGTCGGCCACACCTTTGCCGCGCGCTTCCTCGGCGACAAACATGGATTTCACCTCTCCGTAACCGTCTTTCACCGCCAAGGCGCCGGTGCCGCAGATCAAGTCACCATCGCGCGCGGTGAAGAAATGGATATGGGGTGCTGTGAGGCTCTCTACGTCGAGGTAGAAATTATCCTCTGGCGGAAAGAGGCTTTCCATCAGCGCATGGCTTTGTTGCAGCAAGGTTGCCGCACCGGCCTCGCGTGGGTCGCTGCGCTCAACAATGATCATGCTTGCAAGGCGGCTGCGATCCCGGCCTGATCAAGGCCCGCCTCTCCGATGACCACAAGCCGCGTTTCGCGCGGGGCGTCGCCAAAAGGCTGGTCGAAATATGTGTCCACACGCGGGCCGACGGCTTGCAGCGTGAGGCGCATCGGCTTGCCCGCGATGGCGACGAAACCTTTGAGGCGCAGGATGTTGTTGGCCCGGATCACATCGGCAACCTGTTCGGCGAAAGCATTGGCATCCGCAATTTCGCCGCGTGTCACGATAAAGCTTTCGAACTCATCATGGCCATGCTCATGTTCATGGTCGTGATCCTCCTCGTCATCATCGTGGTGGTGATGGTGGTGAACCTCGTGACGTGCCTCAAGATCGCCCTCAGCCCCAATGCCTTGGCCAAGCAGCACGTCAACGGGCAATGCGCCCATGGAGGCTTTCACCACCTGCACTCCATCGCGGGACTCTGCCTTGAGTTTTGATGACAGCGCGTCCGCCTCTGATGCAGCCAGGAGGTCGGTTTTGTTCACCACGATCATATCCGCACAGGCGATCTGATCCTCGAACAGTTCTGACAGTGGCGTTTCGTGATCAAGATTTTCATCCTGCGCGCGCTGGGCGTCAACTGCTGCCACGTTATGCGCAAACTGGCCGTCGTGGACGGCGCGCCCATCCACAACGGTCACGACGCCATCGACGGTGACTTTTGTGGAAATACCGGGCCAGTTGAAGGCACGGACCAGTGGCTGCGGCAGGGCAAGGCCGGAGGTTTCGATCACGATGTGATCGGGTTTGTCTGGCCGGGCCAGCAATGCCTCCATCGTCGGTATGAAATCATCAGCAACGGTACAGCAGATACAGCCATTGGACAGTTCCACAATATCGTCTTCTGTGCAGACCTCATCCCCGCACCCTTTGAGGATGTCACCATCGACCCCAAGGTCACCGAATTCATTGATGATCAGCGCGATTTTCTTGCCCTGCGCATTCTGCAACATATGCCGGATCAAGGTCGTTTTCCCGGCGCCCAGAAAACCGGTGACAACGGTGGCAGGTATCTTGGCAGGCATGGTGTGAACCCCTTGGTAAATCGATGGCAATGGATGTTGTCGCGCCCATTTGGGCAAGTTGCAAGAGACCTATTCAATCACAAAGGATTT
The DNA here is from genome assembly GCA_947498645.1 of uncultured Paracoccaceae bacterium. Taxonomy (GTDB): domain Bacteria; phylum Pseudomonadota; class Alphaproteobacteria; order Rhodobacterales; family Rhodobacteraceae; genus Yoonia. The sequence goes on along the minus strand of CANMKS010000001.1, from coordinate 372,233 downwards.
CTCGACGAATAGCGGCGCGCCATCGATCATCCAGACCTTGTGATCGTTGCCCCCCCGATAGACGTGGATCGTCACCTCGCCAGCAGCAAGACCGGCCACCCCGAGTGTGATCCCTTTCACCGAAATTCTCCTGCTTTTGTTTGCGTCCCGTTGAGGGTACGTCTGAGGTATGAAGATGGACCAAAAAACCAGCCCCCCTGTGACGGTCTGCATTGGCTGCGAAGGTGGTGCCGCGCTTGCGGCGGCCCTGGGCGATCAGGCGCAGACAGTTGCATGCATGAATGTCTGCGACCAGCCTGCCACGGTCAGCCTGCGGGCCGCCGGAAAATGGGCCTATCTTTTTGGCAATGTCACCCCCGCCATGGCGGCGGAGGTCAGCGCGCTGGCGGCCCTTTATGATGCCGCCGCTGATGGCGACATCACAGACGCGCGGTCTATCCCGCAGTTGCGTCATTGTCTGATTGGGCGTGTGCCAGCCTAGCCCCCGCGCGACCATAGCCATGCGGCGGCAAAGCCAAGGATGGTCCAACCGGCGGCAGCGGCCCCGAGGCTCAACGTGGCAAACTCTGCTGCCAGTTCCGGCGGGGCGACCCCCCAGTAAGCATCCAGATGCGGCGCGCCGATGACATGCGGTGCCAGCAAAAACGCCACCCCGATCAGCGCCAGCGGACTTTTGACAAAGGCCAGACACCACAGGCCGATCGCGGAAGAAATGATCGTGGCCATCCACCAGGATTGGCGCGGTCCGATCTCTGCCCCGACGGTGCCCGGCAATTCCGGCGGCAGTCCGATTGCCGGAGCAAGCTGAACAGCGATGAAACCCGCAAGACCCCAGATCAGACCCTGGCGCGGTGAGATGTCTGCCAGCCCTCGCTGCTCGGCCAGGGCCATCAACGCGACCAGCAACAGACCAAAGCCCGCATAGCCCAGCATGTTAAAGCCAACGGTCAGGGCGTGGCGCCCAAATTCCCCGCTCAGCCCGACATCTGTCCGATCCGACTGCGGAGATCCGTTATCCGCGAAATGAACCATCGCGCCGGTCTCGAACAGTTCGCCTTCCAGCAGGACGGGAATGACAAAATAAAATTGCAACAGCGCGGCCAAGAGACCCGCCATTGCACCAGCGAGCACGCCGCTGGTCAGCAATCTAGCTATCATATTGTGTGTCCGCCGCTGCCCTTAGTGGCAGGGAAAGGCCATTGCATGGCGCTGGTCGTGGGCCGCGTCGTGCAGAATGGCGGCCTGTGCATAGCCTGCGACGAACAGCAGGGCAAAACCCAGCATGGCGGCGAATCCGATGGACAACAGTGTGTTGTCCTGTGCGCGGGTGATTGTCTTGGTTGTCATAATCTTGCTCCTCTGCCGTCATCCCCGACGGCTTGGTTACTTTTCGCGCGCGGCTGGTCTCCTGGCTTGCGGGTCGATGCACTTTGCTGCCTTCCCAGGGTGAAACCCCAGTGGCGTTGTCGCAAAGCACTCTCCGCATACAGTCGCGGGGGCGGCTGTGGCATTGGGCCTCCGATACGGATCGGCCCGTCCACATTCCCATTTGATCCCCTGACGCTTGGCGTCGTGCGGGGAACCGTGCCTGCTTGTTGTGCGCCTTTTGCGCCCAAGGCGTCAAGCTGGAAACCGACGTTTTCAACGCAGATGACGCCGCGCGGCGTTTCGATATGCCCGGATTGTACCAAGATTGCGGTGCCGTATCGGCCAAAATACGCAATATCTTGTGGATAACCCGGCGGATCATGGCAGATACAGGGTCTTCACCGTTGACTCGCGGCCTGAGGGGGCGCGATGATTTTGCTTCTTGAGGAATCACGCAGGCAAGAATCATTGCGCTTTAGCAAACTGAGACTGAACGGCTTCAAAAGCTTTGTAGACCCGACTGATCTGATCATCGCGGACGGGCTGACAGGTGTAGTGGGTCCGAACGGTTGCGGCAAGTCCAACCTGCTTGAGGCGTTGCGCTGGGTCATGGGTGAAAACCGACCGACCGCGATGCGCGGCGGGGGCATGGAAGATGTGATCTTTGCCGGGGCCGCGACGCGACCCGCCCGGAATTTTGCCGAGGTGTCGCTGGTCATCGACAACGGTGAACGGCTGGCGCCGGCAGCATTCAACGACAATGACAACCTTGAGATTATTCGGCGGATCACCCGTGATGCGGGCTCTGCTTATAAGGTTGGGGTCAAGGATGTCCGGGCGCGTGACGTGCAGATGCTTTTTGCCGATGCATCAACTGGTGCGCATTCTCCGGCGCTGGTGCGTCAGGGTCAGATTTCCGAACTGATCAACGCCAAGCCAAAATCGCGGCGGCGCATTCTGGAAGAAGCCGCGGGCATTTCCGGCTTGTATCAACGCCGTCATGAGGCCGAGTTAAAGCTGAGAGGCGCGGAAACAAACCTGACGCGCGTTGATGACGTGATCGAACAGCTTGCAGCGCAACTGGGGCAGTTGGCCCGTCAGGCCAAACAGGCGGCGCGCTACCGCGAGATTGGCGACAAATTGCGCCGTGCGGAAGGTATGTTGTTGTTCCGTCGCTGGAAAGAAGCGGATGAGGCTTTGCTGGCGGCTGCTGACCAATTGCGCGAACGCACGACAGTCGCGGCCCAAGCAGAGAAAGCTGCGCGCGAGGCTGCCAAGGCACGTGCCAAGGCCGAAGAGGTTTTGCCATCTTTGCGTGAGGAGGAGGCGATTGCAGCAGCCGTCCTGCAACGCCTGCAAGTGCAACGCGACACACTCACCGATCAAGAGCAGCGTGCCCGCGAAATGATCGAAACGCTGCGCGCCCGTATTGACCAGCTGACTCGCGACATGGACCGCGAAAGCGGGCTGAACAAGGACGCGGGCGAAACGATCGAACGGCTTGAATGGGAAGCACGCGAGATCGAAAAAGCGGGCAAGGGCCACGACGTGCGTTTGGAAGAAGCGCAGGCAGCGGCCCGTGACGCCGCCGGTATCCTGCAACAGCGCGAAGATGATCTGGCACAACTGACCGAAGATGTGGCGCGGCTGGCGGCCCGGCATCAGTCGGCGCAACGCTTGCTGGACGACAACCGGACGACACTGGAAAAGAGCGAGGCCGAGGCTGCCCGCGCCAAGACTGCAATGGCAGAGGCTGCTGCCGCATTGGCCAAGGCAGAGGCTGATTTTGCCACCGCAGGCGAGGCTGAGAAAGCGGCGGTGGCGGCCGCCGAAGCCGCCGATCAGGCGCTGACGGCCGCCGAAACAGCGCGCGCTGAAACACAGACCCGCGAAAGTGATGCACGCGCGCTGCGATCCGAGGCCGAAGGTGAGGCCAACGCCCTGCGCGCAGAGGTTGCTGCCTTGGCCAAGCTGGTCGAGCGCGATACAGCAGAAGGCGGTCAGGTTCTTGATCTTTTGCGGGTTCAGGGCGGCTATGAAAAGGCGCTTGGGGCGGCATTGGCAGATGATCTGCGCGCCCCAGAAGTGGATGCGGGTGCGAAATCCGGCTGGGCTCTGTTGCCCGGTTACGCCGCACCGCAGACCTTGCCTGATGGCGTGAACGCGCTGACCAATTATGTGACCGTGCCAGAGGTCCTCGCGCGCCGGATGAGTCAGGTTGGGCTGGTTGACGTCGCTGATGGTCCGCGATTGCAGGCTGATCTGAAGCCGGGTCAAAGGCTTGTTTCGGTTGAGGGTGATCTGTGGCGCTGGGACGGGTTCCGCGCAGGTGCCGAGGATGCGCCATCAGCGGCAGCACTGCGGTTGCAGCAGCTTAACCGCCTGACCGAACTCAAGCGCGATCTGGAAGAGGCGGCTGCGACTGCCCAGGGCGCTGAGCAGGCGCATGTCACGCTGACAACGCTTTTGCGCGAACAGACCGAGGCTGACCAGGCCGCGCGTCAAGCCCGCCGCGACGCGGATCGTGCTGTGGCAGATGCCAACCGGGCCGCAAGCCGTGCCGAGGCCGATCGCAACCTGAGCCAAGGCAAGCTGGAAAGCCTTGGGCTGGCCATGAAACGCCATGAGGAAGAGGCGGTGAACGCCCGCCGCGCGTTGGCTGAGGCAGAGAAAGCAGCCGGTGATTTGGGCGATTTGGATACCGCCCGCGCGTCGGTCGAAGACGTCAAGATGACAGTGGAAGCCGCGCGGATCACGATGATGTCGCACCGCTCTGCCCATGACGAAGTGCGCCGCGAGGGCGAGGCGCGTCTGAAACGCAGTCAGGAAATCACCAAGGAAATTAGCGGCTGGAAGCACCGGTTGGAAACAGCCAACAAGCGCACGGCGGAATTGGCTGAACGCAAGCAAGCATCCGAAGAGGAATTGGCCGAAGCAACCGCGGCCCCCGAAGAGATTGCCGCGAAACGCTCTGAGCTGGCGGATGCGATTGACGAGGCCGAAACCCGGCGCAAGGCCAGTGCCGACAAGCTGGCCGAAGCTGATACTGCGCTGCGCGACGCCGGGCATGCCGAACGTGATGCCGAGCGTGAAGCCTCCGAAGCGCGCGAGGCGCGCGCGCGGTCAGAGGCGCGGTCAGATGCCGCCCGTGAAACCGTCGCCTATGCCGCAGAGCGGATCATGGAGGCGCAGGAAGTTACGCCGCAAAAGCTGTTGGAAACTTTGGAAACCGACGTGGACCAGATGCCCGCCGCCGAGGTTGTCGAGGGGCAGGTCAATGCGTTGAAACGCCAGCGCGACAGCCTTGGCGCGGTCAACCTGCGTGCCGAAGAAGATGCCAAAGAGGTGCAGACCGAACATGATGGGCTGGTCAGTGAAAAGACCGATCTGGAGGCTGCGATTGCCGCCTTGCGTTCCGGTATCGCGAGCCTGAACAAGGAAGGCCGCGAACGTCTTCTGACGGCTTTTGAACAGGTGAACGAAAACTTCGGGTTGCTCTTTACCCACCTGTTTGGTGGCGGTGAGGCCAAGTTGGTGTTGGTGGAATCCGATGATCCGCTCGAGGCCGGTCTGGAAATTATGTGCCAACCACCAGGCAAGAAGCTGAGCACGCTGTCGCTGTTGTCAGGTGGTGAGCAGACGCTGACGGCGCTGGCGCTCATCTTTGCGGTGTTTCTTGCCAACCCCGCCCCAATCTGCGTGCTGGACGAGGTTGACGCGCCGCTGGACGACGCCAACGTCAACCGCTTCTGCGATCTGCTGGACGAGATGTGCCGCCGGACCGACACCCGTTTTCTGATCATCACCCACCATGCCGTCACGATGAGCCGGATGGACCGTCTGTTTGGGGTGACCATGGGTGAACAGGGTGTGTCGCAGCTCGTCTCCGTTGATCTGAAAAAAGCCGCGTCCATGGTGGCCTAGGGGCGGGATCGTCGTCATTTCCGCTCGAGTAAAATGGCGACTGAAGTTGCAAATTGGACAGTCCTAGAGAAGTGTTTCGCATTTTCAGCGCAACATGATCTAGCCTTCATAAGAGAGTCCATCTGCTGCCACATCGATAAAGTCTGGCGGTGGCGTTATTGCCAATTGGTGGGCCTTGATGGTGGCGTGTCCTAGCCCATGAGCTTTCATGACCCGGTGCATCCCATCCATGACACGGCCATCGGCGCACAGAATAATTGGATAGCGCAGGTCGGCGGCGTCAACCTGGGCAGCATGGACCATTATGCGTGCGCAGGTTGGTGCATCATCACTGAACCAATAGGGTTCGTGGATTTCGCCGATAGCCGAAAGCGGGTGGTGGCTCACCGGCAGCTTTGCGGCGGCTGCGGCCAATTTGCGCACGTCCCAGATGTGGATATGCCCATCCACATTGCGAAAGTGATATTGCGGGCGGATCACAGCCGGTTCAGCAGGTCCAGTGTTGGCCAGGCATCCGCAGGCATGCCCAGACGGGCCTGCTCGGCCTGTACGGCGGCGCGGGTCATGGCACCCAGAATTCCGTCAATCCCGCCAACGTCGTGGCCGCGCGCTGTCAGTTTTTGTTGCAGTTGCTGCATTTGTGGGCCGGACAATGGCGGTGTTGGATTGCCTGCATCATAGACCTGCGCACCGCCCAGCCGCGTGGCGAAATAGGCGGCGGTGGTCACATAGACAAAGCTTTTGTTCCAGTCGAAATAAACCTCGAAATTCGGATAGGCGAGGAAGGCCGGCCCGTTGCGCCCCATGGGCAGCAAGATCGAGGCCGGCAGGTTTGATGGGCCCAACGATCCTTGCCGGGCAGTGACACCGCGTGCCGCCCAGTCAGCCACGCTCATCTTGTGGTTCAGACCGGTCAGCGACCAGTCAAGGTTTGCGGGCACGTTGATTTCCTGCAACCAGGGTTCATTCGCGCGCCACCCCAGCGAGGACAGCACATTGGCCCCGGTCATAAGCGCGTCGGGCGATGAGCCTTTGAGATCAACAACACCGTCGCCATCACCATCCATGCCCTGGCGGACAATCTCGCGTGGGAGTTTCTGCAATTGACCGATCTCACCCGCCCAAGCCCCTGTGGTCGTGGCCGGGTTCATGCCGCCGCGCCGGTAAAGCTCAATCGCGGCGATCAGCTGCGGGCGGAACAGCTCTGGCCTGCGGCAATCATGCGCAAGGGTAAGCAAGGCATTGCGCGTGTTAAAGCTGCCTTGCACCTGGCCATAGTCCGTTTCAAATGCCCAGAATGCCAATAGTACACCGCGCGGGATGCCAAACCGGGCCTCGATCGTGTCAAACGTGCTGTCGAAACGCTGGCCATAGATCCGCCCGTTGTCGATCCGGTTCTGGCTGATCAATGCGCGCGAGAAGCTGATAAAGTCTTTCTGGAAAACGCCCTGCGCGCGGTCCGCGTTCAGCACGGATTGTTCGATCCGCGCGCCCTGGAAAAACGCATCCGCCGTGGCGGCGGGGATGCCTGCGGCTTGTGCCTCGGCTTTGACCCCTTCGATGAAGGTGTTGACGGGGCCGCCGCAGGTTTGGGCGTTGGCCGTGCTGGCGATCAAAGTGAGGGCGAGTGCTGCTGTGCGCATGAAAGGCTCCATTCTGGCTTTGACGCGAAGGTAGCAGCGCTGTGGTGCGGCGCAAGGCGGCATCTGGGCGCGCGGCGAAAACCGCCGTTCAGATAAGTGCCAGCAGCAGGGCGATCACCAGCGTCAGCCCCCAGGTTTTCCAAAGTGTGCCTGCGGCCATATCAATGTGATCTGCGGTCAGTACCCTTTCGCCATCGGCATTCACGAATGGGTAATCCTTTGTGGTGCCGCCATAGCTGCGTGGGCCGCTGAGTGCGATGTTTAGCCCATGTGCCATTGCCGCCTCGGGCCAACCTGCGTTGGGAGAGCGGTGCAAGGGGGCTTCGCGGAGGATGGCGCGGGGGTCGGGCCTGCCAGTGACCGCCCAGATCAGGCAGGCCGTCAGCCGCGCCGGGATCAGGTTCAGCAGATCATCCAGCCGTGCCGCGGCCCAGCCAAAGGCTTCGTGCTTGGGCGTGCGGTATCCGATCATGCTGTCGGCGGTGTTGACCACCTTATAGATCAACAGCCCCGGCACACCTGCAACAGCGAACCAGAACAATGGCGCGATCACACCGTCAGAGAGGTTTTCAGCCGCACTTTCGATGGCCGATCTTGCGACGGCGGTTTCATCCATATTGCGGGTATCGCGCCCCACGATCATTGCAACGGCGTGCTTGCCGTCGCCCAAAGACAGACGCAAGGCATCCCCCACGGCCTGCACGTGTTGCACCAGTGACCGATGCGCGAGCAGTATCGCGAGCACCAGAATATCAAGGAAAGGTCCGGGGAAAGCCTCGATCAGCCAGCCAAAGACCCAGGCCGCGATGCAAAGCGCCAGGATGGTTATTGTGCCAAACAGCTGCTGATGTGTCCCCTTGTTGAATTTGACGTCGCACCAGTTGATCAGCCGCCCCATCAGCACCGCCGGGTGCGGCACACGCGACCACAGCCAGCGCGGCTCTCCGGCGATGGCATCCAGCAACATCCCTGCAATCAGGATCACAACGCGCGCTCCAACTGTGCCCAACGGTCGGGCGCGGGCAGGCCCAAACGCAACCAGTCGGACGCATAAGGGAACGTGCGCGACAGGATATGATGCCCGGCCAGATGAGCATGGGCAGCTGCGGCGTCCTTGACCTGATAGAGCCGGAAAAGCGTCGTGCCACCCAACACCTTTGCGCCGGAGGCCGTCAGCAGCCCGTCAAGCCGCGCAGCCTCCTGCGCCAGCCTCCCGCGGGTGTCATCGGCCCATTGTGGATCAGCCAAGGCCTCGGCCCCGATGGAAAGTGCTGGTCCGGAGACTTGCCACGGCCCCAGCAAATCGGTCAGCCGCGCGATGATCGCGGGATCACCGATGGCAAAGCCAAGGCGCAGGCCCGCCAATCCCCAGAATTTGCCAAAGCTCTTCAGTACAACCGTGCCCGGACGCGCCGCGAGGTGGATCAGGGATTGCTCTGGCGCGATGTCACAAAAGCTTTCGTCAATGATGGTATAGGGCGTGGTAAGTTCGGTCTCTTGCCAGATGCGCCCATCGGGGTTGTTGGGGTGCACCGCGACCAGCATGTGGCTTGGGTCTTGACCCAAGCACCAGTTCGCCGCATCAAAAGCTGCGCCATGCTCGTTGTAAGTGGGGCCTGGGATGCAAACCTCGCCTTGCGGGATGACACGCGGCAATGCAGCGATGATTGCAGATGCCCCGGTGGCGCCAATGATTGCAGCATCTTCAGGGACATTCCAGAACCGGTGCGCAAGCGCGTAGAGGCGCGCAAATGCGGCCTTGTCAGGCAATGCCGTCCACGCATGGGCGGGCATGGCAGGCATCGGATAGGGGACCGGGTTGATCCCGGTGGACAGGTCCAGCCAATCCCCGCGCGCACCACCAAACCGGGCGATTGCGGCGTCAATGCCCCCACCATGGTCGCGTGTCTTGGTCATTCGTCCGTTGGCAGCGGCGGGTGGCGTGTGACGAAATGGCCTTTGATCGCTTCGGGCCAGTCGCGGTAAGGTACGCGCCCTGTCTCGGACTGCGCATGCGCGATGGCATAGGCCACAATGCCTGAGGCCGCATCAGTGACCGGTTCAAATTCACCCAAAGTATAGTTCAGCTTGCCCTGCGCCTGGATTGTGATGTTGCAGGCCTTCTTGCAGCCCATCAGGCAGGACACGCGACGTGTTTTCACCTCGGACAACCCGGTTGCCGCGGTTTCGATCATATCAGCCATCCGCTCGCCATCGGTTTGCACCATGTCGCCGGTTTCCCAGCCGTCACGCTTGCAGGTGTCGCAGATCGTAATCCAGGTGGTCATGCAATTTCGCCTTCTATTGGTCATCGCCTTCAAGCGGATTCGTGCCACTTGCACAAGGTTTTCTGGTTGAGCCTGTCCTTTGGTACAGGGCGAAGCGGGTGTTAAGGTTTTGTTAATACATTGGGCAGAGTTGTGTTCATAAGATTTTCATGAATTCAAAATGGACCCATGAGCAATAGGCTTTGGGAAGGTGGCAAAGAATGCGGATTTTGATTGTTCAGAGCAACGAAGACCTTGGGAACCTGTGGAAACAACACCTGGGCCGCCTTGGGGCGGAGGTGCGACTGGTCGGCACCGGCGCACGCGCCTGTAACCTGATTCAGTCGATTGAATTTGACGTGATTGTCCTTGATCTGATGCTGAGCGACGGTTGCGCCTTGTCCGTCGCTGATTTTGCCAATTTCCGACAGCCCACCGCCAATGTGATCTTTGTCACCGACACCACATTCTTTTCTGACGGATCGATCTTCAATCATTCCGCCAATGCACGTGCTCTTGTGGAATCGACAACTTCACCGGGCGATCTTGCGGCGATCGTCCATCACTATGGTGCTACTTGTCGCGCCCGTGTGGCGCATCATAGCTGAGCACGGGATTGACCGGCACGATCCGATGCGGATTGATGCTGTCATGGCTGTAATGGTAGTGGCGCACGATGTGATCCATGTTCACCGTCTGGGCGATGCCGGGCATCTGGTATAGTTCGCGGGTGAAACCCATTAGGTTGGGATAGTCCGCGATCCGCTTGCGGTTACATTTGAAATGCAGGTGGTAGACGGGGTCAAAACGCACCAGCGTGGTCCATAACCGCCAATCCGCCTCGGTCAGTTTGTCACCCATCAGATAGCGGTTACTGCCAAGTCGGTCCTCCAGCCAGTCGAGCGTGTCAAACAACGGATGCACGGCCTTGTCGTAAGCCTCTTGCGTGGTGGCGAAACCGGATTTGTAGACCCCATTGTTCAGCGTGTCGTAGATCCGGTCATTCACGGGGGCAATGGCATCGCGCAGTTCTTCGGGCCAATAGTCATCGGTATTGCCCGTGATCCCGTCAAAGGCCGTATTGAACATGCGAATGATTTCTGACGATTCGTTGGACACGATGGTGTCGGTCTGCTTGTCCCAGAGGATAGGCACCGTCACACGCCCGCTCATATCTGGCACGGCCTTGGTGTAGATGTCCCGTGCAAACGGTAGCCCAAAAAGGGTGTCGCCCGTGGCGCCTTGGCCATCTGTTTCGAATGTCCAGCCATCGGACAGCATATCAGGATGCACGACAGAAATACTGATGTGGTCAGTCAGGTCTTTCAGTTGCCGGAAAATCAGCGTGCGATGTGCCCAGGGGCAGGCGTATGAGACATAAAGGTGATAACGTCCGGTTTCGGCCTTGTATCCGCCTTCACCACTTGGCCCGGCTGATCCGTCTGCCGTAATCCAGTTCCGAAAACTTGCGTCCTTGCGCACAAAGGCGCCGCCGGTTTTCTTGGTGTCGTACCAAACGTCATGCCATTCGCCATCAACCAGTTGGCCCATGTTGTTCATCCTTCCGTTGCTGATACAAACCTAACGCAAAGCCGATTGCACAGAAATAGCTGCAAGGGCGCATCCTCTCTGCATCTGCGCACAGATGTGTTGGCGCTGCCTGTTGGCGAGGTGTCGTTTAAGCGTTTGCCCTGCCATCGATGGACCAGTATACAAATCTCCAGACGAAGCCCTTTCAGGGCCAGAACGGTTGGCGGTGCGTCGGTTGACCCAAATTGGGAACCAAAGCACCACGTCGTCGCACTCGGGCAGGCCCGGGTCTCTGGTCTTGTTGACAACAAATGGACCATTGAAATGCGCCTTAGCCTTATATTGACCCTGATGTTTGCCAGCACCGCAGCCTCTGCGCATCCAGGCCATTGGGGTGAATTGGCGGGTCACGATCATTGGATCGCCGGTGCGGCCATCGGCTTGGCTGGTCTGACCGCGATCTGGGGTGCCTTGAAAGGCAAGAAATCCGAAGAGGACGCGCCCGAGGCCGCCGAAGAAGAGCTGGAAGAGGAAGTGGCATGAAAACCGGTGTCATGATCTGCGGCCATGGTTCGCGCAGCCAATCAGCGGTGGATGAATTTGCGACCTTGGCAGAAAAACTGCCCGCTTACCTGCCAGATGATTGGATGACCGACTATGGCTATCTGGAGTTTGCTAACCCGGTGATCCGCGATGGTCTGGATAAACTGCGCGGCGCTGGCTGCGAGCGCATCCTTGCCGTGCCGGGCATGTTGTTCGCCGCGATGCACGCCAAAAACGATATCCCCACCGTCTTGAATACCTATGCGACCAAGCATGACATCAACGTCAGCTATGGCCGCGAATTGGGTGTTGATCCCAAGATGATCGCCGCCGCTGCCGGCCGTATTCAAGAGGCGGTGGATCGTGCCAACACAAAACACGGGTCGATGCCCCTGACGGAAACCTGCCTGGTTGTGATCGGACGCGGCGCATCCGACCCCGACGCCAACGGCAACGTCGCCAAAATCGCGCGAATGCTGCAAGAGGGTATGGGCTTTGGCTGGGCCGAGGTTGGCTATTCCGGCGTCACCTTCCCGCTGGTCGAACCGTGCCTGCAACATGTGGCGCGGCTGCCTTATAAGCGGGTCATTGTGTTCCCATATTTCCTGTTCTCCGGCATTCTGATCGACCGCATTTACGGCTTCACCGATCAGGTTGCTGCAGAATACTCTGACATCCAATTCATCAAAGCGGGCTATTTGGGGGATCACCCAAAGGTGCTCGAAACTTTCGCTGAACGGGTGATGGAGCAGATCAGCGACACGCCACCGCCCAACTGTGGCATCTGCGGCTATCGCGAACAGGTGCTGGCGTTGGAAGACGGCAAGCATCACCACATCAAGGCCGAAGATCGCGCACACCCCGCCTTTGGCGCGGTGCCGCCGCCGACCTGCGTGCTGTGCAAATACCGCACCTCTGTGCTGGGTTTCGAGGGTGAAGTTGGTGCCGTTCAGGAAAGCCACCACCACCATGTCGAAGGGCAGGGCGCAAATGCGCCGGGGTCAAACGTGGCTGACTGCAAGCTCTGCGATGCTTTCTGCACCGGCATGTGCCGGTTGGAAGCCGCTGACCATCACCACCATCATCATGGCCATGATCACCGTCATCATCACGATCATGATCACGACCATCACCACCACGCGCCTTATCCTCACGCCAAGCATCCGCATGGCCCCGAAAGTGCGCGCAAAGCCAAAGCCTGATCATCAAAGACCCACGCCAGATGTTCCGGCGCTTGCAACCATAGACAAAGGCCCGCCATTGCGCCCCTACGAGACAAACCCAAAGGCGATCTACGCGCTAAGTTATGCCACCGTGCGGACAGAGGCGCGGCTGGAGCGTTTTGCGCCTGCCATGCAGCCGCTCATTACCCGGCTGATCCATGCCTGCGGCATGGTGGAAGTCGCGGACCGGCTGGCATTTTCGCCTGAGGCGGCGGCAGCGGGACATGCGGCACTGAAGGGCGGTGCGCCAATCCTGTGTGATTGCGAAATGGTGGGGGCTGGGATCATTCGCCGCTACCTGCCCGCTGACAACAATGTGGTCGTGACCTTGAATGATGGGTCAGTGCCGGAACACGCCACCCGGATCGGTAACACCCGATCAGCGGCTGCGGTAGAGCTTTGGCGCGACCAGATGGAGGGGGCCGTTGTTGCCATCGGCAATGCGCCAACCGCTCTTTTTCATCTGCTTGAACTGCTCGACGACGGTTGGCCCAAGCCCGCAGTCATCCTTGGCTTTCCCGTCGGTTTTGTGGGTGCTGCTGAAAGCAAGGCAGAACTTGCCGCAAATCCGCGGGGCTGCGAATTTGTCGCCCTGCGCGGGCGGCGCGGCGGTTCGGCCATGGCCTCGGCGGCTGTGAACGCATTGGCAGCGGGGTTGCCAGAAGATGGCTGAGCCGTGGCTGCATATCATCGGCATTGGCGAGGACGGCATGGAAGGTCTTGTCCCTGCGACACGCGCGGTTGTCGAGGCTGCGGAGTTTATCATCGGGGGTGACCGTCATCACACGCTTGCGCAAAACCTGACCGCCGAGCGATTGGCGTGGCCGCATCCGTTTGATGCATTGATCGAGACGATAGAGGGCTTACGTGGGCGCCGCGTTGTTGTGCTGGCCACCGGTGATCCGCTTTGGTTTTCAGTTGGGGCGCGGATTGGCCGGTCGATTGACCCGTCCGAGATCATCTACCACCCGCAACTCTCTGCCTTCCAGTTGGCTGCCGCCCGAATGGGCTGGTCCTTGCCTGATGTGGAAACGCTGACTGTTCATGGCCGCCCGGTTGAGCAGATGATTGCCTTTATTCAACCCGACGCGCGCCTGTTGGTCCTGACGACAGGGGCAGAAACGCCAGGACAGATCGCACGGTTCCTGACAGATCGCGGGTTTGGCGGGTCCAGAATGACCGTGCTTGCCGCAATGGGTGGCAAGGACGAACAACGTTTTGATGGTACGGCCGATAGCTGGGGCCATACGGTGCCCGCGTTCAACACGCTTGCCGTTGAGTGCATTGCTGCCCCCGATGCCGCCCTGCTGCCGCGCGTGCCGGGGCTTGCCGATAATCTTTTCCAATCCGATGGCACCATGACCAAACAAGAGGTCCGGGCGGCGACCGTCGCAAAGCTGATGCCGATGCGCGGTGCGCTGCTGTGGGACATTGGCTGTGGCTGCGGATCAGTGGCTATCGAATGGATGCGGGCCGCGCGTTACGCCCGCGCAGTGGGGATTGAGCCGCGCCCTGACAGACGGGCGATGGCTGCGGCAAATGCGCTGGCGCTGGGCGTGCCAAAGCTGGAACTGATCGAAGGGTCAGTGCCGGACGCGCTTGAGGGTCTTGATGCACCTGATGCGATTTTCATTGGCGGCGGGTTGAGCCGCGAAACCTTTGATGCCGCGTGGGCCGCCTTGCGCCCATTGGGCCGTATGGTTGCCAATGCGGTCACGCTGGAAAGCGAGGTCGAACTGATCGCACTGCACAGGGCGCATGGTGGCGATCTGGTGAAACTGTCGGTGCATCGTGCCGAACCGGTGGGCCGGTTGACCGGATGGCGACCGCTGATGCCGGTCACGCAGTGGAGCCTTGTGAAAAGATGAGCGGTGTTCTGTATGGTGTGGGACTGGGGCCAGGTGCCCCGGATCTGATGACGCTGCGCGCGGCCCGCCTGATTGAGGGCGCAGAGGTGCTGGCCTACCCCACGCTGGCTGGTGCGGCGAGCTTTGCCCGGTCCATTGCCGCTGAACTGATCCCCGCAAATGCCCGTGAGATCATCATGGATGTGCCGATGTCGGTCGAGCGCGCACCGGCACAGGCGGCCTATGACAAGGGTGCTGCCGAAATTGCTGCTGTGCTGGATCAAGGGCAGGACGTTGTGTGCCTCTGCGAGGGTGATCCGTTCTTTTATGGCTCTTTCATGTATCTTTTTGCGCGGCTTTCAGGGGCTTACCGTGTTGAGATCGTGCCCGGCGTCACCTCTGTCACTGCCTGTGCTGCCCGTGCGGGCCTGCCGCTTGCCGCGCGCAACGAGCGTTTGACCGTGCTGCCGGGCCCATTGCCCGAGGCGGAACTGCGCGCCCGGATTGAGGGTGCGGAAAGTGTTGTCATCATGAAGGTTGGCCGCCATCTGCCCAAGTTGCGAGCCGTCATTGATGACCTTGGCTTGACTCAGGACGCCGTCTACGTGGAACGCGCCACCCTGCCGGAAGAGGTGGTTCTACCCTTGGCCGAAGCCCCCGACACCGCACCATATTTTTCGATGATACTGCTAACAAAAGGGGCCGATCCATGGCTTTGAAACCCGTCGTACTGGCCTTGTCCCGATCCGGTGAAGCGACCGCACATCGGGTCGCGACCACATTGGGCGCGCAAGTGCATGGCCGCGAAGGCCGTGTCGATCAGGCGGATGCATTCTTTGCGAATGCGCTTGATCACGCGCGTGATTTATTTGCTGCCGGCGTGCCGATTGTTGGCGTTTGCGCATCGGGCATTCTCATCCGGGCGGTGGCACCCCTTTTGGCGGATAAGACGGCCGAGCCTCCGGTGATTGCAGTGTCGGATGATGGTGCTGTTGTTGTTCCACTTTTGGGTGGGCATCGCGGGGCCAACAAGTTGGCCGCAGAGATTGCCGCCACCCTAGAGGCGGTAGCAGCGGTGACAACGGCTGGCGATGTGGCACTTGGCGTTGCCCTGGATGAGCCACCGGCAGGATGGCGATTGATCAACCGTGGTGATGCCAAGGGCGCGATGGCCGCGCTTTTGTCGGGGCAGGGTGCCACCGTTGCGGGTGATGCCCCCTGGTTGGCGGGCCTGCCTGCCGGGGATGGTCTGCGCATCTCTTGCACGATGGACGCGCAACAAGACCTCGGCCCCGCCCATTTGCAATTTGTCCCACAACGCCTGACCCTTGGTGTGGGCTGTGCGCGGAATTGTGCGCCCGACGAATTGGCCGGGCTTGTCCGTGAAGTTCTGGATGAAGCAGGCGTCGCCCCGGAGGCGGTCCATTCCGTGAATACGATTACGCTCAAGGCTGACGAACCTGCAATCATCACATTGGCACAGCAATTTGACGTGCCATTGCGCCTGTTTGAGGCTGAAGAACTTGAGGCCGAGGCGCCGCGACTGGCGAACCCTTCGGATGTCGTTTTCGCTGAAGTGGGCACCCATGGTGTGGCAGAGGCCGCAGCATTGGCGCAGGCGGGGCCGGATGGCGCGTTTCTGGTCACCAAGCACAAGACGGCCAATGCAACCTGCGCATTGGTCGTATCCCCTGCACCGCTGACTGCACTGCGGGGCCGTGCACGCGGGCGATTGTCAGTGGTCGGCATTGGTCCGGGACAAGCCGCTTGGCGCACACCCGAAGTGTCGCGGCTTGTCACCGAGGCGGAAGAGTTGGTTGGCTATGGTCTCTATATCGATTTGCTGGGGCCATTGGCCGTTGGCAAAGACCGATCCGACTTTCCCCTTGGCGGCGAAGAGGACCGCTGTCGCTATGCGCTGGAGCAGGCGGGCAAGGGCAAGAACGTCGCCTTGGTCTGCTCTGGCGATGCGGGCATCTATGCCATGGGGGCGCTGGTGTTTGAGCTTTTGGACCGTGGACCCGATGAGATGGGGGTCTCGGATGCGGCCCGCCGTGTGGATGTGATCTGTTCACCGGGGGTGAGTGCGCTGCAAGGCGCAGCAGCAAGAGCAGGCGCGCCGCTGGGGCATGATTTCTGCGCGATATCCTTGTCTGATCTGCTGACCCCGCGAGAAGATATCGTGAAACGCCTGCGCGCGGCGGCGGAGGGCGATTTTGTCATTGCCTTCTATAACCCCGTGTCCATGCGCCGCCGGACACTGCTTGCCGAGGCGCGTGATATCCTGTTGCAGCACCGTCCGGCGGATACGCCCGTGATGCTGGCCTCATCCTTGGGACGTCCGGAGGAGAATATACGCTATCGTCGCCTTGATGCATTGGAAGTGGACGAGGTGGATATGCTGACTGTTGTGCTGATTGGATCGTCGCATTCACGGCTGGCGGCAATGGGAGAGGGGCCGCGCATGTACACGCCGCGTGGCTATGCCCGCAAAATTGATGGGGACCTGGCTGGGTGACGCTGTTTCGCTGCCGCGAAATCCGCCCCACCCGCCATCCCGAGGGAGAGATATCATGACTGTTTACTTTATTGGCGCGGGTCCGGGCGATCCCGAACTGCTGACGTTGAAAGCCGCGCGTGTGATTGGGTCATGTCCGGTCTGTCTTTATGCAGGCTCACTTGTCCCGGCCGAGGTCGTGGCTTGCGCGCCAGAGGGTGCGCTGGTCATGGATACCGCGCCCATGACCCTGGACGATACCCATGGTGAGATTTTGAAGGCGCATGCCAAAGGGCAGGATGTGGCGCGTGTGCATTCGGGTGATCCGTCGCTTTACGGCGCGATCGCAGAGCAGATCAGACGGCTAAAGGCCGACGGGATTGACTATCAGATCATCCCCGGTGTGCCCGCTTATGCCGCCGCCGCCGCCGCCCTTGGGACAGAGCTGACCGTGCCTGAGGTGGCCCAGTCGATCATCCTCACCCGTATGTCGATGAAATCGACAGGTATGCCAGCTGGCGAGACGCTTGAGAATTTCGCACGTACCGGGGCCACTTTGGCCATTCATCTGGGCATCCGCGCGCTGCGCGAGATTGAGCGGCAGCTGGCACCCTATTATGGTGAGGATTGCCCAGTGGCGGTCATCTACCGGGTTGGCTGGCCGGATCAGATGATCATCCGGGGCTCGTTAATGGATGTGCGCGAAAAGGTCCGCGCTGCCAAGATCACGCGCACAGCGCTGATCCTTGTGGGGCCTGCCCTGGCTGATTCGCACGGCTTTCCTGACTCAGCGCTTTACGATGCGGCCAAACCACATGTACTGCGCCCGCGCGTGAAAGCCTAATTTTATGGCATTGCCGCACTGCGGCGAATTTTGTCACTTGATATTTACCTTTGTAGGTTCATCCTTGGGGCAGTGCCTGGAGGATGAGTATGTATTCGTTTTTGCCTGATGCGGTTCAACTTGGACTGGAAGAAGCGCGCAAAGCTGCGCTGAAACGCAAGGACCGGTTATCGGTCCATGACGGGGATGACACCTATCGCATCCGACGGTTTTGGGATGGGGGCTTTGCTCTTGATCTGGAAGGATCAGAGCGTTTGCGCGGCCATGTCGACATCTATGACGGCCCCAAGCATCTGTATCAATGCCTTGTGATGTCCTCGATTGATGAAGACAACGAACGGGTGTTCGAGTTCAAATGGCTGACCCCGGTCGCGGACAGGCCTGCTGCGGATTTCGTGCGTCCCGACTTTGTACCTGCCGGGCTGATCGAGCACTAAGAAATATCACTGAAGATCGGAAAAGGCCGATTGAAGCCGAGCTACGGCGTCTTCGATCTGTGCGCGTGGTGCGCCCAGATTGAATCGCAGGAAACTGTCGCCACCTTTGCCAAATGTTGGGCCGTGATTGGCAGCGATCTTGGCTGCTTGTTGCACGCGAGCGGTGAATTCCTGCCGGGTCATTCCGGTATTCGCAAAATCCACCCAAGCCAGATACGTCGCTTCAAGTTTCATTGATGCAAGGCCGGGAATGGCGTTCACGCCGTCGTCAAAGATTTTGCGATTGGTGTCGAGGTAGGCACGAAGCTGATCGACCCATTCTGCACCTTCTGGTGAATAGGCCGCCGTTGCCATGAAAATCCCAAAGCTGTTCGCCGACAGGCCCATTGCCGCCATGCGTTTGCTGAATTGTGCGCGCAGGTCCGGGTCTTCGATAATGACGTTGCCCGAGTGACTGCCGGCGATGTTGAAAGTTTTCGTGGTTGCCGTCATCATCACCAGACGGTCGGTGATCCCATCGATATGCGACATCGGTATATGGGTCTGACCAGGCATGGTCAGGTCGTGGTGAATTTCGTCAGAGACGAGGATCAGCTCATGACGTTTGGCAAAGGCGGCGACGGCCTGCAGCTCTGCCTTGGTCCAGACACGCCCACCGGGATTATGCGGTGAACACAGGATCACCATCCGTTCATTGCCGGTCATCTGGGCGTCGTAGGTGGTGAAATCCATCTCGTAGCGGCCATCCTTATTGACCAACTCGCACTCTACGACCTGACGGTCTGCTGCATGAATGACCCGTGCGAAAGCGTGATACACGGGTGTGAACAGGACAACACCGTCGCCGGGTTTGGTAAATGCATCGATGCACATGGCCGTACCGTTGACCAACCCATGGGTGGTGAAAATCCAGGAAGGATCGATCTGCCAATTGTGGCGTGTATCCATCCACCATCGAATGGCCGCCTTATATTTGCTGTCATCACCAAAGTATCCATAGACACCGTGATCCACCATATCCTGCACGGCCTGCTGGATGCAGGGTGCCGCGGGAAACTCCATATCGGCCACCCACATGGAAATGCCCTCATCCGGGCTGACACCATAGAGCGCCTCCATACTGTCCCACTTTACGCAGTGTGTGTTGCGGCGGTCTGGGGTGTGGTCGAATGTCATCTGTGTGCTCCGGTTCTTGTCGCGCCAAACTGCGGCGATGCGCGCCGGTGTTCAAGTGGAATTTGGCGTGTTGCTTGCGATGCGCGCAGGGACGGATTAGATCACCGCTATGGCATTACGAAATATCCTCATTCACCCTGACCCAAGGCTCAAGAAGGTTGCCGCCCCTGTGGCCGAAATCAGCGATGATTTGCGCCGTCTGGCTGATGACATGCTGGAAACCATGTATGATGCTCCGGGGATCGGTCTTGCCGCACCGCAAGTCGCGGTGATGACGCGCATGATCGTGATGGATTGCGCCAAGGAAGACGCAGCAACGCCCGAACCGATGGTTTTGATCAATCCGCAAGTTGTCTGGACCTCTGAAGAGCGGAGCGTCTATGACGAAGGTTGCCTGTCGATCCCGGAGCAATACGCCGAGGTCGAGCGCCCGGCAGAGGTTGAAGTTCAGTGGATGGATGTCGATGGAAAGGCAAAGCACGAGCGTTTCGACGGGCTGTGGGCGACATGTGTGCAACATGAGATCGACCATCTGGAAGGCAAACTGTTTATTGACTACCTCAAGCCGCTCAAGCGCCAGATGATCACCCGCAAGATGCAAAAGCTCAAACGCGAAATGGCGCGAGGGTAGCCCCGTGGCAGTGCGCCCATTGCGCTATGACGGTGATCTGGTGCTCTTGCAGGTCGCCCCGCCGGTTGAGAGCTTTGACGAAAACCTTGCGGCGTTGGTTCTTGATATGTTTGAGACGATGTACGCAGCCCCCGGTCGCGGTCTTGCTGCACCGCAAGTGGGTGTCAGCAGGCGTGTGTTTGTTGTTGATACAGACTGGAAAGAGGGCGACCCCGCGCCGATGATTTTCATCAACCCTGAAATTGTGGCGCAATCCTCGGAGTTGGTTCTAGGGAAAGAGGGCTGTCTCTCGATCCCGGACAAGACCTTTGAGGTTGCGCGTCCGGCTTGGGTTGAGCTGGCATGGCGGGATCTGGACGGGGCGCCGCTTCGGGGCCGTTTTGAGGCGGTCCAAGCGGTTTGCGTCTGTCACGAGCTGGACCACCTTGATGGGAAAATGATCAATCAGACGGGAAAACTGATATGAGCCACCGCCCCTTTGTGATGTGGCCGCATCCTGCCTTGCGTAAACCGGCCACTCCGGTTTCAGAGATCACCGATGAGGTGCGCGCGATCTGGGATGAGATGATTGTGGCCATGGACCGGATGCCCGGCGTTGGCCTTGCCGCCCCGCAGTTGGGGATCGACATGGCACTTGCAGTTGTGGATGCATCTGATGCGCGTGGCCAGGCGATCCGTATGGCCAATCCTTCAGTCCTGCACAGCAGTGTTGAACCGCGCGCGCATCAGGAAGGCTCGCCCAATTTGCCGGGAGTCTGGGCAAAGGTGACCCGTCCAAGGGCCGTGACTGTGCGGTTCCTCAATAGCGACGGGCAATGGGACCGGCAGGATTTTGTGGGGCTTTGGGCCACCTCTGTGCAGCACCAGATTGATCATCTTGCGGGCAAGATGTTCTTTGATCGGCTGACACGGGTCAAACGCGATATGCTGATCAAGAAAGCGGCAAAGCTGCGTCGCAGCTGACGAGGTGAAGGAAGGGGCGAGGATGCGTATCGTATTTATGGGAACGCCTGAATTCTCGGTGCCGGTTCTGGATGCATTGGTTGCAGCAGGCCATGAGGTCGTCGCCGTTTATTCCCAACCGCCACGGCCCGCCGGGCGCGGCAAGAAGGAACGCCCATCGCCCGTGCAGGCCCGTGCCGAGGCACTGGGGCTGACAGTGCGCCACCCGGTGTCATTGAAAGAGGCCGACGCGCAGGCTGCATTTGGGGCGCTTAATGCTGACGTTGCTGTTGTCGTGGCCTATGGTTTGATCCTGCCGCAAGCGATCCTTGATGCCCCGACGGCTGGCTGTCTGAATATCCATGCCTCGCTTTTGCCGCGTTGGCGCGGTGCGGCACCCATCCATCGCGCAATTATGGCGGGGGATGCCGAAACCGGTGTCTGCATCATGCAGATGGAGGCTGGATTGGACACCGGACCCGTCTTGCTGCGTGAGGCAACGGCGATTGGTGCTGAAGAAACGACCGGCGCATTGCATGACCGTCTGGCCGTCATCGGGGCCGGGGCAATTGTCAAAGCGCTTGCCACCTTGCCAGATTTGCAGCCAGTACCGCAGGCAGAGGATGGGGTGACCTATGCTGCCAAGATCGACAAGGCAGAGGCGCGGGTGGACTGGACCCAACCCGCCGAGGATGTTGATCGGCTGATCCGTGGTTTGTCCCCCTTTCCCGGCGCATGGTGTGATGTGAACGGCGAGCGGATCAAGCTGCTGGCATCGCGCCTGGCAGAGGGCGATGGTGCGCCGGGCACCGTATTGAACGGCTTTAAAATCGCCTGCGGCACCGGGGCGGTCGAAGTGACAATGGCGCAGCGGGCCGGAAAGAAAGCCATGACCGCGCGGGATGTCCTCCAGGGGCTGACGCTGGGGAATGCGCTGTCCTGACAACGCGCGCGACGATTGAGCATGATATCAACAACATAGGGCAGGGCAGATACAGTGCCGTAAGCCGATTCCTGCGCGAATTTCACGCAGCGGTGTTTTGTCTCTGTTGACCGGAGTGCTATCAGGTGATTCTAACGAGTAAGGACCGCCCAATGACGACTTTGTCAGGACTAACACGCCGATCTTTCGGGATGATGGCCCTTGCCAGCACGGCCGCCGCCTGTGCCCCCCGAGTGCCTGTGACCGAAGTTGACCTGCCCAAGGCGGATGACTTTATCGAAGGATATGGCCCCATTGATGATGCCGGGTATCGGCTGCCGGGCATTCCTTCGGAGTATTTGCAGGGCGTCAACCGCCGCATGTCGGGGATCTATAACGGTGAGCAGGAGGGCAATACCCTCGACGTCGATCCCTATGCCAAGTTCCTTTACCATGTGCGCGCGGATGGCAGGACAACGCGGTATCCGGTGGGTGTTGGGCGCGCGGGGCGGTCATTGCGTGGCACCACCACAATGCGGCTGAAACGCAAATGGCCGGGCTGGACCCCCACGCAGAACATGTTGCGGACCGAACCAGAGGTTTATGGCGATTTTCGCGGTGGCATTCCGGGCGGGCTGCGCAGCCCATTGGGCGCGCGGGCGCTTTATCTTTATCGTGGTGGACGGGACACGTTCTATCGCATTCATGGCACCAATGATCTTGAATCGATTGGTAATTCCGGGTCAGCAGGCTGTATCCGCATGTTCAATCAGGATGTCATCCATCTTTATGAGCAGATCGACGTGCCGATGAAGGTCGTGATCCGCTCGCCAGAGGAGTCGCTGCGGGTTGATCCTGAGTATTTCGGGCGCGGCATCGAGTTGCCCCCGAAAATCATCTCTGCTGACGAATTGCTGGGGCCAGACGCCGAAGCGTTGGACCGTCCACCCGTCTTTGACGACGAAGAACGCGCATAACCCTTTTATTTGGCCCTGTACCCGTTAAGAATTACGGTTGAGCGGGGCCGATATTCGGTGCCTGTAAATTGAAAATTGCGGCAACAGTGCTTACGTATCTGTTATCATACAAGAATAGAGGGATAGTATATGGCGAATTTCGAGACACAAATTCAGGAATCGCAGGCGCAGGTTGCCGAAGCGCAAAGCAAGATTTCAGAGCTGACCAGCCGGATTGAAGTGGCCCGCAGCAAAATGGCTGAAGGGACCGATATCTCGGTCGATATTGAGAATGCCAGTCTGGAAGACGTGCATGCCCATACCGAGCTGATGAATGCCAATATTGCTGAATTGATCATGGGTCTTGATGACGTCACAACAGCCTTTTCCAAAGACTTTGACGAGATGCGGTCCAAGACCGGCATGGAAAGCCTGATCGGATTTTTCAGCAAGGCCAAGGCAGACAGTATGCGCCAAGAGCGGATGCGCACGGCCTCGATTGACGACAAGTTGCAGGATCTGATCGGAAAATCCGATGTGATCATGAAGCTGCTTGAAGGGCAGTTGAATGTGCTGAACGAACAGAAAACCAGCGTCGAGCAGAACCTGAGCGCGACCTTGGACGACCGTGAGGCGACCGTTGGTGCGTTGGAGGCGATCAAGGCCGAAATCCTCAAGATGGATCCCACCATCATCGCGCTTGAGAATAAAATCTCGGTTGAACAGGATGCTGCTGCCCGCACGAAGCTTGAGACTGAGCTGGCCGCGCTGAACGGCAAGTATAACGAGATGGTACAAAACGAGCAGGTGCAACTGGCCAAAAGCCAAACGCTTGAGCGTTACATTGAAAAGGGCAAAACTTGGATCGACAGTCTACAGAACCAGGCCGCCACGCAGATGGTGCTGATCAACAAATTACAGACAGACACCAAGCAGCGTGTTGTCTTGTATGATGCGCTGTCGAAGTCTTTGAAGACAGCGCAGCAGCAGGACGTGGCGCACCGGATCAACGAGATTGGCGTGCAGACGGACCAAGAAGCGCAATCCGCGATGGCCGCGATTGGCTCTGCCACCAATGCCCGAATGGCCGATATGCTGGAAGCGCATGAGGATCACATGGTTTTTGCCCGCGAAGTGTTGGAGCAGAAGGCGAAAGCGGATGAGCGTTTCGTGCGTCGGTTCCAGGAGATCGTGAAGAAGCACGATAGCAATCAGTATGGGGCGGAGTAGGGTGGGTAAAACCCACGCGCATGCAGCGCATACGACATGGCACATGGTGGGTTGCACCCACCCTACGATGCAATGACTGCACCTGACCTCCAAGCCGATCACATGAAGCTGGAAGATACCCGCGTCACGCGCAGGTATTTTGACAAGTTCGCCAAGATCACCGGCTACCTGACCAAGGTGGCCGCAACGATGGAGGCGGAAGGCCGCTTTGCCCGGCAGGATATCGAGGTG
Source organism: uncultured Paracoccaceae bacterium (assembly GCA_947498645.1). Lineage (GTDB taxonomy): Bacteria > Pseudomonadota > Alphaproteobacteria > Rhodobacterales > Rhodobacteraceae > Yoonia. The sequence continues at coordinate 348,022 of CANMKS010000001.1, read as the reverse complement.
ATGGCGCGCTATCTGGTGGGTCTGAACTGGACCTTCACCGCGCTGGCGCACAAGTACCACTTTGCCGGACGGTTCGCGCATTCGGGGCATCTGACCTTCGACCGGCGAGAAAGCGGCTTTCCGGTTTATCAAGAGCTGCTTGAGATGGCGAATGATGCGCAGCAGGCAGAGCGTCATTTGGCGTCCCAACCCAGTGCTGCCGATCTGAAGGATCAGATGGTCCGCGTGATCCTGAGCGAACAGGTGATCCCGACGAAACTGCAATACGCGCTGTCACAGCGTCTTTATTATGAAGAATTGGCGCGCGGAGACCAGTTTTGGGCGCGCAATGACCCGCAATGCCTGTGGCAAGGCAATGAGGGTGATCGCCGCAGATTTCTGATCCATTGGGCGGTCTATGACAGTCAGGTGAACCTGCCCACCATCTACCTGATGGATGTCGAGGATACCGGGCGCACGGGCCTGCCAAAGGATGAACGCCGCTGGCCCGAAGCACAGGCGCATCTGATGGCGCAGTCAGTGGCGCACCTGAAATTGCTGACGATTGCCAAAGGCTTTGACGAGGATTTTGACGACCTGCACCCAACGCGCCTGCGCCGGTTCCACATTGGGCCAATGTATAGCAACGCCTTCACCCGGCAATCGGGGCCTTTGCGTGAGGTGTTGAAGGCGGCCAATGCGCCGGTAGGCGAAGACTGGGCGCTGGTCTGGACCGAGGAAGAACTGGTGTCAGAGCGTGTTGAGAACGTGAAATCAGGCTGGTTCGGATCGGTTGAACGGCAAATATTCGCGCTTGATCCGTTTGAAGGTGGTGGTGCGGAAACCGGGGCCAGCCGGATGGAACGCGCGCTGATCATGCCGGAACGCCCCTATCAGGCGCTGGCGGAATGGGCGCCACCAGGATTTCGCGACGTGCGCAAATTCGTGGTCAGCGACAACGGGCGCGTGTTGAGCCACCGCTAAGGAATTGATGAGGAGATGGCATGAGTCAATCAAGTGATCAGATGGAATTGCGCGAAGATGACATTCGCAAGCATTATGGTCCTGCGGCCGAGATGTTGATGCATCTGGATCATAGCCCACGTCTGGCCAAGGCGCGATTGTCGTTGGAGGCGCCTGAGAAGTCACCTGATGTCGCCGCTACCCGCCGCCGGTTCCGGTCAACGACGCCGGGGCTGTTGTCACGTACCAGCGCGCCTGCGGGTGGCGTACGACTGCTGGACCGTCTGGCGGAAACAGATGACGATGATCCGCTGACCTCTCCGGCGCAGGCCGCTGTCGCCCATGCGTTGCGCCGGGCCATCTCGATTGCGTTTTGTGTGGCGGATGAGTTTGCAGACCAGACGGCGCTGACAGAGCTCAAGCGTATCAATCTGGAGGGCCGCCTGCCGCAGGATCGGTCGGTCGAGTTTACAGAATATCTGGCGGCTGAATCGCTCGTGGCGCTTTACACATTTGCCAATGCCACGTCATTTTTGTTGTCTGCCCAAGCGGGCGAACAAAGCGTTGATGCGGGCGGTGTAGACGAGGTGCTGACCGACAACGCCCCGCTTGCCCTACATGGTGCGATTTGGGAATTGGACCAAAAGCTGGGCCAGTTTGCCAAAGACGAACCCACGATGATCGCCACGATTTTTGCCTATTGCGAACAGCTGATGGAGAAGGTGGCCCTGCGTGCCTCGACCGCTGGCCGCCTGGCATCCTTCAACAAAGCATCCTGGCGGGTTGAGGCCGATGACTTTACCATCCAGGGGTTTACACCGGCGCGGAAGGCCAAAGGCTCTACGCTGACAATGACCTTCAAGAAGCCCAATGAGGTCGTCGGCAACCACATCGCAAAGTATCAGGCGATGAAACTTAGCAAGATGTTGATGGCCTATGATTTTGAGCGGCGGTTGAACCCATTCGCCGAACTGGGAGGCTTCATCTTTACCTTCATGGGCGATGGTAAGCCAGGTACGGGCAAGACGACGCTGATCCAGATGATGGCGGGTTTGGTGAACGAGTATTGCCAGACGGCAGGCTATCCCTTCCGATATCAGAACCTCAGCACTGATAATATCGACAGTTATCAGGGCAAATCGGGACAGAACGCCAAGGCGTTTATCAACAACGTGCTTGATCCCGGTGTGATCGGTTTTGGCACAATTGACGATATTGATCAGCTGGCGGGCAAGCGCGGTGACAGGCAGTCATCGGCTGGGCAGTTGGAGATCACAGCAGTGCTGATGGAAAGCTTTGCCGGTGCCAACACGGTTGTGCGCGGCAATTGCACCTTTGGCATGTTCTCGAACTATCCCGAAAACGTCGATGATGCGTTGCGCCAGCGGGCTGGTGCGCGGTTCCTGGTGGATGGGCCACAGACCCGCGATGATTATATCGACATCCTTTACCTGCTGATGGGCAAGAACCACGATATTCCAGTGGGCGAACACGACGTATTCAGCGCGCAAGAGATCAAAAAGGCTGTTGCAGCGTCCTTTGACAGCCACGCCCGCCCCCATGAGGAAGGACTGCTGCGTGTCTTTGACCGCGTGCATAGTGACGTGGGTGAGTTGGACACAATTGCCAAACTCGGCACCTATCTGAAGGGCATTCAGGAGGCCGATGAGCGTTTCACCGGCCGTGCCATCAAGAATATCACCGACGCGGTCAAGGTCCGCGCGATGGATTTTGAACTGCCGGACGAATGGATGGAAGAGCCTGATCTGTTCCTGTTCAAGGATTATGACACCAAGAAGGGGATGATATCCGAACTGCGTCAGCCGATTACGGTTGAAATGGTTATTCAGGAAATCAACCGCTACGCCGATAGCGAATTCCGTTATGCCGATAAATCTGACGAGGTCGCGATTGACGCGATGGTGCGTGATTTCGGGCGTCAGGAGATCGCCAAGAAACGCTATCTGGCAGGGAAAGGGTAGACGCCACAGATGCTGGATTTGTTTTCAGACAGCCTCTTTTTTCCGGCGCTCGTGTTGGCGGTGCTGGGTTTCTTGGTCCCGCGCCTTTGGGCGAGGGTCCTGCCCGAGGGTGTGAAACCACTGCTGATCAATGTGTTCTTGTCGACCGTGCTATTGTTTGTCCTTTCCACGGTTTTCTTTGTTTGCCTCTATGTCTGGCAAGGAGTTCCCGCGGCGCAGTTGATGGAATCCGGGTTGTCCGCAAACGTGCAGTTCTTTGGCAGGCTGGGCCTGATCGCTGCCATCATCTGGGCGCCAATCATGCTGCTGTCGGTGGCGGGGTTGCCGCGTAAATGGGTGAAGGAGACGTGGTGACATGCATCGCCTGATTGAAAAAGGTCTCATGTTCGGCAACCTGATCCGGGTGGACAGCCCGATTCTGGTCGAGCGCTACAATCGTGCGCTCAAGCATCTAACTGGGCGCAAAACGGCGCTGAATGTGTTCCATATTGATATTTCAGGTTATTCACCCGAGGTGGGCGATGAACTGGGTGATGATCTTTACCTTAACCACAGGGGCGTCAATCGGCAGTTCATTTTGCTGACCAATGAACAGGCGACTGCACCGCTTCTGAATGCGAAGTTTTCAACGTCGCGGGGGATACTGAAGCAATTTATCATCGAAAACCGGGCAGAGCTTTTTGCGCTCACAGCTCAGGATGCAGTTGCGGGTGAATTGGTGAATTCGGTCTATCAGGCCGACACACCCGCGCGCTTGTTTGATATCCGCAAGCTGTCGGTGGAGGCGGATACGACCAGCGGCACTGTTGCCGCTGCCGAAAAGCTGGGTGAAATGATCGACCGGTTCAAGACTGAACCGGATGGTTGGTACGACGATGTGCTGATCGGTCGCATGATCGGCATGGCCAAGCAGACCGGGGATGTGGTGCGCAACCCGGTGAAGTTGCGGCAGATGTCCTTTGTTCAGGACAACTTCTGGACCGATCATTTTGGCGGTATGTATGTGTTTCGCGGCGTGCCACATCCGGCGGCGATCGTATCGGGTGCAAAGACCGATTTCGACGATCTGCCCATCCCTTATACCTTTGATTTCAATGACCGTTCTGCGATTGCGAAGTTTTTGACGCTCAATGATCTGGTCGAGCCCATTATGGCGGCGCGAGGCGTCGATTCCGCTGCGATCCTGCATCAAAAGATGGATTTCATTGTCGCGTCCGTCGCAGCGAAAATGGGTGAGGATCTTGAAGGTGCCACGCGCCGTGATTTACGCCGCTTGGGTCGTCAATATGCGGACAAGCTGCCCCAGGCATGGCAAGGACTTGCAGCACTTCTGCGCTGGGCAGAGGAAGATGGACCGTGGCCGACGATTACCTCGGAACATCCCGCTTATTTCTATACGCTGCGAGCCAAGGACCGTCCGGACGCGGACCTTGTGAACATGCTTTTGGCAGAGCTGACACCGCTGGATATCCGCCAGCTGTTTATTTGCCACAAGGAAGTCTTTTATCGTGCTTACGCGGGATGGCCGGATGAAAAGCGGGCCTATGTCGTTGATTTTCTTGATCGCGAGTACCAAGTCGATAAGGCTGGCACACGTGAGGCATTGTTTGGGCACGAGGCATCAATGACAGAGACGCCGAGCGTCCGCCAACCGGATTTGATCACGCGGGTCGGCCCGTGGGGCGCGGTCGCAAAAGGGAGGCGCTGATGGGATTTATCAGACTGGTCGTTTTCGGCTTTATTGGATTGAGCGTGATATACTTGTCAGTGTCGGTCTATTCGCGCTCGGTGCGCAGGGAACGGCTGGAAAAGCAGTTTGACGCAGACCATCCAGATGGCACGCCCGAGGCGCGCGATGCTTTCGTGTCCGAAGGGATGCTGGCCTATAACAGTTCAATCCGGCCCAAATTGATTGGGCTGGTTTATGTCGTGCCAACGGTTGTGATTGGCACTATCGTCTTTGTGATTAACGCCAACTGAAGGATTGCCAATGCGACGCATCAGACTTGCCATTCGGATCACGGTTTTTGTGCTTCTGGGTCTCACTGCGCATTACGCATTGCCGCAGCATGATGTTGTGCGTGTGGTGAATACCTATCAGGAACGTCAGGATCTGAACGATTGGACCCGGATTTTCTGGGCAAAGCCTGATGACCAGTCCGCCACTTTGATCAACCGGGATGTGCAGTTCATTCAAACGGTCAAGAAGCGCACCATGTTGTTGGGCTTTATCCCCCGCGACACCACCGAGGTGATGGTTTACCGCAATGAGGATACTGGCTGGTCATGGCCGTTCTATTTCAAGTTTGACACCGCGAATTTGCAGACCGAAGCGGATGATCTGGTTTCAACCTCTCAGAACCCACAATGGGCGGTCGTCACTCACTACGGTTGGCGCAACGAGTATTTTTCAGCCTTCCCCAATGCCGTTGGCATTCGCCCGGTCGCCAGCCCGGATGTCACCATCATCCCATGGTTCAACATCTTCTTTTTCATCTTCCTGATGGCGGCATTGCTTTTCATTCGGGCGATGTGGCGGCAGTTTCGCGAACGCTCGGTAGATCCATTGCTGGATGCGGCCGGTGATCAGATGGATGAGGTGCAGGCGGGTGTGGCCGAACGCAAAGGGCGGGTTTCGCGGTGGCTTGGCACATGGCGCGACAAAAACAGGAACCGGCCTATAGAATGAACCTTTCAAGGGCGCGCTGCCCCCACCGCCCGATGGGCGGCCCCCCGAGATATTTTTGAACAAAAGAAGCAAGGCGTTGGCGCGTTATTCGCCGTAGGGGATCCAGATATTTTTGACCTCGGTGCTGGCCACAAGGTATTCATCCGTTGTCGGCGCGAGAGCTTGACCGTTATTCACCCATGTCCGTTTGAGGTTTCCGGCGCTGGCTTTCTCGATTTCGGCGCTCAAATCGGTGCTGGAGAAGCACCAGACCGCATCAATGTCGAGGTGTTTGGCGAGGGTCGAAGCAAGTTCACCATGGTTACCGGTGATGATGTTCACGACACCTGCGGGGACATCGGATGTTTCGAGCACCTGATAGAAGTCGGTTGCTGCCAGTGGGAAAGGCTCGCTTGCCGCAAGGATCACGCGATTGCCCATCGCAATGGCCGGAGCCATCGCACCGACCAGCCCGGCCAGAGGTGCCGCATCATCGCAAAGAATGCCGATAGTGCCGACGGGTTCCTTCATCGCCAGGGCGACGCCACGAATAGGCACGCCATGCGCTTGCCCGTCATATTTGTCCGCCCATGCCGCATAGGTAAAGAGCGTGCGAATGCAGGTTTCGAGCTCATCTGCGCCTGATTTTGCACCGGTCATCTTGTTGATGCGCGTTGCAAATTCTTCGGCACGGGCCGAGAGGTTTTCCGCGATGTAATAAAGGATCTGGGCACGAAGGTGCCCGGTGGTTTTTGACCAGCCCTTTGCACTATTGCAGGCTTCGACCGCGTTGCGGACATCCTTGCGATTGGCGGCGGAGGCATGGCCGAGAAGTTTGCCGCGCGGGCTGTAAACCGGCGTGGAATAGCCGCCATCGGGCCGCGCCTGTTTGCCACCGATATAGAGCTTCGCTGTCCGATCCAGCGGGTCGGCGGGTTGGCCATCTTCGGTTGTGAAGGCGTCTATCTTGCGCAGCGGTTTCGCCGTCGTTTTGGGCTTGGTGTAACCAGCGAGCCCTTCCCAGCCACCTTCGCGACCAAACCCGCTTTCGCGCACACCGCCAAATCCGGCGGCGGCGTCCATCATATTGGTGCCGTTCACCCAGACGATCCCGGCGACCAGCTTTGGTGCGATATCAAGCGCGAGGTTGATGTTTTCCGACCATACAGAGGCCGCGAGGCCATAGCGCGTGTTGTTGGCTATCTCGACCGCCTCGGATGGTGTGCGGAATGTGGTGGCTGCCAGCACCGGGCCAAAGATTTCTTCCTGCATCAGGGTTGAGGCGGGCGATAGCCCCGTGATCAGCGTGGGCGGGTAGAAACATCCCTCTGGCGCTTTGGTCTGGTAGGTTTCGCCTTCGGTGTTGGCGTTGACCATTGACGTGATCTGGTCCAGTTGGACTGGGTCCACGATGGCCCCCACGTCGATGCATTTGTCCAGCGGATCACCGATGCGCAGCCCGTCCATGCGGGTTTTCAGCTTGGCGTAGAAACGATCTGCGATCCCTTCCTGCACCAGCAGGCGCGATCCGGCACAGCAGACCTGCCCCTGATTGAACCAGATTGCATCGACCAGACCTTCTACGGCTGAATCAATGTCGGCATCGTCAAACACGATATAGGGGGATTTGCCCCCCAGTTCGAGCGAGAGCGCCTTGCCTGATCCGGCTGTCGCTTCGCGGATTTTGCGACCCACTTCGGTGGATCCGGTGAAGGCGATCTTATCAACCGCTGCATCGACCAGTGCCGCACCGGTTTGCCCGTCTCCGGTCACGATGTTCACGACACCGGGCGGGACGCCAGCCTCGGTGCAGATTTCAGCAAAGACCATGGCCGAAAGGGAGGTGTATTCGGCGGGTTTCAGCACCACAGTGTTGCCCATTGCCAATGCCGGCGCGATTTTCCAGGCCAGCATCAAGAGGGGGAAGTTCCATGGGATAATCTGCCCGCAAACGCCCAATGCCTCGCGGTCGGGCAGTTCGGATTTCATCAGTTGGGCAAATCCCGCGTGGTGATAGAAATGCCGGATGGCCAGCGGCACGTCGATGTCGCGGCTTTCGCGGATCGGTTTGCCGTTGTCGAGAGTTTCCATGACGGCGAGCAAGCGCGAGTGCTTTTGCATCAAACGTGCGATGGCATAGAGGATGCGGGCGCGTTTATGGCCGGATTTGGCCCAGGCGGGCTGTGCCTTGCGCGCCGCAGCGACAGCGGTGGCGACTTCCTCGGCGGTGCCTTTGGTGACGCCTGCCAGTTTTTCGCCCGTCGCGGGGTTGTTGGATGCAAAATCGTCCCGGATCGGGCCCCATTTGCCGCCGATATAATGCCCCGCAACGCCGCCGCGATCCGCGAGCCATTGCAGCGCCTCGGCACTGCTTTCGGGGGCCGGGCCATAATCCATGGTGTCGAAGATTTCTTTGATGGTCATGGTCTATCCAATCGCATGCCGCCACGACGCCGAATAGGCACCGGTGACGTGATGTTCGAGTTGCCGTTCAATATCGCCAAGCAGGCTGGACGCACCAAAGCGGAAAAGATCCGGTTGCAGCCAGCGATCGCCAAGTTCGTCTTTGATCATCGCCAGATAAACCAGCGCGTCTTTGGCCTTGCTGATCCCGCCGGCGGGTTTGTAGCCGACTTTCACGCCGGTCCGGCCCTCAAAATCGCGGATGGCGCGGATCATGGTAAGGGTCACGGGCAGCGTCGCGTTCACAGGTTCTTTGCCCGTCGATGTTTTGATAAAATCGGCCCCGGCCATCATGCAGACCAGCGACGCGCGTGCGACGTTGCGCAATGTGCCAAGCTCGCCAGTGGCAAGGATCGCTTTGACGTGGGCATCGCCACATGCTTCGCGCATTTCGCGCATCTCATCATAAAGGGCCTGCCAATTCCCGGTCAGCACATGGCGGCGGCTGATAACGATGTCGATTTCCTGTGCGCCGGCGGCGACACTGTCCCTGATTTCTGCAATGCGCAGGTGGAACGGCGACAGGCCGGCCGGAAAGCCGGTCGAGACGGCAGCGACCGGGATATTGGTGCCGTCCAGCGCTTTGACCGCCGTTTCGACCATATCGTGATAGACGCAGACTGCGCCGGTGGTCAGCCCGTCCATGCCAAGCGCGTCCAGCAAAGATTGTGCCACCGGCTGTCGCGCTTTGGCGCACAGGCGCCGTACGCGCCCTTCGCTGTCGTCACCAGACAGGGTGGTCAGGTCCATCAGGCTGATCGCCTTGCACAGCCAAGCCGCCTGAAAATCCTTTTTTACACTGCGCCGTCCGGGCAGCGTCTTTGCGCGCCGTTCAATCGCTGATGTGTTGGCCTGCACGGCCATCACCCAATCAAGGTCAAGGGGGGTGCCGTCATTGCGCGGTTCATGCAATGACGGCAGTTGTGCATGCGTGAGTGGTGGGGTTTGCGTGGTTTGCAAGTGGGCCTCCTAGGGTGCCTGCACAGGGTGGCACTTTGGCCTCTCCTTGGCAAGGTTTGACCGTTTGGTCAAATTATTTCTGGCCGTGGCAGGTATATCAATGAAATGACCCTGCGTTCTTTTTGCTATTGTGGCTGAACGACCTGTCTTTGCAGCTGCTGCCGGTATTGCAGGGGGGTCATTTCATAGGTGTCGCGGAACAGTTTGTGGAAATGCGACATGTTCGGAATACCGCAGTCGGCGGCAATAGCGCTGATAGATTCGCTATCGGTTGTCAGCGCGCGGGCGGCGTGACGCATACGGATGCTGTTGATGTAGTCCGACGGCGTTTGCCCTAGATGTTTGCGCATCATGCGGCTGACATGAGGATGCGCCTTGCCCGTAATCGCAACCAACCCGGCGGAACCGTTACGAAAGACCGCAGGATCCTTTGCCGCTGTGCATGCCTGAGCCAACCATGCGGGCAATTCGCTATCAAAGGCTTCGGCTGTCAGTTCGGCGCAAAGCGGCAATAGAAATGCCTCGGCCGCGAGCGTGTCACAAAGGCTGCGTTCCAATTGCACGGCGGTTTGGTTCAGGGCAGCCAACTGCCGAATATCGCGAAAGGCGCGAACCGGGTCACCCTTCGCCCAGAAAAGATGGCCCTGCACACTGGGGTGTCGCTTTGCCAGGGCCCTGATCGTGGTTGGGTGAATGCACAGTGAGACGATCAGCGCGTGTTCACCCCGGCCTTGCAAGGCATGGGACTGACCAGGTTGCAGAAACACGATATCGCCCTCGGTCAGGGTTTCGATACCGCTTTCCAGATGATGTCGAACGATGCCGTTTTGCACCCAGAACATTTCGTAAAAGTCGTGGGTGTGCAGCGCACGGGGCCGGATCGGCAGCAAGGTGGCGCGGGCCAGATGGACCTGTAAGCCGTTTTGCAGGATGTCTTTGTGAAGCAGTTTCCGGGTCATGGCATCAAATTAGCACAGTCTTTGCTGCGGTGCAGCATGAATTGTGCGCACGGCAAATTTACGCTGCTGGACCGGGTGACAAAACTGCCCACGCAGGTTATTGCCAGCGCAACATAGTTCCACGAGGTTGCCGATGCCCTTTGACCGTTCCATCAAGATTGCCCCATCAATCCTGTCCGCCGACTTTGCCAACTTTGGCGCGGAATGCGCAGCGATCGAAGCGCAAGGTGCCGATTGGGTGCATGTAGATGTTATGGACGGGCATTTTGTGCCCAATATCACCTTTGGCCCTGCGACCTGCGCGGCCATCCGCCCACACATCAAAGGTATCATGGATGTGCATCTGATGATTGCGCCGGTTGATCCTTACATCGAAGGATTTGCAAAGGCCGGTGCCGATATCATTACCGCCCATGTTGAGGCTGGCCCACATATCCACCGTACCTTGCAGGCGATCCGCGGGGCAGGGGCCAAGGCCGGTGTCGCACTCAACCCCGGTACACCCGCCGCAGCGGTTGGACCTTTGCTGGATATGGTTGATCTGATCTGTGTAATGACTGTGAACCCCGGTTTTGGCGGGCAAAAGTTCATCCATTCCCAAGTTGAGAAAGTACGCGAGTTGCGTGCGATGATCGGAGACAGACCGATCCACATCGAAATTGATGGTGGCGTCGATCCGACAACGGCCCCCTTGGTGGCAGCCGCTGGTGCGGATGTTCTGGTTGCGGGATCGGCCGTCTTCAAAGGCGGATCCGTTGCGGACCCGGCACCTTATGGTGCCAACATCCGGGCCATTCGCGCCGCCGCCGAAGGCTAAGCCGCCCTCCTGCACAAAAACTGCACATCTGTGCAATCTGGCCTGCACAGCCAGCACCTAGTTCGTTTCTGACAAGAGCAGAAAGGAACCAGATATGGTTGTGCGAGGTGTGCCAGAGCGATTGGCAAATGATGCGTGGTGGCTGGATGATGAAGAGCCACCCAAAGGGCTGCGTGCAGGACCGGTGCTGGTGCTTATGGTGCTGTGTGCGGATCTGTTGATCTGGGATTTCAGGCCGGGGGCAGGTTTGGCGTTTTGGGTTCTGGTTGCAGGAGCAGCAACAGCTTTGACGCTGTATCGTGTCTTGGATAGCCGGCGGGTCTGGACGGCACTTGCTGTTCTGATCATCTGTGTCGCGCCGTTGTTCGAGGTTGTGCAGCTTGGCACGTTTCTGGTTGCACTGGCTGGTCTGATGACCTGCGGAGTGATCCTTGCTGCGCCAATATTCGCGCCCGAGGGTTTGACCAGGGCAGTTTTGCGCCTGCCGGGTGCTGGCATCGTGCAGACGTTCAGAGATGTATTTGCAATGCGGGTTGCCACGCCATCGAAAGGATCGGTGAAATCGGTCTTGTTTGATTGGGCATTGCCGGCAGGTGTCGGTGCGCTTTTTCTGGCGCTTTTTGCGGCAGCCAATCCATTTGCGGATCAGTGGCTGGCGGCACTGGGACGGTTTGATGTGGATCTGCTGCCAGAGTTCGCAAGGGTGTTGCTGTGGGTCATGATCGCGCTTGTGATCTGGCCACTGTTGCGGCTGGCTACGATGATCGGCAATTTGATGCGGCCCGTCTCGCGTCCGGCGCGCACCCCGCAATCGGCCTTTCTGAATGAACGGTCGGTCAGCCGGGCCTTGGTTGTGTTCAACCTGATCTTCCTCATGCAAACCGTGATGGACCTCGGATACCTCTGGGGCGGTGCGGCGTTGCCCGAGGGGATGACATACGCAGAATACGCCCATCGTGGGGCCTATCCTTTGTTGGTCACCGCGGTGCTTGCTGGCCTCTTTGCTTTGCTTGCGCAACCTTATCTGGGTGCGGCCATCTGGGTGCGGCGGTTGCTTTATCTTTGGATCGCTCAAACCGTCCTGCTGGTGATTTCATCCATCCTGCGCCTTGATCTTTATGTGGATGTCTACGGTCTGACGCGGCTGCGCTTCGCGGCATTTGTCTGGATGGTACTTGTGGCATTGGGGCTCTTGCTGATCGTCATGCAGATGGCGGGGCGGCACAGCGTTGGCTGGGTTCTGCAACGCGCCTTTGGTTTGGGGTTCATTGCCATCTATTGCTGCAATCTGATCAATATCGACGGCTTCATTGCGCGCAACAACCTTGCAAACCACCGCCCGGGCGATTTCTATTTATGCGAGTTGAGTGAAGGCGCGGTGCCTGCCATCAGGGCGTATGAGTTGCGCACAGGTGATGAGCTTTGCGGCAGTTGGCGTCCTCATCTGAGCACACGCAAGAATTGGCGTGAATGGGGCTACCGTAACGCGCGCCTGCATCGTAGCTTGGCCGCATTGGAGGCAGTGCAATGATCCTGGTTGCAGATGATGATGCCCAGATTCGCGATGTCGTGCGGATTGCCTTGGCGCAGGCAGGTTTTGCCGTGGCCGAAGCGGGTGACGGACGGGCGGCGCTGGAAACGGCGCAAAGCCTGCAACCCGACCTGATCGTGCTTGATATCGGGATGCCAGAGATGGACGGGCTTGCAGTCTGCCGTACTCTGCGCAAAACCTCCGATGTGCCGGTCCTGTTTTTGACAGCCCATAGCGATGAGGTTGACCGCATTGTGGGGTTGGAACTGGGTGCGGATGACTATGTCTCGAAACCGTTTTCGCCACGCGAACTGGTGGCGCGGATCCGCGCGATCCTCAAGCGGACGCAGGGTGCGGCAGATGCGCAGAATGTCATGCGGCGCGGTGTACTCAGCGTCGATCCGGCGCGTCATCTGTGCCATGTAAACGACGCCCAAGTGACCCTGACAGCCCGCGAGATGGACCTGCTTGAACGGTTGATAGCAAGACCGGACCACGTGATGTCACGCCCGCAACTGGTCGACGCAATCTATGGCACCAACATCCACGTCAGCGATCGCACAATGGACAGCCACCTGCGCAACTTGCGGGGCAAGCTGGCGGCGGCGGGTTGTCCCGACGCCATTGATACCGTCCATGGGGTCGGCATTCGGATGGGTGCATGTCGCGGCGGGTGATCCGAAAATGGCGGCCACCCCTGGCGCTGGTGCTTGGTGGTACGCTTGCGACGGTGTTTTTGCTGCCGCTGATTGGCGTTGGCTATTTTCGGGTAGCGGGCGGTGTGCTTGGCTGGGCCGAGACGACCTGGTTGATCGGTTGGATGGCGTTGATTGCCACGCTTGTACTGGGCTGGCTATTGTGGCGGCTGGTCTTGCGCCCGGTGCGGGAACTGACCGGGTTTGTCCGGCACGAAGGAGCGGATGCACCGCCCACACATTTCGGCACGCCCGAGTTTTCCCAACTGGGACAAGCAGTGATCGAGATGACAGAGCGCTTGCGCGGGCGTGAAGCGGTTTTGCGATCTTACGCGGATCACGTGACACATGAGTTGAAATCACCGCTTACCATCATCCAGGGCGCGGCAGAGCTGCTGGATGATCCTGATCTTGCGCCGCAGGATCGGACGAAACTGCTGGCGGGGATCAGTGACGCAACCGCACGGATGGATGCGCTGTTGGATGGACAACGGGCATTGGCGCAGGCGCAAGAGCCGATGCCGGACGGGGCGTGCCGCCTGTCTGACGTCCTGCGTGATAATCCTGTTGCAGAGGTGGTTGCAGATGGGATTGTCCCGCTCTCGGCTGATGTCTTGGGCCTTGTTGCGACACATATGATTGGTAACGCACTGGCGCATGGTGCGACCAAGGTTCGCTTTGAACTGCAACAGGGCCGCCTGCTGATCAGCGACGATGGCCTTGGCATCAGCCCCGGCAATCGTGACCGCATCTTTGATCCGTTCTTTACCACCCGCCGCGCGAAGGGTGGCACGGGTATGGGCCTGCCGATTGTGCAGCGCATTTTGCAGGTGCAGGGCGCAGAAATACGGCTGCTGGATCAGCCGGGTGCCGCGTTTGAAATCCGCTTCTAGGTGATTTCCAGATCGGCTGTGTTTTCAAGAAACACAAAACCATTGCCGGGCAAGGTAAGCTGTGACCCGTCCAATTTTGCGTGATGCGGCCCGAGGATTGCAGCATCGCCAATGGCGCGCAGTTGGTGGTCATCCTTCGACAAGTTGAACACACAGGTGATACGCTGCTCATCACTGATCCGGTGGAAAGCCAACACAGGCTCGGCCAACGATACAAAGGTTGTCTTACCGCGCGTTAGCGCAGGCTGGGCCTTTCGAAAGCCGATCATCGCGCGGTAGAACTGAAGGATGCTATCAGGTGTCCCGTCTTGGGTATCGACGGATTTCTCCGCTTGTGGATCTTTGACGGGCAGCCATGGCGCAGCAATCGAAAACCCAGCATGAGGCGCGCCCTTCTCCCAAACCATCGGCGTGCGGCAGCCGTCACGCCCTTTGACCGCAGGCCAATAGCGCAGCGCGGGCGGGTCGGTCAGTTCTTCATAGGTCAGCTCTGTCTCGGTCTGCCCCAGCTCTTCACCTTGGTAGATGCCGACCGTGCCCTCAAAGCTCATTAGCATGGCACAGGCCATGCGCGCGATGGCGGCGTCGCTGACTGCATGATCAGCCCAGCGGGTGACATGGCGGGGGACGTCATGGTTGCTGAAGGACCACTTGGGATGACCATCAGGCGCGCCGGACTGAAAGCCTTCGATACAACTGCGAAAATGATCGGCCGCGAAATCGGGGCCGAGCATGGCAAAGCTATAGGCCATATGAATGCGGCTGGTCCCGGCAGTGTATTCACCCATGATCTGGATCGAGCGGTTACCCATTTCACCGACTTCACCAACCATCATGATATCATCGTATTGGTCGGTCAGCTTGCGCAGCTTTTCCAGAAAACCCAGATTTTCTGGCCGGGTTTTGTTGTAGATGTTGTCCTGCATCCCATAAAGGTCGGTCGCCATAACCTGCGGCCTGGCCTGTGCGGGTGGGTTAGAGCGCAGTTTTTGGTCGTGGAAGTAGTAGTTCACCGTATCAAGGCGGAAGCCATCCAGCCCCCGGTCCAGCCAGAATTGGCAGGTCTCAAGGATTGCATCGACGACGTCAGGGTTGTGGAAATTCAGGTCAGGCTGTGCTGCCAGAAAATTGTGCAGGTAATACTGCCCACGCTGCGGGTCGAATTCCCATGCCGGGCCGCCGAAATGGCTGTGCCAGTTGGTGGGAGGTGATCCATCGGCCAGCGGATCAGCCCAGACGTACCAATCGGACTTGGGGTTGTCGCGGCTGACCCGGCTTTCGCGAAACCAGGGGTGTTGGTCAGAGGTATGGGACAACACCTGATCGGTGATCACTTTCAGGCCCAATTCATGTGCGCGCGCGATCAGCGCATCGAAATCGGCGAGTGTGCCAAAAAGCGGGTCAATATCCGTGTAGTTGGACACGTCATAGCCCATGTCCTTTTGTGGCGAGGTAAAGATGGGTGACAGCCAGATACAATCCACCCCAAGCGAAGCCACATGGGGCAGGCGGCGGGTGATCCCTTTGAGGTCTCCAATCCCGTCGCCATCGTCGTCCTGAAAAGAGCGCGGATAGATCTGATAGATCACCGCATCCCGCCACCACTCGCGCATCACTGCATTCCTTCGCGTTTTGTTAACGCTAACAAATCAGGAGGCGGGGGAAAGGGCAAAGTTGCAGGTAGGGTGGGTTGAAACCCACCTTACGCGCTTGCCCCCTTTAGAAATCGACTTCGATTGCGATCCCCTTTGCGACGGCAAGCTCCACGACACTTGCCGCAACGGCCAAATCCTGCAGACCCACGCCGGTGCCGTCAAACAAGGTGATATCATCCGCGCTGTCGCGCCCTGCATGTGTGCCGTTGATCACTGCGCCGATCTGATGAACGTCAGCCTCCGAAATCAGGCCTTCGGCCACAGCATGCTGGGCCTCGCCGATGGAAATGGATTGTGCCACCTCATCCGTAAAGACCGTTGCGCGCTTCAACAGCGCCGCTTCAACTTCCTGCTTGCCCTTGGTGTCTGTGCCCATGCAGGCGATATGGGTGCCGGCACTGACGTGATCGGCCATCAAGGATGGCGCAAAAGCAGAGGTGATCGAGATGATGACATCCGCTTCGGCCATGCCGGGCAGATCGACAGCTTCAAAGGGCAGGCCTGCTTCATTGGCGACCTTTTCGATATTTGGCAGCATCTCGGGGTGGTAGTTCCAGCCGATCACCTTGTCGAATGCGCGCTGCTCAAGAGCCGCACGCAATTGAAACGTGGCCTGATGGCCCGCCCCGACCATGCCCATGACCTTGGCGTCATCACGTGCCAGATGCTTGATTGAGACAGAGGATGCCGCCGCCGTCCGCAGTGCGGTCAACAGGTTGCCGCCAACCATGGCCTTGGCCTTGCCAGTGTCGGGATCGAACAGGAACACGGTGGACTGGTGATTGATCAGATCACGCTTTTCGAGATTGTGCGGCCAATAGCCGCCAGCCTTGAGGCCCAGCGTCAGACCCGCCCGGTCAAACCCACCTTTGAAACCATATAGTGCGTCTTCATGGCCGATCGCCTCGCGGACGACGGGGAAGTTGTAGGCGTCGCCTGATGCCATGGCGGCAAACACCTTTTCGACAGCATCAAAGGCCGCCGCGCGGGTCATCAGGTCTGCAATCTCGCGTTCGGGAACGATAATCATGTCTTGGTCTTTCTTTTGCGGCCGCTCATCGAAACCCATGCGGGCCGTATTCGCGATGAGCGACCGGAGTAAGGAGGGAAAAGCGTGTCAGTAGGCTTTGCCGCGCGCAGAGACAGGCCACAGCGTTTCGACCTTGCCGCCCCTTACGCCAACGTACCAGTCATGCACGTTGCAGGTCGGGTCACAGTGGCCGGGGACCAGCATGAGCTTGTCATTGACCTTCAGCACACCGTCCGGGTCTGCCACAACGCCATGCTCGTCCGAACATTTCACATACTCTACATCCGTGCGGCCAAAGATGGTGGGCAGGCCACTATCCACTGACTGCGCCTTCAGGCCTGCGTCAACGATGGCTTTGTCGGCCTTGGCGTGGCTCATGACGGACGTCAGGATGAACAGCGCGTTCTCCCACTCGCCACGGTCAATGCGGTTACCGTCCTTGTCGAGGATGCGGCCATAGTCCGCGTCCATGAATGCGTAAGACCCACACTGCAATTCATTGAACACGCCGGAGGCGCTTTCAAAGTAGTATGACCCTGTGCCGCCGCCACCAACGATGTCGCTTACGATCCCTTCGGCTTTCAGCATCTCAAGTGTTTCTGCGACCTGATCAATCGCGATCTGGGTCTTGGCCTGACGGTCTTTGTATGAATCGAGGTGCTGCATGGCGCCTTGATAGGCCTGGATACCCGCGTACTTCAGGCCCGGTGCTGCATCAATGGCCTTCGCCAGATCAACAACAGGCTGGCCGTGTTGCACACCGCAACGGCCTGCACCTACGTCAATTTCCACGAGGCATTCGATCTGCGTGCCATGTTTCATCGCAGCCGCAGAGAGATCAGCCACGTTGTCGATATCATCGACACAGCAGATGGTGCGCGCGCCCAGTTTGGGCAGACGTGCCAGACGGTCGATCTTTTCCGGCTGACGCACCTGGTTGGACACCAGCACATCCTTGATACCGCCACGGGCAAAGACTTCTGCTTCGGAAACCTTCTGACAGCAAACACCCACGGACCCGCCCAGTTTTTCCTGCAACATGGCGACATCGACAGATTTGTGCATCTTGCCATGCACGCGGTGACGCATGCCATGGGATTTGGCGAAATCGCCCATCTTGACGATGTTACGCTCTAGCGCGTCCAGATCCAGCACAAGGCAGGGTGTCTGGATGTCGGCCTCATCCATGCCGGGCAGGGCAGGGACGTCATAACCGACTTCCAGATCTTTGAGGTTGCTCATATCGTTCATGATTTTCTCCCTTTAACCTTGCATCCAAGGTAGCTTGTCCAGGTCTACGTTGCCGCCGGTGATGATCACGCCAACGCGCTTACCGGCGAATTTCTCTTTGTTCTTGAGGATCGTGGCGAGCGGCACAGCAGAGCTGGCCTCCATCACGATCCGCAGGTGCTTCCAGGTGATCTTCATCGCGTCGATGATCTCTTGCTCAGAGGCGGTGTAGATGTCGGTGACGTGGTTGGACACAAAGTGCCAGGTCCGCTCTTTCAGCGGCACCAGCAGGCCGTCGGCGATGGTTTTGGGTGCATCATCAGCGATGATATGTCCGGCCTTGAAACTGCGATAGGCATCATCAGCCTGCTCTGGCTCTGATGCGATGATCTGCACTTCGGGTGCGAGCGTTGAAAGTGTCAGGCACGTCCCCGATATCATGCCGCCACCGCCAATCGGTGCCACCATCATTTCCAGCCCGTCAACTTGCTCCATGAATTCCTTGGCGCATGTACCCTGACCTGCAATCACGCGCGGATCGTTGTAAGGGTGGACAAAATCGCCCCCCGTTTCGGCCTGTACGCGCGCAAATGCGTCTTCGCGCGACGTTGTTGAGGGCTCACATTCTGTGATCACACCACCATAACGGCGCACGGTGTCTTTCTTGGCTTGCGGTGCGGTGCGTGGCATCACCACGTTGCATGGGATACCCCGGCGCATCGCGGCATAGCTAAGGCAAGAGGCATGATTGCCGGATGAGTGGGTCGCCACACCATTTTTGGCCTGTTCGTCAGTCAGCCCGAATGCCGCGTTGGATGCGCCACGCACCTTGAAGGCGCCTGGCTCTTGAAAGTTCTCACACTTAAAGAACAGTTGTGCGCCGGTCAGGTCATTGAGGTAGTCCGACGTGCGGATCGGTGTGCGGCTTATGTGTGGTTTGATGCGTTCGTGCGCATTAAGCATGTCCTGATAAGTGGGGATATACATGTCGCCCTGGTCTTTCATCACGCTGCATCCTTTAGTGCGACGCCGGTTGTGCTGCGGTAGACTTCCTGCGCTGCGGCAACACCAGAGCCGAGTTGGATATCAAGGCCGAGGTCCACCATGCACATCTCGGCCGTGGCGATCCCTGAAAGGGCCATGACGTCTGTCATGCTGCCCAGGTGACCGATCCGGAACACCTTGCCCGCGACTTCACCAAGGCCGACACCAAAAGCAACGCCGTATTTCTCGGCTGCATGTGTCACGATATCAGTGGCGTTGAAGCCGTCGGGTGTTTTGATTGCACTGACTGTATCAGAATAGACGTCAGGTGTCGCGGCGCAAAGCTCCAACCCCCATGCATTGACAGCCGCACGTACACCGGAAGCGATACGTGTGTGACGGGCAAAGACGTTGTCGAGACCTTCTTTCAGCAATGTTTCAGTGGCCAGCAGAAGGCCGTTCATCAGGCCAACAGCTGGTGTGTATGGGTATGCATTCGCCGCGTAACCTTTGGTCATATCCGCAATATCAAAGAACGTGCGCGGCAGCCCGGCAGTCTTGTTTGCGTCCAGCGCCTTTTGGCTGAAACCAAGGATGGCCAGACCAGCAGGCAGCATGAAGCCCTTTTGCGAACCCGTCACGGCAATATCAACGCCCCATTCGTCAAAGCGGAAATCCATGGATCCGATTGAGCTGACACCATCCACAAAAAGCAGAGCGGGGTGGCCTGCATCATCCAACGCCTTTCGCACTGCGGCAATATCGGATTTCACGCCGGTTGCGGTTTCATTGTGCGTGGCAAGCACAACCTTGATCTTATGCTCTTTGTCATCGGCCAGAATCTCTGTGTAACGATCCGCAGGCAGGCCATGGCCCCACGGTGCGTCCACAATCTGAACGTCGAGTTCATGGCGCTGGCACATATCAATCCAGCGGTGGCTGAACATGCCATTGCGCGCGGCAAGGACGGTGTCACCTGCGGACAACGTGTTGGTGATTGCTGTTTCCCAGCCGCCTGTGCCGGTAGATGGGAAAATGAAGATCTCGGCGCTGTCCGATTTCAGGATTTCCTGAACGCCTGCACGGGCGGGATGCAGGATTTGCCCAAACAACGGGGAGCGGTGATCAATTGTCGGCATATCGCAGGCCTTGCGAATAGCTTCGGGCATATTCGTCGGGCCGGGAATGAATACTGGATTTTGAAAACTCAAGGCCAATCCTCCATTGGGGTGAGCCTGTTTTGTCAGGGCTGTCCACGCCACTCAATTTTTTTGAAATTATTTTTCAGATCGCACATCGGAAATTAAATTGTTTGTTGTCAGTGGGTTGGTTTTTTCATAAAATGAAATAGTTTTTCATTAGTAAGCGGAATTCATGATGGATGGCACGAAACGCGGGCGCGGACGCCCCAAGGCGTGGGACAACAAGGGCACGCAGAACACGATCAAGTCGCTTGATCGCGCGCTTGAGGTGTTGGTCCAGCTGGGTGAGATGCAGGGCGGCACGTTGTCAGAAATCGCGGGTGCGCTGGAACAGTCTCCTGCCACAGTTTACCGGGTGTTGACGACCTTCCAAGGGCGTGGCTTTGCCGATTTTGATGAGCAAACCCAGGTCTGGAATGTCGGTGCTGAGGCTTATTTGACCGGGTCACATTTCTTGCGTCGCACGTCCCTTGTCGAACGCGCGCGCCCGATCATGCGTGCGTTGATGGAGGCAACAGGTGAAACCGCCAATCTGGGGATTGAGCGGGATGGTAAGGTTCTGTTTCTGTGGCAGGTCGAGACCCATGCAACGATACGCGCGTTCTTTCCGCCGGGCACTGCGTCGGCGATGCATTCATCTGGTATTGGCAAGGCGTTGCTCAGCCGCATGGATGACAAACGCCAGCGGCAGGTTCTGGCAGCAGGGCAGATGGAGCGTTTTACGGAATTCACTTTGGTCGATCCGGAGGCAATGATCGCGGACCTCAAGATCACTAAGGCGCGCGGCTATGCGGTGGACGGTGAAGAACGCAATCTGGGCATGCGGTGTATTGCGGCCCCAGTCTATGATGTTTTTGGTGAGGCTGTTGCGGGTATCTCTGTATCAGGCCCCACCTCGCGGATCACGCTGGATCGGATCGAGGCGCTTGCCGGTCCCGTGATGGAAGCAGCGCAGCAATTGACGCGGGCAACAGGCGGAAACTACCGCCCCGCAGGCTAGAACCGGCTGCGTTTGATCGGGCTTTCAGTGTCGCCGCGTCCCATAGGTATGGTCTGTTCGTCGGAGTGTAGGCCTTTTCCGGAAGGCCCAGTGATGCGCGCCCAGAGCCTGCGAGCCGCAAACTGTGCAATCACAACAAGGACAATGAAGGCTGCAAAGGCCGAACCAAGCGACCACAGATCAAGCCGCACGCAGGCATCGCCCGCGCCAAAGATCACAGCGTATAGGACGCTGACCGTTTCGCCGCATACATCAAACAAGGTTTGCTCCATTTCCATCCGGAAGATTTATATCAGTCTGCGCAGAATTTCGCATGACTTTTTCATTTGGCCTTCTTAGGCTTTCCTTCGGAATATCGCGATGGAGCATGCCATGCATTTTGGCCTCACCCAGGAACAGCAGATGATTGTGGATACGGTTCGCACATTTGTGGAGCATGAAATCTATCCGCATGAAGATGCCGTCGAACGGACCGGCGAAGTCCCCAAAGAGGTTGCGGAAGAGATCAGGCGCAAGACAATTGAACTGGGGTTCTACGCCTGCAACTTTCCGGAAGAGGTTGGTGGTGCTGGCCTGAGCCATGTTGACTTTGCTTTGGTTGAACGGGAACTGGGCCGTGGGTCGATGGCGCTTAACCATTTTTTTGGGCGCCCGCAAAACATCCTGATGGCCTGCGAAGGGGAACAGCGCGACCGCTATCTGTTGCCCGCGGTGCGGGGCGAACGCATGGATGCACTGGCCATGACCGAACCTGACGCAGGATCGGACGTGCGCGGTATGAAATGCAGCGCGGTCCGCGATGGTGGTGATTGGGTGCTGAATGGCTCCAAGCATTTTATCTCGGGTGCGGATCACGCCGATTTCTTCATTGTCTTTGTGGCAACTGGCGTTGATGAAACGCCGCGCGGTCCCAAGAAGCGGATCACCACATTCCTTGTGGATCGTGGAACGCCGGGGTTTACGGTGCGTGATGGCTATGCCTCGGTCAGTCACCGTGGTTACAACAACTGTATTCTGGATTTCGACAATTGCCGTCTGCCCGATGCCCAGGTTCTGGGCGAGGTTGATGGTGGGTTTGCGGTCATGAACGAATGGCTCTACGCCACAAGGATCACGGTAGCGACAATGTCAGTTGGACGCGCGCGTCGTTGTTTTGAATATGCGTTGAACTATGCCGCAGAACGCCAGCAATTCGGACAGCCGATTGGCAAATTCCAGGGCGTCAGCTTTCAGATTGCCGATATGATCACCGAGATTGACGCCGCTGATCTGATGACGCTGGCGGCGGCGTGGCGTCTGGACGAAGGCTTGCCTGCGAACCGCGAGATCGCATCGGCCAAGGTCTATGCGACCGAGATGCTCGCGCGGGTCACTGACGCAACGCTGCAAATCTACGGTGGTATGGGCCTGATGAATGATTTCCCGATAGAGCGGTTCTGGCGTGATGCGCGCGTTGAACGTATCTGGGACGGCACGTCTGAAATTCAACGTCACATCATCAGCCGCGAGCTTTTGCGCCCATTGGGTGCGTGATGGACCGGCTGCAACGGCTTTTCCAACCCCAATCGATCGCCGTTGTGGGCGGTGGCGCCTGGTGCGAACAAGTCATCCTGCAATGTCAAAAGATGGGCTTTGCCGGGGCGATCCATGCCGTGCATCCGACAAAGGATGACATTGCTGGTGTCGCGCCATTGCGCAGTGTTGGCGACCTGCCTGCGCCGCCAGATGCCGTCTTTATCGGGGTGAACCGTCACGCCACCATTGATGTTGTCGCCCAGCTTGCGCAGATGGGGGCAGGGGGTGCCGTTTGCTTTGCTTCGGGGTTTCGCGAAGCGGCGCATGAGATGGCAGACGGTGATGATCTGCAAACCGCCTTGCTGGCTGCTGCCGGTGATATGCCGGTGTTGGGGCCCAACTGCTATGGCTTTCTGAACTATCTGGATGGTGTCGCCTTGTGGCCCGATCAACATGGCGGCGACCGGGTGGACAGCGGTGTCGCCCTTGTCATGCAGTCGTCCAATGTGGCGATCAACATGACGATGCAAAAGCGCGGCCTGCCCGTGGCGTTTGTGGCCACGGTTGGCAATCAGGCGCAGACCGGGCTGTCGGAAATTGGCAAGGCACTTCTGGCGAACCCCAAGGTCACAGCACTTGGGCTTTATGTGGAAGGCATTGATGATCTTGCGGCTTTTGTCGATCTGGCAACAGCCGCGCAGGCGCTAGGAAAACCGATTGTCGCACTCAAGGTTGGCAGGTCAGAGCAGGCGCAACAGGCCGCAGTTTCGCACACAGCATCCATCGCCGGGAGTGACGGCGGGGCTGATGCGTTGCTGGCCCGCTTGGGGATCGGACGCGTGACATCACTGTCTGCATTACTGGAGACGCTCAAGCTTTTGCACGTGGTCGGCCCGCTTCGCTCTGCCCGGATCGCGTCGCTTTCATGTTCAGGGGGCGAGGCAAGCCTGATGGCCGATACGGCGCTGGGCACGGAAGTTTCATTCCCACCGCTGAATCCAGCGCAAAAGGACGTGCTGCGCGCGGCGCTGGGGCCACTGGTGGCCCTGTCAAACCCGCTTGATTATCACACGTTCATCTGGGGCGATGAGGATGCGATGACCACGACCTATGCCGCCATGATGAGGGATGACATCGCGCTGGGCATCGTTGTCCTGGATTTCCCCCGCCCGGACAAATGTACGTCGCCCGATTGGGATCTGGCGTTGAACGCGGTGTGTCGCGCGCAGGCCCGGACGGGTCGCCCCATTGCCGTGCTGAGTTCAGTGGTTGAGACGATGCCGGAAGCCGTGGCGCAGCGACTGGTGGGCAAGGGCATTCTGCCCATGTGCGGTATGCCGGAGGCCTTGGAAGCGATCAGTGTTGCCGCAGGTTTGGGTGAGGAAAGTGGCTCTGATCCTGCGGTCCTTATCCCGCCTGAAATGACAGCGGGCCGCGTTCTGAATGAGGCCGCATCAAAGGCGGCCCTCGCCGCCTATGGTGTTTTTATCCCCCAGTCCCGACAGGCGGCACTGAAGGATCTGGCGACCGTCGCGCGTGACCTCACCTATCCGGTTGTGCTCAAAGGTGAAGGTATCGCCCACAAGACCGATGCCGGTGCCGTCGCTGTGGGGTTGCCGGATGAAGCCGCCTTGGTGGATGCCGCGCGTGCGATGCCAACCACGCGCTTTCTGGTCGAAGAGATGATTGCCGATACAGTCGCGGAATTGCTGGTCGGTGTCGTGCGAGACCCTGCACATGGCTATGTGTTGACCTTGGCCGCCGGTGGCATCCTGACTGAATTACTGGTGGACAGCGTCAATATGACCGTCCCGGTGGACCGCGACCAAGTGCGTGCGGGTCTATCAAAGCTGCGTGTCGCCCGTGTCCTGCAAGGCTATCGTGGCAGACCTGCGGCAAATATCGACGCGATCATTGACGCGGTCATGGCTGTGCAATCCTATGTGATGGCTGAAGCCCCGTTCGAAGTAGAGATTAATCCGCTGCTTTGCGGCCCGACCCATGCCATCGCCGTTGATGCGCTGATCACCACAGGAGACCCCCAATGACCGATACCCCCATCAAGACAAAACAAGACGGGCATATCCTTGAGGTGACGCTGGACCGTCCCAAGGCCAATGCGATTGATCTGGCAACCAGTCGGATCATGGGCGAGGTTTTTGCCGATTTTCGCGATGATCCCGATCTGCGGGTTGCCATTGTGACCGGTGCCGGCGAAAAATTCTTTTGCCCCGGTTGGGATTTGAAAGCCGCCGCTGAGGGCGACGCTGTGGACGGCGACTATGGCCGTGGGGGCTTTGGTGGCTTGCAGGAGTTGCGCGGGCTGAACAAGCCGGTAATCATGGCGATCAACGGGATCTGCTGCGGTGGCGGGCTGGAACTGGCGCTTTCGGGTGACATCCTGTTGGCCGCAGAGCACGCCACCTTTGCCTTGCCGGAAATTCGCTCGGGCACGGTTGCGGATGCCGCATCGATTAAGCTGCCCAAGCGCATTCCCTATCACATTGCCATGGAAATGCTGCTGACCGGGCGCTGGATTGATGCCGAAGAAGCCGCGCGCTGGGGCTTGATCAATCGTGTCGTACCGGCAGGCGATCTGATGGCAGAGGCGCGCAAGACCGCCGCCTTGATCGCGTCTGGCCCGCCACTGGTTTACGCCGCCTTGAAAGAGGTCGTGCGCGAGGCAGAGGACATGAAATTTCAGGATGCGATGAACAAGATCACCAAAAGTCAGTTTGAGACGGTCGAGAGGCTTTATCGCTCAGAGGATCAGCTTGAGGGCGCGCGTGCTTTTGCCGAAAAGCGTGATCCGGTCTGGAAGGGAAAGTAACGCTCAGGCCCGTCCCGCCCCAATCCGGCGGCAAAGCAGGATCACAGGGATCAGCCCGATAGCCGCAATGACAAGGCTTGGCACCGCCGCCCCCTCAAGCCGCTCATCCGACGCCAGCCGATAGGCCTGCACGGCCAGCGTGTCATAGTTGAAGGGCCGCATGATCAGGGTGGCAGGCAGTTCTTTCATGACATCAACAAAGACGATCAGCCCGGCCGTCAGCAGGCTTGTGCGCAAAAGTGGCATGTGGATGCGCCGCACAAGGCCGGGCATATCCTGTCCCAACGTGCGTGCGGCTGCGTCCATGTTTGCGCCGACTGACGCAATACCCCCCTCATAGGCACCAATTGCAGCAGCCAGAAAGCGGATAAGATAGGCAAAGATCAACAGCCAGATCGAGCCAGTGAACAAAAGCCCCGTTGAAACGTTGAAATTTGTGCGCATCCACGCATCAAGCCCGTTGTCGAATGCGGCGAAGGGCACCAGCAAACCGACCGCAATAACCCCGCCGGGCACCGCGTAACCGATCCGGGCGAGATAAAGCGATGTCCCCGTCAGCCGCGTGGCCCGCACCCGGTGCAAGGTGCCCAAAACCAAGGCAGCCAGCACGGCCAGCACAGCTGAGACACTGGCGAGAGTCAGCGAGTTCTGGATAAAGCCCAGATAACGTGGGCTCAGCAAATTCTGTTCCGATCCCAGCGCCATGGTTGTTAGCGCAATCACGGGCAGGATGACACCCAAGAGCACCGGCGTCAGGCAGAAGAGAATTGCGCCGGTCTGTTGCGCGCGGCTCAGTCTCAGGCGGCTCATTGGCATGTTGCGTCGCCCGTTGGTGTATTTTGCGTTGCCCCGGCTTGACCGTTCCAGCATCGCCAGAAGTAGTGCGAATGCCAGCAGCCCCAATGCCAATTGGGCAGCCGCTGCCCTGTCGGCCATGGTGAACCAGCTTGTGTAGATCCCCACCGCAAAGGTCTGCACCCCAAAATAGGCAACGGTGCCAAAATCCGCGATCGTCTCCATCGCAACCAGCATGACCCCTGATGCGATTGCTGGGCGCGCCATGGGCAATGAGACTTGAAAGAACGCCTGAAACGGCGATTTCCCCAACACCCGTGCCGCAAGAAAAGTGCCGGCACCCTGTGCGGCGAAGGCCGCACGCGCCAACAAGTAAACGTAAGGATAAAGCACCAGCGTTAGCATCATGGCCGCGCCGCCAATTGATCGTATCTCGGGAAACCAATAGTCGCGCGGCCCCCAGCCTGCGACATCCCGCAATGTGGTTTGCACAATGCCCGGATGATCAAGCACATGGGTATAGCCGTAGGCCAGAACATAGGCTGGAAAGGCCAGTGGCAGGGCCAGGGCAATCTCGATCCAGCGTCGTCCGGGAAACTCGGCCATGGTCACAAGCCAGGCCGCACCCGCACCGATGATGGCGCTACTCACCATCACCATGACCACCAGAGCGATCGTGGTGAGCGTATAGCGCCCCAGCACTGTCGCTGCCAAATGGCTGAGCGTTTCGAAAGAGCCAGAGAAGGCAGCCGCAAGCACACCCAGATAGGGCACAACACAGATCACGGTCACGATGATTGCGATCACCGTAAACCCCTTGCTGAGCAAGGCGCGTGCTATCTGACCCTTGTGGTGCAGTCGTTCCATGGGGTGCAGGTAATCCAAAGCCTGCGCCGGGGGCAAGTCAGCAATCACCCTGCGACATCAGGCAACATGCTCGCGCTGCGACATCAGGTCACTTACGGAGTTGTGTATGGCACATTCCGGCCCGAAGTGATCTTATGCGCGCGACTTGGATTGCAATGCTATATAGCGACGGGACACACCATGCAGAGATTGATTGTGGCGGCGGCTCTCGCGCTTTTGCCGTACAGCGCCATGGCGCAGGAGATGACAGAAGAGCAGATCAAGCGGCTTGCGCTTGAGGCGATTCTAGAGAACCCGCAGATTATCATGGAAGCGGTGGCGATTCTTGAGCAGCAGCGCGATACAGCCCAGGCCGCGGCACAGGCGCAAGTTCTGCAAGAGCAGCGCGCCTTGCTGGAAAATGATCCGAATGCACCTTTTGTCGGCAATGCTGATGGCGATGCGGTGATCGTCGAGTTTTTTGACTATAACTGCCCCTACTGCAAACGGGCAGCCGCCGAAGTGAAGACGCTGCTGGCGGAAGACGCCGATCTCAAAGTAGTCTATCGCGAGTGGCCCATTTTGGGTGAAGGGTCAGTCTTTGCATCGCGCGCCGCCTTGGCTGCCCGTGCGCAGGGCAAATATCAAGAGCTGCATTGGGCCTTGATGGAATTGCGCGGACGCGCGACCGAGGCATCGGTTCTTGCGGCCGCCCGCGAAGTTGGCATCGATGTGGATCAGCTGATCGTGGATATGGACGCACCGGAAATCAACGCACATTTCGAGACCACGCAAGCCTTGGCCCAAGGGCTCGGCTTTACCGGCACGCCTGCTTTTGTGATTGGCAATGCGCTTGTCCCCGGCGCCGTCCCGCTGGCAGAATTGCAGGGCTATGTCGCGGACGTCCGTCAAGCAGAGTAATTTAGGCCGTTCAAAGAAACATTGCCAAAACCCTTGACCTTCCAGTGAGTGGAACCCTCATATAAGGTGCATCCATCAAGGAAGCAGCACCTATGAGCACCCAAATTACCTTTCAAATCGCGGGGTTATCCTGCGGGTCATGTGTCGGTCGCGCAGAGCATGCGCTGGCGGGGGCGCAGGGCGTCGACGACATTCGTGTGAATTTGGCCAGCGAAACGGCGTCGCTCCGTCTCGATACTGTCGACCGGCTGCCCGAAATCCTGCATCGGCTGGAGGAAGCGGGCTATCCTGCCCGCACCGAGCAAACCATACTGACAGTGGACAATATGACCTGCGCATCCTGTGTGGGCCGGGTCGAGGCATCTTTGCGCGATGTCCCCGGCGTCTTGGACGCAACTGCGAACCTTGCGACCGAGGCGATAAGTGTTACTCATCTTTCGGGGCAGGGTGATCCTGCCGTGTGGATCGCGGCAATCAAGCAGGCAGGGTATACCGCACAGATCAAAGCGCAAAATGCTGCGCCCCGGAACCGCAAGGCTGCCGAAGCCACGGATCTGAGCCGCAAGGCGTGGTTAGCCGCAGCCCTGACCCTGCCGGTTTTTGCGATGGAGATGGGCAGCCATTTCATCCCCGGTGTCGCTGCACTGATTGAACAAACCATCGGGCGGCAAACAAGCTGGGTTATCCAGTTTGTGCTGGTCACGGCGGTTCTGGTCTTTCCCGGACGGATATTTTTTGCAAAGGGCTTGCCCGCGTTGTTCCGCGGTGCCCCCGACATGAACGCATTGGTGGCGATTGGTACGGGTGCGGCGTGGACATTTTCCACCATCGCGACTTTCCTGCCTGATCTGCTGCCTGCCGGTGCGAGGGCCGTCTATTTCGAGGCTGCTGCCGTCATTGTAACCCTGATCCTGCTGGGTCGCACACTTGAAGCGCGTGCCAAGGGCCGCACAGGTGAAGCCGTCCGTAGATTGATCGGTTTGCAGCCACAAACAGCCCTTTTGCTACGCGATGAGGAGGCAATTGAAACGCCGATTGCGCAACTGCACGTCGGTGATCTGGTCCGCGTGCGCCCCGGCGAGCGCATCGCGCTCGATGGCGCCGTGGTCGACGGGCGGTCATTTGTGGATGAAAGCATGTTGACCGGGGAGCCTGTGCCGGTAGAGAAAACGCCGGGCGACGTCGTGACCGGGGGCACTGTCAATGGTGCAGGTGGTTTGACGTTTCGTGTGCAGAAGACCGGCAATGACACGCTCTTGGCGCAAATCATCCGAATGGTCGAGGACGCCCAAGGCGCGAAATTGCCCATTCAGGACCTCGTCAATCGTATTACGCTCTGGTTCGTGCCAGCGATCCTGCTGATCGCCGTCCTTACCGTTGTTGCCTGGTTGGTATTTGGCCCAGATGATGGGTTGGGTCTGTCCCTTGTCGCTGGTGTTGCCGTGTTGATCGTGGCTTGCCCTTGCGCGATGGGTTTGGCAACCCCGACGTCGATCATGGTGGGCACCGGGCGCGCGGCCGAGATGGGTGTGCTGTTTCGGCGGGGCGATGCTTTGCAGGCCTTGCAGGACGTTGAGATCGTGGCCTTTGACAAGACCGGCACCCTGACGCTTGGCCAGCCAACGGTTACTGATCTTGTCACGGCTGAAGGCGTTGATGCGGATGCACTGTTGCGGGCCGCGGCCAGCCTTGAGGCAGGATCAGAACACCCCATTGGCGAGGCCATTGTGCGCAAGGCACAGGCACAGGATATTGCGTTGTCGCAGGTTGGTGATTTTGAAAGCCATGCCGGATTCGGCGTGCGTGGCCGGATTGACGAAAAGGACGTCATGATTGGCGCGGCGCGCTTTATGGTGCGTGAGCAGATCAATCTTGAGGGCTGGCAGGCGCAGGCAGACGGCCTTGCGCGATTGGGACGTACCCCCGTTTTTGTGGCGATTGATGGCCGGATGGCGGGATTGGTTGCGGTTTCTGACCCGATCAAACCAGATGCCCTTGCAATGATAAATGCCCTGCGGGCGATGGGTAAAGACGTAGCCATGATCACCGGAGACACCAAGGACACTGCGCAGGTGATCGCCTCTGAACTCGGTATTGATCAAGTGGTCGCCGAGGTGCTGCCGCAAGGCAAAGTCGCAGCTCTTGAAGAATTGCGGGGCGACAAAAAGATTGCTTTTGTCGGCGACGGTATTAATGACGCGCCCGCCCTCGCCGCTGTGGATGTCGGCATCGCGATCGGGACCGGCACGGATGTGGCCATTGAAAGCGCGGATGTGGTGTTGATGTCCGACAATCTGGGCGGTGTCTTGAATGCCTTCGCGATCAGCCGAGCGTCGATGGTGAATATCAAGCAAAACCTGTTCTGGGCGTTTGCCTATAACGTGGCGCTGATCCCGGTTGCGGCGGGTGTATTGGTGCCGTTTGGGGGCCCGCAGCTGTCGCCGATGCTTGCCGCTGGTGCGATGGCGTTGTCGAGTGTCTTTGTTTTGTCCAACGCCCTGCGATTGCGCTGGGTGAACAAAGGCGGTGCAGCGGAGAAACCACCGCGCGCGCCAGCGATCAAGGAGGCGTTGTCATGAATATTGGCACCGCCGCAGAGAAGGCAAACCTGCCAACCAAGACGATCCGCTATTATGAGGATATCGGGCTGATCACACCGCAGCGCGACGTCAATGGCTACCGCGTGTTCCGTGATCAGGATGTGCACAAGCTGAACTTTGTCGGGCGCGCGCGGGCTTTGGGGTTTTCGATTGAGGACTGCCGCAATCTGCTGGCTCTTTGGGAGGACAAGGGGCGGGCCAGTGCGGATGTGCGGGCAATTGCCAAAGCGCATCTGGTGCAGATCGACGCAAAGATCGCAGATCTGAGCGGTATGCGAGATACGCTGGATGATCTGGTGCGCGATTGTGCCGGAGACGCGCGACCGGACTGCCCTATTCTGAACAAGCTGGAGACCTTGGCCTAGGATGATCCGTCGCTGAGCGCTGCTTTCAGTGCCAGCAATTCAGCTTTGTCGATTGTGCGGCGATACTGCCCAAACCCCAAATCAGCAATCTTGCCCTGCATAGCGCGTTTGGATGTGCAGGACGCATGGAACGACGTGAGGCCGGTGTCAGTCGCGATTTCGGTAATGTTGGCGCTGTTGACGCCAGAGCCGGCCATAATCTCAATCCGGCCATTGGCGTGTGCGTTGAGTTTGGCAAGTTGCGCGCGTCCAGCGTAGGCTGTCGTGGCCCCGCCAGAGGTCAGGATGCGGTCAAATCCCATCGTAATTGCGGTGTCCAGCGCTGCGAACTGATCGTCCACGACGTCAAATGCGCGGTGCAGTGTTTTGGTCAGACCGTCTGCGGCTTGCAGCATCTTGCGCAATGCGTCCTGATCCAGCGCCCCTTCTGCCGTTGCCCCGGTGACGACCCCGTGCAGCCCAAGGGCCTTTGCGTGTTGGATGTCCTCAACCGCCATCTCAAGCGCAGGTTGGTCAAACGCGAAATCCCCAATCTGCGGCCGGATCAGGACATGTGTTTCCAGCCCAGACGCCTTGGCTTGCTGCATGAGCCCGTGGCTGGGCGTCAGGCCACCGATATCAAGCCCGCTGCAAAGTTCAATCCGGTCAGCGACACCCTTGCAGATGGCAAGAGCAGCGGCAGATTCCACACAAACCTCTAGCAGCATGGGCCTACTCGGCGGCATTTAATGCCCCATGTGACCCGGCAAGATGTCCGGCCAGATCTGATACGCTCAGGTCATCCGACAACACGATCAGGTCGGATACATCGCGGTTGACCACCTCGGAAAGCCGGGGTTGGCCCATCAGCTTGGCGGGGATGGTGACAGCCATGCGCAAGGCTTTGTCCAAAGACACGCCAACATGTGTCACAAGACGCTGGACGCCTTCGGCTTGGGTGACATGGGCGCCCGCCAGATTACCTTCTGTATTGATCAACCGACCGTCTTTAAGATGCACAGGGCGCCCGTAAAGATCAAACTGATCTGCGCCACCGATCGTCGCCATGGCATCGGAGACCAAAAATGCGCAGTCAGGTTTCGCAGCCGCCCTGAGCGCCAGTTGGATCATGCGATAGTCAACATGATGCCCATCGCAGATGATGCCGAAATGTACGCCGGCATTCAGGATCGCGCCAATGGCACCGGGTGCGCGGCTTTGCATGGTGGACATGGCGTTAAACAGATGTGTCCCGCACGAGGCCCCCGCCGCAATGGCGTCTTCGATTTGTTCCGCAGTGCCATCGGTATGCCCGATTGAAACAACCGCACCCAGATCGGCCAGCGTTGCAATCTGCGCGGTCGTGGCAGCCTCCGGCGCCAGTGTGATCATCACCGGCACATCGGCAACGCGAAGCCGCGCAACCACCGCTATCGTGCGGTCATCCATGGGGCGCACAAATGTCGCCTCATGCGTGCCCCGCCGCGCAAGCGAGATATGCGGCCCTTCGATATGCAGACCAATGATCCCGGTATCGCCCATCGCGGCAAGGATCGTATCAGCAGCTTGGTCAAGCACGTCCGGTTGATCTGTGATCACCGTGGGCAGGATTGCCACCGTGCCGAATTTCCGGTGCGCCGCGGCAATTTTTGCCATGGTGGCCCGTGTCGGCGCCGCATTCAAAAGGACGCCGCCACCGCCATTGACCTGCAAATCAACAAACCCCGGAGAGAGGCACCCCGGCACGCGGGCGCCGTTCTGCGCATCCGTGGAAAGCGCGGTGATCTTGCCGTCCTGAATGCGAAGCGACACGCCGGACACAACCTCGGTGCCGTCAAACATGCGGTCGGGACAAATCCAATGTTCAGTCATGTGGCGTCCTCAAAGAAATAGGGTTCCAGGGCGAGGCTGATGTGCGCATCAATCAGGCGGGTCAGTTGATCACCAGACCCGTTTGCGGCGCGATCCAGCACATCGGTATCAAAGACGTTTTGCAATGCGCTGTCCGGGATCGGGGCGTTGAACGATGACAACAGGTCGGCCACCGCCGATTGCGCCTGCGCGGTCGGCCAATAATAGCGGATGCGGTCGGCCAGTCCGAAATGGCGCTGTTGATAAAGCGCTTCATCGGACCCGTCGTAGTGACCCTGCCATTTTGACGGATCAGCCAACATGACCGCCTCCATGGCGGATTGCAGCGCGCCCTTGCGCGCGCGCAACTGGTCCAGCCCATAGAGCGCTTCACGATAGGCGAATGTCAGGGCAGGGCCGACCTTTTGAAAGGCAAACCCAAGCTCTGCCAGTCTGGGAAAGACGGCGGGGTCTTGGTAGTCGGTTGAATGCGCCTCAAGGCAGACGCCGGGGCGGTCTGCAATGCTGTCGAGCAATCCCGGATCGCGGTCAAGCGGCATGTGGTGTACGGCGGTCGGGCTGAACTCAACGCCTGGCTGCACTACAAGGCCACCAATCAGTGGTGCCATATCGCCAAATGCCTGATCATGCGCATCAAGCGTGGCGCGGGCGGCAGCAGGATCAGTTGGGGGGATATCGCCATCTTCATCCGTGCGTGCGCCACCGGGTGGTGGAACTTCGGTGCCGACGACAAAAAGCAGATCATCGGCAACCTCCGTACAGATACGCGCCAGTTTTGTTGATCTTTCGGCGGTCTGCGCATCACCAAGCTGGGCTGGTTCCCCGGCGCAGCCTTCCGAACAATCCAGATGGATTTTGCCAAAGCCAGCGGCCACATAGTCGCGCACCATGGTTTCGGCTTTTCCCATCGCATGGTCAACATTCTGCGATCGCCAAGCCTGCGGACCCAGATGATCGCCCCCAAAGATGATCAGGTCACGATCCACTGCGGCCATATCCGCAATGCCATAAACAAAATCGACAAAACCACGCGGGGTCATG
Source organism: uncultured Paracoccaceae bacterium (assembly GCA_947498645.1). Lineage (GTDB taxonomy): Bacteria > Pseudomonadota > Alphaproteobacteria > Rhodobacterales > Rhodobacteraceae > Yoonia. The sequence continues at coordinate 314,247 of CANMKS010000001.1, read as the reverse complement.
CCGGTATAGCCGCCATCCTGATTAACCTGATTGGATGTCGCCTCGATCACAACCCGCCGGTCAAGCCGCTGGGCCAGACCCAATGACGCGCGCAGAACATCGGGATGTGCCGAGCATACGGATGGAATAGCAACGGCAGACCCGGTGCGGTTACGCTGGATGATATCGCGTAAGATATTACTCATCAGATTGCGCCTGCCACGCGGCATAGGCGGCACCACGTGCGCCGCTGGCGTCGCCACCCTTGGCCACAACGATCTGTGGAACATCAAAATCACCAATCTGTGCTGCTTTGGCGGCTTGCATCATGTCTTCGGTGATCCCGTCTATCTTGCTTAGCCCGCCGCCAAGCACAATCATATCGGGGTCGGCTGTCAGCGTCAGTGTGTGAATGAATTCACCCACGCATGCGCACCAGATCGACCAGACCTGTGCCATTTCGCCATGGCGTTGGGCTGCGATCTCTTCTGGGGTCATATCCTGACCCGTCAAGTGTTTGGCCAATCGTGCAAGGCCCGGCCCGGCGATGTAGGTTTCGATGCACCCTGTCCGCCCGCAGCCACATTGCCAGAGCGGCAAATCATATGCGTTCACGACGTGGGCTGCCGCTGCCGTGTGCCCAAACTCTCCGCCCATGGCCGTAGGACCCTGCAAGATGGACTGATCAACCGCGATCCCGCCGCCGACGCCGGTGCCAAGGATAAGCGACATGACCGTCCGTTTGCCTTGCCCGGCCCCAAAAACGGCCTCTGACAACGCCAGCGCGCGGCAATCGTTCACATAGGTGATCTGACGGCCTGAACCTTTGGCGATATCAGCAGGGAAGGGGTGATCGGTGGCCGGCAGGTTCGCCGTCAGGGCAAGACCCGTGCGCGGGTTGACCAGACCGGCGGCACCGATCCCAATCGCAACCTGACCTTCGGCCTGATCTTCGGCCCATTTGATTTGCGCCACAACAGCCGCAACAAGCTCATCATAGCTTGCGGGTGTCGCTATCCGTTGCCGCCCGACTGCTGACCAGTCGGCGTCAAAAAGCTGCACCTCGATCTTGGTGCCGCCGATATCAATGCCTGCCGCCGTCATGCCACTGCCGGATAGAGCTTCACGCCGGAAACAACCCGGCTCAGCGTGTTTTGCCCGCTGAAGGGATCATCGACATTCAGGCCCAATGCATCCGACCATTGAACACCACTCACCTGTGCTGCGGCCACACAAAGAGGTGCGGCCCACGCAGCGCCAAAGGGCATGGGAAGATCAATATCTCCGCCCGGTCCAATGGTCTGCGTGGTCGCTAGGGGGAACTGGCTGTGCAGTTCCCGTGCCAGATCCGTGTCGTAGTCGTGAGTGGGGTGGTCTGGGCTGGCGAATACGGTGATGTGTGTGTCGTCTGTCACAAATGATTTGGGGCCGTGCCGAAAGCCCAAAGTGCTGTCCCACAGCGCCGGGATTTGCCCGGCGGAGAGCTCCATCACTTTCAGGGCAGCCTCACGGGCGGCAAAGGTCAAAGGGCCCGCACCAACATAAACGGCACGTCCGGGTCTGGACAGGCCTTCGAACCGGGGCAAAAGCGCCTCTAGCTGATCTGCAAGGGCAAAAAGGCGGGCGGGCACGTCGCAAGGTGCATCAAAAAGCGCCAGAGCCGTCAGCAGCATGGTCGAGAAGCTGGACGTCATTGCAAAGCCCGCGTCATGTGTCGCGTCAGGCAGAACAATGATCTGGGTTGGTGCGGCGGATGCCCGTGTGGCCAGTGCGCTGTCTTTGTTGCATGTGATGTTCAGGCGCGGTGCAGTTGGCGCAAAGGCGTCAAGCGCATCAAGCGTGCCGATGGTTTCGGTGCTGTTGCCGGAACGGCCAAAGCTGACCACCAGCGGGCGCGCGCCTGCCAGAACATGCTTTGGGTTGGCCACAATGTCGGTTGTGGGCACTGACCGCGTGCCTTTCAGCGCGGCTGCAATGATATCACCGATATAGGCACTTGTGCCCGCGCCGCAGAACCAGACCTCGTCATAGTCCTGATCAGCGATCCATGCACGCAGGCCTGCTACGTCCAAGGTTGCGCCCCAATGTCGCCAAATCTCTGGTTGGCGTTGCAGCTCTTGCCAGGTTGCCCATTTGGAATGTGCCTGTGTCATATGGTTTGTGTCACTTTCGAGAGCGTTTGCGGCGCATCCGGATCAAGGCCCAGTGCAAGTGCGGTGTTCAGGATAATCGGGTACATCACCGCCAGCAAAAGGGCCGCGGCAGCGCCGGGAACAAGGCCGTAGAAGTCCAAATCATTCGGGCTGATCCGGTGTACATCACAATCGGTGCCACGGAACCGCGCCTCGGCCTGATCAAGGCTGTCTTGTATGGCGGCATCGCCGGTATCAAGTATCAGAACCATCAGCGGGTTGGTGGCCAGTTGCAGCGGCCCATGCAGAACTTCGGAGCTTGAATAGGCCTCGGCATGGATCGCGCAGCATTCCTTGAGCTTCAATGCAACTTCATGGGCGGCACCATATCCGGTGTCGCGCCCGATGACGTAGACATGACGGGCGCGCAGCAATGCAGACTGCAGGGACGCCGCCTGCGGGTGCTGCGGGTTGCAATTGGCCAGTAGTTCGGCAGCGCCCGTCGCCCTAGCGCGGTAGGCAGGTTTCATGGCCGAGAGCAGCGCCATTCCTGCGGCCACCGCACCTATCACGGTCTTTGTGGCCGGGACGGCCAGTTCATCTCCTGCATCAATGGGAACCGTAATTCCCGCCTGCGCTTCAACCGGGCTGTCGGGCTGATTGGTGATGGCCAGCACCTGTGCCCCGGCGTTCTGGGCGCCCTTGGCAGAGCGGACCAGATCATCACTGGCGCCTGACTGACTGATGACAAGTGCGGCAACTCCATCAAGTTTAACACCCTTGCCGAGTGAGAAAACCGACGGCGGCAGCGAGGTCATCGGCACGCGCAATTCGCGCATGAATTCATAAGACAGAATATTGGCGGCCGCATCGGATGATCCGCGCGCAATCGTATAGATCGCTTTTGGTGTTTCGATAGCGTCCCCGTCGACGGGCTGCCGGGCCGCCCTGCAAAAGACGCCCAATGCTTCTGCGGATTCCGACGCCATCAGGCGGCCGGGGTGTTTGTCTGCACGTGTCATGCTCGTAGTCCGTAACTGTCAAATTCTGTCCAGGTGTCGGTCAGATCGACGATCTGACCTGTGATCCGCGCCTCGTCGATTGCCATCGCGGCAAGCCCGGCTTCCAGCGCGTCCACAACACCCACGGGTAGGCTGTCGGTCTTGCCGGTCAGGAAAGCCACAATGTCATCCACCATCATGTGATCCGCACCGTAGTGCGCCGAGGCACGCGCGGCATCCATCTGTGTGTAGTCGTGATCGGCCAGCACAGTGCCGTCTCGTGCAGTGGCCTTGAGATGGCCACGCACGAAATCGCCTTCGGCCATGCCCAAAGCACCCATCACGCAAAAGCGGCGGTGCTCATCCGGCACATTGAGGTTGGTGTGGAATGCCAATGAGGCCCCGTTTTCGTAGTGCAGGATCGCCGTCTGGTGGTCGATGATATCGCCGTCAGAGCGGAAGGGATCGTCGATGCTCTCCCAAACGCTTTTCTTGCGGTGCATGATTTCGTTTTCGGTGTTCGAGGTTGGCGAAAACTCCGGCACGAATGATTTCCGTCCGCCAAAGCTGGCCACTTTGTTGGGCCGGGAGCCGGTGACCATATTGTAGATATCAATGTCATGGCAGCATTTTTCGAGCATGAAGCCGCCCGACCATTTAATCATGCGCCGCCAGTCACGCATGAAAAATGCGCCATGGTAAGGCCCGATATGTTCGTTGGCTTCCAGCGATACGACAGGCCCCAGTTGATCCAGCACCGCACGCAGATCAACCATATGCTGCGAATACCGCAAGACAAGCCCGACCATTACGCTATTGGTGCCATGCTCAGCCAAAAGGGCGGCAAGCTCCATCGTGTCTTCTTTGGTTGTCACGACCGGCTTTTCCGTAAAGATACGGACGCCTGCCTTCAGACCTATCTTGATATGTTCAAGGTGAAAGCTGTTGGGCGAACCGACAAAGAAGAGGTCCGGCTTGGTCGCGGCCAACATCCCCTCAACATCGTCAAAGCGGGGCGTGTCAGTTCCGATCATCTCCAGGTGAGTGGGCTGGGGATCGTAGTAGCCGACAAAGGCGACCTCGGGCATTGCCTCTTTCAGGATTGAAAGGACATGCCCGGCCCGCAGCCCGATCCCTGCGGTGACAACCTTCATGCAACCAGCGCCGGTGCCGATTTGCGCCGCAACACGTCGCCTGCGGCATCAAAGACGTGGCAATCCTCTGGTGCGACGCCAAGACTGATGGTGCTCCCTTCGATAATCTGGGCGTCACCAGGCAGCGAAGCGCAGAAGCGGGTGCCATCGCCGACGGTGCCATAGGTGATAGAGACGCCGCCAAGGCGCTCAAGCACGTTGACAGAAATGGCCAACCCGTCGCTGCCAAGCGCCACATGTTCAGGGCGAATGCCAACTTCTACCTTGTCACCTTTGCTCACGGTGCTGCCATCGACGGGCAGTGACATCTGATGCCCACCAGACAGAGCGACCTTGATGCTACTTGCATCGGCGCCTTCGACGGTGGCCGGGACAAGGTTCATATTCGGCTGGCCGATGAAGGAGGCCACGAATTTGGTCTTGGGGTGGTGATAAAGCTCCATCGGCGTGCCGAATTGTTCAACCCGGCCACCATTGAGGACCACAATGCGATCCGCCATGGTCATGGCTTCCACCTGATCGTGGGTCACATAGACCATCGTGGCGTCAAGGCTGCGGTGCAACTGGCTGAGTTCAACGCGCATGTCGCCACGCAGGGCCGCATCAAGGTTAGAGAGCGGCTCATCAAAAAGGAAAACCTTGGGGTTGCGCACAATTGAGCGGCCAATGGCAACACGCTGACGCTGACCACCTGAAAGCTGACCCGGCTTGAGTTGCAGTTTGTCGGTCAGTTGGAGGATGTCGGCGGCGCGTTGCACGCTTTCGTCCATGCTGGCTTGATCCATCTTCTGCACACGCAGCGGAAAGGCGATGTTTTCATAAACGCTCAGGTGTGGATAAAGCGCGTAAGATTGGAACACCATCGAGATGCCGCGATCCACCGGATGTGCGGTGCTGACGTCATCACCCCCAATTATGATCTGACCGGATGTTGCTTCTTCCAGCCCTGCAATGATCCGCAGCAATGTCGACTTACCGCAGCCAGAGGGCCCAACGAAAACAACAAATTCCTTGTCCTCAATCGCGAGGCTGATGTCATGCAGCACCTTGGCGGCGCCGAATGATTTGCTGATGGAGAGGAGATCAAGAGTAGCCATGATGCCGTGCTTCCGTTTGAAATTCTGAGAAAAGAACCGGGCGGCAGCGAACCGCCACCCGGAACAGGGAGAAACCCTTAAAGTGCGTCGTCGAGCTCTTCCCCGGCGATAGTCACCAGGTTGTCGACGGTGTCATCCTTGAGGATGATGCCCTGCACCATGTTGGTGAAGACCGACTGCAGCGATTTGAAGTCTTCGACGATCGGCTCTGGGCCGCCTGTCGAAATGGTCGCTGTGAAGTTTGGCCAGATGCCGCTTTCGTAGTAGAGATCGGTTTTGCCCATTGCAGCATAATCAAGGATCGGTGTCAGACCCCAGCTGCTGTCCAGGTCATACTGGCTGTCGCCGGATGTGATGCGCTGGGCCAGATCATGGGCAAGTTCTTCGTGGCCAGAGCCTTTGAACACAACTATGCTGTCAGTGATCAGGATTGTACCGCTTTCACCGGATGGGCCGGCAGGCACGGGGGCAACCAACTGGTTGATGTCTTCGTTGTGCTGGCCATAGCCCCATGGGCCCTGAACATACATCGCGATCTGGCCGTCGTTGAACAGATCCTTCAGTTGATCACGCTCCCAGGCGGTTGGGCCTTCCTGGGCCACATCTACCAGCTTGCCGTAGAATTCCAGCGTCTCGCGTGTCTGCTGGCTGTCGAGCATGTTTTCGCCCGTAGCCGGATCGATCACGACACCACCGTTGGAATAAAGGTAGTTCAGGAACTGGTGCATGGTGTTGTCAAAGTCTTTGCCAGCAAGGCCAACACCGGCTGCGTCTGTGTTGTCAACAACGCCCTGCGCCATGGCATACATGTCGTCCCATGTTGCAGGTGCGACGCATTCCTGACCGGAGGCTTCAACGATATCGCAGTTGATATAAAGTGCTTTGGTCGAGAATGCGTGGGGATAGCCCCACTCCTGACCTTCGATGGTCACCGTGTTCAACACGCCGTCCTGATACATCACGTCTTCGCCGATCTGGGCTGGTACGATCAGGTCGTTGTTGGCCAGCTGACGTAATGTGCGGCTGCCAATATAAGCGATGGATGGCGGATCACCGGCTGCTGCCAATGTCAGGGATTTGTCCTGACATGTGCCCCATGGCACGGCTTCCAGATTGACGGTGACGCCTTCGTTATCCGCGATGAACTGATCGACGACTGCCTGATCCGCCTCGCGTACTTCGCCGCCACACATGATAAAGTGCAGCTCTGTGGCGTGGCTGTCAGCCACGGCCATCGAGGCCCCACTGGACAGCAATACCGCCCCCAAAGTCATTTTCATTAGTTTCATATTTAGTCTCCCTAGTTGACTGGTTGGTTATTCTTTAACCGCGCCAGCGGTCAGACCCGCGACGAGATACTTTTGCAGGAACAAGAAGATGACCATGACCGGCAGCACGCCGACCAAGGCAGCGGCCATCATCTGGTTCCAGGTGACATCCTGATAGCCAATAAATTCGAACAGACCGGCTGGCAGGGGTTGCAGCTCACGTTGTTGGTTGAACGTGATCGCAAAGAGAAATTGTTGGGCATAGGCGCCGATAAACACCGCGACACCGACAACGATCAGACCGGGCACAGCCAATGGCAGCACAACGCGGCGCAGCGTATACATGCGGCTGGCGCCATCGACGAAAGCGGCTTCTTCCAGCTCGCGCGGGATCTTTTCAAGATAAGACCGCAACAGCCAGATCCCTGTGGGGATCAGAAAGGCCACACCGGGGACAATCATCGCCCAATAGGTATTCAGCAGGCCCATGGTGCGCAGCACACGGTAGAGCGGGATCAACAGGACCGCTCCGGTGAACATATTCACGCCCAGAAAGATGCCAAGCGTGAGGTTCTTGAACGGGAACTGAAGTCGGGCATAGGCATAGGCGGCCGGCACAACAAAAACCATCGTGATTCCTGTCACCATCGACGCGATGAAGATGGAGTTCAGGATATAGCGACCCAGCAATGGCACCGTGACCCACATATCGCGGTATGCCTGAAAGGAAAAATCATCTGACCAGAACTGGTATGGGCTGCGGAACAGATGTTCGAGCGGGCGCAATGACGCCATGAACATCTCAAAGAACGGCAGCAGGATGAAGATCAGGAAGATCGTGATCGCGGCATAGATACCGACCATTTGCAGCTTTGTGTAACGGTCCATCATTTCTTGCCGCTCCCGTAGTATTTGTTCACCTTGTTGAGGAAGAACAGATAGATCAGGCTGAATGTGCCCAGCAGGATCACGATGACCACCGCACGCGCCGACCCTTCGCCGAATTTGAAGTTGCTGATGGCTGTCTTGTAGGTATCCACGATCAGCGTCGTCGTTGCACTGCGGGGACCACCCTCGGTCAAGATCCAGATGATCTCGAATGAGTTGAAGGTGAAGATCGCAGAGAGCAGGGACATCGACACAATCACCGGCATGATCTGCGGGATCGTGATCCGACGGAAGCGGTACCAACGGCTGGCGCCGTCTACATAGGCAGCTTCATAAAGGTCTTTTGGAACACCTTGCATTGCTGCCAAGAAGAACAAAGTCACCATCGGTGTGCCAACCCAGACATCCGTGACAACAGCCGAATAGAATGCCGACTGCTTGTGCGCGAGGAACTCAAACGGCCCATCCGTGATGCCAAGCTGCATCATCGTGCCGGACAGCACGCCGAAATAGCCGTTGTAAAGCCAGAGCCATCCGATACAGCCAATCGCAATCGGAATAACCCATGGCGGCATGACCAGAACCCGGAATAACCCGCGACCGGGCACGGCTGCGTTCAACAGCGTCGCACCAATCAGGCCAAGGATCAGCTTCAGGCCAACCGACAGGAACATCCAATAGAATGTGCGCACGATAGTTTGGTGAAACTTCCGGCTATCCATCAGATCGGCATAGTTGGCCAAACCAACATATTGCTCGCCGCCAAGATCAGCCTCCATGAACGACAAGCGCACCGTCTCGGCCAAAGGCCAGGCAACGATCACGGCAATAAAGAGCATCGCCGGGCCTATCAGCATCCACGCAAAGACACTTTCAGGCAGCGTTCGGCTTTGCCGCACTTGGAAAGTCTGTGTCGCTGTTTGGGACGTTTCCGCCATGTCTCCCCCCGGATGTGCGGCGTCGAATCAACCGCTTTCGTCCAGCGTAAAGCAGACGCAAAATATTACTACCAGTTTAATACCAAAATTTTGGACTTGCCTAAATATCAATAATATATGAGTATTTCCAGAAATATTGGTGCTAGTGGTGGTATTAAATGGCGGAATTGGTATTATTTCCTGATACCGGCCAAGGAGGCGCAAAATGACAGACTTCACTGTCGAACTTACCGCATCGCAATGGTTTCGCGAGGGCCGTGGGCCGCGCTACAAGCAGCTGTACCGCCATATTGTCGGGTTGATTACATCCGGCGAGCTGGCGCCCGATGATCAACTACCTTCTGAACGTGAGATTGCGGAAATTGCCCAGATCAGCCGCGTCACCGTGCGCAAGGCAATCGGCGAACTTGCCTCGGCGGGCATGATTGAACAGCGGCACGGGGCCGGGTCGTTCGTGCGCGGGCAGGGTGAACGGTTTGAGCAGTCACTGTCATCGCTGGTATCCTTTACCGAGAACCTGCAGGCACGCGGCATTGTGTCCTCCAGTCGTGTTCTGCTCAAAGGTCTGTTCCGCCCAACACCGGTCGAGACAACCGTGCTGGGTCTGGCCTCGCATCATCAGGTTGCCCGCATTCACCGGCTGCGCAGCGGTGATGGTGTGCCGATGGCTTTGGAGTATTCCTCCCTGCCCGAAGACATCCTGCCGCGCCCTGAAAAGGTTGATACATCACTTTATGATCTGCTGCGTACGCGCAACACAGCACCAACGCGTGCCATTCAGCGGGTCAAGGCCGTCAACGCAACCGCATCCGTGGCCGAGATGCTCGGGCTGGCGCAGGGAGCTGCCGTCCTGCAAATCGACCGGACCGGTTATCTGACCACAGGGCGCCCGATTGAATTCACCAGCGGTTTTTATCGCTCTGAGATTTATGATTTCGTTTCCGAGCTAAGGTTAGACTGACATGCAATATAGCTGCCGTATCGTAGGCATGGAGATGCTTTGCAGCATCGTGCCCAACCGCGACTTGCGCGCGCCCATCCTGTGTTGCTCTGGCATGGCGCCGCTGGAGCCCGTGTCCGGTGGAAACGGCATCCGGTCGCTGGGAAGCTACATCGAAATTGCCCTGCCTGATCTGAAAGCAGGACAGGCGCATGAGGTTGTCATCAAGTACAGTGGCGGCTTCAAACCCGCGAACAGAGCCTGGATGCCCTTGGGGCCATATCTACGCTGTGACGGCGAGATCATTGCGTTGCCCGTCACGCCTGCGGGTCGCCGCGAACCACCAACGGCAGAGCCTGCGCCCGTCGATGGGTTGGCACTTATCCCGCAACCAACCCGTTGGGCCCCGTCAGGTGGCTCGTTAGAGATAGATGGTTTCCAGTGCGATGATCCAGCGCTGGACGCGGTTGCAGAGCTGGCCCAGCGGCAGAGGATGGCGTTTCGCGGAACGCACCCAGTTTCCATCGCAGCGGCTGATCTGCCTGAGGATGCCTATGAGATTGAGATTTCCGATGATGCCGTACATATCGCCGCTGGTTCTTACGGTGGCCGCCTCTACGCCGGGATCACGTTGCTGACATTGCTGCAACACGGGGCCTTGCCCAAGGGGCGCATCACCGACACCCCCCGCTTTGGCTGGCGCGGGCAGCATCTTGATACCGCGCGCCATTTCTATGAACGCCCCACTATTCTGGCGCTTCTTGATCTGATGGCAATGCTGAAACTGAACCGGTTTCACTGGCATTTTGCCGATGATGAGGCCTTTCGTCTTGAGATCAGTTCCGTACCAGAGCTTTGGCAGAAGACGGCACTGCGTGGCGAAGGCCAGACCTTGCCGGGCATGTTCAACGGGCAACCTGTTGAGGGCGGCAGCTATTCCAAGGATGATGCGCGGCAGATCATCGCCCATGCCAAGGCGCTCAATATCGAAGTGATGCCAGAGATCGAAGCACCCGCTCATGCGCTTGCCATTACGACGATATTCCCTGAAACGCGCGATCCCGCGGACAACGGCGCCGAGGTATCCGTGCAAGGTTATCGCGGCAATGCCCTTAACCCTGCGCAACCCAAGACTTGGGAAATTCTAGAGGCGGTTGCCCGCGAAGTGGGTGACCTTTTTCCTTTCAACCATCTGCATCTGGGATGCGATGAATTGCCGGAAGATACCTGGATGGGCAGCCCAATGGCCCGGAAATTGATGGCGCAAGAAGGGCTGAAGACAACCAAGGATTTGCAAGGCTGGACGATATCGCGGCTTGCAGCCATCGCACAGGCAAACGGCCAACGACCTGCCGCATGGGAAGAAGCCGCGCAGGGTGCGGGCGGCGGCATCGGCCATGATGCGATCTTGTTCAGCTGGACAGGGCAGGGCCCCGGTCTTGATGCGGCGCGTGCGGGGTATGATGTTGTGATGACACCGGCCCAGCATGTCTATCTGGACATGGCGCATACCGACGATCCGGATGATTGGGGGGCAAGTTGGGCCGCATTTGTCGATACAGCCGATACGATCAACTGGAACCCGGTGCCGGACCCCGCCTTGGCGGATCGCATCATCGGCGTGCAAGGCGCGTTCTGGTCCGAGTTCACGACACAGGATCATCAGCTTTGGCCAATGCTGATGCCGCGGATGCTTGGCGTGAGTGCGATGGCATGGCAAGAGCAGCCGCCAGCGCGGGGCGAGTTTCTAGACCTGACGACCCGCTATGGTTTGGATCAGCAGGGGCGTGTCTTATTGCGCTAGTGTCGGCACGCTGGCAGACGGCGCGCCGCTGCCCGCGATCCATACGGTTCATGGTCGTCAGGAAGGTCGATTTACCCGCACCAGATCGACCTACAACGCCGATCCTCGTACACCCGTTCAGGTCAAAGCTAATGTGACCAACGGCGGTTTTTGGTCAGTTATCTTATTGGCAGCATCATCGTTCCACTGCTGCGGCGAACAATGTGCGGCTACTGCAAAGCTTTCTCGGGTGGGCGAAACTGAAATGTGATGATTCTGGCCAGGATTTGTGACAACGGATGGCGCCGACTTGATGGGTCGCAGCCTTAAGAGGCGACGGCCAGACCGGCGTTGGTGTTCAGCAAATACCCCGACAAAATAGGCCCACAGGCTGCCCCGATGGCGCGGGCATTGCCGCCAACGCTGCCGCTTTCGATACGCGGCGGAAGCAAACCGCGGGTGTCCTGATTGACCATGTACCGCTGGACGCGCTCGACCAGATCCTGCCGGATATCTTCGGGGAATGCGCCGTCAATCAGGATCGCCTCAAAATCAATGACAGAGCATGTCGCCAGACAGGCCTTCGCCAGTTCCTGCGCCGTTTGCCCCAACCAAAGATCGACGTAGCGGGCGATCCCGCTCCAGTCCTGCGGCATTTTCCAGATAATGGCCGGGTCGATATCAACCTCCGCCAAGCGCGCCTCAAGCAAGTGGATCGAGGCAAGATCGACCAGTTGCTTACTCTCGCCCAAAGGGCTGACACTGGGCAGTGAGCCAAGCGCGCCGGCGTTGCCCTGCCGCCCTTCAAAGACAGAGTGGTTCAGGACAATGCCGCCACCAATAAACGCGCCCACAAAGAAATAGGCGTAGTCGCGAAATGCCTTGCCGCGACCAAAAACGTGTTCGGCCCGGCAGGCCGCCGTGGCGTCGTTGACCAGCGAAACAGGTAAGCTGCTGAAACGCCCGATTTCATGCGCGATGTTGACGTTGCTCCACCCGGAAAATTCTTGGGTGACCGGGGTGGTTGGCTCTGTCCAGTTCCACATCTCGAAAGGGGCGGCTACACCGATGCCGCAAATGCGGTCGGTCAGATCGGGTGCAAGCCCCGCCATGATTGCTGGCATACCCTCGGCCACGAAGGCAAAGACTTCGGAGGCGATCGGAGCGCTGTATTTGAGCTGCATCTGCTGACGCACGGCGCCGGTTATATCCATTAACAGAAGGTCCGCAGACCGCCGCCCGATCTTGAGCCCAAACGCCAGAACACCATCCGGGGACAGCATCATCGGGACAGAGGGTTTACCGACCTTTCCCCGCACCGGCACACCGCGCATAAGCAGGCCATTGCTTTCCAGTCTTTTGAGAATGGCAGAGACTGCAGGGGCAGACAGGCCCGACAATCTGGCAAGGTCACTGGCGGGCATGTTCCCATGCCTTTGCAACAGCGTCAGAAGCAACCTTTCATTATGGTTGCTTACACCTTTCTGGCTCAGCCCGGCGCTGATTGATCTGACGACTGTCTCTTGCATCCCAGCGCCCATAAGCACCTCCTACGGACAAAAGTCTAGTCGAGGATAATTAATAAAGAAAGTTAATTAATTAATTGACAGCTTCGTGAGAATCGGTTTCCTTAGCGTCATCTGCTCCCATCGAGAGAGCATGAAAACCTTGGGGGTGGGTGGCCCTCGGACATATGATTTTCTGGGAGGAAAACATGAAAAGACTTCTTATTGGTACAGCGTTGGCTGCGATCACATCGGCTGGCACGGCGATGGCCGATGGCCACGGTCCTTCTGCGTGCCTGATCACAAAAACCGACACCAACCCGTTCTTTGTGAAAATGCGTGAAGGTGCGGAAGCCGCAGCAGAAGCCGCTGGCATGACCCTGCGCTCTTATGCGGGTAAGGTGGATGGAGACCACGAAACGCAAGTGGCGGCCATTGAAACCTGCATCGCCGATGGCGCATCCGGTATCCTGCTGACCGCATCTGACACATCATCCATCGTGGGTGCCGTGACGCAGGCCCGCGACGCAGGCTTGCTTGTCATCGCACTTGATACCCCGCTTGAACCGATTGATGCGGCTGACGCGACTTTCGCCACGGATAACTTTCTTGCGGGTGAGTTGATCGGCAAATGGGCCGCAGCGACACTTGGTGATGATGCAGCAAACGCAAAGATCGCGATGCTGGACCTTGCCGTGAGCCAGCCAAGTGTTGGTGTGCTGCGCGACCAAGGGTTTTTGCAGGGGTTTGGTATCGACCTTGCGGACCCCAACGTAAACGGTGACGAAGATGACCCACGCATCGTGGGCAACGACGTGACAGCCGGTAATGAAGAGGGTGGTCGCCGCGCGATGGAAAACCTTCTTGCTGTCGATCCAGAGATAAACGTCGTCTACACAATCAACGAACCAGCGGCGGCCGGTGCTTACGAGGCGCTCAAGTCGATTGGCCGTGAAAATGACGTGCTGATTGTGTCCGTGGATGGTGGTTGTCCAGGCGTCCAGAACATTGCAGATGGCGTGATCGGTGCGACTTCGCAGCAGTACCCACTGTTGATGGCATCCAAAGGCATCGAGGCGATTGCAGCTTTTGCCGCGGATGGAACATTGCCTGAAAACACACCCGGCAAAGACTTCTTTGACACTGGTGTGGCATTGGTCACTGACCAGCCCGCAGACGGTGTCGATAGTATCTCTGTCGCTGAAGGCACGGACCTCTGCTGGGGCTGAAGCCAAATACTTTTCCCGACTGACACGAAAGAGGGCAGCGCAAGTTGCCCTTTTTCATCGCAGGCTGTGCTAGCCTCATCTCGTGACGAACAAGGGGCCGCAAAATGCCAAATGATTCTGAAAACTATGAAGCCGTCGTCAAAGCGAACCGCACCGAACAGGTCGCCGAGTTTACCGATGACCGCAAAGGGTTTCTGGCCCATTTGCAGCACGCGCTTCACGTCAATCCGGCCCTTGTCCCGCTTTTTGTTCTTGTTGCCTCCGTCGTCATCTTTGGGCTGCTGCTGGGGTCAAAGTTCTTTTCGCCCTTCGCACTGACGCTGATCCTGCAACAAGTGCAGATTGTTGGCATTGTCGCGGCGGCACAAAGCCTTGTCATCCTGACCGCGGGCATTGACCTGAGCGTGGGTGCCATTGCCGTTCTGTCCAGCGTGATCATGGGCCAGTTCACCTTTCGCTATGGCGTGCCGGTGGAAGTGGCCGTCGCACTTGGTCTGGCCTTTGGCACATTGATCGGATCGATCAACGGCTGGCTGGTGGCGGTCATGAAACTGCCCCCGTTTATTGTGACCCTTGGCATGTGGCAGATCGTGCTGGCAGCCAATTTCCTTTATTCGGCCAATGAGACCATTCGCAGTCAGGAGATCGAGGCCGAAGCGCCGTTGCTGCAACTGCTGGGGACCACGTTCAAGATCGGCGCAGATGCCGACGGGCGTGGCGGCGCGACCTTTACCTATGGCGTGATCGCGATGGTGCTGATCTTTGCCATTCTCGCCTATGTCTTAAGCCAGACCGCGTGGGGCCGCCACGTCTATGCCGTGGGTGACGATCCGGAAGCCGCGCAACTGTCAGGTGTCAACGTGCGTTACACGCTGATCTCTGTCTATGCGGTTACAGGCTTTATCTGCGCAATTGCAGGTTGGGCGCTGATTGGGCGGATCGGCTCGGTCAGCCCGACCTCTGGCCAGTTGTTGAATATCGAGAGCATCACGGCAGTTGTGATTGGTGGTATCTCTCTCTTTGGGGGGCGCGGTTCAATCCTGGGGCCGCTTTTCGGGGCGCTGATTGTCGGGGTGTTTACCCTTGGACTGCGCCTTGCCGGCGCTGACGCGCAATGGACGTTCCTTCTTATCGGTGTGCTGATTATCGGCGCTGTCACCGTGGACCAGTGGATCAGAAAGGTATCAGCATAATGGAACCGATTTTGAAAGGCCGCGGGTTGGTCAAGCGTTATGGCAAGGTCACTGCGCTGGATCGCTGTGACTTTGACCTTTACCCCGGTGAAATTCTGGCTGTCATTGGTGATAACGGCGCAGGCAAATCTTCCTTGATCAAGGCGATTTCCGGTGCAGTCATCCCCGATGAAGGACAGGTGTTCCTTGAAGGACGTCAAGTGCGGTTCACCTCGCCCACCGATGCCCGCGAGGAAGGGATAGAGACGGTTTATCAGACCCTTGCCATGTCACCGGCCCTGTCGATTGCCGACAATATGTTCATGGGGCGCGAGCTGCGCAAACCGGGGTTTCGGGGCAAGTGGCTGCGGCAACTGGATCGCCCACGGATGGAGAAAGTCGCGCGGGACAAACTGTCAGAGCTTGGACTGATGACGATCCAGAACATCAATCAGGCGGTCGAAACCCTCTCTGGCGGTCAGCGTCAGGGCGTTGCAGTTGCACGGGCCGCAGCCTTTGGGTCCAAAGTGATCATTTTGGATGAACCGACGGCGGCCCTTGGTGTCAAGGAATCCCGCCGCGTGCTTGAGCTGATCCTTGATGTGCGCTCGCGCGGCATCCCGATTATCCTGATCAGTCACAACATGCCGCATGTGTTCGAGGTCGCCGACCGCATCCACGTGCATCGGCTGGGCAAACGCTTGTGTGTGGTTGACCCGAAGGATTACACGATGTCGGACGCCGTGGCGTTCATGACCGGAGCGAAAGAAGCGCCAATACAGTAGGCTCCGGACGGTTGCGGGGGGATGAGGAGACACCTGAGCCGCGCCCGTCTGGATCGTGGGTTGATGAGCGGCACTTAGTGCTGCTCAGGTGGCCTCTTCAGCCTTAACATCTTCCTCAGGCACGTTGAGTGTTGACCATGTGTCGTCTTTGGGTGGCGCAGGCGGCGTTTCGCAGGCGCGGCGATGGATATTTACCTTGGCGATGAAATTTGCCGATATCGGTGCTGTCACAAACAGGAAGGCCATGATCAACAGCTCGTGCTTGGACGGTTCTCCGGTGCCGTAGGAATGAATGATCGAGGCAAGTAGCAACATGCCAATGCCCACGGTGCCCACCTTTGTCGGCGCATGAAGCCGCGTCATGGGATCGTTGAACTTGAGCAGTCCAATCACCCCAACCAAAACAAAACCTGATCCGATGATCAAAGACAGACAGACAAGATAGGTGCCGATAATCTGCGGGGTCATTCGATGATGTCCCCCCGCAAAATGAACCGGGCCATGGCCACGGTCGACACGAAACCAAGCATCGCAATCAGTAGCGCGACCTCAAAGTAGATTTGTACGCCCTGATGGATGCCCAACACGATGACCAGACCCAGCGCGTTGATGACCATCGTGTCCAGCGCAAGGATCCGGTCGCCCGACGTGGGGCCCAGAACCAATCGTACCATCGACATGACTTGCCCAAGGGCGAGGGCCACAAATGTTATCGCCAGCGCGATGTTCAGGAATTGCGTTGCAAGTATCATGAGAAAATCTCCAACAGGCGGGCCTCGTAACGGGTCTTGATGTCGTCGAGTACGCCATCCGGGTCGTCGGTGTGCAGCACATGCACCAACAGGCTGTGCCCCTGATCGGACAGGTCGGCCGAGACCGTGCCGGGTGTCAGCGTGATTGTGCCAGCCAGCATTGTGATGGCTTCGGGTTCGCGCAATTCCAGCGGAACGACAATCCATGCGGGTTTCAGCTTGGAAGTGGGCACTGTCAGCACGATCCAGGCGACCTGGATGTTGGCAATAATGATATCCCAGATCACCACAAAGCTATAGCTGATCATCTTGCCCAACCGAAACCCTTTGGGCGTGTCCGGCCACCAGATTGAGGTGCCCCATGGGATAATCACGCCCAGCATGAAACCAAAGACAACCATGCCTGCCGACAGCTCATTTTGCAGCAGCATCCAGACAATCGTCAGGATCAGCGTCAAAAGCGGGTGAGGTATCAGCCAGTTAAATGCGCGTGTCATATCAGTGATCCTCCGTTGTTGTTTCGCTCAGCTTGCCCGGCGTGTCCACAACGGTCGAGATATAGGGTGCCGGTTCAAAAAGCTGCGCGGCCACTTGCGTTGTGTAGCGGTGCATTTGACCGGCAAAGACGGTGTGCGCAGCGAGCAATGCCACCAACCCGCCGATTGCAACATATGACATCGTTGCCGGGGCTGGTGATATCGGCGCATCCTCGGGCACTTCCACGCTTGTTGCTTTCCAGAACAGAACGCTGCCTGCGCGGGCGAACCCGACAATGCTCACCAGGCTTGATCCCAGAACGATGGCCCAGATCCAGACCATCAGGCGCGTATCAAATGCCGCATCCAGCACCAGCAGCTTGCCAAGGAAGCCAGACAGGGGTGGCAGGCCTGCCATGGCGATGGCAGCCGCAAAATAGAGCCCCGCCGTCAGGGCGGCACCTGCGATCGGGGGTTGCAATGTCAGATCAAGGTTCTTGCGCCCCGACCGCACCAGATCGGCAATCAGGAACAATGCTGCTCCGGCCAGTGTCGAATGCACGATATAGTAAAGTGCGGCAGCAATCCCCTCGGGCGAGAACAGGGCGATGGACACGATCACCATGCCCATTGACCCAATGATCGAAAAAGCAACCAGACGATCCAGCTTCTTGGCGGCGAGAACGCCCGTCATCCCGATGGCCAGCGATATCAGCGCGGCGGGCAGCAACCATGTCGTATGCAGGCCTGATGTCACCGCCAATTCAGGCGGAAAGATCATCGTATAGACCCGAATGATGGCGTAGGCGCCAACCTTTGTCATGATTGCGAAAAGGGCGGCAACCGGTGCTGGCGCTTCGGCATAGCTTGATGGCAGCCAGAAATGTAGCGGTACCAATGCCGCCTTGATCGCAAAGACCAAGAGCAAAAGCACAGCCGCAACGCGGATGCCGACCGTCTCCTCCGGACCAATCAGCGCCACCCGGTTGGCCAGATCCGCCATGTTGAGTGTGCCGGTTTCTGCATAGATTGCGCCAAGCGCGAAAAGGAACAGGGTCGAGCCAATGAGGTTGAAGAGCACGTATTGAACGCCTGCGCGCAAGCGCGCTGTGCCCCCTGCGTGGATCATCAGACCATAGGATGCGATCAGCAGTACCTCGAAGAAAACAAAGAGGTTGAAAAGGTCACCCGTCAGGAAGGCCCCCAATATTCCCATCAGCTGAAACTGGAACAGCGCGTGAAAGTGGTTTCCGCGATCATCCCAGCCTGAACTGATCGCATAGACCAGTACAAAGAGCGCCAGAACAACGGTCAATAGCACCATCATCGTGGACAATCTGTCGCCCACCACGACGATTCCAAAGGGCGCAGCCCAATCGCCCAATTGGTAAAGCAGGACAGTCCCGTCAGAGGTCGCCCAGACCAGCCCACCTGAAATCATGATCAGAATCAACACGCCTACAACCGAAAAGACCCGCTGAATACCGATATGATACCGCGCGGCCAGCACAATGAATGGTGCCAGAATTGCAGGCAGAACGACGGGGGCAATCAACCAATGGGTCATGATGTGCCCTCCGACCCGTCATCGGGCAGGGCAGGGCGATCATCGACGTGGTCATCGTCAGACCCCAGAAACGCCCCAAGCCCGATCATCACCACAACGGCTGTCATGCCGAATGAAATCACGATGGCGGTCAGCACCAGCGCCTGCGGCAAGGGGTCTGTATAGGTGGTAATATTGTCGCGCAACACCGGCGGTGCGCCGATGGTCACCCGTCCGGATGTGAACAAAAAGACGTTCACGGCGTATGTCAGCAGCGAAATGCCCAAGATCACCGGCAAGGTCCGCAACCGCAGCACAAGATAGATTCCAGCAGCAGTCATGATGCCGATGGCGGATGCAATCAGTAACTCCATCTTACACGCCCTCCTTGAGTGGTGAGAGGGGCGCGTCATCGCCACGAGAGGGGTCGATATCCATGGGGTGAAGGCTTTCGGTCATACCTGCGCGCCGTGCCAGACGCGAGAAGCTTTCAAGTGACAGCATGACGGCCCCAACCACGGACAAGAAAACACCCAAATCAAACAGCGCCGCGGTCGCCAGCTCGAATTTCTCGAACGGTGGAATGCGGACATAAGTGAAATCAGACGTCAGGAATGGTTTGCCAACAAACCATGACCCGATACCGGTAAGCCCGGCAACCAGCACGCCAGCGCCAATCACCCCGTGATAGGGATATTTCAACCGCGTTGATGTCCAGGCAAAGCCGCTGGCCATATATTGCATCACCACACCAATCGATACGATCAAACCGGCAATGAAGCCGCCACCGGGTTCGTTGTGACCACTGAGGAAGATGAAGAATCCGACCATCATGACAACGGGCATCATGCCCCGCGTCAACACCACCATCATCATCGGATGCACACCGCCCGCTTGCGGTTGGTCAGGCTTGCGGTTCAGAAGTTTTGCCCCGACACGGCCTTTCAGCAGTGTTTCGGTCAGAGCATAGATCAGCAGTGCTGCGATGCTCAGCACGATGATCTCGCCAAAGGTATCAAAGCCACGGAAGTCGACAAGGATCACGTTGACGACGTTTGTGCCGCCGCCGCCCTTGTAGGAATTGGCCAGATGGAACTCGGATATCGAGGTCGCCACAGGATCGCGCAGCATATAATGATAGGCTAGGGCAAAGCTCGCCAAGCCTCCCCCGATGGCCACCGCAGCATCGCGCAGGCGGCGCAGCACGGTGCTTTCGATGGGCGTGCGGTTGGGCAGAAAATTCAACGCGAGCAACATCAGGATGATTGTCACCACTTCGACGGTGAACTGGGTCATGGCCAGATCCGGCGCGCTGAGGAACACAAAGCCGATGGAAACCATCAGGCCCACGATCCCGATCAGAATGAGTGACAGGAAGCGGTTGCGATGCAGGAAGACCATTCCGATGGTCGCTGCGACCAACATACCCCAGCCAGCGATCAGGACCGGGCTGGTTTCTTGCAGCGCATGCGTTGGCGCACCCAGCGTACCGGTGGTCCAAGCGTAGTATCCCGCAACCACAATGGTGATGATGCCTATCGCCGCATAGCGCGTGAAAGCGCCATTGTGTAGTGGCAGGATCGAAAGCTGCGCAAGCCGGGCAGCACCTTCGACGATGGCCTCAAATATCACCTTGGCCTCGGGCCGCGGCGTGTTCTCCCACAGGCGCAGAGCCGGTTTGAAGATCGCAAGCATCGCCAGACCACCAACAACTGCGACGATCGACATGTAAAGTGCTGGCACCAATCCGTGCCAGATTTTCAGATGCGCCGAAGGCATCTCTGCGGCATTGCCCAGCACGGCGGCGGTCACCAGCTTGACGAATGGTTCGGCCATAAATGGCGCCACACCGATGCCGACGACAGGGATGATCAACAACGCGGGCGGTAGCCACATGCCTGCACCGGGGTCATGTGGTTTCGCGGGATAATCGTCCCTGACAGGGCCAAAGAAGACGTGAGAGATCAGGCGGAAGCAATAGGCGGCGGAAAAAAGGGATCCGATGGTGGCCAGAATCGGCACCAGCCATGGGCTGTTGAACAGGACCGTGTGATTGGCCTCTTCCAGCATCATTTCCTTGGACAGGAAACCATTCAGCAAGGGAATACCGGCCATGGACAATGCGGCCAGTGAAACGATCATGTAGGTCACAGGCATCAGCCTGCGCAGGCCGCCCAACCGCCGGATATCACGTGTGTGGGCTTCGTGGTCGATGATGCCTGCCGACATGAACAGGGCGGCCTTGAATGTCGCGTGGTTGAGGATATGAAACACAGCTGCCATGGCACCAAAGGCGGTGCCAGTGCCCAAAAGCATGGTGATCAAGCCCAGGTGGCTGACCGTTGAGAAAGCCAGCAAAGCCTTAAGGTCATGTTTGAACAGCGCAATAACTGCGCCCAGAACCATCGTGATCAGGCCTGCGGTGGTGACGATCACGAACCATTCGGTTGTACCGGACAAAACCGGCCACATCCGCGCCATCAGGAAAATGCCTGCTTTGACCATGGTTGCAGAGTGCAGGTAGGCCGACACTGGCGTGGGTGCGGCCATGGCATGTGGTAGCCAGAAGTGGAACGGGAATTGCGCCGACTTTGTAAAGCACCCCAACAGGATCAGGATCAGTGCTGGCACATAAAGCGGATCGGCCTGGATGAGGTCGCGATTTTGCAGAATGACGCTCAGATCATAGCTGCCAACAATTTGGCCCAGAATGAGCATTCCACCAATCATTGCTAGCCCGCCCATGCCTGTGACAGTCAACGCCATCCGAGCGCCTTGGCGTCCCGCAGGCAGATGTTTCCAATAGCCGATGAGCAGGAAGGATGAGAGCGAGGTCAGCTCCCAGAAGATGAGCAGAAGCAGGATGTTATCGCTCAGGACAATGCCAACCATCGCGCCTTGAAAAAGCAGCAAGTACGTAAAGAACTCGCCCATATTGTCCGCACGGCTAAGGTATTGGCGCGCATAGGCGATGATCAAAAGGCCGATGCCCAGAATCAGAAGCGCAAAGAAAAAGCCCAGGCCGTCCAGCATCAGGGTGAAGTTCAGCCCCAGGGCAGGCATCCAGTCGACCCGCGCCATCACCACATCGCCCGCCAGAACAGTTGGCAAATTGCTGAGCAGGCCAATGAAGGCCGCCAACGTGACGGTGAATGTGACACCAGCACAGGCCGACCGGCCGGCCGCATTCATCAGCCCCGGCAGCAAAGCACCGAAGAAGGGTAAGGCGACAATAAAAAAGAGGGACACTGAAACTCCTGATCCAATCGGTTCTGTAGCTTGCGCAGTTTTCACTGAATTTGCAAAATTTGGAATGCGATTCAGGGGGTTTTCAGAAAGTTTTTTACTTTTTGAACCGGCGAAGGCGCGTTTCAGTGAGAAACCACCGTAGACGTTGATCGCGAACTGGCCCAAGGACATTGCGCGCAAAAAAGGGGCGCTGCCTGTGCAACGCCCCTTGGAGGTCAGGAATGTGGGGAAGGATTATTCCCAACCAACCTGATTAAAGATTACCTGTGCCTCTGGCACGTT
Organism: uncultured Paracoccaceae bacterium; assembly: GCA_947498645.1. Taxonomy (GTDB): domain Bacteria; phylum Pseudomonadota; class Alphaproteobacteria; order Rhodobacterales; family Rhodobacteraceae; genus Yoonia. The sequence goes on along the minus strand of CANMKS010000001.1, from coordinate 292,071 downwards.
TTTGGCAACTTCGGTCAGATCGATTGCGTCAGGCCGGAACAGGCCAAGGGCGGCCACGGATGGCGACAGGCCGACACCGGGTACGGCTGGGTATTCATCGTTACCCGCGCTGAAATACTGCTGCGCCTGATCAGAGGCGAGGTATTCGAGGAACTTGATGGCGTTGTCGCGGTTCGGGGCATTTGCGGCTACACCGCCGCCCGACAGGTTCATATGCGCGCCTTCGGCGTTCTGAGATGGAAAGACCCAGCCGATGTTGGCCATGGCTTCGACGTTCAGCCCATCCACATCTTTGCGCAATGCCCGCGCGAAATAGTAGGTGTTCGAGATCGAGATGTCGCACTCGCCTGATACCAGCCCGCGTAGCTGATCGGTGTCGCCGCCTTGCGGATCACGGGCGAAGTTGTTCACAAAGCCCTGCGCCCATTCTGTTGCCGCTTCTTTGCCGTGGTTCTCGATCACAGCAGACAAGAGTGTTTGTGAATAGACATTGGTCGACGACCGGTGACAGACCATGCCTTCGTAGGCTGGATCAGCCAGATCTAGATACGTCAGGGGTGGATTGGCCACATCGGTCTTGTCATAAAAAATAATCCGCGCGCGTTGGCTAAAGCCGAACCACTGGTTGTCTGAATCCTGTAGGCTTTCTGGAATCCGGGCTTCCAGCACGCTGCTATCGACAGACTGTAGAACGCCCGCGTTCTTGGCGCGTTCAAGGCGCGACGTGTCAACTGTGAGCAGAACATCGGCAGGAGAGTTGACACCTTCCGCCTGCATTCGCGCGATCAATTCATCAGCTTTGCCCTCAATGCGGTTGATGGTGATGCCCGTCTGGTCGGTAAAGTCGGAATACAGGCGCTCATCCGTGTCATAGTGGCGCGAGGAATAGAGGTTCAATTCGCCCTCGGCCACGGCCGATGACGCAATGGCTGTCGCTGCGGTGGCGCAGGCGAGCAGTGCGATAGTTGTCTTTTTCATGGTCAGATCCCTTTGCTGAGTCTTTCGCTCGGGAAATGTATTAACGTCATTTTTCGGCTTGTCCAGATATCCTGATAAAAAAACTCGGATATATATTTGAGAGCCGCCAAAGTTCAGTGATGCCCTGCCAACTGACGCGGCGCCGGGTCTCTGGTTCAAACGCGCGCGAAAATCACGCAAACGTCGCTGTATTGATGCCGCAATCTGGCGCTATATCATGGCGTGAGGGCATGTTAATCTGTTGCTCTTAGGCTGCTGCCTCAGCACCGAGGCGGAGATTGACGAGAGTGATATGCTGGAATTTGCAGAAGTCAGTAAATCCTTTTGGACCGGCACGCAGCGCAAGGTGATCCTTGACCGCGCGTCGTTCCGCGTGGAGTTGGGAAACTCACTTGGTATTCTGGCACCCAATGGCACCGGCAAGACGACATTGATCAACATGATGTCCGGGTTGGAAAAACCGGACGAAGGGCGGATCACACGCAATTGCCGGGTCTCATTTCCGCTGGGCTTCATGGGCGGCGTGACACAGAATATTTCCGCAATGGAGAATTGCCGCTATATCGCGCGCCTCTACGGACTTGATCCCGACTATATCGAGGCCTTCTGCCGCTGGCTTTGCGGTCTGGAAGAATATTTTGATATGCCTGTTGGCACCTATTCATCGGGAATGCGTGCGCGGTTTTCCTTTGCCTTAATGTTGGCTTTGGATTTTGATATATATCTGATCGACGAAGGTATGCCCGGATCAACAGATGTTGAGTTTAATCGCAAAGCAGGTGATATCCTGCGCGAAAGGTTGGAAAAGGCGACAGTGATCATCGTTTCGCATCAACCCGCAACGCTGGAGCGGCTGGCTAAATCGGCGGCTGTTCTCAAGAATGGCCAGTTGCATATGTTTGACACCTTGGAAGAGGCAAGATTGCTCTATGACTATCAAGCCCAAGGTTAAGAAATTCCGCGTGCGGCGCGGCAAGGTTGTTGATGATGGCGCTGACAAGGCAACGCCAGAGGCGTCAGCGACCGACGCCGCACCCGATGCGCCCAAGAAAGCCGCACCGACCCATGCCGAACAAATCGACGCGATCAGCAAGGAAGGGTTGACCGGACGGCAATTGCGCATGGCGCGCCGCGTTGCCCTCAAGAATGGATTTGAGGCGTCTTCTGACTATGATGCTGTACGCCAGTTGCGTGCCGCGGGCATTGATCCCTTTCAACGCAGCTCTGTGCTTGAACTGGTCAAACCTGACGGCGCAGCCATTCCGGGTAAGAAGGGACGCTTCCAACTTCCTCAGGCAGAGCCAGAGGTGGGCATCACCGTCCCGGCAACCAAAAGCCAGGAAGTGGCGAACCGAAACGCCGCGGAAATCCGCCAAATCCAGCGTGACATTGCGCGGCGCAGACAGCGCAAGCTGCTGTTGCTCTTCACGCGACTTGCCTTTTTCATCTTTTTGCCGACCTTCATGGTCGGCTGGTATTTCTACAACATCGCCACGCCGATGTACGCCACAAATTCTGAAATCGTGATTCAGCAGGCGCAGCCGCAAAATGGATCCCCTGGCGGGCTGGGCAGTCTTTTTCAGGGCACGTCCATGGCTACCCAGCAAGACAGTATCGCGGTGCAGTCCTATCTGGCCTCGCGCGAGGCGATGCTGCGGCTGGACGCTGATCACGGCTTTAAAGCGCATTTCAGTGACCCCGAGATTGACGGGATTCAGCGGCTTGACGCCGATGCCACCAACGAAAGCGCATTCAAGCTTTTTACCAAACAGGTCAGCATCAGCTACGACCCCACCGAAGGCATCATCAGGATGGAGGTCGTGGCGGCGGACCCTGTGAAAAGCTACGAATTCTCTCAGGCTTTGATCGGCTATGCCGAAGAACAGGTTGATCAGCTGACCAGCCGGTTGCGCGGAGATCAGATGCGCGGCGCGCTGGAAAGCTATCAAGAGGCCGAACAGCGCAGAGCCGATGCACTGGCCGCCTGGCTGGCCATTCAGGAGGGCGTGCGCCAGATTGATCCAGTCAGCGAAACAACAGCGCGCATGTCGCAGATCAACATATTGGAAAGCGAAAAACAGAGACTGGAACTGGTCCTGCAATCGCGTCTTAACGTAGATCGGCCCAGTGAGGTGCAGGTGCAGTCGCTGCGCGATCAGATCAGCAACATTGACGCCTTGATCGCCGATTTGCGCGATCAGTTGACCGGTGGCAACGACGATCAGGTCTCGCTCGCGGCCCGAAATACCGAGTTGCGCACCGCCGAGGAAAACTACAACTTCCAGACGGTCATGGTGCAGCAGGCTCTGACCCAGATGGAAACCGCCCGGATCGAAGCGAACCGTCAGGTCCGCTATCTGTCGCAAAGCGTCAGCCCGGTGATCCCCGACGAGGCCAGCTATCCACGTGCCTTTGAAAACACGCTTTTGGCATTTTTGATCTTTTCGGGGATTTATCTGATGATCTCGCTGACAGCATCCATCCTTCGCGAACAAGTGAGCGCCTAATGCACAACGTGAATATCGGCGATCTTGTCGTCAGCAACGACCTTCCCTTGTTGGTGATTGCAGGGCCTTGCCAGTTGGAAAGCACCGAACATGCCCAGATGATTGCCGGCCAGATGGCCGAGGTCTGTGCAGCACATGGCGCGCAATTCATCTTCAAGGGCTCTTATGACAAAGCCAATCGCACCTCACTTGGTGGAAAACGCGGTCTGGGTATGGATGAAGGCCTGAAGGTGATGCAATCGGTCAAAGACAGCATCGGTTGCCCTGTTCTGACGGATATCCATGCGCCAGAACATTGCAGCACCGTGGCGGCAGTTTGCGACGTGATGCAGATCCCCGCATTCCTGTGCCGTCAAACGGATTTGCTGTTGGCCGCCGGCGAGACTGGCGCCGTCATCAACGTCAAAAAGGGCCAGTTTCTGGCACCGTGGGATATGCCCAATGTTGTGGCCAAAATTGAAAGCACTGGCAACAAACGCATCCTGCTGACAGAGCGCGGCGCGTCCTTCGGCTATAACACGCTGGTGGCCGACATGCGGTCACTGCCGACCATGGCCAAGACGGGTTACCCTGTTGTGATGGATGCCACACATTCCGTGCAGCAGCCCGGCGGCATGGGCGGATCATCCGGCGGGCAGCGTGAATTTGCACCTGTGATGGCGCGCGCGGCGGTATCACTTGGTATTGCAGCCGTCTTTATTGAAACCCACGAGGATCCTGACAACGCACCCTCTGACGGGCCCAACATGATCCCGCTGGATCAGATGGATAAGGTTGTCAAAAGCCTGATGGCGTTTGACCAACTGGCCAAAGCCGATCCGCTGCGCGTGTGACAGAGCTGGTTTTCCCTCTTATGGTCGCAGTATCGACTTTACGGATCATTGTGATGCGCCTTTTTCTCTTGCTCGCCTTTTTACTGGTCTCGCCGGCCGCCATTGGCCAAGAGGCCAGTGGAACGATCACGACCGAAAACTCTGCTCAACTTGATGCCGACATCGCCACCCGCATCCGCGAGATTTTGGGCGAGTTGGGTAACTACGAGGACGTCACCGTCACCGTAAACGAGGGCGTGGTCACGTTGCGTGGCACAACAACGTCAACCATCGAAGCCACTGATCTGGACCCGCTAGCAATGCGCGTTCAGGGGGTCGTGGCCGTACGCAATCAGGTCACAGAAACCACGGATATCGGGCGCAGGCTCGATCCTGCGATTGAACGGTTTCGGGCGCGCATTGACCAATTCGTCGTTTTCCTGCCGCTGGCGCTGATTGCGGCGGCGGCCTTTGCATTGGTTGTTCTGATCGGATTTGCGCTGGCGCGCCTGCGCCAACCTTGGGAGCGACTCGCGCCGAACACCTTTATTGCCGAAATCTATCGGCAACTTGTGCGGATTGCCTTTGTCGTTTTTGGGATCGTGATCGCGCTTGATATCGTCAATGCAACGGCGCTGCTTAGTACGATCCTGGGGGCCGCCGGGATCATCGGCTTGGCACTCGGCTTTGCTGTGCGCGACACCGTGGAGAATTTCATCGCATCCGTGATGCTGTCGTTCCGGCAGCCGTTCCGACCCAATGACACGGTCGAGATCAACGGCGATATCGGCAAGGTGATCCGCCTGACCAGCCGCGCGACGATCCTTTTGTCGTTTGACGGCAATCACATTCGCATCCCCAATGCGACCGTATTCAAGAGCCGGATCATCAACTATTCGCAAAACGCTGAGCGGCGTTTCATGTTTTCGATCATGGTGGACCGCGATGCGGATCTGCAGGCGACACGGTCATTGGTTGCACAGACCGTGCAGCGCCTGCCATTCATCATTGGCGAACCTGCCGCACAAACCTGGATCGAGGCGCTCCACCCCGCCGGGGTTGAACTGGTGGTCACCGGTTGGGTCGATCAGAACGAGACATCAATCGTACGCGCCAAAGGCGAGGCACTGCGGCAGGTCAAGCTTGCCATTCAGGCCGCAGGGGTTGTCATTCCCGATGCAACACAGGCGATCCAACTGCAACGCGATACGCCGATGGCTGTGCCGGAGCCGCTTGAGAGCACAGATGTCGAGGCGGTTGAGGCCAGCGAAGATGCATCGCTTGAGCGGATTGTGGACGCCGAACGGGGGTTGGATGAGGCCGAAGATCTGCTGCACGAAGACAGCCTCAAGGAATAGGTGCATTTCTTTGCAAACGGGGCTTGAACCGCTGCTCCCTTCGCAGTATCTAGCGCCTCGCTGCTGGGATGTAGCCAAGTGGTAAGGCAACTGTTTTTGGTACAGTGTACCGTAGGTTCGAATCCTACCATCCCAGCCAGCATATCCTCTTTGTGTCGTCCGGCGTGAATCGCAACTTGTCCGGCGACAGTTGCAACTTTTGTCGGGTAAGAAAGCGACTTTTCCCATATTTGGCAGTTTTCACGATTGGTATTCAGCCTAGTTGGCTGGTTTCTTAGCTTCCAAGATCTGCAACGGTACATAAAATCAGAAGGCTCTAGAAACGGCCCCCAGAACGGTTAAAGCTATCATTCGCTCAATATGAAAATGCTGGGAGACAAACTCCTAGTGAGGAATTTCAATCTTATTCAGAAAATGTAGTGCCATAGGCTTCGATACGGAGAGTAACTTGTGCGACTGTTTCCTTCAGCGCATCCTCACCTGAGTACCATTGCCGCGCCATCCTTCAGCCCTTCCATGCAAAATTTAGGTGGCACGGTTCTACGAGGCAAAGACACAGTCACAATCGTGAACACACTCCTCAAATCTCAGTAAAGTTATTCGGTTCAGACCTTCTGAGAAATACAGTTGCTAGAGTGGCGGGCAAACACTGGGTCCCCGATTTTGGGACGCAGCGTGGACCGACAACGCTTCTTCGATCAGATTAAGTCTACTGAGCGTCTCGACGCGGCGGGCTAAGTCGGAGTCGCTTTGATCCTGACAAACCGCTGCCACCGTTTGAATCTCGGCCCAGATCGTTGCGTCTTCAGGAAGACTTTGTCCCTTGGAAGCCTCAAGCAAGGCACCAGCACGTGTGGCGCAGGCCGTACCGGATTGTGCCCCGACCTGTTGTTGCAATGCAGCGCGCAGGCCTGCCTCTTCATTTGCGAACATCTCTAGAATGGCCGGCGCCGGGTTGTCGTGACGGAAGTTCCAATGTTCATGTCGCACCTCCTTCACGAAGGGTTTGGTCGCGACCTGCATGTCGATCAGCGCGTTTACGGGAAAGTCGAGCCCAAGGCGGCCATCCAGAGCCAGCCGGAACAGCCTCTGAAGGATGGTGAATTGCTGGATTTGGTCTAAGATCTGAGCGGCGTCCGGGTTGGTCTGGACATAGTCGCCCACCAGCGCACGCAGATCATCTGCCCATTGCGGAAACACCCAAGGCTTAAGATTTTCAGGTATTTCGGTATCCTCATATAGCGACACCGGAACGGCTTGAACAATGAAATCCATCGGCCAAAGAACATTGGAGCGATTGGCGTCACGGCGCAAAAAAGTTAGCTCTGCATCAAGCGCATAAGGCAATTCGCGCACGCCACTGTCGACGGAATAGGAGGCATCATTGCTAATGTTCATGATCGATAGTTGGCAGTTCCCGACGACATCGGTATTTTCGGCGAGACAGTTCAACACGGACTGGGCACCGGAATAGTTCAGACCCGCATTAGCGTAGTCATGTTGGCAATAATGCAAAAATTGGAGTTGGCTACGAATGGGGCCGCGTGTCAGACGATATGACCGAATTGGACTATGTTGCGCAGGGCGTGTTCCTGAATTTGGTTGCCAAGTTCTGACACATTCGTCAGCCGTGCGCGGCTTTCTAGCCGCGATGCAGCATTTGGACTGAATGTCAGCTTTGATGAAATGCTAATCCATCGATTCCGGCGGCGCCGTGTGCCTCTCTCACGGACCAAGAATGGCACAGGATTCTTGAAACTCAGTAGTTTGACCGCTTCGCATATGCCGTAAAACTAACGCATTTGACATTACATACTATTTTTGTCAGGTATTCAGTTATTGCCCAAGCTTGTCGCCAGGGCCAGTGATTGTGTGAGAGCACCATGACCTTGATTGCGACAAAACTTGATAGCTTTGATGTGAAGCGTGTGGTGCCGACATCGAAATCGCGGCTGACCGTTAAAAACATCAGCGTTGGCTACGGCGGCGCTGCGATTGTAAAGAACGTCTCTCTGGACGCCGCTGAAGGTGCGCTGACAATCCTTGTTGGCCCCAACGGCTGCGGCAAATCTACTGTTCTTAAAGCGATTGCACGGGTTTTGCAGCCGATGTCCGGTTCAGCTCGCCTTGATGGCACGTCGGTGCACACCATTCCCACCCGAACGCTTGCCAAGTCGCTGGCGCTGTTGCCTCAGGGGCCCATCGCGCCTGAAGGTTTGACCGTAAAGGAACTGGTCAGCCAGGGCCGGTTTCCGCATCAAACGCTGGCGCGCCAATGGTCAGCTGAGGACAGCCATGCCGTGTTTGCTGCGATGCAAGCCGCGGATGTTGCAGGCTTTGCAGACCGTCGTGTCGATAGCCTGTCGGGCGGTCAGCGTCAGCGGTGCTGGATCGCGATGATATTGGCCCAAGACACTGACGTGGTTTTGCTGGATGAGCCAACCACGTTTCTGGATCTTAAAGTACAGGTCGATGTCATGACACTGTTGCGGCAGATAGCCCATCACCAGAATCGCACGCTTATCGTCGTGCTGCATGACTTGAACATCGCTGCGATGTTTGGCGACAAGATCATCATGATGCGCGGTGGCGTGATTGTCGATCAAGGCCCCCCTGATGATGTGATGACCCGTAGAAACCTCGCGCGGGTGTTTGATCTGGACGCGCATGTGATCACTGACCCCGCATCCGGTCGTCCCGTTTGCCTGCCGGTCGTTGCGCAATGACACGGGGTGCCATGCTCAGTTTGCCGGTCGTGCTGGCGGGAATTGCGCTGGCCTTCGCGTGGCATATCGCTGTTGGGGCAAAGACGGTTCCGCTGGGCACGGTCCTTACCGCGTTGACCTCTTATGACCGAACCATTTTCGATCATGTGGTGGTCATGGATTTGCGGCTGCCACGTGCGATTTACGCAGTGCTTGTTGGCGCATCATTATCGGTTGCCGGGGCATTGATGCAGGGCATCACGCGTAATCCTTTGGCAGAGCCGGGTATCCTGGGTTTGCTGACAGGCGCATCCTTTGCTGTGGTCATCCTTGTTGGGTTCTTCGGCTCTGTTGCACCAGTTTGGATCCCCCTTTTGGCGGCTGTTGGCGCCGCGACTACGGCAGCACTGGTCTGGGGCATTGCAGCTGCAGCCCCCGGCGGATCGACGCCGCTGACGCTTATTTTGTCCGGCGCTGCGATCACGGCGTTTTTGGGGGCGTTCATTGCACTCGCCAACCTGCTGGATCAGGAATCCTTTGAATCGCTACGCGTCTGGCTGACCGGCACGTTGTCTAGCCGTGCGCCTGCTGTCCTATGGTGGAGCTTGCCATGGATTGCGGTTGGACTGGTTATTGCGCTTGCCATCGCGCGGCAGGTCACGGCGCTGGCGATGGGGGACGAGACGGCGGTCGGCCTTGGTGTAGATGTCGCGCGGCTTAAGGCGCTGGCATTGGTGTCGGTTATAGCGTTGACCGCAGCATCGGTGGCCATTGCGGGACCGATGGCCTTTGTCGGATTAGTGATCCCGCATATCACGCGCATCTTTGTGGGATCGGATTATCGTTTGATTGTGCCGTTTTCTGCAGGGTTTGGCGCGATGTATCTGCTGTTGATTGATATCGCCGCGCGGATGGTGTTGGCCCCCGTAGAAGTCTCAACCGGTATCATTAGCGCCATACTGGGCGGTCCATTTTTTGTCTGGCTGGTGAGGGCACGTTTGTGAGCGTGTTTGTCCTCAGCGGTTTTGGTGGGCGATTTTCATGGCAGTTGCATCGGGGTGCTTTGTTGCTGTCCGTCGTGCTGTGCGCGACCCTTTGTTCGATCATCGCCGCAAGTTTGATGAGTGGAAGCTACCCGCTGACCATTCGCGAAGTTGGGCAAACCCTTTTTGCATCTGCTCCATCTGACACGGCCAAAACGGTCGTCTGGCAGTTCCGCTTTCCACGCACATTAGTGGCCGCGATTGTCGGAGCGCTGTTCGGACTGTCGGGGGCGATCTTGCAGAATATCACACGCAATCCGCTTGCCGATCCGTCGCTGGTCGGGGTCAGTCAGGGGGCCAGTCTTGCGGTGGTTGCTGCAATCGTTGTGTTTCCTGAGATCAATCAGGTTTGGCGTCCAGTCCTGGCATTTGTGGGTGCGCTCGCCGTGGCGGCCCTGATCCAAAGTATCGCGATGCAGCGGACGCAGGGGGCGACGATGCGGTTCATCCTGACGGGTATCGGTGTTGCCGCGTTTATTGCCGCCATCACGAATGCGATGCTGACCTACGGCAATATCGATCAGGCGCAGGCTGCCCTTGGTTGGTTGGCGGGATCGATCCACGCTGTGGGCTGGGCCGAGGTCTGGTCGCTGTCGCTTTGCCTTTGCATTTTGGTCCCACTGCTGATCTGGGCTGCTCGGTACATGTCCGTCTTACGCATGGGGGCAGAGGTTGCAACGGGTCTTGGCCTCCGCGTCCGTTTTGCACGGATGGGGCTTATCACCTTGTCGGTCGCGCTTGCGGCCTTTGCGGTGTCGGCGGTTGGGCCGCTGGGGTTTGTTGGTTTGGTTGCACCGCATCTGGCGCGACGTCTGGCCCATTCCGGCGTTGGCCAGCACCTGATCCTGACGGCTCTGACAGGGGCTGTCATGGTGGCCTTGGCCGATCACATCGGGCGCACCGCCTTCGCCCCCATTCAAATTCCCGCCGGTATTCTGACTGCCATTCTGGGCGTTCCGGTGTTCTTGTTCCTGATCGTCAGACAAAGCCAAACTCGCCAGCTTTAGCGCCCGCCGCTTCGCCAGCTTTATCCAAAACATCGGAGATAAATATGAACCGTATTCTTGCGGCGGCCACTGCTGCTGTGCTCGCATCCTCTGCTGTCGCTGAAGGCACGCGTACCATCATTGACGACCTAGGGCGCAGCGTTGAGGTGCCAGCACAGCCGTTGCGTATCGTTGTTACCGAAAGCCAATCGCTGGCAGTGCCTTTGATCGAACTGGGGCTGATGCCAGTGGGCAGTCAGGGGATGATGTTTGACGGGGTTAATGCGCAGATGCGCGGCAGTGCCGTCACGACTGGCGTGACGTTTGAGACAGGATCAGTGGAATTTATCGGCTTTCTCGAACTCGACGTTGAGGCCATCGCAGCCTTGGAACCCGACCTGATTCTGCATTCGCTTGAGGTCGAACCCTACACGGGCGTGGACGCGGGTCGGCTTTCCGCCATTGCCCCGGTTGTGGCGCTGAACAGCTTTGGACGCAGTTTGAACGACCACCATGCGAAACTCGCCGAGATCACAGGGGCCACTGCAGACGAAACACGCCTGCGCGCGCGGTATGATGCGCAGCTGGCGCAATTGGTTGATCTGACGGACCCCAGAAATACCACTGTCAGCACATTTCTGCCCGACGACGGCACGCTTTATGCAGAGCATACATGGGGCGTTCTGGGTCAGATACTGCGCGACGGCGGCTTTCAGTTTCCGGCAATCATTGATGACATCACACCCGGATCATCCACCAAAATCTCTCCCGAGCGTCTGGCCGACTTTGACGCCGATTGGGTTTTTCTGACCTACCGTACCGATGCTGGCGAAACCCCGGCGGATTTTAACGCGGCGATGGAGGCCACGGTGCCCAATTGGTGCGACGTGCTGCAAGCCTGCCGCGAGGGCCGCGTTGTGTTCTTGCCCCGCGATGAGGCAACGACGCCATCCTATGCGGCGGCCTCGGCGCTGATGTTCAGCCTGCTCAGCCACATGGCCGATCCCTTTGCGCAATGACTAATTCAATCAAGAAAGGACCAATTCTGTGAAAACTCTGACATCCATCGCCGTCCTTATGTTCACCGCTGCCACACCTGCAATCGCCCTTGACTGCGAAGACGGTTTTCGCGCCTTTACCCATGCCGCGGGCGAAACCTGCATCCCACAAGATCCTCGGCGGATCGTGACATTGCAGGATCAAAACGGCCTGCTCCCCTTGATGGAGTTGGGGGTCACGCCCATCGCTTCGGCAGGCCACATCACATCGGGTGGCACACGGTTTTTCCGCCGTATGGACGGGTATGACACCTCTGCTGTTGAATGGATCGGCAGCTATCGCGGGGTCGAAGCCGAAGCCATCGCCGTGATGGAGCCGGACCTGATCATCGCGTCCCCTTGGCCTGAGGGCGCAGCGGACCTCTATGGCAGCATCGCCCCCGTCGTGGTGATCGACATGTTTGACCAACCCCTCGAAGACGCTTTGTTTCAGTTCGCTGATGTGGTCAACCGGACCGCGCGGGCAGAAGAACTGCAAGCCGACCATCAGGCGAAGGCGGACGGCGTGCGCGAGGAATTGGCCGATCTGATTGACACCACGACAATCTCGGTTGTCACCCGCGAATACGATGGTCCGGGGTTTTACAGCATTGAGCCAACGCAAGCCTTTGGCGCCATTCGCCGCGCGTTGGAGCCTACCATGACGTCCACCGAGGCGGATTGGTCCACTGGTCGCGACAACAAGAGCCTTGAGGTCATCGCAGAGCACGCCGCAGACGTGATGTTCTTTGTGACATTTGATGCCGACCGAGGAGGCGACAGCCCGGCATTTGACGTCTTCATGGCAGAACCCATTGTGCAGGCAACGCCCGTGGCGCAGGCCGGGCAAATCTATGTGCTCAACGGTTCAACCATGGTCGGGTCGGCTTGGGGCAAGATCGAAAATGGGTTGGATCAGATCAGTGCGGTTTTGCTGCGCGACGACTTGAACCGCGATCTGGTCATAGAATGATCCATCTGCGCGATACGTGGCAACAAGCGGTGCAGGATGTGCCACGGGTTGAAGGTGATTTCTCGCCTGTGATGCATCTGACCCCACATGCTGATGCCGCCCTGCTAACAGAGATCACGCCGCATATCGTGCAGCGTTGGATGGCCGATGCAACGACGGATGAACCGGGTGCAGATGCTAAACTCGCTGCTGCTTATTTGATGGGCAATGTGGCAAACCCGGTTTGTCAGGTTTTTGCCGCCCTTGCATTGCGCGGGTATTGGCTTTCGGCTGCAGGTGCAGGGTCGGTTGGACTAATCCCGCGGTTCGTTCCATGGGCAGAAGACGGTGACCGCGGCGTTTCGATGACGTTCGATATCTGCCTTGCACCCGACGCTCTGGCGATTGGTCGGGCCGCCAGACCTTGCAGGTTTGCAAAGTCACAGGAAGACCTGTTCGCACCACTTGTGCGGCGTCTTCACAGTGAAAGTCGTCTTGGCATCACAGCCCTCTACCGGCTCGTCGGTGACAGTCTTGCATACGCATTCCTGACCCACGGGCGGGCCCTGAAGGCCGAACAAACAGCGATGGATACTGCTCTGGCGATTCTGCGAGCGCCGGGCACAAAGCTGGCGAATAAACAGGTTCGTTTCGATCAGATCCAACTGCCCGAAGCGCCGCAAATTTCGGGCGTGCTTCGCGTACGTGGCGGCTGTTGTCGCGCCTACACGCGCCCCGGAAAACCAAGTTATTGCACCACCTGCGTGTTGCGCGACGATGAAAGCCGCATTGAACGCTATCGCGATTTTCTGCGGCGCACCAGACTTTCCCAGACCGAAAGACAAAACAGATGAACCGAGTACTATTTCTGTGCACGATTTTGCTCACCTCGCCCGCCGCCGCGCAAGACATGCGGACGGTCACTGATGATACGGGAGTTGAGGTGACGTTTCCCGTCAACCCACAACGGATCATATCTGGTCATGATCTGCCCATCACGCTCCCAATGATCGAATTAGGCATCCTTCCCGTCGGCAGTCACGGACGCGGTGAGACGCTGGAAGAAGCGTTCATCCGTGGCTCTGCCTACCTGACCGGGGTCGATTTTGACAATTCCGACATCGCATGGGTCGGTAACCGCCCCATTGATGTGGAGCTGGTCGCGGCATTGCACCCAGAATTGATCATCACGACGACATGGCAGCCCGCAGATGTTGATCAGCTGCGGGCCATTGCACCGACCTTCGTGGTCGATTTTTCAACCCGCGATGAATGGAGCATCTACGATCTGCTGGCCGATCTGACTGGGCAAACAGGCGCGCTCGATCTGTTACAACGACGTTACCAGGCCCAACTGGATGCGATTATCGCCGAGATCAACACAGCCAGTATCACTGTATCGACTGTCCACGCCTACGACGGTCAATTGTTTGCCTACAACCCTTATGGGACTATCGGCAAAGTCCTCGTCGACGCGGGATTTGATCGTCCCGACCTCATCGAGGCCATCGCACTTAATGAATCCAAAGAATTTACGCCCGAAGTCCTGCCCGAGATGGACGGCGATTTCATCATTTCGACCTATCGCTCATCGGCTGGTGACACGCCTGACACCGTGCGCGGCTATTTTGAGGGCGTCATCCCTGGCTATTGCAACTTGCTGCATGCGTGCCGCGAAGGGCAGATGTACTTTTTGCCCCGCGCCGAGGCTGCAGCCACATCCTACACGGCCTTGATCCAGATGGCCTATGTCTTGCGGTCAATCATCGGCGGTTCCGATTTCACGCCCATGCATCGCTAAAGGGCCTCATACATGAAAATACTCGCGCTTAACGCTGCGCATAGGCCTGATCTGATCCTTGAATGTGCGGATGCCGGTGCAAACCAAGCCGAAAAGTTGCGGGCGACTGGCCCTGTTGCCTTGCTGCCCGTCACAACAGAACCATTTGTGTTCTCGCGCGCTATAGCTGACGCCGCTGGCGTTTCGCCCAAGTTCGAATTTGAGTTGGCACGTTACGAGAGATTGATTGAGGATGCGCGCCGTTGGGTACCGGAACTGGACGGGGCGACATATGCAAAGATCCAAGGGTGGGACGGGCAGTTGAATGTCTTTGCGGGCTACGGCGGCATTACGCAAGTGCTGGCAGACCTTAGAATGGAGCGCACGGAATTCGCCCAAGAGATGGCAGATCGCGGCGTAGTTTGGGGAGAGGAAGTTAGCGTAGAGGTCCTGCCGTTGCAGCAGGCTGACTACATCTTTGATACCTTTACGGTCGCTTATGGCGACACGGCGACCAGCGCATATGACCGCATGGAAGGGATCATCCCGGGCTGGTGTGATATCCTGAGGGCCTGTGCTGAAGGACGCTACATCGTACTGCCACGCGAACACGCGACTGGCACAGATTTCGGCAGCCTCGAACGTCAGGTCTACTACATCGTAACGCATGTTGGTGGTCGCACCGGCGTCGCTTCATCCAAATGAAAGAAGCTGAAGAGGCACGCGGTGGGCCGCTTTTGAAAGTATCCTACGAACGAGGTAGATCATGAAGAACTTGGCAATAATCCTGACCACTTTGATTGCGGCACTCCCCGCTTGGGCCCAGGACTACCCAATGACAATCACCCATAAATTCGGCACAACCGTGATCGAAGACACGCCCGAGCGGGTTGCGTCCGTTGACTACGCGGGCGCGGGAGATTTGCTGGCGCTTGGCGTGCAGCCTGTCGCGATCCGCTATTGGTATGGCGATTATGAGAACGCTGTTTGGCCGTGGGCCCAGCCACTATTGACCACGATGCCGGAAATCCTGCGCGGTGATCTGAACTTTGAACAGATTGCCGCAACAGAGCCTGACGTGATCATCGCAATCTGGTCTGGGATCGACCAAAACGAATACGAACAACTCTCGCAAATCGCACCTGTCGTGGCTGTCCCAGAAGGCGTTGGCGACTATGCAATGGCATGGGATGATCGCGCATTGCTGACAGGCCGTGTGATTGGCAAGTTGGCAGAGGCTGAAGCACAAATAACAGCAATCCGCGAGAGGCTGGCGCATGTGGCCGAAAGCCATCCCGAATGGGACGGAATGACAGCATCCGTGGCGTTTGTGACGGCAGATGGGCCCGGCGCCTACACTGCGACAGATATCCGCCCGCAGATTTTGGCATCCTTGGGTTTCCGGAACCCACCTGCTGTCGAAGCGTTGGCAGCAGACGGCGCGTTCTCGGTCTATTTCAGCGAAGAGGCGCTAGAACCACTGAACGCCGATATGATCATCTGGATCGACGCAGATGACCACTTTGGCCATGTCAGGGCGCTCGCGACACGACCCTTTCTTCCTGCTGTGCAGGATGGGCGGGAAGTCTTCATGGGCAAAGAGATAACCGGTGCCTTTTCGCACGCGACATTGCTGTCACTCCGGCGTGCCATTGATCTGATGGTCCCAATGTTCGAGGCCGCCTTGGACGGAAATTCTTCTACACACGCAGATGATCGGTGAAAGTTCTCCCGGTTCACGTCTGCGCCAAATTTGAAGGTCAGCGGCCGTTCAAATCGGGATAAGATGGTTGTCCCATTTGAGCGCTTCAAATTTGGAAAACCGCTCGCCAGCTGGGGTGAACGACGCCAATTCACCTGTGCCTGCTGTGAGTATGAAACCATCGACCGTTGAGGCAGCGCCACATACGTCGATAACAGAGCGCGACGCCATGATCTGCGTTGAGGCTACATTATATTGCTGAACACCGCCTCCACGTGGGGATGTGACGATGATTGTCGCTCCATCGATGGCATAAGCGATACTGCCCACGTACCCCTGCATATCTCGCATCTGGACTGGGGTGGCCTGCATCATGGTCATCTCCCCACCAAGCCGATGAAGGCCTACGAGGCTCGGCGGCACGCCATTGCCCTGCCACTGCATCCCAAAGGCGACGTCTCCCTCTGGCGAAACCGCCAGATGCCTGATTGAGTTTTTGTGCATCTCAGGTGGCAGTTCGACAGCCTCTATGACCGTGCCATCTTGGACGTAAGACAAGTTCGGTTTCATCGTGGGAATGTTCAGCTTGGTGCGCCCAGATTCTGGATGCGTGTCGATGCCACCGTTAGCCACTGCAAGCACATCAGAGTTTGGCAGGCGCTTGATGTCATGGGGACCAATGCCACCGCTGTCCCATTCGTCGATACGGATGTAGCCTGACGCGACATCCCAGACGCCTATCCGACCACGACCAACCTCGTAGTCGTTCTCGGTCGTGTAGAGCAGGCTTCCATCTGCTGAGAATGCGCCGTGGCCATAGAAATGGCGGCCAGCGGGTGCGTTTAATACTGCCGTTTGAACACCCGCTGTGCAGTCGATAACCACTGCGAATGTGCCTGGTCGTCGTGCGAAGGCAACGGCTTCGGGTTTGAGTGGATGCGCCGCTGCGGCATGGCCACGGGCGGGAAGGGGGCGTTGGAACGTGATATTCAGGTCAGCATCGATACCGCACAGCACATAGGTTCCGTCAGGCAAGACAGCGGCGGAGAGGAACGAGGGTGATCCCGCACCAGCCCAAGTAGGTTTGGGAATGATACCAGTCGCCAGTAAGCCCGCGATAAACTGACGACGACCTGTTTGCATTTTAGTCTCCGTCGAGTGAGTTGAAGCCTGCGGCGACACCCAGCGTCGGACCAAGTTCTGTTTGGACGGTGTTTCGGATCGTTCCAACGGATTGGCTGATAACCTCGACCCTGAGACGAGTTTGCGGGTCCGCAACCCCAGCAAAGACAGGATCATTCAGGTTGTCCAGCTTGCCGAGGGCATCTGCGAACTGGCGATTGAGCGTCTCTGTCAGTGCGGCGTCTGACACGGAAAGATGCGACGCCAAGTCCTGCAAGGACATCAGGCTCAGCATCACATGGCTTGAAGATCGCCCTGATCGGCGGGCCTCTGCACGGGTCGGGCGGGGACGCTCAAACGTGCCAAGGGGGCGTCCCAAACGGCTGTCTTGTGTAAACTGCAGCCCTGCGGTGAGCGCCCTTAGCATTTCTTGTAAGACTTCCTCGTCGCTGCGGTAAGTTGCATCGGGGCCAGTGGACAGCAGCATATTAATGTGGGTTTTCCAGTCATCGTAGATCGCCGACGATGTGTTTGCGATGTCCGCGGTGACGGTTTGAACGAGGTCGCAGTGGTAAGCGGGATCACCGGCGAACATTAGGCCATCGTCATAGAGCAGAAACTCCAGAGCATAGAACCCACGGGCCGCGATGGAGACCTCGCCGTAGGCTTTGGGATCAAGGCCGATCGGATCTTTGTCGGCAATCAGCGCCGCCAACGCCCTTGGCGTGGCACCGCGACTGTCTGGCCAGAAGGCTAATGCAAAGGCGCGGTCATCCACTTCGGTTGGTCCGAAACGAAGGTGTGATGCCGATATCCAAGCATCGAACGCCGCGCCATAGGCATTGCGCAGATCCGCCGAGGTTGGATCACAGTTCTGCGCCGCTGCCTGCGAAAGCGCCTCGGATGTATCAGCTAGGGCCTCGAACCGTGGCAGGATGTGGCCATCGATGATGTCAGGGATGGACGGGTTCGCAGCAGCGGTGAGTGGGGCCCAGGCAATAGTAGCGGCAAGAACAATACGTCTCATAGGTTCTCCAAAAATCTCAACAGGGCTTCGCGATCCTCAGTGGACATATTCACCACCTCATCCCGCTGGGCCTGTGCTTCCCCACCATGCCATAACACAGCTTCCAGAAGTGAACGCGCGCGGCCATCGTGAAGGAAATAGGTGTGGCCGCTGACCTGCTCGGTCAGACCAATCCCCCAAAGCGGCGGGGTGCGCCACTCCTCCCCAGTTGCGCGTGCTTCGGGACGGTTGTCGGCCAGTGTTGGCCCCATGTCGTGGAGCAGCATGTCTGTGTAGGGCCAAATCAGCTGGAAGCTTTGCTCAGGCTGGTCTTCAAGGCGATGGGTGACGAAGCTGGGCGTGTGGCAGGCGGTGCAGCCAGTTGTGTAGAACACCTCTTTGCCACGCAATACCTGTGGATCATCGACATCGCGCCGTGCTGGGACGCCAAGATTGCGGCTGTAGAACATCACAAGGTCCATCCCTTCCGCGTCAATCTCAGTGCCATGGGCGCCTTCATCGCCGTGGATGGCGTTCTGACATTGGGTTTGGTTGACGGTGCATTCACCCGCACCCGCAGGGAGCAGGGGATTGGATATGCCGATGTCACCTGCAAAGGCCCCAGCGGATTGTTGCATGATCGTCGGGTTGCCCGCTTTCAGTCCAAATCGGCCCAGCATGGGTTGGTCAAATTCAACGGACCAAACGATGTTTGGACGACCAGAAATACCATCGTTGTCCAGGTCGTCAGGGTCCGCATTCGCGAGGATATCCGCAACGGGGATCGCCTCTAGCAGGCCGAGGCCAATCATCTGAGGGGCAACCCGTGGGGACAGCATCGCGCCTTCGGCCAACGGGCCGTAGCTAAGGTTGTTGGCGGTATACGTCGGGTGGCGAAGTGAGACTTCGGTGCCATCGGCAAGCGTCACGATTTCTTCGGCGTAGGTGATGCCAAGTGTATATTCCGACGCATGTCCTTGCACGGCAAAGTCCTGCAATTGTTCGCCATAGGTCGGATCGGGCAGGGTCGCGATAAAGTCGGCGATCTCGGCAAGCCTTACGTCATCAGGCACACCGTCGGGGTCCATGATCGACACCCGCAGGAACATCGAAATGGCTTTGTCGTCTGCATTCTCAGGCGGGTGGCCACGTCCGTCTTTGATATGGCACCGCTGACAAGACCGCGCGTTGAACAGCGGCCCCAAACCATCGGAAGCCAATGTCGATGAAGGCGAAGAGACCCAGAGTTTTCGGAACAATCCGTTGCCTAACCTGAACTCCAGTTCATCCTCAAATGTGATGTTGCCAGAGGGCTGCGAAAAGGCGTTCGCGTCGGATAAAACACGCACTGTCGCTGCACCCGCAGGGCGTCCCTCGAACGGCTGCGCCATGCCGAAATCCGTTGCCAGTGCGGTGACAGCGGCAATCCGTTCTGCCTCAGCATCGGTGCGAGGAATGATATTCAGATGCGGATCACCCAGACCGTTATATGCAGTCTGGGCTGGTGTATCGGCCAGTGCAACTGATCCTGCCACCAAGGTGGCTACAATCAGATTACTCGGCTTCATCCATCTTGCTGGCATTGAGCTGCGCATATTTTTCTTCACCGAGTTTGGCCACGAGGTCGAGTTGGGTTTCAAGGAAGTCGATGTGACCTTCTTCGTCGGTCAGCAATTCTTCAAAGATGTTCTTGGTTACGAAATCACCGACTTTTTCGCAGTGCCTACGGGCTTCCATATACAAATCCCGCGCACCATGCTCTGCGGCTAAGTCGCACTCCAGTGTTTCCTTTGGCGTTTGACCAATGCGTAACGGATCTAGTTTTTGCAGATTGGGGTGACCACCCAAAAACAAGATGCGGGCGATGATCTTGTCCGCGTGGTTCATTTCCTCGATGCTTTCTTCACGCGATTTCTTGGCCATATGACCAAGACCCCAGTCTTCCTGCATACGGTAGTGTAACCAGTATTGACTGACCGCCGTTAGCTCACTGCGCAGGGCATCGTTCAGGTATTCAATTACTTTGGTGTCGCCGTTCATGTGGTTCTTCCTGTGTGGTCGCGGGTTTCAGATTCCGCAATTGCATGGGGACTTTGTGGTTGTCGTTGGAGCGCATGGTGGACAGGAACAGGGGCATGCAGCCACCACAGTCCGCTGCCTTACCCAGTGCGCGATACACCTTTCCGGGTGTGATGATGGTCTTGTCATCTGACGCCCGCATCCAGTCAATCGCTGCATGGACGTCGTGATCGGTAATGTTCTGACAATGACAGATGATCAAGATGACAAGACCTATTCGAGTTTACTGGAAGACAGCGTTTGGATCGTCCAAGGAGTCGGACCCTTCGATCCCAACCCCATCAACGCCAAGGGCCGCAATCACCCGCTCAATCGACCGTGTCTGGTCAATCAAACCGTTCACGCCACCCATGATCAGGGCTTCGCCCGCTTGGTTGCCGCGTTCCAGCATCTGGTCATAGGCAAAGCCTGCTTCGGCTGCGATCTTGATACGGCCCAATGCCATCACAGCATCGCCCAGCTTGCCTTGCATTTCCGCGTCCAAGGCTGCGTCGGTCTCTGCAACCAAGTCAGACAGCGACGGGCCAGTAATCATTGTGCCATCAACGCGGATGTATTCGCCAAGATAGACGTTCTGAATGCCAACGCCGTTGTAGTAGTGATCATTGTGGGTGTTGTCGGCAAAGCAGGAGTGTTCTTCCTCAGGATCGTTGAGCATGACGCCAAGGCGCATCCGTTCGCCCGCCGTTTCGCCGTAGGACAGTGATCCCATGCCAGTCAAAATGGCCGAGATGCCAGCGTCCGCATCGGACATCAGTTGAGTGCGTGCGTCGCCGCCCTCAGCCCAAGCACCAGCCATGTATTCCAGATCGGAAATCAGCAGGTCTGTTGCAGCGGTGAGGTAATCACCACGGCGGTCACAATTCCCGTTCGTGCAATCCCCACCAATGGCATAATCCGTCCAAGGGCGATCCCCTGCACCTGCGCCATGACCGTTGAGGTCTTGGCCCCAAAGCAAGAATTCAATGGCGTGGTAGCCCGTTGCGACGTTTGCTTCGACACCATCGGCCTCTTGCAAGGTATCCTCCAGCAATGCAGGCGTGATCGTCGTGCCGTCAATCTCTTGCCCTGACAGTGTAAAAGTCGGGTTGGCGATGACGTTCAGGGCTGCAAAGGCGTTTTCGTCAGATGGGCCGCCATAGGATGCATCCACGTAGTCAATCAGCCCTTCATCCAGTGGCCAGGCGTTCACGCGGCCTTCCCAGTCATCGACGATGGCATTGCCAAAACGGAACACCTCGGTCTGCTGATAGGGCACACGAGCTGCAAGCCAAGCGGCTCGGGCGGCTGTCAGGTTTTCGGCGGAAGGATCAGCGACAAGTGTATTTACCGCTGCCTGCAACCGCTGCGCAGTGATCAGGCTGTCAGCGTAGTTGGCGGCGGCGATGTCAGCGTAGGTGTTCAGCACGTCCGTGGTTTCAACCGCCAAGGCAGGTGTGACCAGACCGACAGCGATAGCCGATGAGAGGAGGTAGCGTTTCATGGAAGTGTCCCTTTAGTGAAGTGTTCTTGGTGTGTGGTGATTCGTGGTTGCGATATCCCGTGGGGCGCTCAGCCGCATCCGCAAGAAGGCCAACCCGACATCGGCAGCCAAGGATGCGATTAACGGGGCCACGTCAGGCCGCATAAGAAGCGTTGCAATCAACATGGCCTCTTCGCGTTTCCCTGTTGCGGCAGTGGCGATGAAGTTGGCAAAGCAGGATTCATCAGCTCCCAAGCACTTGCACTGCACCGAATGCCGCATCAGGGGGCGACGGCAATGACGAGTGCACAATGAACACAGATATTCAAACGACTTGAGCGCTTTTCGCCCTTGGTCAGGGCCAAGACCTGATGCAAAATCGTTCCAAACCTGTGCCCGCGCGTTAGGGCCATCACACCACAGTCGCAGATAGATGACGGAAGCAGCTTCGATGCTGTCCAGTTCGGTGATGAAGCCTACAGGCGCGCCACCTCGGCTAAGACTGGACGTGGTCATTTGGTCAGAATCAATTTGCCAGCCCGCGTGATCCGCAGGGTGTATGTCTGCTGATCCAGAACAATCTTGGCCAGATCGCCGCCGTCTGTCAGATCGCGGGCTGCGTAGCTGGGCAAGGATGGTGCAGGCGCTTGTTTCGGCAACGTCGAATGAAAGCTCATGATGACACCTCATCACGATGCAACAAATGATCGGCGATCCAGCTTGTGTAGGTGTCTTCGACTTCTGATGCAGCCACCAACACTTCGAACTTGAAGGCTTGTCGGAGACGTGGAGAGCGGCGTGGGCCGTCGGCATTGTTGGGCCGCCTTTGTGCGTCTTGGATCAGCAGCATTGGTCAGTCCTCACATAAACACGTGTCGGGCTTCCCAGCTTGGATTCGGGGTGGCTTGACTTGGCATAATCCTGAGTGAAGTAGTCAGATATGTCAACCTGACAAAATTAGTCAGAAATGATTGATGGCCTAATTTGCCCAATGAGGGAGCAACAGCGGTCAGTCGGCATGCCTTGCCAAGCTGCGGCTATGCCCAAGACAACAGGAGATCGCAAAACCGCATTGCTGACATAAGCCGAGTTCTATGCAAAAAAGAACGGCGTAGACTGCTGTTTTCAACGTCCTTTCGCAGTGGCAATGAGGTGTGGATGCAACAGGATTTTCAGTCACTCAAAATCGAGATGCAGACCTGCAAGTTGTGTGGGGATTTGCCGCTCGGACCGAACCCTATTTTCCAACTGGACGAGCGAGCAAGAATTCTGATCGTTGGTCAGGCTCCTGGCCGCATTACGCATATGAAAAACCGCCCATTTGATGACCCTTCCGGCGATCGGCTGCGGGCCTGGCTGGCGATCGACAAGTCTGTCTTTTACACAGACCCCAGGATCGGAATTTTCCCAATGGGGCTTTGCTTTCCGGGCACTGGCTCCAACGGCGACAATCCCCCGCCAAAAATCTGTGCGACGACATGGCGCAAAAGAGCATTGCAGGCTCTCGAAGAAGTCGAATTGACTCTGGTGCTGGGTGCTTATGCCATCGCTTGGCACCTGCCTCAACTGAAAGGAAAGACTGTCACAGAAGCGGTAAAACAATCTTCGACAGGGATAGATGGTGTTTTTGTGCTGCCGCATCCAAGCCCCAGAAACAATCGGTGGCTCAAGCAAAATGACTGGTTTGAGACGGATGTTGTTCCAAGAATTAGGCAAGAAGTTGGGCAGATTCTCAACAGGGCAAAGTGAGAATTGACAAAGGCTTTGCGGAGTTCCTGCAACGAGCGGGTTGGCGATGGGTAGCTTTTTCAAGACGCCGAGGGAGATGTCATTTTATCATGGGCTTGGATGATAACGGAACGGTTTCTCAGGTTGTTCAGGCGCGTCTTTCTCTTGCCTCATCCGTTATGGCACAATACCGGGTGGCTCAGGAAAACCCTAGGGTTGAGGTAGATTGCCGACCTGCACCCCGCGCCAGTGTGAAAGAAGTGTTGCAATGACCGATCTGGACCAGGCCCATGCCGCCATGGAAGCCGCCCCCGAAGATGATGCAGTACGTTTGCGGTTCTACGAACGGCTGGCGGATACTGAATTGTTCATGCTGCTGGGCGAGGAAGCTGCCGGGGATCAGATCACGCCGGAGTTGTTCGAGATCGAAGACCAGCGCTTTACACTTGTTTTTGATCGGGAAGAGCGGTTGTCGCAATTTGTTGGCCGCGCGGCCCCTTATGCCGGATTGCCCGGACGGGCGCTGGTGCAGATGCTGACCGGGCAGGGCATTGGTCTTGCTCTGAACCTCGAAGTTGCCCCCTCTGCCATGTTAGTTCCCGCTGAAGCAGTGGATTGGTTGGTTGCCACGCTCGCGCATGGCCCGGATGAGACCGAGGCACGATTGACCGAGGTTTCAGCGCCGGGCGGATTGCCAGAAGTTGTTGTTTCAGGTCTTGATCGCAAACTGGCGATTGCCGCCGGGTTGGCGCGAAATGCCTATTTGGCGGCCGCGACTTATGAAGATGGCGCAAGGGGCCATGTCTTGGCCTATGTCGATGCGGTTGCCGGGGCGGAAAAAGCGCTGGCCGCTGCCGCGAGTGAGGCGTTGACCTTTTCAGGGATTGAGGCGGGCGTCATGGACGTCTTGTTTGTGCGCGGCAGTGATCCGCTGGCGGCACATTTGGCCAAGGTGGGTCTGCGTTTTGATCTGCCGGAGCTTGAAATGCCACAAACGCCGGGTGCTCCGGGCATGGACCCCGACAAGCCGCCGAAGCTGCGCTAGTAGCCCAAGCCACGATCTACGACGTTGTGGAAGGACTTGCCCGCTTCGCCCCGCGCGATGTTGTCCGCAATCACCGCGCTGGCGGTTTCAGGCCGCGTGGTCGAGGCGATATGCGGTGTGACAGTAACCTGTGGATGCGCCCAATAACGGTGTTCCAGCGGCAGTGGCTCGACCCGGAAGACGTCTAATGTGGCATGGGCAATCTGGCCGCTGTTCAAGGCGGCAAGCAACGCATCATCATCAATCAACGGGCCACGTCCGGGGTTGATGATGAATGCCCCCTGCGCCAGAAGACCAAGTGTTTCTGCGTTCAGGATGTTTTCAGTTTCAGGGGTCTGTGGGAGCAACAGAATAACAACCTCGGCTTTGGTCAACGCCTCTGTCAGCCCATCATTGCCGTGCAGGCACCGCAAGTTCGGAATGTCCTTTGCAGACCGGCTCCACCCGGTTACCGGAAACCCAAGTTGGTGCAGCGCTTGGCCACAGGCGGCACCCAATGCACCGATCCCCAGAATTGTGATGGGTCTATTGGCGGCGACGGGCGGGAATGCCTCGCGCCAGACACCATCCTGTCGGGTGATATGCGTGTCCATCCCCAGATGATGGCGCAGCGTGTGACCAACCACCCATTCGACCATACCTTGGGTCAGGCTGTGATCGACCAAACGGCACAGGGGCTGTGTCAGCGTTGGGTTGTCAACGACGGTTTCGACCCCGGCCCAAAGGCTCATCACCGCTTTGGTTTTGGTGTAGGGAGTGAAATCCGTGACCGGCCCATTGGGCGCAAACACGATGTAGTCCACATCGGCGGGGGCGTGGTCGCGGGCGAGGGCGACGTCCAGCCCGGCGTCGGCAAAAGCGTTTCTGAGGGGGGCTTCATATTCCTCCCAAGCGGCGGGCCTGGCGGAAAAAAGAACATTGAGCATTAACGCGGCCTATGGACATGGGCGCTTTGGACAAGACCAAAGGCGACAAGAAGAACAAGCATAGCCGAGCCGCCATAACTGACCAAGGGTAATGGAACACCAACAACCGGCGCCAGCCCAGTGACCATCGCCATATTCACCGCAAAAAACAGAAAGAAGGTCGTGGCGATCCCAAGGGTAAGGAGTGAGGCAAACCGATCCCGGTTGCTCAGCGCAGAAATGACGCAAAACAAGACAATCAGCAGATAAAGAGTGAGCAGGGTGATGGCACCGACAAAGCCGAACTCTTCTGCCAAAGTGGTAAAGATGAAATCGGTGTGTTTTTCCGGCAGAAAGTTGAGGCGCGACTGCGTACCCTGCATAAAGCCGCGCCCAGTCCAGCCGCCTGAACCCAAGGCAATCTTGGCTTGGGTGATGTGATAGCCAGCGCCCAGCGGGTCATTTGCAGGATCAAGAAAGGTATCAATCCGGCGATATTGATAGTCTTTCAGCAACTGCCATGTCGTGCCACGGCTTTGGAATACGGCGACAATGCCGCCAACGCCAAGACTGACCACAGTGCCAAAATAGGCCCAATGCACACCTGCCAGAAACATCACCGTGGCCCCGCCCAACAGCAATAGCAGCGCAGTGCCCAGATCAGGTTGGCTCAGCACCAGCATTGTTGGCGCCAGAATGAACAGAACTGGCAGCGCCACCCATAGCGGATGCGATGTTTTCTTGTTGGGCAGCCAGTCATAGTAGGCCGCCAAAAACATCACCAAAGTGATCTTGGTCAGTTCGGACGGCTGCAAGCGCATGAACCCCAGATCAATCCAGCGCTGGGCACCCATGCGGACTTCGCCGAAAAACTCGACCCCAAGCAGCAGCAGCAGGGAACCACCATAGGCGACAAAGGCCATGTTGCGCCAGAACCAGATTGGCACCATCGCCACGGTCAGCATCAGACACATACCCAGAATGAAGCGCTTGAACTGCGGTTCGGCCCAAGGGGTCGTTGACCCGCCTGCCACTGAATAGAGCATCAGGAAACCGGCGGACGCCACGGCGATAAGCAACATGATGATCGGCCAGTTCAGGTGCAGGATCTTGCGCAGCCCGGTAGGGGTGAACTTGGTATTATGCTCAAGATAACTCATGCGCGGCTTTGCCCATTGGCACCCTCTGGTACACGTTCTGCGATGCGTTTCTGCTGGGCCGCGATCTGATCGCGCAAACCGGCGGGGTAGGCTTCCAGCGGTGGCGGGCCACCATATTGGGCCTGCAACATGATATCGCGCGCAATGGGCGCAGCTGCCCGCGACCCACCACCGCCATGTTCGACCACGACCGACATCGCGTAGCGCGGATTGTCAAAAGGCGCAAAACCCACAAAGAGAGCGTGATCACGGCGTTCCCACGGTAGATCCTCGTTTTTTGTCACCCCTGCTGCGCGCTCTTCTGGTGTAATGCGGCGTACCTGACTGGTGCCCGTCTTGCCCGCCATCTTGTGATCTTCTGCAAGGATTCGCGATCCATAGGCCGTACCGCGCCGGTGGTTACAAACATCATTCATCGACGCGCGCACCCGGCGCAGCGTGTTTTCATTGATGCCAAGGCTCTCGCCCAGCCCGCTGGGCTGCTCAACACCGTCGATCAGCCGCACAAGGCGCGGTGTGACAACGCGGCCAGTTGCAATGCGGGCGGTCATCACCGCCAGTTGCAGGGGCGAGGCAAGCACATATCCCTGACCGATTGAGGCATTGACAGTGTCGCCGATCCGCCAGTCTTCGCCATGCACTTCCGCCTTCCACTGTTTGTTGGGGGCGAGCCCTGTGGCCACAGCCGACAGCGGCAGATCGTGCCGGATACCAAGGCCAAGTTTGCGTGCCATCTCGGCCATTTTGTCGATGCCGACCCGCTGGGCGACTTCATAGTAATAGCAGTCGCAGCTTTGTTTCAGGCTTTCGTGCAGGTTGATGTTGCCATGTCCACCACGCTTCCAGCAGTGGAAGCGGATGTTGAAAACATCCGTGAAACCGGGGCAATAGACCGTTTCATCCGCCGCAACGACGCCATCCTCCATGGCCGCCATCGCCGTAATCATCTTGAAGGTGGAGCCGGGCGGATAGGTGCCTTGCACTGCCTTGGCCGCAAGTGGGCGATATTTGTCGGCGTTCAACGCATTCCAGTCAGTTGTCGAAATGCCGCGCACAAAGAGGTTCGGGTCAAACGTCGGGGCGGACGCCACGGCACGCAGATCACCGTTTTCAAGATCGATGACAACGGCGCCGGCGGATTCGCCCTCAAGCCGCGCCTGCACATAGCTTTGCAAACGGCTGTCGATGGTCAGTTGCACGTCCTTGCCCGGATCACCCTCCTGACGGTCGAGCTCTCGCATAATGCGTCCGGCGGCATTGACCTCAATGCGGCGGGTGCCTGCACTACCGCGCAGGCTTTGCTCCAGTTTGTTTTCTGCACCGCTCTTGCCGATCTGGAATTTCGGGATCTGCAAAAGCGGATCGGGGTCATCAATCCGGCTAAGATCATAGTCACTCACCGGCCCAACATATCCCACAACATGCGCAAGATCGGCCCCGAGTGGATAAACGCGGCTCAACCCGACCTCGGCCTGAATGCCGGGCAGGGCGGGCGTGTTGAGGTTAATCTCAGCCACATCCGCCCATGACAGGCGATCCGCAATGGTGACGGGCACAAAAGGAGAGCGGCGCTGCATTTCCTGCATCGCGCGGGCCAGATCATCAGGGTCGATATCCACAATTTCGGTCAGTTTGGCGAGGACCTCGCCCACGTCGCCTGCATCTTCGCGGACCATAACAACGCGGTAGTTCTGTTCATTATCCGCAATGGGCATCCCATTGCGATCAAAGATCAATCCGCGCGCCGGGGGCAACAGACGGATGTTGATACGGTTTTCTTCGGCCAGAAGGCGGAATTGGTCGGCCTGCTCAACCTGCATTGACTGCAACCGCCACCCCAAGACTCCCATAATGCCAAGCTGCACGCCGCCGACAACCAACGCACGGCGACTGATTGTGCGATTGCTCTCAATGATTTCTTTGGGCGGGCGTTTCATAGGCGTTGCCCCTTGCTGCCAACTTCGCCCGGTGCGGAACGGGTCACGCCAAAGGCATAATGCGCCACAATCACGACCGCAGGATAGACAAGGATTGTGGCGATCATCTCGGTCAATGCCAGCGTCAAGGGGGCTTGTGGTGCCATCACGATCGCCAGCACCAATCTGTTTGCCACCGTGATGCCGATAATACCAATCGCGACGGTGCCCCATTCCACAAGCAACGCCATGTTGCGAAAATCTCTGTGCTGACGGCGGATAATCTCGGTCAGCACCACGATGAGTGCCGCCCAAAGGCCGGGTGGTCGCATGAAAAGGAAATCAGCCATCACGAAGAAACCTGCAATAACAGGCACCGGCAGGTACTTTGGCTTGCGGGCGACCCAGACCAATGTGACCGTCAGCAACAGATCAGGGCCGGCCCAAAGGTTAGGGCGCATATCCAGCGGGACAAGCTGGGCAACGATAATGGCAAAAGCCAGCAAGGCAAAAAACCCCCGGTGCATCCAGGTATGAGTATCGGCGTGCTCACCCATCGCCCAAATCCGATGTGTTCAATGCCGCCGGGTTTATCGCCGCAGGGCCAAAGAACTCGGCCTCCGGTGCGAGCAGGTTGCCGGGATCACCGATATCTTCGTGTGGTTGCGACCGCAGGACACGCAAGAATTCCAAACGCTGATAGTCAGCGGCCAACCGCACACGCAAGCGCCCATCAGTGCCCAAGGCCACCTGTCCAACCAGCAGGTCGGCGGGGAAAACCCCACCATCCCCAGAGGACACAACCCTATCACCTGGACGCACGAGGGCTGCGTCTTCTAGAAACTCCATTGGCGGCGACAGCGTGTTGTCACCCGCCAGAATGGCGCGTTCACCAGAAGGTTGGATCGTCACCGGTATGCGGCTGGACGTATCAGTCAGCAGCATCACCCGGCTGGTGTTCTGACCAACACCCGCGATACGGCCCACAAGGCCAATGCCATCCATTGTCGGCCAGCCATCAATGATGCCATCGCGTGCGCCGACGTTCACCAGCACAGACTGCCGGAAGGGGGATCCGCTGTCGGTGATCACTACACCGGTGACATAGGTCAGTTGCGGATCAAGGCTGACGTTGTTGAGGTCAAGCAGCTTGGCATTTTCCTGCCCCAGCTGCACGGCGGCCTCTTTCCATGCTTTCATCTGCTGCAACTCTCGGCGCAATTCCTGGTTCTGAACACGGAGCTGTTGGTAGCTTTGGAAATCGCTGATCAGATTGGCGGCACCGGTGATCGGGGCCATCGCCCAATCAAAGGAGGGCACCACCGCGTCCACCGCTGCGGTACGCAACCGTTCGACCCGTGGGCTATCGATCCGCCAAACCATGAACATTGCCAGCAACGCCAACACCAACACCCCAACCAGCAACCTGCGGATCGGGCCGACGAAATCTTCGCTGTTCTTGTCACGTGCCAAGGGGCGGGTGTTCCCTCGCTGACGGGTTAGCTGTCGTAGTCTATCACATGCCGCAGCTGTTTTTCATATTCCAGTGCGCGACCGGTGCCGAGGGCAACACAATTGAGTGACTCGTCCGCCACCGAGATTGCCAATCCAGTCTGTTCGCGCAGTGCCAGATCAAGCTGGCCCAGCAAGGCACCGCCACCTGTCAGCATCACACCACGATCAACAATATCGGCAGCCAGATCAGGCGGGGTCGCTTCGAGCGCTGTCATCACGGCTTCGCAAATTTGTTGGACGGGTTCGGCCAATGCTTCGGCGACTTGCGCCTGAGAAATCTCAGTTTCCTTCGGTACACCGTTCAACAGGTCGCGGCCACGGATATGCATTGACTGGCCACGGCCGTCATCGGGCATACGGGCGGTGCCAATAGACGTCTTGATACGCTCTGCAGTGCTTTCACCGATCAGCAGGTTGTGCTGGCGGCGCAGGTAATTGATGATCGCTTCGTCCATGCGGTCACCACCGACGCGGACGGATCGGGCATAGACGATGTCACCAAGCGACAACACTGCAACCTCGGTCGTACCGCCACCGATGTCGACAACCATGTTGCCGGTCGGATCGGTGATGGGCATGCCAGCGCCGATAGCGGCAGCAATAGGTTCCGCAATCAAGCCAGCGCGACGCGCACCAGCCGAAAGAACGGACTGGCGGATCGCACGTTTTTCCACTGGTGTCGCGCCATGCGGCACGCAGACGATAATCTTGGGTTTCGAAAATGTTGAGCGGCGGTGCACCTTACGGATGAAGTGCTTGATCATTTCTTCGGCTGTGTCGAAGTCAGCGATGACCCCGTCACGCATCGGGCGGATCGCCTCGATGCTGCCGGGCGTACGGCCCAGCATCAGCTTGGCGTCTTCCCCAACGGCCAAGACCTTCTTCACGCCGTCCTTGACGTGATAGGCAACCACCGAAGGTTCAGACAAAATGATGCCCTTGCCTTTGACATAGACCAGCGTATTCGCTGTGCCCAAGTCAATCGCCATATCCGATGAAAACAATCCGCCAAAGCCTGCCATGAAAGTGGCCTTCCCAATCCCAGTGTGTCTTTTCCGCGCTGTCCCAGCCTCGCGGGTTGCAATCGGTTATAGAGACACAGTTGGTGAGAGAGAACCCCTTGTTTTTAACGATGTGGCAACAAGGCGCCGCTTATGGTTTTTCAACTTTTTATACGGTGCCTCG
Source organism: uncultured Paracoccaceae bacterium (assembly GCA_947498645.1). Lineage (GTDB taxonomy): Bacteria > Pseudomonadota > Alphaproteobacteria > Rhodobacterales > Rhodobacteraceae > Yoonia. The sequence continues at coordinate 261,088 of CANMKS010000001.1, read as the reverse complement.
CGGTTTATCTCGATAAAAATATGAGATTTCGAACAATCGTTACGCAAACTTGGCTGTTTCAGCGCATGCATGACATCCACTAAGTAACCAACACCATGCGGCGCGCCATCTTCGGTAGGGATTGTTGAACTGACCATCAGGTCGGGCATTGATGCGTATAGCACGCCATCTGACTGGGACGCAGAGCGTTGCATCCGCGCGATGCTGTCGCCGTCCACGTCGCGGGTCACGCGGTACGTTGATTTCTCAGAGCCGGACGTCCCAAGCGTTACAGGCAAGAGGTGACAGACCCCTAAGATAACCCACTGCGGTTCCGGTCACCATTGGGGTAGGGCAGTTGTATTCTGTCGCTGAGTCGGCGCGCTTTGGGCAATGCTGTTGCGCAGCAATCGGTGAGGTGGTGGTCACCACAAACCCGATTGCTGCGCAAAAGTTTTCAGGTGGCATCCTTGTAGCTGATACCTTTGACATCATACCCCGGTTCTGACTGTTCGCGGCGTACCAGCAGCCGGTTCAACGCGTTGATATAGGCCTTTGCACTTGCCACAACGGTATCGGTATCGGCGGACTGACCAGTGGCGATGCGCCCGTCTTCCTCCATCCGCACCGACACTGTTGCTTGCGCGTCGGTGCCTTCGGTAACAGCGCTCACCTGATACAATTGCAATCGTGCGCCATGGGCAAAGATCGCTTTCACCGCGTTGAAAGTTGCATCCACCGGACCGTCACCTGTGGCCGATGTTTCAACATCGGCGCCGTCAACCTCCATCACCATATCGGCCTGTTGCGGGCCATCAGTGCCGCAAACCACACGCAGGGATTTCAGTTTCAGTCGATCTTCTTCGGTGTCATTCTGGGACACCAGCGCCATCAGATCATCGTCAAAGACTTCCTTCTTACGGTCCGCCAAATCCTTGAAACGCACAAAAACATCGTTCAACTGATTGTCCGCCAGATCAAAACCCAACTCATTCAGCTTGGCCCGCAATGCCGCGCGGCCAGAGTGTTTGCCCAATGGCAGAGAGGTCCCTGACAGACCAACATCTTCGGGCTTCATCACCTCGAATGTTTCGCGGTTCTTCAGCATCCCATCCTGATGGATGCCGCTTTCATGAGCAAAGGCGTTCTTGCCAACAATGGCTTTGTTGAACTGCACCGCAAATCCCGACACAGTCGCGACGCGGCGCGAGATATTCATGATCTTGCGGGTGTCGATTTTCGTGGTGTAGGGCATGATGTCGCTGCGCACTTTCAACGCCATCACGACTTCCTCCAATGCGGTGTTTCCTGCGCGCTCTCCCAAGCCATTGATCGTACATTCGATCTGGCGTGCACCGCCTTCGACAGCGGCGAGAGAGTTGGCGGTCGCCATGCCTAGATCGTTATGGCAGTGGGTGGCAAAGACAACGTCATCTGCACCGGGGACCGTTGCGATCAGATTGCGGATCAGGTCCGCACTTTCGACCGGCGCGGTATAGCCGACGGTATCGGGAATATTGATCGTCGTGGCACCGGCCTTGATCGCAATTTCAACGACCCGGCACAGGTAATCCCATTCGGTTCGCGTCGCATCCATAGGTGACCACTGCACATTTTCGCAAAGGTTGCGAGCATGGGTTACCGTGTCGTGAATGCGCTCTGCCATTTCATCCATGTTCAGGTTCGGGATCGCCCTGTGTAATGGCGAGGTGCCGATGAAGGTATGGATGCGCGGTGATTTGGCATGTTTCACTGCTTCCCAGCAGCGGTCGATATCTTTGTAGTTGGCGCGAGCCAAACCACAGATCGTTGCGGATTTGGACAGCTTGGAAATCTCGCTGACGGCGTTGAAATCGCCTTCTGACGCGATAGGAAAACCCGCTTCAATGATGTCGACACCCATGTCGTCCAGCATTTCGGCGATTTCCAGTTTCTCGTCGTGGGTCATTGTCGCACCCGGTGATTGCTCACCGTCGCGCAGGGTTGTGTCGAAAATCAACACTTGGTTCGATTTGGTCATTTTGGAATTCCTTAGGTTCTTAGCATGAAATCGGCGCGTTATGCCCTCTGAGCGGTCGCGCCGGATGGCACGCTCAGAGGCTGCTAAGAAGTAGAAGGTCGCGCAGAAGCAGCCCTTTGGGGGCCGAAGATTTGATATGTGCGCGTTTCATCATGGCCGCGACTATACTGTCGAAAACGGTGTTGAAAAGAGCTTAATGCGCCCCGCGTCGCAGTAATTTGACATATCGTGCGTGCATGATGGCTGCCTTGTCGCGGCCAATGCTGGCACTATCTCGGCAGAAGGCAAGGGAGAGTGGCATGCGTGCATTGGTGATCGGGGCAAGCGGTGGGATCGGATCGGCCGTTGCCACACAGCTTGAGCAGGACAAATGGGACGTCACCCACCTGTCACGCTCGGTTGATGGCTTTGATGTGGCCAACCCGGGCTCGGTAGAGCGCGCCATGTCGCGGCTCACCGGGCAATATGATCTGATCTTTATCGCCCTTGGCATCCTCGCTCCGCTTTGGGGGACACCAGAGAAAAGCCTGTCGGCCATCAAACCCGATGACATGGCCCGCGTTATTGCCGTCAACACCATCGGCCCTGCGCTGATCCTACGCCATGTGGCAGAGCTACTGCCCAAAGACCGACGCGGTGTTGTGGCGACACTGTCGGCGCGGGTGGGATCCATTGGGGACAACAAGATCGGTGGTTGGCATTCCTATCGCGCCTCCAAAGCTGCCTTGAACCAAATTGTGCATGGAGCAGCGATTGAACTTGGCCGATCACATAAACAATCTGTTTGCGTGGCACTGCATCCCGGAACCGTTGAAACGCCCTTCATCCGAAGTTACGCCGGCCGACATGCGACCGTCCCCGCCGGACAGGCCGCAACCAACCTGCTTTCGGTCATATCCAACCTGACGCCTGAACACTCTGGCGGGTTCTTCGACTACGCTGGTGAGGCGATCAGCTGGTGAGGCTGGTTCTGGTACTGGGTGATCAGCTTTCGGCAGATTTGTCTGCCCTTGCCAAGGCGGACAAGGCAAATGACGTCGTGGTCATGGCAGAGGTGGCGGATGAGGCATCCTATGTCCCGCACCACCCCAAGAAGATCGCTTTCACCTTCACTGCGATGCGCAAGTTTGCCGCTTGGCTGCGCAGGCAGGGCTGGCAGGTCGCCTATACCAAACTGGATGATCCGGAGAACGCAGGCTCGATCACCGGCGAGTTATTGCGCCGCGCCGAAGAATTTGATGCCGCTGGCGTGGTTTACACAGAACCCGGAGAGTGGCGGCTGATCGCAGCGTTGGGCGACATGCCCATCAAGACCCATTGCCTGCCGGACACCCGCTTTATTGCGACACATCAGGACTTTGCCGATTGGGCCGACGGGCGCAAACAGTTGCGGATGGAGTATTTCTATCGCGAGATGCGTCGTAAGACTGGCTTGTTGATGGATGGTGACAAGCCGGAAGGGGGCCAGTGGAACTATGATCACGACAACCGCAGGCCCGCACCGGATCAGGTTGATTTTGGTGGGCCGATGCAATTTTCACCGGATGCTACATCTACCGCCGTGCTTGATCTTGTGGAAGCACGCTTTGCAGATAACTTTGGCACCCTTCGCCCCTTCTGGTTTGCCACAGATACCGGACAGGCCCGTCAGCATTTTGCACATTGGTTGAAAGGCGGATTGCCGAAGTTTGGCGATTTTCAGGACGCGATGCTGGATGACAACCGTTTTCTCTATCATGCGGTGATCGGGCTTTATCTCAATGCCGGTTTGCTGGACCCGCTGGAGGTCTGCCAGAAGGCGGTGCAAGCCTACTATGATGATCGCGCTCCGTTGAACGCCGTCGAAGGCTTCATTCGTCAAATCATTGGCTGGCGCGAGTATGTGCGCGGCATCTATTTTCTTGAGGGGCCAGATTACACCACCCGCAATGCCCTTGGACATGATCGCAAGTTGCCCGCGGTCTATTGGGGTGGGAACACCAAGATGAACTGCATGGAAAAGGCTGTCGCGCAAACGCGGGATGAGGCCTATGCCCATCACATCCAGCGCCTGATGATCACCGGCAACTTTGCCTTGCTTGCGGGCATTGACCCAGCCGAGGTGCATGAATGGTACTTGGCCGTCTACGCCGATGCCTATGAATGGGTCGAAGCGCCCAACGTCATTGGAATGAGCCAGTTGGCTGATGGTGGGATCATCGCTTCAAAGCCTTACATATCGTCAGGCAATTACATTCATAAAATGTCCGACCACTGCAAATCATGTGCTTACCGGGTGCAGGATAAAACAGGCGCGGATGCCTGTCCGTTCAATCTGCTATATTGGCATTTTCTGGCCCGACACCGGGATCGTTTTGAAAAGAACCCGCGTATGAGCAACATGTACCGCGTATGGGATCGCATGGATACAGAGTGGCGGCACACCGTGCTGGCAGAGGCCGATGATTGGCTGGCGCGGTTGGATGCGAGTGAAACAGTCTAGGGGCACAAACAAGAAAGGCCGGTCGCTGGGACCGGCCTTTGGCGTAAATTGGATCGTCGGCTTAGTTGTCCGTGTTCGTCTCGGACACAAGCGCACCATCTGACCAGATGCCGACGCTTTCCTGACCGGTTGCAAATCGCATCGTGCCTTCGCCCTCGCGGCGACCGTTGACAAAACTGCCCTCATAGACATCGCCATTGGCGTAGGTTGCAACGCCTTCGCCGCTGATCTCACCATCTTGCCATGCGCCGACATAGTTAAAGCCGTCAGGCAAAGTGATTTCACCATTGCCGCTGCGCTGACCGTTGAGGAATTCACCGACATAGACCGTACCATCAGCATAGGTTGCACGGCCCAGACCGTTGCGCTGACCTTCCGACCACTGGCCTTCGTAGACGTAACCATCGGCATAGGTCATCGTGCCCTGACCGTGGTTCTTGGCGTTCAGGAACTCGCCCTCATAGACCAGCCCGCTGATATAGGTCGCAACACCCACACCGTTGATCACACCGTTTTCCCAGTCGCCCGCATAGGTTGACCCGTCAGGATATGTGATTGTCCCGGTGCCATCAGCCAGATCATTGGCGAAGGTGCCAACATACTTGGACCCATCAGGATATGTGACTTCGCCGGTGCCTTCGATCTGGCCTTCGACCCATTCACCCACATAGACGTAACCGTCTGTGCCGCGGAATGTGCCCGTGCCGTGACGGCGGTCATTAAGGAACATACCTGTGTATGTGTCGCCATTTGCATAGGTGACGCTGCCTTCGCCTTCGCGGCGACCAGAGACCAGCTCACCTTCAAAGACATCGCCATTGGGTTGGGTCAATGTGCCGCTACCTTGAATCTCTCCATCCACCCAGGCGCCGCTGTAAATCAGGCCATCGGCCATTGTCAGCGTGCCGATACCATCACGTTCGCCTGCTTTCAGTGTGCCTTCGTAAACAGCGCCATCAGGATAGGTGATCTTGCCTTCGCCTTCCTTGGCGCCGTTCACCCACGCACCTTCATAAACATAGCCGCCTGGGCTGGTCATCGTGCCGATGCCATTGTGCATCGCATTGCGGAACTCGCCTTCATAGACGACGCCATTGGCGTAGGTGGCTGTGCCTTGGCCGGTGATATTGCCGTCAACCCATTCGCCTTCAAAGGTGCCGCCGTCAGAAAATGTGATTCGGCCTTGGCCTTCGGGTTTGCCTGCAACAAAGGCCCCATCGTAGACAGAACCATTGGGAAAGCGCGCCATACCTTGGCCGCGAATCTCGCCCTCGACCCATTCGCCGGTGTATTCATATCCGTTAGGAAGGCGATAGGTACCGGTGCCGTGCTGCTTTCCATCAAGGAAGGTGCCTTCGTAAACGCCACCATCATCGTATTGTTTTGTTTGGACGTCTTGCGCATACACGCCTGTCGCGAGTGCAGTCGCCAGCACGGCCGTGGCGGCCCCCTTACATACTCCAAACATCTTCATACGTCTCTCCAGGCCATTCTTGGTTCGCAAAGCTTACGGGACAGGCCACAACCTGACAACGTCTAAGACGGTGCCACTGCAAACGCCTTTCCCCTGCGCTTGATTCTGCTACATCTTCGCCAAGCATTGGGACAAAACTATGACAAATTCTATCCGCCTGACTATGGCACAACTCAACCCGACTGTTGGGGACATTGCAGGCAATGCCAAAAAGGCTCGTGAGGCATGGGCCGAAGGCAAGGCCGCCGGGGCCGATTTGGTGGCCTTGCCAGAGATGTTTCTGGTTGGCTACCAAACCCAGGATCTGATCGCCAAGCCCGCCTTTGTGGCGGACGCAATGGCCCATCTGATGCAGCTTGCGACGAGTTGCGCGGACGGTCCCGCGCTGTCGATCGGTGGTCCGCTGGTCGAGGACGAGCGGCTCTATAACGCCTACTTTACCTTGCGTGGGGGCGAGATCGTGGCCACCGCACGCAAACACTTTCTGCCCAACTTCAACGTCTTTGACGAGGTGCGCTTGTTCAAAAGTGCCGACATTGCGGGCCCTTTTGCGCTGAACAATGGCGCGCGCATCGGCAACCCGATTTGCGAAGATGCCTGGTACCCCGATGTCTGCGAGGCGATGGTCGAAACCGGAGCAGAGATTTTGGTTGTGCCCAATGGCTCACCCTATTTCCGCAATAAACATGCGATCCGCATGAACACCATGGTTGCACGTGTGATCGAGAATAACGTGCCGATAGTTTACCTCAATATGGTGGGCGGTCAGGACGATCAGATGTTTGACGGCGGGTCATTCGTGCTGAACCGGGGCGGCCGGCTGGCGCTGCAATTGCCGGTGCTGGAAGAGGCGATCGCCCATGTCGATTTCAACCTGACTGATGAAGGCTGGGTGGCCGTACAGGGCGAAAGAGCCGTGCTGCCTGATGCACTGGAACAGGATTACCGGGTCATGGTCGAGGCGCTGCGCGACTACATGCGCAAGACCGGGTTCAAGAAAGTCCTGCTTGGTCTGTCTGGCGGGATCGACAGCGCGATTGTGGCCGCCATCGCCGTTGATGCGCTGGGTGCGGATAACGTGCGCTGCGTGATGTTGCCGTCGGAATATACCTCACAAGGCTCGCTTGATGATGCGGCCGCTGCCGCCAACGCCCTGGGCTGCGCCTACGATACCATCGGTATCGCAGGGCCACGCGCGGCCGTGACAGAAGCGCTTGCCCCGCTTTTTGATGGCCTCGACGCCGACCTCACAGAGGAAAACATCCAATCGCGCATCCGCGGGCTGTTGCTGATGGCGCAGTCCAACAAATTCGGCGAGATGTTGCTGACCACAGGCAATAAATCCGAAGTCGCGGTGGGTTACGCGACAATCTATGGCGATATGGCTGGCGGGTATAACCCGATCAAGGATCTCTACAAGACGCGGGTGTTTGACGCCGCGCGCTGGCGCAATGCCAATCACCGCGATTGGATGATGGGGCCAGCCGGCGAGGTGATCCCGGTCGCAATCATCGACAAGCCACCCTCGGCTGAACTTCGCCCTGACCAAAAGGACGAGGACAGCCTGCCACCTTACGACATCCTTGATGGCATTCTGGATATGCTGGTCGATCAAGAGGCCTCGGTCGCCGATTGTGTGGCGGCAGGGTACGACCGCGACACGGTCAAGCGGGTCGAACATTTGCTTTACATCAGCGAATACAAGCGCTTCCAATCTGCACCGGGGCCGCGCCTGTCGGATCGTGCGTTCTGGCTTGACCGGCGCTATCCCATCGTGAACCGCTGGCGAGATGAAAGCTGAGCCGCTGTTGGCTGAAGAGGCAAACCGGCTTTGCGCACAGAACGGGAATTGGGAGGTGCTGGATGGCGTCCCGTTTGAGAAAGCGCCAAACCATGCTAATCTGACGCATGGCCGAGAATAAGACACGACCCACAGCCCAAAGCGTTGCAGAATTCATCGCAGCTGTTGAGCACCCCACCCGCCGCGCAGACGCACAAGTGCTCGACGCGATGTTCAGGCGGGTCACAGGCTGGACGCCGAAAATGTGGGGGCCGACGTTGATTGGCTACGGGCAATACCACTATACCTACGACAGCGGACGCACAGGTGATTTTCTGGCGACAGGGTTCAGCCCGCGCAAGGCCAATCTGGTGCTCTACATCATGCCGGGATACAAGGATTTCGGAAGCATCATGGACAGGCTGGGCAAACACAAGTTGGGCAAATCCTGTCTCTACATCAACAAACTGGCAGATGTTGATCTAGATGTTGTCGAAGAACTGATAAAGGCAGGCATCGACGATCTGGCAACGCGCTGGCCTGTAACGCCGAGCTGACCCCTCTCTTTCTTCGTCCCTTCAAACTTCGGGGTCCGGGGCAGCGCCCCGGTCCGGCATCTGCAAAACTGGACATCGCCCGCGTCTCATGGTCAAAGCCACCCCAAGCAGGAGACGCGCCCATGACCACCACCAGATTCGCCCCATCGCCCACCGGCTGGCTGCATATCGGCAACCTGCGCGCTGCGCTCTTTAACTATGCCATCGCGCGGCAGCAGGGTGGCACATTCATCCTGCGGATTGATGATACGGATGCGGAACGCTCCAAGGATGAATACATCGAGGGTGTCAAAGAAGACCTGACCTGGCTTGGCTTCACTTGGGACAGGGTTGAACACCAGTCGGCCAGGATGGACAACTATCTGGCCGCCAAGCAAAAATTGATCGATATGGGGCGGCTCTATGAATGCTTTGAAACGCCGGTCGAATTGGACCTCAAGCGTAAGAAGCAACTGAACATGGGCAAGCCCCCGGTCTATGATCGGGCTGCACTGGAACTGTCCGCGGATGAGAAAAACGCGCTGCGCGCCGAACGCGGCTCACATTGGCGCTTCAAGCTGGATCACAGGCGGATCGAGTGGACAGATGGGATCATCGGCGACATTTCCATTGATGCGGCCTCTGTCAGTGATCCCGTGCTGTTCAAGAACGATGGTCAAATCCTCTATACGCTCGCCTCGGTCGTTGATGACACCGAAATGGGGATCTCAGATGTCGTGCGCGGGTCCGACCATGTGACAAACACCGCCACCCAAATCCAGATGATCGAAGCGCTGGGCGGGGCTGTCCCACGTTTCGCCCACCATTCCCTTCTGACCGGCCCACAGGGCGAGGCGCTGTCCAAACGCCTTGGCACGCTGGCGCTGCGCGACCTGCGCAAGCAAGGTATTGCGCCGCAAGCGATCCTGTCACTGATGGCGCGGCTGGGGTCGTCTGATCCGGTCGAGTTGCGCAGCACTATCGATGACGTGGTTGCAAACTTCGATCTCTCCAAATTCGGCTCTGCGCCGACCAAATTCGATGCCGCTGATCTAACGCCGTTGACCGCCCGTCATTTGGCAACACTCAGCGCCGGTGACGTCGCCGATGTTTTAACATCGGCTGGTGTGCCCGATAATCTGGCCGCACCCTTTTGGAATGTGGTGCGCGACAATATCGACGCGCTGGTTCAGGTCGCCGATTGGTGGGCGATGTTCCGCGACGGGGCGACGCCCTTGGTTGAAGACGAAGATCGCGCATTTGTGGCCGAAGCCTTCGCGCTGCTGCCTCCACTGCCATATGACAGCGACACATGGGCCAACTGGACCGCGACGGTGAAAGAGGCGACGGGCCGCAAAGGCAAGGGCTTGTTCATGCCGCTGCGCAAAGCCGTTACAGGCCGCCAACGCGGCCCTGAAATGGCCGAGGTGATGCCGCTGCTGCAAACCAAGCCCACGTTCACTGCCTGATGACAGCACCAGAGGCTAAATTCACGCAAGGCAGCCTCTTCCGGCATATCTCGGTCATGTCATTGACCGCTTCGATCGGCCTGATGGCAATCTTTCTTGTCGATTTTATCGACATGATTTTTATCTCGATGTTGGGCAAGGCAGAACTGGCTGCGGCGGTTGGCTATGCCGGTGCAATCTTGTTTTTCACAACATCCTTCGGGATTGGCATGGCCATTGCAGCTGGCGCTTTGGTCGCGCGCGCCTTGGGTGCGGGCAAGGTCGATGATGCGCGCAGGCGGGCCACAAATTCGCTGATCTACGGTGTGGTATTCGGGGCAATCTTTGCAGCAACCGTCTGGATCAATCTGGAATTCCTTGCCGGTTTGATGGGTGCGACAGGAGCGACCCTTGATCTGGCTGTGCACTATTTGCAGATCATTGTTCCCTCTTTGCCGTTCCTGATCATCGGTATGATCGGCGGGGCGATCCTGCGCGCCCATGGCGACGCGCGCCGCGCCATGATGGCGACCATCTGGGGCGGTGTCGTGAATGCGGTGCTCGATCCCATCTTGATCTTTGGACTGGATCTGGAACTTACAGGTGCCGCCATGGCCAGCGTTTGCGCCCGCATCGCGATTGCGGGCACGGCGCTTGTCCCCTTGGTCCGTCACTACGGCGGCTTTGACAAACCCACATTCAACAACCTGACCGTCGATATGCGCCCGATTCTCGCGATTGCGATTCCGGCAATCCTGACCCAACTGGCTACGCCCATCGGGCAGGCCTATGTGACGCGGTCCATGGCCGAATTCGGCGAAGAGGCGGTTGCCGGAATGGCCATTGTCGCGCGAATGACGCCTGTGGGCTTTGGCATCATCTTTGCGTTGTCAGGTGCGATTGGCCCGATTATCGGACAGAATGCCGGTGCTGGTCTGCATGTGCGCGTGCGCAGTGCGTTTCGAGAAGGGCTGCTGTTTACCGCCCTTGTGGTCGTCGTCGTATCGGGTCTGTTCTATCTCGCGCGTCCCGGCATCCAATGGCTGTTCCAGCTTGAGGACGGGCTTGCGCTAACGCTTGTCTTCCTCTTTGCAGGGCCATTGTCGCTGATGTTTTTTTTCAACGGTGTGATCTTTGTGGCCAATGCCGCGTTCAACAACCTTGGGCATCCGTTCTACTCAACCATCGTGAACTGGGGGCGGCATACGCTTGGGACAATACCATTTGTTCTGGTAGGGGCTGCATGGTTCGGTGCACCGGGTATCCTGATTGGGCAATATATCGGCGGTGCGCTTTTCGCCTTGATCGCGGTTGTTCTGGCCCTGCGCGTCATGAACAAGGAGGCCGCCAAACCAAGCGATGCAGAACCCTTTGCCCGTCAGGCCCGTCTATTCAGCCTTTTTCATCACCGCCGCTAGGTGATCATCGACCAATGCGCGTTCATCAGAGGTCAGCCTCTGATGGCGCGGGTAGATAGGATCGTCCCGATCATTCTGGATCGGCGTACCCCATCCAGCCGTTGTTTCAAAGAAATGACCAACGCCTGCCTCACCAAACACGTGCAGATACCCCTGCACAACAACATCAAGATAGCTGAGCAGGATCGGATGCTGCCCTTGCGGGGCCAAATGTGCGGGTTTCACCTGATAGACCGCCGTTTGGCCTTGCCCCATGGCCGCGCTGACATCATGGCGCTGGTATGCAGCCTCGCGTTGATCAAGCGCTGCCCAGTTTGCGTTCGGGACCTGTGCCACGACCCCTTGAATGGTCGCTGTCGGATCTGGAACGACAGACAGATAAGCCACTTCGCGCAGGTTGGTACGTTGCCAGATGCGGCGCCAGCCTTGCAATGATGCCGGGCGCGGATGGGCGTAATCATACGTCCCTAGATTGACCAGGCTGCCATAGCCGAAAAAACCGGGATCGCTCATTCTTTTGCGCGCAAGACTTGTGCGGGCCGTGCCGAGAGTGGCCGCCACGCAAACGCCAGACCAGCCAGCAAAGAAGCAAGAACACCGCCGCCAATAATCAGCAAGGCATTGGACCAGATCACGATGTAATCGGTCTCCATGATAAACACTGACACAGCCCAGCCACCAAGGATGCCAGCGCCCAGGGCCACCAGTCCGGCACCCAAGCCAAGGATCGCCGCGCGCAGCGCAAAGCTGGCGATGATCCGGCGGCGTGATGCACCAAGGGTTTTGAGCACGGCTGCCTCAAACGTGCGGGCGCGTTCACCTGCGGCGGCAGCACCAATCAACACAAGAAAGCCTGTGATCAGCGTGACCAACGCGCCATAGCGCGTTGCGGCTGAAATCCCACCGACCAGTTCGATGATCCGATCAATCGCATCGCGAATGCGGATCGCAGTGATATTGGGATAGGCCGTGGCAAGATCGCGCAGGATCGCGGCCTCGGCCTCTTCCTCGGCATAGACCGTCGAAATCCAACTGTGTGGTGCGCCCGCCAACGCACCTTGGTTCATGGCGAGCACAAAGCCGATGCCTGCGTCCTCCCAACTGACATTGCGGAAACTGGTGATCTCGGCCGTGATGTCCCGGCCCAATACGTTGACCGTCATGGTATTACCCAGTTGCAGGCCCATCTCTGTGGCTTCTTCGGCTGAGAAACTGATCTGTGGTGGTCCGTCGTAACCTTCAGGCCACCAGTCGCCTGCGGTCACTTCGGTGCCCTCAGGCAATGCATCCGCATAAGTGATCCCGCGATCACCTTGGGTGACCCAATGGCCATCGGTGAATTCATCGGCAGGTTTTCCGTTGATCTGGGTGATAATGCCCCGCAGCATTGGGGCGGTATCAACCTTGCTGACCGCGTCATCATTGGCCAGCCGCGCACGGAAGCCGCCGATCTGATCAGGTTGGATATCCACGAAGAAATAACTGGGCGCGACGGCGGGCAATTCGTTGGAGAATGAGTTACGAAGGTTGCCGTCAATCTGGCCAACTGCTGCCAGAACCGTCAGGCCAAGCCCCAAAGACAGGACGACAGAGGTGGCCTCTCCTCCGCGTGCGCCGATGGATCCAAACGCCAGACGCAGCGCAGGTCGCCCGCGTGCCGGCTTGCGAAACCGGCGTGCGATCCAGCGGATGGCGATGGCAGCGAGCACGAGGATGGCAAGGGCCGCTGCGATCCCGCCCGCCGTCCAGAGTGTCAGAAAGACAGTGCCCGAGAACCAAACTGCCGCACCGATCAGCGCCGCGATGAGCATGACAATTGCGAAAAGATATCGCTTGTCAGGCAGGCTGGAAGCGGTCGCAAAGGCATCGCGAAAGAGGGTTGCGGCGCGGATGTCTTCGGTCTTGGCAAGTGGCCACAGCGTAAAGACGAGCGCGGCAAGCAGCCCGTAAACCGCAGCTTCGAAAAGTGGAGCAGCGTAGATGGCAAAGACCGCCGGGATTGGCAGGCTAGCCTCAATTACCGGTGCAAATAGCACAGGTAGGCCCGCACCCAGGATCAGGCCAATGACAACCCCTGTGACGGTCAGAATACCCACTTGGATGAAGTAGGTCTGGAAAATCGTGGCACGTGTCGCCCCCAGTGTTTTCAACGTGGCAATCACCCCGGTTTTGCCTGCCAGATAAGAGCGCACCGCCGCCGAAACGCCAACGCCACCCACCGCAAGGCCAGAGAGACCTACAAGGATCAAAAACGCACCAATCCGATCCACAAAACGTGCGACCCCGCCGGCACCGCGCCTGCTATCGCGCCAGCGCAATCCGCTGTCACGAAACTGCGCCTCGGTCTCATCTTCAAGCACTTGCAGATCAGCGCCCGGCGGCAAGTCAAGCCGATATTGCGTCGAAAACAATGTGCCTTCGATCAGTAGGCCGGAATTGGCAAGGTCATCCGTCAGCACAATCGTGCGCGGCCCAAGGCCAAAGCCGCCAGCAGTATTGTCCGGGTAACGATCCAGAATTGCCCGCAGTGTAAACGCCTGTTCCCCCAGCCGGAACGCATCGCCCGGCGACAACCCCAACCGATCCGCCAATACACGCTCCATCACACCGCCATAATCGGCAAGCGCGGCTGGCAAGGGCATAGGTGGGTCAAGCTGCACCTCTCCGATCAGCGGATAAAGATCATCAACCGCCCGCACTTGGGTCAGACCCCGCTCGGTCGCCGCGTCTTGACCCACAACAACCATCGAGCGGAAATCGACCGTTTCTGATACAACGTCGGCCACTGTGTTGAGCCAGTCCAACTCAGCCTCGCGGGCAAACCGATAGGTGAACTCCACTTCGGCATCGCCGCCCAAAAGGGCGGCACCATCACGGGCAAGCCCGGCCTCGATCCCTGCACGCACGGTGCCCACCGCGGCGATGGCCGCGACACCAAGTGCAAGACAGGCCAAAAAAATGCGGAACCCGCGCAGACCACCGCGCAATTCGCGCATTGCAAAGCGGGATGCTATGCGCAGGCTCATTCGGCGGCCTTTGACATCGGCGCATCAATACGACCATCGCGCAGCCGGACGACACGGTCGCAGCGGTTCGCCAATTCGCCCGAGTGGGTGACCATGACCAATGTCGCCCCATGCCGATCGCGCAGGTCGAACAGCAGATCAACGATTGCCTGCCCATTGGTTTCATCCAGATTGCCGGTGGGTTCATCGGCCAACAGGATGCGCGGACGCGGGGCAGAGGCGCGGGCGAGGGCCACACGCTGCTGTTCACCACCCGACATCTGACTGGGATAGTGATCAATGCGATCAGCCAGCCCCGTGGCGTCCAACTCGGCTTCGGCCCGGTCAAATGCATCACGCGCGCCTGCCAGTTCCAGTGGGGTTGCCACGTTCTCTAACGCGGTCATCGTTGGGATCAGGTGGAAAGATTGGAACACCACCCCCATATTATCCCTACGAAAGAGGGCAAGCTGGTCCTCGTTCATCGTCGTCAGGTCCTGACCCAATGCCCGGACCGTGCCGCTGGTGGCCTGTTCCAGCCCGCCCATGATCATGAGGAGCGACGATTTGCCAGACCCGCTTGGCCCCACGAGGCCCAAGGTTTCCCCCGCCGCCACATCAAGCGTGATGTCATGCAGAATATCGACACGCCCGGCGTTGCCGTCCAGCGACAGGTTGGCGTTTGTGATGGAAAAAACGGGGTCGGTCATGGGGGCGGCCTTTGGTTTTTGGCGTTCTTTTGCATATGGGGCCATTTTGCACAGCAGCAAGCTGATCGCAGCGGTTTTGATCACGGCAGGGTCTGTGCAGGCGGAAACAGTGACAGTGGCCGCGTTGGGTGACAGCCTGACAGCCGGGTATGGACTGGCGCAAGGCGACGGTTTTGTTCCGCAGCTTGAGGCCTGGTTGCAGGCACAGGGTGCCGATGTTGAAGTGATCAATGCAGGTGTGTCTGGCGATACTACGGCGGGCGGGCTGAGTCGTGTGAACTGGACGCTGACGCCGGACGTTGACGCGATGATCGTGACCTTGGGCGGAAATGACTATCTGCGTGGACTGGACCCTGCGGTAAGCCGCGCCAACCTTGATGGTATTCTGGCCGCAGGCGAAGCGGCAGGGGTTGAGATGCTCTTGGTCGGGCTCTCGGTGGGGGCCAACTATGGGCTTGATTACAAAAAAGAATTTGAAGGGATGTATCCTGATCTGGCCACCAAATATGATATCTCGCTTTATGCTGACTTTGCGTCAGGCCTGCGCGCAGCCGCAGGGATGCAGGAAGGTATGACAGAGTTCCTGCAAGCCGACGGCATCCACCCCAATAAGGAGGGCGTTGCCGTCATCGTCGCGGCCATAGGACCAACGGTTCTGAACCTTGTGCAGGCGGTGGACTAGCAATGCCGGGGCGGTTCTTTCTGACCGACGATGTGGGTGGGATGGCTGATCCCCCAAGGCGGAATATCGCGCCGGGACAGGATGTGATCACGCTCACCGTCGAAGGGGCAAGAAACATGCGATGGGGGCTGATCCCGGTGGGGCGTGTCAACGCACGCGGGCGGCCTGTGATGGAAACCATTGTGAATGCGCGTTCCGAAACCGTCTTTGACAAATCCGCCTTTGTGGACGTGAAACGGGCAGTTGTACCTGCAAGCGGTTGGTACGAATGGACCGGTGAGAAACGACGCAAACAGCCATGGCGGATCACCCGCAAGGATGGTGGATTGCTGTGCTTTGCGGCGATCTATGATGTCTGGAACGGGCCCGCTGGCGTGCAGGTGCATCAGGTCGCGACGGTAACATGCCCGCCTTCGGCGGATGTCCGCGACATTCATCATCGCATGGGGGTGATCCTTGATCAAAGTGATGTGGATCAATGGCTTACTGGAAATGAAGAGACGGCAAAAAGACTCATGAAACCCTACTCTGATGGCGCGCTGCATGTCGAGAAAGCAGATGATGTAGACTGGGCTGCGGCCTAGCACTAGGCTCGGATGTGTAACCAATAACAATGAAGGGAGCCGACATGTCAGTCGCAAAAGTCACAGAAATCATCTCATCCTCGTCCAAATCTTTCGATGATGCAGTCGAAAACGGGATCAAGCGGGCTTCAAAAACGCTCAAGGGGATCAGCGGTGCCTGGGTGGCAGATCAGAAGGTCACCGTGAAAGACGGCGAAGTTGACGAATACCGGGTTGTTCTGAAGGTTACATTTGTCCTAGCGGACTAACAAATTTGGGCGCCCAATCAAGGGCGCCCAATCAAGAATAATCAAACGAATGCATCGCGCCGATCAGATGGTTCGCCTTAGTCGGCCAGCGTCAGATTGACCGCGCTTTCGCGTCCATCACGGCCAGCTTCAATGTCGAAGTTGACCTTTTGGTCGTCCTTGAGGCCGGTAAGGCCTGAACGCTCGACTGCTGAGATATGGACGAAAACATCCTTTGAGCCACCATCCGGTGCGATAAAGCCATACCCTTTGGTGGTGTTGAACCATTTGACAGTGCCTGAAGCCATGTCCTTGTCTTCCTTATATATTCCGCTCGCGGGAGTGCAGCGGCCTGGCGCAGTCAAACGTGATCGAGAGACTGGGCCGGGTAGGGAGACAGTGGTCGATAGATTAACGTCGCTCAAATATTATGCCACATTTGGCAACAAATTCAAGCTGTCGGAAGAGTTGGCGTCCGGATCGTTAACAATCTGGAAAGTGTGCCGCGCGGATTTCCGCGCGCCACGTTCGTATTTTGGCAAGCTTATGCCAGTGCCAGGTTCACCGCAGATTCGCGGCCGTCACGGCCAGCTTCAATGTCGAATGTTACCTTTTGGTCGTCCTGCAGACCTGTCAGGCCAGAACGCTCAACAGCGGAGATGTGGACGAATACGTCCTTCGCGCCGCCATCAGGAGCGATAAAGCCGAAGCCTTTAGTTGCGTTGAACCATTTCACGGTGCCAGTAGCCATCGTGTTTTTCCTTTAGTATCAATGCTGTCCGCGAGATTGCGACAGCTTGGCGTCGTCAGTGTCAAAATCGAGAGACTGCAGCCGAAAGGGAAAACAGTGGTCGAGTTGTGTAACGCTTGCTCTTGGCACATGGGGTCTGGCACGAAGAATAGCAAGTGAATAGTTCATTACGGACCTGGATCGGCGGACTTTGGTCAGCATCGCGTGGGCAGAACGGCGAACCGCAACGGGCGACCTCTTGGGCGGCTGTCAATGGCAGCACCTTACCCTAACGCCTAGGGCGCATATGAAAATGGCAGGCTGATTAGGTTGGACGCGCGCATGTATCCGGATGTTGCGGAATGGCACAAGCGGTATTGCCCCGCGCGAAGGAACCCAAGGCGTTCAATGTGCCAGTAAGGTGGGTGAAACCCACACCACTGCGACGGCCGTGGTTGCGCGTGGGTTTTACCCACCCTACGCGGGCCGCAACAGTTCATATGTGCTCGACATTACATGTGCGATCATGGCGATGCAGAGCGCGTGCCAGCCGAAATACCACATCTGCCCGGCAACCGCGTCCTCGGCGAAAGACGCCGCAAAGCGGGCTTTGCCGTAGTCCGCCGTCAGATAAGCCGCGATGACGAGAAAGCTCAGCGCGATTGTGCGGGGTACAAACGCAAATTGGATCGCAATCACGGCTATGACCGTTCCCAGTCCGGCACCCGAATAGAATAGCTGGTTGACCCAGCGCGGGTGCGCCCCTGCAAGTGTGGTGAGTTCGATCAGGTAGAAGATCAGGGCCGTCACCAGCCCGATCCCCACCGCGACGACGATCCGTTTCATCGCACGAACTTCTTGTGCTTCATCCGTTTTGGCTCCAACGCATCTGCACCCAGCCGTGATTTTTTGTCCTCTTCGTAGTCGGTGAACGCCCCCTGAAACCATTCCACATGGGCGTCGCCCTCAAATGCCAGGATATGCGTACAGATCCGGTCGAGGAAGAAACGGTCGTGGCTGATGACCACAGCACAGCCCGCAAAGCTGACCAACGCGTCTTCGAGCGCGCGCAGCGTTTCGACGTCAAGGTCGTTGGTCGGTTCGTCAAGCAGCAGGACGTTACCGCCGGATTTCAGCAGTTTTGCCATATGCACACGGTTGCGTTCGCCGCCCGACAGAAGGCCAACTTTTTTCTGCTGGTCGCCGCCCTTGAAGTTGAACGCCGAGCAATAGGCGCGAGAGTTCATCGACGCATCGCCAAGCTCGATGATTTCAGCGCCGCCGCTGATTTCTTCCCAGACAGTTGTGTCTGGGTTCAGCGCGTCACGGGATTGGTCGACGTAGGAAAGTTTGACCGTTTCACCGTATTCGACGCTGCCCTCATCAGGTTCTGCTTGGCCTGTCAGCATCGAAAAGAGCGTGGATTTACCCGCGCCGTTTGGCCCGATCACGCCGACGATGCCGCCGGGGGGCAAGTCAAACGTCAGGTCTTCGATCAGCAGTTTGTCACCCATGGCTTTTTTCAGGCCGTTTACTTCGATCACCTTGGACCCAAGCCTTGGCCCGTTGGGGATGATGATCTGGGCGCGGCCTATCTTTTCTTTCTCGGACTGGTTAACCAAGTCGTTATAGGCGCTGATCCGGGCCTTGGATTTTGCCTGACGCGCTTTTGCGCCCTGCTGCATCCATTCCAATTCCCTTGCAAGGGTGCGCTGTTTGGATTTGTCGTCCTTCGCCTCACGCTCCAGCCGTTTGGCCTTTGCCTCAAGCCATGAAGAATAGTTGCCCTCGTGCGGGATGCCGGCGCCACGGTCGAGTTCCAGAATCCAGCCAGTAATCGCATCGAGGAAATAGCGATCGTGGGTCACGATCAGGATCGTGCCTTTGTAGTCGATCAGGTGCTGTTGCAACCAGGCGATGGTTTCGGCGTCCAGGTGGTTGGTCGGTTCGTCAAGCAGCAACATGTCCGGCGCGTCGAGCAACAACTGGCAGAGTGCAACGCGGCGTTTTTCCCCACCGGACAATGTGGTGACGTCGGCATCATCGGGCGGGCAGCGCAGTGCCTCCATGCTGATGTCGATCTGTGCGTCGAGATCCCAGAGGTTCTGGCTGTCGATCTGGTCTTGGAGTTGCGCCATCTCATCGGCGGTTTCTTCGGAGTAGTTCATCGCCACTTCGTTGTAGCGGTCGAGGATCGCCTTTTTGTCGGCCACGCCCAACATGACGTTTTCACGCACTGTCAGATTGGGGTCCAGTTCGGGTTCCTGCGGCAGATAGCCCACGCGCGCGCCTTCGGCCGCCCATGCTTCTCCCGCGAAATCCTTGTCCTGGCCTGCCATGATCCGCATCAGCGTGGATTTACCGGTGCCGTTCACGCCGACGACGCCGATTTTCACGCCAGGCAAGAAATTCAGGCGGATGTTTTCGAACACCTTTTTTCCGCCGGGATAGGTTTTGGACACGCCGTCCATGAAGTAGACGAATTGATTGGCAGCCATAGGGGGACGCTCCGTTACGCATTGAGGTTCGGCCCTAGATAGCGAGGCGCGGGCGCAGGGGCAATCAGGGCGGTGGCATTTCCTGCCACAACTCGATGGGGTTTCCCTCGGGGTCTTTGAGATGTGCAAAGCGCCCATTGGGTGCGCGTTCTGGCGAGACATCCACCGCGACCCCGGCAGCGCGCAGAGCCGCAACTGTTGCGTCAAGGTCAGCGACCCGAAAATTGATCATCCATTGCTGCTCTGGACGACCGAAATAAGTGGTGTCCTGTTTGAAGGGGGCAAAGACCGTTGTGCCTGCCTCTTGAGTCCAGGCCGGGTCATCATAGCTGTCTGTGATTTTGGCGATGCCAAAGGTTTCCTCGTACCAGAGCCCAAGTGCTGCCGGGTCTTTCGCCCGAAAGAAAATGCCGCCAATTCCCAGAACCTTTGTCATTGTCGCCTCCGTCAGAGTGTGATGCGCATCCCATCCTTGCCCAGATGGAATGGACCGTCCCAATGCTGTAGCACCGCGTCTGTCCAATGCTGGTCGGTAAAATCGGGGTCGCCGTCGGGCACCATGTGATTGAGCGCCAGCTGTCTGACCCCGGCATCCCGCGCGATCCGCCCCACATCGACGGCGTCCGTATGGCTGCGCAGGATGTGCGTGCGCAGCCGTTCATCGCCATTGGTCATGCGCGCGCATAGCGCCTCGACCCCATCGCGCAGCATCGCTTCGTGCACTAGCAGATCGGCCCCTTTTGCAAAGGTGGCCATTTCGTCCATGTAGGCCGTATCACCGGACAGCACGACCGCCTTGTCGCCCGCCTCGAACCGCAGGGCGAAGGTATCGGTGATTGGCGGGTGCAGATTGCGCATCGTGCGCAACGTGATGTCATCAATGGTCATCGTGTCTGCGATGATTTGTATGTCGGCAAGGCTGTCAAAATCGCAGCGTCCCTCATCCCGGATCCGCAGGTTGATATCAAACGCCATACTGTCCTGAAACCCGCGCCAATAGGCATCAAGCCCATTGGGTCCGATCACCGGGATCGTGCGGTTCAACCCTGCCGTCCAAGCGGTATGGAAATAGGGACCAAGCTCGAGGTAGTGATCAGAGTGCAAATGGGTGATCACGATCAGGTCGATCTGCGTCAGGGCGATGCCTTGATCACAGATCCCTCGCGTGACCCCGAGGCCAGCATCAATCAGGATCGTCTTGCCCGCTAATTGTAGCAACATCGACGTAGGCATGTTTGAACCGGGCCGAATGGCCGGGCCACCTTTGACGCCTAGAAGGGCAAGGCTGTCGGTCATATGAATAGTCCTCTGAACATCTGGTCCCTTGTCGGGGGCGCGGCCATGGTTGTTAATCAAGATCACTTGAAAGCTGCAAAAAGAAAAGCCCCGCAAATGCGGGGCTTTATTGTTGTTCATGGCAGCGTGATTACTGCGGAATGTCGCCAGACAATCCTTCGACATAGAAGTTCATACCAGCCAGCGTGCCATCGTCTGCTGTTTCACCAGCAGCCAACCATGCCGATCCATCCTGCTTGTTCAGCGGACCAGTAAAGGCGTGGTATTCGCCCGACCGCAGGCGTTCGATCAATGCTTCGGCAGAGGCTTTCACTTCGGCGGGTACCGCATCTGTGATCTCACCAATGCCGACCATGCCCGGCGCGATACCGTCCCATGTGTCGGTGCTTTCCCATGTGCCATCAATGACCGCTTGGGTCCGTGCGACATAGTAAGGTGCCCAGTTGTCGATGATCGAGGACACCCGTGGGAATGGTGCAAACTCGGCCATGTCAGACGCTTGACCGAATGTCGCAACATTGCCCGCAGCCTGTGCGGCGGCCTGCGGCGCGGTGGAGTCGGTATGCTGCAAGATCACGTCAGCGCCCTGTTCGATCAGAACGGTGGCCGCTTCGGCCTCTTTCGCGGGATCAAACCATGTGTAGGCCCAGACGATCTTGAACTCGACATCAGGGTTCACTTCCTTCGCGTGGATATAGGCCGCGTTGATGCCCCGGATCACTTCGGGGATCGGGAAGGATGCGATGTAGCCGATCACGTTGCTTTCGGTTATCTGACCTGCGATATGGCCCTGTACCGCACGGCCCTCATAGAAGCGGGCAGAGTAGGTCGAGACGTTGTCGGCGCGTTTGTAACCTGTGGCGTGTTCGAACCGCACATTGGGGAATTTTTCCGCCACGGCGATTGTCTGATCCATGTAGCCAAAGGATGTGGTGAAGATCAGATCAGCACCTTGCAGTGCCATCTGTGTCATCACACGCTCTGCGTCGGGGCCTTCTGGAACGCTTTCGACAAAGACAGTTTCAACCTTGTCGCCAAATTCTGCTTCCACGGCCAGACGGCCTTGGTCATGTTCATAGGTCCAGCCGCCATCGCCAACCGGTCCGACGTAGACAAAGCCGACGGTGACAGGTTCATGCCCATCTGCAGCGGCCCCTGTTGCAAGACCAAGTGCGAGCGTCGCCCCGGCCAGTATTGTTTTAAGTGTCATATGTTTCCCCTTGGTGGTCTTGTTGTCGCCTCAACGTGAGGCATGGAATGATTGTCCCAGTGATCCGGGCGCACGTCCGGCTCGCATAATAACCAGAACCGCGATGGTGGCCAGATAGGGCGCCATAGAAAGATACTCGACCCCGATCTCCGCACCTGCTGCCTGTAGGTTCAATTGCAAAACGGTCACGCCGCCAAACAAATAAGCACCCAGCAAGAGCCGCCCGGGCCGCCAACTGGCAAAGACAACGATGGCCAGTGCGATCCAGCCAGCGCCCGCCGTCATACCTTCCGTCCATTGTGGCACGCGCACCAGCGACAGATAGGCCCCGCCAAGCCCCGCGCAGGCCCCGCCAAACATGATCGCGAGCATGCGCACCCGCACGACGTGATAACCCAGCGCATGGGCCGCTTCGTGGTTTTCGCCGACCGCGCGCAGGATCAACCCCGCGCGTGAATACTTCAGGAATGCCCAGACGCCGGCCACGATGAACAGACCAACATAGACCATGGGGTCATGCTGAAAGATGATCGGCCCAATGATCGGAATGTCCCCCAGCAGCGGGATATGCCAGTCAGGGAAGGAGGGTGCCTTGATCCCGATATAACCTTGGCCCATGAGTGCAGACAGGCCAAGACCGAAGAGGGTGAGCGCCAACCCGGTGGCCACTTGGTTCGACAGCAAGAACTGCGTGAGAAAGCCAAAGACAAGCGACACCAGCGCCCCGCCAACGGCAGCACCCAGAAAGCCCAGCCATGGCGATCCTGTGTTCACCGCTACCACAAAGCCGCAGATTGCGCCTGTGATCATCATGCCTTCCACGCCAAGGTTCAGGACACCCGCACGTTCGACCACCAGTTCGCCAATCGCAGCAAGGATGATCGGGGTTGCCGCCACCATCAGCGAGGCGAGCAGAAGGATCGGGTTGATTGAGGTCAGGTCCATTATGCGATCCCTCGTTTGCCAAGCCGAACCCGGTAGTTCGTCAGCACATCCACCGCTAACAAGAAAAATAGCAACATCCCCTGCAAAATCTGAATTGCCGCAATCGGCAGGCCCAGATTGGATTGTGCAATCTCGCCCCCGATATAGGTCAGCGCCATCAACCCGCCCGCAAGTAATATCCCGACCGGATGCAACCGCCCGAGGAAGGCCACGATGATCGCGGTAAAGCCGTATCCCACGTTGAAATCGATGCTGATCTGTCCGGCAGGGCCAGAGACTTCGAACAGGCCTGCAAGCCCCGCCAGCGCGCCGGATATACCCATACAGATCAGCACCAGGCGGGACGGGTTCACGCCCGCAAACCGGGCCGCACGCGGACTTTGCCCCGAAAGCCGCACGTTGAAACCAAAGATATGCCGTGACAGGGCGACATAGGCGCAGATCACCGCAATGAATGCAAAGGCCACGCCCCAGTGAAGGCCCGCGGATTGGTTGATCCAGCTTGTGGCACTGTCATATTGGGCAAGGTTCCGGCTGCCGGGAAAGCCCATTCCGTCAGGGTTGCGCAAGACCCCCAAGGCCATGGACGCCAGCAATTGCTCGGCCACATAGACCAGCATCAGCGACACCAGAATTTCATTGGTGCCAAAGCGGACACGCAATATGCCGGGGATCATGGCCCAGAGGAAACCACCAAGGGCCCCTGCGACAATCATCAACGGGAAGATGATAATGCTTTCCATTGGGTAGAACGCCAATCCGACGGCCGCCCCAAAAATTGCACCAACGATGTACTGCCCTTCAGCGCCGATGTTCCAGATGCCCGCACGAAACCCGAATGACAAACCGATAGCAATCAGCACCAAAGGTGCGCCCTTGATCAGCAGTTGTGGGCGATAGAACCATGCAAATTCCGAAAACAGCGGGTCCAGAAAGATGGTGCGAATGGTCTCAAACGGGTTCTGCCCAAGCGCGGCAAACAGCAGACCCCCACACAGCATGGTCAGCACGACAGCCAGCACGGGGGTCGCAAAAACCCAAAGCCGCGATGGCTGCGGGCGCTTTTCAAGCGTGATCATGTGCCACCTCCATATCATGTGCACCACCCAGCATCAGGCCAATCTCATCCACTGTCAGCCCTTGGGCCGGGCGAGGCGACGACAGCCGCCCCTCGTTCAGCGCCGCAAAGCGATCCGAGATTTCCATCAACTCATCCAGGTCCTGCGAAATCACAATCACCGCTGTCCCTGTAGCGGCAAGATCCAACAACGCCTGCCGGATCGCAGCAGCGGCAGAGGCATCAACACCCCATGTCGGCTGGTTCACGACCAGAACCTCTGGTGCTTGCATGATCTCGCGCCCGATAACGAATTTCTGCAAGTTGCCCCCAGAAAGCGACCGGGCGGCGTTTTGCGGGCCCGGTGTGCGAACGTCGAATTTGGCGATAACCTCTTTGGCAAAACCCCGTGCTTTGCCCCAATGCACGAAACCGCGACTGGTCAGCTCTTTGCGCGTGGCTGCCGTCAGAATGGCGTTTTCCGTCAGACTCATATCGGGGGCAGCAGCGTGGCCCATACGTTCCTCTGGCGCGGCCAGCAGACCGATCTTGCGCCGCGCATTGGGATGTGTCTGCCCGATGCCGTTGCCTTTGAATTGCACCATGTCACGGCCGGTTTTCATCTCACCCGACAGGGCCGCAACCAACTCGTCCTGCCCATTGCCTGCGACACCGCCAATGCCCAGCACCTCGCCGGTCCGCACCTCAACCGTGATGTTGCGCAAAGGGGTGCCGAACCGATGCGGCGCCTTGGCACTCAGGCCATTCAGCGACAACACAACCTCTCCGGCAGGTTTTTCGGCCCTTTCAGGCACATGCAACACCGTGCCCACCATCAGTTCCGCCATATCCCGAGCAGAGGTTTCGCGTGGATCGCAATCTCCCACGACCTCGCCCAGCCGCAGCACGGTGGCGTTCTCACAAAGTGCGCGGATTTCTTCAAGCTTGTGCGAAATGTAAAGGATCGCCGTGCCTTCCGCGCTGAGCTTGCGCAGGGTTTCAAACAGGATATCGACCTCTTGCGGGGTCAGAACCGAGGTGGGTTCGTCCATGATCAGAAGCTTGGGATCCTGCAAAAGGCAACGAATAATCTCTACCCTCTGACGCTCTCCCGCCGATAGCTCCCCCACGATGCGGGTCGGGTCCAGCGGCAACCCGTATTGGTCCGACACGCTGCGCACCTTTGCTGCGATCTCGGCTTGTGGCGGCGGGTTTTCCATCCCCAATGCGATATTTTCGGCCACATTCATCGCGTCGAAAAGTGAAAAGTGCTGAAACACCATCGCAATGCCGGAGGCACGCGCGGCGCGCGGCTCGGCGGGTTGAAACGGTTGGCCTTCCAGCGTCATCGTGCCTGCATCTGGTTTGACCAGTCCGTAGATGGTTTTCACCAGCGTCGATTTGCCAGCCCCGTTTTCCCCCAGCAACGCATGGACCTCGCCCCGTCCGATATCAAATGACACATCCTTGTTGGCGACAACGCCGGGATAGGCTTTGGTCAGCCCTGACAGGCGCAACAGCGGTTCGGTCATGCGGTGCGGTCCTTTGTCTTGCGCCCATCGGGTGTGATCATGGCAGTTGCGACGCCCAACGCAATCGCTGCGGGGTGTTTTCCAAGGCTTGGATCACCAATGGGGCACGCAATACGCGAAATCTGTGCCGGCGCATGCCCCAATGCCGCGAGCCGTGCCTTGAACCGCGCCCATTTGGTGGCTGATCCGATCAAGCCGGCGCAGTGAAAATCATGGCTCAGCACCGCGTGACAGAGCGCGAGGTCAATTTCATGACTGTAGGTCAGAATCAGGTGGTCTGCATTTTCGGGCGCGTGTCTGACGATCCGCGCAGGGTCTGCCGCGACCAGAGTGGTCGCTTCTGTTTTGGGAAAGCGATCCGCATGCGTATCAACCCAAGTGATTTCAAAATCGGGCAGGGGGTGCATGACCTGCACCAGCGCGCGGCCGACATGACCTGCACCATAAATCCAAAGCGGCCGCGCGGCAGGCTGATCCAGTGTTTCTGCGACCTCCCATTGCAGGCTGACCGATCCCCCACAGCATTGGCCCAGTGTGGGACCAAGCGGGATTTGCGCCGTGTATTGTTGACGCCCATCGCGCAACATCCTGCGGGCCTCTGCCATCGCCTCCCACTCCAGCCTCCCACCGCCAATGGTACCTTCGGTGCGGTCATCCCAGACCAACATTTGCGTGCCTGCCTCGCGTGGGACAGAGCCTGCGGTTTTGGTGATGGTGATGCGGATCGGCATGGTCATCCCCGTGCTCGTCCTACCGCGCGCAACACCTCTTCGGCGGTCGCTGGTGCCTGCAAATCCGGGTAGTTCGGCCCGCTGGCTGCAACCGCATCAGACAGCGCCAGAAAGGCGGAGGTGCCCAACATGAACGGCGGCTCGCCCACCGCTTTTGAGCGATAGATCGTTTGCGCGGGGTTCGGGCTGTCCCACACCGCCACGTTGAACACATCAGGCCGGTCCGAACAGGCAGGGATTTTGTAGGTTGATGGCGCATGGGTGCGCAGCCGTCCCTTGTCGTCCCAGACCAGTTCCTCGGTCGTCAGCCAACCTGCGCCCTGCACATAGCCACCCTCGACCTGTCCGATATCCAGCGCAGGGTTCAGCGACGCACCGGCGTCATGCAGAATATCGCTGCGCAGGATGCGGTTTTCGCCGGTCAACGTGTCAATGACCACTTCGGTCACCGCCGCCCCCTGGGCGAAATAGAAAAACGGTGTACCTTCGCCTTTGATCCGGTCCCAGGCCAGATCAGGCGTTTTGTAGAACCCCGTGGCAGAGAGGCTGACACGGTTGAGATAGGCCGTCTGTGCGGCCTCGGCAAATGTCATCCGCGCCTCACCAACAAAGACCTGCCCATCTTCAAAGCGGACCTGCTCAGTGCTGGTTTGATGCAGTTCCGCCAGACAGGTAGCAATCCGGTCCCGAATGATATTGCAAGCGTTGGCGACGGCCATGCCGTTCAGATCGGTCCCCGATGAGGCAGCAGTGGCGGAGGTATTCGGCACCTTGCCGGTATCCGTCGCGGTGATCTTCACCGCAGCCACATCAATTCCGAATCGATGTGCTGCAACCTGAGCGACTTTCTGGAACAACCCCTGTCCCATCTCAGTGCCGCCGTGGTTCATATGAACCGATCCATCCTGATACACATGCACCAGCGCGCCCGCCTGATTAAGGTGGGTCAGCGTGAAGGAAATCCCGAATTTGACTGGCGAAAAGGCGATGCCCTTCTTCAGGATCGGCTCGGCGCGGTTCCAGTTCGCGATCACGGCACGGCGGGCGTGATAGTCAGATGTCTTCAGCAATGCCTCTGTCATCTCGTGCAGAATGAAATCCGTCACTGGCATCTTGTAGGGGGTCGTCTGCACCTCGGTTTTTGGTGAATACTGCCCGGCATACCGTGTACCCTGGCCGGGCTTCTTTTGTTTGGAAATATCTTCGGGGGGGCGCGCAGCGCGGGGGGCAGACAGCCCCCCTGCATCCATCGCGGCATAATAGTTTCGCTGGCGGATAGTAACTGGATCCATTTCCAGTTCCGCCGCGATGTGATCCATTACCCGTTCAATGCCCAACACCCCTTGCGGCCCACCAAATCCACGAAAGGCAGTGGCGGACTGGGTGTTGGTCTTCAACCGGTGCGAGGTGATCCGCGCCGCTGGCAGGTGATAGGCATTGTCAGCGTGCAACATGGCCCGGTCAGCGACTGGCAAGGACAGATCAAGCGCCCAGCCACAGCGGGTCCTTTGCGTGAAATCGACACCGGTCAGCCGCCCTTCACCATCAAATCCCGCATCATAGCTGATCCGGAAATCATGCCGCTTGCCCGTGATCATCATATCGTCGTCGCGGTCATAGCGCATCTTGCAGGGTCGGCCTGTCAGACGCGCGGCTATGGCACAGCTAACGGCCAGCGCATTGCCCTGACTTTCCTTGCCACCAAAACCACCGCCCATGCGCCGTACTTCGCAACGTACCGCGTGCATTGGCACGCCCAGCGCATCGGCCACCTTGTGCTGGATTTCGGTGGGATGCTGGGTGGAGGAATGCACAACCATGTCCCCGCTTTCCTGCGGTAGGGCGAGGGCGGCCTGACCTTCAAGATAGAAATGTTCCTGCCCGCCCATGTTGATTTCGCCGCGCACCCGATGCGGGGCATCTGACAGTGCTTGATCAACATCGCCCTTGGTCCAGATGCGTGGGCCGTCCTCGAAATGGCTACCCGCGGCAAGGGCCTCATCTATGGTCAGGATGGGGGTGTCTTCGATATAATCCACCTCAGCCAAACGCGCGGCTTTGCGGGCCGCAAGGTGGCTCTCTGCCACCACCAGAAACAGCGGTTGGCCGAGGTAGTGCACCGTGCCCGTGGCCAGCAGCGGCTCATCATGGATGGAGGGCGAGACGTCATTGGCGAAGGGCAGATCATCTGCCATCAGCACTGCAACCACACCGGGGGCGCTTTTTACCTTTTCAAGGTTCACGGCACTATAGCTACCACAGGCAATGTCGGACGTGCCAAAGGCCAGATGCAGCGTGTTGCCGGGCATTGGCAGGTCGTCAATATAACGTGCAGCACCAGTGACATGCAGGGCGGCGGCGTCATGGGGCAGGGGTTTGGTGACGCTCATGATGTCACCTCCAGCACCGATGTCGCCTCGCCCGACATCTCGGCCAGATAACGGTGCAGCAGGTTCTGTGCGGTTTGCAGGCGGTAGCCAGCGCTTGCACGCATGTCGGTCATGGGCGTGTAGTCGTCGGCAAAACGATCCGCCGCGGCCGTAACCGTTTCGGCGGTCCATGGCCGGTTTATCAGTGCATTTTCGACCGCTGTCGCGCGATGCGGCGTGCCCGCCATGCCGCCAAAGGCGATGCGGGCATCCACCACCATGCCATCCGCCATGGTGATATTGAAGCAACCGCAGAGGGCAGAAATATCCTGATCAAACCGCTTCGATATTTTGTAGCAGCGCAGGGCAGGGGCCGTTTTGGGGATGGTGACGCCGGTCACCAGTTCACCGGGTTGACGGTCTTGCTTGCCGTACTCAACGAAGAAATCCTCAAGCGGCATATCTCGTTTGGTCTCGCCCTGCCGCAAATGCAGGGTTGCGCCCAACGCGATCAGCGCAGGTGGGTTATCCCCAATAGGTGAACCATTGGCGATGTTCCCACCGATGGTTGCCGCGTTGCGCACCTGGGTTGATCCATAGCGGCGGATCATTTCGGCGTAGGAAGGGTGCATGGCGCGGAGTTTGTCCAGCGCCTCGGTCATTGTCACCGCCGCACCAAAGTGGATGGTATCGTCGGTCTCGGAAATCGCGCGCAGTTCTGCGCAACGGTTCAGGAACGCCACATCAGGCAAGTCACGCAGTTGCTTTGTCACCCAAAGCCCCACATCGGTTGCCCCGGCGATCAATGTCGCCTTTGGGTGTTCCCAATACCATCGGGCAAGTTCATCCAAACTCGCAGGCGCATAACCCGGACTGTCCACCAGTGGCGGTGTGTCGGTCATCCAGTCCGGAACAGGTTCCGCAGCTGCCGCCTCTGCGGCCCGGATGATCGGCGCATAGCCTGTGCACCGGCAAAGGTTCCCGGCCAGCACATCGTCATGGTCCTTGCGGCCGTCCAGATGCGCGGTTGCCATTGAGGCAATGAACCCCGGCGTACAGAACCCACATTGCGATCCGTGTTTTTCGATCATTGCCTGCTGAACAGGGTGCAGCGCACCATCCGGCCCGCTGATCCCTTCGACCGTGCGAACGGCCTTGCCGTGAAGCTGTGGCATGAACAGAATGCAGGCGTTCAGTGCTTTTGCACCGTCCTCATCGGTCACCATCACTGTGCAGGCGCCGCAGTCGCCTTCGTTGCAGCCTTCCTTTGTTCCACACAGCCCAGCATCCTCGCGCAGCCAATCCAGCAGGGTGCGCGTCGGTTCCGCTTTCACCTGCACGGTTTCCCCATTGAGAAGAAACGTGACGTCCATTTTGTAAACCTGCCGCCTTACCGAAGTATGCGAGGGGACCAGCCGTCGATGCGACGTAGACGGCTGCCTCATGTGCTGCAGGCTATGAAAGCGGCAGAAACCGCGTTTGGCAAGTGTTTCTTGAAATCAGCTGTGTGGCGCACCGCATGATCCGGAAAAAGCAGCCAGCCTTACGTGGGCTGAACAAGACCCTTGGCGTAGGCCTCAAGGTTATCGGCACCACCGGCCCAGCCCTGTGCGATTTCGTCCAACGTATCGGGGCCAGAGAAAGACGACACGGCAACGGTGATGCTAAGTTTTGTTTGCTTTCCGTTGCCCTCAAGCACGTAGGTTACAAGGCTTGTCGAAACGGCCTCGCCTCCGAAAATCAGGGTCTCGGTGAATACGGCGCGGTCGGGTCCTGCCAGGTCATACCAGCGGGTATCGACCACGAAATCCGGAGCGTCCTTGGGCCCGAACCGGTGCCGGTCCTGTCCACCCACGCGCAGGTCGGCGGCGTCGGTTTCCAGCAAGGTTGTGGCATCTGGCCCGTTCCATTTTTCGCGTTCTTTCGCGTCCGTCAGGACGGTCCATAGCCGGTCTGGCGACAGTGGAAGCGTACGGAAAAGGTCAAATGATTTGGTATCAAGGGGCATCGGTCTGGTCCTCTTTTGTGTTTGAAATCTGCTGCGCAAGGGCATCCAACCTGTCCAACCGGCTCTCCCAAATTTCGCGCTGCCAAGCGAGCCAGCCTTGCGCTTCGATCAGGGGTGCGGCCTCGATGTGGCAGGTGCGCACGCGGCCCTTTTTGATGGAGCGTACGATGCCGGTATCTTCCAGCACCTTGAGGTGGCGCATGAAGGTGGGCAGCGCCATTGCATGAGGTGCGTGCAGTTCGCTCACGCTTGCCGGTCCAGAGGCCAGCCGTTCAATGACAGCGCGGCGGGTCGGGTCGGCCATAGCGCCAAAGAAGGAATCTAGTTGGTTAGTCATGTGGCTAAGTATTGATGTGGGAATCACCCCTTGTCAATACACTTAGCGATATAGCTAACCAATTACGCGTCTTGCGGCCAGATGGGCATACGCTACCTTGCCTTGCATGGCTACTAATCCCCGATTCATTCATCTGCGCGTCCATACCGAGTATTCGCTGCTGGAAGGCGCAATTCCGGTCAAGAAACTACCCGAAATGGTGGCCAAGATGGACATGCCGGCGGTCGCA
The DNA here is from genome assembly GCA_947498645.1 of uncultured Paracoccaceae bacterium. Classification (GTDB taxonomy): domain Bacteria; phylum Pseudomonadota; class Alphaproteobacteria; order Rhodobacterales; family Rhodobacteraceae; genus Yoonia. The sequence continues at coordinate 229,801 of CANMKS010000001.1, read as the reverse complement.
GTGACGGACAGCAACAACATGTTCTGCGCATTGGAATTTTCCGAAGGTGCAGCCAAGGCCGGGTTGCAGCCGATCATCGGCTGTCAGGTTGATCTGACCTACCTTGAGGCGGAGCCAGGAAAACGGCCCGAAGCGCCTGCGCCGATAGTCTTGCTGGCCCAATCTGAAGCCGGATACATGAACCTGATGAAGCTGAACTCCTGCGCCTATCTGGACGCGGGCGGGCAGTTGCCGCAGGTTTCATTGGAAGACTTGGCAAAGCATCATCAAGGTTTGATTTGCCTGTCGGGTGGACCGGATGGCCCGGTGGGCCGGTTGTTGCGTCAGGGCCAGCGCCCAAAGGCCGAGGCATTGATGGACCGGCTGGCGGCGATCTATCCAGATCGGCTTTATGTGGAATTGCAGCGCCATCCCGGTGATGGTTTGCCGCAGGCCGAACGCCTGTCAGAGCGCGGTCATATCGAGATGGCCTACAGCAAGGGTTTGCCGCTGGTTGCGACCAATGACGTCTATTTCCCCAAGACAGAATTGTACGAAGCACATGATGCACTGATCTGCATTGCAGAGGGCGCTTATGTTGATCAACAAGAACCCCGCCGCCGGTTGACACCACAGCATTATCTGAAATCTCCGCAGGAAATGGTCACGCTGTTCGCAGATCTGCCAGAGGCTGTTGAAAACACCGTCGAGATCGCCAAGCGCTGCGCGTTCAAGGCCTATAAACGTGCCCCGATCCTGCCAAAATTTGCAGATGATGAGGTCGCTGAATTACGCCGACAGGCCGAACAGGGGTTGAAGAACCGCTTGGCTGTCATCCCCCATGCGGCCCCGGTTGAAGAATATGAAAAGCGGCTGGAATTTGAGCTAGGCATCATCGAGGGCATGGGCTTTCCCGGCTACTTCTTGATCGTGGCCGATTTCATCAAATGGTCCAAGGACAATGGTATTCCGGTTGGGCCGGGCCGGGGGTCTGGCGCGGGGTCTTTGGTGGCTTACGCCCTGTTGATCACGGATCTTGATCCACTGCGTTATTCGTTGCTGTTCGAACGCTTCCTGAACCCCGAACGTGTGTCGATGCCGGACTTTGACATCGACTTTTGCATGGACCGGCGCGAGGAAGTGATCCGCTATGTGCAGGACAAATACGGGCGTGACAGGGTGGGGCAAATCATCACCTTTGGCGCGCTTTTGTCCAAGGCCGCCGTCCGTGATGTGGGCCGGGTTTTGCAGATGCCATACGGGCAGGTGGACCGCCTGTCGAAAATGATCCCTGTCGAAGGGGTCAAACCCGTGTCGATCGAAAAGGCTTTGGCGGATGAACCCCGTCTGCGTGAAGAGGCCAAGAACGAAGAGGTCGTGGACCGTCTGCTGACCTATGCGCAACAGGTGGAAGGATTGCTGCGGAACGCATCCACCCACGCTGCGGGTGTGGTGATTGGTGACCGTCCGCTGGACGAATTGGTACCACTTTATCAGGACCCGCGGTCCGACATGCCCGCAACCCAGTTCAACATGAAATGGGTGGAACAGGCGGGGCTGGTCAAGTTCGACTTTCTGGGTTTGAAAACGCTGACCGTGATCGAGAATGCGGTGAAGCTGATCCGCAAGGCGGAGCGGCCTTTGAATGTGGCCGCTGACGGTACACAGCTTTATGATGCGTTAGAGGGGTTTGAGTACGACATCGGGGCGATCCCCTTGGATGATGAAAAATCCTATGCGCTGTATTCCAGCGCCAAAACCACCGCTGTGTTCCAGGTGGAATCCAGCGGTATGATGGATGCTCTCAAGCGGATGAAGCCGACCTGCATCGAGGATATCGTGGCGCTGGTTGCGCTGTACCGTCCCGGCCCGATGGAGAATATCCCGACCTATTGCGAGGTGAAGAACGGACAGAAGGAGCTGGAGTCCATCCACCCTTCGATTGATCATATCCTCAAGGAAACCCAAGGGATCATCGTCTATCAGGAACAGGTGATGGAGATTGCGCAGGTCATGGCGGGCTACAGCCTTGGCGGGGCCGATCTATTGCGGCGTGCGATGGGTAAAAAGATCGCCGAAGAGATGGCGAAGGAACGCCCCAAGTTCGAGGCTGGCGCCAAGGCCAATGGCGTTGAACCCAAGAAAGCCCGCGAGGTTTTCGACCTGTTGGAAAAATTCGCCAACTATGGGTTCAATAAATCTCACGCCGCTGCCTATGCCGTCGTCAGCTATCAAACCGCATGGCTCAAAGCGAACCACCCGGTAGAATTCATGGCCGGTGTCATGAACTGCGATATCCATCTGACGGACAAGCTGGGCGTCTATTTTCAAGAGGTGAAAAAGGGGTTGGGGATTGAATACATCCCGCCTTGCGTGAACCGGTCACAGGCGACATTTGATGTGAAGGATCAAAAGCTCGTCTATGGGTTGGGTGCGCTGAAAAACGTCGGTGTCGAGGCGATGAAATTGATTGTCGAGGGGCGCGAAGACCATGAATTTGTGAACCTTTTCGACTTTGCCCGCCGTGTGGATCTGAAACGTATCGGCAAGCGCCCGTTGGAGATGCTGGCACGGGCGGGGGCCTTTGACGTGCTCGACCCGAACCGCAGGTCTGTAATCCTCAGCCTTGATGCGCTGACCGCGTATTCCGCTGCGATCCATGACCAGAAATCATCAAATCAGGTGTCACTGTTTGGCGACGCGGGCGAGGATTTGCCAGAGCCGCGTTTGATTGGCGGCGATGATTGGTTACCCGCAGAGCGGCTGGCCGAGGAGTTTCGTGCGATTGGTTTCTATCTGTCTGGTCATCCGTTGGACGACTATATGGGGCCGCTGAAACGCAAGCAGGTGATGACCTTGGATGAGGTCACAGCACGGGCCGAGAAGGGCGCTGCCATCGTCAAGATGGCTGGCACTGTGTCAGGGCGACAGGAACGCAAATCGGCGCGCGGCAATCGCTTTGCCTTTGTGCAACTCTCTGATCCCACGGGGCAATATGAAGTCACGATGTTTTCGGACACGCTCGAGGCCGCGCGTGAATTTCTTGAAACCGGCAGCCAGGTTGTCCTGCAATGCGAGGCTACGTTGGAGGCGGATCAGCTCAAACTGTTGGGCCGGTCCGTATCCCCGATTGACGCCGTCGTGGCGGATGCTGGTGGTGCCGGTCTGCGCGTGTTTATTGATGGACCGGAGGCGATAGGGTCGGTCGCATCCATTCTGTCGAACGCCGCGCGTGACGGTGTGCGCGGTGGGCGTGGCCCAGTCTACTTCTGCCTGATGGGGGATGATTTGCCGGGCGAGGTTGAACTGGATCTGGGCGATGATTTCCCGGTCAATCCGCAGATCAAAGGAGCGCTGCGGTCGTTGGGTGGCGTGATCGAGGTCGAGGACGCCTGACGCGGGTGCATAAATGGCGCGGGAGTGGGCAACTAGTGCGCTGATACACCAATCAGAACCGGATGTATCCACAGCAACCCAGCAAACAAAGCCAGGCCCGCGCCCAGCCGTAGTATGATCTGCGAAAAGGGCATTTTGCTTTTCAGTAGAGGTGCCTGCGCCACTGCTGCATTCAACGCATGCCATTCAGCAGAACCGATTTCGCGCCTTTTGCGGCGATTGATCAGATGTCGCCCTGCAACCGCAAAGCCGCCCAGCACGCCGAACAGTATGACATGCGCGAGATCGCCATTTGGCAAGAGATGTAGCCCAGCCCAGAGCGCAAGCGCCAGCAAGATGGGGTGGCGCGTGATGCGCACAAGGCCGGGGTGGTGGGGATCGAATGCGCCGTTATTTGCCCCACCAAAGGAAAACGGGTTAGGGCGCGCGACGCTGAAGACGAGGATCAGGCAGACTGCCAACATGCCAGCCTGTACGACATGGCGCTGCCAAATGGTTTGTGGCCATAGCTGGACATAGGGCGCCTGGCCTGCCGCCCAGATCAGAATGCTGAGGGTGGCCAATGACAGCACTGAATAGCCGATGCGAAAAACGTGCGCGCCCGTCAAACCGACAATTTGTGACTTGATCGCCGGGCGCAACGGCAAAGAATGTGTAAGAAAGAATAGCCCAAAGACAGCAGCAAATCCGATCCATGTCATGTCTGTCTGGCCTCTTTCGGGCGACACAAGGACGGACCGTAAGCGAGCACGAAACCGCCAAATGCCGCGATCCAAAGTATGCCTGACACGGTGATCAATGCAGGTTCGCTCGGCGCAAGATATCGCAACCCAACCGACCCGAAAACGCTCAGATAGATCAGGATGGTCGGTTTGTCCGCCGCCAACGTCCGCCCTGTATGGCCGCGTGTTGCCCGGGTCATCATTGCCAGTGTCATCGCGCCGATGGCGCCTGCCATCCAGACGTGCTGGGCCGCGGCCTGGTTTGCCTGCCCCAGCAAGATCTCTATCCCCAGCGCGAGTGCGCCCAAAGGGATCAGTGCATAGGCCGCATGCAGGACAAAGACCAAGGCTTCGCTGTATGTGTGATGCCCTTGCCAGCGTAACAGGCGGGCCGTGTGAAACAGTGTGAACACAAGCAACAGAATGCCTGTTGCTACATGTGCGGGCAGTGCGACCCAGATCGACAGAATGCCAAGGCCAGCCAAAATCACGATCCTGTCAAACCGCTGCATCGGTGGTGTTGGGTGTGCTGCATCACTGTTCTGGGCCAACCAGTTGCGGGTGAATGACGGAATGATCCGCCCGCCGATCACGGCGATCATCATCACAACAGTTGCCAGACCCAACCTTAGCCCAAAGCCTTTTGGGGCATATGCATCGCTCATCGCCTCAAAATGGAACAGAACATTTGCGAGTGTAAAGACACTCAGCAACGCCAGCACGATCAAGTTGCGCCAATTTCGCCCCGCGATGATTTCCCGCAGGATCAACGCACCAAGAACAACCGGAAAAGCGATGTCGATACCAGCGGCAACCCCGACGGGCCAGACTGCCGCCGTCAGGATCGCGATACGCCCGGCGCACCAAAGCGCAAAAAGAGCGGCCAGGGGCCAGCCTACTATCGGCAACCGGCCGGTCCAGTTGGGTACAGCCGTCAGCAGAAAACCCGCCAGCACGGCACCCAGATAGCCAAAAAGGAATTCATGCGCATGCCACGCGACGGGATCAAACCGTGTTGGCAGTTCGACCGATCCCGCCAACATCAATATCCATACCAGCATCGCAAACACGACCCAGACAGCACCACCCAAAAAGAACGGGCGAAACCCGAAGCTGAAAAGCGCAGGCCCCTGCCATGCGCGCATTTGCTCTGCTGACGTTGCCATCTTTATCCTTCCTGTGCCTTGTCAGCGACATCCATCAAATGCCGAATGTGGCGGGCGAAATACCACGTTGCGGGTGCCCCGATGGCGCATCCCAACCCGATCGACCAAGGTGTCGTCGCAACAGGACCGCCCAGCCAGCTAAAAATCAGCGAGGCAAAGAATACATTGACCGCCGCTGCACCCGCCCCAAAAGGATAAAGCGCCAGTGCAATCTTGCCGGTGGGCCAACCCGTTGGTGTCATGACCGCGCCACCAGTCGCTGCACAACCACAAGGGCTGCGATCATGGCGATACTGGCCAGCGCAAACCAGAATTCTGCCGTCGCGGATTGCGCCTGCGGAATGGGGCGGTCAAATTCCTGTGCCAGGCTGGCCGTTGCGATCAGGCAGGTCATTCCGGTCAAGGGAAATAGTAAACGCATGTCAGGTCTCCTGTGTCAGGGTGCGGTATAGGTCGGGCAAAGCCCGCGTCAGGCGCCGGGCATCCGGCAGCAGGGTAAAGCCACCCCGCCCGAAGATGCGCGCAAACCAATCCTGCCCGTCCTCGTCGATGATAATGCCATGCAAGCTCAGGCCAGCGTTGCGTGCCTCGCGCACGGCCATATGGCTGTCTTCGATCCCGTGCTGGCCTTCGTAATGGTCCAGATCATTGGGTTTGCCGTCGGTCAGCACAATCAGCAGTTTGCGCGCGCTGGGTTCCGTGGCCAGTTGTGTGCTGACGTGGCGGATTGCGGCACCAAGGCGCGTGTAATGGCCGGGCTTTAGCGCGCCGATATTGGCGATGATCTGGGGCGACATTGGGTCGTCAAAGGTTTTGCAACGTGTCAGGAACACCCGGTCGCGGCGCAGCGATGAAAACCCCCAGATGCCAAGCCGGTCGCCCGCTGCATCAATCCCCGTGGCAAGTGCCGCCATCGTATGCCGAGCCACGTCAATCACGCTGGTGTCGCCGATGGCGGATTCTGTTGAGCGTGAGTTGTCGATCAAAAAGGCCACGGACATATCCCTTTCAATCTGGCGCGCTGATTGCCAAATCCGGTCAGACCCCCGACCGGTCGCCTGTAGATCAGCCCGTGTCGTCAAAAGCGCATCCAGATCAAGCTCTGATCCGTCCACTTGCCGGGGTTGCAGGATGCGACGGGGACGCAAAGCTTCGAATTGACGGCGGGTTGCGCGAATGTGGCGCGGGTCGGGGATGAAGGACGCATCTTGTGGCTGCGCGGGCGCGTCTAACACACGACAGTGATCGGGCATGTAATTGCGCGACTGATGGTTCCATTCGGGGTAGGTATGGATGCCTGACAAAGCCTCGTGATCGGCATCCGCCGGGGATAGATCAAGGTGCAACCGCAACCGTGTTGCGGCCTTGCGATCCTGTTTGGACAAGGTGATCTGGTCCTGATCGTCTGCGGCTTTTTGTGCGTTCTCATCATCGTCATCATCAACACTTCGGTTGATGTTCAGCGACTCCACCCAGGACAGGATCGATTCAAAGCGATGAATGATGAAACTGTCCTTGCGGTTTTGCTGGTCCTGATCCTTGCGCGCGCCCAGTTTGCGACTGGTATGGGCGGCAGCGGGGGGTGGCGTTTGTTGATCTGCCGCATCGTCCGCAGCACTGGCCCCTGATCCGCGGGCGCCAAACCGCAGCCAGATCGGTACCGGCGCAAGGGGCATATAGCTGCGGGGCGTGGGTTGTGGTTGCAATGATGGCGTATCACCGCCGAGTTGCTGACAAATCGCGACCTCAAGCGCGGCTTCCTGTGCGGGACGCATGACCTTTGGCCGCCCCGCCACGCATAATGCCGCCATACGGACATAGGCGTCGCGCAGACCCGGACAAGCGGCGTAGGCTGCATCAGCGGCTGCCGCATTCAGGGTGATCTGAGCGCAGTCAAATGCTGTTGGATCAGTCGGCAGGACAAGGTCGCGCGTGTCCGCGGTTGCGGCCAACGCCGTAAGCCAGAAATAGGCGGCGCGGTTCAGATCGGGGTCGGGAAAAGCGGCAATAAGGGGCGGCAGGCTCAGCCGCTCTCCGTCGAAATGCGCCACCCACTCGCGTTCACGCTCGGCCGCCAGTTTGCGGCGTATCAGGCGGCGATGCGCCATCAGGGTGGCAGGTGCCTCAGCCAGTTCGACGCCCGCCGGCCCACCAAGGGCGCGAAACAGCACCGCAAGGCTCGGGCGCAATGTGGCCAGCGCCGCCCCCGCCTGGGGATAGCTGACGTCCGCACCGATCCCACTGGCCATGTCATGCCACAGATTGCCAACCGTTTCTTCCGGTTCCATGAGGTCAAGCAGGCGCATGATATTTACCCGTAGATCGTGCTGACCAGATCGCGCAGCGATTGCTGTACGTCGGGTTCATCGCTGAGGGGTTCTATCACCGCCGCCTCAAGCGCCGCATCCACGCCCATGCCCCCTGCCATCAAAGTGGCGGCATAGATCAACAGCCGGGTCGAGACGCCTTCTTCGAGGTCCATGCCCGACAGGTTGCGGATATGCCCGGCAAGCCGCACCAAAGGGGCCACGCGGCCCGCGTCAAGCCCGCTTTCGCGGCTCACCACTGTGATTTCAACATCGGGCGTGGGGAAATCGAATGAGATCGACAAGAACCGCTGTCGCGTCGAGGGTTTCAGCCGTTTCAGCACATTTTGATAGCCGGGGTTGTAGCTGGCCACCAACATGAAGTCCTTTGGCGCAGTCAATTCTTCGCCTGTCCGGTCAATCATCAACGTGCGCCGGGTGTCGGTCAGCGGATGCAGAACAACTGTTACGTCTTTCCGCGCCTCGACCACTTCATCCAGATAGCAGATCCCGCCCTCGCGCACCGCACGGGTTAATGGACCATCAACCCAAATGGTTTCTCCACCCTTTAGAAGGTAGCGCCCGATCAGGTCTGCGGCAGACAAGTCATCGTGGCAGGCCACTGTATACAGCGGTTTGCCCAGTTTGGCGGCCATATGCTCAACAAAGCGGGTTTTGCCGCAGCCGGTCGGCCCCTTCAAAAGAAGGGGCAAACCATTCGCGTAGGCTGTCTCGAACAGATCACATTCGCGGCCTGTTACCTGATAGAACGGCAAGGTGGGATGGGTTGCGATGTTCATGGCCTATTCTCCCGGTGTCTGCACGGTTGGGCCGGGGGCGATGATTTCGTCCCTGCGCACCACCAGTATCGAGTAGATGAACAATAGCGCACCAAGCACCACACAGGCCCCAGCGCCAAAGCGCATCAGATAAAAGATCGCAAGATCGTCCTGGACCGTCATGTAGTAGTCACCCAGCACACGCTGCATGTGGGTCTGGATTGTACCCGCAAAGGTCAGCACGAAGGTCATGAACGCCATGCCACCTGTCATCAGCCAGAACGAAGCCATGTTCAGCACCTGATTGTACGGCGCGCGTTCCCGTAGCATCGGCATGGCGTAGGTAAAGATTGCCAGGTTCAACGCTACATAAGCTCCGTAGAACGCAAGGTGCCCGTGGGCTGCTGTGATCTGGGTGCCGTGGCTGTAGAAATTCACCCCGTGCAACGTGTGCAGAAACCCCCAGACGCCAGCGCCAAAGAAAGCCACCGTGCTGGACCCCAGCGACCAGAGCAGTGCGGCCTTGTTGGGGTGGTTCTTGCGCCCTTTCCAGACCATGACAAAGGCAAAGGACATCATCAAAAAGAACGGGATCACTTCGAAAGTCGAGAAGATCGACCCGATCCACTGCCAATAGCCCGGCAGACCGATCCAGTAAAAGTGGTGCCCGGTGCCAAGAATGCCGCTGAACAGCGCGGTGGCCACGATGATGTAAAGCCATTTTTCAACGACCTCGCGGTCGACGCCTGTCAGCTTGAGCAGCAAAAAGGCAAGAATTGCCGCCATCACCAGTTCCCACGTGGCCTCCACCCACAGGTGAACAACGAACCACCAGTACATCTTGTCCAGCGAAAGGTTATCGGGGTTGATAAAGGCAAATATCCACAGCAGCGATAACAGCCAAAGTCCCATCAACAGCACATTGGTGATCGCCGTCTTTTTGCCTGCAAGCACCGTCATCGAGACGTTGAGCAAGAAAATCAGTGCTGCCACGAGGATACCGAACTTCACCCAGAGCGGTTGTTCCAGAAACTCGCGCCCGCCGTGAATCCCGACAAGGTATGACCCCACAGCACCCAAGGTGCCCACCAGCAGGATGATCAACTGGACGTAGGCCAATTTCGGGGACCAGATTTCGCGTTCCGATTCCTCTGGGATCAGAAAATAGGCGGCACCGAAAAACCCCAGAAGCAGCCAAACAATCAGCGCGTTGGTGTGAATCATCCGAATGACGTTGAATGGCAGAATTTCCGACAGAAAATTGGGCGAGACGTAAATCCACCCAGCGAGAAGCCCGCCCAGCACCTGAACACCAAACAGCGCCATCGCCGCAAGGAAGTACCAGTAAGCCACTCTTTGAGATTGATATTTCATTGGTTCCACTCCTTATCCCGCATCATTGGGCGGCCAGCCCTGTGTGTCGGTTTGATCCGCCCACCGCAGGAATTCTGCGAGGCCGCGAATGTCTTCGTCGCTCAGGTCATAGCCGGGCATCTGGCGGCGGCCTTCGATGCCGCTGGGTTGTGCTTCGATCCAACCTTTCAGCGTTTCAAAGGCGTCCTCAGGGCTGTCTTGTACGCCCCAGCGGGTCATGACATTGCCGACCTCTGGCGCGAAATACGCGCCTTCGCCGTGCAGCGTGTGACAATTGATGCACGAGTTCCGTTCCCAGACATGTTTGCCACGCACGACCTCTTCGCTCAGCGGCATGCCCGCGGTCGAAGTATTGACCACGTATTTATGTGAATGGACGGTCATCCCCACGAAGATCACGACAAAGAAGATCGAGCCCCCGTAGAAGATGTTCCGCGCCCGTGATTTGGTAAGAAATTCAGCCATGTTGCGGCCTCCTGATATGCGGGATGACCGTTTTTAGCGCGGGCGAGGGGGGTGGAATTTGTGCTAGCGCAAAGTTCTGCGGATTTGCACGTATAGGATGATCCCCGAAAGGAGGCTCATATGCGTGTCCCGCAACTTGATGATCCGGATTTACCGCTGTCAGAGTTGATGACGCATTGGCCGCAGACCATTCCGGTCTTTGTGCGGCACAATATGCTGTGTGTTGGATGTCTGATCGGCCCGTTTCATACGCTTATCGACGCATGCGCGGAATATCATCTGGACTATGATGCATTCATGGCAGAGCTGATCGCATCCGTCACGGTCTAGACTTGGCTAAGCACCACCAAGGCATGTGGATCGCAGACCGTGATCCGCTTGCGTTTGCTTTGCACAAGCCCCTGCTTTTCCCATGCGCTCAGCAGGCGGCTGACGGTGTGCAATGTGGTTGCTGTCAGTTCCGACAAATCCTGACGGGTGATCGGAAAGTCGATCTCGATCCCGTTTGATACTTTGCGCCCGGTTTGATTGATCAGCCGCAGCAGCGCATTTGCCACGCGTTGTTCAACTTGCTGGGTGGCCATCTCGACGATGCGGGTGTTCATCTCACCCAGACGATTACCAATTGTCTTATACGTTTCTGTAGCAAACCCGTCATAGTCCGCCACAAATTGATCCCAAAGCCCCATTGGCCAGCTCAGCACGATAGATTCAGCCGCAGCGATCGCCGTAGCGGGGTAAGCCTCTTTTCCAATGGCCTTGGCGATGCCAAGCAGTTGCCCCGCAGGGATGTGGAGCGCCGTGACCTGTTCACCGGTTGGCGTGATGCGCACAACACGCACATATCCATCCAGCAGCATGTAAAACCGTTCTGCCGGCGCACCCTCATCAAAAAGCGAAACGCCGGTTTCATATCGCCGCGAAACGGCCTGATCGAGAATTGCGCGGATCTGCCGTTTGTCCAGTTTGGAAAACGGCGGCAGGTGCGAAAGCAGGCTTTCGTCAAGTCGTGGAAAAACAGGGCGGGTGGGTGCGACGTCCATGTCCGAATTGGTGCCACAGATTGCGGTGCCGTGCAAAAGATGAATGCCGCCTTTCGTTCAGTTGTTTGCGGCAGCGCAACGTTTGAAACGCTGCCTTGCTTAAGATGGAACACAAGACGTGAAGACATTTGAAAGGAAAACTGATGTTCCACAAAATCGCAACTGGGATCGCACTTGCTGCCCTGATGGGCAGCGCGGCCTTTGCCGAAACATTCGAAGTGCAGATGCTGAACCAAGGCTCTGATGGCGAACGTATGGTCTTTGAACCAGCGTTTGTGCAGGCGGCGGCCGGCGACACGATCCGTTTTGTTGCCACCGATCGCGGCCACAATGCCGAGATCAACGACGGTATGCTGCCCGAAGGGGCAGAGGCCTTCAAAGGCGGTATCAACGAAGAGATCGAAGTCACCCTGGACGTCGAAGGTGTTTATGGCGTGATCTGCAAACCGCACTTTGCCATGGGCATGGTGATGACAATAGCGGTGGGCGATGTGGAGATCCCCGAAGGTTATCTCGAGGGGCGCATTCCACGCAAAGCCAAAGAGCGCTTTGAAGCCCAGCTTGCCAACTTCTGAAATCAATTTGGTGCAAAGCGGTGATGCTTTGCGCCACCCCAATCACATGGAGGAAATGATGACCAAATTTATCAACCCCGGACTGACCCCAACCACGCGCCGCAATGTTCTGCGCGGCTCTGTTCTGGCTGGCGCTGCCGCGATGACAGGGGCTGGCGCACTTGCAAACCAGCGTCGTGGCCCGATGCCGCGCATGCAACCCCCGGCAGCCCGCTTTATCGAGGCAGAGGCCCAGGCACAGGTCGCAGCAGAACCAGCTGACTTGTCCGGCTATACCCGCGTCAAGCAGGAACTCGTGGCGCCGCCTTTTGCCCCTGCGCACGAGCAAGTGGCCACAGGCGGCCCCAAGATCATCGAGATCTTCATGGAAACAACAGAGCGTCTGATGGTCGTCGACGAAGACACCGGTGCAAGCGTCTGGGCGCTGACCTATAACGGGTCCGTCCCTGGACCCCTGATCATCTGTCACGAAGGCGATATGGTCGAACTGACTCTGCGCAACCCCGTCGACAGCATGATGGAACACAACATCGACTTTCACGCCTCAACCGGGGCGTTGGGTGGCGGTGGTCTGACCCATGTTTTCCCTGGTGAAGAAACCGTGTTGCGTTGGAAAGCGACCAAACCTGGCTGCTTTACTTATCACTGCGCGCCGGGTGGCGCGATGATCCCCTATCACGTCACGCATGGCATGAATGGTGCAGTGATGGTTCTGCCGCGCGATGGTCTGAAAGACGCCGAAGGCAACCCGCTGCGTTACGACAGTATCGCGTATATCGGCGAGCAGGATTACTACCTGCCCAAGGATGAATTTGGTGATTTCCGGCAATACGAAGCCGCGGGCGATGACTATGCCGACAGCATTGAAGCGATGCGCACACTGATCCCGACACACTGCGTCTTTAACGGTGCCGTTGGTGCGCTGACCGGGGAAAACGCCCTGAAAGCCAAGGTGGGTGAAACCGTGCTGATGATCCACAATCAGGCCAATCGCGACAGCCGTCCGCACCTGATCGGCGGGCACGGTAACTATGTCTGGGAAACATCCTTTAGCGATCCGCCGCTGACCGGGCTTGAGACCTGGTTCGTCCGCGGTGGCACCGCGATGGCCGCGATGTACACATTCGAACAACCGGGCGTCTACGCCTATGTGAACCACAACCTGATCGAGGCCACATTGCTGGGGGCCGCTGCCCACTTTGTTGTCGAAGGGGAATGGAACAATGCCCTGATGGAACAGGTTGTCGCACCACGGACCTTTGAAACCTGATCGGAGATCGCACAGATGAAAACTGCCATCGCCAACCACACCAAAAGCCTCCTGACGGGATGTGCTGTGTTGGCGGCGGCTGTTTTGATCGGGGCTGCCGTTCTTACCGGCGGCCCCGATCTTGCTTATCAGCCCGAAATGGCGGAACACGCCGTTCTGATGCCTGACGGCACACCGCTATATGTCCAGAAATACGAAGTTAGCATCGCCGAATGGAACGCCTGCAACGATGCGGGCGCCTGTACCCTTCGCTTGCGGGCCACGGGCAATCACGCCGGACAGGACATGCCCGCGACAGGTCTGTCCTTTGTCGATGTGTCAGAATACCTGCGATGGGTGAATGACGTTACCGGCGGCAATTTTCGTCTGCCGACCTTGCCGGAGTGGGAATATATGGCCGCCGAGGTGATGCCAGAAACCCCTGATCCGATCTTTACCGACCCTGAATTGACCTGGGCTTCGGCCTACCTGATGGACCCGCAGACCAAACGTACCCTGCGCCCGCGCGGATCGTTCGATACCACGTCTCAGGGTGTCGTCGATCTCAATGGCAGCGTCTGGGAATGGACTATGGACTGCTATGCAGGGGCGGCCGAAGGGCAAATCACACCGGACCGCTGCCCTGCATTCTTTGTGGGCGGTGAACATGTGGCAGCGATGTCATTTCTTGTCCGCGACCCGGCCCGTGGGGGATGCGCTGTTGGGACGCCGCCAGCGCATCTGGGTATGCGGTTGGTAAGTGATGAAGCGCCGAAAGGCTTTGTTGAAAGCGGTGCTTAGCGGGGTTTTGGAAGTTCTGCATAGACGCACGGAAAAATCCCGCGCCTGTCAGCTATGCCGCGCGGCCTGACGATCTACCAGTGCGGTGGTTTTTGGTCGGCCAGCGGCACTGTCCCGCCCGCGTCCAGTTCCCGCCCTGCCTCGCGTTCCATCAGCATGGCCAGCCGGCGTTGCGCCACGGCCAGCTCCGTTTCCTGACGGGCGACGATATCTGACAACTCCTCAACCGTGCGGATGAGGTAGGCGAGTTGTTCTTCGAGGTGCGTGGTATTTGCCATGCCGCTTCTTAGCTGGCTTCCTTCGCTTCGAAAAGGGCAGGCAGGTCGCCTTTTGCCTTGGCATCGTCAATCAGCGTCTTGAAGTCGGCGGTTAAGGTGCTTGCCAGTTGTTCAAAGCTGTCGATCACAAAGTAGGTCGGCTGCACGATGTCGATCCGGTAGGGCGTGCGAAAGATCGTGGGCAGATCGAAATCCTGCATCAACGCGTTGCCGCTGGTGGCATGGGCGGCCTCGGCCGGGGATGACACGATGCCGGCCCCGTAGGCGCGCAGGCCGTCGGGCGTGCGGATCATGCCGAATTCCACCGTGAACCAGAACAGCCGGAACATATGCCAGCTATAGCCTTTGCCCAAGCACTTGGCTGCTTTCCCGAACCCTTCGATAAAATCGGCATAGGCGTGATTGGTCAGCATCGGACAGTGTCCAAAAACCTCGTGAAACAGATCGGGTTCTTCGATGTAGTCCATATGCTCGCGCCGCCGCAGGAAGGTGGCAACGGGGAATTTGCGCTGGCTGAGCAGGTCGTAGAACTGCGACGGTGGGATGATGGCAGCGACGCCGTGGGCACCTGCACCGGTGAGTGCGTGCAGTCTGGCGTCGATGTCGGCGACCTGTGGCGTCTTATGGGCGGTCAGGCCCAGTTGGGCCACGCCCGAGAGGTATTCGGGTGCCACCTTGCCGGGCAGGAAATCCATCTGCCGGGTGTAGAGCTCGCCCCAAACAGCATCATCCTCGGCCGTGTAGGGGTAGCGGCCTGCGGCATCGGGCATGAGTGATGTGTAAGTTGTTTGGGGCATGGCAGACTCCTTTGATACTTATTTTCTGTCAAAATGGCCGAAATTCTGTTTTCATATGGGTCGGTTTTGAGGTTTCGTGGCAAATTGGTGAGCGGAGTTTGGTATTTCATGAAATTATCTGATCAGGAGCGGCGATTGTTGCAGGCAGTGCAGGCAGATGCGGCGGCGTCATTGGCTAACCTTGCAGCAGCGGCCGGGATTGCCACCTCGACCGCGTGGCGCAAGGTGCAAGAGTTTGAAAAGCTGGGGTTGATCAAGGGGCGGGTTGCCTTGCTGGACCCTGCGCTGGCCGATGCCCGGTTGTGCGTCTTTGCGACTGTCCGGTTGGGCGATCACTCAGAGGAGGCGATCGCCGGTTTTGCCACGGTCATTCGCAGTCATCCCCAGATCATGGAGGCACATGCAATATCAGGCACGGCAGATTATATGCTGAAAATCCGTTGCCGCGATGTAGAGGGGTATGAGACGTTCATGACCCACCATTTGCTACGTTCACGATACGTGAAATCAGTGGTGTCATCATTCTCGCTCAAAGAGCTGAAATATACGACTGCATTGCCCCTGTGACATTGCCGGGTTACATGGCGCAGGAACGCAAGTGACCGCAGGACCACAACATATGGCCAAGCAAAAGAAACAGCCCCGCCCCAAGGCGCAAGCGCCCAAGGGCTTTCCCGATTATTTCGGCGCAGAGGTGACGCAGCGCACGCAAATGCTGGCCAAGATTGCGGCTGTTTATCATCGCTATGGGTTTGATGCGCTGGAAACCTCTGCCGTTGAAACGGTTGAGGCGCTAGGCAAGTTTCTGCCCGACGTGGATCGCCCGAATGAAGGTGTATTTGCGTGGGAAGAGGACAAGGACTGGCTCGCCCTGCGGTATGATCTGACGGCCCCGTTGGCGCGCGTCGCCGCGCAGTACCGTAATGATCTGCCCAGCCCCTATCGCCGCTATGCGATGGGGCCGGTGTGGCGGAATGAAAAGCCTGGACCGGGCCGGTTTCGCCAGTTTTACCAGTGTGATGCGGATACCGTTGGATCGGGGTCCGTGGCTGCCGATGCCGAGATTTGCGCGATGCTTTCCGATACACTGGAAGAGGTCGGCATTCCGCGCGGCGACTATGTGATCCGGGTGAATAACCGCAAGGTTTTGGAAGGCGTACTTGAGGCGGTTGATGCCGCTCACGTTGCGGACTCTGACGGACCGCCAGACTACTATGAGGACTTTGGCGAGTGGCAAGCGGGCATCCTGCGCACGATCGACAAATTTGATAAAGTGGGCGAAACCGGTGTGCGAGAGCTGTTGGGGAAGGGACGCCTAGATGCATCAGGTGCCTATATTGACGGATTGGAGCTTGCGGACGCGCAAATCGAGCCGGTCGTCGCTTTCTTGACGTCCAAGGGCAAAGATACTGTCGCAACCTTGGCAAACTTGGAACGCGCTGTTGGAAGTTCTGAAGTTGGCGGAGTCGGTGTTAAGGAGCTCCGCGACATCGTCTATCTTCTTGAAGCCCAAGGCTACGGCCCTGACCGTATCATCATCGACCCATCCGTCGTCCGTGGTCTCGGTTACTACACAGGCCCTGTCTATGAGGCTGAACTCACCTTTGAGGTGAAAGACGAAAAGGGGCGTCCGCGCAACTTTGGCTCGGTCGCTGGCGGGGGTCGTTATGACGATCTGGTCAAGCGCTTTACCGGGCAGGAAGTGCCTGCCACGGGTGTCTCGATTGGGGTTGACCGTTTGCTGGCCGCTTTACGGGCCAAGGGCCGCATCAACAACCTGGCAGATGGCCCGGTTGTTGTGACCGTCATGGATCGCGACTGTATGGCCGATTATCAATCCATGGTCGCGGACCTGCGCAACGCGGGTATCCGGGCCGAGGTGTATCTGGGCAATCCCAAGAACTTTGGCAATCAGTTGAAATACGCAGACAAGCGCGCGTCGCCCGTCGCGATCATCGCCGGTGCGGATGAGTTTGACCAAGGCATCGTGCAGATCAAGGACTTGATCCTTGGGGCCGAGATTGCCAAAAACGCAACGCTTGAAGAGTGGAAAGACCGGCCCAGCCAATACGCCGTGCCGCGCGATCAGATGGTGGCGAAGGTGCGCGAGATTTTGGACGGGCAGGGCTGATGCCAACCGCGCCCGAAACACTGACCGAAGCCCGTCGGCTGCGTGACCTCTTTGCGGCCAAGGGTGCGCAGGTCATCAAGGCCGATGTGTTGCAATCAGCTGACACGCTGCTGGACCTTTATGGCGAGGATATTCGCGCGCGTGCTTATTTGACTTCTGATCCGCTGCGCGGAGAGATGGTTTTGCGTCCTGACTTCACCGTTCCCGTTGTGCAAATGCATATGGAGGCGCAGGCCGATCCCGCCCGCTATACGTATTCCGGTAAGGTGTTTCGCAAGCAGGAAAGCGACGAAAGCCGCGCGAATGAGTATGTGCAGGTGGGTTATGAGGTCTTTGATGGCCATGATCCGGCAGGTGCCGATGCAGAGGTGTTTGCAGCCATCGCCGAGGCGCTGGGAGGGTTGCCTGTACGCGCAGCGACGGGCGACATTGGTATTCTGATGGCGGCGGTGCGTGGGTTGCGCACGACAGAGGCGCGCAAGGCCGCTTTGCTCCGCCATATCTGGCGGCCGGGCCGCTTTCGCGCATTGATGAAGCGGTTTGGCAGTGGGCAGGTGTCCCCTGCGAGGGCTGCGTTGCTGGCGGCTGACGATCCTCTAGCCAATGCTGGTCCGAATATCGGATTGCGCAGCAAGGCCGAGGTCGCAGCACGGATCGCGGCCCTGCGCGCCGATGCTGCTGCTGCCCCAATTGCGACCGAAGAGATTGCATTGATTGATGCCATGTTGGGCCTACGCGAAACTGCCACCAATGTGCTGAGCGCCCTGCGCGATATCGCCGTGGACATGCCTGCGATTGGCAAAGCAGTTGCGCGGCTCGATGCGCGGTTGGAGGCGCTGGGCGACAAAGGCGTTGACGTTACCACGCTGGAGTTCGAGGGCAGCTATGGCCGCACCTCGCTGGAATATTATGACGGGTTTGTCTTTGGTTTCTACGCCGTGGATCGCCCCGATCTGCCGCCCGTCGCGACTGGCGGACGTTATGACGCGCTGACTGCGCAATTGGGGCAGGGACGTGCTGCACCCGCGGTGGGTGGTGTGATCCGCCCGGATCTTGTGCGGGGGATGCGCTGATGCTGAAGCTTGGTGTCCCTTCCAAAGGCCGTTTGATGGAAAAGACCTTTGACTGGTTCGGTGCGCGCGGGGTGGGCTTGCGCAAATCCGGGTCAGATCGCGAGTATGCTGGTGCTGTTGAAGGCATTGAGGGCGTTGAATTGGTGCTGCTGTCCGCTGGCGAAATCCCGCGCGAACTCGCGGCGGGCAATATCCATCTGGGTGTGACCGGATCCGACCTGGTGCGCGAAAAGCTTGCCAATTGGGATGCGCGGGTGACCGAGCTGGCCCCCATGGGATTTGGCGGGGCAGATTTGATTATTGCGGTGCCGCAGGCTTGGGTTGATGTGGCGACTTTGGATGATCTGGATGCGGCCGCGGCTGCCTTCCGCCGCACCCATGGCTTTCGGATGCGGATTGCGACGAAGTATCACCGGCTGGTCCGCGAATTTCTGCGTGACAATGGCGTGGCCGATTATCAGCTGGTCGATAGTCAGGGTGCGACCGAGGGCACGGTAAAGAATGAAACCGCCGAGGCGATAGCTGACATCACCTCAACCGGGGAAACGCTGCGCGCGAATGGGCTGAAGGTTTTGGATGACGGGCTGATCCATGCGTCACAAGCGACGTTGTTCCGCGGACGGCGCAAGGATTGGACCGATGCCCAAAGGCAGACGTTAAAGGCATTGCAAATGGTGTTGGGGGTTTAGGGCCAGGCCCCTAAGAACCGGCCGCTGTCGCTCCATCGCGGCAAGCGACGGCCAATGCGCTGGGCTTGTGGCGTGATGTGGCGAGCGTCTTGTTCAGCCCCTCGCCACTTACCGCCCCCATTGTCGTGGCCGCCATAGAATAGCTATGCACCATCGTGATCCCCTTCAGCGCTGCCCGGCAAAGCGCGTGGATCACCAGATAATCAAGGTGGTTGCCAAGAAGTCCCGCGCCTTGCTCTTTGCCGCCTTCGGTGTTTTTCGCGCAGGCCTCTGCATCTGCTGAGATAAATGATCGACAGATCATTGGGCGCGCGTCGTAGGCGCGGCAGGTCCGGGTTACGGGATCGAGTGAAGGGCAGGCATCTGGGTGCCAGTCGCGTCCATCGGGTTTGCCTTGTTGTGGCGCGAGTGCTTCGTGAAGCTGGGTTGCCTCGAACTCTGTGATAAGACCGCCTTCGCCACCTCGAAGGATGCAGCAAAACGCGCAGCCTTCCGCACAAGCCGCTTTGCCCACCACATCGGGTGGGTTTTTCATGATCTCGTCCCGCACCGCATGACCCAGCCGCCACGCCGCTTGGCCGCTGGCCATTTCACTAAGGACGTCCTTGGCAGGCAGGCCGTGGATTTGGGCGGTTTGCAGGTACGACATCAGGATGCGTTTGGCGCGGTTTTGCACCGCGACGTTCAGGTCTTTGACCCGTGCGCTTTCCACCCGTGCCGCGATATCAGCAATCGTCAGTGCCGCGTTCTTTGCGCCCTTTTGGGACAACCGTCTGGCGGCACGGGAAGAGGTCGGTTTCATGCGGCGCCTTGGTTCATGCGTTCATCTTGTCCCTTAGGAAACGCCGCAGGATTTTGCCAGAGGCTGATTTGGGGATTTCATCCACGAAATGTACCTGATGCACCTGTTTGTAGGACGCCAGATGCGTGTCGAGGTGCGCTTTGATTGCGGCCTCATCCGGTGCCGGGTCGGCAGTGACGACAAAGGCGATTGGTAACTCGCCTGCCTCTTCATCGGCGATACCGATCACGGCGGCGTCGGTGATCCCGTCCAAGGAGACCAGCGCTGCCTCCAATTCTGCCGGGGCGACCTGGAAGCCCTTGTATTTGATCAGTTCCTTCAGGCGGTCAACGATAAACATGTAGCCATCCGCATCGAATGTCGCGATATCACCGGTGCGCAACCAACCGTCGTCGGTCACCGTCTCTGCTGTTGCCTGCGCGTTGTTGAGGTAGCCTTGCATGACCTGCGGGCCTTTGATCCAAAGCTCGCCTTTCTTGCCAGCGGGCAGGTTGGCACCGGTTTCAATATCAACGATCCGGCACTGGGTGTTGGACACCGTCAGGCCCGCCGCCCCCGAACGCGGTTTTTTGGCGGGAACAATATGCGCAACAGGGGAAAGTTCGGTCATGCCATAGCCTTGCAGTGCGGTGCATCCAAGCCGTGCCGCGATGGCGTCTGAAAGCTCAGCACCAGAGGGGGCGGCGGCGATAAAGACCTCTTCCAACGCGCTGAGGTCGTAGTCATCGACCAAAGGATGTTTGGCCAGCGCGAGCGCCACAGGAGGGACAACCCACATCCGTTTGGTCTTGTGGTTCTGGCTGATCTGCAAAAAGTGAGGCAGGTCGAACCGTGGCATCGTGACCAGCGCACCGCCCCCGCCAAGGTGAATATTCATCAGCACGGTCATGCCGTAGATGTGAAAGAATGGCAGGAAGGCGGCAGTCACCTCACCCGGTTTGAAATCTGCGGCGACAATGGCTTGGTCGAGGTTGATGACCAGATTGCGGTGCGAGAGCATGACGCCTTTCGGCAGCCCGGTTGTGCCTGACGAATATGGCAAGACGACGGTGAAATTGTCGAGATCAACAGGAACCTGCGTTGCGATGGCATCGCCGAAAAGGCCCGCGTATTCCGCTGTGCCAATGGCGATGACGGGGAGGTCGCCCGCACCCTCTTTGGCGGTGTCCATAAAGTCGGGGATCGTGATCAGCAGTTCGGCACCGGCGTCTTTGAGCTGATGCGCAACCTCGCTGGCTGTATATGTTGGGTTCAGTGTCGTGATTGTGCCGCCGGCCCAAGCGACCGCATGAAAAACCACGCAGTATTCGGGAATGTTGGGGGCCATGATTGCCACCCTGTGCCCTGCACCGAACCTCGCCGCCGTCAGCCCGCCCGCCATGCGTTTGACCTGATCCATGAATTCCGCCGCGGTCGTGCTGCGCCCGGAGGGTCCGTCCGTCAGCACAACCTCATCGGGGCGGTATGCGAGGCCGTTAAACACCCGCTGCGTAATCGTCAGGTTGGTGATGGGCACGTCTGGAAAGGGGCTGGTGTAGATCGTCATGGCAGTCCTCCTGCGCAGATCATGGCACAGGTCTTAGCGTACGCCAATCGCCGCGAGCGCTTTGGAGAGTTCCGGAGGCAGTGCCTCTTCGTGCTGACGTCCATCGGGAAGGTCGCGGGGGGCATCGCCGACGGCCAGATAGCGCCAGCCCTGAAAGGCGCGTTTGGGCGTCGCTTCGACGCGGATCAGCCCCGGTCTGGAGACTATTGCACAGCGGCGGATGCCGTCGGCGGATAGATGTTCGTCCAACCGCAAGATGGGTTGGCGGCAGAGGATCACACCTTTGATCACCCAGAAGATCGACCCGCCATTGAGAATTTCGTCGCCCCGTTTGGGCCACATCCGGGTGACGTGGCGCGGCAAGCCGTCATCGGTCTGCGCGCGCTTTGTTGCTTGCCATGCCTCCAGCCCGGCAACATCTTCGGTGCCGACGGATAGTTTGAGCATGTGAACAGTCTTAGACATCAATCCCCCCCGGGACGCTTAGTAGGTAATGCGCGGACCGCCTGAATCAACGCACCCAGCATGAAAGGTTTATGTTGTGCGAAACTTGAGATCAACCACTACATGTGGTATGCGATAAGCCCACTGCGACATTGCCCCTAATTTCGCCATTCCAAAGTGAAACCCCACCCCGTAAGATGCAGGCCTTGCCTGCCGCCAAGAGGAGATTCCCTGCCATGACTGCCTTCGCTGCCCCGATCGCCGAACAAATCTGGGACATGAAGTATCGCTTCAAGCAGGCCGATGGCACGCCAGTTGATAAAACTGTTGAAGATACATGGCGTCGCATTGCGACTTCGTTGGCCGCTGTAGAGGATGACCCAAAGGCGTGGGAAGGCAAGTTTTATGACGCCCTCGCTGATTTCAAATACCTGCCTGCCGGGCGCATTACTGCCGGGGCTGGCACGGCCCGGTCGGTGACCCTGTTCAATTGCTTTGTCATGGGCACCGTGCCGGACAGCATGGGCGGCATTTTCGATATGCTCAAAGAGGCCGCCCTGACCATGCAGCAAGGCGGCGGGATCGGCTATGATTTCTCGACCATCCGCCCCAAGGGGTCGGATGTGAAAGGTGTCGCAGCGGATGCCTCTGGCCCGTTGTCGTTCATGGATGTCTGGGATGCGATGTGCCGCACGATCATGTCCGCCGGATCACGCCGTGGTGCAATGATGGCAACGATGCGTTGTGACCACCCGGATGTGGAAGACTTCATCACTGCCAAATCTGACCCTGCCCGATTGCGCATGTTCAACATGTCGGTTCTGGTAACTGATCCGTTTATGGAAGCGGTGAAGGCCGATGGACAGTGGGATTTGGTGTTCAACGGTGAGACTTACCGCACTGTGCAGGCCCGCGCGTTGTGGGATGCGATCATGAAATCGACCTATGATTATGCCGAACCCGGCGTGATCTTTATCGACCGCATCAATCAGATGAACAACCTCAACTATTGCGAAACGATTGCGGCGACAAACCCTTGTGGAGAGCAGCCGTTGCCGCCTTATGGCGCATGCCTTCTGGGGTCGATCAATATGGCGCGATTGGTTTCGGACCCTTTCGCAGCGACGGCTGCTTTGAACGAGGATGCGCTGGGGAACTTGGTCGCTACCGCTGTGCGCATGATGGATAACGTCGTGGATGCCTCGCGCTTTCCATTGGAAGCGCAGGCGGCAGAGGCGCGCGCCAAGCGCCGGATTGGATTGGGTGTCACCGGTCTGGCTGACGCATTGTTGATGGTGGGTTTGCGCTATGGGTCGGAAGAGGCCGCAGCACAAACCGACAAATGGATGCACCAGATTGCTCGTGCTGCCTATCTCGCGTCGGTTGATCTGGCCAAGGAAAAGGGCGCATTTCCGCTGTTTGATGCAGATAAGTTTTTGGCCAGTGGTGCGATGCAGGCGATGGACGGGGATGTGCGTGATGCGATTGCGGAACATGGGATCAGGAATGCCTTGCTGACCTCAATCGCGCCAACCGGCACGATCAGCCTTTATGCGGGCAATGTGTCGTCGGGGATCGAACCGGTGTTCGCCTATGCCTACACCCGCAAGGTTTTGCAGAAAGACGGTTCGCGGACCGAGGAAGAGGTCGTCGATTATGCCGTGCAGATGTGGCGTGATCTGAAAGGCGACGCGCCGTTGCCAGATTATTTCGTCAACGCACAAACGCTGGCGCCGCTGGATCATGTGCGGATGCAGGCGGCAGCACAGAAATGGATCGACAGTTCCATTTCCAAAACGATCAACTGCCCAGCAGACATCAGCTTTGACGACTTCAAAGAGGTCTATATGGCCGCCTGGGATCAGGGCTGCAAAGGGTGCACGACGTACAGGCCCAATGATGTGACGGGGTCAGTCCTGTCGGTGTCCGAGGAGGCGTCACCCTCTGAAGTTCCCGCACAGGTCCGGGATGAAGGCGATGGCGCTGAAGTGGTATACATGTCCGAACCGCTGGACCGTCCGCAGGAATTGGACGGCGCGACCTACAAACTGAAATGGCCCGATAGTGAGCACGCGATCTATATTACCGTGAATGATCTGGTGATCGCGGGACACAGGCGACCTTTTGAGGTTTTCATCAACTCCAAGAACATGGAACATTTTGCCTGGACGGTCGCGCTGACGCGGATGATCAGCGCCGTGTTCCGGCGCGGGGGTGATGTGTCCTTTGTTGTGGAAGAGCTGAAAGCCGTGTTCGATCCGCGCGGCGGTGCATGGATGCAGGGCAAATATGTCCCATCCATTCTGGCTGCGATCGGCGGCGTAATTGAAAAGCACATGATCGCCACAGGGTTCTTGGCTGGCGAAGGGATGGGATTGAAGGCCGATCCGCAAGCGGATGTGGTCGCGATTAACGGCGGGCCCAAGGGGAAGGCCTGTTCGTCCTGCGGGTCGTATGAGTTGCGTATGATTGAAGGCTGCATGACCTGTGGGTCATGCGGATATTCAAAGTGCGGCTAGTTCGTCCTGCCGAAGGGAAGTGACAGCGATCATGGCTGCGCGCGGACCGACATTGCATCTGTTGTGCGGCAAGATCGCTGCTGGCAAATCGACTTTGGCACGTGAACTTGCCGCCAATCCTCAAACCGTGCTGATTTCCGAGGATGTCTGGCTTGCCGCGTTGTTTGCCGATCAACTGACGACCGGGGTAGATTACTTGCGATGCTCAAAGAAGTTGCAGCAGGCGATGACGCCGCATGTGGTGGCGTTGCTGGCAGCGGGTATCAGCGTCGTGCTGGATTTTCCGGCCAACACCACGGAACAACGGGTATGGATGCGCGCACTGATCGCGCAAACGGCGACGGCGCATCAATTGCATGTGCTTGATCTGCCGGACGAGGTTTGTCTGACGCGCCTGCATGCACGAAATGCATCGGGGACGCACCCGTTTGAGGTCAGCGATGCGCAATTTCGCAGTTTTACAAAGCGCTTTGCCCCACCGACCCCAGAAGAGGGGTTTTGCTTGGTGGTGCACCACCCAGTGGGCTAAGCGTCAGCCAAAATCAGGTCTGACGCCTTTTCCCCGATCATGATGGCGGGAGCGTTGGTGTTGCCTGACACGATCTCCGGCATGATCGCGCAATCAGCGACCCGCAGCCCTGCGATCCCATGCACACGCAGTTTTTCATCAACGACCGCGTCCTTGCCTTGACCCATCTTGCAGGTGCCCGTCGGGTGATAGATCGACGCCGTATTGTTGCGGGCCCAGTCCAGTGTCGCCTCATAATCGTCCATAGGCAGATCGGAATGCGGTCGGAATTCTTCGCTGATTTTGGACGTTAGCGGCGCGTGGCGTGCGATGGTGCGGGCGATGTTGACGCCTGCGACGACCGTGCGGCAGTCGGTTTCAGTGGATAGGTAGTTGGGGATGATCTTGGGATAGGTTTTGGGATCATTGCCCTGCAACCTGATCTCGCCCTTGCTTTCAGGGCGTAACTGGCAAACCGACATCGTGAAAGCCGAGAACTTGTCCGCCCCTTTGCCGGGATTTTCGGCAGACAGCGGTTGGACGTGGAATTGGATATCGGGTGTTTCAATATCCTCGCGTGTTTTGAGAAATCCAGTGGCAAGGCTGGCGGCCATGGTCATCGGGCCGGACCGGAACATCAGGTATTTCAGGCCGATCCGGGCCTGACCGTAGAGCGAGCTCACCTCGTCATTCAGTGTGGGCTCATTGCATTTGTAGACCAGCCGTGCTTGCAAATGGTCCTGCATGTTTTTGCCCACACCGGGCAAATCGTTCACGACTTCTATCCCGTTTTCGGCCAGTTGCGCGGCCTCCCCAATGCCAGAGAGCATCAGGATCTGGGGCGAGTTGATCGCACCGCCCGACAGAATGACTTCCTTGCGCGCCTTGACGGTTTGCAGATTGCCGCTGCGGTCTGTGAAGGTGACGGCAGTGGCACGTTTACCCTCGATCACGACTTTTTCGACTTGCGCGTGGGTGATGATTTGCAGGTTTTCGCGGGATTTGACCGGGTTGAGGTAGGCAACAGCCGCGCTGCACCGCCGGCCGTTGCGGGATGTAAGTTGAAAGAAGCCAACGCCTTCCTGATCCGCGCCGTTGTAGTCGGGGTTGAACTTGTACCCTGCGGCCTGCGCCGCCGCGACCCATGCGTCGGTGATCGGGCGCTGGATCCGCATGTTCGATACTGACAGTGGCCCTTGGTCACCGTGGTATTTATCAGCGCCGCGTTCGTTCTTTTCGGCCCGCTTGAAAAGCGGCAGCACGTCGTCCCAGCCCCAGCCAGTGTTTCCCATCTGGCGCCAGCGGTCATAGTCCTGCGGCTGACCACGGACATAGAGCAAACCATTCAGCGAAGACGACCCGCCCAACACCTTGCCACGGGGCCATTCGATGGAACGCCCGTTCAGCCCTGGATCAGGCTCTGTCTTGTAACACCAGTCGACCTTGGGGTTATGAATCGTCTTAAAATACCCCACAGGAATGTGGATCCATGGGTTCAAATCACGTCCGCCCGCCTCAAGAAGAATCACCTTATGGGCCGGGTTTGCACTTAGCCTATTTGCAATGACACACCCTGCAGAACCTGCGCCCACAACGATAAAATCGGCTTCCACGGCGTCTTTCTCCTTCTCAAGTAAGAAAAGTCTATGCAGATCGATCATACTATACTAGGCTTTTTTGAAACAAAAAGTCTCAATAATCGACAACATGGGAGGAAAACATGAAGGTTGGAGATAAACTAAGCGGCATTTCGCGTCGTGATCTGTTCAAACTGGCAGGTCAGTACGGGATGAGCTCGACGTTGATGGCGGCAGGGACGTTTGGTGGGGCGATGAGCCTTGCAAATCTCGCTTCTGCGGCGGAATCGACTTACGAGCGGCGTTTCGCGAAAGAGGCCAAATACAATCTCAAGTTTGGTGCGGCCGGCTTCAACGCACGCAACCTGCTGATCGAACGTGCGGGCGCCCTAGAATTTGCGCGCGACCTCGAAGCGCGTACCGATGGCGAGATTCGCATCGAGTTCATCGGCGATAACCAAATCTGCGGTCAAACGTCCTGTGTTGAGAAAACACAGCAGGGCATCGTGGACATCTATGCTGCGTCTACACAGAACTCTGCAGGTGGTGCGCCTTATCTGAACGTGCTGGATTATGCCTATATGTTCCGTAACCGCGCGGACCAGTATCACTTCTTGTATTCGCCAGCGTCCATGGCGTTGCTGCGTGAACCATACGAGAAGCGCCACGGTCTGAAGTTCCTGTTCAGCCACGCCGAGCTGCGCGGCATCCAGTTGGGTCTGAACTTTGAAGACAAGCCAACCGTGACGTCTGTTGAAGAACTGTTCGGCACAAAGAACCGTGTCACAGGTACGCAGCTTGGTCGTATTGCGATGGAAGCGTTGAACCTGAACCCGGTTCCGGTTGCGTGGGAAGAAACACTAGATGGCCTCAAGCAGGGTCTGATTGATGGTGCGGAAACATGGGCCTCAGCGGTTGCATATGCAAACATGGCGCCTGTTGTGTCCCAGTCGGTTCACCTGAACTTCTTCTGCGGTACAGAGCACACAGCCATGTCTGCCTCTGTCTTTGATGGCCTTGAGGGTTACTTGCAGGATGCGGTGATGGAATCGTCCTATTGGGCGCAGACTCATGTGCAGGCCGCAAACGAAGTGGCCTTGATCAACACCGTTGGTCAGTCTGATCCACAACTTCCCAATACGATCTTTGCCCAGAACAATGTGCGCAACGCATTCTTGTCTGCCGAAGAGATCCGCAAGGCGGAAGAGATGTGCTCACCTGAGTTCCAGCCGCAACTGTGGGAGCAGTGGCGCGAGCGTCTGAACGGTTGGTCCGGCGGTCTGGATACCTATCAGGAGATTTATAACGAGGTGCGTACAATCCCTGGCGACACCCTGCCAGAGAACGTCGAGCCACGTCGCTGGTGGAAAAGCTAAGCCGACCACTGACCGACACATCAATTGGGGCCGGCCGAATGAGGAGTTCGGCCGGTCCTTTTCACATAAATAACATCGCACCATAGTGGCGACACTCTGACACATTAGGGGGGAGACCTAGATGTCAATTTTGGCTGAAGCGGTGGCGGTGATACCGGCCATCTTCTCGGGCAGTGCGTGGGACATGCGCCAGGCGTTCGATACGGACGGTATGTGGCTGTTTTGTTTTGTCTTTACTTTCTTGGGGGGGCTGTTGGCGCACCTCTTGTACGCTAAGATACCATTCTTGGAGAAACACCTCGAACGCACCACAGCCGTGGTGATGTATCTTATCATTGCAGGCATCATCTGTTGGGGTGTGATTGACCGGTTCGTCTTTTCAAGCCAATGGGCCGGATCAACAACAGTGCCACCATTCCTGTTCATGGTTATGGCCTGGTTTGCCTGTTCCTATAACGTGAAACTGCGCACGCACCTGAGCTTTAGCGAATTCCGTTCCAAGATGGCCCCGGCGGGCCAGTTGGCGACGCTGACGCTGGATGCCGTCCTTTGGTTCGGTTTTTGCTGGATCGCGATTACGACGTCGCTGCGGTTCACCGTGTTGTCGGCCGACAATTTTCAACTGGTGGATGGCGTCGATGATGTCATGAAATGGTGGTTCTACATCACCGTGCCCATCGCCTTTACCCTGATGTCAGGCCGGGTGATCGGCAACTGGCTGGAAGACTACGGTAACTACAAGGCGGGCACACCGATCATCAAACAAGCTGTTATCGGGGGGGACGTGTGATGTCTGATGGAACATGGATTACGCTTATCTCTCTGGTCGTGACGCTGTTCTTTATGCTTGGCACGCCTGTTTTGCTGATCATCTTTTATTGGGTCATCGGCATTAGCTTTGTCATCGACTTGCCGCTGGCGAACACCGGCAACGAGTTGATCAACGTGTTCAGCAAAGGCTTTGCTCTACTGGCGATGCCGCTCTTTATCCTGACCGGGGACCTGATCAATCAATCCGGGATTGCCCGGCGATTGTCGGACTTTGCCTATTCCTGTCTGGGCTGGCTGCGTGGTGGTCTGGCGATGGCATCAATTGCGGCTTGCGGCCTGTTTGCTGCGATTTCGGGCTCGAATTCCGCCACAACCGCAACAATCGGTTCGATGCTTCACCCCGAAATGGTGAAAGGGAACTATGATGAACGCTTCTCGGCGGCGACTGCGGCTGCCGGTGGTACGGTAGGGATTATCATCCCGCCATCAATTATCTTCATTGTTTATGGCTTCTTGATGAACCTGCCAATCTCTGACCTGTTTGTCGCGGGGATTATCCCCGGCTCACTGATGGTTTTTGGTATGATGACCGCTGCGTTTATCGTCTGCACCATCAACGGCTGGGGCGTGCTGATCGGCCTGTCGATTTCTCGCATGATCAAGACGGGAATTGGCGCGTGGTTGGGCTTCTTTGCTATTGGTTTGGTGCTCTGGGGGATCTACACCGGGCGTTTCTCTCCGACTGAAGCTGCGGGCGTGACTGTGGGCTTCTGTGTGCTGGTTGGCTTGGTTTCCTATCCACTGAACAGGGTTATGGGCAGTTCTGCTGATCTACCCGTTGAAAAGAAGAGCTATGGATCGATGGTTGTTGTCGAAGGTTTCACCCTTCCGCAGATTCCATCGATCGTGTCGAGGTCGGCACAGATCTCGGGCATTCTTGTACCGTTGATCGCTGTTTCGGTCGCGATGCAGCAAGTCATGTCATCGCTTGGTGCCAAGGATTTCATCGGTGATTTTGTGACGGGCATGGGCGGGTACTATGCTGTGCTGTTCACATCGATGGCGATTGTGTTTGTGACCGGAATGATCCTCGAATCCCTGCCGGTGACAATCATCCTTGCACCAATCCTTGCCCCTATCGCGGCGTCGGTCGGGATTGATCCGATCCACTTTGCGGTGGTGTTTCTTGTGGGTGCGTCGATCGGCTTTGTCACACCGCCTTACGGTCTGAACCTTTATGTTGCATCCGGCGTCACGGGCGTGCCGTATTTCAGACTGCTGCGCTATATTGTGCCTTATCTGATTGCATTGATCAGCGTTTGGTTCTTTGTTGCGCTTGTTCCGCAAACAGCACTGGCAATTCTGCCAGGACAGTAAGGTGACAATGACTGACGAAAATGATGGCAACTCCGGCCAAATTCCAACCAACCTCCGGCTGCTATTGCTGCTGGAGGAGGTTGCAAAGGTCGGTGTGCCTGTAACCCCTGCAATGGTAAACGAGACACTTGGCCTGCCCAAACCCACCATTCATCGGCTGTTTGCCACTGCTGAGGCCGAGGGGTTCTTGCAACGTGATATCGACGGGCGGTCCTATAGTGCGGGCCGTCGGATGCGTTTGCTCGCGACCAACACGCTATCCTCGGAACACTTGCGGACCGTGCGCCTTGCTGTGCTGAAATCGCTCGCCGTCAAGGTGGGAGAGACCTGCAACCTGGCGATCCCGGAACGTGACGGGATGTTTTATCTGGACCGCGTCGAAACCCATTGGCCGTTGCGCATTCAACTGCCTGTCGGCACGCAGGTTCCGTTTCACTGTACCGCAAGTGGCAAGATGTATCTGTCGACCCTGCGCCCTGATTACCTGGAACGGTTCCTTAAGAATACCACTTTGGAGATGCAGACCGACAGGACGATCACTGACCCAATACAGTTGCGTCGGGAGTTGGAACAAACCCGCGCGCGCGGCTACGCCACAGATGATCAGGAATTCATGACAGGCATGACGGCGATTGCGGTCCCGATCACGGATAATCGCGGCCGTCTGTTGTCGACATTGTCGATCCATGCGCCAGAATTGCGCCGCGACTTGCCGAACCTGGAGGGATTCCTTTCCGTCCTGCAAGACGCCGCGTCCGAATTGTCGGCCATCGTCAACCGCTGACGCGCCCGCCGCGCCAATATGACAGCACGCAAATTTGTGATAGTTTGACCGGAGTTTCACCGGCTCAAGCGAGGAGTGTTTTTCATGCGGCGCGAATTATTGGCGATAGCGACTGTCCTTTCCACGGCCGTTGGCGCCTGGGCCCAAGACGTTGAGGGCGGCATTGATCACCCGATGATTGGTCGTTTTGAAGGTGCCAGGATTACAGCCTATGACCGTCGCGACTTTGACGAATACCAGTTTCCCAATGCCGCGATGACCAGTTCCGAAAGCGACAGCTTTCTACCGATTGAGGGTGTGAAGACCAGTATCGCTTATGTTGTCCCGCCCACTGCATCATTGGCAGAAGTCGCACGCAATTATGAGATGGCCCTGACCGAGGCCGGTTTTGATTCTGTGTTTCAATGCGCGGATGACACATGTGGTGGCACAAGTCTGGCCTATGCAATTGAGCAGTTTCCACTGCCCCGCATGATCGTTGATCCATTCAACTATCGCTATCAAGGGGCCAAAACGACAACCGAAACAGGCGAGGTTTATGCCGCCGTCTTGTTCAGTGTCGACAACGACGATCAGGTGCGCGTCCAGGTGACTGTGGTTGAAACCGATGAAATTGCCTTCAAGATGGTCGATGCCGCCCAGATGCAGACGGATGTGTTGGAGACGGGTCGCGTCGCCCTGTACGGCATTCAGTTCGACACCGACAAGGCAACCATCCGCCCCGATAGTGCGGCGACGTTACAAGAGATCGCGACCTTCCTTGCGGCCAACCCTGATCTTGCGGTGGTGATTGTCGGCCATACGGACAATCAGGGGGCGATGGACTATAACCTCGGCCTGTCTAACCGCCGGGCAGAAGCCGTGCGCGCGGCGCTTGTTGCAGAATATGGCATTTCGTCTGACCGGATGAGCCACGCCGGTGCGGGCTTTCTTGCCCCTGTCGCCACCAACGCTACCGAAGCTGGCCGCGCGCTGAACCGCCGGGTCGAGATTATCGCCAGATAGTGTGCTTTGCGCTGCAAAAAGGGGACAGTATGTTTGCTCTGCTCATGTTACCTGATCTGCCACCCTTGGCCGAGAACTGGACAGCGGTGCCTATCATCCGGCCCGCCTGCGAACGTGACATTGGATGCGTTGTAGATTGCAATGTTCTTTCCGGTAGATAACGACACGCGCCAGATGCAGTGGGCGATGGCGGCCTAAGCCTCTTGCGCCAACCGCGCTTCGAGCACGTCAAAAGGTACACCGGGGTCGTCTTTTGCGCCGCGGATCACCAGCGACGTTTTGACAGAGGCCACGTTGTCCGCGCTGGTGAGTTCTTCTGTCAGAAAGCGCTGGAATGTGCGCAGGTCAGGTGCCACGCATTTGAGGATGAAATCGACCTCGCCATTGAGCATGTGACACTCGCGTACCAACGGCCAGCCCTGGCAGCGATTTTCAAAGGCGCTCAGGTCTGCCTCGGCCTGACTGACCAGGCCGACCATGGCAAAGACCTGCACCTCGAATCCCAGTTCGCGGGCGTTGACGTCGGCGTGGTAGCCTTGGATGAAACCTTGCTCTTCCAATGTGCGCACCCGGCGCAGACAGGGGGGGGCAGAAATGCCGACCCGCTTTGCCAACTCCACGTTGGTCATACGACCGTCTGCTTGAAGCTCTGCCAGAATCATGCGGTCGATTTCGTCCAGTTTCGTGCCCGGCATTGCGCTGTTCCTTAGGTGTTTTTTGCAAATACTACGCAAGTCGGCTGAGATGCGCAATATTCTTTCAATTTCCCGCAACAAAAGAACGCACACTTTGGTGAATTGCGCCCTCTTTCATCACCGGGAAAGCGCAGCTATATCGAGATGACATCAACGCGCAAGAGGCTGCCATGACCGATACCCGCCACGTCAAAGTTCTGATCATCGGCTCTGGCCCTGCGGGTTATACCGCTGGCGTCTACGCCGCCCGCGCGATGCTGGAACCGGTGTTGATCCAGGGGATCGAACCGGGTGGGCAACTGACCACCACCACAGAGGTTGAAAACTGGCCCGGTGATACCGAGGTGCAAGGGCCAGATCTGATGGTCCGGATGGAGGCGCACGCGCGTGCGATGGGCTGCGAGATTGTGGGCGATATCGTCACCAAGCTGGACCTGCAAAAGCGCCCCTTTACGGCGACCTGCGATAGCGGTGCGGTTTTCACGGCAGATGCTGTGATCCTCTCCACCGGTGCGCGTGCCAAATGGCTGGGCCTGCCGTCGGAGGAGAAATTCAAAGGCTTCGGCGTCAGTGCTTGCGCCACCTGCGATGGTTTCTTTTATCGCGGGCAAGAGATTGTTGTTGTCGGTGGTGGGAATACCGCCGTGGAAGAGGCGCTGTTCCTGACCAACTTCGCCTCCAAGGTGACCTTGGTTCACCGCCGTGATGAGTTGCGTGCAGAGAAGATATTGCAGAACCGTTTGTTCAATAACCCCAAGATCGAAACGCTCTGGTTCCATGAGGTAGAAGAAGTGTTTGGCGCAGACAGCCCGCTTGGCGTTGAAGGCGTGCGCGTGAAACATACCCAGACCGGTGAAACGACCGAGATTGCCGCCAAAGGTGTGTTTGTGGCCATCGGCCATGCCCCCGCCAGCGAATTGGTCAAGGATCAGTTGGAAACACACAACGGCGGCTACGTGAAAGTGGCCCCGGGCACGACCAGGACCGCGATACCGGGTGTCTTTGCGGCGGGCGATTTGACAGACCATATCTACCGGCAGGCGGTCACATCCGCTGGGATGGGCTGCATGGCTGCGTTGGACGCCGAAAAGTTCATTGCAGAAATGGAAGACGATCAGGCCGCGCAAGCCGCTGAGTAAGTGCCGCGTGTTCACAAATCTGAACACAGCGCTCTACCGGATCGTTTTCGCCCAACATGCCGAAAGCATTCTTGATGGCGTGATCCATCGGGAAGGCCGGTTTCACCATGATGGGCAACCGGCGCTCTATGCGTCGCCATCACCCCAAACAGCGGCCATCGCAATCAGGGCCTATCTAGGTAAAGGCGATCCACCGCGCGTGATGGTACCTCTGGCACTGCGGGATGCGTCAATGGTGGATTTACGCGATCCAGATACATGCGCCGCCCTCTCAATTGATCCGGCTTGGCCAAGTGTCCCATGGTCAGAGGAACGCGCAGCAGGGCAAGCTGCCACAACCTGGCGTGCCTCCGACGCTGTCCGGGCATCCGGAGCCGACGGGATGATTTATGCCTCACGCACGGCACCCGAACGTTGGCATGTTGTGTTGTTTTCATGGAACCAGTCGTCGGGTGCCGCGCTGTCTGTGGTAGGTGCTCCCGCGCCGTGGGTGCCGAACCGGTAGCCGCGTTACGCGATCCGGCCAAGAACCGCGCGGTTGTTTCACAATGGTCGCTGAATACGGGACTTTCGTCTTTTTGGCTTTGCCTGCTAGACTTCCGTAGGCGGCAAGGTCTATCCCTCGCGCAATCGCAACCGCATAGTATTTGAGAATTTGATGGCCCAGGATTTGACCCCGATCCCAGAACTTTATGTGTCTTACGATAGCGCACAGAAGATGAAACTGGAGGCCGCAGAGCTGACCAGCCACGATCTGACGCCCCGCCAGATCTGCGATCTGGAGCTCTTGCTGAATGGTGGGTTTAATCCGCTCAAAGGGTTTCTGTCACAGGCCGATTACACCAGCGTCGTGGACACGATGCGCCTTTCAGATGGGGCGTTGTGGCCAATGCCCGTTACATTGGATGTTTCTGACGACTTCGCCGCAACTGTGGAGTTGGGGCAGGACATCGCCCTGCGCGACCAAGAGGGCGTGATCCTGGCGACGATGACCGTTACCGACAAATGGACACCTAACAAAGCGCATGAAGCCAAGATGGTTTTCGGTGCTGATGATTCCGCGCATCCAGCAGTGAACTACCTGCACAATACGGCTGGGGCCGTCTATTTGGGTGGCCCCGTGACCGGTATCCAGCAGCCGGTGCACTATGATTTTCGCGGCCGGCGCGATACTCCCAATGAACTGCGGGCCTATTTCCGCAAACTGGGCTGGCGCAAGGTTGTAGCCTTCCAGACGCGCAATCCGCTGCACCGCGCCCATCAGGAACTGACATTCCGGGCCGCGAAAGAGGCGCAGGCGAACCTGTTGATCCACCCTGTTGTGGGCATGACCAAGCCGGGTGATATCGACCACTTCACCCGCGTCCGCTGCTATGAGGCGGTGCTGGATCAATACCCATCCTCTACCACGACAATGAGCTTGCTGAACCTTGCCATGCGCATGGCCGGCCCGCGTGAGGCGGTGTGGCACGGTCTGATCCGCAAAAACCACGGCTGCACCCATTTCATTGTGGGTCGCGATCACGCGGGCCCCGGCAAGAACTCTGCTGGTGAGGATTTCTATGGTCCCTATGATGCACAGGACCTGTTCCGCGCGCATCAGGACGAGATGGGCATCGAGATGGTCGATTTTAAGCACATGGTATATGTGCAGGACCGCGCCCAATATGAACCTGCGGATGAGATTTTGGATAAGGACAATGTCACGATCCTCAATATCTCTGGTACCGAGTTGCGCCGCCGTTTGTCCGAGGGTCTTGAGATCCCCGAATGGTTTTCGTTCCCGGCTGTGGTCGAAGAGCTGCGCAAGACGCGACCACCACGGGCCGAGCAGGGGTTCACCGTGTTTTTCACCGGCTTCTCGGGGTCCGGCAAATCAACTGTCGCCAACGCGCTGATGGTCAAGCTGATGGAAATGGGTGGGCGTCCCGTCACGCTGCTTGATGGCGATATCGTGCGGAAAAACCTCAGCTCGGAGCTTGGTTTCAGCAAGGAACACCGCGATCTGAACATCCGGCGGATCGGCTATGTTGCCTCTGAGATCACCAAGAATGGCGGTATTGCCATCTGTGCCCCAATTGCACCCTATGCCACAACGCGGCGTGCGGTGCGTGAAGATGTAGAGGCCTTCGGCGCATTTGTTGAAGTGCATGTCGCAACCTCTATCGAGGAGTGCGAGCGGCGCGACCGCAAGGGGCTTTATAAGCTGGCACGGGCTGGCAAGATCAAAGAATTTACCGGGATCTCAGATCCGTATGATGTGCCGGAAAACCCGGAAATCCGTCTGGAAACTGAAAGCGTGCCAGTTGATAACTGTGCACATCAGGTGATCCTGAAGCTGGAAAACATGGGGCTGATCAAAGCCTAAAGAACGAGTAGTAAGATGCCGACAATTGTTTCCCTGTCCACTATTCCTACGCGTTTTGACAAACTTGAGCCAGTGTTTGCGGCACTGCGTGCTCAGCGCGCACCGATCGACGAGATACGCCTTTACGTTCCGCGGCGCTATCGCCGCTTTCCCGATTATGATGGGCAAGTTCCAGACGTACCACATGGCGTGAATGTCATCCGGCCAGAAGATGATTTAGGACCGGCTACGAAAGTCCTCTTTGCGGCGGATGAGCTGCGCGGGACGGATTGCGATATCATCTTTTGTGATGATGATAGGATTTATCCAAGGTGGTGGTTCCAGGGCATGCTGCGTCAGCGCCGCGGACGGTTGGATCACTGCGTTGCGACATCGACGATCCAACTGTCTGACCATGGATACGATCTGGCAAGCAGGCGACAGCCCCGCCCCAAGCTTTCACGCATAAACAGCCGGCGGGTCGTTGGGTTGACGCGGCGCAAGATTAAACAGGTTTTGACCGGCGTGACTGAAAGGAAACCGCCGCGCAATCGCACGATGAGCAGGGCAGGATATGCCGAGATTGCCGAAGGCTGCGGTGCCGTTCTGGTGAGGCCGGAGTTCTTTGACAATTCGGACTTTGATATTCCGTCTGTTCTTTGGAGTGTTGACGACTACTGGTTGTCGGGCCAAATGGCGCGCAAGGGAATTCCTATCTGGTCGACAAGGGGCTACCGTGTCGCCCCGTATGCCGATCATACCCATGTTGACGCGCTTTATGATGCTGTGATTGACGGTAGTGGCCGAGAGGCTGCAAATCACGCCTGCGTCCGCTACATGCAAGACAAATACGGCGTTTGGCTTTAGTGAACGGTCACCGGCTGCATGTTGTTTTCACGTGCCAGATGGAATGCCAATTTGCGATCGGCCACCAGGGCCAACTGCTCGCCTGACGCATTGTGAACCGCAAAAAGTTCCTCCAGATCACCAACCTGCTCCTGCACGTCAGCAGGCAATTCCGAGGCCAGAATGGGTTTGACATAAACGACATCTGCGCCAATCTTTTCAAGATCAAATTTCGTATCCATGTCTTACCCTTTCTTGATGTTGATGGTTTGTACGATCCGTTCAGGCTCGGCCCGGGTCAGATCAACATGCAGTAACCCGTTTTCCATCACAGCCTCGCCCACGTCGACACCGTCAGCCAGAACAAATGACCGTTGGAACTGACGGGCCGCGATGCCCCTGTGCAAAAAGACACGGCCTTCGCTATCGTCGGATTGCCGTCCACGTATCACCAGTGCGCTGTCCTCTACGGTGATCGCCAGATCAGCGTCGGCAAAGCCTGCGACGGCCAGCGTGATACGATATGAATTTTCAGAGGTTTGTTCGATGTTGTAAGGTGGGTAGCCTTCGTTCCCGCTTTTCGCGGTCCGTTCAACCAGCCGTTCCAGCTGTTCAAATCCCAAAAGGAACGGGTGCGTTCCCAAAGCAAGTTTTGTCATAAGACATGCCCTTTTTAAGCGACTGTCAGGTTTCAGGCCCCGTGAGCGGCAGCCTTTGATGAAAATATGGGGCGTGCGCCCTATATGATCAAGAGGAAGTCGTAGCAAATGCGGTATGAGCCGCGCTACAGTGTACCCAACCGACAGCAATCGAGCAGCCCCGCGATGAACACAACTGCCAAGATGGAACAGACCGAAGTGCTCCGGGTAAAGCTGGAAGTGCTGCGTCACGAGCACCGTGACCTGGATGATGCGATCGCCGCCCTTCACGAGCGTGGTGCCGCGGATATGCTGACGCTCAAGAGGCTGAAAAAGCAAAAGCTTTTCCTCAAAGATCAGATCACCCAGCTTGAAGATCGCATCTTGCCCGACATTATCGCCTGACAGGCGTTGCAGTGCTGCTTGCCATGGCTATAGTGCCGCTTCCTTTTCAACGTGGGACAGGCATATGACCAAACCTCAAGTCGGCATTATCATGGGGAGCCAATCTGATTGGTCCACCATGCGCGAGGCGGCGGACGTCCTTGATGAATTGGGCGTGGCCTATGAGACCAAGATCGTGTCAGCCCATCGTACGCCGGATCGCTTATGGGACTATGGCAAGACGGCGGTGGACCGTGGATTGCAAGTGATTATCGCCGGCGCGGGTGGCGCGGCGCATTTGCCGGGCATGATGGCGTCAAAGACCCGCGTGCCAGTGGTTGGCATTCCTGTGCAGACCAATGCGCTGTCCGGCGTTGATAGCCTGTATTCCATTTTGCAGATGCCGCGCGGTTATCCGGTGGCCACCATGGCAATTGGTGCTGCAGGTGCCAAGAACGGCGGATTGATGGCTGCGGGTATTCTGGCGTTGCAGGATGCGGATTTGGCCGCCCGTTTGGACCAATGGCGTGCTGATCTCAGCGCCTCTATTCCTGATGAGCCTTCTGATGATTAAACCGCTGCCGGTGGGCGCAACCGTTGGGATTTTGGGCGGGGGGCAACTAGGCCGCATGTTGTCTGTTGCAGCCGCGCGTCTGGGTCTGAAAACTCATATTTTCGAACCGGGCGCGGGTGCGCCTGCGGGTGATGTTGCCCATCAGGTGACAACCGCCAGCTATGACGATGAGGCCGCTCTGACAGCCTTTGGCACTGCCGTTGATGTTATCACCTATGAATTTGAAAACATCCCCACCTCGGCCCTTGATTTGCTTGAAACGCTCGCCCCGATCCATCCTGGGCGACAGGCCCTCGCGACCAGTCAGGACCGGCTGACCGAAAAGACGTTCCTGCAAGAGCTTGGGCTTCAGACTGCGCCGTTTGCCGACGTGGCAAATGCGGCTGATCTGGAGGCTGCGATTGCCAGCATCGGCACACCCGCGATCTTGAAAACCCGCCGCTTGGGCTATGACGGCAAAGGGCAGGCGCGGATCATGTCGCCGGATGATGCGGCGGCTGCTCTGGCCGATATGGCCGGTGCGCCTGCGATCCTCGAAGGGTTTGTGAATTTCAGCCACGAGGTGTCTGTCATTGGCGCTCGTGGGCCTGATGGGGCGGTGTCCTGCTATGATCCCGGCGAGAATGTGCACGATGCGGGGATTTTGCGAACCACCACCGTACCTGCCAAACTGTCGCCCAGCCAGCGAACCGACGCAGTGTTGATTGCCGCACGTATTCTAAACGCCCTCGACTATGTAGGCGTCATGGGAGTTGAGCTGTTTGTGACACCCCAGTGTCTGATCGTGAATGAGATTGCCCCGCGGGTGCATAACTCTGGCCATTGGACGCAGAATGGCTGCACGATTTGCCAGTTTGAACAGCATATACGAGCGGTTGCAGGTTGGCCGTTGGGTGACGGGTCACGCCATGCAGATGTGGTAATGGAGAACCTGATCGGCGATGATATGGACCGGGTGCCGGAACTGGCCAAGATTGATGCGGCGATCCATCTATATGGTAAGGCAGAGGTAAAACCGGGCCGCAAAATGGGTCACGTGAACCGCGTAATCAAGGCCTAGCCGTCGTCGAAGATAACATCCATCAAGCTGAGGTTGTGGTTAAAGCGGCCCTCTCGCAGAAACAGCAGCACTTCTTCCATCACAAGCGGGTTGTTCATCATGAAAGTGTGGGTGACGGGCAGCACGATATGATCCTGCATACCCTCCAGCCGGGTTGAGGCAACAGATACTTTGCCGTCGTCCGGCCCGTCGATCAGGGCAGAGTAGACAGGGTTAAGCGAGCGATCCCCTGCGATGATCCCGATTTCATAGGGCAAAAGCTCCAACTGGTTGGGTAGGCTACTCTCTTCGGTGCCAAGTTGCAGACCGGCAGGGCCGTTGACCCATTGAAATGGTTCGAAATCGCCAAAGATGTCTACCAGCTCTGATCCGGCATTTGGCGGCCCAAGCATGACAACGCGGCCCATTTTTTCGGGGCGGTTATTGGTGAGCCACGCACGCACGAGGATGCCGCCCATCGAATGGGTCACGAAATGCACGCGTTTGTCACCGCAGGCGGCAACATCTTCGGCCACATGCTCCTCGACCAGAGTCTGGATCGGCGCAGTCGTGGACGGATAGCCGCGGTTGATAACCTGATAGCCTGCGTCTTCGAGCACCAGTTGCATGGGGGCAAAGGAAATCTCGGTCCGTGCGAGGCCATGAAGCATGACCACGCATTCCTGCGCTGCTGCGGTTGTGGCCATGAAAATCCCAAAAATTGATACGATCAAACGTTTCATCAAATACATTTAGCACGGCGCTGCGCCGACGGAAGGGCCGGAGGTAAGAAACCTAACGTCGCGCAGTGAGGGAAACAGCGATCCCACCCAGAACAAGTGTGCCTGCAATGAAGAGGCGCAAGCTCAGGCTTTCGCCCAGAAACGCGATCCCGGCCGCAACGGCGATGACGGGTACGCTCAGTTGGGCAATGCCTGCCACAGTGGTCGGCAGGGCGGGCAGGACACGATACCAAAGCGCGTAACCTAGCCCTGATGTGATGGCGCCCGCAATGATAGCGGTGATGATCCCGGCAAGCGGCATTGGCCCAACCCCGGTTGCCAGCATGACAATGGCGACCAAGGGCAGACACAGCAGAAAGTTGCTGGCGGTGGCGCCCAGCGGATCAGGTTCGCCCCGGCCAAGCAGCGTATAAGTGGCCCAGGCAGTCCCGGCGATGGTCATGGCAAGTGCTCCGCCCAAGGGCAATGCGGTAGCACCCGATGGCCAGAGCAGCACGCAAAGCCCCGTCAGCGCAATTGCCGCGCCGATCCAGCGCAGCGCAGGGATTTTGCCGCCTTCGACGACCGCCCATGCGAAGACGACGATTTGCAAGACACCAAACAGGATCAGTGCGCCTAGCCCTGCATCCAGCGTGATATAAGCCCAGGAGAAGCCAATCATATAGGTAGCAAGTGCCAATGCCCCTGCACCGCGCCGCAGTCCTGTCAGGCTGGGCGTGGGTGCCTGTCGCAGAAGGGCAAGTAGCCAGAGCATCGCCGCCCCGGCGGCAGTGCGCACGGTGGCAAAGTCCATCGGGTCCATGCCCTGCACCGCAACGCCCAAGCGGTTGAGCAATGAATTGGCCGCGAAAGCACACATGATCACACAAGTCAGCACAAAAATCCGCATTGACGTCATGCGCTGCGCCTTATCCCCGCGCATAGAATGCCGCAATCAATTTTGCGGGGTCCGCATCTCCCAACCCTTCGGCAATGGCGGCTTCCTGATGTGCTCTGGACATCTGCAAAAGCGGTGATTGGAGGTCATAAGCGGCAAGAACGCCTTGAAAGATGCCGTTGTCCTTGAGGATCGCTGTCAACGGGAACCCAACGCTTTCATCGGTGCCCAGTATCTTGGGGATACGATCCCGGACCATGGGCATGCCGGCCGGTCCGCCGCTAAGAATGGTGATTGCCGTTTCCAGCGGTAGCCCCGCCCGCTTGGCCAGTGGCAAAAGCTCCTCCAGCCCTTGCATGTAGCATTGCAGCATCGCGTTGTTGATCGTCTTCATTACCAACCCGGCACCGAGTGGCCCAACGTGGAAGATGCGATCCGAAAGCGTGGTCAGTATGTCCTGGGCCATCTGTGCGGCAGTATCATCACCGCCAATAAAGATACCGCAACTGCCCGACGCCACCATTTCCGGTCCGCCCGAGATGGGTGCATCGACCGCAGTTGCGCCAAGGGCGGTTATGCGGTCAATGCGGTCGGTCAGGACGGTGGGAAGTACCGTGCTGGTATCGATGATCAGCTTGCCACTAAGATCGAGCGCCAGCAATTGCTCAAGCACATCGGTCACGGCGGCGCCGTCATAAAGGCTGAGAACAAGGATATCGCATTGGGCAACGACAGTGGCCAACTCAGGCGCAATAGGGACGCCATCCACGGCACGTCCGCTGCGGGTCCAACTGGTGACAGCTTTGCCTTGCGATTGCAGGCGCTGGGCGATGGCGCTGCCCATACGGCCAAGACCAATAACGCCTGTCTTTTGCATCTCTTTTCCCCTTGTTGTTTGCGCGGATTTGATACTGGATTGCCGCGAATGGAAAGAGGGGTTTGCGGTCGGTATCGCGTGTCCTACCTTGGCCCAATACGCAAAGGAGCATGACATGACACCATCAGGTACAACAGTCATCACAGAGCGCTTGAGGCTGGTGCCGTTTGCGTCCGCACATCTTGATGATCTGTTTGCGATGAATTCAGACCCAAAGGTGATGCACTATCTCGGGCCCCCGCAAACCCGTGACGAGGTTGCCGCGAATATCACTCGGCAGCAGGCGAAATGGGCGCAATATGGCTTCGGGTGGTGGTCCGTCATTGAACGGGAGACCGACGCATTGATTGGTGCCGCCTGCCTGCAACACCTGGGTCATGCGGAAGCGAACCCGCTAGAGATTGGCTGGCGCTTGCGCCCATCCTGGCATGGAAAAGGCTATGCGACCGAAGCGGGGCGAGCCGCGATGGATTATGGCTTTGATGTAATAGGTGAAAGCCGCCTGATGGCTGTGACGGAGCTTGAGAACAAGGCGTCAGCGCGTGTCATGGAACGGTTGGGGATGACTTACATTGGTATTCAGACGCATTATGATGTGGCTTGTTTGACGTATGAGATCAAACGCGAGGATCGGTAGGGTGGGTGAAACCCACGTGCCAATGATGTGATCGTAGATGCGTGGGTTTCACCCATCCTACGGGATGCGGAAAGGGCGGTCCCTTTCAGGACCGCCCTTCGCATTTCTTTATGGCTACATGCCAAACACGTTTGGGCTTTGCCCAAACCGCGTTTTACATCATGCCGCCCATGCCGCCCATGTCGGGCATGCCGCCGCCAGCACCGCCAGCACCTTCTTTTGAAGGCTTGTCAGCAACCATGGCTTCGGTTGTGATCAAGAGGCCGGCAACAGAAGCTGCGTCCTGCAGGGCTGTCCGCACAACTTTGGCCGGGTCGATAACGCCGAACTTGAACATGTCACCATATTCTTCTGTCTGTGCGTTAAAGCCGAAGGCTTTGTCGCCGCTTTCGCGGATCTTGCCCGCAACAACCGAACCGTCAACACCGGAGTTTTCTGCGATCTGACGCAGTGGTGCTTCAAGAGCCTTGCGGATGATGGAGATACCAACGTCCTGATCGGAGTTCGCACCTGTCAGACCTTCAAGTGTTTTGCCAGCCTGAACCAGTGCAACACCGCCACCAACAACAATACCTTCTTGAACAGCGGCACGTGTCGCGTTCAATGCATCGTCAACGCGGTCCTTGCGCTCTTTGACTTCCACTTCGGACATGCCGCCGACGCGGATAACAGCAACACCGCCAGCCAGCTTGGCCACGCGCTCTTGCAGTTTTTCACGGTCGTAATCGGATGTTGTTTCTTCGATCTGGCCACGGATCTGGGATACGCGTGCTTCGATCTCGGCCTTGTCGCCTGCACCGTCAACGATTGTTGTTTCGTCTTTGGTGATGGCAACGCGCTTGGCAGAACCCAGCATGTCGATAGTGACGCTTTCCAGCTTCATGCCAAGGTCGTCAGAGATCACCTGACCACCTGTCAGGATCGCGATGTCCTGCAGCATTGCTTTGCGACGGTCACCAAAACCTGGTGCCTTCACAGCAGCGATTTTCAGACCGCCACGCAGCTTGTTCACAACGAGTGTGGCCAGTGCTTCGCCTTCAACGTCTTCTGCGATGATCAGAAGTGGCTTGCCGGACTGGATCACAGATTCCAGCAGTGGAACCATTGGCTGCAACGAAGAGAGTTTCTTTTCGTGCAGCAGGATGATCGCATCTTCCAGCTCTGTTGTCATTTTGTCAGGGTTGGTGACAAAGTAAGGGGACAGGTAACCGCGGTCGAACTGCATGCCTTCAACAACGTCTGTTTCTGTTTCCAGACCTTTGTTTTCTTCAACAGTGATGACGCCTTCGTTGCCAACCTTCTGCATCGCGTCTGCGATCTGACGGCCGATTTCTTCTTCGCCGTTTGCAGAGATTGTACCGACCTGAGCTACTTCGTCGCTGTCGGACACGGGACGTGACGCTGCTTTGATCGCTTCAACAACCTTGGTTGTTGCAAGATCGATACCGCGCTTGAGGTCCATTGGGTTCATGCCAGCAGCAACAGATTTCATGCCTTCACGCACGATGGCCTGAGCCAGAACTGTTGCTGTTGTTGTACCGTCACCGGCTTCGTCGTTGGTGCGGCTGGCCACTTCTTTGACCATCTGCGCGCCCATGTTTTCGAACTTGTCTTCAAGTTCGATCTCTTTGGCAACAGATACACCATCTTTGGTGATGCGCGGTGCGCCGAACGATTTGTCCAGAACCACGTTGCGGCCCTTGGGGCCCAGAGTAACCTTCACCGCGTTGGCGAGGGTGTTGACACCTGTCAGCATGCGGTTGCGTGCATCTGTGTCGAATTTGACGTCCTTAGCAGCCATTTTCATGTGCTCCTTGAATTAGATAAGTAGTAGGGGCGATTTGATCGGCTTACAGTGTGCCGAGGATGTCGCTTTCCTTCATGATCAACAGGTCTTCGCCGTCGATCTT
Organism: uncultured Paracoccaceae bacterium; assembly: GCA_947498645.1. Lineage (GTDB taxonomy): Bacteria > Pseudomonadota > Alphaproteobacteria > Rhodobacterales > Rhodobacteraceae > Yoonia. The sequence goes on along the minus strand of CANMKS010000001.1, from coordinate 185,563 downwards.
GACCTCTGTGCCGGACCATTTGCCGAACAAAACCTTGTCGCCTGCCTTAACGGACATCGCGATCAGCTCACCGCTGTCTTTGCGGGCACCTTCGCCAACACTGACGACTTCGCCTTCGGCTGGCTTTTCTTTGGCGTTGTCAGGAATGATCAAGCCGCCTGCTGTCTTTTCGTCACCTTCAAGGCGACGGACCAGTACACGGTCGTGAAGTGGTGTAAATGCCATTTCAGAACTTCTCCAGTTCGAGTTTCTCCCACGTTAGCACTCACCGGGTGCGAGTGATAACGCAGCGTAGGTAAGGACCACATTTACGTGAGTCAACAGTCTTTGGCGCAATTAGATGGGTGAATTTTCGCGTGGCGCGTCACGCCCTGCGATCTGCGCCAGACACTTGCGCAGCACCGCGACCTCATGCGCAGTGAACCGCCCCGCAATCCGGTCGTCAAATCGTTGTGCGGCGTTGCAGATTTCCACGAAGGCTGCCTGTCCTGCGGGCGTCAGCGCCAGGATTTCACTGCGTCGGTCGCATGCTTGTTCGGTGCGGGTCAGAAAGCGTTTCGCCTCAAGCGCTGCGACGGCCCGGCTGATTTTGGTCTTGTGGACACGTGCCTGTGCGCCAATTTCCGTTGCAGTCAGCCCGCCGTAGCGCCCCAGATGAAACAGCACCCGCCATTCGGTGCGCAGCATTCCGTAACGGTCCTTGTAGTGTTTCTGAAACGCCAGCCCCGATGCCTCTGCCGCCTGGTTCAGCATGTAGGGGAGGAAGTTCTGCAACTCAAATTCCTGTGCCATCGCCAGTTCCGCCTCTTGTTAGTTACAAAAGTAACTAATATGCGATCTGCAACGGAGGATAAAGCGATGAATACTCACACCGGTCCAGACCGCATGGTACAAGCGCCGTCATTACCCGGCCCAAATGCCGGATACATGCCCGGATTTGGCAATGACTTTGAAACCGAAGCACTGCCGGGCGCCTTGCCGCAGGGCATGAACAGTCCGCAGAAGTGCAACTATGGTCTTTATGGTGAACAATTGTCGGGCACGGCCTTCACCCACGAGAGGCCAGAACGCACATGGTGTTATCGCATCCGACCGTCGGTCAAGCATTCTCATCACTATGCAAAGATCGACCTACCCTACTGGAAGTCAGCACCGCATGTGGTCGAAGACGTCACAAGCCTTGGCCAGTATCGCTGGGATCCGCTGCCACAAAGCGACGACCCGGTCACTTGGCTGACAGGTATGCGCACCATGACCACTGCTGGCGATGTGAATACGCAGGTGGGCATGGCCAGTCACATCTACCTGGTAACGACAAGCATGGTGGATGACTATTTCTTCTCGGCTGATAGCGAATTGCTGGTCGTCCCGCAGGAAGGGCGGCTGCGCTTTGCCACGGAATTGGGGATCATTGATCTTGCCCCGCAAGAGATTGCGATCATTCCGCGGGGGCTGGTCTACCGCGTAGAGGTGCTGGAAGGGCCTGCGCGTGGATTTGTTTGCGAAAACTACGGGCAAAAATTTGAACTGCCTGGCCGGGGGCCGATTGGCGCGAATTGCATGGCCAATCCCCGCGATTTCAAAGCGCCTGTGGCTGCCTATGAGGACCGTGAAGTGCCGTCGACCGTCACGATCAAATGGTGCGGCCAGTTTCATCGCACCGATATCGGGCACAGCCCGCTCGATGTGGTGGCGTGGCATGGCAACTATGCCCCGATGAAATACGATCTGAGCACCTATTGCCCGGTGGGTGCGATCCTGTTTGATCACCCCGATCCTTCGATCTTCACTGTGTTGACTGCACCATCCGGTCAACCGGGGACTGCGAACATCGACTTTGTCCTGTTCCGCGAACGCTGGATGGTGGCCGAGGATACGTTTCGCCCGCCGTGGTATCACAAGAACATCATGTCCGAACTGATGGGCAATATTTATGGCCAGTATGATGCAAAGCCGAAAGGATTTGTTCCGGGGGGCATGTCACTGCACAATATGATGTTGCCGCATGGGCCGGATAAGAATGCCTTTGAAGGGGCGAGCAATGCGGCGCTGAAGGCCGAGAAGCTGGACAACACGATGTCCTTCATGTTCGAAACCCGGTTCCCGCAGCATCTGACCGCTTTTGCAGGGAAAGAGGCGCCCTTGCAGGATGACTACATCGATTGCTGGGTTGATCTGGAGAAGAAGTTTGATGGAACGCCCGGCAAGAAGTGATTGCATGGCGCAAGCGCCGAGCAATTCGGGGCCAATAACTACAGGAGTGGTGCATTGAAAGTTGCGACTTTGGCCTCTGGTTCACCAGACGGCGAGATGGTCTGCCTGTCAGGTGATTTGACACAGATGTGGCCTGCCGGCCCGGCCTCATTGCAGGGTTATCTGGATGGCGGAGTGACCGGGAAGCCAGATGTCTATGGGCCATTTCTGGCTGAGCGATGCCTGTCGCCACTGCCGCGCGCCTATCAGTTTCTGGACGGCTCGGCCTACGTCAACCATGTCGAGTTGGTCCGGCAGGCCCGTGGCGCGCAGATGCCGCAGAGTTTCTGGACAGATCCGCTGATGTATCAGGGGGGATCGGACAGCTTTCTGGCACCAACAGATCCGATTGTCGGCGACCCGGAATGGGGTATTGATTTTGAGGGTGAGGTTGCAGTGATCACTGGTCCCGTCCGCATGGGTGCCGATCGGGAAGAAGCATTGACGGCGATCCGTTTTGTGATGCTGTGCAATGACGTCTCACTACGCAATCTGATCCCCGCTGAACTGGGCAAAGGGTTTGGCTTTGTGCAGTCCAAACCTTCCTGCGCTTTCTCACCTGTTGCGGTGACACCCGATGACTTGCCCGGTTGGCGGGATGGCAGATTACACGGCACCCTGCGGGTTGATTTGAACGGCGCGCCATTTGGCCGTTTGCAAAGCGGGCAGGATGTGACCTTTGATTTCGGCACATTGATCGCCCATGCCGCCAAAACCCGCAATCTGGCAGCGGGTACTATTGTCGGTTCTGGCACTGTGTCCAACAAGCTGGATGGTGGTCCGGGCAAAACCGTGGCCGCAGGAGGGGCAGGGTACGCCTGCATCGCCGAGCAGCGTATGATTGAGACGATCCAGCAAGGCGCGCCCCGGACGCCCTTCATGCAGCCGGGTGACCGCGTCCAGATATGGATGGAGGATGAGACGGGTCAAAGCATCTTTGGCATGATCGATCAGACCGTGCAGGCGCTGGCCTAAGGGCGTCACATCGGACAATTGCACCGCGTGGGGTAGCTATGTCGGCCATCACCGGTATTGTGGGCGCAACTTAGCGATACAGTATCAGGATGACTTGGCTATGAGCTCGACAGCGCAGACGCACCGCCCGACATTTGGGTTGATCGGGTTCATCCTCGGTCTGATTGCCCTCACGCTTGTGGCTATACAGGTCTCGGCCATCATGGACCCGCCAAAACAAAGTGCGGCCACCTCGATTGGCGAGATTGCAGCGGAAATCCGCGATTCTGCCAAACGCGCGATCAGTGGCGAAGAGGCACCTGCGGCGGCGCCACAGAACGACTTCAGCATCACGCAGATCATGACGGTTGTGGGCTCTGTCCTTGGCGGGCTGGCCGCAATTCTGGGTGCAGTCAGCCTGTTTCGCCAGGAACAGCGCACTTTGGGCCTTTTTGCCATCGGTTTTGGGACCGGCGCCATCATCATGCAATATGTCTTCTGGTTGGCGGTGATCATCTGTGGCGCACTTTTGTTGATCAGTATCATCTCAAATCTTGATGGGATTCTGGGCGGATAATGTCGCACCTGCCCTCGCCATTGGGGTGAAATCGCAGTAAGCCAAGGGCATGAAGATTGTCCGCCTCGAAGATGCGCATGCGTTGCCGCTGTGGCGTCGCCCGACATCACTGCTGTTTGTGATGTCGATGGCCATGCCGATTGCCTTTGCGACTTGGTCGGCCCTGCTCAATAACTTTGTGATCGAAGTTGCAGACTTTGACGGGTCGGATATTGGCTGGCTACATACGGTGCGCGAAATCCCTGGTTTCTTTGCCATCGGGGTCATCGCGCTGATCATGTTCATCCGTGAGCAGATATTGGGTCTTGTCGCCTTGATCATGCTGGGGGCCGCGACGGCTGTGACCGCGCAATTCCCCCAGATGGGTGGTATTCTGGTGGTCACGATGCTGTCGTCGATCGGGTTTCACTATTACGAAACGGTCAACCAATCCCTGCAATTGCAGTGGATCGACAAGAAGAAGGCACCGCAAACACTGGGGTGGATCTTGTCGGCAGGCTCTGCGGCGACGCTTGTTGTCTATCTGCTGATCGTGGCCAGCTGGGACCGTTTCAATCTGACCTTTAGCATTGTTTACTGGCTCTCGGGTGGGTTTACGGCGGTGGTCGCTGCGATCTGCTTGTTTGTCTATCCGCAGTTCGAAACACCGCATCCGCAGATCAAGAAGATGATCCTGCGCAAACGGTATTGGCTGTATTATGCCTTGCAGTTCATGTCCGGCGCGCGCCGTCAGATATTCGTCGTCTTTGCCGGCTTCATGATGGTGGAGCTGTTTGGCTTTGACGTGGATGACATCACCAAGCTGTTCATGATCACCCTGTTGATCAACATGTTCGCAGCCCCGTTGCTGGGTGGTCTGGTGCAGTTCTTTGGTGAACGTAAGGCGCTGATCTTTGAGTATGTCGGCCTGTGTCTGGTGTTTCTTGCGTACGGCGGAATTTATTATTTCGGCTGGGGCGTTGTGTTGGCCACGGCGCTTTATGTCGTGAATCATCTGTTCTTCAGCCTTGCTCTGGCGATCAAAACCTACTTTCAGAAAATCGCTGATCCGCAGGATATCGCGCCCACCGCCGCAGTGGCCTTTACCATCAACCATATTGCGGCAGTCTTTCTGCCTGCGTTGTTGGGATATGTGTGGCTGCAATCGCCCGGATTGGTGTTTCTGATGGCCGCTGCCATGGCCATTGTCTCGTTGTTGCTCTCGCTTCTGATCCCACGCCATCCCGCCCCCGGTCACGAGACCGTGTTCCAGCGCCGGTTATTGGCCGCTGCGGAGTAGTAAACGCGGGCGGCAATGCTATATCAGGGAAAGCTCTGATAGGAGGCATACAGATGTTTTTCATGAACCGCGCGAAATCCGAAATGGTGACACAGGACGCTGCCTTGCCTGGGCGTCCGGATGCGATCCCGACCGCTGACACCCACCACGTCTTTGGCAATGCCCTGACCGGCGATGTGCCTGCGGGCATGGAAGAGGCCATGTTTGGTATGGGGTGTTTCTGGGGTGTTGAACGGATGTTCTGGAAGCTGGATGGTGTGCAATCGACAATGGTTGGCTATGCGGGCGGCCATACGCCGAATCCGACCTATGAAGAGGTTTGCACTGGCAAGACAGGCCACAATGAGGTCGTCCGCGTCATCTATGACCCGGCAGTGATTTCTTATGATCAGCTGTTGCAGGTATTCTGGGAAGGGCATGACCCAACCCAAGGTATGCGGCAGGGCAATGACGCAGGCACGCAGTACCGGTCGGGCATCTATACCTATTCTGCTGCACAAAAGACCGCAGCAGAGGCAGCCAAGGCTGCTTTTGCGCCGCGTTTGTCAGAGGCCGGATACGGTATGATCACCACAGAGATCATCGATGCGCCGACGTTCTATTTCGCTGAGGATTATCACCAGCAGTATCTGTCCAAGAACCCGGCAGGCTATTGCGGGATTGGTGGCACGGGTGTCACCTGCCCGATTGGCGTGGGCGTCTGACACGTAAACATGCACTTGAGCTCTTGATCAGGGCTCTGCTGATGCCTGTGCTGTTGGCACAGGCCGCATACCTGCGCAGGAATGTCATCACGCTTCCTGATCCCGCAGGTGACCGCAGCGGGACCATCGGGGCGGGGCCGCCGCTGCGGTTGTTGGTGATCGGAGATTCCTCGGCGCTGGGGATCGGGACAGAAACGCTGGACGAGGCGTTAGTCGGACAGATCGCCCAGCGTCTTGCACCAGATTGCGCTGTGTCCTTTGAACTGCTGGCCAAATCTGGCGCACGGACGTGGGATGTTGTTGGATGGTTGGATGAAATGCCGGACGGTGCTTTTGACGTGGTTGTCACAGCGCTGGGCGTCAATGATGTGACCAAGCTGGTGTCCTTACACAAGTTTCTGCGCGGTCAATCCGCATTGATTGCGGGTCTGCAAGCACGGTTTGGTGCCCCTTTTGTCATCGTGTCTGGTTTGCCCCCGGTCGATCAGTTCCCACTATTGCCCCATCCGGTTCGTTGGGTCCTGGGGCGGCAGGCGGCGCGTTTTGACCGCCGCTTACGCGCGCTTGTCACATCGCTGCCAAACTGCGCGACCGTCCGTATTGACCTGGGGCTGGGCCCCCACAACATGGCCGAAGACGGCTTTCACCCGGGCCCAGAGGTTTACGCCGAATGGGCAAAAGAGGTGGTCGCGCTGATCAGGGCGCGGACTGATCTGCTTGACGGTTTGCGTGCCAAGGCCTAACCGAAGCCAAACCGGCGAAAGGGCCTTGCCATGATCACCTATAGCGCACTGACAACGATGACAGGCGAGGACGCGGCCTATCTGCTGGCAGATGCCTTGGAAGACCTGACGCCGGAACCCACGGGCGTCGGTGTTTTTGAAATCGAGGACGGCTCAGGGCTTTGGGAAGTGGGAGCCTATTTCACCGATCGCCCGGACGCCGGGGCCTTGGCCGTGCTGTCCGCGCTGTTTCATGCAAAGCCATTCACGATCTCGGAGATTCCCGAACAGGATTGGGTGTCCAAGGTCCAGCGCGAACTATCCCCGGTGAGCGCCGGAAGGTTCTTTGTCTATGGCAGTCACGACGCCGACAAAGTTCCCGCTGATTGCGTGCCGCTGCTGATTGATGCGGCAATGGCCTTTGGCACCGGGCATCACGGCACCACCAAGGGATGCCTAGAGGCGTTCGACACACTGCTGGCCGGCGGGTTTACCGGTGGCAAGATTTTGGACATTGGATGCGGTACGGCTGTTCTGGCCATGGCTGCTGCCAAAGTTCTGCCAGATTTCGTTTTGGCCAGCGACATTGATCCGGTCGCCGTCGAAGTCGCGGCTGCAAATGTCGCCAGCAACGGTTTGGACAAGCGCGTGAGTTGCGTTGTCGCGTCAGGCTTTGGCGCACCAGAACTAAGCAATGGTGGGCCTTTTGACCTTGTATTTGCGAATATTCTCAAGGCGCCGCTGGTGGGTCTGGCACCAGATATGGGACGCCATGTGGGGCCTGATGGCTATGCGATTCTCTCTGGGATATTGAATGAACAGGCCGATGATGTGATCGAGGTTTATCAACAAAATGGGTTCAATCTTGTTCAAAAGCGAGTTATTGTTGACTGGACAACACTGACACTCGGCAAAAAGCCACCTATTTCAGGCTGATCCTTCGGCAACGAACAGAAATACCTTGTTTGGTTACCAAACATTAGTGATCTTAGAGACATAGTTAGTGAAGTGTGAATTTTTTTGGAGGATCCAAGGTGCAAGCCAACGTTCCGTTTGACAAACGACTAAAGCGCATCGTGCGCCGCCATGATAGAATGGCCAATGGTGCCGTGAAGACCGTCAATGCAGACGGCCTGATCGTTGCGCGCCCACGGATGTATCGCCCGCGGTTCCCGCTGAAGGGGCTGATTGTCGTGCTCTTCCTGGGTTTCCTCTTCAAAGGGTTCCTTTTCGCGTACCTTGGCGAAGCGGCTTATGGTGACCGTGTTGCGGCGCTTAAGGCTGGTACTGTGATGGAGCAAGCCGGCGCATGGATCATGCAGCCCGATGTGGCGACAACTTTCGTTGCTCAGGGTATCCAGACGATTTTGCCGCAGTAAATTACTGATAATTCAAAAGAAAAGGCCGCGCTTGAATTAGCGCGGCCTTTCTTTGTTGGTGGGGATCGTTTGCTTTAGCGGATAGTCCGTGTGGCAACCGCATCAATGTCACCGTGTGACAGACCGATATCGTCCAGCTCGCGTGCGCTGAGCTTGGACAGGGAGTTGCGTGTAACGCGTGCGTCGTTCCATGCGGCAACTGCGCCAAACATGTTGATGAAGAAGCCAGAGATGCGACCTGCGGAGAGGCCGAGGGCGGGGCGGGATGTGTCAAAAGCGGCCATTGCCATGTTCCTTAGGTTGGGGCTGCACCGCAGCCGTTTGTTCGATAGGCCGCAGGTAGTGTGAAAGATTGCGCCGCACCAGTGCCATTTTGGCATGGGTCATATGCGTTTTCAGCATGCCTCATTTGTGTGCGGGAAATGACATAAAGCCATAATTTACAATAGGTTAACCGTGTCGCTTTTGAGCCGAAAAGAGGCGAAATTGATCCACATCTTTCAAACTGTCCAAATTGCCACGGTTTTGAACAGGCTTGGTCTTTGTTCGCCTTTTGTGCTAGTGCGGTTGCAGAGAATAAGAAAAAGAGGCGAGCAATGCGCGTTTTGGGGATTGATCCGGGCCTGCGCAACATGGGCTGGGGTGTGATTGAGGTCGCAGGACCGCGTATCTCGCATGTTGCAAATGGTGTGTGCTGCTCGGCGGGGGATGACCTCGCCAGTCGTCTTTTATCACTTCACACCCAGCTTTCCGCGGTACTGAAGCAACATACGCCCGATGCCGCGGCAGTTGAGCAGACCTTTGTGAATAAAGATGGGGCAGGCACCCTGAAGCTGGGTCAGGCGCGGGGCATCGCGATGCTGGTCCCTGCGCAGGCCGGGTTGGTTGTGGGAGAGTATGCGCCCAATGCTATCAAAAAGACCGTGGTAGGTGTCGGCCATGCCGACAAGACGCAAGTTGCCCATATGGTGAAAGTCCAATTGCCGGGTGTGCAACTGGCTGGGCCTGACGCCACCGATGCCTTGGCCATCGCGATTTGTCATGCCTTTCATCTGCAATCGGCGGGCAGCCTGACCAAGGCGCTGGCAAAGGCTGGCGCATGATCGGTAAAATTGCAGGCCGGTTGGAGTATCGCAGCGCGGATCACGTGCTGATCGATGTGCGTGGTGTGGGGTACGTTGTTTATGTCTCGGAGCGTGTCATGGCCGGTCTGCCAGGCAATGGTGAGGCCGTGGCGTTGTTTACCGATCTGCTGGTCCGGGAGGACAATCTGCAACTCTTTGGTTTTACAACGCTGGTGGAAAAGGAATGGCACCGATTGCTGATGTCGGTGCAGGGCATCGGTGCAAAGGCATCCATGGCGATCTTGGGCACTTTGGGTGCGGATGGTGTCAGCCGGGCGATTGCCTTGGGCGACTGGAACGCCCTTGCCAAGGCCAAGGGCGTTGGCCCCAAAACAGCACAGCGCGTCACGATCGAATTGAAAGACAAAGCGCCCGGTGTGATGGCGATGGGTGGCGCGATTGCGCAAGCGCAGGGTGACGCGGTCATTGAGGTTGAGGCTTCCGCGCCGGTGCAACGGACTGCTGCGCCGCAAACAAATGCGGCCTCTGCCGAGGCTCTTTCAGCATTGGGCAACCTTGGCTACGCGCCGGGTGAAGCTGCAAGTGCGGTTGCCGAAGCTGCTGGCGCGGCCCCAGAGGTGGATACATCCGCGTTGATCCGTGCCGCCTTGAAGCTGCTTGCGCCAAAGGGGTAGGGGTAGGCTATGGACCAACCTGATCCCACCTTGCGCCCTGATCCGCAGCCAGAAGATGCTGACCGCGCTCTGCGCCCACAGACCTTGGATGCGTTTGTCGGTCAGAAGGCCGCGCGCGCGAACCTGTCGGTGTTTATCGAAAGTGCCCGCCGTCGTGGCGAGGCGATGGATCATACGCTGTTTCACGGCCCGCCCGGTTTGGGCAAGACCACTTTGGCGCAGATCATGGCCCGCGAACTGGGCGTCAATTTCCGCATGACTTCTGGTCCGGTTCTGGCCAAGGCGGGTGATCTGGCGGCGATCCTGACCAATCTCGAAGCGCGTGATGTGCTGTTCATTGATGAAATTCACCGGCTCAACCCTGCCGTGGAAGAGGTGCTTTATCCCGCGCTAGAGGATTTCGAGCTGGATTTGGTGATTGGCGAAGGCCCGGCGGCCCGCACCGTGCGGATTGAGTTGCAGCCGTTTACCCTTGTTGGGGCAACGACGCGCATGGGATTGCTGACGACGCCGCTGCGTGATCGTTTCGGGATACCAACGCGGCTGGAGTTTTATTCGGAAGATGAGTTGCATCAGATTGTCACGCGTGGTGCGCGCCTGATGGGTGCGCCGGCATCTGACGAGGGCGCGCGCGAGATTGCGCGCCGTGCCCGTGGCACGCCGCGCATCGCGGGCCGCTTGCTGCGCCGGGTGGTCGACTTCGCGATTGTGGAAGGTGATGGGACCGTGACGCAGACGATCGCGGACCTCGCGTTGACACGGCTTGGCGTGGATCATCTGGGTCTTGATAATGCCGACCGTCGCTATCTGCGTCTGATCGCGGAAAGCTATGGTGGTGGGCCGGTTGGTGTTGAAACACTCTCGGCCGCACTGTCGGAAAGTCGCGACAGTCTGGAAGATGTGATTGAGCCATACCTGCTGCAAAAGGGCCTGATCCAGCGCACGCCACGTGGGCGCATGTTGGCGCAGGCGGCCTGGGCGCATATGGGGTTGGATGCGCCAAAGTCGCAGACGGATTTGTTTGGATGATCCGTTAGGAGCCTCCGGCGGGAGTTTGAAGGGCAAGATAATGGCGGATGTCGCAAACCTGTTTACCAGAGCTGATGGGGCTTATGTCTTTGCCCGTTGGGGCCGTCCAATTGTGCCGGTCGTCTTTGGCGTGGATGATGCGACGCTGGCCGTGTTCAAAGGTGCTATTGAGGCAATCGTGACGTTGGCCAACCATCAGATGGCTGAAACCGACCCTGAACTGGGTGCAAACCTTATGACTTTCTTTTGCCGGGACTGGGCGGAATTGCCCGAGGTGTCACATCTGGATCAACTGGTGCCTGATTTGGGAACGCTGGTGACCAAACTGCAAAAGGCGGATGCCAACCAGTACCGCATTTTCCGTTTTGATGAGGCCGGTGCGATCCGTGCTGCCTTCGTGTTTTTGCGGTTGGACGCACATATGGCGCAGGTGGCGGCGGATACGCTGGCGCTGTCTCAGGCCGTGCAGACGATCCTTTTGTGGTCGGATACAGCCTTTGATGAAAAACCGCCCTTAGCGATGATCGAAGGGAATACCGTGTTACGCCCTGAGATCGCCGATGTGGTCCGTGCTGCCTATGATCCGGTGATGCCCGCCGCGGCCCAGGATGCCAGCCATGCCCTGCGTTTGGCGGCAAGGATGACACCACCGTCGTGACCCACATCTTTCCCATACGCGTCTATTATGAAGACACTGATTTGGCGGGCATTGTCTATTATGCCAATTACCTCAAATTCATTGAACGCGCACGCAGTGAGTGGGTGCGTGACCTGGGCGTCGACCAAAAGCAGATGAAGGCTGATGGGCATGTCTTTGCGGTGCGCCGGGTTGAGGCTGACTATCATGCGCCTGCGCAATACGATGATGAACTGTTGGTTGAGACGGCGATGCAGCCCGGATCAGGTGCCCGGCTAGTCGTCAGACAGGATGTGAAACGCGGCGATTTGCTGTTGTTTTCAGCGATTGTGACCATCATTTGCATGACCACCAAGGGCGCACCTGCCCGTCTGCCAGCGGCAATCCGCCACCTGACACCATAAAAACCTGACGTTTTCGCAGATGTGATGCGGGATTGGTTGGATTTCCCCGCGCCAATGCGGTAGGTTTGCCCATAATCAGAGCCCACAATAGGGCCAACAGTCAGAGCAGGCATATGGAAGTAGCACAGGAATTCACCATGTGGGCGCTATTCGCGCGCGCCACAATTACCGTTAAAATCGTGATGATCATGCTGATTGCAGCCTCTATCTGGTGCTGGGCCGTGATTATCGACAAGACCATGCAATACCGCCGGGCCCGCGCCGAGGCGGATGTCTTTGACCGGTCTTTCTGGTCGGGCGAGCCGTTGGACGCGCTTTTTGATCAGATCGGCGCTGATCCGGATGGTCAGTCGGAAAAGATATTTGCCGCCGGTATGACCGAATGGCGCAGATCACACAGGCAGGACGGTGGTTTAATCGCAGGTGCCACCGCCCGGATTGATCGGTCCATGGATGTGGCGATTGCCAAGGAAGGCTCGCGCTTGCAAAAGGGTTTGCCTGTTTTGGCAACCGTGGGGTCGACGGCCCCGTTTGTGGGTCTTTTTGGCACCGTTTGGGGCATCATGAATGCGTTTATCGAGATTGCCGAAGCCCAGACCACCAACCTTGCCGTTGTCGCACCCGGTATCGCCGAGGCGTTGCTGGCGACGGGTTTGGGCCTTCTTGCCGCTATTCCCGCCGTCATCTACTACAATAAGTTTTCGGCTGATGCCGATCAGATCGTTGGCGGCTATGAGGCCTTTGCCGATGAGTTTGCCACGATCCTCAGCCGCCAGTTGGATAGCTGATCATGGGTGCTGGAGTGATGAAATCGGGCGATGACGGGGGCAGACGCCGCCGCCGCCGATCCCGCCGCGGGCAGCCGATGTCAGAAATCAACGTCACGCCTTTTGTGGATGTGATGCTGGTTCTGCTGATTATCTTCATGGTTGCTGCCCCCTTATCCGTTGTCGGCGTGCCGGTCGAATTGCCCGAAACCTCTGCCACCGCTTTGCCGGGGGACGAAGAAGAACCGCTGACCGTCACAATCACCAATGATGGTCGTGTCATGATCCAGGAAACCGAAACGCCAGAAGATACGCTTGTCGTCCGCTTGCAGGCCATCGCGGCAGAGCGCACAAGCGACAAGATTTTCCTGCGCGCCGATGGCCGCAACGATTGGAACCGTGTTGCCCAGATCATGGGTTTGCTGAATGCCGGTGGTTTTTCTGACATCGGCCTTGTCACCGATATTGCTGGCCCCGCGCCGGACGCTGCTGACGGATAGATCATGGCGACGCCGGGCACCTTCATCTCTGCTGTTGGCCATACGGGGCTGATTGTCTGGCTGATCGTCGGCTGGGGTTTTGATGCCGAGCCCTTGCAGATTCAGACGATGGATGTCTCGGTGATCTCTGGCGAAGAATTCGAACAGATGCGTGCTCGTACGACGCCCGACCCCGGCGCGGCTGATCCTGAGGCGCCGGTGCCGCCCGAGGTGGATGAAACACCACCACCTCCGCCTGCCGAGGAGGAGCCTACCGAAACAGCACCACCACCAGAGCCGGTAGAGCAGCCGGTCGAGGAGACGCCGCCGCCACCACCGCCAGAGCCTTTGGTAACGGAAGCGGATGATCAACCGCCGCCAGAACCATCGGCCCCCGCTGATCCGCCACCGACCCCGGATATCGCTGTGAGTGAGGAAGCAACACCGCCACAAGCGCCGACCGTGGCGTCGCAGATCACGGCCCCGCCGCCGCCTGATGCCAATGTCGATGACATCGTGCGCGAAGAAGTTGTGCCGGATGACAGCGCGGAACCGGATGTGGTTGAGGAGGAACAGGATGCGACGGCACCCGAGGAGACGACGACTGCGATCGTGATTGAGGATTTGGCACCGCGCACCTCGGTGCGTCCATCCACGCGACCCAGCCGTCCTGTGCCGCAGCCGGAACCAGAACCGGAGCAGGAGGAAAGCGACGTTGCAGAAGAAGCGCCTGCGCCAAGCGAACCTGAGACCAGCGAGGATGATGTAGCGGCGGCCCTGGAGGCGGCGCTGAGCGCAACTGATGCTCCTGCGGTTGCTGCGGGCCCACCGATGACCGGCGCAGAACGCGACAGTTTCCGCATTTCCGTGAACCGTTGTTGGAACGTCGATCCTGGCTCTGTCGCGGCCCGTGTTACAGTTGAAGTTGGGTTCAGTCTGGACCGCGAAGGCAAAGTTCAGGGCAACGATGTGCGATTGATATCGTCAGACGGTGACCAATCTGCGACCAACACTGCATTTGAGGCCGCACGCCGCGCGATCTTGCGCTGTCAGTCGGGAGGATATGAACTACCAGCAGACAAATATGATCAATGGAAGGACGTTGTGATTACATTTGATCCTAGCGGCATGCGCCTGAGGTAGGCAAAGACACGCGCAGGTGAGGAGACTTGGATTTTTCCCCCTGCTAGAATGAACGAAGAAAGAGCAAGTTGGGGGCGCACCCTCACAAGGCGGAGTAGGCAAGATGATGAAACGACTTCTGACACTTTTGGTGGCATTGCTGTTGGCAGGGCCGGTGCTTGCGCAGAGTGGGCCGCTGCGGTTGACTATCACCGATGGCGTAATTGAACCGATCACCTTTGCGGTGCCCAGTTTTGAGGCCGAGAGCCCCGCAGCCCAGCAAGCGGCGTCAGACATATCGCGCCTTGTGGTGCAGGATCTGGCAGGGACGGGTCTTTTCCGCGAAGTGCCCTCGACCGCCTTCATCTCTCAGGTCAGCTCTTTCGCGCAACCTGTCGCCTTTCCCGATTGGCGTGCGATCAATGCGCAGGCCCTGATTGTGGGTGCTGTCACCGTCAGCGGGGAACAACTGGTGGTGAAATTCCGTCTTTATGATGTGTTCTCTGGCCAGGAACTGGGTCAGGGTCTTCAGTTTGCGGGCACTGTCGCCGGGTGGCGCCGCATGGGTCACAAGGTTGCCGATGCGGTTTATAGCCGGATCACTGGCGAGGGTGGCTACTTTGATAGCCGGGTTGTCTTTGTGTCCGAGAGCGGACCAAAGGATAACCGTCAAAAGCGCCTGGCGATCATGGATTTTGATGGTGCGAATGTGCAGTTTCTGACCGACAGCAGCAGCATCGTGCTGGCGCCGCGGTTTTCACCAAACGGCGACCGGGTGCTTTATACCAGCTTTGAAAGCGGCTTTCCCCGGATCAACGTCCTGAACGTCGCCAATGTGGGCCGACAGCAGTTGCAGACTGCCGCAGGCGAGATGGCTTTCAGCCCGCGCTTTTCGCGTGATGGGCGGCAGGTGATCTATAGCCTGTCAAATGGCGGCAACACCGATATCTATCGCACAGATCTGGCATCCGGCCAGCACTTGCGTCTGACCCAAACCCCGTCAATTGAGACAGCGCCCAGCCTGTCGCCTGACGGCAGCCAGATTGTGTTTGAAAGCGACCGCTCTGGCACCCAGCAGCTTTATGTGATGTCCGCCAATGGTGGCGAGGCGCGCCGGATTTCCTTTGGTGACGGGCGCTATGGCTCGCCTGTCTGGTCGCCGCGCGGTGATCTGGTGGCCTTTACCAAGCAGAATGCGGGACGCTTCCACATCGGCGTGATGCGCGTGGATGGATCAGAGGAACGTCTGCTGACATCGTCTTTCCTTGATGAGGGGCCATCATGGTCGCCCAACGGTCGTGTGATCATGTTCACCCGCGAAACCCAAGGGGCCGGCGGCACCTCGTCGCTTTATTCTGTTGATATTTCAGGCCGCAACCTCAAGGCGGTGCCTTTGCAGGGCGGGGCGTCTGACCCATCATGGGGTCCGTTGCAACCGTAATGAAGCGTGATTCCCTTGCGTGCAAAGTCGTGCTAGGGTGCAAAGAAAATAGAGCAGTCAGAAAAAACAGGATGAAATCCAATGACACTTTTGAGCAAAACGGCGGTAATGCTTTTGGTGCTGGCCACGGCGGCCTGCACAAACCCTGATCGCTTTGGCGGCGGGGCCGGTGGTGCGGGTGGCGCTGATAGCGCTGGCCTGAATGGCGGTGTGGCGGGATCGGCCAGTGACCCAAGCAGCCCGCTGTTCTTTAACCAGACCATCGGTGATCGTGTTCTCTTTGCCGTCGACACATCGACGATCACGCCAGAGGGCCGCACTATTCTTGACGGTCAGGCCCAGTGGTTGATGACAAATGCAGATTACCGTGCTGTTGTCGAAGGTCACGCCGATGAACAGGGCACACGCGAATACAACCTTGCCCTTGGTCAGCGTCGTGCCAATGCGGTGCGTGAATACCTTGTGTCGCGCGGTGTACCTGCGTCACGCTTGCAGGTGACAAGCTACGGCAAAGAGCGTCCTATTCAGGTTTGCTCAAACGAATCCTGCTACGCGCAGAATCGCCGCGCCGTCACGGTGCTGTCGTTCTCGGCGATCACCAGCTGATCAGACCAAAGGAAATACCCATGTTGCACCGCCTTGTTGTTGTCTGCGCCCTGTTGCTTTCGCCTCTTCCTGCCGCAGCGCAGGAAGAAACCCTTGCAGATATTCGACAACAGCTGACGGCGCTTTTTGTCGACGTTCAACGCTTGCGCCGCGAGCTGTCGACAACGGGTGGTCTGAACAGTGGTGTCGCGGGCAACACCCCATTGGAGCGGCTGGATGCGATGGAGGCAGAGCT
Organism: uncultured Paracoccaceae bacterium; assembly: GCA_947498645.1. Taxonomy (GTDB): domain Bacteria; phylum Pseudomonadota; class Alphaproteobacteria; order Rhodobacterales; family Rhodobacteraceae; genus Yoonia. The sequence continues at coordinate 169,216 of CANMKS010000001.1, read as the reverse complement.
TCAACGCCTGACATCGAACGCCGAACAGCTTGAGTTTCGTGTGAACCGCGTCACCACCGATGCCGATAACCGGATTGGCGATCTGAACTTCCGCCTATGCGAATTGGAGCCGGGCTGCGATATCGGGCAACTGGATGATACCCCCCTTGGTGGGATCGAAATCGAAAATGTGCCGGACGCGGCCCCAACAGGTACCACTGGTGGTCCTGCACTGGCGATTGGCGAGCAGGGCGATATCGAGCGGGCGCAGGAGGCGCTCGCTGCCGGTGACTTTCGCGGCGCCGCTGACCAGCTTGCGGCCTTTGGCGCGACCTACCCAGGTAGCCCGCTGACCTCGGATGCGAACTATCTGCGTGGAGAGGCCCTAGAGGGCTTGGGCGAAATGACCGATGCCGCTCGTGCCTACCTAGAGGCGTTTTCGGGCGATCCAACCGGCCAGAAGGCCCCTGATGCCTTGTTCAAACTCGGTGCCGCCTTGGGCCGCATTGGCCAGACGCAGGACGCTTGCCTGACCTTGGCTGAAGTCGACGTGCGTTTCCCCGGTGATCCTGCGGTGGCAGACGCCCGGATGGAAATGCAAGCATTGGGATGCCAGTAACCGGCGACGTTGCAGCGCAGTTTCTGGATGACGTCGCACGTCTGACTGAAGATAGATCACACGCGCCAATTGGTTTGGCTGTTTCCGGCGGCGGAGATTCTATTGCGATGCTGCATCTGGCAGCGCGCCATCTGGGTACAACCTCGCTGAGGGTTATCACCGTTGATCATGGTTTGCGCGAGAGTGCAGCAAAAGAGATCGCCCTGGTGGCAAAGCAAGCTGCGGCACTTGCTATTCCGCACACTGTTGTGAAATGGCAGTGGGACGGTCAGGGCAATTTGCAGGCCGTCGCGCGTGCTGGGCGCTGGGCGGCTATCCGGGATTGGGCGATGCAAAGCGGTATCCCCACAGTCTGGATGGGTCACACAGAAGACGATCAGGTTGAAACGCTCCTGATGCGCCTTGCGCGTGGATCGGGCGTCGATGGGTTGGCGGCGATGGCAGAACGCACGCGCAGGGATGACATCACCATCCTCCGCCCGCTGCTGGGCGTGTCGCGCGATAACTTGCGCGCGTGGCTCAAGGCTGAACAGATCGACTGGTGCGATGATCCAAGCAATGACGACCCGCGGTTTGACCGGGTGCGCGCCCGCCAGATGATCCCGCAACTGCAAACGCTGGGACTGACCCGCAAACGGTTGTTGCAGACCGTGGCCCATATGCGGGCGGGGCAGGCATCGTTGCAGCGCGCCGCACAACAGTTTGCAAAAACGCATGTGCGGCAGGACGCGGGGGATCTGATCTTTGACGCAGCAGCCCTTGATCTAGAGGGCGGCGATACCCCCTCGCGCGTCATGGCTGCGGCCTTTGGATGGGTCGGAAACAGGGGGTATCGCCCGCGATTTGAACAATTGTGCAATGTGGTCGAACGCGCGGCGCAGGGTGTGACATCGACATTGGGTGGCTGCATTTTGACGCAGGGAGCTGACGGAAAGGTGCGCATGACCCGTGAAGCTGCGGCAACCCAACCGCTCTGGCGCGAAGATCGTGCCGGAGTGGAAACCTCCGGGGTCATTTGGGATGGCCGCTGGTTTCTGGAAGGGCCGTTGCAGGACGGTCAGGTGTTTTGCGCCCTGGGCGAGGCCATCAAGGACTGCCCGCAGTGGCGCCACAGCGGAATGCCCCGCATGTCGCTCTTGGCATCGCCTTCGGTCTGGTCAGATGGTCAATTGATCGCCGCCCCATTGGCGGGGTTGTCCAATGGCTGGTCGGCGCGGATTGTCGCGGATTTCCATTCCTCGGCGTTTGCCATTGAAGATTAAGGTTTAACCTCTATTTTAGAGGAAACGCTGTGCCGCGACTCTGTCGTTCCACTTCCCCATTTCAAAGGAGTTTCCCCATTGGGCAACGCGCGTAATATGGTCTTTTGGGTCGTCCTGTTCCTGATGGTTCTGGCCCTGTTCAACCTCTTCAGCAGCCCACCGGGCGCGACAGGCGGAGAGGCGCGCAGCTACTCCGAATTCGTCGAAGCGGTAGAAGGCAACCGGGTGACCGAAGTGGTCATTGACGGCGAACAGGTGCTCTATGCCGAAGGCACTCGCAGTTATACAACGATCAAGCCGCAAGATGCTGAATTGACTGACCTTTTGATCCAGGCAGGCGTCCCTGTTGAGGCGCGAAGCCAGGAAACATCGGCGTTCCAGTCGTTCCTGCTCAGCCTGCTTCCCTTCCTTCTTTTGATTGGTGTCTGGGTCTACTTTATGAACCGGATGCAAGGTGGTGGCAAAGGCGGCGCGATGGGCTTTGGCAAGTCGCGCGCCAAGTTACTGACCGAAAAGCATGGGCGGGTCACATTTGATGATGTGGCCGGCATTGACGAGGCCAAAGAAGAGCTGGAAGAAATTGTGGAATTCCTGCGCAACCCGCAGAAATTCTCGCGTCTTGGCGGCAAAATTCCGAAAGGCGCACTTCTTGTTGGCCCTCCGGGCACAGGTAAAACGCTGCTTGCACGCGCGATTGCGGGCGAGGCTGGCGTGCCCTTCTTCACAATTTCAGGTTCAGATTTTGTTGAAATGTTCGTCGGTGTGGGTGCATCCCGCGTCCGGGACATGTTCGAGCAGGCCAAAAAGAACGCCCCATGTATCGTCTTTATTGACGAGATTGACGCGGTCGGTCGTTCGCGTGGTGCTGGCTACGGGGGCGGCAACGATGAGCGTGAACAGACATTGAACCAGTTGCTGGTCGAGATGGACGGCTTTGAAGCCAATGAAGGTGTGATCATCGTGGCGGCCACAAACCGTCGTGATGTGCTTGACCCGGCATTGCTGCGTCCGGGCCGATTTGACCGTCAAGTCACGGTGCCGAACCCTGATATCAAAGGTCGCGAAAAGATCCTTGGCGTACACGCCCGCAAGATTCCCCTTGGCCCTGATGTGGACCTGCGGATCATTGCTCGCGGCTCGCCCGGCTTTTCCGGTGCTGATCTGGCGAACCTTGTGAATGAGGCTGCCCTGATGGCGGCCCGTATTGGTCGCCGCTTTGTGACGATGAGCGATTTTGAATCGGCCAAAGACAAAGTTATGATGGGCGCTGAACGCAGATCCATGGTGATGACGGCCGAGCAGAAGGAAATGACCGCCTATCATGAGGCTGGCCACGCAATTGTCGGTATCAGCCTGCCGAAATGTGATCCGGTCTATAAGGCCACGATCATTCCACGCGGTGGTGCGCTGGGAATGGTTATGAGCCTGCCAGAGATGGACCGTTTGAACATGTTCAAGGATGAATGCCACCAGCGTTTGGCCATGACCATGGCAGGTAAGGCAGCCGAGATCATCAAATACGGTGAAGATCAGGTGTCCAACGGCCCCGCAGGTGACATTCAGCAGGCCAGCCAATTGGCCCGTGCGATGGTGTTGCGGTGGGGCATGTCTGACAAGGTAGGCAACATCGACTATGCTGAGGCCCATGAAGGTTATCAGGGAAATACCGCTGGTCTGTCCGTTTCTGCCAGCACCAAGGAACTGATCGAAGAAGAAGTGCGCGGCTTTATCCAGCAGGGTTATGAGCGTGCACATAAGATCATCACCGAGAAAAACGAGGAATTCGAACGGTTGGCCCAAGGCCTGCTGGAGTACGAGACCCTCACCGGGGACGAGATCAAGCGCGTGATGGCTGGTGAGCCGCCGCATGTAAATGACGATGCCGACGATACGCCGCCCTCGGGTGGTACACCTTCGGTGACGGCGATCCCAAAGACCAAGCCAAAGAAACCGCGCGCGTCGGATGATGGCGGGATGGAACCAGAACCATCAACCTAAGTTAAGCAAAACGCCGCCCCTCGGGGCGGCGTTTTTCGTCCGATGACCCTTCTGGAATTGATGTGTGATTGTTGCTGGCCTAAGCAATACGGGCAACCAGAGGAGATCGCCATGCCCGCCCTTGCCCCGACCGACATCACCGGTGAAGTTGTCTGGATCGGCTATGTGCCTGATCGTGGTGCCGCGCTTACGTCGGCTTCTGTGCAAGAGGCGCAACTGACCTTCGCTGGAATACCGGGCGAGGCGCATGGTGGCGAAACACGCCCGTCCTGCGTGCGGGTGCGCAGCCAATACCCAGAAGGTACCGAAATCCGTAACGTGCGGCAGCTGTCTGTCGTCTCGGCGGAAGAACTGGCTGAAATCGCCGCCGACTGTGGGCTGAAGCAGCTAAACCCCGCGCTAATCGGGGCGTCCTTGGTGATCAAGGGCATCGCTGATTTCACCCATTTGCCGCCTTCGTCACGGCTGCAATTCTCCGACGGGTCCAGCATTGTTGTGGACATGGAAAACCGTCCTTGCCATCTGCCCGCCAAGCCGATCAATGCCGATCACCCTGGTGCCGGCGAAAAGTTCAAGCTGGCAGCCAGGGACAAGCGCGGCGTCACCGCCTGGGTAGAACGCGAGGGTATGATCCGGCTTGGTGATGCGGTACGTTTGCATGTTCCCGACCAACGCGCATGGTGCCCTTAGGTTTCCCATCCGAAACGGTTGTATCCTTAGCCGACGATTCCGAGGGTGAAAATGTCGCAATCACGGCGTGTCCGGGTTGATGCAAAGGGTAGAACCGATGCTAACGAACACTGGCGTTGGCCTACTGACAGGAAAGTCTCTCATGGAATACAAGTCTGATATCGAGATCGCACGTGGCGCGAGCAAGCGGCCCATTCAGGAAATCGGTGCAAAACTGGGCATCGAAAGCGATGACCTGCTGCCCTATGGCCACGACAAAGCCAAGGTCAGCCAGCGCCTGATCGACAGTGTGCAGGACCGCGCCGATGGCAAGCTGATCCTTGTGACGGCGATCAACCCGACACCTGCGGGTGAAGGCAAGACGACGACGACTGTTGGTCTGGGCGATGGCCTGAACGCGATTGGCAAGAAAGCCGCGATTTGTATCCGCGAAGCATCGCTTGGCCCATGTTTCGGCATGAAAGGTGGGGCTGCTGGTGGCGGTTACGCGCAAGTTGTGCCGATGGAAGACATGAACCTGCATTTCACGGGTGATTTCCATGCAATCACATCTGCCCACAACCTGCTGTCGGCGATGATTGACAACCACATCTATTGGGGCAACGCGCTTGAGATCGACATTCGCCGTGTGGCTTGGCGTCGGGTACTGGACATGAACGACCGCGCATTGCGTCAGATCACGGCCTCTTTAGGCGGTGTCGCCAATGGTTTCCCACGTGAGGCCGGTTTTGACATCACGGTTGCGTCTGAGGTCATGGCGATCTTGTGTCTGGCGCGCAATCTGGACGATCTGCAAAAGCGTCTGGGCGACATTATCGTGGCCTATCGCCGCGATCGCACCCCAGTGTATTGCCGTGATATCAAAGCGGACGGCGCAATGACCGTGCTGTTGAAAGATGCGATGCAGCCGAACTTGGTGCAGACGCTGGAAAACAACCCTGCCTTTGTGCATGGCGGTCCTTTCGCAAATATTGCGCATGGCTGTAACTCTGTCACGGCGACCACAACAGCGCTGAAACTGGCCGATTACGTTGTGACCGAAGCAGGTTTTGGTGCCGATCTGGGTGCTGAGAAGTTCATGAACATCAAGTGCCGCAAGGCCGGCCTTGCGCCATCTTGTGTTGTTGTCGTCGCCACCGTGCGCGCAATGAAGATGAACGGTGGTGTGGCCAAGGCCGACCTTGGTGCCGAGAATGTGGATGCTGTCAATGCAGGCTGTGCCAACCTTGGCCGCCATATTGAGAACGTGAAATCATTTGGCGTTCCTGTTGTTGTTGCGATCAACCACTTTGTCACCGATACCGATGCCGAGGTTGAAGCGGTCAAGGCCTATGTGAACACGCAAGGTTCTGAAGCGATCCTGTGCAAGCACTGGGCGCTGGGGTCTGAAGGCACAACAGAATTGGCGACACGCGTTGCCGAGATTGCCGACGCGGGCGAGGCGAATTTCGCACCGATCTACCCCGATGACATGAGCCTGTTTGACAAGATCGACACCATTGCCAAGCGCATCTACCGGGCCGATGAGGTGATCGCGGATAGCAAGATCCGTGATCAGCTTAAGAAATGGGAAGAGCAGGGTTATGGCAATCTGCCGGTCTGCATGGCCAAGACGCAGTACAGCTTCTCGACCGATCCCAACCTGCGCGGTGCGCCGACCGGGCACGCTGTGCCAGTCCGTGAGGTGCGGTTGAGCGCGGGCGCGGGCTTTATCGTGGCCATCTGTGGTGAGATCATGACAATGCCGGGCCTGCCGCGCGTGCCATCGGCAGAGCAGATCATGCTGAATGACGCAGGCGAAATCGAAGGCTTGTTCTGATTGGTCGGGCGGGGCGACGCTTGACTGCGTCATCGCCCCGCCCACCCTCCCGTTGCCTTCGGCGAAGATATTTTTGAACAAAAGAAGACAGACATGACAGCGACAGTGATTGATGGAAAAGCCTTTGCAGCACGTGTGCGCGGGCTTGTCGGCGAGGGTGTGAGCAAGCTGAAGGAAGAGCAGGGCATTACACCGGGTTTGGCCGTTGTTCTGGTGGGCGAAGATCCGGCCAGTCAGGTATATGTTCGTTCCAAAGGAAAAATGACAGTTGAGGCTGGTATGGCCTCGTTCGAGCATCGGTTGGATGCAGACACCTCTGAGGCCGATTTGCTGGCGGTGGTGGATCAGTTGAACAACGATCCCGCTGTTCACGGTATTTTGGTGCAACTGCCGCTGCCCGGTCATCTGGACAGCGATCTGGTTATCAACAGCATTGATCCGGCAAAGGATGTGGACGGGTTTCATATCTCGAACGTCGGTTTGCTGGGCACGGGTCAGAAAAGCATGGTACCCTGCACACCGCTGGGCAGCCTGATGATGCTGCGCGATCATCATGGGTCACTCTCTGGTATGAATGCGGTTGTCATCGGTCGTTCAAATATCGTGGGCAAGCCAATGGCGCAGCTGTTGCTGGGTGACAGTTGCACTGTCACCATCGCGCATAGTCGCACCAAGGATTTGCCAGATGTGGTTCGCCAGGCGGACATCGTCGTGGCTGCTGTCGGCCGCCCGCAGATGGTGCAGGGGGATTGGATCAAGCCGGGCGCGACGGTGATTGATGTAGGGATCAACCGCATCGACAAGCCAGAAGGCGGCACCCGGCTGGTGGGTGATGTTGACTATGAAAGTTGTGCCGCGGTTGCGGGGGCCATCACGCCTGTGCCTGGTGGCGTTGGCCCGATGACGATTGCCTGCTTGCTGGCCAATACGCTGACCGCATGTTGCCGTGCGAATGGCTTGCCAGAGCCGGAAGGCCTGACAGCCTGAGTTATCTGACCGGGGCAGGGATGGCCTTATGCCCGGTCATGATGGCCATGATTGGTTTTGAAAAGAGCCGCCGCAAGTCAGCGGATTGGCTGGAAAGCCCGCCAGTATAGGCACCATAGGCGGGCATGATCAGCCTCTCTTTATCAAATAGAAATGCCGGGCGGCTCCGTCCTGTGACCCGGTGTTTGGGGTGGTAGTGGCCCGATATCTCACCGCTGTCTGCTGTCGCGATATGCCTGAAAGTCAGCGTGCCGATCCGCGTTTCATTCAGATGCATGCCCCCTAGATCAACCGGTCCGGGGTCATGGTTTCCTTCGATCCAAATCCAGCGTTTGCCCGCTTGCAGCCGCGCCAGCCACAGCTGCATATCCTCATCTAGGCTGGCGGCGGCGTCCAGATCGTCAAAGCTGTCGCCAAGGCAGATCACGCAGTCAGGCCCTGTGGCGACTATGTCGCGTTCCAGTTTTTGCAGTGTTTCCTGCACCTCATAAGGTGGCAGCATCACGCCGCTGCGTCGCGCGATCCGTTCCGATTTGCCCAAATGAAGGTCGGACACGCAGAGCACCTTGTCATCGGGTAGATATAGCGCACCGGAGGGGAGTGCGTGGCAAAGCGTGTCGCAAAAGCTGAAGTGATAGGCGTTCATGGATTGTTCTTTGCGCATGTGTGGCGCAAGCGCAAGGATCAAAGTTGGGTAACACCTGCCGCATCCATGAGCCTTGCGGCTTCTTCCTCCAATATGCGCTCTTGCGCGGCGCCCGCGACCGAAACGCGGCCCATTTCAAGAAACATCGGCAGTGAAAGGGGCGTGACCCTATCGAGGATCAGGTGATCAATCCGCCCCTCCGTGCGGGTCAACATTTCCTCGATCCGGCCAAAATCAACCAAGCCGCGCATTGCTTCTTCGCGGGTGATTTGCAGCATCAAATGATCGGGATCGTATTTCGACAGCGTGTCATAAAGGATGTCGGAGGAAAATGTGGCCTGACGTCCGCTTTTGCGCGCCTGCGGCAGGTTGCGTTCGATCAACCCCGCGATCGTGGCCGCCCCGCGAAACGTCTTTTTCATGACCGCATTGCCAGACAACCATGTTTCAAAGTCGGCACGAATGTTGTCGCCTTTGAACAAGGGGGCAGGGTCCGTCACCGGGTCCAGACCCCATATCAATGTAGCATAATCAGTAGCAACAAAGCCCATGGGATGCAGGCCCTCTTCCTCCATCCGCTGGGTTAGCAACATGCCCAGTGTTTGCATCGCATTGCGCCCGGCAAAGCCGTAGACGCAGATGTGGTGACGCCCTTCATGGGGAAAGCTCTCGACCAGAATGCGATCGGCCTCTGGCATTTTGGAATACCTTCGCTGCAACGCCAGCCATTCGGCGGTATGTGCGGGCAGGTTGGGCCAGTCGGGTTGGTCGAACATCCGCAGAATACGCTGCGAAAGCTGCGTCGAGTTGGCAAATTTTGTGCCCATGAAGGTCGCGATTTTGGGTTTCTTGTCGGCTCTGCGCGACACTTGGACCGTCATTTCCTTCAGGCTTTCGTAACGCACCACCTGCCCGCCTATCAGAAAGGTGTCGCCGGGGGTGAGGGTCGCGGCAAAGGCCTCTTCAACCTCACCCAGCGGTTTGAAGTTGCCTTTCAGCCGAACCTTGAGCGTATCGGTGTCTTGGATCGTACCGATGTTCATGCGGATACGCTGCGCCGCGCGCGGGTCGCGCAATTGCCATTGCCCATCGGGGCGTTGCAACAGGCGTTTCCATTTGTCGTAGGCGCGCAAAGCGTAGCCGCCGGTGGCGCAGAAATCGAGGCAGTCGTCGAAGTCAGCGCGGGTAAGAGCAGCATAAGCGCCGACGCTGGTGACTTCCTGATAAAGCGTATCGGCATCAAATGGCCCGGCACATGCGGTGATCAGGATGTGTTGGCACAGCACATCGCGCGGGCCGGGCCCTTTGGGATCGCCGTCCAGATCATGGGCCTTTACCGCTTCAAGGGCCGCCACACATTCAACCACCTCGAAACGGTTCGCCGGGACCAACAGCGCTTTGGAGGGTGCGTTGTAGCGATGGTTGGCGCGTCCAATTCGCTGCACCAATCGTTTGACGTTTTTGGGTGCGCCTACCTGTATGACAAGGTCAACATCGCCCCAGTCAATACCAAGGTCGAGCGAACCGGTGCAGACAATCGCGCGCAGATGACCAGCAACCATCGCGCTTTCGACTTTTTCACGTTGCTCGCGGGCCAGTGATCCGTGGTGTATGCCGATGGGCAAATCATCGGTGTTGGCGAGCCAGAGACTGTGAAAGAAAATCTCGGCCTGGGCGCGGGTGTTGTGGAAAATAAGCGTGGTTTTGTGCCTCTTGACCTCTTCCAGCACGGCGGGGATTGCGTATTTCGCCCCACCCCCGGACCAGGGCGGTTTCTCGTCGGTCACAAGCATGGCAATATCTGGGTCCGGGCCGGGATCAGCGTTGATGATAGTGCATTCCGCCGGATGCGGTGCCAGTTCGCGGGCGATCGCGGCAGGGTCCTCGACCGTTGCGGAAAGTCCGACCCGGCGCATATCCGGTGCGAGGCTTTGCAGGCGACTGAGCGCGAGCATGAGCTGATCACCGCGTTTGCTTTCGGCCAGGGCGTGGATTTCATCGACAATGATCCGTTGCAGTCCTTTGAAGATATGCGGGGCGTCTTCGTAGCTTGTCAGCAGGGCCAGCGATTCAGGTGTGGTCAGCAGAACATGCGGCGGGTCTGCACGTTGGCGCCGCTTTTGGGTGTAGGATGTGTCACCGGTCCTGTCTTCGATGCGGATGGGCAGGCTCATTTCGGCCACGGGCGTGCGCAGGTTGCGTTTGATGTCCGCAGCGAGGGCCTTGAGCGGCGAAACATAGAGCGTGTGCAGACCGCGGTGGTCCCCGTCTTGCAGTGCAATCAGAGTGGGTAGGAACCCGGCGAGTGTTTTGCCCCCGCCCGTGGGGGCGATCAGCATCAGTGCGGGGTCGTGCGTCAGATCCAGCATCTGTTGTTGATGTGGGTGGATGTCCCAGCCGCGTGATGCGAACCAGTTCTGAAACTTGGGGGGCAGGGTGCTCATGTGCCTAAACTGCCGTTCATGTAAGGTGGGTCAAGACCCACCTTACGCTTTGGGCCGCGGTTGCAGGCCACGCAGCGCCGTTTGTACGGCACGTGGCAGCTCGGTTTCAGTATCACCTGCGATGTCGAGCGCAGAGGCCACGTCCTTGACCAAAATTCCAATAGTGTTGTCAGTGTCATAGCCATCACGGGCGAACTCGATCTCATCAAAGCCGGAGGCCAGCCAGTTTTGCCCAGAAGCGTTGTTGATCAGCGCCAGAAGACTGGCCTCATCAACCCCGGCGGCGTCAGCCCAATCCAGAACCAGCCGCGTCATTGCAGTATTGGAGGCTGCCAACAGGTTGTTGAGCACTTTGGCGGTCATGCCTGCGCCGAAACCCCCCATATGATGCACCTTTTGCCCCATCGCTGAGAGGAGTGGAGCAATGTCGCCGGCAGGGCCGCCTGTCATGAATGTCAGTGTGCCGGCATCCGCTTTGATCTGCGCACCCGACATGGGCGCGTCGATCAAGGTGATATGGTCGGGCACGCGGGCCCGCAGTGCCTTCACGTAACGCGGCGACAGGGTTGAGCTGATGACGATCCGCTTCAGCTGTGCGGCACGTGTGACAAGCGCCTGATCGTCAAAAAGCACCGCATCGGTTTCAACTATGTCACGGACAACCGTGATCAACGTCTGCAAGCCCTTGGCAAATGCATCGATATCACGACCAACACCCGGTACCTGCCGCACATCAAACCCGCGCGCAACGAAGCCCGCCTTTTGCAGGTTACGCAACATGCCCAAACCCATACGGCCGCATCCAGCGATGCCTATGCATTGCTCCATTCCAGTTCCTCAACGAAAAAGGCTTCCCTCAGCGTAGAGGGAAGCCAGTTGCTTGGGAATGTCGAATGGACAGCACTAGTGAATGATCTCTTCCTCGCGGACGAACATGTTCGCCCATGCACGATCAATCAGGTCCGGCGACATCTGATAGGGGATGCCTTCGAACTCGCAGATTGAGATCATCTGATCGATCAGGAAGATCGGTTGGTAGTTAGCGTAGACATTTTCGATTTCCGGGTAGCGGACGTTAAGCAGGTGAACGAGCGTATCCTCATCAAGTGGCATTTTCCGCTTGCGGGCCACCATTGCAAAGATTTTGAGGAAGTCTTCCTGATTTGGTCCATCAATCTTGATCTTGTAGAAAATACGACGCAGCGCCGCTTTGTCGAAGATCGCGTTGGGGTGGAAGTTGGTCGAGAAGACGACAAGCGTATCGAACGGCACTTCGAATTTCTCACCCGATTGCAGGGCGAGGATATCCTTGTTTTCCTCCAGAGGAACGATCCAACGGTTCACAAGTGTCTGCGGCGGCTCGGCCTGACGCCCAAGGTCGTCCACGATGAAGATGCCGCCGGTTGATTTTAGCTGCAAGGGTGCCTGATAGGTGCGCGCCGTCGGGTTATAGACAAGGTCCAGCATTGACAGCGACAATTCACCACCGGTGATCACTGTCGGCCGTTCGCAACGGACATAGCGTGTGTCAAAGCGGCCAGATGTGCGGCGCAGGCTGTTGGGATCATCCACATCATCTTCGGCAGCGCTATGGACGATCGGGTCATAGACCGTGATCACCTGGCCGGAATACTCGATCGCGCGGGGCACGTAGATCTTGTCACCCAAGGCGTCACGAATACCATTCGAGATAGAGGATTTACCGTTGCCCGGCGGGCCATACATCAGGATCGAACGGCCCGCACTGACTGCCGGGCCAAGGTTTGACAAAAGATCATCGGGCAGAACCAGATGGCCCATGGCTGTTTGCAACTGATCGCGCGTGATCTGGATGTTGCGGATCGACTGACGCTCGATCTGTTGGCGATAGATGTCAAGCGGCACGGGCATCGCGCCGTAGTATTCAGATTGTGATGCAGCATCAAGCGCACGCGCGCGGCCAGCATCGGTTAGCTGATAGCCCATTTCATTGCCACTGTTGGCGTTGAGCGTACCTGTCGCCTCAAGCAGACGTTGTCCACGGGCCAGATCGACCAGTTCTTGTGTCACCGGTACGGGCAGGCAAATGGCCCGGCTGATATCCGTCACCAGATCTAGGTTCATCCGGAACATAGTCTTGATCAGAATGTCGCGCATCATCGCCATCGGCAACTGCATCGCTTCGAGGTTCCGTGGCGCCGGGGGGGCCATTACGCCAGAGGCTTGCACATTCATAGTTCGGTCCGCCCATCAAAAAAGACTGTCATTGCCGCCCACCATGCGGCCTTTGCTGTATTTTACAGGCCATTATGGCGAAATAGTGAACAAACATGTTCCTGTCCAAGGCATTGCCCACATTTAGCGATAAACCGCTGCGTAAAGAAGATAGAGCAAAAGGGTCATGCTGAGTGGAAAACCCTTTGGAAAATAACGGCCTGCGTGCCAGCTTTGCCAATCAGGCGCGATGTTTTTGAGTGACGTAAAGCGAAACAGGCTGTGGATGGCCAGGGCCCCCAAAAGCGATGCGGCAAATAGTTTCATGATGAGAATCACATCATCAACCAAAAAGAAGGGGGCCATGACTGCTATCATCTTGGCGTCACCACCACCCATGGTCCGCAGTGCCCAGAGCGCCATGCAGATGATCAGCACAACAGGAAAATTGAGCCACTGCCACAGATACATCTCTAGCCCAAAGGCGAAGGGACCAAGCACCGCATAGGCCGCCAGCAGGACAATCAGCGAATTATTGGTGATCTTCATGGAACGCATGTCGTTCCATGAAATATAGATGGCGATGGGGATCACAGCCGGAAGAAACCAGTATGCGGCCTGCGCTGTCATCCCCATCGGATTTAATTCACCGCGTTGTTTTCGAGCGCCTCCAAGGCGCGCGCGGCTTCCTCAAAATACTGAGGATGGGTTTCGATGGCGTCAGCCAAGAGCGATTTGCCGATGGAGACATCATTTTGCTTGATCGCTGCCAGTGCCATGGTGTGCATCAGCTGCGCACGCTCTGTCTGGCTCATCGGCACTACGGGGATGGCATAGTTGCGCTGCGCGCCCCGCGCCAGAACAAGGTTGTTCTTGGCAGTGAACATGTCGTCATTGAAGCGCAAGGCATCGACAAAAAGCCGCTCTGCCTCTGCATACTCACCGCGGGTCAGTTTGGAGTAACCCCAATTGTTATAGACTGAAGCAGGGCGCGTCGTCAGCCCAACCGCTGTTTCATAAAAGCTGTCGGCCTTGTCCCATTGCTGGCGACTATCTGCGACCATGGCTTCGAGGCGATAACGCTTGAAGGTCTCAAATGTGGGAGGGATCATGTTGAGTGTCGCTGCGGCATCATCCCAACGGTTGTTGCGAATGTAAGCATCCGCCAGTTCAACCCGATCACCGCTGCCGCTTTCTTCGTGGGCGACGACCTGCTGCCAGGCGGGGACGGCCTCGGCGTTGCGGCCTGCGCGGACAAGTGATTTTGCCAAACCGCGTTGCAGATCGATCCGGCCCGGATCATTTGCATTGGCACCGGCAAAGTAATTCACCGCTTCATTGGGGTCGCCAACGGTCAACATCACGTCATTGAGGTTGGACTCATCGACGACATTGAGATCTTGCAGGGCACGTTCGACCTCTGCTTCATCAGATTTTTCGCATGCGGACAGGCCAATGACCGCCGCACAAAGCGTAAGAAAGATTGGGTGGCGCATGTTTCTGCGTCCTTTTGCTGCTCTTGCCTATAGGTCCGACATGAGTACGAAGTCGCCTGCACCCCGTCGGATCAGATTAAAGTTCTGATTTTGTTGTATCTCACTATTGCCCGGATTTTCCAAATTTGCGAGCGCTAAGCGCAAATTCTCGCGAATTTCGTCTGAATTTCCGTTATCTGCGGCAAATGCGCGTCGAAAAACCTCGCTCGCTTCAGCCACTTCGCCTCTTTCCATCAGAATAACACCCAGGTTGTTCCATGCGGGCGGAAATGTCGGGTCTTCTTCGACGGCCCGCCGCATCCAACGTTCGGCCTGCCCAAGCCGCCCCAGACTAAGATTGGCAGAGCCGATGGCCGACATGGTATCAACGTTGAGCCCCTGCTGGGCGGCGGCCCGGTTGTAGGCTTTCAGCGCCAGCTCGTATTCGCCGGCTGCCAAAAGGCGGTGCCCAACCAACAGCCCGTCCACATCACTAGGCCCCGACGGCCCCGGCGCGAAAACGCCATCAGGAGAACGACTAAGGCCGCCTGTATCGCAGGCGGCCAATGTCAGTACGATGAGGCCAGCAAGGCACGGCCCTAATTTCATTTCGGATCAACCCCCCCCGAGGTTCACGGCAATCGCGTAAATGGATGGTCCGATCAGCATCGCCATCAAGGGCGGGACCGTCAACATCATTGTCGCCAGTGTCATCTTGGTCGGCAATTTGTTGGCGGCCTCTTCGGCGCGCATGACGCGCTTGTCCCGCATTTCCGACGCATAGACGCGCAGCGCGTCAGAGATGGACGTACCAAACTGCGAAGACTGCACCAACACGGTAACAAAGCTAGAGATGTCCGGGACGCCGCAGCGCTCGGCCATATCTTTCAGGACGGTATTCTTGTCCTTGCCGGCTTTGGATTCCTGACCGACAATCTCAAACTCTTCGGCCAATTCGGGAAAACCTGATTTCAACTCGGTCGAGACACGCATGATGGATTGATCAAGTGATTGCCCCGCTTCAACACAAACCAACATCATGTCGAGGCTATCGGGGAATGCGTTGATGATGGCTTCCTGGCGCATCTGTTGACGGCGGGTAACCCAGTATTTTGGCAAGAAGTAACCCACACCGCCCGGTCCCATGATCCAGATGACCAAATCCTGGGTCGAGGGTTCAACCTGAGTCATCTGATAAAGCGCGTAGCCACCGCCCAGCAGCAAGCCAAAGATCCCCAGTGTAAACTGCATGAAATAGAAGATGCGCACGGAGTTCTTGCCGCGATAGCCAGCCTGCATCAGCTTGAGCTTGACGGCGGAGTATTCTTCGGCGTTTTGCGGCTCCAGGAAGTTGGAGTACTTCTCCAGCTTGTCCTTATTGCTGGGCGCCCGAAGCTGCGCACCCTTGTCTGAAGACTTTGCAGAGCTATGGCTCGACTGTTTGAGCTTGTCGAGTGGATCGACTTCTTTTTTCAGCAGCACAGGCAAGGTGATCAGGATCAAAAAGACCCCAAGCAGACCCACGATCATCAGCGGGCCAAAAGGGCCCAGCAAATCGGTGATCATTGTTTGAATTTGTTCCAGATCCATGGCGAGGTCCTAAACCTTAATGTTCACAAGTGCGCGCATCACGATCAGATTGACCACAAGGAATGCAGCAACGATCAGACAGGCAGGAATGAAAAGTGGGCTGAGCATGACTTCGTCATAGTAGTCGGGCTTCACCATATTGATGCCCAGCAAAGCCACAATCGGGAAGGCGGATAGCAGGTTGCCGGACCATTTCGCCTCGGCGGTGATGGCGGCAACACGACGGAAAAGACGGAACCGGGCCCGGATCACCTTGGCCAATCCGTCAAGGATCTCTGCCAGGTTGCCACCCGATGTCTGCTGGATTGTCACAGCAACGGCGAGGAAGCGTAAATCCTGGTTGTCCAGCCGTTCCGCCATGGCCTTGAGCGTTTCACCCATATCGCGGCCATAGGCGGCTTCATCCGAGATCATGCCCATTTCCGTACCAAGCGGGTCGGGAACCTCGCGTGATACAATCCCAACAGCAGACGAAAACGGATGACCAACGCGCAAAGAGCGTACCATAAGTTCAACCGCCTCCGGCAATTGTTCCGCAAGCATATTCATGCGCTTTTTGGCTTTGCTGCTGATCCAGACATACACTCCGCCAACACCCATTAGCACTGCAACAACACACTGGATTGGAAGGCTGACCGATGTCAGAACAGACAGCATCGCAAAGGCCGCACCGCTGACCACAACCATCAGCAACATGATCTGTGTTGGACTGAAGGCAATGTTCGCCTTCTGCGCCTTATCCGCCAACAAAGAGTAAATCGGAATACTCTGCGACCGCATGTGCTGGGTCATTTCCTTGCGGAGTTGATCAAGCACCTGTTCGCGGTTGCCACCCTTGTCGAGCATATCCAGGCGGCGATTGACCTTGCCGTCCATGCTGATCGACTTGCCAAAGATGACCAGATAGGCCCCCTGAACAAGCGCCAGGACGGCGACAAAAATAAGAATGTAGATAACTGGCGCTGCAGAAATCATGTTGGTTACTCCGCGACCATGGGTTCAAAGATTGCCGGTGGCAGGTCGTATCCCCAAAGCTTGAACCGCTCAGAGAAGTGACTGCGCACGCCGGTCGCCGTGAAGTGACCGATGATTTTGTTGTCGGGCGTCAGACCAACACGTTGATAGCGGAAAATTTCCTGCATGGAGATCACATCGCCTTCCATGCCCGTGATCTCTGTGATGGACACCATCCGGCGCGAACCATCCTGCAAACGCGACGCCTGCACAATTAGGTTCACAGCAGATGAAATCTGGCTTCGCATTGCCTTGATCGGCATTTCGATGCCAGCCATCGCGATCATGTTTTCCAGACGCGACACACCATCACGTGCAGAGTTGGCGTGAATTGTGGTCATTGATCCGTCGTGGCCGGTGTTCATGGCCTGCAACATATCGATAACTTCCTCGCCACGCGTCTCACCCACGATAATGCGGTCAGGGCGCATACGCAGGGCGTTTTTCAGGCAATCGCGCTGTGAAACGCCACCTTTACCTTCGACGTTAGGTGGGCGGCTTTCCATTCGGCCGACGTGGGTCTGTTGCAGTTGAAGTTCCGCTGTATCCTCAATCGTCAGGATGCGTTCGGCGTCATCAATAAAGCCCGAAAGCGCGTTAAGCGTTGTTGTCTTACCGGAACCAGTACCACCGGAAACGATCACGTTGAGGCGGGTTGAGACGGCGGCTTGCAAGTAGGCGGCCATTTCCTCGGTGAAAGCACCGAATTTAACCAACTCTTCAATGCCAAGTTTGTCTTTCTTGAACTTACGAATAGAGACGAGCGAGCCGTCAACCGCAATCGGCGGTACCATGGCGTTGAAACGCGAACCATCAGCAAGACGGGCGTCAACATAAGGGTTGCTTTCGTCAACACGGCGGCCCACGGCGGACACGATCTTGTCAATGATCCGCAGAAGGTGCCGTTCGTCCTTGAAAGTAATGTCAGTCAGTTGCAGCTTGCCGTCGCGCTCCACAAAGATCTGCTGCGGGCCGTTCACCAGAATATCGTTGACGGATTCGTCTTTCAGCAGTGTTTCAAGCGGACCAAGACCGGTGACTTCAAAGAACAGGTCCTGACTGAGTGTCTGGCGTTCGTCCCGATTGAGAACAACACCCATCTCTTCGAGTGTTTCGTTGGCAATCGCGTTGATTTCCGTCCGCAGCTCTTGCTCGGAGGCGGTATCGAGGGCGGAAAGGTTGAGATTGTCGAGCAGGGCCTTGTGCAATTCGAGCTTGATTTCGCCCAGGCGTTCCTTGCGGCGTTTGTCCTTGTCTACAGGCCCCGCTTCGGCCGGGCGCTTGTTGGGCATCGTCTTCATCAACGACTGCTTTGCGTCTTCCGGCGTTGCAACAGCGACGGGGGTGACGTTGACTTTTGGACCGCTTGCTGCGGCAGTCGCCGAGGCGTTGTCCTTTGATGGTGTAGGCTTTTTATATTTTGAAAACATGGCGTTACCTCTTAGGCTCTCGCTTCGGATGCATCATCTAAATTGACTTCATGGATAGACTTGGCAAGTTTCACGATTTCCTTGCGCAGGGGGTTCTTGGCGATGGATTCTGCCATCGGCGCGCCGTGATCGGCGCTTTGCATCACTGGCTTGCCGCCATCGGGAAGAAGCACTTCGATCGCGATGCCGAGGCTCTCAGCCAGGCGCTTGACCCGGCTCTTGCCGTTCAAATCGGTAAATCCAGGTGCGCGGTTCAGGACAAAGCGGATTTTCTCAAATGGAAGATCCTCGGTCTGCAACGCCCGCTTCAGGCGAAGCGTATTCTGCGCCGAGCGCATATCAAGTTCGATTGTTGCGAAATAGACATGCGCCATTTCCAAAACGGTTTGCGACCACTCAACCATTGTGGAGGGCATGTCGATGACAACGTAGTCAAAATTCACGCTCGCAAGCTCAACCACACGGCTGATATCCTCTGGTGTGATCATATCCAGAGGGATCATGTCCATTGGTGAGGTCAAGACCTGTAGCTTATCACCATAGGTCAAAAGCGCTTGCGTGAATGTCTCAACATCCATCGATTCGGTGTCGGTCAGCATCTCAAGAACAGCTTCGCGGCGGGGAAGGTCAAGATAGGTTGCCGCCGTGCCGAATTGGAAATCAAAGTCGAGCAAACACACTTTGATGGGTTCATCTTCGGCCTTCATATTGGCAAGTTCCCAAGCCAAATTCACAGCAAGCATCGTAGCGCCAGTGCCACCTGCAATCCCATGAACAGGGATAATAACACCGGATCTGTCGCCGGTGGCGCGGAATTTCGGCTCATTCGATGCCGGCTCAAGAGGGTCCTTGATGGTCAAGACCCGTTCGATGGCGCGAGCGAGCTCATTTTCGGGAAGAGGGTAGGGGACAAATTCGTCACCGCCTTCGCGTAGAAGCTGGTGCAAAGCGCCGGGACTGACGTCCTCTGCGATCAGAATAACCTTTATTTTCGATGCTTTAGCGGCTGAAATGACTTCTTTGATACCACCGAGGTTGTCTTCGTCCTCGGCATCCATCGCGATGGTCACGAATTGGAGGCCCGAAGCCTCTGGCTGGCTGAGAAAGGTTGCGGCATCGTCAAAGCTTAGATCGCCCCAGGCGTCGCCAAGTGCCGCTTCCATATCTTCGATCAACAGATCGAAGTTCTGGACGTCACGACTAATAGTACATGCGACGATAGGTGGTGTATCGCTTTGCACGGCCGGGCTCGTATTCATTGCTTGGATTTCCCCATCAATCTCGTCACATCTAAACCTTCATAAGGTGATCAAGCATTTCTACCACAACGGTAGGCAATGCCCACTGCCTTACGACAACAAACTCATCAGACTATTACTATCGGCGGAAAACGTGTCGAGATTTGGACCAAAAGATCGTAATTGTGCGGTTTATTCGAACGATCTTGGCAAATCTGCGGAAATGTTGACGCCGGAGGGTTAGTCCGGCGTCAATCAAAGGGGTGGTTTTAGCCACCTGTACCTGTGGAGAGCTGTGCTCCAGTAGCCGCATTCGTTGGTGTCGCGCTGCTGACGTATTCGCGGAAGATGACCTCCGCATATTTGCCATTCAGCAATGCAGGGTTTGATTCAACAAAGCCTGACACCTCCGTTACGGTCCGACGGTTCCGGCGCTCGCGTCCTTCAGTAACAACCAGTGGCTGGGTTTCACCAAAGGAAACAACAGCTTCCAGACGGTTGCGGCTGATCCCCTGTGAACTGAGGAAGGACACAACAGTCTGTGCGCGGCGGAGGCCGAGCGAACGGTTGTAACCTTGGCTACCGACCAGATCGGTGTGGCCATAGACCTTAAAGCGAACCTCTGGGAACTGCTTGATCCAATCGGCCTGGCGCATCAGCGTATTGCGTGCATCAGCGTCGAGAACGGTTGAGTTGAAAGCAAAGTTCACCGTTGAATTCACGTCCGACGCAAAGCGCCGCGCGAGGTTGATTGTGTAATCCCGCTGCCCGGTTTGAACCAATCGGTTGTTCATCGTGGCTTCGCCGAAATCACCTGAGTCGATTTGCGAACCGGCTTCTGAGTAGAACGAAGTCAGTGCGTTATCACTTGGTGAGCAAGCTGCGAGGGTGGCGGCCGCAATAGCCGTTGTCATAAGATATTTCATCGACTTGCGCTCCAATCATTCATCCAGGACATAGCCGTAGGACCCGCTAAAGTCCTGACGTGCTACTTCGCCTGCGCCACCAGAGGATGGTGCGCCGGTGCGTGAGACACGGCCAAACAAGAAAAGGTCCTGTTCAGTTGGTGGGCGAACCCGATCCGTCGGCAATGCCAATGCTTCGCCACGTGTTGGCGTGACAAGGTGAGGTGTGACGATAATCACCAGTTCGGTCTGCGAACGCTGATATTCAGCGCTGCGGAACAATGCACCCAGGATTGGTACATCGCCGATCCAAGGAACCTGGCCCTTGAGGTCAGTGAAGTCATCAGACAACAAACCCGCAATCGCAAAGCTCTCACCGTCGCGCATTTCAACAGTTGTTGATGTCTCGCGGCGTGTGAAAGCGTCGATCTGGAAGCCATCAATGGAAATGCCGTTTGATGGGTCAATCGCAGAAACTGCTGCCACAAGTTCCAAGTTGATGATGTCTTCGTCAACAACCCGTGGAATGAAGTTCAGTTCGATGCCGAATGGTTTGTATTCAATCGTGATCGTGTTGTCTTCACTGCTGATTGGCACAGGATATTCACCGCCAGCCAGGAACGTTGCTTCCTGCCCGCTGAGAGCCGTCAGGTTGGGCTCTGCCAATGAACGCACAACGCCACGCGATTCAAGCGCTTCGAGCAAAATATCAACTTCCAAGGCTCCGGATCCGAAACCAAAGACCACGGCGCCATTCGCTTGTGCGTCAGATGCAACCGTGCCGAGAAGTGGAACGCCGCCTACGCCGATCCCTGCACCGACACCATTCGTGCCGCCGTTAACACTAAGATCACCGCCAAGGGCTGTGCCGCCAAAGCGCAGTGAACTGGACAATTGCTTGCTTACGGTACGCTGCATCTCTGCGAAGCGCACTTTCAGCATTACCTGCTGTGTGCCGCCAACCATCATCAGGTTGGATACACGATCAGGCGCGTAGCGTTGTGCCAGATCAAGGGCCCGATCCAAACGTGCAAGCGAGCTGACTGTGCCAGAAAGCACAAGGCCGTCGTTTGCAGTACGTACTTCAATGTTCTCGCCGGGCAAGATTTGCGTCAGGCGCTCTTTGAACTCTGCCATATCGGGGGAAACATGCACTTCGACGTTCGTAATAAGACGACCATCTGCACCCAGAAGGGTCAGTGTGGTACGCCCGGGCTCTTTTCCCAAAACGTAGATTGTCCGGTCAGACAGAGATGAAATATCTGCGATACCGGGATTTGCAATCGATAACTCGGTGAAGGGCACGTCGCTCTCCACAACAACGGCCCGGTTCATCGGAACGCTGAGAGCACTGGACGCAGCGCCGCGCAACACGCGCAACGTTTCGGCCGGTGCCATGGTTGGTGCTGCCGCTGTAAGCGACAACGTCAAGCCAGCAATAGCTGCCTTTAGAAATCTGTCATACTTCATAAGTGACCTGCCTCTCCGATCACGCCTCATTTAATGGGTCTTAGTGCCCTTGATGGTGCGACCATGCGTCAGAACAACATTTATAGCAAGAATCAGCATGTTGGAGGTCGAAGCGTATGTGGACAACTGGCAACACTTTTGAAATGTCAAAAAACAAAACGCGCGCCACGGTCATTCCGGGCGCGCGTCAAAGCTCTTGGAAACAACCTGCTCCGGCTTGTCTTAGTCGGGGCAGTCGATCTCAACCTCGATACGTTCGGTTCCATTGCGCTGGGTTACAAAACAGCGTTCCGGCTCGACCACTTCTGGGGCTTCTTCAACAATAACCTCTTCGATGCCAAGTACATCCTGAATGTTGGTTTCGATCGTTGTATCCCCGCCGTCTTCATCAATGCGCGCAACAGGTGTCAGTGAGAGTGCGCCGGCAGACTGCAAAACCTGCAGGTCAGCAAAATCTTCTTGGGTTACCTGAACGACGACGCCGCGCCCTCCGCCTCGTCCGTTTTCGTCAGGCTCTTCGATCGCAATAATTTCCAGCCCGCTTTTCACAAGGCGGGAGATGTTGCCTGTTCCCCTGACGCTGCCGACCCAATACAAGTCAATCCGGTCGGAGTTCCGCAGTTCTCCTGCAAATGCGCGTGTCATGCCATCAGGCAGCGGAAATGCTCGCATGCCGGGATCCAGAAGGGCCGTCAGCCCCCGTGGCGCGCCAGCTTCGGTCACCTTCGTGGCAAGAATGGGTTCGTTAACTTGCATCGGGATTTTGACCACACGGGGTACGTTCGGGCCTTCCGGGAACATTTCTTCTTCAGTTGAGAAGACGCCCTCCGGCAAATGGTCGCGGGCGTATTTGATGAGCTGCACATCCTCGGGGCGCAACAAATCACCATAAGTGAGATTGCGGCTGGGTGCATAGATATCAACAGTCCGAATCGCTGAACGCGCGCGCTCTCGTTCCTGGTTGGCACGTGCCTCCAGCGTTTGCATCTGCTCATTGACTAAATAGACGGCAAACCCTGCCAGCCCCATACCGATCAAAAGCACTAATCCGAAAACTGCGCGCATTTTTTCACCTCTGTTTCAGCACACGGCACTTCTGAAGCGCCAGAACAACTCCATAATCCATACAGAGTTTGAGCGCCATGGAACTAATCACACAGCGCTCACTTTCTAGAGTGTTGCGACAATTCTACACAAGAATTCTTAAGTAACTACTCGTACATCGCGACGTTTCCGTTGCGGCAATGAACTCTGGCGGTGCCCCAATGCTCTTGCTGACTATACACGAGGGAATCGTTTTCCTGACGCACAATGCACCCGACGCGTCAGTCTGATACCAACTCACGTGGGGCGTGGCGCAGTATCGGCTCCTCAAACGTTGATGTTGTCCAGTGCCAGCTCGATTTCGTTTGCCAGATCCGTGGCGCCACCGCTGAAAGCCAAAACAATAATTAGGCCAAGCGTACAAATGGCTGCGGTCAGAACTACAAAATCAACTGTGATGGCTCCGTCTTCGTCGTGGAGGAAATTGGAAAGGTAATTCTTCATCGTCCTATCGCTTTCATGGTCACTGACATCTCATGGTGAAATGATCAGGTCATCAGTTGTATCCCATGTTTGTGTATTAACGTCGTTGTGATGCGGCTGGGTTGTGGTTCCACTGTCACAAAACTCTGAAAATCGCACAAAAAAGCCGCACCACATACGGGCGCGGCTTTTTTCATTTTCGCTTAAGAACCTTAAGAAGGTCTTATTCAGCGTCCATGTTGTCCAGAGATGCTTCGATGTCGTTTGCGAGATCTTTAGCACCGGAGCTGATCGCGCCGCCAACGGCAAGACCCAGAACAACGATTGCAGCTGTCAGGACAACGAAGTCAACTGTGACAGCACCGTCTTCGTCATTGCGGAAGTTTTTGATAAAGTTAAGCATTTGGTTCCCTCCTCAGGGCGGTTTTAGTGTTCATATCGTTCCTCGCCGGCAACTTGGACTGTCTTAAACTTGTGCAATCACCGTCTTGGATGGCCCTATATAGCCTATTGAATGGGGCGGGAGTTTGGCAAACAAATCGTTTTTTGATCAGATCGCGTTTTTTTGCCAGAAATTCACCCAAGATATTGTTTTCTAACAAAAGATTTGTTCATTTATTTTTAATATAACTCGCCGTTCGTTGCGTAATACCCTCCCAATAGGATGGATTCTGCGCGCATTGTTCGCTTAGAACTGGCGTTTTGACGGGATTCTGCCATGTTTGCATTAACAAAGCAGAGTCGAGCGGGACCGAAAATGAATCGCTTTTTCACAGGCATAGCGGCTTTGGCCGCTTCTTTATCATTAACGCCGCTTTGGGCGGAGGTCGAACGGCTGCAACCGGATTTTACGTTCAAGCGCGTCGCTGTGCCGTCCGGTTCAGGCGCAAGCCGCATCACCGTACAGATCGATCCCAACGCCCCGCGCCTCGGTCCGGTCTATGCCGATCCTGAGCCAGAAGCCGTTGTTGCACCTGAAACCTTCGCGTTGCCAACACCATCGGGGATGGAGTGGTTCTGGGCGAATGTACCTGCATCTGTGGCAGAGGCTGGACCGGCCAGTTTTCAGCTTGCGATCAACCAACTGAACAATCCCCCCGCCGGCAAAGCCGTCTATGCGCCGCGTCTGCAAAGCCTGCAGGACATTGCCAGCTCCCATGGCTTGCATATCCTGCGCGAAACGGTGGGCACGCGGGTTTCCCCCGCATTGGTTCTTGCAGTGATTTCGGTTGAAAGTGCAGGACGAACAGATGCGGTAAGTACGGCCGGTGCCACCGGGCTGATGCAGTTGATGCCCGCGACCGCAGCTCGTTTCGGTGTTGAGGACAGCACGAACCCTGCACAGAACATCAAAGGTGGCGTGGCCTATCTTGCCTGGCTCCTGAACCATTTCGACAATGATCCCTTGCTGGCACTGGCGGGGTATAACGCAGGTGAGGGCAATGTGGCCCGCCACGCAGGTGTGCCGCCCTTTGCAGAAACCCGCGCCTATGTGCCCAAAGTGCTCGCGGCATGGCAGGTCGCAAAGGGACTATGCCAGACGCCGCCACAGCTGATCACGGATGCCTGTGTCTTTAACGTCAACGGGATCTAGACGGAAAACGCATCAGCCCATTCTGGATGCTTACGCCGTTGCGCATTCACATAAGGGCAAAGCGGGACGATCTTGAAACCTTCGCGCCGCGCGTCCGCAATAAGCGCGCGTAGCAGGATCAGCCCGATGCCTTCGCCAGCGTGCGCGTCAGCAACCTCGGTATGATCTGCGATCACCAGCTTGGGCGACATGACAGAGTATGTCAGTGTGCTTTCTCCGGAAGGGTGCGCAATGAAATAGCGCCCCTTTGATCCGTCTTTGACATGCTGGGTGACAGGCTCAGACAACTGTGGCGTCTGTCGCTGCGCGCAGCTCTTCCTCGGTCACACCCTCGGCAGTCTCGACAATCCGAAGACCACCTTCGACAACATCCAGCACGCCAAGGTTTGTGATGATGCGATCAACAACGCCCTTGCCAGTGAGCGGCAGAGTGCATTCTTTGAGCAACTTGCTGTCACCATGCTTGTTAGTGTGGTCCATCACAACGATCACGCGGCCAACACCGGCAACTAGGTCCATCGCCCCGCCCATGCCCTTGACCAGTTTGCCGGGAATCATCCAGTTCGCCAGATCGCCGTTTTCGGCAACTTCCATCGCACCAAGGATCGCCGCTGCGATCTTGCCGCCCCGGATCATGCCAAAGGATGTAGCACTGTCGAAATAGGCGGTGCGGTTGAGTTCGGTGATCGTTTGCTTGCCCGCATTGATCAGGTCGGGGTCTTCTTCGCCCTCAAAGGGGAAGGGGCCCATCCCCAGCATGCCGTTCTCTGATTGCAGGGTGATGTCCTTGTCGCCGACATAGTTGGCAACCAGCGTCGGAATACCGATGCCAAGGTTCACGTACATGCCATCTTCTAGTTCTTGGGCGGCGCGTGCTGCCATCTGATTACGATCCCAGGGCATTATGCGTCCTCCCGCTTGCGCGTCGTGCGCTGTTCGATCCGCTTTTCATGCGTCCCTTGAATAATGCGGTGCACATAAATCCCCGGCAGGTGGATTTTGTCAGGGTCAAGGCTGCCCGTCGGCACGATCTCTTCCACTTCAACCACACAGGTTTTGCCGCACATGGCGGCGGGCGGGTTAAAGTTGCGGGCGGTTTTGCGGAAAATCAGGTTGCCTGTCTCATCCGCCTTCCATGCCTTCACGATGGCCAGATCGGCAAAGATGCCTTCCTCCATGATGTAGGTTTTGCCGTTGAAGTCTTTATGTTCCTTGCCATCGGCGATCACGGTGCCCACGCCGGTCTTGGTATAGAAACCAGGGATGCCGCAGCCACCGGCGCGCATACGCTCGGCCAATGTGCCTTGGGGGTTGAACTCCAATTCAAGTTCGCCCGACAGATACTGGCGCATGAATTCGGCGTTTTCACCCACGTAAGAGCTGATCATTTTCTTGACCTGCCGGGTCTGCAACAGGATGCCGATGCCAAAGTCATCAACGCCTGCGTTGTTAGAGGCAAAGGTCAAATCCTTGGTGCCCGCGTCCTTGATGGCGCCCAACAGCAGTTCAGGAATACCGCAGAGGCCGAAGCCGCCTGCAGCAATAAACATGCCATCGTGCAGCAGCCCATCAAGTGCGGCGGCCGCGTTTGGGTAAATCTTTTTCATTGCTTGCCCTCCGGGTACTTTGGGCAAGTTGTGGCGCTACGTTGCGAGAGAGTCAACGAAATGCCGCATTGCAGCGGCAGCGTCGCTACTTCTTTGCTGCGGCCTTCTTTTTCGCGGCGGGTTTTTTCTTTGCCGGCGCCTTTTTGCGCGCAGGTTTCTTCTTGCCCGCCTTCTCGGCCCGTTCATCAATCAGATGTACCGCCTGCGCCATTGTCAGTTCAGCGGGGGCAATCGTGTCGGGGATCGTGGCGTTGATCTTTTCCCATTTCACATAAGGCCCGTATTTGCCGTCATAGATATTGACGGGGCCGCCGGCCTCGGGGTGTTCACCCAACTCATGGATCGGCACAGCGGCTTTGCCGCGTTGCCCGCGTGATGCGACCTTTTCGGCCAATAGCTGTACAGCGCGATTCATGCCGACGGTCCAGACCTCATCTATACTTTCAAGGTTCGCGTTGGTGCCGCCACGGTGTGATGTGCTTTCGGCGTGTTTCAGGTAAGGACCGTAGCGCCCAAGGTTCGCCCAAACCATCACGCCGTCTTCTGGATGGGGTCCGATTTCGCGCGGCAGTTCCAGCAGTTTGAGCGCCTGATCAAGCGTCACCTCTTCCGGCTCCCAGCCTTCCGGGACACCTTGGCGTGGTGGTTTCTTGTTGTCTTCGGTCACTGCGCCGCGCTGAGCGTAGGGGCCAAAGCGCCCTTTGAAGATCCGAATCTCATCCCCGTTATCGGTGCCCAGCAACTTGCCTTCTGGCGGAATGGCCGAGGCTTCGGCTTCTGGGTTGGGCGGGCCGAAGGGCCGGGTGTAACGGCACTCGGGATAGTTGGAACAGCCGATAAACGCCCCACCAGACCGGGCCGTGCGCATCGACAAACGGCCAGCGCCGCAGTTGGGGCATAGCCGCGGGTCGCTGCCATCCTCGGTTGGCGGGAACAGATGCGGTTCCAGCACATCATTGATCTTTTCCAGCACCTCGGTGATCCGCAGATCGGCGGTTTCCGCAATCGCGGCAGAAAAATCGCGCCAGAATTGGCCAAGGACCTTCTTATAGTCCGCGTTGCCCGCGCTGACCTCATCCAACTGATTTTCCAGATCAGCGGTAAAATCATACCCGATATACTTGCGGAAGTAATTGGTCAGGAAGGCCGTGACCAAACGGCCCTTGTCCTGTGGGATCAGGCGGTTCTTGTCTTTTTCAACATAGCCGCGATCCTGAATGGTTGTGACGATGGACGCATAGGTCGACGGGCGACCAATACCAAGTTCTTCCATGCGTTTGACCAGCGTCGCCTCGGTATAGCGTGGCGGTGGCTGGGTGAAATGCTGTTCGGGATCGACTGATTGCTTCTCGGCTTTTTCGCCTTGCGCCAGTTGGGGCAGGCGCTTGTCATCGTCATCCACAACCGCGTCGTCTTTGCCTTCTTCATAGATCGCAATGAACCCGTCAAAAACCATCACCTGACCATTGGCCCGCAGCACGACCTGTTCGTCGGCGCTGGCGATATCAACGACCGTGCGTTCCAGCTTGGCGGCGGCCATCTGGCTGGCCATGGTACGCTTGTAGATCAGGTCATAAAGTTTGCGCTGATCGCTATCGGCGATTTTGGCGTCTTCTGTGCTGACCGACATTTCTGTCGGGCGGATACATTCGTGCGCTTCCTGCGCGTTCTTGGCCTTGTTTTTATAGATGCGCGGCTGATCGGGCAGATAGCTGTCGCCGAATTTGGCCTTTATGGCTGCACGGGCTTCGGCCACCGCTTCGGGTGCCATGTCGATGCCGTCTGTCCGCATGTAGGTAATAAGGCCCGCCTCATAGAGACGCTGGGCGACTGACATCGTCTGGCGCGCGCCCATACCGAACTTGCGGCTTGCCTCTTGTTGCAGGGTCGAGGTCATGAAGGGGGGCGATGGGTTGCGGGTTGCGGGTTTCGCTTCGACCGATTTGATGACCAGATCGCGTGAACTGATCGCCTGCACGGCCATTTCGGCCTGCGTTTCGTTGCCAAGGTCGAATTTATCAAGCTTTTTACCTGCCAGCGTCGTCAGCCGCGCTTCAAATGTCTGACCGCGAGGGGACTGCAGCTGCGCCTTGACGGTCCAGTATTCCTGAGTGCGGAACGCTTCGATTTCCATTTCGCGTTCAACAATGATGCGCAGGCAGACGGACTGCACGCGGCCCGCAGATTTCGCACCGGGGAGCTTGCGCCACAAAACGGGTGAAAGATTGAAACCAACAAGATAGTCGAGGGCGCGGCGGGCCAGATAAGCCTCGACCAGCGGTTCGTCCACTTGGCGCGGGTTTGCCATCGCGTCAGTAACGGCCGACTTTGTGATCGCGTTAAAAACAACCCGGCTGACCGGCGTGTCTTTCTTGATCGCTTTCTTGGCGGTCAACGCCTCAGTCAAGTGCCAGGAAATTGCCTCGCCCTCGCGGTCGGGGTCGGTGGCCAGGATCAGTTCGTTGTCGTTTTTCAGCGCATCAACAATCGCCTTGATGTGCTTTTTGCTGTCCGATGCGATCTCCCACTTCATGTCGAAATCATCGTCGGGCAGGACCGATCCATCCTTGGGCGGCAGGTCGCGCACGTGACCGTATGAGGCCAGAACAGTATAACCCTTGCCGAGATAACCGTTGATTTTCTTGGCCTTGGCCGGGGATTCGACGACAACAACGGGCATGGGAATCCTTTTCAGACAATACGGGCGCTTTGGTCGCGCAAGATGTGGCGTCTGTCTGCGAAATGTCAATGCGGGGAATTTTGTCGGGTGATTTCCCGCAGTTTTCAGGACACCCCGGCCAATAGCCCGCCCGCTTGCCGCGCAATTTTCCCGTCAAGTTCAAGGTCAACCAGGGCTGGCGCTGCATCTGTCGCACTGGCCCGCAGATCGCGCAACAGTTGATCTTCGGCGATAGGGGCCGGGCCAAGCCGCGACAGGATTTCATCGTGCAATGCAGCAGTGTCGCGCAGGCTGCGCTTGGGCTTGGTCGGTGGAACGAGGGGCAGCTCCGGTACAGGTTCCGCAACAGGTTGCAGTGAATCAATGACGTCTTGTGCATTCCGGACAAGGGTCGCACCGTCCCGGATCAGCATGTTGCATCCGGCTGCGCGCGCATCAAACGGATGTCCCGGCACGGCCAGCACATCGCGCCCTTGATCAAGGGCATTGCGGGCGGTGATCAGGCTACCGGACTTGCCCGCCGCCTCGACCACAACAACGGACATGGCAAGGCCAGAGATAATTCTGTTGCGTGCGGGGAAATGGCGCGCCTGCGGTTGCAGGCCCATCGCCATTTCAGAAACGCGCAGGCCAGAGCGCGCAATGTCATGCGCCAGTTCCGCGTTCTCGGTGGGATAGATCACATCGACGCCACCCGCTTGCACAGCGACGGTTCCGCCCTTGAGAGCGCCGAGATGTGCAGCTGCGTCAATCCCGCGCGCCAGGCCGGACACCACGACGTAACCTGCCGCAGAAAGATCCTCTGCCATGCGTTTGGCCATGCGTGTTCCCAGTGAGGATGCATTGCGTGCGCCAACCAACGCGACCATCGGTTTTTGCAGCAGGGCCACGTCGCCAAGTGCCCAAATAAACGGTGGTGCATCAGACATGTCGCGAAGGGCGGCTGGATAATCTGGTAAGGCTTCTGTCAACAGCCGTGCGCGTGCCGCTTTGCCTGCCTTGAGTTCGGCATGCACAACGCCTTCGGGGCAGATGCTGTAGTCACTGACGCCAGCGGCCTTTGCCACCTGCGGAAGCGCATCCAATGCCGCCGCCGCAGAGCCATGTTCTGCCATCAGCCGCCGAAAGGTCGCAATGCCAACCCGACGAGAGCGCAATAGGCGAAGCCGGTCAACTGTGTCATCTTCCCCCGTTCGGTAGAGAAGGGGGGGGTGGGAAGAATCATCTTGTTCAGTCATCCCGAAGGCTCCGCCATATTGCCTTTTCAGGGTTAATGGGTCGGAGTTAACGAGATATGAATCAAATCTGATTTATTGGCAGATCATTTCTCTTTGGCATGCGCCGGTTCAGACTCCAGCACCGCCGACGGTCAGCCCGCCGATCATCAGGCTGGGTTGGCCCACACCCACAGGCACCCACTGGCCCGCTTTGCCACAATTGCCGATGCCGGGATCAAGGGCCAGATCGTTGCCGATCCCGCGGATTTGTTTCAGCGCGGTTGCCCCATCACCGATCAGCGTCGCCCCTTTGACAGGGGCACCAACGACGCCGTCTTTGACGCGGTAGGCTTCGGTGCAGCTAAAGACGAACTTGCCGTTGGTGATATCCACCTGACCACCACCAAAGCCCACCGCATAGATACCGTCCTTGAGGTCCGCGACCAGCGCTTCGGGGGCGGCATCGCCCGCCAACATATAGGTGTTCGTCATGCGCGGCATCGGCGCATGGGCAAAGCTTTCGCGACGGCCATTGCCGGTCGGGGCCACGCCCATCAGGCGGGCGTTCTGGCGGTCCTGCATGTAGCCCACAAGAACGCCATCTTCGATCAGCGTGTTCCTGGCGCTGGGGGTGCCTTCATCATCGACCGTGATTGACCCGCGCCGATCAGGGATCGTGCCATCATCCAGAACAGTTACGCCCTTTGCGGCAATCTGCTGCCCCATCAACCCAGCAAAAGCGCTGGAGCCTTTGCGGTTGAAATCCCCTTCAAGGCCATGCCCAATCGCCTCGTGCAACAAAATACCGGGCCATCCGGGCCCAAGGACGACGTCCATCACGCCTGCCGGGGCGGGCTCTGCGTCAAGATTGACAAGGGCAATGCGCAGTGCTTCTCGGGCCACGGGCTCCCAATGGTCGCGCCCGATCAAACCGATCAGGCCCGCACGTCCGCCGCCACCCATGCCACCACTTTCTCGTTTGCCGTTGTCTTCGACAATGACGCTGATGTTGAGGCGTGACATCGGGCGGGTGTCTGTGACCAATGTGCCTTCGGGGCGCAGGATCAGCACCTCCTGATGGGATGCGGCAACAGTTGCAGACACCTGAACAACGCGGGGATCGAGCGCGCGGGCAAAGGCGTCAATGTCCTTGAGCAGATCGATTTTGGCCGGAAAACTGGCTTGCGCCATCGGGTCTTTGTCTGAATAAAGCTTTTGATTGGTGCGGACAGGCGCATCGGCCATTACCCCGCCACCGTCACCCACCGCCAGACGGGTCGTCGCGACTGCGCGTTTGAGGGCGTGTTCGTCGATGGTGGTCGAATGCGCATAGCCTGCGGTCTCTCCACGCACAGCGCGCAGGCCAAACCCCTCGGAGGCATCAAAACTCGCGGTCTTGACGCGGCCATCATCAAAAGAGATCACCTCGGATTTGCGGCGCTCAAGGAACAACTCGCCATCGTCAGCACCGGCTGTGGCTTCTTGCAGGAGCGCAAGAGCGCGATCCTGATCCAGATTTGTCTCAAACGGGCGGAATGGATCGGCAGACATGCATTTTCCTCTGATAACGATGATTTAATGCAGAAAGCGTCTGTTTGCCGCAATCGCAGTTCTTGAGTTGTCCGTCAGGATATGGGACATGATCGTTCAAACTCAATAGGATTCCTGCAATACCACCGGTGTTGCTATCAGGGATCTACGCCACACGGCGCAAGCATGATAGGTTAGAATATGCGTTTGAAGAACTTCGCACCCTCGCTTTGGACAACGGCTGGCTTTCTGATGGCAGGCACAGCAGCAAGCGCCCAGGATATCGATCAAGAGCTTGAAATCATTGGTCGCCCGGTCGATGGCGCAACAAGTTTTCAGCCTGCCGTGACAGAGCTGGCGCGCGATGTGCATTGGCTGGACAACATGCTGTTGGTGATTATCACGATCATCACGCTTTTCGTCACCGGTCTGATGGCCTGGGTTGTGATCCGCTACAACCACAAAAAGCAGCCGACACCTGCGACATTCACCCATAACTCGCCGCTAGAGGTGGCGTGGACTGTCGTGCCGGTTGTCATTTTGGTCTTTATTGGTGCGTTTTCATTGCCTGTGCTCTTCAAGCAGCAGGAAATCCCAGAGGCTGATATCACCATTAAGGTGACCGGCTACCAGTGGTTCTGGGGCTACGAGTATGTGGACGAAGGCGTTGAATTCGAAAGCTACTTGCTGGCGCGCGACGAACTGGAAGATTTTGGCTATAGCCAAGATGAATACCTGCTGGCCACCGACACCGCCGTGATCGTGCCTGTTGATACGACGATTGTGATGCAGGTAACGGGTGCGGATGTGATCCACGCATGGACCATCCCAGCCTTTGGCGTAAAGCAGGACGCGGTGCCCGGTCGTCTGGCCGAGCTGTGGTTCTCGGTAGAGCAGGAAGGTATCTATTTCGGGCAATGTTCCGAGCTTTGCGGCAAAGACCACGCCTATATGCCGATCACTGTGAAGGTTGTGAGCCAAGAAACATATGACGCATGGCTGGCCGAGGCCAAAGGCACGTCCTAATGGGTAGGGTGGATCAGGATCCACCTTACAACAGCTGTTTTTACGTAAGGTGGGTTTGAACCCACCCTGATCCAAAGGTCCCGCATGAGCGATCTGAGCGTTTCTGAAAACACATATGAGGCCAGCATGGGCGATTATTTCGCCCTGCTGAAGCCACGTGTGATGTCGCTTGTTGTGTTCACCGCGCTTGTCGGGTTGCTTGTGGCGCCTGTACCTGTGCATCCGTTTATCGGTTTCGTGGCGATCTTGTGTATCGCTGTGGGGGCGGGTGCCTCGGGTGCGCTCAACATGTGGTGGGACGCGGATATCGACGCCAAGATGAAGCGTACTGTCGGGCGTCCGATCCCTTCGGGCCGGGTGCAACCCGGTGAGGCGCTGGGCATTGGGCTTGCGCTCTCTGGTTTTGCAATTGTGTTGCTTGCCCTTGCTGCGAATTTGCTGGCCGCATTCCTGCTGGCCTTTACCATCGTATTCTATGCGGTGGTCTACTCGATGTGGCTGAAACGGGCGACGCCGCAAAACATCGTGATCGGTGGTGCAGCGGGTGCGTTCCCTCCGATGATCGGCTGGGCTGTGGCGACCGGTGGGGTCAGCATCGAAAGTGTGCTGATGTTTGCGCTGATCTTCATGTGGACACCACCGCATTTCTGGGCGCTGGCGCTTTTTGTAAAGTCAGACTACGGCAATGCCGGTATCCCAATGCTGACCGAAACGCATGGGCGGGACACAACACGCAATCATATTCTCGTCTACACATTGCTGCTGGTGCCGGTCGCCGTAGGCCTTGGCTTTACCTCGATTGGCGGGCCATTCTACACCGCTGTTGCAGTGCTGATGAATGCATGGTTCCTCAAAGGTGCCTATGACATTTGGCGGCGGACCGATGTGGACTGTGAAGCAGACAAGCACCGGGTTGAGATCAAGGTCTTCAAGATCTCGCTTTATTATCTCTTTGCGCATTTCGGCGCCCTGCTGATTGAGGCGGTTCTGCGCCTTTACGGCATTGGGGGCTGGTGATGGCATTGCAGGTTGAACATGAGCTGCACACACGGCGCAAAGGGCGCAATATCGGTGTTGGGCTGCTGCTGATTGGATTTATTGCCATCGTCTTTGGCCTGACCGTGGTGAAAGTCTTGCAATTGGGCGACGCAAACAAGTTCGAGACGTTTGATCACGTCGCGCGCCCGCAGATCGTGCCCGATGAAGGGGCGAGCGAATGAAGCTGTTCCCGAACCTGCAAGGACCGCAGCGCACGGTTGCACAAACAGTTTCCGTTGTGATCCTGATGGGTGGGCTGGCCTGGGCCTCGGTCCCGTTTTATGACTGGTTCTGCCGCGTGACGGGATTTGGCGGTGCCACAAATGTTGCCGAAACCGGCAGCGACGTGATTCTGGATGAGACGATCAAGGTGCGTTTCGATGCCTCGCTTGAACGGGACATGCCCTGGACCTTCAAGCCCGAAGTCCGCGAGATGGAAATTCGTATCGGTGAGACCGGATTGGCATTCTACGAGGCGCATAATCCGCTGGATGTACCAATTGCGGGGCAAGCGGCCTATAACGTAACGCCCTACGAGGCTGGAGCCTTCTTCGACAAGATTGAATGTTTCTGCTTTACCGAACAGGTGTTGATGCCCGGTGAAACGGTGATGATGCCGGTGAGCTTCTTTGTGGACCCGGCCATCGTGGACGACCGCGAAGGGCAATATGTGCACACCATCACGCTCAGCTACACATTCTACCAGATTGATATGCCAGAGGACGAAATTCAGGCCTCTGTTGCACCTGAGGTTTTGACAATCGCCCCGCAGGTGGGCATAGAAACAAACTAACGACCAGCCGATAGGGAACGCACCACATGGCGCACGCAAAGAACCACGATTATCACATTCTGCCGCCATCCATCTGGCCTTTGATTGGCGGATTGGGCGCATTTATCATGCTCTTTGGGGCAGTGCTGTGGATGCATAACTCCGGTCCTTACATGTTCCTGATCGGCTTCGCCGCTGTTCTTTACGTGATGTATGCATGGTGGTCCGACGTGGTGACCGAAAGCAATGTGGGCGATCACACGCCGGTTGTGCGGATCGGCCTGCGCTACGGCTTTATCATGTTCATCATGTCCGAAGTGATGTTCTTTGCCGCGTGGTTCTGGTCGTTCTTCAAGCATACGATCTATCCGATGGAAGAATACGTAGGCACGACATATGTGGCACCGGAATTCTATCAGGTTGATGCCTTCCACCTGCCGCTTATCAACACTTTGATCCTGCTGTGTTCCGGTATGGCAGTCACTTGGGCGCACCATGCCTTGGTGCATGAAAACAACCGCAAGGATGTGGCCAATGGCCTGCTTCTGGCTGTTGTGCTTGGCATCGCGTTTACAGCACTTCAGGCCTATGAATACTGGTATCTGCTGGTCCAGCAGGACTGGACATTCGGCGGTGACAAGTTCTTCTCGAACTTTTTCATGGCGACAGGGTTCCACGGCTTCCACGTGGTGATCGGCACGATCTTCCTTTTTGTCTGCTACCTGAGGGTGCGTGCCGGGCACTTCACCCCAGAGAAACACATCGGGTTTGAGGCCGCTGCGTGGTACTGGCACTTCGTTGATGTTGTCTGGCTGTTCCTGTTCTTTGCTGTGTATATTTGGGGCATCTGAGTGATGAGACATGTAAGGTGGATCATGATCCATCTTACGAGACTGCAAACGCGCGAGTGTAATCTCGCGCGTTTTGATCGTTAAGGGCGCAAAATGCTGCGTAGAATTCTTTTCCCTCTGATCCTTGGCCTTGCTGGCTGTGGCACCTTGATCGGTCTTGGCCTGTGGCAGGTGGACCGGCTTGCCTGGAAAAACGAGATTCTTGCCGAGATTGAGGATCGACTGGCCTCTCCCCCGACAGCACTTTCGTTGTTCGTCAATGAAAATCAGGATGAGTATCGACCAATCTCAGTGATTGGCACGCCAACGGGCGAAGAACTGCATGTTCTTGTTTCGGGGACAGAGGCAGGGACCGGCTATCGCGTCATCTCGAAATTCGAAACCGAGATTGGCGCAATCCTTCTTGATCAAGGCCTCCTAGCACTCGACAACAAAGACGCTGCGCCTCTGGTCACCCCCATGAACATCACCGGTTCATTGCTGTGGCCGGATGACCAGAACAGCAACACCCCCGCGCCCGATCTGGAAGCCAACATCTGGTTTGCGCGTAACATTGAAACGATGTCCGATGCTCTGGGCACCCGGCCTTTGATGGTTGTGGCCAGCCGGGCAACCCCGCCAGATCCGCGTTTGACCGCATTGCCAGTGAACACCGCGTCGATCAAGAACGACCATTTTGAATATGCCGTGACGTGGTTCCTGCTTGCCATCGTCTGGGCTGTTATGAGCTTTTATCTGATACTGCGCGTTTTGCGCCAAAAGGATACCTGAACGATGCGCTACATCTCGACACGCGGCACGGCACCTGCGTTGAGCTTTGAAGAGGCGATGCTGACCGGGCTCGCCCGTGATGGCGGGCTTTATGTCCCACAGGACGTGCCGACGCTGACCAACCCGCAGATCGCGGCGATGGCAGGCAAGTCTTACGAGGACGTGGCCTTTGACGTGATGCGCCCTTTCATCGGCGATACCTTCACTGACGCAGAGTTCAAAGGGCTGATCAATCAGGCCTACGCCGGTTTCGGCCATGCTGCCCGCGCGCCACTGGTTCAATTGGACAGCAATCACTTCCTGCTTGAGCTGTTTCACGGCCCGACGCTCGCGTTCAAGGATTTCGCGATGCAACTGATCGGTCAGATGTTTCAGGCGGCGCTTACACGCTCTGGCGATCGGGTGACCATCGTGGGTGCAACGTCAGGCGACACCGGCTCTGCCGCGATTGAGGCGTTCAAGGGGCTGAAGGCCGTCGATGTCTTTATCATGTATCCGCATGGCCGCGTGTCTGAGGTGCAGCGCCGTCAGATGACGACACCAACAGAGGCCAATGTGCATGCGCTGGCTGTTGATGGCGACTTTGACGATTGCCAGGCGATGGTCAAAGACATGTTCAACGATTTTGCCTTTCGAGAAGAGGTCAAGCTGGCAGGTGTGAACTCGATCAACTGGGGCCGCGTTCTGGCGCAGGTGGTTTACTATTTCACTGCTGCTGTGTCGCTGGGCGCGCCACACCGAGAGGTGAACTTTACAGTGCCCACAGGCAACTTTGGCGATATCTTTGCCGGCTACATTGCCAAAAAGATGGGCTTGCCCATTGCTGATCTTGTCGTTGCGACAAACCGCAACGACATTTTGCACCGAACACTGGAAACTGGGTCATATACGAAAGAGGGCGTTGAACCGACAATCAGCCCGTCAATGGATATT
The DNA here is from genome assembly GCA_947498645.1 of uncultured Paracoccaceae bacterium. GTDB lineage: Bacteria > Pseudomonadota > Alphaproteobacteria > Rhodobacterales > Rhodobacteraceae > Yoonia. Next base: position 131,911 of record CANMKS010000001.1, on the reverse strand, counting down.
CAGGTCAGTTCCAACTTTGAGAGAGCATTGTTCGACGCCTACGGTCGTGACGGTGCTACCGTCGCTGCACAGATGGACGACCTCAAGGGCGGGGGCTTCCAGATCAGCCAGGGCGCCTATGAGATGCTCAAGGACACGTTCAAATCCGGGCGGGCCTCTGAAGCGCAAACACAGGCCGCGATAAAAGCCTACCACGCGCGGCATGGTGAACTTCTATGCCCGCATACGGCCGTTGGTGTGCATGTCGCAGAAGCACATCTGGGCACCACGCCCATGGTCACGCTTGCCACAGCACATCCGGCAAAGTTCCCAGACGCCGTGAAAGCGGCTTCAGGTGTCGCCGCACCTCTTCCCCCGCGCATGGCCGACCTATATGACCGACCAGAGCGCGTCACGCGCACAAGCAATGATCTGGCCGCCATTCAGGCTGTCATCAGGGAACGGATTAAGCATTGACCATCCAACTGCACACGCTGTCAAACGGCTTTCGTATCGTCACCGAGGATATGCCGGGGCTGAAATCAGCCTCTATCGGCATTTGGGTTCAGGCAGGCGGGCGACATGAGCGGCTAGAGCAGAATGGGATTGCCCATTTCCTTGAACATATGGCGTTCAAAGGCACCGCGACCCGTACCGCATTGCAAATTGCCGAAAGCATCGAAGACGTGGGTGGCTATATCAACGCCTACACCAGCCGCGAGATGACGGCCTATTACGCCCGCGTTCTAGAGGATGATGTGGCCCTTGGCCTTGATGTGATCTCGGATATCTTGCTGAACCCGGTCTTTGACGCTTCAGAGATTGAGGTGGAGCGCGGTGTCATCCTGCAAGAAATCGGTCAGGCGCTTGATACACCCGATGATATCATTTTCGATTGGCTGCAAGAGGTCGCTTATCCTGATCAGGCCCTTGGCCGCACAATCCTTGGCCCCGCCGAGCGGGTGAGCGCGTTCAACCGTGGTGATTTGCAGGGTTTCGTTGCCGAACACTATGGCCCGAACCAGATGATCCTCTCTGCCGCAGGTGCGATTGATCACGATGCGATCATCGCGCAGGCCGAAGCGCTGTTTGGGCATCTGCCAAGCGTCACGCGCGCGCCAGAGCTTTTGCAACCCGCGCGTTTCGGTGGCGGCGAACGGCGCGAGACCAAAGCCTTGGAGCAGGTGCATTTTGCGCTCGCCCTCGAGGGGCCGACATATCTCGACCCTCAGATTTACACGGCTCAGGTATACGCCAATGTGATGGGCGGCGGGATGTCGTCGCGGCTGTTTCAAGAGATCCGAGAGAACCGAGGACTTTGCTACACGATTTTCGCCCAAGCGGGCGCCTATGAGGATACCGGCCTGACAACGATCTATGCGGGCACCAGTGCCGAGCAGATTGCCGAGCTTGCAAACATCACCGTCGATGAAATGAAGCGCGCCGCCGATGATATGACCGCAGCCGAAGTGGCCCGCGCACGGGCCCAGATGAAGGCAGGGCTGTTGATGGGGCTGGAAAGCCCGTCAAACCGGGCAGAGCGACTGGCACGCCTGCTGTCGATCTGGGGCCGCATTCCGGGGATCGACGAAACGATCGAGCGGATTGACGATGTGACCACGGGCGACGTGAAAGACTTTGCCGGTCAGATGTCTGGGCAAGCTGGCACAGCGATGGCGCTTTATGGCCCCGCGGAATCCGCCCCGACACTCGATGCCTTGAAAGCACGGCTTGCTGCCTGATGCTGGGGGCGCGGCGCAAGGTCCGAATTGATACCGAGCGGCTGACCCTGCGCCCGCCGATCCATGGTGACTTTCGGGCATGGTCGGCCTTGCGGCGCGACAGTGAGGATTTCCTCAAACCGTGGGAGCCCACCTGGGCCAGTGATCATCTGACGCGCAAGGCCTTTACCAATCGGGTCTATTGGGCGCAGCGGGCGATTTCCAACGGCACAGCGCTGCCTTTGTTCCTGATCCGCCGCGCGGATGATACGCTTCTGGGTGCAATCACGCTGGATCATATCAAGCGCGGCCCGTCGCAATCTGGGATCACCGGCTATTGGATGGGCGCACCTTTCGCGCGGCAAGGCTACATGCGCGAGGCTATTCAGGCGGTTGTGCATCATGCATTCACGGTGCTGGATCTCAGCCGGATTGAGGCGGGGTGTTTGCCGGAAAACACCGCGTCGCGTCGTTTGCTTGAACAATGCGGGTATAAATACGAAGGCGTGGCCCAAAGTTATTTGCAGATCAACGGGCGCTGGCGCAATCATGTGCTTTACGCCAATTTGCGCAATGACCGGCGCGGCAGAACGGATGTTGGCTGACCCTTTGGGAAGGAATTGAAATGCTCAACCCGGTGACGTCAGCGTTTGAAGGCCAGTTGCGCAAGACGTTGCCAGTTGCTGCATTCAAGCAAGACAGCGCCCCCTATCTGTCAGAACCCCGCGGAAGGTGGCAGGGAAAGGGCTTGATCATAGCCCCCGCCAACACCCTGGAGGTCGCCGAGGTTGTCAAAGCCTGTGCGCAAGCCCGGATCGGTATTGTGCCCTACGGCGGTGGCACTGGGCTTGTGGGCGGGCAAATCATGTCCGAAGGGCCTGCGCCAGTGGTGCTGAGCCTTGAGCGGATGAACACCATTCGGGACGTTTACCCGTCAGAGAATGTGCTGGTCTGTGATGCGGGAACCATTCTGGCGGATGTCCAAAAGGTGGCGGAGGATGTGGACCGGTTGTTTCCGCTGTCGCTCGCCTCTGAAGGCTCTGCACGGATTGGCGGATTGCTGTCGACCAATGCAGGTGGATTGAATGTTTTGCGCTATGGCAATGCGCGTGCGCAATGCCTGGGGTTGGAGGTCGTGCGCCCGGACGGATCCATCTGGCATGGTCTGACACGATTACGCAAAGACAACACAGGCTATGATTTGCGCAACTTGATGATCGGAGCAGAGGGCACGCTGGGCATTATCACCGCTGCCGCGCTCAAACTTGCACCGCGCCCGGTTGAGGTTGGGGCGGCGATGATGGCTGTCTCATCGCCAAAGGCTGCATTGGACTTGCTGACGCTCGCGAGCGCGCAGGTTGGTGAGGGAATTTCCGCATTTGAACTGATGCACCGCCAAGGGTTTGATTTTCTTGATGAGGTTGGGCCACAGTACAAGCGTCCGTTTGATCAGCAGCCAGAGTGGTGCGTCCTGATCGATGTTGGGTTGCCCGCCGGTCTGGGGGCAGCAGATGCGCTGGAGTCCATCTTTTCCGCCGCGTTTGCCGCGGGTCTGGTCACTGATGGCGTCATTGCACAATCCCATGCCCAGCGTGACGCCTTTTGGCACATTCGCGAAAGCATCCCAGAGGCGAACCGGCGGATTGGGTCGATCAGTTCGCATGATATCTCTGTCCCGCTCAGCGCCATTCCGGCCTTTGTTGAGCAGGGCAAAGCGGCGCTGGAAGAGGTCGGCACGTACCGCATCAATTGCTTTGGTCATCTGGGCGATGGCAATCTGCATTACAACGTGTTCCCCATGCTGGGGCGCAGTCGCGATGACCATGACGCCGACCGGTCCCGCGTCAAACAGGTGGTGCATGATCTGGTGCACCAGATGCAGGGATCAGTCAGTGCGGAACACGGGATAGGGCGGCTGAAAACCGGTGATCTGGAACGCTACAGCGATCCGGCAAAGCTGACCATGATGCGGGAGATAAAGGCTGCATTGGACCCTGACGGGATCATGAACCCCGGCGCGGTGCTGGTCGCAGAACTCTAGGCGGGTATTCAACTTAGGCCAAGACTGCTAATATGGCCCTTATTTCCTAAGGGACGGTCGTATTATGGCCCGCTATGTTCCACCACGGTATTTTCTCATTGGACTTGTGCCCGCCGCGATGGCCATCATTGAGGCCATCATCACCAAACATTTCCTGACAGCGAATTTGCCGATTTCGGCAGAGCTTCTTGGCCCGGACAACGGTTTTCAGGAAACAACCGGGCGGTTCCGGTTCCTGGGTGCCACCTGGTTCTTTGCTGCCCTTGCATTGTTGGTATTTGTCATGGCAGTGCGCGACCTTGCACAGCCCATCGCGCGACAAACCCGTCTGGCCGCAGTTCTGGTGTTGCTCGGTATCTTTGCGCTCGCGATTTATCCCACCATCGAACATGCCCTGCACCCCGAAAGTTTGCGTAACTATCACCGGCTGGGCGGTGATCTGTTCGAGGCGGCGCTGGCACGCGGCAGTCTGCCGGGCTGCGTCGGCCCTGCGGATCGCTGGCTCTTGGGGCTTTGCGGGGACGTTCCGGTGATTTCATTACTCAACCGCATGATGGATGTGACCAACGTCTTTGCCGGGCTGGGTGTTGGCGGTCTGGTTGTTGGCATGGTGCTGTGTCTGGAAGAGCCACCAGACACTGGCCTTGAAGCGCAAGCCGCGCAGCTAGAGCGGAACATGAACCGTATGCGGCGTCAGTTGTATCTGTCCGGGCTGGTGCTGACCTTTGGCATGTTCTTTGCAATCAGCTGGATGCGTTGGCCTGTTCCGATGGTTGATGGCGCGCAGGCCGCCGTCTATGGCGCGCTGGTCTCATCGGCGCTCTTGTTCGTGGGCATCTACTTTTCGCTGCTGATCCTCAGCTTCTACCTGCCTGTTGCCCTGATCCTTGAGGGGCGCAAGCAGCGATTGTCAGATGCCGCCGCGCAGGACGACAGCCTTGCCGACTATAAGGCCCATGCCGCATGGCTGAAGATGCGCGGGTTGGAAACCAATCCGATTGAATTTCTCAAGTCGGGTTTTGCGCTGGCAGCCCCTGTTCTGGCCGCTTTTGCAGGCAGCTTCCCGTCGTTTATCTGATCATGCGCCGTCAAAGGCGCAAAGCGCATGGACGTCCATGCCCATGGCTTCCAGCCTTTCGCGTCCGCCCAGTTCGGGCAAATCGATGACAAAGGCGCAGCCGATCACCTCGGCGCCCATGCGTTCGATCAGCTTGATTCCGGCTTCTGCGGTGCCGCCGGTGGCCAGCAGGTCATCCACCAGCAGAACTTTCTCACCTGCCTGCAGCGCGTCGTCATGCACTTCCATCGTCGCCTGCCCGTACTCAAGCGTGTAGTCCTGTTCGATTGTCTTGCCTGGTAGCTTGCCCTTCTTGCGGATCGGAACAAAACCGAGCGAAAGCTGATGCGCAATCGCTCCGCCAAGGATAAAGCCGCGTGCCTCAAGCCCAACAACCTTGTCAATCGGTTGCCCGGCATAAGGATGCAGCAATTGATCAATGGCAATCCGAAACCCGCGCGGATCATTGAACAGCGTCGTTACATCGCGGAACATGATCCCTTCATGTGGGAAATCGGGGATCGTGCGGATATAGTCCTGGACGGTTTTCATCGGTTTGCTTTCGTAAGGATTAGAGGATGCGTCCTGCGACGGCATCCAGTTTGGCTACAAGTGCCGGGTCGCGGTGGTCGGGGGCGGTCATCACCGCGTATTCCAATGCACGGTCACAGCCATGGGGGCAGGGTGCGCGTTCAGGGCCCAAAAGTGCGGGCAGGCGGCTGACAAGGTCCTGTGCCTTGGTGCCATTGCCTTGCAATGTCTGGATCACTTCCGCCACATCAACCGCCCCATGATCGAGGTGCCAGCTGTCATAGTCAGTGACCATGGCGATAGAAGCGTAGCATAGCTCTGCCTCGCGGGCGAGTTTGGCTTCGGGCATGTTGGTCATCCCGATTACATCGCAGCCCCAGTCGCGGTAAAGTTTGCTTTCCGCCTGTGATGAAAACTGCGGGCCTTCCATGGCCAGATAGGTGCCGCCCCGATGGGTGGTGATCCCGGCGGCGCGTGCGGCAACTTCGCAGGCGTCAGACAGGCGCGGGCAGGTGGGATGGGCCGCACTGACATGAGCCACGCAGCCGGTGCCAAAGAATGATTTCTCGCGGGCGAAGGTCCGGTCGATGAACTGGTCCACAACCACAAAATCACCCGGTGCCATCTCTTCGCGGAATGATCCGCAGGCACTGACGCTGATGACATCGGTGACGCCAAGGCGTTTCATCGCATCGATATTGGCCCGGTAGGGCACGGTGGTCGGAGAATGCACATGCCTTCGCCCGTGGCGGGGCAGAAATGCCATTTCGACACCGTTCAACCTACCTGTAAGGATCTCATCCGATGGGGCGCCCCATGGGCTGTTGACACCCACCCACGTCGGGTCTTGCAACCCATCCATGTTGTAGATGCCTGATCCGCCAATAATGCCGATTTTGGTTTGCATGACCTGCCTCTAGATCCGGGTTCAGGGCAGACATTGAAACGGATCACCGTAAATGTGAACCCTTTGTGCAGTGCCAATGCTGCAACAGCGGGAACTGCCCCTACGAAGTGGGGTGACAATCACAACAGGCTTGGGTATCCGCAGCCCAACACTTACCCCCTTTGACAGGATTCCTTATGGCCCGCGCACTCTTGGCGAGTTTCGCTGACAATCTTTCTCTACGCGACCCTGACGGTCCGCTGAACCCAAGCACCCTGCGCATAGAGATCCTGTCAGGTTTGACGGTGGCGCTCGCGCTGGTTCCCGAGGCGGTGGCCTTTGCCTTTGTCGCCGGGGTTGAGCCGCTGGTGGGTCTTTATGCTGCGTTTATCGTGGGACTGATCACAGCACTGTTTGGCGGTCGTCCGGGGATGATCTCTGGTGCGACGGGGGCGCTGGCTGTGGTCATGGTCAGCCTTGTGGCGCAGCATGGGGTTGAATACCTCTTTGCTACCGTCGTTTTGATGGGCCTGATCCAGATATTCGTAGGCATTATGCGCTGGGGAAAGTTCATCCGCCTTGTGCCGCACCCGGTCATGTTGGGCTTTGTGAATGGTTTGGCGATTGTGATTTTTCTGGCGCAACTGGGTCAGTTTCAGGTGCCAGGATCAGCCGAGAGCGCAGGCCACGGCATGGCCAATGGTGAATGGCTACACGGGACGCAGCTCTATCTCATGCTTGGGCTTGTGGCACTGACAATGGTCATCATCTGGCTGATGCCGAAGGTGACAAATATCCTGCCTGCGCCGCTTGCCGGTATTGGCATTGTGGCGGCCATCGTAATTGGCTTTGGCCTTGACGTGCCGCTGGTCGGTGATCTGGCCAGCATCGAAGGTGGGTTGCCACCATTTCACGTGCCGATGGTCCCACTGAACTGGGAAACAGTCGAGATTATTTTACCCTATGCGTTGATCCTTGCGGCGATTGGCCTGATCGAAAGCCTGCTAACGCTCAACCTTGTCGGCGAAATGACCGGCAAACGTGGCGGGGCCAGTCAGGAGTGTCTTGCCCAGGGTGCGGCGAATACCGTGACCGGTTTCTTTGGCGGCATGGGCGGTTGCGCAATGATTGGTCAGTCGATGATCAACGTCAAATCCGGCGGGCGCACCCGCGTTGCGGGTATTGCGGCGTCTCTGTTCCTACTTGCCTTCATTCTGTTCGCGAGCGGCCTGATCGAACAGATCCCGCTTGCCGCTTTGGTCGGTGTGATGTTCATGGTCGTGATCGGAACCTTTGCCTGGAACTCACTGCGTATCCTGCGCAAGGTGCCCAAGACGGATGCCTTTGTAACGATCCTTGTCACTATCGTCACTGTGGCCACCGATCTTGCCACTGCCGTGGTTGTTGGTGTGATCGTCTCGGCCCTTGCTTACGCCTGGAGCAACGCGACCCGCATCCACGCCATCAAGCGCGAAAGCCGGACCGAGGCGGGCGCCCAGGTTTATGAAATTCAGGGCCCTCTGTTTTTCGGTTCGGCTGATGGCTTCATGGAGATATTTGACATCGACGCAGACCCTGACGTCGTTATCGTCGATTTTGCGGCCAGCCGTGTTGCCGATCAGTCTGCATTGCAGGCCATCGAAGCCCTGGCGCAGAAATATGTCGATGCCGGCAAAGTCATTCAGCTGCGCCATTTGAGCCGTGATTGCCACAAGCTATTGTCAAAGGCAGGGCACCTGATGGTCGATAGTGATGATGATCCTGATTACGAACTTGCCGTCGATTACAGTGTCAAGACTGGAATCATCGGAGGGCACTAAGCCCAAATCCTCCAAGAGGATTTGGGGCAGACTTTCTAGGAAAGTCTGCGTGCCTAGTCGTCAGGACGCTCTAGGGTAAAAACCTCGCGAATGACCGAATAATCGCGATACCCAAGCCGTGTGAGTGGATTGAATTGGGTGACGTCGAACTTGCCATCCAGCAGGCAATCATCGCGCAGGTGTACACCTGTGACCTCACCAAAGACGGCAAAATTCGCGTCTCCGGGCAATTGCACGATCTGCGTCAGCTTGCATTCAAGCGTTGCGGGGGTGCTTGCCACGCGCGGGCAGTTGATGGTGGTACATTCCGCTTTCTCGACACCAGCCAGTGCGAATTCATCCGTGTCCTTGTCCCATGGCCCGGAGGTCTGGTTCATGATGTCGCGGGCGGTGTATTCGACGATGTTGACGGCAAAGACGCCTGTTTCACGAATGTTGCTGACGGAATCCTTTGTATCGCCGCGATCCGGTTTAGCGCTGGTAGAGGCGAACATAACCTGCGGCGGCACATAGGCCACGGCGTTAAAGAAAGAATAAGGGGCCAGATTGTCCTTCCCATTTGCTCCCCGCGTGGCGATCCAGCCGATGGGGCGCGGCGAGACGACGGCATTGAAGGGGTTATGTGGCAGGCCATGACCATTTTTGGGCTCGTAGAACATCGCGGTGTCTTTCGTTTCGATTTGCCATTGGGTAGCGTGGCCTAGCGCCAATGGCCAGATGAAAGACACATGCAACAAACGGCAATGACATTGGCCTCTGAAACGAGCGATGACTGGTGGGAGGTCGAGGCGCTTTATGATCTTTGCTTTGCGCCGGGGCGATCTGCACTGTCATCTTACCGGCTGCGCGAGGGTGTTGATCCGATTGCGTCGCTCTGCCTGATTGCGCGGGACGCTGATGGCATTCTGGGTGGTGCGGTGCGCAATTGGCCTGTGCGCATTGGCGGTTTGGATGCGGTGCTTTTGGGTCCCATTGCCGTTCACCCGACCCGGCAGGGTGAAGGTGTCGGAGCCTTACTGATGCAGGCCTGCCTGACTACGGCGGTGACAGAGGGGCATCAGCGGATCCTGTTGGTCGGCGACGCACCTTATTACGCGCGGTTTGGGTTTCAGCGATTGGAATACGTCACCATGCCACCGCCGACAAACCCCGAACGGGTGTTGGGTGTGGGGCTTGTACCAAACGCCTGGAAAGGTGTTGCAGGACCAGTCACATCCTTGCGCGATTGAATTTGCGCTTATACCGCCCCATCTAAGAAAGATGGATGAGCAAGAAAACGTCATGGAAGAGATCAACCCTTCCAACCCGCCTGCACCTTTGACAGATGCAGCCCGCGCGGAAATAGCGGCCCTTGCCGCACGGCAACGCAAGGCCAACGGCGTGCTGATGAGCGCGATCAACTTCGTGGGCGGGCAGGTCGAAGACGGGCTCAGGTTGTTGCCCGCTGGAACACGCGACCAGATTGACGATCTTGCACGGGCGGCACTTCGCCAGAGTTTCGACATGGCCCACAAGTCGCGCGGCGGCCTGGGGCAGAACATCGGTTCTGACCGGGTTCACAAGATACTGGGCACACTGTCGGGCGCGTTGGGCGGCTTGGGTGGTTTGCCTACAGCATTAGCCGAACTACCGGTTGCAACGACGCTGATCTTTCGGGCGGTGCATCATGTCGCGGTGGAACATGGAGAAGACCCGGACGCGGTGGAAACCCAAATGGAATGTCTGGCAGTCTTTGGGGCTGGCGGGCCGGGCAGCGGCGATGACGGTGTCGATACCGCCTTTATCGGTGCCCGGTTGAGCATCTCTGGAGCCGCCGTGAACGGGCTGATCGGCAAGGTCGCACCCCGCTTTGCTGCGGTACTGTCGCAAAAGCTGGCGTCACAGGCAGTGCCTGTTCTGGGTGCAGCGGCAGGGGCAGGGACCAATTACGCATTCGTGGACTACTACGTTTCAATGGCGCATGTGCATTTTGGGCTGCGCAAACTCGCACGGGTCCATGGGGAAAAGGCCGTGACGGACCATTTCCACAAGGTATTGGCCGCAGGCAAGCGGCCTCAGACCTGATAGACCAGCCAATCAGACACCGCGCGCCGTACCGATTGATCGCCACGCGCGATGGCCTCGTCCATAATCGCCTTGACCTCAGTCAGGTCGATCCGGCGCAGCAGATGCTTGACCGGCCCAACCGAGGCAGGACGCATTGATAGCGTGCGCAAACCAAGTGCGGCCAGGCAAAGCGCCTCAACCGGACGACCCGCATCCTCGCCGCAAAACGATACGGGCGTGTTGGTTGCGGCACAGCGTTTGATGACTTGCTCAATGAAGCTCAGGAAGCTGATGTCGAGCGTGTCATACCTCTTGCGCACCCGTTCATTTTCACGATCAGCGGCAAAGAAAAACTGTTTAAGATCATTGCCCCCGATTGAGATGAAATCCACCTCTTCAAAGAACGCATCAGGGGCATAGGCCAGCGAGGGCGTTTCCAGCATTGCACCCACTTCGAGCTTTGATGGCAACGGATGCCCCAGTTTTGTTTCGCGCGCGATGGCTTTGTCCATCTCGGCCTTTGCGTCACGAAACTCGCTGATTTGCGTGATGAAGGGGAACATTGTTGTCAGTGGTTGCCCATTGGCAGCCCGCAACAATGCCTGCAATTGCATCCGCAACACGCCCGGTTTGTCCAATCCAACCCGGATCGCGCGCCAGCCCATCGCGGGGTTCGGCTCATCATTGGGTTTCATGTAGGGCAGCACTTTGTCTGACCCGATATCAAGCGTGCGGAATGCCACCCGCTTGCCGCCCGCGGCCGCGAGGACACGTGAATACAAGGCGGATAACTCGGCCCGACGAGGCATCTGATTGCGGATTAGGAACTGCAACTCGGTTCGGAACAGGCCCACGCCTTCGGCTCCGGACCCCTCCAGCGATGGCAGGTCTGCGATCAGGCCGGCGTTCATCTGCAAGCTGATCACACTGCCGCATTTTGTCTGCGCTGGCAGATCACGGATCGAGGCATAGCGTTCCTGCGCGCGCGTTTGCATCGCAATCTTGTCGCGAAAGGCGCTGTGGACTGTTTCGTCGGGGCGCAGGTGGGCGATGCCCTGTTCGCCATCCACAAGGATCGTATCGCCGTTGAGCGCCTCGCGTGTCACGCCTTTGGCATTGATAATAAGCGGGATCGCCCAAGCGCGGGCCACGATAGTGGCATGACTGCCGACAGAGCCTTCTTCCAGCACGATTCCTTTAATCTTCTTGCCATATTCAAGCAATTCGCCAGGGCCGATATTGCGGGCCACAAGAATGGGATTGTCGGGCATATCGGCCTGCGCATCGGCACCTTGACCCGTCAATGTGCGTAACAGACGGTTGGACAGATCATCAAGATCATGCAGACGCTCGCGCAGGTAGGCGTCGCCGGATTTCGACAGGCGCGCACGGGCCAGCGATTGTTCCTTTTCGACTGCTGCCTCGGCCGAAAGGCCGTTTTTGACGTCCTCTTCCATCCGTTTCACCCAGCTGGAGGAATTGGCGAACATGCGATACGCCTCAAGCACCTGGGCTTGATCGGCATCCACGGTGCGCGCGCCGACCAGCATATTGTCAACCGATTTGCGGAGTTGGTCGATGGCTTCGCAAAGGCGCGACAGCTCTGTCTCGGGATCGTCGGAAATGGGGTTGGTCACGACGACACGCGGTTCATGCAGAAAAACCTGCCCCTCGCTGGCCCCTTCTTGCGCGCTGGAGCCGCGCAGCATCACGGGCTGCTGGTGCCGGGCGGACAAGGCCGCACCTTCGCCGACAAAGGCACCCAGTTCGGTCATTTCGGCGATGACCATGGCGACAATTTCGAGGGCGTAGACTTCGTCGGGCGTATACTTGCGGGCGTCCTTTGATTGCACAACCAACACGCCCAAAACCTCGCCCAGCCGTTGGATCGGGACACCGCAGAACGATGAAAACCGCTCTTCTCCGGTTTCCGGCATGTAGCGGAACCCCTTTGCAGCGGGGGCATCAGCGGTGTTTGTCACCGTGCGTGACTTTGCAGTGCGCCCCACCAGACCTTCGCCAAGCCGCATTCGGGTTTGGTGTACGGCTTCTGCGGCAAGACCTTTGGTTGCGCAAAGCTCAAGGGTTTCTGTATCGCGGAACAGGTAGATTGAGCAGACTTCAGTGCCCATGGATGAGGCGATCAGTTGCACAACCTCATCCAGCCGCGTCTGACCCTCGTTGTCAGCGGCCAGTGCTTCGCGCAGGCGGCCAAGCAGTTTGCGGCTTTCAGACTCGAACCGATGTGGCATTTGGCCCCCATAGCAGCGGCCCCTCACATGGAGTGATCAGCCAGCCTTTTCCAACTCAAAGGCATCATGCAGGGCCTGCACGGCAAGTTCCATGTATTTTCGATCGATCAACACGGAAATTTTGATCTCAGAGGTTGTGATGACTTTGATGTTCACACCTTCTGCGGATAGCACGCGGAACATTTTGGCGGCCACACCAGTGTGGCTACGCATCCCGATACCAACAACACTGACCTTGGCCACACCTTCGTCAGCAACCAGATCGTGATAGTTGATCTCGCCACTGTCCTTGGCGTCCTGCATCGCTTTTTCGGCGCGCTTGACCTGATCAGTGGGGCAGGAAAACGTCATATCCGTGCGCCCCTCTTCCGAGATGTTCTGCACGATCATATCGACGTTCACGCCCGCATCCGACAGTGGGCCAAAGATCGCCGCTGCGATACCGGGGCGGTCAGCGACCGAAATCAGGGTCATTTTCGCCTCATCACGGGAATAAGCCACACCGGCCACAACATTGGATTCCATGATTTCCTCCTCATCGCAGACCAGCGTTCCGGCGCTGTCAGACGGCTCTTCAAATGATGACAGTACCCGCAGGCGCACCTTGTAGCGCATAGCCAGTTCGACAGAGCGGGTCTGCAAGACTTTGGCGCCCAACGACGCCAGTTCCAGCATTTCCTCGAAAGAGATTTTGTCGAGCTTGCGTGCCTTGTTGGTGATGCGCGGGTCCGTTGTATAGACGCCGTCGACATCGGTGTAGATGTCACAACGCTCTGCTCCAAAAGAGGCGGCAAAGGCAACAGCGGTCGTGTCGGATCCGCCGCGTCCAAGGGTCGTGATCCGGCCCTCGGGGCTGACGCCCTGAAAGCCTGCCACAACTGCAACCTTCATGCCTTCGGCAAATTTGGCGTTGATATTGTCGGTGGGGATGTCCTCGATCCGTGCGCTGGAATGGGCGGATGTGGTTTGTACCGGCACCTGCCAGCCTTGCCAGCTGCGCGCGGGGATATCCATCTCCTGCAAACGCAAGGCCATCAGACCTGCGGTGACATTCTCTCCGGATGAGACGATTGCGTCATACTCGCGCGCATCATAAAGCGGCGAAGTTTCGTCGACCCAGCCAACCAATTCGTTGGTTTTGCCGGACATCGCCGAGACGATCACGATGACATCGTACCCATTGGCGACCTCAACTGCGACACGTTTGGCTGCGCGTGCAATCCGGTCAAGATTTGCCACCGAAGTGCCACCAAATTTCATCACGAGCGTCGGCATGGGTCGTCCTAGGGAAACGGAAACTTAATCAGCGTCCGCTTTAATGCCCCCTGTCTGGAAGAGCAATCGGTTAGTAGGCGTGCGTGCGCCCGTCCCAGGTTTCAAAACAACCTGTCCTGTCAAGGTCAAGGGCGGCAAAGCGATCCATCAGGCCGGCAGCGCTTTCAGTTACGCTGATCTCGGCGCTATTGGTGCCCATATCGGTGCGTACCCAACCGGGATGATAGATGCCCACGGCAATGCCCTGCGGTTTCAGATCAGACGCCAGGTTGCGCCCAAGGTTCAAAACCGCAGCCTTGCTGGCGCGATAGATATAGCTGCCACCGGGCGCGCGCGTGTGGGATGCCATCTGCGACGAAATAATGGCGATTTTGGCGTTCTGCGCGTGCAGCAACTGCGGCAGCAGGTTTTGAACGGTCAGAAAGACACCGGTGACATTGGTCGCAAAACAATGTGCCCACATCTCGGCCGGGTAGCCTTCTGCCAGATCTTGGGATTTGTCCAGATAGACGCCAGCATTGCAGACCAGCAAATCAATCGCTTCACTAGCAAGCCTATCGGACAGCGCGCGATGCGATGCAGGGTCGGTCACATCAAGCGCCAGCATCCGTCCTGTGCCCGGTGCACGATGCGTGCCGAAAACCGTCGCACCTTGTGCGGCATAGCTGTCAACCATCGCTTTGCCGATACCGCGGTTTGCACCTGTGACAAGTATCGTCATTTTGCGCCTCTTGGTTCAGTTGGTTTTCTTGCGCGGCACAAAGGGCAAGGGCATGACGGGAATGCCATCATCAACCAGCTTTTTGGCGTCATTCAAATTCGCCTCGCCGTAGATCGGCCGATCAGGGACCAATCCATCGTGCATGTCGCGCGCTTCCTTGGCGAACGCGCCACCAACGTAGTCAGCATTCGCCTCGACCTTTTCACGCAGGTCGGCAATCGGGTCTTTGGGTTTTGGCGCGGTGATCTGGGATGCCTTGCTGACTGCGGGCGCCATCATTGATTTGTGGACATCCGTAGATCCGCAGGTCGTACAACTGACCATGCCCGCCTTGACCAACTTGTCAAAAGCCGCGCCTGACTGAAACCAACTTTCAAATTGGTGGTCTTGGTCACATTTGAGATGGAAGCGGATCATTGCAGCCTGACTTGTTCTGTTCGGCCCATAAATAGGTCTTTTGGAGGCACCTGCAAGACGCTCTATCGCCCCAGCTTATGGGGTTTGAAGGTTGCGACGAGGTGTTTCAACTCTGGCTCTGTCAGTTTCTTGGCGGCCTTTGTGGCACTCATCCACTTGCGGCGGCGTTGGTGTTTTTCGGGCCATTTGCTATGCACATGGGTCACGCGAAGCGGATAAACCATCGTGATGATCGGCGCATTTCCGACCTTGGCGGGCCTGTTGTGGGTGTAAACGCCAAGACAGATATCCAGCGCCTCACCGCTCAACCCCGCCTCTTCATAGGCTTCAGTGGCGGCTGCATCGGCTGGGGTTTGTTTGTGCATCGGCCAGCCCTTTGGGATGATCCAGCGCTGCCGTGTGCGGCTGGTGACCAGACAAATTTGCACCTTATCGTTCTTGATCCGCCAGCACAGTGCCGCAAATTGCGCACGAACATCGGTTTTGCCCCCTGTGCGCAGTTTAAGCGGCAGCTGTTTTGCGAGGCGTTTCGCCATGTTCTCCACCACAAAAAGCATTACATCGGGGCTATGGCCGACGTTACGCAGAGCACGGTTGCGGGGGCAACCCCTGCGCCCCGATTTATCGGCTCCGAGATTTATCGGCACTCAAGTTATGGTGATTGGCATCCGCTGCGGGTGCCGCGTGTTTCGACGGTGATGGATTTGGCACGTAGCCTTGGGTGGCTGACGCCTGCGCAATTTATTGTCAGCCCGCGCGCGAAACCTGCGGCCTTGGCAGGGTTTCATACGGTCGCGTACCTGAATGCTTTGCAAGCTGCCGAAGCCGCACAAGCCGTGACCGATCAGACACGTCTCCGTCACGGTCTTGGCAGCCCATCCAACCCCATCTTCCCCGAGATGTACCGCCGTCCCGCCACCTCTGCCGGGGCGTCCTTGCTGGCAGGAGAATTGCTGACCAACGGCGGCGTGATCTATTCGCCCGCGGGCGGCACCCATCACGGTATGCCGGACCGGGCAAATGGTTTCTGCTACCTCAACGATCCCGTGCTTGCCATTCAATCGCTCAGACGTAACGGGGCACAGCGGATCGCTTACGTTGATATTGATGCTCACCATCCAGACGGAGTCGAATACGCCTTTGCTGATGACCCCGATACGCTGTTGATTTCCGTGCATGAGGAAAACCGCTGGCCGCGTACGGGGCTGCTAACCTATGCAGGTATTGGACAGGTGTTCAATCTGCCAGTGCCTGCGGGCATGCATGATGATGAAATGGCGCTGATCCGGGACACCCTGATCCTGCCCGTGGTCGCGGCGTTCCGCCCCGATGCGATTGTCCTGCAATGCGGTGCAGATGCCGTAACCGAGGACCGCCAATCGCGGCTTGCCCTGTCCAACAACGCGCATTGGGCAATCGTCGCGGCCCTGATGCCGCTGGCGCACCGATATCTGGTTCTGGGTGGTGGCGGGTATAACCCATGGTCGGTTGGCCGTTTGTGGACGGGTGTCTGGGGCATTCTGAATGGTCGTGCAATTCCCGACATCTTGCCACCCGATGCCCAGGCAATCCTGGGCGCGCTGACATGGCGCGGCCCCATGCGACAGCACTATCCCGAACCGCATTGGATCAGCACCTTGCAGGACGCGCCACGCAATGGCGCAATCAGTGATGACCTGCGCGGACGCACGGCCCAACTGGCGGCCCGCCGCGCGGTCTGGGTCTAGCGCTTGCAACGCCCAGCGAACCGCCGGATAGTCCGACGCATGTCAGGACGTACCCTCATGCTTGCGATATTTCTGAGCCTCTCAGCGAACGCTGTGCGGGCGGAGGTTGTCGTTTTTGCAGCGGCCAGCCTGAAAGAACCACTCGACCGGGTCGCGGCGGCCTTTGGTGACGTTGTCGTGTCCTATGGGGGCAGTGGCACCTTGGCGCGGCAGGTTGGGCTGGGCGCTCCGGCAGATGTTGTTTTGCTGGCCAATGCCGATTGGATGACGGTGCTATCCGAGGCGGGTGATGTGCAAGCGACATCAATCATTGACTTTGCAAGCAACCGTTTGGTTGTGGTGGGTCATGCTGATGCGACCGCGATTGCATTGGACGAAGCATCCATATTGCGCGCATTGGGCAACGGCCGCGTCGCTGTTGGCCTGACCAAAGCCGTGCCTGCGGGAATCTACGCCAAGGCAGCATTGCAATCACTGGGCCTTTGGGACGCGCTTTCGGACAGGCTGGCCGAGGTTGATAATGTGCGTGCAGCACTCGCTCTTGTTGCGCGGGGGCAGGCACCATTGGGTATTGTTTATCAGTCAGATGTGCAGGTATCGCAGGACGTCAAGGAACTTGCGGTCGTTCCGGCTGATGCACATCCGCCCATACGGTATGTTGGCGCGATCACAACACAATCAACAGAACCTGCGGCTGCCGCGTTTCTGGCCTATCTGCTTAGCGATGCAGGTCAGGCTGCCTTAGCTGAAGCCGGGTTTCTTGCACCACTGGAGCAGGGCGAATGACCCTAGGGTTGGGTGCAGAGGAATGGACTGCGATCCTGTTGTCGCTGCGTGTCGCTCTGGTTGCAACACTGGCGGCATTGCCGGTGGCAATCTGGATTGCCTATATTCTGGCACGCAAACGCTTTGTCGGACGGCAGCTGCTGAACGGGCTTGTGCATTTGCCTTTGGTGCTGCCTCCGGTGGTCACTGGCTATCTGTTGTTGGTTGTGTTCGGCCAACAAGGCCCGCTGGGTGGATTTCTGGCGCAGTTTGGGATTACATTTGCGTTTCGCTGGACGGGCGCAGCACTGGCTGCGGCCATCATGGCGTTTCCACTTATGGTCCGCGCGATCCGGCTGGGGTTTGAGGCCGTCGACCCCGGCCTGGAAGAAGCCGCGGCGACCTTGGGTGCATCGCGCTGGCGCATCTTGTGGACGGTGACCTTGCCTTTGGTTCTGCCAGGTATTCTGGCGGGGGGTATTCTTGGATTTGCCAAGGCACTGGGCGAGTTTGGCGCGACTATCACGTTTGTTGCCGCGATCCCCGGACAGACCCAGACGATCCCGACGGCGATCTACGGATTGCTTCAGGTGCCCGGTGGTGAACCTGCCGTGCTGCGGTTGGTGGTCGTGTCCATCATCCTGGCGATGGGCGCGCTGTTGATGTCGGAATGGCTGGCCCGGCGCATGGCCAAACGGATCGGGCGGCCATGATCCGCGTCGCAGTCAAAAAACAACTCGGCGCGTTTGCGCTTGATGCCAGCTTTGAGGCACCCGCAGGGGTGACTGCGGTTTTTGGGGTGTCAGGCTCTGGCAAGACGTCCGTTGTCAACGCTGTGGCCGGTTTGCTGACCCCAACGACCGGGCGCATTTGCGTCGGTGATGTGACACTCTTTGATCATGAGCGGCGGATCGACCTTGCGCCGCAACACCGGCGTATCGGTTTTGTTTTCCAAAATGCGCGCTTGTTCCCGCATATGTCCGTGCTACGCAATCTGCGCTATGGCGGTACATATGACGAGGCGCGGGTGATTGACGTGCTGGGATTGGAGCACCTGCTGGACCGGATGCCCGCCAGTTTGTCCGGCGGTGAACAGCAGCGCGTTGCTCTGGGCCGTGCGCTGATGTGTGATCCGCAATTGTTGTTGATGGATGAGCCACTGGCAGCACTTGATGCGGCCCGCAAGGCAGAAATTCTGCCTTACTTCGAGCGGCTCAGGGATGAGGTGAAAATCCCGATCCTCTATGTTAGCCACGACATGTCAGAGGTGGCGCGTCTTGCGACGACGCTGGTTGTGATGGATGCCGGCAAGGTTGCGATCCACGGCCCGATGGGGCAGGTGCTGTCGCAACCTCAAGCCGTGCCTTTGCTGGGTGTCCGCGCGGCGGGTGCTGTAATCGAGACAAAGGTTGCTGGCCGCCTGCTGGACGATGGGCTGACCGAGCTGTTGTTTTCTGGCGGACGGCTGATGATGCCGGGGATATTGGGTGTGTTGGGCCAAACCGTGCGTGTACGCATCCCGGCGCAGGACGTCATTTTGGCGACCGAGAAACCCAAGGGGATGAGTGCATTGAACGTGCTGCCGGTCACAATTACCCAAGTGTCCCAAGGGCGTGGGCCGGGTGTGGCCGTCGGATTGCAAGCAGGCGATGATCATCTGCTGGCGCGCGTGACGCGGCGCAGCGCCCAACGCATGGGGCTTTCAGAAGGCCAGGCAGTATTCGCGATCATTAAGGCCACCGCTGTCGGGCCAGAGGATATCGGGCGCTAATCCTTCAACGCCTTTGGGATGGCCGCCAATGTCCGCGCCACGCCACCCGCATGGGCGGCATAAAAGGCGTCGATCTGGGTGTCGGTGACGCTCTGAGGTGTTTGTACCGCCGCCAATAGTTCATCCGCAGAATGTACATTGTGGCAGACCCCGGCTGCTATGGCCTCGTTCGCGGGATATTCGATCGTCCAGATATGGGGGCCGACGATCACGGGTTTCTTGAGCGCCAGTGGCTCAATGACATTGTGTGCGCCTTTTGGAACAAAACCGCCCCCAACGATGACCTGATCGCAGAGCCCCAGATAGAAATACATCTCGCCCATGCTGTCGCCTAGAAGGACATCTACGTCTGGGGTGAGTGTTGTCAGCACGAGGTTACCATCCAAAATCTCTGACCTGCGCGCGTATCGCAACCCAGCGGCACGCAGCATCTCTGCCACTTCGTCAAACCGCTCAGGTGCGCGTGGTACATAGGTGAAGAAAAGTCCTTTGGTCTGGCGGATCATGTCGATGTAGATGGCATCTTCGCCCTCGACCACGCTGGTCAGGGTGAAACTTTGGCGGCCCTTGGTCAGCGCATCCCGGCAGGTGGCCGCGGCATCCAGTTGTGACTGCGGAATGGGTTGGTCAAAGCGCAATTCGCCCGTGATGTGGATATTCTTCATGCCAAGAGCGGCGCAGCGATCATGGTGCGCTGTGGATTTGACAAATGCGCCAGCAAAACCACCCACAAGTGCTGCGCGCAGCCCCAAACCTTGCTGATCTTTCTCAAAACTCTTCTTTGGGTATTGGGCGTTACACATGAACAGTGGTGTGCCGTGCTTACGGCAGGCCATGATCATGCGCGGCCAAATCTCGATCTCCATGACCAGACCGTATTTGGGCGTGAACTGCGACAGGAAACGCCGGTAGGCAAAGCCATACTCCAATGGCACCCAGATCACCTGCACTGTGCCCGCGGCAATTTCAGTTGCGAATTCGCGCAGGGCTTCGCGCCGCCCGGCAGGGGTGAAATGGGTGGTCACGATGCGTTCACCCTGCGCGAGCAAACCCCGGATCAACGGTGTGGCCGAGCGCATTTCACCAAGCGAGACTGCATGGACCCAGACAGGTGATTTCAGCGTGGTGGGATAGCGGCCAAACCGTTCACCCAAATGCTGAAAATACAGCGGATCCTTGCGCCCTCGCCGCCACAGGTACAGCATTGCCAGAGGCAACAAGAGCCACCACAGGAAACTGTAGCCGATCAGGGCCAGACGGAGTTTGGGGCTGGGGAAGTTTGTCGGCATATCAGGCCTTTACCATCTGCAAGAGATCCGTCGCCAGCTGATCCGTCGCCGCAGCCGCGTTGGTAACCAGATTTGCGGCCCTCTCGCCAAGCGCGGTCAGATCTTGCTTTTGCAGGGCGATGGCCAACCCATCCGCATCGGCAACCGGCACGGCGGCCTCTGCACTGATCAATGCGTCAAAATCCGTCTGAAAATTTGCCCTGCGGGGACCGCACAGAATGGCAGTGGAAAGTGTCGCGGCTTCCCAAGGGTTGTGCCCTTCAATGTCACTGAAGGTGCCACCGATCAACACAGCTTGCGCGACACGGTAGATCATCCCCAATTCGCCGAAGGTATCGCAATGCCAGACAGGTGTGTTTTGGTCGGGCCATTGGCCGTTGGATCGTTTTGGCGCTGGATCGTCAGCGAAAGCGGCAGGGTGTCGCGGAACAACGATCAAAAGTGCGGTGGGGTCTGACTGACGAAGGGTGTCGTGAGCCGCACGCGCATGTTTGGCATCCTCAGCGTATGCCGGGGCTACTGCCCAGACGAAACGGTCTGCTATGGCGGCGCGCAATGTACCCAGCGCGGTTGGGTCGCAGGTCAGCGCCGGTGCTGCCGGCTTTAACGATCCCGTCACACGTACCGTAGCGCCGAGGCTTTCCAAATGGGTGGCGGTTGCCTGATCCTGTGCTGTGACCAGCGCCATCATCTGATAAAGATCGCAAAAAAGACTTTGCGCCCTTTGATGGGCTTTGAAGGATTTCGCATTCATCCGTGCCGCGATGATGCACTGAGGAATGCCACGTGCCGCAATCGCACTGACAAAGCCCGGCCACAGATCCTGCTCTGCCCATATACAAAGATCAGGGGCAAAGTGATCCAGAAAGCGTTTGCGATAGCGTGGGGCGTCTAGCGGCAGAAACTGATGCATTGTGCGAGCTGGTGCGTTCTTTTCAAACACCTCTGCGGATACGGCTGTTGTGGATGTGACCAGAAAGGATACATCGGGACGCGCGGCCGCCATGCGCGCAATCACCCCACGCAATGACAGCACTTCGCCCAGGCCCACCGCATGCAGCCAAATCAACGGCCCTTCAGGGCGCGGTGCCAAACCCATGCCTTGTTTCTCGGGCCAGCGCGTGGGGTGTTCTTTGCCGCGTCTCAAACGGCGGCGGAGCAGGGGGGCAACCACCAAAGGGATGAGGTGGCTTGCGGCAAGATAACTGCGCAGGCCCCAGCCCGGCCGCACTTCAGATGGCCGTGTCATGAAAGGTTTTTTGCAGTGACGTTTCCCAGAAAGGGGCGGCTTTGAGAATATCGGCAAAGCGTGACGCGGCACTTCCGCCACCAAAGGCATCATGGCGCGGATAGGACTTGCCCCATTCGGTGCGCAGGAATTGTTCGATTGCACCTGTGTCCGCGGCATCAGCAAAGAACACCGAAGGTGATTTCGCGCGGTTTGTCTGGCGGGTGCCGATATCCAGCGATGGAACCCCGATGAACGGCGCCTCGCGTACACCGGCAGAAGAATTTCCAACCATGGCGCTGGCATTCTTCATCAGTTCAGAGAAATGCGCAAAGCGCATGGATGGCAGGACGCGAAACTGATCTTTTGGGACGTTGCCAATAGCATCAAAAATCGCGGCTGAGCCGGGGTCGTTATTCGGGGCAATCACCACAAACGGTCGGCCTGACGCGGCCAATGCGCCAAAAAGCGAGGCAGCCTGCGCACCCATGCTGTCGGCCTCCGATGTGACAGGGTGAAAGACGCAAATACCATAGTCATCAAATGGCAGATCATAACGGGATTTGACCTCTGCCAGACTAACGCCAGAGGGGCCTGCGTGAAAATCCAGCTCAGGCGAGCCAATGGCATGAATATGCGACTTGGGTTCCCCCAGCGCCATCACACGCCGTGCCGCATCATCGGATGACACAAAATGATCGCTTGCCAGTTTGGAGTTACAATGGCGATAGATCTCATCAATGGTGCCAGAGACTTCGCCACCTTCAATATGCGCACAGCGAATATAGTTGGTGGCGCAAACGAGGGCACATGCAAGCGCCTCAACCCTGTCACCATGGATGACCACAAGGTCAGGCCGCGCCTCTTTGACGAAATCCGAGAACCCGGTGACAGTCTTGGCCAGCACCATGTCCTGCGGGTCGCCGGGCCGCTGGTTGAGGAACTCATGCACTTGGACACCGGGGGTGCGGTGGACCTCGACCTTGGTCAGCCCATAGCGCGACAGCATATGCATACCGGTGACAAAGAAAGAGACTGCAAAACCCGCATCGCGGGTGGCCGTGGCAAGCGGCTCCAGCTTGCCGAAATCCGCACGGGTGCCGGTGACAAAAAGGATCGAACGGGACATCGGTCTTCCAAATCAACAAGATACCGGCGACGCGGCGGTCCGCACAGATTAGCGACCCAGCAGGCGAAAGGAAACTACGATATCGCGCTCTGGGACATGATGGCAGTGCAAACGCTGCGATAACGGCTTGACCTTGCAAGGCAGCATCCTTAGGTGACTGTGCAGCAAGGCGAGTGGGCAGGTAGGTTATGCAGCGGATTGCAAATCCGTGTAGACCGGTTCGATTCCGGTACTCGCCTCCATTTACTTTCAATGACTTAGGCAAGCGACTCCGCTACGCGCATGGCCCATTTTACATGTCATTTTACAATTGATGTTCTTTTTGCGTTCACTTCGCCGCCGCTAACGCGGCCAGAACATCGTCGGTTTCTTCCGCTGAAACCTTTGCATAACGCTCAATCATAGTCGCTGCAGTGCGGATTGACCAACCCATACAAGCGGCAATTTGTGCCAATGAAAGCCCAGCGCGCAGGAGACGCGTCGCGGCGGTCCCTCTCGCGTCATTGAGACGCAAGTCGTACCCGATCACTTCTGGCAACAAACCTGCCTTGTCGCGCCACTGTCTGAGACCTTCAGAGGCTCTGTGCTCCGTAAGTGCGCCGCCTGAAGCGTTTGTCAAAATCAAAAGGCAATCTTCAGGCGTCTCATCAATGATATTTGCCATCGCTTGAGTAACTGGAATGTAGGCAGGTACGCCGCGCTTATTTGTGCGGATGCGAATGCGACGCCCCGCCGGTGTTTGCTCGATTTGGTTGCGGCTAAGGCGGATAAGATCACCGGGGCGCAGGCCAGTTTCCGTTGAAGCAATCAGAATGCGACGAACCCATTCGGGGCAAATCGCGGTGACCATTGCTATTTCGCTTGGCGACCACACAATTTCTGAACGGTCTACTTCGTAGAGCTTTTCCAATCCCTGAATTGCGTTTGTCGCGATGTAACCTTCGGATTCTGCCCAGTTTAGAAACAGGGTGGTTACCGTTCCGCAGTAGTCATACTGCTTTGCGCTATGAATCCACTTCTGTCGCCACTTATTGAACCAACGCTTAGACGTAGCCATCTCCCACATTGAGATGTCGTCGGGGCCAAACTCATCCGAAAAACGGGTAAGCCAACGACGGTAGTCAGCTTGTGTACGTGGTTTCTTTTTTCGAAAATTCGCGCTTGCCAGATATTCCGCGACGATGTCGGCATTGGACTGAAGTACGACCTTTGGCTTGCAGCTCTCAACGGCCTGTACGTACGCTGCCATGAATTCTGCCGATCTTGGGAAAAGCTCCTGACCTGACCAGAATCCAGAACCTTTGTAGCCTCGCAAGGCGAAGTAGTACTTTTTTGTGCCATCAGCGAGCTTTGCTTGCGTGCGGTGCACACCCTCCGGCAATTTAGAACCTCTAGCCATTTCTTCTCATCAAACTGCGCGTCAGCGCTCCTTGTGGGCCTGATTCACTTGATGTCCCAAGGCCCTGAATTTCGTTAAGCTTATGTCTTACTGCGACTGGATCATAGCAGTCTCGTCTACCGGGTACTGACTCGATACCAGCAGACTTGCAGAACTTGCGAAATGCAGACGTTGGACCATCATAGCGTAGCTCGCGCGCCAGTTCTTCGGCAGTGATCAGTTGGATTGAGTGTGCCCAAGGGGACGCGCCAGAGCGCGCCAACCCTTGATCGACTGGCATTGGTTCCAAGGTTGCTGAATCATGCATCATCTTCGTCACCACGATCAAAGCGATTCTTGATCGCTGAACCAAGAAGTTCGACGGGCGGGAACTCGAAGAAACGCACGCCTGTGCGTTTAATCGGTTTCCATTCGTCGCCTTCGAACTCGGACGAATATTCCTCGCACTCGATAGCACCGCGATGCGTCGAGCAGGTCGCATATACCTGCCCGTCGTCATCAGTAACGGTTTCTCCGAAGAGTTCGGACATCAGTTCGAGAATATCCCCATCCTTTGCGTCATACTCGTTCATTGAGCTGCGAAGGAAGCGACGAAGTTCCGCTTGAGGGAGTCGGAACATGCCGCCCGTCTCGAAGTTATAGCGGAACGTTTGGCCGCTTTCGGTCTTCATCGTCACGCCCCCGTCCTCGATCATGCGGACCACAGCGCGTTTGACGCGGCTTGTTGTGTGCCAGTGCATTTTGCGACGTTCCGGTGTGTGTGGCGCAGTGCGCAGATCGCTCCACTTCTGTCCATGGTCTTCCGGACGGTAGTTCTCCAGTTCCCAGAGGAGCGCGGCGAACCCATCACCTTCGATCTCTTTGTAGATCTTGTCGAAGTATTCGTGATCGTCTTTGTGCGCGTCGCTGATTTCCATCACCAGATAGCGACGCTCAGACCCGTTACCATCTATCGGTACTACGCGCTCATAGTTGCTGTCGAAGATGAAACGTGTGTACGACGGCATGATGATCGGTGGCAGCCCCTTGGGCTCGACCAGAATGCTCTCCGCAGTGACGAGGTTCTTGATCTTGCCATTCACTTTCGGGTCCCCGGCAAAGAGTGCTTCCGTACATACCGCTACGATCGCTGTGCTGAGATGTTGACCAGCGAAACGTCCAGTAACGTGTTCGCCCTCTGAAATTGTCAGGCAGTATGGAGCAGCCAGAAGCTCGAAGATGAGACCGAAGGTGCTCTTTCCACATCCGCCATCACCACGAAGCACAATGGCTGTTTGCGGCTTCTCGCCGGGGCGTTGCACTGTGTGAGCCATATACAGCCAGACGAAGTCGAACAGATCATTGCGACCACCGCACACCACGTCACGAATGAATGCCTTGAGAGGTTCGGCATTGCCTTGAACCGCTGGTATTTGGCGACCACGATAAAGATTGTATCCGTTCTCTGCCGTCATCTTGGGCGGCGGCGAGAACTCGATCGCGGAATAGCGCTGCGCGAGGTCGACGAATACAGAGGCCGGGTTGACCGATTTTTTCTTCACTTGAACACAGCGATCTGCATGAAACAGCTCGAATTCGCCTTTCGACATCGTTTCCAGAGTTGCCGAATAGGTAGATAGCTTTGCCGGATCAGGTACGCGCAAGAAACGTACCTTCCCTCCCACGCTCACGATGCGCCAACGCTTCTTCAGAGTTGCGATGGCTTCTGGCATTGTGTTGCCGAGAGGAGCTGCGATGTCCCACGACGGATGCGCCAGATCATCCACTTCGCTTTCGAGGACTGCGAGAGCTTCGTCGCGCAGCTCAGACTTTGTCTTAGTAGTGGCCGCTTCAGCGGCTGACGCCGCCAATTTTTTGGCTAGCGACTTCAGGCGAGCGACTTCGTTCTTATTGAAACGGCCATCTTCTGAGAACAGCTTCTCCAGACGTGTAAGTGCCGCAGACTTGTTCCCCGCTTTGGCTACTCCAGCGAAGAGCGCAGCGAAATTGGCGTCTCCCGCATGATCATTGTTCTTCACCGCTTGGAAGGCGTCTTCCACCTTTTTCGGCGACCCGAGAAACGGGATATCGATGTTCGGCTTAGCCCCAAAGTCGGTCGGGTGTACGCACAGAGTTTGTCCATCGATCTCTGGGTAAAAGAGATCGTCACAGAGCATTTCCGACATAGAGTTATATTCATCAGGTAGAGCCGCATTGCCATCGTCGATGCGGTCCCCGATCTTGCAGATGAAGTCCCATGTATTCAGGGCGCGACAGTGATCGTGGTGACAGTAAATGAGGAACGGCTTCTCTCCATCGGTTGGACAGCACCAACATCCCATGTCAGAGCCGTCATCTGGGTCTGAGTGCTCTACATAGTTGGGGCACATGATAGTCATCCCATCGCCTGCGGCAGCGTCGCGGACGTCCCATCCAATACATTCCAGAAACAGTTCGAAATCGAACGCTGCTCCGCAGTCAGAGAACCACTCACGCACATCGAACCCATCCGAAAGCACTGCAGGCTCGGAGGGACCTGAAGTAACACGATCGGTAATTCCGGCACCGTTTGGAGCGCGGCCTGTAAGTTTCACTTCCAGATCGACGGGCATTTCTTCGATCGAAAGAGCTCGACCAGCTACTACATAGTGCGTGAACGCGGCATCCTTTGATGCGCGGCGGGGAAGATACATCATCTGGACGAATTTCGCGGCGCTGAGGTCCAGATCTTCTATACCCAGCGCCTTCGCAAAGCCCGCGTAGCGGGCCAGCCATTCTTCCGATGCTTGGCGAACAGATCCGCCAAATTCACTCACTGAAAAGGGACGTTCCAGCGGAATGATGACACGGAAGTAGTCGCCGTCAGGCGAAGCTTTACGAGCGTGGCTGTGTGTCGTGTAGAGCACGGCGAAGAGCCCCTTCTCGACCAATAGATCACGCACGCGATCGATGGAGTCCGTACCATCGATGTCGACTACGAACGCCGTTACAGACAGCGCTTTGGCCTTAGCACGGTAGGTATAGAGTAGTTTGTCACCGTTTTCAGTGACGGAGCGCCCGGTGATCTCAGTCTCGTTAAAGAAGAACGCCGAGCCTTCTTTATTCTTTTGCACGGGATGTTGTGTCAGCACTTCCATATAGGTGATGAAAGGGAAGCGGCGCTGAATCCATTTGTCTCCTGCAACTTTAGGCGCACGCGGCGAAAACCCTGTTATAAGCTCGTTCTTGAGAACCGCCTGAGCTTCTGGCGACTCAAGATCGCCGAAGACAGTCGCATCGTTCATAACTGCCGTGGCAGCAGAGTTCATCACCTCATACTGCTGATTCATTTCTGGCTCCCAGCCAGAGTTGGGGGTTGTAGAGTAGTTGTCCATTTTCAGTACCTCTTGTTTAAGATTGAATATGGACAACCAAGTAGACAGTGCTTCTCACTGGCGAAATCTTTTCTAGAGAACGGTTTAATCTCTTCTAGCGAAGATTAATGCATTGAAAGCGCTGGTGGTCTCACCGTCTCTTGACCGACACGATGCGCGCGCGTAACGCGCCCAGCAGCACAGGGTTGTTTGAACTGAGATGAGCAGTCAGTTTCTTATACGGCTGTTCGGGATTGCTTTTTTCCATACCATCGGGGTCATTGAAAAGATGACGCACATCGCCCCAAACCTGTTGCCAGTTTTGCCACTCCTTGTCCTGATCGACCAGTTCACGAAGGCGGGATTCGATGGGGTGGTAGTCTTCGGTAGGCTTCATCCCTGCCCCTCTAGGATTTGCCTTCTTATTTGGCTTTTTGCCGATGCATCGTGATTTTGACCAAGCCGACAGTTCCTCAAGCTCAAACTTGACATCGGTAAAACAAATCGTGCGCTCAAAGCTATATGGACGTTCGGGCAGGTATGGCACGTTGCGTTCAATTTTGAGCTTATCGGCACGATCTTCGAACTGATCCGGGCTATTCACCCAGAGCGTAGATTGTTCCCAAATCACGCCATCGCTCCACCACGACTCCGGCGGAACTCTGGCAGGATCAGATTCAGTTCCACTGGCGAGTATGATTTCACCCTTCCGACGCCAGTTGCGGCAAGACGTTAGGACATCATCAGAAACGATGCGACCCTCGAGCGCTGGGAGATCGAGATCCACCACACTCAGGTTGCCAATCGCCGAAATCTCAGCATCCATCAAGGCCCGAACCAACTCTTCAAACTCCTGTTCTTGATCGGGGAAGTGGAACTGTGTGGTCAGCTTTGCTGCATCCGTTTCGAACTCGAATGCTGTCAGAATGCACTGCATCGCGTAAGCTAGTGAGATGTAGTCGGTCGGTTTACTCGATAACATTTTCTCATCTCATTGATTTTGATTTTCGTTTGGCTGCCAGCATACAGCCTGTCCCAAAGGCATTCTAACAATCATCGAATCCAATGTATCCACCAAGTTGCGACAGTCATTTTTCTAATCCGGTACGGGAATGTACAGGTAGGGTGGCTTTTTAAGATCCGTTAGATTTCTTCTTTGGATCTTGTGGATCAAACGGAACCTGAAGAATCTTGCGCCTCCAGAAAGCCTCCTTCTTTAATTTGGCGGGGGACCCTTGGGGGGAGGTAGGGTATGCTATTTGCCCCCATTAGTGGCTGTCGAGAGGTAGAATGTTAAGTCCGTAAAACTTGACATCAGAGTAAGAAAATCACCGCTGATCATTAAAAACAAACGGTTTTCCCAAACTGGGATGCTGGCTTGAACTTCACATCCTTGTTAACATCGCCGTGTTCGCCTCATGCACTATCGGGATTGAGTTAGCGAAGTGATGCGAACGATAAAATTGAAAAATAAATTGGCGAGCAAATCATGCCCAGAATTGTCTATTTGGACATTAAGCACTTCAGAACTATAAAAAACCTGACTTGGTGGCCAACCCAAGGGATCAACTGCCTGATCGGAGCTGGTGATAGCGGCAAGACGACAGTGCTAGACGCGATAGATTTCTGTCTGGGGGCGAGACGCAACATGGCTTTCTCGGACAATGATTTTTGCAATGCAGATACGACTCAGCCCATCGTGATAACAACCGCAATCGGAGCCTTGGAAACCTCTTTGCTGAATGTTGACAGCTATGGTGACTATTTTGCCGGTTTTGATCCAGAGAACAAAAAGTTTGAACAAGAGCCGGGCAGCGGCTTAGAAGCGGTTCTCGTCCTCCAAATGAAAGTCGAGAAAGATCTCGAACCCCAATGGCGACTGCGTTCAAAGCGCGCTGAGGATAAGGGGCTTGAACGCAACTTGCGTTGGGAAGACCGCCAAGCGATTTCGCCAGTACGATTGGGCGAGCATACCGATTGGCACCTCTCTTGGCGCAGAGGCGCATTGTTCGAGCGCCTAACCGATGAAAAATTGGGCCTTAACGAAGGACTGTCCGACGCAGCTCGTCAAGCGCGTTCCGATTTTGGGCAATTGGCCAATGCAGAGCTGAAAGAAACTCTTGATACTGTGAAGCGTTCTGCTGAAAATATT
This sequence comes from uncultured Paracoccaceae bacterium, assembly GCA_947498645.1. Classification (GTDB taxonomy): domain Bacteria; phylum Pseudomonadota; class Alphaproteobacteria; order Rhodobacterales; family Rhodobacteraceae; genus Yoonia. The sequence continues at coordinate 102,373 of CANMKS010000001.1, read as the reverse complement.
GGCGTGCCCACCGGCGACAAGGTTCAAGCACTGCTAGACGCAGGATCAGTCAAATTCGGCTCTGGGGCCATTTCACTTCATGGTTCTGATAACGTACCGCTTTCTTCGTTAGGCACCGGTTCGAAGCGATTGCTTGTGGCTGGTTTAGCAAAGGAAGTCACAAATTCCGCCAGCATCTCACTTGTCGACGAATTGGAGACTGGCCTAGAGCCACACAGAATAAGAAGCCTTCTGAATGCGCTGGGCGCAAAATCTACAGGCGATCGCCAGCAGGTTTTTGCAACCACGCATTCGCCTGTGGTCCTAAGAGAACTCGCCCACACTCAGTTGACAATTTTGAGACGAGACAATGAAGGCAAGCACACTCCACTTGCCCCCAGTGAGGCTGCGCAAGGCGTTTTACGGGCCCATTCAGAAGTGTTTCTGGGCAATCGCATTGTCGTTTGTGAAGGCTTGTCGGAGCTAGGCTTCATTCGTGGGCGGGACCAGTTCTTGTGCGATTCTGGTGCTGTTTCGTATGAAGCCTTAGGAACTGTCGCTACAAATGCGGGTGGAGCGTCAAACGTTTTGCGGCCCGCAGAGGAACTTCTACGCTTGGGCTATCCAGTGGCCATATTCATGGATAGCGACAAGCCTCTTTCAGCAGATGATGAAAAACGGTTCACAAGCAATGGTGGGTTCGTATTTCGTTGGCCAAGCAACTGGGCGCTCGAAGACGCAATTTTCCAAAGCTCTCCATTCAACGTGATCGTTGCGCTTTTGGACTATGCTAGATCACTTGAAATTGGGCCAAAGGTCGATGATCACCTTAAATCGGTAGCCGGACTTGGCTTCGATGATGCACGCCGTTTGGCCTTCACTGGTCAGATGAATGCAGAAACTGCTGCATTGCTGGGTGCAGCAGCGCGGACTGGAGGTTGGTTCAAGCAGATAGCCCCATACGAACATGTGGTTCGAAACATCCTTTCGCCGAACTGGGCTACACTAAATCCGAATTTAACTAAAACTGCTAACGAATTGCAGAGCTGGGCAAGTGATGCACGTTAATTCGCCTGATCCGCTGCAAATAAGGAGAGGGTCAATTCAAGCCCCTGCGGGATGCGGGAAGACATATCTCATCGCTGACAGTTTGAGGCGAAACAATACTGCAAATCCGATACTCGTACTCACACACACTAATGCCGCTGTCGCCGCTCTTCGGAAAAACCTAGACCGCGAAAACGTCCCGCGTGCAAACTATCGATTGGCAACTATAGACGGCTGGGCGATGCGGATCATTGGTATGTTTCCGCTGCGCAGCGGCGCTACGCCAGAAGCACTCGGTAAGCCCGACTATCCCGCAATCAAAGACGCGGTCTTAACCCTTTTGAGCGGTCGACATATCGACAACATTCTGGCAGCCAATTACTCACGGCTCTTGGTCGATGAATATCAGGACTGTCTTCAAAAACAGCACGCACTCGTCTGCGAGTTATCACGAGTTTTACCGACGTGCATTTTTGGCGACGTGCTGCAAGGGATCTTTGACTTTGGTGATACCCCAGTGGATTGGAACACGGTAGTGCTGCGCGATTTCCCATTGCAAACGACACTTGGAAAGCCATGGCGCTGGGACAATGCAGGATGTGGGAACCTCGGCCAATGGTTGTTGTCCATTAGGCCGATACTTGAAGCCGGTGGCGAAATCGACCTAAACCAAACCCCGCCAGAACTCGAGTGGGTTGGGATTTCAAGTCCAAACGACTTTGAGGCGTTACTGAAAGCAACACATCAGTTGCCCGATCATTGCAGCAACAGCCTCATCATCTGTGATGGCAAAGGCTACAAGGGAAAAGCCCGCCAGCAAGATATCGCAAGGAAGACAAAAGGTGCTTCCACTGTTGAAAATGCGGATCTTTCGGACCTAACCGCTTTTGCAAAGTCATTCGATTTTGCATCTGAAGTGGCGACAGAGACGCTTCTTGAACAAGCGACAAAGCTCCTTCGCAACCTAGGATCAGCAAACGATCTTTTGCAACGTTATCGAATTTTGAAAGCCGGAACGAACCGCAATCCGCCGACTGAAGCTGAACTATCAGTTTTAGAATTTGATCAAGAACGTTCGCCTAGCAACGCGGCACGCATGCTTTCAGCTCTAGGCAATCAAACAGGGGTTTCACCTTTCCGTAGAGAGGTTTTCAGAAACCTGCTGAAGGCACTCAACAGCACCCAAGACCCTGAAGAGTTTTACGATATGGCTGTGCGCGCCCGGGAAGATCGCCGTTTTCACAGTCGCTCACTTGGCAGAATTTCTGTGGGTAGCACATTGCTTGTCAAAGGATTAGAAGCTGATCAAGTCGTAATTGTTGATGCAGAATGCCTGAACGCAAAGAATCTGTATGTGGCACTTACGCGAGGGGCGAAACGAATAGTCGTCTGTTCTCAGTCTCAGTACTTGCCAGCGCTATAACTCGGCCCGGACTGGGAACGTTCACGACTCGATACGATTGCTTCAGAATCGCCCGCTAACGCGGGCACTTAAGTATTTGCTCTGGCAGCAGGCAAATAGCGGTATAGCGTAGCTTCCGAACAACCTATGCGCTCAGCGATTTTCTTCACCGTGATGTCAGGGTCTTTCAAAAGTGCTTTTGCGGCAGCGATATCTTCATCAGACACCGATCTAGGTCTACCTCCTACCCGCCCGCGTGAGCGGGCCGATTCCAGACCAGCAATAGTTCGTTCTCGAATGATTGATCGTTCAAACTCCGCGAGACCAGCAAAGATTGTGAACACAAGCCGACCACTTGGTGTTGTAGTATCAATAGTTTCTGTCAGCGATTTAAAGCCAACTCCCGATTGTTCGAGGCCCTCCACAGTCTCAATTAGCTGCTTCAGTGATCGCGCTAATCGGTCGAGCTTCCAAACCACTATGGTGTCTTGTTCTCGGGCATAATCTATTGCGGCCTTCAATTCGGGTCGATCCCGCTTCGCTCCACTTGCCCTCTCAACAAAGATCTTTTCACAACCAGCATGCCGGAGCGCATCCACCTGCATCTCTGGGTCTTGATCCTGTGTCGATACTCTCGCGTATCCGATTAACATCCAACTTCCTCTCAATACTCGTCTATGATCTAGGTATTAAGAGGGCACATTACAAGAGACAGTTCTGAGAAGTCTGGGCACGCCATTTCCTCAAAGTCCCGCCGACTAAGCAACGCCCCTCAAAAACGAACCAAAGCAAGAGACTCCCGGATCGGGCAGTTGCGAACGCCACTTCGGCACGAACTTAATAGCTTTGATGTAATTCAATTGGAGGACAGGTTGGCGGGAATAAACACAGGAAACCTACAGATGACCCACAAGTTTGATATCGACGAAGCTGATAGAATGAAGAAAGCGAAAAGGCCCGGAACTTACTTTGGGGTCCAGAAGAGCTGGTCGCTCTATGAGTTGGCTTGCAGTTGTTATGACACGACCATCGTTCAAAGCCTGATTGACCCGGAACGTTTTGAACCAACCGATGAGAGTGATGAAGTCGAGGCGGCACTTTTTGCTACTGCTTGGAACCACAATCCACAATTGTTCTTCGAGCGCTTTGGAGAAGCCTCGGTTGTCTCTCTCTTCAAAAGATATGCATGCGAAGAGATTCTGGGAGGATTACCAGACACAGAACATCCCATTACAGTTTTCCGAGGCACCTGTGCTGAACCCCAAACCCCCTTCAATCGTGCGATGTCTTGGACACTGTCCCGAGACACCGCCATTTCGTTTGCGACAGGAAATCGTTGCTCCACTCCGGTGATCCTTACAGGAGAGGTTAGCCCCGCAGACGTCCTGATGGCGGTAGCAGATGATGAAGAAAAGGAGCTGGTCGTAAAATCCAACACCGTCAACATAACGAAGCAAGAAATCCTCGAAACCGTCGAAGGTAGCAGAACATGGGTTGCGATGAACAACTAGATCCTCTTGTTCAATTTGTATCCAACGAGGCAACACCACTCAAAAACGATCGTTCTTGGGATACGTGTATCGAACTTGGAACGATCTCCTTTCGTAAATGCCCAGTGATCAGCATTCGTTCTCGCTCTCGCCCCATCGACTCTACATTATAACGCGAATGGCCTTCAATTGGCTGACGGGAATACCTTTCGCGTTGGAACATCGTGCATCGACATTCGGTCAAAGACGGTTGATGGGCTCAGGCGGTCAGAAATTGCACACAACTCTTCGCATAGCCGGTGCTCAAGCTCCATATCCTCGGGTTGTAAATCCATGCCTAGGTCCATTGTGGTGAACTCGACAAAAAGGTCGACGTCGTCCACCCATGCGGCGGCGCGCTGAAGGCTTCCGTACAGATGGATTTCTTTTATTTTCACCCTTGCGCTGATCTTCGCATTTGTTGCTACAGCCCATGAGATAACTCTTTCGACAAGCGCCTCAGCCTCTGCACGCGATATCTTCTCCCTATCAATGTGTTGGGCCAAGCCCATTCCCTTACGGGTCGGAGTCAGTTTTTCTTCATGAATCCAGCCTTCAGCAATCAATTCCGATTGAATTCTGCTAGCCTCGGCATTTGGCAGATCCAAGAATTCAGCGACATACTCTGGCGTCATGCGGCGGACGGCAAGTGAAAGCACGCTCTCGTTTCGACGCAGTTCGCTTTTCAGTTCAGCAAAGGACTTGAAGAGCTCGCGCATTTCTCGCGCCTCACGACCAGCGATCTTCTCAGGAATGTCCATTATTTCCAAGTTACCATTGTCAGCATTCGATCTTGAAACAATCACGAGGAGCATTGTCTCGCAATAACTTGGTTAAGAAAACGCTCATTTTCGAGGCCTTTTAAGGCCAACACCAGTTGAAACAACCCAAGTCAATCAAACCGGTTGAGTGATTTTGTAGCGGATCTCTCGGATTTCTCGACGTGACCTTTGTGAATATCTTTGCGTATTTCGCCAAGATATGCGAAATTGTGCATTGAAATTCGCATCAAAGACCCCAAATACGTGACGAAGGAGGCCGACATGAGTGACCTAACATCCGAAAAACGTGAGAAATTCGTGAAGCTTGCCGAGGGACGGACCCGAACAGCACTCGATTCGATCCGAAAAATCGGCAACCTATCCAACACGCGCGCGTACGAGTACGACGAACAAGACGTTCGAAAAATCATCAAGGCTTTGAAAGAAGCCACAAATGATCTTGAGCGTAAGTTTAGTTCGTCAACCTCCGGTGACGCAGAAACATTTAAGCTTTAAGGAATTACAGATGAGTGCTGAACCACTACAGATCCACGACGATCGCTTTTTGATTAATCGCCTTATTGATCAGGCACCCACACATACACTAATCCGCGAGTTCTTCATGAACGCGCAGGAAAATGCCACTCTTGCATTAGAGGGGCCAAAGGAAGTTCGAATTTATCCAACGATTGTTGACGGTGTTCGGAAACTAACGTTCTGGAATACTGGTCCGGGCATGAACGATGCCGAATTGCGGATGGCGACAAATTTGTCTTCATCGATCAACAAACCAATGGCCCTTGATGGAAACTTTGGGATTGGAGCCAAAGTGTCTGGATTGACTGTTAACCCTGCTGGTATTCGATACCGCTCATGTAAGGAGGGTACGGTCCACGAGGTCACCATCGGCTACGACGACGAAGAGCAAACCTATGTGAGGTATCCTGTGGAATTCGAGGACGGCACCGAAGACACCGTTTTCGATGTCACTGAGGCAGTGCTGGCAGAGCGTCAAGAGATTGATTTCGACTGGACCGAGGTGGTTCTTTTCGGTGAGGACGACGAGCATGACACCGTCTCAGAGCCCATTGGTCGGGGGGTGAAAGTTGAGCGCAGCTATGTGAGCTCGCAAGTCTTTCGTCGATTTGCAGCTTTTCGCCCGGGCGTAGAGGTCAAAGCCGACGTTTCGATGACCCAAGGTGGTGGCAAAGGCGAAACGGGGAGGTTCCGTCAGTTGAAAACGCTCTCGGCGTCGATCCCAAAGCTTCCCAACTCAGAAACGGTGCGTTGTCCGGAAACTAATGTGGAAATTCACTTTATCCATGACCCGAAGAAGTCAGGCTACAGCCACTCGATGAGTGCCGTGTTGAACTCAGCGACACCATCGACTACATTTTGCGCCCTTGTTCACAAAGGTGAGCGTTATGACATCAAAACCAAAAAACGCTGGTCAGCAGCCGCGCCGAACTTCGGAATTCCATTCGGGTCCACTGTCCTGACGGTCGAAATCGTCCTTCCGGCAAGCATGGCCTTGCCCAATCAATACCGGGATGGGCTGACCTCACCCGAGGACCGCTCGTCTCTTACCGCAGAACACTTTGCATCCATCGTACGAGACTTGATGCCGGATTGGGTGAAAGATGTGATCCGAGACGCGCACCCGCCTTCAGACGACAATCTTGATGACCTCCAGCAGGACCTTCAAAAATTGTTAGATGAATTCAAGGTACCGACTGTGGCCTTTGCTCCTTCCAAGGCTCTTCCCGATAGAGTCGAGAACGTTGATGATGGTCGAGACGAAACTGAACAGGCGGATGCCGAAGGGTTTGATGATGACGAGGAAGGTATTCTTCGCCAGATCAAGCATCAGACAAAACGCGCTTCGAACAAGAACGTTCGGAAAGCGCCCGAAGGCGCAAAGCTGTCTAAGGAATCAAAGGCTCTCGAGCGTGTGCCCACAATCGAAATCCTTACAGCGCTCGAAGATATCGAAGAGAAGGGTATCAAAGGGCGAGCAGGCAAGTACTACAAAGATGCCCAATCACTGTTCGTGAATGGTAAGTACTCTGCGGTGGATAGAATGGCGGCGGAGTTAGAGCTTTCGTTTGCTGGGCAGATTGACCCGGAAACCTTACGAACTTTGGTACTTAAGGCCGCACAACGTTTCACGGCTTTCAGAGTGGGAAAAGCAACTTGCTTTGCAATCAGTAAACGGCTTGCCGATGATTGGTCGATAGACGACCTTGATCGTGCCACGTCACCAGAGTCCCTTTCCTTGGCAGCCGACGACTATCGCCAGAGTATCAACGCTGCCCGGAAGTGGGTGCGCACGGAAATAAAGGCCGAAGCGCTGGAAAACGACGAACTTCAAGCGACTTCATAACGAAGACGGAAGTGGATATCAGGAGGAGTTAAGGGTAGTGTTTTGGTGGCAGTCTGTAGAACTCGCACTCGACAATCTAGGCGGCAACGCAAGCCTGAAAGACATCTATCTGGAGGTCCGCAAGGTCAGAGTGGAGAACGGTGATACCACACCTATCTCGTTAGAAGAGGTGGTGCGCAAGGAACTGGAATACAACTCCTCAGACTCCAGCAACTGGAGGGGCACGCGGGACATCTTCTTTAGTGTGCACGGGCTCGGCAACGGGGTGTGGGGGCTGCGTGACCAATTGGTTGCTTCGCCAGTTGCGATTGACCTAGAAGACACCGATGGAAACCAAGACCCGCCTACCGAAGAGCAAACTGTGCTCCGGATCATCCGCGACACGGCGATGACAAGAAAGATAAAGGCGCTTCACTCCAACAAGTGCCAGATCTGTGGGCTCAGCATCGAGTTGCCAGATGGGCGATCCTATGCTGAAGCCCATCATATTATTCCCCTAGGAGCCCCACACAGTGGGCCGGATCTTCCCGAGAATATTTTGGTAGTATGCCCAAATCATCACGCGATGTTGGATTTCGGGTGCATACCTCTAGACAGAAAACAACTTAGGGCGTCACATGGCCACTCCGTATCTGCAGTGAGCATCGACTATCACAACGTTAAAGTCTTTAAGGACGATATGTAGCGCATGTCACCTACAGCGGATCTAGAACTGCTTCATCAGTACGGGTAAAGCTGGCCTGCCAGACTCATGAACCGCCAACTCGTTCAGCCCAACTAGGCTATTCTCCATGTTTTTGAGAAGAACTTGGAGCAACAGATGCTGAATACTGTAAAAGCTAGAAGACTTCATTCCAGTCAGTTCAAGGCCCAGATCGTGTTGGCTGGACTCGAAAAAACATGCACAATTACAGAGCTTTGCGAGAAAAATGAGATCTCCGAAAGCTTGTATTATTGCTGGCGTAGCCGCTTCATTCGTTCAGGCACTTTGGGCCTCGAGAAAGCCCGCAGCATTCGCCCTAAAAGATCGAAGCCGACCACTAAAAATGAGCCTCAAAGAGAAGAAACCGCAAGGCTTAAGAGCCGATTTGTTGCGCTCCGTCAATCCACATCTCCTTTTCCAACTCGGATGAACGCATCAGAAAAGGCAGACGTTATCGACCTCGTTGAGCACTCGAAACTATCAAAAAGATGCGCTCTACAGTGTATAGGCGTGCCGAGATCAACCTACTACAGATGGCTCAACGTTCTAGCCAAACACGGAAGCTGCGAAACAACAAATGCAAGGCCCAAACGCCTTAGAGTTACACAAAGGGAAGACCTTAAGGCGGCTGTCTTTCAGGTTATGCATGCGCCACCATCCGACTTTGGATTCAATCGTACATCATGGAAGTTGATTGATCTTCAGGATGCCATAGCTCAATCGGGCTTCAAGGTCGGCAGGCATTCAATACGACAAATAGTCAAAGAAGCGGGCTATCGTTGGCTGAAGGCGAAAAAAGTACTAACCAGCAATGATCCCGAGTACCGAACAAAGCTTGCCAACATTCAAGAAATATTGGGCTCGTTAAGCCGCAAGGATGGCTTCTTTTCAATCGATGAGTATGGCCCATTCGCAGTCAAGCAGCGGCAGGGAAAGAAACTGGTCCCGCCGGGAACAGCGTTCACAGTGCCTCAATTTCAAAAGTCCAAGGGAGCACTGATCATGACGGCTGCGTTGGAGCTGTCGACCAACCAAGTCACCCATTTCTACTCAGAGAAAAAGAACACAGAAGAAATGATCAAGCTGCTAGACTTACTCAAAACACAATATGCTCACCTTGATCGAATATTTCTTTCTTGGGATGCTGCTTCTTGGCACGTCTCAAAGAAACTCTTAGAGAAAATTGAATGCGAAAACTCTGAACCATCAGCTAAGCGCGGCCCCGAAGTTGAACTGGCTCCACTACCCGCAGGCGCGCAGTTCCTAAATGTTATCGAAGCAATCTTCAGTGGAATGTCACGTGCCATCATTCATAACAGCAACTACGCATCAAAAGATGACGCCAAAGCTGCTATCGACCGCTATTTTTTGGAGCGCAATGAATACTTTCAGATGCACCCCCAGAGGGCAGGGAACAAAATTTGGGGCAAGGAACGAACGACCACCGAATTTTCCTTAAGCGGCAACTGCAAAGACCCACGTTATCGTTGAATAGATTGGAAATCTTCACAGCACTTCAAGGTTGTCCAGAACGTCACGCTGCAATGCTGGGGACGCACTAGAATTTATCCTACCGTTGTACTATCAGCAATCAACCTACTGATATTCCACAGGCACTGTGCGGATCATTTTACAATAAAGTTCAATGTTTTCAGCGGATTCCTTAGGATTGCAAATCCGTGTAGACCGGTTCGATTCCGGTACTCGCCTCCAATATCTTGTATATCTTCAGCTCAAAAACGCAAAAAAATTCACAAGATATAGCTTTCAATTTTTCGTGCACAACTTGTACACAGTCCGCGTACAGTTTTCAGCTGCGTTTTGCTCATTTTTGCCGTACAGTCTTTAGCAACAGGCACTTAGTGAAAATGGCTGACGATGAGCTACGGCGTACAGACAATAAATGTGCACAAGAAGCTGAAGCTGGATAAGCGGCAAGGCAGCGAAAACTGGTGCGCGCGGCTGACGTTGGACAACGGCAAGCGCATTGTGCGCAGCACGAAGACTGATGATTTGGACGAAGCGCGAGAGCGTGCGCTTGAGTTGATGTTTGAAACGCGCGCACGCATCAAAAACAAGCTGCCCGCGCAAACGCGTAAGTTCAAGCACGTTGCTGAATATGCCATCAAACGCATGCAAAACGAACTCGTCGGCGGTGTTGGTAAACAAGCGTACAAAGACTACGTGTCAGCACTGCGTCGATGGCTGATTCCATATTTTGGCGATACAGACATAGCGAAGATAGATTTGGCTGCGCTGACAGCGTTTGACGCGTGGCGCACAGAGCAAAACAAAAAGCCGTTTTCGCAGAGCGGCATTAACAATCACAATGCTGCACTGAACCGCGTTTTGGATGAAGCAGAGCTGCACGGCTGGTTGGTAAAATCTCTGCGTCCAACTTTGCTAAACAAGGGCGCCAAAAGCGAAAGCAGGGGCAGCTTCACAAACGCTGAGTACACCAAAATTTACACGGCTCTGCGCAGTTGGCACAAGAAAACGCGGAATGAAAAGGCGGCTGCAACGCGTGAAGTGCTGCATAACTACGTACTTTTTCTGGCAAACACTGGTGTGCGGCACGGTACGGAGGCGCTTGGTTTGCGTTGGCGCAATATTGAGTGGCACGAAAAGGACGATGAGCGCTACTTGGTGGTGAACGTTGACGGCAAAACGCGGAAGCGGACGGCAGTGGCGCGAGACAGGGTAGACAAGTACTTGGACAGGCAGCGCAAGCTGAACAAGGCAATATGCGCTGACAGCTTCGATGAGCTGCTGACACAACGTAGCGACGAGTTTGTGTTTACGACGCGGCTGGGCGAAGTGGCGACGCTACATAACTTAGCTGAGCATTTTAAAGCGTTGTTGAATGAGCTGGATTTGCGGGTAGGCGCTGATGGCAAAGCGCGCACGCTTTATAGTTGGCGGCATTACTATGCGACTGTCCGTCGTCAGGGTTTTTGGGACCAATGGCTGCGTAAACTAAGAGAGAGTTTGGCTCATCTGGTTGGTTTGATTATGCGGCGTGCTGGCGGTGATGCAAGCGTCGCGCTTCGAGTGTCTTTCGTTTGATCCTTTCCCTTTGTTTTAGAATGGCTTTGTCACGGCCAAAGTAGACGTCGGCAGGTGTAACGTTGTTGATGCTCTCGTGGTAGCGCTGGTGATTGTAGTGATCGACGAAGGCTTCGATTTGGGCCTCAAGATCACCCGGCAGGAAGTAGTTCTCCAGCAGGATGCGGTTCTTTAGGGTCTGATGCCAACGCTCGATTTTGCCCTGCGTTTGAGGGTGATAAGGCGCACCACGAGAGTGCTTCATGCCTTTGTCTTTCAACCATTCTGCTAAGTCGCCAGAGACGTAGCTTGATCCGTTATCACTCAGCAGGCGTGGCTTGTGACGACATGAACTTGGTCGCAACCTGATGCCTGCAATGCGAGGTCCAGCGTGTCCGTCACATCTTCAGCTCTCATGTTGGTGCAAAGCTTCCAAGAGACGATGTAGCGGCTGTAATCGTCGAGAACCGTGCTGAGGTAAAACCAGCCCCAACCAAGGACCTTGATATAGGTGAAGTCGGTCTGCCAGAGCTGGTTAATGGCTGTGGTCTTGTCTTTGAACTCATTCGCCGCCTTAAGCACGATAAATGCCGGGCTGGTGATCAGATCATGGGCTTTCAGCACGCGATACACCGTGGATTCCGAGACAAAATACCTCTCTTGGTCCGTGAACGTCACCGCCAACTCGCGGGGTGACAACTCTGTCTCCTGCAAGGCGAAGTCGACGACCTTGCGCTTCACTTCATCGGGCACGCGGTTCCAGACGTGTTTTGGCTTGGGAGATCGATCCTGCAGCCCAGCTTCGCCACGCTGCAGATACCGGTCGTACCAGCGATAGAATGTGGTCCTAGGGATACCCAGTTTGGCCAGTGTAAGGCGCGCCGACAGATGGCTGTCTTCGACCAGCCGGATGATCTCTAACTTCTCGGATGCGGGATACCTCATTCGTGGTCGCCCCCACCGTCGAACATGCTTTTTTTGAGAAGGCGCAGTTCGAGCGTCTGCTCCGCAACCACCTCTTTGAGATCCTTTGCCTCGCGACGCAGTTCCTTGACCTGATCAGTGTTCGCAGCACGCGCCGTGTCACCCGCAAGCCGCTTTTTACCAGCTTCCATAAAGTCCTTTGACCATTTGTAGTAAATGCCCTGAGATATGCCTTCACGGCGGCACAGGTCAATCAACGAGAAGTAGGTCATGCTCCATACAACTCTCCACTACTCGACAAAGGTAAGTGCTGGCTGGCCTTGCCTGCCATAAAACGAGGAAAGTCGAGAAGCGATATCTTTGACAAAAGCGGGGGAGATTTGAAGCAATGGCTTTTCAAATTCAGCTGCAAGTTGCCCCTTGTCAACCGAAGTTAAAGATTCAAAGTCTAGAAAACCTCCCTCGAAAAAGTCCGTGCTTGGCAGAGCATGGTAGCAGTTCTTCTTGTTCTTCTCCAATTCCTTTCGAACATTTTCCTCGCTCTTGGCTTCATGCTTCGCGCATTCGGCCAAGGACGCAATCTTACAAAGTAAAACATTTCTAGCCTTGAATTCACCGTTGGGACGGACGGTCAAGTCGCACAGCGGGTTGACTACCGCATAATATGAACCATTGGCCATTGACTTGACGACAGTGCCGGTACGCAGCGCCTCACCAACAGGCGGAAAAATGTAGAATTCCTCAGGCACGCAACTTTCTTCATCCAGATCAACCATCTGGATAAGATGGTTCATCACATGGCGCATCAACGCCTTTTCCGACTTTTCAGCGTCTTTCTGCCCGTACTTCTTCCAGACTTCCTTCTGGCTGAGGATGTTGGATTTATAGACCTTGCTGAGCAGCTCTTCCAACAAACCCCGCCCTCCCATAACTCTGGTGAGACCAGACGCATGGACTTGTCTAAAGTCTTCCAAGATCGTAAGATTATTCGCCTCGCCCTTCTTAAGCACTTCAATATGGACGTAGTGATCATCGGCTTCAGCGGGGGTTCCGGTTAGGATCACGATAGGCATTCGAATGTTCTTATTGTCCATTTCTTTCAAAATTGCATTGCCTTCGCCGCCAGCGTCGCCGAGCTTCATGTCGATAACCGCTCCGTCGAAACCTTCGTCAAGGCGATTCAATGCTTCCTCTAAGGTGCCGCACTCGACCACCGAGAAGTTAGCACCATTCTCATGGTTGTAACGTTCAACACTTTGAACGAATCCTTGGCGGTCGCCATCATCGTCTTCGACAAGCAATAGTTTAATGGTCAATTTCAATCTCCATTAACTGGCTGAAGCCTGAAGTACGCACCCTTATCAGACTCTAGGACATTCAATTCCAAGTTGTTTCGAGAGGCGGCCTCTCCAGCGATGGCAAGTCCTAGTCCCGTACCGTCTCTCTTAGTTGAGAATTCCGGGTCAAAAATAATTTCTGACTCGATCAGAGATTTGTCGATTCCTGGGCCGTTATCCCGATAATCGATGAAAACGAGCTTTCCTTCGTCAACTTCAAAGCGAATGAAAATCGATGGGCTGCCCGTCTTCTTTTCACTCATCCAATACAAGCTATTGTCAATCAGGTTGGTAAAAATTGCGTAGAAATCTTGCTTCCAACCGACAAATTCAAAGTTCTTAGAACCCTCAAGATGCGTATCCACACCTAGGTCTGAAAGAGTGTTCTCAAAGACCTTAAGTGAACCGCTCAGCGCCTCAGACAATTTGAAGGAGCGAGCATCTGTTCGTTTTCCCGCCGCCAAGGGGTCCAGTCTGCTGAAAAGTTGCGCAAACACATCCGCATTATGACCGAGCTCTTGTGCGATTGGAATGATCTTTGCCAAGTTCTCCGATATAGGGTTCTCGTCAAAAACCTTGCCCCAATACTCTAGGTTGGGCACTTGATTTCTGAAAAAATTCAAGGGACGTCGCCCTTCGTGAAGAACCACATTCACGATTTTTCCTAATGTCGCTTGTCCTTGATAAACCGCGACAGTTTGACGAATACTTTCGGCCGCCTTATTCTTTGCTGCGATATCTTTAGACAGAATTTCCGAGATCTCTTTTGTGACCTTTTCTCCTATCCCGGCTCGTTCAAGCCTGTGAACTATGTCTGTTTTAATATGATCATCAGAAAACAACTGACGAATCTGCTTTTCTACTCGAGATTTTGGCTTGCCGAGGTCTAGTGACCTACGAAGCGCAAATCTGCGAGTTTCAAGCTCTTCGATCACCTTTGTGGTAACATCAATTAGTCTCTCATACGCCGCATTCTCCTTCAGGCCGTCTCGGGCACTTTTCTCGATCAGGCCTGACCGCTCCTCGGGCTCGATATGCACAAACCCAATGACTTGGTTGCCACCGATCTTCATGGAGGGGTTTTGAATTCTCTTTTGGTTCAGCTTGAGCCAGTCGAATTGCGCATCTCCAAGTGGGCGAATCCTAAATCCGTTCCGATAAACCCCGACGCCGTTATTGAAATTTAGGAGTTGTCGAGCTGCTAGGCTTCCAAGATAGTTTCCTTCCTTATCTTTGAGGCCTCTTCGAATTAATTGATCGATGTCATCCTTGTTTCTATCGTAGACTCTGATATCAAAATGAAGAGCACCACATGACTTCTCAAAAAAGCCGGAAAAATCTACAGAAATTTCCTCGTCGCTCGCGTTTTCAATCTTCTGCGTCGAGTATCTTAATATTCCGGCCCCTGAATCATCAACGTAGCCAGAAATCATGTAGTCGTAAAACTCCAAGATTGGAAACGACTCTATGGTTTCTTCTGAGTCCTGAACTCCTTCGAAACCAGATATCTTCAACTTGATGTCAAACTTCTCCTGCTTCAGTTCAACCCCTGAAACTGCCGCAGTAGGGGGCGTCAACTTCCGCAATTCATACATCAAACGCCGAAACTGCGCGTCGTTCCACTCTTCCAGTCCTTCGGCACTTCCCTTGATCGTAAGGATAGTTCCCGGTTCACTAGCGGATTCTCTTGTATCTATGAGTAGCTCGACTTCATCTAAATAGTGCGCGTCCTCAAATGTCTCCCACTCAACGAATACTGAGGTCGTTTCACCGCTGTTCGTGGTTGTCTCCAAGAGCAGGTCGTCTCCAAGTATGGACGCTGCAAACCTTCCGACTCCTTTCCTTCCCTGAAGAACTCGTCCCTTGGGACTCACTTTCCGTTTCAATTTATCATTTGTTGACGGAACGAGCCATCTCTCAACTACATCACTACGAGACATGCCGTGGCCGCCGTCAGAGATTACGATCTGATACTCCTTAGCATCCATGTCGGCCAGAAAATCGTCCGCATCTGCGGAATAGACCTGTCCCTTCTCACCGTCGCAGGTGACGCCATCGCGCTCCAAATACCGCAGATGGGCGTCAACCGCCTCGGCGCTCACGAAGGACCGGCCGCGCGTCGCGCCACGCTGCGGGTTCAGCTTCACGATCCGCGCTTTCACGGTCACCCGGCGGGCCCGCGTTCGGGTCCCGTCCAGGCCGCGGGACCACGGATTCCGGCCCTTCAACGCCACCGCCACCTTGGCACCGCGACCCCGGGCGTTGAACCGTCCGCTGGCCTTCCTCTTCCCGGCCAACTGGTTTGGATCGCCCCCCGCACGGCGTATTGCACGATGTACATCGGCCAGAAATCCCCGCGCCTGGCGCCGCACGCTTTGAACCCTCTGAGATCGATCCCGGACCTTGCCGGGGCGGATGCGGAGATCATTTTCGTCGCGGGTCATGGAGCGACAATCGACGCCCGATCTGGGTCAATCAAGCGGTGTTTGAGGAGCATAGAAGCATGGCGTGCAAAGAGAAGACGTAGCGGGCTCTCGCGTGAAGGCACCGCGCGGCATGCCACGTCAGGGCATTGAAATCATTCATAAAACGGGGAAACCTTGCCGCAAGACACAGTGCGATCCATCATGCGTCACGCCAAAAAACAATGTGCAGACAACAGCTTAGGGCCATAGGCCCGGCCAGCGAGGAACTCGCTTTATCTTGCCATCCCCTTCCGTTCTCCCTAGCGGCTCTCCCAAGCGGCGTTTCAAGGCACCATTTGCACGATCCCAGCGAGCCGATGCTGCCGACCGAACCGGCTTGATTCGAAAGACAGCAGCAGCGCTCTGAGGTGCGCCGGTCGCCGGTCGAATTCATCACGAGACGCCGAAGCCCCCGACAATCCAACTGTCCGATCTGCACGCTGTGGCAAGCCGTTTTGCGAGCAGCGGGCTGATGCTCTGCACAATCCAAACGCGCCGACCCATGCTATTTCGCATGACACCTTTGCCCGGCCCTTCGCAGCAGAAGATCCGTCCGACCCAGTCAGTCGATTCCGCGCGCATCGAGGCAGCGCTCTTGAAGGTCGCCGTGCTGGTCGCGGAGGACCCGGACTTCGCACCGATCTTCGAGCGGTTGGAAGCGGAGTTGGTCGCGGCCGTGAAGGAGGAGAGCCGGATGTCAGAAGCGCAGCGCCGGGCGCGGGCGCTCTTGGCTCAGAAGGCGATCCGGGCGACGAGCTCGGCGACGTGTTCCAAAGACGCGCCCTTGCCATATCGTTCCCGGTCCAATCGGTGACCGAAAAGGTCACGCCGGATGCGGTCGTCGATCCCGGCGGCGAGCATGCGGTCCTCAAAGGAGTGGCGCAACGAGTAGAAGGAGTGGCGCGGCGTCTCGAGCAGGCTGTTCGCCCTCAAGAACTTGTTCACGACTGCGCTCAGGGTGGCGCGGTTGCGGTAGCGGGGGAAGCCCTCGGGGTATTGCTTGAAGGCCTCAAGCGAGACGCCGGTCAAGGGGATCATGCGGCGGGCGTAGTGGCTCTTCAACTGCCGCCCCTCCGCTTCGATGGAGATATGTGGCACGTCGCAATCGAGTCTGATCGTATCCGCCGTGAGCGCTGCCCCTTCGGAGGGCCGGTAGCCGGTGTTGATCATTCCCAGCAGCAAAGCGCGCGCTTGGCCATTCAAGCCGTCGAGCGCGCCGGGGGCAAGCATCTGCTTCCTGATCCAGTCCTCACTGAACGGCGGACGCGTCAGCTTCTCGCCTTCCTTGAAGGACAGTTCGCCCAAAGGGAGCGAAAGCCCCAACCGCTGACGGTCTTCAACACGTCGCCGAGGTGAATCAGATCCTTGTTGGCGGAGTTTGCCGTCACCTCTCCCGCCTCGATCCGGTCAAGCCAGTGCTGGCGGAAGTCCAGCATGTCGTCGCGAGTAATGTTGGCGATTCCCTTGTCGCCGACGACCGCGACGAAGTTCTTCACCGCCTTCTTGCGCGGCGCTTCCCAGCGGCGCAGCTGATCCTCGCTCTTGCCGAGGGTCTTCTCCTTCGCGAGGACCCAATACAGTTCCAGCGCCTTGGTGACCGTGATGCGCGGTTTGGGAACAGTGCCGAGAAGGGCGGCGGCCTCGACGGGGTCGGGCTGGTTCGCGGGGGCCGGAATGGCCTCGACGCGTTCTACAACGTCCTCGACCGGCAGTTTGGCCACATTGCCCGCGTCCAGATACCGGAAGCCCCGCGCCCGGGCGAGGTCGCGGGCGGCTTCGTAACGGGCCTCCGCATCCTCGCTGTTCCCGGCCAGACGGGCCTCCCAAGCCTCAATCATCTGGCTCCACGCGCGGTCCGCCTTGCTCGTGGCCACTGTCTCAGAGTCGGTATGCAGGCTGATCCAGACCGTTTCGCGCGGCTCAACCCTTCGATACCGGCGCGGGACGCGGCGGCGAAGATGATAAAGACGGCCTCTTTTCGCGATGCTCATGACGGAAAATCTCCGCATTTGTGCAGCAAATTGTGTAGCAAAATGTGCAGCAAATCAAGCGGACCAAGAACCGCCATAAGCGCGAAAACGCCCAATTCCACCCTACTATCAGATGGTTATGAGATAGCGATTCTGAGGAAAATGGCGGAGACGAAGGGATTCGAACCCTCGAGACGGTTTCCCGCCTACTCCCTTAGCAGGGGAGCGCCTTCGACCACTCGGCCACGTCTCCGCCGATGGGTATAGCTGCGGTATGTCGAGAAACACAAGACGAAAATACCACTCTCGTGGGGGCGATTGATTGCCTGGGCAAGTCTCTGAAATAAAACATATTTCAGGCGTCAGCGTTTCTGTTATCCCATGGATGTGCTTGAAACTAAGGCGCGCCGCAAGTGCGGCCCGATGGGTGAAATGACCTTTCACTTGCACACCGCCACCTTTGCGGTGCTTGCCCTTTGCTTTGCGAATGTTTGCATTCGATCCTCAGTCAGTACCCCAAGTCTGCCGCCGGGATTTGCCTTTTGTTAATTTTGAGCACCTAAACTCCCATGCGTGGAGGGAAGACCCAGAAGCTTTTGGATGCATGGCAACTGAGTTTGTCACTGGCGGCTGTCTTGAGCGATTGCGAAAACAGGAAGCATGTATTAGAACAAATAGTGAACATTAAAATGGATTCGGTGTGTCGTGTATGGGCTCGCTTCGTATGCACAAGAGGTTGGCCGGGCAGGGTGCGGGTCTTGCCGCGCTGCCCCATACCCTGTCGGAGGCCTTTCCAAACTGCCCCACGGATGCCAGCGCTGTGGGCTTTGCCCTGTCGCGTCTGCCTCGCACGCAAGCGCCGGTCCTTTGGGTGCAGGATCGTTTGTCCCGCAAAGAGGCCGGACGTCCGGCCCTTGCAGGCATCAGCGGCGATCGCCCAATCATCATGGTCGATCTGTCACGCGCAGTGGATGTGCTCTGGGCGATGGAGGATGGGTTGCGTTGCCGCGCGCTGGGCGCTGTGATTGGCGAAATTTGGGGCGATCCGCCTGGGCTGGACTTTACTGCCACCAAACGGTTGGCAATCCGGGCAGAGGCTGCGGATGTATCGTGCTGGTTGATCCGTCGTGCGGCCAGCCCCGATCTGAGTGCTGCACGCGACCGCTGGCGTATTGCCAGCCTGCCATCCGCGCCACATCCGCACGACCCACAGGCGCCGGGCGCGCCGCGTTGGTCGCTCGATCTGTTCCGCTCGCGCCGGGTCAAGCCCGGCAAATGGGTGGCGACCTATGACGGGGCGGCGGATCGTCTCCATCTCGCTGCCCCAACTCGCGATCGAGCGGTGGAGCCGGGTGATGGAGCGCTGCGGGAACGCGCCGCCGGATGATGTGCCTGTGGTTTTGGCGCGCGAAGGCCATCATGGGCCTGTTATTCACGCCGCAAACCGCGCCGCACGTATTGACGGCATTCATCCCGGATCGCGGGTTGTGGATATGCGTGCGATTTGCCCTGAACTCCAGGTCGAATACGCCGATGTGGCCGGTGATCATGCGGCTCTTGATCGGCTGGTCCTATGGGCGCGCCGCTGGTGCCCCTGGACGGCACGTGACGGCGATGATGGGTTGATCCTGGATACCACCGGGGCGGATCATCTGTGGGGCGGTGAGGCCGCGATGTTGGTTGAGATGGAAACCCAGCTGTCGCTACTGGGTCTGACCGCGCGGCTGGCAGTGGCCTCCACCTGGGGTGCTGCCTGGGCCTTGGCCCGCTTTGGGTCTGTGCGTTCGATTTGCGGACCGGGCGAAGCCCATTTCAAGCTGGGCCCCTTGCCAGTCAGCGGGTTGCGGTTGGACCCCAAGACCCAGCTTGTGCTGCGCAGGCTGGGGCTGAAAACCATTGGTGCGGTGATGGATGTGCCTCGCCTGTCGCTCACCCGCCGTTTTGTCAAAGCAGAGCTTGCGGCGAACCCGCTGATGCGACTGGATCAGGCCTTGGGCAAGCTGGCCGAACCGGTGTCCAGTATGGACGCCAAGCCGGTGATCCGTGCGCAGGCGCGATTGGCCGAACCGATCTTTGACCCGACCCCGCATTTGCCGGGCCTTTGTGAGGATCTTTGTGATCAGCTTAAGCACGCAGGGCTGGGCTGCCGCCGTTTGCACCTGACTGTTTACAAGACGGACGGGGATGTCAGCTATGTCGATGTGGCAACCTCTGCCCCAAATCGTGATCCAGCACATTTGCACAGCCTGTTTCGTGACAAGGTCGAGCGGATCAACCCCGGTTTCGGCTTTGATCTGATCACGCTGGCGGCCGGTGCCATCGAAGAGATGCAGGACAAGCAGACCCGTCTGGATGGTGGGTCGGACGATGACCTGCACCTGACCCGGTTGATTGACCGGCTAAGCGCCAAATTCGGCCCCCGTGCCGTCACCCGCCCTGTGTTGCGCCAAAGTCATGTGCCCGAACGGGCCGAAGCGCAGATTGCCGCTCTGGCCAACAGGCCTGATGAAGTGGTGGTTCTGACAAAAGAGCGTCCACTGCGTCTGCTTGATCACCCCGAAGAGCTGCGCGTGCTTTATGCCGTCCCCGAAGGTCCGCCTGCACGGTTTGTCTGGCGCAGGCAGACCCACCGGGTGGCGCGGTATACCGGGCCGGAACGGATCGCGCCTGAATGGTGGAAAGACCGCCCCGGCACCCGGTTGCGCGATTACTTCAAGGTTGAGGATCAGACAGGGCGGCGGCTCTGGCTTTATCGCGAAGGGTTGCATGAGGATGGCCGCGGCGGTGATCCGCGGTGGTTCGTGCATGGGATGTTTGCGTAATGCCCGAGATGGATAACCAGCGCCCAAGGCGCACAATAGAGGAAGAAGGCTTTAGGCCCAATCCGCGTGCGGATTTTGTTGAGCTGGGTGTGACGACCTGCTTTTCCTTCCTGCATGGGGCGTCTGATGCCGTTGATCTTGCGACAACGGCCAATGCGCTGGGGTACGACAGATTGGGCTGTGCTGACCTCAATACGATGGCCGGGGTCGTGCGCCTGCATGCCGAAGCGTTGAAGGCGCAGATCACGCCTGTTATCGGGTGTCGCTTGCAACTCACCACGGGCGAAGCGTTTCTGGCTTACCCTCAGGATCGTGCCGCCTACGGGCGGCTTTGTACATTGCTTTCAAAGGGAAAAATGCAAGATGTTGATGGCGCATGGCAGGCCAAGGGCCAGTGCGACATCACGCTGGATGATCTGGCAAAGCATGGCACGGGGGTGCAACTGATTGCGTTACCCGGTCCTGATCTGGATCACTTCAGCGCCGGGTTCAGCCGCCTCAGGCGTGCGTTGCCGATGCTGCAACATATTGCCGCCAGCTATCTTTACCGCGGCGATGACAGGGCGCGGATCAATCGGCTGGATGCGCTGGCCAAGGCCAACGGCATGTGCATTCTGGCGACCAACGACGTGCATTATCATGCGCCTGAACAAAGGCCTTTGCAGGATGTGATGACCTGCATCCTGCACAAGACCACCATTCACAAGGCAGGGTTCCTGTTGGATGCCAACGCTGAACGGCACCTGAAATCGCCTGCGCAAATGGTCCGGCTCTTTGCCGAGTGGCCACATGCGATCCGGGCGACGCGCACGGTTGCGGATGCCTGCAATTTCGACTTGCGGGAACTGGCCTATGAATACCCGCAGGAAACCGTGCCAGCAGGGCGCACGCCGCAGGAATACCTTGAAGAACTGACGTGGAAAGGGGCCAGTTGGCGCTATCCAGACGGGGTGCCTGAGACGCTGAAGGCGACCTTGCACAAGGAGTTGGCCCTGATCGCCAAGCTGGAGATTGCCCAGTATTTCCTGACGATCCAACAGATCGTGAACTACGCACGTTACGAATGTGATCCACCGATCCTGTGCCAGGGCAGGGGGTCAGCGGCAAACTCCGCCGTCTGCTATGTACTTGGCGTCACCGCCGTGGACCCCGACAAAAATGATCTCTTGTTTGAGCGTTTCATTAGCGAGGAACGCAAGGAACCTCCCGATATCGACGTTGATTTCGAGCATGAGCGACGCGAGGAGGTGATCCAGCATATCTACGATAAATACGGGCGCGACCGGGCCGCACTCTGTGCGACCGTCATCCACTACCGCCCCCGGATGGCGGTGCGTGAGGTGGGCAAGGTCATGGGGCTGTCCGAGGATATCACCACGGCGCTGGCCAAAACGATCTGGGGCTCATGGGGCCGCGAAGTTGGGGCCAGGGAAGCGGCAGAGGCGGGGATTGATCTGCGTGATCCGCTCATGGCGCGCACGATCAAACTGGCCGATAAAATGATCGGTATGCCTCGTCATTTGGGCCAGCATGTGGGCGGGTTTATTCTGACGGAAAAACCGCTGACCCAGACAGTGCCCATCGGCAATGGCGCAATGCCGGAACGGAGTTTCATCGAATGGGATAAGGATGACATTGATGAGTTGCGCATCCTCAAGGTCGATGTGCTGGCACTGGGGATGCTCACCTGTATCCGCAAGGCGTTTGATCTGATCGACGCGCATTATGGCAAACGCTTTACCTTGGCGGACATTCCCCAGGAAGACCCGGCGACCTATGACATGCTGTGCAAAGGTGACAGTCTTGGCGTCTTTCAGGTCGAAAGCCGTGCGCAGATGAACATGTTGCCACGACTTAAACCGCGCGAGTTTTACGATCTGGTCATTCAGGTCGCCATTGTGCGACCGGGCCCTATTCAGGGCGATATGGTGCATCCCTATTTGCGCCGGCGCGCCGGGAAAGAACCCGAGGACTACCCGTCACCCGCCCCGCCACATGATCCGGGTGAGTTACGCAAAGTGCTGAGCCGGACCAAAGGTGTGCCGATCTTTCAGGAACAGGCGATGAAGCTGGCTATGGTCGCGGCAGAATTCAGCCCCGATGAGGCCAACCAGCTACGCAAGGCCATGGCCACATTCCGGTCCAAAGGCACGATAGGAGAGCTTGAGGAAAAGATGGTCGGTCGCATGATCCGCCGCGGATATGCCCCGGAATTTGCAACGCGCTGTTTCAACCAGATCAAAGGGTTCGGTGATTATGGCTTCCCCGAAAGTCACGCAGCCAGTTTTGCGCATCTGGTCTATGTTTCCAGCTGGATCAAATGCCACTACCCGGATGTGTTCTGTGTGGCTTTGCTCAATTCACAGCCAATGGGGTTTTATGCGCCAGCGCAGATCGTCCGCGATGCCCGCGAGCATGGCAAGGTCGTGCGCGGGCCTGATGTCAACTACAGCGATTGGGACAACACGCTTGAACCCATCACGCCCGGCCAGTTCGCGGTGCGTTTGGGACTGCGGCAGGTGGACGGTATGCGCCAAGAGATGGCACAGCGCATCATGGACGCGAGAGTGCGGCCTTTCGCCGATCTTGGCGACCTCAAAGACCGGGCCAGGCTGGATGCCGGTACATTGCGGAAACTGGCCGCCGCGGATGCTGTACGCTCGATGACATTAGATCGCAGACAAGCGTTGTGGGATGCGCGGGCGCTGCGGGATGCGCCTGATTTGCCACTTTTTGCCGAGCATAAGGACGAGGGCGAAGAGATCCGTTTCGATCTGCCCCAAATGCCGATTTGCGAACATGTGGTGGCCGATTACCAGACCACGCGACTGTCCCTTAAGGCCCATCCGATGTCCTTCCTTCGCCGCAGCATGGACAAGCAAGGGTATACGCCGGCCCGGATGCTGGATCAGATGCGCAATGGGCAGTCTGTGAAACTTGCGGGGATCGTCCTCATTCGCCAACGCCCCGGCAGCGCAAAGGGCGTGTGCTTTATCACCGTCGAGGATGAAACCGGTGTCGCCAATCTGGTGGTCTGGCCCAAGGTGATGGAGGCATTTCGCAAGGTCATCATGCGTGCCCGCGTGATTGATGTAAAAGGGGTCGTGCAGCGCAGTGAAGATGTCATTCACGTTGTGGCCAACCACCTGACAGACCGCAGTGATGCGCTTGAGCGGTTGTCCCATGACCAGATGGACCCGCCCTTGGCCCATGCTGATGAGGTCAGGAAATCAATCCCACATGATCCGCGCGGACGGCATCCGCGTGACGTCAGGGTGATCCCGAAGTCACGGGATTTTCACTAGCGCCATGGGGCGTTCAATCGTCCAGCAGAATACGGGCGGCGTTGCCTTCGGCATCATCATACTGGTCGCTGCGCACCGTCCAGATAAACGCCGCCAGACCAATCGCCCCCAGAATGAGCGAGACAGGGATCAAAATCACCAGAACATTCATTTTGCAAACCTTATGCGTTGGGCGTTCAACAGGACTGTAATCGAAGATGCCGACATCGCCAAGGCAGCCGCCAGCGGGGTTGCGTATCCGGCCAGGGCAATCGGGATTGCGATGCTGTTATACACTGCTGCAATGGCAAAGTTCTGCTTTGACAACTTCCGTGCGAGCCTTGCAATGCGCAGCAGCAGGGGCAATTCGGCAAAGCTGTCGCGCAGGATGACGATGTCGGATGCGCTGCGGGATGCCTCCAGTGCTGATGCAGGCGCGATTGAGGCATGTGCCGCCGCCAAAGCTGCTGCATCATTCAGCCCGTCCCCAACCATCAGGACACGCTCACCCTGATCGGTCAGTTTGTCCAGATAATCCAGTTTGGCCTCTGGCCTCACATCTGCCGTGACAGGAATGGAAAGTTGCGCCGCAAATGCCTGCGCAGGCGTAGCCGCATCGCCGGTGACAATTTCGCAAGGCATCTTCAGCCCGTCCAGCGCGTCTGTAACGCCTTCGCGCAGCACTTCCTGGGCTTGCGTTGCCTTTGCGGGTGCATCACCAATCTGCAAACCCAATGCGTCAAAATCTGCACCCAGCCAGCAACCACGCCCCAGACGCACGGTCAGCCCTTGCCATTGACCCACCACACCCTGGCCCGCAATTTCCTTGATATCGGTGACATTGGCAGGCGCGATATCGGCCAGCGTCGCACTCAGCGCTTGCGACAGCGGATGGTGCGACGCCTGGGCCAATGACTTGGCCACAGACTGCTCTGCCGCCGTGAAAGACGCAGACAACGCCACCGATGGCTGGCTAAGCGTGCCGGTCTTGTCAAAGACAACGCGCGTGACCTCTGACAGACGCTCAAGCGCAGTGGCGTGTTTGACAAGATACCCTATGCCAAAAAGGCGGCTGATCGCTGCCGTGGAAACGGCAGGCACAGCCAACCCAAGCGCACATGGGCAAGTGATGATCAGGACCGCAATGGCGACGTTCAGCGCGTGCCGCACATCACCATTGGCGATGACCCATCCTGCAAAGGCCATCAATGCCAGAAGATGCACGGCAGGCGCATAGATTGCCGCCGCCTTGTCGGCCAACGCGGTATAGCTGTTGCGGCTGTTTTCGGCGGTTTCCACCATGCGCGCCATGCGACGCAATGTTGTATCGTCACCCACCGCCGTGGCCCGCAAGGTCAGCGGGGCGGCCACGTTGATTTCGCCCGCTTGCAAGACGGCATCGGCAGTCACTTCAATGGCGGCGGATTCACCCGTCAGGAACGACCGATCCATCAGTGCAGTCTGCGACAGCAGGACACCATCAACAGGTACGCGCCCACCGGTGGGAACAAGGATATGATCGCCGATTTCAAGCGCTGAAACTGACGTTTTCTGTGTCCCGTCAGGTGTCACCCGCTGCGCGGTCTGCACCTCAAGCGCGGTCAGCTCTTTCGCCGCAGAGCGCGCCGCACTGCGGGTGCGGTGATCCATGTAGCGCCCGATGAGCAGGAAGAACGTCAGCGAAAGCGCGGCATCAAAATAAGCGTCCTCGCCGCTGTTCAATGTCTCAAGCAATGACATGCCCGCGGCAAGGATAATCGCCAGCGAAATCGGCACATCCATGTTAAGCCGCTTCGCGCGCAGCGCAGTCCAGGCATGACGAAAGAAGGGCTGGGCGGAATAGGCCACAACAGGCAGCGCAATGGCTGCTGATATCAGATGGAACAGATCGCGAGTGGCATCCGTGGCACCCGACCAGACCGCAACCGACAACAGCATCACATTCATCATCGCAAAGCCCGCCACAGCCATGCGCATCAGCAAATCACGCCCAACGGCGTCGTGGGCATTGTTGAGCGCTTCAAGATCAAGCGGATAGGCCTCATAGCCCAAATCACTCAGCGTCGCTGCAATGTGCTCGGGATTGACCGGCCCGGTCACCGAAAGCCGTTTGAGCGACAGGTTCACCCGCGCATTCTGCACGCCCTGCACCTTTGCCAGCCCACGTTCGATCTTGCCGATACAAGCGGCACAATGGATGCCGGGAAGCGAGAATTGCAGGGCTGGACCCAGATCAAGCTCGTCCGCCGAGGGAACAGCGACACAGGCAGGGCAGGCGGCTGTCATTGGGTGCCTCGGACGATGATGCGCTGCTGGAACAGCGTGCCATCGGCGGCGCGGGCCTTCAGGCGCAGGTTCCAATTGCCGTCACCTGCGGTCACCGGGGCACGCAGGGCCTGGCCGTCAAAGACGAAATTTGGCGTTTCATCAAAGGCGACATTGGTTGCGCGCCCGAATGTGGCACTTTCGATAACCGGATTGATCGGTCTGCCGTTTTCAAGAATTGTCAACGTCAGCACATGATCGCTCAACTCCGCCGTCACGTCCCAGCCAAGCGCCAGTTGCGCCTCGCGATCGGCATCAAACGACTGGCTGGCAACATAGGAGTTGCGGACTGCCAGACCCGGAAATGTCGCAACGGCCTGAAAAGCCAGTGTCAGGTTCACTGCGATGATGACCCCAAACGCGGCACTGAAACCTGCAAAGACATGCCATCCTTTGATTTCGGTCATTGGCTTTCCCTTCCGTTAAAGATCGTATCCCAACTTGCCTTGTCGCCACTGCCCAGGTCTTCGACCCACAGGCGCAGCGGTGTGCTGTTACGTGATGCCGCCGGATCCTGTGGGCGCGCCGTGACATAGACCCGTTGCAGGATGGTCTCATTCGCGGGCACGTCAATTGCGAGTTCGCGGCCCAAGCCTTCCAGTTCAATGCGCAGGATATCATCGCTGATCAGGCTCAGGTGGAATTGACGGTCATCGCCCAGTTTGTTGCGCA
Organism: uncultured Paracoccaceae bacterium; assembly: GCA_947498645.1. Lineage (GTDB taxonomy): Bacteria > Pseudomonadota > Alphaproteobacteria > Rhodobacterales > Rhodobacteraceae > Yoonia. The sequence goes on along the minus strand of CANMKS010000001.1, from coordinate 75,725 downwards.
GGCGCACATCATAGATATTGCGGATGGAACCATCCGATTGCAGCACGAATGTCGGGTTGCGGACCGGGCTGACTGTCAGCTCGATGTCGCTGCGGATGAACAGAGCATAGACCAGACCAAGCCCAATCGCCGCCCACATTGCCGTGTAGATGATCGTGCGCAGGCGCAGCACATGTTGCCACAACGGTCTTGGCTGGGCTCCGGCGCGTTCGGCTTCCTCATCCGAGAGTGCCAGATAATCAATCAACCCGCGCGGCTTGCCGATGCGCGCCATCACATCGTCGCAGGCATCAATGCAAAGCGCGCATGTGATGCATTCCATCTGCTGGCCATCACGGATGTCGATGCCCACCGGGCAGACATTCACGCAGGCCATGCAATCAATGCAGTCCCCGGCGGTGCCATCGCGTTTCTTGCCGCGCGGCTCTCCGCGCCATTCGCGGTAGGCGACGGTGATCGTGTCGGGGTCCATCATGGCCGCCTGGATCCGGGGCCAGGGGCACATATAGATGCAGACCTGCTCGCGCATGAAACCGCCAAAGATAAAGGTCGTCAGCGTCAGAATCAAAATTGTGATATTTGCTGCAGGGTGTGCCGACAGGGTGACCAGATCGCGCAGAAGTGTCGGCGCGTCGGCAAAGTAAAACACCCAGGCACCGCCTGTGGCCATCGCAATGACAAGCCAGATGGTCCATTTGGTGATCCGCAAACGCCATTTGCGCGCCGTCCATTTGCCCTTCCAAAGGCGGACTCGGGCGTTTCTGTCGCCTTCAATCCAGCGTTCGACCAGAATGAACAGATCGGTCCAGACAGTTTGCGGGCAGGTATAGCCGCACCAGACCCGGCCCAAGGCCGAGGTGAACAGGAACAACCCCAGCCCCGCCATAATCAGCAGACCCGCCACAAAGTAGAATTCGTGGGACCAGATCTCGATCCAGAAGAAGTAGAACCGGCGGTTGGCCATATCGACCAGAACAGCCTGATCCGGCAAGTTCGGGCCGCGGTCCCAGCGGATCCAGGGCGTCAGATAGTAGATGCCCAGCGTGACCGCCATGATCCACCATTTGAACGTCCGGTAGAACCCTTTCACCTTGCGGGGAAAGACGGGTTCTTGTGCAGCATAAAGAGAAGGCGCTGGTTCGTGAGCCATTGTATAGGTTTTCCTGTTCGCAACGTCACGCTATCGCGCCCGCCGCACACCTGCCTTGATCTGTGTCAAGAAGTCCCGAAACGACACGTTTTGCGAACAGGGTCGTTCCGGGACTCTAGGTCAGCCAGCGTGGAGCGGCCAACCTATGCGCTTACTCACCACCACCCAAAGCGTGGACATAGGCGGACACGGCGCGCACATCCTCTTCGCTCAGGCGTTGGCCCCATGCGGGCATCACTCCGAAACGGGCGTTTTCAACGCTATAGGTCAGCGCTTCGCGATCACCGCCATAAAGCCAGATGGCGTCGGCGAGGTTTGGTGCACCTACCGCCCGGTCGCCCATCGCGTTGTCGCCATGGCAGGCCGCACAGTTGTCAAGAAAGAGGGTCGCACCTTCCTCGGCGAGGGTTGCGTCAAATTCCGACGATGACAGCGACACCAGATATTCGACGGTCGCTGCGGTTTCTTCCTTTGTGAAGATGTCGCCGAAGGCCGGCATCTGCGACCAATGCGCATCCGGATCGACCTCATTGCGAATGCCGTGGGTGACGGAATAGATGATCTGCTCCATCTCGCCGCCCCAAAGCCAATCGTCATCCAACAGGTTGGGATAGCCAGTGGCACCCGCCGCACCAGAGCCGTGACACTGCGAACATTGCGCGCGGAAGACGGCGCCACCACGGGCGACGGCATAGCGGTTCAGATCCGCATTTTCCGGCAGTGTCGTCATATCGGCTTGCAGCAGGGCGGTCACAAGATTGGCGTTCTGCCCGTCATGTTCGGCAATGTCATTGGCGACGGTTCCACGGGCGGACCAGCCCAGAACACCTGCGGTTGCACCCGATACCATAGGCCATGCAGGGTAGGCGATGGTATAGCCGATGCCCCAGATGATCGTCAGATAAAAGGTCCAGAGCCACCATCGTGGCAACGGGTTGTTCAGCTCTTGAATGCCGTCCCAGGAATGGCCTGTGGTATCAACGCCGGTTTCTTCGTCAACTTTACGATCAGCCATTGTTCTGCCCTTTCTGATCAACGGCCGGGGTGTCGGCGCCATCATGATTGCGGAATGGGATCATGCTGGCGTCTTTGCGCGCCGCACTCTGACTGGGCAGAAAGGCCCAGACGCCAACGCCCAAAAAGAACGTGAACATCGCCAAGAGCACCCAGCTATCCGCGATTTGCCTCAGGAGTGAGTAAGTATCCATGTTCGTGCCTCCTATCGGCTTGCATCAGGCGTGAAGGTTGAAAAGTCGACCATGGTGCCAAGGACCTGCAAATAGGCAATCAGGGCATCCATCTCGGTCAGTTCCGGCTGGCCGTCAAAGTTGGACACAGCCGCACCAGGATAGCGTTCCACCAGCCCGTCCCAATCGCCTTCGGGATCGGCCTGAACGCGGAAATCTGCCTGGGCCTGGGCGATCTGTTCGTCGGTGTAAGGCACCCCGACAAAACGGTGGGTGGAAAGCAACGCCTCAATATGTTCCCCGTCAATCTTTGCATCAGCAAGGAAGGCATATTTCGGCATGATGCTTTCGGGCACCACAGATTGAGGGTCCATCAGGTGATCCACATGCCAGGCGTCCGAATAACGCCCGCCGACACGTGCCACATCGGGCCCGGTCCGTTTTGAGCCCCATTGATGCGGGTGATCGTACTGGGATTCGGCAGCAAGTGAGTAGTGGCCGTACCGTTCAACCTCGTCGCGCATGGGGCGTATCATCTGACTGTGACAGACATAGCAGCCTTCACGAATATAGATGTCGCGGCCCGTCAGCTCCAGCGGAGAGTAGGGGCGCACGCCCTCTACATCCTCGATGGTGTTTTCGAGCCAGAACAGTGGTGCGATTTCGACGATGCCGCCGACAGTCACAACCAGCAATGAGGCGGTCAAAAGCAGTGTCGGGCTTTTTTCCAGGATCGCGTGTTTATCAAGAAATGCCATGATCCGGTCCTTATTCAGCAGGTGTTGCGTGAGGCAGAGTGGCCGTCGCGGGTTTTGCCCCGCGAATGGTCATCCACATGTTCCAGACCATGACCAGCGCACCAGAGAGGAACAGAACGCCCCCAAGGCCGCGGACCACATACATGGGGAACTTGGCACTGACGGTGTCAGCGAAAGAGTTCACCAAGAAGCCCTGGTCGTCGACTTCACGCCACATCAGGCCTTCCATGATGCCCGTGACCCACATGGACGCCGCGTAAAGGACGATACCCAGTGTGGCGAGCCAGAAGTGCCAGTTGATGGCCGACATCGAATACATCTGCTTACGGCCCCACAGCTTTGGCGTCAGGAAGTAGATGCAGGCGAAGGTGATCATGCCGTTCCAGCCAAGCGCGCCAGAGTGTACGTGCCCGATGGTCCAGTCTGTGTAGTGTGACAGGCTGTTGACCGCGCGGATCGACATCATTGGCCCCTCAAATGTGGACATGCCGTAGAAACCCAGCGACAGCACAAACATCCGCATGATCGGGTCTGTGCGCAGCTTGTCCCATGCACCTTGCAGCGTCATCAGGCCGTTGATCATCCCACCCCAGCTTGGCATCCACAGAATGATCGAAAAGACCATACCAAGGGTCGATGCCCAGTCAGGCAATGCTGTGTAATGCAGGTGGTGCGGACCCGCCCAGATATACAGAAAGATCAGCGCCCAGAAGTGGATGATGGACAGTTTGTAGGAATAAACCGGACGGCCGGCTTGCTTGGGCACGAAATAGTACATCATCCCCAGAAAACCGGCTGTAAGGAAGAACCCAACCGCATTGTGTCCATACCACCACTGCGTCATCGCATCCTGCACGCCCGAAAAGACCTGCACAGACTTGGAACCCCAAAAGCTGACAGGGATCGACAGGTTGTTGATCACATGCAACATGGCAACGGTGATGATGAAGCTCAAAAAGAACCAGTTGGCGACATAGATGTGCCGTTCACGGCGCATGTAGATCGTGCCAAGGAAAACAGCGAGATAGGCCAGCCAGACGATCGTCAGCCAGATATCCACATACCACTCGGGCTCTGCGTATTCTTTGGACTGGGTGGCACCCAGAAGATACCCAGTCGCGGCAAGCACGATGAAAAGCTGATACCCCCAGAAGACAAACCAGGCAGCGTTCCCGCCCCACAGCTTCACGCCGCTGGTGCGTTGCACTACATAAAAGGAGGTGGCGATCAGGGCGTTGCCCCCAAAGGCGAAAATCACCGCACTTGTGTGCAGCGGTCTAAGACGCCCAAAGTTGGTAAAGGGCTGGCCCCAATCAAAGTTGAGTTCGGGAAACGCCAGTTGGAAGGCAATGAATGTGCCGACCAGAAACCCCGCGATGCCCCAAAACGCTGTGGCGATCACGCCTGCGCGGATCACGCCGTCGGAATAGATCCCGTCTTGTGGTTCGGGTTTGATTTCGTCGGTTTGGCGCAAAACCCAGATGAACATGCCAAATGCGATCACCATGATCAGCATTGCATGTACCTGGTAGGCCAAATCATGTGCCCAGCTTGCGGCCATTGCTGCCACAAGTGTCACGATTCCCAAAAGAATGAGTTTTATATAGTCCATAGTGCCCTCACAGTTACCCGAGCACCATTAAAGACGCCCCTGTTCGCACAGGTGTTCTATGAGAGCGTTAATTGGTCTGCTTTGATCCAAGTCAAAGCGCGCAGGAAATCGAAGTCGAGCGCGGGCCTAGACGATCATGCCGCCGTCAGCGTCATCGCCTGTCGCTTCACGCAGTGCGGCAATGTCAATAACATCCAGCTCGCGGCGGCCCGAAAACGCAATGATGCCGTCTTTCTTCAGTGCATTCAGCTGGCGGCTGACGGTTTCCAAAGTCAGACCAAGGAAATTCGCGATCTGGTCGCGGGTCATCGGCATATCCAGCGTGATCTTTCCGCTGGTCCGGTCAAAATCGGCACGGCTTGCCAGCAGATCAAGGAAAGTCGCGATCTTCTCGCGCGCGGTCTTGCGACCCAGCAGAATCATCCATCCGCGTGCCGCGTCCAACTCATCCAGTGCCAGCTCCATCAGGCGCTGGGCCACATGCGGCGTCTCTTCGATCAGCCTTTCAAACGGCACGCGCGCAAACCGGCATAGCGTGACATCGGTTGTGGCGGTGACATCAAATTCGACCTGTGTGCGGCCCGGTCGGCCGATGAAATCAGAGGGCAACAGCAACCCCACCATCTGTGTGCGCCCGTCCTCCAGTGTCTTTGACAAGTTCGCGACCCCAGACACGACAGAGGCCACAAATTCAAGCGGCTCCCCACGCCACAGGATCACATCCCCGGCCTTGTAGCTGCGGTAAGATTTCATTGCCTCAAGTTGCAAAAGCTCATCGCCATCACACCGAGAACAGACCGCGCGGTGGCGGATCGGGCAGTCGCTGCATTTTACGGGCGTGAGGTCAATTTTGTGCATGTTGATCTGTGTCAAAGTTTCTGGCGTTCCTGACAGGTTAAACAGTCCTATGGAAGATTACGACACACTTTCGCGACACGGCCTGTTTGATGCCAAAGTGCCGCGGTACACCAGCTATCCGCCCGCCAATCACTTCCAAAGTGATATTGGCATGAGGTTTCAGGCAGAATGGCTGTCGCATGTGCAGCAAGGTGAAGCGGTATCGATCTACATTCACATTCCCTTTTGTAAACGGCTGTGCTGGTTCTGTGCCTGCCGCACGCAAGGGACAAGCACGATGCGACCAGTGGACGCATATGTTGCAACGCTACAAAAAGAGATTGCCGCAATCAGGGCGACACTGCCCGAGGGCATCAAGATGGGGCGGCTTCATCTTGGTGGCGGTACGCCCACGATCCTGTTGCCGCAAACCATGACAGCATTGCTGGAAACTGTTTTTGCGGCGTTCTCGCCCACCGCAGATTTTGAATTCTCGGTCGAGATTGATCCAACAGAGGCCTCAGATGCGCTGCTAGAGACATTGCTGGACTTTGGCATGAACCGGGCCAGTATCGGCGTTCAGGACTTTGCAAAACATGTGCAGGACGCCATCGGCCGCCCGCAAACGCTCGCGCAGACGACACGTGTGGTACAGTTCCTGCGGGCGCATGGGTTGAAAGCCATCAACCTTGATCTGCTCTATGGGCTTCCTTTCCAGACCGAAGAGAGCTTTCGCGAAACGCTGGCCCATGTCATCGCAATGAACCCGGACCGTTTGGCGATCTATGGCTATGCGCATGTGCCGTGGATGTCCAAACGGCAGGTGATGATCAAAGCCGAAACCCTGCCGGACACCCAAGCCCGGTTCCAATTGGCGACAATCGCCAAGGATGTGCTGACGGCGTCAGGATTTCATGCCATCGGGATCGACCACTTCGCCAAAGAGACCGACAGCCTTTACCGCGCCGCGAAAGAGGGCCATCTGCGGCGGAATTTCCAAGGCTATACCGACGATCAAAGTGAAACGCTGATCGGCTTCGGCGCCTCGGCGATTTCGCATTTCCGCGATGGCTATCTGCAAAATGCCGTGGCGACCTCTGCCTATCAGGAACGCATCGCCGAGACAGGCTTTGCCGGGCACAAAGGCTATGCCATGACCGCCTGTGACCAAGTGGTCGCGGCGATGATCGAAGCCTTGATGTGTCGCTTTGTCTTTCCGACAAACGAACTGCAAGCCCGCTTTCCAGCGCAGGCAGACCTGATCCGACAAACAGCCGTGGGGCTGATGTCGCAGTACACCGATGTCTTCAAGTTGAGCGCCAAGGGGCTGGAAATCCTCCCCAGATTTGAACCTCTGGCGCGCATCATCGCGAAATACATTGACCATTTCGCTAGTGAAGACGTCGCACACGCAGCTGCCATCTAAAGGGACATCGCCCTTTGGATGGCGCTGCGATATGTGCATTGACCTGCCCCCCACACGTCCCTCATTCATAACGCCATGGCGAATGGCGAAAGGGCATGATGCGGCTGAATCTCAAACAACTCGAAGCCTTTGTCTGGGTTGTCGATCTGCAAAGTTTCCGGCGCGCGGCGGAGCGGCTGAACACCACACAGCCCAACATCTCCGCGCGGATCGCCGGGCTGGAGCAGGCGCTGGGCGTCACCTTGATGACGCGCGATGCAGGGTCGGTCAGGCTGACGGGGAAAGGGCAAGAACTGCTTGCACATGCCCGTCGCGTCTTGCAGGCCACGGACGATCTGGTGACCGCTGCCGATCAGAAAAGCCTGATCGAAGGGACACTGCGTCTTGGTGTGACCGAGATGATTGTGCACACTTGGCTGCACACCTACCTGCGCAACCTCAAACGTGCCTATCCCGGTCTGTTGGTTGAACTGACGGTCGATTTTTCGATCAATCTCGAAAAGGGATTGGCAGAGAGGGGACTTGATCTCGCGCTTCAAAACGAACCCTTCAGCCGGTTGGCGACCGGGCAACTCAGCATCGGGGCCTATCCGGTTGTCTGGGTTGCGGCGCCGGCACTTGGCTTGTCGGGGGCACAAACCATTGAAAGCCTCGCGGCACAACCGATCCTGACACATGCCCGCGACACCCGGCTTTATGAAGAAATTGCCGCCCATTTTGGCAGCCGCCGCGATCTTGCCCCGCGTCTGGTGCCCTCCAGCAATTTGGCGGCCAGTCAGATGATGGCGCTTGATGGTATGGGCATCGCGGCTTTGCCTGCGGCGATGGTGGCCGCGGACTTGCGCGAAGGGCGGCTCATACAACTGTCCTATGATTGGGTGCCAGAGCCGCTGGATTTCCATGCAAGGTTTGACGCGGAACGATCACCGCAAACTGTTGCGGATGCCGCTGAAATCGCTGTAGCGACGGCGAAGACGTTCAATCAATAATTTCGATTGAATATATAGAATATAGTAATTGGAATTGATTTAGCGCCTTCTCTAAGCTGCCCGCAAAGCGCAGACAGGTGGTAAGAATGAGAAACGACATTCGAATGGGCGTCGATATCGGGGGCACGTTTACCGACGTTGTCCTAGAGGTTGATCAGGATCAGTTTTCAACGAAGGTGCTGACAACATATGCCGCCCCGGAGGATGCAATCATCGACGGGATGCATCAGGTTTGCGCAAAGGCAAGGATCGCGCCCGGCCAGATCGCCCAGATCATTCATGGCACAACGCTGGCGACAAATGCCCTGATTGAACGGCGCGGGGCAAAGACCGCACTGATCACAACCGACGGCTTTCGTGATGTCATCGAAATGCGCACCGAAAGCCGGTTCGAGCAGTATGATCTGAACCTGCAATTGCCCGAGCCACTGCTGCCGCGTCAGCACCGGTTTACACTGAAAGAGCGGGTTGACGCCCAAGGCAATGTGTTGATCGCATTGGATCGCACCGAGGTCTGGGCGCTCGCCGATGAGATCAAACCCTACGGTTTTGACAGCATCGCAATTGGCCTGATCCATGCGTACCTTAATGATAGCCATGAGCAGATGATCCGCGATGTCCTGGCCGAGAAATTGCCCGGTGTGATGGTTTCACTCTCGTCTGAGGTTTCGCCGCAGATGCGTGAATACGAGCGCTTCAACACCACCGTGGCCAACGCCTATATCAAGCCGCTGATGAAATCCTATCTGGGACGCCTGAAAGGGCGTTTGACAGATGAAGGGGCGAACTGTCCTATCTTCCTGATGCACTCTGGTGGTGGGATTATCAGCTTGGAAAGCGCCGCTGAATTCCCCGTGCGCCTTGTTGAATCCGGCCCCGCCGGTGGCGCTGTGTTTGCCGCCAATATCGCGGCACGATACGGGCTGAACAAAGTGCTGTCGTTCGACATGGGCGGCACAACGGCCAAAATCTGTCTGATCAAGGATCAGACACCCAAGACCGCCCGCGTGTTCGAGGTGGCCCGGACCTACCGTTTCAAAAAGGGCTCTGGCATGCCGATATCAATCCCCGTGATTGATATGGTCGAGATCGGAGCAGGGGGCGGGAGCCTTGCCCATGTGGATGCGATGCAACAGATCAGGGTCGGGCCGGAAAGTGCCGGGTCAGAGCCGGGACCGGCTTGTTATGGCCGCGGTGGCGAGCGTCCGGCGGTGACGGATGCGGACCTGATGCTGGGCAAGCTTGATCCTGATAACTTCGCAGGCGGCTCGATCAAGCTGCACAGTGATGCCTCTGCCATGGCACTCTCGACCTTGGGCGAACCCCTGGAGATGGATGCGCAAACGGCAGCCTTTGGATTGGCCGAAGTCGTTGACGAAAACATGGCCAACGCGGCCCGCGTCCACGCGGTCGAGAATGGCGAGGATCTTGCCGATTACACAATGATCGCCTTTGGCGGGGCGGCGCCGCTTCATGCCGGGCGCTTGTGTGAAAAACTGGGCGTCGATCGCTTGCTGGTGCCAACCGGGGCGGGGGTTGGCTCTGCCATCGGTTTCCTGCGCGCTCCATTCAGTTTCGAAGCAACCCGCAGCGTCTATATGAAACTTTCCGACTTTGCGCCGGATACTGTGAAAAACCTGCTGAGCGAGCTGGAAACAGAGGCGACGGGTTTTGTGCGCACATGCGATGCCGATGCACCGATCAATGCCGAATACAAAGTCTACATGCGCTACACCGGGCAGGGCTGGGAAATTCCTATTCAACTGACTGCGGCGCAAGCAGCCAACCCCGATGTAAAGACATTCCAGACCCTGTTCGAGGCGGATTATGCCACGCTCTTTGGGCGTACCGTGGCTGGTATGGATATTGAAATCACGGTTTGGGCGGTGAATTCCACGACCCAGGCAGTTGCCGCAGACGCATTGGGCGACACGCCGTCTGGTGCATCCGGCGCTGTCGCATCAAAACGCGCTCTTTTCGATCCGGTGGCTGGTGCTGCCAGCGAAGCGGCGGTCGTCCTGCGCAACACGCTGAACCCCGGCGATACCGTCAATGGTCCCGCGCTGATTACCGAAGATGAAACCACCATCGTTGTCCCAAACAGTCGCACTGCCATCGCGCGCCCGGACGGCACCATTGATATCACGGAGAAACGGACATGAGCAAAATTGCCTATCAAGTCATGTGGAACCGCCTGATCTCGGTTGTTGAAGAGCAGGCGCAGGCATTGGTGCGGACGGCGTTTTCAACCTCGGTACGCGAGGCAGGGGATCTTTCTGCCGGGGTCTATAACGCCGAAGGATTAATGCTGGCGCAGGCTGTCACCGGCACGCCGGGCCATGTCAATGCGATGGCCGATGCCGTCGCCCATTTCATCCGCCGCATCGGACGCGAGAACATCAACGAAGGTGACGTCTACATCACCAATGATCCATGGGAGGGGACGGGCCACCTGCACGATATCACCGTCGTCAGCCCGTCATTTCACAACGGTCAGCATGTCGGCTTCTTCGCCTGCACGGCCCACGTTGTCGATATCGGTGGGCGTGGCTTCGGGGCAGATGCGGCGAGCGTTTATGAAGAAGGCATCTACATCCCGATCATGAAGTTCGCCAATCGCGGGGTTGTTGACGAAACGCTCGTGCGGATATTGCGCGGCAATGTACGCGAGCCTGATCAGCTGATCGGCGACATCTACGCTTTGGCGACCTGCAACGAAATCGGTGATCGTCGCCTGACTGAAATGATGGGTGAATTTTCGCTGACCGATCTGGAAGGGATCGGCGATTTCATCCTTGAAAACTCGCGCCGCGCCACATTGGAGCGGATTGCGGCCTTGCCACGCGAAACTGCAACTGGGGCGATGCGGATTGATGGCTTTGCCACGCCGATTGACCTCAAGGTGAAGCTGACAATTTCACAGGATCGCATCCATTGCGATTTCACCGGCACATCCGGGCTCGACAAGAAAGGGATCAACGTGCCTTTGGTCTATACAAAGGCCTATGCGTGCTACGCGCTCAAATGTGCCGTGGCCCCTGAAATCCCCAACAATGCCGCGTCATTGGAACCGTTTGAGGTCTCCGCCCCGATCGACAGTATTGTCAACGCGGTCCACCCCGCGCCGGTCGCCCTGCGCCATGTTATCGGGCATATGATCCCCGATACGGTCTATGACGCGCTGGACAAGATTTTGCCGGCGACCGTGCCCGCCGAAGGGGCAGGGTGCCTGTGCAATTTCCAAGTGTCCTTGCGCCCCGTAGCGGGCCACAAGGGGCGCAGATCCGAAGTGTTGACTTTCAATTCAGGCGGGGCAGGTGCGCGGCCAACGGTTGACGGGTTGAACGCGACGGCCTTTCCCTCCGGCGTCATGACAATGCCGATCGAGGCGACAGAACACACCGGCCCCGTAGTCATCTGGCGTAAGGAATTGCGGCCCGACAGCGGTGGCGCAGGCGAACATCGCGGCGGGTTGGGCCAATATATGGAAGTGGGCGCGGCAGCAGGGAACGAGTTTGATTTCTCAGCCATGTTCGACCGCGTTGATCACCCCGCGCGCGGGCGTCAAGGTGGCGCGGATGGCGCGCCAACAACCATTGCGCAGGATGATGGCAGCATGATGCAGGGCAAGGGGAAACAGCATGTGCCCGAAGGACGGCGCGTCTTGCTGGCCTTTCCGGGGGGTGCGGGCTACGGCGATGTGTCGAACAGAGACCCTGAACTGGTCAAACGCGATCTTGCGCGCGGGTATATTTCCGCCAAAGCTGCGCGGAACGATTACGGGCTCAGCCAAGCGGATGTCGATGCCGTATTGGCAGCCGTTGCAAAGGGGGCAACCGCATGACGCAAACACCAGCCAAAGCCAGCTATGATGTCGTGATCGTGGGTGGTGCGATGTATGGATCATCGGTCGCGTGGTTCCTGACAGACAACCCTGATTTTGACGGGTCTATCCTTGTTGTGGAACGTGACCCGACCTACGAATTCACTTCGACCGCGCACACCAATTCGTGCATGCGGCAGCAATTCAGCCGCGAAATCAATATTCGGGTGTCCCAGTTTGCCGCGGATTTTGTCAAAAACTTCCGTGCTTACATGGGTGGCGACGACCGGGTGCCGCATCTGCGGTTGCAAAGTTATGGCTACATGTATCTGGCCGACAACGCGGCCTTTGCGGCGACCCTGAAGGAAGGCCAGGAACTTCAGGCCGCCTGTGGGGCTGGCACCAAGCACATGATGCCGGATGAAATTGCGGCCGCTTACCCGTTCTACAATCTTGATGACATCGTCGCGGCCAATCACAATCTGCTGGATGAAGGCTATTTCGACGGCAATACACTGTTTGACTGGTGGCGGCGGTCGGCGCGGGAACGCGGGGTGGAATATCTGACCAACGAAGTGGTCGCGATGAACACAAACGCGTCAGGCACGCGCGTTGAAAGCGTCGTGCTGAAATCGGGTGAGGTGATCAGCTGCGGCACTGTGGTGAATGCCTCCGGTCCACGCGCGGTCCTTACTTCGCGCATGGCGGGGATCGAAATTCCGGTTGAACCGCGCAAACGCTATACGTTCATTTTTGAAGCGGAACAGCCGCTGGACCGCGATCTGCCACTCACGATTGATCCGTCGGGCGTGCACATGCGCACGGATGGCACCTACTATCTGGCAGGGTGTCCGCCTGATGATGATCCGGCTGTGGATTATGATGATTTTATGCAGGATCACAGCATCTGGGAAAACAAGGCCTGGCCTGCCATTGCCACCCGCATTCCCCAGTTCGAGGCGATCAAACTGCGCAATTCATGGGCCGGGCACTATGCCTATAACACCTTTGACCAGAACGCGATTTTGGGCCCGCACAGCAAGGTTGAGAACTTTATTTTTGTGAATGGCTTCTCAGGTCACGGGTTTCAGCAATCACCCGCCATGGGGCGCGGTACGGCAGAGCTGATCACCCATGGCGAATATCGCACGCTTGACCTGTCGCCCTTCGGTTATGACCGGATTGAGCGGGGCGAGAGATTTGTTGAAAAGGCTGTCATATGAAATACCCCCAAAACCTCTTTCTTGAAGGGTTGCGCAATGGCGCGTCCCAAATCGGCTTTTGGGTCAGTCTTGCCAATAATCTGACTGCCGAAGTGGTCGCTACATCGGGTTTTGACTGGTTGCTGGTGGACATGGAACACGCCCCCGGTGATGTGGCGACGGTGATCGGGCAGTTGCAGGCCATCGCACCGCACGGCCCCGGCGTGATGGTACGCGCACCGTGGAATGATGCGGTGATGGTCAAACGGCTGCTGGACAGCGGTGCCCCCAATATCCTGTTCCCGATGGTGCAATCCGTGGAAGAGGCCAAAGCCGCCGTTGCCGCCACGAAATACCCGCCACACGGCATCCGCGGCGTGGCAGGCTCCATCCGGGCGAGCCAGTTTGGACGGATCGAAAATTACCATGCACAGGCCAATGACAATATTGGCGTGATCATTCAGGCGGAAACACGGGCCGCCGTTGAACAGGCGGTGGACATGGGATCGGTGGAAGGTGTTGACGGTGTTTTCTTCGGCCCTGCTGATATCGGGGCCGATATGGGGCTGCTGGGGCAGACACAGTCACCGCAGGTCTGGGATATGATCCGCGCGCAAGCGAAAAAGCTGAAGGCGGCGGGCATCCCTGTTGGTACGTTGTCGACCAACCCGGCATTTGCTGCCGAACTGATCAATGATGGTTTTGATTTTGTGGCCTGCGGGCTGGATTCAGATGTGCTCGCCAAGGGCGCAGATGCGTTGCTGGCGCAGATGCGCACAGCAACAGGAAAGGACTAAAGAATGAAAAAACTTGTGCTGACAGGGGCAGCGGGCCGCCTTGGGTCTTATCTGCGTGAACCGCTGAGCAAGATGTGTGATGCGTTGGTTTCGACCGATATCGCCGACGATGTGGGCAAACTTTACCCCGGCGAAAGCTACGTGAAGGCTGATCTGTCGGACCTGAACGCGATGCTAGAGGTGATCAAGGGCGCGGAAATGGTTGTCCACTTCGGCGCCATCGGTGATGAGGCCGCATGGGACGACATCCTGCAATCCAACATCATCGGGGCCTATAACGTCTGGGAAGCCGCCTATCGGCATGGCGTCAAGCGGGTGGTTTATGCCAGTTCCGTTCACGCGGTGGGTATGCACAAGAAGACCGATACGATTGGTTTGGATGCGCCACATCGCCCCGACACGTATTACGGACTGGCCAAGTGTTTCAGCGAAGACCTTGCCAGCCTCTACTGGGACAAACGCGGAATTGAGAGTGTGTGCATGCGCATCTTCTCCTGCGCACAAGCAAATAATGCGCGCAGCATCGGCACGTGGCTGTCCTATGATGACCTGATCCATCTGGTCGAACGGTCCATCGACAGCCCGGTTGTGGGCTTCACGATTGTCTATGGCATCTCGAACAACGACAGGGCCGTGGTGGATAACACCAAGGCCGGGCATCTTGGGTACCGTCCCAAGGACAACGCCGAAGACTTCGCCAAGGCGGTCTTTGCGGATACACCACCGCTCGACAACAAAGACCTCGCAAACCTATGCATCGGTGGCCCCTTTGCGACTGTGGAACTGGGCAATTCAGGCGTCGCCGCACTTGGCGTCGTTGACGATCGCAAAGAAACCTAGTCGCGCCCTGTCCGTGACACCCACATACCGGCAAGGATCAACGCAACACCGGTGATCCTTGCCCAAAGATTACCGGGCGCACCAAGCCACATATCAAGCAACACGCCGAACACCATCTGCCCCGCAATGATTAGCAAGGCGGTTTGCGCCGCACCAATCCGCGCGATCAGCCAACTGCCCGCAGCGATAAAGATCACGCCGACCGGCCCACCCAGATAGGCCCACCATGGCGCTTGCGCAGGCGATCCGGCAAACAGCCCGCCAGCAAGCGCGGCCACCACCGTGATAAAGCCCAGCCCGACGATATGGTTCCAGAAGGATGATTCCATCGCCGACGTGGACAAGGCCAACCGCCCGTTGATCTGACGGCTGAGCGACACCAGAACACCGGCCAATATGGCGAGCGCGGCAAAACCGATCATGGCGTACTTCCAAAAAAGATCAGGACCAGACTGCCCGCGATGATCAAGGACAACGCCAGATAGTCGCGTGCGCCCGGTGTGCGTTGGGGCAGACCGAAAAGGCCGCGTATATCGGCAAAAAGGCAAAAGACCATTTGCCCTGCCAGTCCCAACGCGATTGTGCCCGATAGGGCCAGGGCTGAATTCAGCGTGGCAGAGGTAAGCATGACAGTGACCGCACCCGACACACCACCAAGATAGACCCAAAGCGGTGGGCGCGCGGCCTTCGCACGTTTCGGACGCATGATCGCGAGCAAAAGAAGGGCTGCAACAGTGCCGGTCAGATGCGGCACCCAGGAAGCAAAGAACAGCGATCCGTAAGCGGCCAATGTGCCGTTGAACAGCACCATCAGCGACAGCAAGCCGCCTGCGCCAAAGGCAGCGGCAAAGTGGATCAGATGCGTGGGCTGTGCAGACTGCGGCATAGTCGCAGCTTGTCTAGGTTTTTGTAGCGCTGCGCAATTGCTGTTGTCGTCTTACGGCACCGTAATAAAGGTTCGGCTTTTTTGCGGGGCGCGATGATTTTACCTGATGCATCTGCCGGATCAGCGTCCGGTTGCCCGGTGCCAGCCAAAGGGACGCATATTTTGACATCCACGACGGCAGGACTTCAACCGCATGGGCATGCAATGCCATCTTCTGCTCATGCGCGCTGAGATCGTCGAAGGGATCGGTGCAATGTTGTTTGCGCATCAGATCAATACAAAGCGCAATCAGGCGCGGCGTGGCACCTTCGTCCGGCGGAACGGCAACTGCCGCCTGATAAATCTCGGACAGATCGGTATTCAAGGCGGCAAAGCGGCGCTTTACCGTAAGGTGAGCAGTAAGCCACAATACCGCCACACTGGTTAACCCGATGATCAATAATACAGGCAAATTTTGTCCTCGTTACTGTCCCTGCATACCACATATCGTATGTCTTTGGCCATATTGGGACGAAATAGGTTCAAACTTAAGTCGCGCAGATAACTTTAGATGAACGGCAATGCCGTGCCCGTTGACACCACCAGAATCCCCTCTATAAGCCGCCCATTCATTGGTGTTGGTGGCCCGCGCAAGCGGAACCCTGTCACCCCGGCCAAATCCGGGGAAAGGACAACGCCCTTCGCAACTGAAAGAAGGAGATCAGCGTATGACTAAACGTACCGCTGCCAAGTACAAAATTGACCGCCGGATGGGCGAAAACATCTGGGGTCGTCCAAAATCACCCGTCAACCGTCGTGAATATGGCCCCGGCCAGCACGGTCAGCGCCGCAAGGGCAAGCTGTCCGATTTCGGTACACAGCTGCGCGCAAAGCAAAAGCTGAAGGGTTACTACGGCGACCTGACAGAAAAGCAGTTCCGCCGCATCTACGGCGAAGCCGAGCGTGTTAAAGGCGATACAGGTGAAAACCTCATCGGTCTGCTCGAGCGTCGTCTGGACGCCGTTGTTTACCGCGCCAAGTTCGTTCCAACCGTCTTTGCTGCACGTCAGTTCGTGAATCACGGCCACGTCACTGTGAACGGCAAGCGCGTGAACATCCCCTCCTACCGCGTCAAAGAGGGCGACGTGATCGAAGTGCGTCAGAAGTCCAAGCAGCTTGAGCTGGTCTTGGTTGCATCCCAGCTGCCAGAGCGTGATGTGCCTGACTACATGGACGTTGACCATAACAAGATGACCGCGACCTTCACACGCACACCTGGTCTGGGCGATGTGCCTTATCCAGTTGCGATGGAACCAAACCTCGTCGTCGAATTCTACGCAAAGAACTGATATCTGACCCTGTCAGAGATCATCCCGGACATGTTTCGGGATCAAATGATCAAAGCCGCTCCGATCCGGGGCGGCTTTTTTCATTCCAGATTACGAAAATCCGAAGGGGTCTGACCGGTGAAATCCAAAAATGCACTGTTGAACGCGCTGGAAGAGTTATAGCCCACGTCCATAGCAATCTGCGTGATCTGACGTTCCGGATCGGCCAGAGCCTCGACCGCGCGAATGATCCGCAGACGGCGCAGGCAATCGCGCCATGGCATGCCCAACTCTTCCTGGAAGCGACGGGCAAGGGTGCGTTCGGTTACGCCGACTTCGGCGGCAATTGCAGCAAAGCCCACAGGCTCTGCCAAACGTGCCTCCGTCATCTCTAACGCCGCGAGGACCGGTTCGGATTGCGCCACCGGCATCCACATGTCGTTCGGCGCTTCTGCCGCTTTTGTTGCCAGCATATAGAGCGTGTCGAAAAGCTGCTTGCCTTCCGCAGGCAGCGTTTCCAATTCGGGCGCGTAGCCCCGGCAGGCCAAAACCAGTTCACGGGCCAATGGTGACATGTCCAGCACCCGCAAAGGCGCCTTTGGTGCAGTATATGCCTCTGGTAAAAAGAGGGCCGAACAACAGGTGATCGTTGTGGCAATCGACAACGTAATGGGTGCGCCAGCCGCGATCAGTGCCGCGCGGGCGGGCGGCACTGTCCATGACCGCCCTTCCGCTTGCAGGCGCATTGTCCCCTTTGCGGCATAAAGCAGGTAGTGGCGATCAAACTGCACTGTCTTGCCCGCCTCAGGCGGAAAGTCACGATATACGCAATATGCAGGTAGGGATGACATCACGACAGCTTAGCCGACTGGCGTGGCTTCATAAACCACCGTGCTGGGGGCACCTGTCATCATCGGGCGCAGGACACCTCCGACCTGGGCGAACAGCGGGCCAGAGCGATACGCATCAAGGCTGGCCAGATCGTCCCATTGGTGAAGCAAGGTCACTGCGCCCTCTGCTGTTGGATCAATCAGAACCCTGCATCCGCGATTGCCCGATAGGGCGCGCATCACGGGCGCCTCTTTGGTCAGGCAATCGAGGGCTGCGGCGCGGTCGCGCGGGGCAACGCAAAAGTTGACTTCGACATAGATCATGGGGGTCTCTTTCATTGATGTCTGACAAGATATGCGTGGCTGGATCGGCTGGGTGGGCCTGCGGGGAAAGACGCATCCCAGTCGCATGACAATCCGGTTTGGGCGAAGACGTCCAACATGCGGGCTGGACGGACCCACCGGTGACGCCAGCGCGCCCAGATGATCCAGTTGCACCAATGCGGTTTGCTGACGACCAGCAAGAGCTTCCCGTCGGGTGCGAGGCAGGATTTCAACAGAAAGAGCGCCGCGCCCAGATCGGCAAAATGCTCGATCACATGGGCGCAAAGGATCAGATCGTGCCCATGCCGGGGCTTGTCCTCAAGGCTGGCAACCAATGGCTTCAGACGCGGAGCGATATGGACAAGCGACCGGGTCGCTGTCCGCACCATCTGTTCCGACGGGTCCAGCAACGTCAGGCAATTGGGTGGTCCTGCGACCTCGATCAGCGCGCGACTGAAATCGCCGGTACCGCAGCCTATGTCGATGACATCCGCATGCTCTGTTTGAATGCCGCAGGTCTCGACCATCCAGCGATAGGCGGCCGCATATCCAAGGCCTTCGATCTTGGTGCGCCACTGGCTTGCGGCGATGTCATAAGACTGGATGAGTTGATGTTGCGCGGTCATGTCCCAGACCTTAATCATCTTGCCATTGGCAGGCTTTCGCGGGATTGCCAAAAATCCGCTGTCATCAGACAAAACACCCAAGTCCACCTTGGCACTGGCCTTGCCTCGGGCAGGGCGATAGAACAGGCGAAACGAGACGGGAACGGACCTTTATGGCTGACGGCATTCAACCCCAACCGGGCATTCTGGACATCGCACTTTATCAGGGCGGTGCCTCTACGCTGAGCGGGCAAAGCAACGTGCTCAAGCTGTCATCGAACGAAAACCCGCTGGGGCCAAGCGATGCAGCGAAAGAAGCGGTCGTGCGCGCCACACATGACCTGCACCGCTACCCATCAACCGATCATGCGAGCCTGCGCGCCGCAATTGCCGAGGTTTGGCACGTTGATGCAGCACGGGTGTTCTGCGGCGTCGGTTCCGGCGATGTGCTGAAACTGCTGGCCGAGGCCTATGCCGGGCCGGGTGATGAGGTGCTGTTCACCGAACACGGCTTCGCGATGTACCCGATCTATGCACATGCGTGCGGTGCAACGCCTGTTGTGGTGCCCGAGAATGAACGTATTGTCGATGTGGACGCGATCCTTGAGGCCTGCACCGACAAGACAAAACTGGTGTTCATTGCCAATCCTGCCAACCCAACCGGCACAATGATCGGCAGCGCAGAGGTCGCGCGTCTGGCCGAAGGGTTGCCTTCACAGGCAATGCTGGTTCTGGACGGGGCCTACGCAGAATTTGTCGATGGGTTTGACGCCGGCAAGTCACTTGTTGAGGCGCGCAACAACGTCTTCATGTCGCGCACCTTCTCGAAGATCTATGGTCTTGGCGGGATGCGCATTGGCTGGGGATATGGTCCGCAGGCTGTGATCGATGTGCTCAACCGGATCAGGGGGCCATTCAACCTTTCCGCCGCAGCACTAGCGGCCGCAGAAGCTGCTGTGCGCGACACAGAACACACCGAAAAATGCCGCATCGAGAACGCGAAATGGCGCGACTGGTTGGCCAATGCCCTGGCCGAAATTGGGGTGCCGTCCGATACCTCAACAGCGAACTTCATCCTTGCCCGCTTTACCGATGAGGCAGAAGCCAACGCCTGCGACGATCACCTGCGCAGCGCAGGCATCATCGTGCGGCGTGTGGCAGGGTATGGCTTGCCGCACTGCCTGCGGATCACAGTAGGCGATGAAAGCGCCTGCCGCCGTGTCGCCCATGCGGTTGCGCAATTCAAAGGGGCCGCGTGATGACGCAAATCTATGACCGCGTCGCCCTGATCGGCCTTGGCCTGATCGCCTCATCCATGTGTCACGCCATGCGGCGCGCCGGATTGGCGGGCGAGATTGTGGGCTACGCCCGTTCGCCCGAGACCCGCGCCATCGCGCGTGAGATCGGGCTGTGTGATACAATCTGCGAAACGGCCGCAGAGGCAGCAAAAGACGCGGATCTTGTGGTGCTTTGCGTGCCCGTCGGGGCCATGGCCGCTGTCGCAGCTGAAATCGGGCCGGTCCTGAAACCCGGAGTCACGGTCAGTGACGTGGGGTCGGTCAAGCGGACCGTGATTGAAAGCGTGGGGCCACATATCCCAAAAGGCGTTCACTTTGTGCCCGCACACCCGCTCGCCGGGACAGAGCATTCCGGCCCAAGGTCCGGCTTTGCCGAGCTTTTTGACGGACGCTACACCATTCTGGTGCCCACAGAAGGCAGTGAGACGGCAGCCATTGACCGCTTGGCCGATCTTTGGCGCGGCATGGGTGCATTGATCGAACAGATGGATGCCGAACATCATGATCTGGTGCTGGCTGTCACCAGTCACACTCCCCACCTGATTGCCTATACGATGGTTGGCGTGGCTGACGATCTGCGCCGGGTGACAGACAGCGAAGTGATCAAATACTCTGCTGCCGGTTTTCGCGATTTTACGCGGATTGCCGCGTCTGATCCGGTCATGTGGCGCGATGTATTCCTCAATAACAAGGAAGCAACCTTGGAGATTCTGGGCCGCTTTACCGAAGAACTCTTCGCGCTTCAGCGGGCCATTCGGCAAGGTGATGGTGACCATTTGCACGATTACTTTACGCGCACCCGTTCAATCCGGCGCGGAATTATTGAGGCAGGCCAGGACACCGACGCCCCCGATTTTGGCCGCACCAAGGCGGCAAAGACGTGAAGATTTGGGCGGCATGTCTGGTTGTCATGCTGCCAGCGGGCGCGCTTTGGGCCCAGGACGCTGTCCGGCCTGTGGCGCGCCCTGATCTGCCGGTGAATGCCGAAACAGACGTGACTGAACCGGCACCGGCGGTCGTGGCCGAACCAACAGAAGACACGATCAGACCCATCCCGCGCGGATCAGCAGAGGCCATCCTGGCGGGATCAGACATCAGACCCGTGCCCCGCCCGTTCGAGCGGCCCGATCTGGCGTTCGGCGCGCAGACCCGTGCTTTGTTCCGCGCCGAACGGAACCTCTTTGCTTTCAGCCCCAATGCCATCGCATCCTCCATGCGCCCTGCGACGCGGCCCGCCAGCATCGAGGCCGCAGCAGAAGAACGCCGTCTGGCCAGCCTGCGCGGCCAAGTCTGCGGTGACCCGTCAATTCAGGGCAAGACCCTTGGCCGCGTGGCCGGCTCCGGTGCCTGTGGGATCGACAATGCGGTGCGGGTCCGTTCCGTTGCCGGGGTGACGCTCAGCCCGCAGGCGACGATTGACTGCCGCACGGCCTCGGCGCTCAAGACATGGGTCGAACGGGGCGTTCTGCCTGCGGTTGGTGGGGAAGGGGGCGGTGTATCTTCGTTGCGTGTGGTGTCGCATTATGCGTGCCGCACTCGTAACAATCAGGCTGGCGCGCGGCTGTCGGAACACGCCTTTGGTCGGGCCATCGACATTGCAGGCATCCGCCTGAACAACGGGACCGAAATGACGCTGCTGACGGATTGGAATTCGGCAGATGACGGTGCGCAACTGCGGCAGATGTGGCGGGCGGCCTGTGGGCCGTTTGGCACGGTGCTTGGCCCCGAAGCAAACCGGTTCCACCGTGACCACTTTCATTTTGATACCGCACGCTACCGCAGCGGGACGTATTGCCGCTAAAGCCGTCCCAACCGCCCCAAAGGGCGCATCATTGTGCCGCAGACAATCGCGGTCAGCACCTTTGGCCCCGGCGGCACCTGCGACAAAGGAAAAAGCACACGGTCGCGCAAAACCGGCAGCCAGCGGCTGTCGGACTGGTACTGCGGGGTGAATGCCGCACTCATTGCCTGATAGGTCAACACATGCCAGCGCCGGGCCGCGGCATATAGGGCAAGGGCGGCATCACCTTCCGCCTGATCCAATGCGCGCGCCAGCGCCATCGCATCCAAAAGCGCCATATTGGCCCCTTGCCCCAGCTGCGGGCTGGCCCGATGGGCAGCATCGCCGATATGCACCAAGCCGGGCGACCATGGCTTGCGCAACGTACCATGCGCGTAACGGGCCATCGTCATTTGCCCAAGGTCCGTCACCTGCGCCGCAAATGGCGCAAAATCGGGCCAAAGCGCGGATGCCTCTGCGCGCCATGCCTCAAGCCCGGCAGCGGCCCAATTTGCATGATCATCGCGGGGCATCGACCAGAAAATGGCCGCTTTCGGCGTGGTTTCTGCGGGCAACGTGCCAATGGGCAAAACGCCAAGCATCCGGTCGGCCTTGCGGTAACACTGGCTCAACTGGTTTTGCGGCAGAGTGGTTTCGGGCCAATCCACCGTGCCCCAGATCGCGCCATAAGGTAGATCCCTTGCAGTGATCGGCGACAGCGGCGAACGGGCGCCGGCACTGTCAACAACCAGATCAAAAGGGCCATGTGTCTTGCCATCGCGCGTATCTATCATGCCCGAGCGCGTGGCGGTGACCTGCGCATTGGGCAAAACCGCAATGTCCCGTGTCATCACCGCGTCATAAAGCGCCGCGAACAGGCTGGCGCGATGGATCGCCAAGCCAAACTGACCGCCCGCGCGTCTGTCGTACCAAACGTTCAGAACGCAGCGATTGTTGCAGGCTTCATGGCCCAACATGCGTGTGATCGGGTTTCCCTTGGCACGTGCTGCATCGCCCGCGCCAACATGATCCAGTACAGTCTGGCCAACCGGCTGAATAACAAGCCCCGAGCCCACCGGTTGCGGCGCTGTGAACTGGTCCAGCAAAGTCACCCTATGACCGCGATCAGCCAGCAACGCTGCCGCCGTCAAGCCGCCAATCCCGGCGCCAACAATCGCAATACGCATCTTCTTCATGGCAATGCTTTTGGCGATGCCTGTCGCCTCTGGCAATGCGTATCTTACTTGCCATGTCCGCGACGAACAGAGGCTTTACCCTCGCGCGCGTGCGGCCTATAAGCCGCGATATGTTGCGGCAGATGAGCATAAGCATTATTTGCCCGGCGGCCTGAACCTTTCACGCCTGCCGGGAAAAGGTGTCAGCGTGTGCGCACCGTGCCTTCGCTATTCCCCTGAACGACTGCTTAAAGGACGCCACCCATGTGCGCCGAAACCACTGACTATAAATCAACCCTGAACCTGCCACGCACCGATTTTCCGATGCGGGCGGGCCTGCCTAAACGCGAGCCTGAGTGGCTGGCGCGCTGGGCACAGATCGGGGTCTACGACCGCCTGCGCGAAAAAGAGGGCCGTGCGCCCTTCACCCTGCACGATGGCCCTCCCTATGCGAACGGGCATCTGCACATCGGCCACGCGCTTAACAAGATACTCAAGGATATGGTGGTGCGCAGCCAGCAGATGATGGGCAGAGATGCCCGCTATATCCCCGGATGGGACTGCCACGGTCTGCCTATCGAATGGAAGATCGAAGAAAAATACCGCGCCAAGGGGCGCGACAAGGATGACGTAAACGTCGTAGATTTCCGTCAGGAATGCCGCAAATTCGCCGAAGGCTGGGTCGACATCCAACGCGAAGAGTTTCAGCGCCTTGGGATCACCGGGAACTGGGCCGATCCGTACCTGACAATGAATTTCCACGCCGAACGGGTGATCGCAGAGGAATTCCAGAAATTCCTGATGAACGGCACGCTTTATCAAGGGTCCAAGCCTGTGATGTGGTCGCCGGTGGAAAAGACAGCACTGGCCGAGGCGGAGGTAGAGTATCTTGATAAGGAAAGCTTTACCGTTTGGGTAAAGTTCCCTGTGCGCGACACCGACAATGATGCCATCAAAGGTGCGTCTGTCGTGATCTGGACAACGACGCCTTGGACTATGCCGTCCAACAAGGCTGTCGTTTATTCCAATGATATCTCCTACGGTGTTTACGAAGTCACCGACGCGCCCGAAGACAACTGGGTCACCAAGGGTGAGCGTTATGTATTGGCCGATAGGCTGGCTGAAGGAGTGTTTGCCAAGGCCCGTGTCGATGCCTTTTCCCGCGTGGGCGATGCCGGTGATCTGTCGAATACATCGCTGTCACATCCTCTAAATGCTGATGCGCTTTTGAACGCTGGGTTGGACTATCATGCTGAATGGGACGACGCCCGTGATTTCCGCGCTGCCGATTTTGTGACCGATGATGAGGGCACCGGCTTTGTTCACTGCGCTCCATCGCACGGTATGGAAGAGTTTGAGCTTTACCGCGATCTTGGCATGCTTGAGCAGGTCATAACCTACAACGTCATTGAAGACGGATCGTTCCGCCAAGGCCTGCCGTTCTTTGGCGGCAAAAAGATCATGCGCGACAAACCCAACAAGAAAAACAAAACCAATCCTTGGGAAGGTGACGCCAACGCGGCCGTCATTGCTAAGCTTGCCGAGGTGGGTGGCCTGTTCGCGCGCGGCGTGATCAAGCACAGCTATCCTCATTCGTGGCGGTCCAAAGCGCCGGTCATCTATCGCAACACGCCGCAATGGTTTGCCGCCATCGACAAAGCTGTCGGCGACGGGCAGGACACCTACGGCACCACGATCCGCGAACGCGCGCTGCGCTCCATCGACGAGTTGGTGACATGGACACCGCAGAAAGGGCGCAACCGTCTGCATGCAATGATCGAGGCGCGACCTGATTGGGTGCTGTCACGCCAGCGTGCCTGGGGTGTGCCGCTGACCTGTTTTGTCAAGAAAGACGCACAACCCACCGATCCCGACTACCTGCTGCGCAATGAGGCCGTGAATGCCCGCGTGCTACAAGCGTTTGAAGAAGAAGGCGCTGACGCATGGTATAAGGACGGCGCAAAAGAGCGGTTGCTTGGCAATGACGTCAACCACGAAGACTATGTGCAGGTGTTCGATATCCTGGACGTATGGTTCGATTCCGGCTCAACCCATGCATTTGTGTTGCGCGACCGTGCAGATGGATCAACGGACGGCATGGCTGACCTTTACCTTGAAGGCACCGACCAGCACCGTGGCTGGTTCCATTCGTCGATGTTGCAGGCCTGCGGCACCATGGGGCACGCCCCTTATCGCGGTGTACTGACCCACGGGTTCACGCTGGATCAGAAGGGCATGAAAATGTCCAAATCCATCGGCAACACCATCGCGCCCGAACAGGTGGTCCAGCAATACGGCGCTGACATTCTGCGGCTTTGGGTGGCGCAGTCAGATTACACGGCTGACTTGCGGATCGGGGACGAGATCCTGAAAGGTGTGGCCGATAGCTACCGCCGTTTGCGCAACACGTTGCGCTATATGCTGGGGTCACTGTCTGATTTCACCGAAAGCGACCGGGTCGAACCGGCGGATATGCCGGAATTGGAACGCTGGGTCTTGCACCGTCTGGCCGAGTTGGATGTCAAAGTCCGCGAAGGCTACGCAGCTTATGATTTTCAGGGTGTGTTTCAGGCGGTCTTTACCTTCGCCACGGTTGACCTCTCTGCGTTCTACTTCGATATCCGCAAGGATGCGCTCTATTGTGACGGCGATACGTTGCGTCGTCGGGCGGCCCGCACGGTGCTGGACATCCTGTTCCACCGCATCACCAAATGGCTGGCCCCGATGCTGACCTTCACCATGGAAGAGGTCTGGCTGGAACGGTTCCCCGGCGACGAAAGCTCGGTCCATCTGGAGGATTTCGTTGAGACGCCTTCTGCTTGGCAGGACGCTGAACTTGCCGCCAAATGGGCCGATGTGCGCAAAGTGCGCCGCGTGGTGACAGGCGCGTTGGAGGTTGAGCGGACCGCCAAAGTGATCGGCGCATCGCTCGAGGCGGCACCAACCGTCTACGTGAGCGGTGACACCGCAAAGCTGCTGGAAACCGTCAGCTTTGACGATCTGTGCATCACGTCCGGCATCTTCGTTTCAACCGACGCCGCGCCAGCAGATGCATTCCGCCTGGACGATGTTGCAGACGTTGCGGTTGTCTTTGATCGCGCGACAGGTGACAAATGCCAACGCTGCTGGAAAATCCTGCCGGATGTGGGCACGCATCGTCACGCCGGTGTCTGTAGCCGCTGCAACACGGCACTTGGCTGATGGATTACGGTGATCCCCAATCCGTTGAACGTATGCGGGCGGACTTTGATCGTCAGGGTGCGATGGCAACAATGGGGATCACGGTTGCCGACGTCGCACCGGGACGGGTCGTACTGGAAATGCCGTTCAACCCGTCATTTTCGCAGCATCACGGGTTCATCCATGCAGGCGTGATCACCTCGGGCATGGACAGCGCTTGTGGGTTTGCAGCGCTGACACTGATGGACGCCGAAAGCGAAGTGCTGACGGTTGAATTCAAATGCAGCTTCATGGCGCCTGCACGGGGGCAGTCGTTCCGGTTCGAAGGTGAAGTGATCAAATCGGGGCGGACGCTGACCTTTACAGAAGGGCGCGCGATTGCCGTTGATGGCACGAAGGAATCGACGGTTGCGACCATCACCGCCACAATGATGGCGGTGCGGGGGCTTAAGGTGTGATCTGCGCCTCCTCTGTCGTGGGGCCGCTTGGGGCCAATGCGCAGGACGGCGCGATAACCCAACTGCTTTGGAATGACGCGGGAAACCTGACCAGCGGGCCGCTTTACGATCGGGCCACCGCAGAACTGGCCGCCTATTTCGCGGGCGATCTGCAAGATTTTGCACTGCCACTCGCCCCGCGTGGCAGCGATTTTCAGCAAAGGTTCTACGCGGCTCTTTGCGCCATTCCTTATGGCGAAACGCGGACCTACGGGGATCTGGCAAAGGAACTGGACGTTTCAGCACAAGCCATCGGACAGGCTTGCGGCGCAAACCCCATCGCGATCTTCATTCCCTGCCACCGTGTTCTGGCGGCAGATGGGCTTGGTGGCTATTCCGGTGCGGGCGGGATTGAGGCGAAAGTAGAACTGCTCAAGCTGGAGGGCGCTGCGGGGCTGTTGATTTAGGCGATCTTACGCTCGGGAATGATTTGCTGACTGACACCGGCAAACAGCAGATAAACTGACGTGATGATCAAACCCCAATGCGCCCAGCTTTCGGGATGGAAATCCACCCAAGCCGCCCAGCCCGCAAAGAACGTCCATGCCAGTGCCATCGGCAGCGTGATCATGCGCCAGCGTTCGGTCCGCACAGGATGCACGAATTTCAGGGGAACAAACATCGTGATGGCAAGGCTGGCGACCAGCACCAGCGACACCCAGAAATTGGGTTGCAACGCAAAGATCACCAGCACCAGCATGTTCCAGCAGCCCGGAAACCCGGAAAAGGAATTATCCTTTGTTTTCATGCGTGTGTCGGCAAAATACATCGCAGATGCAAAGGTGATGATGATGATCGCAAACCAACCTGTCCAACCGGGCAAAAGCCCTGATTTGAACAGGGCGTATGCGGGCACAAACACATAGGTCAGATAGTCGATGATCAGATCCAGCAAAACCCCATCAAATGCGGGGGCATTGGTCTTTACATCATATTTGCGCGCCAAGGGGCCATCAATGCCGTCCACAAAAAAGGCCACAACAAGCCAGAGAAACATCAGGCTCCATTGTTCTTGCACGGCGGCCAGCATTGCGAGCATGGCAAAAACGGCACCGGTCGCTGTGAACAGGTGAACAAGAAGGGCTTTGGTACGGAGTGTCATGGCAGTTTCATGCTTTAATTTGACGGGTGGGGCAACGCGATAGTCACGCCTTGGGGTGGGCCTTTTCATAAACCGACATCAGATGTGCGGCATCGACGGCTGTATAGGCCTGTGTTGTCGATAATGAGGCATGACCAAGAAGTTCCTGAATCGCGCGCAAATCACCCCCCGCAGCAAGCAGATGGGTTGCAAACGAATGGCGCATTGCATGTGGGGTGGCAGTGGCCGGCAGGCCAAGTTGCAGGCGCGCCTGCTCCATCACCCTTTGGATCACACGTGGTGAGAGTGGGCCGCTGCGCACCGCGCGAAAGATTGGTG
This sequence comes from uncultured Paracoccaceae bacterium, assembly GCA_947498645.1. Classification (GTDB taxonomy): domain Bacteria; phylum Pseudomonadota; class Alphaproteobacteria; order Rhodobacterales; family Rhodobacteraceae; genus Yoonia. The sequence goes on along the minus strand of CANMKS010000001.1, from coordinate 47,802 downwards.
TGTCGGGTTCAACGGGGTATGGGCAAAGATCCAGATAGGCATCAACAGCATCACGGGCGGCGTCAATGACAGGCACGATGCGTTCTTTGCCACCTTTACCCGTGATGCGAAGAACCTCCGGAAGGGGAACATCGGTGCCAGTCAGGCCAAGCGCCTCGGAGATCCGCAAACCGCAGCCATAAAGCAGGGTGACAACAGCAACGTCCCGCGCCGCGATCCAGGGCTCTTTTGATTGAAACGCGACGGTTTCGATCATCTGTGCGGCCGCAGATTCTTCAAGCGGGCGGGGCAGTTTGCGCTGAAACTTGGGCGAACGGGTCGACAGGACCGCTGTCGGCTCAAACCCTTCACGCTCGGCCAACCATTTGTAAAAGGATTTCACCGCAGAGAGGGCGCGCGCCAAAGACCGGGCACCCACGCCGCGCCCGCGCTCATGGGCCATCCATGCACGCATATCGCGCACGCTGACGCGGGCAATGGGTGCAAGGCCCTGCGACCCGCCGTTGTGCTGTGTCATGAAGGCCAGAAAACCCAGAACGTCGGTCTGATAGGCTTTCAACGTGTTCTCGGCAGCGCCCGCAAGGGCGCGTTGATGAGCGAGCCATGCGTTGGATGCGTCTGACAGGGCAGGCGCGATCATCGGTTTACGCCAACCAGCGCCGCACAACCCGTTCAAAGACACCGGCAAAGAACGTCAGAAGGTCGGTGCCCTGTTGGGGGGTGAACTGCAAAGGGTCTTCGCTGCCCATGACCAGCATGGCGGGCAGATGATCGGGGCCAAGGTCAACCTTCAGGCAGGCCTCGGACTTGATGTATTCGGCGCGGGGGCCGTAAAGGCTACCGCCAACCTTGTGGAATGGGCGCAGGGTGATCTGGCGGGCGGGCATATTGCGTCCAAGGGTGATGTAGCCGTCGACATAGTTCTCTGGCATCACGGCAACCGTGGTGCCATCGTTGTTAAGCTCTTCGTTGTCGCGGCTTTCCAGCACGAGGCGGATCGCATCGACACGCAGGATATCGGCCACTTCGCCGGTCAGATCGGTAAGGAACTGGGCAAATGTGCTGGCATCCATCATGCGCAGGATCGCGCGGTGAACCTGATTGGTGCCTGCCAGATTATCATAGGCGGCGGCAATGACATTGCGGTGGTTGTCTTCAAGACGGTCAAAACGCGCCTCAAGCCGATCCATCGCGACAGAGCGCAGGTCAACGACATTGCCACCCGCCCCGGTTTCGCTGGCCCCCACAAGGGCGCGCATCAGATCGTGATCTTCCAAAAGGACATCAGGGTTTGCGATGATCTTTTCACGAAGATCATCCGCCATAATTTGTTGGTTCATTGTGCCTGCTCTGCTTTGTTTTTTGTCAACATAGCAGAGGGTTACGCCGCTTGTCGCAGGCTTTTTGGCGGCAAAGTGCCAAACGTGGCACTTTTGCCCTAGTTGGGGTGGGATGTAAGGTGGATCATGATCCACCTTACCCGTGGCATCTTACAGAATTTTGATACCGGCCTTTTCAACGTCGGCCATAAACCCGGCCAGACCTTTATCGGTCAAAACGTGGTTCGCCATCGCCTTGATCACATTCGGCGGTGCCGTTGCCACATCTGCGCCGATCTTGGCGCAATCGCTCATGTGGTTGGCCGAACGGATGGAGGCGGCAAGAATGTTGGTGCCAAAGCCATAGTTGTCATAGATCGTGCGGATATCCTCGATCAGCTCAAGCCCATCAAGGTTGATATCATCCAGACGGCCAATAAAGGGGCTGATGAATGTAGCGCCGGCCTTGGCCGCCAGCAATGCCTGATTGGCCGAGAAACACAGGGTGACGTTGACCATCGTGCCTTCGTCCGACAGTGTCTTGCAGGTCTGCAAACCGGCCCAGGTCAGCGGAACCTTCACCGCAATATTGTCAGCGATCTTTGCCAGCTTGCGGCCTTCGGCCAGCATGGTTTCGGCATCCAGTGCCACCACTTCGGCGGACACAGGACCATCCACAAGGTCACAGATTTCTTTGGTGACTTCCAGAATGTCACGGCCCGATTTGGCGATCAGTGACGGGTTCGTCGTGACCCCATCCACCATGCCAAGATCGTTAAGTTCTTTGATCTGGTCGATCTCGGCTGTATCTACGAAAAACTTCATCTCTTCACTCCGGGCATGGGTTGGTGTTTGTTGAGCCAGCGTTTACCTGATTGGGCAGGCGGCGAAAACCCACAAAGGCAGCAATGACCGACAGCTATTTCCACGAAGGTGACCTTGTCGGCGTGCTGACGACGCAGCCGCTGAACCGTGTGCTTGATTATAAGGCACCCGAAGGCGGTTGTCATCTGGGTGCCTTTGTCGAGGTGCCGCTGGGCCCGCGCAAGGTGCTGGGTGTGATTTGGGGCGCGGGCAAAGGGGACTTTGATTACAACAAGGTGCGGGCGGTCATCCGCGTTCTGGATGTGGCGCCCATGCGGGATGAGATGCGCCAGTTCCTGACCCGTGCCGCTGAATACACACTGACCCCGATGCCTGCGATGCTGCGCCTTGCCACGCGCGCGCCGGGCCTGGGTGATGCGCAATCCATGCGCAAGGTTTACCGTCTGGGCGACGTGACTCCGGACCGCATGACCGGTGCGCGTGAAAAGGTGCTGGGCGTGCTGCGTGACTATGGCGGGCTGTCCTTCACCTTGGGCGAGGTGGCCGAGATGGCGGGCGTGGGCACATCCGTCGTCAAAGGGCTTGTCAAATTGGGGGCTGTTTCCGAAGAACAGGCGCCGCGCGACACAGCCTATCCCGCACTTGATCCCGACTATGGCGGCAAGGAACTCAGCGCAGATCAGGCCGCAGGCGCCGCGGCCTTGCGCGCGTCCCTTCGCAGTGACGGCTACGGAACGACATTGCTGAAGGGCGTGACTGGCTCTGGCAAAACAGAAGTCTACCTGGAGGCGGTTGCCGAATGCCTGCGCATGGGCCGGCAGGCGCTGGTGCTCTTGCCAGAAATCGCATTGTCGGGTGAGTTTATCACGCGGGTCGAAGCACGTTTCGGCATGAAACCCGCCGAATGGCATTCCGGCGTGACCATGACCGAACGGCGCCGTTGCTGGCGCATGGTCGGGCAGGGCGATGCGCAATTGGTTGTTGGCGCGCGGTCGGCGTTGTTTTTGCCATATCAGGATATCGGGCTGATCGTCGTCGACGAGGAACACGACACATCGTACAAGCAAGAAGACGGCGTGCTTTATAATGCCCGCGATATGGCCGTGCTGCGGGCGGCAATCAACGGGGCGCAGGTGGTTCTGGCCTCAGCCACGCCGTCGCTGGAAAGCTGGGCCAATGTGGAAACAGGCAAATATCAGCGGTTGGAACTGACATCGCGGTTTGGGGCGGCGGTGATGCCAAAGATGGCAGCCATTGATATGCGGGCCGAGGATCTGCCGGGGGGCAGTTGGGTGTCACCCACCCTGCGGCGCGCGATCCAGCAACGGCTGGAAAAGGGTGAACAATCGCTGATTTTTCTCAACCGGCGGGGCTATGCACCGATCACGCTGTGTCGGGCCTGCGGGCATCAGATAGGTTGTGATCAATGTGATGCGCGCATGGTGGAACACCGTTTCCTGAAACGGCTGATGTGTCACCAATGCGGCGACACCAAACCGATGCCAACCCAATGCCCCAGTTGCGCGGCCGAAGACCGGCTGAGCGCCGTCGGCCCCGGCGTGGAACGTATGGGCGAAGAGGTTGCGGCGCTGTTCCCCGATGCCCGGGTCGCGGTGCTTTCGTCTGATCTTTATGGTTCTGCCCGCGCGATGAAGGCGCATATCGAAGAGATCGCGCAGGGTGCGACGGATATCATCATCGGCACCCAGTTGGTGGCCAAAGGGCATAACTTTCCATTGCTGACGCTTGTGGGCGTGATTGACGCGGATCTTGGCTTGCAAGGGTCTGACCTGCGGGCGGCTGAACGCACGTTTCAACTGATGCGGCAGGTTGCAGGGCGTGCCGGCCGGGCAGAGACACCGGGCGAGGCACTGTTGCAGACCTATCAACCGGAACATGCGGTGATCCGCGCCATACTGGCAGGTGATGAGGAAAGTTTCTGGGCCGCAGAGGCAGAAGAACGCAGAGCCGCAGGCGTGCCGCCCTACGGGCGCATGGCGGGGATCATCCTGAGCAGTCCAAACGTGCAGGACGTCTTTGATCTTGGGGCGGAAATGGCGCGAATGGATGCGCCATTACGGCAGATTGGGGCGCAGGTCTTTGGCCCTGCACCAGCGCCCATCGCGCGGGTGCGCGGGCGCCATCGGGTCAGGTTGCTGGTGAAGGCCGCAAAGACGGCTCCTTTGCAGCAGGCATTGGCAAAATGGGCGGGGCAGTTCCGTCTGCCGACCAATCTGCGCATGGCGATCGACATCGACCCGCAGAGTTTTTACTAATCTCTGTTGGGATCAGCGTAATCGCCCATTTCTTCACGCCAGTGGCGGCGGCAAAGCGAGACGTAACGCTCATTCCCGCCCACGACGATCTGATCACCAGCGGCAAGCACCTTGCCATCCGCGTCGCGGCGGACCACCATCGTGGCCTTCTTGCCGCAATGACATATCGTGCGGACCTCGCGCATTTCATCAGCAAGGGCGAGCAGTGACGCCGAGGCCGGAAACAGACGCCCGCGAAAATCAACACGCAACCCGTAGGTCATGACTGGCACGCCCAGATCATCAACGACACGGGCCAATTGCCAGACATGATCGGGCGTCATGAAATGCGCCTCATCCAGAAACACACAGGCGCAGGGCCCTTCTTTCAGGCGGGCAGCGATCATTTCAAAGAGATCGTCATCAGCACCAAAGGTGTCTGCATCCGCACCAATACCGATCCGGCTGCCGATCCGGCCAACGCCCGCGCGGTCGTCAAACCGGGCGATCAGCAGATAGGTCTGCATCCCCCGTTCAATGTAATTGTGCGAGGCCTGCAACAGAACCGTCGATTTGCCTGCGTTCATGGTGGAATAGTTGAAATAGAGCTTTGCCATGACGTGTCATTATCGCGTTTCGACAGCGCGTTGAAGTATGGCAAATGACTTTTTGCACGCGGCAGTCTGCAACGATCACCAACGCACGATACGTTCCGCCGCCACAGCAACGCAGGCGACAGAACCAAAGGTGTTGGGGGGGGATCGCGATCCTTAACATACCATGACTACCGCATGGACACTGGTTACTCGTCCCTCAGAGGAACGCTTTATCAATGACATGGCGGGCGAACCGCTTTAATGGGAATAGATATGGCGGTTTCCCCTTCCGCAGCGGCAGCATGATCTAGTTGGAGTACACCTATGGCTGGCAATGGTAACTATTTGAAAAAGCACACCGAAGCCTTGGTCAAGGATGTGGGCATCGAAGCGGCCTGCGAGCTGACCGGAAAGTCCAAGGCAACGCTGGGCCGTTACTATTCCGACAACGCTGAACATGCCGACCGGTTCATGCCGGTTGATGCTGTTGTGGCACTGGAAGCGGCATCGTCTTACCCACATGTGACCTCTGCGCTGGCAGAGCTGAACGGGGCAGCATTGTCCTATGACAAATCCCGCGCCAACAGCGAGGGCGAGATCAATACGGATGTGATCAAACTCAGCCAGCGATTTGCGCTGCTGATGGCGGAATACAATCAATCCATTGCGGACGGGGTGATCACCATCAACGAAGCAAAACGCCTGCTGCGCGAGACGACCGCGCTGCAACAGGTGCTCATTGATATGAAGCTGCACCTCGAAGATAACGCCTGATGACAATCGACAGCGCTGACATGCCGAACATCGTGCCGGGTGCCTTGCGTCCATTGGACGTCGCGGCATTGGCAGGGCCGGACGCACCGCAGCACCCGCCGCGCATCCTGCTGCTATATGGGTCATTGCGCGAAACCAGTTATTCCCGCCTGGCAGCGGAAGAGGGCGCACGTGTGCTGCGCGCGTTGGGCTGCGAGGCCCGGTTCTTTGATCCATCAGGCCTGCCGCTGCCCGGCGACGCGGATGAGACGCATCCCAAGGTGGCCGCGCTGCGCGAGTTGGTCATCTGGTCCGAAGGCATGGTCTGGTCCAGCCCCGAATGCCACGGCGCGATGACTGGCATCATGAAGGCCCAGATCGATTGGATACCATTATCGCCAATCGGCGGGATCAGACCAACACAAGGCAAGACATTGGCCGTCATGCAGGTCAGCGGCGGCTCGCAATCCTTCAACACTGTCAATCAGTTACGTATCTTGGGGCGCTGGATGCGGCTGATCACGATCCCCAATCAATCCTCAGTGCCGATGGCCTGGAACGAGTTTGAGAACGGGCGGATGAAGCCTTCGCCGCTCTACAACCGGATCGTGGATGTGATGGAAGAACTGGCGCGGTTCACCCTCATGACACGCGGGCGCAGTGCGATGCTGACCGACCGCTATTCAGAACGGGTGGAAAGCCTGGAAGATGTACACAAACGGGTCAGCGGTTAGGGGCCTGATCCTAGATCAGCGGCACCAATGGCACGCCGCAGGCAGCAAGGGTGAACAGCAGTCCAGCCGCAATAATGATCTTCATGATGTTCTTTCCCTATGCACGATCAACGATGACTGAACCGACGGAATACCCCGCCCCGAACGAGCAGATCAACCCTTTATCGCCCGGCGATAAGTCATTGGAATGTTGAGAGAATGCAATGATTGATCCGGCAGAGGATGTGTTGGCGTAATCTTGCAGGATATTGGGTTGCTCGTGCGGTTCAGGGGAGCGGCCCAAGACCTTTTTGCCGATGTAGTCATTCATCGTCTTATTGGCTTGATGCAGCCAGAGCCGACGCAGGTCGTCCGCTTTGACGCCTTCCTCTTGCATGTGACTGGCGATGTGCTTGCTGACCAGTGGCAACACCTCTTTGAAGACCTTGCGCCCGTTCTGCATGAACTGCATATCGCGGCGGTCTTCCATTTGATCATGGGTGCGGCGCAGATAGCCGTTGTTGTTGCGGATGTTGTTGCTGAACTGGGTGGCGCAGCGGGTGGATAACACTTTGAAATGTCCGGGTTTCAGATCTTCGTCACGTTCCAGCAACGTCGCCGTGGCCACATCGCCAAAAATGAAATGACAGTCGCGATCACGCCATTCCAGATGGGCCGAACAAATCTCGGGGTTGATGACCAACGCCCGCCGGATAGAGCCGGAGCGGATCATATCGGCCGCCGTCTGGATGCCGAATGTGGCGCTTGAACAGGCGACGTTCATGTCGAAAGCAAAGCCGCCCGCGCCGATAAGCTGTTGAATTTCAACAGCAATCGCCGGGTAAGCGCGCTCCATGTTCGACGCGGCACAGATCACCAGATCAACGTCGGCGGCCTCCACCCCGGCAGCGGAGAGGGCTTTGCCCGCGGCATCAACCCCGATCTCGGCCATATATCCGGGTTGGTCATCGGAGCGGGGAGCGAGATAAGGGAACATGCGGAATGGATCAAGAACGCCTTCTTTATCAAGGACATAGCGGCGTTCGATCCCTGACGCGGCCAGAATAAAATCGCTGGAGGAATGGGTTTTTGCCTCAACCTCTCCCGCCGCTATCGCGGCTTCATTTTCCGTGTTCCACAGGTCGGCGTAGGCGTTGAATGCGGTTACCAGTTCGTCGTTGGTGATGACCTGGGAAGGGGTGAAAACCCCGGTGCCTGTGATTGCGACGTTATGCATGGATGCTTCTCCAAATTCGTCCGATCACCCTAGGGTGCGGGGGGTGGGATTGTCCACTGCGACGCGGCGTATGGACGGTGTACATACAGCGTACATACACCGTACGTACGCTGCGTATGGATGGGATTCACCTTTGGGCGTCAGATTAACGGGCAAACGGAGGCCCGCAATGACCACCCCCAAGGACATGACCAAGACCCAGCGGATGCATTGGCAATACGCCGTCGATGCGCGACGGATGATTGAATATGATCTGCATTCCGTGGCGACCAAGCTGCGCTGCCTGCCCAAGGAATGGGATGAGATCTGGGAAGACAAAGACCGGCGCGATCCCAAGAGGATTTCCGTCACCATCCGGCTGGACGCGGATGTGGTGAAATTCTTCAAGGCGATGGGCGAGGGGTATCAGCCGCGGATGAACCGGGTGCTGCGGGCGTTTATGCACTACCGGCTGGCGGGGATCGTCGATGGGCCGGACACGACGGATTACGTGCTGCATCCGGAGCGGTTGGACAACACGCAAGAAGGGCGGCCCGGCTGGGGTGGGATACAGCAGATGGAGGCGGAACTGGCAGAGCGGATGGCGCGGTTTGAGGCGGAGAGGTGAGAGCGGCGCTTGATGCGATATCCCGCCCGGCTTGCCCGGGCAGCGCCCGGACCTCCCCCATGGGGAGGGCGCTTTTGCAACGGTGGGGTTTCATTGTGGGGCTGGTGGGGTGGCCCGCGTCATGCCAAACGGACCTGTCGGAGCGCCCGCCCCGAGGTCCGGGCGCTGGCCTTACGGTGATACTCTACTACCCCTGCAAGCTCCTCACCCCAACATCCCCCTCAACCCGTGCCTGCATCGCCAGCACTGCCGCATGTGACGCTGCCGCTGTCGTGAAATACGGGATTTTGTCGTAGAGGGCGACGGCGCGGATGTCGCGGCTGTCTTCGACCGCCTGTGCGCCTTCGGTGGTGTTGAAGACCAATGCGATATGCCCGTCCTTGAGCCGGTCAACGATGGTCAGCCCGCCTTCGTAGACTTTGTTGACCACTTCGCAGGCGATCTCATTCTCGGTCAGCCAAGCTGCTGTGCCCCGTGTCGCCACGATGTTCAGCCCCAGTTTCAGCAGCATTTGCGCCGCTTCCAGCATGGCGTCGGTCTTGTCGGCGTCCTTGATCGAGATAAAGACGGTCCCTGCCTCTGGCAGTTCGGTCCCGGCACCCATCTGCGCCTTGAGGAACGCGCGGGGGAAGGACCGGTCCCAGCCCATGACCTCGCCCGTTGATCGCATTTCGGGGCCGAGGATCGTATCGACGCCGGGGAAGCGGGCGAAGGGTAGGACGGCCTCTTTCACGGAAAACCACGGTGTATGCGGGTCGGCCAGCGTAAAGGCGTCACCTAGGGGCAGCACATCCATGGGGTTTTCGGTTTCCGGGTAGGGCGCGCGCAGGGGGAAGTTGGACAGCGGTTCGCCCGCCATCAGCCGTGCAGCGATAGATGCGATGGCCGAATCCGTCGCCTTGGCCACGAAGGGCACCGTGCGCGAGGCGCGTGGGTTCACCTCGATCAGGTAGACCTCTTCATCCTTGACCGCGAACTGGATGTTCATCAGGCCCACGACGTTCAGCGCCTTTGCAAGCTTTTCGGTTTGCGCGCGGATTTCCGCGATCATCGCGTCCGAAAGCGAGTAGGGGGGCAGAGAGCAGGCGCTGTCGCCCGAATGCACGCCCGCCTCTTCGATGTGCTGCATGATGCCCGCGACATGGGTGTCCTTGCCGTCGGACAGGCAGTCAACATCAACCTCGACAGCACCCGACAGGTAGCTGTCAAGCAGGACAGGGCTGTCACCCGACACAACCACCGCGTCAGAAATATAGCGCCGCAGCTGATCCATATCGCGCACGATTTCCATGGCGCGACCACCCAGAACAAAGGACGGGCGGATCACGAGGGGGAAACCGATGCCTTCGGCGATGTCCAGCGCCTCGGCGTCGGTAGAGGCGATGCCATTGCGCGGTTGCTTGAGGCCCAGTTTCTGGACAAGCTGCTGAAAACGCTCACGATCTTCGGCCAGGTCGATACTGTCGGGTGTGGTGCCAAGGATCGGGATGCCCGCGTCGTTCAGCGCATTCGCCAGCTTCAGCGGGGTCTGCCCGCCGAACTGCACGATGACGCCGTGCAGGGTGCCGTTGTCCTGTTCGACCCGCAGGATTTCCATGACATGTTCAAAGGTCAGCGGTTCGAAATAGAGCCGGTCCGAGGTGTCATAATCGGTGCTGACCGTCTCGGGGTTGCAGTTGATCATGATCGTCTCATACCCCTGATCGGTCAGGGCGAAACAGGCGTGACAGCAGCAGTAATCAAACTCGATCCCTTGCCCGATCCGGTTGGGGCCGCCGCCAAGGATGACAACCTTTTTGCGGTCCGAGGGCCGCGCTTCGCATTCCGCATCACCCATGACCGGGGTTTCGTAGGTGGAATACATATAGGGTGTTTGTGCTTCAAACTCGGCCGCACATGTGTCGATCCGTTTGAAGACGGCATTGACGCCAAGGGCGCGGCGGGCCTGGCGCACCTGATCTTCGGTTCCGCCGGTCAGCTTGGCCAGACGCGCGTCGGTGAAGCCCAGCATTTTGACCGCACGCAGCCCTTCCTCGGTCGTGGGCAGGCCGTTGGCGGTAATCTCCGCCTCCATTTCGATGATCTCGCGGATACGGGCGAGGAACCATGGGTCGAATTTCGTGACGGCGTGGATATCGTCGTCCGACAGCCCGTGCCGCATGGCTTGGGCGATAACCCGGATGCGGTCAGGCGTTTGTTTGGCAAGCGCCTTGGTGATTGCCGCCGCCTCTGGCGCGCCGGGGATGTCGATTTCGTCAAAGCCGGTCAGGCCGGTTTCCATCGACGCCAGTGCCTTTTGCATGGATTCGTGGAAGGTGCGGCCAATCGCCATCGCCTCGCCCACGGATTTCATGGCCGTGGTCAGGTAGGGTTCGGACCCTGCGAATTTTTCAAATGCAAAGCGCGGGATTTTGGTGACGACATAATCTATAGAGGGTTCAAACGACGCGGGCGTGACGCCGGTGATGTCGTTGTCCAACTCGTCCAGCGTGTAGCCGACGGCGAGTTTCGCCGCGATCTTGGCAATGGGGAAACCTGTCGCTTTTGACGCCAGCGCGGACGACCGTGACACGCGGGGGTTCATCTCGATCACGACCATGCGCCCATCGGCGGGGTTCACCGCCCATTGCACGTTGGACCCGCCGGTTTCCACGCCAATTTCGCGCAGCACATTGATGCTGTGCGTGCGCATGACCTGATATTCCTTGTCTGTCAGCGTCAGGGCAGGCGCCACAGTAATGGAATCGCCGGTATGCACGCCCATCGGATCCACGTTTTCGATGGCGCAGACGATGATGGCATTGTCAGCCTTGTCGCGCACGACCTCCATTTCGAACTCTTTCCAGCCCAGCAGGGATTGATCGACAAGGATTTGACCCACGGGAGAGGCATCCATACCGGTCCGGCAGAAATGTTCATATTCTTCGCGGTTATACGCCACGCCGCCGCCGGTGCCGCCAAGGGTAAAGGCGGGGCGGATGATGGCGGGCAGGCCGATGTCCTCTAATGCTGCGAGGGCGATTTTGACACCGGCATCAAGGTCTTGTTTGCCAGCGACTTCCGGGGCTGTCACGATTGTTGCCTTGGGGTTTTCAATGCCCAGACGGTCCATCGCCTCGCGGAAGAGCTTGCGGTCCTCGGCCATTTCGATGGCCTCGCGCTTGGCGCCGATCATCTCGACCCCGAATTTCTCCAAAACGCCCATGTCAGCCAGCGCCAGCGATGTGTTCAGCCCGGTCTGCCCGCCCATTGTGGGCAACAGCGCGTCGGGGCGTTCCTTTTCGATGATCTTGGCGACAACTTCGGGGGTGATGGGCTCGATATAGGTGGCATCGGCCAGACCGGGATCGGTCATGATTGTGGCGGGGTTCGAATTGACGAGGATGACCCGGTACCCTTCTTCGCGCAGCGCCTTGCAGGCCTGTGCGCCGGAGTAGTCAAATTCGCAGGCCTGTCCAATAATAATGGGGCCGGCGCCGATAATCATGATCGACTGGATGTCGGTGCGCTTTGGCATGGCAGTGCCCCCCTGATTTGCAAATTGTCGTGGGTTATAGGGATGGTGCGCCCATGTGCAAGAGGCGGATGGGCTTTGCAGCGCTTTTGATGCCTCTGGCAGGAGTTTTTAGGGCAAGATGATGAGGAATGGTTGACTTCATGCGGCCAAAGGGGTGTATCGGGCCGACCGTTTGACCCTTTGAGGACTTGACCCATGCACGCCTATCGCAGCCATACCTGTGCCGATCTGACCGCCGCCAATGTGGGCGACACTGTTCGCCTGTCGGGCTGGGTGAATCGGGTGCGGGATCACGGCGGCATTCTGTTTATCGATTTGCGCGATCACTATGGCATCACACAGGTGCTGTGTGACCCTGATTCAGCAGCCTTTGCCGATGTGGAAAAGGTGCGCTCGGAATGGTGTATCCGCATTGATGGCGAGGTAAAGGCGCGCGACCCCGAACTGGTGAACGCCAAGCTGCCCACTGGTGAGGTGGAAGTGTTTGTGCGCGACATTGAAGTGTTGGGTGCTGCCAAGGAACTGCCGCTGATGGTGTTTGGTGATCAGGAATACCCTGAGGAAACCCGCCTGAAATACCGCTATCTGGACCTGCGGCGCGAGGCGATGCAGGACAACATGAAACTGCGCTCGGATGTTGTGGCCTCCATGCGCCGCCGCATGTGGGATAGCGGGTTCCGCGAATATCAGACGCCAATTATTACCGCATCTTCCCCCGAAGGCGCGCGTGATTTCCTGGTGCCATCGCGTCTGCATCCGGGCAAGTTTTACGCGCTGCCGCAGGCCCCGCAGCAATTCAAGCAGCTGATCATGGTGTCGGGCTATGACAAGTATTTTCAGATCGCCCCGTGTTTCCGCGATGAAGACCCGCGCGCGGATCGCTCGCCCACGGATTTCTATCAACTGGACCTGGAGATGTCGTTTGTTGAGCAGCAGGATGTGTTTGACACGATCCAGCCTGTCATCACGGGGATTTTTGAAGAATTCGGCGGTGGTCGCAAGGTTGATCAGACGTGGGAGCAAATCTCATATCGGGATGCAGCACTTTGGTATGGGTCCGATAAACCCGACCTGCGCAACCCGATCAAGATGCAGGTCGTCAGCGAGCATTTTGCGGGCTCCGGCTTTGCGATCTTTGCCAAACTGCTGGAGCAGGAGGGGACCGAGGTTCGCGCGATCCCGGCACCAACCGGCGGTAGCCGCAAGTTCTGCGATCGCATGAACGCCTTTGCCCAGAAAGAAGGGTTGCCCGGCATGGGCTATATCTTCTGGCGTGAAAAGACAGCCGATGCCGTCGCGCAAGAACTGGGGATTTCAGTGAAAGAGGCGCAGGCCAAGCTGAAATCAGGCGAAGTCGAAGGCGGGATGGAAGCGGCCGGGCCGCTGGCCAAAAACATCGGCTCCGAACGGACCGAAGCGATCCGTCAGCAGTTGGGCCTGGGCCTTGGCGATGCGGCGTTTTTCCTTGGCGGCAAACCCAAGGCATTTGAAGGCGTGGCCGGCAAGGCCCGCAATGTGATTGGCGAAGAGTTGGGGCTGACCGACCTCAACCGCTTTGCCTTTGCCTGGATCGTGGATTTCCCGATTTACGAACAGGACGCAGAAACCGGCAAGATTGATTTTGAGCACAACCCGTTTTCCATGCCGCAAGGTGGGATGGACGCGCTGCAAGGTGATCCGCTCAAGGTGCTGGGCTATCAGTATGATCTGGCCTGCAACGGCTATGAACTGGTGTCGGGCGCCATTCGGAACCACCGGCCCGAGATCATGTTCAAGGCGTTTGAACTGGCCGGTTACGGCAAGGACGAGGTTGAAAAACGCTTTGGCGGGATGGTCAATGCGTTCCAATATGGCGCACCGCCCCACGGCGGCTGTGCGGCGGGGATTGACCGCATCGTGATGTTGTTGGCGGATGCGTCCAACATCCGCGAGGTCATCATGTTCCCAATGAACCAACGCGCCGAAGACCTGATGATGGACGCCCCCAGCGCGCCGCAGAACGAACAGCTGCGTGAATTGCGTCTGCGGGTGCTGCCACCGGAAAGCTAAACCGGGCTGCGCGCCGCAAGGCGCGCGTCGATCATGGCCAAGAGGGTTGCAATCTCTTTTGCGGGGTTGCGGCCTGATTTGTGACTTTGTTCAAGCGCGCTGACCGCATGGCCGAGTTTGCGGTCTTTGGCGCTGCGCGCCAGCCCACCCAGAAACTGTGTGACATAGGCCAGCCGGTCCCGATTTGCCGGGTCATTCAGGATCGCAGAAATCTGGACCAGATCATCGTGCAGGGCGACGGGATCAGGGACCAGAACATCCTCTTGCAGCAGGCGCGGCACCGGGGGCTGCCGATCGGCAGGAAGCTGTGCAAGAATGGCGCTTTGGAATTGCGCAAGGCGGCCCAGTGGCTTTTCCAGAAACCCATCCGCCCCGGCGGCCAGCACATCCGCCTCAACCGCCGCTTCGCCACTGATGCCCAGGATCACCTCAATCCGGGGGGTGGCCTTGGCCAGCATTTCGATCAGCGCCAGCCCCGACCCATCAGGCAGCCCCACATCCACAAGCAGCACCGTCGGGCGATAGACGGCAAGATGCCGCCGCGCGTTTTCAAGGCTGTCCGCCCGTCTGATCCGCGCACCAGATCGCAGGCACATCAGGCGCACGGCCTCGCTCGCAAATCGGCTGTCTTCGACGATCAGCACAGTGAGGCCCAGAAGCGGGCGGCGGGCTGTTGGGGCGCGGGTTTGTATCAAGTCACACAGGCCGTCCATGACGATTCGTCCTTTCAGAGGTTGCCCCGACATTACGCGGCAATAAAGTGAACAGCGCATTAACCGCTTCAGGCGTTGCACCCCCCAATGGCCCACGCCATATTGCGCCAAACAGGAGAATCCCCATGATCGGTCGTCTAAATCACGTTGCTATCGCTGTCCCGGACCTGGAGGCGTCAAGCGCGCAGTATCGCACGATGCTGGGTGCCGACGTCGGTGCGCCGCAGGACGAACCAGACCACGGTGTCACCGTCGTTTTCATCACTTTGCCCAACACCAAGATTGAACTGTTGTACCCGCTTGGGGATAACTCTCCTATTCAGGGGTTTCTGGACAAGAACCCCGCCGGTGGCATCCACCATATCTGCTATGAAGTTGACGATATCCTTGTGGCCCGCGATCATCTGCTTGCCGAAGGCGCGCGCGTTCTGGGTGGCGGAGAACCCAAGATCGGGGCCCATGGCAAACCAGTGATTTTCCTGCATCCCAAGGATTTCAACGGCTGTCTGGTCGAACTTGAACAGGTCTAGCCCTTGTCCTGACGCCTGAACAGCGTATCTGAGACCTAATCGTTTACCAAAGGAATAGCCCCGTGGGTCCTGTCTCTGCACTTGTTCTTTTCGCCGTCATCTGGACCTTGGTGTTCTTTGTCGTGCTGCCCTTGCGCCTTGAGACACAAGGCGAAGCCGGAGAAATCGTGCCCGGCACCCATGCGTCATCGCCCGCCAATTTCGATATCAAGCGCAAGGCGAAAGTCACCACACTGTGGGCCTTTCCGATCTGGGCTGTGATTGCCGGTGTGATCCTGTCCGGAGCCATCACAGTGCGCGATATCGACTGGTTCGAGCGGATGTCGACCCCGGCGGTCAGCGCTGACTAGGGTCAGGACCGATAAAATCCACGGCGTCAGTTTGTCAGATTTGCCCTGTGACAAGGCGCAGTGCCGCAGCAATAGTCATTCTATTTCAAGGCATTGCAACAATGCTCACAGGGCAAATCCGCCAAACCCAAAGGGCGCCGCTTTCACTTCATCTCAGCGGCGTGGACCGCTTGCCCGTAGAACAACTATGGTCGGCGCGCTCCAAACCACTGATACTTCGTGAAAGTGGCGCTGACGCCATGGGTTTAATCGGTCCTGACCCTAAGCCCGTGATAAAGGTGCGTGAATGTCGCCGCACCCAGGATCGGAATAAACAGATTGAGCAGCGGAACCGACAGCGGCACCGCCATCAGGCAACCTGCCAGCCAGATTGTACCCTGATGCCGCTTGCGCAGTGCCTTGGCGCCCTTCCGGCCCTCCCGCCGCATTGCGGCCAGCTGGAAATACTCGCGGCCCAGCAGGAACCCATTTAACGCATAAAAGATAAACACCGCCGCAAAGGGCAGCATTGCATAAAGAATGAAGGCAAAAATATTCGCCGCAATCAGTACGCCCAGGAAATTGACCGTATCGCGTAGCCCGTCGGCAAAGCTGACGGGTGGCACGGTTGGCAGGTTGGGGTAATGCTGTTCTTCGACAGCGCCAGCGACCTCGTCCAGAAACAACGATGTGATGGCAGAGGCCACAGGCACCATCAGAAAGACCGACAGCAGGATCACCAACCCAAGTGAGCCCCAGCTGAGCAGATCGCCCAGCCATGTGATCTGTGTGCCACCGGGCAAGGTAATGGGGTCTTGGGTCAGCCACTCAATGACCCAAAGCAACCCTGCATAAATCCCGATCAAAAGCGCAATGGTCAGGGCAATGCCCCGCCAGAGCACCGACCGAAACCGACGGTCTGGCAGTTGTGCGAGCGCTTTGAAAAAGGCGGTGAGGATCATGCGCTGACCCATGTGGTGATCGCGTCAAGGTCAGGGCGCGGGCGTTCCGGCGGGGCGGATGTTTCGGTGCCGATGTGGATCAGACCTGCCACTGTTTCATCGCTGGCCAAGCCCAGCCCTTCGGCCACAAACGCGCGATCATGGCTGGCCCAGCCAGAAAGCCAATTCGCGCCCCAGCCCGCCGCAAGGGCTGCATTCACCAGGGCAAGACAAACCGCACCCGCGGAATAGATCTGTTCGATCTGTGGGATCTTGGGTGACGGTTTTGGCACGCTGATCACCGCAATGGCCAGATCGGCATTGCCGTATTGTGCATGTGCCTTGGCGATCTGCTCTTGGTCAAGTGCCAGGGCCGCGCCGCGGGTGTTCACCAGTTCCGCAAGGCGTTGCAGGGCGGGCTTTTCCAGCACGATGAACCGCCAGGGTTCCAGCTTGCCATGATCGGGCGTGCGGGCCGCTGCTGTCAGCAGCGTCTCGACAGTCCCCCGGTCAGGCACCGGTGCTGTGAGCGTCTTGGCCGGGCGCGAACGGCGGGTGAGCAGGAAATCAAGGGCAGCGGGATTTGGGGCAGGCATGGGCGGTCCTTTGGTGGTCTTTCTGGCAGATATGAGTGGCCATTTGGATTGGCAAGTGTGGCGATCAAAGTGCTTTTGCCATGTCTGTCAGCCAGGCCTCCAGAAAGGCATCAAACCGTGCATCGGGTTGGCGCAGGGGAAAGACCTCTGCAAAGGGGTCAGGCGCTGTGATCGTGCTGCCTGCCATTTCCTGCAGGACGGTGTGACCGCAGAACGGCACATAGGTTTCCGAATAGCCGCCTTCATGCACCATCAAGAGCTTGCCACCGCAGATATCGGCGCTGAGGTCCATGACCTGACGGGTCATCTGGCCGAATGTTTCGGCCATGGCGAGCATGCGACCCAACGGGTCATTGGCAGCGGCGTCAAAGCCGCAGGCGATGATCAGCACGTCAGGGGCAAAGGTGCGGATGGCGGGCAGGGCAAGCTGCTCCATTGCGGCCAGATAGCCCTTGTGGCCGGTGCCGGGGGGCAGCGGAATGTTGAGGTTATGGCCGATACCATCGCCCTCGCCGCGATCCGCAAACGCGCCGGTGTCCATCGGATAGTTGCGGTCCTGATGCAGCGAAATGGTCAGCACATCGGCGCGGTCATAAAAGACGGCCTCGGTCCCGTTGCCGTGATGGACATCCCAATCAAGCACGGCAAAGCGTTTGGCCAGGCCTGCGGCCCGCGCGGCCTCGATCGCGATGCCGATGTTGTTGAGCAGGCAAAACCCGTTGGGATAGTCCGGCAGGCAATGGTGGCCGGGTGGGCGCGACAGGGAATAGGCGTTTGTGACCTCGCCCCGCAACACGGCCGCGAGGGCCGTTTTGGCAAGCCCCGCCGAGAGTGCGGCCAGTTCATAGCCACCCGGTCCAAAGGGTGTGCGCCGTCCCAACTCCCCGCCGCCTGCGTCAGACAACGCCTTGAATTCATCCAGGTAAGAGGCCGGATGCACACGCAGTAGATCTTCGCGGGTGGCGGGTGTTGTACCGCGCATTGCCAGCTCCTGCGCAAGGCCTGTCACCTCAATAAGGTTCTTGAGCCGCCTTTTGGTTTCAGGGCTTTCCGGCAATCCGCCGTCCAGAGGCTGAACCAGCCCGCCAACCGGCAACATGCCCGCGTAATTCCCGCCGCCATGCCAAAAACAACGCTCATCCCAGAAAAACCCTGTGGTCATGCTGCTCTCTCTCTTCTTTTGTTCAAAAATATCTCCGCCGGAGGCTCCGGCAATTGCCTCAACGCTCAGGTCTTGCGCAATTGATAGATGCCCTCGGGCAGGTCCAAAGCGGCTTCCAGATCGCGCAGCTGCGTCAGCGACAGGGTGATGCGCACCACCTCATCACTGCGGGGATCGACCTGGGAAACGGTGACGCAATCATCAAACGCATTGATGATCACATCTTCTTTGAGCGGTGCTGCGCCTTCGTCAATCAAGGTCACAACGGTCGCGTCATAATCGTGTTCGATGGTAAACATGGTCGTAGCCTAGCGGGCGTTAATCTTAAGTGCAATTTATGGGCGTTTTTAGTCAATCGGCGATGATATGTGTTAGCAAATTTTTAACCATTTTGGACGAGTAATGCGTGTCATAGTGTTAACGATGTTGGCGGCTTTGGCCGGGTGCGGTCATGTTGGTCTTGCGCCTGCCGCAGTTGAAACCACTCAGCTGGCGCATGTGCCGTTTTGACAGGCCGCCAGCCGGGTGGCCCCTGTGGCAAAACCGCTGCGCACCAGTGCGATTTTCAGATTCCCCGCGCCCAGCTAAGGGTTTGAGCTGACGGCCGATGCCTTGGGTGCGGAAACCCTAGAAAGGCTGGATCGTCCCGGTTCTGATGCCTCGGCCAGCCATGATCGGTTGCGGACGGTGCGCCGAGAGGCTGCCCGCTCGTGCAAAAAATTGCCCCATCATTGGCCCGCCACCGTTTTTTGATATTTGTGCCTCGCTCTTTGTATTAAGTTACAACAAACACGTGTAACGAATGGAATTGACATGATGCGACTGAGCGTTTTGGGATTGGTATTGGGGCTTGCCGGCTGTTCTGCTGCACCGGTTGATACTGGCCCGCAGATTGCACCGCTTAAGCCTGCCGCGACAACACAACGCCTGTCGCAGCGTCAGGCCATCAACAATTTCACCAATGCCGTCACGCGGGTCACGCCGGTTGCAGAAAGCCTCTGCCGCCGCCGCGCGCCTCAGCAAAACTGCAATTTCCGCATCATTGTCGATGATCGCCCCGGCCAGCCGGTGAACGCCTATCAAACGCTTGATCCCAATGGGCAACCGATCATTGCCTTCACCATTCCGCTGATTGCAGAGGCGCGCAACCGCGATGAAATTGCCTTTGTGATCGCCCATGAGGCGGCACATCACATCGAAGGGCATATTGCCCGGCAACGGCAGAATGCGACACTGGGCGCGGTTCTGGTGGGCACTTTGGCGGGCGCATTGGGTGCCAGGGATCAGGCCGCTATCGACAATGCCGCCCGGCTTGGGGCCAGTGTGGGCGCGCGCAGCTATTCCAAGGATTTTGAGCTTGAAGCCGACGCCACAGGCACGCGCATCGCGGCAGCGGCGGGTTTTGATCCGCTGCGCGGTGCGCAGTTCTTTTTCCGTATTCCTGATCCGGGTGATCGCTTTCTTGGCACCCACCCGGCCAATGCTGACCGGCTGCGCACCGTGCAGCGCGTCGCAGGAGGGCTGTAGCCGATGATTACCGGGTCATGTCATTGCGGCGCTGTCCGCTATCGTTTCGATCATACACCGTCCAAGACGACGTCATGCAATTGTTCTGTCTGTCGTCGGTTGGGCGCGCTTTGGATTTACGCGAAGATCCCCCAGATCGACATCACCGGCGCGACCGACAGCTATGCCTATGGCGACAAGTCACTTGCGTTCCATCGCTGCCGTGTCTGCGGTTGCACGACGCATTGGGAAAACCTGCAACCCGATGGGCCGGATGCCTATATGGCCGTCAATTTGCGGCTGGCTGATCCCGAGGTGGTGGCTTCGGTCCCGGTGCGCCACTTTGATGGCGCAGATACCTGGACGTTTCTGGACTAGGGCTGGCCCTACGCCAAGGCCATCGACGAAATCGCAATCGCCGCAAAGAAGCAGGCAGAGGCGGCAACAACAAACCCATGCCAGATCGCGATAGAATACTTCAATGTTTCGGAGGCGTAAAACGGCACGCCTGCGGTATAAAGCAGCCCGCCAACCCCCATCAGCACCATCGCTGAGACAGGCACAATGGGCCAAAGCGACCAGATCAGCGCAAGGCTGAGCCACCCCATGATCAGATAAAGCGCCGGACCAAACCGCCCCGGTGTGCGCCAGAAGAACAGTTTCAGCGTCATGCCCACAACCGCAAGCGCCCAGACAATCCCAAGCACCAGATAGGCAAAGCCACTGCCGATCATCACAACCAGCGGCGTATAGGTGCCCGCGATCTTGAGATAGATCGCCGCATGATCGAAGCGGCGCAGGGCGGGTCTGATCCGTTCCCAGGGCGTCATATGATAAAAGGCGGAGGCCACGAATGTGGCGATAAGCGTCGCCCCGTAGACGCTGATGGCGGCGATCTGTCCGGGTGACACATGCCCCGCACTCCAGACGATCAAGACGATGGCCCCGCTTAATGCGCCGATCACACCCACGGCATGCATGGTCCCATCGGCAATCCGTTCAGAACGGGCATAGGTCGGATACATCTGATTTTCCTCGTGACTGAGATAGATGGTAGGCAAGTCACATCGCCGGTCAAATGTTCCGTTGGGTCAACACGAGGACTTGGCAGAGGCCACCAGATCGCCCACGATCCCGCGCGGACCGCCCCGCAATTGGTGAAGGACAGACTGATGTGGCAGCAAATCATGCGCGTGCGACAACGCGCAATCTGGTCGTGGGACGGGTTTGTCCATGTCTACCGGACCGAGGGATCGCTTATGCAGTGGATCGTGGCCAATGCGGTTTTTGCGGTGCTGGCCTTTTTACTGCCGCTCTCTGCGGGCGAACGGGGTATGGTCTTGATGGGCGGGATCATCGTGCTGGCGGCAGAATGCATGAACACCGCGATTGAGCGGGTGGTCGATGACATCAGCACCGAAAAGCGCGATGCGGCCAAGCAAGCCAAGGATTGCGGCTCAGCGGCGGTGGCCGTCACGGCGATTGGAGTGGGAGTTGCCTGGGTGTGCGTGATCGTCGGGTTGATCTGGTAGACCGGACCCTTTTTACCAAGACCAATGCGACCAGTTCAAAAGGGCTGATCCGGGGGCTTTCTCAGGCGGCGCTGGATGTTCTGGATACGCGGGATGATCCGCTGGCCCTCGCACCCGCCGTGCGGGTCCGAGGGTATGTGCCGGATCAAACGTCAGAGCCGCGACGCCCAAACAGGCTTTTCAGCCAGATGAATGGCAACAAAAGGACAAACCAGGCTTTCTTGAGGATCAAGAGCAGAACAGCCATCAGGCCGGTTGCAGCGCCCTTGCTGTACTGGACACCAGCCAAAGCGGCAAGAACACCGACAGCGCCGACGGCCGCGATCTTGTCGCCCGTTTCCCATGCGGCGTAGTTTTCACCGGCGGTTGGTGTGTAGCTTGCCAGCGTGTTGGTGATCAGCTTCTCTGTCTGTGCTGCGGTCACATTGGCGGCAGACGGAACGATCATGAACTCGACATAGCCACGACGGTCAAAGACGGTCGCGGTGATGTTGACGGTGTCGTCGCCGTCCCAGCGCAGGTTTGTGGCATAATACATCATCTGCTTTTCACGATCGAGCGTGGGGTAAACGCTCCACCCGGTGAAGGCGATGTCGGAACCTGTCGCCTCGGCCTGGGCGCGCAGGCCGACCCGCAGGTTGTCTTCGATATCGCGGATCACGGCCTCTTTGTCCTCGCCTTCCCAGTCCTCGAACGTCACGTAGCCTGCGCTATTGGGGGTCTCAACGATGGTTGTGTCTACACCGGGGATCTGGCCCCAGATCATGGCATCGACGCCGGTGCAGTCAGACCAACCCCAGCTTTGCGTGACATAGGCGCACATGTCCTTCTGGGTCAGGTAGACCGCGTCTTGCGATGCCGGCGTGACACTTCCGCGTGACACGCTCAGGGCTTGGGTAAAAGGGATTGGGTTGATCTCCTGCGCCCAGACGATGGCAGGTTGGGTGGAAAAGGAAACGAATGCGATTGTTAGAAAGAAGACTTGCTCGCGGAGAAATGTTTTTAGTTGTTGCATCAAGAAATGCCTTTGCTGTCGGTGCGGCATCACGAAAACCGTGGCGCGGTGAGGATTTGGCAAGAGGCAATGCTGCCCGGTGCCACTATCAGCCGGATTGCATATCGGGCTGCAACACCCCGATGATTGGATTCCGATTATGGCGAATTTGCGAAGACCGTAAGGAGATAATGCGCTGGCAATTGTCCCAATTATGCCTTCTGAGACGGGCATTTTGATCCAGCGCAAAGTGCCCTCTGTGGTGGGATGCTATTGCTGCATCCACCGCAACCGGAGGGTCCATCATGGCAACCTTGGACGACGCCCGCGCATATTTCTGGCGGGTCATCACGATGGCAGAGGCCTGTGACGTCGATCTTTCGACAGCGCTGGACGAAAACAAGATCGATATCACTGCATATACAGACATGATCAGGGGCTGTCGGGACTGCGCGCAGGTTGATACCTGCGACAAACTGCTTGCCCAGAGACCGCAGTTGGATCAGGCGCCGGATTACTGCGTGAATAAACAGACCTTTACGGGTTTGCGCCGCGCCTGAGGCGCAGGCCGCCGTCGCAAAAAAGGGCGCTGCATTCTTCCCAGCGCCCTTTCTTTTTATGCCTTCACGCGCCGCGTATCAGGGTGCAGCGCGGTGCCAAGGATATGATCGGCCCGGTGCACCACCTTTTGCGCGCTGCCAACGATTTCCGGTTGGGGCGCCTGCGCGACGTTGAGGTCCTTGCCGGGGTAATCCAATGTGGACAGGAAATGGCGCATGCAATTGAGACGCGCGCGTTTCTTGTCGTTGGATTTGACCACCGTCCAGGGCGCATCGGCCGTATCGGTGTAAAAGAACATCGCTTCCTTGGCTTCGGTATAGTCGTCCCATTTATCAAGGCTCGCTTTGTCGATCGGGGACAGCTTCCACTGTTTCAGCGGATCGGTCGCGCGGCTGGCAAAGCGCCGTTTTTGTTCGTCCTGCGTGACCGAGAACCAGTATTTGTATAGCTTGATACCAGAGCGGGTCAGCATCCGTTCCAACTCGGGCGTCTGGCGCATGAATTCGAGGTATTCTTCAGGTTCGCAAAAGCCCATCACACGTTCGACGCCAGCGCGGTTGTACCAGCTGCGGTCATAGAGCACCATTTCGCCCGATGTGGGCAAGTGGTTGATATAACGCTGAAAATACCACTGACCGCGTTCTTCGTCGGTGGGTTTGTTCAAGGCCACCACACGTGCGGCGCGCGGGTTGAGGTGTTCGGTAAACCGCTTGATCGTCCCGCCCTTGCCCGCAGCATCGCGGCCTTCAAATAGCAACACAAAGCGCTGGCCGGTTTCCTGCGCCCACAGCTGGACCTTGAGCAATTCCGCCTGCAATTCGGCCTTTTCGGCCTCATAGGGGCGGCGGGCCAATTTCGCCAATGCGGCCGGTTTGCGCGTGCTCTGGCGGGGGGTTGCCTTTGCGGCGACGGCTGCGTCTTTCATATCCCTCTCCTTTGGTTGGTCGCAGGTGTGTTAGCAGAGGCGGGGGCTGCTGGCTTTGATGTGGGTCAAGATGTCCCGCGGCGGGTGCTTTGAGATATCGGTCGTTGCGGTTATGCTGATCCCAGATACTGATCGCAGGAGGATCTTATGCGTCTCACAGCACTTGCCTTTATCCTGTTACCCGTGGCCGCACAGGCGCAGGAGACGATACTGCCCACACCAAACGCGCCTGTTGCACAGGCCCAAAGCTGCCCGGTGGGCATGCAGTGGGATGCGGGTGCCGGCGCTTGCGCCATGGCCCCCGGCGATGCGACGCCCATCCAAAGCCTGCCCGGCGGGGTGGGTTGTTCCGGTCATTGGGCCGCTCGTGAGGTCACGTCCTAAGGCTTAAGACACTGAAAGTTATCGAGAATGTGCTGAGCGACCGCGGCTCAAAATACGCGGTGGCTGGTGGCCCTGTGGGGTCAGCGGAAGAGGCGAAAGCGTTTGTGAAAACGCTCTGCCGCCGCAAGAAATTCGCCAAAGCCACGCATAATACCTGGGCCGTGCTGCTGCCTGACGGGCCGTTGAAGAACGACGACGGGGAGAGTGGCGCGGGCATGGTGATTGTGCGCATGCTGGAGCGGGAAGGGCTGGAAGGCCACATCGTTGTGGTGACCCGGTGGTTTGGCGGGACAAAGCTGGGCGGTGATCGGTTCCGGCGGGTGCAGGACGCAGTGCGGGTTTATCTGGATGGGATGTAGGGTGGGTGAAACCCACGCGTCCCGAACGTGGGTTTCACCCACCCTACCGGCTTGGATCACAACGGTAGGACAGCGGCCGACCTGGAGGACGCGTGCGGTTCGGTCCTTTGGGGCAATGCGAATGCCAGATGTGCGAGGTTGGTTCTGATCGAGATGTCGCAAAAGCGGCCTCCTGGGGGAGGTCGGCCGCTGCCCGGGCAAAGCCGGGCGGCGCACATGGTGAGGGCGGCTTTGCAACCGCCCCAACGTTTATTTGCTGCGATTCACATTGTCTGACTTGGAGTGATCGGGATTGTCGCTCGCATACTCGCGATCATTGACGGTGACGATATGTGCACCGGGGTGCTCACCACGTTTGATTTCCGCAACGATATTGCGACGTGGGACATTCGTGCGATTGCCAACGTCATAGTGGTCATTACGACCGCCGGGTCCATCGTTCTTGCCTACGATCTTTGTCATGCCCAACCCTCCATCTCCATTGGCGCCACATCAGGGTAACGATGGCCGTTAACCACTTCTGAGACGCGGCCTTGGTTGATTGCGCCTAGCGCCGCGGAAATTTGCGCTTGGTTTAGTGGGGTGTTGAGCCAAAGTCACTTAATGTGAGCGGCAAGCTGCTTTGTCAGTTTTGGACTGCGGTTCTTTCTAAACTTTGCCATTTGGGGTCTCCTTTGGTGGCAGTTATGGCCCCCGCTGAACGATCAAATATCTTGACGCTCGGTTCCATCGCGTGCCACACAAGGAGTGTGAAACGCCGTGTTTTTTGACACGCGATGGTTCCTTGTCGGAGCCAGGGGGGAGGTCTGAGTGCTAACCTTTGACCTCCCACTTCCGACATTTTTTCGCATCTAGCCCTTGTGGGTCAACGGATTTTTAACACGAAATACAGATTTATTTGGTTGACGGGGAGTCATTCGAAAGGGCGACGTCAGTCGATGCGATTCAATCACAGGGTTGTCCACATGGGCGATGAAGGACATCTATGTTCATATTGTGTTCTCCTTCAATGGCGTAGCAGCCCTACCTCGAGCAGAATCGTCGATTTGTGCAGTGAGAACTGACACGCTGGGAGGGCAATCAAATGGCAAAGAAAAATCAATGTATTTTCGAAGTATATCAGGTTTCAACTAATAAAATATCGATTTGACACATTTTCGACTTAATTTGAGGGTTCGCGATCTCCGAATCACTTAGGCCTGACGGTGGGACTCTCTACCACAGCAGTTCTATTGTGCGCTCCCCACAAATCATACTCTCCCGCTTCCTCAACCTCCACCGTCACAACATCCCCCACGGCCAACCCCTCAACCCCGTCATCAATAAACAAATTCCCGTCGATCTCCGGCGCGTCCGCCCATGTCCGACAGGTGGCGATCCCGTCCTCATCAATGTCGTCCACGATCACTTCGAGCGTCCGGCCCACTTTGGCCGCCAGTTTCGCCGCGGAAATCTCTTGCGCCTTGGCCATGAACCGTTCCCACCGGTCCTGTTTGACCTCCGCCGCCACATGGTCGGGGAGGGCGTTGCTGCGCGCGCCCGCGACGTTTTCGTATTGAAAACAGCCCACCCGGTCCAGCTGTGCGGCATCCAGCCAATCCAGCAGGTGCTGGAACTCGGCCTCTGTCTCGCCCGGATAGCCCACGATGAAGGTCGATCGCAGGGTGATGTCAGGGCAGGCCGCCCGCCATGCTGCGATCTCGTCGAGGGTCTTTGCACCCGCCGCAGGCCGCGCCATGCGCCGCAACACGTCGGGGTGGCTATGCTGAAAGGGGATATCCAGATAGGGCAGCACGCCGTTTGACGGGTCCGCCATGATCGGGATCAGGTCGCGCACATGGGGGTAAGGGTAGACGTAGTGCAGGCGCACCCATGCGCCCAGTTGCCCCAACGCGCGCGTCAGGTCGGTGATGTGGCTGCGCAGCTCGCCATCTTTCCAAGGGTTCACATCGTATTTCCGGTCCAGCCCATAGGCAGAGGTATCCTGAGAAATGACCAGCAGTTCCTTGACCCCGGCCTGCACCAGCTTTTCCGCCTCGCGCAGCACCGCATGGGCGGGGCGCGATGCCAGCCGCCCGCGCATATCGGGGATGATGCAGAACTTGCACTTGTGGTTACAGCCCTCAGAGATTTTCAGGTAGCTGTAGTGGCGCGGCGTCAGGCTGACCCCGCTGGCAGGCAGCAGGTCAATGAACGGGTCGGGCGCGGGTGGCACATTGGCGTGGACGGCATCGAGCACCTGTTCGTATTGATGCGGCCCCGTCACGGCAAGGATTTGTGGGTGATGTTCGCGGATATAATCCGGTTCCGCCCCCAGACAGCCCGTGACGATGACCTTGCCGTTTTCCTGCAATGCCTCGCCAATGGCATCAAGGGATTCCGCCTTGGCGCTGTCGAGAAACCCGCAGGTGTTCACGATCACCGCCTCTGCACCCGCGTAGTCGGGCGAAATCGCGTAACCTT
Source organism: uncultured Paracoccaceae bacterium (assembly GCA_947498645.1). Classification (GTDB taxonomy): domain Bacteria; phylum Pseudomonadota; class Alphaproteobacteria; order Rhodobacterales; family Rhodobacteraceae; genus Yoonia. The sequence continues at coordinate 20,936 of CANMKS010000001.1, read as the reverse complement.
CGGCCCGCAGGCGGGTCAGGATGCGTTCACTGTCCACCAGCGCCTTGGGACAACCAAGTGAAACCATGCCGATGGTCGGTTGCCCGTCGCGGGGGGCATCGGTGATTTTCGCAGCAGGCGCGAGGTCAGGGCGGAGCGATGGCGGGTTCTGTGTCATCCGCGCCGTATAGCGCGGGGTGGGGGCGTTGGGAATGGGGTGTGGCATCAGTCCTGGTGACAGGTTTGCCGATGCGGGCGCGCAATAGCGGGCCCGCTGTGCCTGTGGTCTTATCTGGGCCTGACCCAATTCTGATTGAACTACCTAGCGAGTGCTCTAAGTGAGTGTCGTTGGCGTGCGATCCGTCGGTGTCGGCAGCCCAAAGATGCTATCTTTTGGCCGCAGTCTTTACCAAGCTGTTTGCTCAATCGCAACTTCGAGGTGTGTTCATGTTTGATGCCCAAACAATAACGCTCTCGTTGAACGGAAAATGGCATGGCCACTACGGCACCGCACCTTGCCCGGTTTGCCAGCCTGAACGGCGCCACGATCAGAATGCACTCAGTCTGAAAGGTGGACATAAGGGCATGCTGGCATATTGTCATAAGTCCAGCTGCAAGTTTTCTGACATCGCTGCTGCTCTAGGTTTGATCACCGGCACGATCAGGCTGCCAACCTCAGAATCTTTGGCCAAGCGCGAAAGCGAACGCAAATCAAAGGCCTTGCAGCGATCGCGTCAAGCTCGGTCGGTCTGGTTGGAGGCTCAACCGATCACCGGCACCATCGCTGAATTGTATCTCAGGAGGCGTGGGATCACTAGCGCGCTTGGAAATAGTCTTCGGTTTCACCCTGCAGCCTGGCATGGAGCGAGCGCGAAACGCCTCCCCGCGCTTGTCGCACGGATAGCGGGTAGCGACAACTTTGCCATCCACCGTACCTACCTGCAGTCTGACGGTAGCGGCAAAGCTGATGTTGACCCGACAAAGGTAATGCTAGCATCAACGGCGGGGGGCGCGGTTAGACTCATAGATGGCATTGGCCCGCTTGTGGTTTCCGAGGGGATCGAGACGGCTCTAAGCCTTGCGTCTGGTTCGCTTGCGCACACCGCAACCATCTGGGCGGCACTGTCTACCTCTGGACTGCGCCGCCTGCGGTTGCCTGCTTCTCCCGCCAAATTAATCATTGCAGCAGATGGCGACGCAGCGGGCCTGGATGCGGCCCATGTATTGGCACATCGTGCCGTTGCGCTTGGATGGTCGGTGTCGCTGCTACCAGCGCCCGAGGGCCGTGATTGGAATGACATTCTGACTTCGAATGGGTTCCCGCAATGACTTTGCCGCAACCCATTGCTTTCGCGCCAGAAGGACCACAGCCGCTTGTTGGCGCTATTGCCACCGGAGAGGCCTATCCTGTCGCTGCACTAGGTCCGCTGCGCCGGGCTGTAGAAGCTGTGCAAAGTATTGTATTGGCCCCTCTTGCCCTTCCAGCGCAATCTGCACTGTCTATCGCATCCTTGGCTGTCCAAGGCCATGCGAATGTCGAGACGCTTGGCGGTGACCGACCAACTTCACTCTTTTGCCTGACAATCGCAAAAAGCGGTGAGCGGAAATCAAGTTGCGACGAGCATTTTATGAAGTCACTGCGCGAACACGAAAGGCAGGCGCATGCCAACCAGATAGATGAGACAGCGAGTTGGGAAAACAACTTGGATCTTTGGAAAGGCGACCGCGACCGCATCCTGAAAGACGCAAAAAGCAGCAAAGGCGAGAAAAAGACTGCCGCCCAGGCAGATCTTGACGCGTTAGGGCCAGAACCCCAGCGCCCACTTGCGCCAGATAGAACGGTAAGCGAACCAACATTTGAAGGTTTGACCAAACTCTTTATGGTTGGGCAACCTTCGCTCGGAATTTTCTCTGACGAAGGTGGGCAGTTCCTAGCTGGCAACGCCATGAACCGTGAAAACAGGCAAAAGACCTTGGCCGCGCTGAATGACCTCTGGCAAGGCAACCCAATCCGTCGGACTCGTGGAGGCGATGGCCATTTGGCGCTGTACGGACGGCGGTTGGCCATTCACCTTATGGTGCAACCAATCGTGGCATTGGAATTTATGGCTGACCGAAAAACAACAGATACGGGCTTTCTACCGCGCTTTTTGATTTGTGAGCCGCCCAGCGCGATAGGTACGCGGTTCCACGCACGATCGAGGCGGGATGACAAGGCCTTGTTAGCTTTCAACGACCGTCTGGCCAGCATTCTGCAAACGCCCATGCCGGTAGATGACAGAATTGGTGGAGTTAGCCCGCGCGTCCTGGCACTGGCGCCAAACGCACGGGCACTGCTCATTCGCTTTCACGATGAAGTTGAACGCGCTCAAGGCAAGGACGGCGATTTGGCAGATGTAAGTGGATACGCGTCCAAAGCAGCAGAGCAGGCAGCTCGTATTGCGGGGGTATTGACTCTGTGGCGTGATCTGGAAGCCCAGCAGGTTGAAGCGCTAGATATGGCGAGCGCAATTGAATTGGCGCAATATTATCTGTCCGAAGTGGTGCGTTTGATCAACGGAGTCAAGGTGTCTGCAGAGATTGCGAAGGCCGAAAAGCTACGTACTTGGCTATCTGACAGATGGGAGCATGACGACATAACAGCCAGCGAGGTTGTGCAATATGGTCCGACACAATTGCGCGAAACCAAGGCGGCCAGGGCAGCAATCGCTATTCTCGAAGAGCATGGGTGGCTTTTGCGGCTGGATACTGGACTGATCATCAGGGGCAGCGCCCGCAAAGCGGCATGGCGCATTGCGAGGCCGCGTGATGTGGTTTGATGTGAAACGTGCCTTGGCGGGGAATCAAGCCGGCGCCCTCGCTAAAACTGCTAAAACCGCTACAAATCTGCGCCCAAGACAGCCACATGTAGCAATAGTAGCGAAATTAGCAGCATCTCCCGTGCAGACTATGGAATCCGCGCCAATGCCGGCTGAGCTAACCCGTCTCTCTACAAGCTCGCCCCACCGTGTCTCAACCATGTGCCATCCTTTCGCATGAAAGGAGCGCGCCGTGTCGTTGGACGCATCGCGTGAAGCCAAAAACGGCCCACGTTGAAACAGTTTTAGTTGTAGGACGATCAATACAGATGAAGCAAAGTCGCAAACGATCTAACATCGTTCCAATCGTAAGAGATCCTCGCGCTACGAACGCTCTGAAATATCGGCCGGAATTTTGTAAATTGGTCACTGACCTTGCACGTCAGGGACATTTCCCGGAGGAATGGTGCACGCGGATCGAGGTATCCCTTTCAACAATGTACAATTGGGCGAACCGCTATCCGGATTTTGATGAGGCTTGCCAATTAGGTTGGACCTATCTGACAGCTTACTGGACGCGCCAGGCACTTCAGGCAGCCCTTGGAGGCCCAGCTGACACCAAGTTATTGATCCACATTCTCCAAAAACGCTTTCCTGACACTTGGGGTCACACCGCCCGCAACACACATGCAAGCTTTCCAACCGGTGCCAAAGTACAGGGAGCAACAGCGAAAAAACCGTCAGCCTAACCGCTAGAAGAAAAAGATCAGAAAAGAGACAAGAGCTTCAGACAAAGAGATAATATCCTGCACTTAGCTATCATTTTTGAGTGATTTATCCTGAGTATATCAGCCAAATAGCTTTGAGCTAAGTTCTTCTTATCGCAAAATTATCGAGGGTTTATGTGACATTTACCCAAAAGTTAGCCTGAACTTGGTGAATGACACATCAATGGCGTTCACATTGTTTTGGAGTACAAAAGAGGTTTTCCTTCATTGATTGGCTGACCAGCAGAACCGAACCGTTGTGGTTCAACAGAGATGACAAGAGGTATCTATGACCACACTGTCATCGACTTCTCCTGCTCACGTGGCGTATTGCTAATGGTTTGGATCTCTCCTGCACCGAACGGCGTCGTAATGCGCCATACTGCGGATATCATTTCCCTCCGCCGTGTGGCCGGTCGAACCGGACATTCGCTGCAAGCGCGAACTCCAGGCCTCGTCTAACTCACACATTGCGGGACGAAACTGCCGTTCGCTGCAAGCGCGAATCTAAGGTTGCTGTCGGGAAGGATTTACAAGGGGCGTATTACCGCGCTCTAAAAGAGGTCTGTCAGGCCTGTCCATCCAAAGCCAAATGCTGCCCTAACGCTGATGCGCGAAAGATCGCCCGTGAAGAAAACGAAGATGCCCGTCAGGTCGCCCGCGACATCGCCAAAACCCGCCAATACGACATCTCGATGAAGCTCAGGAAGAAGGTCGAGATGCTCTTTGCGCACCTCAAACGCATCCTTGGCCTGGGACGGCTCCGATTACGCGGCCCATGCGGCGCAAACGACGAATTCCTCCTCGCCGCCACCGCCCAAAACCTCCGCAAACTGCCGAAGATCTTTCCTGCACCGCAGCAAATGCGGAAAGCCTGACAAGACAGGCGCTCACGCGCTGTTCAAATCACCACTTTCTGCGCTAGCAACACGTTGTTTTTCCACAGAAGGGCGGAGACCGGACATTCGCTGCACATGCAGCATGCTTGGTTCAAAGTCTGAGTATCAGACATCTGAAAATCCAGTGCTCGAAATGGGATAGTCGTTGCGACATCGGAAACTACTCGGTGGCCGGGTCGATATCCATCTCTGTAAACCCAGCGACTTGGTAGGACTGATGAAGGGGCGATCCTCACACGGGATCCAACGCGAGTTCCCGCAATTGAAGCGACGCTACTGGGGCAGGCGCTTTTGGGCACGCGGGTACTTTTCGACCACCAACGGAGCCGTCACAGAGGACATCGTACTTCAGTACCTGGAACAGCACATCGCAAATCCTACCGGCGCCAGCCGGTAGTGGTTTAGTCTAGATGAACGTTTGATCATTTAGAGAATCGATCTCGACAGGTTGCTGCGCTGAGGACCAACGACCGCTCTGGGGATCGGGGACTGCCAGCGTTCTCTGTGCGCACATGATCAGGGCACGAACACTGCTCGAATTGAATGCTGCCGTTGCCGCCAATTGACGTTTACTCAAAGAACAGCTTGCGCCACTTGAGCGTTCTTGAAATGTTCTCGTGATGGTCAGACGTTCGACACCCACCGCAAAGACAGATGATGCCGCCTTCCCGGTGCGTGTGAAGCTGCGCGTTCCACCGCGCGGCTTTGGGATGCGCCTCGATGAGATCCACTGGTGGTTATCCAATGAAGTCGGTTCTGGTCAGTATGCCGTTCATCCAGCGCCAAGTATGGGCGGTGATGCTGCTGCCGTTCACCTGCTGGACGTAGAATGTGCCAAGCGCTTCCTGGCACACTTCCATGACCTCACTCTTGCAGATGGCACGCTATGCCCTTCATACTCGTCTCCAGCGCAAGAGGCGCAGTGGTCATCAGTGGATTTTTTAGGCGTGTGTAACCTCTACTCCATGACAAGGGCGCAAGACGCCATTCGCCAGTTGTTCAACGGCATTGAGGACACGACGGGAAACCTGCCCGCACTCCCAGGCATCTATCCCGACCAAATGGCTCCCGTGGTGCGCAATTCCGATCAGGGACAAGAGCTGACCATGATGCGGTGGGGCATGCCGCCACCGGCTTTTGCGATGAAGGGCAAGAAAGTAGAGCGCGGGGTTACCAATGTGCGCAACACTGCCTCACCTCACTGGCGACGCTGGTTGGGCATCCAGAACCGGTGTGTGGTTCCGTTCACGGCCTTCTCTGAGTACGACACTCGACCGGGGAAGGACAAAGCCCCTGTGTGGTTCGCTTTGAATGAAGAGCAGCCTTTGGCCTTCTTTGCCGGGATCTGGACGCAGTGGACGTCAGTGCGGAAGCTCAAAGAGGGCGAGACAACCAACGAGCTGTTCAGCTTTCTGACGACCGATGCGAATGAGACTGTGGGCGAAGTTCATCCAAAGGCGATGCCGGTCATTTTGACTGACAAGACGAATGTTGAGACTTGGCTGAGTGCGCCGACAGATGAGGCGCTCAAGTTGCAGAGGCCGTTATCAGATGATGCATTGATGATTGTTGAGAATGGGCCTCAGTAAGGCGCTATCGGCATTGGCCGAGCCAAGGTCTATTCCCGACCCTGTGGCATTGAGATGATTGCAGGCTGAATCTTCCAATGTAGGGTTTGTCTCCTAATCTGGAGAACGCAATGAAGCCTGCCTTAAACCTCAACGACCTATCAGTTGTCAGTGCCTTGGCCGTAAGAAATTACCCCTATTGGAACATCGTGAAATTCTGCCGTCACATAGGCGTCAGAAGAAACGCATCGAAGCCCACATGCTGGGTTGCGCGAGTGCGGTTGAACAATGGAACCTACAAACAGACCCAACTCGCCCCCGTCGGCGCTTTCCATGAAGGCGGTGTTGATTTTACCGAAGCTGAGCGATTGGCCAATATCTGGTTTTCGCAACCTGAAATCGTAGCTGCGGCAGCAGTACCGTATGAAAAGGGTGCGAATAGACATCTGAGATACACAAAGACCGCGGAAAATTTCACAATCGGTGATGCACTGAAAGACTACGTTGAGTGGAAGCGTGTCGCAGCATCGGTAAACTATTTTGAAACAACACTTTCACTGATCAATCATCACATCATTCCCCGATTGGGAGACACCCCTCTCGAAGAATTCACCTCCCGCCAATTCACTCAGTTCTGCATCGACATCCTAGAGTCTCCGCCAAAGTATGGGCGGCAGCTGCTCGGAAAGCGTGTTCCGCTTGAAACGATGGATCATGAGCGACTGAGGAAGCGGAAGAAAACACTCAACACTCTGATCAGCATTCTTAGGGGCACATTTCGGATGGCTTGGGAAAACGGGGAAATTGAATCTGACCGATCCTGGAGACTACTCCGTCGTGTGCCGCACGCCGACGTTCCGCGGCAATACTTTCTAACCAGAAAACAAGCGAAACGACTGATCTCAGAGTGCCGACCTGATTTGGCTCAACTTGTAACCGGCGCACTCTATACGGGTTGTAGAGTTTCAGAACTGGCGCAGCTCAGAGTGCGCGATGTTGGCGGGCATTTCTTCGGGATCTACGTTGGACCAATGAAGAGTTGCCGAGGTCGCTTTGTCTGCCTACCCAATGAAGGCATGTCCTTCTTCCTTGATCAGGCAGAGGGCAAGGATGAGGAGGACTTTGTGTTCAGGATGGCGTCAGGCAGGCCATGGACCGGGTGCCATAAGTCTCTGTTTAAGGAAGCGGTTCGCAGTGCTAACCTCCCTGACTCGCAGATTGCCAAACCTATTGCAGCAGAATGACGTCGAGCTCTTCACAAAGCGGTCATTCGTGCACACGCAGCGAATGGCCGGTCTGACGGGCCACACCGCAGCATGGCGATCAATTGGTGAGTGTCCGGTAAGGGCCGTTTCATCTGAGCTAAGCTGGCGTGGCGGCAAGATGCTGCAACTGATCGAACGGCGGCTTGGAGCCCAAACGATCCGATGCAGCACAATGCACAAATGTCCGCTTTTAACCAGCGCCTCGTTGCAGGCCTCGATACCCCTTCGGTGTCATGCCCGTTTCACGTTTGAAAGCATTGTAAAACGCTGAGCGGGAATTGAAACCAACTTCCAGTGCCACGTCCAGCACGGATGCATCGCCCGCGGTGATTAAGGGCTTCGACGCTTCAATTCTCCATCGCGAAACGTAGTCAAAAAAATTTGCGCCAATCTCTTGGTTCAAAGTTTGGGAAACTTGATTTGGCCGCGCGCCAATATGTCTCGACAATTTCTGTAGTGACAGGCTTGGGTCCAGATAAATCTTTTCGTTCCGCATTGCCGTTTCAAGCCGTTCGGCCAGTTTTGCCGCGTAGTCACTCGACAACGCAGACCGCGCGTACTTGATGTCTGGCCCGTCCTCGTCATCCGATGAAACCTCTTCAGGTGTCCCGATTGGCGCGAAGACATTCATAACCAACAAACCACCGGCAATCAGCGCTAGAAAAAGTTCCTCAGCGAACATGGAGCCGTCTGAATAATTTTCGCTTGCCAAGGAAATTGCCCCGGTCGCCCAGATCAAGACCAACACTGCTATCACCACATTCACCCAACGCATATCCCGTTCTTCGGCGTCCGAATAAAGCTGCCGGTTATGCGCGCGAAAAGCGGTAAGGTGTCGGAGTGTTCCGACAAGATAAGCAAACGATGCCAACAGCCAAAGGGTCAGAAGCGCGAATGTCAAAAGGGCTAATACGGCTGGCAACAACCCTGGTGGCAGATCGCCGGAAATGAACATAACTTCCTTGGCCTGCGCGGGTAGAATCCAAAAACCAAAACAGACCACCGTGCCTGCGATAGGCATTGCAGTGTCACGCCACGGAAAATGCGAAGCGGCCGGCGAGGCAGTTTTAACCAAAATGTAGTGATAAAAGGCCGGTGGCAGTGCAAGCAGCATGACCAGCAACGCCGGCATATAATCTAATAACGCAAATTCAGCGAAAGTTGTGACTAGCGGAAGCGCGATCAATCCAATGAATGTGAAATAAACTATCCCGAGGCAGAGCCGTTCGCGGTCGCCGCCTTTCCGCAACACAACAGCGAAGAGCCCGGTCAGCGCAATGCCAAGACAAAATCCTGCAAGGGTTAAGATGGCCGCGTTTTCCATGCTTTTTAGTACGCTGGATTCCACCACTTCAGCAACGCACTCAATAGTCAGAGAGATAAAATGTCCTCGCCGTCATGCACGGACGACAGGTCACTAATTGAGCATGCATATCAGAAAGAAACCATCACACAATCAGGATACGCCATGCCCTCTCTAGATGTAACAACATTGCTCGCTCATGTACTGCTCGGCACATTGGCCGTTGTTGTGGGCGCCATCGCTCTAGGGTCAAGAAAGGGGCGCAAAGTCCACATAAGCGCAGGCCGCATCTTCGTTTTCAGTATGGGCTTGGCGTCAGTGCTAGGTGCGATCCTTGGCGCGCTGAAGTTCGAAACCTTTTGGATCACCTTTCATGCGGGAATCCTCGGGACAACATTGGTAGCCAGTGGCGTATTGGCGATACGTATTCGGACAAGCGGCGCCCGAAGACTGTTCATTGGTGTCGCGGTATTGAATGCGCTTAACGCAATTGGCCTTTTCGCCGGGGGCTGGTACGCGACAACGCAGCCCAACTCGCGCTTGTACGGTTTTGCGGCAGAGGATTACTTTTTCTTGTTCGGAATGGCGGTTATCGCATTTGTGGGTGACTTGAAGCTAATTCTTGGAACACAAATCTCGAAAAGACACCGGATTTCCCAGCACCTTATACGAATGTGCATCGGCTTTATTATCGCAGCCGGATCAGCATTCACAGGACCGGGTGCCTCTGCCTTTCCAGAAGCAGTGCAAAATTCCGGTATCTTGTCACTACCTGAACTGACAATCATTCTATTAATGTTGTTTTGGCTTTGGAAGACGCTCAAGAAGCCGCGACCTTTGGTTGCTGATCAATAAGCGACTCGTTTGAACCAGCGGAGAAGGCCAACAACTACATCGATCAGGGCAAAAAGCTGACATTGCTTTAGGTTTGCCGAATTGCCGCTCCGTCCGCTGACCAGCCAGTCCCGCCCGCAGATGGAATGTCCGGTTCGGGCTGGATCAGGTCATCCGACCAAAACCATCAGATGTCGGTAAGGAGCCCTATGTGACCGATGCTGCGTGATGAACCGATGGCGGCTCTGCGCAGTTAGCGATCTTTGTGAAGTTACGCGGAAAGCACTAACCTGCCTTTCAATAGTTTATCGAATATTGCGCTGTGGCATCCCTAAACCGGTTCACGGTACATCATGCTGTCCCTTCAAAGTTTGGAGGTCCCGAACTTCAACATTCCAAAAGCGGGTGGCCTGAAAAACGTCGCTCAGCGAATTGCCGCACGCAGCGGTACACAGGCAGCAATCTCTCCGCTTTGACGCGTTGACAAGTCGTTGAACCTAATCTCGAAAACGAAGTGCTGACAGCTGAAGTCATGACTCGTTTCCCCGTTCGAGTCTTTCGTTTTGATCGTATGGCACCTTCGGATTTACTCGAAATGTAGGCTAAAGTCGCTCGTTCAAGTCATTTTCGTGCCCGTTGAAAAGATTACCGGTACAGCTAAATTGTACAAAACAAACAAAAAAGAAATCACAACAGCAAAAAAGTACCAGTTTAACCCCTGTTCTGCTGTAGTCTGCCAGAATACAGGTCGCTAACGTCAAAGTGGAGAAGCAGCCGATGTGCTACTCAATCGAACTGCGAGGAGCGGTTTGATAGAAAGGGGGAGAGAATGATGCAACCGGATCTAGAAGTTGTCCAAATAGGGCGCGGTGAGACATTTAGAGCTTATGAACACGGCTATCCGTTTTCAACGGTGCGCTGGCATTTTCACCCTGAGTATGAGCTGCATCACGTCGTTGCGACGACGGGGCGTTACTTCGTTGGCGACTTTATCGGCACGTTTGAACCTGGCAATCTTGTGCTGACCGGCCCGAATTTGCCGCACAATTGGGTAAGTGATGTTGAGGCCGACGAAATAGTTCCGTTGCGCAATCGGGGAATACAATTCACGGATGAGGCCATCCGTGGCGCGATGGGCATCCTTCCCGAGCTTCAATGCCTTTCAGAAATGCTGGACAAAAGCCGCAGTGGCCTGTTGTTTTCGAATGCCACATCTGAAGTCGTAGCACCAAATTTGGCCGAACTGATGCATGCGCATGGTATCCGCCGGATCGAACTTTTCATTGGGATAGTTGGTGCTCTTAGTCAGGACAGCCAAACTCATCAACTGACCGGTACTGAGTACCTGCCTGACCCTTCGGGCTACATGTCCACTGGGCTGAACAGGGCCCTAGCTTTCATTGACGCTAACCTGACTGAACCATTTAACGAAGGTGACTTGGCCGAGATCGCTGGCATAAGTCGATCAACCTTTTCACGCAGCTTCCGGAAGCACACAGGCATGTCCCTTGTGCGCTATGTCAATCGACTGCGCATCGGTCTGGCCTGTCAAATGCTCGTCTCTGATCATGGCGAGAAGATCACCGATATCTGCTTTGGATGTGGGTTTAACAACCTGTCGAACTTCAATCGTCAATTTGCAGCACAGAAAGGGATGTCACCTTCGCGATTCCGATCCCGAATGCTTGACCATGCGACCACGAACTTCGACCCAGATCGAAGTATCCAAGCGGCGTAAACGCCGCGCTAGGAAAGGGCAGTCCCGACAGGAACGTCCGCTACTATTGACAAAGAATGTATCTGCAACCTGCTGGGCTCTTCCAGCGGGGCGGTACCCTGCCGCCGGCTTACAGAACAAAGCCGGTCAACCAAGAGAGAAACCAACAGAGGAGACTCCAATGAAACTTAAGTTAACAACAGTTGCCGCGACGCTTACGGCGCTCTTTCTAAGCAGCACCGCAAGCTATGCTCAAACAACAGGAACCGTCGCGTTCTTGATGCCTGATCAAGGCTCGACCCGCTACGACGAGCATGATTGGCCCGGCTTCCAGGCGGAATTGAAAAAGATCTGCCCGGATTGCACAGCCATTTATCAAAATGGCAATAACGACGTCGCGCTACAGCAGCAGCAGTTCAACTCAGTGATTGCGCAAGGCGCAACCGTTGTCGTGCTTGATCCCGTGGATTCGGGCGCAGCAGCTGCCATGGTCGAGTTGGGACAAGCACAAGGTATCAAAATTGTGGCCTATGACCGGCCAATCCCCGATCGCGCTCCAGACTTCTATGTCTCCTTTGACAATGAAGGGATTGGTTATGCCATCGCGCAAAGCCTCATTGAGCATCTGCGTATTACGGGTGTCTCACCCGAAGGCGTCGGCATTCTTCAAGTTAATGGATCTCCAACCGATGCAGCCGCCGGCTTGATCGCTGATGGCTCGCGCAGAGCGGTTGAAGAGTCTGAATATGAGCATCTTGCTGAGTTTGACACGCCGGGCTGGGCGCCGCCAAAAGCACAAGAATGGGTTGCGGGCCAGATTACGCGATTTGGAGACCAAATCGTAGGTGTGGTTGCGGCCAATGATGGCACCGGAGGCGGTTCAGTTGCGGCTTTGAAGGCGGCTGGCGTTGATCCAATCCCACCAGTCACTGGCAACGACGCCGAGATAGCTGCACTTCAGCTCATCATCGCCGGCGATCAGTTCAATACGATCTCCAAGCCTAGCGAGATTGTGGGCGCGGCTGCGGCCAATATCGCATTCACATTCTTGAACGGTGGCACTCCTGAAGCCACAACAACGCTTTACGATGCACCGTCGCAACTCTTCGTGCCGGCCGTCGTGACACGTGGCAACCTCAAGGAAATCGTGATCGACACAGGCATCGTGACTGCAGAGCAGCTTTGTACCGATGATTTTGCAGCATATTGTGCTGAACTCGGCATCGAGTGATCGAGAACACGGCGTCGGTCCTCCCTCCGACGCCGCGAAAAAGGGATGCTGGCGGGCGAATGTGCCGCCAGCACCAGACCAAACCAGAGGGGACCACCGTATGACACAGACACAAACAACACGAAAACACGGGGACTTACTCTTGAAAATGAGTGGAGTTTCCAAACAATTCGGCGCTGTCACAGCCCTGGGCGACATTGAGCTGGAAGTCCACGCTGGCGAGGTCGTCGCTCTGGTCGGAGACAATGGCGCGGGCAAGACGACACTGGTTAAAGTGCTTGCCGGGGTGCATCAACCGACGTCCGGCACGATCGAATATCTCGGTGAAGAAGTTACGTTCGACAACCCCCGCAAAGCGCTTGAAATGGGAATTGCGACGGTTTTTCAAGATCTTGCACTTTGTGAGAATCTGGATGTCGTTGCAAATCTGTTCCTTGGTCAAGAGATTTCACCATGGCGGCTGAACGAAGTGGAAATGGAAGTCCGCGCGTGGAAGTTGCTCCAAGAACTGGCGGCCCGCATCCCGTCGGTCCGCGAGCCCATCGCATCACTTTCCGGCGGGCAGCGTCAAACAGTTGCGATTGCGCGTTCGCTTGTCATGGAACCCGAAATAATCATGCTCGACGAGCCGACCGCAGCTCTTGGTGTCGCCCAAACCGCGGAGGTTCTGAACCTTATTGAGCGGGTAAGTGGCCGAGGACACGGGGTGATCCTGATTTCCCATAACATGGAAGACGTACGCGCAGTCGCTGACCGAATTGTTGTGCTGCGTCTTGGCCGAAACAATGGCGTGTTTACGACCGAGAATTCGCATGAGGAACTTGTCTCTGCGATCACCGGCGCCTCTGACAACTCTGTTTCCCGGCGCGAGGCACGCAAACTCGAAACGACGACAGATTGAGCGAAGGACTGAAAATGACCGACGGCAACAATAGCCAACAACTTGATCGCGCAGATACGCGTGTACGTCACGACGAGGGAATTTCCGGCGCAATCCGAGAGTTTATAGACCGGACAAGGTCTGGGGATTTAGGGATGCTTCCAGTTCTTGCTGGCCTCGTTCTTATCTCGGTCGTTTTTACTTCGCTTAACCCGGTCTTTCTCGCGCCGAACAACCTCGCCAATCTTCTTTTCGATGCGTCCGCTGTCGGGTTCATCGCGCTTGGCATCATATTTGTGTTGCTGCTCGGAGAAATCGATCTCTCAGTTGGATCAATGAGTGGACTCGCTTCCGCGATGATCGGCGTACTTTGGGTGAAAACAGGTCTACCGCTTCCCTTGGCGATACTGGGGGCAATGGCCGCTGGCGCGTTCGTAGGCCTACTTTTCGGCCTTCTGCGCAATCGTTTTGAAATGCCAAGCTTCGTGGCAACCCTAGCCGGGCTCCTCACTCTATTGGGCTTGCAACTCTACATCCTCGGACCAACGGGTTCAATTAACCTGCCGTTCACATCTCCGCTCGTGCGGTTTGGTCAGCTTATGATCTTGCCTGCATGGCTGTCCTATACTCTGGCAATCCTGCCGGGACTCCTGCTCATCTATGGCGGAATTGTTGCTGCGAAACGTCGCAATGAAGCGAACCTTTCTTCCGCAAATCTAAGCGTCACTGTTATTAAGGCTTTGATCATCACTGCCGTTTTGGTCTTTGCCGTTTACTACCTCGAACAGGGTCGAGGTGTGCCGTGGATGTTTGCCATATTCACGCTTGTTGTTGTGTGTGCTGAGTACGCGCTGACACGCACAAAGTGGGGTCGCTCAATGTTCGCTATCGGTGGTAACGCTGAAGCGGCCAGGCGATCCGGGATTAATGTGGATTCGATCCGAATGTCGGCCTTCGTGCTGTGTTCAACCTTTGCAGCGCTTGGTGGTGTTTTCTCGTCGGCGAGACTGGCCTCAGCAAGCATTCAGGCAGGGACTGGCGACGTCAATCTTAATGCAATCGCAGCAGCGGTCATTGGTGGCACCTCTCTCTTTGGAGGTCGTGGTTCAGCATGGTCAGCGCTTCTGGGTGTTCTGGTCATCATGGCCATCTCGAACGGTTTGACGCTTCTCAACCTGAGTTCCTCGCTTCGCTTCATGATTACCGGCGGTGTTCTTGCCTTTGCGGTCATCGTGGACTCAATCGCCCGACGCTCACGTGCCAGCCATGGCCGCGCGTAATACCAAAGGATGAGCACCATGACCCAACAGCTTTCTGGAAAAACTGCCGCGATTACAGGTGCCGCCTCTGGGATCGGACTGGAGTGCGCACGCACGATGATCGCGGCAGGTGCTGACGTGGTGCTGATCGACCGATCAGAGGAGGGGTTGGCACGTGTCTGTTCAGACCTAGGCGACAAAGCGCATCCTCTGGTCGTCGATCTTCTTGACGGCCCTGTGGTCACGGCAATGCTGCCCAAAATTCTTGGCCTTGTCGGGGGGCTGGACATTTTTCATGCCAATGCAGGTGCGTACATCGGGGGTGCCGTAGCCGACGGAGATCCCGACGACTGGGACAGGGTGCTTAATCTAAACACCAATGCGGTGTTCCGATCTGTTCACGCGGTGTTGCCTCATATGATTGCCCAGAAACGCGGCGATATCATATTCACAAGCTCGGTTGCAGCAGTGACACCAGTTGTGTGGGAGCCAATCTACTCCGCCTCGAAATATGCAGTGCAAACGTTCTTGCACGCGACCAGACGCCAGTTGATCAAACACAATATTCGCATGGGGGCGGTCTTGCCCGGCCCGGTGATATCGCCGCTGCTTGATGACTGGCCGAAAGCGAAAATGGACGAGGCGCTGGCCGCAAAGGCGCTGATGGGGGCCAAAGAGGTCGCCGATGCAGTGATGTTTATGGTGACCCGCCCGCCAGGGGTTGTGGTGCGCGACCTTACGATATTGCCGCATGGATGCGACATCTGAAACACTAGAAACCGTTCTACGCCAAAGAACACTTTAGGACAGAGTTGGAGTTATCAATGCCGGAAAACGAGAATTTACTGAACCGCTTCAAGCTTGATGGCAAAGTTGCTCTTATTACGGGTGGTACCCGCGGTATCGGCCTGGCCACTGCCAGAGCACTCGGAGACGCCGGGGCACGGCTGTTTATCAGCTCGCGCAACGATAGCGAAGAGGTAGGAAAGACGCTTGGCGCATTGGGTTACGACGCCACATTTATTGCCGCTGACCTAACCGACCTTGGAGCACCGGGGGCAATCATTGCCGATGTCCTTGAAAAGTCGGGACGGCTAGACATTCTCATCAATAATGCCGGCGTCGCTATCCACGGTGATTCAGCAGAATTCTCGGACGAGGATTGGCAGCGTGTGATGTCGCTTAATGTTGATGCGGTCTTTCGTTGCTGTCGCGCAGCTATTCCAGCTATGCGGGCGCAGGGCGGCGGGGCAATTGTCAATGTCGGGTCCATGTCCGGCATCGCCTCGAACATCCCGCAAAACCAGGTCGCCTACAACAGCTCGAAGGCTGCTGTTCACATGATGACCAAGAGTCTCGCCAGCGAACTTGCCTTGGACAATATCCGCGTCAATGCCATCGCGCCCGGTTACATTCAGACTGACATGTCCCAAGGCGGCATCGACAACCCCGAGTGGTTCCCGATCTGGAGAGATATGACGCCGATGCAGCGTGTCGGACAGCCAGAAGAGGTGGCGATGGCCGCGCTTTTCCTCGCCTCTCCTGCGTCAAGCTACGTAACGGGCGACATTCTGGTGATCGACGGCGGATACACCACGCGATAACACCCTCAAGGGACGAATTTGAAGACCAATGACAAACACACAACGACTTGCGGGAAAGACCGCACTCATTACCGGCTCGGCGCGTGGCATTGGCCGTGGCTTCGCTGAGCGCTTTGTTCGGGAAGGCGCCCGCGTCGCCATAACCGATATTGATCTTGATGCTGCACAGAATACAGCGTCTGAAATCGGAGACGCGGCAATCGCGCTGCACATTGATGTGACCGATCAGAATAGCATCGACGCTTGCGTAGCCGGTGCTGTGGACGCCATCGGCGGTATCGACATTCTCATCAACAACGCAGCACTTTTTGATGCGGCGCCAATCGCCGATATCACGCGGGACAGCTTCGATCGGCTGTACGCCGTAAATGTTGCGGGGACGATGTTCACGATGCAGGCGGTCGCCCGCCACATGATCTCACGCGGCAAAGGTGGGAAAATTATCAATATGGCTTCACAGGCCGGTCGGCGCGGCGAGTCACTTGTGGCGGTTTACTGCTCGACCAAAGCTGCCGTGATTTCACTGACCCAATCCGCAGGTCTGAACCTCATAGGGCATGGTATCAATGTGAACGCAATTGCCCCCGGCGTCGTTGACGGCGAACACTGGACCCATGTTGATGCAATGTTCGCCAAGTTGGAGAATAAGAAGCCTGGACAGAAGAAAGCTGAGGTCGCAGCAAGCGTGCCTTATGGCCGTTTCGCGACACCAGATGACCTGACCGGGATGGCCGTGTTCCTCGCTTCAGATGATGCCAATTACATCGTCTCGCAGTGCTACAACGTGGACGGTGGCCAATGGATGAGCTGACGTGCCCACGCGTGCGACCTGCACTTTTTAAGTGTACCTGCCAGAGGCTAACCGCATGAAGAAAGTCGTGGTTATTGGCGAAGTTTTGGTTGAAATCATGGCCGACAGCATCGGCGATGGTTTTCTTGAAGCAATTGGGCTTACCGGCCCTTTCCCGTCCGGTGCACCTGCAATTTTCATCGATCAGGTCGCACGGCTCGGTCAGCCTTGCGGCATAGTCTCGGCAGTTGGAGACGATGACTTTGGCATAATCAATCTCAACCGGCTTTCTTTGGATGGTGTGGACATATCGGGGGTCTCAATTGACCCGGATCGCCCCACAGGCAGTGCTTTCGTACGGTATCATGCGGATGGGTCCCGCGATTTTGTTTACAACATAAAACACAGTGCTTGCGGGACGATCCCAAGAACGCCCGAAGTGGCGAAGGTTCTCGATGCCGCAGATCACCTCCACGTCATGGGGTCTTCGCTATCCAGCCCCGAATTTGTGGCGCTGAACCTTGAGGCCGCCCGCAAAGTCAAAAACAATGACGGGACAATTTCCTTCGATCCAAACTTGAGAAAGGAAATTCTGAGCGCGCCCGGACTACGGGACGCCATGGCCGATGTCCTGTCCCTCACGGATGTGTTCCTTCCAAGCGGAGAAGAACTAACGCTCCTCACCGACGCGACCGATCCAGCGATTGCCGCGAAAGAGCTTCTGGCGCTTGGGCTTCAGTATGTTGTTCACAAAATGGGGTCGGGCGGCGTCCGCATTTATGACGCGAGCGGCGACCGTTTCATCCCCGCTTATTCGGTGACTGAAATCGACCCAACCGGCGCAGGTGATTGTTTTGGCGGCGCGTTCATTGCGCTTTGGCTTCAAGGGTTGGACATCGACAAAGCCGTTTCCCTTGCCTCAGCAGCCGGTGCGTGTGCCGTTCAGCATCGAGGTCCTATGGAAGGCGCATCGAGCCTCGAGACGCTTGTTCGTTTCGTCAAAGAACACGAAGACCAACGAAACATCGCCGGGGGTTGAGCGCATGAATGTCCACGGGCTTATTGAACGCAATAAGAACGGAGAGAGTATCGGCTTGCCGAGCTTCTGCACCGCAAATCAGCACGTCTTGGAGGCGACGCTTGGTTTCGTGGCCGAAAATGACCTGCCCGTTCTGATTGAGGCCACCTGTAATCAAGTCAATCATGAAGGTGGATATACCGGCATGAAACCCGCCGACTTTGCGTCTTGGGTCGCGCGGTTGGCAAGCCATGCTGGGGTCGAGACGGATCAATTGCTTTTGGGTGGCGATCACCTTGGCCCGAACCCCTGGCGTGATGAACCGGTCGCCGCTGCGATGCGCAAAGCCGAGACGTTGGTGCGCAGCTATGTCGAAGCGGGTTTTCAGAAGATACATCTAGACGCAAGTATGGCCTGCGGCGGCGAACCGCGCCCGAGCTTTTCGGACATCGCGCAAAGAGCCGCTCGCCTGTGCAGAATTGCGGAAGACTATGCGCCAGATCCGTCAAAATTGATTTACGTTATCGGATCCGAAGTTCCCGTACCTGGGGGCGAGACCGACGATATGCAGGATCTCCAAATCACGACACCAGAACGGTTGAATGAGACCATCCAAACGCATGAATCCGCCTTCCGCAAAGAAGGCTTAGAAGGTGCGTGGGAGCGCGTCGTCTCAGTTGTGACACAGCCCGGGGTAGATTTCAGCCACAGCTCTGTTCGTCAGTTCGATCCTGCCGCGGCAGTTGATCTTGTCGCAGCGATTAACCGGCACCCGCGTTTGACCTTCGAAGGTCATTCAACTGATTATCAGCCTACATCTAGCCTCGCCCAACTTGTCGAGCGTCACGTCTTCTTCCTCAAGGTCGGACCGGAACTGACTTTCCGGTTTCGCGAGGCGGTTTTTGCATTGGCTGCAATCGAGGACAGGGTTTGTCCAAAGACGGTATCTGGGATCATCGGCGTGCTCGACGAAGCAATGAACAATGCGCCCGCGCATTGGGACGGCTACTATGCTGGAACACCAGCGGACATCGCCTTGCAACGGCATTTCAGCTTTAGCGATCGGATTCGTTATTATTGGCAAGAAGCGCCCGTTCGCGACGCCGTTGATCGACTTCTCAACAATCTTGTCGCAGCAGACGTCCCCAATGGGCTTGTCACGCAGGTCTTCGGCGGACTTGAATTTGACGAAACCTCCGGCGACATCCGCACGCTTCTGGACACTCATGTGTGCAAAGCGGTTTCAAGATACTACGCGGCATGTGGCTTTGGCTGCCCGCCATCGTCAGACCGAAAACCCACGCGATGAAATTATCCAACGCCACACTGCGCGACCTGCCTGATTCGATCCTATGCTCAAGCTATGACCGCTCGCCCTGATCAAGGTTGCGAAAGCTGCCAGCGACCAACCCTGCGCGTGGCTGGGACAACACAAATTATGCGGAAATCTAATCGATGAACCACGTTTCGCTGATGCCTTTGAGGGCTGGTTGCAGAAAATTTGTGCGGATGGTTTGAGCGCTTCTTTGAACAAGTATTTGTACGGTTATCACTGAAAAGGACGCGGCTATGAAAGGAATAATTTTTCCCGCTCGTGGTGAAGTCACCTGCGCAAGCCTTCCCGATCCCGTTGCGGGCAACGGCGAAGTGGTGATCGCAGTCAAATCCAGCGGACTCTGCCACACAGATTTCGAAGTGCTGAAGGCCAATTACGGAACGTCCGCATTTCCCGTGGTTCCGGGTCACGAATACGCAGGCGTGGTGGCTGATGTCGGGCCCGGCGTCACAGGTTTTGCCGTTGGGGACCGGGTCGTTGTTGACCCAAACCTCGAATGTGGCACGTGCCGCGCCTGCCTGCGCGGCTGGGCTCATTTGTGCGACTCCCTCGGCGCATATGGCGTAACCGAAAACGGAGGCTTTGCCGAGTTCAGTCGGGTCAAAGCATCCGCGCTTCACCGGATCGGGGACATGGACTTCAGCATAGCCGCCTTGTGCGAACCGATGGGATGCGTCCTGAATGGGCTTGATGCCGTGCGTTCCCCAATAACGGACAATGCACTGATTTTCGGGGCCGGTCCTATGGGCTTACTGTTGGCCATGGCGTTGAGCGCCCGCAATGTGCCTGACATTGTGTTCACCGATATTGATGATACTCGACTGGAACTGGCGGCAAGTTTTGGTTTTAATTTCGTGACCTCTGGATCCTCTCAATTGGCGGCCCTGCACCACGGGGTTGATCTGGTCGTGGATGCCACCGGCGTTCCTGCGGTCGCGGGCAATCTGGTAAACTACATGGCCAATGGCGCGAAAGGCCTGTTCTTCGGCGTCTGCCCATCTGACGCACGCATCGAGATGTCCCCGTTCGAGGTGTTCCGCCGTCAATTGACATTCGCCGGCTCTCATTCGTTGAACCACAACATCCCGCAAGCACTCGAAACGATTGCCGCTTTCGGTCCAGATATCAGCCGCGTCGTGTCGCATCGCATGCCTCTGGAAGATGTCTCCAATATTCTGTTGTCCAGCCCGCCGAAAGGGAGCTTAAAAATACAGGCAACGATAAGCTGAGTGTGCGGTTTATGCGATGGAGCCTTGCGACAAAATCCATTGGTTAGAATTCATAGGAAGCGGCCCTTAAGTGCATGGCAACCGGCTCAAATGACAGCTTATGATGTTGTCGTTGGCGCGGCTGCGCCCGCAGTGAAGGTCCGGTTAGCGTCCTTTGCTCTAAATGGACATGTCCGTTTAGGGCTGGGAGCGGTCATCTATCTGGTTGAGGCGGAAGGTCGCTTTGTCCGCCTAGCCGACCTTGGAGGCGATCATGGCGGCTCGAAGCCCGACCGAAAGCGTCAGATGACGGCACTGAGCCCAAATCGACCGATGCTGCGCCGCGGACAAACGGCGGCTTTGTGATGGAAGGTCCTGTCGAATAGGTACGAACCTCTCTATTAAGATGACCCAGGCCTTTACTGATGACTTAGTTTGCAGCAGGCTGTGGGTGCGATCAACGCTCCTCTTTTCGCAAAA